>CAWGOG010000001.1:0-2536895 GCA_963824205.1 uncultured Verrucomicrobiae bacterium | reverse complement strand
GAGTTCAGGATCAACGACAAGTGCCCGAGCGGCCACCTGTGGCACATTGACGACTTCAACTTCCCGAAGTTCAGGGTCAAGCAGGGAGCGTCAAGCAGAACTTCAAGGCCAAGACCGGCAAGGCCAACGCCAAGATCAGCGCACGGTCACCGATCACAAGGCCACCGGCACGATCAGCGTTTTTTTTTCATCGCCAAGGGGGAGTACCTCACTACTGCAGCGGTAGCACGAAGTTCTCGATCAAGCGCAGCCAGCCTGCGCGCCCGGGGCTGCACGCCGCCGCGACCGGAGCGCGCGTGCGTAGCCATGGCGGCAAGGTTGCGCGCCTCATGCTTGCCGGCAACTACCATTCGGATAGCGAGTCTCAACGGCCCAAAAGGCCACAAAACACCAGCAAATCTTGTGATATTGGACACCGGGAATCAGCGTTGACGGAGTTTCACACGGGCTGCAAATCCGACCGCCCACACCGGACATAGAACCCGCCAGATAGCCGCCGCCTGAAGGCGCGCCCTGTCGCGCCGATCCCGGTATCCGGTTGCGTGCGCCTCGCACGGTTGCTCGGTCGCTCCCAAACGGAAGACGTGAATAGGCTCCTGGGCACCCTGCCCGGACCGCCCAGGAGAGGAACGACCATGGAAATCATCGGGTTCGCACCGGGAATCGTGGTCGCAGCCGTGCTGTACTGCCCATCGACGGGACCGGCGTAGCCGCCGGCGCCCGCGCGGCGGGCGCCCGGAGCGTCGCCCCGCCGAAACCGACGATCGCCGGCGCGGCCGTCGTCGAGGCCGAGGCGATGAGCGCACCGCGGCGGTGGCTCAGCGAGAAGCCGGGCTGGCCCGCCGTGAGGCGGAGCTGGCGCGCCGAGAGGCAGACCTCGAGCTCGAACGCGGGAGGGCGTGGCCGACATCCCCCCGAGGTGCGTTCGAGCGACCGCTCGATGCTCCTGGCGCGTGCCGGCCACGCCCTCGCGTTCGAGCTCGAGGTCTGCCTCTCGGCGCGCGAGCTCCGCCTCACGGCGGGCCAGCTCGGCCTCTCGCTGTGCCACCGCTGCCGTCCGCTCCATGCGCCTCGGCCTCGACGACGGCCGCGCCGGCCTTCGCGCTTACTGCCGGGCGACGCTCCGGGCGCCCGCCGCGCCGGGGCCGGCGGCTACGCCGTCCCTGATGCGGCCATCGCACGCTGCGAGCACGATTCCCACCGCAATCAGCGCTGCCGCACCGATGATTTCCATGGTCGTTCCTCTCCTGATGGTCTGAGCCGGAGGCCCGGACCTGCATCACTGCTTCCGTTTTTGGGAGCGACCGAGCGGCCCGTGCGATCTGCACGAACGGATTGCCGGGCAAGGCGACTCTGCGCCTTTCTACGCGGCGGCTAGCTGGCGGTATCTAGGTTCGATCTTGGCGGGCCGGTGGCCCATTCGAGATTGCCGTCAACGCTGTGTCCGGAATCCAATATCTAAAAGATTTGCTGGTGTTTTAGTGGCCCGCGGGCCATTCGTTCGCTACGGACATCGTAGTACTGGCGGGCGAGGTGCGCAAACCGCCGCTATCCGCGCGCGCTGAATGTCGCTTCGCCGCGACAGATGCGGTGCTCCGGCTTGATCAGACGTTCGTGCTACCGCTGCAGTAGTGAGTGCTCCTTGGCGATGAACGCGGTCGTCCAACCTCCCGGTGACCTTTCCCCGGCGGATCCGGCCCTTGATCTCGACGGTGGCCCGCGGGTCCGAGGAGCTGAATCGCTGGTCGAACCGAGATTTGCTGACCTTGATGCATGAAAGCCGAAATGGCGGATTCGCCAGAATCGCCGTTGGGGCACTCGTCGTCGATCGAGAACTCGCAGCCTCGCAAGACGGCCGCCGGAACCGTGAACGAGATCGGGAGGTGCTGCGAAGTCCTGCCTCGATAATGGTGGCGCTCGTGCCATGCGCGGCGGCGGCGAGGACGAGCACGGTCAGCGCGGCGAGCGCCCCGGCCAATCCGCGTGGGCTGCACAGGCGAGTCATGTCGGCGTCCTACCTCCGTGCGGGAGGCAACGTACCGCAACTACCGCGGCGTCGCGCGCGCGTGGGCCGCAACGGCCTCGAGCGCGAGCTCGGTCCCGAAACCCTTGCGCAGCAGGACGCCGAGCGCTCGGTCGCGGTCGCGCGGATCGCGGACCGGGCGGGAAATCGGCGACTCAGCAGCGATAGCGCCCGGTCGAGCTCGTCGCCCGCGGGCTCGTCGGCCAGCGCGGTCGCGATCAGCTCCCTCTCGATCCCACGGGCCACAAGCCCCTTTTCGATCCGCTCGCTCCCCCACCCCTCGAGCTCGCGCTTGTCTTGCGCGAACAGCCGTGCGAAGCGAGCGTCATCGACGTAGCCCTGCTCGTCGAGGGTCGCGATCGCCCGCTCAATCGCGCCCGAGTCCATCCCTTGCTCTCCAGGTGCGCCCGCATCTCCGCTTCGGTGCGATCGCGCCGGTTGAGGTACCGGTAGGCGAGTCCCAGCGCGTGCGCAAGCCGATCGTCGGTGCCGAACACGAGCGTTACCGAACGTGTTGCGCTCGGCGGCCCACGCTGCCCGGCCCTCCGCGGCCAGCGCCCTCTACCGCCGCAAGCGCCGGCTCCTCGCGCGCCTCGATAGGCTTGACGAGATCGCGGCTGAGCCCAAGGGCGTCGTAGATCTTGACCTCGATCTCGTGGGCGGTGTCGGGGTGCTCGTCGAGGAACGACTTCGCATTGCCTCGCCCCTGGCCGAGCCGCTCCTCGCCGTAGGAGAAGAACGAGCCGGACTTGGTGATGATGTTGTGCTCGATGCCGTAGTCGATCAGGCAGCCGGAGCTCGAGATCCCCTTGCCGAACTCGATGTCGAACTCGGCCTGCTTGAACGGCGCCGCGACCTTGTTCTTGACCACCTTGACCCGCACGCGATTGCCAACCGCCTCAGCGCCGTCCTTGAGCGTCTCGATTCGGCGGATGTCCAGTCGCTGCGACGAGTAGAACTTCAGCGCTCGCCCGCCAGGCTGAGTCTCGGGGGATCCGAACATCACGCCGACCTTCTCGCGAATCTGGTTGGTGAATACGCACAGGGTCTGGGTCCGGTTGAGATTCCCGGTCAGCTTGCGCATCGCCTGAGACATCATCCGCGCCTGGGCGCCGACGCTCTGATCCCCCATCTGCCCCTCGAGCTCGGCCCGCGGCGTCAGCGCGGCGACCGAGTCGACCGCGATCACGTCGACCGCCCCCGAGCGGATCAGCATGTCGACCATCTCGAGCGCCTGCTCGCCGTAGTCGGGCTGCGAGACCAGCAGCTCGTCGATGTTGACGCCGATCTGCTGGGCGTACAGCGGATCCATCGCGTGCTCGGCGTCGATGAATGCGCACACCCCGCCGAGCTTCTGCGCCTCGGCGAGGATGTGGTAGACGAGTGTCGTCTTGCCCGATGACTCCGGACCGAAGATCTCGATGATCCGGCCGCGGGGGACGCCGCCGATCCCGAGCGCGAGGTCGAGCGACAGCGCGCCGGTGGGGATCGCGTCCACCGCAACCCGGGCGCCGGGATCGCCCATGCGCATGACGGTGCCCTTGCCGAACTGCCTCTCGATCTGAGTCAGGGCGCCCTGGAGGGCAGCTTGCCGCTTGGCGTCGGACTTTGCGTCAGGCGTGGCGCCTGACTTCGCGCTTGCCTTCTGCTGCTCGCTCATCTACGTTCGGCTCCTTGTCTCATGCGCTTTGAACCCCCCACGGTAGGACGGGTGCGGACGGAACCGACACGCTAGAGCCGGGGCCCTGCGACGGAACAAGACGCGTTCGGCTCAATCCGCCACCGGGTCTGCATCAATCCTGCACAGGGCCCGGATGGAGCCGCGGCCAGCGGTCAGTCGTTCGGGCCGTGCTCGCGGGAGATGAACGTCTTGAACGGGTACAGCTCGGCGGCCTGGACGCCCTCGCGCACCGACGGGTCCCGCTCCATCAGCGAGCGCGCATGGGGCTCGTCGTCGGCCTCGATCACGACCATCCCGAACGGGCCGTCGTAGCAGCGCCCGGAAAGCGCACGCGGCCCTCGGCGAACCCAGCCTCGAGCCACTCGCCGTGCTCCTCGAACACGCGCAGCTCGCGTTCGGTGGCGCGCTCCATGAATGCCTGGTCAAACGCCGGCCGCAGGACGTAGGCGAACTCCACCGATCACAGTCAACCACGGCGGTCGCGGGTGGGCGGTCGCGGGTCGTCGCCGGTGATCTGTTCGCGCGCGGATGCGTACTAAGGACAGGCGGGTCTTCGAGCTGCCCGGTTCGACGACCGCCGCACGTGATCCAATGCACCCCGCACTGTCTGTCTTCCGATCCAACCGCCGTTCCCGGCAAGCCGACGTCCGCGCGCTCGCGGACGAGGAGCTGATGCAGTTGGTCAGGCAGGGGGAGGCGGACGCGTTCGAGGTGGTGTTCGACCGCCACTCGGGCGCGGCGTTCTCGCTGGCGTACCGCATGTGCGGGCGCAAGACGATGGCCGAGGACATCGTCCAGGAGGCGTTCGTGTCGCTGTGGCGCAGCGGCGCCCGCTACGACGCCACGCGCGGGAGCGTGCGCACGTGGGTGCTGACCGTCGTCCGCAACCGGGCGATCGACGTGCTCCGCCGCGAGGGCGCGCGCGGGGGTCACGACGTCGGCGAGGAGGGCGCCGCGGAGCGGGTGCCCTCGCCCGAGCTGACCGACGCCGAGGTCGAGCGCCGCGACGAGGCCCGACAGATCCGCAAGGCGCTCGGGGAGCTTCCCGCCGAGCAGCGCAAGGTGATCGAGCTGGCCTTCTTCGGCGGCTTCACCCACAGCCAGATCGCGGACATGCTGGCTTTGCCCAGCGGTACGGTGAAAGGACGGATGCGGCTGGGCCTGACGAAGATGCGCCTGGTGCTCGGCGATGCTCCGGAGGTGGTGACATGACGCCACAGGATCCGATGGCCGGCGATCACGAGTTCCGCGACGACGCCGCCGCGTACGTGCTGGGAGCGCTCGAGCCCGCAGAGGACGCCAAAAAAGCTTCCGGCGCTCAGGAATCACCTGGCGGCGGCAAGGTTTGTCTGCCGCTTAAGCCAACGAAAAAGCTAATCGTTGAGGTCAGCATGAAAGACGGCGCGAGCTCAGGGAACAGCAAAAGCGAAAGCTTCGTCGCTGAAAAGGACGGGAAGTTCGTCATTCCGGTCCCGGGGCCTTGTAAATAATAGATCGGTTCGGAGAAACGGACTTCCTCTGTAGGGCGGCGAGTTTCGCCGCTGTCCTGGATATTTGATACGGCTAGAACAACCATCACCCTAACCCTCTCCCTTCTGGGGAAGGGCGAGGGAATAGACGCGAAGCGTACCGATTGCACATTCTTCTTCCTCGCCCCGCAACGCGGGGAGAGGATTGTGGTGAGGGGTGCCTTAATTAAAGATCAGATTCATGCCGACGAATGACGAATTCATGCAGGCGGCGATCGCGGAGGCCCGCAAAGGATTAAGCCAGGGCGGCATTCCGATTGGTTCGGCGTTGGCCAGAGACGGCGCACTCATCGCCGCAGGACATAATAAACGTGTCCAGGAAAGCGATCCGGTCACGCACGCCGAGATCGATTGCTTGAGGCGCGCCGGCCGCCTCGGCAATTTCAAGAATACCGTTCTCTACTCGACCTTGATGCCTTGTTATTTGTGCGCCGGCGCTGTCGTCCAATTCGGCATCAAGAAAGTGATCGTTGGCGAAAATCGAACTTTCGCCGGCGCCGAAGAATTCATGAAGGCGCACGGGGTCGAAGTCGTTAACCTCGATCTTCCCGAGTGCTACGAAATGATGCGCGACTTCATCGCAGCGAATCCGGAGCTCTGGAACGAAGACATCGGGCGCTAAGCGCTCCCGAAGAGAAGTCGAAAGGCGACCAGCGTCAGGCCAATGGTCACGAAATCCTCTGCCACCGCGAAGATCCAGCCGGGCAACGCGATCTTCTTCGTGATCCAAGTGCGATAACGAAACCCGGCAAAGGCGCCGGCGACACTGGCGACCGCGCCGCAGATGATCGCGGCGATCCACGATTGCCCCATGCCTATGGAAAGCGCCGCGGCGGCAAACGATGCGATCAGAATTCTTGCGCTGAGCGGGCCCGTTGAAGTCCGGCCTGGCGTCCTCGGAAGCTTGTCGCCAATGAGTTCGATGAGCGCCAAAACGGAAACAATCGTCGCGCCCGTGGCCGTCCCGAGAAAGTGCAGCCGTGAGCTGGCCAGCGGCAGCCAGCCCCAAACCGCCACCCAACAAATGAACGCAAGGGGCGTGAACGTTCGGAGCCCGGTCGCGAAACCCACGATAAACGCCGTTGTCAGAAAAAGGGCAGGACTCATCTTGGCACAGACCGTCGAGAGCTGATCGCATCTGGGACCGGTGCCCGCAAGCTGCGCTGCTCAAAACAAGACATTTTCCTGGCTTTGGACGCATCAAACCTGCTTTAGAGGGGTGCCTAAACCCCGACCCATGGCTTCGGACGCGATCAAAAAAGGCAAGATCCTCGTAATCGACGATGACGCCGCGAATCTCAGTCTCTTTGAGACGATTCTGCGGGACGACGGTTACGCCAACGTCCTCCAGGTCAGCGACTCGCGGGAGGCGGTTTCACAGTTTTCCTACCACGACCCGGACTTGGTCATGCTCGACTGGCGCATGCCGCACGACGGCGGCTACGAAGTTTTGCAAGGGCTGCGTTATATGATTCCGGCGGAAGCATTCACTCCGATCATGGTCCTGACGGCTGATACCAGCCCGGAAACGCGCCGCCAGGCGCTCACCGCCGGCGCGACCGATTTTCTGTGCAAACCATTTGATGTCGTTGAGCTGACTCTCCGGATTGAAGCGTTGCTCGGGCTACGCTTTCTTTATCGTGCGTTGCGCGATGAAAAAGCTCTCCTTGAGCAGCGGGTCAAAGACCGAACACGCTCTCTGCAGCGCGTCATCGCGGAGCTGCGTTGCAGCAATCTGCCGCTTTTCAGCGTCAATTTTTGACGCCGTTAGGCAGTCGCATCATCAGATGCGAAGTTTACGACGGTCGTAGATCGCCGCCACAAACGGAGTTCCCCTCACCTCCCGCGTTCCCCAAGGCTGCGGCGCGGCAGGGCAGTCCTCTCGCCACTTCGCGGGGCAAGGAAGAAAGAACTTACAACGGGTGTCGCACAACTCCTGGGTAAAATGGAGGGCGGAGCTCCAGCGACGCCGGGTGCGCGATCTCGCAGGAGCTCGACCCTCCATTGGACTCGCGCGCACTTAGACACGCCGCTTCTTTCCCCTCGCCCTTCTCGGAAGGATGAGGGAGTTCTACCGGATGCGGCCGACGAAATTTGTACTTTGAGAAACAGCGGTTTCGCAGGCGACGCCAAAGAACCTTCTCTGCGTCACCAGCTTGCTTCGGAAGCAACTGCGCTCGGGTCATAGTCGAGAGACGCATACAATCAAAAAACCCCTCACCTCAATCCTCTCCCCGCCTTGCGGGGCGAGGAAGAAAAACAGCAGGCCGCAGCGCGACGGCTTTTTGCCCTCGCCCTTTTTAGAAGGGAATACGTGCGCACTGGGAGCGCTCCGAATGGATGGTGACCTGCGGGGCCGCGGGTGAGCTGAGCGGGAGCAAATGAATTAAAGGGGTTAGGGTGAGGGCTGCGCCCGTAATGCCGCTTGCAAACGCAACCAGCACCGCAAAGTTGGGCCGGAATGTCTGAGCACTCCCTGAAAGCAAAGATCGCCGGCGCGGTGAAAGCGGGCGAGTTGCTGCCGTCTTCAGCGACCAACATCGAGACGCTGCTCCGCGCCGCCGCGGATGATTTCTATCTGCGTGTGATCACTGAACTCGCCGAGGGCGGCCACTGGACCGAACTCAACGACCGTTTCTACAAGACCCTGGCGTTCGGCACCGGCGGCCTGCGTGGCCGAACCATCGGAAAAATCGTTGCCCCAAGCGAGTGGGGAAAATCAGAGCATGCGCTGGATGGGCAGATGCCACCGCATTTTCCGTGCGTCGGCACGAACGCGATGAATTTTTTCAATATCAGCCGCGCCACCCAGGGGCTGGTGGCCTATCTGCACGAGTGGTTAGGCTCACAAGAGATCGAGCGCCCTCCGCGCCTTGCGATCGCGCACGACACGCGATTTTTCTCGAAAGCTTTCACGGAGCTGGCGGCACGCGTTGCCGCCGAAAATGGATGCGATGCATTTGTTTTCACGGGTCCGCGCTCAACGCCGGAACTCTCCTTTGCCGTCCGTTATCTCGGGGCCGATGCCGGCGTGGTCATCACTGCGAGTCACAACCCGCCACACGACAATGGCTACAAGGTCTACTTCTCCGACGGAGCACAAGTGGTGGAACCGCACGCCGGCGGAATCATTGCGCGGGTAAACGCCATTCAGACCGAAAGGTCCGAAACCAAGCCGAAGCAGCCAGGCCAGGTGACCGTTCTCGGGCAGGAAATCGACACGGCCTACATGGAACGGCTTCGAACCCTGATCATCAATCCGCCCCTGCTCGAGCAAGCGAAATCTCTGCGGATTGTTTACACGCCGATCCACGGAACTGGCGGCGTCATCATTGAGCCTTTGCTACGCGAGTTCGGTTTTGATTTTGAAATCGTCAAGGAACAAAGCCGCTTCGATGGCGCATTTCCGACGGTGCGATCGCCCAATCCGGAAAATGCCGAAGCCTTGGAAATGGCGATTGAGCTGGCGAACAAAAACCGCGCCGACCTGGTCATCGCGACGGATCCCGATTGCGACCGGATGGGGGTTGCGGTGCGCACGCCGTCAGGCGAAATGACGCTCCTGACCGGAAACCAGATTGGTTCGCTGTTAGCCTTCTATCGCGCTCAAGCTTTTTTTGACCGAGGCATCCTAACGAAAGAGAACGCGGCGCGTGGTGTTCTCATCAAGACTTTCGTAACCACCGACCTGCAGAAAGCCATCGCCGAACGTTTCGGTCTTCGCTGCGTGGAAACGCTCACCGGGTTCAAGTATATCGGCGCCAAACTCGGCAAGTACGAAGCCGCGCTGCCTCCGAAATCGCGAGAAGGTTATGTGAAGAAGCCGGAGGAAGAAACGCGCACGCTGCGACTGGCCGGCTCGAGCTTCTACGTATTCGGCGGCGAAGAGAGTTACGGGTACAGCGGCGCGGATTTTGTACGCGATAAAGACGGCAATGGCGCGGCCATCATGTTTTGCGAAGTGGCGGCTTACGCAAAATCGCGCGGCCAGACGATCGATCAATTGCTGGATGAGATTTACAGTCAGCTTGGATATTTTGCCGAAAAGAATGCGGCTTTGGTTTTCGAAGGGGCGGAAGGCGCAGCGAAGATTGCGCGGCTGGTGCAATCGTATGCGGCCAAGCCGCCAGTTGAGATCGCCGGCTCGAAGATAACGCGAATCACAAACTTCGAGACCGACACGATCAAAGATGTGGAAGGCGACCTTATCCCTAAAGAAAAGATGTCCATCTTTGAACTGGCTGACAGAACTCGTATCGCGGTGCGGGGCTCGGGGACCGAACCGAAGATCAAGTATTACATGTTTGCCCAGCAACAACCGACCGCCGGAAAATTTGAACCGGCGAAGCTGAGCGCGATCAAGACCGAGGTCTCAGCGCGCCTGGAGAAGGTATGGAAATGGCTCGAACAGGATGCGGCAGGGCGCTTAAGCGCCTCCGAACCAGCCTAATTAAATTCTCGTGAGCAAAGATATCAAACTAAGCGGCGGCGAAATCACCATGCTGAAAACTCTCGGATTGAGCGGCACCGCCACAAGCGGCAAAATGTTAATCGAGCGCTCAAACTCCATGGAAAACGCGGAATTTCTCGACACCCTTGATGGCCTGATGGCCCAGGGATTCGTGCTCTGCAGTAAGGTCAACGTTTCCAAGATGGAGGAAGTCGAACGCTCTTCTTTTCGGGTGAACCCCTCCTATTCCCGGGACCTGAAGGATGCCATGCGTCCCCAGGCCCGGAAGGAAGACGATCGTCGCCGTCGACGCCGCGGCTGAGAAGGTGAACATCGGGAGCATAGCGCGGCGGCTCTGGCCGTGGCTGGCAGCCGTCGCCGGCGGTTTTCTTTACGCGGCCTGCTTCGAGCCATTCAACCAAACCTGGCTCTGCTGGATCTGCCTGTGCCCTTTGTTAGGCGCGGTTTGGTTTTCCGGAACGCCCGGCCGATGGCGATGGCTGCGCAACCTCACGCTCGGTTATGTATCCGGTCTGGTCTTTTTCTGGACCGTTTTTTCGTGGCTAACCACAGTGACCGTGCCGGGCTGGTTCCTGCTTCAGTTTTACATGGCCATCTATTTCGCCTTCTGGGCCTGGTTTTGCGGATTGGTTAGGCCACGAACCGACACGGCAAACGCCGTGGCGAAGGGCGAGGACAAATGGTCCGTAATGTTGCAATCCGCCCGCGGAGGCTCCCCGGAGAAGCCGATGCCTTCGGTTCCCTGGTTGCAATCATGGCGCAATCTGCTTCTCGCCTTCGTGATCGCCGCAGCGTGGGTCACTACGGAATGGCTTCGCGGCCTGGTATTTTCAGGCTGGGGCTGGAACGAGCTCGGCATCGCTCTGCACCAAAACTGGATCATTATCCAGGTCGCCGAATACACCGGCGTTCTCGGCCTGTCTTTCGTGGTCGCTTTTTCAAACGTCATCGCTGTCACGACCGTTCGCCGATTGATCGTGGAAGCGCGCACGCGCGTGATGCGTCCTCATTGGGACCTGAATTTCACCATGCTCGGCATCGTTGGCCTGATTCTTTTCGGATGGCACGCGGCCAGAATTCCACGCCCCTCTCATCCGATCCGCGTAGCCGCCGTCCAGGCCGGCATTCCGCGAGCGGAAAAGTTCGACCGCCAGTTCTCCCAGCGGATTTTCGATCAATTTCGACGACTCAGTCAGCTCGCGCTGAATACGAGTCCGCGCCCCGATCTTGCTTGTCTGGCCGGAGAGCTCCATGCCGGGTCCGGTCCTGGAAGATGAGGCCAGCTACCAATTCGTCACGGGTTTCTCCGCCGAAAACAAAATCGACATTTTGCTTGGCACGATCGACGAAGAGCCCGGACGCGCCTACAACGCGGCCTTGTTAGTCTCGGATTCGGGCCGCGACATTCAACTCTATCGCAAGCTGCATCTCGTTCCGTTCGGCGAATACATTCCTGGACGCCATACCATTCCTCTTCTCGCGCGAATTATCGGCGACCAGGTTCCGGGGGACTTCGATGTCGGGACCGACTACACGGTGTTTCAACTAACGACTCCGGCTGTGCGCGTCGCTCCGTTGATATGTTTTGAAGATAGCATCGGGGAGTTGACCCGGCATTTTGTTCTACCGGCCCATGGCCATCCGGGCGCGAATTTGCTCGTCAACGTCACCAACGATGGCTGGTTTCTTCACTCTGCCGGATCTCTGCAGCACCTGGCGCACGCGATTTTCCGCTGTGTCGAAACGCGACGCCCGATGGTGCGGGCCGCCAACACGGGAGTGACTTGTTTTGTCAACGAACTCGGGCGGGTTTCGCAGATATTGAGGGACGATCGCGGCAGCACTTTTGGCGAAGGCATTTTGTGCGACGAAGTCCAAGTGCCTTCCGGCGATGAGTTGACCTTCTATGTGCGGCATGGAGATCTTCCTGGACCGATCTCGGCCGCCATCGCTGGCCTAACGATCGCCGTGATTATCGGATCAAAGGTCGTCCGCCGCGCGCGACTCAAGGAGCGGGGTCTCTAACCGCCGTTTAACTAACCGGCGACTGGAAGTCGCCGCTCCTTGTTCATTTGGAGCGCACCCGGGGGCGGGCACGATCCGCCCCTCCTTTGACAAAGCCGTCTGCGAAGCGGAAGGGTCTTGCTCCCGGGCCCATGAGGTTCCGGAATTCCGGCCATGCGAAAAATATTCCTGACCCTCCCCTCACTCGTTCTTTTCTTGTTGCCGGTGTGCGCCTTCGCCTACGGGCGACACGGGTCACCAAATGGTTGGCGAAATCGCTGATGAGCGCCTGAAAGATACACCGACGGGGAAGACAGTCAGCGCACTCCTCGACGGATTTTCTCTCGAGAAGGTTGCCGTGATTCCAGACTCAATCAAAGGCTGGGATAAAAAGGGCGCAGACGATCCCCACATTTTTCATTATTCCGCTCATCCGAAAATCGATGCCCAGCTGCGCGATTTTTGGCGCGCGAATCAGCCAACCCACGACCAGAATTCTCCAAACCCATCACATCACTGGTTTCATTACACTGACGTCCCGGTAGCGAGGACCGAGAATTACAAAGACGGTGAAAAGGGGCGAAGCAAATACGATATCGTTCACATGATCGCCTACTGCGTCGATGTTTTGCAGGGTCGCATCCCGGAGAACAACGACCGCAAGATCACCAAGCCAATCGCCAGTCATTCTGCTGACGCACTACCTGGGCGACATTCACCAACCGCTCCACGTTGGCGCGGAGTACTTCGACAAGGATGGACACATCGATGATCCGGACAAGGATAAGGACGCCGTGGCCGACGAAGGGGGCAACACCATTGAGTTACGGGTGGTAGGCGATCCGCCCTCGGGGCACGTGAATCACACAAAGAAATTGCACGGCTTTTGGGACAACGACACGGTAGCCGCCTTGTTGCCGCCCGTACCGGAGGGTACGATGAAAGACGAGAAGTACGCCATTATAGATCCAGCCAAAGCGACACTGGCGCATGATATGGCAACTCAAGAGCCCAAAAACTGGAAACTGCCGTCCGGAACGGAACCGCGGAACGCCGGCGAAGTCTGGGCGAATGAGATTTTACCGATCGCTAAGGAGGCTCACGACCGCCTCGAATTCAAAGATGTTCGACCGATGCCCCAGGAAGATCGTGTCGTTGCGGTGGGTGAAGCCGATGAGAAGCCGGGAGCGAAAGAGAGTTACAAGAGATTGGTCGGCTGGCGTCGTTCGCGAAGAATTGCATAAGGCGGGATGGCGCCTGGCGGATCTTTTGACCCGGGCAGTGAAACCGGGAGACGTGAGCACGGCCGCAGCCCCTATGGAGCCATCGCCTTCGTCGTCACCTGCCGCGAGTGACGAGATCAAAGATCAAGGGCCGGCGCCTACGCCTTCGCGGATCCCAGAAGCATCAGCCCCTGCGCCTTCGCCGACACCAGAATCATCACCAAACCAAGCGCCATCGCCGACTTACGGAGATTATCCCGCTAATTACAAAGAAATCATCACCACTTGGATCGCGGGGAACGTCCCAGAACATTCCACTCATCTGGAATGGCAAGCCGAGCCGAAACCGTCGGATTTGCCAACGCCAAAGGGCCGCCATGTTTACGGCTACCTTGTCGTCTTCAATTCGCGCCCGCATCCCGGCGACACTCCGAAATCGCATTCTGCCCTGATCCGCGACGGCAAGGTCGTCAATATCTCGGGCTTCGACGAATAGAGCGTCCCCTCGCTGGTTTCCGCTTGGGTCGGCGACGCCTGATTGCGATTATGGCCTCACACCGTCATGACCGACGATTCCACGGCGCGCAGCCCGATCTTTTCGCGACCGACCGCTTTCGTCCTGGGCTTGCTGGCATTCGCGATCATCTACCTCCGCTGGCAAGGCCGGATCTGGTGGTGTAAGTGCGGGCACTGGTACCCGATCTCGTTCGTCGTCCAATCGGAGCACAATTCGCAGCACCTTTTCGATGCCTACAGCTTTTCCCACATTCTTCACGGCATCCTCTTCTTCGGATTGCTCTGGCTCTTTCGACATCGGTTGAGCCTGAACGTCCGGGCCGCCATTGCCGCGACAATCGAGATCAGTTGGGAGATGCTCGAAAATTCGCCCATCATCATCAATCGTTACCGTGAAGCCACCGTGTCGCTCGGTTACACAGGCGACTCGATAGCCAATTCGCTCGGTGACATCGTGAGCTTCGTTTTCGGATTTTATCTCGCGCGCAAGCTCGGCCTGTGGTGGTCCGTGGCCTTCTTCGTGACGGTGGAGCTCTTGATGCTCTGGCTGATTCGCGACAATCTCGCGCTCAATGTCCTGATGCTTCTCTGGCCAATCGACGCGATTCGCCGGTGGCAGGCAGGAGCATAGGAACCCGCGGATTACTTGAACACGAGCTGCGCGACCTTTTCCTCGATGTCCCAATAAATGATAGCAACCGCGACGACGTCGAAGGCCGCATGAATGATCATCGGCAAAAAGATACTGCCTGTGACGGCGAAGATTGTCCCGAATGTTAGGCCGGTCATCACCGCCTGTTCGACCCCGGCAACTCCCTGACTGGTGTAATGCGCGAGCCCGAACAAAGTAGAAGTGACAAGAATGATGAGGCCCTTTGACCAGGGGCTAGACCCGATCAGCTTTCCGAGGCGCTCGAACATGTAGCTTCGGAAAAGGACCTCTTCGCCAAAGCCGGCGACGACAATGACCGTGAAAAGCATCCCGGGAAGCGCAGCGCTATTACCGGCAAGATAATGATAGGCCGGATTGATGGCGGGGCCGCCAAGCAGCGGCATAACGATCGCCTTCATGACCAGCTTGAACACAACTCCGAAGAGGCAGCCGATGATGACGGTTCGAACCCAACTCTTCGGAGGAACAAATCCCATCTCGCGCCACGGAGTGCCTGACAACCACACCCAAACCAGCACCAGGGCCGTGCCGAGCACGGTAACAACGAAGGTGCCGCCGAGAACGATGATGATGGCAACGATCCCAACCGGCCCGAAACCCCGCAGCTGCTTCGCGATCGAACTATCGGAATTGGAAGTCATCGGCGAGAGGCGCCGTTATGACTAGACCGTCTGAGCGGTCTGCCGCGCCCGATAATGAACGTAAGCAATCATCGCGAACGCCATCGACAGGAAGAGCGAGATAAAGAATCGCATGGTGAAGGGCGAATGCGGGAGAGAACTGAGCGGGTAGTTGAGCCAGTACCAATCCCGAGGCAATTGGAAGAAGACAAAATAGCGAAAGAAATATGAAGACCGGCTTGGCCGAACGCGCCGGCCGAAAGAGCAGGCCAACGAAAAGGATGAGATACACGGTGAGCAGTAAAGCCGAACTGCCAGCCTGAAGTGGTTGAAAGATCGGGAAGAACCCGATCCACAAGGCGTTGATGAAAAGGTAGCAATGATAAGCCACGTAGGCGAAAAGGATCCCGCGAAGAAAATCGACCGTGATGGAGGGCTTCATGAGTGTGCCGTTGTGCGCTTACTAGAACAGAACTCAACGGCAATTGGGAGCTATTTTAGAGCAATTGATCCCGTCCGGACCACGCGTTAGACCCGCTCTCCGCTAGCTCGTCTTGAATTCCAGGTGGCCGTCGCGCTGATCAACCCGCACAGTCTGGCCTTCGCGAATCTTGCCTTCCAGGATCTCCATACTCAAGGGATCGAGAATCTCGCGCTGGATCGCACGCTTCAACGGCCGGGCGCCGTAAACCGGATCGAATCCCTCGCGCGCGATCAGAGTCTTCGCCTTGTCCGAAAGCTGCAAGGTAATCTTCTGCTGCTCGAGCCGCTTCGTTAGGCGATTAAGTTGAATCTCGACGATTTTCTTCAGATCTTCGTCGCTCAAGCCGGTCAAAGATAATGACTTCATCGACACGATTAAGAAACTCAGGTCGAAAATGCTGGCGCAACGCGTCCATCACCAGACGGGACCGATTCTCCTTTGATTCGTCCCCGGTAATGAACTGTGAACCGATGTTCGACGTCATGATGATAACGGTGTTCTTGAAATCGACCGTTCTCCCCTGCCCGTCCGTGATCCGGCCGTCATCGAGAACCTGGAGCAGCACGTTGAAGACGTCGTGATGCGCCTTCTCAATTTCATCGAAAAGAATGACTGAGTACGGTTTCCGACGAACCGCTTCGGTCAGTTGCCCGCCTTCTTCGTAACCGACATAACCGGGAGGCGCGCCGATCAATCGCGCGACGGTGTGCTTCTCCATGTATTCACTCATGTCGATGCGAATCATGGCGTGCTCGTCGTCGAACAAAAATTCCGCCAAAGCGCGCGAGAGTTCGGTTTTACCGACGCCAGTCGGTCCGAGAAAAATGAACGAACCGATCGGGCGATTCGGATCCTGCAACCCGGCGCGCGCGCGACGCACGGCATTGGCGACCGCTTTGATGGCCGCTTCCTGGCCCACGACGCGCCGATGCAAATGGCTTTCGAGTTTAACGAGTTTTTCCTTCTCGCCTTCTTGCAGGCGTGACACCGGAATCCCGGTCCAGCTTGCCACGACCTGTGCGATGTCTTCTTCGGTTACCTCTTCGCGGAGCAGTCGCGGCTTCTTATCGGCCTCGGAGTTTTTGACGAACTCAGTCAGCTTTGCTTCCACCTGGGGCATGCGGCCGTACTGGATCTCGCTCGCCTTGCCCAGCTCGCCCCGGCGCTGTGCGCGCTCGAGTTCGGTGCGAAGATTTTCCAGCTCCTCCTTGAGCTTGCGTTGTTCTTCCAGGACGGCTTTCTCCTTTTGCCACTCGGCTTTCAAAGCCGATGAGCGCTCCTTCAATGAAGCGAGCTCCTGTTCGATTTTCTTCAGTCGTTCCTTGCTGGCGGCATCCTTCTCCTTTTTCAGTGCCTGCCGCTCCATCTCATGTTGCATCACTTCGCGCTCGATGACGTCAATCTCCGTCGGCATGGAATCGAGCTCGATCTTCAAGCGCGACGCCGCCTCGTCGATCAGATCGACGGCCTTATCGGGCAGAAACCGATCGCTGATGTAGCGATGCGACAAAACGGCCGCGGCAACGATGGCGGCATCGGTAATGCGAACACCGTGATGCACTTCGTATCGCTCTTTCAATCCTCGCAGAATCGCGATGGTATCTTCCACGCTTGGCTCGTTGACCATGACCGGCTGGAACCGCCGCTCGAGGGCAGCGTCCTTCTCGATGTACTTTCGGTATTCGTCAAGCGTGGTCGCGCCGATCGTTCGCAGCTCACCGCGCGCGAGCTGTGGTTTCAGCAAATTCGAAGCGTCGACCGATCCTTCTGCGGCGCCGGCGCCGACAATCGTGTGAAGTTCGTCGATGAAAAGAATGATCTCGCCTTGTGAGTCCGTGACTTCTTTCAGGAATGCCTTGAGACGATCTTCGAATTCGCCGCGAAACTTTGCCCCCGCCACCATGGCGCCGATATCCATCGCGATGATCCGCTTCTGTTTTAAGGATTCGGGGACATCGCCGCTGACGATTCGCCGCGCCAACCCCTCAACGATGGCAGTCTTGCCAACCCCGGGATCGCCAATGAGCACCGGATTGTTTTTCGTGCGCCGCGAGAGGACCTGCATGACGCGGCGGATCTCGTTGTCGCGGCCGATGACGGGATCGATTTTACCCCGACGCGCCTGTTGCGGTCAGATCGCGTCCGTATTTCTCCAGCGTCTGGTATTTCCCTTCCGGGTTTTGATCGGTCACGCGTTGCGAACCTCGCACCTGCTGCAAAGCCTGCATCAATTTATCGTGGGTAACACCGGCCGCTTTCAGCAAGCGCGCGGCCGGATTACTGCCCGAGGTGAGTGCGAGCAAATAATGCTCGGCGCTGGTGAACTCGTCTTTGAGCTTGGCCATCTCCTTTTCGGCAGCGTCGAGCGTCGAGCGAAGTTCGTTACCCACACGGGAATCGACTGAACTGCCTTCGATACGAGGGCGGCGCGCGAGATCGGTGCGCAAGCTTTGCTGCAATTGGTCCACGCTCACACCCATCTTCTCGAGGATGGGGCGAGCGACCCCTTCGCTTTGATCGATCAGAGCCGAGAGAAAATGCTCATTGGTAATTTCGCTGTGACCACTTTGCGAAGCCAGATCCTGGGCGGCCTGCACAGCCTCCTGCATCTTCTGGGTGAACTTGTCGATGCGCATAGTACCAAATTAGTCCACCAGAGGCAGTGAGCAATCAGATGGGTTACAATAGGAAATGGCCGAGGAAACACGGTCCCTCTGGGAGCAATTCGACTCGGATGTCGAGCCATGGAAGCGCGGCCGCTCGTACCTGATCTGGATTGGGATCTTCCAATTTTTTACCCAGGGTCTGGTGATCGCAGCGGCGGCTCTGACCGGAAATTTCGAAAGAGCGGCCGGCATGGCGATCGCGTCGGTTCTCTTTTGGCTGCTGTTCTACTTTGTTTGGATCGGCAAACATTGGTTCCGCTGGCTCTGGGGAGCATGGAACCTGATCAACGGTTTCTGTCTCCTTATCTGGGCCTGGCGGGACTCGAGCGCATCAGAAACGGTCTCGGGCGCTCTTACCTTCGCGATTGGCTTCGTTCTTTGTTTTTCGTCCTCGATTTATTTCTTCGCCTGCCGCCAAAGAGAAAGCATTCGCTGGCGTGAGTCCGTCGTAGTCGCGGTGGTGTGCGCGATCCTTCTCCTCGGCGTCCTAACCACTCTGCTGGGTCTGGTTTCGCTGCGCGAACAGTGGAGGCGCGACGCCACCACCTTCGGGCTCGAAGGATTCCACCGCACCTATCACGATTACGATTACGACTGGGTCTACGCTCACGCCACGCCGCAACAGCACGGTGAAGAGCGTTTGAAGTATTTCTTCTCCCGAAATCGCGTGCAGGTCGGCCCGGTGGGCGCCCTGTCCGATCCCGTCACTCGGATCGATCTCCGGATTGGATCCGGCCTGCATTTGGTGGCACAGGCGCGCCTCGATTGTGAGACGACCAGTGTGGGCGGACCGCTGCTGTTGCACGAAACTCTTGTCAACCAGGGAGAGGAATGGCAAATCGAGCACATGTGGTGGGATTACCTGCCGGTCGAACCGGTGCATGTGCCCGGACAGACATCGTCCTCGACGAGTCCGTTTTCCACTGCACATTAGTCGCCATGCCGGTACAAAAGGACACTCCCAAGGCGATCGTTATCATTCTTCTTTACCTGGCGCTCCTTGCAGGCCTGCTGGCGGCGGCGAATCATTTCCGGCCGCATCCTTAGTTCGGCCTAACGCGATCCGGTCGAAATTGCGGGGCGAAAGCTTCCCGCGTATGAGTCTGTGGCCATGGAAGCCCACCCTAAAGTAACAGCCCAAAGTGCCTTCGCCGTTCTGCGGCCGGGCCCGTTCCGGCGTTACATCATCGGAAGCGCAATTTCCGATACCGGTTCGTGGATGCAGGTGTTCGCCCAGGGCTACGTCATGAGCTTGCTCACGACCAAGGCTATCTACCTGGGCTACGCCAATCTGGCAGCGGGTGTGCCGATGCTTGCCCTAACGATGATCGGAGGCGCGGCCGCCGACCGCTTCGATAAACGAAGGATTTTGCTGATCACACAGTACGTGCAGATCGTCCTGGCTTTGGGCTTGGGCCTTCTCATCTACACGAACCGGATCGAGATCTGGCATATCTTCGTTTTCGCCGCCATCCTCGGCGTTTCCAACTCATTTGAAATGCCGACGCTGTCCGCCTTGGTTCCGGAGCTGGTAGAGAAGAACCAGTTTCAGAGCGCCATTGCGGTTGATCGAGCGGTCTTTCATGGCTCGCGCGTGGTTGGTCCCTCCATCGGTGGCATTCTCGTCGGCGCTTTTGGGAAGGCGTCAGCATTTTTCTTCAACGCGGTTTCGTTCGTGGCCCTGATCATTGCCATCATGACGCTGCCGCCGCGCAAAAAGGTACAGCCGAGGAAGAGGAGAAACGAACCAGCGGCATGAAAGACGGTTTCCGGCATGTCAGGAACGACCGTCCAAGCCTCGCCATGGTCGCTCTGATTGCGACCGGGACCGTCTGCATCTTCCCGGTCTTCACAATCATGATGCCTCTGTATGTGCGGCTCGTGCTTGGACTGGGCGCGGACAAGCTCGGCATCCTCATGGGCGCTTCGGCCATCGGTTCGGTAGTGGGCGCCGTTTTTCTCATCAGCGTCCCGCGGGATCGGCGCGTTTCCCTTATGATGTGCTGCGTCGCGGTTGCCACGTGCGCCATCTTCGGACTGTCGCGGGCGCCACGTTTCAATGTCGTGCTGGCGCTCATGATTGCGAATTCGTTAGCTATTTCGATCAATTTCGGCCTGGCCAACACGATCGTGCAGGAACGCGCGCCGGATTATTTGCGTGGACGCGTCTCGGCCGTCTTCATGCTGAGCTTTGTCGGCCTGATGCCGGTTGCCGGCCTGGGAATCACCAGCCTGTCGGATTTTATCGGGATGCCGAGAGCGCTGGCAATCGCGGCCATCACCTACGGTATCATCGGATTGTTTGTGCTCAGTCGCGTCCGGCGCGAATGCGGTGGCACCGGTGAGGCCTGCATCGCAGAAGCGCAGAGTCCGCCGCCGGTTGTGGCGACGACGGTTTAAATCTTGTTCTCTCAATAAGAATGCTCTCCTTTTCCACTTGCTGGAACTCCAGCCGCCATACCGACGGCAGCCTCATGCTGCGGGAGATCAAGGAACTCGGCTTCGACCAGGTCGAGCTGGGCCACGGAATCCGAATTTCGCTCATGCCCGGGATTCAGGAAATGTACGATGCCGGCGAAGTGAAGTTCACCAGCTTGCACAATTTCTGCCCCCTGCCCGTCGAGGTGATGCACGCTTCGCCGGATTGTTACCTTCTTTCGACCAACCAGACGCGCGAGCGCGAGCGCGCAATCAAACAAACATTTCAGACGATTGACTTCGCGGCCCGGCTAGGGGCGCCATTTGTGGTTCTACATCTTGGCGAGATCCCGATGGGACCAGCAACGGATTTGCTCATTAAGCTGACCAAGGAAGGAAAACTCTTATCGCGCGAGTTTGTGCAAAAGAAATTGGATATCGTGAAAAAGCGCGAAGAAATGGCCGGGCCGTACCTCGAACGAGTCCGCGCGGCCTTGAAGCCGATCGCCGAATACGCCAAGGAAAAGAAGATCCGGTTAGGGCTGGAAGGCCGGCGTGGTTACGAGGAAATTCCGAGTGAGCGCGAGTTTCCTGCTTTGTTCGACGAACTCGACCCCGCGGTCTGCGGCTACTGGCACGATCTCGGTCACATTCAGATCAAAGAAAACCTGTTTCTCCTTAATCACGAGGATTGGATCAAACAAATGACCAGCCGGACGTTCGGTTGTCACGTGCAGGATTGCATCTGGCCGGCTCAGGACCACCAGGTTCCTTTTGCCGGCGACGTCGACCTGAAGCGACTGGTGCCGCTTCTTCCCAAAGACTGCACCATGGTCTGGGAGCTCAGTCCCCGGAAGACGGTCGTTGAAATCAAGCGCGGGCTCGAGAAGTGGAAGGAGACTTTCGGCGAATGAAGAAAGCGATTCTGACGCTCATTCAGTTAGCCGTGACCGGCGCGGTTTTGTATTGGGTTTTCCGCGATCCAACGCGTCAGGAACAAATGAAGACAGCGTTGCGGCAGGCAGACTATCCATGGATTATTGCCGCGATTTTTTCCTACTGCATTGTGGAGATTGCGGCAGCGTTTCGCTGGAATGTCCTCCTAAAAGTTCAGGGGATTCGCCTGAGCTTTTCACGTGTCACCGGGTTGTTTTTGATCGGGATGTTTTACAATCAATTTCTTCCCGGGGGAACGGGCGGCGATATCATCAAGAGCTACTTTTTACTGAAAGAAGCGCCCGACAAGAAGGCGGGCGCACTCCTGGCCGTCGTGTTCGATCGCCTGGTCGGCCTGGTTGCACTGGTGACGATCACGGTTGTCTTGACCTCGATGCGCTTCAGCTGGCTGTCGCAAACAGTGGAGACGCAGCGTTATCTCTGGTTCCTGCTCATCGCGCTCGGTGCGTCCGTGCTCGGTCTGGTCACCTCCTTCATCATCAGCGGTTTCAATTTGGTGCATAAGCTCCCCGCGCGTTTTCCCGGGCGCGAGAAAATGATTGAAACATCCAACGCCTACCACCTTTACGCGCATCACTGGCCCGCGACGCTGGTCGCGTTCGGCGCTTCCGCGGTGGCGCATCTGGCGACCTTCACCACTTTTCTTTGTGTAGCCTACGCGCTGCGGGCGCCGATTCCGTTGGTGAACTTCTTTGCCGTCATGCCGATCGAGCGCACCATTTCGGCGATGCCGATCAGCTTTGCCGGCGTCGGGCTTCGCGAGCATGTCCTCCAGGTCATGCTCCACGGATTGTGCGGCATTCCCGAGGGCGTTGCGGTTTTGATCGGGTCGTTAAGCTTTTTGGTGATCCTGGTTTGCTGCGCACCCGGCGGACTGGTTTATTTCTTTTACAAGCCGAGCGATCATTCGGAGCACGTTCGCCTGCGCGAGATGCAGCGCGAAGTCGTCACCCTGGAGCACGAAATCAACGAGGCAGAATGAAGCCAGCCATCGGAGGCTGAGATCGACAATGGCAACTCTGCGCCGTCCACGTGTGATCGCAACGTTTGCCATGACGGTGGACGGCAAGATCACGTCGCGAACATTTTCCCCGGTCGATTTCACTTCCCGCGCGGACAAGACGCACTTGATCGAGCAACGCTCCTTAGGGGACGCCGTCCTCATTGGGCACGGCACCCTAAGGAAGGATAATGTTCGCCTTGGGATCGGCCGTCCGGAACTTCGAGACGCGAGGGTCAAACGCGGCCAATCTGCGTTCCCGTTGCGCGTGATTGTTTCTAACGAAGGAAAAATCGATCACCGCCTGAAAGCCTTTCAAGCGGATTCCACAACGGCCGGACCAATCATCATCTTTTCGACAACGCGAATGCCTCGCAACATTCGCGTGACGCTGATGGACAAGGCGACGCTGCATTTGTCCAGGCGACGTCAGGTCGACCTGGTCGAGATGCTCCATCGCCTGCGTGATGAATATAAGGTCCGGACGGTGGCCTTTGAAGGCGGAGCGGAACTGTTCCGCGCGTTGCTGGAAGAAGATCTGGTCGATCAGCTGAACCTTACGATCGCTCCGTTTGTCTTCGGTGGAAAAGAAGCGCCGACATTGACCGGGCTCGACAAGAATTTTCTGCCGAGCACTGTGCGCTGCACGCTGACCGGCATGAAGGTAATCGGCGACGAGTGCTTCCTAACCTACCGAATCAAGCATCCCCGGTCGCGATCCACGAAGAAGAAGTCTCCGCGTCGCTGATTGTCGCGCGGCGGTCTCGCCGCCATGTCTTCTTCGGCTATCCCTGTCCGCCCTGTTTCTTCTTCATCTCCGCAACCATTTCCTGCTGCATTTGCTGCACCTTTATGAGGACGGGCTTCAGCATCTGCATCGATTCGTTCATCGATTCCTGCATGACCGCTGGCAGCTTCGTGATCACCACCTGGCCGGTGGGCGACGTGTAAAAAGCGACCATCGCCTGGACCTCGCTTTCACTGAACGATTTTTTGTAAACTCGAAGATACATCGGCTCCAGCTTGTCCCAGGTCATCTCCGCCTTCATCGTCGCCGCGACATCAGCGCGGGTTTTTTCGTAGATCTTTTGAACTTCTGGCGGGACGGCCTGGCCGGCCGTTACCTGCTGCATCGCCTGTTTCATCATCCCATCCATTTGCGTCATCATGGTATCGACCAGCTGGCGCGCATGGGTGGCCTCGAGCAACTGCCTGATCGACGCATCAGTGGCCGGCGTTTCCGCGGCCGTCACGGGACGAAGAGTTGAACAAATCAGGGCAACGGAGAGAACAATCAGGACTCGCTTGGACATAGTACGGCGACGCTACCGGCAGTAGCCGATTTTTGCCAGCGATTCTTTGCCTTCCTTCCCAGCGCTGGAAGGACCCGCAGGCTAACGCGCGCTGGAGTTATCACACGGGCAGTGCGATGATAATTTTAGTTGATCCCCCCACAACGACATCTTCGAGCGGCTTTGGGTGCCGCCGGTATAAGATCGTCGCGGCTAACTGGATTGCTGACATGCGCGATCCTCGCCTCGGCCATTGTCTGCGTGTCCGCCCAAAATCTGTCGGTCAAGCCGCTTCCGACTGGGCCGCTCGAAAGCTACGACAATCCGCCTGCGCTTTTGCGTCCGCTGTCGGTTTCACCACAGACGATCTCGCAGAATGGACCGTTCATCAGCTACCAGGTGAATGTTAACGTGAGCGGAAGCAACATTGTCGGAGACGCCGCCAATGAGCCGTCGATCTGCGTGGATCCAACGAACCGGATGAAGATGTCCATCGGCTGGCGTCAGTTTGATGATGTGAGCTCGAATTTTCGAAAGGCCGGCTGGGCTTACTCGATCAACGGCGGAACTTCCTGGACGCATCCCGGATCTTTGCAGGCCAACGTATTTCGCAGTGATCCGGTCTTGAACTCTGATACGACGGGGCAGTTTTTCTATCTCAGTTTGCTCACAACATTCTTCGATGACATCTGGCGATCTCTCAATGGCGGGCAAACCTGGACAAGGCTGGCCTCAGCCGATGGCGGAGATAAGCAATGGTTCACCATCGACCCCACCAACAGCACGGGACATGGCTTTCAATATCAAGCCTGGAGTCCGGGGGATAGGACCGGCGGCAACAATTATAATGGACGGCAGTTTACTCGCTCTGTCGATGGTGGAGCAACGTGGCTAAATCCGATCAACATCCCGAACGCCCCCGCCTGGGGAACGCTCGATGTCGATTCGAACGGCAATTTGTTTATCGGCGGGGTGAATCTAACCACCAATCAGGTTTGGTGTGTTCGCTCAACCAACGCGAAGAATCGTGCGGTTACGCCGACGTTCGACCAAAGCACGGCCGTCGATCTCGGCGGCGACATCAGCAACAGCGACATCATCAATCCCGTCGGCCTAACCGGTCAGGTGTGGCTGGCGGTGGATCGCTCCGGCACGAGCACGAACAACAATGTCTATTTGCTCGCCAGCGTCCGGCCGACGGGCGCAAACAGTGGCGCGGACGTCATGTTCGTTCGGAGCAGCAATGGCGGCAGGACTTTCTCCGCGCCTGTCCGAATCAACGATGATCCGGTCAATCACGCCAAGTGGCATTGGTTCGGAACCCTGTCGGTAGCGCCGAATGGTCGCCTTGACTCCGTCTGGCTCGATAGTCGTAACGCCGCCAACAATACGAATTCGCAGTTGTTTTATTCCTACAGCATCGATGGAGGCACGACTTGGTCCTCGAATGTGGCCGTAAGCAAGTCGTTTAACCCATTCCTGGGTTATCCTAACCAGACCAAGATGGGCGACTACATGACCATGGTATCCGACAATAGCCGGCGCGGACGTCGCCTACTGCGCCACGTTCAATGGCGAAGAAGACATCTATTATGTGCGCGTAGCGCCATTGCCTTCAGTGGCAATCACATCGGTCGTTCGCAATAGTTCCGGCTTTATCATCAATGGCGTCACGAGCCCAAACATTACGGTCAGAATTCAGGCCTCCCCCGATTTGATGACTCAATTTGCCGACATTGGCACGGCCACCGCCAACAGCTCCGGCGTATTCAGATTTGTCGATTCGGCCGCGACGACTTTACCGATGCGTTTTTATCGCGCGGTCTATCCGTAAGCTGGCCGCCGCTCTACTCCTTCTTACGGCGGGGTCGCGGAACCAATTCTCCGCCGCAGTTCGGGCAGATTTGCTTCATCTCCTGAGCACAGTCTGGACAGAACGTGCATTCGTAACTGCAGATATAAGCCGCTGCTTCGGGACCGAAATCATCCCCGCATTTCTCGCAGGTTGATTTCATTGCAAGCATAAGAGATCTGCGCCGTCACCCACCCTCCCTGGCCTTAAGCCGGCGGGACAGATGTTGAACGTAGGAAAGATCGACAGCGATAAGAATTAGCGCAACCAAACGTCATGCACGAACGTTGTTTAAGGAATGCGCAAGACTAATTCGATCATTATGCGCGCTCCGAAGACGTTGATTTTCGAAACGGCGGCAAACCTGGAGCTTTGGCCGCGGATACTTCCTCACTATCGGTATATCCGTTACCTCGAAAAAAGCCCGCAGCGCAACCTGGTGGTCATGGCTGCGAAGCGGTCCGGGATTCCGATTACCTGGACGTCGATCGAGGAGATTGATCGCGAACGCATGGAGGTCCGGTTCAAGCATTTAAAGGCCTTCACCAAAGGCATGGAAGTGGTCTGGACCTTCAACGAAACGCCCGCGGGAGTGCGGGTTGAGATCGCGCACGATCTCAAGTTTCGCGTGCCCGCGTTGGCGCCATTGATGGACCCAATCATTGGCGACTTCTTCATCCATCACGTTGCCAACAAGACGTTACACTGTATGAAAGACTACGTGGAAGCCAGAGCGCAGGAAGTCGAAGCATGAGCCGGCGCAGAGCGGTCATCACTGGCATCGGGCCAATCACCTGTATTGGCATTGGGAAAGATGAATTCTGGAAAGGCATTCTTGCCGAAAGAAGCGGCATCGCGCGGATCTCCACTTTCGACACCAGCGGCTTTCACGCGCATTGCGGCGGCGAGATTCCTCAATGGGATGCAACGGAGTATTTTCCGCCGCATCGCCTGAAACGACTCGATCGCTATGCGCAATTCGCGGTGGCCTCGAGCAAAATGGCGCTGGACGACGCCGGAATCGAATATTCGCTCGAACGTCCACAGCATCGTGTGGGCGTGAGTTTTGGCACGGCACTCGGCGGAATTTGCCAGGCCGAGGATCAGCACATCCGCTTTCTAAAGAAGGGTGCGCGCGGCGTAAACCCCACCCTCGCCTTGCAGGTTTTCGGCGGATCCGCTCATTCGAACATCGCCATCGAATTTGCCTTTCGCGGAGTCGGCACGACAAACTCAAACAGTTGCGCCAGCGGCACCGTGTCCGTAGGTGAGGCGCTTCGATATATTCGCGATGATTTTGCGGACGTCATTGTGGCCGGGGGCGCGGAAGCCCCGTTGGCGACGCTTTCCTACGGAGCCTTCGATCTCATCAAAACCATGAGCCGCTGGGACGGCGACCCGGCGTTGTCGTCGCGACCATTTGACCGACTGCGCGACGGTTTCGTTATGGGCGAAGGCGCGGCCTCACTCGTGATTGAAGAACTGGAACATGCGCGCTCACGTGGCGCTCACATTTACGCCGAAGTGCTTGGTTACAGTCTCAATAACGACGCCTTCCATATGACGTCGCCTCTCCCGTCGGGGGAATCGTGCAGCCGGGCCATGACTGATGCCCTGGCCGATGCCGGACTAACGATCGACAAGATTAATTATATCAACGCCCACGCCAGCTCGACGCAGCTGAACGACAACACCGAGACGAGTTCGATCAAGAACGTCTTCGGCGAACAGGCTTACAAGATTCCGATCAGTGGAACGAAAGGCTACTATGCCCATCCGTTAGGCGCGACCGGGGCGATCGAAGCCGCCCTTTGCGCGATGGCGATCGATCAAAACTGGATTCCTCCGACGATCAACTACGAGAACCCCGACCCAGCGTGCGACCTGGATGTCGTTCCGAACAAGGGCCGCAACGCGCCGCTGGCTTATGTGATGAGCAATTCCTTCGGCTTCGGCGGAATCAACGCCAGCGTCATCCTCGGTCGCGTGTAGCGGGGCCGGTTAGGCGGGCACGGTTACGCTCCCGCTAGCGGTGCAAATCTGTACCCGCTTTTTTACCTTCACTCGCTTTGCTCATGTGGCACTGCTCCAGCGCCTGGTTAGAAGCGCTCCTGACCATGTTCCACAATGTGCGGCGTGGACCGCAGGATAAGACGTCGCAAGTAAAAGTAGAACCCGAAGAAGACAACGCCAACCCCCATCGCCAATACCGCAAATACCTGTGCCCCATGCTCTGAAATAACTGTCACGCCTGAAGGCAGCATATAGGTATAGCGATAGACCTGCTGAACCGCGATGAGCGGCCCGCGGTGGAACAGCATGAAAAGGCCGGGAAAGAAAAAGAGCGCGCCGACCACCAGCACCTCCCATGGATTGTTCTTCAAGCGGCGCTTCTGGCACGTAGGCTTCATGCGTCTAACGACAACAACCTGAGCTACGCCTTCCAAGAGCGAGATATCTCACCGACAATCGACAACTGGTAACCGATAACTGGCTCATAGCCCGGCCGGTGTTAGGTGCGCCATATGGTTAGGAGCCTTGTTCCGTAACCGGTAAATCCATGTTGTGCATCACTGCGATGCCCCAGCCGTCCCGCTCCTTTGTCACGGTCAGGATGAGTATTCCCTTCCAAGTTCCTATGTTCTTTCCACCTTGGACCACTCCGGTCTCGCTCCAAGTAACATCCACCGACGCTACATCAGGCCGGACAAAACGGATATGCGTTTCCAACACTTTAAACTCAGCATGCTTAAACGATGGGGTCGGACCCATTCCGTCAGCTTCCAGGAGCGGTCGGTGGTACTCCTCGATTGCTTTCCGGCCGCGCGTGGTTATTCCCAAGGCATTAGTGAAATCCGCGTCCTCATGGAAAACCATTGAAAAGGCGTGGGCATCGAGCTTCGCGAAAGCTCCGGTGAAGGCTGCGATCAAGGCGCGCACCGATTTATCATCGTTACCTTGCACTGGAACATCTGCCGCCTGGCTAAAAGATAAATCTGTAAGCAAGGCAAAGGCTATTGCCGAACGTAAAGCTATAGAATGTGTCATAAGAAAACTGCGTGGGTATGTTGTGGCGGATTAGTGTCTAGGCGTCGAAGAATAGCATCTCACGAAATAAGCTCAGCTACGGCCACCGACGCCGAGGTGATCTGAAACCAAGATAATCTAGTCATAATAAAAGGTAAACGTGGTACGGGTGGCCGTTAGCTGCAGCGCCTGGTTAGACCGTGCGCGTGACAACGTCGGGCGCTCTGGATCTGGTGCGCAAGTAGGTGATGAGTGAGCTGATAAAGAGTATTGCCCCAATAACAGCGACCGGAAAGGCGACTATACCGCCGACAAGCCATGATTTAATCGCGCTCTGAAGGATACTATATCGGTGAGCTCCAAGGTCCGCGGACAGCGCGAACCACGCAGCGTGAAGAGTAAGAGCCAGCCAGACGACGCAGCAGGTGAAAAACGTGCCGCCGAGCAGCATTCCGAGGAGCGCCTTATTTCGGGTGGCCATAGACCTAACGAGAACAAGCTCAGCTACCGCTGACCGAGCCGAGGTTTGCTATCACGAAAAGTTTCTCATAAGATTTCAATGTGGTCACGCGAGGGTCAGCGGTTAGCTGCAGCGCCTGGTTAGACTAGTCACCATGCAGCTCCAGGCAGCTTAAGAACGGAAAATGCGCACGGGTCGATTTGTCCGGCCGCTGGAGCGTAACGACCATCCGGCTCTCTTACGAGAAAAAGGAGAAAGTGCTTCTTAATAAAGGAATCGAGATAGCAGAGAAGAGCACCGTCAGTCCTGATCGCGTTTTCGTCAAAATTGTAATGGTGGAGCACAACCTTCTTTGTCTTTTTGTTTCCTTTGAGGACGGCCGATACCTCAAAGTCCGACTCGATTCCCACGACATGCTCCTCTGGCGTAATACCCGCGAGAATCGTCTTCTCCGAAGTTTGCCTTGTGGTCGTAAGTTGTGCGATAACCACAAGATCGGCTCGGTCAAGCATCTCTTGATAGCTGCGGCCGTCCAGCACCCGCGCAGAAGTCGGAGAACACACGCCCAACCAGAGCGCTATGAAAACAACGGGTCTTATACGCACGATTAAGTCTAACGAGAAGTGGGCCGAATTATTCCGCAATTAAAGGCGGATTTATTCGGTCTAGTCCGCGAGCTTTGCGGGAAGTGAGCCGAGGAAATGCCGGACATCTCCAAATCTTATCCTCTTTCGAACGCATGAACAATCCGGATCACTGCTGAAAGAGCCGGAGCCGCTTCTTGCGCCCTAGCCCAACAGATCAGGACGATTCCGCTTCGTCTTTTTCAAAGCTTCGGACTTTCGCCAGAGAGCGATCTCGGCGTGGTTTCCTGAGAGAAGAATCTCGGGCACTTTCCAGTCGCGAAATTGCGCCGGCCGGGTGTACTGCGGTCCTTCGAGCAGATTCTCGGTAAAACTGTCGTTCGCGGCCGACTGATCGTCGCCCAGAACACCCTCAAGCAGGCGGACGGTTGCGTCGACCACCACGGCGGCGGCCAGAGCGCCGTTAGTCAATACGTAGTCGCCGATTGATAATTCGAGATCCACCAGGTGATCGATCACTCGCTGATCGACGCCCTCGTAATGGCCGCACAGGATAATGAGATGCGTTTCCAGCGCGAGATCGCGCGCCGACTTTTGATTGAATCGCACGCCCGACGGCGCCATTAGGATCACTTTTGACGCTTCCGTGCGCAGCTGATCGATGGCGGCGAAAATCGGTTCCGGTTTCATGACCATTCCGGGTCCACCGCCGAACGGGGCGTCGTCCACGGTTCGATGTTTGTCTATCGTCCAGTCACGCAGATCATGAATCTGCAGGACGAGGGCGCCGCATTCTTGAGCCCGCTTCATCATGCTCTCGCTCAAGGGCATGCGGCAGATTTCCGGGAATAAGGTGACAATGTCTACCTTCATGGGTATGCGGCCCGAACCGCCAAAAATTATTCTATGATTTCCAGGGTGGCTCGCTGGTTATGCCGCGCGGCCGAACTCGCCAGAAGCGCCCGTATCGCCTGGATTGTCTGGCCGTTGCGGCCAATCACGCGGCCGACATCGCTCTGCCGGAGTTGGACACGAAAGATGGTCGTTTTGCCGTTCGGCACTTCCGACAGCATCATTTCATCCGGAAACTCGATCAGTTGGCGGATAACAAATTCGAGAAACTCTTTCACGGGCGGAAAGAATAACCATTCCACCGCGGTTGTCGATGCCGTCTGTTTTTCCAATGTTCAGCCCGTAACGCGGGTGAAGGAGCGGCCGGGCTTTCCAATGTCCCGTGTCGGCTAAGAGGCGCGGGAAATTTTACACTGGGTCCAAGACGGCTGGGCACCGTACATAGAAAGACCGCCGGCACGCGGCGGTCTTCCTCGAAAGGTCGGCGTTTATTATTCTCGTCCCTGAATACTATTCAGAGTGTTGCGTGTCACCGCACCGGTCACACGTTGCCCGTGATCCCGCTGGTATTGGGCGATCGCACGCTCTGTCGCAGGCCCGATCTGGCCGTCAACCCGGCCATGGTAATAGCCGAGGTGTTTCAGCCGCGCTTGCGCAACCGCCACGGGTGAATTGCTCTCAGACGAGCCATTATCCGAGCCTTGGTAGCCCGGCTCCCTGCCGTCGTAAACGCCCTGGTCATTCGGATCGTAACCGTAACCGTAGCCGTAGGGATAACCGTAACCGTAGCCTCCGTAGCCATAGGGATAACCGTACGGATAGCCCCAGTAGAAGGGATCATAGAAGCCGAAGTCGAAGATCACCCATGAGCCGTTGACGAAACGGCAGCGGTGCCCGTTCCAGAAGTGGTCGTGGTTATGACTCCAATTGGGATGCGCGTTGGCAGATTGCCGCGCTAATACGTGCGCGCCTCCTGAATTGAAACGACCGTTCGCGAAATGAGGGCCGGCCATTGAGCCTGCTCTCCCCGCGAAGTTACGACTGGGAGCCGACGAAGGACGGGATCCGCCGCCACCGCCACTGAAGCCGCGGCCGCTACCGCCGCCACCGAAATTGTGCTGTCCCGCCTGCACGGGCAGAACCAGCGCGAGACTCGCAGCCAAGCTAAGGAAATAAAGTTTACTTTTCATATGGAAACCTTTGTTTGGGGTTAGTGATTGAACCCATCAAATAATGGATCGTTGCGCGGGATTATCCGGCACCAGATTGTCGTCCTGGCGCGACAAAAGATAAAGGCCGCAAACATCTTGCGCCATTTGTATCGGGAGGTGCTGCCTCCCATGGTCAGACTGCCTCCCTAGGACCGAGGCGCTGTCCGAACTCCTCTGGAAAACGACCGAATTAAGCCGAAGCGGGCGCCGGCTCGGCGGCCTGCTTCCGGGTCTTTTTGAGCAGACTGCGAACGGTGTCCGAAGGCTGCGCGCCTCGTGCGATCCAGTATTCGGCGCGATCGACTTTCAGGGTGCTGTTGTGCCCTGTTTTCTTCGGATCGTAGGTGCCGATAATCTCGATAAACTTACCGTCGCGTGGGCTGCGGCTATCGGCCACGACCACCTTGTAATACGGGCGATTCTTCGCCCCTTCTCTGCGTAATCTGATTGAAACTGCCATATCAATTTTTCATTTTCGCCATGCGCGCCATCATCTTCTTCATCTTCCCTGAACTCTTCATCATTTTGCGCATCTGATCGAAGCGCCGGAGCAAATCGTTCACTTCCGTGACCGTGCTCCCGCAGCCTCGCGCAATTCTTTGACGCCGCCGGGCATTCAGGATGTCCGGCCGCGTGCGCTCTTCATTCGTCATCGAAAGCACGATGGCTTCCGTGCGCTTGAGCTGCCTCTCGTCGATCGAAAGGTTCTGCAAGTTACCCATCCCGGGCAACATGCCAAGAATATTCTCCAACGGGCCCATCTTCCGCATCATCCGGAATTGGGCGAGGAAATCGTTAAAATCAAAAGAGGCCGTGCGCAGCTTTTTCTCCAGGCGCGCCGCTTCGTCGAGATCGACCGCTTCAGCCGCCTTCTCGACCAGGCCGATGACGTCCCCCATTCCGAGAATTCGCCCGGCCAACCGATCCGGCACGAAGACCTCGAACTGATCGAGTTTTTCCCCAGTCCCTGCGAATTTGATCGGCCGCTGGGTGACTTCCCGCATCGATAACGCCGCCCCACCTCGCGCGTCGCCGTCGAGTTTGGTCAGAATAATTCCCGTGATTTGCAATGCCTGGTCGAATCGCGTGGCCACGCTGACCGCTTGCTGCCCAGTGGCCGCGTCGACCACGAGAAGGATTTCGCGCGGCTGAATGACATCACGCAGCGCCTTCACTTCCTCGATCAGCGGCTCGTCAATCTCTTGCCGGCCAGCGGTATCGTAAATTTCGACATCGGCATGGTTTTCGCGCGCCCATTCCGAGCCAGCGGTCGCGACACGATTCACGTTTTTTTCGTCCGCCGACGGAGCGTGCACCGGAACGTCGATTTGTTTTCCAAGGGTAACCAGCTGCTCAATGGCGGCCGGGCGGTACAAATCGCATGCGATAAGAACCGGCTTTCGGCCCTGCTTCTTCAAAAGACCGGCAAGCTTGGCCGAGGAAGTTGTTTTTCCAGAACCGTTCAGTCCGACGATCAGAATCCGGGCCGGCCTCGAAAGATCGAGCGGCGAGGCATCACCGCCAAGGAGGGCGGTGAGCTCATCGTGAAAAATCTTAACGACCTGCTGTCCGGGGGTGACGCTGCGCAGAACCGATTCTCCGAGCGCCTTCTCCTTGACGTGCGCGATGAAACGTTTCGCGACCTGAAAATCGACGTCCGCTTCGAGAAGAGCGAGCCTTACCTGGCGCAGTGCGTCGTCGACGTTCGCCTCGGTAATCGTGCCGTGCCCGCGCAGGTCCTTGAAGACATCCTGCAGCTTCTCGCCTAACTGCGAAAACATAACCAGGCGCCGCGAAGGCGGTTACTTTTTCGGCGCAGGGGACGGAGCGGCAGGCGCAGGCCCGGATCCATCGTCGATACCGAAGGTCCAGTGCGTCTCGACTTTCTTGCCTTCCGATTTGGCGCTCAAGATGACCGTGCAGGTCTTGTCGCGCAGTTTTTGCGTTACCTGATAAGAGACAGTTCCGGTTTTCGGATCGTAACTTGCCGGAACAACTCCGAGACCGCTGATACGCATCTGGATGCTGTTGGGATCGATCGTGCCGAGTCCGGAAACGTTCGCCTTGATCAGCGGAAGCGCCGTCCGGACGGTGTCGCCGTTAGCGGGCTCAGTGGACAATTCGGTGGCGCCGACTTCCGCGGCAAGTGGGCCGCCAGTGCTGCTTGTTTTCGCGATCAGACCGACAGCAGTTTCAAAGACCTTTGGTTTGTTCGCTTCGATCGCGTAGCGACCAAGTGAATCCATCGGCGAATTAAAACCCAGAGGCTGACCGTAAACGGTGAACATCGCCTCGTAGCCGGCATTCCGGGCCATCTCCTTTACATGGTCGTTGTACTTGCCCAATGGCACGGCGAAACAATTGATCTTGATGGCCAGCTTTTGCTCGAGCAACTCCTTGCAACCGACAACTTCATTGCGCAGCCAGTCTTCGTACTGCTGGCCGTGTAAGCGCGTTCTGGTTCTCTTGCCGCCCGGCGCCAAGAGGTCGATCGGTTGCCCCTCGCGCATATCCTGGTGTGTCGCGGAATGCGCCTCGATATCGATGCCGTTGTCCCGCATGTCGGCCAATTGTTCCCAGGTAATTGCCTGGCCGCCGCCAGCCTTTCCGCCAGCAACGCCTTCGGTATAAATAAACATGGTGAAGGTGTAGCCGTATTTTTTCATGATCGGCCAGGCGACCTCGTATTGTGATTTCCAGCCGTCATCAAAAGTGATCACGGCGGAGTGAGCCGGAATATTTTTCTCGCTCCGTCTCCAGGCGAGATAATCCTGCAACGAAATCACGGTGATACCGCGATCCTTCAGCATCTTCATTTGCGCTTCGAATGCCGCCGGTGTGATCTCGGTCCAGGACGTATGAATTTTGTCGACCAGTCGGTGGTAACAAAAAATGACCGTCTGAGCGGTTTGATCGACCACAACCTTGCCGCCCGGACGTGAGGGCGCGGTTCCGGCGCTCGAGCCAGTCGGCGCGGTCGTCGTGGTCGAAGCGCGACCGGCGCTGACATCAGAAGAAGAGCGCGCGGGAGCAGGCGGCGCCACCGCTGAAGGAGGAGCCGCGGACACGGGTGGCGCACTAACGACGGCCGTTCCTTTGTGGCACATCGAAACCCCGAACATCAAAACCAATGGAAAAATCGCGAGTCGAAACAGCATATCTTGAGGAAACGCCTTTAAGTGCGCTGACACAAAAAACAAGCGGTTTTTCAGCGCGGGGTCGTCCACTCCGTTGCCAGACCGCATTTTTTTTTGCGACGACGCGACTTTAGGGTATTCAATCGGATGCGGCTCCTCCGATGTCTCACTCTCCTCTTTCTGCTGGGCCTAATTACTGGTTGTACCACGACAACGGGGCCAGCCGGACCCGCGGTTAAAGATACCACCCGGACATTTACCACAGTCGTCGTCGACGCCGGTCATGGTGGAAAGGACAATGGCGCCTTCCGTCGTTACGGCGGCGCTGAAAAACTTGCCACTCTCGACGTGGCCAAGCGCCTCGAGCGCAAACTCCGCGAGTCGCAGTTGCGGACGGTCATGACCCGTTCGTCTGATGTTTTTGTAGAGCTCGATGAGCGCGTTCGAATCGAAAATTCACAGACCAACGCGGTTTTTGTGAGCATTCATTTTAACGATTCACGCAAACGCGGCATTCACGGTTTTGAAACCTATTACCACTCATCGACCTCGCGCGACATGGCGCAACGGATTCAGCAGCATTTGTTGACCATTCCGCACTCGGCAAATCGAGGCGTTCACTTTGCCAACTTTCGGGTGGTGCGAAACGCGAGATGCCCTTCCGTCCTGATAGAATGCGGCTTCCTGAGCAATCGGACCGAGGGCGGCGAGGCCCGCGACAGCGAGTATCGCGAGCTATTGGCGGATAAGATCGCTCAAGCTCTCGTTGAGATGCGTTACGGGCATGGTGTTTACAATGCGAAAGCCCCGCCGCCAACTGTCCCACCCGGCTCGTCCGGGCCCGGGCTGGCCCCGTCCACCTTGAAGCCCCGCTAGAATTCCCGGCCCCTTTCCTCCGGACCGACAGCCGCGAGGAAGATGATGGCGGCAAACACTACCAGCTCGACCATTGCCATGGTGAGCGCGTAGTTAGGCATTCCGTTCCTGGTGAAGAAACGCTCCGCCAGCCACGCTTGCTGCTGCGCCGCGAATGCCGCCGCGAGATTGCCCAGTTGATAGGCGAGTCCCGGAAAAGTTCCGCGGAACATCGGAGGTGACAGTTCGTTCAAGTGCACCGGCACGACGCCCCATGCGCCTTGCACCATGAACTGCATCAGAAAACCACCAAGCACGAGAATCGGCGTGGCCGGAACAAAGACCCAGCTCGGGATCAGAACAATGCCACAAACGGCGCAGAGAATGACGCATCGGCGCCGTCCCCATTTTTGCGAGAGCATTCCGACAACGCTCCCGCCGCAAATCGCGCCAATCGCGTAAACGATTGTGATCATCGATTTCGCGGAAATGCCGAACCCGCGCTGCTTCTCGAGAAACGTCGCATAAAGATCCTGCGTCCCGTGAGACATGTAATTGAACGCGCTCATCAGGAGCGCCGCGTAGAGAAAGAGCGCGCCGTACTGGCGGATGGCGCTTTTGATTTGCAGCGGTTCACGAGCAGTCTGCCGTTGTCGTTTCCAAACCGGTGATTCCGGCACGTGCGCGCGGATATAAATCACCAGCAAGGCCGGCAGCGCTCCCGCGACAAAGAGGCCGCGCCATCCGAAAATCGGGAAGACGATCCAATACGTCAGCGCCGCGAGCAGATAACCGAAAGCGTATCCCTGTTGCAGGATGCCGGAGCAAAGACCACGCGCTTTGGCCGGAAGCGACTCCATGGTTAACGACGCGCCCAGGCCCCATTCACCCCCCATTCCGATTCCGAAGAGCGCCCGAAAAATCAGAAAGACGGTGAAGTTAGGCGACCAGGCGGTCAACAGCTCCATGACCGAATAAAAAACGATATCGGCCATCAACGGGATCCGCCGGCCGAACCGATCGGCCAGTAAACCGAAAATGAGCGCGCCGATCGGTCGCATCATCAAAGTCACGGTGATGGCGAAGGCGACTTGCGAAATGCTCCGGCCAAAATCGCGACCGACCGGAACGAGCACGAAAGTCAGCAGAAAAAAATCGAGCGCATCGAGGGTCCACCCGAGAAAACAGGCGATGAAAGTCTTCCGCTGTTCCGGTGTGAGCGACTTGAGGATGCGGATTGCTTCGAACATGCTTTGAGGTGCGCCGAATATTGCTTGGTCGGCGGGGAGTTCGGAAGCGTGAATGGGGGCGCACGGGTGAGCATGCTTCCGGCTCTAGTAACGCATCAACGCATCATGATACGTCAATATATCGCTTGAAGCCGCCCTAAAATCCCCTTAATTCCTCTTTCACCGTGGATATCCACCCTCTCGAACGCCTCCTTCAGAAACGCATCGTCCTCCTCGATGGCGCCATGGGGACCATGATCCAGCGCCTCAATCTCTCCGAGGCCGATTATCGAGGCGATCGCTTCACCGATTGGAAAGGCGGCGATCTGAAAGGCAGCCTCGAATTGCTGCAACTGACTCGCCCGGCGGCGATTGAAAAAATTCACAGCGATTATCTCGAGGCCGGCGCCGACATCATTGAGACCAATACCTTCAGCGGAACCACCATCGGCCTGCACGACTTCCTGTTTCAAGGGAAGCCAACCGGAGGCCGCAAGGATCAGGAGTTCTTCGAGCGCGTCACGACCGACCCCTTTCTTCGAGATCTCGCCAAGGAGATCAATTTTTCGGCCGCACAAATCGCGCGCAAGGCGGCCGATCGCGTTGCCAACGATACCGGCTCAGAGCGCTTCGTCGCCGGCTCGATGGGTCCCCTGCCCGTCGCGGGCTCTCTTTCGCCCGACGTTAACGACCCTGGATTTCGAGCGGTCAATTTCGATCAGCTAAAGAAAACGTATTACGACCAGGCCGAAGCGCTTCTGCATGGCGGCGTCGATCTGCTCGCGGTCGAAACTGTCTTCGACACGCTCAACGCCAAGGCCGCTCTTTTTGCAATCGCAGAACTTTTTGAAAAGCTCGGCCGAACTGTGCCTCTGTTGGTTTCCGGAACGGTCACCGATCGCTCCGGGCGCACGCTCAGCGGCCAGACGGTGGAGGCTTTTCTTGCTTCGATCGCTCACGTGAAACCACTGATGGTAGCGCTCAACTGCGCTCTCGGTCCCGACGAGATGGAACCTTACGTTGAGGAACTGTCGCGCATCGCTCCGACGTTTTTCGGAGCGTATCCAAACGCCGGCCTGCCGGATCCTCTTTCGGAAACCGGTTTTCCCGAAACACCGAAGAGCCTGGCACCTAAGTTAGGCAAATGGGCGGATAACGCGTGGCTCAATTTCGTTGGTGGATGCTGCGGCACCACACCCGAGCACATCCGATTAATCGCCGATCGGATCAAGAATTGCCCGCCACGCGAGCATCCAAATCTGGCAAAACGCTGGCCGGTCACATCGCTTCAGCTTTCCGGACTCGAACCGCTAAACATCACGCCAGACATCGGCTTCGTTATCGTGGGCGAACGCACCAACATCACCGGCTCGCCGAAATTCTCGAAGCTCATTCTCGGGGGTGACTTCGAGAGCGCTCTCACGGTGGCCCGCCAACAAGTCAGCGGCGGGGCAAACATTCTCGACATCAACATGGACGAAGGGATGATCGATTCGGTCGCCACGATGCGGCGCTTCCTTCACTTGAGTCGGAAGCGAGCCGGAGATCAGTCGCATCCCGATCATGGTCGACAGCTCCAAGTGGAGCGTCTTGGAAGAGGGCTTGAAATGTTTGCAGGGCAAGGCGGTGGTGAATTCGATCAGCCTGAAGAACGGCGAGGAAGAATTCCTCTCGCAGGCGCGTCTCATTCGGCGTTACGGCGCCGCCACAATCGTGATGGCCTTCGACGAGAAAGGCCAGGCCGACAACTTGCAGCGGCGAATCGAGATTTGTCAGCGCGCCTACAACCTCCTGACGAACGAAGCCGGCTTCCCTGCCGCAGACATCATTTTTGACCCGAACATCCTCACGGTTGCGACTGGACTCGATGAGCATCGCAATTACGCCGTCGATTTCATCGAAGCGACGCGATGGATCAAAGCCAACCTCTCTGGCGCGCACGTCAGCGGTGGGGTCAGCAACATTTCGTTTTCGTTTCGCGGGAACAACCGCGTGCGAGAGGCCATGCATTCGGCCTTTCTATTCCATGCCATTGGCGCCGGCCTCGATATGGGCATCGTCAATGCCGGACAACTCGCCGTTTACGAAGAGATCGAGCCGGAGTTGCGCGAACGTGTTGAAGATGTGCTGCTCAACCGCCGTGACGATGCCACCGAGAGGCTGATCCAACTTGCGGAAACGCTCAGCGGACCCGGCAAAGCCCGGGAAAAAGATGACGCCTGGCGAGACAACCCTGTGGAGGAACGCCTCAAACACGCGCTCGTAAAAGGAATCGTCGACCACATCGACGCCGATACCGAGGAGGCGCGCAAAAACTCACGGCGTCCTCTGGATGTGATTGAAGGACCTTTGATGGCTGGAATGTCGGTCGTCGGCGATCTGTTTGGCGCCGGCAAAATGTTTCTCCCGCAGGTCGTTAAAAGCGCGCGCGTGATGAAGAAGGCGGTCGCGTATCTGATGCCTTTTATGGAAGCGGAGAAGAGCGCCAACGCAAAACCGCAGGGATGCATCGTCATGGCAACGGTGAAGGGCGATGTCCACGATATCGGGAAGAACATCGTAGGCGTTGTCCTGCAATGTAATAACTACCGGGTCATCGATCTGGGAGTGATGGTTCCGGCCGCGAAAATTCTTCAGACGGCGCGGGACGAGAAAGCCGATGCCATCGGGCTGAGCGGACTGATCACGCCTTCGCTCGACGAGATGGTTCATGTGGCCGGCGAAATGGAACGTGAAGGTCTGAAGTTACCTCTGTTGATCGGGGGCGCGACCACCAGCCGGGCGCACACTGCTGTGAAAATCGCGCCGCATTACCAGTCGACCACCGTTCATGTGCTCGACGCTTCGCGCGCTGTCGGAGTGGTGAACTCGCTTCTCAATGAAGAATCGAAAGCGGACTTCGATGTTCAAAACCGAGCGGATCACGAAAGACTTCGCGAAGCGCATCTTGCCAAGATTCGCGACAAGAAGCTGATTTCACTGAACGAAGCACGCGCCCGCAGACCGGCGCTGGATTGGGACAGTTACGCGCCGCCACAACCGGCCGAGAGCGGGTTGCACATTGTCACGACGGGAGCACCTAACGACATCGACGGCCTGCCGGTCGCTACCGTTTCCCTCCAAACGCTGATCGAATACATCGATTGGTCGCCGTTCTTTCACACCTGGGAGCTCCGCGGGCGTTATCCGGCGATTTTTGATGACCCGGTGATTGGTCAGCAAGCCAAGGAGCTTTTCGAGGACGCGCAGAAACTTCTGGGCGACAATCGTTAAGGATCAGTCGCTCCAAGCGCGCGGTGTCTGGAGCCTGTGGCCGGCAAAGTCGGACGGCGATGACGTTCATCTTTACGATAACGCGTCCGCCAAATCGCCCCTGGCGACATTTCACTTCCTGCGGCAGCAATTGCAAAAGCCGGCCGATCAATCGAACAGTTGCCTGGCTGATTTCGTTGCTTCAACGCAACCCGACTATCTGGGCGGCTTTGCCGTGTCGATCCATGGAGCCGACGAGATGGCGGCGAAGTTCAATGCCGAGCACGACGACTACAGCGCCATTCTGACCAAGGCTCTGGCCGATCGGCTGGCGGAGGCTTTCGCGGAATATCTGCACCGCCAAGTCCGGGTGGCCTGGGGTTTTGGTTCAGCCGAGAAACTTTCGCACGAAGATCTTCTGCGCGAACGATACCGCGGGATTCGTCCGGCGGCGGGCTATCCAGCCTGTCCCGATCACGCTGAGAAGACCCTCCTGTTTGATCTCTTACAAGCGCCACACCTTTGCGGCATGACCTTGACCGAGTCGTTCGCGATGCACCCGGGTTCGAGTGTCTCCGGACTTTATTTCTCGCACCCTGAGGCGAAATATTTTGGCGTCGGTCCCGTCGGTCGCGATCAGATTGCAGATTACGCGCGCCGACGCAATGAGACAGTCGAAGCGGTCGAGAAACGCCTCTCCCCTAATTTGGGGTACGAACCCTAGATCGCGTCGGGCGCCGGCGACGAGGCCGCGGTGACGGCCGTCATCATGGGAGATTCCTCCACCGGTTCGGTTTCGTCGGCGATTTCTTTTTTCGGCCAGACAACGTTCCAAGCCAGGCCCGTTTTCTCGAGCAGCCAAATCAGGTAGCGGGTTCCATCGAACTCCCACCAACGCAATCCATGGGCAGCGCAGCGCGGTTGGGCGTGATGGTTGTTATGAAAACCCTCACCCATTCCTATCAGGCCGATCCAAAAATTATTTCGGCTTTCATCCGTGGTCTCGAAGCTCCTGTAGCCTAACGACGGCATGTGGCAGATAGAATTCACTGCCCAGGTCACATTGTAAACAAACAGCATCGGCACGTATAAGCACCAGAGCATTCCGGAAAATCCAAACGCGAAAAAGAGCGAGCCTGCCACGATCAAATGCGGCAACACATAAAGGGCAGGATTTTCCCAGAGACGGCAGTACCAGATCTTCTCGCACGTCGGCCGCATATCGGCGCGAACGTTCGCGAAATTCCCGCGGTTTCCGAACCAGCCACATCATGTGGGCATAAGGGAATCCATGCATGGGGCTGTGGATGTCCTCGTCGGTGTCCGATTTCAAATGATGATACCGATGATCGCCAACCCAGGTGACCGGATCCCCTGCCAGGGTCACGGCTGATCCGGTGGCAAACATGAACTTCAGCCATTCCGGCATCTCGAAGCCGCGATGCGTGAGATAACGGTGGAGATAAAGTGTCGTGCAGATGCCGCCAAAGAAGAAAATCACCAGCATCACCGGAAGATAGGCCAGGTGAAAGCGCCCGAGCAGGCCGATGATTCCCATCACCTGCAAGGCGACCAGAACAATGAAAATGAATAGCTGAAGCTTTTCGCGTTTGAACATAAGGAGAGCGCGGCGGGGCAGGAAGACAGCGAGAGGCTGTGGGTGAAAAGGACCGTGCAATATGTCCGTTTAAGGCCTGCCTGGCAATCGGAATTTCACCGAACGCGCGGGGTACGCACCGCGTACGGGAGTCGAACCCGTGCACCAGCCTTGAGAGGGCTGTGTCCTAACCACTAGACGAACGCGGCCTGTTTGCGAGGCACTCAGGATAGCTGACCCGCGAGCGGCAGCAAGGCAGTCTTCACCGGTGAACCGGCACAGCGGCTGCTCTCTATCGACTGCTCCTCCTCGGAGACACACCGCATGGTTCAACGTTTTCTTACTCCCGTATTTGGCCTCCTCCTGCTGGCCTCGCCTTTGCGCGCCGAGATTGGCAGCGTTTTGCCTGCGGGCGATCTGGAACAGTGGGGCGCATTCTCATTGGGGCTGAACGGCTCCGGCGACCGCCTGGTAAATGGTTCCCAGATAAATGGAGATGTCGGCGTTTCAGGCAATGGCAACATCGCCCTGGCAAACGACGCCGCCATTGACGGTGACCTCTATCTTGCCAGACGAGGCTGGCTGCGAACCGGGCCCGAACACCGCCATCACTGGAACAGTGCATCGGGACGCCAACGCTCTCTTGGATGCGGAAAGCGCACTTGCCCTCAATCTTTCGCAGGCAGCCAGCCTGCTTGCGCCGACGCGAAGCTTGCCGCTGATCGATCTGAACGGCACGACCAACCTGACCTTGAGCGGCGCGCCCGGCGAGACCGTGGTTCTCAATCTGCGAATGTTCCGACTGCGCGATAGCTCGACGCTGACTTTGCAGGGCAGCGCGAATACCACCTACGTTTTCAATGTGAACCGGGGCTTCTCCCTGCAAGATGCTTCCCGAATTGTTTTGAGCGGCGGGCTCGACTGGAACGACGTCCTCTTCAACATTCGCGGGCGCGGAAATACAGTCACTCTTTCGGGCACAGCTAGTTTTCAGGGAATCCTACTGGCAAACAGACGCACGGTGGATTTGCGCAACGCCGCGATCATCCGCGGCGAAGTGATAGCGGATGCCCTGGCGATGCAGGGGACAAGCCAGATTGTTCACCCGCCTGTCGTTAGTCCCTAAAGCCGGATTCGCTCCGCGGTCGTCGTCAACTGCCGGTCACTCGACCAAGTTTTGGTTTTTTCTTTTTCTCCGCTTTAGTTTTTTTCTCCACCGGGGGAATCGTCCCGCCGGGAAGCGGCCGCACGCGCGGCTGAGCGAGAAGCTTGAGATGCGCCGCTTCGTCCTCGTCGAGCGCCTTGCGCGTGCCCTCGGAAGATGCGAAGCGGCGCATCCGACCGTAGGAAAGCTGATAATACTCCCGCAGGCGTTCCCGTTTTTCCAGGTCAGTGTGCGCAGCCTCGGCATTTTTTTTCGCAGCGACGATGTCTGGATCGTCGGCGATTCGGTTTTGCAAAGATCTGATTTCTATTCGCTGGCGGTTTTCGTCCGCCGCCTTGCCAATCGAGGTGCGCTTAAAAGCTTCATCGAGACGCGAGAGGTCGGGGAGCTGCGGCGTCGATGGAGACGGCGTGGGGCCGGATGGAGTTTCTACCGGCAATGGCGGCGGCGTTGACTGCAGGTCGACCGTGGCGGGCGCAGCGTCCTGGGCCCTCGTTAAATGCCCGAAAGCCGCGGCCATGAGGAGGGAGAGGAGAACTTTAGGAATCAATTGGTCGCCCCAACACATCTTTGTTTGAGTTCATCGCGGCCCTTACCGAAGAAATATCGGGGTGACAGGATTCGAACCTGCGACCTCGTGGTCCCAAACCACGCGCTCTACCAAGCTAAGCTACACCCCGGGGATTGGTGCTGATGTATCACGCTTACGCGGACTGCGCAGGCGGAAACTTTCTCGCGCCCGGTGAACCGCACTCCCGACATGCGGCTGGCCATCGAATTGGAGCAGGGCCAGGATGGAACTTCTGGCCTTGGCGAAACGGCCATTTCGTCGGAACCTCAGCGCTTTACCGAGTGGACGCCCTTTATTCAACGCGCTCATCCCCCGCTGCCGCCCGGTATCTCATTGTCGGTGCGTCGCTCCTTGCACCGACCCTGGCCGGAAGCACGGAACTGTGGGCCATGGCAATCCTCATGGCCCTGACCGGAGTGATTTTTGTTCTTTTCCCGCCACACCGTGCCCTTCCTCTTTTCCCAACTCTTATAATGAGCGGCCTTCTCTTGATCGCACTTCTGGCGTTCCTGCCCGCGGATTGGTCGAGGGTTTCCGTTTGGCGCGCCGACCTAACAAGTCTGGGCGCGATTCTCCCGTCCTCTCGAACGCCCCAGCCGTGGATTACATTTCAGTGGACCATTTTGCTTTTCCTGGTCCTTGCATGGAGCTACTACCTGCTGGCGAGCGACTGGACACGCGGCGAGCGGGACCGCACGCTGGTGATTTTTGCCGTCGGAGTCCTCATTCTCGGCGGACTCCTTGTCTTCGCTCACGTTACCGGTTGGCGAGTCCCCTTCTGGCCTGACGTCCCGGAATTCGGATTTTTTCCAAATCGCAATCAAACCAGCAACGTCTTTGGGCTCGCCGGTATCATTATATATGCGCTTGGATTCCACCGCCTTCAGGAGCATCGCCCGACCTGGTGGGTCTGGCTCTGCAGCCTTTCGCTGATCTGCTGGGCGCTGATTCTTAATTACTCCAGGTCCGGGATCGTCCTCTTTTTCGGCGGCGCAATTGTCTGGCATTCGTGGTGGCTCTTTCAGGCACGGGAGCGACGCGGGCCCATCCTGGCTCTTTGTGCGGTTGCTCTGCTCTTCGGAGTCCTCCTGCTCAACGGCGGCAAAACACTCGCGCGATTTCAAAGCCCGGAAGAACTCTCGCCCAGCAACGGCCGGGTCCAGATTTTCCGCGACGCCTTGCACCTTTCGCGGGAAGCGCCGCTGTTGGGAGTTGGGCTGGGCAATTTTCGGCCCCTCTTCTCTGGCGCCCGGCATTATTCAGTGTCGACCAGCGAAGCAGTCCACCCGGAAAGCGACTGGCTTTGGGGCGCCGTCGAGCTCGGGTGGTTTGCTCCTGCGCTGACATTGCTGGCGATTCTCTGGTGGTTAGGCCGGTGCTTTCCCTTCGCGACCGGGACGGGACGCGCCCTGCGCGTGGCTGCGCTGATCTGCGGTATCGCCTTCGCGATTCATGGGCTGGTCGATGTTTCCGCGCACCGGTTAGGCACCCTGTGGCCCGCCCTTTTGATGGCAAGCCTGGCGCTTTATCCGGAACGCGATTCCGAAGCCTCGAATCTTGTTTCGTGGATCTATCGCGCATTTGGGGTCGTGCTGGTAGCCTTCGCCATCTGCTGGATCGCATCGGTTGCCGGCGCGGGCCGATTTCCGACGACTGCGACCGTTTCCCGTCTCGAGCGGGAGGTCGAGCAGGCTGTTTCGCAGAGTGACTATCAACGCGCATTTGAACAGGCGAACAAGGGTCTCGCGCTCGCTCCACTCGACTGGCTTCTCTACTACCACCGCGGCGTTGCCGAAGCGGGACTGTACCATCCCCGGGCGGAAGCCTCGCGAGATTTTGCCATCGCCCGGCGGATTTTTGGACTCTGGCCCGATCTCTATTTGCGGGAGGGCAATGTTTGGCTCGAACTCGGTGAACCGGATCTTGCATTCGAAATTTGGAAAGACGGAATGCAGAAACTCGGCAGCAACGCCTTCATCCTTTACGAAGGCATTTCGAGTGTCGTGCGCAAGGATCCGGAACTGAGCGATCGATGGTTCGATCTCGCGGGGGAAGATCCGCGCTGCGTTCTGATGGCGCTTTCCAACGCCACGCCCTTGGAATTCTCACTTCAGTTAGACCGCCTGTTGACTGCTCGTCCTGATCTAAGAGGGTTTTCTCCAAGCCAGGTGCAAACTCTTTTCCAGATTTGGTTGCGGTCGGGCGACAGTCTTTCGCTCGTCGAAGCGGCTGCCAGAAACCCCGATTGGCAACGAATTGCTTTTCGCGAAGTGTCGAGGGCTTATGCCGGGCTGCAGGATTATCAGCAGGCCTATGGTGTCCTGGCTCATTACGGATCGCCGGCCAAACTTCCGGACGTCGGCGCGGGAGACGTGCAGTCGTTAGGGCAACGTTTCAAAATCAGCGCCGACCCGGGGCGCGATGGCCTTCTCCTCGCCGTCGCCGAATGGCGCAACCGGCTCCCGGACGATGCCCTTCGCACAATCACCATCGCCTCGACCAGCTCGCGGCCGCCTGTTGAGCTCGATTACCTCGCCTCCGAAATCTGGGCCGCGAAAGGCGATTGGCAAAAGGCGTGGGCCGCGCGAGCGAAATACGAAAAACTCTAATTCATTGCCTTCCACTCCGGAGGTCGCCACTCGGCACGCCTTTCGCTTAAAGTGCGCTGTTGGGCCTCCCGGAATCTATAATTTTGATAAAATGCTGCTTCCTTAACGAACGGGTTTACTTATGATGAAGTCTGAGCTAAAGCGGACACCTTAATTTTCGGCTGCCCTCCCCACCCGTGAAGTCTTCGCGACCCTTTCGCTACGTTTTATTTGTCGTTCTGGGCCTATCGACCTGTCTTGGTCGCTCTGGTCTTGTTCTCGCGCAGGACACGGGGAGCGCCGTTTTCACAGAACCGGACGCATCGGTTGTAACGCCCACGGAAACGCAGGCCCTTCGTCAGCCCGCTATTCCTTCGCCGGTCAGCGGACCGAATACCGGGCCAGCCAACTCGGATGTGACCATGACAGCGAAGCCTGTCTCGGATATTCCCCGGCGCCTCCAATACGAACTCTCTGGCACCGTCCGCGCAGTCTGGGACGACAACATTTTCAACAGTTCTGTTCACAAGGTTTCGGATTTCTACTTCACTCTTGAACCTTCGCTTTACGTCGGCCTGGGTGGCGCCGGTTCAGACAGCGTCAACTCACTGCAGTTCAGATATCAGCCCAGCGTTTTCCTTTTCGTCGATAATTCCCATGAAGACGGGGTTCAACATTTGATTCAACTGCTGGGCAGCCATCGATTCGGTCACCTGTCCCTGTCGTTATCCCAGGACGTTCGAATTCTCGACGGGACAGATTTGAACAGTCTGAGCGATCCAACGGGTCATCAGGCTAACACCGACGTTAACGGTCGAAATGGTCACCAAATCTATACGACGCAACTGTCCGCCTCGTACGATTTGACCGGTAAACTTTTTCTCAGCGGCGGCGGGAATTTTTACGCCGATGAATACGACGACCCGCTGGTGAGCTCCCGAAACTTCGGTGGTAACATTTATCTGAATTACATTTACAGCGACAAACTCGTTGTGGGCCTTGGCGGGACCGGTGGCTATAATACCGTGAGCGGCGGCGGTAACGATCAGACTTTCGAGCAGGCGAACATCCGTCTGAGTTATTTGGCCACCGCCAAGATCAGCGTAAACGCCACTGCCGGCGCCGAGTTCCGTCAGATCAGCAATGTCTCCGGCGTCGAAATTCGGCCCGTCTACACTCTTTCGGCCACTTACACGCCTTTCGACGGCACTGCCATTAGCCTAACCGGGAGCAGCCAGACATATAATTCGGCGAGTTTCGCCGGCCAGGACTACTCCGAAACGACGATCAATTTTTCGATCACGCAGCGATTCCTGCAAAGGTTCTACCTGGGGTTCGCCGCCGGTTACACGAATTCTTCTTATTTCAGTGCCGCCAACGGCGTGACCGCCACACGCAACGACGATTTCTTTTACATCGACCCCAGTGTCGACTTCAATATCACGCGCTATTGGACTTTCGGCGCTTATTATGTGCATCGCGAAGATTCGAGCTCTTTCGCGTTCTTCAGTTTCAAGGACAATCAGGTCGGAATTCGGACCCGACTGACCTTCTAGCTGGGGAGCCCGATCGGATGTATTATATAATATGAGTTCGCCCGCTTTCCCTCTTTCTGCCCTGGGACGCGTCCGACTTCGAGCTACGGTCCGCCGAATCCTCTCGCTCTGCTGTTTTGCCTTAGTCGTTGGCCTTGGCACGACTGCGCTCCCGCAATCCGCCCCGAACCAGACCCAATCCACGCAGGACATTCCTTCCCAGCAGCGCTCGGCCCTGGCCAGCACCAACAGCACTGGTTCCTCCTCGAATTCTTCCGCCTCCATCCCAAGCTTGAGCGCTCCTACCGGTTACATCCTCAGTGCTAACGACCAGGTGGCGGTCGAAGTATTTGGTGAAGACGACCTCAGGACCAACGGGCGCCTCAATGGCGAAGGAAACCTCAGCGTTCCCCTTCTCGGTTCCATTCATCTTGCCGGGCTCACTCTTGGCCAGGCCTCTTCGCGCCTAACCGACCTTTACGGTCGCGATTACCTCGTTAATCCGAAGGTGAACGTCATGCTGATCGGCTATGCCAAACGCCGCTTTACCATGCTTGGGCAAATCAATCGGCCGGGCAGTTATGAAATGCCCGACGGCAGTCCTGAAGGCATCGATCTGCTTGAAGCCATTGCCATGGCCGGCGGATATACCCGGATTGCCGCACCGGAAAAAGTCAGTGTTAAACGCGGCAAGGAGGTCATGCGTGTGGACGCTAAGCGCCAGGCTCGAGGCGGCCACAGCGCATTCACCGTTCTGCCCGGCGACACCGTGACCGTAGGCGAAAGTATTTTCTAACGATATGGGCATTCACGATTCGCAATTCATGATTCCCGTTCCAATTTCTTAAACCGTGCTCACGACCCCTCCTACTGCCGCTCCATCGGCAAACCCCGCCATCGACGTCATGCTCGAGTCGCAGCGGGGCTTTAGCCTGCGCGCTTTCTGGCACAGTTTCATCGAGCGCATTTGGATCGTGGCCCTTTGCGTCCTTGCCGGATTGTTCATTGGCCTCGGCTATTTGAGCCGAACACCAAAGATGTATTAGTCACACGCCGTGCTCGAAGTTGATTTCGCGGAGCCGACCGTCGCTTCGACGGAAGATAACCCGATGCGGATGCGCTCCATGTTCCTGGCCAGCCAGGAAGCCTTGCGCACCATTGAGCAAAATTTGACCAACCGGCAAATGCTCTCGCGCGTTATTCGCGCCGAAGGCCTGGCGGATGACGGCGGCGTGGCCCTGTTAGGCAAATCGATCGAGAACGACACCACCAAAAAATCGACCCCGGCTCCAAAACCGGTCTCACCGCGCGCCCAGCCCGACATCGTTCAGGGCATGACTTTTACCCCCATGGAAGAAGCCTTGGCCGGCGCTCTTTCGACGATGGTGAAGGCTAACATCAGGCGCGGGACGCGTCTGATTGATCTATTTGTGACCAACCGCGATGCGGTGATGGCACAACGACTCGCCGAGGCTGTCGGCCGTGAATATATTCGCAACTCCATCGAACGGCGCGCCACTTTCAGCCAGGAAAGCTTGCGTTATCTGGTCGAAGAAGAAGAGCGTCTCAAAGTAAACCTGCAGAAAAGCGAAGCGGCCGTCGCCGAATACAAGGCCAAGACACCTGACGCTCTGCAACTTGGAGGCGGCACCGTCTCCACCGGCTCCCAGACAGGGTCGGGCGCCGGCGCCGGCGGGTCACGCGGCGGCATCGTTGAAGACAAACTTCAGGATCTGAATAACAAGCTGACCACGGCCAAGTCCGAACGCATCCGTCTGGAAGGCGAGCTCACTCAGATCGACGCGGCCGGAACCGATGTCGAACAGCTTCTCGCCGTTCCGAGCATTAACGCTGCGCAATTGGTTAACGAACGACGCCGGTCAGTGGCGGAGTTGGAGGCCAACATCGCTACGCTCGCACTTCGCTACAAAGAGAAACATCCCAAGATGATGTCGGCCCGGACTGCTCTTCACGAAGCCAGGGACTCACTGAAACGCGCCGTCATGGCGCAGCCCGAGATTCTTCGGAACGCCATCGCCCAGGCCAAAGCCACTGAGGCCAGCCTGCAGGAAGAGATCCAGGCACAGCAAGGCGCCGTCATTAATTTGAACAAAGCGGCCATCGGTTATCAGGAACTCGCGCGTCAGGCCGAGACCGATCGTTCTCTCTACGAAAGCGTTCTACGCCAGATTAAAGCGATCGATCTGACCAAGGATGTGAAAGCCAATGCGGTCAGTGTTGCCGAGCAAGCCACCATCTCACGGCAGCCGGTCGCGCCGATCCCATCGAAAGTCATCACCTTCGGTTTGTTAGGCGGCCTCGCTGCCGGCCTTGCATTTGTTTTCGGCGCCGACGCGCTTGATCGCTCGGTGAAGACCGTTGACCAGGCCGAGGCTACGCTCGGTCTTCCGGTTCTGGCCGCCATTCCCGAAACCAAGGGAACAGAAACTCGCGCCGACGCGAAAACGGGAAAGGGTGACGCCACCAAATATCGCCTGGTCGACGAAGCCCCCAGTGGCCCAATCGCCGAAAGTTTCCGCAATTTGCGCGCCGCCCTCTCCCTGCTCGGACCGGAAGCAGATCGGAAAGTCTTTCTTTTCACCAGCGCCCTGCCTAACGAAGGCAAGAGCTTCACCTCGGTCAATTATGCGCTCGTCTCTGGCGCAGCAGGGACATCGCGTCCTCCTTGTCGATGGAGACCTTCGGCGTCCGAGCATTCACAAGGTTTTCAAGAAGGTCCTCGGGAGATCAGGCAGCGAAGGGCCCCGGTTTGGTCGACTATCTTGTCGGCGCTGTCGAACTCCGGCAGGCGGTTCGTCTGGTCAGCTCAGTCGAGGCCGAGACAGTCGGCGCGCCCCGTTTCCGCGAAGGCAAGCCTGCCAAGACGCGGTCAGCTTTTCATTCTCGCCGGCGGCCAGCGAGCTCCAAACCCGGCCGAGCTTTTGAGCGATAATTGCTTTCGAGGCCTAACCACAGAAGCGCGCTCCTATTTCGATCGCATCGTCATTGATAGCGCGCCCATTCTTGCCGTCAGCGATACCCTTCTGATGGTGCCGCACGTCCAGACGACCTGCATCGTCGTGCGCGCAGCCAAGACACCCCGCAACGCCATCAATCGCGCCCTGACCTTGTTAGGCGCGACCCAGGTCCGACCTGCCGGCATTGTCCTTAATCGTCTGCCACGCCGCCGCGGCGCCGGTTACTACTATTATTATGCGTCGCATGGCTACGGCGACGGCGAAGTCTACGGCGATCGCGCCGGTCGCGACCACGGCCCGGGCGCGGAAAAGGTCCAATCAAGCAACGGCGCCGCCGACTCGTCGAACGGCACTGAAGCCTAGCGGTCACTCGCGTTCCGAACGGCCAGCGCGTTGTCGTTAAGCGAAGTCCCGGGACGATTGTCTGACTATTCGTGCGACATTGCCGTTCGACTACCGACTAAGCGAAGGCGGCGCCAGACTGAACCTCCCACGACCGCGCTAACGAGCACGCCTCCCACCCAAGTCGCTGGTTCCGGGACGGCTTCGAGCGGGGCAAACGCCAAATATTCCGCACCGCCATTTCCAGCCGCCCGGCCTAAGCCAGAATCGAAGACGCTCTCTGTTGCGCCAGGCGTGAACTCGAGAATGTCGCCCGGAGCGCCGTTGCCGGTTTCGGCAACGAAAAGGTTGCCCGCGCCATCGAACGCGAGACCGCGAGGCGAGTTAGTCAAACCGGTTGCGAAAGGCGAAGCCGACTCGACGCCGAGGCTATTGAATTTCAAGATCGAGTCCGCCTCGATACCGTCGCCTCCCGTGGAAGCGAAAAGGTTGCCGGCGCTGTCGAATGCCAGGCCGACAGGGCCATGGTTGGCGGCGAATTGGGTTGAGCCAGCGAACACCGTTCGGTTGCCCAAGGTATCGAATTTGTAAATCGTCTGGTCGGCGAAGTCAGCGGCGTAGAGGTTGCCGGCAGCGTCCAGCGCGACCCCGAACGATTGCCCGGGTGTGGTGCCCACGACCGTTTGAACGCCACCAGAGATTTTGTAAATCGTCGCGGCAAGATTGGGATCGCTCTGATTTCCCCCGAGGAAATAAACGTCTCCTGACCCCGTGACCGCAAGGCTTTCAAAAAACTCGTTCGTAGCGCCGGTCGCGAGCGTGATCGGACTTCCATTTCCGGTATATTCGGTCAGAGTCGCGTGAAAGCCGCTCATGTCTGTGCTGTTGGTCACGACATAAAGATTACCGCTGCTATCGAACCCGATCCCCCGAGGGCGATCGAGTCCAGGAAGAATCGCGCTGCCCGCTCCTTCGTTAGGGTATTCGTTGATAAACCCCGTGCCATTGCTCGAATTGCCGTTAATGCTGGCAAAGAAGTCAGTCTGCGCATGAACCGCTTGCGAAAATGCGAGAAAAGCAGCCGTTAGGAATATGGATAGAGCCCTACAAGATCTGGAGATTTTCATAAGTGAGGAACGATTTTGGGAACATTTTCATCCGCTAGACAAGCGCTCTTCCTTGGTAGGCCAAATGTAGTATTTGGCCTCATGCGGCGCCGGGCAGTACCGGCTGCCACTCCCTTCGATGAAGCCCTAACCCGGTAAAGCGACCCGCCCTTCCAGACTGTCCCTTTTTCGTCAGGCGCTTTTGCGTTCGATCACGAAGTTGCCCAGCACGAGCAGATCCATCTTCGTCCGCAGAAAGCAGTCGAGCGCTTCTTCGGGATAACAAACCACCGGCTCGTTTTCGTTGAACGAGGTGTTGAGGACAATCGGGATGCCGGTGAGTTCCTTGAACTGTGAGATCAGGCGGTGATAACGCGGATTGACGTCCTTTTCGACCGTGTGCAAACGGCCGGACCCGTCGACGTGCGTCACCGCGGGAATGAATGAGCGTTTTTGCGCCCGAATCTGAAACACTTCCATCATGAACGGCACGTCATCGTCCTGCTCGAACCAGTCAGAGACATCTTCCCGCAGAATCGACGGCGCGAATGGACGGAACGATTCGCGCCGTTTGATCTTCAAATTGAGAATCTCCTTCATGTCGGCCCGGCGCGGATCGCCCAAGATGGAGCGATTGCCTAACGCGCGCGGCCCCCACTCCATTCGGCCCTGAAACCACCCCACGACCTTGCCGTCATCAATGGCTTTGGCCGTGCGCTCGATAAGCTCTTCTTCGACCGTCAAAATGGTTAGGACACACTCGGCCATGGAGATTTCCTTCTTCTTCCAGTCGAGCAGCGCGTGGATTTCCTCTTCGGTCGATTCGGGGCCGAGATAAGCGGTGCGCAAAGGCCGGAGGGCGATTTGAGGAATTGCGGATGGAGCCGCCGTCGATGGGCTATCCGTTATCGCTTGTGGGGTGTCCGTCACGGATTCCACCTCTGCAATGCTGGGTGCGGATTCCGGCAGGGGTCCGGACGCAGCGCCCAGAGAAGACTCTGGATTTTCGAGCGAGGCGTTCCCCTTGATGGATTCCATTTCGCTCAGTGTTGATCCGATCTCCGCGCCAACGGGTCTGAAGGGTTCGACCGTTGCCGGACGAGACCCTCCTTCGCTGAGCTTCGGCGTGGCCAGCGAGCTCGCCTCTCCCTTCTCACGTCCGCTCTGACTTCTGAGGCCGATATCTCCGCTTTCCGCTTTCCGCTTTGAAAGCCCGGCCGCTCCTTCTCCCGCATTACGGCCGCTCTGCAGTTGGTTCATTACCACAACCGCTGCGCCAATCGCCCCACCGGCATCACCAGCCGCGGCCGGGAGATACATTTTTTTGAAAGGCGTTCGCCGATACACTTTGCCGTTGGCCACTGAGTTCATGGCGCAACCGCCGCTGAGCGCAAGGTTGTCGCATGGGTGCGCCTTGTGCAGGGCCTGGAGAAGCGCCAGAAACGCTTTCTCGTAGGTGACCTGAATCGAACGCGCCAAATCTTTGTGTCTCTGTTCCAGGGGCTCGTTAGGTTGACGAGCCGGGCCCAGCAGTTCGATCAGGCTCGATTTGTAGAGCAGGCCGACCGCTGGAGTGCAGTTTTCCCAAGTGTAGGAAACATTGTCGCTGTGGTGCCGGAAATATTTCAGGTTCAGACGAAAACTGCCATCCGACTGAATCTTCACGACTTCGCGAAGCGGATCGATGAAATGCGGGTCGCCATAAGGCGCCAGCCCCATGACCTTGTATTCGTCGCCGTAATGCGGAAATCCGAGAAATTGCGTGAGGGCGCTGTAAAAAATGCCTAACGAGTGAGGGAAATAGACGCGGTCATCGATCTTTATCGCGTCCCCGCTTCCGAAACCCATGGCCGTGCTGGCGAAGTCGCCAAAACCGTCGATGGAAATGCAGGCCGCCTCGGAAAATCCGGAGACCAGAAAAGCGGAAGCCAGATGCGCCAGATGATGTTCGACCTGATGCAATTCGGCTTTGAGCTCGAGCTTATATTCTTCCTGCAGAGTGTCTTTCACCGAGACAGCGCTGCGGATGTTCTTGATCTTTTGAAGCATCAAACCCGGTGACGGCCAATGTGTGGCCACAAACCCCAGCCGGCGCAGGTTGTTCACCCCCGGGTTGCGGTTGATCGCGATATGATCGACATCGCGAATACTCAGGCGAGCTTCGCTCAGGCAATAATCGATCGCCTTGGTCGGGAGCCCGGCCCAATGCTTGATCCGGCGGAATCGCTCCTCCTCCGCCGCGGCAACAAGTTTGCCATCGATAATCAGGCACGCCGCCGAATCCGCGTGGTAAGCGTTGAGGCCCAAAATAATCATTTTGGGCTAATTTCGAATTGCGAATTTCGAATTCCGGATTTCAAAACCAAGCGGCGTTTTGCTGTTCGGCCGCTGGTGACAAATATAGCCAGAAGTTCGCGGCATTCTTTTATCAATGGGTTTAGTCTTTCGGCCGTAATGAGCTTGGCTTCCACCAGTAGTTCAAGCCAATATTCTGTTTCAGCGGCTTCTTTCTCGCAAAGGGCCACTTTGTGAATGAAATCTTCCCGAGATTGAGCTCGGTTAGCCTCGCGATAGTTCGCACCAATGGACGTCCCGCTCCGTAGCACCTGTCGCCCAAGAACGTCCGCCGCTCGCCTTTTGGGCAACGCTTCCGATACTTTAATGATGCGAAGGGCGAAGCGTTTTGTTCGAGATTCCAATTCTTTTTTCATCCTCGAAGTTTGAGCCTGATGGAGTCCCACCGGAAAGCTTCAAGAAGTGCTTCGGCCATTTCGCAATCCGGAATTCGCAATCCGAAATCAGCGCGCGCCGCGCAGCGGCGGAAGCTCGCCGCCGTAGCGCGCGATCATCCAAGGTACCGCCGCCGCGCGCGTCAATCGCGGGATAAAGATGCGCGGCTGCGCGAAAAGGCGGAGAAGCCAGCCCAGATAAAAACGATCGGCCCAGTCCGGAATCGCCACTTGATCGCCCGTAAGAAAACCAAGCGCCGCCCCAATGCAGTGGAAGGCCGCGCGATTTTCAAGGTGATCGCGCAGGTAGACCCCGAGCTTTTCCTGAGGTCCATTTCCGATCGCGATGACGACATGCCGCGCCCGTTTTCTTTTCAGACGCTCCACCAACGCTGGATCCACCAGGTCGAGTGCGTAGTGTGGCGCGACATAACAATCATCGTCGCCTAACGTAAGATGGCCGGCGCCTCCCCAGGTGAGAAGTTTTTGCCGCGCTTCCTCCGATGGCAGGACGAAAAAGACTGCGCCCGGATTGCGAAACTCAGGACGGCGAACCAGCTCGCGCAAATAGTTGAGCCCGGAAACGCGCGTTAGCCTTTGTCCTTTCAAAATGCGCCAGGCGAGAACCATGAGCCCGCTATCCGGAATCGCGTAATCGGCCGACAACATGGCCTGCCGATAAATCGGATCGTCGCGAAGCCTCACCAGGGCCGGTGCCGCCGGAACGGTCAGAACCCCGCCGGTCCGTGAAACGCGTTCCACGGCATCGTGCGCCGAGCCCGTTAGGAACGTCAGGCCCAGGATGCGCACGACGCCAGACGCCTGGTTGTTCGTTGTCAGTTGGTCGTTGGTCGAATCCACGTTTCTCGAAAATGCCAGCTAGCAATCGCTTATCGGAAGGCAAGATCTACCCTTTCCGGATCACTGCGGACAATCATTAACCGATCCGCCGACGACGGATCCGCCCTTGGCGGATAACTCTTAACCCGGGGCCTTGCACCGTGCTATAATCGAACCGTGTCGACATCTGGCGTTGCCGCCACTCCCATAGCCATCACTTCTCGACCTGAGCGGAGCTTGAACGCCGGATTGGTCCTGCTCGCCTTGGCGCTCGGAGCGCTTTGGCTCGTTTGCTGCCGGCATTTGAGCGCGGAATGGAGCTACAACGAGCAGTACAACTACGGATGGTTCGTGCCGTTCTTTGCCCTCTACCTGTTCTGGCTTCGGTGGGACGACCGGCCGGACATCGGCCCCGGAAGGACAAGCTCGCTTGCTACGCCGAAGCGCAGCGAAGGAGGGTCTCATCCTCTTCAATTCGTCGTCGCAGCGGCTCTCCTGCTCTTTCTGATTCTTCCGATTCGTCTCATCGAAGTGGCGAATCCGGATTGGCGGCCGTTTAGTTGGGCCCATGCGCTCGTTGTCGTTAGTCTAACCATGATTCTCATTGGCTGGACTGGCGGAAAACCCTGGTTGCGACACTTCGCATTCCCGGTCCTCTTTTTTCTCGTTTCGGTTCCGTGGCCGAGTGATATCGAACAGCCAATCATCCAGGGTCTCATGCCCACGGTAGCAAATATTGCGACCGAAGTGCTTTCGCTTTTCGGCATTCCCGCCGAGGTGCAGGGAAACCTGATTCACATCAACGGCGGCGTGGTCGGCGTCAACGAAGCCTGCAGCGGAGTGCGTTCACTCCAGACCTCGCTGATGATCGGCCTGCTCTTCGGAGAACTGAACCGGCTCCGGTTGGGCCGGCGATTGGCCCTGATCGTCGCCGCGATCGGAATTGCGTTCATCGCGAATTGTGGCCGGGCTTTTTTCCTTGTCTGGATCGCGGCCAACCGCGGGGTCAACCAGGTGGAACACTGGCACGATATGGCTGGCTATGCGATCGTCGGCCTCGTCTTCGTCGGTTGCCTCGGCCTAACGAAGTTAATAAGCAGGGGAAAAACTCCGCCCTCTGATTCGAGTCATTCGCCATCCGTCCTTCGTCCTTCGTCCTTGCCAGTCTCCCCGGCCTTCCTGGCCGGCGTCCTGGTCTGGCTTATCGCAATCGAAATCGGCGTGGACGCCTGGTATCGCGCGCACGAACGCAATCTCCGGCCGACGGTACGTTGGAATGCAAAATTTCCCGAGAGCGCACCGCAATTCCGCGAGCTCCGGATTGACGAACGAACTCGCAGCATTTTGCATGACGACGAAGGACGCGGGGCCATGTGGGCCAGCGCCGATGTCGGCCTAACGGACGGATCACGAGGCCCCGCGACTTCTCTGCTCTACTTTTTCCGCTGGTTCCCCGGCCATAACAGCGCGCTCCTGGCAAACGCTCACCGCCCGGACGTTTGCCTTCCCTCGAGCGGCTGGAAACAGACCGGCGACTTCGGGGTGCGCGAATACCCTGCGTCGCCCGCACTAACGATTCCGTTTCGACACTTTGAATTCGCCAACGATGCCGGCGGCCGCCAGCGATTTGCGCACGCCTTCTACTGTGTTTGGGAAGACCGGGTCCGAAAGGCATCTGATACCGAGGCCGGGAATGGCGGCGACTCCATCCGCCTGGAGCCGGAGCGAAAGAATGCAGGCCGTTTTCGACGGGCGCCGCCATCTCGGCCAGCAAGTGATGGAGTATTTGCTTATTCAAGCCCGGGAGCTGTCCGGGCCGGAAGCCGAGCAAGCCTTCGCCGAAAGACTTCCAGGTCTCGTTACCCTCCCGACGTCTGACCACTAACCACTGACTGATTTCCGACTTTAGCCTTCAGCCTTTCCACTTTCTACTTTCTCCATGCGTAATCCCTTCGCCAAATCAGATCTGCCTCTCAGCGAGTTTGAACTAAGGTCGCGCCGTCGCAGACAGAAGAAGTTCTTCATCGGAGCGCTCATCCTGGTCGTTCTGCTTGGGATCGGGTGGCTCTGCGCGCGGCCCGCTCTGAACCTGGTCCGAGGATGGCAGGCCAGACGCCACGCTTCCAAAGCCTTTGCCGCCATCGACGCGGAGCAATGGACCACAGCGCGCGACGAAGCCGTCGCCGGATACCAGTTGCGGCCTAGCGAGCCCCAGGCGATCCGCGCGATCGCGCGTTTGTTTACCCGCGCCGGCCAGTCCGAAGGTTTGAAATTTTGGAAGGAACTTCAGGAGCGCACGACGCTGACACGCGCGGATCTGCGCGATGAAGCCTCCCTCGCCCTGCGAGGACACGAACTGCAGCTGGCGGACGAAGCGGTCAAAAAACTTCTGTCTAAGGAACTTGGCGGCCCCACGCCTGGCGATTGGCTTTTGGCAGGCCAGCTGGCCCTGCAGGCGCAGGACCCGGATCGGGCAATCATGTATGCCCGCGAAGTTTTTGCCAGCGGCGTTGCCACCGACCAGGACCAGCTTCAGGCAGCTCTAAACCTGGACGCTGCCCTCCGAGCCAAGGACAGCGCCGATCGCAAGGAAGTGTTCAGCCGCTTGAGCAAACTGGCGCGCACCAACGGCGCCGTCTCGCTCGAGGCTCTCGTGGCACTCGCACAAAGAAGCCAGACTCTCCCCCGCTGGCGCGGCGCCTAACGACGCGTTATCGATGGATGAGATCATCCACGGACTGGAGACCCATCCCGGAAGCGAAGGTGCAGCACAAGCTTCTCGCGCTCGACCTGAAGATCCAGGAACATCCGGAGGAAAAAGACAAGCTCATCGGAGAAACGATCGCTCAGTACAAGAATGGCGATCAGGCTTCGCTCATCGCCCTTTCAGCGTGGCTCAATTCACACGGGCAGTACGAGCGCGAGCTGGAAACAGTTCCGCGGCAGCGGGCCATGCAGACTCCCCAGCTTTTCTTTCAACATGTGGACGCGCTCGGCGCGCTCGGTCGCTGGGATGAAATCCGACGGCTGATCGAGAGCGAACAATTCCCGCTCGATCCCGTGATCGAGCACATGTATCTCGCGCGCTGTTTCGCTCAGCAGAATCAGATGAGCGGCGCGGAGAACAATTGGAACCGGGCTCTTCAAGCGGCCGCCGGAGACGTGAACAAACTGATGCAACTGGGCGATTACGCGGAAAAGAACGGAGCGCTCGATGTCGCCGCTTCAGCCTACGACGCTGCCGTCGCCGTTTCGCCGAAGGCGCGCCCCGCCCAACAAGGCCGTCTTCGCGTAGCCTACAGCCAGAGGGACACACACAAAATCCATGAGATCCTGACGGAGCTTTTGAAGCTTTGGCCTAACGATTCAGCGGTCCAAAACGACGAAGCCTACGCACGGCTCCTGCTTTTGCCCACCGCGGATGAGGCGTCTCCGGACAAGAACACTCAGGAACTCCAGGCGGTTGAAACGTTGGCCTCAAAACTCGTGGAGAAAGAGCCAAGTAGTCTGCCTCACCGCACGCTCCTGGCGCTCGCCCGCCTGCGTCTTCACCGACCACAGGAAGCTCTTGCGGTCTACAAGGGCATCAATGTGCCCAAAACATCGCTGACGACCGCGTCAGTAGCCGTGCACGCTGCCGTCCTCGCCGCCCTCGGCCGTTCGGACGAAGCCAAGGCGGAATTCGCCCAACTCCCCGCCGACAAAATGCTCCCCGAGGAGCGGCAATTAATGCCGTAGGCCGAAGGCTACGCGCTCAGCGGTCAGTAGTCGGTAGTCAGACGTCGGAACTCGTTCGCCTCCGGAGGGCTCCCATAACCCGAGCGAAGGCGAGCCTCCCGTTTTGCCCCATTTCGTCATTAGTCATTGGTCATTAGTCATTAGTCATTGGTCATTAGTCATTGGTCATTGGTCATTGGTCATTAGTCTCTATATATAGAGCGGAGGATGGTGCCCCCCCGCAATCCCCCAACAACCAGCAACCGATAACCATTAACCCGGCGCGCCCCTGGCAGCGCCGCCCCCCCGCCGTCCTTTTCTCTTGCCAAACCACCGATAACAAATAACAGATAACCCGCCGCAAACGCGGCGTTACCAAATGAAAATGTGGCAATTTACTATCGCGATGCTCGTCGGAGTCGCCTGCGCTGGACTTAGCGGCTTTGGCATTTACACCGGGATCGACAATCAAAACCTTCAAGGGCAGCTGCAACAGCAGCAGCTCGAGATCAGTCGCGGCAACCTCAGCCAGCAAGTCGGAACCAATCTCGTGCGCGAAATCGCCAGCAAAGCGTCCACGGATCCCGCCCTGAAGGACCTGCTGACACGCAACGGCTTTGTGCTTAACGAAAACGCCGTCCCACCGCAGGGCCAGCAAGCCCAGCAACAACAAGCGCCGCCGCGTGCAACGCCCGCGCCAACACCTAAGCGCTAGTCACTTTCTACTTTAGCCTTTCTACTTTCTACTTTTCTTATGGCTGATCTTTATTCTACCAAAAAAACCGAAACCGTCGTGACCGCGGGACCGACCGCATTCTGGCCCGTCACTCTTGTGGGCTTGAGCCTTTGCGCCATTCTCGTGTGGCAATTGAAAACGGCTAACCAGGTGAAGGAACACGGGCTGCAAATGCGTGAGCAGCAGGTCAAAATGGTCGACCAATCGCGCCGGGTGCAGGCTGGACTTCAGAAATTTGCGCGCGACCTGATCGAGGTCGCCAAAACTGACGACGAAGCCAAGGCGATCGTCACCAAGTACGGCATCAGCGTGACAAATCCGGCGCCCGCAGCGGCTCCGGCTCCCGCTCCAGCGGCCACGCCGTAACGGCGCTTCGCGCCGGGTTACCGGTTATTCGTTATTGTGTGTGGAGGGACGAGCCGGTCTCGTCCGCCTCTTCTGTAGCGTCGGTCCCCAATGTGGGAGCGCGCCTCAGCGCCGCGATCCCTGGCTGCCCAATGTGGGAGGGGCATATTTGCTTCGACCTTTCTTTCTGACTTCTGACTTCTGCGGAGACTGCCGCGACCGCTTCCTCCGACCACCGACCACCGACCACCGACCTCCCCTCCGCCTCGCCGTCATCCAGTTCCGCCCGGTCCACCCAATAACGAATAACCGATAACCCGCGCGCTCTACGGAAGTAGAGCGACGCGATAAAACCGTTTCGTTAGGCTGGTCGCCGACGGATCGGTGATCTGCAGGGTCGCACCCGTTCCAAGAATTCCGTCCACCAACGGATTCCAATTCCCCGCCAGCAAATCGTCACGGAATTGGAGTTGATAGACCTTGCCGCTCACCGACGGGAACCCAACCGTCACATTCGTCCCGGCCCTGGTCACGCTCGTGATCCGTAGAAAGCTATTCGGATTTTTCGGATCAAGCCCGGCGGCGAATTCCTGCGCGTTCGTCATCCCGTCGCCATCGGCATCGTCTGTCGCCCGCGACTTGTCGCCCGCTTGCCCAGTGGGATGCCCGAAGTGAGCATTCATCCAGTTATCGGGAATTCCATCGCTGTCGCTATCCGTGGTGACAACGGTCTGGTTCACAGAAAATTCAGAGGTGTTTCCTAACGAATCGGTGGCCGTGGCGGAAACAATGTAGCCCGACGGGATGGCCACTCCAAGGCTGGCAGTGAACGCGCCGCCACTCGTCCCCACACTGGTTGAGCCGATGAAGAATTGTCCTTCACCGGAACCGGACGGATCGGCCGTCGGACTGGCGAAGAATTCAATCGTCATCGGAAGATTGGCACTAGCCGGCGCCGAACCGGAAACGTCCGTCCCGCTCGGATTGCCCACGCTACCCAGAACGGGAGTGCTCAGCGTTGGCGGCAAGAGTCCGTTGTTGGCGCTGTTGAACAGCGAAATCCCTTTGGCGCCGTTGGCAAAGATCGAATTACGACTGAACAGGTCCTTGATGTCGGTGGCATCAAACATGGCAATGCCTTCGTTCGTGCTCGCCGTGATAATGTTGCTCGCTCCCGACGTGCTTCCGCCAATCGTGTTCGATTGCGCGCCACCGAAAATGCTGACGCCATGATTGCCATTGCCTGCAGCGTTCCCGGCAAAATTTCGCCCGATGGTGTTTCCCTGAACCTGGTTCCCGGTCGTTCCATTGTTCGCCATCAGAATGCCTTCACCGGTATTTCCGGAAATGTAATTGCGCATGCCCGCGCCGGTGCCGCCGATGACATTGTTCGTCGCGGATCCAAAAATAGAAACTCCCGAACCGCTGTTCGCCAGCGTGCCGGTTCCGGACGCATTCAGTCCGATGAAATTTCCCTGCACATTGTTCGACGAAGTCCCGCTTCCGGAGAATGTCATGCCGTCGGATGAATTGCCGGAAATGACATTCCGCGCCGCTTCCGAGACGCCGCCAATGGTGTTTGATGAGGCGCCGCCAAAAAGCCCGATGCCCGAAAAAGCGTTAGGCCTCGCGACCGTCCCGTTTAGGTCCGTTCCAATATAGTTACCCGCGATGACGTTCTGGCTCACGCCCGTGCCGCTAAGCAGAATCCCCTGATTCATATTGCCCGAGACGACGTTGCGCGCCCCGGCGGTCGTGCCGCCAATCGTGTTCGAGGCGGAGTTCGTGAAGATACCGATTCCGGAAAACGCGTTCCCGAGCGCCGCGGAACCGCTGGCATTGAGTCCGATATTGTTCCCTTGAATAACATTCAGCGTCGTTCCCGCATCACTCATATAGACGCCCTGCGCAGCGTTACCGGAGATCAGATTCCCCGCTCCGCTGGCCGTTCCACCAACGGTGGTCGATTGCACGCCTCCAAAAAGTTCGATGCCGCCATAGACAAAGTTGTTAGGCACATCCGCGAAGCCGTTACCGATCGCGACCGCCCCCGCCGCGTTCGTGCCAATGAAATTGCCTTGGATCGTATTCCCGTTGGTGTTCGCCTGCGACACCGTCATTCCTGGTCCCACATTTCCGGAGATCACATTCCCCGCGCCGGCGGCCGTCCCGCCGATGAGGTTGTTTTGCGCGCCGCCGAAGATGTCGATCCCCGAATAAAAATTGTGGTTCACCGGATCGCCAGAGCCATTGCCGATGGCAGACGTCCCGGCCGCATTCAATCCAATATAATTGCCTTCAATGACGTTGCCGTTCGTTCCCGAATCAATCACCACGATGCCTTGCTGGGTATTACCCGAAATGACATTGCGCGCACCGGCGGTGGTGCCGCCGACGATGTTGTTCTGCGCGCCTTGCACGATCTCTATCCCCGCGCCCGCATTCGCCAGCGCGCCAGTCCCGGCCGCATTCGTGCCGATGTAATTACCCTCGATGGTGTTGTTGTTCGTCCCCGACTGATGCACCACCACACCGGAAACGGATCCGCCGGAGATAACGTTGCGTGCCGCGACGGTCGTGCCGCCGATAGTGTTGTGGTTCGCGCCCGCGAGAATCTCGACGCCCGGATAGCCCGTGCCGTTGCCGATTTTGGTCGATCCCGCGGCGTCGGTCCCAATGTAACACCCGCTCACCGTATTCCCGGTGGCCACGCTTCCGCTGGCCGAATCACTCGTTAGGATAATTCCCTGCTGTGTCGTATCCGTGAATGACAAAACCCTGCACCGCACAATTCGCCTGGCGCAGAATAAAAGCCGGGCCAAACACGCCGGCGAATTCATAGGTGGCCTGCGTCGTCCCATCGAGCACGACCTCCGGACCATTGGCATTCGTGTCTCCGGTGAACGCCGTTTGCGTTGTCGCATCGATCGTCGTCCCGTCGCCAGGCGCCGTCATGACGAAGCTCGGCTTAATGGTGAAGACGCCGCCGCTAAAATTCGGATCGGTGTTCGGGATGTTGAACGAAATCGTGGTCGACGTCGGCGATACCGGCGCCGGTGAAGCAGTCGGCGACAGATCGAACGCATAATAAATCGCCGACCGCAGACTGCCCGGGCCGCTGTCGTTCGTGTTCGTCACCACCGCGCTCGGAGCCACGGACGGATTCCCGTAAACCGCCGCCATGCCCGCGCGATCCAGCTTGCTCAATGTGCGATCAGTGACCGCGCCGATGATGTTAATGAACTGAGTAAATCCCGGCTGCATGCTGATGGTGTCGTTGCCGTTGTTCGAGAGCGCTTTGCGCGCGTAATGCATGACCGAATAAAAATCGTAAGGCCCTTGCGCGACCGAACCGCCCGGTAGTTTCGTGAAGTTCGCCTGGTCGCCCACGTTCATGTTGGCGAAATTGATGACCACGTAGGTGTCGCGATCGTCCCGCTGTTGCTCGTGATAATAACCGAGCGCGTGACCGACCTCGTGACAAACCGTGCCGCGATTCCAGCTGTGCGCGCCGATCTGAACAAATTGCTCGCCGCCCGCCATGCCGACCGAAGAAGAGAACCCGCCCTCACTTCCGTCCGTCTTTTCCTGAACGGTGATGAAGTTAGGCTGCCCGGTGATGTTCTCGATGAAATGCAGATTCGCAAATGCGGCCCACTCAGCGACGCTGTCGCGAAATTGCTGCATCTTCGCCGCCGTGATGGTGCTGTTCGAAACCTGCGTCGGATCGAACCGATAATACACATTGCCGCCTGGCCACTTGAACGCCGTCCCTGTGGGAGTATCGGCTTGGGGAACGTGCCTGCCCGCCGGAGCCTTGGCGAAGGCGGGTGTCCGCCTGCGGAATCGGCCCCGTTCCTGTGGAGGCAGCCGTGTCGGCTGCGCCTTGTTCTTTCTGATCACTGACTCTGACGTCGACTTCTCCCGCTCTGCGACTCGCCGCGCCCACCAACGCGCACGAAAAGCCTGTAGATTCTTAACAGTGATCCCGACGTCGCCAAACTTCACGTACTTATCGCCCGCCCTGGCGGTGGCCAGCGCGCGATCGATGATCGCTATATCGGTACTATTATTAGTAGCAGTAGCTACACCTGTCCTGAGGGAGGGCTGAGCAAGCATCTGTCCTGCAAGGGCAAAGACAAAGGCTCCCCCAGCGAGGGAGAAACGCATAGTTCGTATAATGTCACATAACCATTTTGAGCGGAAGCGACATTTGCAGGTTACAGCCGGCAATCCGCTGTTAGCTTCCCGTTCCCTCCAAAACGGTCACTTCTCACCACAGAATTTCGCCCCTAACTTCCTAGTCCAGCTTCGGATTTTGCAAAGCTGTAGGACACCGCCGTGTTTTTCGATTTTCCATAATTTTTAGTTGTGTTTTCACTGAAACTCCTCAGAATGCCGGCCAATCTCGAAAACTTGTGAATTCCCCTTTCCGTTTCTCCCTCCTTTTTGCTCTCGTTGCTGCAGTGGCCCTTGCACGTTCGGCGGTCGCTGGATTGCCAATCATTGTCGCATCCGATGATGCGAATAACCCGGCCTACTCGCCGCCTAACAACAATTGGTCGCCTGACAATGGCGGTTTCGGTTACAACGCATGGACGCAGGTAACTGACGTCACTGGCGGTGGGACGTACATGGACGGCGCCAGCACCAACAATCGAGGTGTACCGGCCAACCCGGATAACTCTTTTGCCCTCTTCGCCGGTTCAGGTAGCGGAAGCGGGTTCGATATCTCCCGGCCTTTGGTCAACAGCATTACCGGCGTGGGCGAGTTCGATATCTTCACCCGGTTCGACGTCGATGCTTCCAAAGGCCTTGATCTTGTAAACTTGCGAACCGGTAATAGCACGACAGCGTTTGGCGCTGGAGAACTGTTATCGTTCGGCATTGTTGGCGGCAGCACAAACAGCACCTCTCTTAAAGTCACGGACGGCAGCGGGGTTCACACGCTTGCCGGGGGCAATGCGACAGGCGCCATCTTGGATTGGAACATCGATTTTAACACCACGGCAGGCACTTATTCACTTACCGTCACCCAGGTCGGTGGCGCCCTTAACGACACTATCACTGGCAATCTCGAGGCCAGTAATACATCGGTCGGTTCCTTTGCCATAATCAACTCGGACAGCGGAGGAGGCCAGAACCTCGTCTTCAACGATCCGGTGTTTTCTGTGCCGGAACCGGCTACCTGGCTGGCCGGTTTCCTTTCCTTCGGCGCCCTCGCGTTCGGCGCTGCGCGGCGACGCAACCGTTCGCAGCTGGCGATTTCTTAGTACGGGGAAGCGCACGCGCCCCGCGTGCTAATTCTACGCGTCGCAAATGAACTCTCGGATTTCGCTGGGCTTTCGGCGACACACGGTCGTTCGCAAGCGGAGCCTCTCTGCCCCTCGTGGCAACGGTTTCTCAATCTCATCCGTCCTCCGACTCCCGACGACGGTTTTACCGTCCGGTCTTCCCGAGGCGTAGGACCCGTCCCTACTTTATACCTTTTGCACGTTATTACATTGACAGCCCTAACTGAAACTGCTCTCCTTCGTGCGCCCAGAAATCTTCCTCCCGGCCTAACCTTGAAAACCCTCGCTCAAATTCTCGGCACGAACTGCGTACTGGCCCTTGCCGCCGTTGCGCTAATCTCGTTCCCGCAGTTGTCTTTGGGCCAGACGCCGTCGCCTGTTTCGGGCGGGCCCGCGCCGATCACCATCGAGCCAGCTCCCGTAAGTCCGCCTGCGGATGGTCCTCCGAGCACCGAGCCTGGGCCTATCAGCCCCGGCGGAAGTGATACTAATCCCTCGTCTTTCCCATCCGGGACCGTGGGAGTCTTGGCTTCAGACGATGCGAGTAATTACTCAGCGTGGGGAAGCACAAGTAGCACCCCCGGGAATGGTGGGTTCGGATACGGCAGCTGGAATTTTTCAAACAGCGATAACAATACCAGCCATGAAGGCGAATATCTCAATACCTCCTCCATAACTATCAGCACAGGCACAAAGGCTTGGGGATGTACGCCAACTCCCTTCAGACGGGTAATGCCATTCGCACTTTTACGCCGACCTTGGTCGGCAACACGTTTTCGCTTCAGCTGCAGGATGGCACGATAAATTCAGGCGGCGCCGCGGGTCTCAGCCTGTGGAATAGCAGCAATAACTCTGTGTTCGAGCTTTACGGAAACGGTAGTAACGGAGATTTCACAATCACGGACAGCAGTGGTGCTGTTGACACCCACATTTCAGCAACGAACACCGCCATCCAGGCTGACCTGACTCTAACCAGTCCGACGACCTATTCGCTCTCAATCAAGAACCTTTCCAACAATGCCGTCACGACATTCACTGGGACTCTCGCTAATCCGTCCGGCGGCCAATCAATAACTCAGCTTCGGTTCTTCGATTTCAATGCCAGCGGTAACGACTCTTTTTTTAATAATAACAAATGTTCTCCTTCCCACATTTACCGCCAATTCCGGCAATTGGAGCACGAGTGGCAACTGGTCGAGTAATAACGCGATTAGCAACCTTCCTCTCAATGGGCAGAACATTGCGTTCAATGATGCTACTGGGCGGCACCGCCACAAATGATCTGCTAACAAAGGCCAACAGCATCACATTTAACAGCGGCGCCGGCGCCTATACCTTACAGCCTGCCGGGAGTGGAACCGGTAGCGGAACACTAACCATTGGCGACGCGAGCGCTACAAACGCGGGTATAACGAACAACTCTTCGAATCTTCAAAAGATTCAAAACAATTTGGCGCTTGGGGTCTCTCAGGCATTTGCTGGCGGAACAGGCGGCCTTCAGTTTGGAAGTGCACCGGCTGCTGGCAATGGTGGAGTCGACCTGCAGGGCAATACCCTAACGACGAACGGAACTGTCGACCTCAAAGGAATAGTTTCGAGCAGTTCTGGCACCGGTTCACTGGTAATCTCTGGAGGAACGACCACCTTTGAAGGCGTAAACAGTTATACGGGTGACACCTTTGTAAACAATGGAACGCTGGCAATCACCGGAACCGGTTCCGTCAATACCTCGAGCACGATACGGCTGGGCAACACTGCCTCCGGAAGTGGAAACGCAACTCTCGCGCTCACCGCCTCCGCTGGGGGTCAATCGTTAGGAAATACTATCAATCCAGGATTTGCCGGGGGCACGTCAACCTATCTTCTCGACTCGCAAAATACCAGCGGCACAAACACTGTCAGCGGCAATATCTTTTTAGACAATGACTTCACGATTAACCAGGCGGCAGGCGGGTCGCTCTCTGTCACAAACTCGACCCTCGATCTGAAATCGCACAGACTTTTGCTAACAGGTTCAGCGACGTCCAACATTGGCATAACCGGTGTCATTGGGAACAGCACGGGTAGCGGCAGATTGCAGGTTGGAATCGACGGCAGCGCAGGGGGGCCCATCGTGACGCTATCAAACGCTAATACTTATAAAGGGGATACCTTCGTGCGCGCCGGGAGCCTGGCCTTTACTTCGACCGGAAATTCAAATAGCTCCGTGATCGACTGGATCGATTTGGGACCACGGTCGATGCGAGCATAAACCTGTCGACACTAACGGGAGGCACAACAATCGGCAGCGTCGTTAACCCCGTCGGCACATTAGGCTCAGGCACGCTGCACGATTAATTCTCAAAACACATCGGGAACAAACACGTTCTCGAACCACTTTGGTGATGACCGCAATCTTACCATAAATCAGGCAACTGGCGGCACCCTGGCCTTCACTCAAGCTCGCAGTGGAGGCGCCGGCAATTCGACCGGTTTCGATGTTAAGACGACCACTCTCACGGTTGGAGGCGGAGGAAATATCAACTTCAATGACCTATATAACTCGACCGGCTCCGGGAAATGGGTCCCTCGTTTCCAACAGCACCGGCACAGTGAATCTTGGCGGCTCAAACGATAACGTCGCCATAGGCGCAACTGTGAATTCGGGCACGTTGCTGCTGGCGAAGGCTTCGAGCTCCTCCGTCCATGCCGTTGGCAGCGGCTTGACTGTAAACGGTGGCGGCACCGCAACTTTGGGCGGTTCGGGCGGCGACCAGATTTTTTCGGGTTCGTTGGTAACGATTAATAACGGCGGAACCTTTAACACGGCTGGGCAAGAGCTGAAGGGTCGAGCGTCGCTGCTTCCACGCAAGGAGTGGGAGCGCTTACGCTGCAAACTGGCGCGACCATTGATTTCGGTGCGGGCGCAAACGGCAGCACCCTCGTGAGCCGCGTCGTTAGCGTTGACTGGATCGTCCGGCGTCATCTCCATTAAGGATTGGCAATCCGGTAACGCGTTTACCGATTCTGGTTCGGCCACAACGACCGCCTTCTTTTGTAAATAACCCCAATCTCCTAGCTCGGCACAGCTAAGTGAGTTTCAATTTTACGACTACAGCGGAAACGCGTTTGGCCCCGGCGCGACCGAGATCATGCTGAATCGATTTTCGAGATCGTTCCGGAACCAGAGCCAAGCACCTGGCTTGGTGGCGGTCTAGCTTTCGCGGGCCTCCTGTCGTTCCGCCGTCGCCGGCGCTTAGTCTAACCCGGCACTGGGGGGACGAGCTCGCCTCATCCCGCTTTCCTTGTAGGGGAAGCTGTTAGCTTGCTGTTCGCGAGTAGGTTGGTCGGCCTTCCCGATCGTGATGACAACGCCTTATGCCTGGCGGAAGCCTTACGGGAAGTGTTCCGATCCCCCAGCTCTGCGGAATCAAATCCGTCTCTATTGCGCTTATTGCCGTTAACAACCCACCCCAATGACCACTTTCAATTGTGCCGGGCCCAACCAAAAGTTATTCACAACCTCTAGTAGTTGCGTAAATAGCGCAATTTTTAGGCTAACGGAAATTATAGATTTTTCATTGACACTTCTCCCCAAAGTTGGTCAGATCAGCGCCCTTCTACTTGTAGTTCACTACCTCACCCCGCACCCCGTCGCTCCCCACATTTGAAAAATTCTTTCGCCAAAATCGTGTACCTTCTTTGTACTCGTCACGTTGACGTTAGGACTCACGCTTCTTCCTGAGCTCGCGCTACAAATCACGACTGGGCCAGTGACAATGGCTCTAACTACGGCGGCAGTTCTACACGAATTGGATTTCGGCGTCGGATTTGACGCGTGGACCTTGCACTCGAATCCGAAAGCGCTACGAATGGCTTCTTCAACAGTGGTGGAACCAAATGGGGAATGTTCGCGAACAACGGAACCAACCCTAGGCCACTGCATATCGCGGATTTAATCTCACAGATCACGGCCACCGTCGGAGCAAAGGACTTGTTTGTCGGGGAGTCAGTTCAAGTTCGACCTTAGTTACGGGAGGACTCCTTAAACAACGGCGGCTTCATTGAAGTCGTATTGCGAAACGGAAATTCGACCAACCTCGTTCAATTCGGACCTTTGTACGGTGGCGCTTAGCCCTAAGATTCACCGGCGGACAGTCGTCTGTGGAACTTGTAGACGGCTCAGGAAACCAGATTGCTGACACGGGCATCAATTTCGGCCAGGGAAACAACGCGACTGTGGACGTTTACGTTAACGAGCGCGAACACGTTCACCCTGGCATCACTCCGGCCGCGGCAGCCCCTTCACGGGTACCTTGTCGGGAACGAATGACAGGGACACGTAGAGTTTGTTCTCCAGCACGTTTAGCAACAACGGCGGCAGCGATTTTATCGTTAACAACACCAAAGTAAGCGGAGATGCCGCCATCTGGAATGGCGGCAGCGGCGTGGATAGCAATTCCACAACCGCTGCCAACTGGCTCCAAAGCAGCGTTCCAACGTCAGGTTCGTATCTTGTCTTTTCCGAACTACTCGGATAACACCGATAATTGCAGCGGCGTATGCGATTTCCGGGCTCGCGTTCGATAGCGGTTCGACGAGCGCGTTCACGCTCAGCGCCTCCGGCCCCGGCGCATTAACCATAACCACTGCGGGCCAGGGAATACCGTTGGCATCGTCAACAACAACCTCAACGCAGCCACGATCAATGTTCCGATCGCGTTGGGTTCCAGCCCAGACGTGGAACGCCGAGCGCGGAAATATCACGGTTGGCGGCACCGTTAATCTTGGGTTCTAACACGCTCACGATCGCTGGCTTCGATGCACGTGGCGGGCGGCAAGCACCACTCACAACATCACGCTCGGTGGCTGTCGTCAGCGGGAGCCGGTGGATTCAATCCTCAAGACGGAAGGTGGAACTGTTGACCCTAAATGGCAGCCAACACTTACACAGGTAGCACGACCGTAAATGGCGGCACCGTCAAAGCTGGCATTGCTTCCGTTGCTGGCGTAAAAGCGGCGCCTTTGGATTTTTAGACACAGCGCCGTTGTCGCTCGTTTCTCCAATACCGCCGGGTAGTGGATTTCTTGGATATCACAGGGTTTAATACTACTGATCGGCTTCAACTACTGGCCGGCGGAACCACCGGGGGTAAATGTCACGCTGGATGCCGCTACTCGCACGGTAGGAACCGACTGAACACCAGCCCCGCGGCCTACGGGTGGGGTTATCTCTGGTGGTGGAGCACTCGTCAAGACGGGCACCGGCACACTGACACTCAGTAATGCAAACCTCACTTAACACCTCGTGCGGCACTACGATTGGTGGGGGTATAAGCTTAAATTATTAACAACGCCGCGGCGCTAAATACTACTACTGGGGGCACGATCAGCTTCACCGGTGGCACATTGGAATACCTTTGTTGCACAGGCAATCTACCACCGATTACAGTGGTCGGTTGTTCAGCAATGCCGGGACCCGAAGCGATACAAGATCGACACGAACGCGCCAAATAGTAGGTTGGGGAATGTCCGACACGGGCGGCACGAACGGCAGCCTAACGAAACTCGGCTCGGGAACGCTAAATTATTACCACCTCCCGGCAATGGTTGGACGGGAGCGACGTCAATAGACGGTGGCATTTTAAACGCAGAATACGCTCAGCCGCTGGGCTATCGACAAGCAGTATCGGTTCTTCAGAGCAACGTTGCAGGGAATTTGATATTCTTGGAGGCGGCACACTGCAACACGATGCGGCGACTGTTGCCATAACGATCGACTCTTCACGATCGGCGATGCGAACTGGCGAACCGGCCACTTTGGATTCATCGGCTGCTTTGACCGCGAATGGGATGAATTTCACAAATAGCGGAGCAATCGCTTTCGGTAATACGAACGCTCATACCTTGACGCTGTCCGGGAACTAACATCGGAGACAAACACACTAGCAGCGGCCATTAGCGATAACACTGGCGCAACCTCAGTGAGCAAGACAGGCAACGGAGCCTGGACGCTTTCAGGCGCAAACAGCTACAGCGGCCGCGACCACGATCAGCGCTGGCACACTCAACACGTTAGGCAGTAACTCTCTCACGGGGACAACTTCGAACAGCGGCACCCTCATTCTTGGGACTGGAGCTAATGGCGGGCTCGCCGGCGGCACACTCGCATTAAATACGTCTGCAATTAAGTCGTCCGACGCAACATCGAGAGCGCTGAGCAATGCCCTTACCCTCAACGGCGTCGTCACCGCTGGCGCAGGGGGGACCGGCGACCTTGCATTCAATGGCAACGCTTCCCTAACGAGCGCGTCGACGATTGCCGCGGGCAGCAATGTAACATTGGGAGGTTCTACCGTTTCGTTAGCGGCAAACCGATTGACGGTAACCGGCGGCAGTAACACGACGATTAATGGAGCGGTCGGCGCAACTGGTGCGGGTGACGTAACTAAACAGGGCTCAGGCACACTCACGTTTGCGGGGGCCAACACCTACGCCGGGGGCACCTTTATCGATCAGGGGGTCGTTTCCTACACTGGCGCTGGTTTGAATTCTTAATACTGGCGCCATTCAGCTCGGTCACTAACGGCACCGTCAATGCAGCAACCGTAACACAAGGAGCGACCGGTGGCGGGCAGACTTTGAACTCGGCAATTACCGTCACTTCCGACAACTCGGGCATTCGTACAATTGAACCGCGACCGATGGCGGCGCTTCCAGTGACACTTTCGGAGTACTTATCACGAACAAAGGCGGATTCACTATTGACGCCGGTTCAGGCGGCGTGACTTTCAGTAACGCTATTTCAGATGTGGGGGTATCACCGGCGGTTCTGGTGGAACCGTGCTGTTCTGGGCGGCTAGCTTAACACTTATAGCGGCACAACCACCGTCAATGTCGGCGAACTCGATTGAGAAGACCTCCGCGGTTGCTGTCGGCGGCAATCTTACGATCGGAGATGGCACGGGCACCGACGTCGTTAAATTGCTTGCTGGCGAGCAGATCGCCGATGGCGCGGCGGTGCTCATCGATAAGACTTCGGGCATTCTCAACCTGAACAATTTCACCGAGACGATTAGCTCCTTGGCAGATCGTGGGACCGGGACAGGATCCCAGATCCAGTTAGGTAGCGGTCAGTTGAATGTTGGCGACGCCAACAACACCACGTTCTCCGGCGTAATTAGCGGCTCGAACGGCAAGCTCGCAAAGCTTGGCGCAGGACTTTTTAATCTTGGCCGGCGCTAATTCCTACACCGGGGCGACCTTTGGGATCAATGGCACGTTGCAGTTCAATGCCGCGCAGGATCCTGGATTCACAAGTGTTTTAACACTAGGGGAATACTACCGGTAATGCGGCCGCTACCTTCGCCATTGGCGCCGCAAATGTGCTCTTCATCCAATCACTGGTAACGCACCGGCAGCTGCCCGCACGAAAACGCTGGCCGCAAATAATACGACAGGAACAGCGACCTTTGGCGGGAACGTCACAATGAACGACGGCCTCACCGCAACGGCCAATAGCGGGGGCAGCCTGGCGTTCACCGGAAGCACGTTTGATCTTGGTGCCAATCGGTTAGCAGTGACCGGAGCCAACAATACTTCGATCAGCAACGTGATCTCGGGGACCGGCGATATCTTGAAGCAAGGCGCGGGAATACTGTTAGTGACTGGGAATAACACTTTCGGATCGGGCACTAGCAACGTCTTTATGGATCAGGGAACTATTTCCGTTGGCACCGGAGGCACATTGGGAGCGACCGACGGGTCGACGACAGGCCTGATTAATATGGGTTCGTCGGCCGCGGGTGGGTTGAACACCGTTCTCAACAGTTGCCAGCGGTGTAACTTTAGCGAATCCGGTGCTCGTCCGATATCTCCAGACCGGTGGCAAGACTATAAGTGGTTCTTTCGGCGGCGGAGGCAGCAGCACTTTTTCCGGGGCTATTAGCCTTGCAGATCATCTGTCGATTACCCCTGCCAACGGCGGCACGTTGGTTTTCACCGGCGTTAGTTCCCAAGCTCCAGGCACTGGGTCAGCGACTCCCGGAACTGGTTTGGTAAACAACACGTCTCCGACAGGAAGGATTATACTGAATGGTCCTGGCGTAATCATCAACAGCGGTGGAAGCAGCACCGGTATTGTCGATATGCGACACGGCCATGACCTACCAAGGCGACACCGTCGTCAATTCAGGAACGTTGCAATTCAATGGCGCCGGTGCCCTCGCCAACAGCACAATTCGCCTCGGATCTCTTGGCGCCGCCACGATTAACATTCTTAGTGCGGAGGAACTACGTTTCAGTTACCGTCAATGTTCGATCATCTGCCGGGACCAAAACAATCAGCGCGTCGAATAATGCAGGTACGACTTCGACATTCAGTGGCCACTTCGCGCTCGACGACAATGCAACCGTCACGGAGACGAACAGCAGCGCCATCCTCGCGTTTACCCAGAGCCGATCCAGCGGGACAGATACGGGACAGGCACAGATATAAAGAGTTTCACTCTTACGCTGGGCGGAGCCGGTAATATCAATTATAGCGGAACCATTTACAATTCGGCTGCTGGAGCGGGCAACGAAAATGCGGGCAATGGCAAGATCACGTATAACGGTACCGGCACTTTGACGCTGTCCGGAACGGGAATACTTACCTCGGAGGCACCAATATCAATGGCGGAACGGTGTCTCTCGGTAGTGCGCAGGCGTTGGGCGGAACCGGAACACTTGCAAGCGTGGGAACGATCAGTTTTGGCGGCGGTGCCTTGCAGTTCAGCGCAGCCAATCAGACCGATTATTCCAGTCGGTTTAGCCAGGGCGCGAATCAAAAAAGGATAGATAGACACCAACGGTCAGACTGTAATTTGGAATACCGCCCGGACGCTGAAGTTCAGGCGGCAATTTTGACCAAGCCTTGGGCGCCGGAATACTCGATATCCAAACCGCTGCGAACGGATGGACTGGCGCGACCACCATCGATGGCGGCACCTTGCGCGTCAACGCGTTGGGTAATGTCAATACGAGCAGTTCAATCGGCGCAGGTTCAGCGGGAGGCTCAGCCGCAGATTTGGTTTTCGGCGGCGGCACTCTGCAATATACTCGCACCACCGCTGCGACCCCGACCAGCACTAACCGCCTGTTTACTATTGGTGATGCTAACGGCCTCACTGCTACGCTCGACTCTTCAAGCACGACGCTAACAAACACGATGAGCTTCTCCGGCACGGGAGCGCTGGCATTCGGTGGCTCGGGCGCGCGAAGCCTAACTCTTACTGGCACCAACGGCGGCAACAATACATTTGCCCCTATTATCGGAGATGGGTCTGGGGGTGTCACATCGCTCAATAAGTCAGGAAGTGGCACTTGGGTTCTAACCGGAGCAAACACTTACGCCGGCGCTACGACGATTAGCGGCGGTACCTTAAAAGTTAATGGATCGACTGCAGCGGGCAGCGCGGTTGCTGTAAACAGCGGAGGCACCCTCGCCGGTTCGGGCAGCGTCAATGGCACAGTAGCGATTAACAGCGGTGGCACACTCTCGCCCGGAAACAGCCCGGGCACGATTAACACTGGCGCGACCGGTTATAACGGTGGTGGCACCGACGTTTGGGAAATTAATAATGCCACCGGTATCAAAGGGGCCGACCCCGGCTGGGATTGGAATAATATCGCAAAACAACTCTCAGGATATCGGCGCGACTAACGTTACTCCGTTCACCATCGATATTAACGGCCTAACTACTGGCAACGTTGCCGGTCGGTCTCGAACTTCAATAGCTACGCGAACCTACTATTGGATCATCGCCAGCAGCCAATGGACGATCTACGAGATTCGCCGCCAATGCGTTCACCCTTCAAACCGACAAACTTTACCAATAACAACAGCATCACCGGCAGGCGCACCACCGGCGCCTTCACAATCACGACCGTAACGGAACCGACCTGGTTCGATTATTTATGCCGGTGCGCTCCGACTCTGCCTCGACTACCGCCTTCTGGACCGGCTCCGCAAGACAGATCTGGAATACAAACAACCTCGGCGCTACAAATTGGGCTACGACTGCCGCCGGGACAACGGACACCCATGCCGTTCCTAGGATCCGACCACGGACGTCACTTCTTCACCGCATCGAACGCAAACACGAGCAACCTAACGACCACCCTCGGTACCGGACTTCACGATCAAGAGCCTGACATTTCTCGGAACTGAACCCCTACGACGCAATCCCGTTACCATTCCGGCGAACACACTGGCACCGTCTTACGCCATCGGGCGGTCACACGGTTAATCACAGGCCAACGTGGATCCGGTGACTCAGCACCATCAATATTGACGTTTCCTAGGCGCAAGTCAGACCTGGATCCACTAGACTCGGGCGCAATCCTGCACTACGAGCGGCGCGATCAGCGGCGGCTCAAACGCCCTAACCAAAAGCGGGCACTGGCACTCTCAACTTGTCCGGATCGCACGGCTAATACATACACCGGCCTTACGACCGTTAGCGGCGGCGAACTGGATTTGAGCAAGACGGCGTGAACGCCATTGCGGGCAACCTGTCGATCAACGGCGGCACGGTAAAATGGCCTTGGCCGATAACCAGGTCGCCGACAACTCGATGATCTCAGTATGAGCAGCGGCACGCTCGACCTGAACGGACATTCGGAAACCGTCGTCGATCGCGAACGACACAGGCGGCAACTTCATGACCGGTGCGGGACATGGACCGGCACGGGCAGTTCCATGACCTGGGGCGGCGGCACGAACACGATTAATACCGGTGGCACCGTTTTCGAAAATCACCTCACAGTCACCGCGGGGACTAACGAAATTCAGGCCGGCGGCCTTGTGCAACTTAGTCTCACCGGTCCTAACATGAACGGCGGCACGATCACGATCGACTCCGACCCGAGCACCCCGGGTAAGCTCGCTCTCATGTCGAACGTGAGCGTGACCGACGGCACAACTACTTCCGCCATTAACTCCAGCAGCCCGACTAACCCTGGCGTGTTGGACTTGAATAGAACTCGGCACTCGCACCTTTGCCGTTGGCACAACCACCGCCAGCACCAGCCTGGGGGTTTCGGCCAGCGTCATCGGCACCGGCAGTATCGTTAAGAGCGGCGCTGGCGCCTTGAATCTGACCGGCAATAACACATACAGCGGCACGACTACCATTAACGCCGGCACCATTAACGCCGGAGCCACCGGGGTACTTGGCGGCACTTCCAGTGTGACGGTGAACAGGACCCGCACTTTGCTTTTAAGCGCCTCGGGCAACCTGAACCGCGTTAACGATTCAGCCGGAATCAACATGGCCGGTGGAACATTTGCCATCGCAGCCGACCGGGACAGGCGCAACTCAATCAACGAAGGTACCGCCGCGAGCACGACCGATGGTGGCGCGACTCATACCGGAACAAGCGCCTTCGGTCTCGGGGCACGTACCCTGACCGCTAGTTCAAACCTGGACTTCGGAACGACTGGAGTCGGCACTCTTGTCTTCCAAAGTTTCACGCCCGCCGGGCAATACGCTTAACATCTTGAATTACATGAGTTCGGCCACGCAGCCGATTGGCCAGTCAGGCGTCGACGGACCGATGATCGTCTTGTCTTCGCCACGGGATCAGTCCGGTAACCTTTCTGCCTTTAATTTCGGCAGCGGAACTACGGCCGTGGAAATCGCGCTCGGTGGCGGTTACTTCGAAGTCACCGATATCGCTGCGATCCCGAAAACAGCATATGCGGTCACTGGGGCGCTCGCCCTATCAACCCTGCTCGTTGCGCAGCGCCGTCGCTTGTCCTGCCAGGTCCTACTGAAGATCCTTGGCAAATATCTTTCAAAGCCTCACACTCTAGAACTCACTCCATGACAACAAAGCTCACCGCATTAATCGCTATCGCAATCGTTGGACTATTGCGGAGTTCTGGACCGGAACCACGTTGGTCGATTGGACCTTCGAGACGAATACTGTCTCCGGAACCGCTGCCACTAACACCTACGGCGCGGCGGACACTGGGGCACAAACAGGCGGAAGCTCAGCGAGTGGCACCCACGCAGGTGCTACCACCGCTTGGTCAAGTCCTGCGGGAAACGGGTCTGCAAAATCATACAGCTCACATTGGGCTGCCGGGGACTACTGGCAGTTTCAGCTTAGCACCGTAGGCGATCAAAACTTAGTAGTCTCTTTTGATCAAACGGGTAGCACCACAGGTCCTCGTGACTTTAAGCTCCAATACAGCACTAACGGAACTAGTTATACCGACTTAACCGGCGGCGCATACAGTGTCCTCCTCAGCACTTGGGCGGGAACCTCACCGCCGAGGGACGCAGCCTTTACCCACACGTTTGACCTCTCCTCAGTTACAGCCCTGAACAATCAGACGAATGTTTTTTTTGCCTTGTTGAGACCGATACGACAGCCATTAATGGTGGCGCGGTCGCGGCGGGCGGATCGGACAGGGTGGATAATTTCGAAGTCGACACTGCCGCGGTGCCGGAACCCGCTACGCTCGCAGGAGGTGCGCTGGTTCTTGGCTTTATCCTTCCTTGGGGGATTCGAAAGCTTCGCCGTAAAGCCTCGCAAACCTAGAGCGCAGTCCGCTAACTAAGTGTGGTCAAAGTGTCCGCAATACGAAGAAGCTTGTCCGAGTGTCTTTCGTCAGCGAGTTCAGCGGGGCGCGAGAAGAATGAGGGAAATCTCCGCCTTTCCACGTTTTCCGTCTTTACGGGTCATTCGATCGAACTGCGGCCGCTTTTGGCGCGAGACCGAGATTCCGGCCTTTCCGCAGGTTCCTTCGAGGCGGAAACTCCGTAGATGGTGGCGGGAGCACGGTCGGCATGACCTCGCACCGCGGTTGCCCGAGATCCCTTCCTGGGGACGAAATGCGGCGTCTCGCTTCAAACGTGGCAGATGTTGTCCGCCCGCCAGTTCCTAACCGGCGCGATATATCAGAATTTTTCCATCGCGGCCGGCGAAGGTTTGTTGCGGCGTCGACGATTTTATTTCTGCTGGTTCTCCCGGAATTTATTTTTGGGGTCCACGCGCAGCGCACGCCCTGAGAGGTTGGCAGGCGCGACGGCTGGCGCGAGAGGCTTTGGAACTATTCGATGAGAATCAATGGCGCGAGGCGACCTTAAGTGCCCGCGCGGCTGTCCAACTGCGACCGGGTGAACCCGAAGCTTCTCGGGCCACAGCGCACCTGCTGATGGGAACAGGCCAGGCGACGCGCGCACTGGAGTGGTGGAACATTGTAGAAAAGACAGACCTACTCTGGAAAAGGACCGTCGCGCCTATGCCGCGGCGGCACTCGCGGCGGGTGATCTGTTGCGCGCGCGCAAACAAGTAGAAGTTCTCCTGGAGAAGCGAAATGAACCCTCGGGACCCGACTATGCTTTGGCGGGGCAACTAGCCGCAAGATAAAGACGACGCCATGCACGCCATAGACTATTCCGAGCGCGTGTTGAACTATCCACGCACGAGCTGAAGATCTTTTCGTTGCTGCCGTTATTTATTCGTCGAATAAATCTGAAAAATGCATCGAAGCATTGCGAAGAGTTGTTGCCGTTCGCGTGACGCGTCAAATCGGGCATCCATTAATGCACTCTTTATTCTAGGCGTTCAGCAGCTGCCACTTCCCGCGAAAGACCAGAGTCCTCCATTCCCGGCGTGATAGCTTGGAAGGCTGCCAAAATCTAGCTCGCGAGATTGAGGAGCGACTGGAAAGTCATCCTCGCTCGCGACCTGCAGACCGTTTTCTCGCCCTTCGCTTGCGGGCGCAGGTGGATATCGTCCATCAAAATGAATACGTCATGCGCGCTGCGGAAGAGTTCCGGCATGGAGATGATGAAGTCTTGCTGTACTGTGTTCGTGGCTGGCCGATCTGAAACGCTACGATCTCATTCTTAATTTGCTGCCGGACCCTAGAGCAATCCATAGATAGACTTATTCCTTCATCATTTGGATGCCCTTTCAGCGATGAACCGGTGGCGACAAGTGGCTGACACGCTTTCCGCCGACCTGTTTCCGATTCGTCCGATGTCACAGCATATGTACCTCGCCGCGGCTGAAGGAAAATTAGGCGAAGAAACGAAGCGAATCAACGAGTGGCAGCGGGCGTTGGAATGCGCCGAAGGAAAACCTGAACTACTGCTTGAACTTGGCAGCTACGCCAGCGTGAGGGCGCCTTCAATATTGCTCGCAGAGCGTTTGATGCTGCAATTGCCGCGGCCCCGACGAACCGCTTCGCGTTCAACAGAGCATGCAGTCTCGCGGAAACTGGAGGCCGAACAGAAAGCGCGAAAGGAAATAGTATCGCAGATGCTTCTCTTATGGCCGGAGGACCGCAGCTTGCACGTAGATACGATATCTACAACTCTTGATCGATAGTCGGGCTTTAAATCTCAAGCAGACTGTAGCCGATCTGCAGATTGCCTTGCTTGAAGAACCAAGTAGCTGGAAGACGCGGGCGGCGTTAGGCCTGGCCTTGCTTAGGTCGGCAAACCAAAGCAGGGCTCGACCTTTTTGAAAACGAACCAACTGTTAGCGACTCTCTTCGTGCCTTGGCTATCCATGCCGCCTCTCTTGCGGCCGCGGGCTGGGTCGATAGAGGACGGGAGGAGGCCACGGAGGTAATTTACAGCTGTATTTGCCTGAGGAGCGCGCTGTGGTTGCCCCACTCCTTTGAACTATCGGGGCCGAACCCCATCGGCCCCAGAGGGGAACAGGTATGGCAAACCTGTGGTGCCGCTGCTTCTCCCCGGCGTCCCCGGCTCCGCCATCTCCCAAGCAGTCTAACGCCGCCGCGCTCAACGCTAAGGGTTGGAAATACAAGGCGATGTTGATCTCTCAGCGGCGTCGAATCGCGCGGTGTCCTTCGCCTTCGGACGTATTAAAAGACTCCCAACGGCTTTGCGCCGCTCTTTGCGGGGTATCGCCTGACAGGCACTCCGAACTCGCCCTTCCCCGGCTAAATACGTTCGTCGCCAAGTCTTTAGACCGTGACGTTTTAGACCGAAAACGGTACAATCTCACGATGCGCACCCTGCTCGCGGCCATGGCCGTCGTCTGCCCTTTTTTGGAGGTGGCGATCCGCCGCGCATTGTCTTCCGGCCGCCCTGGTTTGTTCGCCTCATTTCTTCTCGGCGCCGTCGTTCTTTTAACCGCGCAAAATTCCCGGGCAAACGGGACCTACTTGTTGAATGAGACATTCAACAGCATGGCAACGGATGCGCCTCCCACCGGGGGTTGGACAACCACGGCCACGAACGGTTCGGTCGTCATCAAGGAATACCCGTTTGCCGCTGACAAAAGCGTTCGCATTGAAAAGCCGACGACGAGCGCGGGCGAAGCGAGCCTTAGCCGAACTCTAAGCGGACAGGCCGGCAAGATTGTTTTTGAAGCGAAGGTCATGACGCGCTCGACCACCTTGTTCAAGGCCGCGCCTTATATTTATGACGGGAACGGCAACGCGGTCGTTTCCATTGCGCTCAATGCCGGCAAAATCCAGGTACTACAAGAAATCGGCCGGTTCTTTTCAGGATTTGTCGCCCGCTCTCTCCTTCGTCGCTAACGACTGGTACATGGTTCGCATTGTCGTCGACACGAACGCCAACACCTTTGATCTGTTCATCGACGGAGTGCGCAAACTCCAGAATGAGCCGGTGCGCAATAATCCGACCGGCGGCACGCTCGGCCAGGTGAAGTTCTTCGTTGACGGGTCCAACACCGGGATCATGTATGTTGATAACGTCAAAATCTGGGAGATGGGCAGCTTCGTCGGCACGCCGCCGACGCCCATCTTTGATGTGCAAACTTACGGAGCGGTGGGCAACGGCACCACCGACGACACAGTCGCCATCCAAAATGCGATCAACGCCTGCACCGGCACTGGTGGCTCGGTTTATCTCGGCGGCGGCAAAAACTATCTCAGCCAAAATGCTCTACCTCCAGAGCAACATGACCTTTTTCATTGATTACTCATCGCAGCTGAGCAGCACCGGCAATGGCGACGATTATCCCAAGCAGTCGCCGCCCACCAATAACACCCAGCTCTTGAACTGCCGGCGGGCTCAGCTCTACGCGGTCAATTGCACTAACCTAACGATCGACGGCGGCGGCACCATCTATAGCCGTGCGGATACCGGACAAACGAGCGGTGTCACCTGGTTCGGGAACTCCAGCAAAGAAGCCGAGCGACCGATCACCATTTGGACCGTGCTTTCCGATCACGTGACCATTCAGAACATCTACGTTCGTCTCTCCGCCATGTGGACCATTGTGCCAATGGAAACGGACGATCTCCTGATCAAAAACGTGCTTTTGAATTGCGACACCGGCATAACGCACGACGGGATCGACATCGTGGATTGCCAGCACGCGGTGGTCCAGGATTGTACCGTTGTCACCGGGGACGACTCTTTTGTTCCGAAAACCGGCATTCGACGCGGCGTCGACGACTTGCAGATCAAGAACTGTTTCACGGCCAAGGCCGGCTCCAACAGTTACAAGTTCGGGACCGCCAGCTACGGTGGTTTTAAGAACGCCTTGATCCAGGATTGTTATGCCAAAAACGCCCAGTACGCCGCGATGGTGTTGATGACGCGCAACGGCGCCGAGGTGAGCAACATTACTTTTTCCAGGATCGAGTTTTCCAACACCGGCGAAGCGTTTTTCGTTTTTCTCGGACAGCAGCCGGGACATCCCGATGGCGATGTCGACAAGCTCGGTTACATGGACAACGTCCATTTCACCGACATTCTTTGCAGCGTAGACAACACCGTAACCGGGAGCGTGGGCTCGAATATCACCGGGCAGATCTACAACGGCACCACGTATTCGATCAGCAATCTGTTTTTCACCAACTGCAACATCACCTTCAAGGGAGGCGTCAACAGCGTGCCCTCGAACCCGCCGGAATGGGACAGCAACCAGTATCCCGAGGTCAACATGTGGGGAAATTTGCCCGCCTACGGCTACTGGATGCGGCATGTCACCAACGTCACTTTCACGAACTGCGTCTCCCGTTTGAATGGCTCTGATGCTCGACCCGAGAAAGCGACGGTCGACACGACGACACCATTCATTCGGACCGATTCGGACTCCGACGGCATGCCGGACGATTGGGAGCTGCAATATTTCGGCTCGACCACAGCCGCCTCACCGACCGCCGACGATGACGGCGATGGCCATGAGCAACTACGCCGAGTTTGTGGCCGGCACCAATCCAAAGGATCCTAACGACAATCTCCGGCCGACCGGAATCTCCTCCGATGGCACGACGGTGACGCTGACTTTCCGCAGCGTGGCGCTCAAGCGCTACCAGCTCGAATATTGCGACGACGTCGCCACGGCGAGCTGGACATCGTTAGGAAATATCGTAGCCGCGAGTTCAACCACTCTGACCCTCACCGACACGCCCGGAACCGCCAAGCGATTCTACCGGTTACGCCCGCTGATCGATTAAAAGGACCCGTCGGATCGTATACGCAAATCAATCATTCCATGAGATCATCAAATCTTTGTAAGCCGCTTACGGCTTTGTTCTTTCTCCTTGTCGCAACCACCCTGCGTTCCCAGGTGGCGACGGAAGCTGGCGGAGTCGTCACTTTTGATGCGGAAAACTTCACGACTAATCTTTCACCCAAAACGCCGGTCGGCGGCGTGCCACATTCGTGGACTCTAAACACTGCCGTCACCGGGTACGAGGGAACGGGATACATGGAGGCGACTCCCAATTCAGGACCGCCCTCGGGAAATGCGGATGCCAATAGTCCGCAGCTTCAATTTACCGTCAACTTCACCAGTACAGGCACTCATTACGTTTGGATTCGCGGGAACGCCGATACTAATAATGACGACTCCCTTTTCGCGGGGATCGACGGCACAGCGGGGAACATCGCGTCCAGCCTCAGTGGCACATATCCCACCGGATGGCAGTGGAGCAACGCGCCGCAAAGCGGATCGGCAGCGCCGACCGTCAACGTCCCTTCGACCGGGAATCACACGGTCAATATTTGGATGCGCGAAGATGGATTGCGCGTTGACCGGGTTATCCTAACGACGGCGACGACCTTCACTCCGACGCTCGGCAATGCCTGGCACATTCCGAACAGCGCCGAAGCCACCGGTGGCGCCACCATGCGCAGCCCCTTGACGCCGACCGCCGGGTCCCCGGTGACAATTTACAACGGCAGCCAATTCCAGGGCCCGGGAAATCCCGGGGATCAGCTGCAAACCGGCAGCACCGTTTTTTACAAGAAAATCGGCGACAGCACGTGGTCGTCGGTAGCGATGACTTTTAGTTCACAAGGCACCGGGGGTACAGTGAACAACAAGTATTACGCTGGAATCATCCCGGCCGCAGCTTTCAATGCCGGCGACACGATTCAATATTACATCAAAGTCCCATTCCGGGAGCATCTCCCGACGTTTCTTTTTGGGAGCGATTCGTTGTCGCATACGGCGGAAAACGAAGCAGACGCTCAAGCGAATCCGTTTGTCTTCACGGCTGCGCCGGCGCTGCAACCCACCGGGAACTATCTCTCTTTCGATTCCGGAAATTTCGAGGCGCGCATCTACCAGGATACGGGCCACGTCGCTTTGGCGGAACCAGACCTGAACGGAAGCCCGCTGGCAAATGCCATCGTGATCGCGCCCGCGACGGTGAAGACCGCCGACCGAACCTATATCGTGGGGCCGGTGACCTCATCTTCGCCAATACCCAATGGACTGCAATTGGTCCAGACAGTCGGGAATTCGTCGGTCACGTCACAACTGACGTTCAAGAGCGACGGAGTCCTGCACTACGAAGTGACTAACTGGAATGGCTTCAGCCCTACGGAAACGGATTTCAGTTCCGCGTCCGACGCTTCAGAGCACTTCTACGGATTCGGCGAGAAGTTCAATTCCTTCGATCAGGCCGGGAACAAGGTCCACATCATGACTAACGATCAGGGTGGAACCAAAGGAGACTTCACTTATAAATCTTCGCCCTGGTTTATCAGCACGCGCGGATACGGTCTCCATCTCGATTCGACGGCCGAAAGCTACTTCGACATGCGCAACGGCGCAGCTGACCGCTTTACGATTCAAAATCTGTTCGGCACGCTGAAATTCAATCTGGTGGGAGGACCCAAGCTGACCGACGTGCTCACTCGCTACACCGGTTATACCGGCCGGCCTTATCTTCCGCCGCCATGGGTATTTGGAACCTGGGTATCGTCCGATATCTGGCGGACGGGCGGCGAAGTTCGTTATGCGATCACGAAATATCGCACCAGCGGAATCCCGATATCGGTCTTCGTATTCGATTCACCCTGGGAGGTGAGCTACAACGATTTCATCTGGAACATGACCCAATTTGCCGCCGGCGGAACTTACGAAGGGGTCGGTTACAACGGGTTCAACTCTTTGGGCGAGATGATGACTTTCTTCCAACAGAACGGCGTGAAAGTCGTCTGCTGGTTCACTCCGTTCATCAACACCTCCTCGTTCAACGACAACGTCGGCGGTGCGACGCCCGGGCAAAACACCGGCAAATCGCCTAACTACGACACCGCGGCCAGCGCTGGTTACTTCGTTAAAACTTCGATTTCCAATTCGGCCCCGCTTGACGGTGAGCTGGTGGAAAGGAACTGGAAGCCCGATCGACTTCACCAACCCGGCGGCAAAAAACTGGTTCACCTCGACGCAGCTGCAACCCCTGGTCGACGGGAGCAAAGTCGCGACGGCAAATTCATCCATGGAACCAGTGATCGGCGGGTTCAAGACGGATGATGGCGAGGCCCTGGATAGCGGCGCGCCCTACATTCCCACAACCGCTTCATACTTCGACGGACGCACCGGTTTGGAAATGCAGAACGGCTATTGCGTTGAATATCACAAAACGGTTTCCAGTGTTCTCGGGTCTAACGGAATTCTCTTCGCGCGCAGCGGTTTCACCGGGACGGGCGCATTCCCGGCGGGCTGGCCCGGAGACAATCAGCCTAACTATTCACAGGACAACGGCCTCGAGAGCGTGATGACGGCGGGCGATTCGGCAGCCATGAGCGGATTCTCCATCTGGGGGCACGACATTGGCGGTTACCAAAATGCCAATTTCACGACCGACACCGCGGACCTCTTCATGCGCTGGGCGCAGTATGGGGCGTTTACGCCTCTCATGCAGATGCATCGACAGGTTAACCCGGCCAATCTCCAGCAGTATCCGTGGGGATACGATGCAACCGCCCTGGCGAACTACGTGAGTTACGCGACTCTCCATTCCCAACTCTTCCCCTACATTTACTCCTACGCCAAGGAAGCAAGCGTCGACGGACTGCCGCTGATTCGGCCCTGCATCCTGTTGAACCAGACCGATGCGGCCCTGACCGGCGTTCAGCACACCTTTTATTTCGGTAACGAGTTGTTGGTCGCTCCGATGAATGCCGCGGACTCGACCAGTCGGATGGTTCAGTTGCCTGCCGGCAATTGGTATGACTACTGGACCAACGCAAAATATGCAGGCAGCCAGAACCTCACCTGGACGAATAACGATACGACCAAGATCCCGCTGTTTGTTCGGGAAGGATCGATCATCCCAATGCTGATCAACGTTCCGCAGACACTTTGCGATGCGAACTACGTTAACAATCCGGGAATCACCACGCGTGACAGCGGCCTTCAATTCCTCATATACCCCGGGCCCAGCTCCACCTCGTTCACGGTTTACGACGGAACAACGGCGCAATCTTCGCCGTCCGGAAATTCAGGATCGGTCACGATCAATTCGGTGGCGCGAGCAATAAAGTTGAAGTTGTTCACTACGGTTGTGCCCGCGGGAGTCGAGCGCAGTGGCACGAGGCTGCCACAGCTCGCAAGCCAGGCCGCCTTCGATGCCGCGACTGTCGGTTGGTTTTACGATAGCACCGGGCATTTCCTGAATGTGAAGTTCGCGCACGCCGGAGGAAGCGTTACGATCGGGTTTGGACCGGACAGTGTGGGAGATGGGGTGACGGATTCCTGGCGAAGTTTCTACGGGGTTACGGATGATAATGCCGACAGCGACGGCGACGGGTTAACCAACAGGCAAGAGTATTTTGCGGGGACTAATCCGAATGACCCGAACAGCAGCTTCTCCATTCAATCAGTGACGCCTGCGAGCGGTGGCGGATTTACGGTAAATTGGGGCTCGCAACCGAACATCGTTTACCAGGTCCAATGGAAGGACCTGATAACCGATTCCATATGGCAGGGCGTCACGCCAACATTCACCGGCACTGGAGGGTTACTTGCCTGGACTGACGATGGCTCGCAGACCGCTCCCTTCTCTGCCGGACACCGGTTCTATCGAGTAACGATTCCGTAGTTTACCTTCTATTTTCGTTAGGCCCTCAGCAGCGATTTCGTTTGGGGAACGTTTCTCGCCAGTTTCAGTCCGGGAGCCCAAACCGACTCGGAATCTCCTCGTTCTAAGAGCGCTACGGGGGAAACCACAGTTTGTAAGATATAATCCTACGTGGATTCCCCCAAATCGCGTAGCTGCTACCACAAACTAACGATCGTCTTTGCGTTAGAACTAGTTAGGACGACCGCGGCTGCTCCACCAGTAAGTGCCACAACCTCAGAGGGGTATCCACAAAATACGGTTTTCCGGTAGTTTTTCCTTGTTATTAGTTAGGCGTGGTTCTTAACGTTATACCGAATCGGAAAAATGCCTACTCCCTATCGCGTTCCCCTCCCTTTGAAATTGCTTCGCCTCTGATCCCACATCCGGGCTGAGTTTCAATGGAAGGAATCGCTTTTTGAATTCGAAAACGCCGCCCTGCCGCACCGTTCTCGCGGAGGACCATATTTTCGTTCGCGAACTGATCGTTAACCTGGCCGAGATGTCGTCCACCTTCAGCGTAATATCGCAGGAGGAATCACTCGATTCCGCTGTGCAGGCGTGCCAGCTCAACAAACCGGACCTGCTTCTGCTCAGCATTGCCCTGTTGCACAAGAACGGGGACGGTGTGCAACTCTTGGATAGATCGCGCTCAAAGCATGCCGTTCTGGTTTACTGCAACTCCGGGACGACTGAGAGCGAGATTGTCCGCGTCATTCGGTCCGGCGTCAGTGGATGTATCGGGACCAAGAGCGACGTCGGCGAATTTCTCCACGCCATCCGACACGTCTGTCGGGGTGAAACTTATTTCTGCACCGCGTGCACAAAGATCCTTGCTGACATGGCCGTAGCCAACCGAAGTGGCGCCAAGGCCTACCGTGATCTTTCGGTGAGAGAGGTAGAGATCCTCCAGTTGATTTGCGATGGACACACCAGCAAACAGATTGCGAAGAAACTGGGGCTCAGCCTGGCGACAATTAATACGCACCGGCGAAATCTGATGCTCAAGGCCGGGGCGCACAACGCGGCGGACCTGATTCGGTATGGTCGCAAGCACAACCTGCTTGAGTTTCGCCCGCATTAATTAACAGCGCCCTACCAGATTTCCGGTAGGCTGGGAATTCCGGGTTTGTGGCATTGTTCTTTCTGTCGGAGGTCGACGTCCCTCCTTGCAGGACCCAACTCCCAATGATCTTTCGCTGCTCCGGCACGATGGTTTCGATGCCTAACAAAAGTGTTAGGAAAGAGCTCATTTTTGGATTGACTTGGCGGCTTGTTTTTAGTCGTGTTAGGGCTCCGTTCTCAGGACGGTTCGTGTGACCTCAAGCCCGCTATTGTTGCGAGTGACGTTGGCCGCTTTAGCGGCCGGTTTGCTTGCCTTGAACGCCCAGGCGCAGACGGTCGAAACAGACGCGCCAGGAAAATGGGGACAATCTCGGCGACATCCCAAGCCAACGCCGACGCCAGGCCCTTTGAATGATCCGGACGGCATTTGGACCTCCAACGCAGACGGCAATTGGAGTGATACAACCAAATGGGCGAGCGGAACTGTCGCCGATGGCGGCGGCAAAGCGGATTTCAGCACGCTCGATATTACTACCAACGTCACAGTCACCATCGACGTTTCAGCCCGAGTGGTGCGCGAGATTGACATCGGCGATACCAACAACAGCAAGAAGTACACTATCAAGATAGCCACGGGCTCGGGGCTATCACTGATTTTCGATAACACGGCTAACAACGCGGACGCCGTTTTGAATCAGAAAGGTGGCAGTATTGGCGATACGATCTCCGCTCCAATTCTTCTTAACAGTTCGCTCGATATCAATAACGCTTCGACAAGCACCGGCACCCTGACTCTATCCGGGAACATCTCAGCGGGAAGCACGGGCACGAAGACGATTACAAGTTCCACCGGCGCAGTTATTATCAGCGGAAATGTTTCCGACAGCGTCGGCAACGGACCCATCGCTGTCGTGCAGAACGGGCCCGGGATCCTGACGCTTTCCGGTGCGAACACATTTAGCGGCGGCACGTTGATCAACGCTGGGATAGTAAGCGCGGGCAGTAGCACCGCCTTAGCCGGAGGGCCGCTGTTATTCGGCGCAGGTAGCACCGGGAAACTCCAGCTTAGCGGTAACAACATCACCGTCAGCGATCTAAATACGAACGCTATAGTCGGCTCACCGATAGTGGAAAACGGGGCCCCCGGCGTAAACACACTTACCGTCAAAACGACCAACACCGACACTTTTGCCGGAGTTCTCCAAGATGGAGCGAGCGGAACACTTTCGCTCACCAAAAGCGGAAATGGCAGTCTTACATTATCCGGACTCAATACCTACACTGGTGGGACCACGCTCACGGCCGGAACATTAAACCTCAATAGCAATGCGGCTCTCGGAACCGGCACGCTGACCGTGGCCGGGGCGACAATCGGAAATACCAGCGGCAACGCCATTACGCTGGTTAACGGCAACGCCATCAACATTACCGCCGGCACGCTCATCTTTGCAGGCCCTAACAACCTCAGCTTCGGCAACAATGCAGTGACAATGACGGGCGGCGATCGCGTCATCTCGGTTTCAAATGGAGCCAGTCTGACGATTGGCGGAATCGGGGAAGACACGCCGCCCCGCAATTTCACCAAAAGTAGCAGTGGCAATTTGATTCTGATCGGCGCAAGTACGTATACGGGCACGACAACGATTAGCGGCGGAACGCTCCAACTCGGCAGCGGCGGGTTCACCGGTTCGCTATCCACTGGCAGTACGATTACCGACAACGCGAATCTTGCCTTCAGTCGAAGCAACTCCGTCGTGCAGGGAACGGCATTCACTGGGACTGCTATCGGTGGAACGGGTTCAGTCACCCAAGTCGGGACTGGCTTGCTCACGCTGAACGCGGCGAACACTTACCAGGGCGGGACTACGCTGTCCGCCGGAACGCTTAACATAAACAACAATTCCGCCATCGGGACGGGCCTGCTCACCATCTCCGCGGTATCTACGATCGATAACACCAGCGGCGCAGCCATTACCCTTTCAACGAACAATACGCAGGCCTGGAATGCAGATTTCACTTTTGGCGGGACGAACGACCTGAATCTCGGTACCGGAACCGTTACTCTCGATAAAAGCCACACGCTCACCGCAAACGGCGGCACTCTCACGGTAGGTGGAACGGTCGATTTGAACTCGGGAGGCAACCCCACCTCGCGAACGTTGACGGTAACGGGCCCCGGAAACGTCAGCCTCAACGGTGTCATTCAAAACAGCGCCGGTGGAAGCACAGGCAGCCTTATCTATACGGGCACATCGTTGGGGACCCTGACGTTGAATGGCGCCAACACCTATAACGGTACAACCACGCTTAACAGCGGCTCGGTGATATTGGGAAATAAGACGGCCTTTGGAAGCGGCGCAGTCAGCTACAACGGTGTCACGATCTCCGCGAACACAGATCTCAGCGGTGCCAATGCCATCGCGAACACCGGAACGTTGAAGAACGTCAATACGTTTGGCGGCTCGAACAATATCGAGCTTAGCGGCGTCCTTACCAACATCGACAGCAACGGTGGGATCAAGAACAGCATGTCGGCTGGTCTGCTCACTCTTTCGGGTACCCTGAATCTTTCGAACAACGCGAGTTCCAGAACGGTCATTTTCAGCGGCGGAGGAAACACTCTCGTCAGCGGCGTTATTCAGGACGGCAGCACCGGACCGGAGAATCTTACGAAAAGCCAGGGCGGAACACTCGCGGTGACCAACGTGGACCCTTACACCGGCATCACGACAATTAACGGTGGGGTGCTCGACATCAATAGCAATGCGACGACGACGGGAAAATTGGCCGGCACCTCCAGTATCACGGTCAACTCGGGTGGCACGCTAATGCTTTCCAACACTGGGGCCTCTGCCAGCATCGATCGCATTAACGATTCCGCGAGCCTAACGATGAACGGTGGGACGTTTAAGACTGGCGGCTTGTCGGAACACGGCGCCACCAACAACACGGCGGGTATCGGCGCGCTGACCTTGCAGTCGAGTTCCATTCTCAATCTCGGCAACGGCAGCAGTGTTATTGCCTTTGCGAATAGCAACGCTCAAACCTGGAGCGGAACGCTAAGCATCTATAACTGGAGCGGCTTGCCCACGGGCGGCGGGACGGATCAGGTTTATTTCGGCAACGATAACACCGGACTTACTGCAACTCAGCTCTCTGAGATCAACTTTTATAGCGACAATGGAATGACGGCGCTGGGAATCGCTCAGATCCTCGCCGATGGCGAAATCGTGCCGATTGCGGTTCCCGAGCCGGGCACCTGGGTGGCGAGTGGGTTGGTGTCCCTGGCGTTAGTGACGGCCGCAAGACGGCGCTACTTGCGGACAGTCTGATGCGTGGCGGCCAAGATGGCCGCCCTACAGTTGCGCTCACGACTTTCGGACACGCGCTGTGACCCGTGCAACCTCCGTTTGAGACCACGCTCAAGGGGCTCGACCTTCTACTTTCTACTTTCTACTTTAGAATTACAGTCTTCTCCCTATGCCTTATAAGAACCTGACGCCGCCAGCCGGCGACAAAATTACCAGGGATCAAACTCTCACTGTTCCTGACAATCCGATTATCCCGTTCATCCGCGGAGACGGCACCGGACCCGACATTTGGGCAGCCAGCGTGCGCGTCTTCGATGCGGCGGTCGAGAAAGCCTACAAGGGGCAAAAGAAAATCTCCTGGTTCGAAGTTTTTGCCGGCCAGGCGGCCAAGGACAAATTTGATAACTGGCTGCCAGACGACACCGTCGAAGCGTTCCGCGAATATCTCGTTGGTATCAAGGGCCCCCTAACGACCCCGGTAGGCGGAGGCATTTCATCCCTCAACGTCGCCCTGAGGCAGATGCTCGATCTCTTCGTCTGTCTGCGGCCGGTGCAATACTTTAAGGGCGTCCCCTCGCCCGTGAAACATCCCGAGAAAGTGAACATGGTCATTTTCCGGGAAAATACCGAAGACATCTATGCCGGGATCGAATATGCCGCCGGGACTCCGGAAGCGCAAAAGTTTCTCGACTTCATCAGCAAGGAGTTTCCAAAAGCGTTCGCCAAAATCCGTTTCGGAACCAAAGAAAAGGCAGCTGACTTTTGGAAGTCTGTCGGCGCGCCTGAAAAGGACGACGTCATGGTTGGGATCGGAGTAAAGCCGGTCAGCCGTTCAGGCAGTATCCGTCTCATTCATAGCGCAATCGCCTACGCAATTCGCAACAATCGCAAAAGCGTCACCCTGGTGCACAAAGGCAACATCATGAAGTTTACCGAAGGCGCCTTTCGTGACTGGGGATATGAAATCGCCAAATCCTATTTTGGCGCGGAGGAAATCGATGGCGGTCCCTGGTGCAAGATTCCGATGGGCAAACCGGGCGGCGGCATTGTCATCAAGGATGCGATTGCGGACATCACTTTACAGCAGGTGCTGACGCGACCCGAAGACTTCGACGTCATCGCCACGTTGAATCTCAATGGAGATTATCTTAGCGACGCTTTGGCGGCGCAGGTCGGTGGAATCGGCATCGCGCCCGGTGGTAACATTAATTACATCACCGGCCACGCAGTCTTTGAAGCGACTCACGGCACAGCGCCGAAATATGCAAATCTCGACAAGGTCAATCCCGGGTCCGTCATTCTCTCCGGAGAAATGATGTTCCGTTACATGGGCTGGACGGAAGTGGCAGATCTGATTCTCAAAGGACTGAACGCTGCCATCGCAAGCAAACGCGTGACCTACGATTTCGCGCGATTGATGGAAGGAGCCACGGAGATCAAGTGCTCTGAATTCGGAACAGATGTGATCAAGCACATGTAAGCCTCTCGGATCGCGAGCGGCTGGACCTGGTGAAATCTTGACCGAACCGTTTCTCTGCCGCTGGCCTTCGACCTAACCAATGACACCCCGTAAAGACGCCCCAAGCGATCCACCCGACGTCCCATGGGAGGTGACCGTGCGGTTTATCCGCCAGCTGAGTCATGACCTGCGTAATCACCTCAACGCCGTCGAATTGCAGGCGGCCTTCCTCGGGGAGATCGCTTCCGATCAGGAAATGAAAGACGAAGTCAAGCGGCTCCGCGAGATGCTGGGCGCAACAGGATCTGCCCTGCAAAAACTCTCGAGCGACCTGGGCCAGACGCGGCTAAACGCGATCTCTTACAAAGCTTCCGATTTCATGGAGGATCTTCAACAAAAGCTTTCATCGGTCTCGGGCGAAGATGCCCCCAAGCTCGAATGGAATATCAATGTCGGCGAACTCACTTTGGATCTGGACCCGCAACTGGTCGCCTCGGCCGTGCAGGAATTGATCGAAAATGCCCGCCGTTTTGGAGGCGACAAACCTATCGCGGTAAATGCGACCGCCGACTCCGGGCAACTGGTCCTGACCTTGTCCGAGCCAAAGGCCGATTTTGCACATGACTTGTCGAAGTGGGGACGCGAGCCCCTGAAAAACATCAGTCACGGCCATTATGGTCTTGGCCTGAATCGCGTCCGTATTATCGTTGAATCACACGGCGGCAAGCTCGAAGCAAGCTATGATTCCCAGGCAAAAAACCTTGTTACCAGGATTATTTTGCCGGGATCACAGGCGACAAACTGATAGCGCAAGACGCTAACGAATGGGGGCCAGCGGAAATCATAATGGGGGCGCATCGGAAGGGGCCGAGAACCGTCGAATTCTCATCGTGGACGATGAGCGACCGATCCTGATGACGCTTGAGGCCTTGCTTGGCCGTCATGGATATGAGGTGGATACGGCGGCAAACGCGGGGTCAGGATTGAAGATGTTGCGGGCGAAATTGCCCGCCCTGGTTCTTCTCGATCTGCAATTACCCGACGCCGAAGGACTCGAGACCCTCGATCAAATCAAGACGGAGTTCCCCAGCATCCAGGTGATCATTCTGACGGCGCATGACTCGCTCAATAATGCGATTGAATCGATCAAGCGCGGAGCCTTTCACTTCATCAGTAAGCCGTACGCAGCGGAAGAGTTGCTCAGCCTGGTTGATAAGGCGTTGGAGAAACAATCCCTTCTTCGCGAGACGGCCCAACTGAGGCAAAAGACGCAGCAGCTTGAAAGACGTCTCGAGATCGCCGAAACCCGGCTCGGCCCCGTCTTTAAGAGCAAGGTCATGCAGGAGATCCAGGATCTTATTTCTGCCATGGCGCCCTCGGACGCTAACGTCCTGATAACCGGCGAAAGCGGGGTCGGTAAGGAGGTTATCGCCAACACGATTCACCAACGCAGCCGGCGAGCCGACAAGGCGATGGTAAAATTGAATTGCGCGGCCTTCCCCCAGGCCATGATCGAAGGGGAGCTTTTCGGTTACGTTAAAGGTGCTTTCACCGGTGCGGTTAACGACTTCAAAGGCATGATCGCGGAGGCGGACGGAAGTACGCTATTTCTCGATGAGATTTCCGATATGCCAGCGGATCTCCAGACTCGTTTCCTGCGAGTGTTACAGGAACGCGAGTTTCGCCCTCTCGGCAGCACGCGCACGGTCAAGGCGAATTTCCGAGTGATCGCGGCGACCAATCGGCCCATCCCGCAGGCCTTGTCCGAAAACAGGCTGCGTTCCGATCTCTACTACCGCTTGAATACGTTTCAGATCGAGGTGCCGCCGCTTCGTGAACGAAGACAGGACATTCCACCGTTGGTGACATCTTTTGTGAAACAGTTTGCTCAACAACTTGGAAAAGATGAACCGGAGATCGCGCCGGATGCTTTCGGGAAGTTATTGGAATATTCCTGGCCCGGTAACGTGCGTGAGCTGCAGAATTGCATGGAGTATGCGGTTGTTCTGGCCCGCCAAAACATCATTGGCGTCAAAGAATTACCCGCCGAAGTGCAGCTGCCTCCCGCTTTGCAGCAAAGCGAACGTCCCCTGACACGGCAGGGCGTTCCGAGCCTGGATGAAGTGGAACGCAGGACCATTCTGCAGGCCCTGGCGCAATGTCATGGGAACAAGAAGAAAGCTGCCGAGCTCCTTGGGATCCAGCGCCCGACTCTTTACAACAAGCTCAAGCGCTACGCCATTGAGCTTTGATCGATACGGCTGAGTTCCGTCGACCCAGAGCTACTAAGACGCAGCCGACAGGGCTGCCTCCACAGAAGGTACGGAGTCGCGACGATGGTTGGCGGACGCAGGATAACTGTGGCGGCAGCCGTATCGCCTGCGCTTTCAACGCCTGGCAAGCCCAGTTGCAATAGGACATTCCAAACCGGACACTTAGTTGGATGTCGCGCCACCTGAACCAAGTCCTGGCCCACGCGGAGAGTCAACTCGCCGCGGCTGAAGCGAAACGGCCGACGGAGGTACTGCCGCTTTACAAGCGCTTCCTCAAAATCGAGGAGCACCGCCTTCGGTTACGGCATCAGGCTGGGGGCGGAGGTCGAGAAATTTGCCAGCTCCGTGTCGAATTGGTCGATATTCTTTTGAAGCATGTTTTCGCCGCCGCGATCGCAGCGGCGCGCAGCGACGGGCGTGAGGAACAGTCGATGGCCTTGATTGCGCTGGGCGGCTACGGGCGTGGCGAATTGAATCCATCGAGCGACGTCGACGTGATGCTCCTGCATGATTCCGGGCGTGGAAAAATCTCGCCCTTCATCACCAACATTGTCGAGGAAATCCTCTACTCCCTTTGGGACGTCGGATTCAAAGTCGGCCATTCCACGAGATCCATTAAAGGCGCGATCGAGCAGGCCAACTCGGACATGATGACGAAGACGGCCATGCTCGAAGCGCGTTATCTCGCTGGCAATCGCAAACTCGCGGACCTCTTTCGGGCACAGTTCCTGGCCAAGTGCGTCGTTGGCCACGAGCGCGAGTATGTCGAGATGAGAATGACGGACCAGGAAAGCCGGCATAACAAGTTTGGCGACAGCGTTTACATGCAGGAGCCAAACCTGAAGAACGGATGCGGTGGTTTGCGAGACTACCAGAATCTTCTTTGGATGACCTATTTCAAGGAGGGCGCCCTAACGACCACTCATTTGGTAGGCAAAAATTGGTTGAGCGAAACGGATCGACGACGCATCGAACATGCCTACGACTTTCTTCTGCGGTTGCGAACCGACCTTCATTACGCCACAAATCGCGCAACCGACATTCTGCACCTGAATCTACAGGAACAGATCGCTACGCGGCTTCAATATCCTGCCCAAAAAGGACAACTGCGCAGTGAAACCATGATGCGTGACTATTACCGGCACGCACGAAACATTTTCCGCGTAACCGAACGCATCACCGAACAATTCGTGGAAGGTTACGCGACCGATCGCGCGCGTTCGTTCTTTAGCTTTTTACCGCTGCGGCGCGATCCGGAGACCCGGCTGGAATCTTTCATTGTCAGACAGGGACGGCTTTATCCGGACCGTCGCGATATTTTTCAACAGGATCCGTCGCAGATGATGCGCGTTTTCCAACTCGCGCAGGAACATCATCTCGACTTGAGCCCGGAGCTTGAGGACCTGGTCCATCGGCGACTGGGTCAAGTGACCCGGACGTTTCAATACGGGAAGATCCCGCGCGAAATGTTCATCTCCATGCTTTCGCGCAAGGGCGAAGTGGCCCGCATTCTTCGGATTATGCACCGGGTCGATTTTCTCGGCCGATATCTCCCGGAGTTTGGTCAGATGACCTGCCTGGTGCAGCACGAGTTTTTTCATCGCTACACGGCGGACGAACACACCCTCGTCTGCATTGACAAGCTGGACGCGCTCGCTCGGACGGAAGATTCAAAGCTGACCGGATACCGGCGATTACTCGAGGCGCTGGAAGATCCTTTTATACTCTACCTGGCGCTGCTGCTCCACGACACTGGCAAAGCCGTCCGCGCGCGCCCACATTCTGAAGCGAGCGCGGTCTTTGCCCAACGAGTTGCGTCGCGTCTGCAAATAGCGCCAGAGCAACGCAAAGCGCTCATTCTGCTGGTCGATCATCACATCACCCTCTCGAACATCGCGCAGCAAAGGAACCTCGATGATCCCGCCACCATCGTTGAGCTGGCCAATTCGGTGAAGAATCAACGTAATCTAAATGCTCTCATGCTCCTGACATTGGCCGACGGCCAGGGGACGGGTGCGAGCGCCTGGTCCGACTGGAAAGAGTTGCTCGTATGGCAGCTCTATCACGCGACCACCAGGTATCTGGCTGACCAGGAATCTTATTATAATCTGGCGAGGATCGAACGCGACAGGCTTCAGGATACGATCAGGATAGAACTGCCTTCGGATTTCAGCGACGAAATCGAGACGCATTTCGATTTCATGCCCGACACCTATTTCCGGGGAATTTCGAAAGAGGAAGCGATCCGGGACATAAGGCTCTTCCGGAATTTCCTCGAGATTGCGACTGAGGGACCGGACCCGCTGACTCCCGCGGTGACCTGGCAGCCTTTTCCGGAACACGGCCACACGATTGCGGCATTTCACACATGGGATCGAAAACGCCTGCTGGCCAAGATTGCCGGATCTTTTTCGGTGGTTCCGATCAATATCCTCGGCGTGGACACATTCACGCGAGGCGACCAAACGGTTTTGAATGTCTTCCACGTTTGCGACCCCAGGGGTAACGCCGTTACGGACGAAAAAGACTTCGCGGCCGTCGAAGAAACTTTGCGCCGCGCGTTACAAAAAGAATCGTTCGATTTCAGCCCATTGCTTGATAAAACGCGCCGGCAGGCCCCGAGTAAACGGCCACGGGATGTCGAGTTCCCGACGCAAATTACGATCGATAACAAGGCGCACCCAACATATACGCTGATACAAATCCAAACGGCCGACCGGATCGGACTTCTCCACGACTTGCTGGAATGCTTTGGCCGCAGTGCCGTGACCATGGCGCTTTCCCGAATCAGCACGGAAAACGGCGCGGCTATGGATACGTTTTACGTCACCGACAGCGAGAATCGCAACAAAATCACAGACGCAACCCGGATCAACATGCTGCAGTCGGAATTGCGGGCGGCTGTTCTGCTCAATTCATAACGTAGCTAGGCACTGCTCTAAGACCGCAGCGGGACGCGCGCTGAACGTTGAAAAAACGCCGCCCTTGCGCGTGGCACCGACTTCAGCGACTCGTCCCGGTGATGAACGTTCTCATTCTGGCTGCCGGATATGCAACCCGCCTCTATCCATTAACGCTCAACAAGGCCAAACCCCTTCTCGAGATCGCAGGCAAGCCCATGATCGAACGGATCATCGAGCAATTAGGTGCGGTTTCGGATTTAGGGACGATCTACGTGGTCACCAACGCCAAGTTCGCGGCGCAGTTCGAAGACTGGGCCAACGGATTGCAGAAACGATCGCCGAACATGCGGATCAAAGTGATTAACGATGGATCAACCAGTGACGGCGATAAACTCGGCGCGATTGGCGATCTCAACCTCGTGGTAACAAAAGCGGGCCTTGAGGCTGAGGATCTCATCGTGATTGCCGGTGACAACCTTTTCACCGATCCATTGGACGGTTTCGTTAGATTTGCGCGCGGCAAGGAGGCGGTTGTGGCTGTTTTCGATGTCGGCAGCCTCGAGGCCATGAAAAAGTATGCCAGCGTGACGTTGAACGACGCCGGCGTGATCACACGTTTCCAGGAAAAGCCTCAGAATCCGGAAAGCACCCTGGCCGCGCTTGCCCTCTATTATTACTCGCGAAACGTCCTGCCACTTATCCCAAAGTATCTGTCGGAAGGCAACAATCCCGACCAACCCGGGAGATTCCTGGAATGGCTCTACACGAGAAAGCCGGTGAACACTTTCGAGATCAAGGGTCAGTGGCTCGACATCGGAAGCAAAGAGACCCTGGAAGAAGCTGACCGTCTGTTTCGAAAAGCCCGTTAAGAGACCGCCGCTACAGGAGATTGTCGCCCTGCAGTTGCGAAGACCTTACTTCAGCCGCCCCTCATCAAACTCGATGAGATCGAAGTACGTCCGAATATCCTTTCGCCCTTCCCCGCCAGCTTCCTTTAAAAAATGGAGGAAACGCGCTTTCTTCGCGGCGGTGTCGGGATGGCGTGAGATCATCGCCTGATTCCATTCGTCGATCGCTTCGGCGTCGTGTCGGATTCCGTTTTGACCTAACCATTCGAGAATGGCCTCGTCGTCATCAAACCGGCCCACAATCTCTTCGAAAGCGTCTGGATCCACTTTCAGAAACGCCAGAAGATGTTTGTCGAAACCGACAGTCTTGTAGTTGTAACCGTTTAGCAGGCCCTTGCGCTGGAGCCGGGCCTTGTCGATCAGGCGCGGCAAATGAACGTAACCGCCTAACTTTTCGTAGGGGCTCCGCGGATGATGCGTACGCTTCAACGCCGCGGTCAGGTGGCGGGAATCGGTTGCACGGCCGCCGGCGGCAGAAGCTTTTCTTGCGCCGTTTCCGCCGTGGGCTGGTTTTCGGGCAGAAGCTCGGCCTGGTGCAGATCAGCCTGGCCGATGACGAGTCCGCCCAGGAAAATTCCACCTTTGTCGATCGTCAGCGACTTGGCCGTGACGTTTCCTTCGAGAACACCGGTCTTGTGAATGTTCACCGCGCCAGTGGCAATAATCTCCCCGACATGCGTCCTTTGATGTCGATGCTTCCGACCCGGACCCGTCGATAGCACTGCACGTCCGCCTTGCGCTCCACACTGACATAGTGAGCCGTTAGACGTCCGGGGATTTTGCCGACGAAATCGATCGTGGCAGATTCCTCGCACTGCAGGTTGCCGCGGAGTTTTCCTTCAATAATGGCGGAGTGACAAATAACGCTGGTGCTGCTCAGATCGCCTTTGGTGGTCAAATGAATGTCGCCCCGGGTCCGAATCGATCGGCTAAAGGCCGTGGTGATTTTGTAATCGCGCAAATCGATATGCGCGCTGCATCCTGGGCAGTTAGTCGAAGTGGCGGCGTCGCTGACTTCATGCTTTCGCTTGCACTCGAAACAGGCAACGACGCGACTGCGTTGCCGGCCCCACAAGCCTTCGAGTTTTCGCATGCCCGTCGGTTCTTCCACGACAGGCGGCAACGGTCGTCTCTTTCGTCCGTGACCGCCGCGACAGGTTTCGGCGCCGATGGCGCGAAACTCCGCCCGCATTGGCGGCACATGGTGGACTTGGCCGCCGCATAGTCCATCTGCTTAAAGCCGCAGTGTGGACACTCCACACTGACTTTTGCAGGCGACGGTTTGCCCACGGAAACGCCCGGCGGAACTTGCTTCCCTTAGGCGCGCGCGGCGAAAGCCGGTTTTGACGGACTCTTCGTTACGCACAATCTCCGGACGATTGCTGCGACTTGGCCGAAGTAACGCTCATACCGCTGGTCACTTCCGACTTGCCGATGAAGGTCGCGCCTTCCTCGATCACGAGGCGAGCGGCTTTAAGGTCACCCTGGAGGGTGCACTTCGATTTCAACTCGCAACGCTCGTCACCGTGATGTTGCCCTGAACCTTGCCGAAAACGGTGATCGACTTGGTCTTGATTTCGCCGCGAATGTCGGCGTTTTCACCGATGGTCAGCACGCCCTCGGAATTGATTTCGCCTTCGACTTTGCCGTCGATGAGGAGCTCCTTCTGAAATTTGATCGATCCTTTGATCTCGACGTCGCTTGACAGGATGTCTTTGCCGGAATGTTCAGCCATAGTTTTTTGGTAATCGGTTGATGATGATGGTCTTGGTTGTTCGCTGTAAGCAGAACGGGTGGTGTGTTCTTCTGTCCCCGAAATCAACGATCCTTCTCCGATCGACGACATCGGCTTCTGCGGGATGAATTTTTTCAACACAGCCTATTATTATAAGCAGGTATCGTGCTGTCAATTCATTCCAAGATTTAAGCACAGGTTTTTCACCGGTTATTCACAATCTGATAGAGCTTCCCACCCGAATTTTGCCTAAGAAGCTGCAGGAAATTGGGCGCCTGGGAGGGAAATCGGTCCAGTCGATAGCAAAGACCCGACGGAGGAACAGGGGTCCCCAGGATTTCTCCACTCGTCCGGGCGACCCTATCGGCATCGTAAGCCAGGACAAAAATCACCTGACCTTGCCTAAGGATGCGCCTCGGCCGCCGCATCGTCAGACGACGAATAAAACCGGGCGGTCGAAAGAATTCCGGGGAAGCTTTCGTGGGAACTTCCGGCCACGCCCGGTTGTCCGGACCAGTAGGCCAATTCCGGCGACAGCCACCATGGCGCAATAAATGGCCGCGTTTCGGTTGATCGCATGGCACCGGCGAGATCCCGGAGCGCGACCTTTTCCCGCGTCTCTTCCTGTCTTTGCGCGACCCCCGCATTCGTTAGGCCAAAGCTGCGTATCCCATGCACTGGCCACTGGCCAAAGGGAAAATAAATAAACCGCCCACACAAGGATTCTGCTTTTGATCGATTCCAGGAGAGCAGGCAGCAGGACGGCGAAGGTCGCCACAAGAAAATATCCCCATCGCGCCTGCCACATCGTTAGAACGAAAAGTCCGCCTAACAAGCAAAGCAAACTTGCAATCTGGCCTGACCAGGCTCTTTGCATTGGACGAAGTTTTGGACGGACAAGAAACGCCAGTGGCGCAGCCAGCAGAACAAAGCCTCCCCATTCAAACCAGGCGTAAGACAGCAGCGGCACATGCCGCAACTCGCCGATGGTGCCGCCCCAGTTCCTAACGAATGGATCATCAATAAAAGAGAGAGATGGAATTCGCCTCTCGACAACCGCACCGAAAACGATCGTCGCGACAAAAGCCATCCACTTGAACCTTACGGAGCTACCTGGTTCGAAGGGACCCGCGGCACGTCGCCAAAGTAATAGAAGCACCTGCATGAAAACAAACAGAACGAGCGGCTCGTAAAGCGAAACCCACAGAGCCATGGCCCAGGAGAAGCCGGTGAACACACCCCATGCGCGAGACGGTTTCGTGGCCAGCATCCATTCGCCACACAGTGCCAGGATTACCAGCACGATAAGAAGCGACTGATGATCCGGTCTGCCCAGTTCTGTTCCGTGAACCAGGATCGGGCTGACGGCGTACAGAATCAGGGCGGGCCAGCGGTAACGAAAACCAATCCGACGCATCCAGAACCACAGGAAAATTCCACCGGCCACCGCGAGCATCGGCGAAATCCAGGCACCAGCCAGATCGAGCGGGTTGGAAGAGAAGAGGGAAATCGCACCGGCAAGCCCCACGATTAGGTAATCAAAAGGCGCGGTCGTGTGCGGAACTGTGCCGCCGGGGTAATTCTCAAAATCGTGATGCCTAACAATAACGCCCGGGTGCTCCCAACAGAGATGCGCTCGCGCCATGCGGGAATAACAATCGGCGTCGGTGAAATAAACGTCGTGACCGACGAAAACCCGCTGGTGGTTCCAACAGCGGGGTGCGAGGATGATAGCGCTCAAGATGATTACCTCGAGCAAGATTCGTAACGTGCGCATTGCCCTAGAGATGCCGGCGCGCGAACTCGCGACTTGATCCGGTCCTTAAATATCGCTCGAATGCTCGCGCTTTCGACTCGGATCGAAAGGCGATGGAAGTCTCGACCCCCCATGGCCTATGAAGGGCGGTGAATCGGCATGATCCGCGGTTGTGTTCGCCCAGTCGAACCCTCAGGTCTTGAGTCACACCGGTGTAGTGTCGATTCGGGTGATCGCTCGATGTGATGATGTAGACGAACCAGAAAGGCTTCACGCTTAGTCGTCTAGTTAGTCGAGCGCGACTTCCGCACCAAGCTGAAATTCGAACGCCATCTGATGTCACAGCTGGCCTGCCAAGCCGTAGTCTCGGAGCTGCGTTGCATTACGCTATCGAAGAGTCGGCCTTCGCAGACTCCGGCGTGACAGCCTTCGCTCCGCGCTTTCAGCTCCGAGCGAAGGCTGGGCCCACCAGGATTCGAACCTGGGACCAAGGGATTATGAGTCCCCTGCTCTAACCGCTGAGCTATAGGCCCGACGACCGGTGCACTTAAACATAACGGCGGAGGAATGACCAACCCTCGATTGCCCGGGCTTCCGGCCGGGTCGAATTCTCTCGACACCCGCCGCCGCGCGGAGTTACAGAAGCGGCATTATGAGATCTCTCCGGGACCCTCTGCTGGTTGGAATTCTCGCATTGACTGCGATCGGTTCGGCCTTGGCCGGACCTCAGCCGATCTCCGATTATTCGAAAGACAAAAACATGGTCGAGCAGACGGCCCCGCCCGAATGCAATTGGTATGTCAGCATCGGCGGCGGCGTTGACCTGGATTACGGTGGAACCGATTTCGTCCGTGAGCACACCATCCCGGGCAACTTCGGCACGACCCTCCACATTCCTTCCACCAGCTGGAATGACGCCTTCGACACGCCTTATCACATTCAGGGCGAGCTCGGATATGCCCTTGGTCAGCATGTAGAACTTTTCGGGCGCTTCAACTACGACGCAGCCGATGGCCAAACCACCGACGCCTATGTGCACATTGCCGCCGTTGGACTCGAACTCGCGAATAAGTGGGACGATTACCGATCTTATGGCGGGGAAGTTGGACTTCGTTATCTCTTTCTCTCGCGAGATCATTGCATCAGGCCATACATCTCTCTTTCCGGGGGCGCGACGCGCGTTGATAGCATCGGCGTGACGGTCAGAGCGGCCGACAATGCTGGAAATATCCACACGGGCGACGTTCTCTTTGATGGCGCGTTTTACGGCAACAGCACCGTGGCAACGGGCTCGGTCCTGGCCGGTCTCGAAGTGAGAGTCACGAGATGCTTCTCTCTCGGAGCCGACGCCGGCGTGCGCTACGAGTCAAAATTATCGGATAACGATAATGATCTCAATCGAGGGAACCTGGCCGGATTCGTCTTCCCCAATCTGAACAAAGTGAACGACAACGCCGGGGACCGGTTATTCTGTCCGGTCACCTTTTACGCCAAGATTCGCTTCTAACGGTTAGGCTCTGCGCCAGCAATCCCCCCTCCTCCACCTCTAAACGGGCGGAGGACAAATGCTCACGTTTCTAGGATTCAGCTCTGCGCCAGCACTCCCCTCCCGTGCCTCGAAGGCGGCACGAGACAAGTGCTTAACGTTTCTAAGTTTTCTTTCGCGCGAGCAGCTCAGAGATCGTTTTCTCCCACTCAGAGATCGAGACCGGTTTCTTGAGGTAGGCATCGCCGCATTTCGTCAAGGCTTCCCGCTCCGAAGCCTCGTCCGCGTAGCCGGTGTAGTAGACTATCGGCGCGTTGGGGTGAAGACGCCGGAGTAGCTGGCATAATTCGACTCCGGTGCCGTCGGGCAAACGGACATCGAGGATGAAGAGATCGAAAGACATCCCGGTGGCGAGTTGAAGCGCTTCCGCGACTGTCCCCGCGGTCACAACGCTGTAGCCAAACTCCTGTAACGATCCGGCCATAAGCAACCGAATCTGCGGATCATCGTCCACGTGCAGAATTCGAGCACGATTTTCGTCCGCGGCATTCATTGGGTCAGCTTCTCATCCCCTGGTCAACGTGCCAACATTTTCCGAAAACGCAGGCCTACTTGGATCGGGCATCAAATTCCTTCAACTGTTCTGTAAAAAACGCCGCCGTTTCCACCGTTCGCCCGTCGCCAAGGCGAATCTGGTATGGTCGGTGGCTCATGGATGATTGGGAGGCGCAGTACTTGATGAAATCTTCCGCCGTCTTCACTCGCTCCCCTCCGTAATCCAGCTTTTGTCGGAGATGACTCTGCGCGTCCGTGGCCTTGTACTCAGTGCCGTTCCGAATAAAAACGGCACCGGGCAGTTTCGCGAGACCATCGATCAAAAAGTCGATGCGCTTCTGCTCACGCGCGTCCCGGCCACTGCTGATCCCGGGCAGCGCCAGAAGCATCGTTAATCCCAGGCAAATAATGCGGGCGGCTTTCATAATTCAGGATCGAGGGGTAAAACGGCTTTGTTCAGGACCTTGTCCCAAATCGGTTCTCGCTGCAGGGTTTGCAGAGTCATTTCCTTCGACTTCGCCTTGTCCTGTTCGAATACCCGCTCTTGCTGCGCGGCAAACTGAGGGTCCAGCACGTTTAGGTTCGCCTCGGCATTCAACCGAAACGAGCGCGCATCAAAATTCGAAGACCCGACAGAAACCCAGACGTGGTCGACGATCAGGTATTTGCAGTGAAACATTGTCGGCTGGTATTCAAAAATTCTAATCCCGGCCTTGAGCAGCTCGGGCCACTTCTCCCGCGAAGATTTCCTCACCGCCTGCTGGTCGATGTGTCGCCCCGGAACAATGATTTCGATCTTCACGCCGCGGTGCGCCGCTTCCACAAATGCGTCGATGGCGAGTTTGTCCGGAATGAAATAGGCGTTGGCCATGCGAACGCTTTTCGAGGCCGACGAAATGGACATCAAATACATAAGCCGCGCACTTTCGCTTCCACCTCGAACGGAGCTTTTGAAAGCTTGCGCCTTGTATGAACCGGCAGCCGCCAGGGTCGGGAAGTAATCATTGCCATGAAGAACACTGCCGTTAGTGCGCAACCAGTTATCGAGAAACGCGGCCTGCAGTTCCGCTACCACCGGTCCTTCGACCCGGTAATGATTATCACGCCAGTGACTCTTATCCTGGGCATGCCCGTCCCATTCGTCAGCAATGCCGACACCACCGGTGAAGCCAACCTTGCCATCGACGATGAGCAGTTTGCGGTGAGTCCGATTGTTAAGCCGAGACGGGCTGTACCAAAGATTCAGGCGATACCAGGCGAGCGGGTTGTATTCGACGATTACGACGCCGGCGTCTTTCATGAGCGATTTCGAGGCAAGATCCATTTTCTGGGTGCCCTGCCAATCCAAGATCACGTGCACCTTGACGCCGTGGCGCGCGCGTTCGGCCAGTGCTTCGGCGAATTCAGTTCCAATTTTGCCCTTCCAATAGATATAGGTCTCGAAATCGATCGAACGCTTGGCCGATCGAATGGCCTGGAGCATTGCTGGAAAAATCTCATCACCATTGCGAAGGGTGGTAATCTTGTTCCCGGAGCGCAGTCCTGGGCCTAACAGGTTGTTGATCGTGCGTTCAAACTGCGGATCGCTTGTGGAATACTGGTGCTCGACCTTGTAATGCTGTCGCTGAGTCGGGCTGGCGCACGAGGACAGGCAGCCCATGGCCACGATCGCGCTAAAGGTGGCGACCACAGCGCGCCTTCGCAAAACCGGCAATAAAAGATGCTTCATAATCCTTCGATCGCTTCGATGACTGACTGACCGGGCTTTAGGATAGGCGCAAGCAGGCCTTTGGCGAAATGATCCTGCGCTGCCTTGATCAGACGCGGTTTGAGATTGTCGTGTAATTTGGTTAGGGGCCCGCTCAGAGCCAGCCGCGTCCAGAGATATCCGCGTTCGCTCCGGGTGAAAACCTCCTCGCGCGCTCCCGGAAATTTGTCCACCAGGTCCGGCGCGACTCCCATCTCGAATTCGCCATCGACTTTTTCGTTTTTCATCACGAACTCGCCCTCGAAGATAACGATGTTCTTGGACTCCATGACAAGATTCTTCACGGTCAAGACAGGCGAGTTCCAATCGTAATCCGCCTTCAATTGATCGACCGGCAGATTGGCGAGGTCCTTTCGTCCGGTGAACGCAGCCAGCTTTTGCAAGGTCTCGATCTTCTGCAAAACCGCGTTCGTCTTTTCGATCGCGCCAGTCACTCGAGCCGAGTCCTGCTGGCTCGCGTCTTTCACCAGATGGGCTGTGGCATCGAATTCTCCGGTGGCTTTACACCGCGACGGATCGCCGAAAAACGGTTCGATCGGACACTGTGACAACTTCAATTGCAAATCCATCGACTGCTTCTCCGCGAACTGAAAGTGGCCCGACACGCTGATGTTTCCCTTGCCTCCGAGGTCGAGGGCCGCTTCATCAATTCGAAGGTCGGGCTTGGCGAAGAAAAGTTTGCAACCTAATAGCCGCGCTTCGGGCCACTTGCTTTGATGAAAGGTTCCTCCCTCCGCCTGGACGGCGAGGTTGTGGTCGCGAGGAAAAAATTGCGCGTGAACTTTTCGGAATTCGCCGCCTCGTTCCGAAGTTGTGCCCCAATAGAGATCGAGTTGCGTCACATCGATCACGCGGATATCGACCTCAAGGGGCGATTCCGTCTGCAAAGGTGGCCTCAACTCCGGCGGACGAAACTCGCTGCGGTCGATATGGCTCGCGGCCGCTTCACCATAGGCGGCTTGCAGATGACTAACGTGCACGACATCGAGACGCCACTTGGCTCGCCAAAGTTCGGAAAGACTGCATTGCGCCCACAGAGAAGAAGCGCGCAATTCGGTCAAGGCGCGGGGCGGCGTGGCTTTTCCGAGAAATCCGGGCGACCAAACGACTCGGCCATTCGCACTCAGCGGAAGATATCCCGATTCACAATCAAGAACCTTGGCGGTTTTGCCGGAGAGAAGCTTTCGGACTCCACGTGTCTCCAGCATTCGGCCGACGACATGCTCGGACCCGAAATAAGCGGCTGGCAGAAGGATGGCCACGATGATGGCTGCCACGAGTAACCATCGGGTCCGAGTCATCACGGCGAAGATACTTGGTGAACGCGCGCAGACATCATCTGAATTCGAAATCCGACGATCTGGCGGACTTAACGAACTGAAAGCTGATCAGCGCGGCGCTTCCAGCAGGCGGCGAATTTCTGTCTCGAGCTTCTGCAAGTTCAGCGGCTTGGTCATGTGCGCGGCAAACCCCGCCTGGATCGCCCGTTCGATGTCCTGCTGCATCCCGAAGCCGGTGAGCGCGATGGCCGGAGCATTGGAAAGCTTCCGCGCGGCCGCCACGAAATCCAAACCCGTTCCATCGGGCAGGCCGAGATCGCACAGGAGAATATCGAACTTCTCACTTCTCACTGCCGCAAGCGCGGACGCCACGGTGTTCTCGGTTCTTACCTGATAATTTCTGCTCGAAAGAAGTCGCGAAAGGGCCACAGCAGTATCCGCGTGATCTTCAACCAGAAGGATTTTGGTCTTTCCTGCGATGGGCGCGGGCGCTACCTCGCCTGCCTTGATATCTTCGCGCGCTGCCGGAACGGTTGGAAGCGTAACGATGAAGGTGCTGCCGCGTTCAAGGCCGTCACTTTTTGCGGCGAGTTTCCCTTTAAGAAGTTCGACCAGCGCGCTGGAGATTGCCATTCCCAGGCCGAGCCCACCATAACGACTCCGGCGCGTTGGGTCCGCCTGCTCAAAAGGCAAAAACATTCGGGAAATGGTCTCGCGAGTCATTCCAATGCCGCTGTCTGAGATCGCAATGACAATGTTCCCACTCTCGTCATTCGAGGTCTTGACGATAATCTTTCCTTCAGCCTCGGTGAATTTGATCGCGTTTCGCAGGATATTCCAGAAAACCTGCTGCAAACGCGCGGTGTCTGCATGGACGTGGTGCTCGGTGGCGTTTAACTCCATTGCGGCTTGCAATTTCTTTTCCCCCAACTCGTTCTGGGAAAGCTCGATGAGGAATTTCCAGACGGCGTGGACGTCGACGTTTTCCGGGTTTAACGAAAGCATCCCGCGCGAAATCCGCGTTAGATCGAGCAAGTCGTCAATGATGCGGGCTTCAAGCTCCACGCTGCGGCGCAACATTCGAACATCTGCCGCCATCGAAGGTGGCAGGTCCTTGCCAGCTTCCCAAAGATTCAGCGTCGCCAGCACCGGGGTCAGCGGAGTACGGAGTTCGTGCGACAACATCGCCAGGAACCGGTCTTTCGCCTTGTTCGCATCCTCTGCCGCATCCCTGGCAGCGCGGAGTTCATTTTCGATCCGGCGATGAGTTGAGAAATCTCGGAAAATGAGAACCACCCCGCGCAGCTCGCCGCTTTCATCGCGAATTGGCGCCCCGCTGTCGTCAATGGGGACCTCCGTCCCATCCTTCCGGATCAACAGAGTGTGATTGGCCAGTCCGACGATCACTCCTTCCCTGATGACGCGATCGACCGGGCTCTCCACCGCTTGACGTGTCCCTTCGTTCATCACCCGAAAGATGTTATTTGTCGGTTGTCCCCTGGCCTCAGCGAACTTCCAGCCGGTAACGAGTTCGGCCACTCCGTTCATGAAGGTGATCCGGCCTTCCTTGTCAGTGACAACCACACAGTCGCCGATACTGGCGAGAGTGACGCTGAGAAGGTCCTTTTGCTCCTGAAGCTCGCGCCCCCGTTCGTGCGCAACCGCCAACGCGCGATCGCGTTCGAGCAGCGATTTCAATATTAAGCGATAAGCCCACACTAGAAATGCGACGCTCAGTACTCCAGTGAGGATAAAAACAGCTGTGCGCGTTCGCGTGGTCTCATCGCTGAGCGCCACTTCCCGTTGCAAACTGGCGAGCTGATCGGCCTTCAGGCGCGCAATATTTTTGCGCAGATCCTCCATGATCACGCGCCCTTCGTCCCCCCTCACCACCGCCGCCGCCGCATCAAATCCTTGAGCCTGACGCAAATCGACTGTGGTGCGCAGTTCGGCCAATTTTCGATCGATCAGTTTTTCGAGGATCGCGAAATCGTCTTCGCTGAGATGGCTGCTCTGCGAAGACCTCATTGTCTTGAGTAATGTGGGCAGTCGCGCGGTAGCGTCCCGGTACGGGGCGAGGTAACGCTCGTCCCCGAAAATGAGAAAGCCGCGCTGACCGGTCTCCGCGTCCTTCAGGGTTGACTCCAACTGCTCGAGGTCGGCCATTGTCTCGCGCCGCATCGCCTCCCGCACATGTCCGCTCAGGACGCGGTTGCCAAAATAAAATGTGATCAACGTTGAGCTGATCACTACAGCCGCAGTTAACGCAAAAACTCCGCCTATCAGGCGGTGGCGGTGAGACTTGCCAGACAAGTTCGAGTCCGCTTTTTCCAATCGGCCATCAGGGGAACTCCCTGCGTTTTGAATGTCAACGCCAGACTTTAAAGCTCACGCAAGATAGGAATTATCCTGATGCCGGGAGAACCTTACCCGCAACTTCACCGAAACCGACCCGGTAATCATCCCCCTGTGCCCAGCCTGTTATGGAGAGCGTGTCCCCGTCTTCGAGCCATTTGCGTGATTCACCGGTGGACAAGCTTAATGGATTCGCACCGCGCCAGGTCAGTTCAAGCATGCAGCCGCGGGATTTTTCATCCGCGCCGCTGATCGTCCCGCTAGCCAGCAAATCGCCCGGCCGAAGATTGCATCCGCCGACGGTGTGATGAGCGAGCTGCTGGGAAATGCTCCAGTAGAGATTCTGAAAATTCGTTCTGGTTATCACTTCTGGCGTTTTCATTTTTGCCGTCTTGATCGAAGCCTCCAGGGCGATGTCGAATGTGAAATCGTCCGCCCGTTCAAGATAGGCCAGCGGCGCCGGATCTTGTTTCGGCAAGGGCCGGCGAAAAGGTTCAAGCGCCTCCAGCGTAACCACCCAGGGGGAGATACTGGTGCAAAAATTCTTGGCCAGGAACGGGCCCAGCGGCTGGTATTCCCACGCCTGGATGTCGCGCGCGCTCCAGTCATTCATCAACACAAGGCCGAAGATGTGATCGGCGGCCTCTTGAATTGGTACCGGTTGCCCTAACGAATTACCGGGCCCGATCAGAAACGCTGCTTCCAGCTCATAATCGAAACTTTTGGAAGGCCCGTAAATCGGAGAGGGCGCATCGGCCCCTTTCGTCTGCCCGTGAGGGCGCCGCACATCGGTTCCGCTCACCACCACGGAACTTGACCGTCCGTGATACGCCACCGGCAGCCACTTCCAGTTGGGCATGAGCGCGTTCTCCGGCCCGCGCAGCATCGTCCCGACATTGTGCGCGTGGTGATAGGACGAATAAAAATCGGTGTAATCACCGATCCGGACCGGCAACCGCATTGTGACCTCGCTCTGCTTATGAAAAACCTGCCGGCACAGATTGGCGTCGTCGCGCAATCGGCGGTTCTCCGCCGAGAGCAAGGATTGTAAGGTTTGCCTGACTCCACTCCATGCCGGTCGCCCCAGCGCGAGGAAATCGTTGAGCGCATCCTGCGCGAAAACCGGCTGCGCCAGCGCTGGCTTGAAAAAGCCCTGTGCCTCGAGAACCGACAGATCGACCACCGAGTCTCCCAAGGCGACTCCAACCCGCGCGCCCGATTGGCCGCGCGGTTCAAAAATGCCGAAGGGCAGATTTTCGATCGGAAAATGCGAGTCGGGCGAAATATCGATGAACGATTTCAAAGGCATACAACCTGACTCTAGCGTCTTTTTGCGCACACATCACCTCGATGGTGCAGCAAATGATATCCGGCGCCCTACCGCTCCTTCGGACGGACGCTACGCCCTATGGAAGAGGCCGCATCGTCTTGACGCGATAGAATCGTTTCGTCGCCGATGCCTGGGTCACGATACGAGTGGTCGTCGGACTGGCGTCCGGTGCGAAAAGACCGAGCCCACTATCGGCCCAATTGAGGGACATGCTGCTCGGGTCTGTGTTCACTTCAATGGTATAGAGGCGTGAAGTTGTGCTGGTAAAAGTCACGCTCGAACTGGTGCCGCCCGCATTGGTCGTGAAAGCGGTGATGCCCAGGCCAGCGTTGGCCACGGTGGGATTGATTCCGTCCTGGTAATCTTGCAGAAGAGTCATCCCATTTCCGTTAGGCGACGCGGCATTCTGCTGGCCCGGTGCGAGCAGCCCGCCGAAGTAAAGATATTCCCAGGCGTCGGCGATTCCGTTGCCATTCGAATCGGCCCCCATGGCGATGTGATCGGTCTGCACCTTGCCATTGAGATCGTTAAGGTTGATCCAGCCGCAGTTGGCTGAGTAGGCATAACCGGAGAAAGTGCCGGTGAAAAGTGAGACGCGCGGGTTACCTGTCGCCTCGAAATTAATCCAGCCAATGTTCGCTCCGTAAGCGAACCCGCGCAAAATGCCGACACCGGGCTGAGTCGGATCGGCCGTGTAATTCACGCCAAAATCAGTCGCGCTAGAATTGGAATAATAAATGTGGCCGGCCGACGGCGTGAATCCGTTGCCAAGGTTGATCCAGCCGACGTTGGCCGCGTATGCGTAACCGGAACAGATAAATTCGCCGACGATGACGCCTTCGGTATTGGTGGAATCGAAATCGGGCCGCCAGTTGGTCCAGCCGATATTTGCGCCCCACGCAGACTCATTGGTTAGGTCGATGGTAGAGGTGGCCACGGCGATGACCGGAAAGATGAGGACGCCGATCAAACAAACGAGACGCTTCATCACATAGGCTCCTCTAGGTTTCAACGAACGGATCGTTTGCGAGGAAACGTCGGAAATATCCACAGCGCTGGTGATTGAAGTCGAACAACCGGGGCCGTCATCCTGCTTGATCCCCAGGAGACCCAGGCCGAGATCCGACAGAATTTCAAAGGGATGCACTTAATGGATCCAATTCGTCCAGGGATTGACCGTCCCGCTGGCGCTGCTGATCGCGCCGCCTGAACTCATATTGATGACAGGGCCGTAGGTGTTGTTGGTGCCGGGGATATTGTAGTTAAAACCATTTCCGCTGCAGCTATTGCGAATGATGACGTTGTTCGAACCAGTCGAGATAATGCCTCCGCCCGAGCCATTCGCCGTACAGCTATTGCCGTCAATGGTATTGCCGTTGCCAGCGGTGTTAATGCCGCCCTTGGAGCCGTTATTGCTCGTATCGTTTGCGTCGCAATTATTTCCCACAATCAAGGAGTTGCTGCCGCCGGAAATGCCGTCGGTCTGGTTCGAGCGGACGGTACAATCACGCACGGTCGAGCCCGCGTTCAGAAGAATCCCCACGAGATTTTGTCCCGACGAGCAGTTGGTAATTCGGCAACCGGAACTGCTGGCAACAATGCCGTTCACGCTGTTGCCGAAGGCGGTGCAATCGGTGGCTGCGCTTCCTATTCCAAGCGAGATACCGGATTTTCCATTGGCCGCGGCTGTGGAACCGGTGACCGTACAACCTTCGCCTGCATTAATGCCAAAACCGGTGTTGGAACCGCCGACGAAGTACGTTCCCGCTGTGCAATGAATAATCGAACAGCCGTCGCCAGATTGGATGCCATCTCCGCCGTTACCCGTAGCTGAACAATTGATGGCAGATCCCCCATTGGCGAAATAGATACCGCTGCCGCCATTGCCAGTGGCCGTGCAGTCCACCACGGTGCACGAATATCCGGTCTGAATGCCGTTTGATCCGGTGCCCTGTTGATTCCTTGCCACGCAGTCTTTGATGGTGCAGCCATCGCCAGTTGTTAGCCCGGGGCCACCTGAGTTGTTTATCAGGATCAACTTCTCGAAGAGCGCGCCGCTGGCATATTGGGCGCTGATTCCGCCGCCGGTTGTAGTGACACCAGGACCTGAGGCCGTCCACTTGTTTACCATGCCATTGCGCGCGCAGAAGCCGGTCCTTATGCCCACCTGAATCGCGGTGTAACCAACGCTGTTTACTCCCGTAATGGAAAAGCCGTTCAGATCGATCGTGACGTTATCGGAGTTTACGACGATGGCATTCGTGTTCGCCGGCGGCGTGAGGTTTGTCGCGAGGTAGTATGAGCCAGGGGTCGAGATCGTATAAGGAAAGGTAAAGCTGGGCTGGCGCGGGTCGATCACGGTACGCGCTTCCACTTGATCGAGCGACTTCATCGTCTGACCGGGGGGTCCTAGCGGATTAAGGCTTCCCTGACCAAATACGGTCAACGGAAGACCGGCCACGCTAACAAAGAGAAAGACTCGCGTTTTCATAAGGGATGGGTAAAGGGGCTGAAAAAAGGGCTGCAACCGGCGATGCAATATTCTCACAGCCTTTCCTACAGGAAATCGGGCACAAGGTTACGCGGGGACCTGTAAGACCTCACCGCGGGAAGGGCTTCGAGGGTCGAGTAAGCCTGGAATCCGAGACTCTGGCGCGGGTCAATCCTTCAACGTTTCGCGCTCCTGCGGAATGACTGTTCCCGGGAGATCGCCACAGCCGCAATGAATGTGTCAAAAAGCTCCTCAGGTTGAGTTAGCGCTTGGGTCAATGGGCCGCTCTTATCCAGCAGGCGCTTTTCCCAATGCTTCCGCGGCAAACCCGATGGCAACTCAGACGGAAAAGCAAAAGAAACGCCGTCTTTCGAATGCGAAACACTCGAAATGCGCCGGCGCGCCCTTTGTCGGTTATCGAATGATTCTTCTCTCCGGGCACGAATAGCTCGGTCGAGTACTTCGTCTAGCACCTTATGTTTGCGAGTTGTTTCACTTCCGTCGCAGGGTCGCCATTGGCCGTCCGCCTTTTGCATCTTTCTTTGGAACGATGTCACGGATCTGACTTGCCTTCTCTCTTTTGCGGTTTAGCTCTTGTTCTCCATTTTGCTTCACCTCCTTGGGATTTGGGTATTCACCGCAGGTACTGCAGGGATTCCGGTGCTAGGTTACGGGGAATGGTGAAGAAACTTGATCAAGCTAGAATGATGAACACTGCCCCTGTTTTGCCGCTGCGGAGTTGCCGCTCCCGGCGGGGGCAGGCGAGTTCGAACTGCATTGCAGACTATGACTGACCGTGTTGCCAAAGATATTGACGGCCGCAGTGTTGTTTTGGACCTGAAGGTTTCCGCCGACGGAGTTACCGACGCATCCGGCGGCGCCGATATCGACCACCGTGCCGTTGTTATGAAATTGCAGGTTACCTCTGACGATGCTTCCGCAGATCTGATTATGGGCCGGCCCCGCGGGAATGTTTTGAATCTCGAGGTTGCCATTAATGGTGGTCCCGGGTCCGATGGTAAATGTCCCTCCTCCGTTGACCTGAACATTCCCGCCAACGGTCGCGTTTGTTAGGCCGAGATTCCCCCCGCCTTGAAGCTGGACATTCCCGCTGGCGCTCCCGCTGTTCAGCACCAAGGTGCCGCCGGGGTTCACGGTCACGTTCCCAGTGACGCTCCCATTGAAAAGGGTACAGACCTGGCCGCTGGAGACGGTCATGTTTCCTTTGAAACTGCCTCCATAAACGCCGTTGCACGTTGTTGCGCCCGGCGGAGCGGCGGTTGCCAAAGTGACGCTCAAGGTATTGAGCGCTTCCCGGTTTCCCAAACCATCGATGCTGAAATAATCGATGAAATAACTGCCATCCGGTAGAGGAAAACTCCCCGAAGCGAGATTGAACGGGCCCGCGTAAATGCTAAAATCGGGAACCTGTTTGCCCGCCTGGTAAAAACGGTAGTAGGTGGTGATATTCCCGTAAGCCGCAGCGGCGGCGGATTGCAAACTGTCGAATGTGTAGTTTGTCGCCGGCGTGACATAAGTGATGCCACTAGCCGCGAATGAAGGCGTGCCTATCGCACAATAGGTGGTCGGCGCCTGCAGCCAATGACTGTTAACCGGATTAGCAGCGACATCGCTGCCCTGGTTATACCAAGCCGCATAAAGGTTTGGACCATTCCCGCCATTGTCGACAAAGCCCTGGAACACGGGACCGCGCGGAGACTGGCCAACCCCAATGCCAGCGGAAACAAAGCTGGGGAGACTTCCCCATCTTCCGGAATACTGGATGAAAACCTGACCGTTAAGCGGGTGCGATTCACCGGCTAGCAGGTTGCTCGCCTGGCCTGACTGATAGCAGGTGGTCGGCGTGCACGGATTGTACTCTCCCAGATTGATCATGCCGCCGTGCCTGCTCTGCCCGTTAGGCGCTTCGATCGGATGTTCAAGCTGCCCAATCGTGCGCACGAGACCGCCCGTCCACGTCTCCCAGGTGATTCCGCCCAGAAACTGATGGTTGGCGCCGCAACCGCCCACGTTGGAGGTGGCGGTGTCGAGTTTGGCCGGATTCGTCGGATCGCTCAGATCAGTTGGATAAACTATTGTTGTGCTAACAATCGGAGCTGCGTGATCGCAGTAATCATCGACGTTCGCAAAGGCGGCATGTCCGCCTCCGTCAATCGACATGAGTGGATGCAGACCGCTTGGATCAAAGTGCAACCGGTAATCGGGGATTTTCAGAAAATCGCCCGGATGGTCGTTTGTGTGACGGGAAAACCAAACTCCGACAATCCTCAGTGAGGAGTCAAGCTGGACTTGGATGGATGCGTCCCAGTCTCCGCCGTGATTGCCGACATCGCCGACAGCGAGCTCGTTGTAAGCGAAGACGTGCCAGTACTGGATCATAATGCCTCCATCGGAAGTCGGGTAACAGTGGAAGTAGGTTTTCCATTCTGTCGGGTCGGTGCTCCCGACATGGTATGAGTCATCCAGGTCAGGGATGACAAAAGCCTGCTGGTCGGCAAACCCAGTCGTGTGCGAGCCGACAGAAAAGAGTCCATCCGGATCCGGCGAAACCGACGTCAGCTGATGATGTGGTGGATGCCCATAGCCCATGTCGGTCGCCCCGCAATTTGGGCCGCCGTGCCAAAAAGGGCCGCCGTCGGGTTGGAGGAGGAGCGACTGGGTAACAATTGGATTTGGCCCAATGTCATCATCTGTATCGGAGAAACAGTCTTCGTGATATTGCAGGTGTGCCCTGGCTAGGAACCAGTCGACGTTGACCGGGTAGTTAGACTCATCCGGCTCGATAAAAACGATCGGGGCATAACGATCCGCCAATTTTTGCTCGAGCGCGTCATCGATGCCATCGTGATCGTCATCCACCGGCGCTGTTTGGGTTACCGTGCCGCCTGCCGGCAAAGCCTGTGGGTGGCTGCGGGCTGAAAGCGTTGCCACGGTCAGGGCGATGCCCCCTGCGAAAAGCAGCAGGACTGCGAGAAGACGAACGAGGAAGAACCCGGAGCAAGGATTGTTTTTTGTTTTCATGGGAGAATGACCGTTGATACGAGTTTTCACCACGTACTGCAGTAGATCCGGCGCGAGGTTACGGAGAAAACTCGAGAAATATTAAAGCGTTAAAGAGCGCGCTTGGGACAACCCCGAAAGACTCCGAGGTTGAAGGGCTGACCACACACGAAAAGAGCCGCGGATCTGCGCCCTAACAAACCGTTACGCGAGGAGCAACGCGGCTAGAGGCGCCGCTACCGATCTACCGCTCCTTCGGCGAGTTGGGCGCGACCAGTTTCTGGAATCTGGCGTCGTTGCGCAGCGGATCGAACATCGGATCAAGGCGGAGCAGCGCCGGGGTGAGGGGCACGCTCTCAACCATGGCGCCACTGTACGGGATCGAGAGCAGCGTCTGCAAAGCGGCCATCGCACGATCGAGCTCGCCGGTCTGCGCCGCTACCCGGGCAAGAATGTCGAGCTCCCGAGGACCTGTCATCGCGTCTTTCTCCATTGGGACCGCGCCGATCGCGCGTTCGGCCCAGGAGAACGCTGAGGCTTTATCCCCAAGAAACACATTGGCCAGAGCCAAACGTTCCAGCAGGCTATTATTTTCCGGCTGCCCCGCGACGAAAGATTGCAGTTCGTTACGCGCCTGTTGGAACGTTTCCAGGCCACCAGCATGATCCCCGCTCGCTTCTTGCGCCCAGCCTAACCAGAAGCGCAGTTCGTCGTAGTGATAACCCAACGCGGGATCAGGCTTCGCCAGTATCTCCTTCAGCTCAGTGATGACCGATGACGGGCGGCGCTCCAGGATCGCCTGGTAAACTTTTGCTGCTGAAACGCTAGGGTCGTCGACCGCGAGGCGGAGCGGAGCAAGCAGGGTCGAAGCCCGCGTCAGGTCGCCCTCGGCCTGCGCGATACCGGCCATGATCGCAAGCGCGTCGGGATCGTCCGGTGTAATGTTGAGAACCTGCTCAAGCTTTCGCTGTGCTTCAGGGAATCGGCGGCGCAAGATATGAGTTTGTGCGTGCTGGGTAAGCAGATAAACGTTGCGCGGATCAAGCCGCTCGGCTTCCGTGAAATACGACTCGCTCTGGTCCCACCGGCCTTGCCGCCGCGCGGCGTAGGCCAGTAATTCAGGAACACGGCTGCTGTTCGGCAGGAGCGGGCGTGCTTGCTCATAGTAACGCTCGGCAGTTTTGTAATCCTTTTGACAGGCGTAATAATAATACCCTTGGGCCAGGACCGCCTCGCCGAGGTTCGGCTGAAGAAAAAGCGCAGTTTCCGCCGCCCGCCGTGTTTCCTCGCGAAGGGCAAGCGTCGGTTCCAGATTTCGTGTGATGTATTCGCGTGCATCCACGTATGACAGCAAGGCCCAGCTCAGGGCGAACTTCGGATCCAAGCGCACCGATTCCCTGAGATATTTCTGCGCCGCAAGCGCGTTGGCCGGCACGTAGGTAAGTTTCAAACTATAAGCCAGCCCGCGCAGGTAGGCGTCGTAGGCCCCGGGGTTATCGGTTGGTTTGTCCGCGATAACCCGCTCTTCTTGACCAGTGAGCTTCGCCCGCAACTGATCGGCTATGGTCCTGGCCACCTCGGTCTCGACCGTAAAGATGTCGATTAGCTTTCTGTCGTAAGTGTCGGCCCAAAGATGAGAACCGTTGGCCGCTTTGATCAACTGCACGTTGACTCGCACGGCCTCGCCGCTTTTTTGCACGCTTCCTTCCAAGACGTGGGCGACGCGAAGTTGCCTGGCGATGTCACGCAGGTTTTCCGGCCGGCTCTTGTAATTTTGCGTGGATGTCCGCGAAATGACTTTCAAGTCGGCAATCTTCGATAAGCGCGTCAGAATCTCGCCCTGAATTCCATCGACCAGGTAGGCGCTCTCTTTGTCTGCGCTCAGATTTTCGAAAGGCAGCACCGCAACGCCAGTAATAGGAAGTTGCCCGTCGGCACTTCGCCAAAAGAACACCGTCACGATCGCAACAAGCGCGGCCGTTAACGGCGTTACCGCCGAGAGCACCGGATTGCGTTGGATCCATTTTCGGCCGCGAATAAAAATCCCGCTGCGCCGCGCCTGCACCGGTTCTTTGCGCAACCAGCGCTCCAAATCCTCCGCCAAAGCGAGCGCGGATGAATAGCGACGCACCGGCTCCTTTTCCAGGCACTTCAAACAAATTGTTTCAAGGTCGGCGTCGACTTTGGGATTCAGAGAGCGTGGCCGGGGTGGCTCGCTCTCGAGAACCTGACGAATCAAATCATACTTCGCGCTCGCGAGGAATGGCACGCGGCCAGCGATCATTTCGAAAAGGACCACTCCGAGTCCGTAGACGTCGGTTGCCGCCGTCTGCTCCTTCACACCGGTGATTTGCTCCGGTGCCATGTAGCTCGGCGTCCCTAACAAATCCTGCGTATTGGTGATCGTGCTCTCTTGCTCGATCAATTTCGCTAGCCCGAAATCGGTCAAATGGGCTTTGCCGCTGGCATCCATCAACACATTCCCAGCTTTGATATCTCGATGCAGAATGCCGCGCTCGTGCGCATACTGGACCGTGCGCGCCAGCTCCGCCCCAATTTGTCCGGCCCGCAGGATTGGCACCAAGTCCCTTTGCACGAGCCGGTCGAGCCGCTCGCCTTCGATGAATTTCATCGTGAAGTAGCAGTGGCCATCCTGCTCACCCACCTCGTAGATCGGCACGATGCCCGCCTGGTCAAGACTCGCGATCGTTTCCGCCTCCAGACGAAAACGTCGCAAATGCGCCTCACTCGCCCAATGCCCAAGCGCGATCGCTTTCAGCGCAACGATTCGGTTAAGACTTTTTTGCCGGGCCCGATAAACGACTCCCTGACCGCCGCGCCCGATTTCTTCGAGCAATTCGTAGTCTCCAAAATCCGATCGCACCGCATGAACAGTGGATCTTTCCTTCCCTGACTCATAAAATGAGTCCAGTCCGGTTTCCAGCAGACAGGCCGCGCAGGAATCCATTTCGATGGAAACCTCCGCGCCGCATTTTCCACAAATTTCGTCAGACATGCCGGGCGATTGCCCGACACTTCCTACAGGAAATCCGTCCACAGGTTACGCGCGTAAAACCGCGATCAAATAGCGCAGCTCTTCTTCGACATCGCCCGGCGCCGCGACCGTAGCCGCGATTTCCTCGCGCAAAATTTCACGGTATCTCTGCCGAAAGCGATGAAAGGCCTGCTTGACGGCATTTTCGTTCATCGCAAATTCATGCGCGATTTCTGACTGCGATTGGCGATCTTCATCGACCAGGAAATTTTTGAATCGCTCGAATAATTCAGTCTTTCCCGCCGCAGCGTATTCTTTTTTCAGTCGCGCGAAGACTTGTTCGAGCACCGTCAACGCCCAGCGTCGCTCGAAGATTCGGTCCGCGCTCAAATGATTTGCCGTCGTCAGATCTGCGCTCGCCTCGACGGTTAGTTCGTCGAGCGGGATAAGTCGCTGCCCTTCTCCACGCTTGATCGTCCTGGCGCGGTCGCGCTCGTTGGCTAGAAAATTCTTGAGCGCCGTTAGAAAGTAGGAACGCAATCGCCCTTTCTCCCGGCGGACGGCGTCAAGGTCTCTGCGTTCCAAGAACCGCTCAAAAAAGGCCTGGGTTAAGTCCTGCGCTTCCTCCCGTGCGTAACCCTCCCGCCGCACAAATGCGTAGAGCGGTCGCCAGTAGTTGCGACAGATATTTTCCAGCGCCTCCGTCGCTGCTGGCGAGAGCCGTTGCGCTGACAGGACGACCGTCCAATCGGTGGTCACGAACGTCCCGCCGGAACCGAGACTCTTATTAAAGGCAAGGGCGTTCACGGCGCATAGCAATGCCCCGAACCTTATCGCAAATTGAGGCCGACGGTAAGTCAGGCGAAGTCCTACGCGAACGAGCCCGCCCGGAAGCGGGTTAGGGTCATCTTTCGCGTAACCTGCGGCGAGATTTTCTGCAGAAAGGGGTGAGGAGCGACCATATGAAAAAGACCAAAACCAAAACGACGAAAATGCGTGATCTCCCGACCAGGAAAGACCCCAAAGCTGGCGCGATCGACGCGTTCTTGGACTTCACCAAGACAACGCCTTCGCCGCCGCCGAGTGAACAAAAGCGACCTTAGCGAAGCTGGCCGGCAATCGTTACCGCAAGCCGAGCCCGCGCAAGTCATCTCGGGGCTCGTCAAAGCTGCAACTGCCAAACGAAGTGATCATTTCGCGATGCGTTTCAATTTGCGGTGTGGCAACGCTCCAGTCGCGCCACTTAAAGGCGGTATCTGAAAACGAGAATTCACTGATGTTTTCACTCTCGAGCATCGGCACCAACTGATCCGCGGTTAAGTCATGCTCAACAGCCATCACAGCGGCGCCGAGAACATTGAGGAATCCGTACATTTTCGTGCCGACCTCATCGCGGAACTGACGGATCGGATGATGCAGACCGGCGGTGAACTTGATCGGCACGCCATGCCGAACCGCTTCAGCGAGAGCCAGGGCAATATCACCAGCCGGTGGGAACGCATCGGCTTGAACTCCGCCAGTGCGCAACTTGAATCCCAAACGCCTTTTCCCGTTATTCTCGTTAGTCTGCGCCAGCATCGCAATCGTTGAGGCAGCGCTTTTCGCCGGTGCTTCCCAAAATGTCGGGAGATTGAGGGGCAAAACAGCTGCGCGAACCTCTTCGAGCAATTGAACGCTCGCTCCTTCCTTTGGCAAAGCCATCTCCAATTGTTCCACCGCAACAGAACCGTCGCTTTGTGCCTGAACCGCCCTGATGCCCTCCGCCACTGCTTTCAATTCGTCGCGAAATTCTGCAGCCGATCCTTTGGCGGCGCCCAGTGCGGACAGACGAAGCGGGTGAGTGGGTGTGAATTGGCCGAGGTGCAGTTGCGCTTCGTTGAATCGCGCTACCGGCAATACGAACGCAGAAAGCATCCAGCTGTCGTCGCTTCGAACATATTTTGCCTGATTGGCCAGGGCAGCTCCCAGTTCAAGACTGCAAGGCGGAAACAGCCCCGCGTAGTCGATCGAGCGCGCGAGAAGTCGATGCAGTGAGACAGCTTCCGGCATGGAAGATTGAATCCCGTGCTTGAAGCCGTTCGTCAACTCTGGCAATGACGAGGCGCGCACCATCTATCCCAAATACGTTCCTATGATAGACTGTGGGCGACAACCTGGGAGAAACTCATGAGTAGAATCACAACATTGGCCCTGCTGATCGTCGGAAGCATTTCGCTAAGTTTTTTTGGAGCGCAGGCGCAGACGGGAAATACCGGAGGATCGAGTGGCGGAACCGGCGGCGGCCAGCATGGCGAAGGCAGCGGCCCGGCGGGCAGTGTGCCGTCGACTGGCGGAGCTTCCTTTACCGGAGATCCGGATAAAAATCCTTACGCCAGCCCTACGCCGACCGATATCACGGGTGGCGGCAAGTCTGAGCCGTCGGGGACGCCGAAGCATCATCGCAACAAGAGCGGCGGGCACCACAGCTCAGCCAAAAGCTCTCCGTCCCCCAGTCCGTCGCAATAACCGCGGACAATCTGGGCCTGACTGGATTCGAACCAGTGACCCTGCGCTTATCAAGCGCATGCTCTAACCAACTGAGCTACAGGCCCGCGAGAACTGAGTAATAAGTGAGGCCGCGCCCTCGCGCAACCAGCAATGCCTTTTATGGAGTCGACACCCGCCTCCCGGGTAGCCCTACGCTTTCGCCGGCCGTCGGCGAAGAGCGAGCACAGCGCACACCCCCACGGCAAAGAGCGCGCCCGTGCAATCGATCATGACGTCGTGCACTGAGGCCGTACGCGTCGGGACAAACGATTGGTGAAACTCGTCCGAAGCAGCGAAAACCGCGGCGGTGACGAAGGCACAGAGCGCGAGCAAAACGCCCGAGATGGAAAGAGTCCCGCGAAAACCACGCCAGATCAGGGTCGCCAGGATCGCGTACTCAGAAAAGTGCCCGAGTTTTCGGATGGCCATATGAACTGTGGCAATCGTCGCAGGAGACATCGTTGGATTAAGCCAATGCAGGAAAGGAACGATAAAACGAGACGTATGCTCCGCGGAAAGCGCATCCGAAGAGCCGAGAAAGATAAGAACCATCCAGGCAATGACCGGCATCCAGTTACTGACGATAGCAGGGCGCTTCATGTTCAAATGAAAGTGGCCATATTAGTATATGGGATGCCTATCACAAATCATCGGGCCGTTGCACCGTACCCGCCGGCAAAAAAATGAGGCATCGGCACACAGACGGCTCTCACGTTTAAGCAGATGACGGAGACACACTCAGGGGCGGCCTTGCTTTTCGAGCCGATCTTTCAAGAACGCATCTGGGGCGGAAGGCGCCTTGAGGACGAATTCGGCAAAAAACTTCCGGCCGGACGTAAGATCGGCGAATCCTGGGAGTTGGTTGATCGGCCGGAAGCACAAAGCGTTGTCCGCAGCGGCCCTTTGAAGGGCATCTCACTTCACCAACTTTGGAAAAATCATCGGGGGGAAATTTTCGGCGCCGCCAAGAGTGCGCCCCGCTTTCCTCTCCTGATCAAGCTTCTGGACGCTCGCGACACACTGTCGCTTCAGGTGCATCCACCCGCGCACATCGCTCCGCGGCTCAACGGCGAGCCGAAGACGGAATTTTGGTACGTAGCCAAAGCGGATCCGAACGCGAAAATTTACGCAGGACTTCGTGCCACCACGTCGCCGGAAGAATTCAACCGGTCCATCGCCAGCGGCAATGTGACCGATCACATTCACTCGGTCCCGGTCAAGGAAGGCGATGGCATTTTCCTTCCGGCGGGCCGGTTTCACGCCATTGGCGCCGGAAACTTGTTAGTCGAGATCCAGCAAAACAGCGATACCACCTACCGGGTTTACGACTGGGACCGCGTCGATGACACCGGGCAGCCGCGCGAACTCCACATTGAGCAGGCGCTGCAGTGCATCGATTTCAATGATTGCCAGCCGGAGCCCATCAAGCCGACTGGAGAGGTCTTAATCAAAAATGAATTGTTCGAGATCCAAAAATGGAATCTCACGGAACGTCGTGAGCTCGCGCCGGCCGGGGACTTCGCGATTGTGTGTGTCCTCGGAGGCGAGCTCGCCTGTGCGGGAACAAATCTCCAGCCGGGCGATCTGGCTCTCTTACCTGCGAACAGCAAAAGTCGAGCGCTCGCGCCATCAACCAAAGCGGCATCAATTCTTCGGATTACGATACCTCGCTAGGGATTAGGGCTTGCCCCCACCTCGATCCTCTCCCCGCAGAGCGGGGCGAGGAAGAAGAAAATAGCAGCGGCCCCGGCGCAGCCGTCTTTCCCTCGCCCTTCCTCAGAAAGGGAGAGCTAGGGTGAGGGATATTCCGCCAATGCTAAACCTTCAGCCAGAAGGTGCGCGCCTTGTATCCGTTCGTTACCGGGATCGGTCTGTTAACGGTGCGGTCCATCCCTTCGCCGGCTTTCGGCATAACTACCGTGGCCGTCCCGCAGACAACGAGACAAATGATGACCACCGATACCTTGACCAGGAAATTCATCAGGCGCGTCCCTGATTTCAGCCAGACTCGTGCCGCAAGGCAATCCGATTCTTGGCAATTTTCTGCCGGATTCCTTCCTCTCCCTCCGGGAGAGGATTGAGGACGAACGCTTTCCGCCTTTCCGCTTTCCGCTTTCCGCTTTTCAGCCCGCCAGCCGTCTGAGATAGCGATAGCTGTAAAGCCCACTATCATGTCCGTCACCCCAGTGGGGCTGGACGGCGTAACCGCCAACAATATTGAACCGTATCAGTTCAAAGCTCGACGAGTTGTAGGTTACGTTAGGCCTAACCACATTTCCGAGGACATCCGGTTCACCTCCGCAGGCGGCGCACGGGCAGGCGCGGCGCAAACTTTGGAGCTCAAGAAAGCTTTCCACCCCATCACTCCAACTGATCGCGAGATCCTGCCCGATCACTTGAATATTGTTTGGTGTCAGCGTCATGCGCGCGTCGCGGGGGGGCCGTTGCTATTCTTCAAATTCGCTGCGTTTTGCCATCTTCGGCCGGTCTCCAAAAATAGCCGTGCCGACTCGAACCATGGTTGCGCCTTCTTCAATCGCGACTGGATAATCGTTTGTCATTCCCATCGATAGTTCCGGCAGTCGCAGCTGGAATTCAGTCTGCAACTCATCACGCAACTCGCGCAGTTTAACAAAGAATTTTCGCGAACCTTCGGCTTCCGGCGCGAGCGGAGGAATAGCCATCAATCCTTCAATCGTTAGGCGCGGAAGGGCCAGAAGATTCTCAATCTCCGCGCGAAGCGTTTCCGGACGGAAACCGAACTTGCTCCCCTCTCCCGACACGTTCACTTCCAGCAGGACTCGCGGACGGCTTCCGAGTTCGTCGGCAATGCGACTGATATCACTCGCCAGCGCGAGCGAGTCGACGCTGTGGAACAACTCAAATAATGGCAGGGCATGCCGAATTTTATTTTTCTGAAGGTGCCCAATAAAATGCCATTCGAGGCTGGAAGGAAGCTCAGGGATTTTGGCGCGCGCTTCCTGGACGCGACTTTCGCCGAAAAGATTTTGTCCTGCGTGATGCGCTTCACGGACACTTTCGGCCGGATGAGTCTTGGAGACGGCCACCAAACGAATGTCCTCGATAGAGCGACCCGCCTTTTGCGCCGCTGCTGAGATATTCGCCCGAACCCGCTCAAGGTTCTCTTCAATGGCCGACATGAGGAAACGCTAGTCGCATTATTGCAACTGTCACCCTCGGCGGGCCCTATCATGGCGACAAATTCCTCGTGGCGAGACATTTCCCAATTATGCCATTGTCTTCCTGATGAGCGGCCCCAATACTCGGCCCATGAACTTCACCAAAAATATCGGGATGATTCTTCTGGCAGTGTTTTTGATTCTTTCCGGCCTGATGTCGCTCGGGGTCTTTGCCATCGGGAGCATGGTCATGGGCATCCTCGCTTTGTTAGCCGGCATTTTTATTCTGATCGGGAAATAGCGATTGGGTCGGCGTGTTAAATGGCACGCACGGGTAGCCATTGTAGGGCGGCGATCTTCGCCGCCGACCAGAGCAATGGCGGCCAGGATGACCGCCCTACAGTTGCTTTTTGCGAGAAAGACAATCTGGCCTAACTAGCGAGAATCTCTTTCATTTCGGCGGCCAGCCGCGGGCCGATTCCCGCTTCTTCGTGCTTGAAGTAGATGTAGGCATCACTCCATCCCGCCCCCTTTTCTTGCACGATGTCAGCCCAGCGTTTTACATCCGCGCTGCCGTAGTCTTCGCGCCGCAGGCGCAAATATCCGAAGGTCGCCGTCGCCACCGGTGGAGTGGTGATCTCTTCCATATCGGCGATGCACAAGGCCGCATCCGCGGTCTTCAGCGTTTCGTAAACCTCATCGGCGAACCAGCTCTCGTGCCGGAATTCAAAAGCCGCGCGCATTCCACTCGGCAGGCCGTTGACGAAATCGGCCAGCAGAACCAGGTCCCTTTTGAAATTGGGCGGTAGCTGAAACAAAACCGCGCCGCGTTTCTCTCCGAGCGCCGACGTAACATCATGGAAATATCGGATGGTATCGGAACAATCGCGAAGGCGCGCGTAGTGCGTCACCTTTTGCGGGGCTTTCAGGGTGAAACGAAAGCGCGCCGGCGTTTGCGCTTTCCAATTCTCAATCGTCTTGGCGGACGGGATCCTGTGAAAAGTGTAGTTAACCTCGGTGGTCGTGAATCGCTCCGAATAAAACGCCAGCATCTTCGCCGCCGGAAGATCTTCCGGATAGAACTTCCCTTTCCACTCCGTGTATTGAAAACCGGATGTGCCAATCCAGGAATCCATTTCCCTCCTCGCGAACGATCAGACTGCCGGGACGCCCGAGTTGCGTCGTCGACGAAGTTCCATCGCCCAGAGCGCCGCAATTGTAAGAATATCGCTCGTCACGTGAGTCGCCAGGACACTGCCATAGCTTGCCGGCGTCAGGGTCGGTTCGAGAAGCTCGCGCACTTTCTGATTCGTTGCGACGGTGCCACCAGCATCGAAGTGCGTGATCGCGTCCAGAGTCGCGAACCGTTGCGCAGTCACGTCATGCATCGCGTCGAGATTTTTGTAGGCAAAAAGCGCGAACAAAATTGAAACGATGAGCGTCGTAATGGCCGCAGGTTGCTTTCGTAATGACGCAAACGCGAGCAGGCCGCCCACGATGATGACGTAAAGATTCCAATACGACTGCATGGCCGTGGCGCGCTCGAAATAGAGCTGAATGAGTTCGTTGTAGTTCATAAAGGCGTGAGCAAGTCTGAGGACCGACTGCTTACGATCATGGTCCCCAAGCCATGGAAGAGGCGAGCAGAAAAGCGCCTGGATCGGCCGGTGTTGTCAGTTGCAAACGGAACTCCTCCAGCGCCTTGAGAGTCGCGGACGACACCACAATCTCCGGACGTGACTGCCTAATGAGCGCGACGGCGTCGGTAACCGTCTTTGCCCGCTGCGAAAAGAGCAGATAACCGGCGAGAGCAGCGGCACTGCGCGAGTAACCAATCTTGCAGTGAATGTAAACCTGCCCGCTCTCCGCTTCCGCGGAAATAAAGCGTGCTGCCAGGTCGAGCTGCTCAGGCGTCGGAGCGGTAAGATCCAGAATCGGAACGCACAAATACTTCAGGCCACGCAACGCGGGGATTTCGGGTAGCTCTGCGCAAAGGTCCAGCACTGCCGTAACGCCCGCCTCGACACAATTCATCGGCTTCGCATTTGTTAGGGCGACGTCCGATGAGTGTCGAAGGGGTGATTCGCGCGAAGGCGGAGATTTTGCGGCGATAATAAAGCAGAGATAAAAATTGCCCGACGATGCATGGTCCCAAAGCGAAGAGACTACTGAGCGGGATGGTGCCGTCGGAACGCTTCCTGAAATACGCGCGGGCCTATTCCGAAGTAAGCCGCAGAAACGATCAAAAGAGAGACGGCTACCCAGCCGCAAATTGTGCAACGTCTCGGATCCAACATCGCCCCGGCAAAAAGCGGGATTGCTCCGCCCAAATAAATCAGCGCGATAACCGGGCGAGACCTAACAAAATTCACCGGACCGCAATCAGGGCGGAAGAAATAAAAGCAATACCCGGCGAGGCCCATACCGGTGATGATGTCAGCGACTTGATGCTGGTGGGTGAGCAAAGGCGACAAGGCGATGAGAAAAAACCAGACGGTTGTCGCGGCTCGGAAAACGCCTCGGCTGCGCCGAAAGTACAGATCAAACAGAATCAAGCCCAGCGCCGCGTGAAGGGAAGGCAAGAGATTGTACGGCCTATCGATCGCCAGAAACGACGCAAAGATGCTTCCGTACCAGCCGTTTAGTGCTACCGGCGGAAAGGCGCATCGCAGCGGCACAACAAGGAAGCAGAAACCGGCAACGGCGATGGCAGCGATGATCCGCCGTGCAAAGATTCGCAGTTCGTCGACCGAGCGGCAGATAAACGGGGCGGCCACGAAAAAGAGATCAATCGAAAGGTACGGGAGGACGAAAACCGGAACGAAGGGAATGAAGCGCTCCCAATTGAAGAAAAATGCCGGAACATCGGGACGAAGGGAGGCGAGCCAGTTAGTCGTCCCATAAACAGCAATAAAAAGGAGAGACAATCCCACCGAGGCAGACAAAGCCCAGGCAGGGCGCACGGGCGCTTCGTCACGCGTTAGGCCGCTCGGCGCGCGGTTGAAACGGTGAACATTCCCCATCGGTCGATATGCATGCTGAGTTTCTGGAACCCGGCGCGCGCTACCAGTTGGTCCATCTCAGCGGTCGTGCGACGCCTCATGATCCACGGTTTGCCGCGATGATTGCGCAGGACCCTGGCGATAAACTCCATCTGGGGGTGCCAGGGCTGGTTGGTGTAAATGAGGAACCCTCCCGGCTCAATCGCGTCGGCCAGTCCGGCTAACGACTCGCTAATCATGTCGTTCGACGGAAATAATTCGTACAACCCGGAAACCAGACCGATGGTTGGGGACGGTTGCAAGTCCGCGAACGATGCCCGGTCAAAGGCATCCTTGCGTTCGGCCACAACATTTTTGAGCTCAAACTCCTCCGCGAGGGCGCGAATCCGATCGATATTTTCCTCCTGGTAATCGCGAAGACGTGCTTGCACGGAGATGTTGGGGACGCTGGCGATTGTTTCGATGACGTACCTCCCCACCCCGGCGGCGATGTCGAGAATTCTGACGTCGCGGCCTTCGTCATGCATCGCCTGTATGGCCCATCGCAACGCCGCCTGAAGGTTCATCCGCCTTTGCCGAATACCGCGCCAACCAATGGTGTTTAGATATGAGCGGTCGATCAGCCGTCCCAGACCTAACGAGCCGCAGGCTTCGTTCCGATAGACATAATCAAGCGAAGCGCCGGAATCGAAACCCGTGCGCCAGCCAGTGGCGATCCCGTTGCTCAAACGGCCGGCCGCACGTAGCCCGGCGCGCGCGACCGCAAAACGGGAGCTGCCGCCATTTCCGTTATGCAGGGCCTCGTATTCCCGCCATGTATGAGCGGAAGCGAGCGCATCAGACGTGGTCGAACTCGGCGCCGTTTCATCGAAGCGTTCCCCCACGAAAGTCCGAATGCATTGGAAGACCGCGGTCCGCACGGCATCGTGGAAAACAGCATGACAGGCGGTCGGAAACACCTTCAGGCGTTTCACCGGAGATGAAAGCCTATCAAAGAATCTCAGCTGCGCATCCTGCCTGACAACCCAATCGCGCTTCGCCACCAGCATGAGCGTTGGGGTCTGAATCGCACTGGCATCCGCCATGATTCGGCTAGCCGTGTCATGCAGATCGATAAGAAGTCCGGTTGAAATCTGCCGAAAAATCAGGGGATCATCGTCGTAACGCTCCGCTTCCTCAGGCAGTCGCGTGAGCATCGATCCGCGCACAAAACTCTTTACCTGTCCTTCGCCGAGGACGCTTTGACGGAGACGAAGCGCCGGCAGGGCGAGCGGCAGATAAAGTTTCACTCGGAACGCCGCCGTCGCCAAAATCAAACCGCGCAAAGGCGGAGCGAAATCGTGGACCCAGGCGCTCAACGTGACGGCCGCAAGACTGTGCGCCAGGACAATGGTGTCCTCGGCTTTGATCTTATGCGTTTGCCAGACATGACGCGCAAAAACATCGACGTCCCTTTCGAGATCGCTGACGCTATCGGCGTAGCCGCGCGGACCATCCGATCTTCCGTGACCACGCGCGTCCCATGCGAAGATCGCCATGTCAGGGCGTTCAACGGCTTTGATTAATTCCTCCCATCGGCCGGAGTGCTCGTGGCCCCGGTGGAACAGAAAGAGCGCCGTCTTCGCGCCAGCTTCCGGGAGCCATGCGCGATAAAAAAGCCGCGCCCCATCCCAGCTCTCAATGAAATGCTCAGTGAGTTTCATGATCTGGCTTGAGTGCGGCAACGGCGTTACGCAGTTCGCTTGCAATCGCCGCAATGTCGGTGCGGTTCACTGTGCATGACGAATATTGGCGCGATTGACCGATGATCAGGCGAATCTTGTGCGGCCGGAATAGATATTTTCCCTTCGGCCAAACGCGCGACGTGCCGTCGAGATAACAAGGCACCACACTGACCTCTCGTCCCGCGACCAGTGCACCGACGCCCGGCTTGAATTCGTGGATTTCACCGTCGGCCGAACGCGTTCCCTCTGGGAAAACAATCAGGATATTGCCGGTTTTGGCCAACAACTGGCGACAAACAGCCAGACTCTCCCTGACATGGCGCTGTCGCGCGAAAGGGAGCGCATTCACCATGAGCGAGGCGATCCATCGTCGCGACAGACTCCGAAAAAAATAATCTTCCGCAGCTGCAGAAAACGCGCGACGCAACTTTTGAATGGGCAAGGCCGCGAGAAGACAGACGGCATCCAGATGGCTCGAATGATTGGCCACGATTACGAGCGATCGATTCGTGCGAATGTTTTCGTGGCCGACAATTTCGAAGCGCGTGTACAGGCGAAGCAAGGCACGAACGACGAGCGCAACGATCGCTCGCAATGCACAGACGGCTCTGCCCGGCTCAGGAGAAAAACGCCGCGCGCGCTCAACCAGAGCGCGATCAACGTCATGATCGGTTTCGGAATGCCCCTTCTTCATGACGATGAATCGCAATGAGCAGCCAACTGCATGAACAACGGAGCGACGTAAATCAAGCTATCGATGCGATCGAGAATTCCGCCATGCCCGGCAATAGCTGATCCCATGTCTTTCGTCCCAAGCTCGCGTTTGATCAGGCTAAGAGAGAGATCGCCGAGCTGTCCCCCGATGCCGATGATCAATCCGGCACATACTAATTGCGCCGGGCCGAATGTCGGAAGCGAAAAGCGAAACAGCCATGGCAACGCCATCGAAAGCACCGCCGCGCCAATTGCGCCTTCCCACGTCTTGCGCGGACTGACCGAAGGACAGAGCAAATGCCGGCCGAAGACCCGGCCAAAGATGAACGCGGCCACGTCGTTAAGCTCGGTCGCAAAGATGACGTAACAAATCAGTCCATAGGCGTGCCTAAGGTTCGTTAGGTAACCAATCTGGCCGAGCATCACCCCGAGAAATACGAAACCGATCAAGCATAGACCGGCGCGAAAAACAGCGCCCTCCCAACGGCCGGTCAAAATCGGGACGAGAAAGATCGCCACGACCACGACAAGGCAGATCCAATAGAGAAAGTCCTGCCGGGCCACGTGCGTGTTCGCGCCGGGAATAAGAACACTCAAGACAAAGGCCACGATACCTGCGCCCACGACATCTGCCGTCAGACGGTCGTTCTTTAACGGAGACGCGCGCACGAGCTCGTGAAAAGCCAGCAGGCCTAACAAAGCAACACCAGCGACAACGGCGACGCGGCCAAGAAAGACCGTCGCCAGCCCGATCGCTCCCATGATCCACCATGACCGGTAGGTGTCCCAAATTCTGCCAAGGTCTTTTTTGAAACCGAACTGAACGACAACGAGAATAAGGCCGGCCACGGTAAAAGTTGCCGGCACGATCGCGAGCCAGGTCAGAAAAACGCGATCGTGCAACGCGACGAAAGGCGACATCATTTTACGGGCAAGGCGCGCATGATCCGCTCCAAACGAGTGGCCATGGTTTGGATGCATCCCGCGACGATCACGAGGCAGGTCCAGTCGAGGATTTGCAGGGAACCGAGCCGCCCGATTGACGACTGGAAAAGAAACGCCACCCACGAGCCGATTGCGAGAACAACCATTCGCCACGGCTTTGACATCAAACCCCCGAATTGCCGCGAAGCGCCGAGAGCCTGGCCGAAAAGTCCCACGTAAGCCGCGAGCACGGAAGCAATCGCCGTCAGGTAACCGAGTCGCGGATTCACCCAGCCGCTCTCGGCTACGCCGACGAAAATGATGACGTCGGAAACGCGGTCGGGAAGATCATTGAGGATCTCGCCGCGGACGCTCGCCTTGCCGCCGGCTATCGCGACCATCCCGTCGAGCATGTTCAACCAAAGGCGAACGAAGCAGAACAATGGCGCGACCAGAAGCAGCACCGGGATGGAAGAGGCGCGCCAGAAACAAACCGCCGCGATTCCGGAAACGACGATTGAAGAATAGGAAATCGCGTCCGGATGGATTCCGGCGCGAACGCAGAGAGCCGTTACCCAATGAGCCGTCGAACGGAAAACATCAGCGATCGGGCGTCGCGCAGTCGGTTCATATGCGGCCACAAGCCGATTAGAACAAATCGCGGTGAATAGTGATAGCGGACATTTCCGCGGGCCTGCGTCACGACGATCGGATTACTCACTTCAGTTCGCTGAAGAGTTTAGCCACGTAAGCAGTGAACAAGATGACACTAAAAATCGCGTAACTCCGATGAAAGCGGTCGCTCTTGGTCAGGGCCGCAATAAAACTCCCGCAAATGGCAACGATGTGGAAGGCCAGGTTAAGGCCGTTCGGCCACGCGTGGCCAAGGACAAGATCCTTGAGAAGGCTCACGAGCAGGGCGGCAATGAACATTCCAAAAAACCAGCGTGAATGCCCGAAGTAATTCTCACGCAGATCGATCGGTCCCTCGGTGTCGAACCTTGGAAGAACAAGGGCGGCTAGCAGATAGAGGAAAATGGTTTCCAGCAGGACAACGACGAAATCGATAAATGTCCACGAAGACCGCAGGCGCAGACCGAACATGGCCCACCATGCCTGGGCGTCGATCAGGAGAAGCAGCACGGTCCAGGTGACCGCCGGTCCGTAAATTTGGACGCGAGTTCTATTTTGAATGATGCCGCTCAAGCCTTGCAGAAGCTGCGTGACACTCAGGCCAAGGATGATCGAGAGAGATACTGATAGATAACTGAACGCGTCCATGGTCTCCAGGGAAAGGTGTTACCTTCCCGGTTCCAAAAAGGGAAGCTAACAGCTTCCCAACGGCTATCCCAGCTTACCGCGCAGGCCGGTGGTAAATCTCACGAGCTCGTCAGCGACCTGTTGAATGCGCTTCTCCACCTCTGAATCGGTGAGCTTGTCGCCCTCGAATGAGTCGCCGGTGGCATACACGAACCGCGGAACGATGATTGTGCGAAAATCCAGCATCAGGCTGTTGGCATAAGCCATGACCGACATGTAACTGCTCATCCCTCCGGCTGCGCAAAGAAATCCGACAATCTTGTCTTCCCAGGCGTCGCCCGTGAGCTCGATCATATTCTTGGCCGCGGCCGCGACGTCGTAATTATAAACCGGCGCCGCCACCAGGATCCCGTCGGCGGCGTGGATGCGCCTGGCTCAACTTTCGAGCGCCGGCGTTTACGTAGCACTTGTCGGCATCGCACAACGGCAGGTCGAGCTCGCGGATATCGAGCCAGTCACAATCCACGTTTTGTTTCTGCAAGTATGCTAGGGCCACGCGTCCCATGATCCGGCTGTTACTCTCCGGGTTCCCACTCGTGCTGATGACAAGGTGTTTGGGCATGAGCAATAATACTATTCGATTCGGTCCGGCCGACAATGGCTCGGCTTTCTTGTGATTTGTAGCAGCGGTCTGTGTCCGTCGCATTATTTCGACCGACGGTCATAGACCGCCGCTACATAAAAGGTCAGAGTTCAAGCGTCATGAAGGCGCTGTTCGGGTCTTTCACATAAGAACCGAATGGCGGGCAAGATTCGAAGCCAAATCCGGCGTAAAGCCTTCGCGCAGGTTCGAAGTAATCCGCCGAACCGGTCTCCAGGCTCAACCGACGATATCCGCGGCTCTTGGCCTGATCGAAAAGATGCCGGAGCATGAGTTTTGCGATTCCCTTTCCCTGGTATGCGTAGGCAGTCCGCATCGATTTGATCTCACCATGCTGCGAATCGAGCTCCTTGAGCGCGCCGCATCCGGCCAGCTCGTCACCATTCCAAATCGTCCAAAACGTCACGTCGGGTTTGCGTAATCCCTCCAGATCAAGGGCGTGAATGCTTTCCGGCGGCGAAGCCAACGCCATGCAGCGCAGGTGTTCTTTCAAAAGCTCGATCACGACTGGGTCAGTGATTTCGTCCCTGCGAATGTGCATCTGGCGTTTTTTGAATCCGAACCCTGGCCTCGTGGCATCTCACCCTAAAGGCAAGGATTTCCAATGCTAGACCTCAAATTTGCTCTGCGACAACTTCTGAAGGCGCCCGGATTCACTGCCGTGGCGGTGTTGACCCTGGCACTCGCGATTGGAGTTAACTCGGCCATCTTCGCGCTCGTCCGGAATGTGATCCTGCGCCCGCTCGTCCCTGTGCGCGCCGAGGAGATGGTGAACGTTTACAACTGCCGTCAGAACGCAAACCACGATTATCGCCCGTTTTCCTACGCAGAATTTCGCGAGCTTCGCCAGAATAAGGAAGTCTTCGCCGACCTCGCCGCGCTGGAATTCGCCGTTGCTGGTGTCGGCCGCGATCACGAAATTCAACGCAGCTTTGCCTTCCTGACTTCGGACAATTATTTTCCAATGACCGGGGTAAGCCCGTTTCGCGGCAGATTTTATAATGCCGAGGAAAGCAAACCGAACGCGAACGTCGCGGTCGTTGTCACGAGCTACGAGTTTTGGAAACGCCGCGGCCAGCCGAGCGATTTTGTCGGTAGCTCGCTCCGCGTCAACGGCCAGCCATACACCGTCATCGGGATCACGCCGAAAGGCTTTGGCGGCGCGAGCGCGATCATTGCGCCCGATCTCTGGATCCCTCTGGGCATGCGCTCTCAGCTTGGTTCCGTCTTCACCGATTCCGGGAGCGAGCACGATCTCGAGAATCCGAGGACTTACGCGCTCAACCTGGTCGGCCGAATGCAGCGGGGCCTGACGCTGGCAAACGCGAAGTCGCGACTGCCGGCCTTGTCGCAGCGATTCAACGCCATTCAGGGAGAAGGCGCGGAATTCCAGCGCGAAGTGCAATTGAAAGAGCCGACGCGCTTCGACTTCAGCACTTCGCCTAACGATGAGGGACCGATCACCCTGATCGGGACTCTGCTGATGGCCATGGCCGGCGCGGTTCTGCTTATCGCCTCGCTCAATCTGGCCAACATGCTTCTGGCTCGAGGAACGGCCCGTTCAAAGGAAATCGCCCTGCGGCTTGCCGTGGGTGCGTCACGCTGGCGGATCGTCCGTCAGCTGCTTTGCGAGGGTTTGCTGCTGGCAATTCTCGGCGGAGTGCTCGGCCTTATCCTTAGTGTCTGGTGCAACGGCCTCCTGCTGCGCTCATTCGCCGCTTTGCTCAGCAACGTTAATTTTTCGTTCATCCTCGATTTGAAACCGGACGTGGCCGTCCTCCTGGTGACCTTTGCCTTCTGCCTGCTGGCTACACTTTTCTTCAGCCTGGGGCCGGCATTAAAAGCCAGCCGCGCCGATTTGGTTAACGACCTCAAACAACAGGTAGGCGAACCTGCGCGGATTGGACGGGTCAGCCGATTCTTCGCACCCCGTCATATCTCCGTGATGGTCCAAATTGCCCTTTCGCTGGTGTTGCTCTTTGCTTCCGGTCTCTTCTTGCGCGGCGCCATGAAAGCGGCCGGACTCAATCCCGGCTTTGTCGCTGCCGGCGACCTTGTGACGGAAATGGATTACGGCCTGGTGAAAAAGGATCCGATCGAAGCCAGGCGGTTGATCTTTAGGATTATCGAGCAGGCGCGACAATTGCCCGGCATTCGAGCGGCCGGTGTGGGAACCATGTTGCCCTACGGTAACTTCGGCAACTCCATGCGCGTCATGCCGGCGAACGCAACTCTCTCGAACGATCCGAAAGCTCCGGATCCCGGAGCCACCGGGATGTTTACCGCGACAACTCCCGGCTACTTTGATGCCATCGGCGTTAAGGTTCTGCGGGGACGCGATTTCACTCAGGAGGAGTGCGAGAAAAAGGAAGGCCGCAAAGTCGCCATTATCGATGAAAGCATGGCGAAGAAGCTTTTCCCTAACGAAGACGCTGTTGGCCGTCATTTGCGATACACCATTCCGCCCCGTGATGGCTCGCCTAACGACCTCGAGATTATTGGAGTGGTCGGCGCGCACCGGCATGACGTTCAGAGCGATACGCCTTTGACCCGTTTATTCGTGCCCTTTGCGCAGGGATATTCCGGGAATGTCTTTCTGCACGTGCGGCTGAACACTCCGGATCGCAAAGCCGTCGTCGGAATGATTCCGACAGTGCGCGCGACCTTGCTCGGCATCGATCCCAATCTTCCCATTCTGACCATGGCTCCCTGGGAGGATCTGCTGGGGCGCAGCGTCGGGCTTTGGATCGTGAAATTGGGAGCAATGCTCTTCGGGGCCTTCGGAGGAATCGCGCTGATCCTGGCGGTCGTCGGCGTTTACGGTGTCAAAGCTTATGCGGTTGCCTGCCGCACACGCGAGATCGGCATTCGCATGGCACTCGGCGCCCGTCGCAAGGACGTCTTTGCCCTGATCATGCGCCAGGGAGCGATGCAAACTGGACTGGCCGTGTTTGTAGGCATCCTGATTTCGTTAGCCGTTGGCCGGGTCCTGGCCCAAATCCTTTATCAGGTCAGCCCTAACGATCCCTTTGCGCTCATCACCTCGAGCGCGATGCTTGCGGGAGCCGCCCTGCTCGCCTGCTTCCTGCCGGCGCGACGCGCGACAACGGTGAATCCGCTGACGGCTTTGCGGACGGAATAAGGGTGTCGGGCGAAGGAGCGGCCGCTTTCAGCCGCCGACTAATGAAACGGCGGGCACCGGGGGTCGTCAGCCCTTTTCGTCGCTAACCTTGATAATCACTTTTCCGTGCGCGTGTCCCTGCTCGAGATAACGAATTGCACCGGCGAGATCGCTTAGCGGATAGGTGTGATCAATAACCGCCTTCACCTTGCCCGCCTGCATCAGGTCCGCGAAAGCTGTCAGGTCCTTTTGATTCAAGTCCGCCAGCATCATGGACATTCGCTGTTTGCCTCCCAATGACAGGAAAAGGAGTTTAACCGGATTAATCAGCGGGCCGATGAGTCCCTGGTCGCCGGTTCCGCCGCCTCCGATCAAAACGTATCGCCCCTTTTCCTTAAGCAGATGCTTAAAGGCACTCATCGACTGCGTCCCGACGTTATCCAGAATCACGTCAAAGCGCTGGTCGCCCTTGGCCACATCTTCCTTGGTGTAATCGATCACCTGATCGGCTCCGAGCGCTCGCACCATTTCGAGATTCCGGGTGCTGCAAACCCCCGTGACATTTGCGCCTAACGACTTCGCGATTTGAACCGCGAACGTTCCCACGCCGCCGGAAGCGCCATTAATCAGGACCGCGTCGCCCGGCTGCACTTTTCCTTTGTCGCGCAGCGCCTGCAAGGCCGTGAGGCCGGCGATGGGAACAGCGGCGGCGTCATCAAAAGTCACACTCGCCGGCTTCAGGGCGATCGCCTTATCCTGCCCAACACATACATATTCCGCGAAGGCGCCGGTTTTCCCGCCAAAAACATCATCGCCTGTCTTAAAGGCGGTCACATTTTTCCCGACGGCCTCAACTGTCCCGGCATAATCCACCCCCAGCCGAGTGTTCTTGGGTTTGCGCAGGCCGACCCCCATCGCGCGCATGGCGTATGGCGTTCCCTCAATGTAATGCCAATCGAGCGGATTTACCGACGCGGCCCGAACTTTGACCAACACCTGATCGTCGTCGGGAGAAGGCTTTTCAATGTCCTGCAGCTTCAGATTGGCCGGCCCGTACTCACAATAAACAATGGCCTTGATCGGATGGGCCGGGACTGCGCTGTAACGATCGCAATCGTTCGTCGAAGTCACGTAAGCCACCGCCAACCACACTCCCAGGCCGATGATGATGATGCTGAAAGCCCACTTGAAGAAGCGTTTCATAGGTTAACGATGAGAACACTTCCACTCGATGGCCGCGAGCTTTTTAGCCTGACGCATTGCGCTGCCTGAGAAAGGCAAACTGTGGCTGCTCGGTCGGCTAATTATTCCACCTGCACAGTGACATCTTCTTCGATCTTGAATTTCACCGACGCCGCAAGCTTGTCGCCCACATAGATCTCAAGCCGGTAATGCCCAATCGGCCACCCGCCTTCCGGACGCCCAAGGGAAAAAATACCACGGTCATCGGGCCTGTCCGCCGCGACCTGGCCCTCGGTAATTTTGGCGTCGCGCTCTTCCTTGCCAAACGCCTCCGCAATCCAGATGGCCCGGACAATATCTCCACGGTTTAGAGTTGAGCCTTGCCATCGGCCGAAAATCTTGGCTGTATTTGTAAGAAAGGTAGTTTTGGGCTCCCCCTCTTTGTCTGCCGCGACACTTGCTTGAAGTGGCGCCGACTTCTCCTCCAAACCTGGGGAAGGCTCGGCCGTTACGGCCGGCAGAAGCAGCGCGAAGAGAAACCCGATGCAAACAAGACACGCCTTTTTAACCATACCCATTCGCTAGAACTTACCTTTCGTCATTTAGCCGCAAGCACCAACTTGAAAACTGCTTCTTTCGCCTCCCGCTTTCTTCCGCGCCACACATCCGGGATGTTCGTCATCTCGATCGCGGCGCTCCTAAGCTCGCCACAACCAGCCTGGACGCAACAACCGCAACACCCGGTCAAAACCACTTTTGTGGTTGCTGAAGGCTTCGCCGAATCTCTGCCGGTTCGCAATCTTCAACCCGTTCAGGAATCGGAAACGGAAGCGAAGGGCGCAGCCGCCATCGAAAAGGAGAAGAACCCGGAGAACCGGCTGCGTATCCGTCACGTGAATCCAAACGTGAAGCCGTCCGCTGACAAGGCCCTGTTTTCCGCGCTGCCAGTCACGAAGAAGACGGGCGCAATCGTTCAGCCGCAGGCTTTGCCGACACCAGCGGTCAGCTTCGAAGGAATTTCTCAGGCGAACACCATCTCGGCCGATCCGAATCAGGGGTTTCTTCCACCGGACACGAACGGCGCGGTTGGACCGAATCATTACGTCCAAACAGTGAATTCATGTTTCCGGGTCTGGAACAAAAGCGGCAGTCCGGTTACCAACACGACTTCCTTCGTCACGCTTTTCTCGGCCCTCGGATGCGGCGGCAGCATCGATGGCGATCCCATCGTGCTCTACGACCAGTTAGCCGACCGCTGGATTATCAGCGAGTTCTGCAATGTCGCCAATCCTAACGATCATCAACTGGTGGCGGTTTCGAAAACGAACGACCCCTCGGGAGCGTATTATCTCTACGATTTCCCGATGCCTAACAACAAGTTTAACGACTACCCGCACCTCAGCGTCTGGTCGGATGCCTATTACATGACGGACAACCAGTTCAACCAGGCTGGTGACACTTTTCAACAGGCCGGTGTTTTCGCTTTCAATCGCGCAAAAATGCTCGCGGGCGATCCCTCGGCCAGCTTCGTTTACTTCGACACTGCCCTTCTTTTCCCGCCCGGCGCCACCGGCAGCACCAACGGAACTGACGGACTCGGCGGTGTGCTTCCAGCAAACGTGGACGGGTATAGTCCACCTCCCAGCGGCGCGCCCTGTCCGTTTGCATACTTTCAGGCCGGAGAATTCGGAGATCCGGGAGACCAGCTGCGAATCTTTGACTTCCACGTCGATTTCAACACGCCGGCGAATTCGAGTTTCACCGAGCGAACTGGAAGTCCGCTGCCTGTCGCCGCGTTCGATCCCGTCACGGTTCCGGATTCGCGCAACGTCATCCCGGAACCTGGCCAGGCTGCGACTCGTTATCTGGATGCGATCAACGACCGCATCATGTTCCGGCTGGCCTACCGCAATTACGGTTCGAGCGAAACGCTGGTGTTAAATCACACCGTCAATGCTGCGGTCAACCCGAGCTATCGGGCTGGCGTTCGTTTTTACGAACTGACACGGAGCGCGCCGAATGCGGCATTCACCATCGCCGAACAACAAACCTTCTCAGGCCTGGCGGGTGATGCCGAAAGCCGTTGGATGGGCAGCGTATCCATGAATTTCCAGGGCGACATCGCACTTGGTTACAGCGTTTCGAGCAGCACCGTTAACCCGTCCATTCGTTATGCCGCCAAACTTTTCACCGATCCTTCCGGCGGCGGCCTTGCCCAAGGCGAGCAGACGCTCATCACCGGTGCGGGGGCCCAGCGCAGCACCTCCGGACGTTGGGGCGATTACAGCGCGATGACAGTCGATCCATCCGACGACTGCGCTTTCTGGTATACCCAGGAATATTACGCCGCCTCGAGCACCAGTTCCTGGCAGACGCGCATCGCAAAGATCGTTGTCGGCACACAGGCAACCTCGCCGCGCGGAACCATTTCCGGAACAATCACCAACTGTTCGACGGGCGCGCCAATCGCGAACGCCGTCATTCAAATCAGCGGCGGCTTTTGGCGCGCGAGCGCCGCTAACGGAACCTACAGCGCAACCCTCGCCCCCGGCACCTACACCGCCTCGGTCACCGCCCCGGGCTTCCCCGGCACAGTGACTTCCGGCAACCTTGTTGTCACGAATGGCGGTAACGCCACTTTCAACGCCTGCTTTTCCGGAGTCGCGAGCATCACTGCGGGCACGGCGACAGTTGCCTCCGAGAATTTCAGTCCGCCTAATGGCGCGCCCGATCCGGGCGAGTTAGTCACGGTCAACCTTCCTCTTTCCAATGTCGGCTCGTCGAACACGACGAATCTGGTCGCGACTCTTCAACCAACCGGTGGCGTAACGAATCCGAGCAGTCCGCAAACCTACGGTGTTCTGACCGCCGGAGGATCTGCTGTTTCTGAACCGTTCACTTTCGTCGCTTCCGGCATCTGCGGCAGCAATATCACGCTGACCCTTCAGCTTCAGGATGGCGCCACAAACCTCGGCACGGTGACCTACACCTTGCGCCTCGGAACTTTGACCAGCAGCCCGCTCTTCACTGAAGCCTACGATGGTGTTGTCGCGCCGGCTCTGCCCGCCGGTTGGACAACCTCGGTCACGGGCGTCGAATCGGCCTGGGTAACCTCGACCACTACCCCGAGCACTTCGCCTAACGACGCAACCGCGCCGGACGTGACCAATGTTGGCAACACCGAACTGATTACCCCGGCGATTGCCGTTCCAGCCGGTGGCGCCCAGCTGACATTCCAAAACCTGTTCAACCTCGAAGCCGGCACGCCCCCGACAGGCTACGACGGCATGGTTCTGGAAATCAGCATCAATGGCGGCGCCTTCACTGACATCACTTCCGGTGGCAACGCCTTTATCGCCGGCGGTTACACTTACACGATCTCTAATTCGTTCAGGAATGCGCTCGGTAACAGGCAAGCTTGGAGCGGCCTGTCTGCCGGGACGTCTTCGGCCCCAGCGTATATCGCTTCAACGATCAATCTTCCTGCCGCGGCTGCCGGCCAAAGCGTCCGGTTAAAATGGCGCGTCTCGACAGATAGCAGCGTCGCGGCCAGCGGCGTGGCCGGAGCGCGCATCGACAACATCTCCCTGACCGGCCTAACAAGCACTTGCGCGTCGGGACAGGCTCCTCAAATCACCAATGGGCCGCCGCCTTCGCCTGTGATTGTGGGTTCGCCTTATACATTTTCGTATATTGCCTCTGGAAATCCGGCGCCGACTTTCAGCGTCTCGGGGACGTTGCCGGCCGGGCTCAATTTGAGTTCCGCTGGCGTCCTCTCTGGCACAGCCACGTTGGGTGGCACAGGCAGCTTCCCTGGAATTACGGTCACGGCCAGCAATGGCGTGCTGCCAAATGCGACCCAGAGTTTTGCGCTGACTACGGCAACTCAGGCGGGCAACTACATCGCGGGCTTCAACCTGACGGGCGGCAACGCGGCTCTGAACTTCGATTACGACGGGGACGGACTAACGAATCTTCTCGAGTACGCACTCAATCTGAATCCGACGATTGCGAGCGTCGCCGGCCTGCCGGTGGTGATACTGAAGGATTACAGCGGGACCAAGTATCTTTCGATGACGTTCAATCGCTCTTCCCTGGCGACGGACCTCACCTACATCGTCCAGGGCTCGAGCGATCTGACGAACTGGACAGATCTGGGCACGAGCGCCGCCGGTGGCGCCACCACCGGTTCGGGCTTCGTCGCCGAAACCGGGTCCGCTCCGGCGTTCACCGTCGAAGTGCGCGACACCCTGCCATATGATCCGAGCGGAGCAGTCACAAGGTTCCTCCGGTTGAAGATTACTTCACCCTAGCGGAAACAGTCATCGCCGGTACCAATCTCGTTGTGAGCAAGGCGGAAACAGCCCTCTCCATTCTGCATGAATGGGTGAAGTCAGAAAGTTTGCGAAAACATTGCTACGCCGTGGCGGATTCGATGAAGCATTTCGCGCAGCGCCAGAACACCGACGCTGATTTGTGGGAAGCGGTCGGATTGTTGCACGACATGGATTACGAGCGCCATCCGAATCAGGAACAGAGCCCGACCGACGGCCATCCATTTGTCGGCGTAGCCTGGCTGCGCGAAAACGGATGGGATGAGGAAGTTTGCCGAGCCATCCTTTCACACGCCGATTACGCGAACGTTCCCCGCGAAACCGCCATGGAGAAAACGCTCTACGCAGTCGATGAACTCAGCGGGTTCGTCACCGCAGTCGCGCGCGGTGCGCCCGTCGAAGAGCATCCGCGAAGTCGACGTTGCGGCGGTCAAAAAGAAAATGAAAGACAAAGCCTTCGCGCGAGCAGTAAACCGCGATGACATCATTCGCGGGGCCGAACAGCTCGGCATGCCCTTGGATGATGTCATATCGAGCGTCATCGACGCTTTGAAAGCTGACGCCGATCGACTCGGCCTAGTCGGCATAGCGCCAGCCTGATTCATTAGAACCGCCCTTTAGGGCGGTGTGGGCAATTCGTTCTCAGCCTCAGCCGTTTCAACGGCTTTTTAGATCACGCCCTAGTAGAAAAAGCCGTTAAAACGGCTGGAGAGCTTCCGAGAAACAAATAGCACCGGGCTAAAGCCGCGGTGCTAATAAAACCGTCAGACCTTGCGCGCGGTAATCTCGAGCACTAGCGGCGTAAGCATGAGCGAAGATGGATCGCCATTCGCCTGCTCGAATTCCTTCCGCACAGCATCGGCGAAAGCTTGATCGATGCTGCCCAGCTCAATGAAACGATCGAGACTGCTCTCGATAAACGTCGCCGGCCACTGCCACATGAAATCGTTAGGCCGTATCGGGAAGATGTGCGGCCGGACACTCGAAACTTCGAGACCGTTGGCGGCCAAAAGCTTCGGCAAAGCCAAACCGATGTCGGGCTCGCCCCCAGAGGACTTCCATGCCTCGATGATTTTCCTCCGAAATTCTTCGTGCGCCCGCCGCGGGGGAGCGAAGCGCCAGGTGTCATAAGCGCCGTATTCATGAAAAATAGCGACGCCTCCCTTTCGCAAGAGCGCGGAAATCTTTTGAGCCAATGAATCCGGGCTTGAAACAAACGCTGTTACCCAGCGGCACCAGGTAAAATCCAATTCGGCCTTCGGCAATTCATCAGTCATCAGATCGACCTCATGCATTTCGATATTCGAGAAACCTCGCGCCTTTATGGCCGCTCGCGCGGCCGTGACGAACTTCGTCGAACGCTCGAATGCCAAAACTTTTCCTGAAGCTCCGACGATTTCCGCCAGATCCAGGGTGGCGTATCCGGGACCGGCGCCGACGTCGGCGACTTTACTGCCAACCGTGATGCCTGCGCGCCTCCAGCAATCAAGAACCACCGAGCGCCAGACTCGATGCTGCACGCCGAGACGCACGATCTCTTCGTCGTGCGTTCCGAGGACATAATCGCGTTCGGCTGGTGCACTCATCAGGATGATGAAGGTTAGTGCGTCCGCGCTTGCATTCAAAATGCAAAGCGTTGAGAAGAGAAACCATGAAGGCGATTTGGAATGGCGAAACGGTGGCACAAAGCGACGACACCGTGGTGGTCGAGGGAAACCACTATTTCCCTGCAGAATCGTTAAGGCGGGAATTTTTCTCGGAGAGCGACACTCACACGAACTGTCCGTGGAAGGGCGTGGCGAGCTATTACAACTTGAACGTCAACGGCCAAACCAATCCCGATGCAGCCTGGTACTATCCCGACCCGAAGGACGCTGCCGCTAACGTCAAAGGGCGGGTCGCCTTCTGGAAAGGCGTCGCGATCAGTTAGTAACCGCGTTCTAACCGCATAGGATTGTCAGCCGCGCCGTTTCCTCTTGCGCGGGCGCCCCGAGGATTCAGGTTACGAAATGCCTGGAGTTGTCGTGATCGTTGCCTACCGCCCGAAGCCCGGAAAAGAAGAAGCCACACGCGCGATAGTCCGGGAACGGGTTCCGTTTCTTCGAAAAGAAGGTCTTGTGACCGATCGCGTCCCCGTAATCATGCGCGCGCGCGATGGCACCATCATCGAAGTGTCAGAGTGGAAATCGCGTGAAGCGATCGAAGCAGCGCACAAGAATGAAAAGGTTTGGACACTGTGGAATCGTTTCTTCGAGGTCTGCGATTGCATTCCTCTGAAGGATCTCGCTGAAACCCAGGAGATGTTCGCCGGCTTCGAGCCGATCGACGACTGAGCGTCATTTGGAAAAGCTCGGTAGGACTCCGTGAGACGTAAGCGAGCGCGTCCCTAGAAAAGTCGATCGGTTAGGGTAAACGCGACGGCGTAACAAACGAAAATCACAATGCCACCGGCCAGGCCGCCAATGAAGGCCACCCCCCAGGAGCCGCGTCGAAATGTCCGGGCAATCACGGCCAGGCCCAGCACAATTCCAAATTCCCCAAGAATAATGTAATACGGCGTTCCCGAGATCATGCGGCAATGATCGTAAGTCCACCAATGGATCCGCCGCGCCATCTCCTCGTAAAATGGAATATTTAGCGCCCCTAACAACCCGGCCAGGAGCAACCCGCGGCCGCCAAATTTCTCCGACAGCCTCAAACCGATGTAGGCGAATTGCACCGCGACGATTTCCCAGGCCAATGGCATCCACGCCGGAGACCGCCAAATCATCGGACCACCGCCAATGGAGTAATCGAGCGTCTGCGTCGAGCTAACGAGCCATGCGTCCGCTGGAAGCTCGGCCAATCCGACCACAAGTCCGAAAAAAATCAGGCGCCACATGAATGCGTCGCGACGGCGTACCGCGAAGACCACTAGCAATGCATTATCGATGAGGTTGAGGCCGAGCCCGGTGCGCCAGTCAGACCATGGAACAAAAGCCAGCAATGAAACCGCGACCACGTTGATGATCACGGTCGCAAGGACGACACGCAGCCGCCCGGATTCCAGGGAAGAATGGCTCATCCTCAGGGCGTTCGGAAAATTTTCCCGGTAAACGGATCCTTCACCTCCGTGCCACTCGGGATACCTCGAACGTCAACCATTCCCTGGTTGGGCGCGTAAGGGCTGGTGACGAATCCTTCTTTGTCAGGGACGGGAATTGCGTAGGGCACATCGCGCTTCGAGTTTCTCGCCGGCGGCACGATCTCGGCAGCCTTGATCGGAACCTCCGGCGTCAGACTTGGCGCCGGCGTCGCGTTTACCGGCGATGGAGAAGGCGAGGACCGGGATTTTTCTGTATGCGGCCGCGGGGAGGGTTTCTTGGTGGGATGCGCGATCGAGTTGCCCAGTTTGCGAAAAAACTCGCCAATTGATTCCGCCCTCGCCGGTAGGGCGACGGCGACTGCAAGCGTCAACAAGGTCAGGAAAAGAAGGTTTTGTCGGCGGCGCATGTCGGAAAGGCCTGAATCATGTCCTAGCCTTCACCTGGAAGCAATTCCCGTAATTCGCGTAAGCGCGAACGCTCCGTCCACACAACTGTAGCGACGCTCAGAGATCGCCGCGCGCAGAGACCAAATCAAGCAGATCACCGGGAACCAACTCGATTGGTGCGATCCCTTTCCGGAAAACGCGCGCACCCGCCACCCCGGTCAACCTTGTCTTTCCCTGTTCAATCCTGAGAACCGCTCCCTCGCGAAGCCCAACCACCGGCGTGTCGTTTTCTTCGAGAAACTGGGTGATCCTTTCCTCGCGGGTCTCGCCCATATGTTTCGAACCGGGTTCGGGATCAAGGTAGTGCGGATTGATCTGGAACGGCACCAGCCCGAGTGCTTCGAACGATGATGGCTGCACAATCGGCATGTCGTTAGTCGTCTTGATCGTCGGGCCCGCGATATTGGAGCCGGCGCTCGAACCCATGTAAGGCATTCCAGCGCGCACACGTTCGCGAATTGGCTCCAACAGATCGAAGTCATATAAGGTCTTTAGAAGTCGGAACGTGTTCCCGCCACCGACGAAAATTGCCTGAGCGGCCGCAACCGCCTTCGATTTGTCAGGCGCGATGTGCAGCGAGCTTACCACCAAACCCATTCCACCGAAGCGGTCGCGGATGCGTTCGAAATAGCGGGCGCAATCCGCGATAGCGAATGGCACGAAGAGAACCTCGCCAATCCCTTGGAAAAAATCCTTGATCTCCTCCTCCGCGTGATCAAAGGGGCCACTCCCGAAAACAGTCGAGCTGCTCAGTAAAAGTATCCGTTTTCTGTCGTCCGCTGTCATCGCCTGTGTAAGATATCTCCCAGTTACCAATGTCGCACGCCCATGGATTATGTGATTCGTTCCCTGACGCCGCAAGATGAGCCACTCCTCTGGGAGATGGTCTATCAGGGCTTGCAAAGCGGACGTGAGACCAGCGCGCCGTCGCGCGAAATTCTGAAAGGGCCGGAGTTCGCCCGTTACGTTGAAGGATGGGGACGCGCTGGGGATTCCGGATTCGTCGCCCACGACCCGGAAACCGGCAAAGCTCTGGGTGCGGTTTGGTGCCGCCCTTCAAACGCCGTCTCACGCGAAGAAGGCGAGGAACCAATCCCTGAACTGGCCTGGGCGGTCGGTCCCTTGCATCGCCGCCGCGGGATTGGCGCGGCGCTTATGACGCAATGGGTCAAAGCGAATCCTGAACAATCGGCCGTAACGCTTTCTGTTTCGGCAAACAATCCGGCTGTGCGACTTTACGAGCGTTTCGGATTCAAAGTCGCCAGCGAGGAGCCGCGCTCCGTCACCATGCGGCGCGAGGTTTAGAGCGCTGACGTTCGCCCATCGCAGAATATGCTCGCCACAGATTAACACGGATTCTCACAGATATGCCTTCAGTATCTGTGTTCATCTGTGGCTAAATTTCTGAAATTTTGGCTGAACCATTTCCCGACCACTACGCGACGTTAGGCCTCGATCGCCGCTGCACACTTTCGCAGATCCGATCGGCCTACCGATCGCTGGCCGCAAGGTTTCATCCCGACCGGAACGGCAATTCGGCGGCCGCGTCCCGAAAGATGCAGGCCATTAACGAGGCGCATGAGACGCTCACCGATCCGGCGCGCCGCCAGGTCTATAATCGCGACTTCGACGATCATCACTCGAGCGAACGTGCTCATGCAGGTTCACGAAAGAACGTCCTCAAACAGGATGTGCACATTCCTATTCGGGATTTCTTCCGCGGGACGTCGCTCGAGATTCGCGTGAACGATCCTTCAAACCGTGACGGCGTGGAAACCTACCATCTCGAAGTACCTCCGGACACTGCGCCCGGATCACGTTTCCGAATCGCCCGGACGAAAAGTTCCGCCGGAGGAAACGTCGACGTCCGCGTGAAGCCTCGGCCTAACCACCAGTTCAAGGCGCGAGGATCGGATCTACGCTGTGACTTGCGCCTATCGCTCGATCGCGTGACCAAAGGCGGAATTGAAAGATTGCCGAGTCCCGCCGATAGAATGATCTCGATCGTTATACCGCCGCGTATAGCGCGAGGACAAATCATTCGCGTCCCGGGCGAAGGCCTGCCGAAAGCACGTGGTGGCCGCGGCGATCTGCTCGTGCGGATTATCTTTCGCCCAGCGGTTTACGTTTCGCAGCGCAATCGATAAACGGGGCCAGTGCCCCGCCTCGGGGCGCCGTACGCCCTACGAAGGCAGCGCGAACGAAATAATCGTGTTGGCCGCGCGATGGTTCGACCAAAAGTTTGTGCCGTCGAAGGTGAGCGATCGACAGGCAAACGGGACCCGTGCCACGTCCGTCACCACCGGCTGGTCTTGGGTGGGATCGAATTGTGCGATTCGCCAGTTCTCTCCGCCCTGCTCGGTTCCACGCAGCACGTAAATCTTTCCGTTCGCATAAGTATGGCCGGAGACCTCATCGTCGACGTCGAAGCTTCGCGCGATCTGGCCGTCGTCATCGAAGCGCACGAGGCGATGCTTGTACCACTGGCTCAGGTACAAATTTTCACCGTCCCAGCTGAGATACGATCCGGTGAAGTCGGGACAGGGAAACCTCGCCGGCAGTCCGTCCTTGCCCCGAGCGCCGCCATTTCCACCGGCAAAACCGTCGGCATATTCAGTAACGTAACGGTCGTCATCAGCCCCTTCACCAATGGTGAAGCGCATGGCTTCCCCAGTCGTTACCGCGGCCCACGGGGTTCCGGGACATTCGTGTTCGGAGCGGACTTTGCCTGTGGCTGGATCAAGCTGATAAAGCCGCCGCAAATCGCGCGATCCCATCCAAAGGCTTCCCTTGAACACCGTCAGGGCTTGGGGCGCGGGCGCGGGAGATTCGAACCGCTTCTGTTCAACAACTTTTGGAAGGTCCATTTGTTTTAGCTCTGTCGCCATCACTCACCTCCTCCGCCTCTAAGACGACCGAGGACAAATGCTGAACGTTGGAATTATTTTTAACTCTGTTGCCATCACTTACCTCCCTCGCCGCCAATTCGGCTCGGGACAAATGTTGACCGTGAACAGGTAAAACATCGCTCCTTTGATGGAGCGATGCAATCAGGCGCTTCAGCGCCAGGAGTTCTGCGCCACACTCACCCTCCCCCGCTTCCTGTGATAACTCTGCGCCATCACCCGCCCTCCAGGGGTTCCAGTCGGCCCGGGACATTGGAAAGCCCGGCCGCTCCTTCACCCGCATTACGGGCTGAACGTTGGAAACAACCGGATCGTTTTCAGGATTGAATTTCTGCCGGATCGACTCACCATCGATTTCATGAAAATCCTGACCATCATTGCCCGCATTCTTCTGGGCCTCGTGTTCGTCGTTTTTGGTTCGAACGCTTTTATTCATTTCATGCCCATGCCTGAAATGACCGGATATCCGGCGCAGTTCCTCGGCTCGATGGCCGCAACCGGATACCTCCAGGCGGTGGCCGCATTCCAGGTCGTCGGCGGCCTCCTGTTGCTGATCGGCAGGTTCGTTCCGTTAGGCCTGACATTACTCGGCCCGGTGATCGTCAACATTGTTATGTACCACGCTTTCATGGATCACAACGGAATGCCCATCGCCCTGGTGGTGTGTGCCATCGAGGCATTCCTGATCTGGCAATATCGGGCGGCCTTCGCCGGCGTTCTACGCGCGTAACGCACTGCTGACATCTTAACAACGTTCAGCACTTCTCCTCCGCCGCTTAGTGCGGAGGCGGGTGAGTGAAGGCGACAGAGCCATAAAATCAATTGGCGCCGGAAGTGTTTGGAGGGCTGCCCTGACGAGTCAGAGACAGTTTTAGCACCGCCTGGTCCTGTCGTTCGGACCCCTCCTCTTGATTGAGCACGCCTGCCCAGGCGCTTCCGTCCTCTGACGTAAACGTCCAGTGTAATGCAGCCACCGGAGCTTCAGCGGGCGCCGTGTTCATCGATACGTGCCCGCGAATGTGTGGAGCATTCGAGACAATCTGAGTCTTGATCAGATCGATCAGAGCGGGCGCAGCCGATTTCGGAAGCTGCGCCGCCATGTTGCAACTGTCGAAATCACTTTCATAAGAGAGTAGTTTCGCTTCTTTGACGTCGAGATTCTGCGGCAGGTAACGATCCGCCAGCGCGGCACGCGCGAATTTCGAATCCGGGTCCCAGCGATACTCCATTCCAAGCGCGGCCACCTGGGCGGAACCCTTGCCCTGAATCTTTGAAAGCAAATGAAACGCTCCATCAATTCCGGAAGACAAACCCGCGGTCGTAATGACCTTTCCGTTATCCACGTATCGTTGGTCGTGAACTACTTTTGTCCTCGGAGAAACCTCCGCGAGACGGTCGATCCCTCCCATGACCGTGGTTGCGCTCAAACCATCGAGCAGGCCGGCTTTGGATAATAAAAATGCACCCGTGCAAACCGACATGACGTATTTGGATTTCTGGGCTTCGCCCTGAATCCATTTGATGATCGCCGGATTATTGGAGGCTTTTCCCGAGTTCCCGCCGGGCACGAGAAGAATGTCTGCTCCCGGACTGTTCTTGAATGTGTAATCCGGAATCAGTTTTTGCCCAAATGTCGCAACGATCGGATCGCTCTTCTCGGCAACGGTGTGAACTTTGAAGCCCGCTTCGCCAAAAACTTCCCACGGCCCTGAATAATCGATGATCTCGACGCCATCAAAAAGCAGAACTGCCACCGTGACCGGCTTTTCTTTGTCGCGCTCGCTCCTCTCGACCAATTGCATCCCGCAGCCAGGGCACGGGCCCGGCTTGTCGAACGTCTGCTTGTCACAATCCTTCCCGCATTCGGGGCAGACATAAACTTTCGGAGAATCGTTCGGTGCAGCGTGAAGAGGAAGCGCAGCGAAGACTGCGCACATTATCACTGTAACTAGTTTGATCATTTGCTCGGTCCCTTTTTGTTAGGCCGGCGACGCCGGCTTCTGGTTGAAGATGTTCTCCGGCCTATCGGTGCGAGCGTTCGCACATCGAAACGATTTCGGTAAGCGCCCGGAGTGACTCGGAAGCGCTTGATGAACGCCCAGCGAAAAGCATCATCGCTATGGAATCCGACGGAGGCCGCGACGCTCTCGATCGTCTGCGTTCGTTCGATCAACCGCCGCCTGGCTTCGTCCAGCCGCAGGTTCTCCACGAAATCAGCCGGAGTTTTGCCGAAATTATCTTTGAACCGCCGATGGAAATGTCGCGGAGAAAGGCCGACCCTTTTCGCCAACGCCTCGAGCGAAAGATCGGCCCGCAAGTGCTCCGGCATCCAGGATGCCAAATCGGCAAAGCGATCGCTCGAATTGACCTGAAACTCCAGCGGCTCGGAGTATTGCTTCTGGCCGCCGGCCCTTTTCAGGTAAACAACCAACTCGCGGGCAACCGACAATGCGATCCGCGGACCAAAATCTTCATCGATCAACGCGAGCGCGAGATCAACACTGGCCGTAATCCCGCCCGCGGTATAGAACGGGCCATCCTTCAGAAAGAGCGCGTCGTGATCGACTTTTAATTTCGGAAAACGCCGCGCCACATCGTCGGCGAACCGCCAATGCGTGGTCACGCGACGTCCATCAAGCAGACCCGTCGGGGCGAGCGCATAGATTCCGGTGCATACAGAGGCGATGCGTCTGATGCGTTTGGCCTGATTCAGGATCCAGTCGTGTATGGCCTCTCCGGCGCGACCCACTCGCGCACCTTTACCGCCCGGAACGATGACGGTATCAAGCGCGGGAGCTTCCCGCAGAGACGCGTGTGGCTGCATCAAAATTCCCGATTCAGTCCGAAACGGACGGCGCGACAAGCCGAGAATAAAAACCTGGTAACACGGTTTGGCTTGGTTCTGTTCATCCTCCAACGTCGCCATGGTAAAGGCGTCGGAGGGACCGATCAGATCGAGACCCTGAACGTCGTCATATCCGATCAGGCCAACACGAATCGGTTTCATCGCCGGCAGAATAGCGCGGAAACCGGGTGTGCTATATGACAATTTTCCTATAAATCATGACACCCCTTCGTTGGCAGCGGGATCCCGCACCATGGAGCTGTCGGGGCGCAATTCCTGGCGGCCGAACAACGCCGACGCCGGCGAAGAGCCCCGCCTTATAGGGCGGCGCGGCCGGAAAAATATCGCACCGTCCGAGCCTTCTGATTCTTTTCCGGCCCCCTCGCCCATTCGGCGATGGCCGCGGTCAGCAGGTCAAGCCGATCCATCCGGTTGGCCAACTCCTGCTTCAGTTGCCGCTCCACACGAGCGCGGAGGCTTTCGCTTGGACCGGTTCTGGCGAAGTTCCAGCACTCCTCACCTTCCGCTTCGGCGACGCTCTTCTCGAGGGCGCGCAGGGAACGCTCGAGCTCTAACTGAACGTTCCGCATTTGCGCGAGCGTCGTCTGTTCGCCAAGTGCGTTTGCCTGAATATCACTCAGGGCGAGCAAAATCTCCATGCGGGCAACATCGGCAGCCGCGTAAGCCTCCTGCACTTCATGCCATAGACCGGAAACGGCGGCCTCTCCATCGTTTCGATGGTCCGGATGCAAACGCCTAACGAGCTTGCGATAAAGCGATTTGACTCGCGCATCCACCGCCGAAGCCTCCTCCTGCGCCTCTTCTTCCCCGTTCACGCTCGAAGAAGGCTTCTGTGGCTTGGTCTGTTGCCGGGGCAGCCTCTGAGAAGGCAGATCGTCCTTCCCAGGTTTGAACATGTGCGCCTTAAATACTTCAAAAGTCGTCGTGTAGGCGTCGTCATCCATCTTGTCAGGATTCGTTCCGAGAAACTTTTGCACCCATTCCTGGAAAAGCGTTTCTTTTTCAAAATCGGTGACCTTGCGCGCGCCGGCCGAGCTGTCAGTTGCATCCTGCGCGTCCTGCATCTCTTCCGCCACTGCCGGATTCGCCCGACGAAAAAGAACCCGCTGATACGCGGTAAACGGATCCTGAATATGGCGACGCATTTCCATTTCAACTTCGTGCACCAGCGTTTGCGAATCGCGAATCTGTATCTCGACTTCCCTGGCCTTGCTCAAAAGGGCTCCGAACTCACGTGCACGCCACCTGATAAAGGCCGGCTTGTCTTCGCGATCAAATTGATGCCAGGCTATACGAATAACCTCCAATCGTTCCATCAGGGCGGCACAATCGTCGGCCACACGACGCCGAAGAGGCTGTTGATCAATCAGGACAATTTCAGTCCGATCGAACTTTCCAGCAGTTTGGCTCTTTCTTCCCGTTCCCCGCTTCACCCCTCAATATAAAAAGAGCCAGGCGACTGTCATTGGGTGTTTGGCTTGGAGACTCTCAGAAATCACTGCGTGTGATCGCGCCCAGATCCCGACTTAGGCGACAATCCAAGGCGACGCGCCAAGCCCCAAGGAGCGGCGGCTTCCCAGCCGCCGACTTAAATAAACGGCGGCCAGAGGCCGCCGCTCCTTGCCACCCATCGGTGAACAAAAGGAATGACGCGGCAAGCATTAAAACTTCCGAAAGCGCCATATGATCAGGCATTTGCGCAATTTTCATCTGTTCGCAAAACGCCAGGCCGCTCGCGTTTAACCCCTAGCGCTTCCCACGAGCGCGATCCGCCATCGCTCTCGCCTCTGCCTCTTCATTCGCCCCTTCTACGTGCCCGATCACCGCCGAGCGCGCCCGATCGAGTTTGATCACCACCAGGCGCGTGTGCGACTTGCGCGTCTCGTCGTTACCGGCTTCGACGCGGTAGATGATCGCGTAAGGCACGAACTTGCCGTGACTTTCAATTCCGCGCCATTCCACCACATCGTTCGCCTTATTTGGGAAGGTTCCCGCAGCCGCTTTCATCGTGGCGGAATACAAATCAACTCTCTCGCCGCCGAAGCGAATATTGATCCAGCTACGATCGTCGCCGCCAAGAAATTCCAGTTTGTAACCGCCGAAGCCCTGGCACAAGGCCTCAAAGCCGGGATCACCGTCCTGGCCGTCTTCGTGGTACGAAATACATTTCGCGCGCGCGGTGCTGCTGTATTTCGAAATCGGTTTCTCATCGCCGGCCATCGTTGGCCAACAGGTTGCGATCAAGCCGGCCAGCGCGATCACTCCGACGCCTCCTCGTCCGCACGACCTCATACGGCGGAGTTTTGCCGAACATAAAAGTTGTGACAAGAGCGGATTAGACCAGGACGCCGAGAACTGGAAGAGTGAGGACATGAATTCAGATTGTGCTCACCTCGATGCGATCTCTGAAGTAAAACTTCCCCAACGCATGGAGTGTAGCGAATGCGTCAAAATCGGAGCGACCTGGGTCCATTTGCGAACCTGCCAGCAATGCGGGGTGACTCTCTGCTGCGACAGTTCGCCGAATCGTCACGCGAGCAAACATGCGCACGCCAGCGGACATCCGGTCATTGCTTCCGGTCAACCGGGCGAACGCTGGCTCTATTGCTATCCTGATGACGCCTTTCGGGCTTATTAAACTACCCGCGCTCGGGCCCATGGACATTCGTTAGGCTACGATTATGTGGGCCACAGCGCGAGCGCCGTGTGACGAGAACGTCATTAGAGCGGGACCGGCTGCGGTCCCTTGTCAGAAATCGCGCGGTCGCTGGGTGCTCACCGCAACCATTCTCGCCACCAGCATGGCCTTCATCGACAGCACAGTCGTTAACGTCGCGCTCCCAGCATTGCAGACGCACCTCGGCGCCTCGGCTCTCGACGTGCAATGGGTGGTCGAAGCCTACTCACTCCTATTGTCTGCGCTCCTGCTGATCGGCGGCTCGTTGGGCGATCACTACGGCCGGCGCCGGATTTTTGTCATTGGCGTCGCCATTTTTGCGATCGCCTCGGCCGCCTGTGGTTTCGCCGTTGATGTTCGGCAACTGATTGCCGCGCGAGCGCTCCAGGGACTCGGCGCAGCCCTGCTCGTTCCAGGCAGCCTGGCCATCATTAGTAATACCTTCCCCGAACAAGAACGGGGGCGTGCCATCGGCACGTGGTCGGGCGCAAGCGCCATCACCACCGGCATCGGGCCGGTCCTCGGCGGATGGGCCATCGAACATCTTTCATGGAGAGCCGCATTTTTCATTAACATCCCCATCGCCCTGGTCGTTGTCCCGATCGCGTTGCGCCATATCCCCGAGAATCTCGAAGAAGACCCGAACCCGATTGATTGGGTCGGAGCGATTCTGGCCGCGCTTGGTCTGGGCTTTCTGGTTTACGGATTGATTGAGTCTTCGCGCATTGGCTTGAACGATCGCTCGATAGTCACAATTCTTGTCGTTGCGACCGTCTTTATCGCCGCCTTTCTGATTCGCGAAGCCCGGGCCGCGAACCCGATGTTGCCGCTCAGTCTTTTTCGCGAACGCACATTCGCCGGGGCGAATCTTCTCACCTTCCTCCTTTATGCGGCTTTGGGCGGAGCCATGTTTTTCCTCCCTCTCAACCTGATTCAGGTGCAAGGCTATTCACCCACGGCGGCGGGCGCTGCTCTCCTGCCTTTTATTGTCGTGATCTCACTCATGTCCCGCTGGTCCGGCGGCCTTGTGGCCAGCTACGGATCAAAACTCCCGCTTGTCATCGGTCCCTTAATCGCAGCCAGCGGCTTCGCTCTGTTCATGCGAGTCGGCACTCATCAGAGTTATTGGACGAGTTTCTTCCCGGCCATCGCTCTCCTTGGGATCGGCATGGGTGTCAGCGTGGCTCCGCTGACCACCACCGTGATGAATTCAGCCGGGCAACACCGCGCGGGTATTGCTTCCGGGGTAAACAATGCGATCGCCAGGTCAGCCGGACTTATCGCCATCGCCGTGCTGGGCATCGTGATGCTGCAGGTCTTTACCAGCCAATTTTCCGAGCACCTAACGAGATTGAACCTGGCGCCAGCGGTAACACAGTCATTGATGGAACAGCGAACCAGGCTGGCCGCGATCGCCATTCCATCCGATTATGACCCCGTGATGGCGGCACAAGATCCGGCGCGGCGATCGACGAAGCTTTCGTCGCCGGTTTCCGCGCGGTCATGGCGTTAGGCGCCCTCTTTGCGGCCACCAGCGCCGTCGCGGCACTTTTACTTATCGGATCGTTCAAGACGCAAAAAACTTGCTGACAGATAAACTCGCGAACTTAGTCCCTCTAAATATGTCCTCTACAATGATTGAACACGTCGTCGTCCAAGGAAAACCAAACGCCTTCCTTCAGGAAGTCACTGTCGGCAAACATCACTTCCGTATCGATGAACCGGCCAGTATCGGCGGAACAGATTCGGCGCCTGATCCCTACGATTATCTGCTCGCTGCTTTGGGCGCGTGCACGTCCATGACCGTCGGCCTATACGCGCGCAAGAAAAAGATTCCGCTCGAAGCAGTCAAAGTGTCGCTGAGCCACTCCCGCATTCACGCGGAGGATTGCGCCGATTGTGCAACAAAACAGGGCATGCTCGACCGGATCGACGTTAACATTCAACTGACGGGACCGCTATCAGAAGAGCAGCACGCCCAATTGATGGAGATCGCCGGTAAATGCCCGGTCCACCGAACACTCAAATCTGAAATCGATATTCGATTAATGGAAAATCGCGGATAACCGAGCCGACTCGCTTGTCCTCTTCTACTTTTCCTTCAGGGCGGCGATGAAAATGCAAACGCCGGCGACGATCGCCACGAGGTAGAGCAAAAAAATACCAGGACCAAGATTGAGTCCAAATCCTAACAAGCCATCGATAAACAGGTAAACGCCGATCAGAAGCAGGCCTAATTTCTTCATCAGAGCAGTCTTCGAGATCGTCAGGCCGCCTGCCAATCTCAAAATCATTCGTGATCACGCTTTTCCGTAGCCCCCTGAAGCAGGGCTGCTAGCTTGTTCTCATGAATCAGAACTCCAACTCCGCTCCCAACCTTAGCCAGCGTCCTCCACGGAGCCCGCGCGTCCGGTTAGGCGGTTATGTATTGCTTGCGCGAATTTGCGATAAAGGCCGCGCGGCAAATGCCGGCACAGCGGGTGAGTAGCAAATATAACAACCCAATGGATCATCACTTTTTCCGCTTCACCGGAATAACTCACGAGGCCCTCCAGGCGGAGTTGGCCAAGGGCAAAGGCGACGGTGAAATTCTGGCCTGGGTTCAGGAGAACGCCCCGCATAAGCGCACCCCTTGGGAGATCCAGCACTGGAGCCATTGGCTTAACGAGCGCGGCCCCGACGGCGATGTCGAGACGCTCGAGTTTTTCGCCAAGCGCGTGGGCGATATTCACAAGGAACGCGAAGACGTCCGCACCTGGTTCGACTACCTCGACCTCGACGATCACATCACCTTCGGCGGAAAAGCATAAGTATCCTTTCCACTTTCCCACCGATGTCCATTCGCATCCTCGTCACCGGCGGCACCTTCGATAAGGAGTACAACGAGCGCACCGGGCAGCTTTATTTCAAGGACACCCATATTGCCGAGATGCTTAACTCCGGGCGCTCCCGCGTCGAGGTAAGCATTCGCACGGTCATGATGGTGGACAGCCTCGAGATGAGCGATTCCGATCGAGCGCTCATCGTGCAAAACTGCCTGCAGTCAAAAGAAGAGCGCATCGTCATCACGCACGGCACCGATACCATGACGGACACGGCTGCCGCCATCGCCCGAGCCGTCACCAAAAAAACGATTGTTCTTACCGGAGCGATGATTCCTTTCGCGTTTGGCAGTTCGGATGGGCTTTTCAATCTCGGCAGCGCTCTCTCCTTCGTGCAGGCATTGCCCGACGGAGTTTACATCGCGATGAACGGCCGATGTTTTCCCTGGGACCGCGTCCGAAAAAACCGCGAGCGCGGTGAATTCGAAGAGATCCCGATCAAATAGGCGCGCGCTTCTCCTATAGCGGCCTAAAATTGCGAATTTCGACCGGTTCTGATAGGATGGGCCGCGCAAGCCCCCTGTGAGAAACTCGAATCTATTTTTCAACTCCCGGGAGGTTTTACGCTGGGCGACTTGCACGACCCTCGTCCTCGCCTTCGCTTTTGCGATTTGCGACCGCCCCCTCCTGGCCGATTGGCCCATGTATGCCAAGGCCGCGCAACACACGAGCTCTTCCACTGTTCACGGTCGCCCGTTAACCATGGTTCTATGGAACACGCCCATTGATCTGCATCCAAGTGGCGCTCTGACGCATTACGGCTCACCGACGATCACCGATTCCAACATCGTCATTGTTCCGGTGACTACAGGAGTCGGCGCGAATTTCGTCGTCGAAGCCCACAGCGGTTACGACGGCTCACTGATCTGGTCCCAGCCGACCGACTATGTTCTTCCCTCGTCGAATTGGCGGGCGCCTTTTTCGCCGATGCTTGTTCGAATCTCGCCAACAAACTACCGCGTTTACATTCCGGCCGCGGGCGGCACCCTGAACTGGCGGGATAATCTCGATCAGGCGACGCCGAATTCATCCGGCAAACTGGCGTTCTTCGATAATTCCATCGGCCTAACGAACTACATGGCTAATAAATCGGCTTACGATGCGAACGTTAAGATCAATACTCCCATCACCTCCGACGCTGCGGGAAATATTTATTTCGGATTCCAGGTGGCGGCCAGCGTTGGCGTTCTCCCACAAGGCGGTGGGATCGCGCGCATCTCCGCATCTGGTGTGGGAACTTACCAAACCGCCGCGGCAGCCTCCCCCGGCTTCACCCAAACTTCCCTGAACGCCGCGCCGGCACTGAGCGCGGACGGCACAAAACTCTATGTCGTCTTCGGCAACGGAAGTACCGGAAAGCTTGTGCAGCTCGATAGCACAACACTGGCAACACGCAATTCCACCGCGTCTCTGACCGGCGTGCTTGATGTTTCAACCGCTTCTCCCGTCGTCGGACCGGACGGCGACGTTTATCTGGGAACAAACGCCAGCGGGACTCACAGCCGCGGCCGGATGCAGCACTTTTCCGCTGATCTCCAGACGGTCAAACTCATTGGCGGATTCGGCTGGGACACAACTCCCGCGATCGTTCCAGCAACTGCTGTCCCGGGGTACACCTCCAGCGCAGGTTCGACCTATTATCTTTTCACCAAGTACAACAGCTACGGTTTCAACGGCGGCCTGAATAAGATCGCCATCCTGGATCCGAATGTTTCCCAAACCGATGCGCTGACCGGTGAGACCGACATGAAGGAAATCATGACCCTCGTTAGTCCATCTGGCACCGAATGGTGTATCAACGCCGCGGTCGTCGACACTCCGAGCAAGGTTGTTTATGCCAACAACGAAGACGGCAAATTGTACCGCTGGGATTTGGTCGCCAACACCTACAGCAACGTTACTTTGGGGCCGGGTTCGGGCCAACCTTACACGCCGACCCTCATCGGGCCGGACGGCGCAATCTACGGGATTACCGGGGGAACTCTGTTCGCCGCTGGCAACAGGCCAACAGTGCAGTTGCCGCTCACCACCCTCACGGCAAATCAAACTGACTTGTTCCTCACCTTTCTCCGCGATCGTGGCGACGTCAGCTACATTGTCGAGTCGTCCCCAGACCTGGTTAACTGGGACTGGTTTGCAACTGATCCCGGCACGGTCGGCGGGAATGTGACTGTAGATTTCCCCGTTCCGGGCAACGCGACCCAATACTTTCTCAGGCTCCGCGTTTATTAAAGCCTGAGCGAAGGTCTCGTCGCACCTCAACCGAGGCCCTTCCTCAAAGCTGGATTTTTCTGGGCAATCCGATAGGTGTTGTCCATGCGCAGCCTTCTTACGGAGCTTCGCCTTTCCGCTCGCCGGCTCAAGAATACGCCCCTGCATTCCGCCGCACTGGTCATCGTGCTGGCTCTTGGCATCGGAGCCAACTCGGCGGTTTTCAGCGTGGTCGACGCCGTCCTATTGCGCCCTTTTCCTTACTCGCATCCGGAACAACTCGTTATGGTCTGGGAGAAAAACCCCACCCTCGGTGCGTTTATTGGCGATCGCCTTCCAGCTGCCTGGCCTAACTATATTGAATGGACCCGCCGGGCCACCAAGCTGCAGGCCATCGGCGCATTTCAGGATGTCGATTTCAATCTGACGAGCGGCGCGGAGCCGGAGCACATCGCCGGCGCGCGTGCCTCGGCAAATTTCTTTGAAACACTCGGGGTCCATCCAAGGGTCGGGACCGATTTCGCTTTTGCAGCCGATGACCCGGCGCGGACACGCGTCGTCCTTCTCAGCGACAGCTTTTTCCAGAGCCATTTCGGCGGCCAGCCGGGAGCAATCGGCCGGACGCTCACTTTGGACGATGTCGTCTACACGATCGTCGGCATCCTTCCGAAGGAATTCCATCTCCCGGCAAGCCGTGACGGATCCGAACAGCGGAAACCGGACCTCTGGGTTCCACACGATCCGGCTGATGATGTTTCCGCGACGGAATTGAACCGTCGGAAGCTGCAGACTTACGGACGCCTGGCTCCGGGAGCCACGCTCGCCGAAGCGCGCGCCGAAATGGATGCCATTGCCGCCCAGCTCGCGACGGAAAATCCGACCCTGAATGCCGGCTTCGGCGCCAATCTTTTTCCACTCTATGTCGAGGACGTCGGACAGGATTTGCGCCGCAATCTTCTCGTCCTTCTTGGCGCGGTGGGATTCGTTCTCCTGATCGCGTGCGCTAACATTGCCAATTTGATGCTTTCGCGCGCCGGCGTTCGCTCGTCAGAGATGGCTATTCGCAAGGCTTTGGGAGCCACCCGGGGGGCCTTGCTTTCGCAAATGTTGATTGAGAGTCTGCTCGTTAGTCTGGCTGGCGCCGCTCTCGGTCTGCTGCTGGCTCATTTTTGTCTGAATCTTTTCGTGGCTCTCAAACCGGCAGGAATTAATCGCCCGGAAGAAATTCATCTGAGCCTGACTGCCCTTCTCTTCACCGGCGCGATCACGGTGCTGACCGCCCTTCTCTTCGGCATCGTCCCGGCTGTTCAAGCTTCGCGCTCCGAGGCCCGCGCGGCTTTGCGACCAGGCAGCGGTCAACGCACCACTCCTGTGCGGCTGCGTTATACCCTGATTGTCGCGGAGGTTGCCCTGACCTGCATTCTCCTGAGTGGCGGTGCATTCATGATGAAAAGCCTCGTCGCAGTCCTCCAGGTAGACCCGGGATTCCGCCCCGATCACGTGATGACGATGAAATTCAGCATGCCGCCATCTCGTTATCCCGATAACAATACGGTCGCGGCTTTTTGCCGCCAGGTTTTGGAGAAGGTCGCGGCAGTACCGGGCGTGAAAAGCGCGGCATTCGCAGATGGCCTTCCGCTAACGCGCATCCGCATGACTCGATTCACGGTCGAAGGCCGCCCCGAGCCCAAGTCGGGAAGCGAACCGACCGCTGACATGCGCGGCATCGTTAATCCGGCCTACTTCGACGTTATGGGTATGCGCCTGCTCTCTGGCCGAATGTTTAGCTCGGACGAGCTCGACCAAAAATCTCCGGTGATTGTGGTCAACCAGTCGCTCGCGAAAAAACTTTGGCCTAACGAGAACGCCGTTGGGCAGCATATTCGGAGCCTTGCCTCAAAAGCCAACCCTCAGCCGGTCGTCTCCACCGTCATCGGCGTGGTCGCCGACACCCATCAACTTTCTCTCGAAGAAAGCGCGCGGCCGGAAATCACCAAACCGATGGTCGATTATACGCAATTGACCCTGGCCGTGCGAACGGCGCTGGACCCGGCCGCGATGACGCCGGCGCTGAAGAACGCCGTTTGGGCGGTCGATTCGCACCTTCCGGTTTTCGAAGTCCTGACCATGCAGGAAATCGTCGATGTGAGCACCAGCCAACGCCAGTTCAATTCTTTTCTCATGGCGGCGTTTGCCGTCATCGCCTTGATCCTCGCGGCCGTTGGCATTTACGGCGTCCTTGCGTCGGTGGTGAACTCGCGCACCGCCGAGATTGGAATTCGCATGGCTCTAGGCGCGCAGACCCGCGATGTTCTTGGCATGATCTTGCGGCAGGGACTGGGCATGATCGCCCTGGGATTGTTCTTCGGCTTGTGCGGGGGCTGGGCTTTGTCTCGCTTTCTCAAGAGCATTCTCTTTGGCGTGGATCCCTATCACGCCGGCACCTATATCGAGGTCGCGTTAGCCATGATTGTTCTTGGCAGCATCAGCTGCCTTTTACCAGCGTTGCGCGCCACGCGAATCAGCCCGGTTGAAGCGTTGCGCTACGAGTAAACCGTCCACTCGTTAGGCCGGATATTTCTGCTGCCAAGCGGTCATCGCGGCCGACGCTTGAGATTCCGCAAATGGGACCTTCAAGTCCCACCAGCGGAAGCAATGATGCATCGAAGATCGCGCTCGTTCATGCATAAGTATCTATCTCCGTTTAGCTTGAGAATCGCGCTCATCTCCACGGCATACCACCTGCAATAGGCAGGGAATGCGTTTAACCCTGCTCCTTGTTTTCGCGTCGGCAGCCTGCCTCTGTGCCGACGACAAAATTGCCGGCCGTTGGGAAGGCTCGGCTCAAATTCCCGGTGAAGATTTGAAATTAATCGTCGATCTAGCGCCCGGAGAAGCCGGAAAGTGGAATGGTTCTTTGACCATTCCGGCCGTGCAGTTGAAAGGTGCGCTCCTGGACGGAATCAGCGTCAACGGCAGCGACATCAGCTTCAATGTGAAGACGGCGCTGGCCGATCAGCACCTTGGCCCGGCGAAATTTCACGGACAACTCTTGCCTAACGGGACTTTTACCGGCGACTTCACGCAGGCAGGAAACACGGCGCCGTTCACCCTTTCCAAAACCGGACCGTCGGAGGTGCAATCGCCACCGCGCAGCACGAGCATCAAGCCGGAGTGGGAAGGCACATGGAAGGGAACCTACGCGATGCTCGGCTACGATCGCACGGTCACGCTTAAGTTGATGAATCGCGGAACAGAAGGCGCCGCGGCCGAATGGGAGATTGTGGGCAAGCGAGACAACAAACTGCCGGTCGATCTTGTCGTCCAGAATGGCGCCTTCGTGAATGTCGATTCTCACGAAACCGGTCTCAGTTTCGAAGGCAGCCTCACGAACGGCGAAATCAAGGGGACGATCCTCCAGGGGCCATTCGAGTCGGCGGTCACTTTGCGCCGCGAAAAATAGAATCACCCTCATGAAAAACATTTTCTGCCTAACCGCTCTGTGTTTCTCACTGGTCGCCAGTGTTCCAGCGCAATCGATGTTCCGCGGCAACGCCGCACACACCGGCGTCTACGCTGGCGCCGGACCCCGTCAGTTTCACCACCTAAAATGGAAGTTCCTCACCGGGAGCGGCGTGGTCGGCTCTCCGGTAATCCAGGACAACGTGATCTACTTCGGCAGCGACGATCACAACGTCTACGCGCTCGACGCCGCCACCGGCCGCCAGATTTGGAAAACAACCACGCGCGGCCCGGTTCCGTGCACGCCCGCTATCGTCGACGGGACCGTTTATGTCGGGAGCTATGACGGAAAATTCTATGCGCTCGATGCCAAGTCCGGCGGTCTGAAGTGGAAATTCTCGACCGAAGGCGAGCGACGATTCGAGGCTAAAGGAATTCATGGCGGCGAGCCGAAGACACAAACCATCCCTGATCCTTTCGATACCTTCCTCTCCAGTCCCGTCGTTGCAGATGGATCGGTATACTTCGGTAGCGGCGATACCAACATCTACGCGCTCGACGCGGGCACCGGCGCGCTGCGCTGGAAGTTCAAGACCGGCGATGTTGTTCACGCCTCTCCCGCATTCGCAAACGGGGTCGTTTTTGTCGGCAGCTGGGACAGTTACTTTTACGCGCTCGATGCAAAGAGCGGGAAAGAGAAATGGAAATTCCACGGTGGCGAAGATCCACTGATCCATAACCAGGTTGGCTTCCAATCGTCGCCCGCGGTGGTTGATGGCGTGGTTTACACAGGATGCCGCGATGCCCAGGTCTATGCGCTCGACGCCGAGACCGGAAAGCAGAAATGGAAATTCGATAACGCCCTCAGTTGGGTGATCGCTTCGCCGGCTGTCACGGACGGGAAAGTCTTCTTCGGCACGTCCGATTCATCGCTGTTTCACATCGCCGAAGCCGCAAGCGGCAAGTCGTTAGTCAAGGAGGATAGCAAAGCTTTCATGTTTTCTTCACCCGCCGTGACCGACGACGCCGTTTTCATCGGTGTCTGCAACGGCACGCTGGCGGCGCGCGATCGCACAACCGGCGCGCTTCTTTGGGAATTCCAGACAGACGCTTCCAAAGCCAACAAGGGCTGGGCCCTGACCGCGGAGCATCGATTCAACAATCCGTTTCTCTATTTCGACAACTGGCGTGAAGGCCCTGTCGCGGGATTCGAGAGACAAAGGAGCGTCGGATCGATTTTCTCGTCGCCCCTGGTCGCAAACGGCGTGGTTTATTTCGGCAGCACCGACGGCTATCTTTACGCCCTGGACTAACGACGTCTTCCAAAGGCCCGCCCCGGAGGTCGGCCTGACGCTGAAAAACCGCGGTGGTTTCGGCCACCGTTATTGTGCGCGGCCTCACCCGCTCCGCGCCCGGAGTTGCCGGGAAGCCTCGGCTCGATTTTAGGAGCCGAGTGACGACGTTCTCCCCTGCCCCTTTCCTCACGCGGCGGCGCCGCGGCCTCGTAATCGAAGCCCTCTGCGCGTTTCCGAACAATTCCCCGGCCAATGAAACGCTCTAGAGAGCGTAACGGCCCGTGGTCTTCCGGCGTAATAAAGCTAATGGCATCGCCGATCGCATGCGCGCGTCCGGTGCGGCCGATTCGATGGACATAGTCCTCCGAATGCATTGGAAAATCGTAGTTCACTACGTGCGAGATTCCATCGACGTCGATCCCGCGTGCGGCGATGTCTGTGGCAACAAGGACACGAACCGCGCCTGACTTGAAATCTTTTAGCGCACGGAGCCGCTGGTTTTGGGAACGATTGGAGTGGATGGTTCCGGTCTTTATCCCGCCGCTCTCAAGACGACGCGCAATTCGGTCGGCTCCGTGCTTGGTCCGGGTAAAGACGAGCACGGTGTCGAACTGTGGATCGGCCAGGAGATGCAGGAGCAACGCCGGCTTTAAATGCGGGCGCACTTCATAGACAAATTGCGCGACCGTTTCCGCCGGATTGGCGCGCCGGCCGATCTCAACGATTTTCGGCGAACGTTGAAATTGGTGGGTTAATTGTTCGATCTCACGGGAGAGCGACGCCGAAAACATCAGCGTCTGGCGGTTTTCCGGCAACGCTTTCACGATCCGGCGAATCGGCGGAAGGAAACCCATGTCGAGCATCCGATCGGCCTCATCGAGCACAAGAAACTGCACACTCGAAAGATTGGCCGCGCGTTGATCCATCAGGTCGATCAACCGGCCTGGCGTGGCCACCACCAGATCAACGCCGGAACGCAGCGCTTCGATTTGCGGACGCTCACTCACGCCGCCAAAGACTGTCGCCATGCGCAAAGGGACATGCTTGGCATAAGCGCGCACATTTTCCTCAATCTGGACCACGAGTTCGCGCGTCGGCGCGACGACCAAGGCGCGTGGACCTCGCCTTTGCCCGTTTTGCGCGACCGCTTCCAGTTTAGTCAGGATAGGTAGAACGAAAGCCGCGGTTTTTCCCGTGCCCGTCTGGGCAATGCCGATGACATCATGTCCCTCCAAAACAAGGGGAATGGCAGCGACCTGGATTGGGGTCGGTTCGGTATAGCCGGCATCGTTGACGGCTTGCAGGATTTTGGGGGAAAGATTCAGGGCACGAAATGGCATAAGCGAAGGGAACTATCGCCTGTTAGGCGCATAAAGCACCTGTTCTTCTTAGATTTCTCAAACCGCATCCTCGGGAGTCGCGCGAAGGCCACTAGTCCGCTACGATTTCCGCCGCCCAAACCGTGTCGGTGTATTTGCCGACGCTGTATCTGACGCGCACGCTGTCTCCCTCATTCAGTCTTTCGAACTGAGATGGCTCGGCCGGCACGTTGAATGTGCGTCCGCCATCCTTCAGGCGCACCTTCACGATCCACTGTTCGCTTGGCAGCGCGCGGGGATCACGACTTGTGCCTCGATCACGCTTTTTCATGACCACACCGTCAACGGCGATCTCGTCGCGCGCCATTTCGCGAGCAGCCTGCGGCCCCGCATCCCCAGAAGCGGGCGCTGGCGGTTTGGCTTCCGCGGCGGCGACGTGCTCCTTCGACAGAACGACTGCCTGCCCTTCATTCTTCTGACAGCCCGCAATCAAGAGGACCGCGACAGCTGCGAAGGAGCAGCGTCGGAACTTCAGCTTCCGCATTTGTGAGCACATAAAAAACCGCGAAATCTGTCGCCCAACCGCACTGAATCCGCTAAATCACTTTCGCATGAATCGACCGGCGCTTCCCTCTTTTGTTGCGATCGTGGCCGTCTCCATCATTTTCGCGACCCTGGCAGGAGGCAAGGACAAGGAAGAGACCGCCGGATCGGCGAACGAGGGGCACTCGGACGAAGTCCGAGTCGAGAAGCTCACATTGGTGCGCGACACCGGTGAGAATTTTGAGGCCGTTAAGAAATTCAAAACCACCGATACCTTCGGCGTGCTCGTGAAATTGAGTGAGGCAAAGGTCGGGACGAAGGTAAAAGCGGTCTGGATCGCCTCCAATGCCGGTGGAATGGAAGACAAAAAGATCTTCGAAAAGGAAGTCGTCTTTACCGAGGAAGTTCTGAAAACCGCAAAAATCAAAGACCGCGTGGATTTCACTCTTTCACACGACAATCCCTATCCGACGGGTGAGTATAAGGTCGAAATCTACCTGAATGGGGAGCTCGCCGACTCGATTGATTTCGAAATCGAGTAAAGCATCCGGGCTTGGCCGCTTCCTCTGGCGTAATCCGTTCGTCACCCCTTGGCAGCGCGAAGGCGGACGACCGTTTGGTTGTGACTCTCCGGACTTTTCACGTCGATTGTGATTCTGATTTGCAAATCGAACGAGACCAACCATATCTCCGCATACGTTTGCCTTAGAAACCGAGCCCAGGAATGCCGCGCGACGACGATCATAAAGCTCCCAGACGAAAACGATCGAAAACACCTCGCCTTTCGAGAAGAACGCTCATTATTGGCGGCTCAATTCTCGGCATCGTCCTCATTGCCGCGCTTCTCTACTGGCTGCATGCGCGCAACTTCGAATCGACTGACGACGCTTACACCACCGCGCACGTCCACGAGATCAGCGCGCGCGTCGCTGGCACAATCGAAAGCGTCGCCGTCGACGACAATCAATTAGTCAAAGAAGGACAGATCCTCCTTGTACTCGACCAGCGCGATTTCAAGGTTGCCGCTGAGCAGGCACGCGCACAGGTGTCCGAACGCAAGGCGGCTAGCGAACAGGCCCAGGCGAATCAGGTAAAAGCGCAACAGGACTTCGATCGCTTCAGTAAACTGGGCGATCAGCAGGTCGTCTCGAAACAGGATGTCGATAACGCGACTGCCGCCCTCAAAGCCGCCAACGCCGCACTGACCGCAGCAAAAGCTGATCTCGCTACGGCTGAGGCCGCACTCAAAAACGCCGAGCTGCAACTCTCTTACACAACCGTGGTTTCTCCTACCGAAGGGCGGATCGCAAAGAAAACGGCGGAGAGCGGAGCGCGCGTTCAGCCAGGACAGGCGCTCATGGCGGTGGTGGAAAAAGATGTATGGGTGCTGGCGAATTTCAAAGAGACGCAGCTTGCGCGGATGAAAGTCGGCCAGCATGCTGACGTCAAGATTGATGCGCTCCGTGGGCACATTTTCAGCGCCCACATAGACAGCCTGCAGCCCGGCACCGGATCGACGTTTGCTTTGCTGCCACCCGACAACGCAACCGGCAATTTTACCAAGATCGTTCAGCGCTTACCGGTGAAAATCGTTTTCGACGACGTCGGCGAATATCGCGATCGCGTGGCGCCGGGCTTGTCCTGCGAACCAAAAGTCGATCTGCGGACGGGTCCGCGCTAACGGTAATCGCCATGCCCGAAGAAAGTCGCAGCATGAACCTGCGCACATGGGTCGCTGTTTTCGGGACCATGCTCGGCGCCTTCATGGCCGTGCTCGATATTCAAATCACCAATTCGTCGTTGCGCGATATCGCCGGCGGCATCTCCGCCACCCCGGACGAAGGCTCGTGGATTTCCACCGCCTATCTTGTCGGAGAAATCGTGACGATTCCTTTAACGGCCTGGTTCTCGGAAGTTTTCACTGTCCGATATTATCTGCTCGTCAACGTGGTACTCTTTCTCGCCTTTTCCGCGCTGTGTGGCGTCTCGACCAATCTCACAGAGATGATCATCTTTCGCGCCGGCCAGGGTTTCACCGGAGGGGTCTTCATTCCCATGTCGCTCACGGTGATCGTAAGCACGATGCCAAAAAACCTTCTTTCCGTCGGTCAGGCCATGTTCGGAATGACGGCGACGCTCGCGCCCGCGATTGGCCCGGCCCTTGGAGGCTGGCTGACGGATCGTTTCGGATGGCAATGGAATTTCTACATCAATTTCATCCCCGGCGCGGTCATGTTCCTGGCGATCTTCTGGGCAATCGACAAGAAACCGATGAAGCTTCAGGAGCTTCGTCGTGGTGACTGGTGGGGAATTCTCTGCATGGCCATTGGGCTGGGATCGCTCATCGCCATGCTCGAAGAAGGCCAGCGCAAGGATTGGTTCGGAAGTCCTTTCATCCGCAATTGCGCCCTCCTCGCGGCCATCTTTATTCCTCTCTTCGTCGCCATCGAGCTGATGCGCGACCGGCCTTTCGTTAAACTTCGCTTGTTAGGCAGCCGCAACCTTGGCTTCACTTCCGTGGTCGCCTTCGGACTGGGTCTGGCGCTTTATGGCACCATTTTCCTGATTCCTCTCTATCTCGGCACCGTTCAGGGATACAGCCCCCTGCAGATCGGGAAAGTCCTTGTCTGGGTCGGGTTGCCCCAGTTCTTGATCTTTCCTTTTCTTCCGCTGCTCATGAAACGTTTCGACCAGCGATTGCTCGTCTGCGTCGGTTGCGTCATTTTCGCCGCCAGCTGCTTCATGAACACGGTCATGAGTTCGGATACGGGCGGCGACCAGCTGATGATGGCAAACCTTGTCCGCGCCTTTGGCCAGCCATTCACTATCGTGCCGGTGACCGGTCTCGCGGTGGCAACCCTGGCCGCGGCTGACGCCGCCAGCGGATCCGCCATTTTCAATATTTTCCGCAACGTCGGCGGAAGCTTTGGCATTGCTCTCCTCTCCACCCTGGTCACACGCCGCGAGCAATTTCATGATTTACGCATCGGTGAAAGCATCACGGCTTACTCGCCACAAACGCAGGCCCGGATCGCCAGCATCCAGCAGTCCTTTGTCGGTAAGGGCTACGACTCAGTAGAGGCGCTCAAACAAGCTTATGGCGTTCTTAAAGCAACCGTCACGCGTGAAGCGTTTGTGATGGCTTTCAATGACGCGTTCCTCGTGATCGCCATCGGTCTTCTCGTCGCCGCAGGCGCGATTTGGTTTTGCAAACCGTCAAAAGGCGACACCGCTGGCGCGCACTAAGCGATTCTCTGAAACTATTCGCAGTCGAATCCGATTGGGACACTAATTTGGTTTCGACGCAAAAGAACCGCGCTAAATTGTTCTGAACGATTTGTTAACCTTTTCACAATGAGCCCAGACGAATCCATTCAGCAGAGCGCAGTTGAAGATCACGACGGTATTCTCACTATCCGCGGCGGGGGCGCCCGACGTGACTGGAACGGCATTCATTATAAACAAGGCATGTCGGCCAAAAACGTCGGCACAACGAAACTCTCGGCCAATATCGCGACCATCCCGCCTGGGGGCGTCGCCAAGGCCCATATCCACGTCGGGTTCGAGCTCATCCTCTATATAATAGAGGGCAAAGTCCGCCACGAGTTCGGCCCTGGCCTGAAGGAGGTGCTGGAAAACGAAGCCGGCGATTTTATTTACATCAAACCGGGCGTGCCCCACGAAGTTTTTAATATGAGCCACACCGAGCCGGTGGTCGCTTTTGTGGCCCGCTCCTCTGCCTCGGAATGGGATGATATCATCCCTTACGATCGCAATTCAGGTTAGACGAGTTCTGTCTGGAACTGTTTAGCGTGGGCTCTGCGCAGTGGGCAACTTGCCAATGATGCGCATCGGCTCAGCCGTGGCCGGCATTTCACCGACGCGATCGCATGGTTCGGGCAAAGCCGATCCGCCGAAACGCACCGAACAGGGCTTTCGAGCGACCGTCGCCACTTGACGATGCGAAACTGCCTTCTTTTCCCTGCTCTCGCCGTTTGCCGCCAGCGTACCGAGGAGGACAACGCTGATGCCTAACAAATATTGAAATTCTCTTACCGTTGACACCATTGAATGTCCGCCTCAGTGCCCACCAACGCAAGCACGAAGTCTATTGTTTGGAGCTTGGGATTTGCGATTTCCGCGGCCAAAGCCGCGGCGCTACCTCTCGCCATCAACCGCTTCGACGCCATCGGCAAATTTCTGAGCCAGATTCACATTCTCGAGATTCACCCAGACGGTCATATCCGGGTTCGGCCCGATAAGCGGAAGGGCGGCGCGTAATCGTTCGCGATCGCCAACTTTCCAGCAAAGATTCGCGTAGCTGCTCTTTAGATAATTCGAGTTCGGATATTGCCGGATGAGATACTGCCAGCCGGAGGCCACTTTGGGCCACGAGACATCTGACTCCTTAAAAACATTCTTATAGAAGTCGCGCATCGACCACGCGATGCGGGCATAGAGCGCGTCTCCCGCTCCGTCGACACCTGCTTTCTGGCGTTCGCGTTCGGCGAACTCTTCCCATTCGCCTCTCTTCCCGGTCCCGAGCGGAGAAAGATATTGCGCCTTGTGACAGTAGAATTCGTAGTAATCCGGTTGGACATTGACGGCTTCAACGAAAAGGCGCTCATACTGATCGCGCGACCATTGCTGGCCGAACGCGACCGTTTGCATGAGGGTGAAATGTTCCCGGTATGATTTCGTGGTCGAATTGGTTTCGAGGATTCTCCGGGCCGTGGCCAATTCATTTTGGAATCCAGCCCGGCGTTCGGGCTTCACCGCATCCTCGTAACCAGCACCACGCAGCTTCCACGCGACATCGATGTGGTATCCCGCTCGTATCAACGGTAGGACGCTCGAAACCGGCCGACGCTTTTCCCATTCGGTCAAACGGGTGTCCACTTCGGTAAACTGTTCGCTGGATTGTCTGATCCCGAGACGGAACGAATTGAAAAACGCCTCGCTCAACCAGCTGCCGTCGAATAGAAGCTCGCGACTTTTCCTCAGAGACTCCCCGAGGGCCTCGAGCCTGTCGTAGTCGCCACGCCTGAAGGTTTGCCAAACAGCGGATTTGAACTGTGACCGGTCCTGTTTTCCATCGAGCGCCGGACGCGACAGAATCGCTTCATCGGCAGCGAGAACAGTGAAGCCGGCGGCCGAGCTCAAATTAATCAACGCGCCGGACGAGCTGACTTCCACGGTTCCGCTGATTTGCACTGTCCGGCCCACCATTGATGCGTGGTTTGGCAGACCATTATAGACAGCCGCGGGCAGCCAGACTGAAAGCACCTGCTGCGGATAGGGCGCGCCAAAGCTCAGGTAGTAACCGTTGGTAGAGCGTGAAAATGAAACCGCTTTGACCTCATCCTGAAATTGGACCGCTTTCCCAGCCTGTTTGGCGGCTGCTGCAGCATCAGGCAATTTGTCCGCGGCTGCCGGAAGCGAATGAGCCACCACGAGAATGAGACTAATGGTGGCAATTCGAAGCCCGTTCACGTCGCATCATAATTCGGATCAGAAGCGCACAACGATCCTATTTTCCACAGGATCGCGTAGTCCCGCATGGTCGATGGCTCATTCCGCAATTCGCTATCCCAAATTTCTCCTTCCCCCTTTCCGTCTCCGGCCTCACCATCTGTCCCATGCTCTGGCAAGGTCAGCGGGAGAGTGACAACGTCGAAGATGACCGCGGCTCTGACAGCGGCGGTGGCGTGGCGGAGGCGGCGGCGGTCGCATTGCTATCGGCGGCGGAATCGGCGGAGTCATCGTTGTCGTCCTTTACCTTTTACTCGGCGGCGATCCGCGCGCCTTGCTCGATAATCAGCAGCAATCGGCCACCGTTTCCCAGGACTCAGGACAGACTCAAAGTGGGCCGCCGTCCGATCAGTTAGGCAAGTTCGTCTCGGTTGTCCTGGCCGACACCGAAGATGCCTGGCACGACATTTTTCGCCAGATGGGTCGCGAGTATGAAGAACCGAAGCTGGTTCTCTTCACAGGCCAGACGCGATCCGGTTGCGGATTTGCCAGCAGCGCCAGCGGCCCATTCTACTGCCCGGAAGATCGCCGCGTTTACATCGATCTCAGTTTCTATCGTGAGTTACAGCAACGTTTCGGCGCCCCCGGCGAATTCGCCGAAGCCTACGTGATCGCGCACGAGGTTGGCCATCACGTGCAAAATCTTCTCGGCATTTCCCAGAAGCTCGAACAGGCCCGCGGCCGGGTCAGTAAAACCGAGTTCAATCAGCTTTCGGTCCGGCTTGAGCTGCAGGCCGACTTTCTCGCCGGCGTCTGGGCTCGTTATGCCGATCGCACCAAGCACATCGTCGAGAACGGCGATGTCGACAGCGCGCTCCGGCTGCCAGCGCCATTGGTGACGACCGGTTGCAACGCCAGGCCCAGGGATATGTTGTGCCTGATTCCTTCACCCACGGCACCTCTGAGCAGCGCGTCCGCTGGTTCAAACGCGGCTACGAAACCGGCGATCTCAGCCAGGGCGATACGTTCAACGCGCGGGACTTGTAAGGAAGTTCGCTGGCGGATCTCGCCTTGAGGCCAGGGCTGACGTGTTTTTAACAAGCGGCGACCTGGAGGGACATGCTTCTGCATGTCCCATTTTAATTTCGTCCGCTCGCCATCACCTCAAGTTTCAAAAGCCGTTGAAACGGCTCGTGCTGCACCACCTTTAACAACACCCGGCTAAAAGCCAGGTGCTAATGGAAATTTCACGAGCACCGCGTTTCAACGCGGTGACCGAAATCGACGCGCTTTTATAGCCGGTCCGCCGACTTCCCCGCGATGACCGGTGAATTTCCAGCCTTGCCTATCTCGAGCCGCCGCACTCTTCCCGACCCAAAATAAGGTAAAAAAGATAGTTGACTGATCGGTCTAGTGGCTTATTCTGCTGGCATGCCGAGAGTGAGTGACATGAAGGAGCGACTGACAGACGCCGCCATGGAGCTGATTTGGGAAAATAGCTACGGGTCGACGTCGGTCGATGCGATTTGCGAGCGGGCCGGAGCAAAAAAGGGCAGCTTTTACTACTTTTTTAAGTCTAAATCCGAACTCGCGGCCGCGGCTCTAGAGGCCGACTGGACCAAGAAAAAGGCGGAGATGGATGCGATATTTTCCCCGACCGTTCCGCCGCTGGAGCGCCTCGAGCGATACTTCGATTTCGTGCATGACCGCCTTGCCGCCATCCAAAAGGAATGCGGTTCTATTCTCGGCTGCCCTCTGATGAGCGTGGGAAGCGAAGTGAGCACGCAAGACCAGTTAGTGCGCCAGGCAATCGATCGGATCATGGATCGGAAGGTGAATTATTTTATTTCAGCGGTTCGCGACGCGGCTGCGGATGGACTCATTAAGACAAGCGATCCCGAAGCAAAAGCACGGGCCCTTTTCGCCTGTTATCAGGGAACGATGGCTCAGGCTCGAATCCAAAACGACCTGGATTTGCTGTGCGGTTTTAAGCGGGTGGCGATGGACGTTCTAGGGGTAAGCGCGGCCCAGGCAGTCTCCAGTTAACTCTTTTTTTTGCCAATTTTATAGACGACCAGTCAAGTATAAGGACCAGAAAGGAACCCAATGGAAAATAACCCAACCCCATACGCCTCCTCCGCTTTCCCCCAGACCGTTTCCACGGCCATCGCGCAGCTCAAACACAGACTGCAAAGGGACTACGAGCAAGCCTATCCAGCCTTGGGCGAAGTCATTCACCTCGTCCTCGATGAAGAAGAAGCCAACGCCCGCAAGCTGTCCCTGTTTCCGCATCTCGTTCTTCCCGATTTGGTCGAGATGCATATCGCCAATCTCAACCTGCTACCAATCGAAACGAAACACGACGAGGTCTTCGCGCCATATCATTTCAACGAAATCGAAGCCGACGAACGCGCTTTCGCCTTATGCGGATAATCAGATTTGGCCGATCCGGCTGAGACAAACAATTTTTCTAATGACGCATTAAACAAATCAAGAAAAGGAAAACAAAATGAAAACTTCAATATTAACGGTGTTCGCGCTCATCAGCGCCGCATTGGCCATTCCCCTGCAAGCGGGACCTCCTGGCCATACAGGCGGCGGTGGAGGCCGCGGGGCATCAGGTTTCAGCGGCGGTGGCCACACGGCGTCTCGCGGAAATGTTGCTCGGCCCGGTTATGGTTACAGGGGAATGCGAAACTTCGGCGGAGGCGGAATGGTTTACCCGAGCCAACGCTTCTCGCAGACGCGAACGTACTCGCCGGCCGCTGCCGAGTTCCATAGATCCTCCGTTCCAAATTCGTTTGGACGCGGCAATCACATCGCACAGTTCTCGAACCCGAGAAATCGTCCGATGGTGAACACCAGCCGGAATGGAATGGGCTCAAGCCAGGTTCGAAATGGTAACCATCTCCGAACGAACTGGCGGAGCCATGTCGTTGCACAGCACTCCGCTGGCTGGCATCGCGACTGGGACCGCGGGCGCGACCATTGGTGGCATGGGCACCACTGCCGTTTCATTAACGGTTCGTGGGCGATCTTCGATTTCGGATTCGATCCGTGGCTGCCGTACGGTTATCCTTACGACTACTACGCCGACGATTACTCGGGCTATCCCTATGGGTACGATTCGGACGATTACGGCCAGAACGTTTACCAGGGCGAACAGTACAATGCGGATGCCGACGGATTGAGCGATCAAGGCCTCGATTCGACAGTTGCCGTTGCGCAACAGCAATTGGCGAGACTGGGGTATTACCGCGGAGAACGTGACGGAGTTTTCGGCCCGGAAACCCGCAGCGCCCTGATGCGTTACCAAAATGAACACGGCCTGCGTGTAACCGGCAGGTTCGACGTGGAGACGCTACGCGTTTTGGGATTGCCGCGAACAGCAAGCAACTGACAGGAGGATGACTGAATCGTTCGCCGCAAATGCAACTTCAACAATCACCGAGTCAAATAATGAGAAGAGTGAAAGGAACAAAATGAAAGACGGAAAGCTGAAAGGAAAAGTCGCAGTGGTTACCGGGGCCTCAAAGGGCATCGGCGCCAGCATCGCCAAACATTTGGCTGCCGAAGGCGCGAGCGTCGTGGTCAACTACGCTTCGTCCAAACAAGGCGCGGACAAAGTCGTTGACGAAATCAGCAAAGGCGGAGGAAAGGCAATCGCGGTGCAGGGAGATGTTGCGAAGAAAAAAGACATCGAGCGTCTCTTCGCTGAGACAAAGAAAGCATTCGGCCGGCTCGACATTCTGGTTAACAACGCCGGCGTTTATCAATTCACGCCGCTCGAAGGCGTCACCGAGGAGGAATTTCATCGCGAATTCAATATCAACGTTCTTGGTCTCCTTCTTTCAACCCAGGAAGCGCTGAAATATTTCGGCCCTGAAGGCGGAAGCGTGATCAATATCAGTTCGAGCGCGACGGCCGTGACGCCACCCAGTAGTTCCATCTACACCGGAACCAAAGGCGCGGTCGATGCGATTACGGGAGTGCTGGCCAAAGAGCTCGGACCAAAAAAAATTCGGGTTAATGCGATTAATCCAGGCGGAGTCGAGACCGAGGGTTTTGCTTCCATGGGATTTTCAGGAAGCGATTTCGAGAAACAGATGATTGCCGATACGCCACTGGGACGGTTGGGCCAACCGGACGATATCGGACCTGTCGCAGCATTTCTCGCGTCGTCGGACGCCAAATGGGTCACCGGCGAAATTGTCCACGTTGCCGGCGGACTTAGTTAAGGGAAGACGATGCAAACGAGAAAAATTGACGGACGCAGGTTTCAACTCCTTGGCTATCGGCCACGGAGAATGAATAAGTCGAGTCGTGTGGTCGCTGGCGGCTGGGGATCCCGGCCTCAGCGCCGCCGGCACGACCCGATGCTTGTGCTCAACATGTCCCTCTTCAATTTCGCCGACGGCTGGAATCAAATATTCAGCGCAGTCAAAGCTCACGAAAACGGCGCGCCCTGACGCGCCCAGCGCCCGAATTCGGCAGGCCTTTGTTAGGCCGTAAATCGGGAAGAAGCCCTTCGACTGGCTCGGGACCTTGAGCCTGTCGAAGCGGCGGCCGGGCTTTCAAAAGCAGGAGGCCAATCCTGGACTCCCCTTCGAATTTGCTGCTTTCCCGCATTCTTTAGCGATTACGATCCGGCATGCATGGGTTTAACCCCGCCGTTATTGGAGCGCTTCGTAATTATCGGCGTAGCGATTTTTTCGCCGACCTCGGCGCGGGACTCACTGTCGGCATCATCGCCCTTCCGCTGGCTATCGGATTCGCCATCGCTTCCGGCGCGAGCCCTCAGCAGGGGCTCTGGACCGGAATCATCGCAAGCATCGTCGTTTCCTTGCTCGGCGGTTCGCGATTTCAAATCGCCGGGCCAACGGGAGCATTCGTGCCAATTCTTTTTTCCATCGTGCTCGTGCACGGTTACCCCGGACTCGCGCTGGCTACCATCATGGGTGGAGTCATGCTCGTCATCGCCGGCGCGTTTCGCATGGGTGGTTTGCTCAAGTTTTTCCCATATCCGGTGGTCGCCGGCTTCACCAGTGGGATTGCGGTCATCATCTTCTGCGGGCAACTGAACGAGTTTCTCGGGCTCGGATTAAAAATGCCGAGCCATGTACCGCAGCAGATCGCTGTCCTTGCACAAAATATTCAAGGAGGTAGCTGGCAGGCATTCGCTGTCGGCGCAGTTACGCTCGCAACCATGTATGGGTGGCCGCGCCTAACGAAGAAAATACCGGCGAGCATCGTGGCGGTGCTGGTTGCGACACTCGTCGCTCATATCGCTGGCTGGTCGGTCGCTACGATCGGCACCCGCTTTGGCGGAATTCCCCGTGGTCTGCCAGGATTGCATTTTCCTCCGGTTTCCCTCGAGCTCATGCGCGATCTCATGGGGCCCGCTTTCACGATTGCCGCACTTGGTGCGATCGAGTCCCTTCTTTCAGCCATGGTCGCCGACGGGATGACCGATACGCGACACAATCCCAATCAGGAACTCCTCGCGCAGGGAATTGCGAATATCCTTTGCCCGCTGGCTGGCGGAATCACCGCAACCGGGGCGGTCGCACGCACCGCCGCCAACATTCGTTCGGGTGCGCACACGCCGATCTCGGGAATCGTTCATGCGCTCGTTCTCTTAATCGCGATCTTCCTTGCTGCTCCCTGGGCCGGATACATTCCGCTCGCCGCCCTCAGCGCCATTTTGCTTACCGTCGCCCTTCGCATGGCAGAATGGCATACCTTCATCGAGTTGTGGAAAGGCCCGCGTGCCGACTTCGGCGTCCTGGTCGCGGCTTTTACGCTCACCGTGGTTTTCGATCTCACCGTTGGCGTCGCCGCCGGGCTGATCATGGCCGCGATCCTTTTCCTTCGCCAAATGGAAGAGATCACTCACGTCCGCCTCGTTACTTCTGAAAGCGAGGATCCCGGAACCGGCTCACACAGCATCCGGGGCAAGGACATCCCGCCTGATGTCATTCTTTATCGCATCGAAGGCCCCATGTTTTTCGCCGCCGCCGAAAAACTGGACGTGGCCTTGCGCGGATCAGGCGGTAAACCACGCGTTGTCGTCTTCAGGATGCGCACCGTCCCGGCCATGGATGCGAGCGGCCTCCACGCCTTTAAAGTAGCAGTCGAAAAATTACGGCGCGACGGGATCGAAATCTTTCTGACCGCCGTCCAACCTCAACCCATGAAGGTTATGTTCGAATCCGGATTAGCAGAACGGATCGGCCTTGAGCGTTTCTGTGCCGATATCGATCAGGCGCTTGCCGTCATTGGCGCCCTCCCGAGCCGCTGACCGTGCCACCCAGGCAAGATCGGGAAACGCAGGAAAGACTAATCCCGATCGGACTCCCTCGCCCCGCGCTACGCCGTCAGATAATTTCGCTACTTGATCTCGACGGCTGAGTTCTCGTTTCCATCCACTGTTTTCTTAGTGGTGTTGTCGGGATCGAAGACCCAGTCCTTACCATTGACGAGAAACTTGTAAGCGTATGTGCCGGCCGACAGGGTCACTTTCGCGGTCCAGACACCGTCCTCGCCCTTGGTCATGGGCACCGCTTTCCATCCGTTGTTCTCGCACATGAGCTCGACGCTCGTCGCGTCCGGCGCCTTGTACTTGAACTCATGATCGTCCGCCTTGGCAATTCCTTGCATCAGCAGAACCGCGACACACGAAACAACAATTGCTAACCAGGTTTTCGCACGCATGCACAAGGATTGCGCCCTGATCCTCTCCTGTCAATTCAGGGCCGGTGCCGCTTGTTTCTTCGATTCGACCGCGCCGAGCAAGAACCGTGTTCCGTGATAAAATCACCCATCGTGAAACAATCCCTGCTCTGCTGTCTTTTCCTCGCCCTCCTCGTATTCAATGCGAGTGCGCAGTCGACTACTTTCATTGTCCGTCATGCTGAGAAGGCTGACGCCACCAAGGACACTGATTTGTCCGAGGCCGGTCGAAGTCGGGCAGATGTTCTGGCGAAAACCCTGCGTGACGCCGGCATCACCGCGATTTACGCGACCGAATTCAAGCGAACACAGGAAACGGCCGCACCCCTGGCCAAGGCTCTCGGCATTAATCCGACCAATCTTGCAGCGAAAGATATCGACGCTCTCGTCGCAAAACTGCGCGCTTCAACTGGTAACGCGCTCGTCGTCGGTCACGGCGACACTATTCCCAAGCTGATCAAAACGCTCGGCATATCCGAACCGGTCAGCATCGCCGAGAACGACTACGACAATCTTTTCGTCGTGATTCTGACGGACAAGGCAAAGTTGATTCGCTTACACTATCCGTGAGCCGAGCTCCACGCCTCGATCAGTCGCCGGTAGAAGCCGGGATCGGCAGCGGCGACGAAATGGTGACGTGGGTTGTTTTGCCGCCGGCTTTTCGCTCGGCTTCGAGTCTGACCGTGGCGTTGTCTTCGCTGTTCCGGTAACTAACATACAGATCAGCATTGTGGTTGATCTCGGAGCCTCCGCGTTCGTGACTAAATTTCGCATTCGCGAATTTGTCCCACGCATCGCACAAAGCCTCTGGAGAAAGCGCTGACGTTCCGGTCTGGACGATTTTCGGTTCGCCGTCGACCAACTTGCGTGCGGGCGGACCTGATGGTGTGAATTGCGGAACTTCGGGCGTCCAATCCGGGAACGACGTCGGGCCCTTTGCGTCCAGCGCCGCCTGAACCGCGGCCTTCTTCTTCGCTTCCTCGGCCTTGTTTTCCGCTTCCGCCTGGTCGATTTGCGCCTTCGCCTGTTCCTCCAGCTTCTTCATGTCCGCTTTGCTGGCCGGCTTATTGGCATTCTCCATCGTCTCCTTCATGGCCTGTTTCATTGCCTTATCGATCTCATCGTCTTCCGCGAACAGCGGCAAGGTGATGACTAAGGCAAAGGCAACACACAACAAGAAACGTCGTTTCATGGCGCGGAGATTACCCGCCGCGATTGCGAAAGAAAAGCCCGATCACGATCTGTTTCGAGCGAAACAAAATCGGATTTGCCATCGCTGGCCCCTTCCCCTCGGCGGATGGCTAAAATGAAACGGACATCAGCAGAACCGCCAGTACTGTCAATGAGGTCAAGCCCCGCATCACTGTTACGTCAGCTCATAGTTAGGACAACGCGGAACCGGACCTTACCGCTGTGCATCTGTTCGTACGCTTCGGCCACGCGATCGAGCGGATATTTCTCGATCATCGGATGGACGTTACTCAAGGCGCTGAACTCCAATGTGTCCTGGGAGTCCTTCGCCGTTCCAGAATACCAGCCGGCAACGGAGCGCCTCCCGGCAATCAAGGAGTACACACTTATGGTCAAGGGTTCGTTAGGCGCCGCCGGGACCAGCAATTTGCCATCTGGCGATAGCCCATCCACCAGCGCGGAAATGGCTTTGGCGTTCGGCGCCGTTCCCAGTATCACGCGCGCGCCCCCGAGCTTTTGCAGTTCCGCCGAGGCATCGCCGGCATCCGAATCAATGTAGTGATGCGCTCCCAGCTTTCTGGCCAGCGCTTCCTTATCCTTCCCTCGTCCAATCGCAACCGTGTTAAATCCCATCTGCCGCGCGTACTGGACTCCGAGATGACCGAGTCCGCCCACACCGTGTATCGCTACGAGGTCACCGCCGCGCGCTCCTGAGTGACGAAGCGCGTTGTAAACCGTAACGCCCGCGCACATGAAGGGTCCCGCCTCTTCGGCCGGCAATTCGTCGGGAATCGCCGCAATCGCTTCCGCACCGACGATCATGTAGTCCGCGTAGCCGCCATCAAAATCGATTCCGGTAACCTTGCGTTTGACGCACATCGCGAAATCACCGCGGCGACAGGGATCGCAAACGAAACAGTGTCCGCCATGCCAGCCCACTCCGACTCGGTGACCTTTTGTCCATTGAGTGACGCCGTTTCCGACGGCGTCTATGCGTCCCGCGATTTCATGACCCGGCACCCGAGGATATTGAATTCCGGGCATCAAACCGTCTTTTACAAGGACATCGCTGTGGCAAATCCCACACGCTTCCACTTTCACACGAACTTGCCCACCACCCGGTTCCGGAATTTCGCGTTCCACCAATTCAAAATCTCCGCCGGCCTTGCTGATCTGCGCTGCCTTCATTTTCATCTGTGCGGAATCCCTCGCGGTGCCACCGAACTCAGCCGGTCGGCTCTTCAGACGGTGGGGAATCGGTAGTGGTTTTGTCCTGCGGTTTGGTTTCGTGTCCGGCGAAGAATCGTTCGATAACGTAAAACGTCACCGGAATCAGGAAAATCGCCAATGCCGGAGGCGGCGATCATTCCGCCAATGACAGTGGAGCCAAGAACTCGCCGGGCGACCGCGCCGGAGCCGGTGGCGAACCAGAGCGGAAGACATCCGAAGATGAATGCGAAGGAAGTCATGAGGATCGGGCGCAGGCGCAGGCGCGCACCTTCCAGCGCGGCGTCGAGGAGCGGTTTCCCTTTCTCGTATTCGTCCTTGGCAAACTCAACGATCAGAATGGCGTTCTTGGCCGCGAGCCCGATCAGCATGATCAAGCCGATTTGTACGTAGATATTGTTTTGCATGCCGCGCCACCACAACGTCAGAAATGCACCAAAGATCGCGACCGGCGTGCCTAACAAGACGCTAAACGGCAACGACCAGCTTTCATAGAGTGCCGCCAGAATCAGAAAGACGAACAAGAGCGACATTCCAAAAACCAGAGTTGGCGAGACGCCTTGCTGCGCTTTCTTTTCCTGGTAGGACAGCCCAAGGTAATCGTAGCCCATATCGCTAGGCATCGTTTGTCGAAAAGTTTCCTCGAGCGCGTCCATTGCCTGGTACGAGCTGTAGCCTGGTGCGGCCGAGCCGTTGATTTGAGCTGCGCGATATTCGTTGTAACGCACGGTGAATTCCGGACCGGCGATGTCCTCGATGCTGGAAATCGCATCCAGCGGAACAGGAGTGCCAGCCGAGTTTCGGACGAAAAATTGGCCGACGTTCTTCGCGTCCGTCCGATAGTCGCCTTCCGCTTCGATGTAAACCTGCCAGGTGCGGCCGAAACGGTTGAAGTAGTTCACGAAAAAGCCGCCCATGAAGGTCTGCAGGGTTTGATATACCGAGGTGAGATCGATGCCCTGCTTGACGACTTTGTCGCGATCGACCTTGACCAATACCTGCGGCACATTCGGCAAAAATGTTGGAATCAAGGTGCCGAGTTCGGGCCGCTTGTGCGCTGCATCCAAAAATGTCTTCACGTTTTTTGCGAGAAACGGCACGTCCTTGCCCGCGCGGTCCTCAAGCATAAAGGTGAATCCGCCCGATGTGCCGACGCCGGGAATCGCCGGTGGTGGAAATGCGAACGCGACGCCTTCGCTGAGACTGCCGAGGTATTGATTTAAGCGCGCTTTGATTGCCGGGTACTGTTCCTCCGGTTTCGTGCGCTCGCTCCAGGGCTTAAAAGTCACGAAGAAGAATGCGCTGTAGGTATTCGAGACCAAACTCAGCAGACTGAATCCAATGACGCTGGTCGAATACTCGACACCAGGCGTTTTGCTCAGGAAATCTTCGATCTTATGGCAGACTTGATCGGTGCGCTCGAGCGAGGATGCGTCCGGCAATTGAAGCGCCAGAAAAACGTAGCCCTGATCTTCCTCGGGCAAAAAGCCACTGGGCAATCTCTTCCCGAAGAAACCGGCCCCAATGGCAATTACCAGGAGCAAAGCGAAACTCAGCACGGCCTTCCGAATCGCCGCCCGCGACAAGCTTACATATCCGCGCGTGGCGCTGCCGAAGATGCGATTGAAGCGATCATAAAACCAACCGAGCGGCCCGCGAGTTTTCTTGCGCGGCCGCAGCAACAGCGCCGAAAGCGCGGGACTGAGTGAGAGGGCGTTGAACGCGGAAAAGATGACCGAGATCGCGATCGTGAGGGCGAACTGTTGATAGAGTCGGCCAGTGATGCCCGGCAGAAACGCCGTCGGAATAAACACTGCTGACAGCACAAGCGCGATGCCGATGACCGGGGCCGACACTTCGCGCATGGCCTGCAAGGTTGCATCACGCGGATTCATTCCTTCTTCGATGTGACGCTCGACCGCTTCGACAACCACGATGGCGTCATCGACCACCAGGCCGATCGCCAGCACCAGACCGAAAAGTGAAAGCGTGTTGATCGAGAACCCAAACAACGGAAAGAGCACGAACGTTCCGACCAGCGACACCGGAACAGCGCACAGCGGAATGAGCGTGGCGCGCCAGCCCTGCAGAAAAACGAAAACGACGATGACGACCAGAATGAGTGCTTCGAAGAGCGTCTTGACGATATCGTGGAGACCTTCGGTGACCGAGCGAGTTTGATCGAGGGAAACGGCGTAATCGATGTCCGCTGGAAAACGTTGCTTCGCTTCCGTCATGAGCTTGCGCACTGATTGCGCGGCCGCGACCGCATTCGTTCCGGGCAACTGATAAAGAGCGAGAATGGCCGCGGGTTGGCCGTTTAGTCGGCCTCTTAAGTTGTAAGTTTGCGCGCCGAGATCGATGCGCGCGATGTCTTTCACCCGAACAAACGAACCGTCCGGATTGGCCCTGACGACGATCTCGCCGAACTCCTCCGGCGTTTGCAACCGGCCTTGCGCTCGCACCGCGTAGGTGAATTTTTGTCCGCTCGGAATCGGCTCGCCGCCCACCTGGCCGGCAGGATTCACATTATTCTGCTTCTGCACCGCCGTGATGATGTCCGGAACCGTAATCCCAAGCTTCGCGAGCTGGTCCGGCTTGACCCATAAGCGCATGGCGTATTGGCCCGCGCCGAAAATCTGCACGTTTCCAATTCCCGGCAGACGCGTCAGTTGATCGAACAGGTTGATGTAACCGTAGTTCGCAAGGAAAACGTTATCGTAGGTTCCTTTAGGCGAATAAAGCGAAACCAGCATCAGTGGCGCCGTGGTCGATTTCTTGACCGTCACGCCGTAGTTGTTCACGTCGGCCGGCAACTGCGACTGCGCCTGCGCCACCCGCAGCTGGGTCAGGACTTGATCGATGTTCGGATCGGTCGCGACATCGAAATTGACGATCAATCGAATGTCGCCGCTATTCGCGTTGATCGAATACATGTAGTTCATGTTATCGACCCCGCTCATCTGCTGCTCGATCGGCGCCGCGACCGATTGCTCAATCGTGAGTGCGTCCGCCCCGGTGTAGTGCGTCTGCACTTGAATTTCCGGCGGCGCGATTTGCGGATACTGCGCGATCGGAAGCGCGAGAATGCACACCCCGCCGATCAGCGTCATGAGAATCGCGATGACAATCGCGACAATCGGACGCCTAACGAAAAACTCGGACATGGCCCGTTACGGATTCTTTGGCGACGGTGAACTTCCGGACGCAGCCGGCGGCGTCCATTCCTTCGCCGCCACCGTCGCACCTTCGCGCGCCTTTTGGACGCCTTCGACAACGACCTTGTCGCCGGGTTTCAAACCCTCGGTGATCTGCCACATGGCGCCAATGCGTTCGCCCGTCTTGACCGGGTGAATACTGACCTTGTTGTTTTGATCGACCACCGCGACTTGGAAATTACCCTGCAATTCTGTCACCGCTTCCTGTGGAACAACCAGCGCATTGTGCACCGTGTCAGGTACGAACCGCACTTTGCCATATTGCCCCGGCCGCAACATGGCGTCCGGATTCGGAAAGGTCACGTAATAGTGAATCGAACCTGTTTTGGGATCGAGATTTCGATCCAGGGCATAAAAGTTTCCTTTCCGCGGGTAGAGTTTGCCGTCGCCAAGAATCAATTCGAAATCGATGCTTTTAAGGAGGGCTTCGCGTTTGACCGTATCCGGGTAGCGCGAAAAGAAATCGGTGAACGCACTCTCACCGACAGTGACGATGGCTTTGATCGGATCGATCTGCGACACCGTTGTGAGCGGAGTGGTTGCTGCCGGACCCACCAGATCGCCGACTTGATTATTGGCGAATCCGGCAAGCCCGTCGATGGGCGCGACAATCTTTGTGTAGCCAAGGTTTAGATCTGCCTGTTTTACGGCTGCTTCATCCGCTTGAACTTTTGCCTTGGTAGCGCCGGCAGCCGCGGTGGCCGTATCTCGCTCCTGATCGCTGATCACCTTTTTGTTGAATAAATCGACCGCGCGCTTTTGATCGGCATCGGCTTTTGTCCAATTGGCCTGGTCAAGCGCCTGTGTTCCCGTGGCCTGCGCCAGTGCAGCCTCGAAGGGTCGCGGATCGATTTGAAAAAGAAGATCGCCCTTTTTGACCAGACTGCCTTCCTTATAATCGCGCGAGACAATGTAGCCCTGCACCTGCGCGTTGATGTTGGCGTTAATGAAACCGTCAAGCGTGGCGACCCGCTCCAAAACCCGCGGCACGTCCTGCGGCTTCACGGTCGTGACAGAAACTTCCGGCGCGCTCGGCCCGGCTGGAGCGGCTTTGCGGGAACAGCCCGCAGTAAATAACACGAGGATCAGCAGCGCACTGGACCCCGCAATCGTGAATAACCTCTGGTGAGCCATGAAGTCGTCCTCCTGCTCTCAGCATGAACTATGTTTTCGAAAAGGCGAATACTAAGCTAACCACTTTGCGAGAGCCAGGTTTCCACCGCCGGTAGTCACAATAATTAGATTCATCACCACGAGCATCGTGTCGTAGCTCCATCCGTTCGTCCCGGATTCACCCCAGAAGCCAGTGCGCCAGACGAAGATCTTTTTCTGGATTGAGCCGAGCATGATGAGAATCAATCCGGCGGCAGCGAGTTGTGCCAGAACACCAAAGATCACTCCAAGGCTTCCGGCGCACTCAGCCGCTCCCAGGAACATCGTGAAGGCTTTGCCCTGTCCAATGTCTTTGCTTCGCTTGTCAGCGTCCGTCAGGTGTTTCCAGCCACTCGTTAGGAAGACGATCCCAATCATGATGCGCAAGAGAAGCAGCGCGACGTCCGTGAAACGCGCCAACTGCGGAAAGAGCATGTCGCCGAACAAAATCATAGCGCAGGAATATGAAGGACCTCATCCATGTAGAGATCGGCCGCGGCTGCGGCCTCCTCCGGATTACTGCCGGCCTGACGCGCGTTCGCATAAGCCGCGTACCAATCCCACCAATGATGCTTGGCGTGGGTTTTTTCGTACTGCCCATGGTGCTCCTCCGTTTCGTGCAAGAGTTCCGCAAAAGCCGCGATGTCCATCGCGGGACCTCGCGTCACTTTCCATTCGCGGCCCGGGAGGCGTTTCGTGATTTCCTGAAGCAGCCAGCCGTTCCCGTCCGGATCCTGGAACGAGGCAAACGAGTAGTAAGAACGACCTTCTGGATCGGGCCCGCTGACGCGCGCGTTCTTCACCGCATTATTGAAAGGGCCGCCCGCGTAATGGAAGACCTCGCTCACTTCGATACCGCGAGCGATCAAGTCAGCGCCCGCGGCATCAATGTCGGACACCGCCAGAACCATTTGATCGAACGATCCCGGTTTGGCGGACGTAACGCCCTTGCCAAAGATGATCGACGCCTCGGAATTCGGAGGAGTGAACTGTAGTATTCGAAAATCCTCACTTGCGACGTAGTCGATATCCAACCGGAATCCCAGCTTTTCATAGAACCCTTTGGCGCGGTCGACATCCGAAACAGGGATGACCAAGACTTCCAATTTCATGTCCATGATTGCAGCTCCTTTGGTTTCAATGATCCCGGACGTCCCGTTATTTGCTTCGGATAATGTGCGGTGGGCCCAGGTACGGAAACTCATCAAGAAAATCGTCGTGAGGCCCAACGTTGTCTCCCGTCACCTTCCCGTTGGTGAGAATGGCGAGGAAGATGTCAGAAACGTCGTCGATGAGCGCGCGGCCGTTGTCCGGAAAGGACGCGGGGCGTTTGGGGTCATAGCGCAAAAGGTCCGGCAAAAGTTTTCCTGCCACCCGCTTTGCTTCCTCAGATGAATACCCGCCCGTGTGTTCAAGAGCATGCGCGAACACAGGAACGAAACGGGCATCGTCCGCCGGCTCCCCGGCGAGGTAGGCGTCGTTCTGCTCGCCGGAAAGAAAGGGAGTTTGGTTAGGCCGCGCCCCGCGATCCGCCTGGATCCAGCCCGCACCCGCGCTGTCTGCGGGAATCAACGTGCGAGCCCACAGGCCAACTTCTTTCGGCCCAAGAACGGAGTTGGGCATTTCCAGCACGATGCTGCAAATATCTTTGTCTGCGAAGAAATCCCCAGTGGTGAACTGGAATTGATTGAGCGTGCCCAGTACGTCGAAAAAGAAGGGATCGCTGCGCCAACCGGCAAAGAATCGGTGGTCGCCCGCCTGCGTCACATGTGCCTCGTGCCCGGTCGAGACTGGCACTCCCTCAACAATAACCTTCCCGACCGCACCTGTTTCGGCAGCCTGAGCGCCCTCAAAACGGCGCAAGCGTCGCGCGCTGTTCGCCGCCTTCAAACGGCGAGAAGCGCACCTCGTAACTAACATTAGCAACGGCATCGCCGTCCGTATCGATCTTTAGTTCGTACCGGGCCTCGGGCGCGAAGGGCTCGGAAGTCGTGGGTCCCGGCGGATTCAGGCCGACGGACGGATGAACGTTCATAATGAGGATCGACTTGTTCGGGTCTCCCGGCTTGGGAAAGGCATATAGATCGGTCAAGTCGAGGCGCGCGTCCCCGCGCGGGAAGCCGATGTTGGGACCGGAGTAATGGTGTGACATCGTTTTCCTCTTCTATTGTTTGCTTTAAGCCGCGGCACTAAGTGGACATCCGCCTGCGCTTAAATCCGCATCCCATCTGGGCTGGTCGTTAACCGTACTTGAGCTCGGTGCTCTGTCCGACCTCGATAATATAACCGTCAGGATCGCGAATGTAGCAGCGAATCTCGCCGTACTTGGGTATCGGCTCCGTGATGAACTCGGCCCCTCGACTTTTCCATAACTCGTAGCACGCTTGAATATCCGCAACGCGGATATTCATAAAGCTGTTGATGTGATTCGGGTCCGGGACGCTGAGCGTTACCGTTCGGCTTGTCCGGCGTCGGCCCGCCCCCGACGTTCAGAATCATCCAGATATTTGCAAGCTGAAGGTACGGCGGTGCGTTGCCGTCACCCATGGTCAGAATGCGAGCGCCGAAGACCTTTTCGTAGTAGCGAGCCGATCGCTCGACGTCGGCGACGGTGAGAAAATGCGCGATGCTGATCCCCTCGCGCGGGGGCATCTCATAGCTCTTCTGTTCGATTTGTACGGTGTTCATTGATCCTCCAATTCCGACATGGTTTTCACTTCAAATGCATGTCCTCGGCTGATAAAATAATGTCAAGCGATCAGCAAATTTTCATGTGTCGTTAGGCTAGCGCAGCGACTTGAACCCTGCGCGCATCTCGCCGACGAATAACTCTGGTTGTTCCCAGGCGGCGAAGTGTCCGCCCTTGGGCAGCTTATTGTAATAGATCAGTTTAGGATACGCGCTCTCGGCCCAACTTTTCGGGGCGGCGTAGATCTCGTCAGGAAAAACCGTTACCGCCACTGGGATCTGGACGCCCTTGGGGTCGAAAAAGCCTTTCTTCGCCGTTTCGTTATTATCCCAATAGAGCCGGGCTGAAGAGATAGCCGTGTTCGTTAACCAGTACAACGTGACGTTATCCAGGATGTCGTCCCGCGTCAGACCCTCGGGCTTGCCGTCGAAAACGCGGGCAATGAGCGCATAACTGCGCGCGTCGTGGTCGAGCATCCACGCCGCCAAACCGACGGGTGAATCCGCGAGCGCGTAGAGCGTTTCTGGGCGGAGCGCCATCTCGTTTGCGTAGCCCAAGCCTTTCTTATAAAAAAAGTCGAGCTGATCCCAGGCGTTCCGTTCGTCCGCGGAGAGAGTCGCCGGCGGCGGACTGCCTGCGCTCATTGCCTTACTAATATCGGCCGGAACAGTCGCCGCCATGTTGGTGGAAATGCCCAACAATTCCGGCGGCGCTAGTAGCGCCATCTGCTCCGAAACGGCATTCCCCCAATCGCCGCCTTGCGCCACGTAACGCGTGTATTCAAGGCGCTTCATCAAAACGATCCACGCGCGCGCAATACGCGGGGGATCCCAGCCGGGAGCTGTGGGCTTGCCTGAAAATCCGTGGCCCGGCAGCGACGGAATCACGACGTCAAAAGCGTCTTCAGCCTTTCCGCCGTGAGCCACCGGATCGGTCAGTGGGCCGATGATCTTCATTTGTTCAATGATCGAGCCGGGCCACCCGTGCGTGATGATCATCGGCAACGCGTTCTTTTCTTTCGACCGAACGTGAATGAAATGAATGTCCACGCCATCGATCGTGGTCATGAATTGCGGTAGCGCGTTCAGTTTCGCCTCGCACTTGCGCCAGTCGTAATCTGTCGCCCAATATTTCGCGAGTTTCTGCATCGTCGCGAATTGAACGCCTTGCGTTTTATCTCCGACCGTTTCCTTCTCGGGCCACTTTGTTGCGGCAAGGCGTTTGCGCAGGTCAGCGAGCGCCTCTTTTGAGGCCGTGAAATGGAAAGGGCGGATTGAATTCTCGTCAGTCGCTGCACGTAGCTTCACGGCCGCAACTCCGGAAACGATAACTAACGTTGCGATGAAGACGCGCACGAAGTTTCTAGAGCCTCTCATAACTCACACCTCAGTTATGCGAGCGGTCCCTGCGCTCACGGATTACCCGCGGAAAGAGTCAGGTCTCTCTCTCTTATGATAAAGAGCCTCGACGGACTTGGCGCTCCGGCAAAGTCCCTGAGGCCTGCAGAGAAGTAAAGTTAAAAACCTGTTACAAAATGGCCGCGCCGGCCGGCATTTTGCGCCATATTCCGCCGGACCATGGCCGTCTTCACCAATATTTCGACTTACAAGTTTGCGTCGTTAGGCGATCTCCCATCGCTTAAAGCGGCGCTGCGCACGATGTGCCTCGAGGCTGGAATGCGCGGAACGATTCTTCTCAGCCCGGAAGGAATCAACGTCTTCGTGGCTGGCGAGCGCCAGGCCGCTGACGAACTTCTCAATTACCTGCGAACCATTCCCGGCCTTGAGACCCTGACCGCAAAAACCAGCGAGAGCGATCACCAGCCTTTCAATCGCATGCTCGTGAAGATCAAAAAGGAGATCATCGCCTTCGGTGTCGAAGGAATCGATCCCGGCCGCCAACCGGCGCCAAGAATCGCCCCACGGCAATTGAAGGAATGGCTCGATCAAGGCCGCTCCGTCACGCTGCTCGACACCCGCAACGCCTACGAAACAAAACTCGGCACCTTCCGCGGCGCGCACACGCTCGATCTCGATCATTTCCGCGAATTCCCGACCGCCGCCGCGTCTCTGCCAGCTCATCTGAAAGATCAACCCGTTGTAACCTTTTGCACCGGCGGCATTCGTTGCGAAAAAGCGGCGCCCCTTTTGCAAAACGCCGGCTTCGCCAAGGTCTTCCAACTCGATGGCGGCATTCTCCGATACTTCGAGGAATGCGGCGGCGAACATTTCCAAGGCGACTGCTTCGTCTTCGATAAACGCGTCGCGGTCGATCCCTCTCTGCGCGAAACCGGCGCCGCTCTCTGCTTCGTCTGTCAGACTCCCCTCACCCTCTCGGAGCAGGAAGACCCGCGCTACGTCATGTCCGTCTCCTGCCCGTATTGTCATGACAAGTGCTGATCTCCGGCTTTCCCTTTTCCGGTCTCCGATTTTGCCGGTAGGTTTTGCGCATGCCGCGTTGTCCGTGGGCCGCGAATGAGCCCAACGCCACTTACCACGACCAGGAATGGGGCGTGCCGGTGCATGACGATCGGCAAGCTCTTCGAATTTCTAATCCTGGAAGGCGCGCAGGCCGGCCTCAGCTGGACGACCATTCTGAACAAGCGGGAGAATTACCGAAAGGCGCTTGACGGTTTTCGACCGGAAAAGATTGCCCGTTACGGCGCCCGCGACGTGAAACGGCTATTGGCTGATCCCGGCATCGTGCGCAATCGATTGAAAATCGCCGCAACCATTCAAAACGCGAAAATGTTTAAGATGGTGCGCACGGAATTCGGTTCGTTCGACGCATATCTCTGGAGTTTCGTCCGCGGCAAACCCATCCAAAATCGCCGGCGCAAAATGTCCGACGTCCCCGCGCGCACGCCCGAGTCGGACGCCATGAGCCGGGACCTGCAAAAGCGCGGATTTAAATTCGTCGGCTCAACCATCTGTTATGCCCTCATGCAGGCGACCGGCATGGTTAACGATCACCTCATCACCTGCCCGCGCTACCCCAGGCTCGCAAAAAAAGGCTGAGATCCGATTTCCGAATCGGTTTCTCCGCTACAGCTTACACGGATAAAAGCACAGATGAGAAAAGTGCGCGTCCGCGAAATCCGGACTTAACACTTACAAACTTAAAGCTTAAGACTTAAAGCTCGAATTGAAATCGCTGACCGAACATCTCTGGTTACGACGTTCCGGGACGGCGCGGCTTTATCAACATTACGCCGACGGTCGAGGACCTCGTCCGCAAGAGCGGCGTGACCGAAGGCCTTTGTCTGGTCAACGCGATGCACATCACCGCGTCGGTCTTTATTAACGACAACGAGTCGGGTCTGCACCACGATTACGAAGTTTGGCTGGAGGAATTGGCTCCGCACGCACCGACCAGCGCCTACCGACACAACCGGACCGGCGAAGATAATGCCGATGCTCATCTAAAACGCCAGATCATGGGCCGCGAAGTAGTCGTCGCGATCACCAAAGGCAAATTGGATTTCGGACCATGGGAACAAATCTTCTACGGCGAATTCGACGGTAAACGAAAAAAACGCGTCCTCGTAAAAATCATCGGCGACTAACCGGACCATCCTGGTTCTCTACTTTAGCCTTCTCGTTTCTCCAGATGTCTTCAGTCGTTTTCCTGCGCGCCGTCAATGTCGGCGGAACAAACCGCTGTCAGCCGGCACAGATCGCCAAAACCTTAGCCAGGTTTGATGTCGTCAACGTCGGCGCCGTCGGCACGTTTGTGGTGCGTAAAGAAGTGAGTGAAACGGCGCTGCGCACGGCGATCGCGAAAACGTTGCCGTTCACATGCGAGATCATGATCTGTCCGGCGCGCGATCTCATGAAGCTGTACGCATCCGAACCGTTCAAGGGACAACTTTTCGGACCGGACATCGTTCGGTTTGTCAGCGTCCTAGCCCGGAGACTTCCGTCGCCGCCTCCCCTTCCCCTCAGTCTGCCATCAGAGAACGATTGGCTGCTGAAAATCATCGCAATCCAGAACCGATTCGTCCTGGGAATCTACCGCCGGCAGATGAAAGCGATCAGCTATCTCGGCAAAGTCGAAAAACAATTCGGTGTGCCCGTGACAACACGCAACTGGAATACGATCGAAAAAGTCGCAAAGATTCTGACCTAAATGTTACGACAGGCCTGAGGGATTTGCCTGCTCTAAAGACAGCCTAACTGGGAAAAGGTTACACAATCTTTCGGGGCGATTTTAAGCCGCCTGAATTGATCATCCAAGCCTTTGAACGCCGGGGACAGGACCACGTCCAATGAAGTATGAAACAACTCGTTAGCACTCTTCCACTTCTACTCGGCGCCATGCTCGTCGCAGGATGCGCGAGCGACTTCGAATCCACCGGAACGGGATCGAGTTCCAGCAGCGATTCAGTGACGTCGATCGACAACTCGGCACCATCCGCCCCGGATACGAGCGCTCAAGACGCGATCGACCGCGCAAACCAGCAAGCCGCCAGCGACGCCTCCAACGCGGCCGCCCAGCAGCAGTTCCTCGCCGGAATGGCCGCCGCTCAAGAAACCATGAACAACGCCAACAATCAGGCGCCGTCGAACTGATGGCTCGAGGTCACCACCCGGCGTCCCTTGCCTTGCCGACTTATTAGCCGCACATTTATAACGCATGGCTGTTCAGGTTTACGGGTGCAATCACGTAGCCATCGAAGTTGGCGACGTTAAGAAGGCGGTCGCGTTTTACCGCGATGTTTTCAATCTCGAGCAACTCGACGAAGGCGAAGGCGACGCCTTCTTTAAGCTCGGCCAGCATCAGTTCCTCGCCATGTTCGAAACCAAAGAAGTACAACCCGATCGCGGCAGACATTTCGGAATCATAGTGCGCGACGAAACTCAAATCGCCGAGATCAGGGAGAAACTAACGACCAAGTACAAGATCCAGTTAATCCCACCCTTCCGTTGCGACTTCCGCGATCCATGGGGCAACCGAATCCAGGTGGTCGACCTTCACGACGAATCGCTCGTCTGGCTCCTCCCCTATCAAGAGGTGCAAAAAGCGGGACTTCGTTTCAAGTGACAAATCAAAAATCAAATTTTTAGCCACAGATTTACACGGATGAACACGGATAGAAGAGGGTCGGAAATCTCTCCTCCGGAACAACCGCTTCTGATCCATGAAAATCCGTGTCTATTTGTGGCGTAATCCCTTTCTCTGCGATCTCAGCGGTAAAATCAATTTTTGGGTTCATCCGCTACGTTTAGCACAATCTTGCCGCGCGTATGGCGTGTCGCGATTTGTTCCTGGGCCTTGACCACGTCGGTTAACGGGAAAGTCTGCGACACCACCGGTGTGATTTTCTTCGCCTCCATCAGTTTGGCGAGTTCTTCAAGCACGTTCGCTTGCGGCGTGCATCGCAGCGCGACTCCGCGAATGCCGTGCGAATCGAGCGCCGCTTGATTCACGTCATCGGCAATAGTGACGATGATTCCGCCTTTTTTCACGACACCGTAGGATCGCTCGAGCGTGTCGCGGCCTACTGAGTCGAGGACGACATCAACATCCCTGGCCACATCCTCGAATTTTGTCTTGGTATAATCGATCACGACGTCAGCCCCCTGTTGCTTAAGGAAATCCTGGTGCGCGGTTGAACCGGTAGCGATCACCTTCGCGCCGCGCGCCTTTGCAATCTGAATCGCAAGATGTCCCACGCCGCCTGCGCCTCCGTGAATCAAGACCGTTTGTCCCGCACTCAATTTCGCCTCGTCGACGAGCGCTTCCCAGGCGGTCGAACCGGCCGCTCCAACTGCCGCCGCCTGTGCGTAGCTCACCGTGCTCGGTTTGGCTGCGACCTCATTCTCTTTCGCCACCACGTACTCGGCGTAACCGCCCTCGCCCGTCAGGGTGAAGAAGGCGAACACGGGATCGCCTCTCTTGAACTTGGCGATTTTGCTCCCGGTCTTCTGCACCGTTCCGGCCGCATCCATACCCGGAACCAATGGAAACTTGTTCCCAACTAATTCTGCCAAATAGCCTTTGCGGATCCCCACATCGACCGGGTTGATCGACGCCGCCACTACCTTGATCAGAATCTCATCGTCCTTGGGATCCGGTCGCGGAACATCTTCCAGTTTCAATACCTCCGGTCCGCCGTAGGCATGCATAACGACAGCTTTCATTTTCGAGGCCGCCGGTTCCGCCGCTGCCTGATTGCATGAAAAGCCTATTGTCGTTAGGCCATAAACAAGGAGTGCCAACGTCAGGCTCTTGGCCTTCATAGCGCCGAGGTTACTCCGTGAAGTCCCAGAAGAAAAGTCCGATCCATACGCCTTTGCGATAATGAGCCTTCGGCAATCATCAGTGTGAGGTCAGAGGAAAACCGCTTTCAGCTTTTCAGGGTCTCGGCTTTCAAGGACAATCCGGAGTGATGAACGTTGTCGGAACAGTCGAAAGCCTTTGGCGTTATCCCGTCAAGAGCATGCGTGGCGAAGAGTTGGATGAAATGTTCGCCGGCTACGCCGGAATCTACGGTGATCGACTCTTTGCTTTCGCCAGTTCAGCCAGTCCTAAGGGATTTCCCTTTTTCACCGGACGCGAGCAACGCCAGATGATTCGTTACCGGCCGCGTTTCCGGAATCCCGACAAGGCGGCGCAGCCGGCCAACCTGTTCGAGGCGGTCAAACTTTCGCCTAACATTAATCCGATTTCGGCAAACGCCGCCGATCTCATGGTCGATGTCGAAACTCCGGATGGAAAAGCCTTCGCCATTGATGACCGCCGTCTAATCGATCACCTCCGGGAGAATACAGAGTCGAACCATGAACTCACATTGCTCCGCTCCGACAAAGCCATGACCGACTGTCGGCCCGTGTCGATCTTCACGCTACAAACGGCAACGAAACTAGGCCAAGAGGCCGGCGTCCCCGTGGATAAGCGACGGTTCCGCGCCAACGTTTACCTGGATTTGAATTCCTTGGACGGTTTTGCGGAAGACGCGTTCGTGGGCAAATCCCTTCGCATCGGTTCGAAAGTTGTCATTCACGTGGTTGGCCGGGACGGACGCTGCATGATGATCACGCTTGATCCCGATACCGCGGAAAAAACGCCGGCGATATTGAAAGCCGTCGCGCAAAACCACCAAGGCATGGCCGGCATTTACGCGGCTGTTCTCATCGAAGGCGTGATTCGCAAAGGCGATCCAGTCGAACTGCTGGATTAGTCCTCTTTCACACCACGCAACAGGATTTTCGACCACCCCACATGTCGGAACCGGGCGCGACTGTAGCGCGGCCATTCCTGGCGGCCGTCCCTCAAATATGGCGCCGAAGATCGGCGACCTACAGTTACGCGCAACGCGGCAACACTTTGGGTGGTCGCAATTCAAAGATGTGCCAACCGCGCGTGCTTCCCGGCAAACTCCGGAAATCTTTCGGGATGAAGAATACCGGCGAGGATTTCGAGACTGTCGACGATGCGTGGTCCCGGGCGCGCGAAGTAGGCGCTGGCGTTGACCAGATAAATTTTCCCGTCACGCGCCGCCGGCAACGCGTCGAAGTCGGGAAGGCTTTTCAGCAGTTGATAATCGCGCCTCGCCTGATCGAGGTCATACCCGCATAGCGCCAGCACGATAATCTCCGGACGCGCATCCAGGATCTGTTGCCATGCAATTTGCATCGACGGCTTGCGCTTGCGGCCTAACGGATCGTTTCCACCGGCAATCTCGACCAGTTCCGGTCCCCAATGCCCGGATGAAAACGGCGGATCGACCCATTCCATCAGGAAACAGCGCCGCCGGCTAGGAATCGACGCGGTCCGTTCGCGAACTCGGTCAACTCTCGCGGAGAGTCGAGCAACCAAATCGTCGCCACGAGACGGGACCCGGCACACGTTAGCGACGCGTCGAATATCAGAGAAAATGTCGGCCAGGCTTGTCGGCTCCAGATTCACCACTTCGGGTGATTCCGGAAGAGTGGCCGCCAGCCGCGCCACCGTGCCGTAGCCGACCGCGCAGACATCGCACAGTTTCTGGGTCAAAATAATGTCCGGGCGCAATTCCCGAAGCAGACGCTCGTCAATCGCGTAGAGCGTTCCGTTCTCACGCAGCGCGCGCCGAACCCACTCATCGATTTCTTTACTCGTTAGTCCGGCGTGATGTGCCGGGCAATATGTCACCCGGGGACGCAGGTTGGCTTCTGCCGGAAAGTCGCACTCGTGCGACACTCCCACGACATCATCCATCAATCCCAGGGCCGCGGCGATCTCGGTTGCCGCCGGCACGAGCGAAACAATCCGGCTCACCTTCCGAGGTTACCCACTCTCGATGACAGATCTTCGAGCTTTAGACTCGTTTTCGCGCGTTCGATCAAACCCGATTCGATCGTCGGCCATTGGTTGTAGGCCTTGCCGTTCTTCTTCAAATCGGCCGCGCTGAACCCTGTCGGAGCAAGATCTTCACCATAGATGATCATGAGTTCCTTGCGCTTCTCCGTATCCAGCAAATGAACAAGGCGCACGCACATCGATCCTTTCGGCATTTTATATTTGTGATCACTGATCAGCGCTTTGATGTGTTCACCGTCGGAATCGGGCTTGCTCTTTTCGTCTCTGGAGTTGACCCAGGTATCGACATAAAAATCCAGGCCGCCAATGGTCGCATGCCGCGGCGAATCGTAGGTGTGTTTCAATTCCGGCCGGGTCGGAAGATAACCTTCAAACTGAACCCAGTAGAGGCGTTGCACGTCCTTCTGTTTGTCCGCCTCGACAAATGCGTGCAGTTCGCAATCAGCGATTCCATAAAGCACCCAACGGTCGGCCCCGACGTATTGGACGGACGCCGGCAACTCAATCCGGACGTTGGGATCGTGCTCCGAGGTCAGAACGTTGTTCTTCACTTCCCGTTCCGGCGCCAGGCAACAGCCAACCGTCAGAGCCACGGCTATGAATCCCTTCATCAATCGAAACTTTCGGACGCACGACGCGCTTTGTCCATCATCCGCTCCTTATCCCCTTCCAGCGTAATTCATCGCGTAGGGCGCTCGCGCCGACACTCCCGAATGACTACGCGAGCAGTTCTTCGAGTTCTTCGGTCGTTAGGCCGGTCATCAGCGGTTCCTCGCTGTCGATGGCGGCGTCGATTGCGGCGCGTTTTTCTCCTGCAGCTTGCAGGATTTTTTCTTCGACGGTGTCGCGCGTGATCAGTTTGTAGGCGGTGACGACTCGGGTCTGCCCGATGCGATGGGCGCGGTCGGTGGCCTGCGCTTCGACCGCGGGATTCCACCACGGATCGAAATGAATGACGGTGTCGGCGGCGGAGAGATTCAGGCCGACGCCGCCGGCTTTCAGGCTGATCAGGAAAACGGGAATCGCGGCATCGCTTTGGAAACGATCCACGATTTCCTGACGCTGTTTGGTTGAGCCGTCGAGATAACAGAATGGAATCTCGAGCTTCTCCAGGCGTTCACGAATGAGATGCAGCATCGAGACGAACTGGCTGAAGACGAGGACGCGATGCTCGCCATCGATCGCTTCCTCGAGGAGTTCGTCGAGCAGTTCCAGCTTGGCGGAGGTCTCTTCTTTGTCGATGCCGACAGGCGCAGATCGCAGCAGACCTGGCGCAAACGGAGCAGGCCGGTCAGCATCTTCATCCGTTGCGCGCCGGCGTTCACATTCTTGCCGGAACTGCCGAGACCCTGCTGGATTTCGCGCAGGAGCGCGTCGTAGGCGGCGCGTTGACGGCTCGTTAGGCTGCAAGGCACGACCTGCTCGATTTTCTCCGGCAAATCTTTCGCGACGTCGCGTTTCCGCCGGCGGAGCAGGAACGGCCGGAGCCGGCGCGAGAGCCGGCGTTGCACTTCGGGCGCGGAGCCGCGCGCGATCGGCAGTTCGTAACGCTCGCGGAAATCCTTGCGATCCCCGAGATAACCGGGCAGCGCGAAGTTCATGATCGACCAGAGATCGCGCACGGAATTTTCCATCGGCGTGCCGGTCAGCACGAAGCGATGCTTGCGCGCGGAGGGCGTAGGCGGCCTGCGCGTTTTGCGTCTCCGGATTTTTGATGTGCTGCGCTTCGTCGAGCACGGCGGTGGAGAAGCTGATTTCGCGCAGTGTCTCGATATCGCGCCGCAGCAGTGCGTAGCTCGTGATGACCATGTCGACGTCCTCGATCGAATTGAAAAGGGCGGCGCGGTCGGCGCCTTCGAGCACGAGCGTCTTCAGTTCGGGAGTAAACTTCCGCGCTTCATTCTCCCAGTTTGTCACCAGCGATGTCGGGCAGACGATCGAGGGCCGGGCCATTGCCCTGGTGGGCGCGAAGAAACGCGAGCGTCTGCACGGTTTTACCAAGACCCATTTCGTCCGCCAGGATGCCGCCGAGATTGTTCGCGGCGAGCCGGGTGAGCCATTCGAAACCTGCGAGTTGATATTCGCGCAATATCTCCGCGAGCGAGCCGAGTTTCGTCTTCGCATCCGGCGACGCATCGCGGCCGGTGATGAATTTCTTCAACGCTTCGCGACGATCGGCGACGGCGGAGCCAAGCTCGCGCGCGGTTTCTTCGACATAAGCGGCGTGGGCGCGATTGATGCGGTAAAGCCCGGGCTGCGTCTGCGCCGGATCGCAATCGCGGATGACCTGCTCGAAATCCTCCAGGCCCGCGGTGTCGATCACCGCGAGGTGGCCATTCTTTAATCGCGTCTGCGATTGGCCGGAGCGAAGCAGCCGCTGAATGTCGGCGTTCGAAAATACTTCGCCGCCGGGCGTGGTGAGCGAGTAACGCACCTCGAACCAATCCTGGCCCGAGCCGACAATCTCGAGCTTCGGCGTGACGCGCTCGATCTCGCCGGTCCAATTCTCGACCTGCGCGGTAAGGGTAATCTTCCAGTCGCGCTGCAGTCTCGGATAATCGGTCGCGAAGAACCGGACGACATTGGGCTGGCCGTGCAGCACGAAGCCGCCGGCGTCTGTTCGAGCGAAGCCGATCTGCTCGAGCCGCGCGACCGCCGCATTCTCGGCATCGAGATTCCGCATCAGCACTCGATCGGCATTTTGCGGATCGCGAAAAACGAATTGATCCTGTGCGTTGGCTAGGGCCTTGATCGGCGCGCGATCGCCGTAGGCGCACATCAACTCGCCCGTGACGCTATTGAGCGTGCCGGCCAGCCGCAGTTCAAAGCCTGGCAGCGCCGTTGCGATTTCCGGCAGGCGCACGCCTTCGCCTGCGCGCACATCGAATGCATCGCGCAGCCGCGGCAGATCGAAAGCGAGAAAATGCAACGCGCGGTCGCCGTCGAGCAGCAGAGGCCGCTCGATCAAGTGCGTCGAGCCCGCCGGCAACCCTTCGCCGCAGCGAACGAACTCGTTGTTCTGCAGCAGCCACGCATCGGTCGCGTTCCAGAGAAGCAGTGCGTTCGACGGAAACGTTGCATTTCACCGCGATGCCACCGTCGCCGCGTGACTCGACCACAAGCTCGGGACGCAGCGCGACGGGTTGGATCGTCGGCGGAGTCGCTTTGCCGAACGTGACGCGCGGATGATTCTGCAACGCAGGGAGCAGCCGCAGAAATCCGTCGCGTGACAAAGTCGCCATCCCGCTTTCGAAAATCGCCGGAACCGTGCGCAAGTCTTCGATCAGCGCGAGATCGGCTCGCCTGGCTGCAAACACGGTCTTCTTCGGGAGCGCGGAGACGAGCGTGCGGTTCCCAGAAATTTCGGCTTCGACCACGATCATGATCTGCCCTTTCTGCCATGCGCTCGCAAAGTTCGGCGGCAGGATCACGTGCAATTTCGTTGCCACCGAGTCAGGAGCGTCGACCGCGACGAACCGCGGACCTGCCGGAGCTTCGGGAATCGCCGGCTCCATCGGCGCGGTAATTACCGCAGCCGGCGGATTCAGATAGCCCAGGCCCACCGCGACCGAGTGCGCACAAATTTTCCCGGCCGAGCGAGACTGCCAGCAGCTGCAGATATTCTCAACGTCGATCGCGCTTTTGATTCGCAAGCCGGAGCGATAATTCTTCGCCCTTCGCGCACGTAGCCGCTCAGCAACGGCGGCTCGTATTTCACTTCAGAGACACGACCACTCTTGAGCAGCTCGCGTGCAGGCTTCATCGCCTGCCATCCTCCCGCATTAAGGAGGAGCTTCTCGGTAATCGGAATTGAGCTCACGGGCGACCACTGTCGCGCATTAGGTGCCTTTGCGAAAATCCCCGATCGCTTTGAAACCCGGCCGCCGTTTCCGACAGGCTCAAGGCCCTGAGCGGAGTCGAACGACTCCTTCTCCCGCATTACGGCAGCTTGAATACCGCCCAACGAAGCTTCGCCGACGCCGAACGCGGGTTCGCATTTCGCTCCGTCGGGCTCGGACGAACGACTTCGTCGGCGATTTCCGCATAAAGATTTTCGCGGTGACCGGCCTCGAAGGATTTCTTTACCCGTCGATCTTCACCGGAATGAAACGTCAGGATGGCTACGCGCCCGCCCGGATTCAAACACGACGGAAGCTGGCGCAGAAAAGCGTCAAGCGCGGAGAATTCATCGTTCACTGCGATGCGCAGCGCTTGAAAAACGCGGCGTACCGATAGTTCCACTTCCTCTTCAGGCGACCGCGCCAGCGTCACGCGAATTGTGCGGGCTAACGAAAGTGTAGTCGTGAATTCTATACCCGCGAGCGCGGCGGCCAGTGCTTCCGCGTGTGGCTCGTCGGCATTTTCTTCGAGGAGACGAGACAATTTCGCCGCTTCGATTTTGCGCAAAAACGCCGCGGCCGACTGCCCCCGCGCCGGATTCATTCGCATGTCGAGCGGTCCGTCATGTTTCATGGAGAAGCCGCGCGCGGGGTCATCGAGTTGCATCGAGGAGACCCCGAGGTCGGCCAGGATCAAGTCGGCACCGGTCAATCCCGCCTTCGCCAAAACCTGCGGAAGCCCGGCGAAATTGCTGCGGTGGGAGGTGAATTGCTCCGGGCCGAATCCGAGCGCGCGCAGCCGTTCTTCCGTTCTCGGCAGCTCGATTGGATCGGCATCGAGGCCCAGCAGTCGTCCGTTCGGTTGAAGCCGCGCCAGAATTTCCTGCGCATGACCGCCATAACCAAGGGTGCAATCCACCGCGATCTCGCCGGGCCGCGGCGCCAAAACTTCCAGCACTTCCGCCACCATGATTGGACGATGAGTGCCGGCGGGAGTTTTGCCGGACGCAATTACCTTCGAAATCGTCTCCCCGTACCGTTGCGGGTCGTGTTCCTTGTACTTCTCGGCAAATCTTCTCGGATTCTTGCCGCGATAACGCGGACGCCTCGGCCGGCGCGTCGGGATCGATGCCTCCTCGCTCATCACAAAAGGAAAATTTCTAGCGACAGATTAACACGGATAAACACAGATACGGAACCGAAGTCAGGCCCAGCTTCATCACCTTCTTCTAATCCGTGACAATCCGTGTTATTCCGTGGCTAAATTCTGTCCAATTCTCTGCCTAGTTTCCGGACTTTAAGGTGTACGATAAAACGCGCAGCACTCGGATCGTCGCCGGTTTGCCATCGCGATGAATCTCGCGCTTATCAATTGTGAACTCGACGATTGAGGCGGTCGTTAACGTGCCACCGCCGTTCTCCTGGTATTCGACCTTGTAGTGATTCCCTTTGCACTCGAGCACGCGGTACCTCATGAATCCGTTAGTGTCTGGAACCGGGCATCTCGTCCATTCACCCTCTTGTTTCAGGCCGTCGTCGTTGAATTCGTTCCCGTTTTTCTCGACCGCATCGAGATTGATCTCGGTCACCACCGGACTTTCCGAATCGGAAATCCAGCAATCGATCAGGTTAAAAACCTTCGGATGAATCTTGAGAGGCGCGGCTGGCGCTGATGTCTGCGCCTTTTTTTCACCGGTTGTGCTGACCGGGTGCAGCGACTGAACAATCTTGGTGAACTCAGCCAGCGAAATCCCGCTGGCCGAAAATCCATGAAACCTTCCCAGAATCGGGTGTGCCAGGTGCTGGGTGTCTGTTTCCGCGATCATATTGGCGTCGCGCATCCAATTCGAGTCGATCTCGATCTTGCGACCCGTTTTCCCTTTGGGTCGATAGATGATAAACATTTGGCCGAGCGGCGACTGCATTTCCGACTCCTCGGTGTCCTCTTCCTCCATGACATTGCGATCACCGATTCCTTCACGGGCCGAATCGACCCAAAATTTCGCCCCGTTAGGCCCTTCGTAGACGAGCGAGTAAAGCGGCAATGGACGATTCTTGTCCTCGTACTCCTGGATCTCATCGTAGGTGAGGTCGCAACTCTTTAATTTGAAACCTTTAGGTAGATACGACGGAATAAAACAGACGATTTCCAACTTCTTCAGATCATCCAGGGTAGCAGCATGGGACTGCCATGCCGGAGGCGTGAACAGGAACACGCACAAAACTGCCAAACACGCTTGCCGAATCTGCTTGCGACCGATCATCGATCGAGTCTGCCCAACTCTCCGAACATGTCGATCCTAACTCGCCCTGGCTCGGATTCTCGACTTAATGCGCCGAGAAAAGCTGGGATTGCTCGGGAATACCTTTCAATTCGTGCAGGCCGAGATCTTCGAAATCGATCCCCGAACCCGCCACGAGATCCTTGACCGTGCGCGAAACGACGACCTCGCCGGGTTTTGCCTGCGCCATGATTCGCGCGCCGGCGTGCACGGCAATGCCACCGATGTTATCCCCCATGAGTTCGCATTCGCCGGTGTGCACCCCCGCGCGCACTTCAAGCCCGAGCTGGCGGACGGCGAGGGTGATCGCGAGAGCACAACGCACCGCCCGCGCCGGTCCGTCGAAAGTCGCCAGAAAGCCATCGCCCGTGGTGTTGGTTTCCTTGCCACGGAAGCGCACCAGTTCTTTGCGCACTACCGTATAATACGAATTGAGAATATTCCGCCAGGCATTGTCGCCGAGCGCGGCGGCGCGTTCGGTCGACGACGCAATATCGAGAAAGAGCACCGTCGCGAGAACGCGATCGAAAGTTTCGATCGGCCGCTCGCCGGTGATGAATTCGTGAATGTCAGAGAGAATGGTCTCCATGTCGTCGAGCATCATCGAGTGACTGTTGCCGGGATATTCGTGGAATTTTGCGCCCGGAATTCGCGAAGCCATATCGCGCGCTGCTGCCACCCGGGCGCAGGGGTCGCCGGTGCGATTCATCACCAGGGTCCGCGCCTGAATGGATGGCAAAATGAGCCGTGTATCGATCTGGCTGTTCATCACTTCGTAGGCATAAACGGCTGATGGACTCGCCGCCGCGCGCATATAACGCGCGACTGCCTCGACTGCGGCGGGTGGAGCATCTTTGCCCATCCCCGCGCCCGGTCCGACGATGTAATCAATCGAAGGCCAGTCATCCTGAATCATCGCGAGCATCGCCTTAAGCTCCTCGGGAGTCTGCGCCCACGGATGATCCTCGGTTGCGATCCAGCGCGCTTGCGCACCCCAGATGAGGAGTGAGTCCACTCGCTGCGGATAAGTGGCCGCGAAAAGACTCGCCATCGATCCACCCTCCGAAACGCCAAAAACATTCGCGCTCTTTATTCCAACGTCATCCATGACCGCGCGAATGTCGTCGGTGCGCTCCTCGAGCGTCGCCATATGCACCGGGCGATCGGACAGGCCCGTGCCACGCTTATCGAATCGGATGAGCCGACAGAACTTGCTGAAACTTTCGAAGAACAGCGCGCGCTGAGGGATTTCCCAATCCAGATCGAGATGCGACATCGTGCCCGGCGCCCAGATCACGTCGAACGGCCCATCGCCCGTGATTTGATAGGCGATCCGCACCTCGCCGCTGCGGGCATACTTCGTTTTCGGCAACACCAGAGGCAGCAAAAGACTCAGAGGGTAAATTAGCAAACCCGAACTGACGCCGCGTCTGGTGGGGCACGTCCTCTTCTTCAACTCGAATGAACCCGACCGGGTCCATCGTGTAAGAGCTTATCGCTCTATTTTTCAGTTCTTCAGCCTCTATTTCCCGTCCCAAGACAGGCCTTCGGTCATCAGATTTATTTTGCTCCCGCCCTCGTCGGGCTTAACGAAAATGGTCAGCGACGCTGGGCCGCGTTTGCGCTTCAAGATGGAAGAGTTCGCGGTGATCAGGTCGCTGCCATCCTTAGCCCATCCCTGGCCTTTCAGATTTGCCGTGAGCTCCGCGCAGGCACTCTTCACGGGCAACTTGCTCTTGAAGCTCATTTGTTCCACCAGCGCCTTGTACTCGATATCGCTCGCATCTTTCGTTAGGGCCAGTTCCTTGGCGTTCAAGCCGGGCACAGCGGGCTTTGTTCGCCGGTTTTTCATCGGAATCGTCAGCTTCGGCCTTTTCCGATTTCTTTCGACGCCGGCTTGGTCTCGGTCGCCTCCGCAACCTGGTATTCCTTTGGGATTTCCCCTAACGGAGCGACAAACTTTAGATTCACCTCCCAGGTTTCGCCAAAAGCATCAACCGGCCCGTTGGTTGTGATTTCGCCTTCCACCTTGCCGGCGTCATAGGTGAATCCGCTCGTCTCGATCGATCCGCTCGAACTGAAGCCTTTATTCTTGAGCGCTCCGTGCACCACCTGGCAGCCGTAGATGTCGCCGTCTTCGTGCAGCGAAATAATCAACGCATCGCCAAATTTTCCAAACATCGCGTCGATATCAGGCTTCTTGACCTTGGAATGATCTTTTTCCGAGAACACCAGCACAATCCCGGTTTTTCCGCTGAATGGTTCTCCCCAATTGGCGGACACGTAAGCGAGGTGGGCATCTTTGCCATTCCCCTTGAAGACGCCGGTCACGGAGGGCTTCACGTTGGCCGCGGGACCGTACTTCTTCGCAGTCGACACCGCCAGCTCTTGCCCGTTTTTCACCAGCGCAACATCGAATCGGACGTCAAACCCTTTCCGAATTAGCGCGTCTGGATCAACCGCGGCAGCCGCCTTACCGGTAACGCGACCACCCTCCAATTTGAACTCGCCCACTCCATCGCTACTCCCACTAACAGTCGTACCGCCACCGGCTGCGCTCCAGTGCTTTATCTCTCCCGTTGTCTTGAAAACCATTTTGAGATAAGGCGACGGAAATTCGGCGAACCCGCCCTCCTTTTCAGTCGCGAGCGCCTTTTTCAATTTCTCATTTGAAACCGGCGCTGCCGTTAGCACCACCGTAAGATCGGGTTCTCCCCCGGTGGCCGATTCATACGCGACCGCATGCGCGAGTTGATAGGTCTTCTTGCTCAGCGTCATCGTCCCCTCGGCCGACTTTGTCTTCGCTTCTTCCGCGAAGAGCGCCGCGTTTAGCGAGATTGTCGCCGTCAATAACCAGATGAATTTCTTGATCATAAAAAACACTGCTTCCGTGAAACCAATTTTCCTTCGGCCGATCTGACCAGATCACTGCCGATGTGCCAAGCGATCCTTCCAGATCAACACATTCTCGTCGTTTTCGAATTACTTTCTTTGTCGACCCGAACCCAAGGCAATCTTAGGTTTCGTCATTAGTCACTCGTCATTCCGCCGGCACCGCAACCGCCGACCTCATTCCATCTCGGGATAAGGACCCTTGCCGCCCTCGGCGATGAAACGGTCGATGCGCGCTGTCAAAACGGGCAGCGGCACAGATCCGAGCTCCAGGACCGCATCGTGAAAGGCGCGCATGTTGAATTTCGGCCCGAGCGCCTTCTCCGCCTTCTCGCGCGCGTCCACAATTGCGAGCTCACCCAAATAATAAGAAAGCGCCTGTCCCGGCCAACCGATGTAACGGTCGACTTCGGTTTCAATCTCGTGATCGGGCAACGCGGTGTATTCGTGCATGTATTGCAACGCCTTCTCCCGGGTCCAACCCTTTGAATGAATTCCCGTGTCTACCACCAGACGCGCGGCGCGCCAAATTTGATAACCGAGCATGCCGAAACGTTCGTAAGGCGTTTCATACATCCCCATTTCTGCGCCTAACTTCTCGCAGTAAAGCGCCCAGCCTTCGCCGTAGGCCGAGATATAATCATGCTGACGAAAGTCCGGCTGGTTCTTGTGCTCGAGTGCGATCGGGCCTTGGAAAGCGTGACCCGGCGCGGACTCATGCAAGGTGAGTGCGGGAAGATTGTAAAGCGGGCGATGCGGCAGATCGTAAGTATTAAGCAGGTAGACGCCCGGACCGCCACGGCCTGAAGTATAAAAAGGAGCCAGGTCCGACGGCACCGGTTTAATTGTGAAACGCATCCGCGGCAGGTAACCGAAGTATTGAGATGACTTCCCGTCGAACACTTTCGCGATCCAGGCAGCACGATTGAGCAGCTCCTGCGGTGTCCTGGCGTAGAACTGCGGATCATCGCGCAGGAATTGCAGAAAGGCGGGAAACTCGCCCTTGAACCCAGTCTCATGCATCACGTCGACCATCTGCTGATGCAGCTTCGCAACTTCGGCTAGGCCAGTCTGATGGATTTCCTCGGCCGAAAGGTTCAAGGTCGTGAACTCGCGAATCTTCTGCCGGTAATAAGCTTTGCCATCCGGTAGCGCTTCGGCAGCCAGCGTCTCCCGAGTATGCGGCACGTATTCGTCCCGGAAGAACTTGAGCAACTCCGCATAAGCAGGCTGCACAATCTCGCGAATCACCTGCGCCGCTTCGCTCTTCAGTTTCTCCTGGTCAGACCCTGCCACTCCGACCATGGGTTCGCGAAAGGGCGTGTAGAGCAAATTATCTTCCGGCTTGCCTTCGGCCACGGTCGCGATCGACTTTTCACGCCCGGCCAAAGTCGCGCGCGGCGGCGTGAACCCGCGCGCGAGCCCCGCCTTCATATTTGCGATCTCTTCCCGGAAGTAGCGCGGTACCTCGCGCATCTGCGCGATCCAATTCTTGTAATCCGTTAGGGTCTTGAAAGGTCGGCGCGCAGTGTAACCAAAATCGCTCCAGAAAGCAGAGTCCGAGTTCGCCGGCATCTCGTAATCGCGAAACTTTTGGTTCGCGAGGTAGTCCTCGATCTCCGGCCGAAAGACGTCGTAGTTGACCTGTTCCTCTGCCGACAGCTGGCCGCGCGGAATTGCATCCAGCTGATGCAGGACGTCTTCCCAATGCCGAAGCCGCATCTCCTGGGTTGCCGAGTCTTCTCTTGAAAGATGATCGGGCACCGGCTTGGTCGGTCCTTCCAAACCGGGAAACTGCTCCAGACGCCACTTCCATTCGTCGTTGTAGACGGTCCGCAGCTGCTCATCCGCGCTTTGCCTTGCCGCGAAAGCGACCGTGCACGACATCACCGTTGCTCCAATCAATATTCCGAGCGTCTTCATCATTGGTTGTTCACTGACTCCTGACTCCTGTTTACTAATCCTCTACCGTCGGCGGTATAAGCAGCATGCGCAGGAATTGAATGACCGCCGCCGTCAGGTGCACGAAGATCGCGACAAAGAACGCCCAAAACCGATTCCATACGGCAAAGTTTACAACCTGCAGCGCCACCCCTGTCGTTGCCATCAATGCGACACCATAAAACACAAGCTTGCTGATCATCTGCATTTCGTTCAGCGGGAGACGCCGCTTCGGATCTCTGCGCATGACCACAAAAAAAAGCACGTCGGTGACGAACGCGAACCCACTGCACCAGCGCCAGACCGATACCGGAAGAGGATCAATGCACAGGAGCAGCATGCCAAAGAGCGCCAACACGAGGGGCGCAGCCGAGTTCATCAGCAACAGGGTGAGTCCGAGCCGGTCACGCGCTGACCACTGGTGGACTGACTGTGGCCGGAAGATGGCCACGATCCCGCCAAATCCAGCGAGCGTCACCGCGACCTGCGCCGCTACTCCGAGAGCTTCACTCGGTTGCATCTCGCCCGATTAAGCCGTAACGAGGCCCAGAATCAAAGCGACAAAATCTCTTGCTGCGGAAGGAAATGACCGGCTTAGGACGAGGGCTTCAGACTTTCGCACTTCGCTTCGTAGCTCTGGATGAGGGCAGCGATCTTGGTATGGAAACCATCCTGTGCCGAGTACAAGGCACCCACCGGCTCAGAGAATTCCTTCTGCTTGAGTTCGTCTTCGATTGTCAGGGTTAATGCTGCGAGCGTTTCGATGTTGGCTCGCGAATGAAATTCCATCTCTTTCAACTTCGAGAGCACCGTTTGCGACTTCTCCAGCTCTCCGGGCGCCACTTCCACCTTCGGGACTTCGACGGGTGCAGCCGTTCCCGCCGGAGCGCCGCCTTCATTGCCAGACGTCTTCCCTAGCTTTTTCTTCGGACTCGCCCCAGCCCCTGCGGCATTTTCGTGATGGGCCTTCTCCTGTTTAACTTTCTTATTATGCGCGACGTTTCGTGGATCGGACATCCTTAAGGATACACCAGTTAGCCGATCTCGGAGGTAACTCTTTATTTTCCTCTTAGATATAAATTAGTTGTTTCTCTGCGAACTCTGCGATCTCTGTGGTGAAGTCCATGTCCGAGGTTCGCATCGCCATGTGGTCCGGCCCGCGCAACATCTCCACCGCCATGATGCGCGCCTGGGAGAATCGACCCGATACAACCGTGGTGGACGAGCCATTCTATGCTTTTTATCTGAAGGCGACCGGGAATAAGCACCCCGGCTTCGAAGAAGTCATCGCACAGGGCGAAACCGATTGGCGAAAAGTAGTGGATCATTTGCTCGCCCCGTTCCAGGCGGCAAGAGAATCTTCTTCCAAAAACAAATGACTCATCATCTGCTCCCCGAGGTCGAGCGCGATTGGTTAGGCGCAGACGTGAATTGCTTTCTCATTCGCGACCCGGCCGAAGTTATCAACTCCTATATAAAGAAGAACGACGATCCGACCCTGGCCGATCTGGGATTTGTTCAGCAGGCCGAAATCTTCGATTGGGTAGTGGAACGAAACGGCGCCCCCGGCCGGTCGTGGACGCGGAGGATGTCCTGCGGACCCCGAACGATACTCTGACACTCTTTGCCAGGCGATCGGCAGTAAACTTCGATCGCGCCATGCTCTCGTGGCCAGCCGGGTCTACGCGACACCGATGGAATCTGGGCGAAACATTGGTACGGCGAAGTCGCCAAATCGACCTCGTTCTCTCCCTACCAACCGAGAGATGTCACCGTGCCGGAACGCTTTCGTGAAATCCACCAACAAGCGCGCAAAATCTACGACCGGCTCTACAAATTCAGATTACATTGAATTGTCACACACAAGTCTCCCAAAAGGAGGGGCCGTTCACCGAACGGCCTGTCTTCGTAATCCGTGAAATCCGCGTAATCCGCGGTTAATTAAATGCTTCAGCAATTCAACGAAAAAAACCGCGACCTGATCGTCAATATCAACGGTCGGCTGGTGCATCGTGACAAGCCGGCGTCAGCCCTTTCGACTCATCGGTTCAAGGCGGTGATGCTGTCTGGGAAGGGTTGCGCCTTTACAATGGTCGCATCTTTAAGCTGCACGAACATTTGCATCGTCTGGAAAAATCGGCGCGCGCGTTGTCGTTTGTCGAGATTCCTGCGCGAGAAAAAATCATCGACGAAATCAAACGAACGCTCGTCGCCAACAAGATGCGCGACGGCGTCCATATCCGGCTCACGCTCACGCGCGGAGTCAAAATCACTTCCGGGATGGATCCGCGCCTGAATCAATCGGGGCCGACCTGATCGTCCTGGCCGAACACAAGGCGCCGGTTTACGACAAGTCCGGACTCAGCTTGAAGACGAGCTCGATTCGGCGGCCGCCGCCGAACATTCTCGATCCCGCAAATTCATCACGCCAATCTGCTCAACTCCATCCTGGCCAAGATTGAAGCAAATAACGCCGGCGCCGACGACGCCCTCATGCTGGATCTGGAGGACAACGTCGCGGAAACAAACGCGACCCATCTCTTCCTCGTGCACGATGGCAAAGTCGCGACGAGCCACGTAATTGCCTGCCCGGCGGGAATCACGCGCGCGACCGTCTTTGAGATTTGCGCGGCGGAAAAAATTCCCGTGCCGCGAAACGGACCTTTCGCTCGACGACGTTTACGCTGCCGACGAACTCTTCTGCACCGGCACCATGGGCGAATTAGCCGGCGTCACGAAAGTGGACGGCCGGACCATCGGCAACGGGAAAGTCGGCCCGATGACGAAGCGTCTCAGCGACCTCTACACCCGCCGCACCGCAACCGAAGGCGAATCGGTTGCCGGCTAACATCGCTGGAGGCACCGACTCCCCTATAGGGGAGCTGCCAGCTTCCCGTCTCGCTTCATAACGGCGGTCCGCTCGTCATTTTCCCACCCTCACCTCCGGTGTCACCTGCGATCTTTGACGTGATGAGTAAGAAAGCGAATCCCGCAGAAGCCAAAGTAGATACTACCCCGTATTGGTTCGCGAGTGCCACCAGCCCCTCCTTTCCGAGTGTTTCGAAGACGCTCAGCGTCGATGCCCTGGTGGTCGGCGGAGGCATCACCGGGGTGACCACCGCCTACCTTTTGCAGCGCGCGGGAATTAGCGTTGCCCTTGTCGAACGTGGACGGATTGCTCGTATCGATACCGGTCACACGACCGCACATCTCACCTCTGTGACCGATACGCGCCTTTATGAGTTAGTAGAAAATTTTGGACGCGACCATGCCCGCGCGGTTTGGGATGCCGGCGCGGCCGCGACCGAGCAGATCGAGGAGATTAGCGGACGGGAGAAGGTCGACTGCGAGTTCACCCGCGTGCCGGCCTATCTTCACGCCCCCGTCGCCGGTGATGGCGAGATCGACCCGGAGAAATTTCGCGAAGATGCCGAGCTCGCAAATGAGTTCGGTTTCGACGCCGCTTATCTGGACAGCGTGCCGCACATGCAGCGCCCCGGCGTGCGGTTTTCCAATCAGGCGAAATTTCACCCGCTCAAGTACGTCTTCGGGCTGGCTCAGCGAATATCCGGCCCCAATAGTTTTGTTTTCGAAGAGAGCGAAGTCGGCGAATTCGATGAAGAAAAACGCCGCGCCAAGGTGAACGGTCATTGGATCAACTACGGCGTCGTCATCCTCGCAACTCACAATCCCCTGCTGGGAGAGTCGGGGCTGATCAGCGGAATGACTTTCCAGACCAAGCTCGCGCTCTACACCAGCTATGTGGTCGGCGCGAGCCTTCCCCGAGGCGCGCTACCCGTCGCTTCGTTTTATGATACGGCGGATCCTTATTTGTATCTGCGGATTGATCGAAAGGGCGACGAAGATTACGCAATTCTCGGAGGCGAGGATCACAAGACCGGACAAGTCGAGGACACCGAAGCCCGCTATCAGCGGCTGGAAGACAAGCTGCTCCAGCTCGCACCGGGAGCAATCGTTGACCACTATTGGTCGGGACAGGTGATCGAGACTAACGATGGTCTCCCTTTCATCGGCGAAAGCAGTCCGGGACAATTTATCGGCACCGGCTTCTCAGGCAATGGAATGACCTTTGGAACGCTCACGGCCATGATGGCGGCCGATTGGGCAGCGCAAAAGAAGAACCCATGGAGCGAACTCTTTTCGCCGTCGCGAAAAAAACTAAAGGGCGGGGCGTGGGACTATCTGAAAGAGAATGCCGACTATCCGTACTATCTCCTGAAAACTCGCCTAGCCGCGCCCGAAGGCGAATCGCTCTCCGCACTGGCGCCGGGAGAAGGAAAAATCCTGAAACTGAACGGGCGAAAGATGGCGGTTTACCGTGACGCGTCAGGCAAAGTGGAAAAGCGCTCTGCGGTTTGCACGCACATGGGGTGCATTGTCCGTTGGAACGCCGCCGAGGTGACCTGGGATTGTCCCTGTCACGGTTCGCGCTTCAGAACGGATGGCAGCGTGATCTCCGGGCCAGCAGAAACTCCCCTGGCCAGTTAGGCATAAGAAATTGAGCTAGAGATCCATGGAATCTTTTGAATCTCTTTCACCCTTCGATCCTGAGACGGACGATCTCCACGTTATCATTGATACGCCCAAGGGGAGTCGCAATAAGTTCAGCTGGGATGACGAACAAAAAACTCTTCACGCTCGCGGGCGTCTTGCCGGCGGGCGCGATCTTTCCTTATGACTTCGGCTTTATCCCGAAGACGAAGGGTGAAGATGGCGATGCTCTTGACGTGCTCGTGTTGATGGACGAGCCGGCGTTCACCGGTTGTCTGGTGCCGGCGCGCTTGATCGGCGTCATTGCGGCCAGGCAAACCGAAAAAGGCAAGGCCATGCGCAATGACCGGCTGCTGGCCGTAGCTACTGGTTCACATACTCACGATCACCTGCGTTCAATCGCTGAGATCGAGCCCAAAGTGTTGGATGAGATTGAACACTTCTTTGTCTCATATAATGCCGCCAAAGGGAGAAAATTTCGCCCGCTTGGGCGGTTCGGCCCCGCCCGAGCGCGAGCGTTGGTACGGCGCGCTTCAAAATAATCAGAACATCCATTCTTGGCGCTCGTTAACCATGCCGACAACGTCGTCCGCATCCGTTCGAAAGCTTTCTCGAGCCGAATGGCTTGCGAAACGCGAAGCGCGGCGGACCGAACAGCGCCGGCAGAATACCGGGCGCGCGGCCAAAATGCACAAGGCGCGCTTGGCAGCCGAAGGCGAAGCCAGGGCACCGGCGCGAGCCATTTGGGCGGGCTTGCCGCGGATTAATGTTGGATGTTCCGGATGGTTCTACTGGCATTGGCGAGGGCAATTCTATCCGACTGATCTTCCGACGAATCGCTGGTTCGAGCATTACCAAAAGCGCTTCGCGACCGTGGAATTGAATGCCCCCTTCTATTCGTGGCCGACAGAAGCGACCGTCTCTTCGTGGCTGCGCCAAGTTGGCCGGAAGAAATTTGTTTATACGGTGAAAGTCTCCGAGCTGATCACTCACATTAAGCGTTTCATCGGCACGAAAGACTCTCGTTCGCGACTTCGGATACATTGCCGACTCTGTTAGGAACTCGAATGGGGTGTTTTCTTTTTCAACTTCCTCCGAGCTTCCATTATTCCCCTGCTCGACTCCGGCGAATCATTGCACAGCTTGATCCTGCCAGGCGCAACGTGGTGGAATTTCGACACCACACCTGGTGGAATAAGGAGGTCTACGCCGCATTTCGCGACAGCGGGATCATTTTCTGCTCCTGCAGTGGCCCACGCCTTCCCGACGAGCTCGTTAGGACGGCGGCCGAGATTTATCTGCGCTTCCACGGGACAACACGATGGTATCGCCACGATTACTCGAAAGCTGAACTAGCGTCATGGACCGAAAAAATCAAAGCCAGTGGCGCGAACCGCGTATGGGCCTACTTCAATAACGATAGGGACGGCTACGCCATAAAAAATGCGCGCACCTTTCGCCGGCAACTTCAGACGGCTTTGAAACGGTGACTTTAATAACCATTAACCGATAACCGGCGGGCCGATGGCTCGCGCGATTTCAGGCTCCCAATCGCGCTGCGGTAGCGGAACATTTCTCGGGCTTTTCGCCACGCCACCGGTTGATCGGTTGTTCCAGCAAACGCCATGACACGGCCGCGGCGAATACGGTAACGATCCCGAACACCACCAGGCGCAGAGCCGGTATCATGATAATGAATCGCAACTGCGGCGGTAGCCACCGATCGAAGACCATGGCCACGAGGATGTGGTAAATGTAGAGGCCGTAGCTGATTCGCCCGGCAAAGACGAGACCGGGATTGCTCAGAAAACGAGCGAGAACTCCGTCGAATCCTGTCGCCGTGCGCGCCACCAAAATGACAAAGGCGCCGGCCTCGAGCGGTTCAACCAAAACGGATTTCATTTGCGCCGGGTCGGTGTTTCGCAGGATCGCAGCGACGATGAGCATCAACGAGCAGGCGAATCCGAGGAGCCAGCTGCCGCGCGACGCTTTCAATTTTCCGCCACACCAGCCCAGCGCCGCCCCGGCAGCGAGTGAGTCGAGGCTGCCGAACGGCAACACCCATCGGTCAATCACCGGCACTGAAAGGAGCACACAGCCGACTCGAAATGCGATGCCGCTTAATGCGATCGCGACAATTGCCGAGAGCATCCATCGGCGCGGCAGCAGCAAAATGAAGAACGGCCAGATCAAATAGAATTGTTCCTGCACGCAAATCGACCAGAGATGCGAGATGGCCAGGGGCCATTCCTTCGTGGAAGCGATCAGCCAGTTGACCGTGCCGGTAAGAACCCACGGCCAATTGTGACGAACCTGGCCGAGACCAAGCAGCAACGCGATGGCCGCGAAAACGAAATAGGCCGGAGCGATGCGAAGCAACCGACGCCAGTAAAACGAGGAAATCGTTTTGGTCTTTGACGAACCGCCAGCGTCCATCCGATCGCGCGAGCGACGCAGCGAGGCAGTGATAAAGTAGCCGCTCAAGACCAAGAAGAGACGCACGCCGGTTGCGCCAAGATGAATCCAATCGGGCAACGGAAAATTCGGAACATCGGCGCTGAAGTGATCCACCATGACGGTGAGGACCGCGAGCGCTCGCAGTCCGTCGAACTGCGGCTGGTAACCGTCGATCGCCCCATCCTGAACCAACGCGCGCGCCGGCGCGGAAAAAGTCTCCCCGGCCAAACCGGCATTGGCCCCGTAACTCCCCCTGCCCATAACTGTAAGACAGCCCGGGCAAGATTTAGTTACAAATTTCGGTCCGAAACTTTTTTGCTCGAATCACGGCGTGCGCCCCACCCACTGGGCGCGCCAGGCCGGAGCATCAAATGGATCGGCGAAATATTGTGTCTCGTGCGCGACTTTTCCGTTTCGGAATTCCATCACACTTACGGTGAAGAGCCGTTTGCCGCCGTAGTTAATCACATACTCGCTCACCCACAGATTCCCCTGACCCACAATCCGGCGGACGCGAAACTCGGACGGCTTATCAGGATGGTGACTACGAAGCGCCTGCAGATTTTCGCGCCCGTAAATGATCTCGCCCGACTGCGGATACTCGCAAATAGCATCGTCGTGATAGATTTCGTGTTCGCCAGCTTGGTCGCCCGCGGCCGAGGCAGCCCAATGTCGATCTATGGCCGCGCGAATATCGTGTTCGTCCATATACTAATGAGTTTAACTGCGGAGCGCGCCGAGAACACAGAGAAAGGCGATATCGAAGTCCATTTTTTTGGCCCGTCTCGGCGACCTCCGCGGTAAAACCGCAATGCTACCTAGGTTGCGCAAACTGGATCCGGCGATTGGCTGAATCGAGCGTGACCACAAAATCACGCAACCCAGCGTAGCCTAACTGTCCCTGAGGCGCAGCGTCAGGGTCTGGCACAACATCCGTAAAAGTGATGTCACGCGACACGAGTTTGAATTCGCCGATCTCAATGTCGCCGTCGACGGTTCCCTTGAAGGTCGGAAATTCTCCGGAAGGGGTTCTCGCTTTGCCCTTTTCTACCGCGGGCGCAGTCAGCCGCAGTTGATCTTTGTATCTGGTCGGGAGCGCCAACGCGAAAGGCGCGCCCGTATCGAGGTGCACATTGACGTCGTGTCCCGCGACCTTCATCGGCACTATGGGGAGCATTTCATCCGCGCCATAGGAAAAGATCTTCTTTCCGTCTGCGTCTGGTAAGGCGCCTTTGCGCAAAGTGATCTTTTTTCGTGGGTAATCGAAGGTCAACAGATATGCCGGGAACGCTTGCGCGCTCAATACTCCGAGCGGCGGCTTCTCAACCTTGGCAAACATGGCCGTGATCGGGCCGTCGCGGACTTCCAGGTCGGTCACCTTGATCGCACCGATGACGAGTTCCTTAATGCGGCCACCTAACGACAGCTCGTCGTTGAGACCGGAATCAATCACCGTATCCGTCGCGCCGGTGTCGAGAATGAATGGAAACGGGCCCTTCCCGTTGACCTTTACCTCCACAACCGGGCGTCCGCCGATATCGAGCATCGGCACCGAAGCGCCCTCTGCCGGGATCTCAATCTTCGGGTCGCCGTCCCCGGCAAAAGCCGTGTTGCTCGAAACAATCACGGCCGTCGCCAATCCGAGCAGAAAAGTTAGGCGGCCTGCGCGCTGAGCAGTGGAGGTTTTCATCTCTTTGATGACAGGCCCAGTCCGACAATGGTTACATTCTTTTCAGAGATTTTACCGCCGAGATCGCGGAGTTCGCAGAGCATTTGCATTGTCTTTGTCTCGCCGACCTCTGTGATCTCCGCGGTGAAGTCGCGGCTTGCGAGTTCTATTGACGGGCCCCGTAGACTTCACCCATGAACGACGCCTTCAATTACGTCGCGGTCCTTGTCTCCATTATAGTTGGGCTGACCGCGACCCGGGTGATGAGCGGACTGGGCGAAATGATCCAGGCGGCCAATCGTCCCCGGATATATTGGGTCCATGTTCTTTGGCATATCACTCTCATCCTGGAGGTGATGCTGAGCTGGTGGCTGCTCTACCGCTGGCGCACGACCGCGGATTGGACCTTTCTTCTTTTCATCTGGATAACAATCACCCCCATCATTCTCTACCTGGCGACAGCCATCCTGGTTCCAGGAGAACTTGAGACGACCGGCTCGCCCGACTGGCGTGATTACTACTTCAAAAATCGGCGCGGCTTCTTCTTTGCCTTTGGCTCAATCGCGCCGCTCGACATCATCGACACCTTGCTCAAAGGCTGGCGGCATTTCCTCGATCAAGGATCAACCTATCTCCCGTTCATCGCTTTTTGGACGATCGGTTGCCTAACTGCCGCGATCTGGCGTAACGAACGATATCATAAACTCTGGGCGATCCTCTTTCCCGGTGTGCAGGTCACCTACACAATCATCCTTTTGCTGCACTTGAGGTAAGGGCGTGGCGACGCTTTACGCGCGCTGATCCTCACACCTGTTAGACTCTTTGCTTTCCGATCACGCCTTCGCCGTGCGCAAACTTTAAGGCGCGGCAAGAGCGAACCGATAAAATGCGCCGTTCGCGAGCGACACCGTTTGCCTGAGCATTCCCTGCAAATCGGGCCCGACCGTCGCGAGCGTGCTCCAACTCGCCAGGTTCACGGAATACTGAAATTGATATTGCATCCCTCGCGCCGCTTTACAGGTGACCGTGGCCGTCCCGTTGCCGTTCCCGGTCAACTGCACGCCGTCCAATACGGTTAGCGAGATCTGGTCGTTCGAATCGAACGGAGTCGACCATCGCACATCGGTGTAGACATTGGTTCCGCCGAGCGTGGCCAGAAATGCGACGATGTCATTGCGCTGCTGCTGGGTCAGATTCAGGTTCTGCAATCCGCCGGTGGGCGTTCGTAACCGCGGATCGAGGTTGCTGTTATCGGCCGGGATCGCATTGTAATGATCAATCACCTGGCCCAAGGTGTCGAACGCGCCGTTATGCATGTAAGGCCCGTTCAGTTCTCCGTCCGACCGGACCAGGTCTCGAAGCGATGGCGACCGTGTGTTGGTTAGGTCAGTTCCTCCGCCGATGGCCGCGGTCACGCCGTTGTTGCGGCTGTTAGGGTCAATATCAAATTCCGGCGGCCGATGACAACCAGCGCAGCCCGCCCCGCCCTGCGGTCCGGGCGGCGTGAGGAACAGGTGCTTCCCATTGTTTTCGCTGGCGGTGAAATTCGGAAAGGGTGGGGCGTCCGAACTCACGACCGTGCGTCCCGCATCGTATTTCGAATCGAACGACTGAATGCTCCGGACAAACTGCGCCAGCGCCTGCTGCAGGTGGAACTGATCAATCGCGCTGACAGATCCAAAGGCGGACGTAAAGAGGACCCGGTATTCCGGAATTCCAGCCAACCGGTTGAGAAGATCGCTCAGGGAAGGTTGGCCACCGGTTCCGCTAAAGCCCATTTCAATCGCGTTCTGAATCGGCTGCGTCGTCTGGTCTTCGAGAGTGTTCGCCCGTTGATCCCAAAAGAAATGCACTTCGGTGGCAAACCGCGGATTGATCAAGCGCATGGTGTGACGCGAGGTCATTCCGGTGACGCCCTGGCTGGCGAAGAACGGATCGCTAAACCCAAAGGCCTGTTGGTGACACCCGCTGCAACTCAGTGTCTGGTCGAACGACAACCGCTTATCGTAAAAGAGTACGCGGCCCAGCGTGGCCGCCGCATCCGTGATCGAGTCGCCGCTGGTTGTATTATCTTTAGTGATATAAGCCGGCTTCGATTGGTTCGCATAATTCAGCGGCGCGGTCAGATTGAGCGCCGCGCTTTGACCGCAAAGATGCTGGACCAGAAACAGGCCAATAACTGCCGCACTGAGTCGCAGGCTTTTCACGCGTGTTCGTTTACCAGTGGCATCGAAGCGCGTGAAGGAAAAAGACCGCGCGTTCTACGTTCGCGACCGTGGCCCGAAGGCATTTGCCGATAAACGGTTAAGGATGGAAATTCTTGTTACGCTTATTTCGCCGTTGCGTCTAATCAAGCAGTGCGGCAATCATCCTCTCGCCTTTCAACCCTTCAACAGCTCAACGATTCAATCCCGTAAACTGACGCATCGACCATGGCATTTCGAATTCACGACAGCGTGGTCCGAGGCGAAATCGATAATCGCGTAAAAGGAATCGTGCGCGGCCGGATCTGGCTCGAGAACCGCGCAGAGCCGGTCACGCTCGAACTGCGCGGCAACGCCCAGCGCGACCTCGCGGGTTGCTTGCTCACATTCACCAATTCACTCGAACGCGTCGCTCATTCGCACCTCGAGAAACTGAATCCCGTGCAACGCGGTCTTGCCGGTGATCTCACCGCGGCCCACAAGGTGCGCGTCTTCGATCTCCCGCTGGAAGACGCCTACGAGATGCTCAAACGCAAAGAGACTTCGCCTGAACATCTCACGAACGCTCTCTATCTCGAATGGTTCAGCGAAACGAACGGTCGCGTCGTCATTGAGAGCGCCGATTACAAACTCACGATCTCCGAACCTTCATGGCATTTGAGCGCAGAGGATGAAGACCAGCGCGCTCGCGACGTTGCCGCGGCCATGGACGATTTTACTGAAAACCTAACCGCTGCGATCGAAAAGCAGCAGCGTGGCCAGAAAGATCCCCAGGACACGTGGAACGAATATGACTACGAGCGTTTGCTGAAGGAGTCCGACGCCCGAACGGACAAATATATGGAGCTCCTGGAAAAATACGGCGACTCAGACGAGGCCGAAGCCAGGATCGCAAAAGAGATGGGCTGGGATAAAGAAGAAGAGCTCACCGAGGAAGAGGCAGAACAGCGAAACGACTGGATCGACGAAATGAACCGCGCCTCCAAGGAGGCCTTAAAGGAACCGCCGCCCGAGCCTGAACCGCATCGCGAAGGGATCGACTGGACTCGCACAACCGACGGCGACCTGCGTCATCCGCTTCAGCATCGCTGTTTCGAAAGCGCGATGCATTTCTGGCACGAAGTAGAGAGACTCGGCCTGCAAAAGGTCGAGGACCGCGATCTCGATCGATTCCTTTCCGAATTTCAAACCGCCAGCGTAAAACTCGGCGGCGCACTGCAGGGCTTGGCGCGCGGAGACGAGCACCGCGACAACGCCTTTACCGTGGCCTACCTGAAACGCGCCCTCGATCATCTGCACAAGGCGCAAGCCGGCCTGGAAGCAGTCGCGCCGAAGAAATTGTTACCGGACGAAATGATCGCGGAAGCACGAAAAGAGATGCTCGAAATCCGGCAGGGAATTTTGGACCTGATGGATTCGGCTCGTCGATGATCCAAACGGTGATCATCTGTATATCAATTTTGTGTTTCTAATTCTTATCCTGGCGGTCAGCACCTTTGCTTTCGCCAGCACCAGGATTCCCAGTGGAATTGATAAACCTCCTGTCCAAGCGACGGGTGGAGTACTTCCGCCTAACTCCACAACCCACCCCACCCTGCCGACTCAGCTCTCTCTAACGATGCCGCTCTGCCTCGATCTGTTTGAGCAGCTCGGTGTGCGTTCGATCCAGGTCGTGTGCGAATTTCACCGTGGCCTGCAAGGCCTCGGGATAGATCTCGAAACGTTTTCGCAATTTTTTGGTCGTCGGATCGTAAAAAAACGAAGGGTCCTGATCCAGATTCGGGACAATGAGTTCATCGCTTAACTTCTGATAGCGTTGCAGCTGGCTGAGCCCCCAACGGATAACGGATTCGTCGTTACGCAAGGCGGTGAGAGTTTCTACGTCGAGCAGGGCAACGCCACCCGATTGCAAGATTGCCGCGAAATCGCCCGGACTGTAGTCAGTGGTGAAGACAAATGGGCGCAGCGCTGGCATCTCACCCGCGTCGAGCGCTCGCCGAAATTCCGCAAACTGTTGTTCCTCCTGCGCGGCATTGACTTTGCCGCTGGCAATTCCCTCCTGCAAAGTCCGCTCGAGCGAGGCCAAAATTCGGTCGCGCTGTTCTGCGGATTGCGCGCGCTGCTGATAATTGTTGAGCCAAAACGCCGCCGACACGCCGACAAACACCAGAACCAGCTCCACTGTCCAATGCGCCAGCTGCGCTCGCATCTTCCTCCTTCGATCGTCTGCCATATTCGCGTCGCTTACATCCTGACAAGAATTTGCTCAAGGGACGACTGCGAATTTCACCCACGCCGGGCTTGCCGCAAATTAACGATTAACTGATAACGGCGCGCGCTTGACCTCGCGCCAAGGTCGACAGTCGGCCAAGTACATAAGAACAATCGCGATGCATCCGCGGTCGGCAATTTCTTAGCCCGCGATAAACACGGATTTACACAGATTAGACGAAGGTTCTGATCTGGATTCGAACTTCAGTTCCCCATCCGTGTTTACCTGCGCTCATCTGTGGCTTTAATAATCCGATCTCGTCTGCTAACGGGATCCGCCTCGATTGGGCAGCGTAAACCGGAAGGTCGAGCCGACGTCGAGCTTGCTTTCGACCGTCACTTTTCCGCCGTGAGCTTCGATAAAAGTTTTGACGATGGCGAGACCCAGGCCCAGTCCGTTCGTTCTTTCAGCATCAGTTTCCAATTCATCGAACACTCTTGCCAGATGATCCTCCGAAAATCCCGCGCCGTTGTCCGTGACCCAACACTCGACCTCGCCTTGATCGTCGAGATCTCGCGCGCCGATGCGAACTTCGCCCCGCGGCGTAAACTTGATGGCGTTGCCGATCAAATTTTGAAAGACCCGTCGTAGCAAGCTGGCATCGGCATACACGACCAGATGGTTAGGCACTTCGTTTGTCAGCTTAGTGCTGTCCGTTCCCGCCACTGGATGGAGATCGTGGATAAGACCTTCAACCAACGGCCACAAGTCAAGCTCGCGCCGCTCCAGTTTCACGCCGCTTTCAGTTTGGAGATTGGTGTTCTCTTCGATGATTTTCTCGACCAGCTTCTGGAGATGCTTCACGTTGCGGCCTAACGTTTTCAGCATCTGGTCTGTCTCAGCGTGCGCTTTTTGATCCTCGTAGGTCAGGTCTAGCACTCTGGTCGCCAAGGCCACGGCATTGAGCGGAGTGCGAAGGTCATGCGCCACGAACGCGAGATACTCTTCACGTCGCCGCTGAACGTCCAACGCTTGCTGAGTGGCATATGCTTGGACGGCTAACCCAATCGCCTGATCAAGGAGCCGGTTCATAATATGGAACGGCTCGCCTTGCAGGTTCAGCCCGTTGTCCTGGGCGAGATCATGAATACAGCCGCGGAGGATATTGTATTCGGCGACGACTTCCTCGAGATCGAACGCTTCCTGGAGACGCTGCAAGCCGTGCGCCGGCGGACTTCCTTCAGCCAGAGCTTCCGGAATTGTCTGGTCGGATTTTGACCGCAGCGCAGAGATTAATTCATCAATCAGGCTCGGAATGTGATCATTCAGAGCCGGGATATCCAAATTCTGGCCGGAAGGCAGGAGCTCGACCTGGGCGCGCCAGTTCGTCAGCAGCGCCTCACGCTCCTTCTTGAGTAATGCGGCTAATTTATCCAGGGTGCTCGTGCTCATCGGTATGCCGGCTCGGGCAAAACTTGTGCAGGTTGCTTGGGCATTCTGAACATGCCACGAAAGCGTGACTTTAGACGACGAATTCAGCCACGCATTCAACCCGGCAGACAAAATTGTATCGATCGCAAGCCCAGACACGTTGTTCCGAATTCGCGACGGTGCTATCCCGGAAGCGGGCCAGTAACGACATCCGTGAAGGAAGGTGCAGAACGCTTTAACTGCTCTCTCTCAGAGAATTACAACTTTCCACTCGCTGTTGGTCCGCACCTTGCATAGCTGGTTCTTCTCAAGGAGAACCTCATGCTAAATCGTATTGGTTGGTTGTTGCTGGTTTCACGTTTGTTTATTGGCACTTCCCTGGCCGCAAACGACCCGTTCGCTGGCAAATGGAAGGTGAACCCTTCCCAAAGCAAACTCTACGACGAGATGAAGGTGGAGCTCGCAGGAGAAAACAAATACACCCTCACCTTCGGCCCGGGCCAGGTGGACACGATCGTAGCCGATGGAACCGACCAGCCAGCCCTGAGCGGAACCACTTTTTCCATTACGGTGAAAGGACCCAAGAATTGGGAGGTCGTCCGCAAGCTGAAGGGCCGCACCCTCCTTACGGCGAATTGGACGCTTTCCGAAGACGGCAAATCGCTGAACGACGCCTTTGTGCAATATCTACCCGACGGCACGACATTGTTCGGGGACCCTTTGCCTAACGGTTCGACATTGTTGTTGCCTTATGTCTACGAGCGCACGGCGGGAAATTCAGGTTTTACAGGCACATGGGACAGCGCGAGCGCGACCGTGAAAAAGGGAATCGAGCTCGAGATCCAACCCGAGGAGGGCGACGACCTTTCCTTCAAACGTTCCGATGAAGAAATGGCCAGGAAGTTCAAGTTAGATGGGAAGGATTATCCGGTCCTCGATTCGAAGGGGAAAGATAACGGCACTGCCTATTCGGGCCGCCGCGTGAACGAGCGCACTCTGGAAATCACAGACAAATCAAAAGGCAAAATTACCGGCAACCGGCAAATCGAGCTATCTGCAGATCTCAAGACCCTAACGATAACCGAACGCCTGGTCGGTCAAAGCAAGCCCAAGAGCATTCTTGTGTTCGATCGGGAATAGCGTCCCCTTCCCTTCATCTGTAGCGGCGGTCTATGACCGTCGCACTCTTTAATCCCTTTTTGCTGTTCTTGGTTAGGCGCCTGGCCCTTCCTTCTCCGGATAGTTGAACGACCTGATGATGTGCCAGCTACCCGAACCCTTGCTGAGAATGTCGACACTACGATTGCGAGCTTTCGTCTCGGGCTCGGCCGATCCGGACTTGACCTTGAGTTCCCAGACCGAGCGGACGATTGCGACAGTACCCTCAACGTAGACCTCTTCGATTCGCGGGACCCAAACCGTTCCGGGCTTTCGCGTGGCGAAATCCTGGACATAGCCCTTTCGCAGATCCGCGTAATTCTGATCCTTGCTCCCTTGAAAAGCGAAGACAACGTTTGGCGCAAAGATCGACATGCTGCCGTCCAGGTCGCCCTTCTCATACGCACTCGTCCAATCTTCGAAGACGCGGAGAACCTGCGCTCCATGAGCGGTGTCACCGGTCATCTGCGGAGTCCCTGCGAAGCCGGACGAGTAAATTAAAATCAACGCGGGAAAAAGAAGAATGCGGTTCATGGTCGTGAAGGTCTTCATCGTAATTCGTCGTTCTGCACACGCAGTGGGTTATGGTTTCTTCTTGAAAAACTTATCGAAATCTGAGGACGGCGACGATCCCGGCGCAGCTTTCGCCGGCGACGCCTGCGCGATGAACCAGCGGAGCGCCTCATTCACATGCGGCGGATAAACGTCATGCGCGCCGTCGTGACTTTCGAGACGCACTTTATAGAATCCCCCGCCCCGCAGCGAACTCTTCACCGTCTCGGTCTGCGCCGGCGTGGCGATGGTATCCTTCTTCCCGCTGCTCAGGAATACCGGCACCTGCTGAAAACGGGGTGGATGACTTTTGTCATTAGCGACGCTCGCCATGTCCTGGTTCACCCCCATCATGAGCATTCCGATAACTTGTCGACCGTCCCTTGAAAGATAAGCCGCCAGAAATGCCGAGTTCTTCCCTCCTCCCGACATGCCGCCACAGGCCGTCGGCCAACTTTTGCTGCCCGGCCAGGCGGCGCTGAGATAATCGAACGCGGCCCCGGCGCACGCTTCCCGGGTTGCGCCTTCCTTATTTTTTTCCGCTTCGACATCGTCGGCCGCCATGATCACCCAACCTTCGTCGAGCGCAGATTGCTTATACATGTTCATGGCATCGATGTTTGAATAGCCCTCGGTATTGCAGATGACCAGAACGGGCCACGACTTTTGTGGATCGAACCCGTTAGGCACGGCGATCGCCATTTTGGTGTGAGCGAGCCTGGCGTTGCCATCTTGCGCGGCATCCGCTCTTCGTTTGGCCGAGAGCGGAACCTCGACCGCGGAAACTTGGCCGGGAGCCGGCGTTAATGGCGGAACATTGGCCGCACTCGTCGCCGACGTTAACGTGGGCCGCTGCGGCAGGCTGCGTACAGAAGGCGCCACCGGCGTTGCCGTCGCGGGTGCAACCGTCGGAGCTGTTGCGGTCGCGGTGTCGTCAGTAATTGTAACCGCCGAGTTCTCGTTCCCGTCGACGCTCTTCCGAGCCGGGTTATCCGGATCGAACACCCAATCCTTTCCGTCGACCAGAAACTTGTAACCGTAGGTGCCCGGCGAAAGGGTCACCTTCAAGGACCAGACACCGTCGCTCTCCTTGGTCATGGCCGCGCCTTTCCAGTTGTTAAATTCACCCATGAGCGAGACGCTCTGCGCATCCGGCGTCTTATAACGAAATTCATGCTCCGCCGCCAAGGCTGCGCCAATCGCGAGGGCGAGACAAAAACCAAAGATGGCTGCGGTTGCTATGCGCACCCCTTACGCATCCGTCGCGCTTCCACCTCCGTCAATCTTTTAGCCCACCTTGCGCGGCCTCTCGCATCACGCACTTTGAGGCATGCAAGGAATTACTCCAATGTCTTACTTCTCTTTCTACTTTAGCCTTTAGTCTTTACGCTAACGAACATGGCAGCTTCCACCGTGGCCCAATACCTCGCTGCGCTTCCGGCAGATCGCCGCGCCGCGATCAGCGCCGTGCGCAAGGTGATCAATGAGAACCTGCCTAACGGATATGAGGAGGGCATGCAGTTCGGGATGATCGGTTGGTATGTCCCGCTGTCCACGTATCCGGTAGGCTATGGCGAGAATCCGAAAGTGCCGCTGCCATTGGTTGCGCTGGCATCGCAGAAGTCGGGCATGGTGCTGCATTTCCTCTGCTTCTACGGTCATCCCACTCTCTCAACCTGGTTCACCAACCAATACAAGAAGAGCGGCAAGAAGCTCGACATGGGTAAAGGTTGCGTCCGCTTCAAATCGTTAGGCGACCTGGCTCTCGACGTGATCGGCCGCACCGTTGCGCGCGTGCCCGTGAAAGAACATATGGCCAACTACCGGGCGGCGAGGGCGCTCACTGCCAAGGGAACGAGCGCCAGAAAGTCCGCGGGGAAAAAGGCGAAGGCAAAGAAGTGAGCGCGATGCGCGAGGATACTGACAAGCTATTCAGAGGATCGATTCCGCAGGTATACGAACAGCATTTGGTGCCGTTGATTTTCCAGCCATATGCGGCGGACATGGCTGATCGAGTCGCTCAACGCCGGCCATCAGCCGTGCTCGAGATCGCAGCTGGCACAGGCGTAGTCACTCGCGAGCTGGCCAAGAAACTCGCGCCCGATGTGCAAATCATCGCCACCGACTTGAACGAGCCGATGCTGGCACAGGCTGCCGCCACTGGCACGGCGCGCGCGGTCGAATGGCGCCAGGCGGATGCGATGCAGTTGCCTTTCGGCGATGGAATGTTCGATCTCGTCGTTTGCCAGTTCGGTGCCATGTTTTTTCCGCAGAAATCGGCCGCCTTCTCAGAAGTGCGGCGTGTGTTGCGTCGCGGCGGGACATTTCTGTTCAACGTATGGGACCGCATCGAGGAAAACGAATTCGCCCATGTCGTGACCCAAACACTGGCCGACATATTCCCACATGATCCGCCGCGTTTCCTCGCACGCACTCCGCACGGTTATCACCAACAGGAAAAAATAGTAGCGGACGTCGCCGCGGCCGGCTTCGAAGAACAACCGGCAATCTCGACGCTTGCGATGCGCAGTCGCGCAGAGTCTCCTCGCGTCCCGGCGGTGGCCTACACTCAGGGAACACCGCTACGCGGTGAAGTCGAAGCGCGCGACGCTTCGCGCCTCGCCGAAGCGACCGATCTCGTCGCCCATGCGATCGCCACCCGCTTCGGCCCGGGCGAAGTCGACGGCAAAATCCAGGCGCACGTGGTCACCGTGCTGCGATGAAGCCGAAACCAAAGAAGTGATTGTAACGGCGACCTTCGCCGCCCTGTCCGCGCGCCTGGGTTACTCATCAACCGGACGTGAAAAGGTTCTCGCGAGCCTCCTGAACTCACGCTTTTCTTGAAGACGCTCGCGACCGGTGCGCGGATGAACGTAGATTGAGGCGAGGAACAACCGTGATGAAGGAAATGGATAAGGCAGGGCGCGACTACGAGTTCCTGCGGCAATGCTTCTCAGAAGTTCTGGAGGAATTGGGCGAAAGCGAAGTGGCGCGCGTTCTTTCCCCAGCTGCGAACGCACAATCCATCGGACAGACGCAGGCGGCCGCGCAAGCCCAGTCTATCGCCTTTCAGTTGCTGAATCTGGCGGAGGAAAATGCCGCCGCGCAGCATGAGCGCGCTCTTGAAACGGCCGAAGGCCTTGCCGGAAGCAGCGGCGGGTGGGGACGCGCGCTGCAAAAATTGAAGCAAAATGCAATGACCAGCGAAGAACTGGCCGCCGCCCTTTCCTCCATCCGGGTTGAGCCGGTCCTGACCGCGCATCCTACGGAAGCCAAGCGAGCGACGGCACTCGGCTGCCATCGCGAGCTTTATCTATTGCTCGTGAAATCGGAAAACCAAATGTGGACGCCGCTCGAGCGGCGTCTCATTCGCGAACAAATTAAGGCGGTCCTGGAACGTCTCTGGCGCGCCGGCGAGATTTTGATTCGGAAGCCGGACGTCACCGCGGAGCTGCGCAACGTCATCCATTATTTACAGGAGGTTTTTCCAAATGCGCTGCCCGTGCTCGACGCCCGCCTGCGCGCCGCCTGGTCGGAAATGGGATTCGACGCGAACGCGCTGGACGATCCAGAGCGTCTCCCTCGCCTGGCCTTTGGAAACTGGGTGGGCGGTGATCGCGACGGGCACCCGCTGGTCACATCGGAAGTCACGGCGGCGACTTTAAAGGAATTGCGCGCGAACGCGCTCGCGCTTCTGCGAAAAAACTTATCCACGCTCGCGGCACGCCTCAGCCTTGCCGCGCTACTGCAAGAGCCGCCGCCCGCGCTTCTCGAGCGTGTCGCCACCTTGGCGGAGCAACTTGGGGAACGGGGCGATCATGCCATTCGGCGTAATCCGGCGGAACCGTGGCGGCAATTGGCCGGGCTCATCATGGCGCAATTACCGGAGACCGATGACGAGCCGGCAAGGCCCACGCATAAATATTATGGCGCGCCGGAAGAGCTGCTCTGCGATTTGCGCTTCCTGCGGCAGACTCTGCTCACGATCGGCGCGACCAGACTCGCCCGCACCGAAGTCGAGCCGGTCATGCGAATCGTGCAGACGTTCGGGTTCCATCTGGCTGCGCTCGATATTCGGCAGAACAGCCAGCGTGCATGATCTCGCGGTGGGCCAGCTGCTTGAGGCCGACTCACTGCCCGACACAAATTTTCACGAATGGGATGAACCGAAACGGATCGCGTTTCTGAATCGTGAATTGTCCACGCCGCGTCCTTTTGCGCAGCCTGACGCCACCCTCGGCACCGAAGCGGAAGCGGTTCGCAGTTGCTACAAAGTGCTCGCAGCGCACCTGGAAAAATTTGGGCCCGGAGGCATTGGTTCGCTCATTGTCGAGCATGACGCGAAATGTCTCCGACCTGCTCGTGGTCTATCTGCTCGGGCGCGAAGCAGGCCTTACTCTGGCTGATCGGGAGGGATTAATCTGTCGCCTTCCTGTCGTCCCGTTATTCGAAACGGTGGAGCATCTCGGCCAGAGCGCGGAGATTCTCGATGCGTTCCTCTCGCATCCGCTCACCCGCCGCAGTCTCGAATATCAACGCCGGCTGGAAGGAACGCCCGCACCTGTACAGCAGGTCATGATCGGCTACAGCGACAGCAACAAGGATGGCGGAATTTTTGCGAGTCACTGGCAACTTTATCGTGCGCAGGAACGGCTCGCGGAAGTGGGGCGCAAGCATGCGGTCAGGATTCGTTTCTTCCACGGCCGCGGCGGAACCATCAGCCGCGGGGCCGGGCCGACCAATCGTTTTCTCAATGCTCTCCCGCCGGCGACGCGCACTGGTGATCTCCGCATGACCGAGCAAGGCGAAACCATCGCGCAGAAGTACGCCAACCACATCACCGCGGTGCGGAACCTGGAATTGCTGCTCGCCGGAGTGACCGTCACAACGCTTGCGAAGGACCAGCGGGAAGACGACGGCGTTCACGCCTTGCAACCTGTGATCGATCGATTGATCACCACGAGTCGCCATGCCTACGAAGATCTTTTGCAAGCGGATGAATTTCTCGCGTTTTTCAGTCAGGCGACGCCGATCGACGTGATTGAAGCGAGCCGCATTGGATCGCGACCGGCGCGGCGTCTTGGGCAGCATTCGCTCGCCGATTTGCGCGCCATTCCATGGGTTTTCAGCTGGAGCCAGTCCCGGTTTTACCTGCCCGGCTGGTACGCGGTCGGCACGGCATTGGAAGAATTGATGACCTCTGACCCCGACGCTTTCCAAAGCTTGTGCGAAGAAGCGGCGCGGTGGCCGGCGCTCGCTTACCTGCTGACCAACGTCAGTACCAGCGTGCTCCAGGCCGATCTGGGGTTGATGCGCGAATACGCGCAACTGGTCGAGGATCAGGCTATCCGCGATCGGATTTTCGGAATGATCGAAGCGGAATACCTGCGAACGCATCGCATGCTCGAAAAAATCTTCGGCACTGACCTGCTCGCGCGCCGGCCGCGGTTATCCCGCGTTCTGAAATCTCGCAACCAAGGCCTGGCCCTGTTGCATCGCCAGCAGATCGAGCTGCTGCGCCGGTGGCGCGCCGAGGAACATGGCCACGATCAGTCGACCGACCCGCTCTTCATTCAGCTTTTGGTCACGGTGAACGCGATTGCGAGCGGCCTGCGTACCACCGGTTAGGCAGCGGAAGGAGCGATTCGAGCCGATTTGACGGATGACATAAAAACGATGATAGCCACTCGCTAAAGCACGCCGGCATTTCCGTTTCCATTTCACTTTCAGTTTTCCGCTTTCAGTTTTTCAGTTTTTCAGTTTTTCATAAATGGATCACTCCAAACAGAGCGGCGTCCTGGTCCTGCTCGGCGTGTTGTTCACCATCATTCTTGCCGGTCTCGACAACACCATCGTCAGCACGGTCATCCCGGTAGCGTTGCCTGAGCTTGGCGGTGCGCACCTCTACGCGTGGACATTTGCGGCTTACATGCTCGCCGCGGCGGTATCGATGCCGATCTGGGGGCCGGGGTCCGATCGCTGGGGACGCCGGCGCACTTATCTCGTCGGAATTGTCGCGTTCACCGTCGGCAGCGGGCTCTGCGCAATCGCGCACACAATGATGGAGTTCATCGGCGCTCGCGCCCTCCAGGGAATCGGAGCAGGAGCCATTGCCACCCTTCCGTTTGTTCTGCTCGGAGTAGTTTATCCGCCTAACAAACGCGGCCGGGCGCTGGGCGCGGCCGCCAGCTCATGGGCCGTTGCGAGTGTCGCCGGACCACTCCTCGGCACTCTGATCGTGACGCACGTTTCCTGGCGCTGGGCTTTTCTGATCAACGTGCCGATTGCGATTGTGGCTGCTTTGCTCGTCATCGTCGGAATGCACGAGAGCATCGGACAGAGCGTCGGCCGATTCGATTTTGCCGGCGCGCTTCTCGCCGGCGCCGGAGGCAGTTGCCTGATGTGGGCCTTTGTCGATCTCGGTGAGCGACAAATCGGGCTGATGCAGGCGGCCCTCATCGCTGCTGGAATCATTCTGCTGGCCATCTTCGTTTGGCATGAAGGACGCACGCCTCATCCGATTTTGCCGTTGAGCTTCTTTCATCACACTGGATACGCCTCGTCGATTTCTTCATCGTTTCTCGCCTTCTTCAGCGGCTTCGGCCTTAGTTCTTATCTGCCGCTCGAAACGAACGCGGTTTTTCACGAGAATCGCGCGATCGTAGGAATCGTCGTTGGCGCGTTCACCATCGGATGGAGCACGTTCTCCTTCACTACGGGCCGGTTAGTCCATCGAATAGGAGAAAGACTTCCGTGTGTCATTGGAATCGTTGTCCATATTCTGGGACTTCTCTTCTTCATGGTGGCATTCGAACATGGCCTCGGCTGGGTCATCGCTGCGGCACTGATCTCTGGCGCCGGAATGGGAATGCTCTCGCCCGCCCTGACGGTCGTGGTGCAGAACAGCGTAGCTGTTAGTCATATGGGCAGTGCCACGACCAGCCAGCAATTTATCCGGCAGGTCGGTGCGGCACTCGGCGTCAGTGCCTTTGTCCTGGCCGCGACCGTCGGCGGATTCCGGTTAGGCTTGCTCTTGATGATCGCCGTGAGCGCCGGAACATTTGCCTGCGTGCTCGCGCTGCCCGCGCACAGTCTCCATGATGCACGCCACGTTGATGCTTTAGAATAGCGCTATTTATTTCGTAAGAGACGCTTTCAAAATTTCGCTAGTCCGTAGTCCGATCATCATCGCTGCTGCTTCCGTATCGATATCGGGAATCACTGGACAGATGGAGCTATCCGCTACAAAAACGTTCTTTGTCCCATAAACAAGTGTGTTGCCATCCACAACCCCTCCGGCGTTTAGAGGAGCCATTTTGCAGTGCGATGTGAAGTCGTATGCATCACGGGAAAGATCGGTATTATTTTTCACGTATTGCTCCACAACATTGGAGTTATAGTTCGACAGGATGACTGCATTGATAGGGTCCGTTAGAACGGGTCGATAATAAGGAGGATCCATCGAGGCTAGCTGATCGAGCAGGCTTCGAATATAGACCGTGACCGCATTCTTCATGTTAGTTAGGTCTGCAGGATTCTGGTAAAAGCCGTCGTTTGCTCCAGCTATCTTGAATGAGTTGTCACTTTGGATTGTGACGCTGCCCACACTCACCGGGTTCAATAGCTCGAACCTAACGTTTACTGTCGGAGACGGTACCTGTGCATTCGCCGGGATGTAATCGAACAAAATCTGTAGCATTCGCGGATCGCTCGCACCACCACCCACGGCTGGTAAGTAGACGTTATGAATCGTAAATGCATAAGGTGCTCCCGAGGGGATCCCGTTACCCTGGGGATCTGCTAGCAACGAAACAGACATGACGGGATGGTTTTGGAGATTTTTGCCTACGTTCTCGTTAACGAAAACGGGAGTGATGCCGGCATTCTTTAACGCTTGCGACGGACCAATGCCGGAAAGCTGTAGCAACTTGCTACTGTTGATGCCGGCCGACAAAACAACAGCCTTCCGAGCTGTTGCCGTCAGGACGTTCCCGTTCTGGATGAATTTTACCTGGGTGGCAGTCCCGTTTGCGCCAAACACGATTTGCACAGCGACTGCATCGAACAGCACCGACAGGTTGTGTCCGTTCGCCCCCTGACCTCCTGGAGTCATATGTAAAAATGCTGTCGCGCTGCTCACCCGTTGTGTGCCCGTAGGATCAATGAACCATTGAGCGCGAGGGTCTATGCAGTTCGCCACGCTCGGATCATTGTAATCCGTTACCGTTGGAATTCCGGGAAACGCGGCCAGTGTCGCCGGCAATAGTACCTGCGATGTTATCTGCGACACCGTTGGTGTCTGTAGCGCATTGACCGCACCACTGTGCCCTCGTGCGCCGGGTGTGAGTGTCAGTCCCTGGTAGTTTTCAAGAGCCGTGAAGGTTCCGAGGATATTGGCCAAGCTCCAATTGCTGCTGCCGGAAACTCCTTGCCAAAGCGAGTACACGGCATTCGAACCACGGCCATAATAAAGTCCGCTAACCGATGACCCACCACCCAGTAGCATTCCGGTTGTCCAATCACTTGTTCGTCCATTAAGGCCTGACATTGGCAAAGTCACTCCCTGCCAGAAAAAACGGGCCTTTCCTGTGTCGTTCAGTAGGAATGCTGGGAGACCTATGGCTTGAATTGCTGGATCACTGGTTGCGTTTGGCCCTGCCTCCAGGCCTATGACTGAAAATTGACCTTTCTGTGATAACTGATCCATCAATATGCAACCGGCCGTTCCACCACCAATGACGATGATATCTGCCGTGAGTGTGTTCCCTGACGCCGCGCGTGCATTAGGAGAACTTGGACCGCCAAAAAGCGCGGCTGTAGCGGCGACTAAAGCGAGGGTGACAAATTTAATGTTCATAGGTGATTTCTCCGCACTTCATTATCAGTAACAAAATTCCCAGGTGATCTGGAAAGCGGTCTAAGTCTTCCCAGTGCCGTAAGCATGAAGCGAGCGAAGACTTCTGAATTCTTCCTTCATACTTCCTCTTTCCCAGCCAGGGCGTGCTCGTGATGATTGCAGTGAGCGCCGCCACCTTGCCAGCGTGCTCGCGCTGCCCGCGCATGGTCTCCACGATGCAGACCTCTTGTTCTAAATCTGCTCGCTAGCCTGCGAAACCGCTCCGCAACGGCGCAAATCGCTCTTGCAATTTAACTTCGTGGATTCCTGATTTCCTGAGAGATAAGTTCGCCGATGCTTTATCCGATTCCAACGAGTGAAACCAGCATCCTGGGCACGTTTGCCGCCACCTTGTTTGCTCTCCTCAACCCGCTTGGAATGCTTCCCGTCTTCATTGGCTACACCGCTGGCAGAAGTCTCGCGGATGCTTGACATGAGGGGTGCGCCGCCGATGGCGACCCCATCTTCTAGCAACCCAATCGGCAGATCTTTCGCTGCCAGGGCGTCTGTGCTACCAAGCCGTGCCTGCCAGTATTAGGGAAGTGCTCACTATAGATACATCACGCGACCAGTGGCGTGAAGACGAGTGATAACCTCCGTAGCGGGTTGGACGACTGCGCGCACGTGTAAGGCTGAACCTTACGCGATAACCGACACTTTCTCACTTTGATATTCGGCAAAAACCTTATAAACTGGCCGCCCCAATGTTCCCAGGAATTCGTATTTCAGTCCTGGCGAGCATTGCCTTGCTGACTGCTTTGCTTGCCGCAGGTGCTCAGACCTTGCAGCCCGTTCCCGCGCGCCGACCCGCAGTGCTGTCCCACCTGTCTTCGCTGGGGCCGCTCGACAGAACGCAGGCGCTCAGTCTTGCCATCGCATTACCGCTACGCAATCAAGCTGCGCTCACGCAGTTTTTGCGCGAGGTCAGCGACCCCCAAAGCCCTAACTACCGTCATTACCTGACACCTGCGCAATTCACGGAGCGTTTCGGCCCGACACAAAGCGATTACCAGGCGGTCATTGCATTTGCCGAAGCCAACGGGCTGACTGTGACTACGCAATACGCCAATCGGCTGATTGTAGACGTCAAGGGACCCGTTCCAGCGGTAGAGAGGGCGCTGCACGTGTCGATGCTGAGTTATCAGCACCCAGCGGAAAACCGGAAATTTTTCGCGCCCGATGCTGAGCCGAGCCTGGAGTTGGCAGTGCCGATCTCCGGCATCAGCGGTCTTGACAATTACGCGCTGCCCAAGCCTCGCTATAAAATTCTCGCGCCGTCTAACGAGCCCCCAAAGTCGGCGAGCGTGAAAGGTCAGACAGGGCCGCTACCGGAGTCCGCTTCATCGGCGCCAAGCAACGGGTCAGGACCCAGCAACGGGTACATAGGTAAAGATTTTCGAACGGCTTATGTCCCCGGCGTGACCTTGACCGGTTCAGGTCAGACGGTGGGCTTGCTCCAATTCGACGGTTATACCGCCAGCGACATTACTTATTATGAGACAAAGGCAGGCCTTCCGGCAGTGCCGATCACTAACGTCCTGCTCGATGGCTTCAACGGCGCGCCAACCGGCAACGGTGGTGAGGTCGAGGTTTCGCTCGATATCGAAATGGCCATGTCGATGGCACCCGGCTTATCCGGAATCATTGTGTATGAGGCGGGCCCGTCGGGAGACTGGCATGACATTCTTAACCGGATGTGCAACGACAACCTCGCCAAGCAGCTCAGTTGCTCGTGGTATATTCCAGGCGGCACCATGGACGCGGTGGCCGATGGGATTTTCCAGCAGATGGCAGCCCAGGGACAGTCGTTCTTCACCGCATCGGGCGACTACGACGCCTTCACCGGACTGCTTCCGTTTCCGGGCGATACACCCTACGCGACACAAGTGGGCGGTACAATGCTGAACACCGTCAGCGCTGGGGGAGCCTATTCTTCCGAGCAGGTTTGGAACCGCAATAACGGTATCGGCACAGGAGGCGGCATCAGCACGCAGTACGCGATCCCAAGCTGGCAACAGGGTATCAGCATGACCGCCAACCTCGGATCGACCACGATGCGCAACGTCCCCGACGTGGCGTTTACGGCGGAGAACGTCTACGTGCGCGCGGATGGTGTCGATCAACTTGTTGGTGGAACGAGTTGCGCCGCGCCGCTGTGGGCCGGCTTCACCGCTCTGGTTAACCAGCAGGCTATAGTTAACACAGGCACCACCGTCGGATTCATTAATCCCGCCGTCTATGCAATCGGCCAGAGTTCCAGTTACACAACAGGCTTTCACGACACCACCGTCGGCAATAATTTCAGTTCGAGCAGCCCCTCCAAATTTCCGGGCACCACCGGCTACGATCTTTGTACTGGGTGGGGCACGCCGAACGGCGCCGCGCTTATTAATGCGCTCGCCCCGGCCCCGATTCCGATTATCGCGAACACGAACCCGCTGCCGTCCTCATCAGCTGGTGTGCCTTACAATGAAACGCTGAGCGCAACCGGCGGCGCTGGCGGGTACAGGTTCTCGATCATTGCCGGCAATCTTCCCGCCGGGCTGACCTTGAGCTCGGGCGGAACAATTAATGGAACAACCAACGTCGCCGGCAGCGTCGTGAACTTCACTGTGCGCGTCACCGACAGTGCCGGCAAATCGTCGTCCACCGCCTTGTCAATCAATTGCCTCGCTGCTGGCACGCCCGTGATCAAATCGATCAGCCCGCTTTCGCCCGGTTCGATGGGGGTGACTTACAACTTCACGTTTTCCGCAGCAGGTGGAACTCCGCCTTACACCTTTTCGGGCAAGTCTGGCGGATATCCTCCCGGCCTGACCCTGAGTAGTACGGGTGTGTTGAGCGGCACCCCTACCGCGACCGGTACCTACATTTTTTCCGTCACCGTTCAAGACCATGTTGGCGCGAGTTCCAGCGCGCCTTTCACGCTGACCATCACGCCACCGCCTCCGCCCATCATCACCAGTCCCCTGACCGCGACGGGTACCGTCGGCCAATTGTTCAGTTACCAGATCACCGCTTCGCATAACCCGACGTCTTTCGGGGCCAGCCCGCTACCAGCCGGACTCAGCGTTAACTCTTCTTCCGGGCTTATCAGCGGAACACCGACCGCCGGAGGTGTAAGTAATATCACCCTCAGCGCAACAAGCAGTTCCGGTACGGGTTCGGCCACACTTGCTCTCACAGTTAGGCAGGCCCCGGCGTTCACGAATTCGCCCATCTCGGTACCTGTTGCGCTCGGTCTGCCTTATAGTTTCAACCTCACCGCCACGGGCGCACCCGCTCCGACTTTCTCTGTCACGGCGGGGGCGTTGCCGCCTGGCCTCGTGCTCTCGTCGGCCGGCGTAATCGCGGGAACTCCGACGCAACTCGGAACTTTTTCCGGCACAGTGACCGCGACCAATTCGGTCGGCAGCGCCACACAAAACTTCACCTTCAAGGTGGTTTCGGGGTTAACCCTTGGCATTACGCTTCCGACGAAAGTGAGCATGGATGATCCCGATGGCCTGGGAACGCTCAGTCTGAGCGCGGTTTCATCGAACCCCACAACTGTTACCCTGACATCCTCGAACACCGGCGCGCTGACCGTGCCGGTCACGGTGACCGTTCCGGCGAACCAGGCGAGCGTTTCTCTTCCTTACGTCATTGTGGATAATCTCACTGTCTTCGGCACGCAGACGACGACCGTGACGGCAAGCGCTTCGGGTTGGGGCAGCGCCAGTCAATTGGTTAGCGTGATCGACAACAAGGACACATCGAACTGGAAAATGTTCGGCAACGGACAAGCGCACACCGGCGTGTATCGAGGATCGCTGCTCGGGGTGACCTACGCACAAGCATGGTCGGCGGCCTTTAACAGCGGCAGCCTGGCGCTTAATCCTGTGACCATTGATAAGGGCGTTGCCTACGTCACGCCAATATCGCGTTTTGGCGCGGCTGCCTTGACCGCGGTTGACTCCAATACCGGCGCGCAACTCTGGCATTACGTTTACAGCACCGGCAGCTCGAGCGGTACTAACAATACATACAATTCCATCAATCCGCCGACGGTGTATAAAGGGAATGTCTACGTGCAACAAGGCCAGGGCCTAACAAGCGGCGGTTCCGGCACGGTTCCACCGGCACTCTGGTCTTTTAATGCTGCCACCGGCCAGGTTAATTGGACAGCTCCTTTTGGCGCGCAATGGGAAAGTTATCTGGCGCCCACTATCCATCAATCTGTCGGCATCTGGGTGGACGGTGGAGGATACGGTGGCCTTTACGGTTTTAATTTCGATGGAACCCAGCGCTCTTTCACGAACGAACCGCAGTATGACCAATGGACCCCGACCCTCTATAACGGCGTCATTTATACATGGGTAGCTGGTACTTTCGATGCGATCGATCCGGCAACTGGAAGCGTGATCTGGTCAACCACGGCGCCTTATTACTGGCAAGGCTACGACATGTATTGCGCCGCCCCGATTGCCGACAATCTCGCGCTTCTCAATGGCACGCAGAACCTCACCGCCGTCAATGTCGCCACTCACGCGACGGCATGGTCGATCTCAGGCGCATTCAAAGGCACGCCCGCCATGGCTAACAAGTTTGTCTATATCATCAGCGGTTCGAAGGTGCTGGCATTCAACCAATACACCGGGGCCGCCGTCACAATGTTCGAAACCGGCGACACGGGCTTGACTGGCCAGCCCGTGGTGGCGACCGATTCGCTCGTCGTTTCTTCCTCAACCGCCACCTATCTCTTCAGCCTAACTAACGGCGCTCTCATCCAAACAATACCGTATGGCGGCCCCATTAGCGTGGCGAACGGTGTCCTTTACCTCGCAGGGACGGACGGCGCCCTCAGGGCGTTCCAACCGGCTAGTCCCGTCGCGCCAACTATCACCAGCGCCAACAGCACGATCTTTTCAGTAGGCCAGGCAGGCAGCTTCACCGTGACTGCAACCGGGTACCCGGCACCGACCTTCAGCGCCGTCGGTCTTCCGACTTGGGCTACTCTGGATCCAAATTCCGGCGTCATCAGCGGCGCGCCCGCGTCTAATGATGGCTCGCCTTTCTCATTCACCGTGACCGCGAGCAACGGAACCTCACCCGATGCGACGCAGAATTTCAGCATCACTGTCGTGCAAACGTACGCACCCGTCATTACGAACGGGCCGCCTCCCTTGATCGGTGCGATTGGCTCCAGTTACGCTTTCACTTGGACGGCCACGGGCTATCCTTTCCCAACATTCGCCCTAACGGCCGGGAATCTCCCGCCTGGTCTGAACCTTTCCAGCTCTGGATCTCTGACCGGTTTCCCGACGACTCCCGGCACCTACACAGGAACGGTCACGGCAAGCAATGGCATTGGAACACCTGCCTCGCAGGATTTCAGCATCACGGTGCAGCAAGCGCCGGTCATCACCAGCAATCCTCTTTCTCGGCCGCTTTCGTTAGGCAGTGCTTTCACGTTCACCTTCACCGCCTCAGGAGCACCGGCTCCAACCTATGCAGTCACGAATGGGAGCTTGCCTTCGGGTCTGACTCTTTCGTCCGCCGGGGTGATCACCGGGACGCCAACAACCGTGGGATCCTATACCGGGACGATTACCGCCACCAATCCAGCCGGGAGCGACAGTCAGGCTTTCAGCTTCAACGTCGTTTCCGGTTCAGCCTTGGGCATCATTTTGCCCACGACGGTCAATGAAGACGATCCCGACGGAAGCGGGAGTATTTTCCTTAGCAAGGTCGTCGGCACTGCCACTACCGTACAACTGACATCATCGAATACCGGCGCGCTGACCGTGCCGGTCTCCGTGGTGATACCTGCAGGTCAAGCGAGCGCCGCGCTGCCTTATACAGTTGTGGATAATCTTACTGTCTTCGGCACACAGAGCACGACCGTGACCGCAAGCGCTTCGGGTTGGAACGGCGCCACTCAGTTGGTTAGCGTGACCGACAACAAGGACACGTCGAACTGGAAAATGTTCGGCAACGGACAGGCGCACACCGGCGTGTATCGAGGATCGCTGCTCGGGGTGACCTACGCACAAGCATGGTCGGCGGCCTTTAACAGCGGCAGCCTGGCGCTTAATCCTGTGACCATTGATAAGGGCGTTGCCTACGTCACGCCAATATCGCGTTTTGGCGCGGCTGCCTTGACCGCGGTTGACTCCAATACCGGCGCGCAACTCTGGCATTACGTTTACAGCACCGGCAGCTCGAGCGGTACTAACAATACATACAATTCCATCAATCCGCCGACGGTGTATAAAGGGAATGTCTACGTGCAACAAGGCCAGGGCCTAACAAGCGGCGGTTCCGGCACGGTTCCACCGGCACTCTGGTCTTTTAATGCTGCCACCGGCCAGGTTAATTGGACAGCTCCTTTTGGCGCGCAATGGGAAAGTTATCTGGCGCCCACTATCCATCAATCTGTCGGCATCTGGGTGGACGGCGGAGGATACGGTGGCCTTTACGGTTTTAATTTCGATGGAACCCAGCGCTCTTTCACGAACGAACCGCAAACCGACCAGTGGACCCCGACCTTTTATAACGGAACGATCTACTCCTGGGTAATCACGGCTGGTAGCGGCAGCGGCACCTTCAGTGCCGTTAATCCCTCCAACGGAGCGGTGCTTTGGTCCCTCGCGGCTCCCGCTACCAATTACACATACGACATGAATTGCGCTGCACCCATTGCCGACAACCTCGCCCTGCTCAACGGCACGCAGAACCTCACCGCCGTCAATGTCGCAACTCACGCGACCGCATGGTCGATCGCGGGCGCATTCAAAGGCACGCCCGCCATGGCTAACGGCAAAGTTTATGTCATTTCCGGTTCGACAATCGAAATCCTAAATGAATCGACCGGGGCGCTCCTCACAACGTTGCAGACTAACGACACCGGGCTGACGGGACAGCCAGTCGTGGCCGCCGACTCGCTCATCGTTTCCTCTTCGACCGCGACCTATCTGTTCAACTCGAGCAGCGGCGCTCTTGTCCAAACCTTTCCTTTTGGCGGCCCGGTGAGCGTGGCCAACGGAATTATCTACATCGCGGGTTTCGACGGATTCCTGCACGCGATGAAGCCGGGCTCTCCCGTACCGCCAACGATTACCAGCGCCAACGCCACCACCTTCAACGTCGGTTTGCCCGGAGGTTTCACCATTATTTCGACCGGCTTCCCCGCGCCCACTTATAGCGCGGCCGGACTGCCGTCCTGGGCGACTCTGAACAGTACCACCGGCGTCATCAGCGGCACGCCTCCCAACGGGACGGGCTCTCCTTTTACCGTGAATGTCACCGTCAGTAACGGGGTCAATCCTAACGCGATTCAAAGCCTAACGATCACGGTTAATCCCACATTGTATCCGCCATCCTTGACCGACGGGCCGCCGGCAACCGTGGCCAGGGTAGGCGTCCCGGTCAATTTCACCTACACGGCCACAGGTTTTCCGTCGCCAACGTTTGTGGTTTCTTCAGGCGCATTTCCGCCCGGCCTCAATCTGTCGTCCAGCGGGGTCTTGAGCGGGACACCGAACGCGACCGGTGTTTATACTGGAACAATCTCGGCCGACAATGGCGTCGGCTTCCCCGCTTCGCAAAGCTTCGCTATCACCGTGCTCCCGGCGGTGTCACCGCCGGTCATCACCAGTGGAACGCCACCTTCTGCTATCGCGGGCAATTTCTATACCTTCTCGTGTAGCGCCGTGGGTGTTCCTGCGCCGACTTTCTCGTCAAACACCTTGCCCCCGGGCCTGACACTTTCCGCGAGCGGCTTGCTTTCTGGAACGCCAACGACACCGGGAGAATATTCGGTCGCTCTTACGGCTTCGAACGGGACCGCGCCTGACGCGACGCAAAACTTCACTTTCATCGTCATGGCTTCATTCAACACGTGGAAACAGAACTTCTTTACCCAGCAGCAGCTTCAGGATGTAAGTATCAGCGGCCCGAACGCGAATCCCGCCGGGGACGGCATACCGAACCTCCTCAAGTATCTTTTCGATTTGGATCCAAGGGTTCCGGCGGGTCTCGCCGACCGTGCGATGCTGCCGAAGGTCGCCCTGGTCACCGAAAATTCGCAGACCTACCTGACTTTGGTTTTTCGCGAGAATCCGCTCGCGACGGGCTTGACGATCTACCTGCAAACGAGTCCCGATCTCACAGCCTGGGCGAACGTGACACCTGATTTTTCCCGGACCATCGGAACCGATCCCGCTACCGGCGACCCAATTGTCCAGGTTGGTGTTGAGGTCGGCGCCGCCGCCACGGAATTCATCCGGCTCAATGTTACTTCGCCTTGAACCGGTTTCCGCCGGGTAAAAGGCTTCGGCCTCACGCGGCTGTCGCACCAAATCGTTAGGTCCGCAAGAGGGCACTCAGCGGGTCGAGTTTTGCGGCACGACGAGCACCGCCACGTCCTCGCGCAGCGCATCGCCGCGTGGGCTCGGGAAGAAATCTGAGCTCCGCCACCCACAGAATAATTTCTTAGCCACAGATTAACACGGATCTACACAGATTTTTTTCCTAACGAATCTATTAATCCGTGCATAATCCAGGGCCAACCGAGCCTGGGAGTCCTCAAGCAGCTTAGGCTCTCACGGAGCCCTCTGACTTCTGACTTCTGACTTCTGACTTCTGACTTCTGATCTCTGACCTCCGACCTCTGAGTTCACGCCGTTCCGAATTCGCGACGGTGTTATCCCGCAAACGGGTCAGTTTCGAAATTCGCGACGAGAGTTTCAGTGCCGTTTAACTGCTCTGTATCAGCGGGTTATGACTTCCTGTGGGCCGTTGGCCCGCTACTTGCAAAGCCTGGTCTTTCGAAAGGCTTTAACAATATCCAAACCAAGGTATGAAGCGTCGCGCATTCATTGTGGCTGCTGCCGGCTGGGGAGCGGCAGCGGCATGGGGTTCGCCGGTCCCGCACCGCTCAAAAGCCCGCTGGCGCGAGCGCCGCGAACTTTTTCCTGAAGGCGTCGCGTCCGGCGATCCGGACAGTAACAGCGTTTTGTTTTGGACGCGCTATCCAGGTTCCGGCAAACCAGCGCGCCTGACCCTGGAGGTTGCGGAAGATGAGTTGTTTGAGCGAGTCACTGCCAGCGCGCCGGTGACGGTTTCGCCGGCAGCCGATTGGACCTGTCGCGTTTTGGTCGGAGGCCTCAAACCCTCGCGCGTTTACTGGTATCGCTTCAGCGACCCTGATGGCAACGGCAGCCGCATCGGCCGAACCATGACCGCCCCTAACGAGGATGATCCGCGCCCGGTGAACTTCGCCTTCGTCAGCTGTCAGGATGTCAATGAGGGAAAGCTCAACGCCTATCGCCGGATGATTTACGAAGACGAACGCGCTCCCGCCGGCGAGCAGCTCGATTTCGTCCTTCACCTCGGCGATTTTATCTACGAGGTCGTCGAGTATCCCGACGAGGTTAAGACGCGCTTCGACCGCACGATTTATGAAGTGGCGCGCTTCGAGGATGGCCACAGCCACAAGGTCGGCAATTTTCACATCCCGCTGACGCTCGAAGGTTACCGAGCGGTCTACAAAGGCTATCTCGCCGACCCCGATCTCCAGGACGCGCGCGCGCGCTGGCCGTTCGTCGCCATCTGGGACAACCACGAATTCTCGTGGATGGGCTGGCAAAGCACCGTCAAGGCCGGGAAGTTCGAAATCCCAGGTCAGACGGTGAAGGTCGCGGCGAATCAGGCCTGGTTCGAATTTCTTCCCGCCCGTGTCTCTCCGCCGAGCGGGTCGCTCGAGCATTTCGGTCCACCCGAGGTGAAAAACGTTCCGATCGACAAGTGGGATAGCGACGGTTTGGGGCTAGAGCCTAACAACCTCACGGCGATCAACAGCCTCAAAGGTTACCGGGCCTACCGGTATGGCCGGCACCTCGACCTGCTCATCACTGACCAGCATAGCTATCGCAGCGCGAATTGCTTCAGCGATCCGTCGCTCGCCAAGCTCGGCGGTGACGAGTTCATCGGGATGTCTCCTGAGTCTTTGATGAAGATTCTCGACGGCGGACGTGCCTACAACGGCGGCAATCCGCCGGCCGAAGTCACGTTCAACGAGGCGCGCGTTCCCAATCCGCAGCGCACCGCGCCACCGCAAACCATTCTCGGGGCAAAACAAAAAGCGTGGTTCAAGGACCAGCTCAAGAGCTCCACCGCGACGTGGAAAATCTGGGCAAACTCGGAGGGCGCGATCGATGAGCGGGCCGACCCGCACAATCTGCCGCCCGGCCTAACTAAGGAGCCGTGGCCGAAAGACGCCGGCTACGCCACCACGGGAAGCGGCTTCGATTACGGCACCGCCTACTCGGAGCGCGCTGAGATCTACAATCTTGTGCGCGACGCAAAGATTACAGGCTTCGCCATTGTCTCAGGCGATCGCCACAGTTTCTGGGCCGGATACGCGACGGCGGAACTTCCGCCTGGCAAGTTCGAGCCGGTCGGCTTGAGCTTCGTGGGAGGGTCACTCACCAGTCCCGGGCCCATGGAAGGCAATGAGCACAGTCTTCCGAAGGACGCTCCGCTCCGAGCGCTCTTTCTCGCCGACAAGCCCGGACAGGAGAAGCCCGACTGGACCTTCAACCTGCTGCTGAAGCATGGCGTCCGTTCCTGCCTCGAATATGCAAAGAGCTTCGACCTGCAAAAAGCCCGGTCGCTCTCCAACCCGGAGCTGGCACCGCACCTCGAGTTCATCGATCTGGGCGGACACGGCTACGCCACGGTCCGATTGTCGGCTAACGAGATGCGCACGGATTTCGTCTGCATCCCCCGCCCCGTCACGCGGAGCGAAAAACCAGACGGCGGCCCGCTAAGGTATCGGACCTCACACACGGCCGCCCTGTGGAAGAGCGGAGAGCGCCCGCAACTAAAAACGTCGGTTCTCGAAGGCGACGCTGGTCTGTCCATCTAGCGCATGGTCAAGACTGATCCCAACGTGGCGCGAGCGTCTCGCTTGCGTTCCAAAACCAAGATCTCTAACCGCCCAACGTCAAAAGGGAAGATCAGGTCCTCTACCGGCCACTGTTCTCAGTGGCCACAGTGCGCTGCGTCGGCTGGTTCAGCTCGACCTTGTCGTTAACCTTTTGAATGGCCGCGGCCTGCGTTTTTATCGCGGCGGCCAGAGTCGTAATGGTGGATCGCAGCTCGGCAATGGTCTCATCCTGCTGCTCGATCTTTTTGTGTTCCTTGAGGAACTCGTTAAGCAACATCGCGTTCACCGCCTCATATCGGACGGTGTAGGCTTTCCCGCCTGCATCGCGCACCACCAGATCAGGGTTCACCTTTTCCACTTCCTCGGCTACGAGGCCGAACTGCGGAATACCCTTCGCATCGAGCGCGTGTTTGTAGCGGAAGGTCACCGGTCGCAGGGAAAGGATCGCTTCGCTCGCCTTGTCCATGGGCTTGATCGCGTCCTTAAAACGCTGCGATGAGACGACCGTGCCGAGCTGGCCGGTAGTGGCGTCTATCATGACGGCTGTTCCTGAAACCGTGGCCCCATTGATGCCGGCGATGAAGGTAGCGGTATGCTGGCCCTCATATCCAATGCGGATGGTATTGGACTCACCCGCAACATCGCTGGTAGTCGAAGTAGTCAGGTTGATGTTGCCGATGTCAATGTTGTTATCGCCTGTATCGAGATTGCTAGCGGCGCTGAAACCCACCGCGATGTTGTTGTTGCCGGATGTGTTCGTTGCGAGCGCGCCAGTGCCGATGGCCGTGTTGAATTGCCCAATGGTATTAATCTCCGCACTAGCACCGACGGCCGTATTTTCGTTCCCGGTGATATCCTCCAAGAGCGCGCTGTCACCGACGGCCGTGTTGCCGTTCGCGGTCGTATTGAACTGGAGCGCATTACCCACTGCTGTGTTGCTGTTGCCGGTGGAGTTGCTAAATAGCGCACTGTAACCGATGGCCGTGTTGACGTCCCCGGTTGTGTTGCTACTGAGGGCGAGGGATCCCATGGCTATGTTCTCGACGCCGGTTGTGTTGCCAGAGAGTGAGCCCCTGCCATAGGCTGTGTTGTCGCCGCCGGTTGTATTGTTAATGAGGGCGCCGGCTCCCATGGCCGTGTTGTTGGCGCCGGTTGTGTTGCTAGAGAGCGAGAACACGCCATTGGCTGTGTTGTTGTTGCCGGTTGTGTTGCTGAGGAGCGCTTGCCAGCCATTAGCTGAGTTTTGGCTGCCCGTCGTGTTGCTAAATAGCGCTTGGCCACCGATGGCCGTGTTGTGATTGCCATTTGTGTTCTTGGAAAGCGCTTGCGAGCCATAGGCTGAGTTGCTGTCCCCCTTCTTATTATTAGAGAGGGCGTTGAATCCCATAGCCGTGTTATCAGAACCGTTGGTGGCCGGGTTGAGCGCGCCACTCCCCGAGGCCGTGTTGTGATTGCCGCGGTCTTCCACTTCGCCCGGACCGGTCGCCCCCATGGCTCCGGTGGCACCCGTCGCGCCCGTTGACCCGGTATCCCCCGAAACACCCTGAGGGCCAGTCGCACCCGTATTGCCTGGCACACCTTGTGGTCCGGTGCCGCCAGTCGATCCGTTGATTCCCGCACCGCCACTGGGTCCAGTGGCTCCAGTTGAACCAGTAGCTCCGGTCGAACCCGTGGAGCCGGTCGACCCAGTGGAGCCCATCGCGCCAGTGGAACCCATCGCGCCAGTGGAGCCCATCGCGCCAGTGGAGCCCATCGCACCAGTGGAGCCCATCGCACCAGTGGAGCCCATCGCACCAGTGGAGCCCATCGCACCAGTGGAGCCCATCGCGCCAGTGGAACCCATTGCGCCGGTAGAACCGGTTGCGCCGTTTGTTCCTGTAGCGCCGGTAGAACCGGGCGTTCCCATCGCGCCTGTGACTCCGGTGGAACCGGTTGCACCCGCATTGCCCTGCACGCCCTGCGCTCCAGTAGCGCCATTGGTTCCGTTCATTCCGTTAGTTCCCGGTGCTCCGGTGGCTCCCTTTGGACCGGTCGAGCCGGTGGCGCCAGTGGCTCCTTTTGGCCCCTTCGGCCCGGTTGGTCCTGTTGGTCCGGTTGCTCCAACGGCCGCAAAAGCGCCAGTCGCGAAGATCAGGACACCGCAGGCAACGACGAATCGAGAAACAAGAAAACGACGCCGCCTAACTCCGGCAGTTTGTGCAATTTGTTGGGGGATTTCTGCGGAGAGCGGGGATGCAGGAGAGGTCATGCCTTCAGCAAGGCAGGTCTTCCGCGGTTCCGATAGCTCTAAATCAAAGACCGGCGACATTTCTGATGCGTCACTTCTTAAGAGAGAAGCAAGAACAGGCAAAAACCCGCTAGGAGGGATGATCCACCGCAAGGGTGTGGACGACTAAAAACCCGGTCGATGCGGTGTGCTCTTCGGTGTGTAGCGACGCCCCGCCACGACCAACCCTGGCAGCGATGATGAAAAGCAGTGCGGTTGCGACGAATCGTAATGTCGCTCTGAGCCATCGCAAGTCCTTGCAAATGCGCAGAAGGCCTAACGAAAAGAAGCTGAGCTGCGGCTACGATAGCCGAGCTTTCTTACCAATAACAGATAACTCATAACAAAGAACCCGCTCACGGACCCGTGGACGTTTACGCTCCCGCTAGCGGTGCAAGGTTGTGCCCGCTTTCTAAATTCACTCGCTTCGCTCATGTGGCACTGCTCCAGCGCATGGTTAGGCCCTAGTTCGGTGATTAAGCAGGAGAGCGAATCATAGACTAACGCGTCACCCCTTGCTGCGCGGTAAAAACTCTTTCATTCAATAAACGTGTTCAGCGTCCACGCTCCTTCCGAGAGCACATTAAGCACAATGGCAATCAAAGCGATGACCGCATAGACGGCGTGAAAGCTGCGATTGGCGGTCATGACAGCGATGATGCCGAGCACGATCATGGCCGCCGGCAACACGTTGCCGAGAGTCATCCAGGTAATGGGAAAAAAGCTCCAATTACATATCAGCGCAAGCACCCAGGCCGATGTGAATCCGGTGAAGAAGATCCGGCGACTCTTATAAAAGTGTCGCTCCATATCGATGATTGCGTCCTCGCTCGTCGGAATGCGCGGGAACAGCAAAACAGTCGTGAGATAGACGGCTGCGGTTAACGCAACCAACAACAGAAAAGAATAAATGCTCCATCTCTTAACATTGTGCAGCCCCCAGATTCCCCACCAATTGCTTACATCAGCGAACAGGACCGTGAGTATCCAAAGATTCGAGACCCAATAACCGCGAACCCGTTCCCGTTCTTCGGCCAACCTTCCCACGCTGGTCATAAGCTGGGCCACCGCCACGCCCAGAACAACCGAGTAAAACGCGCAAATGAATTCAAAGGGAGTCATAACATCTTAGCCCAGAAGCGCAGAGCCATCCCCCGGGAGCGAAGAGGGGGAAGCCTGACCGCTCCCTCGACGGCGCTGGAGCAGGCTCGAATGAAAAAATCCGCGTTTTCGGCATTTGTCGGCGATAAAACAATCGAGGGATTTCTCACAATTAGGGCCAAATCTTCACTTTCACATTAGCCTAACGAGAATAAGATAAGCTACGACCACTGGAACGAAGGCAACTCAGCAGAGAAAAGAACCTAACCCGGACAACGACATCTCCAAAGCGTGCAGCGGCGGTGGTTAGCTTCATCGTCTGGTTAGATGGAAGCGTGGGTCGCAGCTCTTGCCGACCCTGGCGTGAGCTCGGAAAGAAGTCTTCCTTAGCCTCCACGCCCCGAAGGACCGCCGCGAGGTGCAGGCGCGCCTCCCCCAGCTTTAGGGTCTTTTCGTGTCTTAAGGTCAGCGACTTTAATTTGTTTCTTCTTTTTGATGGTTGTTTTCATATGGCAATGTCCCTTCGCGAGCGTTGGACAGCAGGACCTCAGTAATGATGCATGATCGATGCGTGAATGTCATTCACCATCTAACGAGAACAAGCTCAGCTACCGCTGACGGAACCGAGCTTTGATAATATCGAGAACTCTCTCATGAAAATTTAATGTGGTCACGCAACGGTCAGCGGTTTACGCTCCCGCTAGCGGTGCAAGGTGGTGCCCCTTTTTAACTTCACTCGCTCTGCTCATGTGGCAATGCTGGAGCGCCTGGTTAGGTCCATTTGCCTTTCAACGCCGTAACTGATCAATCGAAAATGTGTTGAGGTGTGGAACGATCTTTTCCTTCCAAATCGCGTTATTCTGGATCGGCTGAAGGTGCATGCCGGCAAGGTCTAGGAAGCTCAGGATCGTCGCCACTTCTTCCGTCGAGAGAGGCAATGCTTCCAGGGAAAAATCTGTTCGCAATGCATAGATCGCTTTGCGCGATGACGAGATGTTTACGCGCTGCCCATGCACATGGGTGATCCGTGCGTTAGACGTATCCACCAGGTTTCCGGGCATATAGGTCTCGGCGGAGATAAAGCAGATGGCAAAAACCGGCTTGTCATATCGGCTTTGCACCCACCCATAGAACATGTCACGGGGCCCGCTCAGGGAATCCACCCGAAAAAAGAAATCATGCATCGAAAATCCCCGATCGCACGATCCCATCAGAAGAGCGATCCCGCTCACTAAGATCAGTCTTGGATAGAAGCGCATAATCGGAAAGACCTAACGAGAACAAGATAAACTACCACCACTGAAACGGCGGTAGCAATGCGGGCCAAGGAAACTAGCCATCGCAACGGGCCATCCAAAACGTACAGCGGTGGTGGTTAGCTTCATCGTCTGGTTAGGTGCGAACCTTGCCACCACCCAAAGCCTCCTCGACTCGCCGAAGGTTCTCAGGAGTATTCTCCAGGATTCGTGTGATCTGATGCGAAGTGTAGTTCGTGATCAAGATGTAAGCCTGACCTACAGTGGGCAAACGCTGCCTCGCCTCAGTGGCAAAAAACGAGAAGTAGCTCTCGTCGGGATAGCTGCCCCGAAGTGTTCTGAGAACCTGCCACTTCGCTAGATATGCCGATGCCATGGGATGCGCGGGCCGTCGCGTGCCAACATCGATCAATCTGGCAACTACCACGCCTGGACTAGCTCTGGCGTCTTCCTCGACCGACTTCCCTCCGTAGCTAGGTAGCGGCAATGTATCCGATCTACATTGCGGAGTCAGGGCTGCGACTAGAATGAGCAGGACGAGGACGCGATTCATGGACTGCACCTAACGAGAACAAGGTCAGCTACCGCTGACGATACCGAGATTTGCTATCACGAAGAAGTCTCTCATGGAAATCCGATATGGTCACGGGCCGGTCAACGGTTAGCTGCATCGCCTGGTTAGGCCTATTCGGGTGGCACAATTTCTTTATTAACTACACCGCGAACGAATCCTTCCCTGATCGTAGGATGATAACTCCCGTTGTGGAAGTCATGGTGAAGCTTTCCGTAGGTGTCGCCACCGCCACGGCTCGTCGTGAGCAATTCCGGCCACAGTCCTGGTGCTGCCGGCATAACGTGAAGTGAGCCCTGGTAGTCTCCAATCACCTTCCAACCGGCGGATGTCTCAGTAAGGATCATGAAGGCTGGCCCGCCGGAACCGCCGTATGGCGTGCAAAGAAAATATTCCACTTTCCCATCGCGATTCAGGTCGAGTGTGAAGCCGCGAAACTCCGAAGGCAAACCGCTGTCGATGCCCCAGTCGTAGCGTTTCAGCACGGGTAGCATCCTCGGCGGCAACTCCGATATCGGAAAGGCGTGAACGGTATCGAGCTTGTATTCCCACGCAGCCCCGGGCACGGCGAGAAAGGCCAGCGCCTCTGCACTGGGATCAGCGAGCAATTGCGAAGCGGCGACAAGTAATAAAAAGGCAACGCAACGCATGGGCCTAACGAGAAGTGGGCCGAATTATTCCGGAATTAAAGGCGGGATTATTCGGCCTAATAGGGCTGGCTACCTGGGGACGAAGTCGACAAATGCCGAACATGCCTCATTCTAGCGATTGAACGGCCGATCGACAATCCGAATCAAGGACACCGCACCAGACCGCCGACGGATGATTTAAGTCAGTGCAACTCTGAACTCTGACCCTCTGACCACCGACCTCTGACCACCGACCACCGACCACCGACCACCGACCACCGACCACCGACCACTGACTACTGACTACTGACCTACTGACTACTGGACGGGGCGCGTCTCCATGATGATTGTCAGCTTGCGTGCTTTTCCTCGCGATCAGCCATTGCCAGTTGAGCCCGCAACAGATCGTGGAGAGTCACAAAGCCAAGCACAGCGCCGTCGGCATGATCGGTTAGCACAATCGTTCCTGTGCTCGATTCAATCAGTCGCACATTGCTTTCCCTAATCGTTTCGCCCGGGCGGCAAGTGGCGGCGGGTTCAATCTTAAACGCGCGGTGTTCCACCAGTGAAGCGGAGATTTCATCGCGTCTAACGATACCTGTGAGCTTTCCATTTTCTCGTACAGGAAAATGGCGATAAGGATGGCGCTCGAGCATTTGCTCCAAAGCCCCCGGTGAAATATCTTCAATGACGGCCGGTGAGAAATTTGCGATCGCGGAGATCGGTAAGTTTTGCCACGACCGCAGATCCCGCGGTGGCACGAGGTGCTCCATGTCATGGCCGTCCTGAGAGAGAATCTCGTCGTAGAAATTTACTTTATTGAGAGGGCGTGCGATCGCCTGACTGACCAAGCCCGCCAGCATCAACCCCGGGACAAGCGCGAATTGATGCGTCATCTCGAAAATAATAAGAATTGCTGTCACCGGCGCTTGCACAACCGCGCCGAGACACGCGCTCATCCCGCCAACAATCAGCAAAACTGAGTCGGCTTCGTTCAGGGCGAGAAAATGTCTGCCCAACCCGTCGACCACGGCACCGCACATGGCTCCAAAGAAAAGGTTCGGCGAGAAGATTCCGCCACACCCGCCCAAACCATATCCGGCAATCGTGGCGATGAGTTTCCCGGCCAGCAAAGCGGCGGCTAACTTCCATGCGATTCCGTGCAGCAAGGAATCTGAGAGATCGTCGTAGCCAAGCGCGAAGACGCCGAGCCGGCCGCTCCACGCAAAAACCGCGGCGCCGATCGTCCACGTTATCAATCCGCCGATTAACGGATGCAGCCACCTGGGAACGATTCGACTGCGCCTGGTCCTGCTCCGCAGGGCGATCGCGCCGCGTTGAAACACGACGCCAGTCAATGCCGCGACCGCAGCTGCCAAGGGCATAAGCGAATACGCGCGCCAGGTTGGTTCGCCGATTTTCGGCAAGGCGAAAGCGGGTTGGGCGCCGACAAATGCGTGGACGACGAACGCCCCAACGACAGCCGCCAGTAGCACCGGTCCGAGCGATCGGCTATTCAAGTCGCCGATAATTTCTTCCAACACAAACGCCACCGAAGCGAGCGGAGCATTGAAGGCCGCGGCCAATCCAGCCGAAGCTCCGGCGGCGCTGGCGGCTCGCCGATTTTGTTTTGAGACTCCAAGCAATCCCGCCAAACTCGAGGCCAGATTACTTCCGATCTGCACAGTCGGGCCCTCTCGGCCCAAACTTTGTCCGCCACCGATGCTAATAACGCCCGCCAGAAACTTGATCGCGGCGATCCGGCGCGGCGAATGGCCGAACTCCTTCCAGAAAGCGAGCTTCACTTCCGGAATACCGCTCCCGGCCGCGGAAGGCGCCAGGTGCAGCAACGCGCCGACAACGAGGGAAGAAATCACGATCACCGCGAAGCTAATCCCGAAGAAATGGGCTCCTCCCACCGTTGCGGGCTTTTTGAAACAGATCACGTAAAGCCAATTGATTCCTAATTGAAACGCCACGGCGGCCAGGCTCGCGACGAGTCCGTAGAGAAACGTTCCCAGCAAAGGACGAACCTTGCCGTGGACATGCTGAAACAGGTCCGCTACCGATTTCATTTGCGAACCATACCCGCGCTGCGCAGTTCCTCCAGCTAGTGACGAGGCCAGCCGCCGACTTCGAATTGAAGCAGGAAGATAGGAAGCCGGCTTAGAAGATCTTTTCGGCTTTCAAAACAAACCATAGATCGCCGATATAAAGAGAGTGCTGATCAAGTTACTCGCTTTATTTTTCGCATTCGGCGCGAGCATGTGCGGTCTCACGGTCATTCTGCTTCTTTTTCCCGGCACTGCGCTCGATTGGCTTTGGCGGCTTAATCCCGACGCTCACGCAGCCTTTCATTCGTTAGGACTACGCGGCCGTGGCCCTGATGCTGACCGTAGGAATCGCCTGTGCCTTCACTGCCAGAGGCTTGTGGCAACGTTCCCTCTGGGGCGTGCGGATCGCATTGGTTATTCTATCGCTCAACATCATCGGGCGACTTATTCAACGCGATCGTGCGGCATGATTACCGGTCACTTATCGGTCTCCCCATCGGTGGGGCGATGATCTTTTATCTGGCGCGCTACCGAAAGACGGATAGCTCATTGCTCAGATGAATACCTCACAGACTCTTTCCGCGCTTGTCTTCCTATTAATTGCAACAACGCTGGAAGTCAGCGGCGATGCCGTGGTGAGACTAGCGATCTATAACCATTTCGGAGTCACGCGCCTGGCGCTTATGTTGGGCGGCGCGGCCCTGCTATTTGGTTACGGATTTTCTCTCAACCTGGCGCCTGTCGAATTTCGGCGGGTGGTCGGCCTTTATATCGCAACTCTTTTCGTCGTCTGGCAGATCATTAACTTTGTCGCTTTCCGAACATCGCCGAACCTGCCCATCCTCGTCGGAGGATCGTTGATCATTGCGGGAGGCTTGATCGTCACATTCTGGAGCCCCACTTCCGTTTAGTCAGATTGGCGGCTTTTACCGCCAGCGGATGCCCCCCCTCGGACGGTAAACAGCCATGATGAACCGCCGCGGCTCCAGACCCAAGTTCCTCAATCCTCCGAATCGCTGCTAAAGAGCCCAATCAACTTTGAATCACAACTGAAACAAATTATCCTTGCCTAACTGTCCGAAAAATCAGGGCAAGTCCAGACTGACCCCTTTTCGCTCTTGCTGGCTCGCTGTTAGGACTTGCCGCGTTTGGGAGTTTTCTTTCGGCCGGGCTTACCGAGAATCTGGGAGGCCGTCCCAAGAACGGCGGCCACCAGCTTTGCCGCTTCCTTGATCTCGTCTCGGTGCGCGTAAATGAATTCCGCGGCTTCCTTGAATTTTCCTATGCCGGTAGCGGCGGCTTTCTTAAAAGCTTTGGCATTTTTCTTGGTCTTCTTCTTCGTCTTCTTGCTCATGAGGGGATATTAGCTGTCGTGCTTCGAGGTACGTCTGCTTTTTTCTTTCTAGTATGATCGGTTCGCTCCAAGATCCACCGCCGGTTGCGCGTTACCGTGCAGGATCAGCCTAAACTCGCAGCATGTAATAGTGAAACACCGCACCCGGCCCTCTACATGAAAACGATTTTTATTGTTTTAGCCGCAGTTGTTCTTTCATCCCTTCCCTTTCCGGTCCACGGAGGAGAGCTCACCTTCGTTCCGATCCCGGCCACGAAGTCAGATGTGGGTTCCGGTATCAGCCCCGAGGTGAACTATACCGCAGTGGTGGACACCGGTCTCGAGGACCCCAACGGCCGCCGAATCAACGGAGTAACCTTTACGCCCACCCCCGGTCACGGAAAAACGATCGAGGCGGGTGGCGTCACAGTTAGGGCGTCGGCCGGCGAACTGATCCTGAAACCATCGTCCGTTGACACGATCAAAGCCGATGGCGCACTCAAGCAGATGTTGTCCGACTCCATTTACAACAGTGGGGCGAAAGAAGGCTCCACCGAAGATGTGGTGCTAGACGCGAAGTCGCTCGAGGCCGGCTCAACCTATGATCTGCGACTCTACTTCTGCAACGGCGGGAACAGCAGCAACGAACGCGACGTCAATCTGACCTTCTTCGGCGACGGAAAGGCGCCGGTGAAGACCGGCGTGTTCAACGCCGACGACGCGCGGAGTTCACCTGGGAAATTCCGGGACCGGGATCAGGTGTATTACATCAATTATCGTTTCACCTGGGACGGCAAAACCGTTCCTGGTGTCCGCGTCACGATGAACCGCGGCTCGCAGGCCTTCGCCCTCTACGGCGTGACCAACCAGCTGGTGCAGGCGGCCGATACCCAGCAGAAGTCGTCGCAATCGACTCAGCAAAAGAGCACGAAAAGCAGCGATACCGGCACCGCGAAAAAAGGCGCGAAGCACCAGAGCAACGCCAGCCCCCACCCCGACCAGTAGCTCCGCCGTCGCAGGTTTTAATCCTAACCAGTCCGATTCCCTAGCTCGTTCGACTTCTCCGGAACTCAGGGCGTCCAAGGCGCCCGGACACCACAATAAGAACCGTTAGTTAGCGCGCATTGTTGGGTTTGCGGGAAATGACACGGTCGACGATGAAGGCGGCGTAAAAGGCTACGCCTCACGCGGCTTTAGTAAGGATTAGCCGGCCTCCCTAGGGAAGCGGGGTCTTGAGGTGGCCCCGCCCGTTTCCCACGCGAAATCCTAAGCAGATGTTTGGTTATCGCTGGCCGAGGCTCTTATCCTGCCAAGTCCCGGAGTTAGCATCGATGCCTCCTTTGGGATCCCTTTTTGCTTTGAGATCGCGCACGACGAGAGCCGGCTTTTTCTTGGGTGGGCTCGGATTCTTTTTCATTTGCTTTTCCTTTCTTGATTGCTGTTCTTTGGCGCGTTTCCGGATGCCTACTCCCTAACCATTATCCGATAAAGTTCGCGATGTCGAGGGCGCCATCGCCCGCCCGCGAGGCGCGCGCGCTCCCCCAGAACTCGGAATCAGTGTAAGTCTGCGCCGTAACGCGGCCGCTCCTGTCCGGGTTGCAGCGCGGCTCGTCCCTGACTTGGGAAAACGGATTCGATTAGAAGCTGATGCGTAGGCCGCCGTTCGCGCTTTGAACGAGGTAGTCGGATTGGCCGGCCTGGACGTTGTAGTCAGCGAAGAAGGTGAGCATATCCCAAAGTGTCGCGTTAACGCCAACGCCCGCCAAGGCAGAGTCGCGTCCATGAACTGTGGTGGGTACAACAAAGGAAGGAAGGCCGGCCCCGATGAAGCTGGCATCGATATTGTGGCTATCGTCCAAGAATTCGTGCTGCCAGGCAGCGTGAGCATCCAGCGCGATGGCCACATTCTTACGAAGACGCGCGTGCAGATCGGCTTTCACTCCGAGGCGCGAGCGGAGAGAGTCGAGATCCTGGCCGATGGCAAGGTCAGTGAGCCCGGCGCCGGTTTCATTGAAGTCATCCACATTGAGATGCAGATATTGCAATCCGGCGAACGGGCCGATGGTGAACTTGTCGCAGACGGTGAAATCGTAGCCGCCTGAAATATCGCCGCCGTATTGATCGCCGGAGGTCGACCCGTGCGCGACGGGATCGGGTAACCCGACGAAGTTGATCGTTCGGCGGCTGTCGTAATCGTTGCGGGCATAGGAGAAGACCGCGTTCACATAGGGCGGGCTGCCATGGTAGCCGGCATAAATGCCGCCGCCATAGGTATTGATCTCGGCGTTGCTTCCCTGGTTATCCAAGTCGGCCCAGGTGTGAGTGTAATCGCCGTAGGCACCGATAATGAAGTGCTCGCCGAGCTTGGCGTCCGCGCCAAACAAAAGGCCCCAACTGGTGAAGCTCGCATCGCTCAGGCGGCCCTGATTCTTGTCCGTATCGAAATCACCGAAGAGGCCGGTACCGGCGGCGAAGAAGCCCCAGCGATTTTCCTGCGGTGGGACAGGGGCAAGGGTCTCTTTGTCTTTCCCATCGGTCAGAACCTGCTTCCCGTCACTTTGATAAGCGACTGTGTTTACTTCGCTCATCAAGCCTTCGGTCATACCGGTTAGGCCAGCCAAACCGCGCGTGTCGATGCTCTCGCTTCCGTTATGCAGGTTGTTCAAGACGTTCGTCGAGGGCCTGCGTGGTGAAGGTCATGATGGCCAGGGCGACGTCGCCGTACTGCTGATAAACCTGAGGCGAAAGCTGATCGAGGTTTTGACCGATCGCCCCGCTTTGATCGATCAGGCAAAGAAGATCACGCAGAGCGCGTGGAGGGGTGGTAGTGAAACTGTCGAGAGCGCCGCCGACGGCCTTTCCCCCCGGGGTCGTCGCCTGCGCCTTGTACGAGGTGGGATTGTCTTCCACCACGAGGTTCTGCCAGGAATAAGTTTCTCCGCGGAACGTGATGCGTGCCGCTGCTTTCGGTGCCGGTGAGAAACGGCGCGAGCATGCTGTTCAGCTGCCCGGCGGCGGAACTGTTAACTCCGGAGAACGCGAAATTCAGAATGTCGGTATTGAGTGTGCCGCTCGCCTTGATCATGGTCCCATGAATCACCGACCAACCGCGCAGGTTGATGGTGTCGTTGCTGCCATTGATCAAAATGGAGGCGGGATTTGCGCCGGTGCCGGTAAAGATATCGCCCCAGTTATTGATCGTTAGGCTATTGACCGTGGCTCTGACGCCTACGCCGGCGTTGCCCGGGGTGCCGCCAGTTCCGCCGTTGCCGCCGAGAATATCGCCGCAGTTAATCAGGAGAACGTTGCTGCTGGCACTGACTCTCGCGGTCGCGTTGAAAGCAATTCCATCTCCGCCGTTGCCGCCAAAGCTGATTCCGGCCACGCCGTTCGATCCGCTGCCGCCGTTCCCGCCGCCGCCGGCATTTACGCCGGGTGTCGAACTGAGTTCGCCAACCGCGGTCCCTCCGGTGCCGCCACTTCCGCCGGATCCGCCGCTGCCACCGGTCCCGGCTGCGCCGGCAACTCCGTTCCCGCCGTTGCCTCCGCCTAACGTGCCGTTATTTCGGACGGTGATATCGATAAGAGCCGGCGCGTCGAAGCGGATGCCGTCACCGCCATTTCCGCCGAAGCCGTTCCCACCGTTCCCGCCGTTGCCTCCGCCTGCGCCGGGAGCTCCTCCGCCGCCTGCACCGCCGGTGGCATTGCCTCCACTCGTTAGGGGGCCTCCGCCAGTCGCGTTGCCCCCGTTGCCGCCGTTTCCGCCATTTCCACCGCTGCCACCATTACCGCCCGCTCCGCCGGTGCCGTTACCGCCATTACCGCCGAGCATGCTGCCGATGTTTTTGATCGTTACGCCGTCAACTGAGGTCGAAGCGAGGAAGGAGAGACCATCTCCACCATTTCCACCAATTCCGTCGCCACCATTCCCGGCACTCCCACCTCCAGCGCCGGCTGCGCCAGCGCCGCCAAGGCCGCCCGTTCCATCTGCGTCGGTCCCACCGTTTCCGTCGCCGCCGTTGCCACCATTTCCACCGTTGCCGCCATTTCCGCCGTCGCCACCCACGCCGGCGATTGCGTTGCCGCCGGCTCCGCCGGTCATGATATCGTCATTAAAAAAGGTGACACCACTGATCGTGTTGCCAGCTTTGAAGGAAATACCGGCGCCGCCATTGCCCGCCAAGGTTGTTCCGGCTGATCCTGCGCCGCCGCCGCCAGCGCCGCCAGCTCCTTCGTCTCCGCCGCCTCCGATTCCGGCGCCGCCGGTAATAAGCGCGTCGCCACCGTTGGCTGTGCCGCCGCTTCCGCCGCTTCCGCCGTTGCCACCGCTGCCGCCATTTCCGCCGCTACCGCCGATGGCGTTTCCGCCCGCGCCCCCGGAGGCCGGACCATTGTTGGTAAAGTTAACGGTACTAAGATTGTTACCCGCGGAAAAGAAGAGCGCACTTCCTCCGTTTCCTGCCACGGCGGATGTGGCATTCGTATCTTCCTCCTTGCCCACCGCCGCCTCCTCCGCTGCCGGGTCCACCCGCGCCGGCGGTCGCGGCGCCGCCGAAGAGAGGGATAAAACCTGACCCGCCGGTCGCGTCTCCGCCGTTGCCGCCATTGCCACCGTTGCCCGCACTTCCACCGGAGCCTCCGCTTCCGCCGGTGGCGTTGCCGCCCGCACCGCCGGTGGCGCCGTTATTTTGGAAGGTGACGGTCGTGATGTCGTTAGTGGCGCTGAATAAGAGAGCGCTCGCGCCGTTGGAGGCGACGGCGATTGCCCCTGCGCCCGCGGAGCCGCCGCCGGCCCCACCACCGCCATTGGCGCCGGCACCACCCGTGGCAGCGCCGCCATCTGCGAAAATAACAAAACCTGCGCCTCCCATTGCGGTGCCGCCATTCCCTGAATCTCCGCCGTTCCCGCCGTTCCCTCCGGAACCACCGCTTCCGGCGACCGCACTTCCGCCGGCTCCTCCGGTAATCGTTTGGTAACCGCCAGCCGTGACGCCGCTAATGTCGCCGCTTGCGCGAAGTGCAATGCCTTCGCCACCCTGTGCGCCGTCCGCTTCGCCGCCGTCGCCGCCGACGCCACCTCCTCCGCCGCCCAAACCTGCCCCTGCGCTGCCGGCTGTAGCGGTTCCGCTATCGTCACCGCCAGTTGCAAATCCGCCAAATCCGCCGCTGCCTCCGGCGCCGCCGTTTCCACCAGCTCCTCCCGAACCGGCAACAGCAGTCCCACCCGCGCCGCCAGATGTTGAGGTCATACTAGAAAAAGTAATGCCGCTGATCGTCACGCCTTGCATATTAATGCCGCGGCCGCCGGTCTGGCCGTCGGCGGAATTGCCGATTCCTCCGTTACCGCCTCCAGCGCCATTTCCTCCGTCTTTTCCGAGTCCGCCAGTTGCATCTCCGCCGGAACATGCCTCGCCACCGGCAGTGGCATCGCCGCCATCGCCGCCGTTCCCTCCAATGCCCCCCGCGCCGCCGGCACCGCCGTTTCCGGCGTTAGCGGAACCGCCGTTGCCTCCCAAGAAAGAACCGGATGTGATCGTCACGCCGGTGATATTACCCGAGGCAATCAGCAGGGCCGCGTCGCCTCCACCACCTCCAAGTGCGTCGCCACCGTCGCCGGCGAAGCTCCCGCCTGCGGCAGTTCCACCGAAGCTTCCAGCTCCACCTGTGGCAGAGCCGCCTGCGGTGTTACCACTTCCACCTGTGGCGTCGCCTCCAAAGCCGGCGTTTCCGCCAGAGCCTCCGGCGCCACCATTGCCGCCATTCCCACCAGTGCCATTTCCGCCGGCTCCTCCGGACGCGGTTACATTAGAGATTGTGATACTGGAAATGTCTGTGCCGGCGATAAGAACGAGCCCGCCACCTGCGCCCCCACCATTTCCGCCAATTCCGATTGCGCCCGGACCTGCCCCTGCACCGGCTCCGCCATCAGCTCCAGCGCCCGCGGTAGCCGAGCCGCCAGCCGACATTATTGATTCGCCGGTCGCATCCCCGCCATGACCGCCGACCCCGCCGCTGCCTCCGGCGCCACCAGAACCGCCGGCGCCGCCTTGACCAGCGCCGCCGTTACCGCCCGACACGGTCGAATCGGAAATGCTGACCGTGGTTATATTATTGGCAGCGACGAAAAAGATTCCGTTCCCGGCATTGCCGCCAAGTCCAGCTCCGCCTTGTCCGCCGGGTCCGCTTCCCGCGCCGTTTCCAGCCAAGCCGCCGGCGCCCCCGACCGCACTTGCGCCGCCGAGAATACCTCCCATTCCTACGCCGTCACCCCCGTTGCCGCCAGCGCCACCGTTGCCGCCGTTACCACCATCGCCCCCGCTGCCGCCGGTTCCGAAACCTCCATTCCCGCCGTGGGCGGTAACGTTGGAGATGCTTATATTAGTGATGTCGTGAGGGGCGAAGAAAATGAGCCCATCGCCCCCAAGGCGACCAAATGCAGCCCCGGCAGAGCCACCGGGGCCTGCTCCGCCTCCATCGCCGCCGACTCCGCCCACACCGCCCGTGCCCGGATCATCGGTGCCGTCTCCACCATTGCCACCCTTTCCGCCATTGCCGCCGTTGCCGCCATTTCCACCGTTACCGCCGGTGGCATTTCCGCCTCTGCCACCGATGAAGGTGTCGCCCGAAATTGTGACTCCATTAAGATCCAGCGCGGAGGTGAAGACCTGGCCCGAGCTGCCATCGGTAGCGACGACAGAGCCTCCGGGTCCGCCGGCTCCGCCGTCAAAACCAAACCCTCCCATGCCGCCGACACCGCCAGTTGTTCCGGCGCCGCCGTCTGCGCCACTCGCACCATTCCCGCCATCTGTTCCAGCCGTCCCTGCTACGCCGATCGCATCAGTGCCGTCAGCACCCTGATGGGTTGCGGCGGACGCCCGAAATGGAGCCAACGAAATGGCGAGGAAAGCGGCTGCGAGAAGAATGACAGTTTGTGGTTTTCTCATGGGTAAAGGCGATCCCTGCCTTGTTAGTTGTTTGCCGGATCGCCCGGGTCAATACAAAGTGTCTCGCGCGAGCCCGACCGGGTTGATCCCGGCCACATGCAAACGGATTAGGATGATCGCTGGCCGGTTCGGGCGTCGGGGCGTCTTCGGAGCGAAGCACCGATGGCTCGCCAAACTCATGTATTCTGGCTGCTTTCATTGGGCGGGCGCCTGACGAAGAGCGTCCTGGACAGGGGCAGGCAATTTGTCGGCATTAAGCAAGAACTGGCTCACCTGCCAGAGCTCGTTATCAGTCAGCGTCCCGTCAAACGACGGCATGCCGCTGAACCGGATACCGTTCTTCACCACCCAGTGAGTGGTGCCGACGGGATCGTCGGTCACGCCTGTGCCCGGCGGAAGCAGCCCCGGAACGTGCGGATAAAATTTCTTAGACATCGGCGGAGCGGCTTGATCCAGCTTGCCATGACACACGGCGCAATTCTGTTGGTAGATCTTGGCACCAGCAAGAAGGTTGATCTCGTCTGCGGGAAGCGGCGATTCGTCCTGAGCGCTTTTCCCAATCGACGCGTCGATTGCCTTGTGAGCGAGCAGGCGTTCCATCGGCAACGGGCCGCCGCTTGTTCCCATGAAAAGTCCGCCGCGAACAACGAAAAAATATCCAGCCAGAAGAAGCAGCCCGATCCCGACAATAATGCCGAAGAGAAATTTGATCATAATAAATGAATAGCCCGCCGGTGTTTCAGAAGGGACTGACGATCGTGTTGAAAACCTAACCACGAATGAACACCAACATACACTAATGAAGTGGGATCCTGCATCCTGCTCATGCTCAGGATCAATCCGAATTAACCGCGGATTTACGCGGATTGGAAGAAACGGAAAGGATTTAGGAGAGTTTTAAGTTCGGGATGGCGAGGGCGGTCCGAACCGGACTGGCAGGTTCGCCAGCACGGGAAGCTTGCGCCCGCGATATGAGCAGCTTGCTAAACTGAGAGGCGGTTCAAAGATCGACTGCGATCCGATAGTAACCCGCTGCACCGCCGGCACCGGTGTCTGAAAATGTCAGGACCGATCCACTGTCTCCATTTTGCATTGCCGAGCTCGGCACATTGGCAAAGGTCCCGCCAGGCGATGGCGAAGATTGCAACTGGTAGGTATGGCCGGTGTAAGAGTCGATCGTTAGGCTGACGGTAGTCCCTGCCATACTTATCGCTTTCACTTTGATCACGCTGGCGTCGATGATAACGCCATTGTTCACAAAGCCATTGGGCGGAGTAAAGTTGCCGTCGGTCATCACATCGAGCTTGCCGCCGTTGATGAATGAGGTGACTCCGGCCAGTTGCGCACCTCGAGCCAGGATGAACAGCCCGGTGTTCGTGATGGAGTTGTTCACAGTTAACGTCCCTCCGGTCAGATCGATGATGCTATTATTGACCAGGGGGCCGTTGATCGTTCCTGTTCCCGTGAGCTCACCCGGGAAGGTGACGGTGACGGCCGAATTACCTAACGATCCGTTCAAGACCAGGAGTCCATTGTTAATCGAGGTGGCCCCGGCGAAGACACTGGCACCTGAAAGTGTGAGCGAGCCAGTGCCCTCCTTAGTCAACCCACCGCCCGCGCCGCCGTCCATGATGGTGCCGAAGAAGCTGGTCGTTTGGTTGTTGCCGCCAACGGTCAGGGTGTTTGACCCTAGAGCCACGTTGCCTCCCGTGCCTTCGAGTGAACCCGCGGTTACTCCCGGCGAATTGTGATTACTCAGGTCGAGTTGTCCGTTGCCGAAAAGTTCCAGTCGCGCAGTGCCACCGGTGGAATCCCCGGAGAAAACGATCTGGCCACCGCCCGTGATCCCCGCGCCGCCATTCGCGATCAAAATGGAGCCGCCGGCCGAAGAAGTGTTGAGAAACTCCGTGGTACCTCCGAAGCCGCCGTTGTCTGCCGCTCCGTTATTGGTGATGGTGGCGGCGCCTGCGCTGGAGCTGTCGAAAAATTCCGTGAAGCCGCCTTGTCCACCTCCGGCCTCACCATTGTTGATGAAACTACCGTTCCCGGCGGTGGCGAGGTGTTGCAGCTGTAATACGCCGAACAATCCGCTGCCAGTGTCGCCGTTAACTACGACCGTCCCCGACCCAAGGGAACCGTGAGTGGTGTTGCCATCGTTATCAATCGCGAGGAAGCCGCCATTAATCGTAGTCATCCCGCTGTAGATGTTCGCGCCCGTAAGACTCACGCTGCCTCCAGTGGTCTTGTTCAGTGCAATTCCCACACCGGCGAGGATCACGCCTACGGAGCCACTCTTCATTTCGAAGGTCCCTGTGCTCGTGAGGGTAGAGTTGCCAACACCGGTAATGCTTCCGCCTCCATCCACAGTCACTGTTCCAACGGTGTCACTGTGAGCAGTCCCAATCCCGCTTAGATTAAAAATCGCGGTTGCTCCGTTGACAGTCAGCACGCTCGTATCCGCGATCGCGCCACCAGAGCCTTCCGCCAGAGTGCCCGCGGTAACCGTGGTGGGTCCAGTGTAGCTGCTCGCGCGATCAAGCCGCACGGTCCCGCTACCAACCTTTGTGAATGAGCCGCCGGTGCCGCCACTCGCGCCACCATTTGCGATGCTTCCCGCGAAGCTCGTGCCCGAGTTGTCGACTCCTACCGTAAGGTTGTTAGTGCCTAACAACACTGTGCCGCGGTTTCCCTGGATCGAACCGATGGATAGGCCCGGCGGATTGTGGCCGCTGATGTCCAGCGTCCCCGCCCCTCCGGAAGCGCCGGCGTTAACCACGACGATGGCGGTGCCGCCGAGCGAATCGTTTTTGAAAAGGATTTGGCCTCCCGCTCCAGTGCCGCCGTTGGCCGCTAAGGTGGCACTGCCGGCGGAAGAAGTATCGAGGAAGGTGGTGAAGCCGCCTTTTGATCCAGTCACTGTGCCGGCCGAGTTGGTGTAACTTCCGCTGCCCGCACTGGCGGAGTTTGAGAACTGAACGCTGCCACCGACGGCGAGATTGGCGGTGCCGCCGTTATTAGTGAAGGTAGCGCCGCCAGCGGAAGAGGTATTCGTGAAAAACATTGAGCCGCCGTTTCCGCCGCTAACGGTCGCGCCATTGTTGGTAAAGACGACGTTATTACCAGGCGATGCGCTGTTGTTAAAAAACATCGTGCCGCGGTGCCGTGAGCTGTCCACCGCAGTCACGAAATTTTGGGTCGTCCCAGAGTTGTTGGCGAAGCCCGCACCGACAATTGAGAGCGAGGCCGAGGGTGCCACGGTGATTGTGAAAGGACTCGCTGCCGCGGTGAAAATGATGCTGTCCACCTGCGTGCCGTTGAGAGAGGAGACGGAGACGGAAAGAAGAAGCGATGCATCGAACGTCGCGACGTCGGCGGAAGCGTTCGGAACCGTGACGGGATTCCAGTTCGTCGACGTATTCCAATCGCTGGTGATCGGATTACTGAGCCATTGCGCACTGCCCGCGCGCGAGGAAGCGACTGAGAATAACGCGCTGACGAGGCTGAAGGTTGAAACAATCCATCGTCTCCTTCTGAAACAGGATATCGCGTCGCCGCAGGCTTGACTCTTCACGATGGCTGCGGCGGAGGGGGAAAAGATCCGATAGTCGAGGATGACACTTTTCCTCCGCAGTGTCGATGTTTTTGGGATGGATTCCCGCCCGGTTACGGCGTGAAAGGCTTCGCCTTACACGGTTTTGGCGCGGCTGAGGCGGCATTGATCGCGCGGTGCGCGTGCAATTCATCCGCTCTAGGAAGCGCGCGGCGCCCTCCCTTGGGGCGCACTTTGCAAATTGTGTCATTTAGGTCGAAAATTTGCCCGGCCAAACGAGATTGAGCTCACAAGTAAGCCATCAAAAAAACCATGGCAACCGAGTCCGCGAGCAATCTTGTTGTTGAGATCGGGCATGTCCTGTTCATCGACCTGGTCGGTTATTCGAAGCTCCGGACAGAAGAGCAGAACGATCGTTTGCGGCGGCTAACCGAGATCGTCGTCGCGAGTGCGCAGGTGCGAAAAGCCACCGACGAGCAATTAGTGCGGCTACCGACCGGCGACGGAATGGCTTTGGTCTTTCGCCGCAGCGCTGAGGAACCCGCGCACTGTGCTCTCGAGATCACGCGCGCACTGAAACACGAACCAGAGCTTCCGATCCGGATGGGAATTCATAGTGGCCCCGTGAGCGATGTCACCGACGTCAGCGGGCGGACCAATCTCGCCGGCGGTGGGATCAACATCGCGCAAAGGGTGATGGATTGCGGCGACGCGGGTCACATTCTGTTCTCCAAACGTGCGGCAGAAGATCTGGAGCAGTCCGGCCAATGGCAAGCGCAACTCCACGACCTCGGTGATTGCGAAGTGAAACATGGTGTGCGGCTGGGCCTGGTAAATTTTTATGGTGATGATGCCGGCAATCCCCAGCTGCCAACTAAGATCCGCGCCTTACGAAAACGGAAACGAATGCGGTGGGCCTTATCCGCGGGCGCGCTGCTTTGCGTGGCTGCGGTCGCGGCCGCCTTCGTCCTGGCCACGCGAAAACCCACGACCTCGGCGACGCCGGTGCCGGAGAAAAGCATTGCCGTCCTTCCGTTCGAGAACCGGAGCAGCGACAAGGAGAATGCCTACTTCGCGGAGGGTGTTCAGGACGAAATCCTGACCCGCCTGGCGAAGATTGCGGACCTCAAGGTGATCTCGCGCACCTCGACCCAGCACTACCAGAGCGCGCCGCAGAACCTACCGGACGTGGCCCGGGAACTTGGGGTCGCTCATATCCTTGAGGGAAGCGTGCAAAAGAATGGCGACGCCATTCGGGTCAACGTGCAGCTGATCAAGGCGGCTAATGATTCCCATCTCTGGGGCGATACCTTTGATCGCAAGCTGACTGACATCTTCTCGGTCGAGAGCGAAGTCGCGAAAACCATCGCCGAGCAGCTGCAAGCCAAACTCACCGGTCGCGAGGAGCAGCTTCTCGCGGCCAGACCAACCGACAATTCTGAGGCTTACGATGCCTACCTGCGCGGCCTCTCTTATACATTGAAAAGTGCCAACACCGCCGCCAACTCTCTCGGTGCGCGGAAGTATTTGAAGGAAGCGGTGGACCGGGATCCGAAGTTCGCAGTCGCCTGGGCGCTCCTCTCGGTCGTTGAAGCGCGCGGTTATCTTACCGCCACTCTTCAACCGACGAACGCTTTGCGTAACGAGGCGCGTCGCGCAGCCGAGAAAGCTATTACTCTTCAGCCTAACCTGGGTGAGGCCGTGCACGCCAAAGGCTACTACCACTACTCGTGCCTGAAGGATTACAGCACCGCGGTGCATTATTTCGAGCAAGCGCGCCAGCTTCTGCCCAATAGTAGCCGAATTCCGGAGTCGCTCGCCTATCTCGAGCGAAGACAGGGTCAGTGGGAACAGAGCGAGTCGTATTTCAACGAGGCCGAGCGGCTCGATCCGCTTAACGTTAACCTCCTGAGTCAGCACGCCATTTCTTACATCTCGCTCCGTCGTTTTCCCGAGGCGTTGCAAAAGCTTGATCACGTCCTCGCGATTACTCCCGACGACGCGAATACGATCGGCGAAAAAGCAGGCATCCTGCAGGCCGAGGGCGATCTGGCGGGCGCGGCTAGGCTTCTCGCTCCTCTCCATGCCGTCGCCAATGACGCCCGGGTGGTGGAAGGACAGGTCTATCAGGCTATCCTCGAGCGCCGCACCGAACCGATCATTCCTCGGCTGAACGAGATCCTGGCGAAGCCCGATCCAGCGCTGGGCTTCATCAATGGCGAACTTCGCTTTTGGTTAGGCTGGGCGCAACAAATTGCCGGCCACGATGCCGCAGCCCATGAGACTTGGCGACAAGCCGACAGCGAACTGGAATCGTTCCTGAAGGATCAGCCGGAAAACGATCGCCTGATTGGCTACCTCGCCCTAACCAAACTGAGCCTTGGAGAAACCGGGGCGGCGGCTGGCCTGGCCGAACAGGCCATAGCCGTTGTTCCGATCGAGAAAGATGCCATGTTTGGTCCTTCGGCCATCGAGATCCTCGCCCGGGTAAACGCGCAGACGGGAGAAGCCGACCGCGCAATTGCCGCTCTCCAGAAACTGCTCTCGATACCAGCGAGTGCCCGGTTCAGAGTGCGCGTACCGCTGACTCCCGCGCTTCTCCGGCTCGATCCGATGTTCGATCCACTGCGGAATGATCCGCGGTTTCAGAAGCTTTGCCAGGACCCGACCGCTCGTTAGTGGCTCAAAAATATTGGCCGGTCGCAGCACTCGAGAAGTTTGTCGGTGCAGCTGCCGAATAGGATTTCCCTGCCGCGCGACCGACCATAAGCACCCGCGACCAGCAAGGTGGCGCCGCACTCGTCGGCTGCGGTCGCAAGCGCCTCGGGAATTCCACGCCCACTGGCCGGTATGATCTGCGCTTCGACCGAAATCCCGGCGAGCTCGCGCGCAGCGGCTGCCAATTCGGCGGCAACGCCACCCTCGCGCTTAACGACACTGACGAATAATACCCGTCGCGCCGCGGTGAGGAAAGGCTTGGCTGCGGTCACCGCGCCGGAGGTATCTTTGGTGTCTTTCCAGCAGACCATGATGGTCTCGGTGAGCGCGCGCGGCGCCTCGTTTGCCGCCACTAGCACGGGGCGCCCGCTGTTGCGCACCATGTGCTCCAGCGTGTCCGGAGCGAGGCCCTGTTTCTGTCGCAGGCGCCCCATCACAATCAGGTCGCGTTCCGAGGCATGGGAGATCAGGAGCGCGCGCTCGTTGCTCGCTTCCTCAAAAAAGCGCGCCGTCACTTTTTCCGAGCTACGAGGCCCGTCGCACATTTCGATTCCGGCGCGCGCGCAGAACGCGCGCACGTTTTCCGCGGCGATGCGGGAGAAAGCACTCGAGTCCGTCTTTAGCCGCTGGAACGCTTTTTTCAACCCATCGCCCGCCGCAAAGTCGAGGTGGGCGTAGCGGGTCGCCTGCTCAAAAGGCACATGGGCATGAAGACAATCAATGTGTGCCGGAAACGGAAGGGCCGCTGCCGCTGCCGTCCGCAGGATCACAGCATCGCGCTCACCGCCTCCGACAAATGCCAAGATGGTTTTCATCGGGGCGCCGGGAAGATCCGAGGTCTGATCTTCACTCTACACATTTGGGGTTAACCGTTAACCGCTAGCCTCGCGAATAGCGAACACGATCTTACCGCGAAAATGTCCGTGCTCCAGGAACTGGTGCGCATTCGCGGCATCGGCTAACGGAAATACTTTGCTGATCTCGATGCGCAGCTTCCCGGTCGCCGCACGGTCGCCGATCTCACTTAGTTGGTCGGCTTTCGTTTCTACGACCATGCCGCGGCTGCGCGCGCCTTTCGGCGCGTCGCCCGGAATCTCCGGTTCGCCCAAAGTAGAAACCATCAGCCCACCCGGCTTAAGAACTTTCCAGGAACGCTCGCGCGTTTCGCCCGCCACCAGGTCGATCACCAGATCAATGTCGCTGGTCTCTTCTTCAAAACGTTGCGCCTTGTAATCGATCACCTCCCCCGCCCCGAGCGATCGCACGAATTCCAGGTCTTGCGCGGCTGCAGTCGCGACCACATGTGCGCCAGCTGCAGCCGCAAATTGGACAGCGTAATGTCCAACACCGCCAGCGCCACCATGAATGAGAACACGCTGACCGCTCCGTAGCTCGCCGTTATCAAAGAGCGCCTGCCACGCTGTAAGTGCGGCCACGCCGATGGAGCCGGCATGGAGATGATCGAGCCCTTCCGGTTTCTTGACGATCTCGTTAGGGGCGGCCACGGCGTACTCGGCGTAGGAGCCCCGGTGGTAATCGAGCATTCCAAAAACCTCGTCCCCCACGCGGAAATCCGCGGTCCCTGATTTCTCGACGACTCCGGAAATGTCGCGTCCGAGAATTGCCGGAAGCTCCGGCCGGTAACCACGGAATGTTCCCGATCGAATCTTGCCATCGACCGGATTGATCCCAGCCGCATGCACACGGATTAGGATTTGATCGCTCGCAGGTTCGGACGCCGGGGCGTCTTCATAGCGAAGCACCGAAGGTTCGCCGAACTCATGTATTCTGACTGCTTTCATTCGATGACGATACGGCGCTTTCCCGCTGCAGCGATCAGATCTTTAACCACGGATCACGCGGATTTACGCGGATTAAAGGAGGGCTCTCATGCCCTTCTCTTGTTCCTTAAGCCTCTTTCCCGTCAGTCTCACGCAAAGGCGGAAGGCCGCTAAGGTTTGGAACTGAAATCCGGTCTCTGAAATTTGGATTACCTCTTTGCGTCTTGGCGCCTTATCGTGAAACTCTTCCCGAAATCTCCTGCCCATCCGTGTAATCCGCGTAATCCGCGGTTAGAACAGCGCCATCACGAGACGTAAGACCAAACCAGATGATCGTGCACCTCGTCGACGGCACTTACGAACTCTTCCGTCATTTCTACGGACTACGTCGCTTTACGAAAGGCAAGGACCGGCCTTACGGTGCAGTTGTCGGGGTGCTGAGGACCGTGCTCCAGATAATCGAGAACGAAAGCGGCGGCGCATATCTCGGCGTCGCGACCGATCATGTGATCGAGTCGTTTCGCAATCGGCTTTGGGCGGACTACAAAACGGGCGACGGGATCGAGCGCGCGTTGCTCAAACAATTCCATCCGCTCGAAGAAGCGTTGGCGGCGATGGGCGTTGTCGTCTGGCCGATGATCGAGCTCGAAGCGGATGATGCGCTCGCTTCGGCGGCGCATCTCGCGGCGAAAGACAAAAAGGTGAAGAAGATCGCCATCTGGACGCCTGATAAAGATCTGGCGCAATCCGTGCGCGGCACGCGCGTGGTGCAGATCGATGGCCGGCGCAAAATCATTCGCGATGCGGCTGCGATCCGCGAAAAGTTCGGGGTCGATCCCCCGCTCATTCCAGACTTGTTAGCCCTCACGGGCGATGCCGCCGACGGCTACCCTGGCATTCCTGGAATCGGCGCCCGGACCGCGGCCACGCTCTTGAATCGGTACGGTCCGATTGAAAAGTTTCCGCGGAACATCCTCGGCGAACAGCGGGAGTTCGCGTTGCTCTTCAAGAAGCTCGCGACATTGCGAACCGATGCGCCGCTCTTTAAGAAGGTCGAGACGTTGCGCTGGCGCGGCCCGACGCCGGAATTCGCGAAGTGGACCCAGAAAATGAAAGAGCCGAATTTGTTGAAGCGGTGCGCGAAGGCTGCGGACCGATTGAGACTTCGGAATTTTTAACCGCGGATTACCCGCCGACTTCTAACCACGAATGAACACCAATATACACTAATGAAGCCAAAGAATTCTTAGCCGCGGATTGCGCTGATTTGCGCGGACTGGAAGCAGGTGGAAATTGGGATTCTAGAACTTTGAATCCGTGTTAATCCGTGCGATCCGCGGTTAGAATTCTGGTCGATCAGAGTTGATCCACCGGGAAGATGGGGATTTTGCTTAGAAGCCACAAGACCAACACGGCGGAGATGATCGAAACAATAATTCCAGCAGGATGATAATTCGCCTCGGGTCTTGGTCGGTCAAACAGGTGCGTTATGAATCCACCCAAGATTGAGGCGACCAGACCGAGCAAGGTCGTCCAGAGAAGCGTCATGTGCATGTGCATGACCGACTTGGCGACGAACCCGGCGATCAAACCGACGATGATGTACCAAAGTAGATGAAACATGGTGATGCCGGATTCTAACCACGAATTAACACGAATTTACACTAATTAAGACAAAGAGGTCTTAGTCCCAGAATCGTACGCCCGGCTTCGCGCCGCGATGCGGGCAGGGCGCCGTCTCCCGCACGCGTTGCCCCGACCACATACGATGCAAGTATGTGAAGATTCTCCTTCGGCTCATCCTGGTCGTCGCAATAGTCGGCTCGGTCACGCCCGCGGCGGACGCGCGCAGCAAATCGGGGTCTCATCGGAAACAGACGGCTCGGCCGCAGCATAACGCGGCGGAGATGGAAGCGGCCGCGCGCCTGCAAATATTTCTCGACCGCGCGAACTTCAGCCCGGGAGCGATCAATGGACATTACAGCGAGTTCACGCTCAAGGCGCTGGCGCTTTATCGTCAGGCCCGCGGCGAACCGGCTTCGTCGCCACCTGCCAAGCGAGACAGCGCGCCGGACGTTAAAGGACTCGACCTCGCCAGTGTCGGTTCCGTGTTTCGTACCTTATAGCGTGACCGACGCTGACCTCAAAAATATCGGGCCAGTGCCAAGCGCAGTGGCCGCCCAGGCGAAATTGAAATTCCTGCCGTATCGCGATGCGGCCGAAGCGATCGCGGAAAAGTTTCATTGCGACGTGCATTTTCTTGAACAATTGAATCCCGGGAAGACGAAAAAAATCAAGGCCGGCGATCAGCTCAATGTCCCGAATGTGGAACCGTTCGAATTGGCAGCCGTAAAAGATCTCAAGGTCGGCAGTGAAATGCCCGCGCCTGTGGCCAATGAAATCGGAGACGATAACGACGCGGCCAGCGGAAAAGACAAATCGCCCGAACCGGCTGCGGTGCCGATCTCGGTCAAGATCGATATGAAAACGAATATGCTTGGAGTTTTCGAGGCAGATAAGTTGGCGGCGGCCTATCCAGTCACCGTCGGTTCGGCGCAAACCGCTTCACCGATTGGAGAATGGAAAGTGCGCGGGGTCGCCAAGCTGCCGAAATTCCGTCACGACGAACAGATGCTCAAACATGGTGAGCGCAGCCGTAACTTTCACATGTTACCGCCCGGTCCAAACAGTCCGGTCGGCGTGATCTGGATCGCGCTCAATAAGAAAGGGATTGGGCTTCATGGAACGTCCGAGCCGGAGACGATCGGACGCGCAGCAAGTCATGGATGTGTTCGGCTGGCGAACTGGGACATCGTTCGACTGGCCGAGAAAGTGAAATCCGGCGTTCCCGTTTCGATTCATTGATCCACAAGAATGCGACCGGCATCCGCCTTCGCTGCGACGGCGCGACAAGTAGACCACCGCTACAGCGCCATCTCTTCCTCGATGGAAAAGCGAATCCGGCCGTCTTTCACCTCCAGGCGCAGGCCGTGGTACTTAATAAGATAACAAATTCCGACAACAGCGGCGGCCAGACCGGCGCCCGCACCCAGACCTAACGCCCACCGAGGCCCGAAATGATCGGCGACCCACCCGACAATCGGGGCGCCGACGGGCGTGCCGCCTAACGCGATCGCGAGAAGGATGGCAATGACCCGGCCGCGCATGGCCGGAGCGGTCGAGAGCTGGACCAGGCTGTTAGTCGATGTGGTGAATGTTTGCGCAGACACGCCAACTAGAATAAGCGCCAATCCGAATAGCCAGTAGTCGGGCATGATCGCGGCGAGCGCGCAGCCGAACCCGAAAATAGCGGAAGCGACGAGCAGGAGAGTCAGAGTCGGTGTGGTCCGTCTCGCGGACAGAAGCGCGCCGGCGACAGATCCGAGCGCCATCATCGAAGTGAGCAGACCGTATTGGCCGGCGCCAGCGTGGAAGACGGTGACGGACATGGCGGAGATGAAGATCGGGAAATTGAGTCCGAAGGTTCCGACGAGGAAGAGCATGACCAGGACAGCCTTCAAGTCGGGTCGTCGCCAGACGTAACGAAAGCCTTCGGCGAAACTTCCCCAACTCGCGATGGCGCGGTCGCTCGGATGAAGTTCGCCGAGACGAAGCATGCCTAACGATCCTATGACGGCGGCAAATGATACGGCGTTAATCACGAAGACCCATCCGGAACCGACCACGGCGATGAGAACACCAGCGGCGGCAGGCCCGATCATGCGCGCGGCATTGAAGGAAGTGGAATTGAGCGCGACGGCACTGTGAAGGTCGTCTTCGCCGCTGAGCTCGGCAACGAATGTCTGGCGCGCGGGTGAATCGAACGCGCTGACGCAGCCCAGCAAAAAGGCAAAGGCGTAGACGTGCCAAAGTTGGACGACGCCGGTGATGGTCAGAATGCCGAGACCGAGGGCGAGCAGTCCCATGGCCGCTTGCGTGGCGAAGAGCAGCTTTCGCCGGTTGAGATGATCGGCCGCAAAACCGGTCAGAGGCAGGAGGAGAACCTGTGGGCCAAACTGCAGGGCCATGACGATGCCGACAGCAGTGGCATTTTTATGCGTGAGCTGGGTGAGGACGAGCCAGTCCTGCGCGATGCGCTGCATCCATGTCCCGACATTGGAGACGAGAGCGCCGACCGCCCAAATCCGATAGTTGAAGCCCTTGAGCGAGCGAAATGCGCCGTTCACCTGTCTGCCCGAAAGTCTAACGAATGATGGATTTGGTCAGGCATGGGTGCGGTCGAGCAGGTCGATAATGTTTTGCGCAGTATCCGTTTCGCCCAGGCGCGGAAAAATGCGCGTCACACTATTCATATGAGCGTCAGCGTTCAAATCGGTCATGGCGTCAATGGCGAGAACAACATTGAACCCGCATTCGTAGGCCTGACGAGCGGTTGATTCGACGCCGATGCTGGTGGCGACACCGGCGAGAACAACTTGCGTCACACCCAAATTTCTCAGGTGCGCTTCGAGGCCGGTCTTTGTGAACGCGCCCCACGTTTGTTTGGTGACGGTGTGATCGGATGATTGGCGGTCCAATTCCGGAACGAGCTCGGCCCAGTCCGCTGCAACCTCCCCCATCCGGCGCGGTTTTTCGGTTCGGCCGGGAGCGGCACCGGTCACGTTAACCAATACGACCGGCTGATGGTGGCGACGAAACGCCTTTGCCAGAGCGGCCGCCTGCTGAAGGATTGGCTCGATCAGGTGCGCGGTTGGGTAAGCGACGATGCCTTTCTGCAAGTCGATGACGATAAGAGCGGTCTTGGAGTCAATGGTGGAAACGGGCATGACGCCTGGCAAACTACAACATCCGCTCGAAGTCCGCACGCGAGCCGGCGGTGCGATTGTAAAGGCCTTTAAGGTCGCGACTTTCGATTACAAGGAAATGAACAGACCTACAACACCACATATCCTAACAATTCTTTGCGCCTCGGGACTGGCGCTTCTACCGCTCAGCCTGTCTGCGCAAGATTCGCCCGCCCCATCGACGACGCCCAACGCCACCCTTTCTCCAGCAGATACTGCGACCGCTTCGGCCACAGCCACTCCCGCGGATACGACCTCCACGACCAATCAAGTCACGCAGACGACGAGCGCCGTTTCACCATCCGTGACGCCTTACAGCTCAACGGACGAGAGAACTGACACCACTACCGAGCATCGCAAACACACCCCATGGGGTCTTCTCGGGTTGCTCGGTCTGCTCGGGCTCGCCGGATTATCCGGAAAGCGCGATCGAGTGGGTTATGTCGCTAGTGAGACTCGCGGGGATCAACCGAGAACTTTGTAGGAGAATTATTATTGAGAGAAGCCCTGCGCCGAGTTTTGCTCGGGGCAGGGTTTTCTTTTTTGAGGCGCGACTTCAGTTCTTTTGAAGCTTCTCGGCGGCTTTTTGGCCGCATAGATGGGCGGCGGCGCGAAAGGCATCGACGCCAAGTTGCGGGTTCTCTTTGATTTTTTCGGGGAGAATCGCGGGCGTGCCGCTGTTCAGATGACTCACATAGTTTCCGAAACGCCAGACTTGCGCGCCATCGTTACGAATAAGCTTCGCTTCCACCATCAGTTCCGGGTTCACCCGTCGGGCAAACATTTCGGCAGAACTGAATCCGTACATGCGGACCTCGATGTGCAAAATTGCGTCGGCCGGTCCTTGTTTCTTCACCACTTTGCCGGATTTTTCGAGAGCGGCGGCCATTTCCTCGCGCAAGGCCTGGGGAATGTTGTAATAGGGGCCGACTCGCCTGTCCGGACCCATCGCGGCGACACCAGCGGGGCCAACCGCGCCGACCACGGCCGCGCCGGTGAGCATTTCGGTCAAACCGGTGAACTGCATTTTTGTGGGCATCTTCACGTTTGGATCGATCGAGACTGTTTTGATCGCCTGGACGGCGGCCGTGTTTTTCGCGCCCCATCCGAATGCGACCGAACTAAAGCCAATGAGAAGGACTAACGAAAAGCGAAGAGTGTTCATGACCCGACGGACAATAATCGGCGGCTGTGTTTGAAGGAACCCTTAAAGTTCGCTGCGGCTCGGCAGGCCTTCACCCGCGTTACGGGAATTTTAAGCGCGATCGTTATCTCGGTAAGGTCGTCGACGAAGCCGGAATCGTGAGGTCTTCGCCTTTGTAGCTGATCATTAGGTCGTGACTAGTCCGCGCGATGACTTTCAGCGTCGTCCCTTTGGGAATCATGATTTCTTTCTTTCCGGCTTTCGTCTTTACGTTTTGTCGCGTGACAGCTGTCCAGGCCGCGGGAGGCGTGGCGGCTTTCGCAGGAGCTTGAACCGCGGCAGCTCGCGGAAGCGCCAAAATCGTTGAAGCCGAAGGAACCGGAGAAGCGGTAACGACCGACGACGACGAGGCAACGACCGGCTGGTGGTGAGCGGATTTTATTTCGCGTACCGCAAAGAGACCTACCGCGGCCAATAGGATGGCGACGGAGCCAACAGCCAGAACCCAGCGGCTTCGTCGAGGTGCTGGCGGCGGAGGAAGCGGCCGGGTTGCGTGTGGAAACGCCGGAAGCGCGGCTTCCGCGCCCAGACTCTTATAATATGTGGCCATTGCTCCCTTGCGGAGAGCCCATTCGTCTTGAAGGCCGACCAACAGTCGCGCAAGACCCTGCAGTTCCTGAGGATTCGCGGCGCCCTCGGCCCAAACCGCCTGCAACGGTTCGATCAACTGATTGCAGGGCCAATGCTCGGCGGCCTCCTCATGATGATTCAACCAATCGCCTAACTGATAGGCTCTTTCTTCTGTAATCTCGCCGTCGTCCAAGACGGAAGCGCAGAGCGCAACGAATTCTTCAACTTGTTGATCCACCATTTTGGGCCAACGATGGAGGACGGTTAGGCCGATTGCACGCCTGAAAATCGAGCGAAGCTAACTACGACACCCGCAATGCCTTAAGGTGCCAGCGCCCCAACCCGGCTCGCGAGCGCTACCCGGAAAATGGTGATCCAAATCGCGACATCCGCTATACTTGGCGCGTGAACGATACACCTGGCGGTGCAACACCGCTTTACGACTACTCCGATCCTCGCATCCGGCAGGCAGGATATGCGGCCATCATTTATGGAGTGATCTCGCTCGCTAGTGCGCTGCTCCTCCTGCTCAAAGCCCGACTCGAGGCAATTCCCGCCTCCGCGGTGGCTTTGATTATCGGCGGCGTAATCATGGCGGGCATTTCCGGTGGTCTCGCTTTTGGCATTTTCCGTCGCAGCAAAGTGGCAGCCATCCTGATGATTATCGTCGTTGCTGTTCCACAGCTTTACACGTGGTTCGCGGCGCATTCCGTGGCGGGAAGCCTGGTATCGATTGTGGTGGTGGCGTTTGTCCTGCGCGGCGCAAAGGCGATCTGGGAACCGCCGGATGAGGACAAGCCGAGCGAGCCCATTGACACTAAAGGAAGCCGGATTCGTTAGGTTGCGAAGAGTTCGGCACAGCCGCTGAAGCAAAAACAAAGTTCATCGCCGCGAGACCACGGACCAGAGACCGTTATGCCTTCGAATATATCTCCGCGCCCGCCTCGCTAAACTCGCGGGCCTTTTGTTCCATCCCGCTGCGCAGAGCTTCGTTCTCGGAAAGTTTTTGCTCGGCGGCGTACTTGCGGACGTCTTCCGTAATCTTCATGGAACAGAAGTGAGGGCCGCACATTGAGCAGAAGTGCGCCGTCTTAGCGCCTTCCTGTGGAAGGGTCTCGTCGTGGAATTCGCGCGCGGTTTCGGGGTCCAGCGCGAGATTGAATTGATCCTCCCAGCGGAATTCGAAACGGGCTTTGCTAATGGCGTTGTCGCGATATTGGGCGCCGGGATGGCCTTTGGCCAGGTCGGCGGCATGGGCGGCGATCTTGTAAGCGATGACGCCGTCTTTGACGTCCTTCTTGTTAGGCAAACCCAGATGTTCTTTCGGGGTGACATAACAAAGCATGGCGCAGCCGTACCAGCCGATCATGGCCGCGCCGATGGCACTGGTGATGTGATCGTAACCGGGCGCGATGTCGGTCGTTAGTGGGCCGAGGGTGTAGAACGGCGCTTGGTCGCACCATTCCAATTGTTTCTCCATGTTCTCCTTGATCATGTGCATGGGGATGTGGCCCGGGCCTTCGTTCATAACCTGAACATGTTGAGCCCAGGCGCGCTTGGTCAGCTCGCCTTGGGTGAACAATTCGGCGAACTGGGCTTCGTCGTTGGCGTCGGCTATTGATCCTGGCCGCAGACCATCCCCGATCGAGAAGCTGACGTCGTAGGCCGCCATGATCTCGCAGATCTCGTCCCAATGGGTGTAAAGGAAGCTCTCCTGGTGATGGGCCAGCATCCACTTGGCCATGATCGAGCCCCCCCGGCTCACGATGCCGGTAGCGCGCGAGACCGTCATCGGGACGTATCTTAATAGTACGCCGGCGTGGACGGTGAAGTAATCGACCCCCTGCTCTGCCTGTTCGATGAGGGTGTCTCTATATATATCCCAGGTCAGTTCCTCGGCTCGGCCCCCGACTTTCTCCAAGGCCTGGTAAATCGGGACGGTCCCAATCGGCACCGGGCTGTTGCGAATGATCCATTCGCGGGTGGCGTGAATATTTTTGCCGGTGGACAGATCCATGACGGTGTCGGCGCCCCACTTGGTGGCCCAGCGCATCTTTTCCACTTCTTCCTCGATCGACGACGCCACGGCGCTGTTGCCGATGTTGGCGTTGATCTTGACCAGGAAATTGCGGCCGATGATCATCGGCTCCGATTCCGGATGATTGATGTTGGCCGGAATGATGGCTCGTCCTCGCGCGACTTCGCTCGCGAACAAACTCCGGGGTGATTTCTTGCGGGATGCGTGGCGCCGAACGATTCGCCGGGATGCGGCGAAGGCGAGCGAATGTCGGACTTCGGACTTGCGGATTTCGACCTGATTTGTTTATGCGCTTCGCGACCCAAGTCTTCGCGGATGGCGATGTATTCCATTTCGGGTGTGACGATGCCGCGACGGGCGTAGGCCAACTGCGTCACGCAGGTGCCGGGCGTCGCTCGAAGGGGTTTTCGCGTGGCGAATGACGAAGTTCCGTTGGTCCCATCCGGACTGGCAGACGCATGCCTCGCATGTGCATCGGAGAGATAGCCGTCATCGATTGGCTTAACCGCGCGGCCTTCGACTTCTTCGACGTCGCCGCGATCGCGGATCCAGCTGGCGCGCAATGCCGATAAGCCATGGGTGACATCGAGAATGATGGACGAATCGCCCCACGGCCCGCTGGTGTCATAAACGCGGACCGGTTCGTTCACTTCCATTTGGCCGTCCATCGATTTGGTCGGCGCGAGCGTGATCTCGCGGAAGGGCACGCGTACATTTGCGTGCAAAGCGCCGTCGACATAAACCTTCCGGCTATTCGGAAGAGGCTTTTCGACCGAATGAACAGAATCCTCGAAATCGGTGCCGTTGGATTTTTGCGATTTCATTTTGTCCATTTTTGTAAATTCTGTCCGCCCAACAAAAAAATTAGCCATGCGTGGAAAACGCATGGCTGAGACAACCGCCCGTCCGGTCTCGGACCTCCCTTCGGCGGAATTACCCGCATCAGGTTCAAGGGGTCGACTCCGAAATTCTTCGGAGCCCTCTCAGCCTATGGCTCCCCCGCACTACGAGGCGGAAGCTAAAGTAGAAAGTAGAAAGTAGAAAGTAGAAATTGAGCGTGAGAAAGCGGCCGGCCCGTCGCGAAAAGCGATCCGTCCGCCTCGGGTAAACTAAGTCGGCCGTCTAGCGCCAGGGAGCGTAAAGCGGAAAGTAAGGGAGGTCGGGAGTCGGAGATCGGACGAGACGATCTCGTCCCTCCCGCTAACACTCGCGGCCTCCCTGGCGTGAAACTAAATCGGATGCAACGTCATGTTGCTATTTCGCCTGCTTAACCTGGGTGTGAAAGATTGCGAGCCATTCGCCGTTCTCTTCTTTCCAAACGGTACCGGCATTGTAGGTGCCGGACGCGTCTTTCCCATCCTGCGTGCCATCAAGTTTGACCGTATACGTGGCCACGATGACGTCCTTCTCGTCCGAGAAGATCTGAAAATCGCTGATGGCAAAGGATCTTACCTCCGAAGCCTTCATCGAAGTGAGCTCATCGGACATCTTCATGGTGCCCGCGTCGTAGACACACCGAATATCTTTATCGACCACCTTTTGGAAGGCGTCAGCGTTCTTATCTTTGAATGCCTGCCAGGCGGCGTTCTCTTTCGCCATCACCGAATCCTTGTCTGGGCCGGCCATACAAAGAGCGGTCGTTGCGAGAAGCACAGTCACTAAGCAAGCGAAACATTTGTTCATAGAAGACCTTTCGGTTGGGGTTTTGTGCTCCGAGGATAGGACCCCCGCTAACGAGGTCAATCCGATAAAGAACGCATTACGCGGGCGTAATGCCGGTTGAAGCGTTGAACGGTTGAAGAGGCGGCAGGAAAGACTGTACCGAGCGCGAGCCAGCTCCACGGTTCAACCCTTCAGCTCTTCAGTTCTGTTCTTAGGGAATGATCGGGGCTGTCGTTAGGTCAACGGGGGGACGGGACGACGAGGAAGACGACGGAACCGGAATGGATTCGGGCGAAGCGGGACTTCCCATATTGGGTGACTCGAGTTTTACATCCGTGGTCATCGGAGTGGTCTCTTTGCGGGTGTAATCGCGGACCAGAAGCGGGTGAAGTTTACTATCGGCGAGCGACTTGTAGTTATCGATCCCGACGGTGATGGCCTGGGCCAGTTTCCCGCGCCATTCCTTGTTCGCGATCAGCTTGCTCTCGCCGCCTTCGGTGAGGAAGCCACCCTCGATCAAGACCGCTGGAAGCTTGGTCTGACGGAGCACGGCGAACCGGGCCCGTTTCATCCCGCGATCGAACTCGCCCACGTGACCAATGAGCGAATGATAAATGCAGGACGACAACTCGATGCTGTGAGTATCGACCGCCGTGCCGGCCTGGTTGTTGCCGGCGTTGGCCTTGAGAAGATCGTCGTGAGTCGATGGCGCGCCGCGTGGCGTTAACGAATAAATCTCGAACCCGGCCGCGTTCGGATTGATATCGGCGGCATTGAAATGAACGGAAACGAAGATCGCGTCAGGCACAGCGTTAGCGATGCGAGCGCGAACTTCCAGCGGAACGAAGTAATCGCCTTCACGCGTCATCAGGACCTTGAACCCGCGCGCCTGCAAAAGCGGACGGAGCTGGCGCGCGACGTCGAGGGTGTAATCCTTTTCGCAACCGAACCGGCTGATCGCGCCTTTGTCGTAACCGCCGTGGCCGGGATCAATGACGACGGTCTTAATTTTGCCGATGTGATTGATCATCTGCGGGCGCATCTGCGGCTCGATGGTCTCGGCGAGGTCGAGGCGTGAGACGAGGAATTGGCCGTCCTTTTCGAGAACTGGGAATGAAAGCCAGTTGCGGACGCCATTGATCTGCATCTCGCGACTGCCAAGGGTGAATTCGAGCTCGCCCTTGTCGTTCTCCAGATGGATCGTTTTCTCGACCGGCTGCACCTTGGCCGGCAAACCGTAGAACGCGGCCACGTTCTCTACGGTGAGATAGTCGTGACTGCCGATTTTGACGATGCGCCACGGACCGCCTGGGGCGGGTTTGGATTTTTCCTTCTTCGATGACGCAGCCGAGCTGGTCGAAACGGCCGCAAGCAACAAAAGGGCGCAAAAAGCCCTAACGAACCGGCCAGGCAAATGGCCGGAGAAGCAAATATCTTTCGAAGATGGCCGCATCAGGGGGAGAAGAAGTCGGTCAATGTTGTAATCGTGAATCACTGGCTGATTGGTTGCTCAGACAGCGAGCCACCGGGAGCTGTTCAGCTAAAAGCGTTCCCGCCTTCGCTCAACCTACGGCGGGCAGACCCGCCTTCTCGAATGGAGGAACTCTTTGCCATCCCGAATTTGGGATGGAAAATCCCATTACCGGTCCGAATCGCACGGGCCATAAATTGAGAGTGCTTCGCAAACCTTTCCAGTTCATATGTTTATATCGCGAAGAACCTGTGGCATAGGCATTGCAATAGCATCCGGCGCTTCAAAGCTGAAACTGCCTCGCCGTCTATGGCCGTTCGCCGTTGGACGTTTGGCTTTTTTTGCCTTAGGCATGCTGTCTCGCCGGGTTCCGGCGGCAGCAATCGGTCTCAACAACTCCAACAAAAAAATGAAATTATTGCCCAAACTGTTAATCGCTTTCTTCGCCAGTGTTGCGCTCAGCGCCAGTCTCTTCGCGCAAACCGAGCCGCAAAAACAACCGCCCATCGGCAGCTCGCCGTCAGCGGGTAACATTAATAAATCGAGCGCAGAACCGCCAGCGACCAATCAACCGCCAGTGGCGTCGAGCACGACGGCTTCGACAGATAGCACGCCCGCGCAGACCGAAGATTTGCGAAATGCCAAGCCGGTCGACGCGGCGAACAATGACACCTCGGTCAAACCAAGCGATGACTTTTTCCTTTATGCGAATGGCGGCTGGCTCAAGCGCACGGAGATTCCACCGGAATACTCGCGCTGGGGCAGCTTCAATCAGTTGATCGAACAGAATAACGACGCGCTGCACACGATCGCAGAGAAGGCGGCCAACTCAGCGTCGAGTCAACCGGGCGTGTCCGATGTTTCCAAAGCGTCCCCGACAGATATTCAGATGGTGGGCGATTACTACACCAGCGGCATGGACGAGCAAGCTATCGCTACGGCCGGGATCACGCCGCTGAAGGACGAGTTGGCCAAGATCGACTCGATCAAGGACAAGAACGATGTGCTCAAGGAAGTGGCGCATCTCCACACCATGGGCGTGGGCGCGTTCTTCAGTTTCGGTTCATCGCCGGACGACAAAGACAGCATGAAAGTCATTGGGCACGCGACCCAAGGCGGATTGGGGATGCCGGATCGCGATTATTACACCAAGACGGACGACGCTTCGAAAAAGCTGCGCGATCAATATGTCGAGCACGTGGCCAAGATGCTGACTTTGCTAGGCGATCCGGCTGATAAGGCTAGCACGGAGGCGAAGAGCATCCTCAATTTCGAAACGAAGCTGGCGCAGGCGTCGCGCACGCGTGTGGAACTGCGCGATCCGCAGAAGAATTACAACAAGATGACGCAGGCGCAGCTGGCCAAGCTGACGCCGAACTGGAAGTGGGCCGATTTTTTCAAAGAGATCAATTTGACGCAGCCGGGCGACATCGATGTGCATCAACCTGACTTCTTCAAGGCGGCCGATTCGCTCTTCAAGGCGACTTCGATTGACGACTGGAAGACGTATCTCCGCTGGAACGTGGTTGATGCCGCGGCTGCCGGGCTTTCGGATGATTTCGTGAACGAGAACTTCAAGTTCAACGAGACGACGCTAAAGGGAACACCCAAAATCAAGCCGCGCTGGAAACGCGTGGTCACAACGATCGACGGCGAAATTGGCGAGTCGTTAGGAAAACTTTATGTGGCGGACTATTTCCCGCCGCAGGCGAAGGCCCGCATGGTTGAACTAATCAACAACCTGAAGGAAGCGCTTTCCGACCGAATCAAGACACTGGACTGGATGGACGAGCCAACCAAGAAGGAAGCGCTCAAGAAACTGGCCGCGTTCCAGGTGAAAGTCGGCTATCCCGACAAATGGCGCGATTACTCGCTGCTGAAGATCGATCGCGGGCCTTATGTGCTCAACACTCTGCGCGCGGAAAACTTCGAAGTGAAGCGCGACCTGAACAAGATCGGCAAACCGGTCGATCGCACCGAATGGGGCATGACTCCGCCGACGGTGAATGCGTATTATAACCCGACGTTTAACGAAATCGTGTTCCCGGCGGGCATTCTGCAACCGCCATTCTTCTACGCCAACGCGGACGACGCGGTGAACTACGGCGGAATCGGAGCGGTCATCGGACACGAAATGACACACGGCTTCGATGATCAGGGACGGCAGTATGACGCCCAGGGCAATCTGCGCGACTGGTGGTCGGCTGACTCGGCGAAAAAATTCAAGGAACGCTCAGGCGCAATTGTGAAGCAGTACCTCTGAGTATGAGCCACTGCCCGGTCTGCATGTGAACGGCGAACTCACTCAGGGTGAAAACATCGCCGACATCGGCGGGTTAAAGATCGCTTATGCGGCCTTTAAGAAAGCAACCGCTGGTAAACCGCAGGAAAAAATCGACGGGCTCACGCCTGACCAGCGCTTCTTCCTCTCGTTTGCCGAGATCTGGCGCGCGAAGATTCGCGATGAAGACCAGAAGATGCGAATCACAGTCGACCCGCATTCGCCGGCGCATTTCCGAGTGAATGGTCCGCTCTCGAACATGCCCGAATTTCAGAAGGCGTTCGATATTCCGGATGGAAGCGCGATGGTCCGCGCCGCGGATAAGAAGGTTAATATTTGGTAATTGCTGCTGTTCGATCAAGAAACCCGGCTCGGTAACGAGCCGGGTTTTTCTTTTCTCTTTGTAGCGGCGGTCTATGACCGTCGGAAACTTAGGAAAAAATGCGACGGTCACAGATCGCCGCTACAGAAGAAGCCCGGCCCGTTAATTCGAGCAGGACTCTTCTCTTCTGCGATATCTCTGACAAAGCTCGGCGGCGGCCTCACGCCATGCGGGAAATTCAAAGTGAAAACCTGCCTCAAGCAATCGACGCGGCACGACGCGCCGACTTTTCAGGATCAATTCGCTCTCGGACCGCATTAGAAAAGTGCCGATTTCCAACATCCACTTCCACGTCGGCAGGCCAAATTTCATTCCCCACGCGTGTCGCAACTCGCGCATGAAATCCGAGTTCGGGAGTGGATTCGGCGAGCAGATGTTAACAACGCCGGTGAGACTTTCGTTCTCGATCAAGAACCTGACCGCGCGCACAAAATCGCATTCGTGAATCCAGGACATGAATTGCTTGCCGCCTGCAGTGGGTCCACCGAGGCCAAATCGCACTACTCCGAGCAAATGCGCGAAGATTCCGCCGGAATCCGGGCTCATGATCATGGCCGAACGCATCAGAACGATGCGAGTGAGGGGCAAGGGGCCGACCTCGGCGACCGCAGCTTCCCATGCTTTGGCGACCTCGATGCTGAAACGCCATGTATCTGGCGCATCGGGTTCAGAGCCACCGAGGATACCGGTTGTCTCGTCGTTAGGCTGATCGAAGCGATGCGCATAAATGGTCGCCGTGCTTGCCTGTAGCCATACTGGCGGCGGGTTTCCGGCGCTCCCTAACGCGGCGCCGATGGCGCGCACAGAATTGACCCGAGACTCGAGAATCTCGCGACGGTTGCGAGCATTGTAACGGCAATTGACGCTTCGCCCGGCGAGATTGATTACCGCGGCGACCCCAGATAACTCCTTGATCCACGGACCAACTGATTTGCCATCCCAAAGAACAGCCCCCGACTTCTTCTGCCGACTCAGAATGACAACTTCGTCTCCCGCGGTCCGGAAGGCGCGGGCCAAAGCTGTGCCGACCTGGCCTGTGCCGCCGACCAGGACGATTTTCATCTAGGAAACTGGCTCCGGATGGAGGCGGCAATCCGCGGGCGCATCCAATTTGGCGAGATCGCGCGCGAGTGCCTGGGTATCCTGGCGAAAGATGAGGCGCGAGATCACGTATCGGTTTTGCGACAACAGTTCGCAGGCGACGCGAGCAAACGGAAGCAGCAGAGGATCGCTCAGCCGGCAGGCACACACTCGAAAGTTCTTTAACGCCCACAGGCACATGACCCAGGCGGACGCGCCGCGGTAAAGGGCTCCATCGTCGGCAATGACAATGAGCCGTTCGGCAGGATCGAAGGCTTCGATGCCCGGAAAGCGCAGGGCGAGATCATCGGCCTGCAAAGAAATGAACTTCAGTTCCACGAATGCCGGCTGCTGCTGCAACCAGGCGCAGCAATTTCGACAGATGGCGCACTGGCCGTCGTAGAGAATGTACAACCGCTTCATTGAGGGTTGACCGCGACACGGGCATCCGGAGGGAGCGGAGGTGGCACATGCAGCAGGAGCGCACGTCGCCGCATCTTCGAAAAGACAAACAGGTTGAAGAAATGCATGCCCCCAAGAACGAGCAAAACGATTCCCACTTTGCCGCTCAGTACTTCCAGGACTTGCCGCAGATCTTCAGGAGCGATCCTTTCCTTCAAGGCCAGGGTCACGTAACCGATGTTGATCAGGTAAAATCCGACCACCAGAAGATGGTTTATCGAGTCTGCCAGCGGCTCGTTACCGCCGAACGCCTCCACCAGAAAAATTCTGCCGTTCTTATGCAAGGTGTGAGCCACCCAGATCGTGAGCAGGATGCTGATCACAAGGTAGCTGATGTAGGTGTAAACGATTGGTGTCATAACTTATTCCTTTGCTTTTGGTTCATTGGTTAACGGTTCCCAGTCTTTCATTTCAAAAATTTCAGAGCCCACGGAATGACCGTACTTTGTTCTGAGCGCGAGATCTTGGTGATGACGCCATCCGCGACTTCCAGGAAGTCGGCTAGAGAACGAATTTGTTTTCGAAAAACCGCCGCTTCCGACCCCTTGATTTCACGGGTTCGCTCGCCGCACTCCTTCAAAACCGTCAGCGCAGGCCTGAGCTCACGCCGGCGTCGCTCGCGCAGGATGGTGCAAAACATTTTCCAGACATCTTTCTCGGCCTCGAAGAATTCCTTGCGTTCGCCTTTTCTGACGACGCTCCGGACGAGGCCCCAGCCAACGAGATCGCGGAGATTAGCGTGAGCGTTTCCGCGGCTGATTTTGAGCTCGGCCATAACGTCGTCGGTGGAAAGAGGGGCCGCGGTGGTGATAAGAAGGGCATGGATCTGGGCCATGGTGCGGTTAATGCCCCAGGCGCTGCCGATCGCGCCCCACTGACTGACAAATTCGTCGCGTGCCTGGGTGAGAGCTTTCGAATCCGGTCTATTCTCTGTTGTCACTACTTTCAGTATTTTCTGAAAGTTCCGATTAGTCAATAAGTTTGTTCTGGGGGATTTTTCGGAGCGGCGGCCAGGAATGGCCGCCCTACAGGTCGCTCTTTGTAGCGGCGGTCCTATGACCGTCGGAAACTTAGGAAAAATGCGACGGTCACAGACCGCCGCTACACAAGAAGCGGACGAGACCAGCCTTCGCCAAGGCTACGGCCGGCAAGCGAGCTCGTCCCTCCCCGCCCCATCACTCCGCAACTCCGGGCCCGAAGGGCCCTACTCTTTGGCAATCTTGCCGCCCCAGGACAGAACCTTCGCCTTCGCTCCGGCAGCTTCGGCTTCCTTGATGTTGCCGTCGCGGACGTAGAAGAGCGAAAGGCTGGTCCAGGCCATTTGATCGTTAGGGCGCAATTCAATCGACTTCTTGCCGGCTTCGATTGCTTCCTTGAACCGGCCGAGCTTCATCAGGGCCATCCCGAGCGCATGCCAGCCATCGAAAAAGAGGGAATCGAGCTCGACCGTTTTCCGGTACTTTTCGACCGCGCTCTCCAGCTCGCCAATGGCGAGATCGCCATTGGCATCGTCGAAGATCTGGTCGCGCTCCTCCATCAGATGATTGAGTAAACCGGCAAGCAGATTAGCGCACCCCTTTTATTTTTTACTTCTGCAGCGAGACGGCGGCCAGGAATGGCCGCCCGGCAGTTGCGCGCTCTTTGTAGCGGCGGTCTGCGACCGTCGCATTCTAGATTCGTGCGATCATGATCAAGAGCATGAGCCGGCGAGAATAAGTGCGACGGTCGCAGACCGCCGCTACAGAAGAAGGATGGGAAGCTGGCCGCTTCTCTACAGCCCTGTGCCTAACTGGCCTTATCTTTCGCCTTCAGGATGCCGGCCTCGCGCTGGCAATCGCGCAGCCATTCATAGAAGACGATCTCGCGTTTGTTGGTCAGGACCTTACGCTCAAAATCGGCGCGCTTCTCGGCGAACTTGGCTTCGTTGGGCAATTCGCGCTTCTCGAGCAGCGCCACGACCCCGCCCTCTTCCGAGGGCATGAACTGGCTGACTTCGCCCGGCTGGAGATTGGCGACGGCATTGCGAACAGCCAGGAAATCGGGCGGCCGCTTTTTCGGTTCTTTCGGAGCTTCATCGGGATCCATGTCTTCGGAGAGCGAAAACGGTTCGAGCTTTTCCGCTTTCACGTTTGATTTCTCGAGCGCAAACGAAAGCGGCGCACCCGACAAGAGGAGTTCTCGGACATCGTGCGACACCTGAGCGCCCTTTGCTTCCACCATTTCACGTGAACGCCTGGCGGTCAGCGCCTCAACAATTTTCGGCCTGGCTTCCTCAAGGGAAAGCTGACGCGCCGGCTCTACGTTCGCCAGATGAAGCACGTAAAATCCGTCGCGTCCCTGAATGGCATCGCTATTCGGATCCTGGCTGGTGAGTTGAAATGCCATGTTGGCTATCTCCGGATCCGCCTTCAGCTTCGGGTCGCCGTCATTAACGGTGAAATCACCCGTGGCCGACACCGGCAAATTAAATTTCGTCGCGACCTGATGAAATTCCGCGCCTTTTTCCGCGAGGGCCTGGGTGAATTCGTTAGCGCGATCGGCCAGTTTTTGAAGCACATCAGTGCGCTCCCTGCCAGTGAGCTTCTTTTGTTCGTCGGTCAGCGCCAGGGTGACAAACTCGACCTTGCGCTTTTCGTCGGTCTTCAGGACCGCCTTGTGCCCTTCGTAATACTTCGCGATGTCGTCATCGGTATTCTTGACCTCCTTGGCGAAATCAGACGCGCGCAGACGAATAATGCTGACGTCCAATTTCCCGTAGATCTGCTCGTATTCGAATTTGCTTTGCGATTCGGGCACGCTCACGCCGGCAGTGACGAGTTGTTTAATGCGGTTCAAAGCGAGCTCATCGGAAGCGATCTCTTCGATCTGGGCCTCGTTAAAACCCATTGAAGGCAAAACCGTCTGAGTAAACTCGTCGTACTTCTTAGGGTCGAACCCGGTAGCGCTTCGGAATGGCCGAAGCGTTCTGACGAAGTCGGTGATCTCCGCCGTGGTCGGTTTGATCCCGAGCTGCGCGGCTTCGTGATGCAGAATAACCAGGTTCACCGCAAATAGCTGATAGAGCTCGTCCTCGGAATTTGCCCCCACCCCAAGGGATCGAATCAGGTTTTGCATCCCCAGTTGACGAGCAAGATTGCAAAGGCGCGCATTGCGCCGCAGCTCGATGATCGAAACGTCCTTGCCGTAAACACGCTCACCGGACTCCTGGCCAGCGCGACTCGGATCCGTTTTGTTCCAATAAAAAATAAATGGAATCGCGAGGATAGCGATGACGGCCATCATCCAATTCCTGTGCTTGCGGAGCAGCCTCATCATAAGCGTGTAGTCCTGTAAAAGTTGAAAACGGGGAGGCGGAATTTACGGACAAGCGGGCCAAGGCCAAGTGGTTTTTCTGTAGGGCGGCCATCCTGGGCGCCAATTCGATGAAACAGCGGCGAAGATCGCCGCCCTACAGTTTTCCCGTGCGATCAGTTTCCTTTGCGGCCGTTTCGCGCACAAGGTTCCAGACGCGGCCAAGATGGTCTTCGGTGGTGAGAACGTTTCCGAAGCCGATTCGCAGAGTTGTGCGGCCATTGAGCTTCGTTTGAGTGAGATAGGCTTTTCCGGAAGCGTTGATGCTTTCGGCAATGGCGCTGTTAATGTCTGCCTTCCGTCCGAGCCGGACTGGCGGTACGCTAGGGCGTGACGATTCATCGTTACCGATGAATCGGAAACAGACGACGCCCATAACGACAGGTGCCGCCAATTCAAAATGAGAATCGCCTTTGATCCAGGTGGCGAGCAATTGAGCCAACCGCAGATGTTCCCGGATGCGGGCGGCGATCCCGGTTCTCCCGAACGTTCGAAAAACCATCCATGCTTTCAAGGCGCGAAAACGGCGGCCTAACTGAACGCCGTAGTCCATGTAATTCTTTTCAGCCTCAACCGTGTCGCCGCGCAGATATTCCGGCACGAGCGTGAAGACGCGACGGAGCCGTTCGAGATCGCGCAAATAAAGAACGCTGAAATCGAACGGCACGAACAACATCTTGTGCGGGTTTACCACAATGGAATCAGCTTCGGACCAACCGGCGGTGACCCATTCATGTTCCGGCAAGAGAGCCAGCCCCGCTCCGTAGGCGCCGTCGATGTGGAGCCACATTTTGTGGCGGCGACAAACCTCGGCAATTTCTGGAATCGGATCGACGCTCGCGGTTGAAGTTGTCCCGACAGAAGCGACGATCGCAAGCGGTCGCATCTTATTCTCGAGATCGGCCGCGATCATTTTCTCGAGTGCCGACAGATCGAGCCGAAAATCCGAGTCACTCGGGACACGCCGGACATTATCTTCGCCGAGACCGAGCGCGATGGCGGCTTTTTCGACTGAGCTGTGGGTTTGGTCGGAGGTGTAAATCCGGAACTGCGGCACATCGGATCGCCCGGTCAGGCCGCGCTTCCGAACGTCGGTGGAGGCCTCCTCCCGGGCGACTGCGAGGGCGTGCATGATGCCGATGGAGGCGGTATCGTAAACCACGCCGCCAAACTCGTTAGGCAATCGGAGCCATTGGCGCAGCCAATCGATCACGACCGTTTCGAGCTCTGTGGCCGCCGGGCAGGTTCGCCAGGTCATGGCGTTGACGTTCAAGGCAGCGGACAGAATCTCGCCCTCGATACCGGGCGCGGTGCTGGTGGACCCGAAATAGCCCATGAATTCCGGATGACTCCAGTGCACGATCCCGGGGAAGATCACACTTTTGAAATCCGAAAATATTCGCTCGAACGATTCGCCGTTCTCGGGCGGCGTGGCCGGCAGGGCTTTCTGGATCGATCCCGGCGGAGCAGCCGGGGCGACCGGGAGAGCGCCGATATTTTCGCGATAATCGGCGATCCAATCCGCGAGCTCATGCAGCTGCTCGCGGAAATTTTGTGCGGGAACGTCGCCGAGATTTTGTTTATCCATGCGCGTTCAGGAAAGAGTAAGACTAATCACGAAGGGAGAGATCTAAAAAAGTGGGACGAGACAGAGCTCGTCCCTCCATGACACCGTTAGGACCTCGCTTCGCATGTCGATTCTCCAAACTGGCTTCCGGATTAGTTTTAAAAGGCGAAGCCGAAGCTGAAGTGAAAAGCGCCGAAATCTTCGCCCGGCTGCCGATCAGGGTTCCAGCCGTAATCGAGACGGATAGGGCCGATGGGCAGTTTGTAGCGCAAACCACCGCCAAGAGCGTAACGCATGTCGTCCAAACCAGGATGCTCCGAGGTCGGCAGAAGATTGCCGGCGTCGTAGAAGACCGCACCCTGAAGCTCGCCGTAAATCGGGAAGGTGTACTCGGCATTGAAGACCGTGAAAAATTCGCCCCCGAGCGGATTCCCGCGGACGAGCGGCCCGAGGTCGCGCTCGCCGAAACTCCGAACGGTGGTGCCGCCACCATTAAAGAAGCGTTCGTCGATCGGAATCGTGGTGGGCTCTTCCGGTCCGCTGTGGTTCAGGGAGTGCACACCTCCCATGCGCGCGCCGAAGGCGAGTGACGATTGCTGCCAGAAACGCTGCCACGGATTTTTTGGTGCTTCCTGATCAGTGGCCACCCCGGGCGTGAGGGGTTTGGGGCCGAAGGGAATGTAATAACCGAGGCGAACGGTTGCGCGGACCAATTCTATCTCGCCGCCAAATGCGGTGCTGGCGATATCGATGGTGTTTCCGGCGATAAAGCCGCGGGGATCGACCAGCGGATCCTCGCGCAAATCAAGTGTCTGGGTGAATCCGAGCGCGTCGATGAGGTAGGAAGTATCACCAAGGAATCGAACGGGAATCGAAGCGCTCGTCACCTCCACGTGGCGAACCGAGAAGACCGCGCTGACTTCGTATTGTTTGGTGATCTTCCGGGTCAGGCCGATGCTGCCGCCAATTTCGAATTTTGAGTAACCGTCGAAATCGAAAGTTAATGCGCCGACGCGTGTCTTAAGATCGAATTCGGTATCGAAGAGATAAGGATCCTCGTAGAGGATTTCGCCCTTGTAGCTTCGTTGAGACACCTCCACCGATGTCGTTAGGGGACGCCCATAGCCAAACAAGTTGAGCTCGCGATACTGCACGCCGCCGATCAAGCCCTCATAGGTGCCGTAGCCGGCAGAGAATCCCAGCTGCTTGCTCTTGGCTTCTTCGGCCGAAATTTGCAGAGCCAGAGTGTCGCCGGGCTCCGGTACCGGGTTAATCTGAAGAAGATTAAACAGGCCGCTGCGCATGAGAGTCCGGAATTTATCGTCCAAAATTTCCGGGCTATAGGTTTGTCCCTGAAGTTTACTGAACCGCTTCTCGACATAACTCGGACGAAGCCTTTGCAAACCGGTCACTGAAACGTCGCCAAAGTGATAAACCGGGCCGGCAGAAATGGCGACCTGCACTGGAATGCGCCCGTCGCGCGCCGCTTCCGGTTGGGCCGTCGCTTCCACTTTTACTGCGAAATAACCGCGAGTCTTAAAATAGGACTGGAGCCGGCGCGGAATGTCGGCCACACGCGCATCGGTAAAAGGCTGGTCCAGCAGATCCTTGATTTGTCCACGCAGTGCTTCGGCTTCGTAAATCTTTTTGCCGGAAAATGTAATTTCCCCGAAAAAGTATTGTCGTCCTTCGTTAATGGAAATGAGCGCGTCGACCACGCCGGTGTCGTCGTGAAAAGCGTAATGCGGTTTCTCGACGACCGAATCGAGATACCCCTCGGCGATGTAAAAGCGATGGACGAGATCGGCGCCCTCTTCGACGTCGGAGGAAACAAAGGGCAGATTTTTTTGCAGTTTGCTGTAGCGCTGCCGCGTCGGCCCCATGGCGTAGTCGAACAATCGTCCCGCGGGCTCGTGCGCGTTCCCGCCAAAAGTGACCGTGCCGAGGGTAAAGAGCCGGCCTTCATCAATCTGCAGTTTCAGACGCTGGCCCGATTCGATCACGTAATGGACACTGGCCTTCATGAAGCCGTGCTTGCGATAAAACAGCTCCAGGAAAAAAGCGGCGTCGTCCGCGCGCGCCGGCGTGAGGCCGAAATCGTTGATCGTGGCAACTTGCTCCTTTAATTGTGAGCGGAGTTCCTTGTCGCTGAAATTCTTCTCGCCCTCGATCTCGATAATGTTTGTGCGGGCAGCTTTCTTTTCCTGTTGGCGCGCTTGTTCATGCTGTTGCTCGGCTTTTTCCTCCGGGCGGGCCGGGCGCGGCGAATCCTGCGCTGTCACTATGAACGGACAGAACAGGCAGATCAGGAAGAGAAACGGGCGCCAGCGCATTTCAACGGAACCGAATTACATACTTTACCATCCCGCGAAAGCTGCCACCGACTTCAACATCTCCAACCAAAACAAAGTGGTTATTTATTTTGAAGCGAGCGCTGGCCTGCTGCTGCCCGGTCCGGGGATCGGTCTGGCCGGCATCGACGTCGAGGCGATCAAAGACGGAACTGCTCTGGGTCCCCTGCCCGGTCTTGAAGACTTTTCGGTAGAGCTGTTGCACGAGTAGCATGGCGGCGCGGCTGGCGAGAACGTTATTGTTGCCGGCCAATTCCTCGCGAGTGGTCCCGGTGGCAAGGAGCGAAATGACCTCCTCCTGAGGCAGGGGCGGTTCGCTGGTGAAGACCGCCAGAGGTTCAAGCGAAGTCCCATAGATATAAACATGGATCGTGTAATCCCGAATAACGGATGTGCCATGGAAATCCATTTTCGGATTCAGTGAATCGCTCGGATCAAAATAAAGGAAGCCGTAGGCGATTTCGAGCCGGCTGAAGGGAAGCGTCGCTTCCACGTGTTCCAGACGGATCAGACCCTGCAGACCGGGACGCAAACCGGTGCCAACGAGATGCAGATCGCAGACGGCGCCGCCGTTCGCGAGATTACCTCGAATCAGAAACGGATCCTTGGTTTTGATAGCCACGTCGAACTTCCAGTCGCGGATCGGCGGATCAGGAAATGAGAACTCGGGACGGGAAGAGGGCGGCTGCGGAGCCGGGCGGCCGGGAAGCCCGATGGGAATGAGATCGAGGTTTTTCAAGAATTGACTGTTCGTCATCTCCACGGTTCCGGTAACCGACGCACTCGAAAGCGGTCCAACGACCTTGATATCAGCATTGGCGCGCGCGGTGACGGCATCGTTTCGCGCCACCAGGATGCTGTCGGCCTTCAACTGGAGATCGATATCAGCGCTCGTTAGGCTATGGAATTTCATTCCGCCGGTCAGGGCGAATTTCCCACCGGATAGCTCGCCGCCGAACTGTTCCATTTTTAAAGTGTCGTTGGCAAAATTCAGCCTGGCCTTGAATCCGCGAAGCGCAGGTAGCGTTACGTTGCTCGAGCGGGCGACGTTCACGGTCATGTCGGCCGATCCGCTGAAAACCGGTTTTGCCGACCGTGCCCCGAACATCGACGTCGATACCGACATCGCCGTCGAGCTGTTCGACGTCCGGCACAAATTGCCGGATGAAATTCACCGAACTTCGCGGCTGGTGAAGCTTGGCCGTGACCGGCGTGTTATCAGGCACAGCCCCCGTTTCGCAATACCTCGGCGAGGTTGAACGGAATCTGCGCGGTCAGCTCGATTGGCTGGATGTTGGATTGCTGCAACTTGCCCGCGAGATTCAGCTGCCCTGACGCAGTCTGGGCGGTAAAATCGAACGTGGCCGGCTGGAGCCTCTTGAGCTGATCGCTCTGCAAATTGCGCGCATGCACCTCGAGGCCGCCTTCAACTCGATTCAGAGGACCGTGCAGGTCGGCCTTCATACTAACGACTCCGCTCACTCCGGACTTGATTCCAAGATCCTGGAAAAGTTTCCCAAGCTCCAGATTTTCCGACTGGAACGTTACCGAGACCGGATCGCCCGCCGGAAACAGTTCCGATCCGCTGCCAAGATTTTGCCAAACGAACGGGATGGAGAGAAACCCAGTGGCGTATTTCGATTTGTCCTGCGTCAGCTCGATTTTGTCGATTTCAAACGTTTTTCCATGGGCGCGGGCGATCGCCTGGAACACCATCTTGTTGCTCGAAAGAAACATGATCGGCACATCCAGGCCGTCCGGTGAGTAAGCCGAATCGATGCGCGATTGAATCGACTGGACATCGCCATAGCGTCCCTTATCGAGATTGAACTTGAGGCTTCCGGATGTTCTGAAAGCTTTTCCGTTCGCCTTTGCCACTCCAGTTGATGGCAACGAACCGGCGAGCTCGTTCTGGTTGCCCGCTTTGCGCAGGACGGGCTTCAAGGTCGAAAGATCGGCCATCTGCGCCACAAGCTTTCCCGGAGTACGCCTGGCGCCCCTTCAAATCGAACTGGCCGGTCGCATTTACAAAGTCGTGGGCATTTAACATCACCGAGCAGTCGTTAACGTAGATAACGCTACGAGCGATCGAACATTGCGAACTCAGCTGGTGAATCACCAGATCGCGCACCTTTAATTCCTGGCCGCTGATCTGAAGCTGGCCATCGGCCAAGCCATCATGCCAACGGAACTGCCCGTTGGCCTGGAGCGGGCCAGAAACACGATCGGGAGAATCCTTGACCCACAGATCCGAAAGCTGCGGAGCATTCAACGACAGGTCGAAGTCGGCGGGTTGCTTTCTTGTATCAGCCAGGTCGCCGGCAATCGATAGTGGCCGTGCATAACGAAATCGTCGTTAACTCGTTTCACCTGAAGCGTCTCCACGGTTACGAGCTCTTCCTTGGAAAACATCTCTCCATGGGCGGAATCAACGGCCCTGTCTTTGAAGCGCACGTCGCTGGCATCGAAGATCAGGTTCGACCGCAACCCCGTGTACCACGGCTTGTTAGACTCGAGCGACGGCATCGAACGCAGCACGGTCGCCTTTCCGGAGAACTTCTGCACGCTGCCTCCTTCGAATTGCATGGGACCGCCGCTGATCTGCAGCTCAGCTGAAAGCGTTGCATTGGAGATTGTCAGCTTTCCTTCCAGGCTGGCCGCGCCGCTGAACTTATGGGCCACGCCAGCGGTTACCGCTTTCAAATCCAGCGCATTTGCACGAACGGCCAAATTTGCGGGCGATCGGCCAAATTCGTCAGTGTCTTCCGGAAGAGCGGCGGAGCCCTGGACCTCGAAACGATTCTCTCCCTGGACGATTTCACCCGCCTGAATGTTGCCGTGCCGTTGCTGGCCAGGACCCTGAGAGAGCATCGATCGATGGCGACGGGACCGTTGCTGACATGGTCGAGCTCCACGTCCGCCGTACCGTTCCATGATTTTGGCACATCGATGATCCCGGTCGCATTAAGCGTGATGTTCTTAACTGCGCCAGCCAGCTTGACCCCGTTACCGATGTAATTGTTCAGAGACGCCGCGGAGAAGTTGGCCGCATTCAAATGGAGGTCGACGAACGGATTGCGCTGGTCCTCACGGATCGATCCGGTGACATCAATTCGGCCGCCACCGAAAGGCGACTGAAGCTTGACGCCAATAATCTTTCGCGAGAGCTGCGAGCCATCGATGTTAACGAGCTCGAAACGATCATCCCCGACTCGGAGATTTCGCACGATCAGATTGCGATTTGTGTAGGAAGTTTGTCCGGAAATATTTGGGAAATTCTGGCCGCTGAAAAGTTTTACACCCTGGGCCCGAAGATCCTCATTTCTTTTTGGGTCGAGCGAAAGAAAAACATGCTCGATCTCGGTATCGTTAGGCTCTATCCCGGATAACGACCGAAACATCCGAAAGACGAACGGCGTCGGGGAAAATCGCCGGGAGGACAAAATCTCGGCTTCTGTTTGTGTTCCTCCTTTTTTCCATCCTTGTCCGGATCAAAGACCAGGCGGGCGGACTCGACATCGACCGAACGAAAAAAATCGCGCATCCCGTGGAATAATCCGAAAAGATTGTAGGACAGCCGCACATAGCGAATATCGATCGCTTCGACCGCGCTCGGACCCGTGGGCCTGACATGGAGATCCCGGATGGTCAGATTGGTGAAGACGGATCCTTCGAGACGCAGATCGAGTTTCAAATGCTCGCGGGCAGCAAAGTGCCGGGCGAGCGTCTCTCCAACAGCCAGAAGGACCGGCCGATGAAACAACGCCAGCAGGACAAGGAGCGCAGCAAAAGCAATGATGGCGCGACGACGCCAGCCTCCACCGCGGAACCATTTTGCATGAGCATCCCCTTCCACGAGTGAAGCAGTCTATTTCCACGAGGGGAAAGAGCAAATTGAGGGGGAAGTGGTTAGTCACGCTCGATGGGGCGAAGGCGAAGAAGCGCGACGGTCAGCCCGGCTCTGGAGGGACACGCTCCGTCGTGTCCCAAATATTTGGGACGACACGGAGGTCATCCCTCCATTCCCGCCGAAGACCGCGCTTTCAATTTGCGCGCCGCCGCGCGACACATCACGCTGCGACACGACCATGAGCCCAGCCAAGCTTTTCGATTATCTCGATGGCAAACTAAACGAATGGGAGCGGAGAGATCTGGAGGCGCGGCTCGAAAAGGACCCGCACATGCAGAAGGAACTGGCAGCGGCGCGGCGAATCCATTCCGGGATGCAAGGGGACCGGCCGGAAGTGGTGTTCCAGGATGATCCGGCGGCATTGGAACGCGGGCGAAAATGTCCCTGCGTGTGGGAGTCGCCTTCCTCATTCTGATGGCGGTGAATGTGGCTGCCGGACTTTTCTTTATCGCGCGACACGAAGCCGCGAATCCCAATCGAAAACTGCTGGCCGATCAGGCGACCAAGCAATTGGAACAATCCCTGCGGGACGCTTCGCGAAAGAAATGCCTCCTCCGACGCTCGATCTCGGAGACCTAACGATCCCAGCGCCGGCCGAGCGACATGAAAGACGTAGCGGAGCAAGTAGCCGACTTGGCGCGCAAAGCAGACGCGAGCGCGACCATCGGCTTGCCGGACGACAGGCAGATCAATGTGGCGGTGGAAATCGCCGCGCAGCAGGAAACCCAGTTTAAGAACGCGCTCGGCAATTTGCCGGGGGCGCACATTCCTGCGGTTTCGCCTAACGAGAAACGCAACCCCCGGTTCATCCAGGAAAAACCTGATTATCCATGTCGTGCGCAGCGATTCCGCAAAATAATCCGCGCGCCATGGCGCAGACGACATGATCGCGGTCACCTTTGCCCTGCCGGCGGAGAGCCGCGATTTTATTCGCGGAATCGCGGGACGAACGAATGATATTGGCGTCGTTGCCGGATCCATCGGCCGGACGCCGATCGAAGTCCTGCACACGGGAGTCGGACGCCGCCCTGGCGGAAAGGCGTCTCCGAGAATATCTCCGGCATTCGACGCCGGAATTTCCTCATTGCCGCGGGATTTGCCGGAGCAACCATTCCGACGGTTCTTCGGTGGGCGACCTCGTCCTGGCGTCGAATTATTCCGAGCGGCCATTCTTGCGGGCGGCGAAGAGCGCTGGCGGCGATTAAGCCACACGATGGCAAGCTCTTCACGGCTTCGCAAATGATCGATTCGCTCGGCCGACCGCGCGGAGCTTTGGTAGCGAGAGCAGGCCATTGCGATCGACATGGAATCGGCGACGATCGCAGCGATCTGCCGTGAAAACGGCCTCGCGTTGCTGTCGCTAAGAGTCGTTGAGCGACACTCCGGAGGAGCCATTTCCCCTGCCGGCTCATGTGCTTTTCGATGTGCAACGCCAGCGAACGATGGCGCGGCGGCTCGTTCGCTATCTGGTATCCCGCCCAGGTTCGATGATCCGGTTGATTCGTTTCAGTCGACAAATCAAGCGGGCGCGCAAATGCCTAACGACCGCGCTGCTGACGGTCCTTCAAGAGACTCGAGGAGCGGCTTCCTAGCCGCTTCCCCTACAAAGCCCTAAAATGGGACGAGACGGAGCTCGTCCCTCCATGCCACCCTGGAGGCGCTCAATTCGTCGACGTGATCTGGAGGGATGACCTCCGTGTCGTCCCACTTTTTTGATCACCGCTGGTCGGGCTCGATGTGGACCATGACGTCGGCGACCCGCGAGTTCTCCTCCTGGATGGCACGTTTGACCTTGTGAGCGATATCGTGGCCCTCGCGCACGCTGATGCCGCCATCGACACTTGCATGGAGATCCACGTAAAAGCTCAGCCCCATTTTGCGGATGTAACACTTCTCCACTTCGCGCACGCCGGCCACACTGGCGGCCGCGTTTTTCACGCGGCTGACGAAAGCCGCCCCCGGCGCGGTATCCATGATTTCGTGAAGCGCCGGCCGGAGAAGGCGGACACCATTCGCGGCGATAAGCGCGCAGGCAAAAAGGGCCGCCCAATCGTCCGCGCTCTCCCATCCGACTCCGCCGATGAGCGCAACGGAAATGCCAATCAGTGCGGCTAACGACGTCAGGGCATCCGTTCGATGATGCCATGCATCCGTCTGCACGGCCGTGCTCTCAAAATCGCGCCCGATGCGGATGACGTAGCGATACATCAACTCCTTGGTAATGATGACGCTCACGAGCACCACGAGCGTGAAAGGCGAAGGGGCGTGATGCGGCAGAAAAATTTCGCGAACGCTTTGCACGGCCAGGCCAAGGGCCGCGGCCAAAACGCCAATCGAAACCACGATGGCGGCGAGCGGTTCGGCTTTGCCATGACCATACGGATGGGTTTCATCCGGGGGGCGCGCCGCGACCTTCAATCCACCCCAGATCACAACCGAGCCGGCGATATCGAGCGCGGATTCGATTCCGTCCGCAATGAGGACATAAGAATTCCCCAGAAAGCCGGTTATAATCTTCGCGGCCGCGAGAACAAAATTGATTACCATCCCAAGCAAGGCGACGCGGGCGCCTGATTGCAGATTGCTCGACAAAACCTTAGACGTAGGCTGCAGCGCCGAACTCATCCGTGAAAAAGAGTATTAACGCAGTTGTTTACGAAAAACACGGAATTCCCGCCGAGGTTCTGCAATTGGTGGAACAACCATGGCCGGAAGCGCGTGATGGCGAGGTGGTTGTCCAAATGCGAGCGGCCCCGATTAATCCGGCGGACTTGAATGCCATCGAGGGAAAGTATCCCGGACGGCGCGAAGTTCCGGCGATTCCGGGATTCGAAGGTGCCGGGACGGTCGTCTCTGTTGGCGCCCACGTCTCTGGGGTGGCCATGAACGATCTGGTCATTCCACCACATCACATCGGCACCTGGCGCGATGCGGTCGCAGTAGAAGCGAAAGAACTGGTGGTTGTTCCCGCCGGGATCGATCCGGCTCAGGCATCGATGCTAAAAATCAATCCTTTGACCGCTTGGCGGCTGCTTCATGGATATGTCGAACTGAAGAAAGGCGATTGGCTTATGCAAAATGCGGCCAACTCGGCTGCCGGGCGCGCGGTTATCCAGATTGCCCATGAATTGGGTTATCGAACGGTCAATCTCGTTAGGCGCGCCGGAATTGATCGACGAGTTGAAGAAGATTGGCGCCGACGTGGTATTGCTCGATGACGAACATGTGCGGGATGAAGTGCGAAAAGCGACCGGAGGCGCCGAGATTCGCCTTGGACTCAATTGCGTGGGCGGCGATAGCGCTCTTCGCGTGGCGAACTCTCTGGCCTACGGCGGGACGCTGGTGACATTCGGATCGATGAGCCTTCAACCGTTAAAGGTGCCGATCGGCCTGCTTATTTTCAAAGATCTGCGCGTTCGCGGAATCTGGATCAACCGTTGGTACGACCAAGCCACCTTGGCCGAGCGAATGGAAGCGTTCGGGCCGATCTTTGAAATGGCCAGGCGGGGTTCGCTGGCGACGCCGATTGAAAAGCGTTATGGGCTCAGCGAAATGAAAGACGCTGTGGCGCACGCTGCGAAAAACGAGCGCGTCGGCAAAATCATTTTCGACTTTCAATTGTAGGATCCGACTCTCGGGGCACTGCCGATTCCATCTGATGCTTACGACCATCATCATCGGCGCCGGTATCAACGGAGTCGTCGCCGCGATTGAGCTCAAACGGCGGGGTCATCGCGTCACCCTGCTCGATCCGGGACCGATTCCCCACCCGCTGGCCGCCAGCACCGATATTAGCAAGGCCGTGCGATCCTGTTATGGAGCGGATGAGGATTATACCGCGCTGGCGGAGCGAGCGATCGCGCGCTGGCGCGAATGGAATCACTCATTGGGCGTCGAGTTGTATCACGAGAATGGGGAACTTTTTCTCACGCAGGATGAAATGAAGCCCGGCGATTTCGAATACGAAACATTTCGACTGCTGAGAACGCGCGGCCACCGGGTGGAAGAGATGACCACCGATAAGCTAAGGCTTCGGTTTCCGGCCTTTAATGCCGAGCGGTTTCGCGGCGGGGTCTACGATCCGGAAGGCGGTTACGCGGAAAGCGGGCGCGCGGTCAGTGTGTTATTGCAGCAGGCGCTGGATAACGGCGTGGAAGTGCGCCAGGCCGCGCGGTTCGCCGGCCTGGATGAGAAAAATGGCGGTGTCAGCGGGGTGCTGCTGGAAGGCGGCGGGCGACTCGCAGGCCGACGCCGTGATTGCAGCGACGGGTTCCTGGACACCTCACTTGTTTCCTTTCACCGCCGGATTCTTCCGTTCGACCGGACATCCGTTGTTTCATCTTCGGCCTAACGACCCTGCGCCATTTCACCGCGATCGTTTTCCGATGTTCGGAGCCGATATCACGCGCACGGGTTATTACGGATTTCCGGCGATGCCGGATGGAGTGGTGAAGTTCGGATTGCACGGCCCCGGGCGCGAAATGCGTCCCGATTCAGCCGAGCGGGTCGTCACCAAAGAGCAGGAAGATGAACTGCGCGAATTCCTGCGATGGGCGTTTCCCGGTATCGCCAATGCCCCGATTGTTCATAAGCGCATTTGTCTTTACTGCGACACGAACGACGGCGATTTCTGGATCGCGGGCGATCCGGAGCGGCCGGGATTCTTCATCGCCGCGGGAGACAGCGGCCACGGATTCAAATTTGCGCCAGTCCTCGGCGAACTCATCGCCGACTGCGTGGAAGGAAGGGCCAATCCTCTGCTTCATAAGTTCAGGTGGCGGCCCGAAGTCCGGCGCGGCCTGCACAAGGAAGCGGCGCGGTTTCTTCCGAGATAATCTTGTCGGCCAAAGAAGAGCAGGACTAGACGGAGCTCGTCCCAGATGACACGCGGCGGTTCTTAGATACAGGAGCGATGCATGGAGGGATGACCTCCGCGTCGTCCCGTTCTAGGATTCCTGCGTCTGCGCAGCCGGTTCCTTTTTCGCCTGCCGCTTCAAGAGCGTGATCTGCTTGATGCGCGCCGAATCCGAAGGACTCCAGGTGGCGACATCCGGATCGTCCTTGAAAGCGTTGTGCACAATGCGCCGCTCATAGGAATTCATCGGTTCAAGCTGCAAGTGAGCGACCGGTCACCCGGACCCGTTCGGCCAACTCACGGACTCGTTGCACGATCTTGTCCTCGCGCATCGAACGGTAGAGTTCACAGTCGACGATAACCTTGCGCGCGTCCTTGTCCTTCGCCTGGATCAGCCGGTTAACGAGGAATTGCAGAGCTTCCAGGGTTTCGCCGTCGCGCCCGATAATCCGCGCACTTTCCTCAGTATAGATTTGCAGAACCAGGTTGCCCGATTCGTTCTGCGTCTCCTGGATTTCAACCACGAAGCCAAGAAAGCCAAGAATGTCGTCGAGGATCTCTTTCGGCGTCAGGTTCATTTTCGGCCGCCCTTTCCAGCGGGCGCGACTTTGGTGAGAGCAGGCATCGGTTGGTTACGGGTTTGGTAGAACTGGAGAATACTAAACAGGTTTTGGGCAGTGTAATACAAGGCCAGAGCTGCGGCAAAGTTGTAACAGATGAACATGAAGATCAGCGGGGTGAACATCATGATGCGCCGCTGGGTGGGATCGCCTGTCTTCGGCGTCATCTGCATCAGCCAGACCTGGGTCGCAGCCATGCAGAGGGGCAGAATGTTGATCGGCCAATTGAATCCCGGCAAATGCGCCACCGTGTCCGGTTGCGAAAGGTCATGGACCCAGAGGAATTTCTGGTTCCGCAGTTCAACTGCCTGTCCAAGCATGGTGTAGAGACCGAAGAAAATCGGGATCTGGATGACCATGGGAAGACATCCGCCGACGGGATTGATGCCATACTGCTTGTAAAGCTTCATCACCTCCGAGTTCATGCGCGTCGGGTCGTCCTTGTACTTCTCCTTTAACTCCTGCATCCTGGGGCCGAGCGCCGCCGTCTGCTTCATCGACTTGTTGGCCTTGGCTTGAACGGGCCAGAGAACCAGGCGGATGACGGTCGTGAGCGCGAGAATCGCAATGGCATAGCTCCCCACAATGCTGTGAAGCCAATTCATGAAATTGAGCAGGAACTGGCTAACGAGTTTGAATATGCCGAAATTCATGATCTCGGCTTCGTTATGTCCGAGACTTGCCAGCTTATGATACAGCTTCGGCCCGGCGTAGATTTCGAAGGCGGCGGATGAGGTTTGCCCGGGGGCAATGGTCGAGGGGGGCAGATGCACGGCCCCTTCGATTCCCCAGAGCGGCTTCTCGGACGGAATATCGAAGCGGCGTGCCCAGACGCCGTCGGCGCGGCCGTTCAACGGGACGATGATGGTTGCAAAAAACTGGCTGCTGACGGCCGCCCACTCCGCGTTGTGAACGTTTTCCTGATAGAGAGCCTGCGGTGCGCGCGCGCCCAATCCGAGGAACCCGCCGCCGCCTCCGAACCAGGTGGTATCGATGCCCTTGCCCTTGGCGTCCACCGACCAAACCAAACGGGTGTAAGACGGATAATCCTTCGGATGAATAGGAGCGGCTGTGCCAAGGGTCAGATAGTAGCCACCGTCGTTCACCGGCTGGGCACCGTTATTGATCTCCTCGAGGTCAAGCTGGATCAGATAGTTATCCTTCTTTTCGTTAGGCGCAGCGAACGAGTACTTTTTCCGAATGGTGATGCCCTGGGGTGAGGCGTACTCGTATTGCACCGAGTCACCCTGGCGGGTCGCCTTGTACTCCGGGAACGACGGCGATGCCGGATCGCTAACGTTCGCGGCGATGGGCGTTCGATTGCCCGCATTGAGCACAACCTCGCCGTCGATGGCCCGGTGATTCAAAAGTGTAACTTCCGAAATGGCGCCGCCTTTATTGGTCAGTTGAACTTCGACATCTGAATTGCGCAGGGTTTCACGCGCTTCGGCGAAGGTGGGAGCGACGGTCGCGGATGGTGCGGGCGAAGCATTCGGCGCAGAGGCAACCGGCGCTGAGGTTGGAGCAGCAGGCGACACCAACGGTGACGATGAGGGCGAAGCCTGAACAAAGGGGGCGCTGGCTACGGCCGGCGGCGGCGCCTGTTTGGCCATGTAGGTGTACCAAAGGACAAGGCCAATAGCGGAAGCGATAACGGCAGCCCAGGCTGTGCGATCCATAAAACCTGATTATTTCCCCGCGGTCCCTGCAGGCGCCAAAGCCGTTTCGCCGGGCGGCACAGGATCGGAACCCGAACCGCCCCATGGATGGCACCGCGCGATCCGTCCCATTCCTAAACCAGTACCCGCGGAGTAAGCCGTGAGTTTCAATCGCCTGCAAAAAATAGTCCGAGCAAGTCGGATGAAAGCGGCAACCGCCGGCACTTCCGCCGAACGAATGCAGGACGGGCGACAGAAATTTTTGATAAAAACGGATAATGAAACGCGCGATTGCGAGCATCAGGGCGCTAGAATAGAAGTGCGCTTGGCCAGACGCAACCACTCATGTTCCAACTCTGAGAAGGTCGCTTTTGCGCCGGCGGGATTCGCGATCGTGACCAGATAATGCGCCGGGACCAGGTGCTCCTGATGACGGCGGAAAATTTCCCGCAGACGCCGCCGAACACGGTTACGAACGACGGCGTTCCCGATACGGCGTGAAGTGACGAAGCCGGCGCGAAGCTCGTGACCGTCGATCTTCAGACAACCGAGAGAAATGAGGGCTCCCCTAACGAATGCGCCTTCCCGACGGACCCGCTCAAAGTCGGCCCGTTTAAGAAGCCGTTTGGTCGGCGGGAAGCTTTGTGACCCCGGCATAAGCACTAACTCATAGCGGGTCGCACGCGCCCCCGGCTATAAAAACAAAGGGTCTTCCCACGCCAGGCGCAGGAAGACCCCATGGGGAAACTTCCGGAATTACGGATTTGGCGACGAGGTTGTCGTCGTCTTGCTCGTGGTGTCAGCACCGTCCGACTTCACCGTCGTGCTGCTCTCAGTCTTGCTCGAGCTCGAGGGTTCTTTCACGACGGTCGTATTATTTTCCGTCTTCTTTTCACCGCCAGCGGGATTAACCGTGGTGGTTTCACTTTTTTCGCAGCCCGCCAATAAGGCGACGCCAGCTAGCATGATGATGTATTTTTTCATAGGGATAAGGGAGTTGATCGCGACCGAACGGTTAAGGTGTTGCCGTTGCCGTCGCCGTCGCCGCCGGAGATTCCGTGGTCGTTGTTGTCGTCGTGTCAGTGGAGGTTGCCGGGGTTGGACTTGCCGCCGGGACCACGGTTTCGGTCTTTTGTTCGCAAGCCGCAAGCAATGCAGCGCCAGCAAGAATGCAGATATATTTTTTCATAGTGGTAATTGAGAGACCCATACTCGGGTATTACATAAATCGGAGCAAGAGGCCATTTCGGCCTTGCCCTTGTTGGTCTTCCAACGTTCAGCAAATGTCCCGCTGCGGCTTAGGGGAGTATGGACCGCCGGATTGGCGAACCAGGGGCCAACGAGTGATTGATGGCCACAGGGCTAAGTCTATTCGCCCGGGATGGCAATCCGTCACAGGGGAGGTTCGTACTTCATGCCGTGCGCTTCAGCCACAGCCTTACAAGTGAGCTTTCCTTCGCGGGTGTTGATCCCGCCGATCAGGGCCGGCTGCTCCTTGCAGGCTTGCTCGACACCGAAATTAGCCAGCAAGTCGACATAGCGGGATGTTACATTCGTTAGGGCCTGGGTCGCCGTGCGGGCGTACGCCGCCGGCATGTTGGCCACGCAGTAGTGGGTCACGTTTTCCTCCACATACACCGGGTTAACATGAGTGGTGGCCCGCGAAGTTTCGGCGCAGCCGCCCTGGTCGATCGAAATATCGACCAGCACACTGCCGGGCTTCATTTTGCGCAGCATCGCGCGGGTGATCAGTTTCGGCGCCTTTGCCCCGGGCAACAGGACCGCGCCGATCAGCAGGTCGCAATCGGCCATCAAATCGTTCAGGTTGGCTTCGTTCGAGTAAAGCGTGTGCAAATTGTCCATCGCGATATCGAGGAAGCGCAGGCGCTCGAGATCGATATCGAGAATGGTCACATCGGCGCCGAGACCTTTGGCCATGCGCATGGCGTTAACCCCGGAGGTGCCTCCGCCGACCACAACCACGCGGCCGGGAAGAACCCCGGGGACACCGCCAAGGAGGACGCCGCTGCCGTTGTTGTGTTTGGCGAGAAAATACGCCCCCATGACTACCGACATGCGCCCCGCAATTTCGCTCATCGGCTCCAGGAGCGGCAGCTTGTTGCCGACCTGAATGGTTTCGTAGGCGATGCCGATGGCGCCCGATTTCAGGAGAGCCTCGGTGAGCGGTTTGCTCGCCGCCAAATGGAGATAGGTGAAAAGAATCTGGCCGCGACGAAGCCGTGGGAACTCCGCCGGCAGCGGTTCCTTCACTTTTACAATCATGTCGGCGCGCTTGAAGACCTCGTCCGGGCCGGAAATGATTTCCGCGCCCGCCTTGACATATTCCTCGTCGGGATAACCGGAGCCGAGGCCAGCATTCGTTTCCACGAGAACGCTATGTCCTCGCCTAACGAGTTGTTGCGCGCCGAAAGGAAGAAGCGCAACGCGCTGCTCCTGTTCCTTGATCTCTTTGGGGACGCCGACAATCATGCGAAGTGAATAGTGATAGGTGATAGTTGAATTGCCACAAGTCTAATCACTCGTCAGTCGCCGGCGCCGCTAGTTCAGTGAAGGATCGTCCGGAGCGGCCGACAGCATTTTAAACCAGGGCCCGAGTCCGCGCATGATGTCGAACCAAAGCTTCGGCAGCTTGTCCGGCTGCAAGGCGGATCGTGTGGGCTTTTGTAACAGCCAGGCGTTCTGTTTCATTTCGGCCTCGAGCTGCCCGGCAGTCCAGCCGGCGTAGCCGACAAAAGCGCACACCAAAGGACGATCGGGTTCGATCGCGGGCGCCTCGTCCAATTTGATATCGTGATTCAACCTCAGCCCTTCGCCCTTGCGCCATTCGAACGCGGCGAACATCAGTTGAGCGCGGCCGACGGGGCCGCCGATGTAAACCGGCACATCCCCCAGCCCATCGACCGGTTCGGTGACAAGATCGCTGACGTGTTTATCCAGTGGCCGGTTCAGGATCACTCCGAACGCGCCATCTTCGCTATCGTGGGAGGAAATGAAGAGGACGGTGCGCCGGAAATTGGGATCCTGCATGTTGGGATGGGCCACCAACAAAGATCCGGCGAGGCTTCGCGGAATGCCTCCCTGCAATTCGCGCATGTAAAACTAGAACGCTGCTGGCGCGTTTACGCAAGCGATCTCGGCAGCGGAATCGAGCACCCTCGGCCAGCCAAGCCTAACGAGTCGCGCCTTCAGGCGTGGGCAGGCTCGCCTCTCAGGCGCGATTCAGTCCTATTGACAACAGGACAACACGCTCGCCCGGCCCCACCGGCTCGCGGGCATGCACGATGCCAGGCTCGAAGACCAAGCCGTCGCCCGGAGCTATTTCATATCGTTTCACGGAGCCGTTGGGGGCATAAGCCAGGAAGGCCGAGCGGGCCGCACCGCGGCGCCCACCTTCGTGGGATATACAAATGAGAAAATTGACCGCCGGATTCGGATCGTCCGGATGGGGCCAGATGTGGTCGCCCGGTTTGGTGTAAAAAAGGTAACGGGCGATATACGCCGGCTTCAGTTTTCTGCGAAGCGCCTTGCCGGCGAGAGTGACGAGTCTTGGGTCGAGCGCTAATCGTTGTCCTTCCAGACCGGGTCGGCGCCCGCTTGCTCGCCGTCCTATCCGCAGCCCCGTTTCGGAATCGCGTTGCAAGGTCGATAATTGACGATTGACGCATTGCAAAGGCCCCAAGTATGCGAGCCTCGACGGAAATAACTTTGAAAACAGTTTCACCGCTGCATTCCACGCTGCGCGGTAGAAAGGATCTTTTGGAACAACGCAATCCGGTGCGAGGCCGATCGTGGTGTATGCCAGAAAAATACGTAGCGCGCGGTCGTCGTCGCTAATTTTAGGAACGGCCAGCCGCCGGATGAGCAATCGCGCGAGGCGCTCGCCCGGCTCGCTCCCAGCTCTTGTCGGTCTTGTGATTACCCCGGCCCGCGTTCGGAAATTGCCGAGCCAAGCGGCGTCGCGGATCTCTCGCGCCGGAAACACAACTGACGTTAATTTTGACGGAGGGCAACGGGTAGCCAATATGGGACGCCGCGCACATGAGATCGAAAATCGCGCGTTCCGTCGGCGCGAGCAGGGCTCTCACGCTCGCAACCGCCGGAAGATGGCGTCCTCGCAGGCGGTTGCTCACTGGGCCGCCTGCTTTGTCGAATTCACAAAAAGATCAGGCTCGTCGTCGGTCATCACCGAGACGCGCATCACCAAAAAAACTTAACTACTCCGGTTAGGGACTGTGAACGCCCCAATCTTCCGGACCGGCGAGGCCTCCGCCGACTCCTAGTCCGCCCTGGACCTTACAGGATTGTCCCTTCTGCAGCCGCAGGTCTTTAAGCGGGCTCTTACCGGAAGTTGCCTTGTTCTGCTTCGATTTATCTTTCGTGCTCATTATCTGGGTTTCCTTTACTGGTTACCGAGTTGGCTACGGTCCGAAGTCTGCCAAAGCCCGAACTCATTTTCAACGACTATTTGCCGAAGGTAGCCTGGCGACTAACGGCGGCCTATGACCTTCACACCGTGAGGCATGCCGATTCCAGAACTCACTCGAGGCGTCGGAGTTCGTGATTTTCCAATAGCCAGGTCGCGCCCGCGCCGATCTTTTTGGGCCACTGCGGTGACGTTGCCGTGACAAGCTTCTGGGCGCCGGCGTCCAGCGCACCAAACAGGGCTGCCCGTCTGGCCGGATCGAGCTCCCCGAAGATGTCATCGATCAGAAGGACGGGCGGCGCGCCTTCATCGGCAAAGATGCGCGCCTGACCCAGCTTGAGCGCAAGAGCGAGAGTTCGCTGCTGTCCTTCCGATGAATGCGTTTGCGCAACCATTCCATCGATTGTGAGATCCAGGTCGTCCCGGTGCGGCCCGACGACCGTTTGATGAAGCCGTTCTTCCTGCGGCCGGCTGCGAGCGAGATGAGCCGCGAAGTCGGCATCGTTTCCCGGTGCGTAACGAATTTCCAGCTTTTCGGACGAGCCGCTGATTTCCTGATGGGCTCGCGCGGCTGCGGGAGAAATGCGGCTAACCAGCACGGCGCGCATGGATCGAAGCTCGATTCCATGCCTAACCAATGCTTCGTCGTAGGCCGCCAGCTCACGAACCCTCGGGCGCCCCGATTTCAAAAGTGCATTGCGCGATCGCAGCGCGCGTTCGTAGGCGCGCAGGGTCGGCCGGTAACGAGCATCGGTTTGCGAGCCGACAAAATCGAGATAGCGGCGGCGCAGGTCCGAACCCCCGCGCACAAGGTCAATGTCGGCATTGGCAAATGAGACCACGCGCGCAAGGCGCAAATACTCACCGGCGTTCCGTTGCTCGACTTCATCAAAGAGCAAACGGCGCCGAAGTCCGCCATATTGAAATTCGAGCGCGTGATCGTCGAGGCGGCCACGCACAAGAAATGAGCGCGCGCCAGTTCTCACAACCGGAGCAAGGCTGGAGCTGCGTTGCGATTGCAACCGCAAGAGCACACAGGCCGCTTCCAGAACGGACGTTTTTCCTTCGCCGTTGGCCCCGACAAAGAAAGTGAACCCTTCGCCCAGTTCCACTGTGAGAGCTGGAAAGCATCGAAATTCCCGAAGTTGTAAGGTGGCCAGCATAAGACGGCCTTAAGTCTCTAGTAGGGCCTCCCTCGGATCGCAACGAGAACGTCAAGCATGATCTTTCCCGTAACTTCCGAGAAAATTCTGTTGCGGCCTGTCCGAAGCTCGGTTACCACTTCCGCAGTTTTCCAGATTGTTCTGGGGGGAACAGCCGCCCTTCACGTCCATCGGGCGTGGGGGGCGGTACTTTTTTGTAGTGATAACCTTTACGGGTTAGATGGTTACCTTCCATGCCGACCCGAGGTGAAAATCGACGGATTTCCTGGCCCGCGGCCTTCGCCTTGATCGCCCTGGTCGTCTGCGCCCTCGTGGGATTGATTTTCCTCCGGCTGGAGACCTGGCCGGCGCGCAACGCCCACCAGGGAGCAGCCGAGCTCGAAAAACTGGGCCGCGATGTAAAAAACGCCTTCGTCGATGTGGCGCATCTGCAGCCGCGGATCACGATCAACAATCGCGTTTATCTCGAGCAAACCACGCCGACGAGCGAACTGGCGGTCTTGTCGCGACGCGTGGAAGTAGAGCACGAAATGCAGCACACCTGGGCCGGAAGCTCGAAACGCGTCAAGCTTCACGGAACTTTCACCGTCAAAGCCGGCTTCGATTTGCGCCAGAAATTATCGGTCGACGTCCGGCCCGATGAAATCGTGGTCCAGCTGCCGCGCGGAAAGATTCTCGACGTCGAGCAGGAGAGTGTGGAAGTTTTGACGCTCGAGAACGGTTATTGGAACCGGATTTCGGCAGACGACCTGCAGCAGGAACTTGGCGCGCTCGCGCAATCCGCGCGCGAAAAGGCAAACGGAAGCGGCTTGCCGGAACAGGCCGAGAAAACTTTGCAGCAACAGCTCGACGCGCGCATTCACAGTCCGCAACCATTGCGGATCCGATTTGAAGACCAACACAATGACGCTGGTTAGGGCGATTTTTCTCGAGGACGTGACTCATGGCGGCCCTGGGTAAACGACTCCTGCGCTATCTGTTGGTGGCGATCCTCGGGCTCGTTCTCGTGCTTGTTTGCGCGCCGTTACTTACGGCCGCAGGAGTGCGCGGATGGATCTGGTGGGCTACCCGCGGCCAGAAATTGAGCTGCAAGATCGATGGCATCGACGCTCCTCTTTTTCATCCGGTCACGCTTCGTGGCGTGCACCTGACCGGCAACGCGGAGGTACGAATCGATGTGACGGCCCCGCGCCTAACCATCGGGCTCAATCTTGGGTCGATCTTTCGGATGCGCGGGCGCGCGATTCACAGTCTGGTAGCGGAGAATGTGCGCGCCCAAATCCACCGCAATCAGGAAAAGCCCTTTTTTCCTCGCAGCGCCTGGTCGAGTTTTCAACGAGTCTTACCCGACACTTTCAAGCTAACGGATTTCGATTTGGAGGTTGAACAGGGCGACACCTCGGTGGCACTGCGCGGACTGATCGCCACCGGCAGCCCCGTAGAGAATGGGCAGTTTCAGATTCGGGAGGCAATTATCTCTTCGCCTCATCTGCGCCAGCAATTCAACGAGCTGCGCGGCGCGACCGTCTGGCAGGACGATCGCCTAACGATCAGCGCGCTGACTCTCGCACGCGGAATGGATTTGCGGTCGCTCACGATCGATCTCTCGCAACTGAATCAGGAGCGGCTCGGTCTCGAAGCAGACATCGACGCCTTTCATGGCAAGATCAGGGCCAACGTTTCGGACGATTGGACGACGCAACCGTCGAACTGGGACGCCGCCGGATCGGCTAACGATGTTTCTCTCGAGCAAACCTTGCAGGCTCTCGGCTTCACCGACCAGATCCATGGGCTCCTGCACGCCTGTAAATTCACCTTCCGCGGTAACTTCCACGACCCGCAGCACGCGACCGCGTCGCTTTGGACGGAATTGACGCGCCTTTCCTGGCACCGGCGCGCGGCCGACGTCATCATGATCGGCGCGTCGCTCTATAATCAGCAGATTCAGTTGCAACAACTTTATGTAAAGCAGAGCGCAAATCAGTTGAGCGCGAGTGGTGAAGCGGTTTTTCCGGCAGGCAATTTTGATTGGTTCAACCCGAATTTCGGCGGAAACATTTCCGCATCGATCACGGACCTGGGGGCATTTGCGAATTTGTTCGGAGCAGAGCCGGGGGATTTTTCCGGCAAGGTCGCGATTGAAGGGACGATTAACGCAAGCGATCGCAAATTCGGGGGGCATCTCGCGGCCACTGGCGGAGGGCTTTCGCTTTTCAAGACCCAGTTTGAAAGCCTGGGCGCAAAACTTAGCCTAACAAGCAAGGCCTTTCAGATTGAGCAACTGGAATTGCATCGCCAAAAGGACTTCGTCCGCGGCGAAGGCACCATCGAGCTCACCGGAGATCACGCTTACTCGGCCAAGGCAACAATCGCCGCCTCGAAGTTATCCGACTACACCGGCCTCATTCCGGGCGACTGGCAGGGAGTAGTCACGGATGGCCACGTCGAAGCCGATTGGGCCGGCCATGGCAAGGCGGGATCGCATTTTGGCAGCTTTCATCTCCATGGAGCGGGCATCCGGACCGGGGAAAAAGCTGGCCTGTTGCCCTTTGCGGCCGATGTGGACGCCGAGTACTCGCCCGGCAGCATGTTTTTCCGGCAAGCTCATCTGACTAACGAGCATGCCTCGCTGAACGGGTTCGTTACGCTGGCGAGCGGCTTTACCCAAATCCAGGGACTGGCCTTTGACCTCAATGGAAAACCAGTGCTCCGCGGCAACGTCTTCCTTCCCGTGTCGGCAACCCAGCTTTCGAAGATCCCGCTGAGCGATGCCGCGAGCGACCAAAAAGCCGACTTCGATCTCAATGTGGAGGCAGTCGACCTGCGCGAACTTTCAAGCGCTGTTTTGTCCCGCAGCGAGTGGTCGGGAAAATTCGCCACCCGACTTTCGATTTTTGGCGCGATGAACGCCCTCCATGGCTGGGCGGACTTTCATGGAAGCGATGTTTCGCTGCCTAACGATTCCGCGCGTTTCTCATTTGATGGCGACGCGCGTTTTGTTTCCGGGACGATGCAGTCAAAGACTTCCCTGCACTTCAATGGCTCGGATCCAATCGTCGCGGAAGGCACTGCTCCGGTGTTCATGCGGGAACATGAAACACCGCCTGCCCCCGACACATTTTCCCTCACGGTAAATTTCCCGGCCCTCTTTCTGGCGCGGCTTCCCCGATTTGCCACTCACGACATCTTTCGCGACGGAATTTTGAGCGGCAAGATCAGTATAACCGGACCGCGAAGCCATCCGGCTGTCTCCGGTGACGTCCAACTCACCGGCGGAAAATTCAATCCGGCGCGTGTGCACCTCTCCGATGTCTCCGCACGGATCGTGTTCCAAGGCCACGAAGCGTCGATTGATTTTCTCAACCTCGGCGACGGCAACCTTCTTTTGGCGCTGCGTGGCCAAGCAACATTCGACGACATCGAGAAAATGAACCTGAAGTTGAGCGGAGTCGCACCACTGCACATTCTTCCCTCACAGCCGGACGCAAAGTGTGTGAACGACATTAAGATTGTTCCCCTCGCCTCCGAATCGGTCGCGACAACCGCCGATGCGATTGGCGTTGCCGGCAGTCTGGACGCGAAGACGTGGACCCTGACGATCGACAATCACACGGCCCCGCCTGAGAACTCGCAGGGCACTCCGACTCCCACGGTCAAAACCATCCCGCTCTGTCTGGGTGCAGGTGAGAGCGGCAATCCATTTATCTTCGCGGTGGAACCGACGGCCCCTCCAACTCCTGAAAAGACGCGCCCGAAGAAAAAATCACGCCGCCACTAGCGCGGCTTTGTCGCGGGTCTGTGACCGTCGCACTTTCAGTCATACGCACCCACGCCGAAAATCGAGGGCAGCTATTCTTCCAGTGAACGGCCATTCGCTTGCCGTTCAGACCAATCCGGAGCGCACGGGATTGTCGCGCACATAACCCCATTTGGCGGAGTAAGAGTCGCAACTGCGCAAGACAAGCCGCTATTGCGAAACCGCTTCCTGCACCACGTCGCGACGTTCGGCTTTGGTGGCCACAAGCCAGCGCGCAAGTTTTTGCTCGAGCTCGCGTGTGAGCGTGACGCCGTAGTCCGGTCCGGCGTCAACACGCAGAGCATCGCCGCCAGCGCGGCCGAAGACCAATTGCACACGGCGCGATCCCGGCGAGCTGGCCAGAATCTCGCGAACCTCGTGCAATTCGTCCCTGGTCGCCGCGGGCGAAAAATGGAGCAACAAGTCCGATTCCAGCGCCTGGGCCTTTGCGACCGCGATGTTGGCTTTTTCCGGAGTGAGAAGAATGAGTTTCTGCGCAGTCGCGCGCACGGTGTCGTCTCGTTTCTCAATCGTTCCCTTGAGCACCGCGACGCGTCCCAATGCCAGGGTCATGGCCACTTCGTTATAGACCTCGTTCCAAAGAACGACTTCGAGGGTGCCGGTCAGATCTTCCAGCCAAATGACGGCAAAGGGTTTGCCCTCGCGCCGGGTGAATTTCTTCTCAATCTGCACAATCGCTCCGGCGATCTTGAAGGGCGCCCGATCGGCCAATTCGTTTAAGGAGGAGATTGTTTGATAATTTCGGGTCGCAAGAAATTGCGCAAAGGCGTCGAGCGGATGCCCGGTGACGTAAAAACCGAGCAGCTCCTTTTCGTAGGACATCTTTTCGTGCTCGCTCCAGGGAGTGATGTTCTTCCGGCGCGTGATCGGAACGGCATTCTCCGCATCGCCGAAAAGCGACACCTGCCCGGCGGCGCGATCCCGATGCGCCGACGCAGCCGACGCGAGGGCTTCGTCGATGCAGTCGAAGAGCTGCGCGCGATCGAAGCCAGCAAAGTCGAACGCGCCGGCCTTGATCAGGCTTTCCAACATTTTTCGATTAGCGATGCGCGAGCCGAGCCGGCCGCAGAATTCCTCGAGAGACGAGAACGGCCCGGAATCTTCCCGTTCCTTGAGAGCCACTTCCATCGCTCCCTCACCCACATGTTTGATTGCTGCCAGCCCGTAGCGAATGGCGTTTAACGTGGGAGCGGCCTCGGCGCCGCGATCTGCGTCAGGTCTGTCGGACATTTCCTCCGGGACGAACTTCAGGCCGCTCTTATTTATATCCGGCGGAAGAATAGCGATGCCCATCCTTTTGCACTCCGCTACGAAGACGGAAATCTTGTCGGTGTCGTTAATTTCATTACTGAGGAGGCCAGCCATGAACTCGACCGGATAATGCGCCTTCAGGTAAGCCGTGTGATAACTGATGACGCCGTAAGCGGCGCTGTGGCTCTTGTTGAATCCGTAGCCGGCGAATTTTTCCAGCAAATCGAAAATCGCGTTCGCTTTCTTGGTCGGAATTTCATTCAGGCGCGCGCAACCCTCGATAAAGGTGGCGCGCTCCTTGGCCATCTTTTCCTTGTCCTTCTTCCCCATGGCGCGGCGCAGCAGATCCGCCTGGCCTAACGTATATCCGGCCAGCTTGCTGGCAGCCGCCATGACCTGTTCCTGATAAATCATGACCCCGTAGGTGTCGGAACAAATCTCCTCCAAAAGCGGATGGAGATATTTGATCGGGGTAATTCCCTTCTTCGCCCTAACGAACTCCGGAATGAGATCCATCGGACCCGGGCGATAAAGCGCGATCAGGGCGATGATGTCGTCGAGCTTCCGGACGTCGAACTGCTTTGAAAGACTGGTCATGCCGCCCGACTCCATCTGGAACAGCCCGACCGTCTCGCCTCGGTTGTAGAGACCGAACGCCTTGGGATCGTCCATTCGAATAGACGCGATCGAGAAATCCGGCTGACGTTTCCGGATCAGGGTAAGGGTGTCCTCAATAACCGTGAGCGTTTTCAGGCCAAGGAAATCCATTTTCAGGAGTCCCAGATCGTTCAACGGGCCCATGGGATATTGACTAACAATGTCGTTACCCTTCACATCCCGGCATAACGGGATGTAATCCGAGAGATCGCGGTCACTGATGACAACGCCGGCCGCATGCACGCCGGCGTTTCGCGAGAGGCCTTCGAGAATTCGCGCGTGCTCGAAGAGTTGCCGCGTCGGCGCTTCCGTGGCGACCGCGCGTTTCAGCTCCGCGTTTTTTTCGATCGCTGAATCGAGGGTGATGTTCAGCTCGTTCGGAATCATTTTCGCGATCCGATCAGCGTCGCGATAACTCATTCCCATGACACGCCCGACGTCGCGAACAACACTCTTGGCCTTCAACTTCCCGAAAGTGATGATCTGCGATACACGCCGCTCACCGTATTTTTGACGGACGTACTCCAGAACTTCGCCGCGACGCGATTCGCAAAAATCGACGTCGATGTCGGGCGGTGAAACGCGATCCGGATTGAGAAAACGTTCAAAAATCAGCCCGTAAAGAAGCGGATCGATGTCGGTGATGCCGAGGACATAAGCCACCATCGACCCAGCGGCGGAACCGCGCCCAGGGCCTACTGGTATGCCGCGGCCCTTGGCAAAGTGAATAAAATCCCAGACGATGAGGATGTAGCTCGTGAACCCCGTCTTTTCGAGCACATCGAGCTCGTAGTCGAGCCGCTCGATCAAAGCCGGTTCGTCGGTGGAGCGTTCGCCGTAGCGTTCATGCAATCCGCGGTAACACAGTTCCCGCAAATAACCGGTGCGGGTTTTGCCGGCAGGCACTTCGTATTCAGGATATTTTGATTTCCCGAACTCGAGCTCGAGATTGCAGCGCTCGGCGATGCGCAATGTGTTGGCGATCGATTCCGGGAAATCGCGGAATAATTCACGCATCTCCTGCGGAGACTTGAGGTAAAGCTCCGGCAGGTAGTGCATTCGGTTCTCGTCCTGCACCATCTTGCCCGTGCCAATGCAAAGCATGACGTCGTGCGCCTGATGATCGGTGCGCCGTAAAAAGTGGACATCGTTCGCGGCCACCAACCCAACGCCAAGATCGGCCGCAATCTTAGGGAGACACAGATTGCAGCGCTTTTGCTGCTCCATCCCGTGGTCGTGCAGCTCGATGAAGAAATTGTCAGGTCCGAGAATGTCCCGATAACTCGCCGCGCTCTGTTTCGCTTTCTCGAAATCGTCCGCCTGGAGGGCGGAATTCACCTCGCTCGCGAGGCATCCGCTCAGGCCGATCAAGCCTTCGGCATGAGTCGCGAGCAATTCCTTATCGATGCGAGGGCGATAATGAAACCCGTCGAGATGCGCGGTTGAGACCAGCTTGACCAGATTGTGGTAGCCGGTCTCATTCTGCGCCAGGAGAGTGAAATGAAAGGAGGACGAACCGGGCGTGCTCGAGCGGTCCTTATGCGAGCGTGGAGCAATGTATGCCTCGCAGCCAACGATGGGTTTGATGCCGGCGCGTTGGGCTTCCTGATAAAATTCGATCGCGCCATGCAGGTTCCCATGGTCGGTGATGGCCACAGCCGGCATCCCGAATTCCACCGCCTGCTTCATGAGCTCCTTCATCCGCACGGCTCCATCCAGCAGCGAGTACTCGGTGTGAAGATGGAGGTGAACGAATGAGTCGCGAGACATCTGGCTTGATTATAAGGGCGCGATTCAGAGCTTCAAGGAATGGAAGGCTCTCTTCGCGAATTTTTAAATTCAACTGCAGGTAACGTCCCGCTGGGCGGCCATAATTCGCCGCAAATTCGTCATTGCAAACTCACATCCGCGTTGCTATGAGAGCGCTTGCCGCGCTTGGCTTCCACAACTTTGAAAAGCTCCGCCCGGCCACGAGTTTAAATCCAAATGAAAAAACTGGAAGCCATCATCAAGCCCTTCAAGCTCGAAGAGGTTAAGGAAGCGCTCGCGGAACTCGGCATCGAGGGTATGACCGTGACGGAGGTCAAGGGCTTTGGCCGTCAAAAAGGGCACACCGAGATTTATCGCGGCAGTGAATATACGGTCGATTTTCTTCCAAAGGTTAAAGTCGAGGTCGTTTTGGCGGACGAGATGGTCGAGAAGGCCGTCCAGGTGGTGGTAGCGGCGGCGAAAACGGGCAAGATCGGCGACGGTAAGGTCTTCGTTCTCCCGGTGGAACATGCCGTCCGAATTCGGACCGAAGAAATCGGCGAGAAAGCAGTGTAGTAGAAATGACGAAGCTCGAATGACGAATGTCGAATCAATGACGAAGCCCAAATGACAAAGTCGGCCTGGCGCCGATTTTTCAGGGCTTCTTCATTCTTTAGACATTCGTCATTCGGATTTCGTCATTCTGTTTTCGAAGACCCAATCGCAGCATCCAACCGTTAATCCCATGTCCAAAGCCAAATCCGCCTCCGACGTCAGCAAGATGATCAAGGATCACGAGATCAAACTCGTGGACTTCAAGTTTACCGATTTGCCCGGAACCTGGCAGCACTTCACCACCACCCTGACTGAGTACAACGAAGAAATCTTCACCGAAGGCCTCGGATTCGACGGCTCGAGCATTCGCGGTTGGAAGGTGATCAATGCCTCGGACATGCTCGTCATTCCCGATCCGGCAACGGCCTGGATCGATATTTTCAACGAGCAGCCAACGCTGAGCCTGATTTGCACGATCGTCGACCCGATCACGCGCGAGCCCTACGACCGCGACCCGCGCGGCATCGCCGAAAAGGCCGAAGCCTATCTAAAGAGCACCGGCATTGCCGACACCGCCTTCTTCGGGCCTGAAGCTGAATTTTTCATCTTCGATGACGTCCGATTCAACTACACCGGCAACGCTTCGTTTCACATCGTTGACAGCGTCGAAGGTCATTGGAACAGCGGCCGCGAGGAAATTCCGAACCTCGGATACAAGATCCGCGCTAAAGGAAGGATACTTTCCGGTTCCGCCGGCCGACACCTTGCAGGACCTGCGCAATGAGATGTGTCTCGAGCTCGAGAAAGCCGGAATCCCGATCGAGCGCCAGCACCACGAAGTCGCCAGTGCCGGGCAAGCGGAGATCGACATCCGCTTCGCGCCGCTGAAGCAAATGGGCGACGCGATGCAGTATTACAAATACATCGTGCGCAACGTCGCACGCCGTCATCACAAAACAGTCACGTTCATGCCCAAGCCTCTTTTTGGCGACAACGGCTCGGGAATGCACACCCACATGTCGCTATGGAAGGACGGCAAACCCCTCTTCGCTGGAAACGGCTACGCCGGCCTGAGCGAGATGGCGCTCTTTTTCATCGGCGGCATTCTCCGCCACGCCCCCGCGCTGACGTGCATTACGAATCCCACGACCAACAGCTACAAGCGCTGGTTCCTGGGTTCGAAGCCCCGGTGAATCTTGCATACTCGGCGCGAAATCGGTCGGCCGCGATTCGCATCCCGACCTATTCGGAAAATCCGAAAGCCAAGCGGGTCGAGTTCCGCACGCCCGATCCGGCGGCGAATCCTTACCTCGCCTTTTCGGCCCTGCTCCTTGCCGGCCTCGATGGAATTCAGAACCGCATCGATCCGGGCGACCCGCTCGATAAGAATCTCTACGAGCTACCGCCGGAGGAACTCGCGCAGGTTGCCAGTGTGCCCGATTCCTTGAGTGGCGCGATCGCCGCGCTCGAGGCCGATCATTCGTTCCTGCTCCGTGGCGATGTCTTCAACGCGGACTTCATCGCGAACTGGATCGAGATGAAGCAAAAGGAATACGACACTCTCCGTTTGCGGCCGCACCCGTACGAATTCAGATGTATTACGACGTTTAGTCGTTAGGCAATTGGCGCGTAGCCATCAGGGCTTCGTAGCGGCGGTCTCTGACCGCCGCCACAAAGACCAAGCAATCGAGACCCCTTACCTCGGTCCTCTTCCCGCTTCACGGGACGAGGAAGAAGAACTACACCGCCTGTCGCGCTGCCCGGGTGCAATGGAGGAGGAGCTCCTGCGACGCCGCATGTGAGATCTCGCAGGAGCTCGTCCTCCATTGACTCCACGCATGTTTACACGGGCCCGGTAATCTCTTTCCCCTCGCCCTTCTCGGAAGGGTGAGGGATGGATCAATTCGTTAGGGCGTGGGCCCACTGACAGGAAGGCCTGTTGGATCGAGAGGCCGATCGATCGGACGGTTAGGCGTAGGCGTCGGTGTGGAAGCGGAAACTCTTTGCTGACTCTCTGGCGTACGCGCTCCGCGATAAGGCGCGCCGGCATCGGGGCCTCCCTCCTGCGGCCAGTCCTCTTCCGTTTCCCGACTCTCGTGACAGTACTGCTTCTTCTGCTCGGGATGAGGCGATTTGCACCCTGAAAGCAGATTGAACGCAGCCAGGACCACAACCAGAGAAAGGACCTGCCCAAAAGTCAGCATACCCTTGCCAGCCCGAATCCCTTTTGACATCGATGACGTTATTCCGCACTCAGCGGCTTTCGTCCAGATGTTTTAGCGACGAAATCCGCCCCCCGAAATGCCTTGCCATTTCCCCAAAGGGTCTGATGATTAACTACCATGACTTTCCTCGCCAGCTTCATGAATTTGGCCGGACCGGATTTGATCGTCATACTCTTGATCATTCTTGTCCTCTTCGGCGCCAAGAAGTTGCCGGAGCTCGCCCGCGGAATGGGCCAGGCCGTCAAGGAATTCCAAAAGGCCAAGGACGAGTTTAGCGATGAGCTTCACAAGGCGGGGACGTCCGACGCGAGCAAGACCGCGGAAGTGAAGCCAGCAGCTTCCACGTTGCCGCGGAACACGGACAGTTCCCCACCGGTGGCATCCCAGCCCGATCCCCAGCAGAACAACCCGCCCGGCGGGCAGGCAGATAAGGTTTAATCTCGCGCACTGGGCGCGGCTTCTCTCCCGCTCTGTCATCCTGAGACAGCGAAGGCGGCGAAGCATCTCTTACGCGGCGAAAGAGTCACGCGAACCATTGTGCGCGAGGTCGCGAACCCGGATGCGACCACCCTGGCAAAAGACACCGATAACTCGTGTGGCGCGGACTCCAAATGAGAGATCCCTCAGCGTCTCCGCCGCTTCGGGATGACAAAGCGTGAGGTCTTCGAACCCGCGCCCGTGGTGGCACGCCCTTCCGGGAAGTTGATTGACGCGCGTCCCTCGATGGCACACCTTCCGCCCGCGCCATGCCCGACACCGACCTACGCCCACGCATCAAGGAGATGCTGGTAAAGAATCTGATGCTGCAAACAACGGCCGATCAAATCGGCGACGACCTGCCGCTTTTTGGACCCGACGGCCTCGGCCTGGACTCGATCGACGCGCTCGAGCTGGTCGTGAGCATGGAAAAAACTTTCGGGGTCGGCGTGCCGAACTCTGAGGTCGCGGGCAAAGCATTGCGAACCGTCAACACGATTAACGACTACATCATCGAGAACGGCGGCAAGATCAAAGACGCCTAACCAATCCGCGCACGCGATCCTGCAGGTTCAATCGACCGAGCGATTGATCTCGTCGATCAACTGGCGAAACCGCCCGAAGTCGCGACGATGCGGCTTGAGCACCAGCCGAGGTAATTCCCAGATCTCCGGCTCGTTTTTCTCCTGCGGCAACGGCCCGCCTTGAACAATCTTACCTTCCCGCAGCATATCGCCGAACTTCTGGTTCAGTTTCTCAATTGCCTCCGGGCGTAACGGCTGCAAGATGCGGATAACGAGATTATCCCCCACCCATCGCACCGAGTGGTAGACCTTGTAGAACACCACGATCTCGTTAATCGCGTCCTCGACCGTGTGGCAGAGCTTGAAGAGCGAAAAATCTTCCGGCGAGATATAGCCCAGTCCCGACATGGCATCGCGCACGAATTTCATCCAGGTTTCCCAATAACGGCCCTTCGGCTCATCCAGCAGCACCATCGGGATAATTCGCGCCTTCCCAGTCTGCATCAGGGTCAGCACCTCGAACCCTTCATCCATGGTGCCGAAGCCGCCCGGGAAAAGTGCGAGCGCGTGCGTTTCCTTCACGAAATTTAGTTTCCGCGTGAAGAAGTAATTGAAATTAATCAGCTTCCCATCGCCATCGATGATCGGGTTGGCCCGTTGTTCGAAGGGAAGTCGAATGTTCAGGCCGAAGCTGTTTTCCCGGCCGGCTCCTTTTTGCGCGGCTCCCATGATTCCGTCGCCACCGCCGGTGATGACCATGAAATGATGCCGCACAATTTGGCGGCCGAAATCCTCCGCCATCAGGAATGGGATGGCATCCGGCGGCGTCCTGGCCGATCCAAAGACCGCGATCTTGCGCGTTTCGGTGTAAGGAGCAAAGACCTTGGCCGCATAGCGCAGCTCTTTCAGCGAGCGATTGATCAATTTCAGGTCCGCCACGCCCATCTCGTCGCGGCCGATCTTTAGCGCCGTGACGATCATTTCCTCAATCAAGTCCGGCGTCTTGTTCACGCCCCAGTCGGCCACTAATTGGCGCACGCGCGCGTCCCATTCCTCGCCCAGCGTGGATGAACGGCGGACCGGCTGACTTTGGATCGTTCCTGTCGTAAAATCTTCCACAATCCCTCTTCTACCCTGTAGGGCGCCGCCCGCACAGTATATTATGGCAACAGAGCTACACTCATTGCGAAATATCAGGACACCGACAACAGATCGCGCAGGATCTCGCGCATATTCCTGATCGGCAGAGAGTAATGCCCGGCGTTCTCGACGTATCGGGCAACGCAGTTAGGCAAACGCGCCGCGACCTCCTGTGCGACCGCCACGGAGAAGCTTCGATCCTTTCTGCCGTGCCAGAGGCGCACAGGGACAGCGACCTCTTCCAACGGAAAGCCCCATGGCTCCGCATAAATTTGCGCGTCCGTCATCACGCCCATGGCTGAGCCACGCCAGGCTTTGCGCTGACTTTCGAAGCACGCATCGAAAGCCGCCGAGTCCCGCAGGCTGTCGGCGTCGCACGGTTGCAGGAGTTTTAAGAGTATCGGACGGAGCCGGATCGGGAATCCCATCAACGCCAGTGGTCGCGCCAGGTGGAAACCGAAACGCAACAGGCCTTGTTGGTTGCGATAAAGGGCGAGCAGCCACCGATACAATGGCAGGAGCCCGGCATGATCTTTCAGTTCGAGCAACGGCGGCGCGCCGCTGACAATCGCCATGCGCCTTGATCCGTTTGGGGATCGCCCACCCGGCGGCGTAGGCGTAGGGAGCTCCTCCCGAAATCGCCAAAACATGAAAACGATCGAGTTCCAGATGATCAGCCAGGGCAGACACCAGCGGTGGCCAGTTTAGAAGCTTTCGACCGGGCGTGAACTCCGAGCGGCTGATGCCCGGCCGATCGGGCGAAATGATGCGAACGGCTGTCTCCTTCGCAGCCATGTCGGTGAGCTCGGCCATGGTTCGCGAGCTGGGCCAGCCATGGCAGAATAATACCGGCGCGCCGGCCGGATCGCCGTATTCCTGATAGGCCAGGGAATATCCTTCGACGTCGATGATTTTTTCGCTCACGAAGGGATATTAGCTCGCTTAGCGAGATAATGACTCGGTTTGCAACGGCTTAATCCGTGATGCACAATTGATATGCGAACGTTCCGCCCGATAGATTCGTATTATAAGCATGAACGAATACTCACAACCCGGAGCAGGAAGAATCGAAATACACGGCAACGGCGTCGGGGCCCCCAACACCGAGCAAGTTGAGCAGCGTGCCAAGGAGATCGCCATGATCGACGAGCGCGATCCGGAAGCATTTACCGACGCCGATTGGGACCAGGCGAAAAAGGAATTGCTTGGAACAGCCGATCCGGGAGCTCCCGAAGAAACCCGCGAGAACGCCAACCTTGAGGACGAATGGGAAGTTGTGGCTAACGACTCCGGCCATCGCGTCCCCCGCACCGGCATTGAGGGTGACGAGCCTGTGGGCGAACAGCTTGTCAGCGGTGGGGTTGAGGAAGCGACACACGATCAAATGCTCGAGGCACGGCGCGAAGAACTCGAGGAGGAAGGTCGCGACACTTGAATCAAAGCGCAGCCGCCTCCATTGACGAAGTCGCGGCTATTAGTCCGCTCTCGTCTTCTTTGTCTCGAGCGGACGCTCTTATCGAGCGCTTCGAGACCGTCCGCGATTTCACCTCTTCGCTCGCGTCCGGCCTCGCTCCGGAAGATTGCGTCGTTCAATCGATGCCGGATGTCAGTCCGGCCAAATGGCACCTCGCGCATACCACCTGGTTTTTCGAGACGTTCATCGTCAAGAAGTGGGTTTCGGGCTACCGCTCCGCCGTTCCGGAGTACGCCTATCTTTTTAATTCCTATTACAATGCCGCCGGGGACATGCATCGGCGCGATCTTCGCGGATTGATCTCACGCCCAACCGTCGAAGAAACGCATCGCTATCGTAAATCAATCGATGATTACGTTCGCCAACTCCTGTCTGATGCCAAGACCGAGCTTCTCGACCAGCTGGCTCCGCTGATTGAGCTCGGGATTCATCACGAGCAACAGCACCAGGAACTTTTCGTCACCGATATCAAGCACGTCTTTGCGCAGAACCCCCTTTACCCGGTCTTTCGCAAGCGCGACCAAACCGCCGGCAGTGTGAAGCCGATTGAGTTCGTCGAATTCGACAAGGCCATGGTTCTGATCGGCCATTCCGGTTCTTCATTTTCCTACGACAATGAGGGACCGCAGCACCAGGCGTTGGTTGGTCCGTTCTCGCTGGCGTCGCGCCCGGTGACGAACGGCGAGTTTCGCGCCTTTATCGAGGCCGGCGGCTATGCCCGCCCCGAATACTGGCTTTCGTTAGGCTGGACCACGGTTAACGAGCAGCGCTGGAGCGCTCCCTTGTACTGGACAAAACGCGACGGCGCCTGGTGGCATTATACACTTGCCGGGTTCCGCCAGGTTAACGACTCTGAACCCGTGACGCATTTGAGTTATTTCGAAGCCGACGCCTACGCCAACTGGGCCGGCGCGCGCTTGCCGACTGAATTCGAACTGGAACACGCCAGCGCACAATGCGCCGTGGAAGGCAATTTCGTGGAGACGGGCGCGTTCCATCCCCAGCCGTCAGGCGCCGCTCCAGCAAATGAGAATCCGTCGCCGAAAAATCTTCAGCAAATGTTCGGCGACGTTTGGGAATGGACCCGAAGCTCGTATTCTCCGTATCCGGGTTATCGAGCCGCTCCCGGCGCGCTTGGCGAGTACAACGGGAAGTTCATGTGCAACCAGTACGTCCTCCGCGGCGGATCGTGCGCGACGTCTCAGACACACATTCGCCGGACATACCGCAATTTCTTCCAGCCCGAGAAGCGCTGGCAGTTTACTGGGCTGCGTTTGGCCAAAGATCCGTCATGACCCCACGGTCCGCCAATGTTGCGCTCCTCGACCTGGAGCCGAAGGAGCCAGAGTTTTTTTCCGAGCTCGTTAGCGGGCTCTCGCAACGCCCGCGCACGTTGCCCTGCAAGTTTTTCTACGACAAACAGGGCGCTGAACTGTTCCAGGCCATCTGCGAAACTCCTGAGTACTACGTCACCCGAACCGAACTAAAGATTCTTCAGGAGTGTGGCCCTGACATCGCCTCTCATCTCGGGGAGGCGGTTGAATTGATCGGTCTCGGCACGGGCGCAGGAACGAAAACTCGCATTCTTCTGACGCAACTGAAGGACCCGGCGGTTTACGTTCCGGTCGATATCTCGAGCGCCCAGCTTCGCCGTTCGACCACGCTTTTTCGCCAGCTCTTCCCCAATTTGGAAATTCTGCCGGTCTGCGCCGATTACCTTCAATCTTTCCAGTTGCCGGCGCCGACGCATCAGGCAAAACGCAAAGTTGTCTATTTCCCGGGGTCGACCATCGGAAATTTCGATCCACCCGAGGCCATCGCGTTCCTGCAACGGATCGCTTCCGTCTGCCGTCCGGGAGGCGGGCTTCTCATTGGCGTCGATCTGAAAAAAGATTCACTGACCCTCGAGAAAGCCTACAACGACGCCCAGGGCGTCACCGCTGCCTTCAATCTGAATCTTTTGGCGCGCGCGAATCGCGAGCTGGGCGCCAACTTCGATTTGAATTTGTGGAAGCATCGCGCGATCTACGACCCTGTCGCCGGCCGAATTGAAATGAACCTGGTCAGCCAGTGCGATCAGTTGGTCACGATCCGGGATCAGCAATTCTTCTTTGAAAACGACGAGCCGATCATCACCGAATATTCCTACAAACATTCTCCAGAGGAGTTCGAAAACATGGCTCGCTCAGCCGGGTTCGCGCTGCGAAAAGTCTGGACCGACGAGCAGAAGCTCTTTGGCAGTTTTCTACTTCGATCTTCTCCCTTAGCCGCGACGGGCGCACGTCCGCTGACGGCGACGAAACGCCGGTCTTGCTCCAATGTCCGCCTTGCTAACCCTTCAGGATGTCAGCAAGCGCTACGGACAGACAAACGTCCTGGCGCGAACCTCGCTTTCCGTGGCAGAAGGCCTAACGACCGTGCTTATCGGGCCAAGCGGTTGCGGAAAATCGACTATCCTGCGTTTAATCGTTGGCCTGACCACGCCCGACTCCGGCCGTATTTCCTTCGGTGGCCAGGAGATGACTCCTTCGAATATCACGCAACTTCGGTCGCGCATCGGTTACGTAATCCAGGAAGGCGGACTCTTTCCTCATCTGACCGCGCGCGACAACATTCTTCTCATGGCCAGGTATCTGAAAAAGCCTGCAGGCGAAACCGAGCAGCGCCTGAATGAGCTGAGCGAATTGACCCAGCTCGATCGCTCTGTTCTTCAACGATATCCCGCGGAGTTGTCGGGCGGGCAGCGCCAGAGGATCGGCCTCATGCGCGCGCTCATGCTGTCTCCGGAGCTTACTGCTGCTGGATGAGCCACTGGGCGCACTCGATCCGCTCGTCCGCTACGGCTTGCAACGCGACCTCAAGGAAATCTTCCAGCGGCTCAAACAAACAACCTTGATGGTGACTCACGATCTCGCGGAAGCCGCCTATCTGGGTGACACCATCGTCCTGATGAACGCCGGTAACATTGTCCAACAGGGAACGCTTCCCGAATTGCGATCGAATCCGGCCGCGCCTTTTGTGAGCGATTTCATCAAAGCGCAGCGGCCACTGGCGGAAACATGAACATTTCCCTTACAACGAGCGGCGGCTTCCCAGCCGCCGAACCAGCTAAACGGCGGCTGGGAATCCGCCGCTCCTTGCTGCCCGTTTTTATACTTCTTCTTCCGGGACATCTCTTCGCCGCAGATCCTGTCGTCATTGGTTCGAAGAAATTCACCGAATCGTACGTTCTCGGCGAAATCGTTCGGGAACTTTTTCGTCGTGACGGAATTCCCGCGGAACACAAACAAGGAATGGGCGGGACAATCATTTTGTGGGAAGCGCTGCGTTCCGGCCAAATCGGCGTGTATCCCGAATATTCCGGGACCATTGAGCAGGAAATTCTCAAGAAGCGCGGGACACTCTCTGAATTAAATGACGATCTCGCGGCATTCGGCGTCTCGATGACCGCCCCGCTTGGATTCAATAACACCTACGCATTGGTTATGCGCCGGAATGAAGCCGAACGTCTCCGAATTCATGCGATCAGCGATTTAGTGGCCCATCCCGAATTGCGATTCGGTTTTACGCACGAATTTCTCGACCGCGCTGACGGGTGGCGTCCACTGCGTGAACGGTATCGCCTCCCGCAAGCTTCGGTGAACGCGATCGACCACGGGCTTGGCTACTCCGCCCTCGCCAGCGGTTCGATCGATCTGAAGGATGCCTACTCAACCGACGCCAAGATCGCCGAGTACGATCTGGTCGCGTTGCAGGACGACCTGTCGTTCTTCCCGCAATACCAAGCGGTTCTGCTCTATCGGAATTCTTTGCCCCCCGCGGCGGTGACGGCTTTGAAAAAACTGGAAGGAACGATCGACGAAGCTCGAATGGTGAAATTGAACGCGGAAGCGGAGCGAACCAGAGATTATTCGCGAGCCTCAGCCACCTATTTTTCCTCCGGCGAAGTGGGCGCTGGCGAGACGTTCATGCATCAGCTCGGGCGTTGGACAACCCGACACCTTGAGCTTGCCGGCGTTTCCCTTCTGCTGGCGATTCTTGTCGGCGTTCCTCTCGGAATCGTCGCCAGCCGCAGTCGCATCGCCGGGCATGTCATCCTCGCCGTGGTCGGTGTTTTGCAAACGATTCCGTCGCTCGCGCTGCTGGCATTGTTAGTGCCGGTGCCGGGCCTGGGAATCAGCAGCCGCACTGCGATCACGGCATTGTTCCTTTATGGTTTGCTCCCGATTGTGCGAAATACCGCCAGCGGACTTCAGGACATTTCGCCGGCGATTCGCGATTCAGCCGTCGCTCTCGGTCTCAGTGCCCGTGCGCAGCTGCAGCAAATTTTTATCCCAATGGCATCACGCTCGATTCTCGCGGGTATCAAAACCAGCGCCGTCATCAGCATTGGCACCGCTACTCTTGCTGCTTTGATCGGCGCCGGCGGCCTGGGCGAACCAATCCTGAGCGGCCTGAATCTGAATGATCACGTTACGATTCTGAAAGGAGCGATTCCGGCGGCGGTTTTGGCATTGCTCGCCCAGTGGGGTTTCGATCTGCTGGATCGAGTGTTGATACCGAAAGGCTTGCGACTGTAAGACCGGCAGGAGGTTTACCGGCGATTCCAAAACGTTATGGCGATAGCTTCCATTAATCCGGCAACCGGCGAGTCTTTGAAAAAATTCAGCGGGCACAACGCTGAAGAAATCGAACATCGGCTTCAGCAGGCGGATGCCGCTTTTCAACAGCACCGCCATCGGTCGTTCGACGAGCGCGCACAGCTGATGACGGCGGCCGCGTTCATCCTCGATTCCGAAAAGCAGCAGTTCGCCGAAATCATCACCGCAGAGATGGGAAAGATTATCCGCGACGCCCGCGCGGAGGTGGAGAAATGCTCGAGGGTCTGCCGTTTCTACGCGCAAAATGCGGAGCGATTCCTCGAAGAACGAATTCGACAGACACAGGCCGCCCGCAGCTTCGTCCGTTACGAGCCCATGGGCGCGATCCTGGCGATCATGCCGTGGAACTTTCCGTTCTGGCAGGTCTTCCGGTTTGCCGCACCCGCCTTGATGGCCGGGAATGTCGGCCTGTTGAAACATGCTGCCAACGTTCCGCAGTGTGCGCTTGCCATTGAGGATATTTTTCGGCGCGCCGGTTTCGAAGACGGAACCTTCAGTGCGCTCTTGATCGAGGCCTCGGCGGTGGAAAACCTGATCTCCGATTCGCGCATCAAAGCCGTTACCCTGACCGGGAGCGATCGTGCCGGCAGCGCCGTTGCCGCGGCCGCAGGCCGCGCGATCAAGAAGAGCGTCCTCGAGCTTGGCGGGAATGATTCCTTCATCGTTATGCCGAGCGCCGATCTTGACGCCGCCGTCACCACCGCAATCAAAGCGCGCACAATCTGCAGTGGCCAATCCTGCATCGCCGCGAAAAGGTTTCTCGTGGCCAATCCGATTTACGACAAATTCCTGGAGCGCTTCACCGAGGGATTTCGAACGTTAAAGATTGGCGACCCGATGGAGGAGACGACTGACCTCGGGCCACTGGCGACCGAGAAGATTCGCGACGGCGTCCACGAGCAGGTCCAGAAATCGGTCGCCGCGGGAGCAAAACTTGTTACCGGCGGCAACCGTGTTCACGGTCACGGATACTTTTATGAGCCGACCATTCTGACAAATGTTCCGAAAGATTCGCCCGCATATGCGGAGGAAGTTTTCGGCCCGGTGGCCTCTGTTTTTCGCGTCCGCGATAGGGACGAAGCAATCGAACTGGCCAACGACAGTGTATTCGGACTCGGCGCCAGTGTTTGGACTAACGATCCGGAGGAGCGGGAACTTTTCGCCCGGGAACTGGAGGTCGGGATGGTTTTCGTCAACGCCATGGTTGCTTCTGACCCACGGCTTCCGTTTGGCGGCGTAAAACGCTCCGGCTTCGGCCGCGAACTCGGCGCCAGTGGCATCCGTGAATTCATGAACGCGAAGACCGTCTGGGTGGCCTAAACCGCTTTGGGCCTGTCGCAAAACTCCTAAGATAGAGTGCGACCCCTCACCTCAGTCCTCTCCCCACTTCGCGGGGCGAGGAAGAAGAACGATCGTGACGTGATTGCCGCGCGTTGTTTTTCCCCTCGCCCTTCTCCGAAGGGAGAGGGTTAGGTGAGGGTTGCTTCCTTCGTCAGTTCGAAGATGCGGACGGGACCAGCTCCTCCCTCCAGTCTCACTTGGTCGAGAACTGGTCTTCCTTGTTCTTGAACAAGATATTGAAGGTGGTTAGGGAACCGTAACAACGCGTGATGTATTGCTGCATATCGAACTTGTCTGCATCGCTCAGCTTCTCGCTCGCATTCACCTTTTGCTCGAGCACACGAAGATTATTCCGAATCATCACGATCTTGTGAAAGAAGGTCTCAAGCGGAACCTCTTTCGATTGAGTTCCTGCGTCGCCCGGTTGCAGTATCAGGTTGCCATTTTGCCACCGGCTGCCGAGTCCTTCGACGATTGTGTCGGGTTTCTCCAAACCGAGCGCCTCGACGATTTCTTGCGCCGTCTGACGAATGAGCGCCCCGAGCGGCATCTGCAAATCCATTCAACGTAGCGGTCGCTTCAGCCGAGCTGAGATCGCTCGATTCCGGCGCGATCGTGCGCTGCTGATCGTCGAAAATAATTTCGGCGGTGTGTTCGGTGAGTGATTTGACGGTGCCAACGCCGTAGTTCGGATGCGTCACGCGCATGCCAATGTGCAGAGCCTCGATTGCCAATCCCATATCGGTCAAACTGCGAAGCAGCGACCACCTCGCAAGTCGGAAGATGTGAACCCAAGCCTTTTGCGTTGCCCTCGAGGAAATTTTCAGACCATCCTCTGAGTCATGGCCGCAGTCTCCGGATCTTCGATCTTTGTGCCCCACCCGCCCGGTTTTCGTCAGCGGCGCGGAGTCAACTGGGTCTTCGTCGGCCTGCTCTACACATCGTTCTACATGTGCCGCTACAATCTCTCGATCGCCAACGGCAAGATCAGCGAGGAGTTCGGTTTCACCAAAGCGCAGATGGGCAACATTATCACGACGGCGCTCCTGACCTACGCCTGCGGTCAAATCCTGAATGGACTCCTCGCCGACCGCCTGGGAGGCAAGCGCGCGATGTTGATTGGCGCCGTTGGTACGATCATCGCGAACATTCTCTTTGGCGCGGCTTCGTTCTGGGGACTCCTTTGGCTTTTTGCCCTGATTCGCGGAGTCGACGGTTATATGCAGGCGTTCGGCGCGCCCGGAATGGTAAAGATTAATGCGGCCTGGTTTCGTCCGACGGAGCGCGGCACTTTCGCGGGAATCTTTGGGTTCATGATCAATCTCGGCCGCTTCGGCATATTCAAGCTCGGGCCAGCGCTGCTGGCGGGTTTCGTTTTTCTCGGATTATTGCGGATTCCTCCGCTCCACTGGCGCTGGCTTTTCTATGCGCCCGCCGGAATTGCATTTATTGTCGCAATCTGCGTCCTGCTTTTTGTCAAAGACGCACCCGAACTTGTGGGATTTCCACCGGTTAATCCCGAGGAAGAAAAAGATGGCGACGTTAGGACTCCAGTTACGGTTGTCTTCAAGACAATTGTCTCCAACCCTGTCATCTGGGTGGTCGCAGGCGCCTACGCGTGCACGGGATCCGTGCGACAAAGTCTCGACCAGTGGTTTCCCCGTTTCATGCAGGAAGTCCACGGGGTGGATCTCAACTCAGGTCGTTTTCAACTCCTCGCCTTTCTCATTCCAGTGGTGGCCTCACTCGGCTCTCTCGTCTCGGGAGTTATTTCTGACAAGATCTTTGCCGGCCGGCGCGCTCCTGTGGCTGCAACGCTCTACTTTGTCGAGACCGCGGTGATCTTGTTAGCCGCGCAGTTCCATTCCACGAACGCCGCCATTTTCTTCCTGATCCTGATTTCGCTGACCGCCAATGCGACCCATTCCATCCTCGGAACAGCCGCCGCCATGGATATCGGGGGCGCGAAAATGGCCGGATTCGCCTCCGGCGTGATTGATTCATTTCAATATTTCGGCGGAAGCCTTGCCGGTGTTTTTCTCGGGGCCTTGCTCGACAAGAGTTGGGGGAATTATTTCTACTTCATGGCGCCCTTCGGGGTCGTGGGTGGTTTACTGATGTTGACCATTCTCGGCAAGGTTAGCCTGGCCAAGGGCGCGCACTAGGCCTCTACAGCAGTTTCAACTGCTCGTTAGGCCGCCTAAACGAAGCGACCGAAAGTTTCGGCCGGGCATTGAGTCCCGCTCGGCGACAGGAGACTTCAAAGATCTGTGCGATTTGTTCCGCGAAGAATCCCTGCCCCTTTATGCGCGTGTGCCACTCCGTGCTGTTGATCCGGCCGTTGCCACGGATGTCGCGCAAACGTCCGAGTACCTTCTCCTTCCGATCGGGAAAATGTTCCTCCAGCCAATTTTCGAACAGCGGAGCGACCGCCCACGGCAGTCGAACGACAGTGTAGCCGGCGAATTGCGCCCCAGCTTCCGCGCAGGCCGCTAGAATTTTCGGAACCTCGTGATCGGTTAGGCCAGGAATAATCGGCGCCACCATGACTCCAACCGGAATTCCTGCCTCCCGCAGCTTCGCGATCGTTTCAAGACGCGCGTTCGGTGCGGAAGTGCGCGGTTCCAGGATTTGCTGCAGTTTAAGATCGAGCGACGTAACCGAAATATTCACCGCACTCGCCTCAACCTTGGCCAGCTCGCCGAGAATATCGATATCGCGTGTTACCAGACGGTTCTTGGTGATGATCGCCACCGGATTCCGAAACTTAAGCAGCACTTCGAGGCAGCTGCGGGTGATCCCCAACTTTCGTTCAGCCGGTTGATAAGGATCGGTTACGCCGCTCAGCACGAGCGTTTGCGGCTCCCAACGGGGCGAAGACAACTCCCCTTCGAGCAATCGAGCCGCGTCTTTCTTGACCATGATCTTGCTCTCGAAATCGAGCCCGGCGGAGAAGCCGAGATATTCATGGGTCGGCCGCGCATAACAATAAATGCAACCGTGCTCACAACCGCGGTAGGGATTCAGGCTGGTTTCGAATCCGACATCCGGACTGTTGTTGCGGGCAATAACCGTTTTGCTCGCGTCATGGAAGAACAGAGTCTTGCGACCGGGCCGCTCATCTCCTTCCGGGTCGGGATCCACCGAATCGGGTTCATTGGCATCGAAGTGGAGCTTTTCGAACCGGTTCGCCGGACTCCAGGAAGCGCCGCGGCCGTGAACGGCTTCGTGGCTCTGGACTGACTCAGCGATGACCGGTCTGAATTTCTTGGGTGAGGCGCCCACGAACTATGTTCGCTTGAACGTGATCCATTGTCCAGTGCCTTAGGCAGGCTTCTTGCCCAATCCCATTTGAGTGGCAACATTCCACGCCAGCTAAAAACCCGGAGGGGTGGTCGAGTGGTTGATGGCTCCGGTCTTGAAAACCGGCAGAGCGAAAGCTCTCGTGGGTTCGAATCCCACCCCCTCCGCCATCTACAGTGCGTCACGCGCTACCCGGAATCTTTTGCCCAGCGCAGGGCTATCGCGGACACCAGTGCCGCGCAAAATAAACCGAGCACCAAACCCGCGGTCACGTCGGATAAATAATGTGCGCCCAGGAATATCCGGCTGGCACCGACAAGCATCGGGAATCAGAAATAACGCCAGCCCCAAGCGCCAGCAGACGAAAAAAAGCACTCCAAAAAAAGCCGCGCTCGCCGCGGAATGCCCGGATGGAAAGGCCTGATAGTTAGGCCGAAAAGAATCCGCGTGGGTCGTCATCCGTTCGATTTTCACGGCAGGCCGAGGGCGGCCGACTGCCACTTTGAGCCCATAGGCCGCGATTCCAGCAACGGCAGCCGCAGCAACCATCGCAAGAAAAATAACCGCCCATCGCCTTTTCCCCCGCCACCAAGCGACTCCAGCGAGCACTAAACCGGCGGTGACGTGGACGGGCCAATCGGTCAAACGTGTAATCACCCGGTTTAGCTCCTGCGAATTTCGCAATCGGTGAGCCTGCTGCCACTGGTGAACGGAAGCGTCCGCCTGGAAAGCGGCATAGGTCAGGGCCACTCCAAATAGAATGCCGAGAGCCCAAATCCAGAATCGCCGTTGATTGGCCACGAATTAAATCCGTTGTGTTTCGGCTGATGCTATTTTTCAATCTGGGGTTTGCAATCCACAACTCGCCGGGCCCTCGCCCTCTTTTTCGCCTGTTTGCTCTTTCACCTCGCGGGAACGTGGAGTCTACCGCTGATCGACCGCGACGAGCCGCGATTTGCCGAGGCCTCCCGGGAAATGCGCGAACGCGCCGATTATGTCGTCCCATTCTTCAACGGCGAATATCGTTTCGACAAGCCGCCTTTGACTTACTGGGCCCAGGTTGCCAGTTACCGAATCTTTGGAACGAATGACTTTGCCGCGCGGTTCCCTTCCGCGGTCGCCGCAGCCGCCCTCGCGGTCGTCCTGTTTTTTTGGGGACGAAGATTGAATGGGACGGATCGAATCGGCTGGTATGCCGCCGCGCATTTTTTCGCTCTCGTTTCAGGTGGTCGAGCACGCCAAGGCCGCGGTGGCCGACATGTGGCTGGTCCTCTTCGTCACTCTGGCGCACTGGGCAGCGTTTGAGCTGATGCGGGACAAGTTTCGCGCGCGATGGCCAAAGTGAAGAGCCCTCCGCGAACCATCGAAACCGCGCCTGGTGGTGGTTGTTTTACATCTCGCTGGCGTTGGCCTTCCTGGCCAAGGGGCCCATCGGCTGGACTCCATTGCTCACGCTGGTCCTGATGAATTTCATTACCGGCATTCCGCGACGGCGCTTTGCGTTCGTTAGGGGAATCCTGCTCATGCTCGCCCTGGTGGCCCTCTGGGGCGTCCCGGCACTCCTGCGAACGCATGGAGACTTCTTCCGCATCGGCATCGGCCGCCATGTCATTGGCCGCTCGTTCGGCGCGATTGGTGGACATGGGGCCAGTTCGCCCGGCTTGTACCTCCTGTTTCTGCCGTTTTATTTTGTGACGATCTTCCTGACCTTCTTCCCATGGTCTCTGAAGCTACCCTGGCTCGCGAAAAAGCTCTGGCGGGAACGCGACGCCATCGATTCCTACCTGATCGCGGGAAGCCTGGTCATCTTCGGTATCTTCACTCTCGTGACAACACGACTGGTGCATTACACGCTGCCCGCCTTCCCGTTGTTGGCGTTGCTCCTCGGGCGAGCGTTCGCGCGCCAGGAGAACGAACAAATTTGTCCGGCGCTGGGCGTGGGTCATGGGGCCGATCTATCTTCTTTGCGCCCTTTTAGTTTTCCCTTTTATCAAAGTGATCTCGCCAGCGCGCGAGCTGATTGCGCAGGCACACAACAGTCTCCGACCTGAAACCCAGTTTGCCGCAGTCGATTATCGCGAGCCCAGCGTTGTCTGGTACAGCCGGGCTTACGTTCGATCTTTCATGGTTCCCCTGACAGCGGCAGAAGCGGCTGGGTTCATGGCAAATGCCGGACCGCGCTTTGTCATTCTGACAACCCCGGCGGCGCAAGAAGCTTTCCCAGCGATCCCGCCCGCCTGGAAAACCTTCGACACGACCGGATACAACGTGGTGAAAGGCCACCGCACCGACCTGAAACTTATTCTAAAGCCAGAGTAGTTGCGTGTCCGACAATTTGCAGTTTGGCGTCGCTCTGTTAGGGATTCGCTCGCGTGATTACGTTTCTTGAAGGCACTTTAGTGAATGCGCTGCCGACCCAGGCGGTGGTCAACGTCGCTGGCATCGGCTACGAAGTCTCCATCCCGTTTCGAGCTACGACAAGCTGCCGGGTGTGGGACAGCCGATCCATATCCTGACTCACCTGCACGTTCGCGAAGATGCGCATATCCTCTTTGGATTCATGACTGCCGCGGAACGCGATCTCTTTCGCCTGCTGGTCAACAATGTCAGCGGCATCGGGCCAAAGCTGGGACTTGCCGTCTTGAGCGGAATGAGCGTGAACAATTTCAAAGCTGCGGTCGTGTCGGCGGATACCACTGCGCTCTCCAAAATAAGCGGGCTCGGCAAAAAAACGGCCGAGCGAATCGTTCTCGAGTTGAAGGATAAAGTTGGCGTGGCCGCGGCCTGGGAAGTTGCCAGCGCGACGCATGCGCCATCTCCGGAACAGGAACAGGCGAACGAGGCTGTCCTGGCGCTGATCGCGCTCGGATACAAGCAAGTGGACGCTCATCGAACGGTGCACGATTTACAGCAGTCGCATCGCGACAAATCCGCCGAAGACCTGGTGAAGCTGGCTTTGAAACAAATGGCGGCCGGAAGATAGGCCGGATAAAAACATGGCTCTGCGCCACCACTCACCCTCCCGCGCCTCTCGCCCGCGCGGGACATTTCCTGAACGTTGGAAACCCCTAACGAGCAGCCGCAGGACTAACATGGCAGAACCTGTCGCAGAAAAACTTCAGGCGATTCGTCGGTACCTTCCGCAGGAAAGCCTCTTCGCCGAAAAGGAGTGGCTGCTTTCTCCGGATGCGTTCCCTATCGATCTAAAACTCGAGCGCGAGCTGGAGCAGCTCGGCCATCGCCTTTTTGTTTTTCAACGCGCCTGCAATCAACTTTATCAACTCAGCGTCAAAGGAAAGCAGCCCGGGTGGATTGCGGAATACCTCGACGCCGGCAAACCCAAGGAACTCGTCGAGTACGCCCGGCAGAAACAGTTCCGCGACGCCTTGCCTCACGTTATCCGACCGGACCTTGTTTTAACTGACGAAGGCTACACCATCGCCGAAATCGATTCGGTTCCCGGCGGGATCGGCCTGACCGCGTGGTTGAACCAAACGTATTCGCGCCTCGGGGAAGATGTCATTGGCGGAATCGAAGGCATGCTCGATGGATTCAAATCCATTCTGCCGAACGGCGGCGATATTCTTGTCTCTGAGGAAGCCGCCACTTACCGGCCCGAGATGCTTTGGCTGGCCGCTCAGCTCAGCGAAGCGAATCCGGAACAAACTTGGAAGGTCGCGGCCGCGGAGAATTACCTGCCCGTGACTGGCTCGCGCAGTTTATCGATTCTTCGAACTCTTCGATCTCCCCAATATTCCCGGCATCGACCGGACGCTGAGGGCGGCGGCGGATGGTTCCATCGCGGTCACGCCGCCGCTGAAACCTTATCTGGAAGAAAAAATGTGGTTCGCGCTATTCTGGCTGCAGCCATTGCGCGAGTTCTGGCGGCGTGAACTCGGGCGAAAAATATTTCATCAGGCTGCAGGAAGCTATTCCGTATACCTGGCTGCTGGACCCGACGCCGTTGCCGCAACACGCGGTCATCCCGCGGCTGGAGATTCAGGACTGGCGCGAAGCGGGTTCGCTGAGCCAAAAAGAACGAGATCTCCTGCTGAAAGTCAGCGGATTTTCGCCGCTTGGCTGGGGCAGCCGCGGCGTTTCGTTAGGCCGCGATCTTCCACACGCCGAATGGCAGCAACGAATCGAGTCAGCCCTGCAAAATTTCCAGACATCACCGACAATTCTCCAGCGATTCCACAAGGGCCATCTCTTCGATCATCGGTATTGGAATTCGGAAGGAGCCGAATTATTGACCATGAAAGGCCGGGTTCGCCTTTGTCCGTATTACTTCGTGGAAAAGCGACAGCGTGAAATTGCGCGGCGCCCTGGCGACGATCGTGCCGGCCGACAAGAAATTGTTGCACGGCATGAGGGACGCCATCCTCGTTCCCTCGGCGCGCGCGGACTGATCAGGCACTGCCGGGCGGACGACTTCGCACGATCAGCTCGGAGCGTGTATTCCGATCCGGCGGATGAAAGCCGGCTGGAATACAGGGTAAAGTGATCGACCGGAAACATGCCGCCATCGAGCTTCTCGTTTTCTTTGACGAACTTGTGAACTGCCTGCGTGGAAGCGCCGCGGCAACGCGCCAGGGTGATGTGCGGATGCCACGGGCGCAAATCGGGCTCGATATTCGCAGTCAGCGCCGCTTCGCTCACCTGTTTGTGGAGTTGAAAGAGATGCGGATGACCCTGGCCCACTCCCATCCAAATGACCGACGGAGCGCCTCTCGATTTGAATGAGCCGATACCTGACAACGGCAGAAAGAACTTGCCGAACTCAATCTCTTCAAGGCGCTCGCGCAATTTTTCCTCGCGATCGGAGTCAACATTGCCGAAGAAGCCGAGCGTGAGATGCATTTGATCCGGCGGCGTCCATCTCACTCCTGGGAAGGCGGGATCCAGTTGCTGCAGGAATCGCCGCACGCTCACTGGGAGTTCAATGGCGCTGAACAAACGTTTGCTCATGCGGCAATCCGTCATTTGACCGTCAGCCGTGTCGCCGATTGAACCGGGCCACTTCGCGTTCGGTCTCCCGATCAGTCGCGCGCTTTTTCAGGTCGGCGCGTTTATCATGCGCCACCTTGCCTTGCCCGACTCCGATCTCCGCCTTGAGCCGGCCGTTCTTCCAATAAAGGCTCAGGATAACGAGCGCATGCCCGGCCACAGCCGACTGGCCGTAAAGCTTGTCGATCTCATGCCGATGCATGAGAAGCTTACGCACCCGCTTGGCTGCCGGGACTTCGTGAGAAGCGCGTTCGTACGGCTGAATATCGGCGTTGTAGAGGAAAATTTCGCCCTTCTCGATCCGGGCGAAAGCATCGCTGATATTCGCTTTGCCTCCCCGAATCGATTTGACCTCGCTCCCCTTGAGCTCAATGCCGGCCTCGTAGCGCTCGAGGATGTGAAAATCGCGCAGCGCTTTTCGATTCAGGATCGATTCAGTCGCCATGTCTCACCTTAACACAGGCGTGAAACCTGTGATGAAAGCTGTTTTATAGAATGCCGCGAGAATCGCGGATCTATTTCTCGGCGGGGGTTTCGCCAGCAGCTTCGACTGACTCGAAAGTCAACTTGCCGGCAATAATCTCTCTGAGAGCAATATCGGTCAGGGTGGAGCGCGGTCCCGTCTCCACCATTGGGCGATGACCCAGTCCAAGCTGGCGCACTCGCTTTGAGACCACATTGATCAAAAGCTGTTGGTTAGGGATCACTTGGGCCGCTTCTTGGAGAAGTTGAGTGGTCATATTGCGAGTGGTTCGGACGGGGCGGGGTGCTTCCGTCGAGAATTCTAAGACTTCAGCCATGCCCTCGACTAAACCCGGACGTCCAAATTGCGAAAGAAGCACAGCCATAAAAAACGAGCCGGAACTGTGCGTGGCGGGAGCACCCTTGTCAACCGATTTGTCGAGCGTAACCCGACCTAACCGTCACTAGAGGTTCTGCCAGGAGAACTGGCTCGTTTGGAAGGCCTTCTCCAGTTTCGTGAAGTCCTCTCGCCGGCTCGTCAGTTGAAATTGCAATTGCTCGGTGGCGCTCCGGTTAAGAAACAAAACGGAGCGACTCCAGAGAACACTGGACCGTTCATACTCGACCACGCAAAGATAAGTGCCTTTCTGCTCGATAATTACCGGATCCTTGACCTGGGAGATGATGTTCACCTGGCGCGACCCCGGCGGCAGGGCGGCAACCACTTCATCCGTTAGGCGTTTGATTCCCGCTTCATCGAACGGAATGACCTCGGCCAGCTTTCTTCGGGTAATGAGCGCCTCAGCCTCGGGGATATGCGGAGGCCACAACTTCAAGCGGTCGTCCTGCCCGGAGTAACGCCAGCCCGTCGGAGGAGAATAGGTAATCTTCTGCGAGCCGTCGTAGACCACAAGGCGTTCAAACTTGAACCCGTCCATTTCGTAGATCCCGGTTTGCGGGTTGAAGAGTAACTCCGCTCGCGCCACTCCCGAAAGGCAGAGGAGGATAAAGAGAATTTTCCTCATTGCGCGAGATACCAGCGGCCTTTGACGTAGCTGTAAACCATGAGCGAACCGGGCGGCGAATAGACCTGGAAATTCTTATCGAAAAACCACTGGCGATTTGGCGGATTGTAGACGTTGTCCTTCCCCCAGGTGCCGATCGACTGCTTGCTCTGGTAAAGTTCCACCATGGAACCGTAGTAGGTCAGCGTCTTACCTCCCCAGTCTTCAAGGAAACGGGGGAAATTCTCCGCGCCGCCGCTGTAAATGTTGTTCGCTGACGGGATGATGCCCGAGAGGATGGCGGTGTTGACGGTCGTGCTGCTGGCGATGCGCGAGCTCAATCCCGAACCTGAATTCGAATCGCTCCAGGAGTTAGAGAGAATATTGACGGCATCGGCAATGACGCTCGAGGGCTGCCGGGTGTAACCATTTACCTGCGGCTGCAATGGATTGCCGCTGTTCGAGGGCGGGTTGAGACCCCCGGTATTGTAGTCGCCCTGGATATAAACCGGGTTGCCGCTCGCGATCGTTAGGCCACCGTTCGGCATGACTGTACCATTTTTCAGGCGAATACCACGCTTCGCGCCGACACCGTTGGCAGCCGCGCTCGTGTCTGTCATGTAGATAATGCCGTTAAAGCCGGTCAGGGTTCCATTTTTGACCGCGGTCGTGACTTTTCCAACGTCGAGCGTCGCCAGTCGTATGCTGGCCGTTTCCCGGTTGTCTTGAATAGTTTGATTGGTTGTGATCGCGCTCGCGAAAACATTGTAAATTTGCAGGTCAGCCCCGGTGCTATGGCTGTTCACCGCCGTGCCAGCCGCGTCGAGGATGGTGACGTTATTTGAATTATCGATCAGGATTTTCACTCCCGCCTGATCGTAGTAGCGCGTTCCCGCGAGCGGATCCGAGTAACCCGCGACCGGCTGCTCAATCAGCTCGTGGTAGCTGTCGTTATTCGGGTTGCTGTCGGTGGTGTTAACGATGCGGGTTGAATCGAGCCCGAACGGCTGATGCGCCACATCCATGGCCGGCGGAAGGTTCGATGGCCACGATGGACTGGTGGGAGACTCCGGGCCCGAACCGCCGACACTGCGCGCGTCGCCGGGCGCAAATCCGATGTTCCAGTCGCGACCGTAGGTGACCTTGTCAGCGAAAGTCAGTGTGTTGTGTCCGGTGTAAAGATCTCCATTGGTATGCACCCAGCCGGTGACCGTGAACGGCGGCCCGGGTTGGATCTCGAGCAGATCAGTATAAAAAATTGCCCAGTTCCACGGCGACAACTGTTGCTTCTGGAAAACGCGCCGCACCTTCGCGGTCATCTTGCTGTTCATGGCCGCAAGTGTGACGTCTGCCGAGGCCAGGTAATTGTAGGTCGCCGAAGTGGCGGACATTCCGATCCCCGGAGGTGGCGTGGCGTTGGATGAAATTGGGTTTAATTCCGGATCGACCGCCTGAATGCTATAATTCGAGATCGTGAAATTGCCGGCGGGATCTGGGACGCGTGTTGCCGAAAAATTCAAGACGTCGGGAAACTGCGTCGATGCCGGAAGGGGCACGGCGGCGAACGAGCTCGTTGGTAGGGGCACATTGGTGTTGCCGCGACAGACCTCGCGCCAATATCCGAAGAGCAACTCCATGGCGCCATCGCCCACGGTGGTGGCGTTGTTGAGCCACCGGGTCCGTTGAACATTCTTGTGAATGGCAGTGGTGTATTCGATCGCGATTGCCACTGTAACCAGCAGCGTCGCCAACACCGACATGACTACAATCAGCGCCGACCCGTCCCCTTTTAGCCCTTTTGTTTTCATTGATATGTCGTTAACCGAGCCCGAATTGGAACCTGCCCATTGAGCAGGATGTTCGCGGATTTGAACCCGCGATTGTTGTATTTCAGGTCGGATGTCGACAGATCGATGGCAGAAACGAATCGGTAGTAGAGCGCGCCGGCAGCAGTATTCGGCGTCGTGAACGGTTGATTGCTGGTAATTCCGCTGCCCAAGACCGCGAAAGCTTTGCGCACCGTGGGACCGGTCCACTGGAGCTGCTGATTGTTAACGATGTAAGAGCAGCGGTCGGTGATAAAACAGGCGATATTGTAGTTGGTCGGGCCTTGGGTTCCGCTGATTGCATTGGGAATCGTATGCGCCAGTGTGATCACATAATTGTTCGCGCCCGAGCTGGCCACTGACGCGATGTCATCCTCGATTTGGTGCGTCGGCACGATGAGACGTTGAGTGGCAACCGGGGCCGGGTTTCCTGGCGGAACTTTCACAACCACGACTTTTGTTCCGACGGCTGCGTCCGCCATGATCTGCAGCGGTCCCATCGACCAAAGCTGGAATGAAATCCCTGCCGCGGGGCCGCCGCCAGAAATCACATTGCTGCTCGCATCGACCAACTGCGGCAGCGAAACGGTTGAATGCAGGTCCTGCACCATTTGCAGCATGGCTGTCCGCGCCTGCTGGTGCGCTGTGTTTACCGCGGTGTTCTTCGCGCCCAGAATAATTCCCGTGCTTAGCAGTGAATAAATCGTTAGGCCGACGACGCCCATGATTCCGACAGTAAACACAAGCTCGACCACAGTGCGGCCGTTACGATTTGGAGAGGCGGCGATTTTCATATGTCCGAGGTTCGAACTGTGTCCATGGTGACGGTGTAAGTCCGCCCAAGGTAGGTGTAGCTGACGCTGACGGACGCCCGGTACATCGGAATGGTGTTTCCGTTAAAGGTCGAGCTGATGTCGGTGATGACGGTGGTCATGGTCCCGCCAACGATCACTCCTGTGCTGGGCTCCTTATAAATTGGGACGTTGTTGGTCACGTGTGTGCCGATGGTGAGTTCAGGCGGAATTTGGATCGAGCCGTCCGGGTTGGTCTTTTGAGGATTAAACGGACTGTCAGAGAGGAGCAGATCGATCTGATTTTCGACCGCTGTAGTGGCACCAGTGAGGTTGCGGGCCACGCTTGCGTAGGAATTGACCCTGGTCAGCGCGCCAATTGTGGCGGCGACTCCAATGCCGGCCAAGGCGATAGCAACAGTAACCTCGACCAATGTAAACCCGGCGCGTACCGGCGTGCGAAAACCCATAGTCCCTTTATGGTAATTATAGCAGGAATTATTCCGCTGCTTTCGGTTTATCCCCTGCCCCGCTCGCCTCCTTGCCACCCTTCACCTGCGCGCTTTCCTTTTCCCACGCACCGTGTTAAGTGCCCTCCTGCAGTTTCAAACGGGCTGTGGCTCAGCTTGGTAGAGCGCCTGCCTCGGGTGCAGGAGGCCGCGGGTTCGAATCCCGCCAGCCCGATACCTTTTACCACTAAATAGACTTCCCGGCCGCCCCTCCGAGCGCGCAGGAATTTCATGACTCCGGCCATCTTTACGACCCTCCTCGTCAGCGGATTTGGAGTCGCTTTTTTTCACGCGGCCATTCCGACCCACTGGCTTCCCTTCGTGCTCGCGGCGCGGTTGCATCATTGGAGCCGCCCTCGAACGCTGGTAATTACTGCCCTCGCCGGCGGCGCTCACGTCGGCACGACTGCCTTGCTCGGCGTGGCGGTCACGTTGTTCGGTACCGCGCTCAACAAGACAATCCCTTCCTGGTTTCCCGGGATCGCCGGCGGAATTCTGCTTCTTTTCGGCCTCTATTATTTGATCTGGCGCCGACATGGCCACGCTCATTTACGCACAGACCACATTCATGCACACGGAGACCACGTCCACCGTGACGACAGCGACCACGATCACTTCCATGAAGAAAAGATCACAGCGTCCGCTTCTTCCGATCGCGCGGCCATCGGCTCGCTCTTTGCGTTTTTGACTCTCTCTCCCTGCGAAGGATTTCTCCCGTTTTACGTCTCCGGGATCAGATACGGGTGGAGCGGCTTCGCCCTTCTGACCGCGACCTTGTCGGTTGGCGCGATTCTCGGAATGATTCTCTTCACCTGGCTCACCCTGATCGGTCTCGGCCGACTGAATCTCACGTTTCTCGAAAAGTACGAGCGCATCATTATGGGAATCTTGCTCTGCGCGGTCGGATTGCTCATTTTAGTTTTGGAATACTGATTAAGAAACGTTCAGCATTTGTCCGCGCCGCCTTAGAGGCGCAGAGGATGAGTGTTGGCGCAAGTGTACATATCTGATGGCAAAAGAACTCAAGGTTGGAGACAAAGCGCCGGACTTCGAAGCTACCGCCATTGGCGGCGAGTACGGTGACGGTCAACCGGTGTCGCTGGCAGACTTTCGGGGCCAATCGGTGGTCCTCTATTTTTATCCGAAGGATGATACCCCCGGATGCACCGTGCAGGCGTGCGGCATCCGGGACGCCTGGGATGATCTGAAGCGTCGGGGAAAACTTTTCGGAGTCAGCGCCGATCCTACTTCGAGTCACCGCAAATTTATTGACAAGTTCAGCCTGCCTTTTCCGCTTCTCTCCGACGGGGAGAAGAAGATCGTCACTGCCTACGGAGTGTGGGTTGAGAAGTCGTTTATGGGAAAGAAACACATGGGCATTGAACGAAGCACGTTTGTCATCGGTCCTGACGGCCGCATCTCAGCGATTTTTCGCAAGGTAAAGCCGGATGGCCATGTTGCGCTTTTGCAAGACGCTCTGGAGTTAAAGGGATAAAAATCAAAGAAGTCAGTTGCAGTTTCGTTGAAGCAATGGTTGGATGGGCGGCTGCGTAGCCACGCGGCTTCGCTCCCGGTATGGGTTCTCTCAAGAAAAAAAGAAAAGCTAAAATCTCCAAGCATAAGCGCCGAAAGCGCATGCGGGAGAATCGGCACAAGAAGCGCCTTCGCTATAAGGCATAGCGCGATGCGCCGTCGGCGCCACCGACCATCCGGCAGCACGGTTTGCGCCTCATTATCGCGGCCGTACTGTCGCGGCATGAGGCAGCGGGTGGCGAAAATCACGCTCGGGCGTGTCCTGACGCTCACGCTGTTTCTTTGTTTGTCCGCGCCCGCCCTCGCAAAGACGCCGACGCCAACACCGCGCCCCAAGGCTAAAGCAGCCGCCGCAGGGCCAAAAGGTAATCGGCAGGACGATTCGACCAATCTCGCGCCGGCAAAGGATCTTGCCTTGCAGAATACGGGTCGCCTCAAGTCGGACGCGCTCATCGAGTTCGTCCGGGGAGCGGCGCTCGAGGAAAACGGCGAAGTGGATAAGGCTCTGGAAGCTTATCGCCGCGTCTTGAACGTCGATCCCGGCCAGGCGGATCTTGCGGCAAAAGTCGCCGGCCTGCTGACAAGGCAGAACGATTATCCCGCCGCAATCGATATTCTTAAGGACGCCATTAAGGCCAACCCCAAAGCTGCCGAACCCTACCTGCAGTTGGCTTTCATTTATGCAAACTACCTGAAGAAACCGGATCAGGCAGTGGAATATGCCAACCGCGCGATAGCACTCGAGCCTTCTAACGCCAATACCTACGCCCGGCTCTACGAGATTTACACCTCAGCCGGCGATGAGGAAAAAGCGCGCCAGACAATTGAACGCGGCCGTGCCGTTAAGACTGACGACCCCGATTTCTGGGTCCGTTTAGGAAAATTGTTCGCCGGAATTGTTTTCAAGGCGGGAGCGGAACCGTCGCCGCAGGACGTAGCCAAGGTTAACGAGTTATTCAAGCGAGCGGCCGACCACGCCCAGGACGACCCGGCGATTCTGAAGGACGTGGCCGATTACTACGCGGCTTCGCAGCAGATTCGTGAAGCCATTCCGGTCTATCTGCGCGTGCTCGAGATTCAACCCGACGATTCCAACGCCCGCGAAAAGCTCGCCACTGGTTTCGTTCTTACCAATCAGCGATCGAAGGCGATTGAGATGCTCGACGAGATCATCAAGGAACATCCGGAAAAATATCAACCGTATGACCTTCTGGCCCAGGTGCTGGAAGATCAAGGGAACGCGCTCCAGCGTGAAAACAAGCCTAACGAAGCAAAAGCGGCGTTCAAAAAGGCTGTGGCCAACTACGAACAGAGTCTGCTCGTCAATCCCGGGCATGCGATTACTTATATTCGTTTGGCCAAACTTCTTCTTGAGTCAGCCCGAGACCCAGAAAGGGCCGTGACAGTTTTGACCGAAGCGCGGCGGCGTTTTCCGGAAGCAGCCGAGCTGGTTTACTACCTGGCGATCGCTCTAAGCCAGGCGAAGCACACGCAGCAGGCGGTATCGACCTTCGAAGAAGCATTGCACGAAGCCGAGCTGGATTCCGGCGAAATGGTCAACGCGAAGTTCTATTATGACTACGGAGCCGCCGCGGAGCAGGCCGGCTTGTATGACAAGGCGACCGACCTTCTCAAAAAAGCCATTTCACTCGACCCGGCGAATTCGGCCGAAGTTTGCAACTATCTTGCTTACATGTGGGCCGAGCAAAACACCCATCTCGACGAAGCGGCCGATCTTATTAAACGCGCCTTGGAATCAGACCCTAACAACGGAGCCTACCTCGACAGCCGCGGCTGGATTGAATACCGCCAGGGCAAATTCGATCAGGCGTTAAACGACCTGCTTCGCGCTGCTCAGGTTATTGGGCGCGAGGATCCCGTTGTGTTCACCCACATCGGAGATACCTATCTGAAATTGAAAAAGCTACCGGAGGCCGTCGCGGCCTGGCAAAAGGCGGTGGTCCTGGATTCGAAAAACAAGGATTTGAGCGACAAAATCGAAGCGGCCAAAAAGGAGATCGCTAAGGGTGATGCTGCAAATCAAAATAGCTCCCATTAGGAATCTCATTTGAGCACGTCACCGCCAACGCGCCGGTATCCAACTCCGTGGCAACGAAAAGCCATGTGGGCCGCGCTCACGGCGCTTTTCGTGGTTTTTCTTGTCGTCCTCACGGGGACCCTGATTTACGGCATCGCAAAAGCGATCGGGTTCCTGCGGCCAATTCTTATTCCGATGGCCATCGCCGCCATCCTTGCCTATCTGCTCGATCCCGTGGTCACCCGAATGTGCCGCGGCGGGATGGGCCGGACCAAAGCGGTAATCCTGCTTTTTCTCCTGGTCTTTTTGTTCCTGGTCGCACTGGGCACATGGTTAGTCCCAGTGATTTCCATGCAAAGCGCCAACTTCGCGAAAGATCTTCCCGGTTACACCCAAAAGGCTCGCGACGAAGTGGTCGAAATTATCTACCGCTACAACCGCGCCTTTGGTGCCGGCAGCGGTCACGGCAAGAGCGCATCATCCACAGCTAATCTGCTCAGCTATTTGTTAGGCCTCGGGCCGCACGGGGCGCCGACACCTACGCCCACGCCGGCTTCGACCGCGGAAGGTTCCAACGCGGCCGGGACAGTCGAAAGCATCGCCCCGGCGCCGAGCAAACTGACCTCGGCGGATCGGCTACGGATCCAGGATTTTGTTAAGAAACAGATTCCCAATCTCGAGCGTCAGCTGCCTGCGTGGACCGAGAAATCCTGGGACATTTTAAAAACCAGTATCGGCGGCGTTCTCGGCGTGACCGGTTTCTTGCTCAGTCTGATTCTTGTGCCGATCTATCTATTCTTCTTTCTGAAGGAGCGGCCGCGGATCGAAAAGCGATGGAAGGAATATCTTCCGCTCCGAGCATCGCCATTAAAGGACGAGGTTGCGGAGGTCCTTTCGCAAATCAACAGCTATGTCGTTGCCTATTTCCGCGGACAACTTCTGGTTTGCCTGGTTGACGGTGTCTTGATCGCGACCGGGCTGGCTATTCTCGGCCTGAATTTCGCGCCCTTGATCGGTCTGCTCGTCGTTATTCTGACGATGATTCCCTACATCGGCATCATCGTTTGCTGGGTGCCGGCGGTGCTGATCGCCGCATTCCAATTCGGAGATGCCTGGCACCCATTTTGGGTCACCGTCATTTTCATCGTCATTCAAAATCTCGAAGGAATGTTTTACGCCCCGCGGATTGTCGGGAAATCTGTCGGCCTGCACCCGATGACCGTCATCGTCTCGATCTTCGTCTGGGGCCTTTTGATTGGCGGCCTGCTAGGCCCAATTCTCGCAGTCCCCCTTACGGCGACGGTAAAGGTGTTATTGGCCCGCTATGTATGGGGACGCCGGCTGCGTGACGAAGTCATGCACACAGTCGAGAAAGGGCCGGTCGTCGAAGCAACCGACCCTGCCGGGGCTTAGGATCCAATCGAATTTCAACCGGCCTAACGCATCCCAACTACGAATGACTGAAAAAGTAAGGCGGGTTCGCAGGAAACGACGAGTCCGATCGCTTCCCGGTATCGAAAGTTTTCGAATCTTTCGCCATCGAATTTCGCCCGAGCGACTGGCTGTTCTGGTCGCCGGCGTCGCCGTCGGTATTGTCCTCGCAACTGTTTGTTTCACCTACGGCTCGCGGTTTTACAGTAACTGGCGCGAGAACAGGTTGTTGAGACACGCGCAAATTCTGCTGCAGCAGGGCGATTACAGCGGCGCGGAGACTGAGGCGCACGCCGCTCTCCAATTTCATACTGATTCTCTCCCGGCCTTTTATGTCCTGGCCGAGGCGACCGAAGCACAAAACCGTCTCGATACCGTGGCCTGGCGAGCCCAGATCGCGCGGCTCGCGCCAGAACGCCTTGATAGCCATCTCAATCTGGCCTCGGCCGCGCTGCGGTTCGGAGAGCTCGACACCGCGCGCAAGGCTCTTGAGCGGGTCTCGCCGGAAGATCGTAACAAGGCCGAATATCATGTTGTCGCCGGTTGGCTGGCCCGGGCCGATGGAGACGAGGCCAGTCTGCTCGAGCATTTCGCGGCTGCAGCCAAACAACAACCGGGTAACGACACTTACCAATTCAACCTTGCCGTTCTCGAAGTCAAATCCTCGGAGCAAGTCGTTGCAAGACCAGGCTCGCGCAAGTCTCCAGCGTTTGAGTCAAATTCCAGAATTCCGCGCCGGAGCTCTGCGGGCTTTGCTTAACGACGCCGTCGATCGTAACGATCTCGCATCCGCCGACGATCTCGCGCAAAACCTCCAAATGACCCAGCAGGTCACCTTCGGCGATTATCTCCTGTGCTTGAATTTCTATCGGAAACTCGACGAAAAGAAATTTAACGCTCTCCTCGAGAAAGTGAAACCGGTCGCCGCCCGTAATCCTTCCGACCTCGGCGCACTCATGGACTGGATGAATAACAACGGCATGGCGGCGGACGTTCTCAAATGGATGGAGAAACTTTCATCCGACCTAACGACCAAGCCGCCGCCCGCGATCTCCGTTGCGGAAGCGTTCGCGCAAGTCAAAAACTGGTCGCGCTTGAAACGGTGGACTCGCAACGGTGGCTGGGGATCGGCCGAATACATTCGACTGGCCTACCAGGCCTATGGCTCGCGCCAGGCCCATCAGGCGGGAACCGACGCCGAATTCGATTCCTTGTGGCGCAGTGCGGAATCGGCCGCCAACGACGATGTTCCGCACGAAGTCGAGCTGGCGCGGCTGGCCGGCAAGTGGGGCTTTGGACCTGAAGCTGAACAATTGTGGCTTCGGGTCGCCCGCCACACCCCTAACCGCCGGGAAGCCTACGACGCACTGGCAAAGATTTATCGGACGAACAACGATCTTCCGAACCTGTATCGCACCATGCAGCATTTGCATGAGACCTCGCCGGGCGACACGGCGGTCGCGGCAAATTACGCGCGTCTTGCGCTTCTCCTCGATCAGAATGCGGCCGAAGGGCATCGCGTCGCCAAAGAAGCCTACGATCGTTCTCCGTCGGACGTGAATTGCGCCGTTACCTATGCGTTTTCCCTTTATGGCCAGGGACGGACCGCTGAAGGCCTCAACATTATCAGGAAATTGCCAGCCGACCAGTTGCACGATCCGCATGCGGCGGTTTACGCGGCCGTCTTGCTGCTGGACGAAAACCAGCACGACTTGGCCAGGGAATACATTGATGCGGCCCGTCGGGGTCCGATCTTCGTTGAAGAAAGAAAGCTGCTTGATGAGAGCGTCGCAAAGACCGGTGCGACATCGGCGACTCCTTCGCCTTCAGCTTCGAGCAGTCCCCGCCTGGCGGCAACGCCCTCCCCTTCGCAATCACCGCATCCGGAAGCGGCCAAGCAGCCGTAACTACCTCGCCAGGGCCTTTTGCACCACCAGGCTCGCGAGGTGTTGAGTGTCAGCGTCGAGCTGTTCGTTAGCCGCTTTCAGTCGCCCCACCTCATTGCTTTGCAGAGCGTGCCTGACTTTGTCGGCCGCTCGAAGAACTTTTTCCCTCTCGTCGGCCGTCAAGTCTTCGCCCGCTAACGACAACGCGGAGTCCAATGCTTCCAGCATTTCTTCCCCTTTCAGGCGTGTCTCCGTCCAAATTCGCTCATTCACGTCGGTGATTGCGTGCTCGAGAGATTCCGAAAGCATCGCTTCCACTGCTTCATCGGAAACATCCACCGCGCTGCTGCACCTCGATAATTTTCTCGCGCCCGGTTTTGGTGTCTCGCGCCAAAACGTGCAGAATTCCGTTCGCGTCGATCTCGAACTGAATCCCGACGCGCGGAACTCCCTTGGGCGCGGGATCAAACGGGAGCTCGAACTGGCCAAGGGTCCAGTTGTCACGCGCCATTTCGCGCTCGCCCTGCAAAACTTTTATCCGTATCAGGCTCTGATTCGACACCGCGGTGGTAAACATCTCGCCGGCCTTGGTGGGAATGGTCGAGTTGCGCGGGATAATCACGTTCATCAGGCCGCCAAATGTCTCGATGCCTAGCGACAGCGGTGTCACGTCGAGCAAAAGCACGTCGCGCACTGCCCCGGCCAGTACGCCCGCCTGGATGGTCGCGCCGATAGCCACGGCTTCGTCCGGGTTTTGCGAAGTATTGGCGGCGCGGCCAAAAATCTCCGCAACCAGATTGCGCACCATTGGCATGCGCGTGGCCCCTCCCACGAGCACGACCTCGTCGAGCTCCGAAGGCTTCAACTTTGCGTCCGCCAAAGCGCGAAGACAATGGTCGCGGGTCCGTTCGACGATGGGCCGGGCAATTCGTTCCAGGTCTTCCCGCGTCACCTTAATCGCGATACTGCGGGAACTGTCCGCGAACGGCAGTTCGAGGTTTGCTTCCAACTCCGTTGAAAGGCGATGCTTCGCTTCGATGGCCGACTCGCGAAGTCGAGCAGAGCTTTCAGGCGATAGATCCACTGGGATTTGTTGTCTCAGCCAGTTAAGAAATGCGCGGTCGATGTCGTCGCCGCCAAGCTGAGTGTTTCCATTGGTCGCGATGACTTCGAAAACCCCGTGGTCGAGATTGAGAATGGAAATATCGAACGTGCCACCGCCGAGATCATAGACCGCAATCTTTGAACGCGATTCAAGTCGATCTAATCCGTAGGCCAGCGCGGCCGCAGTCGGTTCATTAAGAATCCGTTCGACCGAAAATCCCGCAAGCTCACCGGCCCGTTTGGTCGCATTGCGCTGGGCGTCATTGAAGTAAGCCGGAACTGTGATGACAGCGCGACTCACCGAACGCCCAAGAGCGCGCTCCGTGTCCTGTTTCAATTTTTTCAGGATGAGCGAGGAAATTTCTTCAGGCTGGCGACGCTCCCCGGCCGCGAGAATTGTTATCGGCTGCCCTTTCCGATGTTCGATTTGATAGGCGACATCGCTCCCGCCTTCAGCGATGTCTTCACCACGCAGTCCCATGAATCGTTTCACGGAATATACCGTCGACTCAGGCCGCACCGTCCTCATGCGCAGGGCCGCTTTCCCGACCATGGGCTCCCCATCTTTGGGAAAGAACACCACCGACGGTGTCAGGCGATCGCCTTCGGCATCCGCCAGCAGAATTGGAAACCCGGCTTCCAGAATCCCGATCAGGGAATTGGTCGTGCCAAGATCGATCCCGACGATGTCATCCATCATGCAAGTTAACTTTGATGAAGATGAAACGCACCACGTTTAGTGGCCGGCTCAATCCCGGAGATTTCGGGCTGCGATGGAGCGCCAGGCCCGCACATCCCTTGCATTCTTTGTCGGAGAAATGCAGTTCACGGCCTTGATGATATCGAACCGGACTTTTTTTAGAGGCAACTTGATCACCGAAGCCAATTCGCGTTTGGCGGGGACGGATAGTTTCTTGTAGCACAGGCTCAGGTGCAGATCGCGCAGTCTCGGAAATCGCCTGCCCGCCTCGCCGCTGAGTTGCTTCAACAAATCCTGCAGACGCGGACCACCGCGAAGGCGAACGAAAAGTGTTTTGGTAAACGTTCGGGAATAATTGACGGTGCCCACGTCCAGCAGAATCGGCGCGCAGCGCACTTGCTTCAAAAGCCGCCGAACATGCGCTGAAGACGCTGCGGACGCAAAAAGCGTCACATGCGGCTCAAACAGCGGTGCATTCAGCTCGCGCGCAAGAATCCGGATCAAGGCGCCGAAAAGTTGCTTTTCCGGTCCCGCGGGCACGAGCCAGAACGCGGCTACTTTTTTTCCAGCCATTCGTTACTCGTTAGGTCCACTTTTGCAGCTCGACGATATTCCCTTCCGGGTCGCGTGCATAAGCCACTCTCAATGTCCCGACACCCTCCACATCATTCATCGCGATCTCGCCCACGGCGCTGCCGCCAGCCTCGATCACCGAAGCAAGAGCCTGGTCGACATCATCCACACTAAAAGCAATATGACCAAACCCCGGTTCGTCCGGCTTCGGTGCCGCGCGCCTGCCCGTCGTATCGTAGCTGAAGATTTCCAGTGTCGGCCCGCGCTCACCGTATCCCGGCAGCAGCAGGTGAATTCCGCGGAGATGCGCATCGCGCAATGCGGTCACTCGATCGAGCCATCCACCGGCATAATCCTTATCCGGCCCTTGCAGGACGCACCCGAAAACATTGCAATAGAACCGGACCAGACTTTTCCAGTCGCGGCAGGTGAGGTTGGTATGTACGAAGCGCGCCTTAATCGCCATAGGGTGAGCTTTCATTGTAACGATTTTTTGTAACCCCTGTCCCCTGCTGTTTTCGGCCGCTAGATCGCATGCTACCCTTCGCCATGCCGACAAACGTGCTCGGAACAGATCTCAAATCGTGTTGTCAGGATCCGATAACCGGATTCTATCGTGATGGTTTCTGTCGCACCGGCCCGGAAGACGTCGGTTTGCACACCGTCTGCGTGGTCGCGAGTCGGGACTTCCTGGATTTTTCGGTCCTCGACGGCAACGACCTGGTCACTCCTCATCCGGAATGGGGGTTTCCCGGTCTTGAGGTCGGCGACCGCTGGTGTATTTGCGTAACTCGCTGGCGCGACGCGCTCAAGCGCGGAGTGGCTCCTCCGGTGGACCTGGAAGCAACCCACTCTTCCGCGCTGGAATGGGTCTCCTTGGAGGACCTCCAGTTGCACGCGGTTAAGGGCTGATAGGCCCCCAAAAGACAACGTTCCGCGTTGGGCCTCCGCCGTTGGCGCAGAGCCAAAAAATCATAGGTATCGGAAAGCTGGTCTAAAAACCGCTTATGAGGCGGTATGCCAGTGAGATTCTCCCCAAGAACCTTATTCCCGATTGTCTTCGGCGCCGTGGCTATGCTAGGCGCTTTAACCGCTTCAGCCCAGGACGACCGTGTTTACACAGGTCGCGTCCCGTCAGCCGCCCCATTTCAACCTTTTACGCTCTATCCTCGTCCCATTCATGTGCAACGGGTCGCCTATTACGCGCCCCGTCGCCAAAGCTATGCCCCGCGCGAAGACGACGATTCCGGCAATGCTGAGGTTGAGTCCAGCGGATCTCGCCCAACCGTCTCAGGAAGTCACGCAGTCATACGACATGGAATCGCCTACGCACCGGAAAACGCGCCCGCTAACGTGAAATCCGCGATTTGGGCCGTGAACAACATCTGCGGAAAACCCTACGTCTGGGGCGGCGGACACGGCTCCTTTTCCGATTCCGGATACGATTGCTCCGGAACAGTTTCATTCGCGCTGCATTACGCTGGCGTCCTGAATCAGCCTCTTCCTTCGAGCGATCTTCTCCGGTTTGGGGAGCGCGGCCGCGGACGATGGATCACAATTTATTCTCGGCGCGGACACACCTTTGCCATGATTGCCGGGCTCCGCCTCGACACGACCGATTTCCGTTACGGCGGCAATGTTGGCCCGCGGTGGCACACTGACGGCCGCGGCACGTGGGGCTTCGAAGCGCGCCACCCCGTCGGCCTGTAACGTCATCGGCTCGGCAGCCTCGTTGGAAGTGACCGATTAAATCGGTCAGCCTTAGCAAAGCACGGCCGTGTTCGGTCGCCGGCGCGCTAACAGACGTGCGAGCGCGAGCGCCCGTTGAGATCTTGACCGCTTTAAGCGGTCAAGTTTCAAAGTTCAATCCGTTTTGGAAACGGCGGTGATCGAGACTGCCGTGAAGGACGTCCCAGCGCGGGCTCTGCGAATCAGACTGGCGAGGTCGCTCGATACCGTCCAACGTATCGGCGATTTGAAACTGCCGTTTAGCCTTTTCTTGGCGCTGCGCTATTTAAAACCGAAGCGCACCTTTCTCTCCATCATCACGCTGATCTCGGTGATCGGTGTGGCCCTAGGCGTCACCGTTCTCATCCTGGTTATTTCGGTGATGACGGGATTTGATCGTGAACTGCGCCAAAAAGTCATCGATTTCGACGCGCATATCCTGGTCACGACCGAAGACATCCTGACCAACTGGCGGGAATTGAATGCCAAAATACAAAAGGTTCCCGGCGTCGTCGCGACTGCTCCTTATGTCCAAGGCCCGGTTATCGTCGACTTCGAGAATCGCCGGCTCGCCCCCCTGATTCGCGGGATTGATCCCGTCGCCGAAGAAAAAGTCGTTCCCGATTCACAAATTCATCAAAGAGGGCAAGCTCGATCTTGAGGGAGATTCCGCCCTTCTTGGGATCGAGTTGGCGCGCAAATTGAAAATCGGCGTGGGCGACAAGCTTAAGGTCTATTCACCCGGAAACCTGAGCCAGGTCCTTGATGGTCTGAAGAAATTGGAAGACTCCAAAGGCGCCGATGAAAAGAAAGCGATCGATCAACTGCGCGAAGTCGTTTTGCCGAAGGATCTGACGGTTACCGGAATCTTTGAGACCGGGCATTACTCGCACGATGCCGATTTTTTGATTGTGCCACTTTTTATCGGACAGGAATTCTACGGGCTGGAAGATTCACTTCACGGCATCACCGTTAGACCGGACGATCCCTATGGGGCCGAACGAGTGAAGGAGGAGATCGAGAACTTTCTTCAACCGCCGCAATTCGCCGAGACTTGGGTCGATATGAACCGCCAATTTTTCGAAGCCATCCGTCTCGAACGTTCAGTCATGTTCTTCCTCCTCTTCTTTATCGTGGTCGTGGCCGCCTTCGGAATCATGAGCACCCTCATCACCGTGACAGTGCAAAAGCGGCGTGAGATCGGAATTCTCAAGGCGCTCGGGGCGAATATTTCGCAGATTGTCTGGGTTTTTCTCGGCCAGGGAATGGTCACCGGATTGTTCGGGACCCTGACGGGTCTCGGGCTCGGCATGACGCTGATCCGTTACCGAAACGAATTCCGGGATTGGCTCGCGCAAACGTTACACATCCAGGTGTTCCCGAAGGAAATCTATAATTTCTCCAAATCCCCGCTGAAGTCATCCCACGCGATGTCTGGATTATTTGCATCAGCGCGTTTCTCATTTGCTCGTTTGCGGCGCTCATTCCGGCGTACTTCGCCGCCCGGCTCGATCCGGTGCGCGCGCTTCGCTACGAGTAATTCAATCTCAGTCGCCGGTCGGCACGATGTCTTCGCGCTCAACCATGAGCATGACCGTCCGCTGCGGCGCGCGCGTGCGGTGGCGAACGCCTTTGGGCACCACAAACCCTTGTTTCGGCATCAGCTCAACGGTCTTGTCTTCGAGATCGATCAGCAGCTTTCCTTCGACCACATAAAAGAATTCATCCAGATCCGTGTGCGAATGCCAGTGATACTCCCCCTGCACGATTCCCAGCCGGATGACTGCATCGTTCACTTTGCATAAGGTTTGGTTCCACCATTTATCGGTGCACGAATCGATCAACTGCTGCACATCGATCTTCTCGCAGACGGACCGTGCAGAATGTTCAGCAAAGTCTTGTAGGGAAAATCCTCCGACTCGTTAGCCATCCTTATTCCTCTCCAAGGAAGTAGTCTGCCTCCGTGCCTTTGACGATCTTCTCCTCGCCTTGCTCGACTGCCAACGGCCCACTTGCCGCTGTCCGGATAAAAACACCCGTCACCCCGCGGATTATCCGCAATAACGTAATAAACAAAAGCGTCCGGGCCCGGATTGCTCAACTGATGCGCCGCGCCCGGCGCAAAGATGAAGGCGTCGCCCGCGCCGACTTCGGTCGTTCCATCCTTATCGCGCACGCTGCCCTTCCCGGAAACCACCAGGTAAAATTCTGTCTCAGCCGAGTGCGAATGGTACGGGCATATACGATTTGCCCGCAGGAATTGTGACCAGCGCGACATCGAAGGGCCATGCGTTTCGCTAAATCGAGCGATTCCGGATCGCGCCCCAGGGCGACGGAAATATCTTTGCGATCCGTCCGAATTTTCCGCTTGGGCGACTTCCGCTCTGCCTCCGGCACCTGGCTTAAATTCACCTTTCGCATCCTTCCTCTCATAACGCGACGGGACTACTTCCGACGAGTTAAAAAGCGAATGCGCGACTGTCGGGCGCATCAAATCTTCCAGCTCTTCGGCAGCTTTTGCTTAAGCTTTTCGACCGGCTCGAAGAGATCGCCCAGCTTCTTCACGCGGGCGACTGCCTTATCGCATCGAAATCTCAGCAGCTCCGGCTTCTTCTTTTTCAGACAAGTTCTCGACTTCCTGCCATGTCACCGGCGTCGAAACGGTGGGCTCGTCTTTCGCGCGCAGCGAATAAACACAGACCGTTGTCTTGTGCTCGATCATTCTGGCTCCAATCGACGAAAACCTTCGCCTTTCGCAATGCCTTCAACATCTTTGAAGTCACCAGCTCCGGATGTTCGCGCTCGAGGTGTTGCGCCAAACGACGGGCGACATCTTTTGTTTGGTCGAATGTCACTGGCGTGTTGAGCGGCACGTAAAGCTGCAGGCCCTTGGAGCCACTGGTCTTGGCAAAGCTTTCAGTTTGGCCTCCGCTAAAAGATCACGCAGCCAAAGCGCAACCTGACAACATTGAACGATGTCGGCCGGAGCGCCGGGATCGAGATCGAACACCATCATCGTCGGCCGCGCGACGTCCTTCTTCCGGGCTAAGGACGTGTGCAGTTCGAGGTCGGCCAGATTCGCCGCCCAAACGAGCGTCGGGAGATCCTGTGCCAGGCAATAATCCATGTTCCGATTATTTCCCTCGCTCCAAACTCGGGCCGTTTTCACCCAGCCCGGCCGATGGCTCGGACAATTCTTTTCGTAGAAGAACGCAGCCTCGACCCCGTTGGGATATCGCTTCATGGTCAACGGCCGATCCTTCAGATGCGGCAGGAGCGCGGGCGCAATCTGAATGTAGTAATCAATCACCTGGCCCTTGGTGAATCCTGCCTTCGGATAAAGCACCTTCGCCAGATTCGAAACTGGAATGCGCTTTCCCTTAACCGTGAGCTCAGTTTTTTGCGCCATATTTTCAGGCAAAGAAGCGTTCGGGCGAAAGCATCGGCTGCGGCTTGCAAATTCGGGCCACGCAATGTTCCCAGCTCTCCTGTCCGCTCAAAATCTCGATCTCCACCCGTAAAAAGTAAATCGGCACCGGCGTGTCGGTCAGCCGTGGCATTCTGACCGCATCTTTTTCGGTTGTGACGATCATTTCGAGGTCCCTTCGAATGCAACGATTCATGAACCTCTGCATCTCTTGCTCGGTAAAACGATGGTGGTCGATAAAATGCACACCGAGCTCGATCCGAGCGCCAAGGCCTCTCAAACCGCCTTCGAAACTTTCGGGCGCGGCAATAGCGCAGATCGATCCGATGAAAGCGCCCTTCAATTTCTCGAGCGGCATTCGTTCTCCGGTAACGATATTCTGCAAATACAGGGGCTTGTGGGCGCACTCGATGATTTCGGCGGTGCGATTGTAGCGGCGGATCCGCTCGATCAGCGCCTGGTTGTCGCCGGTGCTTTTGGTAATAAAGATGTAACTCGCGCGGCGCAGATTTCGCGGCGGCTCACGCAAAGTGCCGCGCGGCAGAAGAAACTCGTTACCGAACGGCGCCTGTCGGTCCACCAGAACAATATCGAGGCGATGTTTCAGATGGAGGTACTGCAGGCCGTCATCGAGCAGTAATGTGTCGACGTTCCACTTGTCGATGGCGAGCCGGCCGCTTTTCACCCGGTCCTTGTCCACCAGCACGATCACATTTTTCAGATTATGCGCCAGCATGTAGGGCTCATCACCGGAGGTGAGCGAGTCCAACAGGATGTTTTGCCCATCGGAGACGACGCGCGGCGGATCTTCGTCATGATTACGAAAGCGGCTTAAAAATCCGCCGTGGCGCGCCTGCGGAACACTCTTGTAGCCGCGACTGAGAATGGCCACGCGACGACCGCCGGATTGCAGGGCGCGCGCGAACTTCTCCACGATTGGGGTCTTTCCGGTTCCGCCGACCGTAAGATTTCCGATGCTAATGACAAGGCAACCCAGGGTGCGCTCCCGCAGAATCCGTTTGCGGTAAAGGAACAGGCGCAGCTGAACAATACGTTCATAAACGAATGAGAGCGCATAAAGAATTGACCGGAGAACACTCGCGCGGAAACCCTGCCGCCGGTTGAGAATCACGTCGATGGCGAACTGCTCCAGGTTTTCGCTAGCGCCAGCCATGTTATCGCGCCTTTCTTTTTCCGCGGACGCTCGCTCCCTTGTTGTCCGCCCTAACGATCAGAACTTTCCCTTTCGCGCCGGACGCCTTCAGCATGGCGCGGCCAATCTTATCGACCCGCTCCAGCGCCACTGCGGCAATGGCCGAACCGCTGCCGCTGAGAAACGCACCCAGCGCGCCCTGTTTTTCCGCCGCGGAGATGACGCGGGGCAGAAAAGGAATCAAACGAGTTCGGGTCGGTTGATGCAAATAATCCTCAAAAGCCCCGCGTGCCATTTCGTAGTCAGCCGAGGCAAAGGCGGACGCAATCGTGGAGGCGTTGCCACTGTTTCGGACGGCGTCGCCGAACCTGATCCGTGACGGCAGGATGCGCCGCGCCGCAGGAGTTTCGATTTCCAATTCGGGAACGAGAATAACAAACCGAACACGCGAGGCGATGTCGAAGCGTTGCACACTTTTTCCCCGCACAACGGTGAACCCGCCGAAGATCGCGGGAGCCGCGTTATCAGGATGACCTTCGAGATCGGCGCAGAGTTCGAAAATCCGCTGACGAGACAGCGGCCCGCGAGCAAGCACGTTCAAGGCGAGCAGCAATCCCGCTCGTACGGTCGCGCTGCTCCCAAGCCCACGTCGTCGTGGAACCTCATCGCTGACGGAGCATCCGAAGGAGATTGGTCGCACTCGCGCCGCCTTAAAGAAGATCCGCGCGGTCTCTCGCACGATCGGAGCAAGAGTCCCCGACTCTCCACGAGTTACCGCCACTTCATTGTAAATCCGTAACGCCGCGCCGAGGCAATCGAAGCCCGGTCCAAAATTGGAGGTGCTCGCAGGAACGCGGACAATGACCTGATTCATGGGAAAAGATGCGGCGCCAAAATCGCACAGAGTCTAACGCGCCCAGTTTCACCGGCAAACGTACCCCATGCGAGCCCGCTCACCTTCGACATTTTGCGAAATCGGGTTAGACATCCCACGGAATGACCAAGAAGGCCGAATGGATCGACGCCTCCCTTCTCAAGGCATTCGAGGCCGAGGGAACCGATGCCCATCGCTTGTGCACAATCGACGACGGTTGGGTGGAGCGATTCGGCCGTGAGATCGTCATCTCTTATAAGAACCCGGCGGCGCGCGATCGATTGACCCTGGAACTCTATGTCTGGCGGAAATCGGTCGATTTCGATTTCTTGCGAATCTTCACCCGATTCCTGCCAAAAAAGAACGAGGAACGAGAGAAGCCGCATGTGGTTTTCGGGGACACGGTCGCTAACCCGGAAACAATCGCGATGGAGCATTTCCTGAAGTACGCGATCGACTTCGATGCCGGCTATTCGGTCGGCTTCTTTGTCGATCAACGCGAGAACCGGCGTTACCTGCGCTCGACGCCGGGCCGGCGAGTCCTGAATTGTTTTGCCTACACCTGCTCGTTCTCGGTCGCGGCTGCCTCGGCCGGCGCGGAAACGGTGAATGTGGATCTCTCCCGAAAATCCCTTGAGCGCGGCCGGCGCAACTTCGCGCTCAACAGCCTCGCTGCTGGTGGCCACAAATTCATGGCCGACGACGTTATGTCGGTACTGCCGCGAATGGTCCGGAGAGGCGAGAAATTTGACGTCATCATTCTCGACCCGCCCACATTCTCCCGTTCGCATCGAGGGGTGACTTTCCATGTGGAGAGTGACTTCGAGGAATTGCTGGCCACGGCGCTACAGCTTATCGAGCGTGAGGGCCGAATCCTCCTGTCGACGAACTGCACATCTCTCAATGACAAGGCCTTGGAAGTCATGGCGCGCTATTGCCTCAAGCTCACTCGAAGGGCAGGCGGATTCCTTCGAACACCGGCATTGCCCGATTTTCCCCGGGCAACGGCTGCCAGCACTGTTTGGCTGACCTTACGTTGACCAAAGGACACGCAGGCGCATACTCTCATACGAATTCATTATAGAAATGGCCAAGCAAACCGCCCACCCACCGGAAGACTTCGCGATGCGAAGCCTTAATTACGCGAAGGATCAGTTTGAAGACGTTCTCGGTCAGACCGAGAAATACGTTCGGCAGAATCCCGGCCAGGCTATGGTCTATGCCTTTGCCATTGGCTACGTGATTAATCGACTGCCGGTGGGTCGCCTTATCGCCGGGGTACTAAAGCTCTCGGTTTCGGCATTGAAGCCGGCCGTCTTGATCTACGGCGCGACCAAGCTCTACCAAGCCGCAAACGACGAGTAACTGGGAGGGACCTCTTCTCATCCGAGGTCAGCGTGGGCAGTCTGGGCTAGTTCGCCTTCCAATGTTCGCCACCCACTGACTTGTGGATAATCGGAAACGTGGTCGTTGAGGCGACCGGCCGACCGCTTTGATAGGCCGGGGTGAACACAAACATGCCGATTCTTCCCACGATTTCCGCCCCGAAGCCCCGCCCTGCTGGCTTCTCCAAGGTAACAGTCGCACCGGTCACTTTGCCCGCGGCATCGACGCTCATGCGCAACAGGACAAAAGCAGATGACCCGACGCCTTCGTTAGGCAATTGAAATGAGCGGTACTTCAGGCCTTTGACGAAGATCCATTGCGGCGCAATGAAATCGTCTCCGTTCGCAATGTGGTCCGGCTCCTGGTTGAGATAAATTCTGAGATGAGGCTTGTTGTCCTTGATAATGAAAACCACCGTCCCCGCCACGATGGCGGGCCAGGTTTGTCCGTCATAAACGGCCGGAACAAAACCCGGATGTTCCGATTCGGAGTGTCTTAACAGTTCCTTGGCCAGCAGTTCCGAGCCGGGCGTTCCGCCAAAGGTCGCCATTCCGGTGCACCACCCGCCGGAGGTTACCCCACAGCTGAACCGGATTGTCGCGTCCTTTTGTCCCTCTTTCATCAGCTTCGCCGTATCGATGGTGTTAAGCAGCGCTTTCGCGTCGTGCGCCAGCAAAACGGGGCGCATCTGAGGCGAGTTTTCGCCGCGCGCGTACCCCGCGATCGCGACGAGAAGCAGCAGCGCTGCTGAAGTGAAGACAGAAGTAAGGCGCGGAAATCGGGCGTGCGACATAATCGGTCGGAATCCATAGATTTCTCCCGGCAAGTTGACCAGTTATTTTTTACAGAATCTGTGTAAGATATAATCTTACACCTGATTAAAGGCCGCATGCCTAACTATTCCGGCCCCCGTCGGCTCGCCCCGGGCTACATTATCCTTCCAGGGTAAACCCAACCTTCAGCGTTACCTGCCAGTCTTTCACTGTTCCGCCTTCGATGTGGCCCCGTGTTTCGGTGACCTCAAACCATCTCATGTTTCGGACCGTCTTGCTGGCGCGTGAAAGCGCGTTCTTGATCGCCGCGTCAATTCCATCCGGGGACGACCCCACCAGCTCCAGCTTCTTATAAATGTGATCGCTCATCCGCGAATCTCGCCTGACGGGTGAGAAGCTCCAAGCTCCAAATCGTCCTGCCGCCCGTTCATTCTCGCATCGTCATTCGTCATTCGTCATTTATGCAAGTTTCCGTTGAGCCCTGAGCGTCCGATTGTTAGCGTCAGGCCGGATGCAGGAAAACATCGAGTCGCACCTCGTCGAAAAGCGGGTCTTCAAACCCGCGAAAAGCTTTTCCGCGAAGGCGCGGCTGAGAAATCTTGCGCAATATCAGCGCATGCATCGGGAGTCGATCAAGCAGCCCGAGAAATTTTGGGCGCGCGAAGCCTCCGAGCTCGTCTGGAGCAAACGCTGGCGAAAGGTTCTGGAATGGAAGGCGCCTTTCGCGAAGTGGTTTCTGGGCGGCAGGTTAAACGTCGCCGAGAACTGTCTTGATCGTCATCTCTCCGGTCATCGGCGGAACAAGGCCGCCATTATCTGGGAAGGTGAGCCGGGCGAGCGCCGGACTCTGACCTATCAGCAACTGCATCACGAAGTTTGCAAATTCGCGAATGTGCTTCTGCGCAACAAAATCCGCAAAGGCGATCGGGTCATTATTTACCTGCCCTCGATTCCGGAAGCCGCCATTGCCATGCTTGCCTGCGCCCGCATCGGCGCGGTTCATTCGGTCGTCTTCGGAGGTTTCAGCGCTGACTCGATTCGCGACCGCATCGCCGACAGCGGCGCGACCGCCGTGATCACAGCGGACGGCAGTTATCGCCGTGGTGCCATCGTTCCTCTGAAAGAAAAATGTCGATGACGCGTTGAAAGGTTCCAAGGCGATCCGTCGCGTCATCGTGTTTCGCCGTGCCGCCAACGACATCCACATGGAAGAAGGCCGCGACGTCTGGTGGCATCGCGAGTTGGAATATGTAAACGCGAATTGTCCCGCGGTTCCGTTGGATAGCGAACATCCGCTCTTCATTCTTTACACCAGCGGTTCTACCGGAAAACCCAAAGGCATCCTGCACACCACTGGCGGATACCTGGTCGGGTCTTACTGCACCTGCAAATACGTTTTCGATCTGCGAGATGAAGATATTTACTGGTGCACCGCGGACGTCGGATGGGTTACGGGACATAGCTACGTGGTTTACGGACCGCTGGCAGCGGGCGCAACCTCACTGATGTATGAAGGTGCGCCTAACTGGCCGGAGCCGGATCGCTTTTGGCGAATCATTGAAGATCATCGCGTCAATATTCTCTACACCGCCCCGACGGCCATTCGCGCATTCATTCGCTGGGGCGATCAATGGGTCAAGAAGCACGACCTCTCCTCGCTTCGCCTCCTCGGATCGGTCGGAGAACCAATCAATCCCGAAGCCTGGATGTGGTATCATAAAAACATCGGCGGCGGACGCTGCCCAATCGTTGATACCTGGTGGCAAACGGAAACCGGCGCAATCATGATCACTCCATTGCCCGGCGCCATTCCAACCAAGCCCGGAAGCGCCACTTTGCCGTTTTTCGGCGTCGACGCCGCGGTGGTCGATGACAACGGCAAAGAAGTCGCTCCGAACGTTGGTGGCAAATTGATCATTCGCCGGCCATGGCCGTCGATGTTGCGTTCGATCTACGGAGATAAGGAACGCTACAAGAAACAATACTGGTCCGATTTCAAAAACACTTACACAACCGGAGACGGCGCCCGCCGGGACAAGGACGGCTACTTCTGGATCGTCGGTCGAATCGACGATGTCCTGAACGTGGCCGGACATCGCCTCGGGACGTCCGAGATTGAAAGCGCTCTCGTTAGCCATCCGGCCGTGGCCGAGGCTGCAGTCGTCGGTCGCCCGGATGAATTGAAAGGACAAGGCGTCTGCGCGTTCGTTACCCTGAAATCTTCCGTCGAAGCAAGTGAGAGCTTGAAGAAAGCTCTCCGCGAACACGTCGGCCAGCATATCGGTGCGATTGCGAAGCCGGACGAGGTTCGATTTGCTGAAGCCCTCCCAAAGACGCGCAGCGGAAAAATCATGCGACGCCTTCTGAAGGAGATCGCCAGCGGGCTCAAGGTGACCGGGGATACGACGACGCTGGAAGATTTCAGCGTTCTGGCGAAATTGGGCGATACTGAGGAGTAGCGCAGCCTTCGCCCAAGCTGGTTTTCAAATTGCTTTGCCCCTCAATTAACCCGTGAGTTTCATCACAACAGGTTTCCGCGAACTCGGTTTAAAGGTTCGGCGGCAGAAGACCCGGATGGCCATCCGGCACGAGAAGCGCCACCTGCAGCGCAGCGAGATCAACCTCGGCCGCGAAGGCACAAGTCAGGCAGCGAATTTCCCCGAGCTTCGAAACGAAATCGTCGCGCTCAAGAAACTGGAGCAGGAGCAAAAGGAAGTAGCCTTGCGAATCGCGCAGATCGAAGAAGGCGTGCGCAAGATTGAAGCGGACCGGCAGGCGCTTACGAAAGAAAAGACCGAGACGCTGAATCGTCTCGAAACTGACAAGAAGCCGATCCTGCAAAAACGAAACGATCTGAAAAGCGCGGCTGATCTTTGCGATCGCGAACTCTCTGCGGTGGACAAGCGAATCGAGGGCAATGACGCCGCTGATCGCGACCTCTTGAAGGAACTGTCCGCGCTCCAGGCCCTGGAGCCACCTCCGGCCGACATGGACACGCGCTCGAGCGCGCTCGGTTCGCGCCGCGCACGATTGCCGGAGGAACGCGCCGAACTGGTGCGGGCGCGTCTCGGCAGCGCCGAAGCGTGCCGCGGGGCAAAAGAAAAGCTAACAGCCGCTGAGACGGAACTCTCCGCCGCGGAGAAAAACATTGAGCGCGTTCGCACTGAATTCGAAACAAAAGATCGCTCGTTAGCCGACCAGCTGCGCGCGCAGCAGGATGCGATCAAGGAAGCGCGCGCCCATCACCAAACGGTCGAGGAAAGAAAAAATCCGGCTTACCTCAACATTGGGCGGCACCTGGCGACGCAGGGAATCGCACCGCCCAATGCCCCGGAACTCCTCGTTCAGGTGCAACGGCACCGCACCGCTGTCGATCATCACCAGGAACAATCACAAGCCCTCGCGCTGCTCTCGAGCCAGATCGACAAGCAGGAACTTCGCAAATTCTACTTCGTCGTTTTCTCGGTCCTCGTTCTGGTTCCGATCATCGTTTATCTCTTTCTTCAATCGCCCAGCCAGCGCGAATGGCTCCCACAGGAAACAGAAGCGATCCTTTCACTTAACGTCGACCGTTTCGAACGCGAGGATCTGCCCAAGAAATGGCGCAAAGAACAGCCGGAAGTCTGGTCCAAGGTCTGGACGGGACTCGTGGGCGATGCCGGCTCGGTTCCCGTCGTTAACCTCTCAAAAGACGCGGCCCGCGTGACCCGCGCCATCGCCATGGATAACGTGGGCAAGGCGCGCGAATTCATATTGATCGAAACGCGGGGCGAAGTAACGCCGCTGATTCGCACGATCGCGCAGGACAAGGCGTTCACGCGCCATGAAGTCGGGGGATTGGCCGTCTGGCAGCGCAATGAGATGTCGGTTGCCCGTATCGGCCCCGCTACCCTGGCCGTTGGGAATGCGCCGGAAGTCGATGAACTCGCGCGAGTCAGGCTTGGCATTGAGTCGGACCTGAAAATTACCGGGCAACTTTTCGACCGGTTTCAGGCTCTTGATAAGGACAGCGCCATCAGGCTCATTTCGCGCGACCCCTCTGATCTGCCACGCGCGTTTAGTCCCATTTTCTCGGACGAATTACTCAAATCCGGACAGGTGCTCGGCCTGGCTTTGACTCTTCAGAATCCTGTCCGCGCCCGGCTCCTCCTGCGAACGCCTTCGGCTGAGGCGGCGACGCAAATGGCCAAAGCTTTGCACGATGAACCGCAACGCTGGTTGCGTTTGCAGAGCTCTGATCAGGTTCTGGCCACCGGCGCGCCCGAAGTGATCCAACAAAATCGCAATCTCGAAATTCGATTCAACGTTCCTGAAAGCGCGGCTCGCCTTCTCCTCCAGCGGATTGCTCGTGTTGATTCCGGACCAGTGACAACCGCGCAGCAGTGATTCCGCCCCGGATTTTTCTTCTTAGTCTTGCAACCGTTTGTGGCCTGGTGGCCGCCGCAAACGGCCAACAAGACTTTCAACTGATTGATATTCACCAGGCCGATCCAACCATTGCCATCGAGTTGCGTTACGCCGGCACTAACAATATCGCTCATCGCGCTCTTTATCCGCCCGGCACCAAGGCGTTAACCAGGCCGGAAGTCGTAAAATCGCTCGTGGCCGCCCAAAGGATTCTTCAGCACTACGATTTTTCGCTGAAGATTTGGGACGCCTATCGCCCGACCGCCGTGCAGCACGAGCTTTGGGCGGCCTCTCGTAACAATACCTACGTGGCCGATCCCGACTCGGGCGCGGGATCGCTCCACACCTGGGGTCTGGCGATTGATGCCACCCTGGTCGATAAAAATCATCGCCCCGTGTCGATGCCGACTGACTTCGACGATTTCACGCCCGCGGCGCTTTGGAAATACACCGGCTCAGATCCCAACATCCGGCTTCATCTGCGTCTTCTGCAAATTTGCATGGGACGCAGCGGGTTCTACGGTTTGCGAAGCGAATGGTGGCATTTCGCTTCGCAACAGTGGAAACAATTGCTGCCACCTGAACAGCGAGACAAAGCCCTGCGCGCGCTGCGAGAAAGCCAGAGGAAGTTATGAGCGAAACTCTGCTGCGCGATCTGCGCCAACCGGAATACCTTCACGTTCTTCTCAATCCTCTCCCGATCTACGGCCTGGCCGCGGGTTTGCTCGCGCTTTTCATTGCCTTGCTTCTTCGAAGTCGGAAGGCACGCATTACCGGCTTCATCGTCATCATTATCTGTTCGGCTTCCGCGTGGCCCGTCTACGAAATTGGAGAGCAAGGTTACGATCCCGTTCTCTCGATGTCCGACGACCAGGGACAAGCATGGTTGCAATCGCACAAGGCGCGCGCGGAAAAATTTATTCTCCTCTTTTATGTCTTCGCGGCGGTCGCGAGTGCCGGGCTGATCGCATCTTGGAAATCTGACAAGCTCTCGTTCATCAGCAGCCATCCTGGTTCTCGTCCTCGGCCTCACCACATTTGGTGCAGGCGGCTACATCGCTTACGCCGGCGGCCGAATCCGACACCGGGAATTTCGAAACGGTCCGGCTGCTGACGCCCTAAAGTCAGCGGTCAGGAGTCAGAATGTGGGAGCGGCCTTAGCGCCGCGATTCAGAAGGCGTCATTCCATCGACATTCCAGCCTGGCGGCGGCTAATCTTCGTCGCGTGGATGAGAACTCTGTAACGGAGGTTTCAGTCAAAGAACATAGTGATGCTCTGCTCAGGCCGCTCGGTCTGCGCGATCTGGTCCTCACCCAGATTGTTTTCGTCGTCGGGACAAGCTGGGTCGGCGCGGCTGCCAAACTCGGCGCGGCCCATCTCGCCTTTTGGCTGCTGGCCATCGTCCTGTTCTACATTCCGCAAGCCGTGGTCGTGATTTATCTGAATCGCCTTATGCCTCTCGAAGGTGGGCTTTATCAGTGGGCGAAATTTAGCTTCAACCCACTCGTCGGATTTATGGTCGCGTGGAATCTCTGGATGCTGGGAATCACCGTCATGGCTCTCAGCGGCCTCGTCGTAACGACGAATCTTTCCTACGCGCTTGGGCCTTCCGGAAGCTGGATCCAGGAAAGTAAACCCGTGGTGGCCGCCGTCAGCACAGTGCTGACAGTCGCGCTCGGAGCCGTCGCCGTGCGCGGTCTTTCGTTAGGCAAATGGGTCCACAACGCCGGCGGCATCATTATGATCACGACCTATTCCGTCCTGATCCTGCTGCCATTTGTCAGCCTTTGGCGCGGCCAACTGAAGGAATACCACCCTCTCGCCTTCGCCATGCCCGGCTTGTCGCTTCTCTCGATTAACATTTTCACCAAGCTCGCCGTCGGCGCGCTCAGTGGATTCGAGTATGTCGCCATTCTTGCCGGGGAAACGCGCGCACCCGCGAAAACCATCGGCCGCTCTGTGCTCGTGGCCGCGCCGATCATTGCTATCATGTTCATCTTCGGAACAAGCTCCGTTCTCGCCTTCACCAAGGGCGGCCCGATCGATCTCATCGGACCGGTGCCGCAAGCCTTGAGCCTTGGGTTTCGCGGATGGCCAATCGTCAATGTGCTCGTCTCCGGAGCCATCATTCTCCTTGCCGGACGCTCGATTGCCCTAACGAGCATCTATCTCGCGGGCAGCTCACGGCTCCCCATGGTCGCAGGGTGGGATCAATTGCTCCCTCCGTGGTTCAGCATCTTGCATAAACGCTTTCGCACGCCGGTCAATTCGATCCTCTTTGTCAGCGCGGTCACCCTGCTCTTCGCGCTCTTCAGTCTGGTCGGCGCGCACGCCCAGGAAGCATTCCAAATCGTCGACAGCGCCGCGACCGTCTTCTACGGAGTCGCGTATGTCATTATGTTCGCGATCCCGATTCTTGGCGCCGCCACTGTCGTCTCCAAAGCCCCTCTCTGGCTTCGCGCCGTGTCCGCGGTCGGCCTGGCCGTTTCCCTCTTGGCAATCATCTTCACCATCCTGCCAATCGTAGAAGTCGAAAGCGTCTATGTCTTCGCGGCCAAGATCCTTTCGGTCGCCATCATCGCCAACGGAATCGGCCTAACGATCTTCTTGCTCGACAAAAAGCGCCGACACCCGGCGCCACTGTAGGGCGGCCAACTTGGCCGCGGAAGGGGGGGCTGTTCACCTGTCGCGCCGTCGCTTATGCAAAGGAGGACCAAACGGCCCGATCGGATTTCTTTCTCCACGAAATAAGGCGAACGCAGCAGATAAGGAAAATCCGGGGAACGGACCGAAAATGTTCGCTTTTAATTTCGAGAATTCGTCTATTTTTTGTTAGGTAGTAACTTCGATGACGACAATTCAAACCTTCACGAATCAAATTGATGCTGCATTTGCCGCGTCCTTTCTCCAAGCCAACGGAGTTGATGCGGTGCTTCTCGACGAAGCCGCGTCCGCCAACTACCCCGGGGCCGTTGGCATCCGCCTCCAAGTTCCGGAGGAGCAGTTGGACGCCGCCCGGACTTCTTTGGAGAGGTTCCGCTCAGAATCAAAAGATTCGAACACCGGCTCTGATGATATGCCGAATACCTAACCATACGCTGCAGCTATTGACCGTCGCGCGGCAAACGCAATTTTTTGAGGAAGTTCTCAACGTTAGCTAAGCTCGGTCCCGCCAGCGCAAACCGCGCCCCGCCCATGACGTTCGCGATTAAAACCGAGGTTAACGATCCGCGCGCCAGGACTTTTACCTTCAACGCACAGAAGACGATGTATGGCGGCAAGCATATTGCCAAAGGCGATACGATCTTCGTCTTTGCGAGCGAGAACGAAGGCGGCCCAGGTCTCATCGCGAGCGGCATCGTCACATCGGCTAAAGCGATTGCGAAAAAGCCTGGGATCGCTCGGCAAACGCCACGCGTCAGCATCACTGTCGAACGCACCGCGCTGGCGAAGCAGCGCCTCGGCCGGATGGAGCTCAAACCGTTTTCCGATTGGAAGGATGACCGGCCGGAGACCGAGCTGAATTTCAAATTCTACCGTCAGGCAACGAACAAGATTGTCGGAATTTCGGACGAAGCCACGGGGTTTCTTCGCCGGTTTTTTTAACGCGAGCCGCTAGATCGAAGCGCTAACGACAAAGACGGGAACCTGCAGCTTCCCCCACAAACGGAAAAACGGCGGCCAGAATGGCCGCCCTACAGTTGCGCGGAGTTTTCGGCGATCCATTGCAAGTAATCCGTGGCACCGCGTTCGATTGGAAAGGCGATTATTTCGGGGACGTCGTACGGGTGAAGGGAACGCAGCTCGCGCTCGAAGGCATCGTAATTTGAGGCGGACAGTTTGAACAGGACGAGGGTTTCCGATCCTGATTCGATGTTTCCTTTCCAGCGATAGATCGATTCGATCCCGGCCAGAATGTTTCCGCAGGCAACCAGCCGCTTTTCGACAAGGGCGCGAACGGTCGAACGAGCGATCTCCTGATCGGGAAAAGTGCTGAGAGCCAGCAGGCTTTCCATCTCAGGCAGGCACCATCGCGCCGTGCCGGCAGATCCAACCGCCGCCGACCACCCGATCGCCATCATAACAGACTGCCGCCTGACCCGGTGTCACCGCCCGCTGTGGCTCGTGCAAGACCACTCGGGCCTTGCCATTCTCAAGCGGCGTCAGCGTCGCTACGGTGCCGGGATGGCTGTAGCGAATCTTCACCGTGACTTCTTTCTCGCGGTCCATGTCCGGGGCCAGCCAATTGCAGCGATCGATTTCAAACTCTTCGCAAATCAGATCCTCAGCCGAGCCGACAATGACGCGGTTCGTTTCCGGATCGAGATCAACCACATAGCGTGGCTGAGCCGATCCTCCGGGCAAGCCTTTGCGCTGGCCGATGGTATAAAGCTCCAGGCCTTCGTGTTGGGCCACAAAATTGCCGTCGACATCGTAAATCTCACCCCGATGAAAATCGGAGTCGGCGAGATGCGACCGCAAAAAGGTGCGATAATCGTTACCGGGAACGAAACAGATTTCCTGACTATCGACTTTCTCGGCTACTTTCAAGCCTAACGACTTCGCAATTTGCCGGATCTGCGGCTTCTCCATGCGTCCAAGCGGCGTCAGGGCCCGCCGCAGCTGACTTTCTCGCAGGCTAAAGAGAAAATAGGACTGATCTTTCCGCGGATCGGAACCTTTCCGCAGAATGGTGTCTTGATCCGTGTGGTCGATGATCGCGTAGTGCCCGGTAGCAATGTAATCGCACTCGAGGGCCTCGGCCGTTTGCCACAACTTCCCGAACTTCAGCGTCTCGTTACACATCACACAAGGGTTTGGGGTGCGGCCCGCCTGATATTCGCTCGCGAAATACTGAATCACCGTCCGCTCGAAGCTTTCCGCCTCGTCGATCACATAATGCGGAATCCCTAACGAATGAGCGACGGCGCGGGCATCGGCCACGGCTTGCGGTCCGCAGCACTTATCTTCCGCGCGCGACATGCAATCCTGCGGCCAGACTTTCATGGTCACGCCGACGACGTCGTATCCCTGTTCCCGAAGCAGGAACCCGGACACGCTCGAGTCCACGCCTCCGCTCATGCCAAGGAGGATTTTCTTTTTGTGATGCGGCGTCATCGAAGCGCTAAAGTCGACGCAGAGAAGCGCGAGTCAAACTGGAGGGACGACCTCCGTGTCGTCCCAAATAGTGGGACAAGACGGAGCTTATCCCTCCATTGCCCGGGCGGCTCGGTGAGCCGGCCCCTACAAGGCCCGCTTAGGGTCGCGAACCTTCACGCTCACGAAAGGGCTGCCGCGCAGGGAGAAACGCCAGGGCAGATGCGGCGACTTTGTTATGCCGATTCTTGTATCGGCAATGACATCTACCGGCTCCTTGCGAGAAACGAACCCAAAACGCGGATCAGCGCACAGATCCATTTCGTGATGCCGCTGGGTGATATCGAGCGCCTGGGTCAACTTGCCGGGACCGGAGCAAAGGCGTTTCAGATCCTCAACCCCTCGACGTTTTCGCATCAGCTGAATTCCAGCCGTTGGCTCGAGCGCGCGGAAGAGCACAAACCCGTTGGTCTCGCCTTTCACGAGAACGTTCAGCATCCAGTGAACGCCGTAACTGAAATAGACGTAAGCGGCGCCGGCTTTATTTCGCTCCACAAATTCGCGCGCACTTGGCCGGACAAAGGTGTGCGCCGCCTCATCACCGATGGCGCAATACGCTTCCGTCTCAACAACGATTCCCGCGCAACGTCCCCAGTTCAGCTGCGCTCCGACCAGTTCGCGCGCGCAAGTGATTGAATCGCGACGAAAAAAATCCGCAAGCAACCTGCGCGGCGGCCGCGCCATTACTGCGGAGCGCTAAGCGGCGGAACCTTGAAAACGTCATCGCCGCTGGTGAAGAACACGGTCAAGGTCGACTTGGACGCCACCGGCTTTCCACCGCGAAAGCCCGGAATAAACCGCGCGCCCTGCAAATCGTCCGAGACCTGCGGCCCAAACCCGAGGTACGGGGGTTCTTCGGCCAGGATAGTGATGTGATTGAGAATTCCGTTTTCATCAATATCAACGGCCGCGCCCACGAGTCCGTCCACCTCCACCGGCGCAGTTTTAGCCGGCGGGTAATGCCATCCGGTGAAACTTGAATCCGCACCGATGACCAGTTGCGGCGCAACAAAGTCATTTTCGGCGTGAAGATCTTCCATCTCCTGATTCGAAAAAATGCGCAACCGAGGTTTCCCATCCACGATCCTGAAAGAGACTGTGCCGAAGAAGACCGCATCAACCGGCACCCCCTTGTAAATAGCGGGCACAAAGTTCACGACGGGCAATTTCTTACGAAGCTCTTCTTCAAGTGGGCGGGCGTCTGCGGTACTGCGAAACTTTGAGACCCCTGCGACTGCCCCGGTCTTGAGAACGGTGCATGCGAACATTACCGCGACGTTTTTCAGGCCGGCTTTAAACAAAGCCTGCTCGTCTATCTGGTTAATCAGAGCGCCCGGGCCGTGGCCGACCAAAGCCGGTCGAAACATTGGGGCCGCCGGGGTTGGCGTTGTCGCCGGCCGCACGTCAATAGTCTGGCCGAGGCACAGGCCCATGGCGGAAACAAAAATGACAAGCCCGGCACAAACACGCATGAGGGAGGAAGGGAAGCGTAGGCGCCCGCGATTGCAAGCGGCAAACTGGAAGAGTCAGGCCGCGACTGGCAGCGCTCCCTCACCCACCCGCCGGACGACCTTGTGCCGTTGGAAATACTCAATGACCGCGTCGCGGGTTTGCAGGTCGTGTGGTTTGCAGTGCGTTTCCGCCTTTTCGAGAAGCGACCGCAGTTGCATGAAGCGGTGCCCGGCGCTGCGGGAATCGAAAGTATTGAAAGCCACCGTGTAACGCCTGGACGGGTCGAGTGGCTTACCCTCGGGAGTCATCAGCGAGGTCACTTTGCGTGATATTCCTTCGCCGGCCGTTCCAACATTGATGCCGAGAAGGCTTCGCCGCTCCCGGGTTGCATAGGTTTCCTCCATGACCGCCTTGAGATCCCCGGTGGTGAGCTCGGCCGTTACCAGATAGTTCTCGTAGGGAACGATTTTCCAGACATCGTCGATCGTTTTCTTGCCTGGAAGCATCTCGCCGGTCCCATCGAAAAGCCCGTGAAGGGCCGCATCGACTTTTGTGCCACGTTCGCCTAACGACTCGATAATTGACGCTCCGATGAGCCACTCAATATCGGTCGGCTGGTCATTCCTGATCGTTGCCGAAAGGTTTTCGGCCAATTCCCCCACCGGTGTGGCAAGAATGGCATCCGCGTCTTCCAGTTGGGCTTTCGCGCGCGACATCACGATGTGATCGAAGCGGATCTGGGAATCCATCAGCTCGCAACGGGCATGCCGCTGGAGGAGGCGTTTTGATTCACGATCGAACACCAGATCGACCCGGCCCGCGTGGATTCCATAGTGATTCGATTGCGTCAGGAGCACTCCATTCGTCAGGCGACTCGGAATGTTCTGATGCGTGTGTCCGGCCAGGAAAACCGCCGCTTCGGGGAACTCGGACGTTAGTGACATCACATTGTTGGCAAAATCGTCGCCGCCGGATTTCAATTTCAAGCCCATATGTCCCGCGAGCACAATCGCGTGAGCGCCTTCGCCTTTGGCCGACCGGATGCTCTGCCGAACAGCTTCCACCGGATAATCGAAGCCCAATGCGCCAAGATTCTCCGGACGAAACCAATAAGGCATTCCAGGGGTCGTGATCCCAATGATCGCGATTCGGATGCCGCCGATCTCCTTGATGAAATAAGGGCGCAACCGGCCAAAGGCATCTTTACGGTCGTTAACGTCGGCCGTGCGCTTTCCGCTTACCGTTGCGTTCGCCGCCAGCACCGGCATTTTCGACGCCAGCAAGGTCGCGCGGAAGGCATCGAGGCCCCAATCAAACTCGTGATTGCCAATAACCCATGCGTCGTATCTCAGATGATTGAAGAGATCGATCATCAGCTGCCCCTTGCTTTTGAATCCGACCTCCGTGCCCTGATAAACATCCCCAACGTCGAGCAGGATCGTGTTCGGATTTTTGCGGCGCCATCGCCTGATCTGGGTGGCGCACCTGGCAAACCCGCCGAGGTCCGGGGTTCCGTCATAATCGGAGACCGGGAGAATGTGACCGTGAATGTCGGTCGTATGGAGGATGGAAACGGTGACAGTGTCGCCCTGCCCGGGCTCGAATCCGCGCGCGACGTATGGAAATGCGGTGATCGCGCCAGCGCCGCCCAGCGTTCGCAAAAACGCGCGGCGACTCCAATCGGTCATCTGTTCGTTATGCCAAAGCGGACGAGAAAGCGCGATATAAATTCACCAGATGAGACGCAGCCGACACGGCTGCCGCCCCAGGACGAGAGCGACATTCATCTTTCGCCCATTTTTCCAAGCGGACGTCAGGGAGCGGCTGGCTTCCCAGCCGCCGAATATCAAAACGGCGACCAGAGGCCGCCGCTCCTTGTGTGCTCCTGGCTAGGCCGTTCGGCCGCAGCAATTCTTGTATTTTTTGCCACTACCGCACGGGCACGGCTCGTTACGGCCGACCTTCGGGAGGGTTCGCCGTTGCGGCAGATCGAGATTGATTTTCCCCGGGCCGTCGTCGTCGCCGTCCTGCGGTTGATCCGGAGTGGCTGTCGCCGTCGCCGGGCCATGTTCGCGCTGAAGAAATTGCGGCAGGCTTCCGAGAAAATCCTCAAACGCCTTCAGGTTCGAAGTGCTGCGGAAGAGGTTATGCAACACCTCGTTCTTAATGTTCGCCATCAGTTCGACAAACATGTCGTAGGCTTCGGTCTTGTATTCGATCAACGGATCCTTTTGCGCGTAGGAACGGAGATAAACTCCTTCACGAAGCGCATCCATGGCGTAGAGATGCTCCTGCCACAGGCGGTCGATGGCGTTCAGGATGATGTAACGCTCGAGACTACGCACCGCCGTCGGCTCTTCATGGCTCGATTTGCGCTCGTAGGTTTCCTTGATTTTCTCGATCAAAAACTTGGCGTTCTCATCGACTGAGCGCGTCTCGAAAGCCGCTCGCTCCTTGGTCAGACCAAGTGGAAAGGTCGTGTTTACCCAGTGAATCAGCGGGCCGTAATCAATGTCGCTGTCATCAACCAGCTCTCCCACTTTCGCCGGGACCGCCTCATTGATGACTTCATAAATGAGCGTGCGCGGATCTTCCGAGTCGATGACTTCATTGCGGTATCCGTAGACGACTTCACGCTGATTGTTCATGACGTCGTCGAAATCGAGGGTGCGTTTCCGTTGCAGATAATTCCGTTGCTCGACCCGCTTCTGCGCGGTTTCGACCGACTTGTTCAACCATGGATGCTCAAGCTCCTGGCCTTCCTCGAGACCGAATCGCTCCATGATCCTCGTCATGCGATCGGCCGCGCCGAAATTGCGCATGAGATCGTCCTCGAAACTGACATAGAACCGCGAGCTGCCGGGATCTCCCTGGCGGGCGCAACGGCCGCGTAACTGCCGATCGATACGACGCGACTCGTGCCGCTCGGTGCCGATCACGTACAATCCGCCGCGATCGGGAACGCCTTGCCCGAGTTTAATGTCGGTGCCGCGACCGGCCATGTTCGTTGAAATGGTTACCGTCCCGGCCTGACCCGCGCGGGCAACGATCTCCGCTTCCTGTTCGTGGAATTTAGCGTTGAGAACGTTGTGCGGAATCTTCTCGCGCTTGAGCATGCGGCTAAGCAGCTCGGACGCTTCCACACTGACCGTACCGACGAGGATCGGTTGCTCTTTGGAATGCCGGTCTCTGATCTCGTTGATGACGGCGTTGTACTTCTCGCGCCGCGTCTTGTAAATTTGGTCGTTAAAATCCTTGCGCGCCACCGGACGATTCGTCGGGATGACGTTGACATCCAGCTTGTAGATGTCGTGAAACTCAGCCGCTTCGGTTTCGGCTGTGCCGGTCATTCCAGCGAGCTTCTGATAGAGCCGGAAATAATTTTGGATCGTGATCGTAGCCAGCGTCTGCGTCTCGCGATCGATCTGCACGCCTTCCTTCGCTTCAACCGCCTGGTGCAAACCGTCGCTCCAGCGGCGTCCCGGCATCTTGCGGCCGGTGTACTCATCGACGATGACCACCTTGTTTTCTTCGATGACGTATTGGACGTCTTTCTCGAAGAGGCAGTAGGCCCGCAGCAGTTGGGCAATATTATGAATCCGTTCGCCCTGCGCGTCGCAATGCTGCTGTCGTTCCGCCTTTTTCTTGTCCTTGTCCGCCTGCGAAAGATTCGGGTCGAGATCGACCTCGGTGAACTCGCTGATCAAATCGGGTAGAACGAAGGCGTTCGGATCGTCCGGATTCATGAACTCCCGCCCCTGTTCCGAGAGATCGGCTTCCTGCGATTTTTCGTCGATCGTGAAAAAGAGCTCTTCCTTGAGCGCAAACAGCTCTTCCTTGCGCGAATCCTGGTAAAATTGCAGCTCGGCTTTGTCGATCGCGCGCCGCTTCTCGGGATCCTCCATCATGCGCAGGAGTTGCTTGTTACGCGGCTGCCCCATCTTGACCTTGAACATGGCAAGACCACCCTCCTCGATCTTGCCGGCGTCGAAGAATTCCTTGGCTTCGCCGGCAATGCGGTTCACCAGCATGGTCTGCTTGCGCACCAATTGTTCGACGAGCGGTTTCCACTTGTCGTATTGATGCGTCGAAACGGTCGCCGGGCCGCTGATGATCAGTGGTGTTCGCGCTTCATCGATCAGGATCGAGTCAACTTCGTCGACAATCGCAAAGTGATATCCGCGCTGGACTTGCTGCTCGCGCGTCGTGGCCATCCCATTATCACGCAGGTAATCGAAGCCGAACTCACTGTTTGTTCCATAGGTGATGTCCATGGCGTATTGCTGACGCCGAATATCAGGCGGCTGATCGTGCTGAATGATGCCAACAGTTAGGCCGAGGAACTGGTAGAGTTGCCCCATCCATTCGCCGTCGCGCCGCGCGAGATAATCGTTAACCGTCACCAGGTGCGCCCCGCGTCCGGTGAGCGCGTTTAGGTAAAGCGGCAAAGTCGCCACCAAAGTCTTGCCTTCACCGGTGGCCATTTCAGCGATGCGACCGCGGTGAAGCACCATTCCCCCGACGAGCTGAACGTCGAAGTGGACCATGTTCCACGACATCGGCTGATCGCTGACGGTAAAGCTCACCTGTCGCTCGGTCAGACGGCGGGCGGCATTCTTCACGACCGCAAAGGCTTCGGGCAAAATCTCATTGAGCCGATTCCACTGTTCTTCCGGGGACATCTTGGAGAGTTCGGCCTTCCATGCCGCCGTCATGTTCCGGAGATCTTCGTCCGACTTGTTTCGCAGAGTCTCCTCGATCTCGTTAATGCGACGAACGGTCGGAGCCATGCGCTTTACTTCGCGCTGGTTCTTCGAGCCAATTATCTTGCGTAAAATCCAACCAACCATCTTCTTAAATGAAATATCGCTTAATCTGGGCGGGCATCAATGAGCCCGGAGAGTCGAAACCTCTCGCACGGATGGGCCTGCGACGCGAATTGAACCGACAAGGGGACGCCACCGAGATTGTCTCTCCACGCACCTTCAGGTTCGTTATCCGGACGCGGCGAACGCTTCCCTCCAGGGCGAACTAGCATGAAATTGCGGATCGGGAGGGACGAGTGGAAAGCCCGGCCGCTCCTCACCCGCGTTACGGGTCTCGTCCGATCGCGCGTTGTCTGTCCGCCATTTGCAGTTATTCTCGAAGGATGAAGACCATTATCTCCACGTCCGAGGCGCCCGCAGCCATCGGTCCCTATTCTCAGGCCGTCCGGGTCGGATCGACTCTCTTTTGTGCCGGCCAGATTCCGCTCGATCCAAAGTCGGGCGAGATCGTCTCGCCGGAGATCGCCGCGCAAACCAGACAGGTCATGCAGAACATCGGGGCCGTTCTTCGCTCCGCCGGTCTCTCGTTCGAGAATGTGGTCAAGACCACCATTTTCCTGATCGATTTCGCCGATTTCCAGACGGTTAACGAAATCTACGGCTCCCATTTCAAGAAGGAGCCGCCAGCCCGCTCCACCGTTCAGGTGGCGGCGCTCCCGAAAGCGTCGCGCGTCGAAATTGAAGTCATCGCCGTGGATGGTGCCTCCGGTAGCGGCGGCGTAGCCAGCGATACCTCAGGATAGATTGCCGGCAATGCTCACACGAACTTGTTTCGCCGGGCATGAGTGAGGATTTACTCGCTCTCTTTCGCCGCAGTGGCGCGCTGCTTGACGGGCATTTCGTCCTGCGTTCGGGGTTGCATAGCCGCCAGTATTTTCAGTGCGCCCTGCTTTTGCAGGACACTCAGGCGGCCGCGGAGGTCTGCGGCCGGCTGGCGCAAAAGCTTCGCAGCTTCCCCTGCGACAGTGTCATTTCTCCGGCACTCGGGGGAATCATTGTCGGGCAGGAGGTTGGCCGTTCGTTAGGCAAAAGACATATCTTCGCGGAAAAGGAGGATGGTCGCCTTGTCCTCCGGCGCGGTTTCTCAATCGCAAAGGGCGAAAAGTTTGTTGTCGTCGAGGATGTGGTTACGCGCGGCGGTCGCGTTCAGGAAACGGTCGATATCGTGCGCCAACACGGCGGAATCGTGTCGGCCGTCGGAGTGATTGTCGATCGCAGCGGCGCCAAGAAGCCAGAATTTGGAGCGCCCTTTGTCAGTCTGATTGAGTTGAATGTGGACACATTTGAACCCGACCATCTTCCCGCCGATCTCGCCGCCGTCCCAGCAATAAAACCGGGAAGCAAGTAGCGCGTCGTTAAACGTTGCTTATGATGAGACTGGAAAATTCGCGACATGACTGATCAAAACGCGCCCGTGCAATCCGCTTCCGCTGCGACCGTTCGGCCAGAAGAACATCGCGCCGGGCGGCTCGGATCGCTCTTCGGTTCTTCCATCGGCCGCAAGATGATCGTCGCGGTCACGGGAATTATCCTGATGGTTTTTGTCGTCGGGCATTTGCTCGGAAACCTGCAGATCTTTCTCGGTCCCGATTGGATCAATGGTTACGCCCAACATCTTCGCGACCTCGGTCCCCTGCTCTGGGTCGTTCGCGGCGTCCTTATCGTTGCCGTCGCCCTGCACATTTATTTCACGATCCTTCTGGCGATTGAGAATCGCCGCGCGCGGCCGGCCGGCTATGTGAAGAGTGAGCCAGTCAAAGCGACCTTTGCTTCGCGGCACATGGTCGTGAGCGGACTGGTCGTGCTCGCCTTCATCATTTTTCATCTGCTGCATTTCACCGGACGCCGTTCGATCCGCGTTTTCCGCTGCTGAAGAATGACCCGCTTGAATCATTACGACGTCTTTTCCATGATGGTTTACGGATTCCAGAATCCGTATGTCTCCGCATTTTACATCGTTGGGCTGTTCCTTCTGACGCTTCACCTGACTCACGGCGCTTCCAGTTTCTTTCAGTCGTTCGGCATGAACAATCGCCAATGGACGCCGGCGCTGGCCGCGGGGCGCGCGCATTTTCGCCTGGCTGCTCTTCATCGGTTACGCCTCCATTCCCGTGGCCGTTCTTCTCGGACTCGTTCAGCCCGCTCAGCAGCTATGATCGGATCGCTGGACCCGCGAACGCCCGGGGGAAATCTTGCCGACAAATGGCGGACCCATCGCGACAACTCGCGACTCGTTAACCCGAATAACCGCCGGAAATTCGAAGTCATCATCGTCGGCAGCGGCCTCGCCGGCGGATCGGCCGCCGCCACGCTCGGCGAGCTAGGCTATCGGGTGAAGTGTTTCTGCTATCAGGATTCGCCCCGCCGCGCGCATTCCATCGCCGCGCAGGGCGGAATCAATGCCGCGAAGAATTATCAAAACGACGGCGACAGCGTTTACCGGCTTTTCTACGACACGATCAAAGGCGGCGACTTTCGATCGCGCGAAGCCAACGTTTATCGGCTCGCTGAAGTCGCCAATCTGATCATCGACCAATGCGTCGAGCAGGGCGTGCCGTTCGCGCGCGAGTATGGCGGCTTGCTCGCGAATCGCTCTTTCGGCGGCGCGCAGGTTTCGCGCACTTTTTACGCGCGCGGCCAGACCGGTCAGCAGCTTTTGTTAGGCGCATACCAGGCGCTCTGCCGGCAAATCGCCGCCGGCACCGTGAAAATGTTTCCGCAGACCGAGATGCTCGATGTCGTCATCGTCGACGGCCACGCCAAGGGCATCATCACGCGCAACCTGATTGACGGAACGATCGAGCGACATGCCGCCGACGCCGTCGTTCTCGCGACCGGCGGCTATGGAAATGTTTTTTATCTTTCGACGAACGCGCGCGGATGCAACGTCACCGCCACCTATCGCGCCTATAAAAAGGGCGCGCTCTTCGCGAATCCCTGCTTCACCCAGATTCATCCGACCTGCATTCCGGTCTCCGGCGAGCATCAATCGAAACTGACCCTCATGTCCGAGTCGCTGCGCAATGATGGCCGCGTCTGGGTTCCGAAAAACAAGCAAGACATCGGCAAGGCGCCATCGGAAATTCCCGAGGCCGCGCGCGATTATTATCTGGAGCGGAAATATCCCAGCTTCGGCAACCTCGCGCCGCGCGACATCTCTTCTCGCGCGCGCCAAGGAAGTTTGCGATGAAGGCCGCGGCGTCGGCCCGGGTGGCCGCGGAGTTTATCTTGATTTCAAGGACGCGATCGCGCGACTCGGCGAGCAAAACATCAGCGAGAAATACGGAAATCTTTTCGACATCTACGAAAAGATCACCGGCGAAAATGCCTACAAGAAGCCGATGCGGATTTATCCGGCGGTGCATTACACCATGGGCGGGCTGTGGGTTGATTACAACCTGATGAGCAACATCCCCGGCCTATTCGTCATCGGCGAAGCCAACTTCTCCGATCACGGCGCGAATCGGCTCGGCGCGAGCGCGCTGATGCAGGGCCTGGCCGATGGTTATTTCGTTCTGCCCTACACCTTGCCTAACTATCTCGCCGGACAAATGGGCAAACGCCCGGCGGCCGATCACGCGGAATTTCAGGACGCCGAAAGAGATGTGCGCGCGCGGGTCAAAAAAATGCTGGAAGTAAACGGCACGCGCTCGCTCGATTCATTCCATCGCGAACTCGGCCTGCTCCTTTGGGACAAATGCGGCATGGCGCGTAACGCCGCCGGACTTGCAGGAAGCGCTCAAGAAAATCCCGCAATTGCGCGAAGAATTCTGGCGCAACGTTCGCGTCCCCGGTGCCGGGGAAGATTATAATCAATGTCTCGAACGCGCCGGACGCGTGGCCGATTTTCTCGAGTTCGGAGAACTCATGTGCCGCGATGCGCTCGAGCGCGACGAATCATGCGGCGCACATTTCCGCGAGGAACATCAGACGGCGGAAGGCGAAGCTTTACGCGACGACGACCGTTTCGCTTCGGTTTTCGCCTGGGAATATCAGGGGAACGGAACGGCCGAATCGCCGAAGCTCCATCGCGAACCACTTCATTTCGAGACCGTCCACTTTACGCAGAGGTCTTATAAATGAGAAGCAGCTGTAAGTTTACCGCTTTAAGTCTTAATGCGCGCCGCAACCGGCACGTTTGGCTCCTCACTTAAAGCTTAAGACTTAACACTTAATAATTTCGATGAACTTCAAACTCAAAGTCTGGCGACAGAAGGATGCAAAAACAAAGGGCAAGCTCGTTAACTACGAGGCCACGGACATTTCGCCAAACACTTCGTTTCTCGAGATGCTCGACATCGTTAACGAAAACCTGGCCGTAAACGGGAAGCGAACCGATCGCATTCGACTCCGATTGCCGCGAAGGCATCTGCGGCACTTGCTCGCTGACGATTAACGGAGAAGCGCACGGGCCCGATCATCCCGGCGCGGCCTGCGAGCTTTACATGCGCAAATTCCGCGACGGCGAAACCATTACCGTCGAGCCGTTCCGCGCGAAGTCCTTTCCACTGGTCAAGGATCTGGTGGTCAATCGAAGCGCGCTTGATCGAATCGTGCAGGCGGGCGGTTTCATTTCCGCGCGCGCGGGTTCCGCGCCGGAGGCGAATTCGATCCCGGTCTCGAAACCCGATGCTGACCTCGCGATGGAAGCGGCCGCTTGCATCGGCTGTGGCGCCTGCGCGGCCGCATGTCCGAATGCTTCCGCCATGCTCTTCACTTCCGCGAAGGTTTCGCATCTGGCGCTTCTTCCGCAGGGACATCCGGAACGTGAGAGCCGCGTGTTAAAAATGGTGCGCCAAATGGACGCGGAGGGTTTCGGCAATTGCACCAACACCTACGAGTGCGAAGCCGTTTGCCCGGCAGAAATCAGCGCCTCCTTTATTTCCAAGCTCAATCGCGAATACGCGCGCGCTTCCTGGAAGAATCGAATCGGCTGACGGCGACGCCTCTTTGTGGCGGCGATCTGTGACCGTCGCATTATTTTGGGGCACTAGAGGGCGCCGGCACAGACCGCCGCTACAAAGTCCGCACTTCACACGTCCAAAGCTTCGGATCGAGCTCCGCCTTTGCCCGTTCCGCGAGTTGATTCCCCTGCCCTTCTTCCTCAAGCACCGCCATCATGGTTGAGCCCGACCCGGACATCAACGCTGCTCCCACTTCGCGCTGCCGACATAGCCAGTCTTTCATCTCAGCGAGAAAAGGAAACTTCTGGAAGACCGGCCGTTCAAGGTCGTTGAAAAACGCCGATCCAGCGAAAATCTGTGGTCCATAATCGTAACCCGGCAACTCCCGTGAGCCCGCCCAATTTCGATAAGCTTCCGGCGTCGCAACGCCAAAGTCGGGTTTCAAAAGGAGAAGGTGTAACCGCTGTTGCAACTTCTCAGGCGTGACAATTTCCCCGCGACCGCGGCAAACAGCCGCCGATCCACCGAGAAAAAACGGAATGTCCGACCCGATGGTTGCAGCAAGAGGGGCCATTGCCTCCGAAGACAGTCCCGATTGAAATAATTGATTCAACCCCATCAGCGTCGAGGCCGCGTCGCTGCTGCCTCCGCCGAGACCGGCTCCGTGCGGAATCTTTTTTGTCAGACGAATGCGCACGTCACTTGGAATTCCTGTTTTCTCAAAGAACGAGCGGGCCGCTTTGACCACAAGATTGTCGTCTCCATCCGGCAACGATCGGTCGTCGCATTCAAAAACGATGCCGGAACCAGCAATTCCTGGTTCCAGGGCGAGTTCATCCGCCAGACTGACCGGGGTCATCAGGGTGTCGATCTCATGAAAACCATCGTCGCGCCGACGAACGACGCGGAGTGAAAGATTGACCTTCGCTGGTGCCAAAACTTGCATAGATTCAGGGCGCAGGAACCAACAGATCAAAAGAGCATGGATTCGCGAAGCGAAAAGATCATCGTGGCTCTCGACGTCGGCACGGCCAAGGAGGCCCTGCGGCTGGTGGAACAACTGAGCCCATCAACTTCATTCTTTAAGATTGGCCTTCAACTTTTCACGGCTGCGGGACCTTCCTTTGTTAGGCAACTGGTCGAGCAACGCCTGAAAATCTTCCTCGATTTAAAACTGCACGACATTCCGAACACAGTCGCGAACGCCGTCCGCGCCTGCGCAGATTTGGGCGTCCAGATGACGACGATCCATCTTGCTGGCGGCCGCGAAATGATTGCCGCGGCCGTCTCGGCAAAGAGCGCCAGCCTCACTTTGTTGGGTGTCACCGTTTTGACGAGCATGGACGATACGGCTCTCCGCGAAACCGGAATTCCGGTGATGCAACAGAACAAGTCATGCGCCTCGCGGCACTCGGCTCGAGCGCTGGAATTAATGGTTTTGTGGCCAGCTCCCACGAGCTCAAAGATCTCCGTGCTCGATTCGAAGCGAAGACGACAATTGTTGTGCCGGGGATTCGCCCGGCATCCACGGCCGCTTCCGATCAGAAACGCGTCATGACCCCGGCGGAAGCGATCAAGCTCGGCGCGGATTATCTGGTCATCGGGCGTCCGATCACCGCTCATCCACAACCGGCCGAAGCCCTTCAACAAATCATCGGGGAAATAAATCAAGACGATGGCGGTCTTTGATCGCCTGCTTCTGTTTCAATCGGAGAGTCCTGCGTCCGCCACGCTCAACATGGCGATCGACGAAGCGCTTCTCGAATGGAGTTCGTTACCTGCGATCCGATTCTATCGCTGGGCGCGACCTTCCGTTTCCTTTGGTTACTTCGGCCGTTTTCAGGAGGTAGCGGAATTCGAAGCAACCCACGATCTGGTTCGCCGATGGACGGGTGGCGGAATTGTTTTCCACGATAACGACCTGACCTACAGCCTCATCGTTCCCTTTTCGAATCATGCCGGGCCGCGCATGTCTGAAGAAATCTATCGCGAAGTTCACCAGGCTCTTCGTGACGCCTTGAACCAGCTCGATTTTGGAGCTCAGATGGTAACACGGCGTCCATCCGCCAACTCCAATGCGTGTTTTGCGAGCCCCGTGATCGCAGACGTGATGGTCGCCGGTCGCAAGGTTGCCGGCGCCGCCCACCGGCGGACAAAGACCGGATTGCTTCACCAGGGCAGCATTCAGAACATCGATTTGCCGCCGAGCTTGGCGCAGCTCTTTACGGACCGATTGTCTCCAAAGGCTGAGACCATGGCCCTCCCCAATTCAATCATGGATCGCGCCTTGACGATATCGGCCACGAAATATGGCACCCTGGCTTGGCTGAAAAGGCGGTAATTCAGCCACCGCCGGTAAAATCGCCTTCTACGCCCTCTTGTTTTGACAAAAAAGGAGCGGCCCTTCTATTCTCTTTCAGTGGAAGTATCCATGCAATCGACGCTGGCTTCGCCCAAGCCGGAAAATCCTTTGGCGCGAGTCGCTCGCCTGGTCGCGCCTGAGTTAAAGCGTGTCGAAGCAAGAATTGCCGAACAGGCTGCGACGTTCGATCCGGCCATCGAAGGCTACGTTTCCTACGCCCTTGGCAGCCAGGGAAAGCGTCTTCGGCCGTTGATGGCTCTTCTTGGCGGCGGTGCACTCGGCGGAGTGACACCGGAGCACATCGATCTGGCGGTCATCGTGGAACTAATTCACATCGCCACCCTGGTTCATGACGATATCGTCGATGAAGCTGAGCGTCGGCGCGCCCAACCCACAGTCAACGCGCGCTGGGGAAACACGCTCAGCGTCCTCCTGGGCGATTGTCTCTTCGCGCACGCACTCAATTTATCAGCCAATTTTGAGAATCGCCGAGATTGGCCGGGCGATTGCCCGAGCGGCGCGCGAAGTCTGCAGCGGTGAGATTATTCAGACGCAACGGCGATTTGATCTGCATCTGGCGATTGAAGATTATTATCGAATCATCCAGATGAAAACCGGCTCGCTTTTTGCCGTCGCCGGCGAACTGGCTGCCGTTCTGCACGGGGCCGACGCGATGACAACGCAAGCTCTCCGGGATTTCGCACTGCGTGTCGGCACGGCCTATCAGATTTACGATGACTGCCTTGACATCGCGGGCGATGAAAAAGCGACCGGCAAGACACTCGGCACGGATCTGCGAAAAGGGAAACTCACCCTGCCGGTGATCATGCTGCTACGAGCGGCTTCGGCCTCGGAGAAGGAACGGTGCGCAGAATTTATTGTTCAGGGCAATCTTGCCGAAATGACGCGCCTCGTGAAAGCCGCGGCGGCCAATGGCGCTTTGAGCGCCGCTATCGGGGCCGGAAAGGATCTCCTTCAGGAAGCAGAAGACAAATTGACCTGCCTCCCGGCAAATCAATATAGCGATGCTTTGTTAGGCCTCGGCCAGGGCATTGGACGGCTGTTCGAAGAAATACGCGCCTGAAACCTTGGCGGACTCGTTGGTCCGATCGTTCTCCACCGGCGGCAGTCGACTTCAATATGCGGCAACTCAAGATCAGCGAGATGCCGCCGGAAGAGCGCCCGCGGGAAAAACTGGTCGCGCACGGCGACGACGCGCTGACTGAACCCGAACTTCTCGCGATTCTGCTCCGAACCGGAGTCAAAGGCGCGAATGCGGTCGATGTCGGGCGAGATCTTCTCGATCGCTATGGTTCGCTTTCTGCGCTGACCCGTTGCAGCGTGAAAGAGATCGCGAGTATTCGAGGAATCGGCGAAGCCAAAGCCGTTCTCCTGGTGGCGGCGTTCGGCATCGGAAAAAGACTGGCTGCGGCCAAGACAAAAAATCAGCCGCTGAACTCACCCGAAGCGATCGAATCCCTGATCGGGCCGGAAATGCGCATGCTGCGCAAGGAATCGCTCCGCGTCGATTCTGCTCGATACGCGCTATCATCTGATTCGGGTGGAGCAGGTTTCCCTGGGAACGATCAACGAGAGTATCGCCCATCCGCGCGATGTTCTGCGCCCGGCGCTGATCCATTCGGCTTACGCCATCGTGGTGGCGCATAATCACCCGTCGGGCGACGCATCGCCGAGCCAGACCGATCACAGCCTAACGAGACGTCTGGCCGAGGCTGCCGAGCTTCTGCAAATCAAGCTGCTCGATCACATCATCATCGGCGCCGCCACCGATCACGGCCCAGGCTACTTCAGTTTCAAGGAGGCCGGCGTATTATGAGCGCAAAGATCCATCCCAAAGGCCATGGTCGATCCGTGCGCGACCCTCGGATTCCATGTCGAAGTGGGTCCTTTCGCGGTCGTTGGCCCTGACGTTACCATTGGCGACCGCACCTGCATTCAATCGCACGCCGTTATTGAGGGCACCGTCACCATCGGCTCGGAGAACTTGATCGGTCCGGGATGCGTCATCGGGGCTCCCCCTCAGGATCTTTCGTATTCCCCTGAAACCAAAAGCGGCGTGCGCATCGGCGACAAGAATGTCTTTCGCGAGTATTGCACAATTCATCGGGGCAACGCCGAAGAAACCGACACGACCATTGGGAGCGATAACTTTCTCATGGTCGGCGTCCATATCGGACACAACTGTGCCATCGCGAACAAAGTCATCATCGCCAATAATTGCCTGCTCGCCGGCCACGTTCGCGTCGATGACAATGCGTTTCTCGGCGGAGCATCAACCTTTCATCAGTACATGCGCGTGGGCCGAATGGTGATGGTTCAGGGCAGCTCTGCCTTTGGAAAGGACCTCCCGCCCTTTACCCTGGCGGCCGAGCGAAATGGAATCTTCGGATTGAACCTCGTCGGGATGAAACGCGCCGGATTCAGTCCCGCGGATCGAACGGACATCAAGCGAGCTTTTGACCTGCTTTATCGCAGCGGCCTCAACCTGACGCAGGCTCTGGAAAAGGCAGGTTCGACGAAATTCGGGCCGTTAGGCGAGGAATTCTTCGACATTCATACGCGAAGCGAAGGTGCGCGGAATTTGCCCGTATCGCGGCAAAAAAGACCGCGAAGAAGCCGCGGAACATGTAAGCGCAGCGCCGACTACAGCGGCCGCAGCCCTAACAAGGCGAGCATTCGCCCGGTTCTACCTTTTTCCATTCGATACGAGTAGAACTGCTCCAGATCGCAGGCGGTGTTCTCGCCATCATCATGAATGCTTCGCACTCCTTTGCTCCGACATTGCGCCGCCACTTGGGCCGCGAAATCGACTTCATAATACGGCGGCCGAATACACGGGCTTAACTGCACGATGACGTTGCCGGGCTCGGTGCCGAACCGTTCCACCATCTTGTCCAGCGCATTGCCGGCAATGTTTAGCTCAGTTCCTTTGCGCCCCGAATGAACCAATGCAATCGCCGGAGTCACCGGATCGACCATGTAAACCGCGCAACAATCGGCCACATGAATTCCGAGAAGGAGGCCGCGCTGGTTCGTAATCAATCCATCGCAGCCGGGAAATTGCTCGTCGCTTGATTTCACTTCATCAACGATCACAAGGTCGCTTCCATGCACCTGCTCCACGGTCAGCAGAGGCCAGTTACCTGCTCCCAGCGCTTTTCTGACTTCCTTGTGCGTGGCCTCGAGGCGTCGAAGCGCCTCCGCTTTGTCCTGCCGGACATCAATACCAGGAATCCGCCTAACGAATGCGCTCAGGCAGAGGCCGGTCGCATCCAATGCGCGGAAATGCTGCCGCGGAAAGCCTTCGGTAGAAACGGAGGCCTCGGCCACCTCGGACTATCGGCTGGTGCGTTTCGGATCCCCGGTGGCGTTCTTGTCGCTGCCGGTATCGTAAATCGGCCGATTTGCCGCGGGGGGGGTCAAGCCATTGAAAGTTTCGGTGTATCGACTCTGCGTCCCAGTCGCGCGGTCAAATTCCGCCAACGAAGAGTTGTAGCCGAAGAGCGCCTGCAGTTTTGTAGACTCCGCGGTCGCCAGCTGCACCTGGGCATTCAAAACGTCGAGCTGCGTGCCCGCGCCGGCGTCCAGTCGCGCCTTGGCCAGGCGCACGGCTTCCAATGCCTGTTCGACATTCTTCAGCTGGCTTTGAATAAGCTCCCGATTCTGGAGAAGGTTCGAATAAGCCTGCTGAATTTCGAGCTCAACCTGGCGCGCATCGTCGTCGTAGGTAATCTTCGCTTCCGACAAGAGCGCACGCTGTTGTTTCACCTGCCCATAGGCGGCGCCACTGTCGAAGATTGCCCAATTTCCCTGCAGGCCGAAAACCCAGCCGCGCGAGACGTCGTCGATACTGAGAGAGCCGGTGGTTTTCACGGGCGGCTTTGATTTGGAGGTGAAGTTGGTGATCGGATCGCTAAAGACCTCGTAGCCACCGCTGGTGGTAAAGTTCGGGAAAAATCCGCCAAGAGCGACGTGCACCTGCTCAACCTGATTATAAACATTTGCGCGGGCTTGCTTCAGAAATGGTCGGTTCTTTTTGCCACTTTCAATCGCGTCGACGATGGAAATTTCCCTCGGCGTGTATGGCATCTCTCCGATCACCTCCAGGGGCGAACTGGCGCGAAGAGGATCAAAATCGAGCCCAAGCGTTTTGGCCAAAGTGTATTTTGCGATTCGATAATTGTTCCGCGCGGTAATCAGATTGGGAATCTGGTTGGACAGGGCGACCTGAGCCTGCAAAACGTTAAAGCGCGGGACGGTGCCGGCCTCGAAACGATTTTGCTGATCTTTCAGCTGACTCTCGAGGAGTTGGACCTGCTCCTCCTGGACACCGATAAGCGCCTTGTCGACGACCACCTGATAAAACTGTGTCTTCACATTCGCAATCGTCTGGTCGAGGACATTTCGGAATGAAAAGTAGGCGGCATCACGTTGGAAAAACGTCCCGCGAATCGCCCGCAGAGTGCCATAATTGAAAATCATCTGCTGACCGACGATGCGGATATCGTAGGCCCACGAGCTTCGAGCCGCAGAGCTGCTGCCGCCACCACCGCCGCCGCCTCCTCCACCGCCGACCGTCGTGCTGGAGAATCCCCCCCCGACCCAAGCGTCGGATCTGTCCAGCTCCCATTCCCCGTCGCCGTCACCTGCGGTAAGGCTGCCGCCCGGATCTGAATAATTACGCCCTTGCTGCGCTCAATTTCCTGTATCGCCCGCAGGATATCGGGATTCTGCTTCAGCGCCGTCAAAACTGCTCGATCGAGGGTAAAGTCCCGCGACTCCGAGGACTCGGTGTATTCCGTCCAGGATTTATGCCGCGTCGTGGTCGTCGTGGTCGTGACGCCGGCTTCACCCGCGCGAAGGGGTAAATTGGTCAGGAGAAGAGCGACACCAGCTCCGATTGAAACGAAGAAATTGCGCATGAAAAAAGTGATTATCCCCTTGGTGAGATGCGTAAGCTGGCCGCGTGGATTCAAGCACTGCGGCTCTTATCCCTGTCTGATAACATGCGGCATACGGCGGTGACAATCATTTCGATTGGCAAATATTGTAGATCTTACTGTAAATCCGGAGCCATGCCTTTTGCTCGTCCGGCGAAAGGTGCTCCATGACTTTCATGAGGTTTCCGACCATATCTTCCCTGATTCGGCGGACCAACGCCGAACCTTTGGGGGTGATGCAAACCATGACCTTGCGCCGGTCTTCCCGCGCGTTTGACCGGACGACGTATCCGAGGTTTTCCAGGCGCGCCACGAGACCGCTGGCCGCCGCCGTGGTGTGCCCCATTTTTTGGGCGATGGCCGACATGGTCAGCACTTCCTTGAGATCGAGGTAAGTCAGAAGAAAGAACTGCGGGAACGATACATTCCCCGGTGCGAGTTCCTTGCAGAGGTGCAGCACAAAACATCTCTGCATCTCGAGAATGATATGAGACAAGCGCTCGGCGTCTGCCCTCATTTGCCCTGTCTCAGGCCGGGCCCCTGTGAGAACTCCTGTGTTCAACCGACTAAGCTAAAATGAGGGCCGCGGCTGTCAACAACCCCCAAAAGGAGTACCCGGCTCACTCCCATGTCTCTATGTCGACCATGGAATCAACCTTGAGCGTGTCACCCGGTTCCAATCGGAGCAGCCCATTGCATCGGCTAAGGCCGAACAAGGCGTGCGACTCCTGTCGCCCGACTAACGAGAAGCGACCGGCTTCATGCCGGCCGCGAAAGTAATGAGCGCGATCGCCCTCATTAATTACGTCCTCCGAAAGCTGGCAGCGGATCCGCGATGACTCCAAAGCTTTGGGGCTCGCTCCCATTAGTTTCAAAATCGCCGGACGAACGAGCATCAGAAAAGTGACAAAGGCCGACACCGGATTGCCCGGAAGACCGAAGACGAAGCAGTTCTTAAGTCGGCCAAACAGAAACGGTTTACCCGGCTTGATTGCCACCCGCCAAATATCGATCTCAGCACCGGCCTTCCGCAGGACTTCCTGGACGAAATCGCGTTCCCCTACGGAAACGCCGCCGGTGATGATAAGGACATCGCTCGCAGCGGCCGCATCGATTTCTTTGCGAAGATTTGCACGATCATCGCGGGAATGGACAACCGATATCACGCTCGCTCCCAGCAGCTTAAGCATCCCTGCGAGCAGGGTTGAGTTGCTTTCGAAGATCTGACCCGGGCCGCGGGACGTCCCCGGCGGTATCACCTCGTCGCCGGTTGAAATGAGCGAGGCTTTAACCGCGCTGCCGACGTCGACCCCGGCCAAACCTTGCGACGCCAGCAATCCGGCGATGACCGGAGTGATCCGCTGCCCTTGCGCGACAATCTCCTGGCCTTCCGCCAAGTCACACCCGCGACGCCGAATGAACTCACCCTTCTGCGGTTGGGCTGACAAAACGACAAACTCACCGTCGCGTTCGACCTCTTCCTGCATCACCACTGCGGCAGTTCCAGTCGGAACCGGCGCGCCAGTAAAAATCCGGACGGCCTCACCGGATTGAACCTTAAGATTCTTGTCGAGCCCTGCTGCTTGTTCCGCGACAACGCGAAGCCGTTTTCCTGTTTCGAGGTCAGCCGAAGAAATCGCGTATCCGTCCATGGCTGAGTTGTCGAACGCGGGTAGCGACGCCGAGGCGCTGATAGATTTCGCGGTGAAAAGCCCGATGGATTCCGAGAGCGGCAAACACCGCAACGGGAGCGGATTGACTCGTTTCAAAATGGCGGCAAGGGCGTCGGCTTCGCTGATCATTTTGGCGTCGCCATCAATCAACCCGCGCTAACGAAGGCACGCCAGCTTTATTCTCACAGCCGCTGTTACAGTTCGCGGAGGAATTATCCAAAGCTGTGCTTTGGCTCTGGAGTTAGAGCTTCACTCCCGAACCTGCGCTCACGCGCCCCGCCAGCCGAACAAACACGTGTGGAGAAGAAAACGGACTTACCGAGTCTTGGTGCATGGCGGTGAGGGAGGGATTATCGAAAGCTGCGCTTTCGCTCTGGATCTTGAGCTTCGCTCTTAACAAACCGTGCGCTTCGCGCGCCCGCCAGCCGAACAAGTTCGAATCTCCGGCGCGCAACGCGACGGGCGCACTCAAACGAGACCTCTGTGAAGATTAAGGACATGGCGGTGAGGGAGGGATTCGAACCCTCGGTACCCTTTTGGGGTACGGCGCTTTAGCAAAGCGCTGCTTTCGACCACTCAGCCACCTCACCAAGTCGGCAGGCCGAGAATATGTCGATTAAAGGAGAATTGCCAACCACGAGCTTCAGCCGATGGGGCGAGATTCCGTCGAACCTTGGCAACGGGGCAAACGCGGACGCCGCGCCCTCAGGTTGACCGTTTGGGCCGGAACTCCTAACCTTTCCGTCATCAGCACTGCGACAGAAACCCTGGAAAAGACGGACACGCCGACAAAGTCGCCGGTGCAGACGCCTGTTGATCTCTTCGGCTGGATCGAGAAAAACAAAGAACTCTTCAAGCCGCCGGTCAGCAATCGCTATCTCTACGACGGGCGCGACTTTTTTGTCATGATCATCAAGGGTCCGAATGCGCGAAACGACTTTCATCAGGTCGATTCAGAGGAATTTTTCTATCAACTGAAAGGCGACATCAAGGTTCGCATCCGGGAAGGCGATCACATCGTCGATCATCTGGTGCGCGAGGGAGAGACGTTTTTCATTCCGGCAAATGTGGTGCATGCGCCCGTTAGGCCGCCGGACACAGTAGGACTGGTGGTAGAGCGCCGGCGGCCGCCCGGCGAAAAAGAGCATGTGATTTTTTATTGCCCGAATTGCGAGGCATTGGTCGAGGACATCTGCTTCGATTGCGCCGATATCGTGGAGCATTTCAGCAAAGCCATGCTGGACTTCTGGAATGACGACGCCCGGCGCACCTGCAAAAAATGCGGCACCAAGGTCCCGAAGCCCGAGCCGGTCAAGCCGTTTGACCAGTGACGAGCAACGCGTGACGAGATCAGTGGTGACGTCGCTTTTCGTCATTGGTCATTGGTGATTTCTCGAACGTGAAAATCGATCTGCACACCCATATCCTTCCGAAGGAGTGGCCCGATCTCGACGTAAAATACGGCTACAGCGGTTTCATTCGCCTGGAGCATTACAAGCCGTGTTGCGCGCGAATGATGAAGGGCGACCACTTTTTTCGAGACGTTAAAGACAACGTCTGGGATCCGAAAAGACGGATCGAAGAATGCGACCAGGCCGGCGTTTCCATGCAGGTGCTCTCGACCGTGCCGGTCATGTTCAGTTACTGGGCCAAACCTGCGGATACGCTGGATCTATCCCGGCGCCTGAACGATCACATCGCGGAGGTCGTGCGCGCTTATCCGACACGCTTCGCCGGACTCGGAACGTTGCCGCTCCAGGATCCCGACCTGGCGGCGCAGGAACTCGAAAGATGCGTGCGCGAGCTGGGTTTGCGGGGCGCGGAGATTGGCTCCCACATCGATTCCAATGAGCACTGTCACGGTGGGAGTTGCCGCAATCTCGACGACGCCGGTCTCGATGTTCTTTGGAAGACCGCCGAACAACTCGACGCTGCCGTCTTCGTGCACCCGTGGGACATGATGGGCAAGGAACGAATGCCCAAATATTGGCTCCCATGGCTGGTGGGAATGCCGGCGGAGACATCTCTCGCGATCTGTTCGATGATTTTCGGCGGCGTTTTTGAGCGCTTTGCCAAACTGCGTGTCGCCTTTGCACACGGCGGAGGTTCGTTTCCATTCACGATTGGCCGAATCGAGCGCGCCTATCATGTTCGGCCGGATTTGTGCGCTGTTGATAACAAACGCAACCCTCGCGAGGTACCTCGCCTCGAAAAATGGGCCGGCCCGGTTTTACGTCGATTCGTTAGTCCATGATCCCGACGCGCTGCAACTGCTGCTCACGGTCTTTGGAGCGGAGCGGGTCGCGCTTGGCTCGGACTATCCTTTCCCGCTGGGGGAAGAAATCGCCGGCAAGCTGATCGAATCGATGAATGCAATTCCGTCGAAAGACAAGGAACGCGTGCTGGCCGGGACGGCGCGCGAATTTCTCGGTCTAGGCCGAGGCGACTGAGCCGACGCCGCTGGAGGCGACCGATGGCGTGACAGGCGCGGGAAGTTCCTCGGCGTCATCCCACTTGTTCTGAATGGTCGTGCCTGGCTCGAACCACGACCGCCAGCCTTCGCGTAGTTCGAGCAGCATCCATTGAAACAAAGGCGCAAAAAGGCGTTTCACATCGCCCCGACCGAGAGTGAAACCCGGGATGAGGCAGCGATTACCCCGATTTGTTCTGCCAAGAGTGTTGGTGCGCCGGCGGCGACGCGCGATTTTCGCGAAGCGCCGATTATAAAGCCGCATGACCCGAAATACCGGACGGGACAAAGGGCTGTTGAACGGGGGCTCGAGTAGAGCGCGCTCTCCAAGTTTGAACGGCTGCGACACGATCCCCAGATAGTACAACCCAAGATCGAGCTGGAACGCGAGACTCATCAGGTCCCACTCGCCCATGTATTCGTACTTATCCTTGTAAACTGATTCGAACCACGACCGATGGCTCCGCGCGAACCACTTGTTATGCCGGCGAATTTGATCAGCGATCGGTTTGCCGTGCCGTTCCTGCGTAATAAGATCGGCCGCCGCGCTCGTGGTGAAGGAAATCCAATCCATCCCCGGGCTGTAAAAAGGATCCATGAACGAGGCGGCGTCCCCAACTAACACGAACCCGTCACCCGCATAAGTGGTGCTGAAGTAGGCCAGATTGCGCCGCCAAAGCTGGTCAGTCTCATCATATTCAGCATCGGCCAGCATCTCGCGCCCAACCGGATGCTTCATGAGAAAATCCTTCACGCGCTGCCCAATGCTGCCGCCGTTCTGCGGAAAATCGACTAACCGCTGATCGAACACCACACCCACACTGACATCACCGCCTTTTAATGGAATCCACCAACTCCACCAGCCGTCTCCGATAACGTGGTTGGTCGCGGTGTTACGAACGCTGTGAACCGACGAAGCGTACTCGGGATATTTTTCTGCCAGATCGCGGCTGTCCCAATCCTTCACTCCGCGCCAACGCGACCAGGCCGCCGCGGTCGGGTGCTCTTCATTCTGCCGCCACCAACCTTGCTTCCGCGCAATCAGCGCAGCGACGCCGGAAGCATCCACCACCCATCGGCTGCGGACTGTCCGCGTCTCCTCGCCAAGGCGAACCGTAACCGTTTGTTCCCCACCGGAAACGAGATCGATTTTGACGACGCTGGCTGGCCGCCAGATTTCCGCGCCGGCGGCACCCGCGCGTCGCAGGACTTCTTCGTCAAAAGCAGCGCGATCCAGTTGATACGAAGGCAAGCGGGTTTGGTATCGCCCGCCGAGCTCGCTCGCTTCCCCTAACGAACTGACCTCTTCGTTCTTAAACCAAAAACGCAACCCCTGTTTAACGAGATGATTCTCGTTCAGGTATTGCGTCAAACCCAGAACGCGGCCCATGAAAAATGCGCTCACTTCCACAGTGGCCTCGCCAACCCGCCGCGACAGGCGCGACGTTTTCTCGATGACCAGCAAGCGCAATCCCGGGTTCTGGCGCATCAGCAAGGTTGCCGTCGCACCTCCGGAAAGCGCGCCACCGATGACTACGACATCGTAGTTGCAGGTTTGCTCGGATACAGGCGCGACCACGATTCAAGAATATCCAGCCGAGGCTTCAGTTGCAACCAGCGGCCAATTACCCGGCAAACTCTCTCTGAACGCCAACGCCGGCTTCTGTCTCGGGCGTCGGAGATTCCACAATCTCCGCCCCGATCCAATCAAAAACAGGACATGTCATCAGAGTGGTAACGACTGCCATGATCACCAGGGTTGCAAAGAGGCCCTCGGAGATAATTCCGCGTTGAAGCCCGATATTGATAATGATGAGTTCCATCAGGCCGCGCGTATTCATAAGCGTGCCGATGCTGAGCGCCTGCCGATTTGGAATGCCGGTCGCACGCGCTGCCAGCCAACATGCGGCCCCCTTCCCGATCACGGCCGTTACCAGAACCAAACCGCAAATCAGCCAGAGGAAACCTGAGTTAAGCAGTCCAATTTTAGTCTGGAGGCCGGAATAGGTCAGGTAAAGCGGCAGGAGCAGGGCCACCGTCAGAGGCTGAATACGGTTGCAAATGTCGCGGGCGATTACGCCGCGAGGCATGGCCGCTCCCATAACGAAAGCCCCGAGCACTGCATGAAGACCAATTAGATCCGTAAACCATCCTCCGGCCAGCATCAGGATGAGAGCAATGACCAGGCCGGTGTCCGTCAGGCTACCTTGCCTAACTAACGACAATTTAACCTTCAGGAGAACGGGGCGCACCACGAAAAACACCACGGCCACATAAAGCGCGGCCGCTCCGATGTTAAGCCAGGCCTGGTTCCAGTTGTGCTCGAAGCTGGCCAGCACAATCGCCAACAGGCACCACGCGGTCGCATCATTGACCGCTCCCGCGCCGAGAGCCACTGTGCCCATCGTCGTGCGACCAAGCTTCTTGTGCTGGATGATTCGCGCCAGCACGGGGAAGGCCGTAATGCACATAGAGGCGCCCAGAAACAGCGTCGCTTCGCCAAGCGACGTCTTCGCGGCAAACATCGTCGTATGCGAAAAGAGAAACCAGGCCAGGCCCACCCCGAAGAGGAAAGGCACAACCATTCCCGCGACCGAGACCGCGACCGCGCTTCGCATGGTGCGTTTCACAATGTCGATGTGAAACTCTGCGCCGACGGTAAACATATAAAGCGTCAGGCCTAACTGGGACGCCGGATAGAGATAACTTTGCGTGTCTCGCATGTGCTGGCTCGAATCCCACGGGAAGAGCCAATGTTGAGCCTCTGGCCAGATCAATCCAAACAGTGACGGCCCGAGCAATACGCCGGCCACCATTTCGGCCACAACTTGCGGTTGCCCGAAGCGCGCGGCGATCAATCCAACGACACGGCAAAAGATCAGAATAACTGCCAGTTGGACAAAGAATTGAAACGCGAGATGCGCGTTCGTCATAACAACACGAATGCTTCCTGGCTAAAAAACGGCGGTGGCCATTTCCGGCTGTGGACCCCCGGTTTTTTTAGGAATAAAAGAAACGCGCGGAGAAAGCGCGACGAAGCGCTGGGCGCGGACAAAAAAATAAAAGAGCCACATGCGCCATTTGATAGCGAAGCTGCGCGCCTCGTTTCCGGCGAGGACGGCGTTCACCGCCGGCGCGATCTGCAGGATATCGGTGGGATTGAGAAAGACTTCCATGAACTCCTTGCCGCTGTACCAGCCGCTGACGAAATTCACGTACATGTCCATCACCCGATTCACCCGACGCGCGTAGCGCTTAAACAATCGGCGCTTCTTGGATTCGTCTTTCAGGACTTCAACCAGCGAATCGGCGGCACGTTCCGCCGACATGATGGCCAGAAAAACGCCGCTGCTGAAGACCGGATCGATAAAACCAGCGGCATCGCCCGCAAGCATCCAGCGGTCGCCGAACAGTTGGCGGTTGCGATAGGAATAATCGCCCGCCGAATAAACCGGGGCGACCCGTTGAGCCCGCGTCATTCGTTCAAGGATGAGAGGCTGCTCGTTGAGGCAATGATCCAGCGCGTCTTCCGGAGACATTTTCATCTCGCGGAAGGTTGTCGTGTCCATAACCACGCCAATGCTCATGCGTGTTGGCGTTAATGGAATCATCCAAAACCAGCGATCGAGGCCCCGCACCATCCGGATGAGCGTTCCGTCGATCCCCGGGTCGCGATCCACATTCTCGTAATGCGAGAAGACAGAAAACTTCTGCAAATGATCGTAGGATTTTTTGAGCTTGAGGAAATTTCCAATGACCGTCTGGCGCCCGCTGCAATCGAGCAGGTAACGCGCGCAGATCTCTTCCTTCGAGGATTCCGCCGTTTGTATCTCGAGGCGAACCCGGTCCGGTTCGAACTCAATTTTCGTGACGTTGGTTTCCTCATGCACCTCCGCTCCCTCTTCGCGCGAGTGGTCGAGCAGCATCTTGTCAAATTCGGACCGCGTCACTTGATAGGCGCGATCGCCCGGGGACTGGAATCCATCCTTGAAGTAAAACTTCACCCGCCTTGTGCCGCAGGCGGAATTGATTTCACCTCCGTGCTTTTCCATGAACTGCTGATTCATCTTTTCCCGCACGCCCAGGCGGTCGAAAGCGCCGACGGTGAAAGGGAGAAGTGATTCGCCGATGTGAAACCTTGGAAATTTCTCGCGCTCGAAGACGACCACGCGATGCCCGGCGCGGGCCAGCAACGTTGCCGCAGTGCTCCCCGCCGGACCACCGCCGATAATGGCCACATCGTGTGTTATCTCGCTCATCTCGTCATTCGTCATTCGTCATTCGTGCTTCGTCATTTCGCACGCGGCCGCGTGCGATCACATTTGAAGCCTGATCGCCCAGAGATCCGGGAAAATGGGATTGAAGAGCGATTGTTTCAAAAACGGCACTCCCGGGCTTCCGCCGGTGCCCTTCTTTGCCCCGATGGTTCGCTCGACCAGCTTGATGTGACGATAACGCCATTCCTGCAATCCCTCATCGAAGTCGGTCATAAGCTCAAAAAGAATGGAGACTTCCGGAGAGTCCCGGTAGAGCCGTAGGAGCCCCGCCTGTATCTCCTCATTCGGTTCGTTAGGCTGGCTAATGTCTCTCGTTCGCAGCTTTTCCGGGATGGCCACTCCGCGCGTAGCCAGAAAATCGTAGAAATGATCGATCACTGTTCGCTCCGCCAAACGCTTCTGCAGCCGGTCGTAGCCCGGCATTGCCGGCTTTACATAGGCCATGGTGGAGGCCCTTTTGTACCCGAGCAGGAACTCCAATTCGCGGAACTGAATTGATTGAAAACCGGAGGCGGTGTCGAGACGGTCACGAAAACTCGAGAACGATGAAGGTGTCATCGTTTCCAGAATATCAATCTGGCCGACCAGAGTCTTCATGATGGTGCGCGCTCTTTTGAATGAGTGAATCGCGTCGAACAACAGGCCGGCGGAGAAATCCCGTTTGATCCTCTCGAACTCGTGCAGCAGCTGCTTAAACCAGAGCTCGTAGGTCTGGTGAATGATGATGAAAAGCATTTCGTCGTGCTCCGCCGGGGTCGACCGCGGGTTCTGCAGCGTGAGCAGCTTTTCCAGATCGAGATAGTTTGCGTAAGTCAGCGGCGGCATCCCACAAGAGTCCACAGAGGCGCGTCGCGCGTCAATGCAGGGTTCTGCTGGGCAGCTAGTCGTGCCCGCCGTATTGACTAACGCTATGCGATACGCCTGGCGCGATAGCTGGCCCGGGTCACGGCCCACGACAACTGTGGGGCGGCCTTCTTGGCCGCCGACCAAAGAAACGGCGGCGAAAATCGCCGCCCTACAGTTGCCTCGGATTACTCCGTCCTGAGAGCCTGGATCGGATTCACCAGCGTGGCGCGGCGCGCCGGAATCACGCAGGCGAGTAATCCCGAAACGGCCAGGACCGTCGCCGTGAGCGCAAGCAGAAGAGGGTTATGCGGCGAGACCTGGTAAAGCTGCGAAGAGAGCAGACGCCCGATCGCAAAGGTTCCGGCCAGTCCAAGCCCTAATCCGATGATGACCGGATTCATCCCCTGCCGGACGACCAACCGGAGAACGTCAGATGTCTGCGCACCCAAGGCCATGCGCACACCAATCTCGCCGGTGCGTTGCTCCACAGTGCAGGCAACGGCACCGTAAATTCCGACGGCGGCAAGCAGCAGGGCGATCCCGGCGAAGACCGCGAGCAAGGTCATGGTGAGCCGTTCCGGACCGAGAGAGGTCCGCACAATTTCGTTCATGGTCGAGGGCTGCAGGATGGGAAGACCGGGATCGATTCGGTTGAGGACGTTTCGGACCACACCGCCCGCCGCCTCTGCCGGCAGGGAGGTTTTCACAGCAATCAACAGGAAGGTCTGTGGCCGCTGGCTAAAGGGGCGATAGAATTCGACATCGTTAGGCTGAGCCAGACGAAGCGAACGGACATCCCCGGCCACGCCGACCACTTCCACCGGCACATCGGCCGAGCCCATGATAATCGTTTTGCCGACTGGATCGTCGTTGGGAAAGAGTCGTTTGGCGGTGGACTGGCTGATCACAGTCACCAGCGGCGAACTGGAGGTGTCGTGCTCGTTGAAATCCCGACCGGAAAGAAGCGGGATATTGAGCGTTCTAAAAAACCCGGGCGAAACCAGGCGGGTGAGGCCAAGAGGCCGCTGATTCATCGGAGTACGGCCACTGCCTTTATCAATGGTGTAAGGCGAAGAGGTGTTGTTGCCGATCAAGGGTACGCTGCTTCCCACCGCAGCGGCTTCGATGGAAGGCGCTGTCTTCAGTTCGTTAGCGAGGCGATCGGCGAAACGAACCCGGGCAGCGTCATCGGCATAACCAGCGAGAGGCAGTCCAATTCCCGCCGTCCAAACATGATCGCCAGAAAAACCGGCCTGAGTCCGGCTTAGCCTAACGAAACTTGAAATGAGCATGGCCGCGCCCGCTAACAAGACGACCGATAGCCCCACTTGAGCAGCCACCAGCCCGCGGCGAAACCGGTGCTGGCCGCGGCTACCGCTCATGGAACGGCCCCCATCCTTGAGCCCATCGACCAGATCGGCGCCCGAGCTTTGCCAGGCGGGATACAGGCCCATGGCAAAACCAGTCGCCAGCGAAAGCGCGATGGTAAACGCCAGAACGGGCCAGTGGATTCCCGACATAGTCGACAAGGGAACGTTGTCGCCCGCGAATTTTGGAATGATTGAGACCGCCCACAGGGCGAGGCAAAATCCAATCAGGCCCGAGATCGCACTAATGAGGGTGCTCTCGACAACGAAAAGCCGAACGACTCCGCCGCGATCCGCCCCGAGCGCCATACGCAAGGCAATCTCGCGGCGTCGTCCAGAAAATCTGACCAGGAGGAGATTGGCCACATTGCTGCACGCGATCAGCAGCACGGCTCCCACCGACGCAAGAAGAGTAATGAAGGCGGGGCGCAGATTGCCATTAGCGTCTTCCGAAGCGGTCACGAGCGTAGCTTCCCAACTATTGTCGACCGCATCCGGCCGGGCCTCGCGATAACTGCGCGCAATTCCAGCCATGGCCGCTTGAGCCTGGGTAAAGCTTACGCCGGGTTTCAGATGACCGATCACCCGAAGGAAACTGACGCCCAGATTGATCCGTTCCTGCGTTTCGCCTGGGATATCGAGCGGCTTGACGTTAAAAATCTCGGCGTCGCGGCCAAACCAGGAAATCGGCAGATCAGGCAGAACGCCGACAATGGTCGAAGCAACCCCATTCAAGGTGAGCGCGCGGCCGAGCACCATGGGATCGCCGTTCAGTTTGCTCTGCCAAAAATGTTTCGTGACCAGCACGACATCGGCCTTCATTTCCTCTTCGGGCAGAAAATTTCGGCCCTTGATCGGTTTGATGCCTAACAAATCGAAGTAATTCGCAGTTACGCTCCCGCCCAGCAGCTGCACCGGGTCTCCATGGCCGGTCATGACGAACCCATTGCCCGTGTCAGCGGCGATGTCAGAGAAAACGCTCTTCGTCGCCTCGCGGTAATGCTTGAACTTCGGCACCGACAAGGGCAGCTGCTTCAAGTCGCGCTCTTTCGCTTCGCCATAAACGCGCACAATCCGGTTGAGGTCGGTGAAGGCGAGGCCGCGCAGGAAAATGTCTTCGATCAGGCTGAAGATGGCGGTGTTCATCCCGATTCCGATCGCGAGGGTGAGCACGGCGAGGAGAGTGAAGGCGGGAGACTTGCGAAGTTGCCGAAAGGCGAAATTAAGATCGTTCATGTCTGAGTCTGTTGGGTTTGAATTGGGGCGCGGCGGAGAAGCCGTCGCAACTTCCCTTTGCAGGCGCTGTGCCAAGGAAAATACGAATCGACTAACTCGCTTCCCCCCAACGACTTACAGGACAATCAAAGTCTGGACGCCGCGGGATAAAATCCCACACAGGGGAACCGGCCGTCCCAGTTATGGCAACTTTACGATCCCTCGCCGTCTCCTGACACGAATCCGCGCGAGCGAAATTCTTCCTCGGTGTGATAACGCTGACGCGCTGCCAGAATGCTCGCACGTCCGAGATAGCCGATGGCCTTTTTCTCGTTAGTCCGCTCCACCACCGGCATCCGGCCAATGTCGTGTCGCAACATTTTGGCCATGGCGTCATGCAAAGTTTCGTCCGGATAGGCGACGATGAGATTCGTCGATCCCGCTTCTCCCACGGTCAATGTGTGATCACGCGATCGTTCAAAAGAGCGCACGACGTCGCCGCGGGTAATGATGCCGGCGAGATTTCCGTGTTCATCACCGAGAAGCGTACCCTGCCGCGTGCAGACTAACGGATCACCACTTGCGACCCTCGCGGAAAATCGTGGCAGCGGTGTGCTCTCCGGGATCAGGGGCACATCGCGATCCATCACGTCGGCCACGCGGATCATCTCGAACAAATCAACGCTATATTCCCGGGCAATATGCTGGCCGCGCCGCGCAAGTTTCTCAGTCAAAATGGAACGCTTCAACAAGAGAACCGTCACTCCGAGCGCACTGACCGACCCCACGAGCAGCGCCGGCAACGCCTCAAGGTCATGCGTCAGTTCCAGGAGAAAAAACATTCCGGTTAGCGGTGAACGCATCGTTCCACCCATCATGGCTGCCATTCCAATCATCGCTCCCAGACCTGCGCCGCACGAAGGCAACCATTGGCCAATCAGGCCGCCAAGCGCTCCACCAATAATCAGCAAAGGCGCAAGCACGCCGCCTGAAGTTCCAGATCCAAGCGCTAGCGCCCAGACAAGTGCCTTGCCAACCAACAATCCCAACAGCGCTGCGCCAACGATATCGCCCCGGAGCAAGCCATGAATCAATTCGTAGCCGACTCCAAGCACACGCGGGTCGATCCATCCACCGAGACCAACGAAAACCGCTCCAATGGCGGGCCACCACATCCAATGGATGGGAATCCGCTCAAACGCGTCTTCAAAAAAATAGACGAGCGCTGTAAGCAGACCCGAACCGAAACCGGCGGCAATCCCAATCGCGCACGCGGCCAGGATCGGCCATAAGCCAAGATGGCCCTGCATCGTTATCGGAAAGATTGGAGCCGCGCCGAGCAGCGGAATCCGGCACAGGTAAGCGGTGACCGCAGCCGTGACGACCGGAATAAAACTGCGCGGCCGCCACTCAAACAGAAGCAGCTCGACGGCAAGCAAGGTTGCAGCAATCGGAGAAGCGAAGACGGCGGACATTCCACCCGCTGCGCCGGCCACAAGCAGCGTCTTACGCTCCGCGGCGCTCAAATGAAAGAGTTGCGCCAAAATCGAACCGACGGCTCCACCGGTCATGATGATCGGACCTTCAGCACCGAAAGGACCTCCAGTACCAATGGAGATAGCCGACGATATCGGCTTTAGAATAGCGACCTTCGGTTGGATCAGACTACCGCCAAGAAGGATCGCTTCTATGGCCTCCGGGATACCGTGTCCGCGAATCTTTTCCGAGCCATAACGAGCCATCAGCCCGATGATCAACGCACCGACCACCGGCGCCAGGATGACCCAGGCTCCCAGGTGGTGATGTTGCAGCGTTTCCAGCTCCGAGGAAAAACGCTGGAAAAAAACTGCATTACTAATCACCGCGATGAGCCAAAGAAGAGCTTTGGCCACAAGCGCGCTGAGGATCCCTAACGGAAGGGCGAATCCAACAAGCAGAAGCATTCGCGCATCGGTGCGGAAATCCCCCAGCATTGTTTCAGATGTCTTGATCCCGGACATAAGAAGTCGCGTAAGCGACCATTCAATCTGCGAAGCGAAATTGAAGACGCAACCGGTCTCCGGCCTCACATCAGCCGCGGATGCCAGGTGAGGACGAAAAGAAGAATCACAAGACCGAAGCCTGCGCAGATCAGAAGCTGGAGAATAAAAGACCAGAACAGAATTCGGTGCAGCGTCGCGCTCACGCTCAGCCAATAGACAATGACAACCAGAACCAGGATCGGTTCCACGATCGCGACCAGGAGGTTTACAATATCGGGATCATTGAGACGATAATATGGATTCGTTAGCCATCCGCCTGTGAAGAGGTGCCAGTAGATGTCCAGAGCCGCTACCACGATGACGATCGAATAAAGAATCCCTTTGAGTTGAGGTCGCCGCGGCATGGTCACAGTTTCCAAAAACCAAGCAGCCATGTCGCTGCAAAACAAAGGGCGAGAACGACAATCGCAAGGAGCGAGAAAACGATCGCGTCCTGAACGCGCGCTCGCCGCGCCGCCTGCGCGTAAGGAATCCGCGTAAACGTCACCATGGCATAAAGCGGCAGATAGATTCCCGGCAACGCGCCTTCCAATGCGTGGTCGAGCTTCTTTCTCGCGCGAAACAATCGCGAAGCCGTCTTATCGCGCATTTCGATGAAGTTTTGCACGGCAAGATCAGCCAGGGCATCCGCATTTGGCTTCCGCGCCTCAAAATATTTCGCGAACGCCCGCTGCATGTCGTTGGGAAATTCTTTCAGACATTCATCGAGGACAACGCAGTCTTCGAACGCAGCATTCATCCCCTGCCCGTAGAACGGCACGACCGCGTGGGCCGCATCTCCAACAAGCACCGCCTTGTCCCGATAATTCCACGGCGCGCACCGGATCGTTACGAGCGAGCCGGTCGGGTTTGTTTGAAATTCTTCCAGGAGACTCGGCATCAACTCAACCGCATCGGCAAATTCTTCGCCAAAGAATCGCTGCACATCCGCGTCGCTTTTGATGGTCTCGAAACTCCGTGGCCCGGCCTTTTGCCAGAAAAGCGTGCAAGTAAACGATCCGTCCGGATTCGGAAGGGCGATCATCATGAAGCTGCGGCGCGGCCAAATGTGCAGCGCCTCTTTTTCCATGCGCCATCCTCCATGGGAATCAGGCGGAATCGTGAGCTCTTTATATCCATGTTCGAGATAGCTTTCGTCATACTCGAACCCTGGAAGTTTTTTCCGCATCGACTCGCGAACCGCGGAATAAGCTCCGTCGACTCCGATAACGGCATCCGCCGTCACTTCGATCACCTGGCCCGATGATGCTTCGATCAGGCGAGCCGTGGCGGTTTCGAGATCCACTTCGGTGCAGCGATGATTGAAATGGACCCGCACATTTTCGTTCTGCCGCGCGGCCTCGAGGACGGCGGTGTTTAAGGTTGCGCGTCCGATGGAATTAATGTGCTTCGATGGATCGCGATCGTAAGGCGAGAAATGTAGGGCGCCATCCGTATCGTGGATCATGCGCCCCCTCATCGGGATGGCGTCCTTCAAGACTGCGTCCGCGATTCCCAACTGCTTCAACGCGTGTATCCCACGGGTCGAGAGGGCCAGGTTGATCGACCGCCCGCCGACGAAATTCTCGGCCCGCGGATCGGCTCGTCTCTCGAATAGCTGGACTTCGTAGCCGCGCCGTCCTAAAAAAGCCGCGAGCAGCCCTCCAGCCAGGCCGCTGCCCATTAAACTTAGCTTTTTCACGATCGAAAGACCTAACGAATCCGATTAACCATGAGACCGCTTTTAAACCTTTTCGCAATCCTGGCCGTGGTTGCCACTCTTTTCACCAGTTGCGCAACGGAAGAGGAAAAAAACGAAAAAGAGACTGCCAAGCATCAAAAGGATTTCTTAAACAATCCTCCGCCGCCGCTGAGCAAACCGCAGTAAGATTCATCGGCGAAATCTTTATCCTAATTCCCGAGGAGCTGGGCAAAACGCCAGACCTCATGGAAAGAATTGTAGAGAGGCGCCGGCGCCGCGCGGATGACGTTCGGCTCACGAAAATCGCACGTAACCCCGCTTTCCTCGAGTCTCTTGAAAATGCCCGAGGCGCCGTCACGAACTGCAATTGACAGCTGACAACCGCGCTCGTCCGGGTCGCGCGGCGTAATCACGGTGGCCCGGCCCCCCAGAAACTCATCCAAAAGAAATTGCAGATAGGCTGTCAGGCCTAACGATTTCTTGCGCAAAATCTCAATGCCCCCGGCTGCATCAAAGATGGCCAGCGATGCGCGCAAAGGCGTCATCGACAGGATCGGCGGATTACTGATCTGCCAGGAATCGGCCGAGGCCACCGGTTTGAATTCGGGTTCCAGCTGCATGCGAAACCGCGTTGCCGGATCGTTTCCCCACCAGCCGGCAAAGCGCGGCAAGGCGCGATTGGCCGCATGCCGCTCATGAACGAACGCACCGCCGACCGAGCCCGGACCGGCATTCAAGTATTTATACGAGCACCAGACCGCGAAATCGACATTCCAATCATGCAATGAGACCGGAACATTCCCGATGGCATGCGCCAGATCCACCCCCATGAAAACGTTGTATTTTTGCGCAGTGGCGGCCACTTCCCTGATGTCGAGCCTTTGACCGGTGAAAAAATTAACGCCGGCGATGAGAACAACCGCCAGTTCGTCCCTGTGTTTTTCGATCATCGAGACGAGATCGTCGATTCGGAGCGTTGCCTCGCCCTCTCTGGGCTTCGCCGCAATCAGCGCATCAGCCGGATCAAAACCGTGATGCACAATCTGCGACTTGATCGCGTAGCTGTCGGAGGGAAATACCGGCTCATCCATCAGGATCTTGAAACGTTTTCCTTCAGGCCGATAAAACGTCGCCAGGAGAAGGTGAAGGTTTACCGTCAGGCTGTTCATGCAGACAACCTCATTCGGCTGCGCACCGACGAGGCGGGCGAGAGGTTCCCTGACCGTTTCGTGATAGGAATACCAGGGGGTCTTACCTTTCAGATGGGCATCTACCCCGAGCTCGGCCCAATCAGACAATTCCTGTTCAACCAGGCCGCGGGCCGTTTTCGGCATTAGGCCTAACGAATTACCAGCCAGATAGATTCGCGGCGTTCCGTCATCGGCCTTGGGAAAGAGAAACTCATCGCGAAACCGGCGCAACGGATCGGTCGCATCCAGTTGCAAAGCGAAGGCTTCGTCAGCTGAAAAGGCATGCTGGAGATTACCCAGCATTCCCGCGGAGCCAACCGCAAGCAGAAATCGCAGCGGACGAGACAAGCTCGTCCCTCCCGGAGCGCACGCCGTGAAGTGGGAGGGACGAGCTTGTCTCGTCCACCTCCCTTTTATTTCAGTGATAACGCCGCGATCACTTTCAGCTCTATCGCGATCGGTGTCGGAAGGGACATGACCTCAACCGTGGTCCGGGTCGGGTTCGGTTTTCCCGGACCGGCAAAATATTCCGCGTAAATCTTGTTGTAGGTCGGAAAATCTCCCGCCATATCGGTCAGGAAAACGGTCACATCGACGATATCATTCCACGTGGCTCCCGCGTCCTCGAGCACTAGCCGGACATTTTCAAAAACCGCGTGACACTGTTTTTCAATGTCGTGACTGACCACCTTTCCGCCGGCGTCCATGGTCACGCCCGGGATTTCCTTGCTGCCGCGAGACCGCGGACCGATACCCGAAAGAAAAAGCAGATCGCCGACACGCTTGGCGTGCGGAAAGGCTCCCACAGGTTCCGGGGCGCGCCGGCTTTCAAAAGACTCGCTCATGATCAGCCGCCGGCGATCGCTCCGACAATGAACAACGGCTCTTTGCCGGACACAATTTCGTTAGGCAAAGCCGACTCGGGAGGTGCAAGGGAAACATCCTCACCGCAGGCAAAAAAACGAACCATCGGCCGGCGCTTTAAGGTTGAGTGCTCCCGAATCGTCCCCCGCAACATCGGATAGGAGGCTTCGAGCGCATCCAGGACTGAAGCAACGGAGGCGTTTCCGTGCGGTTGAACGGTCACTTCATTACCGACGCGTGCGAGCGTTCGTAAATGATGCGGAAGGACCACACGGATCATGGAAGTGTCTGCGCTTCAACCGACAAGACCGCGGGAAGATCGCGCACGATCGCGCTCCAATTGTCGCCGGCATCGAACGACCCATAAACCTGCCCGCCGGTTGTCCCAAAATAGACTCCACAATCGTCTAACGAATCGACCGACATGGCATCGCGCAGAACATTGACGTAGCAATCGCGCTCCGGCAGGCCTTTGCTCATCTCTTCCCATTCGTTTCCGCCCGAGCGGCTCCGGAAAACGCGCAGGCGCCCGTCCAACGGGAAATGTTCCGAGTCGCTTTTGATGGGCACCACATAAACCGTTTCCGGCTCGTGCGCATGGATATCGATCGGAAATCCAAAATCGGTCGGCAAATTGCCACTGACTTCGCGCCAGGAATCGCCGGCGTCATCGCTGCGCATGACGTCCCAGTGCTTCTGCATGAACAAGGTTTGTGGCCGATCACGGTGCATGGCGATCCGATGAACACAGTGGCCCACTTCCGCGGTGGGATCGGGAATAAATTCCGAACGCAGCCCGCGATTGATTGGCTTCCACGTTTCACCGCCGTCATCGGTGCGAAATGCGCCTGCGGCCGAGATTGCCACAAAGATACGCTTCGGATTGGTCGGATCGATCACGATGGTGTGCAGACACATGCCTCCCGCGCCCGGCTGCCACCGTGGGCCGCTGTCGTGATTACGCAGACCGGATCGCTCTTTCCAGGAAACACCGCCATCCTTCGATTCGAAAAGGGCCGCGTCTTCGACCCCCGCATAAACATGATCCGGATCGTCGAGGGCCGGCTCGAAGTGCCAGACCCGCTTGAATTCCCACGGATGCTGCGTGCCGTCGTACCACATGTGGGTCCCGGGGACGCCATCGTAAGCAAATTTATTGCTCTCGCCTTTCGGCATTCCACCCGGGCCCTCCAGATCCTCCGGTTTGCTGCCAGGCGTTTCCCAGGTTTTGCCCCCGTCGTTCGAACGCTGCACGATCTGGCCAAACCAGGCGCTTGTTTGCGAGGCGTAGATTCGATCCGGATTCACCGGCGAACCCTTCAGATGATACATCTCCCAGCCGGCAAAGTGCGGACCGTCGATCTTCCAACTTTTGCGCTTCCCGTCAGAGGTGAGAATAAAAGCGCCTTTTCGTGTGCCAACGAGCAATCGGACTCCACTCATAGAGAACTTTTAACCGTGGATTGCGCGGATTTACACGGATTTATTTTGCCACCTGCTGGAGGGATGACCTCTGTGTCGTCCCAAATTAATGGGACAGGACGGAGCTTGTCCCTCCAGTATCAGGCAGCGGCGAAGCGCTTCTGCGAGCGTTCCCGTGCCCTGGCCGTCTCAACCTCCCGGTCCCGCGGGGGCGCGGTCGTCACCAGGTCTTGGAGAAGGTGATGCGCGACATGCGCGATATCGTGGACCGCGCGGTTAAATACTTCTTCGTTGGCCTTTGATGGTTTGCTGAAACCGCAAAGCTTGCGAACGAATTGAAGCGATGAAGCGTGAATTTCGTCCGACGTCGCCGGCGGAGCGAAGTTGTGCAGGGTTTTGATGTTTCGACACATAAAATTAGCGCGCAATACAGATATTTTTGGCCTCAGTAAAAAAGCGCAGCGCCTCGTCGCCGCCCTCGCGTCCGACGCCGCTCTGTTTCATCCCGCCAAACGGGACGCGCAAATCGCGCACGAGCCAGCAATTCACCCAGACCGTGCCCGTGTGGATTTTTTCTGCGACGCGATGCGCGCGGTTAAGATTCTGCGTCCAGACGCTGGAAGAAAGTCCGTACTCGGTATCGTTAGCGTAGTTGATTACCTCTTCCTCGCTATCGAAAGGCGTGATCGTGATTACCGGACCGAAAATTTCCTCGCGATTAACCCGGCAGCCAACCGGCAAACCGGTGATGACAGTCGGCTGAAAAAAGAAACCGTCTTTGCAACGCCCATTGAGGTTCTTCGGCGGACCGCCTCCGAGAACGACTTTGCCGCCGTCCTTTTCCGCGAGATCGACGTAGAACTTCACCTTGTCCAATTGGGTTTTGCTGACGATGGCCCCCTGGTCGGTTTTGTCCTCTAATGGATCGCCCACCTGCAGCGACGACGCTGCTTCGACAAAACGATCGACGAAATCCTGATAGGCCGGGCGTTCTACAAAAACGCGCGAACCGCAAAGGCAAACCTGACCTTGGTTGGCGAAAGAGGAACGCACGCTTCCCTTGATGGCGGAATCAAGGTCGGCATCCGCGAAGATGATATTGGGGTTCTTTCCGCCAAGCTCCAGCGAGACTTTCTTGAAGAAGGGCGCGCACGATTCCGCGACCGACCGACCGGTCACGGTTCCACCGGTAAACGAAATCGTTCCCACTGCCGGATGTGCCGTGATGGGGGCGCCGACTTTCGGGCCGGTGCCGTGCACGATGTTTAAAACGCCGGAAGGCAAGCCCGCTTCCTGGCAGATCTCGCCCAGAAGATAAGCGGTCATCGGCGTCAGTTCACTTGGCTTGGCCACCGCCGTATTTCCCGCGGCCAAAGCGGGCGCGATTTTCCAGCTCAGTAAATAAATCGGCAGGTTCCATGGCGAGATCAATCCAGCAACTCCACGCGGCTGCCGAAGTGTGTAATTGAAGGCCACGCGATCGGTGATGTGGGCTTCGGATTCGACATGCAGGATCGCGGTGGCGAAAAACCGAAAATTGCTTGCCGCTCGAGGAATATCGAGGCTACGCGCAAGGCCGATCGGTTTTCCGGTATCGACCGACTCGGCGCGCGCGAGCTTTTCCAGATCGCGTTCGATGAATTCGGCAATGCGCAGAAGAATTTGCGAACGTTCCGATGCCGACGTCTCCGCCCATGACGGAAAAGCCCGCTGAGCCGCGGCCACGGCTGACTCGACGTCGCGCTGGTCGCTATCGGCGACATGCGAGTAAACCTTTCCCGTGGCCGGCTCGATGTTAGCCAAATAAGCGCGGCCACTCGGCTCGACATTCTTTCCGTCAATGAAGTTAAGAATTCGAACCTGATCGGCCATTCCCGGTAGCTTAAGAGAACGTCCTGCTCTTGGCAAAAAGGGCCTTATTTCTGCTGCTTAACGCAGGCACCATGAGGGTGTATAGTCGCGTAATGAAACACTTTTCTTCGATCGGCTTGGCATTGGCGGTTGCGGTCGCGGTCGGTTGCCAGAACCAGGGCTCTGGCAATGCAGAAAGACATGAGGCAGAGCGGCGAGCGGCGCTGCGTCAGCAGGGAACACCAGACGAGTCGCAGCAGAATCTCATGCGGGCCCAACAGGACGTGGTTAACCGGGATGGCAACGCGTCGCGTAACCTTTCCGGCTACTGATCCGCAGGATTAACGACCCGGTGGACGCCAGCTTGTGATTGGCGCGGTTTCGGGTTGCACTCCTTGCGGTGGACATTAATATCCGCCCCTCCCATGAACAGGATCCGATTTGTACACCTGCTGGCCGCTGTGGCCGTCCTGGTGCTTTGCGCAGGCTGCGAGGAACTGGAGAATGCTCAGCAAACCGCAACCAACGCCGTTAAGGCGGTTGTCGCGCCGAACGCGCCCACCGGTTTCTGGCACGATAACGACGTTTCAGGTTCGCCCAAAATCGTCGTTCATCTCGACGAGCAAAAGGCCTACTTTTATAAGGGCAAAGTCCTGGTCGGCGAAACCACTGTCTCGACCGGCAAGAAAGGATTCGGCACGCCGCCGGGTCATTACCATGTCGTTTCGAAAGATAGAGACCACGTCTCGAGCGAATTTGGCGATTATGTCGATGACGAAGGCAACGTGGTAAAAGGAAACGTCGACAACCGAAAAGATCGGCGGCCGCCAGGCACTCATTTTGATGGTGCGCGCATGCCGTTTTGCATGCATTTCAATGGCGGTTACGCCATGCACCAGGGATATGTCCCACCCTTCGCAGCCTCACACGGTTGCATACGGATTCCGAAGGGAATGGCAGAGCATTTCTTCGACGCTGCGCCCGAAGGCACCTCGATTATTGTAAAGGAATAACGAGAGGGCCGATTCCTCGAGCTTAGCCCGGCGGCCAGGCCAATGCGCGCTCGCCGAGAACATGCACGTGCAGATGGGGCACGCTTTCGCCCGCATCGGGACCGTTGTTAATCACCACGCGATAGCCATTCGATAGTTTGAGCTTGGCCGCCATGTCGCGCGCGACCAGCAGCAACTTCCCGAGAACAGCTTTGTCCTCATCGCGAGCTTCCGCCAGGCGCGCGATATGTTTTTTGGGAACGATCAAAATATGCACCGGCGCCTGCGGATCGACATCGTGAAAGGCCATGGCCTCATCATCTTCCCAGATGATTTTCGCCGGTATTTCGCGGGCGACGATTTTCTCGAAAATAGTCATTTCTGTTGCTCCTGCTCCCGGGATTGACGCCTCCCTAGCGCAGTGAACAGTCGAGTGTTCCTGCCGTCGCCGCAACGGCGAGCTTTTCCCTGATAAAGCACACGATCTCTTCGCGCAAAGAATCGCAGGCTCGTGTCCAGACTTTGGTGCGCTGGAGATGTTTGATGGCACCGTGCAGCGAACAAAGGTGCAGGCTGTCGACACCTGTCTCGAGAAGCGACTGGATTCTTTTTTCGAGCAGATCGAAGAAAACAAGCTCGTATCCGGTACCGGCTTCATGCGCCAGGTCGACCAGCGAAATGGAAATCGGCGGCGGCGCCGGGCGAAAGTAGGGAACGATTTCCTTGTAGCCGATCACTTTGAGGACGTAGCGGACCGTTTGGGAAAGCTGGCTGAAGGCGATGACCGATTCGTCCGTCCGGAGACGAAGGTAGAAGGCAATGCTTTCGGTCACGTGATCCGTTAGCCACCAACTCGGGTATCCGGCTTCATCGGCCGCCCGAGTCAAGGCCGCGTGAAGCCAATCGCGCGAAAACTCAAACAACTGTCCCGACTCGCAGCGCAGGTAAGGAAACTCTTCTTTAAACGCGACCATGATTTGCCACTGGCTCGGCCACCGGGAAAAGTTCGCGCTGCTGCGCGTTTGTTTTCACGCGCCGGCCCAGAGCGTGAATCGCATCCGAAAATTCATCAACATTCTCGAAACGTTTGTGAATCGAGGCGTAGCGGAGATAGGCCACTTCATCCAGTGAACGAAGTTTCTCCAGAACAGTCGCGCCAATGACAGCCGACTGAACTTCCCGACCGCTGGTTTCCAGTTCATGAACGATCTCATCGACCGAGTGCTCCAGAGTCACGAGGCTGATGGGCCGTTTCTCGCAGGCCTTCGCCAGGCTGTTAACGAGTTTTCGCCGGTCGAAAGATTCATGGCTCCGATCGCGCTTGATCACGCGCAGGTCCGATCGTTCCACCTGCTCGTAAGTGGTGAAGCGATAGGTGCAGCTGAGGCATTCCCGACGCCGACGAATGCTCGAGTTATCGCGAGATTGGCGCGAATCGATAACTTTATCGTCGCGAGACCCGCACTTGGGGCAACGCATAGTGTTCGGAGGACTGACTATCACACTAGATGTTGTGGTGTCAACCTATCCTTCGGATAGAAATCCCCCGTAACGCGGAAAGGAGCGGCCGGGCCTTCCAATCCCAAGCACCAAACCCCAAAGCGTTCGGCGGCATGGCCGCCAACCGTCCTGATCACCTATTCAGTAAGCCGTGTGCCCTAGGCTCCGTATGGGAGATCCCTCGGCGCGCTTCGGCTGCCTCGGGATGACAGGAAGAAAGCGTTGCGTCGCTTTTGAAGTTTGAGCCTTAAAGCTTCTTTGGAGCTTGGGGTTTGGAGTTTGCGCCGAGCAGCGGCGGCCCGTTAGGCGGGGGCCGGTTCGGTGTGGGTTGTTTTCTTGGCGCCGGTCTTCTTCGCGCCCGGTGCTTTTTTGGCGAATTCGAACCCAACTTTTCCGTCTTCGAGTCTGAGATGAGCGGAGAACGGGCGGCCTTTTTTCGAAATGAACTTGTGCAGCAGATCGGTCTTACCTGCGGTGATCAGTTTTTGCACCTGCTCCTTTGGAATTTCCCGCTGCAGGATCATCTTGCCGACACGGAAACTGCAAGCCTTCGGAGTCGCGAGATTATTTTCGCAAACGTAAGCGCGATCGAGCACATAAACCTGGCCCTTCTTGCAAAGCGGGCAGGTGCCGAGCGCTTCTGTTGTCGCCGGATCGATCGTTTGCGGCTCGGAAGATTTCGAATCTTCGAAATCGAACTGTTGTTTAAAGTCTTCGCTCAACTTCACCACCGCGCTGAACTTGCGGCCCATCTTGCTGCGGAATCCTTCGAGAGGGCCAACCCGCCCGTCCTGCAGCAGTTTTTCCACCTCCGAGCGATCAAACAAACGGCCGGCCATGGTCTTCCAGAGAATTAAGCCGCAGGTGCGGCACTTAAACGTTCGATAGTCTTCGTCAAACGGACCGCCCTGGCATTTCGGACACTTCACTTCGAGCACTTCAAAATTCCCGCTGACGGTATCGCCTTCAAAATTCTTCGCCTTTTCGACGATTTGCCGGGTGAAATCCTTGATCCCCTTCATGAACTCATTGCGCTCCATGCCGCCCTTGGCCATGCGCTTGAGTTTGGATTCCCATTCGCCGGTCATTTCGGGAGAGCAAAGCTCGGAGACGCCGATGCCGCGCAAGAGTGTGATCAAGGCCATGCCTTTGGCGGTGGCGATGAGATCCCTGCCCTGGCGGGCGACGTATTCCTGCGCGATGAGACCCTCGATAACGGCGGCGCGCGTCGCCGGTGTGCCCAGGCCCTTTTCACTCATGGCCTCGCGAAGCTCTTCGTCCTCCACAAATTTCCCGGCGCCTTCCATGGCGGAGAGCAAAGTCGCTTCCGTGAAGCGAGCCGGCGGCTTGGTCTCGTTGTCCTTGATTTCAATCTCGAGCACGCTGGCGGTTTCGTTAGGCTTGATCGCCACAAGCGACTGCTCGTCCGTGCTCGATTCTTTCCCGTAAACCGCCTGCCAGCCGGGATCGATAATGATTTTGCCGTCGGTTCGGAATGGCTCGCCTTCAACCCGCGTGATGCGCGTGGTCACTTCAAACTGAGTGGGCGGATAAAAAGCCGCAATGGTGCGGCGCGCCACCATGTCGAAAATCTTTCGTTCGAAGTCATCCAGATGAGCCGTCGTGCCGGTCGGAATAATTGCGTGGTGATCGCTGACCTTGGCATTATTGAAGATACGCTTCGTCGGCTTGACCCAGTTATTCTTCAGGGCCTTCTCGGCATGCCCGGCCAGGTTCGGATCGTGAAAGGTCGAGAGGACCTTGCGAACCTGGTTAAGGTTGTCTTCCGGCAAATAGCGTGAGTCGGTCCGGGGATAAGTCAGAACCTTGTGCTTCTCGTAGAGGGCCTGCGCGATTTGCAGGGTGCGCTTGGCGCTCATGCTGAAACGGCCGTTGGCCTCGCGTTGAAGAGTCGTTAGGTCGTAAAGCAGGGGCGGCGCCTGTGTGCCCGGCTTGCGCTCTTCCGTGGCGATGCCGGTCTTCCCGAGGCAACGGCTTTTGATCTCTTCCGCTTTGGCGCGATCCCAGATTCTTTCGGCCCGGCCGTCCTCGTCGCCGTTCTTAGCGAAGTTTTCCTGGAACCAGCGGCCGCGATATGTTCCGGCCTCGACTTCGAAATCCGCAAAGACCTCGTAGTAAGGGCGCGGCTTGAAAATGTGAATCTTGTCTTCACGCTCGGCCAGGATAGCGAGGGTCGGGGTCTGCACACGACCGACGGGCGTAAGCTGGAAGCCACCGCTCTTATTATTGAAGGCGGTCATGGCACGCGTGCTATTGATCCCCACCAGCCAATCGCTCTCCGACCGGCAAATGGCGGCGTTCTCCAGCGGGACCATCTCCTCATTGGCGCGCAGATGTTCGAAGGCGTCGCGAATCGATTCTTTTGTCATCGATTGCAACCAAAGGCGGCGCACCGGCTTATTGATTTTGCCGTATTTCGTGATGTTCTTGAAAATCAGTTCGCCTTCGCGCCCGGCGTCGCACGCATTGATCAAGTCGTCGACATCCTTGCGACGAGCCAGCTTGAGCAACATTTTCAAGCGCTGTTCCGGGCCCTGGCGGGAAGTCTTCCTTTCGATCGGCTTCAGTTCGAACTCGTCCGGAATGATCGGCAGATTGGCGAAGCTCCACTTGCCCCGCTTCACATCCAGTTCAGCCGGCAAACAAAGTTCGACGAGGTGGCCGACCGCAGACGAGATGATGAAGCGATCGCTTTCGAAGTGATCGCCCTCTTTCTTAAAGCCACCGAGAGCCTTGGCCAGATCGGCGGCCACGCTTGGCTTCTCTGCAATAATCAGGGATTTAGACATCAGGAGGACGCCTTGAGAACCGGGAAGCAGGTCGTGGACGAGCTTAGCCCAGTTTTACAAAGTATTTGCCGGGGAGCTGCTTAACGAGCCGCTTTAGTTCGAGGCGGAGGAGAGTAGAAGAGACAGTTCCGCTTGGCAAATCGGATTTAGCGGCAATCTGGTCGATAGGCGTTTCGGCCGAGTTGATGGCCTCATAGACGCGTTTCTCCTCATCTGTCAGGGCAGGAAGGGGGCGGGCAGCCGCTTCCGGAGATGGTTTTGTATTGGGAAGAAGCACCTCGAGATCGTCCAGAATATCGCCCGCGCTCATGACCAGTTTCGCGCCCTGTTGAATCAGACGATTCGAGCCCATGGCCGATGGCGCATTAATATGACCGGGCACGGCATAGACGGACCTCCCCTGCTCTATCGCCTGGGAGGCGGTAATCAACGCGCCGCTGTTCAGGCCGGCTTCGACCACTAAAATTCCGTGACTCCACCCGCTTATGATACGGTTGCGCATCGGGAACGTTTGCCGGTCAGGCTCAATTTCCATGGAGAACTCCGACAGAATTGCGCCGTTTCCGTTTGAAATCTTTTCCGCCAGAGCCTGATTTTCCGGCGGATAAAGGCGTGAAAGGCCTGACCCAATCACGGCAATGGTGCGACCTTTCGCCGCCAGTGCGCCCTGGTGCGCGGCGGTGTCGATCCCACGCGCGAGACCGCTGATGACAGTGAGACCGGCGTAGGCGATTTGATAGGCCAACTTCTTGGCGCATTCGCTGCCGTAATGCGTGGTTTTGCGAGAGCCAACAACGGCGATGGCGTGCTGATCGCGCTCCAGGATTTCGCCCCAGACATACAGGACAATCGGCGGCGCGTGAATTTCACGAAGCGACCGCGGGTAAAGGGGCGACTCCTGGGTGAGGACGGTGGCACCGAATTCCTTGATTCGCTGAAGCTCGGCCGGGAGATCGACGATCGATTCCCAGCTCGAGATTTGCTCGGCGACTTCGTTTCCGACTCCCTCGATTTCGCGCAGTGCTAATCTTTTGGCGGCGAGAATTCTTTCGGGTGTCTCGAAAACTTGAAGCAACTTGCGAAGCCGAACCGGGCCGATGGTCGGCAACATGTTCAGCGCGATGCAGGCTTCGGTAGAGTTCATGGGAAACCAAGGAGCGGCGACTTCCCAGCCGCCGACTAATAAAACGGCGGCCAGAAGCCGCCATTCCTTGCAATTAACTAAAACGGAATCTCGTCGTCGTCCGGCTCGGCCGGAGCAGCGCTCTTCGGAGGTGCGGCCGGTTTCGAAGGACGACTTCCACGGTCCTCGTCGCCGCCTTCTCCCCCACCGCCGCCGCCACTCGGCCTGCTGCCGAGAAGCTGCATGGTCTCGCCAATCACCCGAAGTTTGGAGCGTTTTTGCCCGCTCTGCTTGTCATCCCAGGTATCGAGTTGCAGGCGGCCTTCGATGAAAACGGGCCGGCCCTTCTTTAAATATTCGCCCGCGATCTCGGCCAGGCGCGCCCAAAGGACAACATCAACGAAGGTGACTTCTTCGCGCTTCTCGCCGTTATCCAGCGTATAGGCGCGGTTAACCGCAAGGCCGAGGTCACAAACCGCGCTGCCCTTGGGGGTATAACGAACCTCGGGATCGCGCGTCAGGTTCCCGAGAAGGATAACTTTATTGAAACTGGCCATGCGCCAGTTCTAAACAAGTTACTTCGAGGCCGCCACCTTTTTCGGCGACCGCTCTTTCTTCTCGGTTTTCTCGCGCAAACGCGTGTACGTCGCCCGGTAGATTTCCGGATCGAGCTTGAACTTCGTCCTCAGTTTCGAGACCAGCTGCGAGTCGGCGTGAAAGACGAAATTAACGTAAAAGCCCGCGTCCAGCGGACCAGCGACATAGGCAAACGGGCGCTTGTCCATTTTCTGGACCACCTCAATCTCCGCGCCTTCTTTCTGAAATTCCGATTCCAGTCTGTCGACGATCTCTTTAATGGTGTCTTCCTTGCCCTGCGTGTTGAGAACGATCAGAGCTTCATAACGATTCTTCATAATTCTTCAGCTTTGTTGAAAGTGTTCATCGCGGAAACGAGCCCATTGTCAATTGCGCATTTCGCCGCGTCAGCCGCCCGGTCGAGGGCCGCTTCGATCTTGGGTTTCTCTTCTTCAAAAAAACGTCCCAACACATGATCCGTCGCCGTATCCGGGGGCGGCATCCCAATCCCCACGCGAAGGCGCGGAATATTTTCCGTGGCAAATTGGCAAATCACGGATTCCAGCCCGTTATGTCCGCCGGTGCCCCCCTCGAGCCGCATGCGCAGCCTGCCTAACGGCAGCGCCATGTCGTCCGCCACCACCAGAATCTCTTGCGGGCGGAATCTTGTAAAAATCCGCCACTGCCACCAGCGGTTCGCCGCTGTTGTTCATGTAGGTCATTGGTTTAACCAAGATGAGCGGACCGATCTTCGACGTCGCCGCTCCCCATTTACTCGACATATCCCAGGACCCGCCGAGACGTTTCGCCAAGCGATCGAGCACAAGGAAGCCAACGTTGTGGCGCGTCCATTGGTACTCGGCTCCGGGATTCCCTAACCCAGCAACCAAACGAACCGGTGCGCGTTCCTCCGCCACGGCCATCTATTCCGAAATCCGCAATCCGCGATCCGAAATCGTGTTTATTTCTTGGCGTCTTTGCCGGGCGCCGCTTTACCAGCCGCCGCCGCCGGAGACGCCTCACCCTCAGCAGGCTTCTTCTCCGTGATAACTTCGGGACCCGCAGCCGCACCTTCGGCCGCCGCGACCACCGGCTCTTCTTCAACCGCCGGAGCCACCACCGAGAATGCCGTCAGGTCAGGCTGAGCCTTCGCTTTGACGCCCTGAGGAAGCTTGATGTCACGCACGTGAATGGTGTCGCCGATGTTCAACTCCGACACATCGACGGTAACGCGATCGGGCAGATCGCGCGGTAAACATTCGATCGCAAGCGATCGCAGGCTCTGTTCGAGCAGACCGCCAAAATTCTTAACACCATTCGCCGTCCCTGTCGGCTTCAAGCGGCACGTCCGCGTGAATGGTTTCATCCATCGAGACCGCGTGAAAATCGATATGAAGAACCTTGCCGCCGATAGGCGAGTGCTGGATCTCCTGGACGAGCGCCATCTTGCTTCCGCCGGCGATTTCCAGTTCCACGAGAATATTTTCGCCCGACGCATGGCTGAGCATCGCGTTCACATCGCGCGCCGAGACCTGCAACGGTTGCGGCTTGTCCTTGCCGCCGTAAACGACCGCCGGGATGACGCCTTGCGCTTTGAGTTTCCGGGCAGCCGAACGCCCTGTCGCGCTCGGTGCTCCGCCTTGAGTTTAACTTGTTTTGCCATTTTCCTTTTCGATGTTGAACAGCGACGACACCGACTCGTCGTTGTGGATCCGCTTGATGCCCTCGCCGAGCAATTCGGAAACGCATTGCACGTTGATCGAAAACCCTTCGACCGTGCGCACGGGCGTGCTGTTGGTCGTTACTAGTTCCTTAATTTTCGACTTTTGCAACCGGGGGATTGCCAGGTCCACCAGGACGGCATGGGAGACGGCCGCGTAGATGTCCAGTGCCCCCTTGGCCTTGAGAGTCTCTGCGGCCGAAGTCAGCGTCCCAGCGGTCTCGGTCAGGTCATCCACCAGAAGGACATCCTTCCCCTCCACATCACCAATGAGATAGAGCGCCTCGGTGTCGGTGGCGCTTTTGCGTTGTTTAGCCACGATCGCGAGGCTGGCCCCCAGCGCCTGGCTGTAGGCCGACGCCATCTTCAGGCCACCGACGTCAGGCGAAACCACCACCGTCGGCCGGGTGAGCCTTTGGCGAAGGTACTGAATAAGAACAGGCATCGAATAAAGGTGATCGACCGGGATATCGAAGAAGCCCTGCACCTGCTGCGCGTGGAGATCCATCGTAAGCACGCGACTCACGCCGGCGGCGTTCAGCAGGTTGGCCACCAGTTTCGCTGTAATGGGCACGCGCGGCTGATCCTTACGATCCTGCCGGGCATACCCGAAGAATGGAATCACGGCCGTGATCCGGTCGGCACTCGCTCTCCGGGCCGCGTCCACCATGATCAACAGCTCCATCAGGTGCTCATTCGTCGGCGGCGATGTCGGTTGAATCAGGAAGACATCGCGACCGCGAACGTTCTCCTCAATCCGGACATACGTTTCGCCATCCGGAAATGAGCTGATCGTCGCTTTGCCAAGGGGCACGCCGATGAATTTGCAAATCCGGTCCGCCAACTCACGGTTGGCGGAGCCGCTGAAGACCTTCATTTCGGGCTGCCGTTGGAACATTGGAAAGGGGGCTAAACTAGAGGCGGCAGCAATCGGTTTGCAAACCCAGATTATCCAGAGTAAAAAGTGGCCGCCGGACCTTCGTCTCTTTCACGATAACGGCAAAATCCCCCAGACAGTTTTCCCCATGACCAACCCCGATGCTTTCCGCGTGGAACGCCCAGTGACTAGTTCGCGAATCTTCGCGCACACGCGATGGGATATCATTCCGACCGGTGCGGCCATGTTTCATCTGGCCTATTTCTTCGCGCTCTTCCTGCTTTATCCGCACACGCCCCTGTGGATCATGATCATCCTGGGCCTGCTCTATTCGTTGATGATGAACGCCAACATCAACGGCGTGAGCCACAACTTCATCCATAATCCCTTCTTTCGATCGGACCTGGCGAATCGCCTCTTCGGCGTTTTCAATTCAGTCGCGTGCTGTTTCTCGCAAACCTATTACGACGCCGTCCACATGCGGCATCACAAGGGAAACTCCGATCGCCAGAATGAAAACGGCGAAACCATCGACTGGCTCTCAATTTATCGGCATGGCCACGACGGTGAAGCCGAGAACCCGTGGTCCTATGTGTTCCTGAGTTTTTTTCGCGACAGCCCGGCCGAAATTCGCAGGGACCTGCGCAAACGCGGCGAATTCCGATTTGTTCTGGGGCAACATGGAGCTGGCCGCATTCGCGCCACTCTGTTCGTCCTTTTCCTTTTCAACTGGCGCTACGTGCTCTTCTATTTTCTGCCGTTTTTTTATCTCGGACATTGCTTCAGTTATTTGAACGGCTACTTCCGTCACTACGGCGCCGATCCCGACAAGCCGATCGCGTGGGGCGTGAGCAGTTACGGGAAACTCTATAACTGGATCTTTTTCTACAACGGCTATCACGCCGAGCATCACTTCCGCCCGAAAGTGCATTGGACGAAAATGGAATCGTTCCATCAGCAGATCGAAGAGCTGCAGCGGCAGGAGAATGTGCGCGTAATCAAGCATGCCCACATGTTTGGATTTCTGGATGCCATGACTCCTGCCCGCGGGACTGATAACGCCGGAGCGATCGAGAGCGCCGAACCCGTCCCTCGTTAGGGCGCATTCGACGGGTTCGCGGCTCAGCGTTCCACTCGAGCTTGTGCCTTAGCCGCAGCATGGCCGTCAGCACCCGAAACCCGAACTTTCGCTCGATCCCCTGGGAAAGGTGGGCGACCCGCTGCGAATTAAGCGGACCGGCCGAGTTAAAGGTGGTCTGCTTTCTTTTTGCGTTGCTGGTCTTCTTCAAACTGATCAACACGTTTTGCTACAAGTTCGACACGGACGAGCCACAACACCTTCATGTCGTTTGGGGATGGGCGCGCGGATTCATTCAGTACCGTGATCTTTATGACAATCACATGCCGCTGTTTCAGATTCTGTTCGCCCCCATCTATGCATTGCTCGGAGATCGGGCCACCATCCTCCTGTGGATGCGCTTCATCCTGCTTCCGTTAGGCGGCGTCGTTGCGTGGGCCACGTATCGGATTGGAACGCTGCTGTTTAGTCGTCGCGTCGGTATTTGGGGCGCCATCCTGGCCGGTTTCTATCCCGGCTATCATTTTTGCTCGCTCGAATTTCGGACCGACAACCTCTGGGCGCCTTTGTGGATCCTTTCCGTCCTGACCCTGGTGAGATACGGCCTAACGAGACGCTCCGCCTGTCAGGCCGGGACACTGCTGGGGCTCGCCTTTGCCGTTTCCATGAAAACCACCCTGCTCCTAGTTTCTGTGGCCGTGGCGGCAATCTTTTCGCTGTGGGCGCTGCGTCCCAGAAAACTGCGCCTGCCTTTCGGCGAGCTGGGATTTCGAGCTCTACTCTTCCTCCTCACCACCCTCCTGGTTCCGGGAATCGTCATTCTCGCCTTCGTTTACGGCGGCGTCTGGCCCGAAATGCGTTACTGGGTCTTCGAGAATAACCTCCTTCCCGGATTCAGAAATCATCCCGCCTGGTGGATCGTGGTTCTTCCGCTCACTTTTCCATTGGCGCTGGCGGCGGCACGGTTGATTGCTCAACGCGCGCCGAATGATGTCTTCGCCGAGCGTCGGGTTTTCATCTTTCTAATTTGGGCCTTTTACGCCCCTGCTCTTTGGGGATTTTGGCCGCTGGTTACCCGGCAGGATTATCTTCCCTACCAACCAATCGCTTTCCCCTTGTACGCTGCCGTGCTTCTCCCAGTGGCGGACCGCCTCGGCCGGCGCTTCGCCGGACCGATTTCGCGGACCCTGCTCGGCCCGGCATCGGTGGCAGCGGGTTTCTTTGTGGTCGCTTTGCTCACACATCCCTTCTGGGCGAACGGAGCCAAAGCGGAAACCGATTTGCTCCGCACGACTCTTGCCCTAACGAAGCCCTCCGACTTCGTCATGGATCAAAAAGGGGAAACGGTTTTCCGGCAGCGCTGCTTTAAGCCGGTTTGGGAAACCCTTTTCAGCCAACGAGTTCGCCGCGGGCTCGCGCAGGACGACGCGCCAGAATGCTGCATCCAAACCAGGACATGCGTGGCCACAAAGGAAAAGGAGATGACGGAAAGAGCGACCCGTTTTGTCGAGCGCTACTTTCTTTCCGTGGGAACGAAACTCTACGTGGCCGGCGGCTGGCTGATTCCCTCGCCAGATAATCCCGCCTCAAACACGTTTGAGACGGCCATCCCGGCTGATTACATGATCGTCTCTGCTGACGGATTGGCAGTTGCCGGAACCCTGGACGGAACAGCGTACGCCGGAGAAAGCCGCGCGCTCTCGCGCGGACGACATGAATTCGTCCTGGCTGGCGGCCCGCGGCCGCTGGCAGTGTTTTGGACGCAAGCAGTCGAGCGAGGCTTTACTCCCTTTTTGCATAGGGCGCCGCCTTATGTCGGGTTAAGGTAGCGGTTTGTTAACATCTCATCTAAATAGGACGATGGCGTTGGTTGAGACCTCTTTACAACCGGATTCGCAATCGCGGTTGATGCTGGTGGCACCGCACCCGGACGACGAAACGCTGGCCGCCGGAGTGCTTTTGCATCGGGCAGCTCGAGCCGGGGCGAGTTTGCGTGTCGTTTATATGACCGACGGCGACAATAACCCGTGGCCACAGCGATTAGCCGATCGTAAATGGCGCCTCGACCAGAGCGATCGCAAACGATGGGGCCGTCTGCGACGCGGGGAAGCCATCGCCGCACTCAACACTCTCGGTGTCCCCAGTAGCGCCGCCCACTTTCTCGGTCTCCCCGATCAGGGCCTAACGAATCTCTTGCTCGGCGCAACCACGAAAACCGTCGCGCGTATTCGCGACCTCATCCATCAATGGAAGCCTACCCATTTGGTTTTGCCGGCTTCCTGCGACCGGCACCCCGATCATAATGCTGTCGGCGTCCTTTTCCGGCTCGCGCTCCGTCACCTGAGCGACGCAGCCCAACTGCAGTTGTGGACTTACCTGGTGCATGGCCACAACGAAGCGTTCTTGCGCGCTGCCGGCCCTTTGTCCCAAACCGAGGCCCATAGAATCGACAAGATCCGCGCAATCCGTTGTCATCGGTCGCAGGTCAAATTGTCGGGCCGCCGGTTTCTTCGATACGCCGCGCGACCGGAATGCTTTGCGCCCCTCGTCAGAAATCGAGAGATCGAAGGCGAAGGCGAAGGCGGTCTCCGCGTGATCCTTCGAAAGGATTCAACGCTCTGCCTGCGTTTCGATCTCCGCGCGAGACCCCGATTCCCAGGAAATGCGGGAACGATCCTCATGGTGGGTCAGGATCGTCATGGCGCAGCACAGTCCTGGCGAATCGGCATGCCGGTTCGGTCGGGAATCGTGGCGGTTGAGAATTGGAAGACGGGTCAGCCCGTTTCGACCGCGCTATTTCAGGCAGATTACACCTCCGGATGGATGTTCATCCCGGAGACATTTTTCTCAGACGCGCAGAGCCTGTTTGTAAAATTCCACCGGCGATCATGGTTCTTCGACCAGGAAGGATGGCTGGAGGTCGAACCGCAGCGACCGGTTCCGAAAATCACAATTCCCCGGCACCTGTCCGGCGAGGCTGCTTATTTGCTGGAGGCCGGTTAGGGAACTTTCCCGAACGCCGTCCCTAGCTGGAAAAACCGGCCCTCAGCTTTTCCTTCTTCTCCTCGCAATCCGCGCGGAGCCGGCGAACTTCCGCCGTTAATTGCTTCTGTAGATCGGCGGCCTCATCCGAGCTTCCGCCTTTCAGCGCCTTGTTGATTTGATCCTGGAGAAAAACTTCGCGCTCCGCGATCTTGGCCTTGAAAGTCTCATCGATCTCCGCGATTTGGCGTTTCTGATCGTCGTTTAAGACCTTTGCCGGCTCCGCCTTCTGCAGCCGTTCCATCGCCAATTCGTAAGCCGACTTCATACTCTGTGAACAATGATGCCGATTGCGCCGCGCAATTCAATTTCTAAGGTAAGTATCTAGTCCAATGCCCTCAACCATCCGCCTGATTAGCACGGATTTCGACGGAACGATCGTTTCCCGCGTGAGCGAGCCCGTTCTTGATCGCGCCTGCATGGAACTGATCCGCGATCTTCAAACCCAGGGCACGGTTTGGGCAGTCAACACCGGCCGTTCGGTCGATCTTCTGGAGTCAGGCTTGGAAGACTTTGCATTCCCGATTCATCCGGACTTCATCCTAACGAGCGAGCGCGATGTCCATAAACCGGCGAAGAACGGCAGGCGATGGGAACCTTTCGGAGACTGGAACGAGCGTTGCGCCCGTGAGCACGCCACTCTCTTCAGCTCGGCCGCCTCCATTTTGAAGGACGTCATTCATTTCGTGAATTCGAACACGAACGCGCGCATCCTTTACGAGTCCCACGGACCGGCCGGGTTGATCACCTCTTCTGAAGAGGAAATGGATCGCGTGGTCGAGTTCATCAACGCTGCCAAGGCGCATCAGCCACAGTTTAATTTCCAGCGAAACACCGTTTACCTCCGCTTTTGTCACACCGATTACCACAAAGGCGCGGCCCTTGGCGAACTGGCGCGCCTTTTGGAGATCGACCGCGCCGCCATCTTTGCCGCGGGCGATCATTACAACGACATCTCAATGCTCGACGGGAAATTCGCCGCCATGACCGCGTGCCCGGCAAATGCGATTCCAGAAGTGAAAGCCGCTGTTCGCGAGTCCGGCGGCTGCGTTGCCACCAAAGACCACGGCGCCGGCGTGCATGAAGCGCTCCGGCATTTCCTCACCCATCGCTAACTTCCTGTCATCCCGAAGCGGCGGAGACGGCGAGGGATCCCCATGGCGGGACCGGGTCACACCAAATGTCGAGCATGGGATCGTGAACTTGGAGGCAACCATCCCGGCGGTAAACCGATGTCACGTGCGTAACGAGGACTCCGGATGGGAGATCCCTCAGCGTCTTCGCTGCTTCGGGATGACAGACGCGGCGTTTGCAGTTTGAGATTTGAAGTTTGGAATTTGGCGCTTCCGCAGCCGGAGCTGCGGTCTATCCCGGCCTTTTCCCCTAACGACAGCATCTCGTCCACCTCCACCTTTCCCGAAAAACGATTCGTCATGTAGATCAGCAACAAGACCCAAAACGTCAGCGCCAAACTGAATAACGGAAACTGAACCGGATACGGCAGCGAATAGATGATCGCCATCAGCGGCCCCCAGACAGCCCACGTCGCCAGCAAAGTCGGCACGATCTTGTCGCGGTAATGCTTCCAGCTAAAGGCGCGACGGACCGATTTCCCGGAAAAGCCTTCGTTTTTCCACTCGTAAATCAGAACCTCGGCCGGCGCGGCGAAAAATGGATTGTAACCAAATTGATCCACACAAATCTTCGCAATGACTACCGGAATCGTCACGACGTTACCGAACCAGGCCGCATTGAGCTGATACATCAGGTTAACCAGCACGGCATCGACGGCCCAGGTCGGGATTGTAAAGGCCAGGTTCCGATAGTTCTGTTTCGTCCACCTTCCTTTTTGAAAGAAGAAGACCACAAAGAGCTCGGGCAAAATCGCGCCCGCCAGAATACCGGCCGCGATCACAAACGGAATCGTGTGCTCCTCCTTGTAACGTGCCACCCAGTTCAATAACCCGGCAAATCTCGCGCTCGAATAGTAGGCGATCAGGACCATCAGCATCGCGACCTGGAGGATAAAACCAGGCACGGCATTGGCCTTAGCGGCCTGCCAGCCGATCGTTAGGGGCGTCCGCGCTTCGTTCTTCGGGTCGATCAAAATCGAACGCCGGCGCCAGCGCCGTTGGTACCGACCGCCGGTGCCAGACTGCCCGCTCGATCGGAATCGTCCGCGCCCGGAACCGAACTTTTCGGTCCAGTGCTTCCGCTGGAATCACTAATCTCACTTGTGGCACACGAGACGAGCCCTCCAGATATCAGGGTCAGCAAGACGGCGTGGGCAAGAAACCTTCGCATCTGTCGGTATGCTAGTGATAAACGCACCCTCCTCAAGGCGTCTTCTTCTTGAAAATACTGTCCGGCTCCATGCCCAATGCCTCTCGGACCATTCCTCAGATCCGCGCGATGTTTGATGAAGTAGTCCATGCCCGGTAAAGTTCGTCGTGATCAGTAACGCCAAACCCGATGTAAAATCGCTGCAGCTTGAAGATGTTCAAGCTGCGGTCGAAGACCTCGGCGAACCCGCTTATCGCGCTTCGCAGATCGTGCGCTGGCTTTACGAAAAAAAGGCAGACGGCTGGAACACGATGACTGATCTCCCGGCGGCCTTGCGCCAGAAGCTGGACGACCATTTCGGTTTTGAACAGCTCAACACGGTGCGTGTGCTCGGCTCCGCCGATACCACGCAGAAATTTCTATTCCGTCTCGCCGACGGCAGCCTCATCGAATCGGTCCTGATCCCGGCGTCCCCGGCCTTGTACGGTCAACGATCGGACCGGCGCACCATCTGCGTTTCCACGCAGGTCGGGTGCGCTTACGGCTGCCGTTTCTGCGCCAGCGGCCTCGACGGATTCTCGCGCAACCTCCGGCCTAACGAAATTGTGAATCAAGTCATGATGGTTGAGAAATCCGCCGGAGCCAGAATCGATAATATCGTCTTCATGGGAATGGGCGAGCCTTTGGCCAATCTCCAGAATCTTTTGGCGCGCCATCCGGATCATCAATTCTCCGTGGGGACTGGAGATCGGCGCGCGCCACATTACGGTCTCGACCAGCGGCCTGGCGCCGCAAATCCGGAAGCTCGCTGAAAACCCGATGCAGATCCGTCTCGCCATTTCGCTGCACGGCGCCACCGACGAAGTGCGCAATCGCATCATGCCAATCAACAAGCGATACAATCTCGAGACGTTGCTCGCAGCCTGCGATTATTACACTTCGCGAAAGAAACAGCGCCTGACGTTCGAATATATCCTGATTGATCAGGTTAACGACGCCGACGACCAGGCGAAGCTTCTCGCGAAACACGCGCGACGTCTTTCGGCGAAAGTGAATCTGATTCCATACAACACCGTTGAAGGACTCGATTGGAGTCGTCCGCCCCGACAACGGCAGGAGCATTTCCTTCATATTCTCCGCGAGCACGATGTCGCCGCGACGCTCCGCCGCGAAAAGGGACACGATATCGCGGCCGCTTGCGGACAATTACGATTACAGACCAAGAAAGCGGAAACGGTCACTGGTTAAGCCATTCGCAACCTGGCCGCTTCGTAAGCGATGGCCCCCAATTGCCCCCCACATTCCTTTTGCGCGGAGCGAAAGGTGGCGTTAAGTCATCTTCATGTCCGGCTTCGATCATGAGCCCGAGCGCGCCTGGGACGAATACGACTGGGAGCGTTTTTTGCAGCAACAAGACCAGAAAACTGAAAAATACATGGAGCTTCTGGAAAAGTATCTCGACGACCCGCAACGCGATCAGATCATCGCCCGCGAAATGGGTTGGACCCACCTGCTTGAGAATCGCGACTGGAGTTCCGAGGTCGATTCGCTCATGGACGACCCGGAAGCCGATGAACCTTTTGGGACCAACGAGGAGGCCGACGACTCGGAAACCTTCGAGGATCATGCCCTTTACCGAGCCGCTTTTGCCCTGACCATTTGGACGGACCGGCTCTTCGATCAAAATCCCGCCCTTCAGAACGAGCCGGCCGCGGTCAAGCTTGCCACCCACTCGGCCTTGGCGAGCGCTAAACTCGCGGCCGCCCTCAGTGACGATGGCGTCGACGAGATCGGGATGACTATCGCCTACCTAAAGCGAGCTTTGAAGGCGATCACTACCTCGATGGACGCTGCCTCGCAGCTTCTCACCGAAGGACTCATTACCCCGGAGCAAAACGGGGTTCTCGTGCAGCGCCTTTTCCAAGTCCGCGACGGGATTATCTGCCTCATGGGCGACTATCGCGGCGAATGGCGGCGCCGTTTCGGCTCCGAAGGCCATCGGGGTTGAATTAAATCCAGCGACTTCCGTCCAATATGCATACGGAAGCGACTGCGGCTCAGCCCGATGTGTCGGAACTGGATTTGGTGAAACGGTGCCAAAAGGGGGATTCCGGGGCGTTCGACGAGCTGGTTACTCGCTACAGAACCCGTGTATTTGGAATGGTTTACAACATGGTACATAATGAGCAGGACGCCTGGGATCTTGCTCAAGACAGCTTCCTGAAAGCGTGGAAATCGATCGGGCGTTTCAGGGGCAAATCCTCCTTTTACACCTGGCTCTACCGCATCGTGATGAACGTGACCATCGACTGGGTGCGGAAAAAGCAGATCAAAGGGAGCGGGGCGGAGTTTGACGACTCCATCCAGCTCAAAGAGATCGATCCCGCTTCGAAAACCGTTCCGAGGCCGGATGCGCTTCCGTCGGAGAATATGGAGCGCGGGGAGATTCGCGGACAGATCGATCGTGCGATCGCGCAGCTATCGCCGGAACATCGCGCAGTAATTTTGATGAAGGAAATCGAGGACATGCAGTATAACGAGATCGCGGAAGCTCTCGGCTGCTCAATCGGAACAGTGATGTCGCGCCTTTTTTACGCGCGCAAGAAATTGCAGAATCTATTGAAGGACGTTTATGAAAACATTTGAGGAAAAGTGGACCGCTTGGCTGGACGACGAGCTCGCCGGCGCGGAGCTGGCTGCCTTCGAATCGTCTTTGCCTGACCGGGCCGCAGCCGAAGCCGAGAAAGCTTCTACTAGAAAGCTCCGTCTCTTGCTCAAGCGCGAGCTGAGCCCGTCGGTCATGACTAACGAGGAGTTTTTCAATCATCAATTGCGGGAACGCCTGGCGCGTGAGGAGACTTCAACGACCACGCGCGGCACGCGTTCCAGCTGGTGGACCGTTCCACGACTCTTGTGGTCGGGTGCGGCGTCTGTCGCCGTGTTCGTTCTGTGCGCCGCCTGGGTGATGCGGGATGCCGAGCCGCTCGAGCCATCTTCGTCGTTAACGCAGGTGCTGACCAAGCGTCTCGACCCAACGGCGGGGCCCGATGCTACCGTGACCGTATTCGAAGCGAAAGAGGATCGGGTAACCGTTCTGTGGACGGAGGGACTCGAAGTCTCTCCCGTCTGATTACGCAGCGAAATAAACCGTCATGAAACGCCGGCTACTGATCGCCATCACGTCGGTCGTGTTGGCGTCCGGCGTGCCGCCCGTCCAGGCTGGCCTCCTCGATAACGTTCTACATCCGTTTCGAACGGCTAAGAGGGCTTCCTCAAAATCCACATCTCACGCCGGCGAGGTCGTCTGGAGCGGACTCGTTATGGCGGACAACGCCACGGCTCCCTCACAGGTTCCCACTGAGCTCGAGCGAATTGAGCCGACGCTTAAGGAACTTTTCGGTTATAACCATTTCGACGTTATCGGGCAGTCGCGAAATCGCCTTGTCACCGGGCAGGAGAATTGGCAGGCCGCTGCCAGCAAACACTTTGTGCTCCACGTGGATGCTCGGGGCCCGAACGAAGGCGGCTATGTCGTTAACTTAAAGCTGGTCCAGCACGAAACGACTGAGCCTCCCTCCGATCAACTGGTTCTGGAAACCGACACCAAGTTGAGCAAAAGAAGCCCTCTCGTCATCAAGGGCCCCCAGGTCGGCGGAGGCCAGCTCCTCCTCGTCCTCGTCGTTCAGTAGCTGTGGCCGCGGTCTATAACCGTCGCATCGTTAAATCCTTTAACCTGCTCTTTCACTCTCATTTGTACCTTCGGCCGGAGACGCCCCGGTATGGGCAGGTGTAAGTGGAGTGGCGGACTCAGGGAAAGTTTGCGACGGTCATAGACCCCCGCTACAGGAAGGTGTGCGCTCTTCGACAATTTGTCTGGCCCTGCTCTCTTTGTTTGCCGCCTCACCGATGAAAGCAGAGAAACCCTTCAACTTTGATTCGACTCCGGGAAAACTCCCCAAGCAAATCGTTCCGCAGGAATATTCCGTCCGGATCGTTCCAAACGTCGACAAGCTCGTCTTCACCGGAACGGAAACGATCAAAGTGGTCGTTAAGGCGCGCGAGAAACAAATTGTCTTAAATGCGCTGGAAATCGACGTGTCGGAAGCGTCGATCGACGGCAAGAAGCTCGCCAAATCGGCCATTCAAATCGATTCGGCGAACGAGCTGCTGAAGCTTTCGCTGCCGGAAGAGATCGTCGTCGGCAAGCACACGATCGATCTGAAGTTTTCCGGCAAGATCAATCAACAAGGCCTCGGGCTGTATTACGCTCGTTACCGCGAACAAGGAAGCGGCGCCGATAAAATCATGCTCGGCACCCAGTTCGAAGCCACGGACGCGCGACGCCTGTTCCCCTGCTGGGATGAGCCCGTCTTCCGCGCAAAATTCCAGCTAACCGTGGTCGTTCCGTCCGCATGGACGGCCGTTTCCAACATGCCGGTGGAAAAGGAAACAACTTCCAAGGAAGGGAAAGAACTGCGCTTCGCCCCAAGCCCGGTGATGTCGAGCTACCTGAATGTCCTCGTCGCCGGCGAGCTGGAATGGGTCGAGACGCAGGCCAAGGGCGTGCATATCCGCGTCATCACAACCAAGGGAAAATCGAAATGGGGACGTTATGCGCTCGAAAGCTCCGTTCGCATTCTCGACTACTATAACGATTACTTTGGCGTTCCCTACCCTCTGCCAAAGCTCGACCAGATTGCCGTGCCCGGCGGGTTCGGCGGCGCGATGGAGAATTGGGGCGGCATCACCTATTTCGAAAGCGGTCTGCTGTTCGATCCGGAAAAGAATTCGGAAGGCGCAAAGCAGGATATTTTCGCGGTCCTGGCGCACGAAATGGCGCACATGTGGTTCGGCGACCTCGTCACCATGGCCTGGTGGGACGATCTCTGGCTTAACGAAGGGTTCGCCTCCTGGATGGGAACCAAATCCACCGCCTTCTTCAATCCTCAATGGGAAGTCTGGCTGCGGAAAAATGTTCCGCGCAATCCCACGCGCCGAATCGGAATCGCCAAAGAGCAAGCCATGGAAGGCGATCTTCGCAAGACAACCCACTCGATTCAGCAACCTGTCGCCACCGAAGCAGACGCCAACACCGCTTTTGACGAGATTACTTACCAAAAGGGTCAGTCATTTATCCGAATGCTGGAAAGCTTTCTCGGCGAAGAGACCTTCCGCGACGGAATTCGGCGCTACATTTCGAAACACGAATACTCAAATGCGACCACCGCCGACCTTTGGAGCGCTCTGGCCGAAGCTTCCGGAAAGCCTGTCGAAGAAATTGCGACCGTCTGGACCCATCAGCCTGGCTTCCCCCTGGTCGAAGTCAGTCGCGACGGAGACAAAGTGAATCTTCATCAGGATCGAATGACCGTGAACTTCAAAGATTCATCGCCGAGCACCTGGCCGATTCCCCTCACCTACAGCCTCGTCGGGAAGAACAGGGCTGAATCAGTTCTGATGAAGGATGCCGCTATGACGCTAAGCGACATACCGTCGACTGCCCCCTTTAAGCTAAACACCGAGGGCGCGGGGAACTATCGCGTGCAGTACGACCGAAAATCCTGGGACCTTCTTCTCGCCTCATTGAGCAGTCTCTCCGTTCCGGATCGCGTCAATCTCTTGAGCGATCAATGGGCGCTCGTCCAGGCGGGGCGGGCATCGCTCCAATCCTATTTTGATCTCATAAGGAAACTGCCCACGCCGAGCGAACTCGCGGAGCGGGATCAAATCATCGCCGCCTTCGATTTTCTGAATCGCCTGCTCGTCGGCAATCCTGACCGCGAAAAGGTTCAGCAATTCTTACGATCCATCTTGCGACCGACCTTCGATGCTCTGGGTTGGGATCCGAAGCCGGGTGAGCCCGCCCGTTGGACGGATTTGCGCGCCAGCGTTGTCGCGGCCCTCGGCGACTTGGGAGATCCGGATATCGTGACGGGTTGCCAAAAGCGCTTCCAGGAAATCAGCGAAGGCAAAGCTCACATTCCTCCCGACATGCGCCGCCCAATTCTGCTGGTCGTGGCAAGGAATGCGGATGAGGCCACCTGGGATAAACTCCACAAGCTTGGAGAGGCCACGACAAATATCGGCGAGAAACAGGATTATTACGAAGCCCTGGCGCGCGCGACCAAGCCGGAATTGGTCAAGCGCACTTTGCAGATTTCGCTAACGAACGAATTGCCGACAAGCCGCGCTACCTACCTCGTTGCTCACGTGGCGCGTTACAGCGAGCATCCGGAAGTTGCCTGGGATTTCGCTAAGGCCAACATGCCGGCGCTCCTCGCAAAAGTAGATGCCATTGGCGCTCAAAGCTATGTGCCCAGTCTTTTCACGTTTTTCTCCGACCCGGCGCGCATTCAGGAACTGCAGGACTATGATAAGGCGAACGGCAGCAAATTGAACGAGAAGGAAGTCGCCAAGGCCGTGGATGAAATAGAAGTCAACGCCGAGCGTAAAGAACGCCTCTTGAAAGAGCTCGGGGCGCTCGCTCTTGGCAGTTAGGCTGGATAATTTCTTTGGAGGTTCAACAAAGGGACCGCCCGATTGGCGGACTGTGGAAACGTCCCGCGCCTGTCTTTCCAACATTTAACATCCGTCCCGCGCCGGTTCAGAGACGCGGCAGGGTGAGAGCTGGCGCACAGTCTATGTTGATGAAGGCGGCGTGCGCTCCGCGGTTTCCGTCGCCAGCCGCATCATCTTTGCCCTTTCGACCGCGTTTCTGGCTTGGCTGAAGAGGAAGAACGCAATGATGCCGGTCCAGATCGATCTCAAAAACAACGCCAGGCACCCAATGCAAACGGCGCCGATCATGCCAATGCAGCCAGAAATAAAGAGGCTTCGGATCGGACCAACCTTGAACCAAAGAAGCGCGCGCACGATTTGCCCGCCGTCGAGCGGATAAAACGGCAGCAGATTAAACACAAGCAAGACAGTATTCGTGAGCCCCAGATAAAAAATCACCTGATACGCGTCTCCGCTCATCGGGAGCCATCCGTGCTGTGCGGCAATCAGGAGGAAGTGGAAACACGGGAAGAGAACAACATTAACCAGTGGCCCCGCGACAATACTCCAGAGGACAGCCGTGGGCCGAGGCGGCGGGTCCACGAACGCCAAACCACCGAGGGGCCACAGGACGATCTGGTCCGCGCGACCACCGGTCGATCGGCAGGCGAATGCATGACCGAATTCGTGCATCAGAACCAGGGCGAACAGTCCGCAATACTCCAGGACCGGCCACAACATCGAGTGATAGCGTGCTTTCCCCGAATTAATTTCAAACCACGCCACCAGGAACCAGGTGAAATGCAAATAGACCTGGATGCCCGCGAGTCGAAAAAGCGGGAAAGCTCCTCTGACCATTTCCGTATCAGGCCCCAGGCCCGGGGTCGCTCCCCGGCGTCACCAGAAGCCGCATCGGCATCATTGAGGAGTCGACGAAGCCATGGCGCCGAAAGAAATTCTGCGAACGAATTTCCGGACGATCGGTCAGAAGTGTGATGCGCAGAAAATTCTTCTCCTTCGCGAACTTGATCGCGTGATCTAAGAGATCGGAACCGTATCCTTTGTCCCGGTATTTCCGATGGATGACCAGGTCCTCGAGCAGTATGACAAACCCGCCCTCGGCCGTGCTGATGGTGAACAAAAGATTGATCATCCCGACGATGACCTTGTTGCGACGAAGGACGAAGACGCGTCCGCGGTTCGGTTGCTCAAAAATCAACCGCAATCCCCGCAGCTGCTTTTCTTTGTTAGGCCGAAAGTCGCTCTCCTCGCTGAAGAGTTCGCCGAGCAAATCAGACAGTTCGTCCAGATCGGCTTCCGTCGCCGGCTCGATAACGACATTCTCCTCCACTGACCTTCTTATTCCAGAAACCCGCCACGGTGGCAAACCCGATCGCTTTTCCCCTGTAGCGGCGGTCTGTGACGGTCGCACTCTTTCGACCCTACCTTGCGAAGGTCATAGGCTACAAAGAGAGCCCGCCTTCCCATCCCGAATTGACAACCGGACCTGCCTCCCTAACGTAGCCCCCTTCCCGCCCGTTCGGGCCGGGATTTGACTATGAAACGGACCCTTCAACGATCAAAACGCACCCGCAAACGGCAGCACGGTTTTCGCGCCCGCATGAAGACCAAAGGCGGACGCGCCACCCTGGCTCGACGCCGTCAACGCGGCCGTAAACGGTTATTGCCCAAGGGCGTAGAAGTTCATTTCGCCCGGCATACCCAGGCCTAGGCTGAATTCCTGATCCACCGCGACGCGCCGCAGGAACCCAACGCGACCGTAGGGCGGCCGTTCCTGGCCGCCGTTTGATTTAGTCCGGCGCCGAAGATCAACGCCCCACAATCTCTACCAAGGACGGCTCTGCGTCTAATCGGGATCGACACGGAGGTCGTCCTCCAACAACCCGTCTCCCCAGCGCACGCAATTCAAAGTCCCTTTCCTCTCATTCAAGGAGAGGACTAAAGTGAGGAGCGGCTTTACGTTTCCCGAACAACGTCGCGCGCTTCCTTGTCGTCGCGCATGGCGATGAACTTCGCATGGCGCAGGTTGCCGGTATCGGTCCATTCCACAAAAGCGACCTGACACACCAGCTTCGGTTTCAGCCAACGGCACTCCTTCATTTTCTCTTTTGTCAGCGCCTCCCCTCGTCGTGCGCCCTTTTCTTCCGGTAAATTCACAAATGGACACTTTTCCGTCCCAAGTTTTTTGAATTCGCAGAAAATTTCTTTGCGTAAACGCGGCACAAATCCGTCCTTCACTTTCGCAACAAAACGAAACGATTTGCCCTCGGAGACGCCAACGATCAGGGAATCGAAGGTGTTCGCCCCGGGCACATACCCCCCGATAACGAACTCCTGCATCCGATCAGTGCGCTGTTTGATCCATGCGCCCGAACGCTCACCCGGCTCGTACAAAGATCCCTGCCGTTTAGCGACCACGCCTTCGAGGCCTAACTTCTCCACGGCTTTCAACACCTGCCGCGGCGATCCCGGAAGAAGCGGCGAAAGGCGAATCGGGTCGGAGACCCCGGCCAAAAGCGCCTCTAATCGTTCCCGGCGTTGCTCCAGCGGCATGCCTTGCAGATTTTCTCCGTTCTCGTTCAGCAGATCGAAAGCATAAAAGTAAATCGCATCCGGGCTGGCGGCGTTATTCTGCAAGAGTTGAAAGGATGGCCGGTCCTTGCCATCAAGCGCCACAACTTCTCCGTCGATCACAAAACGGCCCGAGAACCTTTCAAACGCTCTTGCCAACTTCGGGAAGCGCTCGTTGAAATTATTCCTGTTACGGGAAAGCAATCTTGCCGTATCCGAATCCTTCACCACGATGCTTCGATACCCGTCAAACTTGATTTCATAGAACCAACCGCCGCTTTCGGGCAATTCCGTGACCGCTTTGCACTTCATCGGCTCGATGAATTCAGGTTTGGATTCTTCGCTCGATCGGCGACTCCGTTTTTCGCGGGTGGATGACCCCGGGCGATTACTCTTCCATTGCGCATCGTTATCCTTGGCGATTGCAGCCATCGGTCGTTTCGTTAGGGCGGAGCGATCGTCCATTTTGGCTGAGAAGGGCTTCATCGATTTTCCCGCCTTTATCAGAAGCCACCGGTTGCTCTCCGGGTCACGCTTGTCCTTTACCAGGATCCATTCGCCCTCGAGCTTTTCGCCCTTGAGCACGAGGTGCATTTTGCCGCTGTGAAAGGCGGCCGCGGCGTTGCCTGTGATGTCTTCGTAAACTCCGTAGTCCCACACCATCACCGTTCCGGCCCCATAGTTTCCGGGGGGAATCGTTCCTTCGAAGTGTTCGTACGCTAACGGATGGTCCTCCACGTGCATCGCCAGCCGCGCTTCTTTCACTTGTGTCGGCGGACCCTTCGGCACCGCCCACGATCGCAACACACCTTCCATTTCCAGTCGCCAGTCATAATGAAGGTGACTCGCCTCATGCTTTTGAATGACGTACCGGTGGTGTCTTTTCTTTGTCAGCGCCTTCTTAATCGTTGCCGCATCGGGCTCAGCCGTCTGCGAGAAATCGCGCTTGGCTCGATAGGCACTGAGACTTGTATCACCGGGCGTTGCCTTCGCCGGCTTCGTATTTCGCGGCCAGCGATGCATCTTCGGTTGCGGCCCGGCTGCAAGCGCCTTCACAAAAGCGGCCGGCAGTTTTTGCTTCAGCTTTAAGACCGGCGCAAAAAGATCCCCCACTTTTTTGATTCGCTTGAGCGCAGCTTCCGGCGTGAACGACAGCGCCTTCGCGTCCTTTCGCTTCAACGCACGGCTGAGTTCCTTCCATTCCACCGGCATCGAAACGAACGGCCTTAGCCCTTTGGCCCGCATCGCGTACACGCAAACCGTCGTCTTGAAATCGGAATTTTGACTCCAATCGATGAAGACCTTTCCTTTCCGCGCTTCCTTCGACATTTCAGCGACCACCAGCTTCGGCATTTCATGGGTAACGAGCTCGGCGACGCTTTTGGCAAAGGGTTGCGTGACTTCGTAAGGCACTGGCGCGTTCAACGGCACCGTTAGATGAAGCCCCTTCGAACCGGAAACCTTGACGAAGGTTTCCAGTTTCCATTTCGTCAACAAATCGCGTAGATGCAGCGCGACCTCCGCGCATTGCAGGATCCCCGCGGGCGCGCCCGGATCAAGATCGAACACGATTGACGTCGGAATATCGACTTTCGGCTGGCGCGCCAGCAGGACGTGTTTCTCGATGTCCGCGAGATTGGCCAGCCAGACAAGAGTCGCCTGATCGTTGCAGAGGATGTAATTGATGTCTGGGCCGCCTTCGGTTCTCGGAACCGCGAACGTCTTGACCCAGCTGGGTGTGTGTTTGGGCGCATTTTTCTCGTAGAAATGTTCGCCGGTCACGCCATCCGGAAAACGCTTCATCGTCAACGGTCTATCCCGCAAATGCGGGAGAATCGCGTTCGCAATCCCGGAGTAAAAGGCGATGACGTCGCCTTTGGTAAAGCCGTTCCCAGGAAAGAAAATCTTGTCGAGATTGGAAATCGCCAGCTCACGCCCGCCGACTTTCACGATCTCTTGTCTTCCCGCCATCTATCCGACTCTATTCAAATTTTCTAAACCTTCTCCATCTGCAATTTAAAATGCCTTATCCCTTGGCGCCCTTTGCGTCCTCTGTGGGTCGATTTCGGAAATGAAGCCAACCAAAAAGACATTGATCATCATCGGAATTGCGACCGCTCTCGCCGCGCCGGCCTTGGCCCATGGCCATAAGGAAAAGGGCCAGGAGGAAAAAGTGGATTGGAACAGTGTTCCGGCCGCGGTGCAATCGACCATTACCAGTCACGCTGCAGGCGGCCAGGTCGTGAGCGTCGAAAAAGAGAATGAGCACGGCGTCATGCAGGACGAAGCCAAGGTCAAAGGGACGGATGGCAAAATGAGTCAGGTCAAAGTTGGCCAGGACGGAAAGTTCCTTGAGATGAAAGCGTGCGACGGGACGCACCACGGCCACCACCACCAAGGCGTAAGGGCGAAGATCACGAAGACGACAAAGACTAACTCATAACATCTTTTCCCGGTGAGACTTGCGGATTTAGCCGCACTGCGTCCCGTAGGGTTTTTTCCGGCATGGGACTCGTCGGTTTTTGGCGAATTTGCGGTTTGCAATGTGCGATCCGAAATCATAGAACCGTAGAGCGCGCAATTCCGCAGGGCCATGAAGGGAGTCACCAAAAAGCTGCTTATCACCGGCGTCGCATTTTGCTGTCTCGCCAATGTTCCGCTTGCCCGCGCCGGCGCCGAAGGTTCCGTGATCAATTGGGGAACTCCCGCGACCATTTCCGGCGACACCAACGTGCGGAACGACGGTTCGTTAGTCGCCGCTTTCAATATGAACGGCAACGCGGTTACGGTGAACGGCGTGCCCTTCGCCTCCTGGACTTTCCCATTCATGGCGACGACCACGACCATGGGCAACTTCACCATCACCGAATCACCCGGCCATCTTCTGGCCTATTCAACCCTCGGATCGGCCAGCGCGCCCTTCGCAAACCTGAGTTCCAACTACCAGACGCTGTTGAGCTCGGCCGTCTCGAGCGACGACAACAACGCCATTACCCTGACGATCAACGGCCTGACCATCGGACAAACGTACGAGCTTCAATGGTGGCTGAACGCTTCCCAGTATAACGGATCCGGAACTGGTTTCCGAACTACTGCTTCGGCACCTCTCCCTGTCACGCTCGACGACAACACCACCAACGCGATTGGCGGCGTCGGACAGACAGTCGTGGGCACCTTCACCGCCGGCGATACCTTTGAAACAATCACATTTACCGGTGCCGATAGCACTCAGGCGCCGACCATCAACGCGTTCCAATTCCGCGCCGTCCCCGAACCTTCGTCTCTCGCTTTGCTGGCACTCGGTGGACTCCTTGCCGCCGCGGGCCGTCGCCAATCCCGCTAATCCCCCTCGCCGACCGAGCGTCGCAGGATCCAGCTGTCTCAACAAAAAAGCCGCCGAGGTTTCCCCCGGCGGCTTCATTAATTTGTTTCGAATTTCGAGATTCGAACTTTATGAGCTCATTCCTAACGAATCCAGTGTCGGCTCGTCGATGACTTCCGTCGACGCCAGACCCTGGTCCGCCTGATAATCCGCCAGCGCCTGCCGCGTCAGCGGTCCGAGCAATCCGTCCACTTCACCCGTGTAATAGCCCATCTCCTGAAGCTCAGACTGCACATCCGCGATCACACGATCGGGTGGCTCAGCGCGGTGCCCAACATAGATCGGCGCATCATAAGCGTAGTATTCTTCGGAAGGACTGTAACCCCACGCTGGGTACCAGTAACCGTTGTTGAAATAATAGTAACCGCCACCGATCAACTCCACTCGGCTGTAGTGCGAGGAATACCAGCCGCGGTCATGCCGTTCCGGATGATACGACCGAAAAACTTCGTACTGCGGACCTTGCCAGCGCTCGGCGCCGGAGATTCGATAGTTCGCTTGAAACGAAACCGCCGGGACCTTGTCGGGTCGCGGTTGCGCACGGAAGTTCACGTGTTGCTGCTTGATCTGCTGCGTCTGCTGTTTGACCTGCTGCACTTTCTGCGGGTCAGCCTTTCTTCCGGCACCACCAGCAACGTTGGCATTCGCCCGCACGTTCGTGTTCTGCTGCTGCGTGTTCACCGTGGTTCCTGTATTAACTGATGCGCCCGCTGCGGGAGTCGCACTCGCCGACGCTGCGGCTACTGGAGTGGCCGTGGCTGCCGTATTTGCGTTAGCGCCAACATTTCCTTTGGCGCCTTTCCTGCCCTCGCGCGCCTGTTTGTTAGGTGCAACCGTAGCGCTGGCCCCGGCTTCAGCCGAGGGGTTGGTCTCTTTCGAAACTGACGCCTCAGTCTTGGGAGTCGCCTCAGCCTTGTTGCCCTTGGCCGTATTGCGCTCGTTGTGCATTCCGCGCTGCGTTTTTACGGGCGTGGCTTCAGGATTCGCCGCGTTCGCATCTTTGTTGGCATTGGCGCCATTGGCGTTGGCAGCGCCCTTATGCGGCCGCTCAACATTGGCTTTTGGTTCGCGCTCCGTCTTTTCGACCGGCGCTTTCTTGTTCTTGGTTGGTGATTGTTGTTCGTCCGGCTGCTGCGCAAATGTAATTCCCGTCAGCGCCAGCGAACACCCTATCAATAAGCTGGTAAACTTTTTCATGTTAAAAAGGTTAGTCGTTAGTGGCATGTGTTCTATTCAACGTTTTTCGCATCCCGCTCGCGTGTATGCTTTTGCATAAGACTTCAGATATCTGCGATCTGCCTGATCGCGCAGCATTCAAGAAGGGCGGCCCGCTCCCCGTTTTTCCTCCCAATCCGAGATTTCAAACCTGCAATCTGAATTGTCAGGCCTCCAGTGCTGACGCCCTGGCGGGGCGCATCTAACACCATCAATCTCAATTACTAAGCATGATTCCTGAATATCCTGTCCTTCGTCCCGTCTAATCTTCTACAGCCTTCGTTAATCAGGCGAGGCGATCCAATCCCCGAACCAAAACGGGTGGAAACAACCGTGTCGGGAATTTCGTTTTGTCGGCGAAGGCGCAAACCAACGAAGAAGGGAAAACGATGAACAAACTGATATTGAGCATGGCCCTGGCGGTGGCAGCACCATTCGCATGGGGACAGGTTTCAGAAACAAGCACGACCACGACGACCACGGACGGAGCCGGAACCATTACCGAGTTCACTCCGGGCAATGAGATCGTGTTGAAGGAAACAAGCGGCCCGCGACACTACCGCTTTGGCAAAAAAGTGGTTTATGTGACGAAGAGTGGCCGTGAGCTGGACGAAGCGACCGTTCGCACCCGCGTAAAAGTTGGCGTGCCGGTGCACGTCCACTATGCCGGTGACGTGGTCGACCGCGTTGTCCTCGACGAAGATTAAGAATCAAGAAAGTCATTAAACAAACAAACGCGCCTCGTCGTTTTCGGTGAGGCGCGTTTTGTGTTGCGACCCTCGCATTCGGGACCACGATTCCCGCCGTCCCCTCTCCAGTATTTCTGGCCTCCTAATCCCTATTTCCCGCATTTCCGGGTTGTCTTATCGTCCAAAACTTTTCAAGATCGATCCATGAACGATCTGCCCGCAGTGTGGCACGCGCACTCATTTGGCATGGCTGTGCTCGCAACCGTCGTCTTTGGAATGGTCGGAATCGTTCTCGCGCTTATCGGATTCAAACTCTTCGATTGGTTCACGCCGTTTAACCTCGAGAAAGAGATGTGCGAGAACAAAAACGTCGCCGTCGGCATTCTCTGCGCCGCCATTGTCCTCGGCGTCTGTATCATTGTCGCTGCCGCCATCGTTTAGAACTCTCCAGAGTTCTACGCGATATAGTGCGGAACGAACCGGCTCGTGTTTTGCGTGATCGGATTCTTGTCTTCGCGAATGCCAATCCCGGCAGCTTCTTCGCCCACGACCCACGAACCAATTACGGCAAAATTGTCGCCGAAGCGCGGAAGCAAATGCAGCTCCTGGTAAATGAAACCCTCCGCTCCGTAACTGCCGCCGGCGTCCAGCTGCGCTTCTCCCTGACGCAAAACGACATTGGCCCCTTCCCGGCTATAGAGCGGCTTCTTCGCATAGCGCTCGCCCAGTGGCCCCGGTGTATCAAACGCCGCCAGCAGATTCGGATGGGCTGGATACATTTCCCAAAGAAGCGGCAAAATTCCTTTGTTACTCAGGATTGTTTTCCATGCCGGCTCGATCACTCGCATCGTTTTCCGTTTGAGCATCGGCCCAAACCTGTCGGCAAACATCCATTCCCAGGGATACAATTTGAAGAGGTTTCCGATCGGGTTTTCCGCCAAATCGAGAAACCGCTCCTTTCGCTCGTTCCAGCCGATGTCTTCCACATAAATTTGCTGAGTCGTTAGACCAGCCTGGATGGCGGTGTCTCTCAGGTATTCCGCGTTACAAAAATCTTCCTCGGTGTCTTTCAAGCACGAAAAGTGGATCGGTCCCGTCAGAGCCAGCGCTCCCCACCGCTTGATCAGGCGTTCGTGAATCGAATTGAACTGGTCGGCCGATGGAAAAACATCCTGTAACCAAAACCATTGTGAGACCGCCGCTTCCAGGATTGACGTCGGAGTGTCCGCGTTGTACTCCAGCAGTTTCGGGGGAGTAGTCCCGTCGAACGCCAGGTCCAGGCGCCCATATAAGGATCGCTCGTCGTTGTTCCAGGACTCAACAATAAAATCGATGAAAGCAGGGGGTATTTTTAACCGATCGAATTCGCGTTTCTCGATCACACGCGTGACTGCCGCCGTGCACATCTCGTGGAGCTGGTTGGTCGCGCGCTCGATTTCATTCACCTCGTGCTCGCTGAATTCGTAACAGGCGCTCTCGTTCCAGTACGGTTCTCCGCCTAGCGAATGAAACGTCAGGCCGGTTGATTCGAGTCGCTTTTCCCAATCGTGACGCGGAGTTATGGGGACGCGTTTCATGCGCCTGCCGCGGCGTGCCCCGAGCCGCCAAAGCCGCCACGCGACGTCCCGGAGAACGATCCGCCTCGCGAGCCTCCCATATAATATCCGTGCGCCCCACTCGCACCTTGTCCGCTGCTGCACCACGACTCGTTGTGCCAAAAGCGCCACCAGGCTGAACGTTGTCCTCTCTCCGTTTGGGGCGCCGTCCGATCGCAGCAAGCCGTTATGGCGAGGCTACTGGTGATCGTCAATGTAACGACCGCGCTGCGGCGGAGGGCTTTCGACTTGGGCATCGGTTCAACATTTTGTGATAAACTCGGCCCGGTCGCGAATCTAAATCGCTTACGAACGCGTCTACTTGAAGAGGTTCATGCGGACGCTGGGGCGCCTTCATAAATCTTACTTCGTGCTTCCCTTTCCTAAGTTCCTGCGTTCCTTAAAGATCTTATTCCCACTTGCGATGAAAACCTTTCTGCTCGTCTTCCTTTTTGCCACCACCGCCCTCGCCGCGTCTCCCAGCAGGGCGGACAGTTCCACTGCCGAAACGGCGCGCCTGGCCCAGATGGCGGCTCGATTTGCCCCAACCGATGTGACCGCCGATCTCTCCAAACTTTCACCTAACGATCGCAGTGTTCTCGCCAAACTCATCCAGGCTTCCAAAATCATCGATGGCATTTTCCTCCGCCAAGTCTGGAGCGGTGACGTCCCCATGCTGCTCGATTTGGCGGCCGACCAAACTCCTGAAGGCCATGCCCGCCTGCATTATTTCATGATCAACAAAGGCCCGTGGTCGCGCCTCGACGAGGACAAACCATTTGTCGCCGGCGCGCCGGCGAAACCGGCCAACGGCGGATTCTATCCGGACGACGCCAGCAAGCAGGAGATCGAGCAATGGATCGGGTCGCTTTCAGAGAAGGACCAAAGCGACGCCAAAGGATTTTTCACGGTCATCAAACGCACTACCGACGCAAAGAGTTTTCAGATTGTCCCGTACAGTCTTGAATATCAGGGAGAGCTGCTTCCGGCCGCGAAACTGTTGCGCGAAGCCGCGGACGCCGCCACCGATCCGACTCTCAAGAAATTCCTCAGCACGCGCGCGGACGCGTTTCTCTCCAACGATTACTACGAGAGCGACGTCGCCTGGATGGAAATGAACGGCGCCATCCAGCCGACTATCGGACCCTACGAGGTCTATGAAGACGGCTGGTTCAACTACAAAGCCGGTTTCGAAGCGTTCATCACCGTCCAGGACGCCGACGAATCCGCCAAGCTCCAGAAATATTCCTCCGAGCTCCAGGACATCGAGGACCATCTCCCGATCGACCCGAAGTATCGCAACCCGAAGCTCGGCGCGCTCGCGCCCATCGTGGTGGTGAACGAAATCTTCTGTTCCGGCGACGGCAACCATGGCGTCCAGACAGCGGCGTTTAATTTGCCTAACGACGAGCGAATCACGAAAGAAAAAGGTTCCAAGCGTATCATGCTCAAAAACGTCCAGGACGCGAAGTTCGCCAAGACGCTTGTGCCCATTTCAAAGGTCGGTACTGAGTCCGGCCGACCAGAAAGACATCGCCTTCGACGCCTTCTTCACCCACATCCTGGTGCACGAGCTCATGCACGGACTCGGGCCGCACGAGTTGACCCTCAATGGCCGTCAAACAACCGTGCGCCAGGAAATGAAAGAAGCCGGCAGCGCCCTCGAAGAAGCCAAGGCCGATATCGCCAGCCTGTTCGCCATTCAGCACATGATCGACAAAGGCGTCATGCCGAAGTCGCTCGAGCGGACGCTTTACACCACCTATTTGGTTTCCTCGTTCCGATCCATCCGGTTCGGGATCAACGAAGCTCACGGAAAAGGGCAGGCCATGCAGTTGAACTATCTGCTCGATGCCGGCGCTTTTTCCGTTAGGCCGGACGGCACTTTCACGGTTGTCCCCGGCAAGGTAAAGGAAGGTGTGACTTCACTCACGCACGAGTTCATGACCATCCAGGCTGAAGGCAATTACGAGAAGGCGAAAGAAATGCAGGCTCGCCTCGGCGTCATCCGCCCCGAAGTCCAACGCGCGCTCGATAAGCTCAAGAACGTCCCGATCGACATCGAACCGCGCTTCCCCGCCGCCGAGCAGTTGCTCCGTCAGCGATGAACCTTACATCCTTCTGATCTCCGGAACTGATATCGCCGTTTGGACCCTGTCCGCGCTGCTGGCCATCGGCATCGGCGGGAGCCGTTATGCGAAATGGAAGACGCGCCACAAGCTCGTGCGCGAACTCGCCGCCATGGACCCGGCTGCTCGCGAAAAAATGCTCAGCCGTCTTAACCCGAAACTCGCGCTCGAGATCCGTCAGGAATTAATGGAGCGTTTTCGGATGATGAGCTAATCTCGGACCTCCGATTTACGGCTTCCGTCATTCCGCGATTCGCAATTCGAAGTTTTTCCCTCAGTTCTTCGTTAACCCGCGCACAACCGACCCGATCACCGCCCCCACTCCGACGTCGGCCGCTTCGCTACTGGCCGATGGCAGATACGGCGCCAACGCGTGCGCCAGATTTGACACCGTTAACGTCTGCAACCAAATGCGACCCGGCCCAGTCAGTGCCGCCAGAAAAATCCCGTCACCACCGAAAAGCATGTTCCGAATGCCAGTGATTCGCGTGATCCCAAAATTCACCGTGCCCTCGAACATGCCCACATGCCCGGGATGAACGCGCAGGGTTTCGCCCGGCGCCAGGTCGTAGGTCACGATTTCGCCACCGAGCTCGACAAAGGCGTGACAATTTCCGGTAAGCTTTTGCAGGAGAAAGCCATCGCCGCCAAAGATGCCTGCGCCTAACGATTGCTGGAAACCTACACTCAACTCCACCCCCGGGGTCGCGCAGACGAAACCATGACGATGAATCATAAAAGTTTTCCCGGGCGTCACTTCGACCGGCACGATGTGACCGGGAAGTTTTGTGGCGAAAGCCACTCGGCCGGCTGCTCCGCGCGCTCGGTATTCCGTCATGAAGATCGAGCCACCGCCGGCCACACGCTTCAGCACACCCAAGAAACCACTTCCGCCACCCGTTTGCGTCGTTGTAGTCAGGTCGATCGAGCTGCTCATCCACGAAAGCTCACCCGACACCGCGACCACGCTCTCTTCCGGCGCCAACTGAATCTCCAGCACAGGCATGGTGCTGCCAATAATCTCATGTTGCATGCGTCGACCTTAACCCATAGTTCGCCATCCGGCAGTCCCTATCGCGTCCAAGCAGACCAAAGTCATTGGACGATTCGCGCGGAGGCTTGGCATCCGCGCATCTGACTTCTGACGCCCGGGCCGGCAATGCTGCCCTACAGTCGCCCTAACAAATAGAGAATCAGCAAAATCAGGAGGATCGTGCCGAGAATACCGTGCGATCGATACCCAAAGCCGTATCCACGGGTCGGAAACGCTCCCACCAATAAGAGGATCAAGACAATCAGAAGAATTAAGCCCATAACCCTAGTCCTATGTTGATGCGCCCATCCAAACAAGCTCCAAACTTCGGCCCCCTCCGTCTTCTGACTTCATCCCTCCACGATCTCCACACCGACCAGGGTGTCTCCTTGCTGAATCGCATTAACCACTTCCTGCCCTTTTGACACCTTTCCAAAAACAGTGTGCTTGCCGTCGAGCCAGTCGGTCTTGATGTGAGTAATAAAAAACTGGCTGCCGTTCGTGTTCGGTCCCGCGTTCGCCATCGAGAGGCTACCGGCCTGATGCTTCTGCGGATTATTTTTGACTTCATCTTCGAATTTGTAGCCAGGGCCGCCTCGTCCCGTGCCTGTCGGATCCCCGCCTTGCACCATAAAATCAGCGATGACGCGGTGAAACAACGTGCCGTCATAAAATTTCTCGCGAGCAAGGAACACGAAATTGTTGACCGTTTTGGGAGCCTCTTTGGCGAAAAGGTCACACACAATCTCGCCCCGTGATGTATTCAACTTGGCCGAGTAATTCTTGTTTACATCGATCGTCATCGGAGGCGGCGCGGGATATTGTTTATTAGCCATGCCGTCACGTTGCTGAGCGTTCCGCAATTCGCAATCCGAGATTCGAAATTTCTCCTTTCTACTCTAGCCTTTAGACTTTCTTCCAAAATGTCTCGCCTGAATTTCCGCCTCGAAGCCCAAGCCACCGGGTCGCGTGCTCGAGCAGCGACCTTCCGGACTTTGCATAACGAGGTGAAAACTCCTCTCTTCATGCCGGTGGGCACGCACGCCACGGTCAAGGCCCAGCTTCCGCAGACACTCGAAGACGCAGGCTCCCAGATCCTCCTCGCAAATACCTATCACCTTCTCCTGCGCCCGGGACCGGAAGTGTTTCGCCGCGTCGGCGGTATCCATGAGTTCATGAGTTGGAAGAAGTCCGTCCTGACGGATTCGGGCGGGTTTCAAATATTTTCATTACCGAATTCGCGCGCCATGAGTGAAGAAGGCGCTGTCTTCCAAAGCTATCTCGACGGGAAAACAATCTTGCTCAGTCCGGAGGTCAGTATCGAAACGCAAAAAGCCATCGGCAGCGACATCATGATGGCGCTCGATCAATGCATCGCTTCGACCGCCGATGAAACGACCGCCCGCGCGGCCCTCGACCTGACCCATCGCTGGGCTGCGCGCAGCCTGGCCGCGCGCGGCGATTCTCCGCAATCCATCTTCGGAATCGTGCAGGGCGCGCTTTTCAAGAATTTGCGCAAAGAAAGCGTCGCGGTTCTTGGCGATATGCCGTTCGACGGTTTTGCCATTGGCGGACTTGCGGTCGGCGAAGGTCAGAACGAGCGCGAAGACCTCTGCGAGTTCACCGCCGAACTCTTGCCCGCAGATAAGCCGCGCTATCTCATGGGTGTCGGCACGCCTCTGGACATCCTTGAAGCTGTTCATCGCGGCGTCGATATGTTCGATTGCATCATTCCGACGCAGGTCGCACAGCGCGGCGGCGCTTTTACCTCCCGCGGGTTTTTGCAGTTGCGCCGTGGGGTTTACAAATTCTCCGACGAAAAACTGGATCCTGAATGTGCCTGCCCCACCTGCGTTCGCTATTCCCGCGCTTATCTCCATCATCTTACCAAAGCGCGCGAAAATCTTGGCTGGCAACTGCTCGGCAAACACAACCTGCATTTCTACCACCAGCTCATGCGTGACATCCGGGACAGCATCCTGGCCGATCGTTTCCTAGATCTTTATCAGGCCAAGCGGGCCTTTTTGCACCAGCCCGACTTCGATAACCCGATTCACAAGCAAAAACCCAAGCGCAAGAAATCACGCCGGCTGGGTGACTACGAGATTCACCAGGCTTGGGAGGGCTTCTCCAGCATCCGCCAGATTTCGTCGGGAGAAATCATGCATTCCCGCACCCCGCCCATGGAGGAGGCGCGCGCTCTATATATAGAGCAATCAAATCTTGCCCAGCGCCTGGCTCTTTTGCCCGGGGAAACCGCGGAGAGCGCGGAGCCGCTCACCATCTGGGATGTTGGCCTGGGCGCCGCTGCCAACGCCATGGCCGCCATTCATTGCTACGAGGAACAAGCTGAACGCGGCCCCGTTCGCCCTCTTCACATCATCAGCTTTGAAAACGATCTCGACTCTTTGCGCCTCGCCTCGCGCTTTACCGGTGATTTCCCTTACCTCCGTCACAGTGGCCCCGCCGGCATTTTGAACGACGGCCACTGGCGTTCTCAAAAATACCCCGGCTTAAGCTGGCAATTAATTTTCGGCAATTTCCTCGAGAACATGACCGCGGCTTCTCCTCCGGATCTCATCTTCTACGACATGTTTTCAACCAAAACGTCCGGAGACCAATGGACGCTTCCCGTGTTTCGTAAACTACGGAACACCTGCGCCGGCCGAGTCGTCGAGCTCTTCACCTACAGTCGTTCCACCGCCATTCGCGCCATTCTGCTTGCCACCGGATTTTACGTCGCCCGGGGACGCTCCGCTGGAGAGAAGGAAGAAACCACCATTGCCCTAACGCCGGAGACCTATCGCGCGGCCTCGTCTTACCGACACGAACTGCTCACAGCCGATTGGCTCGCGAAGTGGGGACGTTCGGATGCCAAATTCCCCGCAGAAATCCCCGCGCACGAATTCACTCTTTTCGAACAAGTCATCCGCAAACACGAACAGTTTCAACCGTTGAAGGGTTGAATGGTTAAACGGTTGAAATGTGGGAGGCGGCGACCTCTTTACTTATGTTCCTTGCCTGGACGCTCTGACTACTGACCTCTGACTCCCGACCGCCGTTTCCGATTTCCGATTTCCGATTTCCGCTTTTCCAAAGATGATCCCCTTCCGCACCCTTGCCGAAACCCGCACGCCCGACGGCTCCCGTCTCACGTTGCACGAGCACGACGGCGAATTTTTTATGAAGCTCGATGGGCGGCAACTCATGAGCACCACCTCGACCAGTTCCGAACTGCTGCTCGCCCAGGAATCGTGCTTCGACCTCGCGCGAAATAAATAATCCCCGGATTTTGATTGGCGGCCTCGGCCTCGGATTCAGTCTGAAGCGTGTGCTCGAACTGTCTGGCCGCAGCGCTGTGGTCGAAATCGCGGAGTTACTCCCGGAAGTCGTCGCTTGGAATCGCGAATTCTTGCGCACGATCAACGGCGCCTTGCTCGACGACCCGCGCGTGAAAGTGATCATCGCCGACGTTTTCGCCGTGATCGCGCGTTCGCCTAACGGCGCCTATGCCGCCATCCTCCTCGACGTCGATAACGGCCCGACCTCGTTCGTGCAAAAGGACAACTCGCGCCTCTACGACCGCCGCGGCCTCAAGCTGGTTTATCGCGCCCTGGCGCCAGGCGGCCGCGTCGCTTTTTGGTCGGCCGTCGATGAGCCCGATTTTCCAGGACACCTGACGCGCGTCGGGTTCAGAGTCGAAGTCTTCCCGGCAAAACCACACGAACGCTCCAAACAATCTCCCCATCGAATCTACGTCGCCCAGCGCACCTCCCCCTCACCGATGGTAATCATGCTCATGATCGCCTCCCCGCCGACCTCCGTCTTCCGACCCGACTCCCACCACCGACCTCCGTCTTCCGCAATCCGTAATCGGTAATCCGAAATTCTTCCCCGTCAGTTCACCGTAATATTGCCGCTCGTTAGGTTGCCGCTCGCGAAGTAAGGCGTGCTAATCTGAATCTGGAACGTGTCCTTTGGCGTCCCCGGCGTCCCATTGTCGGTCGCGACCACTGAGAAACTGACCGGAATCGGCTTTCCCTTCGGCTTGCTGTTCGGGATCGTGCCTTTGCCACTGAAACTGGCCTGATTGCCGTTCAGGCTGATCGAGCTAATGGACGTGCTCGTGAGTTTGATCCCGCCTTTGGTGTCAGTGTAGGTCAACGTTCCGCTCGGCGTCCCTTTCTTATTATTATCCGTGACATTGAAGCTGAAGCTCGCCTGGTTGTTATGCGTGAAAATGGTTCCGCTGCCATTGGCCGTTCCCAGGTGACTGTTTTGCTTGAAGTTGGCCACTAGCGTTCGGTTTCCGCTGACCGTAAAACTGTAGGTCGACGACGTGCTCACCTGCGTCCCATTCTCGGTCCAATTAACAAACTGGTAGCCGGACTTCGCCGTCGCCGTCAGCGTAGCCGTCGCTCCGCAATTGTACGGCCCGGCACCACTCACCGTTCCTCCGGCGCTCGGCGAAGCGCTGGCTGAGATCTGATACTGAGTCTTGTTGAACTTCGCCACCAGAGTGCGGTTCGCGCCTTTCACAACGAAATCGTACGGGTTCGCTGAGCTAACCAATTGGTTGTTCTCAAACCAGCCCGCAAACGTGTCGCAACTGTCCGGCGTTGCGCTGACCTCGACCGGTGTTCCCTGTCGAACGGTCGCGCCGCCGGTGGCCGTTCCGCCACCGCCGCTGCTCACCGCCACCGTGTAATACGGCCGGCACTTGCCCGCGCCGCCCGCGTGATAAATCCCGGCTACTTCATCCGCAGTCAATCCACGACTGAAGACTTCGACCTCGTCAATCGATCCATTCCAGAATTTATTAACCGTCCCGTTGATGTTTCGCGCGCCGATGAAGTTGCTGTTCCCGCCAGAGAGATCGATTGCCGGCGTGTAGGTAGCAGTTCCGGCAGCTGCGCCATCCACATAAAGCGTCAGCGTAGTTCCAACCCTCGTTAGGGCAAAGTGATGCCATTGACCGTCGGTATAGGCGCCTGACGAACCCACCTGAATATTGTTTCCTCCGCCGCCATTCCAAAAAACCCAGAGGCCGTGGCTATCGTTAAAATCGAAATCCAGGTTCTGGCCATTGAAGGTAGGATCGGGCTCAAAAGAAAGCGCGTACATGACGTCGCTCGAGTCACTGCTTTGTTCCCAAAAATCGACTGTGAAATCGCCCGTGCCAAAGTTCCAGTCGTTACTCGCCGGAATGTTAACCTTGTCGCTCGTCCCGTTGAAGCTGAAAGCATGGTTCACTTCGCCGGGGCCGAAACCCGCCCCATCGAGCGTGGCATCGTGCGCGCCCTGGATATCGGCCGCGTTGTCGTTCCCCGCCCACCACGCGATCATGTTCGCGGGCGCGTCAACGCACGGACACTTGCCCTGATAGAACGCGTCATAAATCGACTGCACCTCAGTCGGTGTCAGGGCGCGATCGAAAATTTCCACTTCGTCAATGACGCCGTTGAAAAAAGCTCCGGAGTAGTTGAAGTAAGCGCCGATTTCAACCGGCGTGGTGGGCTTCGTCCCGATAGAAGTTACGGTTGAATTACAGCCCGATTCCAACGTCGCGTTGGTGTCGACTCCATTGATATAAATCTTAACATCCTGCGTGTTCGGATCGAAAGTGCCTGTTACGTGGGTAAAGACCCCTGTAGGGATCGGATTGGGGGTGTTGACGTAACGACATGTGTCGTCGAAACCGTTCTGAACGCCCCATGACACGGTGCCGTTGGCATTAATCCCCAGAGCCCAGCTTCTCCCGGTTGAATCGTTGTTGTCGTACTTCGACACAATTGCTCTCTGGCTTGAGACGTCATTCGGGTTAATCCAGGCATCGACCGAGATTGCGCCGGTTATCGCTTCGAGATTAGGACTGCTGGCAATCTCCACGTATTGATCTGTCCCGTTCAAACTGAATCCCTGCCCCACTTCGCCGGAGGTGAAGGCCGGCGTCCCGTGGAAAACGCCGTCATTGCTGTTTTGCGAATCCGTCGCATCGCCCTCGCCTTTCCACCAGCCGAGCAGCGATGCAGGAGCAGGCGTGCAAGCTCGGATGAACAAACTGAAGCGCGTTGGCCATCAGCGTCGCGCCGTCGGTCGAGGAAACCCAGAGGTCGCTACGGTAATCACTCGACGGCGGCCAAAGATTAAGATCGACTCGAGGAACGCCTTTGATATTCCGGGTAACGACCAGCGGCTCTCCGTCCGACCAGTCAGCCACTCGCATTGCTTTCGCTTGGACACTGCCGACCGAATGGTCACGAATTCGTGCCGCCATCGAAGGACGACACTCCCGCCATTAACGGACTGCTTGGATTGTAAACCGTTCCGAGCGTAAGTTCCGTGCCCTCGGTCTGACCGCCTGGCTCTATCCCGTAATAGTCGTCGCTTGAGAATCGCCCCAACATCGGAATAGATGCATCGGCAAAAACGGCCACCACGACCCCGCCTCCGCCGTCGATGTAATTGGCCAGGTTATTCCCAATCGCCGTGGGATCATTGAAGTTGGAGTCACTCCAGACGAGAACGCTGTCGTAAGCCTGCAGCTGCGCCAGCGTCGGCGTCGTACTCCTCGCATCGATGATGTCGACCTGACTGAATCTGCCTGTGCCTTGCAGTTTGGCCTGCACATCGGAAACCCCTGGGGTATCCTCCGCCGCAACCAGCGCCACCTTCAGGGAGGACGATGGCACGACCCTGGGTGTCATATTTCCAACGTTCACCATTTGTCCCGCGCCGGTCTTTCCAAGTTTAGCAAATGTCCCGCGCCGGAAGCACCGCTGCTTCTACTCGGGCCGCCCGCCTGCGTTCGTCCGTTAGGCGAAAGCGTCAGAGCGAGCGCGGCGATTGCCGCGAAGACGAAACGGGTAATCCTCGTGTTTCTTCCTCTCCCTTGTTCGGGAGAGGATTGAGGTGAGGGCGGCCGCCGTGAATTTTGGGGGAAGAATGCTTTCATAATCGTGTCGCTACGCGTCTAACCAGCACGCGGGAGTTTGGGTGGGGTGAGGACAGCGGCGCGCGCCGGGAAACCGCCACGCTCATGAGACTGCCTGGAAGACGACGGGGCATCGTCACGTGCAGACTGACAATTTCGCGCCTACCGGGTCAAGCGCTTTCCACCCTTAACGGCGGAAAGACTACCGACCACTAACTACGGACTACTGACTCCTGCGCTCCGGTTCGCCTAACCGGTGGGAGGGCACCGTGCGGCGGAGAACAATATGTAGTACCTCGTCTGACTTGCGCAATCGGGGCGACTTTTTTTAATCTCGTTTGATGAAGAAAAAAATTGCCCTGACTGTGATGTCGTTAGGCCTGCTGGCTTCGACAATCCCCGCCTCCGCAACCACCCACACTTTCGAAGTCGATGGCACCGGCACCAACGGGACCCTGGCCACCGCCGTCTTCACGACCGACGATCCGCAGACCACACCCGGTTACGTTGGCGACTCCACTGCTTTCACCAGCATTACCCTCAGCCTGACAAACATCCCCGCGGGCCCGGGCTCATACACTGAAACCAAAGCCGACGGCGTCGGCAACAGCACCTACTTCGTGACTGGCGATGGCACCGTGATGACCGCTCCCGCTGGGCAATATCCCGGGACGGGCGGATTTGTTTACCGCCTTAGCGGTTGGTTGGGCGACGGCGTTCATTCGCCCCTAACGAGTCAACTGGAATACGCTAACAGCGCGAATAACACCCTCTCTCAGGTGGACATCATCACTTGGTCCCCCGCAGAACAGATTGAAGCTGCCCCCGAACCAGCCACCATTACGGCCGGTGCGCTAACTTCCGCGGCCCTGCTCCTCTCATTTCTCCGCCGTCAAAAATCACAACGAGAAAAGCGTTGAGAGCGTAAAAGCTCCGTAAGGCTCCGGCCCTCTTACCAATAACCAACAACCCGAAGGCGCAGCCTTCGATAACCGATAACCCGCGTAGCAAGGCTGCGCGTCAATCCACTTCGATAAACTCCGGATCGCCGGCGCAGATTACCCGTTCCGTATAGGCAAACCCATCGACGTCAACCGCAACCCAGCAGCCGTCCACGAAGATGAAATAGCTGCTGCCAATCAACCGAAAGTGAGTCGCCCCGTATTTCTGGATGAAGAACTCCTTCGGATGCCGGCCGAGATTGAACACTTCGCTGTGACGCGACCTGAATTCCTGCACGTTTACCTTTGTCTTGCTCGTGCTCGAACCCGAACGCGTTACAGCTTCGGTCTTGGTCTTGGTCTCCTCGGGAGTGCGCTTGACGTCCTTTCGCACTCGTTCGTCGTTCGCTGACTCAGCACGCGTTTCAGTTTTGCTCCGGTCGACCTGAGCGCCACCCTTGACGTCCGTTTTCGCGCGTTCGTCGGTGACTTTCTCAGGTTGCTTTGTCGGCGCCTTTGCCGCTGGCTGCTCAGGCTGCTCCTTCTCGATGTTAGCCGGCGCCTCGTTGGCCGGAACCTGTGGTTGTTGCGGTTGTTGCTGCTCCTCTTTCTGGCCAAAAGCCATCAGCGGCACAGACATGACCATGCTCAATATGAGTACCCTTCATCCAATCCTCCTTTTTTCCATAGATACGCATCTCCCGAACTCTTCGGCCTTCTCCCTCGGTCGCAGTCGAGCCGCGCGCGGCCGCTGAAAGATTTCCTTCCAGCGCTGGCATTAACCAGCGCAGCCTGGTCGTTCCCGAGAATTTGTCGGCCAACTTTCAACAGCGCGGACCTTCCGTCGTCGCTCCCAACAATCAACGGGGACTCTATAATAGAGCGACACTGAATTCTTCCGTCGAAAACATTCAGCCCGCTCGTGGATATCCTGCGCCACGCAGACAACTCGTTATGCATCCGGCCACCTTTGGCGGCTACGCTCATCCCGGCCAGCCCAGGAGCATCCCCGCACATTCCGGTGGCAGCGTCGCAAGCGGATCCCCCCGCGGCAGCAGCAGCGGCGGATCCCGCGGCCTTCTGCGTCGCTAATTTAAAATTCGAATTGCGCGCTGTGAAGCCAGGCGTCTCGCCTGCGAATTCCCAGAACCGGTCGGGCGACACGAATTCGCCATCGGACAACTCCGATTGCTTTTTGGGTGAGGCCTAGCTTCTAGCTCCCCCCAGCTCCCCCTTCCTTCGTCATTGGTCATTGGTCATTGGTCATTGTCATTGGTCATTCGTCATTGCCACTCGCGCCCTACGACTTGCGAATATGCCTGAATAGGTCGGCTGTGAATAACTTCACCGCGACAAGCGAGTGATAGTTCTTCCCTAAAACCGACAAGATCCATATTCTTCAGGCAGGATGTTTTTAAAGCGCGTTCGGGTGACAAAGTATCGTTCCATTCGCGACAGCGGCTGGTTCGATGTCGATCAGGGCAAAACCATTTTGATTGGGCCTAACGAGGCCGGCAAGACCGCCCTCCTGGAAGCCATCCAGCGCCTCAATCCTCCCATTGGCGTTCGCGCCTTCGATCCACTGCGTGATTATCCGCGCTCCGAGTACCGACGATATCAACACTGGCAAAGTTCTCCCCGGCCAGGTCACGGTGGTGGAAGGCCACTTTGGCCTAACCGACGAGGACAAAGCAGAACTTCCGGCCGAATTTCGCCAATACGATTACGTCTTCGGCCGGCGACTCGACAATTCCTTCTGGCACGATTTTCTCGGCGCGCCCCCGGCCAAAAAGTATGCCGATATCAAGAAAGATTTAATCCGGTTTTGTGCGCATATCGATAGCCGCATGCCGAAGCCGGAAGCAGGCATGTCGCCCGACGATCCTCCCAGCACCAGAATCATCGCTCTAGCTCATGATTGGAAAGACGACTACGAGCTCGAGGGTCAACCGGCCCGGCTCCTGAAAGAGGCCATCGAAAAGTCGCTTCCCTACGTCGAGGAAGGAAACGCCGTCGAAGAAAAACGTTACGACGACCTGATCGCCACCATTGCAGCCAGCGATGCCCGGTCGGTCGCGCTTTGGAATATGGGCCGGCGTTTGCCCCTCTTCATTCGCTTCCGCGATTTCCTCCGCGTCCGCCCACTGATTCATCTCGAACACCTCGCGACTCGTATCGAGCGCAATCTGATCGACGACGAGTATTACGATTACGGGAACAAATGTCTTTTGAAACTGCTCGGGTTCAGCGCGCGCGAACTTTCTAATCTCGGCCGAACGCGACGAACCCTTCATGGGCGACCCAGCCGCGCTTCAGACTTACCGCGACCAACTCGATCGCCGTTCTTATCAACTCAACGCCGCCAGTGTGAAGTTGACCGACGAATTGCGCGCCACCTGGATGCCCGATTCGAAACGCGATGAGGCCGAGCGTCTGCGCATCGTGTGCGACGGCCAATATCTGAAAGTTATTGTCGAAGACGATGTTGGTGTCGAGATCGAGCTCGACCAGCGCTCCGACGGTTTCCAATGGCTGGTCTCGTTCTTCATCGTCTTTTTTGCCGAGGCCGCCAACAATCACCGGAACGCCATCCTGCTTCTCGACGAACCGGGCCTGAGTTTGCACGCGCTCAAGCAACGCGAATTCCGTCAGACCATTTCCCGCCTGGCCGAATGCAATCAGACCATTTACACCACCCACTCGCCTTTTCTGGTCGGGCCGGATGAGCTGAATCTCGTGCGAGTCGTCGAAATGACCGATCGCACCGTCGGCACCAAGGTTCACACTGGCATCACCGCGGAAGATCCGGTTGCGCTTTTGCCGCTTGCAGGAAGCGCTCGGCTACGATCTCGCCCAGAGTCTCTTCGCGCAGCAGCGCAATCTCGTTCTCGAAAGCCTGACGGATTACTGGTACCTCGACGCTGTCGCTCAAATGATGCGCGATGGCGGCATTGCCGATCTCGACGAGAAGATCGCGCTTCTGCCTGCGGGCGGTGCCGGCAAAGTGGCTTATTACGCCACGGTGTTGCACGCCTCCAAACTCAAAGTCGCGGCGCTCCTGGATGGGGACCTGTCACCCGACCATGCGGCGCATCAGGAGCGACTCGTCAACGCGCTTGGCAATAAATCCGTGCTCCGAACCAAAGACGCTTACGACGGCCCGGTCGAACGCCCTGGGGTCGAGGATCTGCTCCGCGAAACCTTGATCAACCTCACGCGCGAGAAACTGAATTGGCGCGTCGAAAACAACGATCCGTCCCGCTCGGTTGTCGATATCTTGAAAACCGATAACCCCGATTTTTCCAAATATCGTTTGGCCAAAACATTCGTGCACTGGACCCGCGAGCATAAGGCAGAAAATCTGTCCGACACCGAACGCGCCAGCTGGAAAAAACTCATCACCTCGATCAACGGCGCATTGAACTGAAGCCCATCTCCTCTGTCATCCCGAGCTGTCAGGGTTAGGCGAGGGACCTCTCATGCGATTGGTCGTCACGCAAGTAAGGCATTGCGATCATCGCAAGGAGCGCCAAGCGGCTCGGCGAAGGCGGCCGATTTCCGTTGATAGATCTAGAACGTTGTAGCTGCCGCCGTCACCGGCGGCAGCCTGCTTACTTCCGACCGCTGATCGCTGCCTTCTGATTCGCCACCGGACGGATTCGCCGTGGCGAACCTTCGATTACTGCACCTCCTACGGAGTCGGTGACACCGAAGCTCGGGGAACAACCGCCCCATTCGACCGTGCCGGCGCGCCCGATGCCGGGCTCTGCGAAATACTCGGACCCTTGCTGTTCTCGGTGGTTGTCTCGGTGTGATGTCTGTGGCGGTGATGCCGGACATGCGGTGCCTTTTCCTCATCGTTAATTTTTCCGCCCTGCCCGCCGCCCTGCGTATGATCCGTCGACGCCGGCTTGGCCGGCCCATCATGTGTCGGTCCCTGTACCGTGGGTGACGGTGACTGTGCGAACAGCGCTCCCGCCACGACCAGCGAACAACTTACGATTAAACCAATTCCCTTTTTCATAATTTTTCCTCCGATTGTTTCTCTTCTAATACTTATTCGTTTCCGCAGCCCCATTCCGGTCGCCCCAAGGTTCTGTAACGGCCAAATCACCATGCCGAAATTGGCCAACAACGGGACTTACCTCTTGCTTACCTCTTACCTCTTACCTCTTACCTCTGACCCCTGACTTCTGACTTCTAGCTAATCGACGAAGTTCGACCAGGCATTCGTCGTCGAACCGCTCGGGTCGGTCACAATACTTCCCACTTTGTTACCCGGCTCCGTGCTGTACTCCGGATACCCGCCATCGTTTCCGCAGCTGTTACGCACCACGATGCAATGTCCGTTCGTTTGGCTAACCAGAATTCCGCCGCGGCCGTTATCGCGTATATGGTTGCCATCAATTCGATTGCCGTAGCCGTAGTTGGTCGTAATTCCCGGCGAGTTCACGCCGATGTAGGCATTACTGCTGATGGTATTATTCGAGCAATCATCGGCGCTGGTGAGGTCCACGCCATCATTTCCATTGGAAGTAATGGTGGAAGTTTGCAGCGACGATTGCAGTCCAAGGGTCACCCCGTTACCCGTATTTGCATTGATTACGCAAGTAACAACGCGCGAGCCCTGGCCAAGGTTCACGCCCGCGCCGCTGTTCGAGCCGATCGTGCAATTAATCACCGCGTCACCGCCGCCTGAAGAATTGTTGATCCCATCGGATCCGCTGCGCGTCACGCTGCAATTCGAAATCGTCGAAACGTTGCCTGGCTGGATCCCGTAGCTGCTATTCTGATCGACCGAGCAATGCGTGATGGTGCACCCTGAGGCCGCCGCGATTCCTCCGGCCTTATTGAACTGCGCGGTCGAGTTCGTCACCGCACATCCCGCCCCCAGCGAAAAACCGAGACCCGTATTACTGTCGGACGCGCAACTCACAAAATTCGTTCCGTTGCCGGCGGAAAGGAAGCCGGCGGCGCCGTTTGACCGGCTGATGCAATCGACCACCGAGCTATTATCGCGCACTTCTACCCCGATGTTGGCATTGCTCACGCTCAGGCAACTCCGTAGCGAAGTTCCTGGTCCGAGATCACAACCGTTCACGCCGCTGTTTGTTATTCGCACATCTTCCAGCACGGTGTGCGAACTTCCGGGCCCACTGATGCCATTCTTCCAGTTGCTCAGTGTCCCGCCGCGAACGGTAATGTTTGTGTGTGCACCGGGAATATCGATCCCGTTATGCGTCGAGCTGCCGCTCGTCCCGAGGACGAACCCGTTGAGGTCCACGGTCACGTCATTCGCCTGAACACTGATGCCATTCTTGCCATGGACTCCCGCGATGTTATTCGTTAGGTAATAAGAGCCGGCCTGGGCGATGATAAATGAATTACTGCCATCGCCCGGTGTATTAGCGGCGTTGACCGGCGTGCGCTGCTCCCCGGCGCTGGCGACGTTTACGGCCAACTCGTTAAGCGTCGTCGTCGACGCTGCTGCAGTCGCCGGCGGCGTCAGCGATCCTTGCGCGAACGCAGCCGTCCTCCAGTTAAGAACGACAGAGAGGATCGACAGGCAAAGAACGATTCGTGATTTTATTTTCATAACCAGGGGCCGAGTTTTTTGTCGGAGTGTTGACAATCCTAACGGGAATCGAAAACAAAAGCATGTCGGGCTTCGCCTCATAGCTCTCCCGGTTTCCGTCTTCAACGTGGGAGGGGCCTACTGGCCGCGACCTCCTCATGCTCATGCTCATGATCATGAGCATGCTCCAACCCGACTACTGACGACTCCGCCTGCGCAGCCGGACCTGCAACGCGGGTGAAGGAACGGCCAGGCTTTCCAATCTCGCCGTAGCCTTTTGGCGGAGGAGGATGACTCCGTCTCCCGCCTTCCGACTACCGACTACCGACTACCGACTACCGACTACCGACTACTGACTACTGACTACCGACTACTGACCTGCTGACTACCGACTTCCGCCCTCGCCGGTTCCCTTCTCTTTCTCGATCGCTCCGCGCGTCGCTTTGCCAACCAGCTTCTTCTCATCGCTCACCACCGAAAGCTCATCGGCTTTTGCTTCTTGCATCACATTCTCGGCCTGGGCGATCGATTCATTTTCGTAGCAGAACGGTTCGCCATCCTTATGCATCTGCGGTTCCACCGACGTCGTTTTGGGGTCGTGACCGCGCCCGGTCGTGCCGCGGATCATCTGATCCGTGGAGACTTTGCCAACTAATGTCCCCTCCGGGTTAATCACTGGCGCGCTCTCTGAGGTTTGACTCTTCAGATGACCGACCGCTGATTCTACAGACGCGCTCGTTTCCACGGGCGCCGCCGGCTCAAGGATTTCCTTAACCGGCTTACTCTTGAGATGTTCGTGCTCTTTCGATTCCCTCGGTTCCATGATGTCTGCGTTATCATCATTACCGTCAAAATCAATGCCGCCGACCCACTTCGAGCCGGGTGAGCGCAGCTTTCCTGACACGTCGCAGCTCCTGGCACGCCGAAGCTTTACGCGAAGGTGGTTACGCGGACTACTGACCTCCGACTACCGACCTCTGATCACTGACTGCCGACCGCTGACCTCCGATCCGCCACCGGACGGATTCGCCGTCGCGAACTCCTGACCGCTGATCACTATGGCGGCAGCCGTGTCGGCTGCATTCTGAAAAATGGAGGGCGGAGCTCCCGCGACGCCGTTTCCCGGCTACCGCCGCTCCCCAATAACCAATAACCATTAACTGCATAACTCGCACGCCTACATGCGTGCGCTGGAGATTGAAGTGGGCTTGGGTTTCCCGAAGCTGGCCGCCCTGGATCCAGAGCCGCCTTTAACGTCGTTAGAGATTTTCAAATCCCGGAGCTGAAATTTTGACGGCTTCTTTTCTTTTTCTGAATGTTCGGCTTCTTCTGGACCTTTCGGAGTCGGGATCATGCCCGAGTCTCTAATCCAACTGCGCCAGAGTCAAGCCTCGCGTCGGCGACAACGCACCAGAGTTTCTATTCGGTGCGGCCGGTCAGTTTTGCCACGCTACGTGGTAAAACGCTTTGCCTAACAAGAAATCTCCCGGCGCAGTAAAACTCTCGGTATCGTTCCCTGTCGCCGTCAAATCCGCCACCCCGCTGATCGTTCCCCAGGTCGAATCAGTCATGTTATTTTTCCGCTGGAGCTCATAAGTCTGGCCATAAACCAGCTCCACGCTCACCACCACATCGTTGCCGCTGCGGCTGATCGACGAATTCCCGACGAGTCCGCCGGCATTTTCGTACGCCCCAATATCTGGCGGCCCGGTGCGGAAGTACCCGCGCTCATCGCGTCGCGGCGCTAACGAGGCGTCGCCATGATCAACCGCCGCGCTGGTGAAAAACAGCGCGACCGTTTGCGTCGCCCCGCCATTGTTCTGCGGGCTGGAAAGAAGGCCCGGGTTCGTGTTGCGCATGTCGCCGGCGGCATTGAGCAGGCCCCCGGGCGCGGTGCCCGAGTCGCCGCCTTCGGCGTCGTCGGCCAGGTTGTGACCCTGCGAAGTGAATCCAGCGGCCGCGCTCGAGACAGGTGAACTCGCGAAAATCGTATTGCCTGCAGCCATGTTGCGGGCGTTAACGATTCCATCGGACGCGGTCGCGCAGCCCGAGCCATTGCAGAGATACTCAAAGTTAGCCAGGAAGGTGCAGTTCGTCAGCGTCAGCATTCCCTGGTTGTAAATCGCTCCGCCATTCGCCGCTGGCAGGGAAATGCTGTCGTCGAAGGTAGCCGAGTTCTGAAAGAACGTGCAATTGATCGCCGTGATATTGGCCGCGATGCCGTTGAAGGTCGCGCCGTAGATTGCGCCACCTGCGCTAGCCGAGTGGTTGCTGGTAAAGGTTGAGGAATTCAGATTGAAAGTCGTGCCGCCGCCGAGAGCGGCCAGCGCGCCGCCCACTCCCTGAGCGCTATTTGAATCAAACGTGCAGCTTGTCGCATTGACGGTCGCCGTGCTGCCACTCGTGGTGCACAACACCCCGCCATGAAAGCCCGCCGAGCAGGCGTGAAAGCTGGTAAAATTCAGGGTCACAGTTCCATTGCCAAAGTTGGCGATGGCGCCCCCGTCACCGCTGGTTGCACAGGTGTCGAAGGTGCACGAGGTGATCGTGATCGGCGTATTCTGCGGATTATAAATTGCGCCGCCGCTCGGGCCCGGGAGCGAAGTCGATGTCGCGGAATTGTTGTTCAAAGCGCACTTGGTCAGGATCAATCGCGAATTGAGTGAAGTCCCCGCCAGATAAATTGCGCCGCCGCTGTTCGGCCTGCTCCCGTTTTGGATGGTCAGATTATCCATCGAGACCAGCGCGCTGATTTCGAAAAGGGCGAAGGCCGGCGTGCCGCCTGCCGTGCTTCGCTGAAGGGTCGCGCCGTTGCCGTGAATGACCAGATCCGTTCCGAAATTAAAACTCTCGTGCTGAATCACGGGCAGACCGTTCGGACCGTTCGACGAGGTATTATTTACCGCCGTGAGCGTGTAAGTGCCGCCGCTGGCCAGGTTGATCACATCGGATTGGCTGTTTGTGTTCGCCGTATTGATCGCGCTAATCAAACCGGCTACGTCCCCATTAGCGATGTTAAACACCGCGCCAGAAGCCGTGCCGCACAGGAGAAAGAGGAGCGCCCCGACCTGTGTCCCAGCGCCTAACCAAACCTTCACCATGCCTTCGTTGTGTCACACCACGAACAAAAGAACAAGCCATGCTTTCAAGGCGCGCTCCGTCTTCCGCCCCCCTTCGCGCTCTGCGCTTCGCTTCTCCAGCTTTACGCTCCCCCTAGTGGTGCCAGTTTGCACCCTCTCTTTACTTCACTCGCTCCGCTCCCGTAGCACTCAGCTTTCAAAAGACCTCCGACTACTGCTTGCCGCGCTGGCTTGTCGCGCCTTAGCCTTGTGCGTCGGCGGAAGCCTCGGCGAAGGCGGGGCCTCTGATCACTGACTGCTGACCACTGATCAGTGCACCGCAATATTCCCGCTCGTTAGGTTGCCGCTGGCAAAGTAAGGTGAGCTGATCTGAATTTGGAAGGTATCCTTTGTTCCCGGCGTGCCGTTATCCGTGGCCACCGCGGTGAAGCTCACGGCGATCGGCTTTCCTCTGGGTGCGGGGTTCGCGATCGTTCCTTTGCCTGAGAACGTCGCCTGATTTTGTAACAACGTGACGGAGGTGATCTCCGTGCTCGTCAGCTTCGTTTTTCCTTTCACATCGTTGAACGAAAGAATTCCATGATCTCTTCCTCTTGCGTTCGAGACATCGAAGCTAAAGCTCGCCTGATTGTTATGCGTTAGAATCGTGCCGCTCCCGTTAGCCGTGCCGAGATGCGCCGCTGGTGTCACTGCAATAGTGAAGCTGGCCGCCGAGGTGCCCGCGCCGTTGCTCGCCTGGACCGTCACGCTGTAACTGTGACCGGGCGCGGTTGCGTAGTTAATCTTGTTTCCATTGGCAACCGTGACCACTCCGCTGCTCGGATTGATCGTGAAACCTCCACCGGAAGTGTCAGCCGTTAACGAGTAAGTCAAGGCCACGCCGTCCGGGTCGACAGCCTGCGCGGTCAGGCCGACAAGGGTTCCACTCGCCGCTCCCTCGACCACGCTGTTTTGCGCCGGATTGACATCCGTGATCGTCCCCGGAATATCCAGCTCCACCGCTCCGATATCCACCGTGCCGCCGATCTTCCGCAGGAACGACTGATCGCGCTGATCGAACGCCGGATTGACCACCGCCCCCGCGCTATGCGTCACCTGCGCCGTGCCATTCACACCCCGCGTTACCTTGAGGTTGTTCGGGCTTGTGGCCGTGACCACCATTTGCTCCGCCTCGATTTGAATGACTTCGCCAACGATAATCGCCCTCGCGTCGTTCAGCGAAATAGTCGCGCCCGAATCGCTCGCCAGGGTCGCGAGGTCTGTGCCCATGTTGATCGCCAGGCTTCCGGCGAGCAACATCATCGTTGCTGTCGGCCCGCCATTGTTCGCCAGCAGCCCGAGCTTCGGATTGATCGCCGCCGCGGCTGTGCCCACCTGGTCTCCGTTTGTGCCGTTGATGAACCCGGTGCTTCCGTCGCCGATTCCGATCAGGTTGAAACCTTGTGACGCAAATGCGCCATCGACATCGGGTGCAGCTGTCGCCCTATTCCCCGCCACGATCGTATTCTTAACGTTAGTGTGGCCGTCGGTGTAAATACCGCCGCCCTGGTTGCCCGGGCCCGTGCATGAGTTGTTCGAGAAGGTGTCGTTAACGATCACATCGGTTCCATCGCCCGCGCTGTAATACCCGCCACCTCGACCGCCTTGGTTCGTGCCGCTGCTCGAATTGCCGGAAACCGTGCTGTTCACAAGTGTGATTCCCGTGCTGTTGCTATAGATGCCGCCGCCTCCGGCTGCCGACTCCCGCGCTGGCCGTATTACCCGAAATCGTGCTGTCAAAAACGGTCAAGGTTCCATTGCTGGAAATGCCGCCGCCAAAAGCGCTCGCCGTTCCCGTCACAGAATTGTTCGAGATCGTTGTCCGCGTGATCGCCACGCTGCCGGCGATGTTATCGATCGCGCCTCCTGCGCTGGCCGAATTCGCTGAAAAAGTACCTGTCGGCGATCGCTACGTTCCCGAAGAAGGTACAGATAGCGCCACCTCCCGCGCCGTCGCCGCTGGCCGCTGCCGAATTTCCCGTGAACGTGCCGCGAAGAATCGTCAGCGTACCCAGGTTGTTAAAGATGCCGCCACCAACCCCCTCGCTGCTACCGCTGACCGAATTGCCCGAGACTGTGCTGTCGGTCATCGTCAACGCACCGTTATTGAGAATGCCGCCTCCTTGGTTGTTCCCGGTGGTCGCGACCTTGCCGTTCGTAACCGTCATTCCCTCCAGCTGGACGGTCGCCGCGCTGGCGATTTCAAAAGCCCGGCTTAGCTGATTGCCATCGATCGTCAGCACATTCGCACCCGGCGCCTGAATTGTTAGGTCGCCGCTTTGAATAAGCAGCTCGCTCCCGTTCAGAGTAATCTTGTGCGGATTGCCGTCGTAGAAATTCACTGTCGCGCCCGAGACGCTGCCGTTATTGAATGTGATCGTCTGCGTTCCGCCGAGGAACTGGGCGTAAGCGATCGCGTCGCGCAAGGTAACCTGCGGCGGATTGTCCGTGTCCTGGTCAGTGGTGACCACCAAGCCTTGCGGCGGCACCGTGGCGTTCGATTGCACCGCTCCGATGTCGATCTTGCCATTGACGACGCGAGGGGCGCCGCGCTGGTCGAAGAGCAGTGGATAATTATTTGGATCCAAGGCTAGGGCGACGTTCCCTGCGCCGAGCGCCGGGCTGGTCGGCTGTAGTTGGATGGTTGGCGTCGGGCCACCATTGTTTTGCAACCCGTTCGGGTCGAGCTGCGGGTCTAACAACCCGGCGGTAATGCTGCCGGTAAGGTCTGAGGCTATCCAGCCCGTGCTGTAATCCGTCGCGCCGATCAGATTGTTGCCCAGCGAATTGAATGTGCCGGAGACGTCCGGGGCCCCTGTCACGCTGGTGTTTCCAGCCACGATTGTATTGGCAATGTTAGCCGTCCCGCCAAAAACCCAAATTCCACCGGGAAAATGACGTCCGTGAGTATCGGCAAAAGTCGATTGATTACCGGTGATCGTGCTGTCGCTGATAGTGAAAGAACCTGAAGTGAAGATTGTTTCTAACACCTGATTATCGTAAACGGTGCTATTAACGATCTTCATGCTAGCCGGATAGAAGTCTGAACCTCCTGCACCATAAGTTACAGTTACCGCCTCATTGTTTATAACGCTTACGCCGTTGCTATGTGAAAATGAGGATCCGATGATTGTGGCATTGCCCGCGTAATTTATGATTACAGTGCCATTGCCGGAATCTCCGGTGAAACTGCAATTTGAAACCACAAGAGTCTGGCTTCCTCCAAATCTTTTCAGATTGAAGTCCTGCGCGTTATTACCATTTAAGATATCGTAGGCGCCGCTACTATCAGTCTGGTTATTACTAAAGGCGCAATTGCTCACGTATAGTGTGGCGGGAGCATTCCCACCGTAATTGAAAAGCGCACTGCCATGCAGATCCAAACCATCGGTCCGCGTGTCTACTCCCGTAATAACGCAGTTGGAGATCGAAACGGAGCCTCCGTCATTGAATATTGCGCCTGCCCCGAATTCTTCCAAGGCAACGCTATCTCCGTCGGCGTTTGCAGGTCGGGTAAGCGTTAACCCGGAAATGGTGACGTTCGCGCCTGGAGCGATGTAGAACAGCCTGCCCGGGTGGAACGGATCGTTTCTACGACCTTGCGAATTGGTGATCACCATGGCAGATGCGCCTGGTCCGGCAATGGTAATGTTCTTGGATATGACGAGCAGGGTCGTCGTATAACCGCCAAAATCGTATGCCGGAAAGGGCTGGTTAGGATCGCCACTATCAAGCGCAATGGTCCACGCACCCGCGCTGTAGTTCGGGTCAGTCGCCGGGATGCTGAAATTGATCGTGTCACCGTTGTTGGCGTTGGTGATCGCGTCACGCAAAGATCCAGCCCCGGTATCGTTCGTGTTCACTACCGTGACGGTGGCCGCGCTCGCCCCTAACGAAGAGGACAAAACCAGCGCGGACAGGATTAAAATGCGAATGTTTTTAAGCATAGGGAAAAGGGGCTTCTCCGGGGGGACTACGATGATCCACCGGTCACGAACGCGTCGTTCCTACCAATTTACCTTTAAAACTCAAGAGAATTTCGCCCAGGTTCAACGGGCGCGACCGGTCCGACGGGCGCAACGGTACTACATGCTCATGCTCATGCGATCCTTCTGACCACTGCTTGCCGCCCCGGGCTTGTCACGCCGAAGCCTCGGCGAAGGAGGATCCGCTTTCCGCTCTGCGGGAAAGCAATAACCCGCAGCGAAGCGGCGTCCGCCTTCCGACTTCCGTCTACCGCCTACCGACTTCCGTCGCGTGAGGCACGAGCCTTTTACGCGATCACTCTTTCGAAACCGCCGTCTGCATCGTCCGCGGTGCATTCAGCTCCACTTTTGCATTCACCTTCTGAATCTTCGCATCCTGTTCCTGCAAACGCGCCGTCAACACTTTGAGTTGCTCAGCCACCGTTGCCTGGAGCTGCGCGATCTTGGCCGCCTGCTCGTCCGATTTGCGCCCTTGTTTGGCCAATTCCTGCTTCAGTTTCCGATTCTCCGATTCGTAACGTGCCAGCGCACGTTTCAGTTCGATCGATCCGTGCCCGACCGGCGCCCCTGAAGCCGTTACTATTATTGTCCCAGTCCCGAGTTGGCCTGACGGCAAAATGAAAACCGGCATGCCGGCCTGCGCGTTCACCCCATTGATCCCGGCCACAAACGTTGCCGTGTGACTACTCCCGCCGATACGGATTGTATTCGATTCCGCACCCACGGATGCCGGTCCCGAACTGGCAACGTAAACATTGTTAGCGCCACTACTGAGGTTGCTGCCGGCGTCGATGCCAAGCGCCGTATTGTTCGCACCCGTGCTCTGCTCAAGAGCACGGAAGCCGACTGCCGTGTTTCCGTCCGCAGTTGCGAGTCCCTGTAATGCCTGCACGCCTATGGCGACATTGCCGACACCAGTCGTCAGGCCGAGAAGAGCAAACGCGCCCGCTCCCGTGTTACTAGTGCCGGTCGTGTCGTTAGCACCCGCTTCATACCCGACCGCGGTGTTCAGGTTGCCGGTCGAGTTGCTCAGGGCTGCCCAGCCATTCGCGGTATTGAAATTTCCGGAAACATTGCTGAAGAGCGCGTTGAATCCGGTGGCCGTATTGTTCGTGCCGGTGGTATTATTGGTTAGGGCATTTGCGCCGATGGCGACGTTGTTCTGGCCCGAGATATTGTTGAGCAGCGCTTGAAAGCCGAGGGCTGAATTATTGTTGCCAGTCGTGTTGCTAAACATCGCGTCGAATCCCATCGCCGTATTGTTTTGGCCGACCGTCGCCACAACATTTGCTACCGGTCCCGTCGAACCAGTCGAACCTGTCACGCCCGTTGCACCAGTGGCTCCTGTTGGGCCGCTCTCTGCCTCGAGTGCTCCAGTGCCTTCCGCGGTATTGCCATTTCCGATATCGCCATCAACGCCGGCTGGTCCAGTCGCGCCGGTCGCGCCCATGGGACCCGGGCTCCCCGTTGCGCCGGTCGCTCCAGGTCCGCCGTTCATTCCGCTTGGGCCAGTTGCGCCCGGTGTGCCGGTTGCGCCAGTAGCACCGGCCGCACCCGTTGCACCAGTCGCACCGGGGGATCCTGGATTTCCTTTTGGTCCAGTTGGTCCGGTCGGCCCCGTCTTACCCGTCGGGCCGGTCGGCCCGGTCGGTCCGGTCGCTCCCACCGGCGGCGGCATCTGTTTCGATGGGACAGCGGCGGCGAACGCCGACGCCAAGCTCAACACCACAAACAAAGAAACCATTCGGACCATTTTCATGCGCGAAATCTTGTCGAGTTTCCCAAAAATGTCACGCCCTTAGCGTTAAAACTTCCTCAATCAGGCCACGCCCCGGATCCCTCCGACCTCCGACCTCCGACCTCTGCCCTCTGCCCTCTGCCCTCTGCCCTCTGCCCTCTGCCCTCTGCCCTCTGCCCTTTGCCTGCCGTCTTTCGCCTTCCGCCTTCAGCCGCGTGAGCGCAGCTTTTACGTGGTCCGCTTTCGCAGCGCGCCCCCTTGCCCTCCGATAACTCTCGGCGCACACTTGATCTCATGAAACAGACCCTTCGCGCTCTCGTCGTCATGTCCCTGGTACTTTCTCGCACTTCGCGGGAGCCGGAGCGCGCGAAAACGCTCGACTGCAGGAGGGCAAGATCACCAAGAACGAAGCGCAGCATTTGGTGCTCAAAGAATTCCCCGGGGCTACGATCAAGCAATGTGTTCTCGCCAAAGGCGGCGAGCATTCTGTCTGGAAGATCGATTTGATCAAACCCGGCTCAAACACCGTCTCGAAGGTGACGGTGGATGGTGAAAGCGGTCAGCTAATTCAGTAAGGGATTTTGCAATCCCCCAAATGTGGGAGCGCCCTCAACGCCGCGACGTTGTAGCTGCCGCGATCCTTCGTGGCGACGGAGCCGAGACGACCTCCTTGTCGACCTCTGACTACCGACTCCCGACCTCCGACCTCCGACCTCTGCCCTCTGCCCTCTGCCCTCTGCCCTTTGGCTGCCGTCTTTCGCCTTCAGCCTTCAGCCGCGTGAGCGCAGCTTTTACGCGGTTATGCCGATCGAAAGCCACTGCGCGATGCTATTAGCATTGACGCTGACGCCGTCCGGCAGCTAAACCGGACGTGACGCTTACAGGGTCGGAAGCAGGAAGGGGTAAGTCGGGATTAGCCGGATTCACCTTATGAACCTTCGCCCCTCGCTTTCTCTCGTCACCTTCCTCGTTAGTCTTCTTCTCGCCGCCCGCGCCCGGGCCGATATCGTTTATACCGTCGTCGATCTCGGGACTCTCGGCGGCACGAGCAGTGTGGCCACGAATGTTGGTACCCAGGGTTCGAACGCTTTCGGTATGATCGTGGGTGAATCCGCCACCTCCGACAACGCAGAGCATGCCTTCCTTTACGTCAATGGTCAGATGTTCGATCTCAACACGCTCTGCGATCTCTCGCAAAGCGACTTCCGTGTGCTCGTCATCGCAAAATCGGTTACTGACTCCTGTCTCATTACCGGTGAAGGAATCACTAATAATGGCGAGAAACATGCCTTCGTGCTTACTCCGATCCAGGTCGGAGGCGGCCGCTGGTCTTACACATGTTGCCAATGGGTCTGGAAACCTGAGGCCGGCCGATCTGAAGGCGACGAAGCGGCGGGCGCGGCGGCTATCAGGTCGAAATCGGGTGGTGGTGGGAAGAAAACTGCGGGTGCTACCGCTGGCATGGTCCTCCTGGGAAACATCCACCGTGCCCGCGCGAACCGCCCCCGTGCTGGGGCTTCCCGTTACCCTGTCCGCCTCCCTGCCATCGGCCGCAGCCGACACCGACCCCTCCGGGCGGACGCACTCCCAATCCAACTCCGACGCCGGGTCAACCGACTCCTACCTTGCCTCCTGCGGTTTACCGTACGCCAACGCCCACTCCTACCTTGCCGCCAGCGGTTTATCAGTCGCCGACTCCCACACCTACATTGCCTCCTGCGGTTTATCGTACCCCAACTCCCACGCCTACGTTGCCTCCTGCGGTTTATCGTACGCGAAATTCCACGCCGCCATCGGAGACGCCTAGCGTCAGCTACAGCCCCAGCGGTCCCAGCTATCCGCCTAACGTTCCGGTGACGTCTAGCTTTCGCTCTGCCCCGAGCGCGGACGTTGCGCGTCCTCCGCGTTACAGCGGAAAAGTAACAACCGGCAGGTCAACATCGGGAACCACCGGTCGTCGCACACACACTGCGGCCACCGCTTCTGAGAAAACCACTTCCCATACCACCACCACCAAAACCACCACCTCGACCTCCCGCACCCACGGTTCCTCGTCTAAAACCCCGGCAAAAACCAAGCCCAAACCGACTCCTCGAAAAACCCAGAGAAGCCAAGTTCCATCCTAACGAGTTCTGACCCGTTATTAAACCGTCGCTTCCGTGACGGTCCGGCAGCTTTTCGAAATGTAGCGGCCGAGTGCCGACTTCCGATCACCGTTCGCCGTCTTCCGACCCCAGCCGCGTGAGCGCAGCTTTTACGCCGCCTCGACCTCCGACCTCCGACCTCCGACCTCCGACTTCCGCCTTCCGCCCTCCGACTTCCGCCCCTCGCTTACCTCTTTGCGCTCTGCGCTTCGCTTCTTCGTCACCTGATCTGCGGCGACTGGGCGAAGGACGACGAAGCGGTTTCCAAGGTCTTTACCTTGACCGCCTGTCCTCGTTAGATCACAAGGCATACCGTGCGAATCCTCAGCCATCTCTTCGACAACAACAAAGCCTGGGCCACGCGCATACGGCAGCAGGACCCGGACTTCTTTACCACCCTTTCCCTACAGCAATCGCCCAAATATTTGTGGATCGGTTGCTCAGACAGTCGAGTGCCTGCGAATCAAATCGTCGGGCTCAACCCGGGAGAACTCTTCGTTCACCGCAACGTCGCCAATCTTGTGGTTCACACCGATCTTAATTGTTTGTCGGTCATGCAGTTCGCGGTCGAGATCCTGAAGGTGGAACACATCATCGTCTGCGGACACTACGGGTGCAGCGGCGTCCAAGCCGCCTTACGCGGTGACCGGCTCGGCTTGAGCGATAATTGGCTGCGTCATATCCAGGATGTTCGACAAAAGCACGAAAACACTTTGGCGAACGCCGGTGGCGAAGCTTCGGACCGGCTCTGCGAATTCAATGTCATCGAGCAGGTAGCCAACGTGTGTGCGACGACGATCGCGCGCGATGCCTGGGAACGCGGCCAGAAGTTGTCAGTGCACGGCTGGATCTACGGATTACACGACGGCCTGCTGCGAGATCTTGACGTCACGCGAGATAAGCCAGCCTAACGGCGAAGCCTTCGCTTCTCTCCCCCTCTCGCTTGGAAAGCCCGGTCGAAGACTCGCCGTGGTGAGCCGCTCCTTCACCCGCGTTAGGGCAGCTTATCAGCTTTTCGGAAACTTCCGATCGCCGTCCTCCGTCTTCCGACCCTAGCCGCGTGAGCGCAGCTTTTACGCGGACCTCCGACCTCCGACCTCCGACCTCCGACCCCTGACCTCCGACCCTCGCTTACCTCTTTGCACTCTGCGCTTCGCTCCTTCCGTCTTCTTTCCGCTTTCCGCTTTTCCCGCCGTGTCATCTCTCGTCCCACGTCCTTTTTCGTCGGCAAAAAACTTGCCCCCAACGACACGTATCCCCTAACCTCCGCGGAAGGATCACATGCACTCCCTCCTCCGAGTGGCCAGCATCGTCGCGACGATCAGCGTCTCTTGTCTAATGGCGCAGGCGGTTACCGCCGCCACTGCGATTCCGTCGAGGCAGATGTCCCCGCCTCCGGGGCCGACTGGCCCGACCGGACCGACAGGAGCCACCGGACCGAAAGGCGCCACAGGGACGACCGGCGCCAAGGGAGCGACTGGCGCCTCTGGAATAACAGGCGCCACGGGCATCGGCCTAACCGGTGCAACCGGAGCCACCGGGTCTACAGGTTCGACCGGACCAACCGGAGCGACTGGCGCACCCGGTGCAACTGGCCCTACCGGGTCTAGCGGTGCTGCCGGATCGACGGGACCAACGGGATCTACCGGCGCGACGGGTTCGACGGGACCTTCCGGCACAAACGGGACGATCGGTTCAACCGGGGCGACTGGCGCAACGGGCGCCACCGGTGCAACCGGCTCAGGCCTAACGGGTGCAACGGGCCCAACCGGTCCTTCTGGTCCGGCCGGTTCCGGCAGCGGCGTCATCTCCGTGGTCTTGAACGCCATGTCGATCAACAAAAACGCTTCCGTTAGTCCAGACGCGACCCTTCCAGTGCAGCTTGGCTCGGCCATTTCCATGACAGCGTGGACCATGCAATCGCCTCCCGGCACCCAGGATTTTACGGCGACCTTCCACGTTCCGGCAGATTTTCCGGCGAACGGCACAGCGCAGGTCATCGTTCATTTCGTGACCAACAACGCAGGCGTCTTTCTCGGCAATGTAGCCATGCAGCTCAACAGCTTGTTCACCCCCGTCGGCGGACTCGTTACCGCGTCTTTGACCAGCAGCGTGGTAACGGTGAATGGAGTGACCAATTCGTTCTCAGCTGTCACCTATAATCATTACGACGCCGTTTTTAACCTCTCGCAGCCGATCGGTCCCGAGGATCTCGCGCTGCTCGATGTCACACGCGCAAGCGGAGATACGTTTAACGGCCCGGTCTATCTCACCAGCATCGAATTCCGCGCCGTCCCGCCGGCGCCCTCAGTTACTCTCGGCAACCACTCATTTAATCAGGCCGTGAACGTGCCCTCAGTTACCAGCACGCCGATGTCCGTTTCCAGCGGTAGTTCCGTCTATGTTGCGCTGTCGGTCGGTGCCGTCCAGACGGTAACCAGCGTTACCGACAATCAGGCGCACACCTATACAAAAGCCGTGAGCACGTCGAGCGGCGCGATCGAAACCGAGATTTGGTATACCGACAATGTGAGCGCGAGCGCTTCGTTAACCGTCACCGCCGCCTTTACCGGGAGTTCATCGGCAACGATTGAAGCCGCTGAGATCCAGGGAACGTCGCACCCGTCTCTCGATCAGACCGCTGGTAGCACTGGCCATTCGTTAGTTGCGGGCGCGACTGTTTCCTCATCGGCGGTCAACGAATTCGCGCTTCTCTCGGTTGTCACTGCCAACAACGGCGCTGAATCATTCACAGCCGTCGCGCCCGATTTACTCATCGACGCCAGCCCCGTCCCGGCGCCGGGTGGTCAGAACGTCGCCGGTGCAGATCTTGGCGAGACGCTCACCAACGCCAGCGCCTATTCGTTGTCAGCCAATATCACGGGGCACGCCTCATCACCCGTCGATTGGGCAGCCGCCGCCGTGTCGATCCACTGACTTGGTGCTGATAACCCGCTCGCGCTCGCGAGCGTGCCCTTCCCACTTTGCACTCTGCGCTTCGCTCCTTTCACCGCCTCCCGATCACGGCGTCGCCGTCTCCCGTCCTTGTCCCGCCTCGACTTTCTACTTTAGCCTTTAGCCTTTAAACTTCCTTTCCGCTTCCGCCCTCCGACTTCCGACCCTCGCTTACCTCTTTGCACTCTGCGCTTCGCTCCTTCCGTTCCGCTTTCGCTTTCCGCTTTCAGCGTTTCAGTTTTTCAGTTTTTCAGTTTTCTCAAAGGCCCGATGGTAATGCCATGAAAAAGACGACTGCATCTCGGCGGAAATCGTCAACGCAAACGCGGCCCGTTACGCGCAACTCCTCGAGCGCCGATTATATTCGTGTTGTCCCGCTCCATCACCCATCGCTGCCGCAGGCGGTTGCAGCGGCGGCAAAGCCAAAGCTCACATATCGGTCAGGACCGCTTTTGCAAAACGTCCAGGTATTCACGATCTTTTGGGGCAAGACCTGGGGCTCGACCGGCGCAGCACTCGTCACGCAGATCAATCAATTCTTTAGCGCTATCCTCGTTAGTCCTCTCATCGATCAACTGACCGATACAACGTTGCCGGGCAGACCATTGGTCACGGCTCGCTCATCGGGACGAAAACCATTAGCGCCAACGCGCCGGTCGGCAGCGTTACCGATTCGGCCGTTCAAGCGCGGCTCAAGAACTGGATCAGTGCCAGGACGGTTCCACAGTCGAACCCGAACATGCTCTACTTCATTTATCTGGACCCGGGAGTGGTCTCGATCATGGGCGGCAGTCGTTCCTGTCAGAGCTATTGCGGCTATCACAACAACGTCGCCAAAGTATTCTACGCGCTCATGCCGTACCCCAGTTGCACAGGTTGCTTGGGCGGCCAGAGCGTGTTCGATGTCCTCACCGGAACAAGTTCGCATGAACTTTGCGAAGCCATCACCGATCCGATTCCCGGTTCTGGCTGGTACGATGACAACAACGGAGAGATCGGCGACATCTGCGCCTGGAAGTTCAAAAAAATAGCTGGCTATAACGTCCAGCTCGAATGGTCAAACGCCGCCGGCAAATGCATCTAAGTGCAGACGCTTATACTGACCACTGACCACTGACCCGACTACCGACCACCGACCACCGACCTCCGACCTACCGACCTCCGACCTCCGCCTTCCACCCCCGCTCTTTCCTAATAACAAATAACCGATAACTCGCTCGCCTCCGTGAGCGCCCGTCTTCCGACTTCCAGTTTCAGCTTCTCAACATTTCAGAGTCAAATTACAATCCGGTTTCGTGAACAAACGCCTTACAATGACTTCGATCGTTGTATCGTTAGGCTGCGTTATGACAACGGCAGCACTCCTCGCAGCCGCCGCCGAGGACGAATCCGCTGCTCCGCCTGAACGCCTGTGCTCGCCCAGTGGTAAGTTCTGCCTCCAGATTATTCCCGCGAAGGGACATACACTTTATGAGCTTGGAAACGCCACCCTGGTTATCTCGAGTGGCAAAAAGGTCATCGCGAAGTATCCCACCTTCGGCTTCCTGATGGACGCCTTTTGGAGTGAGGGAGAAAAGTATGTCGCGTTCAACAATCGCCGCGCGAATGGCGGCGATTATCTCTGGATCATCTCGTTAACGGACGGCAAGGCCTTGAAGATGCCGCGGGATCTCGCTGAGACGCTGCACAAGAAAGAGCTCGGCCTGGCCAAAGGCGAGGATGGAAAGAAGACCATGGCTGACATCCAGAAGATTTGCGCCACTTGCAGCCTCGACAGCATGCGCAAGGAATGGCTCATCGCCACCGGCTGGAAAAGCCCGACGGAACTCAACGTGCTCGAAGAATTCAACTTTTTTAAGGCGGACGGCTGGTTTGCCGTCGCGCGAACTTACAGGGTCACCGAACAAGCGGTCACCATGACCGACGAACACATCGCCAAAACAGAAGAATCCGTGAGGGACTGAGCTCGAGCCCTAACCGAGCGGGAGAAAACTGGGGCTCGATTCCTTTGGCAGGCCATTGCTTCGCATCCGTTACGGCAGCTTTTAAAAACCCTCTGACTACTGACTTCTGATCTCTGAGTTCTGACTTCCAGCCGCGTGAGCGTAGCTTACGCGGACGGCTAACCCGCAGCTGCTGCGTCCTAATCCCGCGCGCTGCGCTCCAGGTGCGACGCGATGAGATCGATCTCGATCCGCTTCAATATCGGCTGCTGCTGCAACACGTAATCCTGCAACGACTCCGGAGTAAACACCCGGGCGTCTGTCGACGCCCACTCGTCGGCTATGCGCCAGTTGCCTACGAATACAACCACCGGCCACACTCCTTCCGCGAGGCCGCATTTGTCACGAATAATGTCGGTCACTTTTCTCGCGCCGCGCCTTGCTTGCGCGATCGGACCCTTCTCGCCGCGTTTGTCCCCGATAAATACTCCCTGTCCGTTTCTAAACGTGATCAAACCATTGCCGCGTCGATACTTCGTTTCAATGACGAACACACCGCCAGGTCCGACGAGCACATGATCGATGTCGCATCCGCCTAACAGAATCGAATGAACGGCCAGATAGCCCTCATCCTCCAGTTCCTCGAGCGCCTTGCCCACTGTTCTTTCTCCTCGCTCGCCCAGCGTAATCCGCTCGATCTGCTCTAAGATCGGCACGAGCTCGTCCTGGATGAGTTCTTCGCGCCAAACCCCTAGCGACGCGCCGGCCGCGCGCCGTGACCGCTTCACGCCCACCCGCTGTCTAGACTGGCTCATGCCTCTCATGCCGCTAAATCCGTGCCAGTCTTCCGTGCGCTCTTCCAGTAACCGAGAACGAAGAACGATTAACCCGAAGGCCTAGCCTTCGTCCCAATAACGAACAACCGACACCTGATAACCCGCTCGCTCGCGAGCGTCTTCACTATATATACCTTACCGACGCTCCCCGACCTCCTCCGACCTCCGACCTCCGCCTTTCTCCTTTCTACTTCAGCCTTTCTACTTTCGCCCTCATGCGCCCTGTCATTTATTGCGCTCTGCTAACCGCGCTCTTTGTCTTCGCCGCGTGTTCTCGGTCGCACCGACAGCAGACCGGCCCGCACCCGGTCGACTTCGTCTATTGGAATCCATCAGCCAAAAACGTCTTCCTCGCGGGCGACTTCAATGGTTGGAACACCTCCGCCAATCCGATGCAACGAAGCCCTGACGGCGAATGGAAAACGCAAGTCGTCCTGAAACCTGGGCATCACGAATACAAATTCTTCGCCGACGACCGTTGGTTACAGGATCCGGCGAACCTCGATTCGGCCGACGACCTGTTTGGCGGACACAACTCCGCCTTCACAGTCAACCCCCTTCCGCATCAGGATGGCCTCGCCAACCGACGGCAGATCGCCTCGGCTGTTCATCGGCTCTTTCTGGAAAAAAACTTTAGCGCTCTCGAAAAACAAGCAGACGCACTTCGCCGAAACAAAACGCGTCTCCCGGAAGGCCGCTGGGAACTGCCCACATTTTATGATGGACTCCACAGCGCCGGATATGCCGGTGACGATCCCGCGAAATGGCGCGAAATCTTCGCCCTGCTCGATGCCTGGCATCAACAGTTTCCTAACTCAATCACCGAACCAGTCGCCCGCGCCCACAACCTGGTGAACTACGCATGGCAGGCGCGCGGCACCGGCTGGGCCAGCGAAGTCACCGCAGAAGGCGGACACCTCATGCGGGATCGACTCGCTCAGGCTCGCGATTGTCTTGAAGCTGCCGCCAAACACCCGAGCCGCTGTCCGGAATGGTACGTCGCCATGCAAGCCGTCGCTCTCGGCCAGGGTTGGAAACGTCCCGAGGAAGATCGTCTCTTCGAAGAAGCCGTCGCGCGCGAGCCTACCTACTACGAGTATTACTTCGACCGCGCCTACTACCTCACGCCGCGTTGGTTCGGTCATCGCGATGAATGGGAACACTTCGCCGAAGACGCTCCCGCGCATTACGATAAACAGGAAGGGCAAGCTCTGTATACCCGGATCGCCTGGAGCAAAGATTTCCTGTTCGGAAATCTTTTTCGCGAAAGCGCCATTCAATGGCCCCGGATGCGCGATGGCTTCCGCGACATCCTGAAGCAATGGCCGGAGTCCATCTGGAACAAGAACAACTTCTGCCGGTTCGCCTGTTACGCCGGCGATCACGCCACTGCCGCCGGATTATTCGACCAGCTTGGGGAAAGTCTCGATTACGATGTCTGGCACAGCCGCAGCCAATTCGAAGCCGCCCGGCGATGGGCCAAGGCCTCAGCAGATTCCGTATCCGTTAGGCCGGAATATCGGCTCGCCTCGCGCTACGCCACGCGAGCCACCGCCGTCGCCTGTTCTTTCGACGAGAAAGCATATTATGCCGGTTACGGCGACGGCGCGCTCGTCCGCTGGGATCCGGAGGCCGGACGCGAGCTCGTGCCCATCGCACAGTTCGATTCTGGAATTCTGAAACTCGCCGTCGCACCGGGAGGCAAACTCATCGCCGTCGCTCTCGACCAAAAGAACGGCACACCCGGCAGCGTCAAAATCGTCGATGCGATTTCGTACGCCGTAAAAGCCACCATCGGCGATTGGAAAGGCGCGCCGTTCGCTCTCGCCTGGTCCGCTGACGGATCCACCCTTGCCGCGGTAGGCGGCAAAAGCGGCACACCCGGTGACGCGCGGATTTGGGATGCAAACAGCGGCCAGGTCACCGCGGTTCCGTGGCCTGCGCCGAAACATCTTCTGATCACAGTCGCACTTTCTCCTGATGGCCGTCTTCTCATGACTAACGACGACGCCAACGTGCGCGTCTGGGATATGCGCGAAAAGAAGTTCGTATTCCAGATGGAGAAAAACGTGGCGGAACTGGTGCAAGGCGTTGCCTTCTCGCCCGATGGCAAACAAGCCGTCGCTGTGTGTGCGCGCGATTCCTGGCAATCCGATGCGTCCGGGCTACTTCTTGTCTGGAACACAGCCGATTGGACCGAAACCAAACGGATCACGCTCGGGTGCGGTGCGCAGCACATCGCCTTTTCTCCCGATAGCAGTCACGTTGGCGGCTACGCGCCGCGACAACACCGTCACCGTCTGGAACACGAAGGACTGGAAACAAACGACCGAATTCCTGCCCATGGGCGGCTACATCTCCGCGCTCACCTACGGCCCGGACGGGAAGAGCATCGCAGTCGCCACCTTCTCCGACGGCTTCAGCGTCTGGCGCCAGACGCCTGACAACCAATAACAAAGAGCCGATAACCCGCTCGCCTCCGCGAGCGCCCGTCTTTCGTCTTCCGCCCACCGACCTCCGACCGCTGACCTCCGAGGACTTTGGCGTCCTAATTCCGCGCGCAGCGCTCGAGATGCGACGCGATGAGATCGATCTCTATCCGCTTCAATATCGGCTGCTGCTGCAGCACGTAATCCTGCAGCGAAGCGGGAGTAAACACCCGAGCGCTCAGTCGACGCCCACTCGTCCGCTATGCGCCAGTTGCCCCAGAATACTCACTACCGGCCAGACGCCTTCCGCGATACCGCATTTTTCACGAATGATGTCGGTCACTTTTCTCGCGCCGCGCCTTGCCTGCGCGATCGGGATTTTCTCGCCGCGTTTGTCTTCCGATAAATATTCCCGTCCCTGTCCCGGGAGTCTAATCGTTAGACTGTTGCCGCGTCGATACTTCGTTTCAATGACGAACACACCGCCAGGTCCGACGAGCACATGATCGATGTCGCATTCGCCTATACTAGAATCGAAATGAACGGCTAGATAGCCGCTCATTTCGAGCTCCTCTCTTTGAAGCGCCTTGCCCACTGTTCTTTCTCCTCGCTCGCCCAGCGTAATCCGCTCGATCTGCTCTAAGATCGGCACGAGCTCGCCTTGGACGAGTTCATCACGCCAAGCCCTTAACGACGCGCCCGCTACGCGTCGGGACCGCTTCACGTCCGTCTTCTGTTTAGATTGGCCCATGGCCGAAAACGCCGCTAAATCTGTGCCAGCCAAAACCTCTTTTTCCGCTCCCCAAAGGACCATGTGCCCGTTAGGGTGACTAAACGATGAAAAGAGCGTTGCTATCTGATTACACTGTGCTTGCTTGTCTCGCGCGCAAAGGGCGACGATTTCAAGACCGCTGACGGCAAGGAATACAGGATGTTACGGTCAGCCGAACCGAACCGGACGGAATCGTAGTCATCACCGACTCAGGTATCGTGAAACTCTATTTCACGGAATTGCCAGAAGCGGCTCGCCAAAAGTATGGCTTCGATCAAGCCAAGGCTTCCGCTTTCGCCCTGCAAAACGCTAACCAGCAGCGAGCGATACAAGAACGTGCCGATGCGGTGAATAAAGCGAACGCCGCGAAGCAAAACGAATATTGGGTTACGCATGCAGGCACCCAGGCGGCTTCGTCACAGGGAGGTTCTCTTTATCAGAAATGCTGGATTGATGGCAAAGTAGTCTCTCGAACAAAGAGAGGGTGTGTCTCCTCGATTGCGCCGTAATGGGCGCGACAATTATCCTGGAGCTAACGGACTTGTTCTTTTGCGCGGGCATCCTAATTCGTCAATGCTGGCGGACGGAGATCATGTCGAAGTATACGGCACGAACGTCGTACAATCACGTTAAGCGTTCCGCGGCGCGGTAAGAAGACGATTCACGCTTACCAATTCAGCCCGTAGCGCTTGATTCCGCCGACGGCCTTTTTTCTTATTCCCGACAAAAGCATTCTGCTAAGGTCTCGCCTGACGAGCTAGCGAACCGCACGAGATCCGTGCAGCGATCCGAAATTTGGCGATCGAGCGCGATTGGATGCAGTTTCACAGTCCGAAAAATCTCGCTTGTTCAATAGCCATCGAAGTGGCCGAACTGCTCGAGCAGTTTCAATGGGACACTTTAGAAGAAAGTGCGCTTAAGGCGAAGGAGAGAAAGAACGCCGTATCGGAGGAAATTGCAGACGTTGGAATCTACTTAATCGAGTTGGCCGACAATCTTGGAATTGATTTGGGCTAGCAGGAATCCGCGAAAAGCTCGCAAAGAAACAGCGAAAATACCCGCCTAACAAGGCGCGCGGCAACGCGACGAAATATACCTCTCTCTGAGAGAGGCTCGCCTTAATGCTAATCACGATCGAAGGGTTCCGTCGCCACGTTGCGGACAATCCCGGCGGCTTGGTGAATCGACTTCAAGAAGAGACAGGTCGTATATGGCAAACGGGAAGCCCAAGCTTGGGAGAGTTCGTTCGGAAAGTTAAGCCGAGCTTTCCAGCTCCGTCGTTCCAACCATTGCATTTGTTCTTCGGGAGTCGTGGAAACCTGGCGCTCGAATATCAATTGCCCGCCGCCTCTTCATGGGCGGATGTCGTGCTTTTAGGGCGTTACGAAAGCGCACCTGCTGCAGTTATAATCGAGCTGAAAGACTGGACTACGGCGGCCGATAAGCCGGGGAAAGCCGGCTAAGGATTAATCGATCGAGGCGGCCGGCAAGAACTTCATCCGTCTGACCAAGTCCGGGCTACACCGAATACTGCCGCCGGTTTCGATCGGCTATCTGCTCATAACGCCAGAGTTCATGGCTGCGTTCTGTTTCACCACCAGCCGTACACGAATGCATACAGGCAGGCCCCTAACGACAGATTGGTTCAACATTATCCGATCTTCACGACATCTGACGAAGACGTAAACGGTTCGTTTCCGAGCTTCTTCAAAGAACGCATTGCAGAACCCGATGAAGAATTCGCGAGGCGCTTTGCAACTGGGCGTTATCGACAGCGACGCGGATTCGTCGCACAAATCGGCACTCAAATTCTCCATCCGGAGAGTTCGCCATTCGAATTGCTGAGACAATCGAACGAAGGGCCTTCGCCCTGTGCAAAGCCGCAGTAGAAGAGACCTTTCTGAAAGGCGATCTTTCAGCCCCCAAAAAGCGAGTAATCATCGTTGAGGGTCCGCCGGGCTCGGGAAAATCCGCGATTGCCGCCCGACTCTGGGCAAGCCTTGTTACGGACAAAACGTCTCCCAGAGGGAGATGTCGTTTTTACGACAACTTCTCTGAGCCAAAACAGCAACTGGAGCTACATCTCTCCATCAAATCGCAGAGGAAGGTGGCGCCGGCCTAATCCGTAAAGCGAGCATCGTTACCCCTCTGACTACACACAAACTGGGTGCCCTTCGCCAAGAGCATGGAGAGGACTTGATGTCCGATGCCTCTCAATGGCGCGAGAATCTTAAGTTACTGCGAGATCTGGGCCGCGGCTTTCATGATGGATCGGCTGACGATCAAAATCTGATCACCATCGTAGATGAAAGCTCATGTCTCGAATTAATCCCGAGCACACCAGCGGTCGCGGACAATTTGGCTTTGCAACGACGCTTGGCCGGCAGGTATACCACATCATTTGCACATCGCAGTTAACGATTTTCCTTTTTGGACGAGGAACAAGGATTCCGCGAACGGGAAAATACAACCATCGGCGATATTAAAAAATGGAGCGTCGAACTCGGCTCCCCTTTTCCGGAAATCGTAGACCTGGGTGATGCACAGTTTCGCGGCGCGGGTTCAGCCGAGTATGTTACTTGGCTTGAATCGGTCTTAGCCGGATCTCCTATTAGTAAGAACCAAGTCCTCGCGTCATCGTGGCGGACTGAGCAATCTCCAATCGCCGAGAACATCATCGACATGCGAAAGCGTTGCGGCGAGAGGATCTGGCGCGCGCAGCTGACGAATCACCCGAATATCGAGTGAAACGGAAAGTCTTACGTCGCGGGATTCGATTTCAAGCTGTTCGACAATCCGGGCGAGCTCGAGGCCATCCTTCGCCAGCGCGCGTCTGAAGGGAATTCAGTCCGCCTCCTTTCATCATACTCGAGGGAATGGAAAACGGCGAAGGCAACGTCTCCACACGAGTTACCTGCAAGTATGCAAGATTTCTGTGAGACATACCTCGTTAAGGGCGAAAAGCGCGTCTGGTCGAGGCCGTGGAACTTCGTTCCTAACGCCACGATTACACCGCGTATGTTCGAGCTGCAGCCGGCAGTAGAATGGCCTATGACTCCCTACGAAGTCGGCTGCCCTTATGCAATTCGTGGCTTTGATTACGATTACGTCGGGATTCTCTGGCTTGATGACCTACGCTGGCGATTAGGAAAATGGGAAATTAATCCCGCCGCCGTGCACGAGCGTGGCATCGCTCATCTAGCACGCCAGGCGAGAAACGAGAAGAATCCCGACGGCATGATGACTCGTGAGTTACTGAAACGCACACAACAGGCCTACCGAATTCTCTTCAGTCGCGCGCTCCGAGGGATTTATGTTTGGATTCCAGATGGAGAATACAGAATCATACGTTGAAGCGTCGTTAACAGCCAGAGGATGAAAACTACAAGCGGGAAGGATAATTCTTACCAATGATTTTGATCGGCGGTGATCGGTTAAGCGAGCGATGATTAAGCACAACATCGGCGTTGCTGAAGAGCAGACCTATCGAATCAAAAAGATCGACACCGACGAGATCGAGGTCGAGGAACCATAACTAACCCGCGCAGCGGCATTCTATGAGATATAATCTTACAACCGAGGAAGTCTTTTTGACTCAGGGGACACCGACGCACACCTACGTTTCCGTATCTGACGGGACATACGAAAAGAGACTAACCAATGCCATAAAAAACAAGGGGACGTTATGCCTAATCACCGGACCCTCCAAGACAGGAAAGACGACTTTGATCTCAAGCGTGTGCGCAAGTCTTGGCTTACAGCCACTTTCGATTGGATGCGACGTCGGGCTTACGACGGACCAGCTCTGGAAGAAGGCGCTCCAAGAAATTGACTTCTCTAGAGTAACGAGCGTCACGCGAGCGAGGACTACGACAGCGAAAATGGGCGCTGAGGCAGGCGGAAACCTCGGTTGGCAATGGTTGGCCTCAGTAACCGGGAAAGTAATCACATCGTTAGGCAAGGAAAGAAGCGAGGAGGAGTGCCGGGAGAAGGTCCTCGCCGACCCGTGCCCAGAACTTTTAATTCCGGTCCTACAAATGACGAACATCTTTCTCATTTTGGAGGATTTTCATTACCTCAGTCCGAGTGTGCGGAAGCAGGTCGCGCAGCAGTGGAAACGATTTGTAGACGCCCAGGTTTCCGTGGCGGTACTGAGCACGACCCACCATGCTTATGATTTGGCGCAGGCGAATCCCGATCTCACTGGTCGAACACGCCACCTTGTGATGACGAGGTGGACAAAGAGAGACCTCGCCGAAATCGGCCGTAAGGGTTTCGCGGCACTCAATCTAAGGGTTGATCAGCAAGCGTTGGATCACATAGCCGAAGAGGCGGTGGGTCTTCCTCTGGTCGCGCAAGCGATTTACTCAGAGATTTGCTCCTCGAAAAGCATTGCGGCGAGAACCGAGCATTCCGTCGGTTTGTCGTTGCCGATTCCCGAGGTTCACCGGCTGCTGAACGACATCGCCGTGTCTAATTTCGGTGAATTCGAGGCCGAGATACAAAATAATTGCCCGGGGCCTCCGAACGGTTAAAAGAAGGAAATATAACACGTACGAGTATCTCTTAATGATTTTCACACTCGATCCCATTGTCTACGAAATGGATCTTCCCGAAATTTCGCGCCGCTTGGATGACTTGCCAATTCCTAACCTGCTAAACCCAGCCAGCTAAAAGTTCGACAAGCACTTGATCATCTTAATCAGATCCAGGAGAAGATCAGCACATCGTTGCTGGAGTGGCACGATCTTGACGAGACGCTATACATCCTTGAGCCTTCCTTCCTGTTTTACCTCCGATGGCGCAAGAAGGCCCGGACGATTCCCTCGGCTACATATCCGGATTCCTGAGCGACTTCATTTCTGGGTAAACGCGGTGAAGATCGACGACAAGGGCGGTGTAACGTTCACGTTAGGCAAGCCGAGTCCGGCAAAGGAAAGCCTCAGCGAGGCTCCGCGCAGACCCACAAGATCATTGAAAGAAAGGGCGACGCGCGTCGATCCGTCAAAGCCGCAAACTCGAAGCCTGCCGCACGCCCTGCGGGGGGGGACGAGGGATCAGTCTGTGAATTTGTAACGTCGGAGAACCGATCGCGGATCCTTCACTTTGGTCGGCACCAGAGGCGTCAGGATCAAGCTAATTATCGACACTCGAACTGGATGCGAGGCGCGGGAAAAACCAAACCGCCCGCCGGAATGCACCAGTGGTCGCGGATAGGCAAAGTGCCCATAGACGGGCTTCACCACTTGTTTGGCAGGCGGCGTTTCCGCCTAACGGAACAACCCGAATCGGCCTAGGCCGAACGCCAGTGGTCTGGATTTCCTTTTATCGGTCACGGGTACACGAGCGACCAGCGGATGATGTCCAGCACCCTTTGCGGCATCAATCGCCTCTTTCTGAGTTTTATATGGGCCGCTGTGCAGCGTTCCTGTTTGGCATGTTGACGAATTGTGTAGTGATCAATCGCTTCGTGCTCGTGGCGAGCCTTCGGTTTCGGTTCAATGTAAACGTTTGCCATAACTATTTTCTCTCTGCAGTTCCTTGTGGGCGCGCTCCCTGCCCAGTTAGCCCCGTCATTACATTTACTGACAGCGCGAAATCGCTGTCCGTTCAGATTAATTCCCGACGGGCTCGATCTAGGTCGTTGCCAAAGGTTAGTCTTGAACAAGCAGCGCTCCTCTGTGCAAATGCATCGAGAGAGACTTAGGCGAGCGAGCGAGAACGCGCGCGTCGATGAATTCTATTCGCTATCATTTATTTCAAGGCGAACAGCAGACAGGACCATTTCACGATCGGCCAGCTTCGCTCGATGTGGCAAAACGGAACGATTACGTCTTCGACACATTACTGGTCTGACGGAATGCCTGACTGGCGGACCCTGGAAGATCTCGCTCTCGGAACTAGAAACACCAGTTCCTCGGGCAATGCATTCAACATACCCCACCGTCCCATCTCAGTTGCAGAGCTGCCGGCATCCGCCCTCATTGCAAGAGCCCTGGAGTCGGGAAGTACGTGGTCTTCAGGGCTTGGGAGAAGTGTCGATCTTTGTCGTTCTCTTTTTTGCCGGCATAATACCAAGCATCATCTATTACATTTGCATTTAGTCTGTACCTTATTGCTCCGGCTGCGGTCGCCGGGTGTAATCGGCCTCATAGGCAAATAGGACTGCTCTAATTGGGATGCTGGATTTCGAACTCCGAGAAACGAAAGACGGCTTCATCCTGACTGGCGGACAGTTGCCGGCGCCGCTCTCCTACCCCGAGAAGGAGCATGCTATTAGGCTCGTCGGATTTCTCTCGCAGAAGGAGGGAAGCGAACTGCGGATTTACGGACCCGACCACAAACTGGTCGATACCCAGACACGCAAACCCGCCATGCCTCTCCCGGACAATTCACTGGGCAGTGGCCTTAGCGGAAACTCCGATCTCGGTAACTGAGGAATCAGAATTGGGGTCTGACTTCACTTTTGACATTTCGTGCGGACCAAGAAACGTCGGAGCTTGTCGGTATTCAAAGCGGCTTCGGTGACACCGAAGCTCCCTTTCCTTCGCCGCTTTTAGGCTCTTCTTTTCTTCGCGCGCCGACGTAACTCGGTGCAGAGGACTGCCACCGCCAGGGACATCGCCGTCAGCAAACTGCCGGGCTCAGGAACGGCCGCGGTGTCGGCGGCGAGATCATGAAAGGTCATATCGATCGGCTGATTATCGAGAAAATCGCCCCCGATCATGGCAAACGTGTGCCCATCGGCCGGCTGAGCACTGTCCTGAGTAGGCCCACCTGGCAAGGTGAATTCGCTGGAGACTATCCATGTATTAGATACGCCAATATCCGGATGATAGATGTTGAAGTCGTTAACCAGGGTCGGATCTTCAGGTTCCTGCCAATCGAGCTCCAAGCCGAGGTGGGTCGTGGTAGGGAATGTGACCAACCAACTATCCGCTCCGTTTGGGCTAACCGTGATTCCGGCGCTGGCTCCATCATAAAGGACGCTCAAACTGGTGGATGAGATTTCGGTTAGAACGAGTTGATGATCCTGCGCCAAGACAGGCCTCGAGAAAAACGCGAGCGAAATCGAAAGTGTCGCCAGCAGAATGCTATTTGGATTTGGAAGATATGATCCGAGTGATTTGTGTTTAGTCTTCATCTTACTTAGTTAGGTGAGTGCCACGGTGACTTTGCATCGGGTTGAATTGGGCGATCGCGCGAGCAGATGTCTCAGCGAAAATGCAGCCGTGGTTCAAACTCCCTCAGGCCGTAAACCCGTCGATACATCGAGTAACGTAATCCGCCGATTATGTGACATCGGGACAAAAACGTCGAGATAGTTCCATGCCGGATAGCATCCTATTCGAATCGAAGAGTTGGAGCATATGGTTATCATGACACGGCTCAGGTTGGCGCGGCGGAGGGCCAGTATCTGCCTTCCAATAAGAACGCAGCAGCCCTTCCTGGGGCGGTTTAGGCGTATTCGGATTGCGCAACCCGGTCCCCAAAGTTAATTCGGAGGATGTCGATACTTTCCAGGTTGATGCCCGCGATCGCCGAAATAGGCGAAGAAATGTTCGCCTTTAATTACGAAATTTCGTCTACTTCTCGTTAGACGATATGACACTCGTCGATGCAAGCGCCCGCTTTACGAAGGACTACTTCAGTTCCGAGGAGGAGGACACTGAGCTTTACTCGTTCTACGAGTGTCCACGATGCCACGAGAGGGTCGGCTTCGAGCGCAAGAACTTAGAGAAGCACGAGCACCAGCAGTTCACCAACCTGTCCTCCGAAGATTCCGCACGGATCGACAGCTTCGTTGCGGCACATCCGATCGATTCACGCTCGTTTCTCGACTTTTATTGCCCTGGCTGCCACCTTGGTGTCAGGCTCTATTTCAGCTTTTGGGCGGGAGGCAAAGCAGACAGTGGCTTTAATCTGGATAAGATCATCGAGATTGAAGCCACACCTGTCGTCTAACCAGACGCTGCAGCCAACCGCTGACCGGTCCGTGACCACATTGGAGTTTTTCATGACAACGTTCTCGGTCATCATTAACCTCGGTTTCGTCAGCGGTAGCTGATCTTGTTCTCGTTAGATCATGGGCAAGAAGAAAACCGCGATGATCGGCATAATCTCAGGTTGCGCATCATTGCTTGGCGCTCCGATCGCTTTGCTCCTACCGGGCTTCCTTATCAACCGGGGGACGGATGCTCCTCGCGAAGTCTATCCGCTCGTTTACATCACAGCCGGATTTGTATACGCCCCGATCGCATTCGTTCTTGGTATATTTGGCGTCATTATTCTTGTTATCTCGGTTCAGAGTTATGCTCGACACAGAGCGCAAGAATACGCGAATGATCTAACTAGGCGATGCAGTTAACCGCCGAGCGGTACGTGACCACACTAGAATTTCATGAGACAGTTTTCCATGTCAGCAAAGCGTGGCTTCATCAGCGGTAGCTGATCTTGTTCTCGTTAGACCTTATGAGGTGCATTAATCCCCAAATGAAATTCAGGTGTCTAGTTATCCTTGGATTCTTGATTTCCTGTAACCTATTTGCGCAAACTGGTGCCACAGTTGACCCGATTGTAGGCGATTGGATTTTTCACGGCAGGTTCCACGTCGCGATCGCGAGTAACCGCACCGCGAGATACGCGGATGGTATGCGGGGAAGGTGGCGGTTCCTCGAAAGACCGGTTGTAGAACGGAAATATGAAATTGTATGGGATGGGGGCGTTTACATAGATACCTTTATTCTATCTAGCGATGCGAAGCGATTAGACGGCACAGACAAGAACGGTAAGCCGATACATGCCGAGCGGTCAGTTGAAGCCGCGCGATGAAAGATCAATGGCAGTCAATATCCAAGGTCTAACCAGGCGCTGGAGCAGTGCCACATGAGCAAAGCGACTGAATTTACAAAGCGGTACAACCTTGCACCGCCAGCGGGAGCGTAAACGCCTTCCCTTACCGAGTTCAGATTTCAACATGACTAGTTTATCCTCACTCCAGTTCAGTCTCGCCGGTCGGAAGGCGTAGCTGAGCTTATTCTCGTTAGATGCAGAATGCCTTGATCGCATTAGCCGTAATCACTTTGATCGGATTCGTCGGCGTTCTGCTGGCCGGTTTTTACTTTCTCGACCGGCTCATCCGTTACGAATACTCATTCCATCGTGATGCCTGGGAGAGAGATGGCCGACCAAATGGCTTTTTATTCCGCCCCCCCGAGAGGACGCTTTTCCGCAGCGCTGTTGCATTTCAGCGATGCGCCTTTGGTTGGTGTTTCTATACACCTCAGTGGATTCGCGCTGATCCGTCGGCGAAATCTCTGCATAGCCGCTGGCGATGGTGCACTCTTATCTGGAACGTGGGGTGTATCAGCGCCCTCCTGTTCGCATGGAAAGCAGTGAGATGATGTCACCGCACACATCTAACCATGCGATGGAGCAGTGCCACATGAGCAAAGCGACTGAATTTATAAAGCGGGTACAAACTTGCACCGCTAGCGGGAGCGTAAACGGGCACCCGGCGCACGTTTACCTTTCCTGTGACTAGAATTATTTCACTCCGATCGACGCTCGGTCTCGGTGGCCGCAGCGCATCTTTGTCTCGTTAGGCTCATTCCCGTGCGCGCACTTACATTGGTCACTTTCCTACTGTTGGTTAGCATGTGTACAGCGGCACCCGAGACTCACGATGTTCGCTACGGCGTATTTGACGCTCCGGCAGAGTTCAGTTTCCAGCACACAGGTACTATGGATTCGTTTAGGGGTACCCTGACGCGCAAGCTCGACGGCTTCAAAATTAGCTTCGATATCGGCCCGATGGCAGGTACGGCCATGGGAGAGGCCCGTAGGCGTGACTGCACCTTCTACCGCGCACACACCATCAATACTGTCCCGGCGTTCACAGGCATTCAGCGCTCCGGTAACGCCGTTAAGATTACGACGAGCATCTACGATCCGGCGCATCTCGCATCCCCAGCTCCGGCTAATTTCTGGGCTGAAGTCAGCGGCGAGGCAGATATCGCTGAGTTCCTGCTGATCGTCTCTAGCTACACATCGCGGGTGAAGGAGCCCCGATGATGCCTAACCAGACGATGACGCTAACGGCCACTGTTCCGCGTTTTGCTGATGCCTTCCTGGTGGCTACTTTCCTTCTTCCACGGATTGGCCTTTGCGCCAGTGGCCGCAGCTTATCTTGTTCTCGTTAGGCGTGCGGAAGCCTCACGCGGGTATCAGCTTCAGACATCAGTCGCCACCCGCGGGAATTGGCATCAACTGGCAAACGCGCAGGGCAAGCCGAATTAGGTGCCTTTGTGGCTTGACCCCTCATTCCCCAAGCCCCTGTATGCTAGTCATGAAAAGAAAAACAACACTGCTTGCACTTCTCGTTTCGGCCGCCGTGGCCAGCCTTTGCTTCGCCGGCGACGACGCCTTTATGGGAACGTGGAAACTCAATGAAGCGAAATCGAAGATTCCGGCGAACGCGGCGCACAACAACACTGTTGTTTATGCGCAAAGCGGTGGCGACGTGACGATCACCGGGGACGGCGTCGACGCTGCCGGGAAACCAGTGCATCAGGTTTGGACCGGCAAATTCGACGGGAAAGAGTATGCTGCGAAAGGCGCTACGAATCACGCTGTGCGCGCCTACACAAAGGTCGACGCGAACACGCTCACCTACACGCTGACGAAAGACGGCAAGAACGTGGGTCACGGCAAAGTGGTCGTCGCAGCTGACGGCAAAAGCCGGACCGTTACGGAGACGCAGCCAGATGCGAACGGCAAGCCAGTGGATGGGACGTACTTTTTCGACAAGCAGTAGAAGTTCATCCGTCGGATGGCTAATCGGTCAGCGCCTCCCGCGCTGGCCGGCTTTGTCGCGCCACCTAGATTTCCTGTGTTTCTTTCCCCAGCACCGCATCGCCTAACCAGGCGATGCAGCAGTGCCACATGAGCGCAGCGAGTGAATTTAGAAAGCGGGTACAACCTTCGCACCGCTAGCGGGAGCGTAAACCGCTGACCCTCGCGTAACCGTCCTGAAATTTTATGAGGGTTCTTCGTGCTACTTAGCCCCGCTCTCACCAGCGGTAGCTGAGCTTATTCTCGTTAGGCTTTTGGCTTGTGTCCGGACGGGGGCCCGAGAAGACTGAGAGCGCAGGGGAGGGAGCGCGACGCAAGATGAATTCCAGTCAAAATCACAAGGGCCGGCACCGCCGAAACAAAGGATTGCTCGCCATTGCGATATTTAAATGGACCAAAGGTCTCATTCTGGTTCTGGCCGGTGTGGGTTTCCTCAAGTTGCTGCACCATGACGTCGCGACATACGTTGAAGACCTGCTGAACCAACTCCGGGTTGATCCGGATAACCGTTATCTCGGGGCGTTCCTCTCCAAGCTTGATCTTCTTGACGATAAGAAGATCGAAACATTGGGCGCGTTGACCTTCGCATACAGCGCTCTGTTCCTGGTTGAGGGCACCGGATTATTCCTGGAACAACGTTGGGCTGAGTATCTCACCATCGTGGCCACCGCCTCCTTCATCCCCCTGGAGATCTACGAACTGCTGAAGGGGCCCTCTTTCCTGAAATGCGCCGCGTTGGTGATTAATGTGGCGATCGCCCTCTTTCTGGCCGTGAAGGTGTGGCAGTCAAAATCGAAAACCTGAATTCGGTCAAATCTTATGGCCGTTGGGTTTGTTTCGGGGTCTGATCTTCACTTTAGACAATTGAATAAGGAGGGCGACGTGTTGAAGGCGGCGTTTGCCGCTACGGCAAACCATTTGCTGAGCGACGCCGTCACCGCGCCGCGCCGTGCGAACGGTCCGCGGGTGCTGGTGATCGGCGGCGGGTTTGCTGGCTTGGCCGCTGCCCATGAGCTGTCGAGCGTCGGTTATCGCGTTTCCGTACTGGAGGCTCGCGATCGGTTGGGAGGCCGTGTGCAGACCTTCACCGATCTGGTGCCGGGCAAAGTTGTCGAAGGCGGCGGCGAACTCACTGGCCCTAACCAGCCCACCTGGATGGCGTTCGGCCGACGTTTTCGTCTCACGTTTTACCCTGTCCCCTGGGGGGACCAGGCCTGGGAGTCCCCGATCGTCTTGGGGGGCCGGCGGCTGACGGCGAAACAGTCGCGCACGCTTTGGATTGAACTCGAGCAAGCCCATCAGCTGTTCAACGCCGACGCGAGGAAGATCAACGATGCCGAACAACCCTGGAACACGCGAAATGCGGTCGCCTTGGATCGTCTTTCGCTGGCTGGCTGGATTCAAGGGCTGGCGCTCTCGCCGCTCTGCAAACGAGCTTTTGCACTGCAGTTTCAAACGGTCAATGGCGTCCATTGCGCTTGGCAGAGCTACCTTGGAAATCTCGCGATGATCAAGGGGGGCGGCGTCGAACGCTTTTGGACGGAGACCGACACGCTCAAGGTTAAGGGAGGGAATCAACAACTCGCGCAACGCTTGGCTGATGCGGTCGGCAAGGCGAAGATCCGTCTCAATTCTCCCGTAACCGCTGTGACGGTTAACGATCGCCGAGTGAAGGTAAGGCTGACCGATGGGACGCAACTCGAAGGGGACGAGGTCATACTCGCGGTGCCGCCTAGTGTTTGGGATCGCATCGCCTTCGATCCGCCGTTGCCTGCTGACCTGCGTCCGCAAATGACGCCGCAGACCAAATTCCTGGCGGCCGTGCGTTCGCGTTTTTGGCTTGCCGCGCAGCAGACGGGCTATGGAATGATGGAGGGCCCCGTCGGCATTACGTGGGAAGCGACGATAGCACAGGGCGGCGACCGCGGGGCCTGTCTGAGTGTTGTTTCCGGCGGATCATCGGCCCACATCTGTCAGGGTTGGTCTGCGGAAGAACGCGAGCGGCGTTATCTGCGCGAACTGGACCAGTTGTATCCAGGCATCCGGCGCCATTACGCGCGCGGCCGTTTCATGAACTGGAACAACGAGCTGTGGACAGGAGGCGGCATCTCGTTTCCGGCCCCCGGCGAAGTGACCACGGTAGGACGGACGCTACGGAACGGCCGGGGGCGACTTCATTTTGCTGGGGAGCATGCCTGCCCTGGGTTTGTCGGCTACATGGAAGGGGCGCTCAACTCCGGCGTCTCGTTGGCGCGTCGCCTGGCCCGCCGGGATGGGCGCTTCCGCTGAGCGTCGAGTGCGTTCTTGCGTCAAGTGTAGACGCCACGCGCATTCTATTCCCGCATGGTTATCCAAGGGCTTTAGAACTGGAGCCGGCGGACTGTTTTGAGGCATGTTGATAAGAGTGTGGAAACGGATCGAGTCAAAAACTTCTGAGGAAGTCAGGAAGACGTACGAAAAATTTCCCTATCCGGCTGTGGCCAGGAGCGGACAGTTCGATCGGGTTTGGCCGATTGCTCCGATGGAGTGGATCAACGCCATGTCGGCAGCCAGACCATCCTGTTCCGCGGCGCATTTTGATCGCTGGCTGCGGGACGGGTAACGAAGCGTTCGCCTTCCGCCGCCGGTTTGCGCACGCGGAAATCACGGCGGTTGATTTCTCTCAACGATCGGTCAATCTCGCGCGTAAAAGGCAGCGGGAGTTTTCCCACTCGAAAAAAATCCGCTTCCTTTGTTGCGATCTTAACGACCGCCGGTTCCGTAGAATCGTTGGCGGCACATTCGATTTCATTTCGTGTCACGGGGTTCTCTCCTATCTGCCAAGCCCGGAACGCGCGCTGGAAAATTTGGCGGATTGCATGGAACCCGGAGGAGCGTTTTATTTGGGAGTCAATGGCTCGGAACATTGCAGCCAGAGGTGGCGACAAACCTTGCCTGAGTTTGGTTTCGATCTCGATCACTTTGCAGACGGTTCGCGACTGCGGCGAATTCTAAGACTTCACGATGCATTGACCCGGCATCCCGTTGATGTGGTTGCAGAGAAGGGACCCGAATTTTTAGCGGGTGATTTGTTTGGCCCAATCATCTCCAATCACTCGCTCGCGCGCTGGGTGGCGATTTGTCGACGTTTCGGCTTTCACCTCTCGGGCAGCTACCAAGCCCATCATTCCCTGCGCCAATCATTAAATGAAGGTTTATGTGACCTCCTGATCCCTCGTTCGCGCGCGGAGGTTCACAAATTAGCCGAGATCATTTCGCCTTCCGGCTTTCACAGCCTGGTATTCACACGAAAACCGGAAGCGCCGATTCCATGGCTTGTTCCAGGCGCTGTCAAACACTGCCCTGTTTCCGCGACGGAACTTTACACATGGCGCTCTCCACGGAGAACGAAGCGCTGGCAGACGCTGCGAACCCTAACCATAAGAAGCAAGTCAACCAACACGCTGGTTCACTTGCGGCTGCCGGAATGGGTCCTGGAAATTCTGCGAAAAGATAACAACGGTCGGTCCATCAGCAGTATTTTTGGGGAGAGGATGCCTGCGATCTCAACGCAATCTCTGCAGAACTATCTCTACACGCTCTACCTCCTGGGGCTGATCAATCTGGGGCCCGCCAAATAGAATTCATATCGGCGTTGACCCAAGGCAGGAATCCGCCTAAGACTCGAGAATCTTGAAGTGAACTTATGAAAAATCCACAAGCCAAGTCTCGGAAGCCCGGAAGCAAGAACTTCATCAGAATCGCGGACCTTGATGTCAAGAAGTCGGTCAAGGGCGGTACCGCCATCCTGGAAGGAAAAGGCGGTATGAAATAAGTCGGCATTGAGATAGGCCCTTGGCGTGGGATCGGCGGAAAGAAAGCGGCCGCCGCGGCGGCCTATGGCAGTTGCTCACCTTCTTGAGCGGCTGACGCTTTTTCATCGCTCAAAGGTTGAGAAAACCCCGAGCCGATTTTCGCCCATCGTTTCCCGGGCACTAGGCTTCAATCAATCACCCTATTACGATCGCGATTGCAGGCTGGCCGATTCTCCATCCTCCTATTGGGGGATCGATCGATGTTTGCGCATTAACGAAACGGTCGACGCATTTCATTCCCGAATTTTCTACGCCGGAGCCTTTTCCTGCTCCGTGGATTCGAAACCGCCCTCGCCGGCGCCACTTTCAGATACCCGATTTGCTGAACTACAGAGGGCTGTTTTCGCCCAGTTCTTTAGCTTGATCGATTGGCTGGGGCTGCCGCGGAACATACTTGAGGCGACCTTTTTCGGCGGTGCTGAACTCGGCGGACCGGGAGATGGCCGGGACAGCGGACTGAGAAAGCGCCGCATCTTTCCGCGTGATGATATTTCCGCGCAAACGCTGCGGCAATTCGGCATCAGGGCAACATCGGTTCCGACCATTTCTCACATGGCTTTCGGGCGCTTTGACGGTGCTCTCGTCGGACCGCGGGTCGATATTTACTGCCGGGGTGTTGAGTTAGCGGCCATCGTGTTCAATTGCTATAGGTTCCGGCGGGGCATACTTAAACCGACTAACTACGTGGGCGGCTACACGATTGGAATGGAAAGGTTGCTCTCCGCGCTTTCGCACTCCGATTTTCTTTCAGCGGTGCCCCGCTATCGACGGGCTCGTCGTTTGATCGAAAGGCAAAGCAAGGCGGCGCGTTCGCCAGGCATGGAAAGAGATGTGATCGAGGTGCTCTTTGGGGTGGAAGTACTGGCGCATCTGCCAAAGCGTCTATCCCGTCCTAACGAAAGGCTGGTTCAGCGAATGAAAAGCCGGATAAAACCCTCCATTCATGATCTGGGATTGTCCTTCGATCATATCACGGAAATCTACCAGCATTTCCAAAACGCACGCGCCAGCAAGTCGATCTAATCAACCTAAGAAGGCAGATCGACGTGAAAGGTTTCGATCCTTTTTATTTGTCCATGGCTGCGGGAGACGGTTATTGATGGGAGCGCAGGCGATGGATAGAAAACTAAATTACGCCCTCGCGAGCCTGGTGCTTATGTATTCGGCGACGGCGTGGTCGCAGGAAGCAACCATGGCTACGATCAGTGGTGAGGATGAATACCAGCTCTCGGGCCGCACTGAGTGCGGCGGTGAAGCAACTTCCACCACCATAAAGCCAGGTGAACGATTCATCGCACGTGAATCACCTGACGGCGAAAAGGACTGGGAAGTGTATCTCAAGTCGGGAATCAGCGGTACCGTCCCTCGTGAAAAGATTCGCCCCCTGCCGGATGAGCCACTGGCAAGACTGAACTTCGAGAGCTGTAAGAAAGAATGGCGAAGGTTGCAGTCTAAACGGATCAAAATGACCGACTATGCTGCCTACTCGGCAAAAAAATATAATGGCATGCCAAACTATTATAAGACTCTAGTGCAAGCCAGTGAAGGGAATGCAAAAGCATTCGGACAACTTCTTTCTCTCCAGATGGACGGAGAAGCCGGTGAAGAGAATGACTTGAATATCCATTGGCCACTTCTTCATGTCGCCGGCGATGACATTTTCGCCAAGCTGCTCGCCGGACAGCCTTCCGAGGTTCGGGAAGGATACGCGGAATTTTTTTCTGAATCGTACGTACCAATTTCAAACACGAAGGCGTACATTAAATTACATTTCCCAAAAACCTGCGCGATCCTTTACGGTAACTAGAGCGACGAAACGAGGCCTCTCCTCGACGGCATGGTTCAGCCATCCCTTGGGGTTGCGTCGGCCGGCACAAGCTGATCTCGCTCTCGTTAGTCTGCGACAGGGCGCAACCAATTCTATGAGATCCATGTTACTCGTTTTTGCGGCCACCGGGCTCGCGATGGCTTCAGGGTTCGCGGAGGAGGTGATCAAGTTTCCTTCGCCCGACGGCAAATTTGCGGTGTCGATGGGCGCGTGGTTAACCAACCACTTTGATAGCGCGAGTGGTGGCTGGGTGACTGACAGTGCAGCGAAACCGGGTGCGATCCTCGAGCTAAAATCGCACAAGGTGGTGCTCGAGTTTGAGACCCCGCTTCGGGAGAACGAGGACAAGGCCGTCTGGAGTGCGGATTCGAAGCGGCTGGCGTTGAATCACCTGGGGAATAAGACCGGCGAAATGAAAGTCTTTTTTTCGGACGGAGATTCATTCAAAGAGGTGCAGTTGCCCGAATTGCCTGAAATCCAACTGAAGATGAGGCCGTCACACAATCCGGAGGGCGATTCAACGGTGCACTTCGACTATGACAAGGTCACGCCGCTACGCTGGCTCAAATCGGGCGCATTGGTGCTTTCGCGGGAACGCTCCGAAACCGACACGACCGCTCAAGAAGTTACCTATAGCCGCACTTACCTCATCACGATTGGTTTCAATGCGAAGCACGAAGCTTTTGTTCAGGACGTGATCAGGCAGAAACAGAATGTCAGTCAATAACCAGGAGATTCGCGCAATTTCAGCTCGCGCCGTCACGATCTCGAGTCGGTAGGCGGGCGAGCGTCCTCACTTTTTATGCAGCGGGGAGCAGCCGACCGTATTCAATGGGGTATGTGTCGCCGGCTCGGGGCGAAGCGTGACGCGGCTTGATAGGTTCGATATTCGTAGTTCGAACAAAGGCGGCCGATGGCAATTGACAGTCCGATGCGACCTTAATATGAATTGTTAGGTGACCCGCCCCATTCCAAAGTCGAATTATTCCGGGAACCAACGCTCGTGCGCCTAACGGCAGCCAGGCTCATCCAGTTCTCACTTTGCGCGCTCAGCCTGGGTTTTGCGCAACCGGCCAATGCTGAGGATGAAGAGTCTGATTCGGCGAATGGTTTGCCCGATCCATACGCGAAAAATTATCTCATCGCCAAGAGCACAATCTCGCCCGACGAAAACTTTGCCATCATTTATCCGACGCAAGACTCCGAAGAGTTGCCGGGAGCAAAAAATTATTTAGTGAGGCTAAAGCCCTTCGCCGTCGTGGCGGCGCTCGATACGCCAGAGATATATTTCAAGGGTGAAAGCAACGCGGGAATAAGCGCGCAATGGTCTAAGGATACCTCAGCCGCGCTCGTCACCTGGGACGGGCGCTGGGGACCCAAAGACATTCTTTTGCTCGAAGTCGGCGATGGAAAACTGAACCGCACGACAAAATTGCTCGCGAAAATGCGCGAGCTTCTTCTTCCGAAGTATCGCACCGCCAAACCGAAACCGAGGCCTTATAATAGTGACATGGAGTTCATCTTCACGAGCGTATCGGCATCAATTGACAATGCGAAACAGGTGAAGGTCGACGCGACCGCCGCGACGGCGCCAGGAGATGGAGAGATGGCCACGCGCGCCTGGAGCGGTCGGATGGAGGCAACTTGGGACATCGGGCAAGCGAAATTCACATCGCAAAAAGTATCGGGCGGCATTCGTCAGCATAGGAGCGACGACTAGAAAACCATGCTTTCAAAATAATGTCGATGAAGCGCGCCGCCCCCGAATCCGAGGCGTTCGGTTACGGCCGAATGGAAGGGGATTGAGAAGAGGAAGAGGAATAGCAATGGCTACCAGCGCGACATTTAGAACAGCAAACATCGGGGCCCGCTTACTCACATTCTGCTGTTTAGCGGCATTCACCGTCGGCTCGCTCTGGGCCCAAACCAGTCCGCGGGGAACGTTCAAGATCGACTCGGTGAAAAAAGAGAATGGTCCAGACGCAGACTCGGAGACGTGGCAGGATTTTATCGTGTCGACCGCCGATCCGACGGTACGGGAACTCTTTCGAGAGCGTCAGGACATCCACCCGAGTGCGAATTTCATTTCGCCTGATGAACGGTGGATTTTCACAACGATCGATTTCGGCAGCCACATGGGCGGCGGAGAGCTGTTCAAACGCGGGCAGGGTTTCAAATTTGAACCGGCGCTATCGAAAGATTTCGCCGATTTGGCCTGGCGGTTCTTTGCCGAAAAAGAGCGGATCGACTCCGCCAAAGTTCCCTACTTCATCAACCAAATTGGCATCATTGATTTCGTTTCCTGGAGTTTGGATTCTCGTCGCCTTCTGGTGGCGTTGCGCGGAGGCGAGTTCGACGGTGACCGCAACCACGGCATCTATCTTTGGTATGCGTACTTTGATACGCATGATCAGTCTTTTGAACTCACGGATTATCTTCGCGGGCTAAATAAAGGTGCCTGGAAGCGTTACTCTGATGACGCTCTGCGTGCCGCTTTCGGTGGGGCCGCTAGTGCGGAGCCGCTGACGGCGTTGCCTTCGGAAACAGAATCCAAGGAGCGCTATGAGAAGGCGGAGCGACGCCTTATTGAGCGTTATCCGACATTTTTGGCAAAGCAGAGTGAAGAAGAGCGCCAAGCACTTAGCGATGGGCTACCCAAGTGGACCAAGGCTCGGGAAGTGGGTGCCAAGACGTATGCGGAATCCGGTAACAAGGCCACGTCGAGTCGCCGCTATTGGCAATATATGGCCGACAGTACCTGAAGCACGCCTGCGGTCCATCGAGGAATGAGTCAAGCGAAGCGTCCAATCCCGGCGCTAACGATTGAATCGAACACTCGGCACCTTCGTCATGTCACACTGCGCGAGAACGGGAATTTACGGACGCTACGTCGGGCACCGCTGCCGGCAGAGGTTGTCTCGGGCGGAGCGCAGGTGCCAAGGATCTTTACCGTGAAAGAGGCAGCGCAGGTGTTGCGTTACGCCGTGAGACCAGAGTATTCGCCGGAAGCACGTCGAGAACATGCCACCGGCGGCGGCCTGTTTGAGCTGCGTTTCGATTACGAAACCGGACGGCTGAAAGCGATCGATATTGTCGCGAGCACCGGCAGTCAGATCCTCGATCACGATGCCGTCAATGGGCTGAAAGAATGGAAAGCGAAGCCGCATACCGTCCGTGTTATGCGAATCGGAATCAGTTTCAGGCACGGACTGAGGTGACTCGGCCGACTCCCATAGTTCATGCCGAGTGAAGCGAACCAAAGCAAACCGGGCTTGAAGATTTGGGTCTGATCTTCACTTGAGACATTGGCATCGGGCCGAAGGGCTCCGAGCGTTATTTGGTTCCACCTTCGCGCGAGGCTTCCGCCGACGCACCAGGCTATGGCGTGACAAGCCGGCGTTATTGCCGCCACAAAGTTCGTCATTTGTTAAGTAGAGTCCACGCTGGTCTAACGGATTGAAGATTAAGTCGGGGATGCTGAAACAGATCGGCGTAATGTGACCGTATCGTTCGGCGGCTGCCGAAATGTAAATCGAAAGAAGGATTGAATCGTGGTCGTTCAGGCGCGAAACACTATAGATGCCTGACAAACTCCATCCTGATGTGCGCGTTGGGCACGTTCATCTGAAAGTCGCTGATCTGGACCGCGCACTGAGCTTTTATCGCGACGTCCTCGGGTTCGAGCTGACGCAGCGCTACGGTGACCAGGCGGCATTCCTTTCTGCGGGAGGTTATCATCATCACATCGGGCTGAATACTTGGGAGAGTTCCGGCGGCACGCCTCCACCACCAGGCTCCACCGGGCTCTATCATCTCGCGATTCTTTATCCCACGCGTGCCGAACTCGCAGACGCTCTCCGCCGGGTCCTGCGCGCCCGCATCCCCTTGGAAGGCGCGTCCGATCATGGCGTAAGCGAAGCGATCTATCTCCGCGATCCGGATGGCAACGGCGTCGAGCTTTACTGGGATCGTCCGAAGGAACAATGGCCGCGCAACTCCAAGGGAGAACTCGCCATGGGAACTGCGCCGCTGGACTTGGATGAGTTAGCTAAGCAACTGTAAGGCATCGTCGGACGCGCGAGATTTCGGCTTTATTAATTTACGCCACGAGCAAAAGAATTTTGCTCGACTTTCTGCGAGCGACAGCGGAAATGCATCCGGTCAGATACAAAGTCATCCATGAAAACGCTTCGTCCCTTGTCGATTGCTCTTCTGCTCTGCTCCGTCTCGCTCTGCCGGACGGCACACGCCGTTTCTGCGGATGACCAGGCTGCTCGCGCGGTGGCCGTGCGTTGGCTTGCACTCCTGGACGCGGGGCATTACCGGCAGGCGTTTGAAGAAATACCGCCGCGCATGAAGGCAGCCGGCCTGGGAGCGGACCACTTTGTGAAAGCTTGCTCCGCTCAGCGGGGCTCGTTTGGCCACGCCAAGTCGCGAACCTACTACAAGATCTTAGCGTACAAAGCGGCCAACGGATGGCCCGATGGCAACTACCAGCAGATCATCTTCAAAAGCTCTTTCGATCACAAGGCGTTAGCCTGGGAGAAAGTGATAATGACCAAGGAAACCGGTCACTGGCAGGTTGGGAATTACTTTTTTAAGTAAGCGGCTTCACGCGTTCTTCGCTCAAAGCGTTGGGGAGACCCGAAGAGTTACGGCTTATTACCGGCACAAAGCCAGTAGTCTCTAGTCAGTCTTGAGTAGCCCGTTAGTAGTCACTACCGCGTAATCGTCTACCTCGGCACGTCCGTAAGAGGCTCTGCGCGCGATACCAAGACCCATGCTGGATTTCGAACTCCGAGAAACGAAAGACGGGTTTATTCTAACGGGCGGACAATTGCCGGCACCGCTCCCCTACCCCGATAAGGAGCATGCTATTCGGCTTGTCGGATTTTTGTCGCAGAAAGAGGGAAGCGAGATGCGCATTTACGGGTCAGACGGCAAACTGATCGATACCCAAGTCCGGAAAGCCGCCCCTTCCCTAAGCGACAATTCACTCGGCAGCGGATTAGGCGGCGGTTCGAACCTCGGTAACCGTCGCCCTGACGTCCAGTAAGTCCGCTCCTCTTTAGATTGCGGCCTGATGATCTCTTTGACATTCCCGGTGCAACGCGGGTGTTGAAGGAAGCGACCACGCCCATTCGTTAGCGCCCGTTACGAAAGGGAGAAGCCGGCCTAACCGATCCACGATTGCGACGGCTCATTCGTCCCGCCTGGGACGGCCTCGAGCGCTTTCGCTAGACAAACCGGAGTTCGGCTTCACACAATCTCACAATCCGAGGCGCCATCTGCTTGTTCCAGCTTGCCTCTCTGCAGGCCTCGCCGGAATATCGGCTGTGCGCACGTTGCTGGTAAGTCTGTTCGTTTTCGCCAGCTCGGCGGCGCTCCTCGCCGATACTCAGCTGCAAATTGGAAAGGCCGAGGAAGAGTTGCGGCAGGCGTTTGTCCATGCCGATGTGACGACGTTGCAAAGATTGTTGGCCGATGAGTTCAAAGTCGTCCATGTCAATGGCCGGCAACAAAACAAGGCGCAGTTCATCGAGGCGCTCCAGTCTGGCCGGGCGAAGTTTCTTTCGGCGGAGGCGGACGAAATGGAGGTGCGCGATTTTGGCGATACCGCCATCGTGATCGCACGCTGGACGAATACGATTGAGTTCAAAGGCCAGCGCAATCACGGCAGAGATCGCGTGACGGATGTTTGGATCAGGCGCCCGGCCGGCTGGCAGCTGGTGAGTTCGCAGGCCGCTTTCCTGGAAGAAGCGCAGGCTTCACCCAGCCCCGCGGCAGCAGGCGAGGATGAAAAGGAGATTTTGCGGCTGCAAAAGCTGTTACAAGATGCGTGGCTCAAACATGACGTCGCCACGGTGTCCGGGATTGTCGCGGACGATCTGGGTTACTGGTCGTTTAAAGGATCGCGGCGAGGCAAGAGCGACCTGCTGAAGATCGTGGCGCAAAATGGCGAAGCGTCGACCACCGTGGCTGATCCGCAGGTCCGCGTTTTCGGCGACACCGCGATCTACACCGCGCGGATTACTGACTCGGGTAAGGATGAGAAAGGCACGCCTTTCGAAGCCACGACATTGGTCACGACTGTTTTCCTTCGCCGCAGTGGTCAGTGGCAGATGGTGCAGGACCACGAAAGCTTGGTCGCGGCTGAAGCGACGAAATGAGCCCGCCCATGCGAGATTCGCGCGACAAGTAGGCGTTATCGGTTATCGGGTTCGAGAAATTGGGATCGGCTCAAGCTCCGGAGCAATTCGTTGTTAGCCTGGGGCTAACCTTTTTTAGAGGTTTGCCAAAGCCGAAAAACGAACCCGATTCCAGGAAAAGTCGTTAATCTTTCTTCACCGAAGCTATCCAGCCGTCCCGCATCCCTTTCCAGTCCTCATCGACAGCTTTCCACCCAACGTTTTCCTCAAAGCTCAGCATCAGCTTACGGACGTCGGCATCGGTCTTGGCGCTCTTGCACTCCGCGACCCAGCCGGGTCGTTTTGCCTTCCAGTCTGGGGCGACTGCCTCCCACTTAGTGTGCTCTTCCAATACTGCCAGCTGTCGGCCTACGCATGCTGCGTCCTCACAGGCGGTGGTCTCTTCGGTCCATTTGTCCCGCATTCCCTTCCAGCCACTATCCACTGCCTCCCACTTAACGTGGGATTCAAAGTCGACCAGCAACTTGCCTAACGGCGTCGCGGCCGCGATGGCTGTTGTCACCGCAAGCGTCATGAGCACGAAAACAGCGAGTCTTCTCATAGGTCGACTGCCGGGGAATAAATGTTTCATACGAGAACGGTATCGTCCCAGCACCAACATGGAAGCACCATTTTGAATTCTTTCCTGCTGGTGGGTTACCTAACTGCTTGGAGTCTGATTCGCTTGAGGGGCATCGCTTCGGCAACGTTCAAGCGTGACATGTGTAGGACACCGCCTGGCAAGGACGTTGCTTGCGGGACCACGATCAAGATGGCGATTGATTACGGAATAACGAATGGCTTCGGCTTCAAGATTCAGGTGATCGTCTTTTCCCACGTTTCGACTAACTATTGTCTTGCTATCTGACGATCAAAGCCCCGAAGTGCCCGCGCATGAAAAGATCATTTGTTATACCCTTCATTTCGTTTGGCTTTCTTCTCGCTCTGATAGCCTCAGCTCCGAATGTTGCGCAGGCGCACGATCTCGATTTCACAATCGTGAACAAGACCGGCTATTCCATCAAATCGATTATGGTGGACGAATCAGCCAGTGATAAGTGGAGCGAGAACATCATGAAGGGCCAGGGCCTGTTGAAAGATGGCGAAACTTTCAAAGTGGAATTCTCTCCCGAAGAGACCTCCGAGAAATGGGACATCAAGGTCATTTACGAAGATGGCGAAAAGGCTGTTTGGACCGGGCTGAAGTTAACCGAAATCAGCAAAGTGAATCTCTTCTGGAACAAGGAAAAGGGCAGCAGCGCCACAGTAGAATAGATTGCGGTGGAGACATCTTGAAACGCCATGGCGAAACTCATCTCCTTGAATCGCTTCCGTCGCACGCAGGTTAGCCTCCTCCTAACGATCGGCCTCGCCTTCGCGGCTAGTTCGACGTTCGCCGAGACATTTAGCTTCCCGAAGGATGAACCGGTGTGGAAGGTCGAGCTGTCGGCCGGGTGGCAGGCTAATTATACGACTCAAACACCTGCCCAGGCCACGCTTTCAAAGAAGGATGGCGATGACTTGATGCAGATTAGAAGTTTGATCGAAGGAGAAGACGTCACTGACGACGGGACGGCAAAAGGAGCTCTTTGTAAGATCGCGACGGATGATGTTATGAAACAGCTGAGTGCGGCCTCCGATGTGAAGTGCGGCGACGTCAGCGAACTCCAAATCGCCGGGCACAAAGCCTTCAAGACAGAGGTGAGCTATAGTTACCACGATCGACCGATCAAGTCGGTTGGCTACCTCTTCACCCCGGACGGGGAAACCTACTTCTTCGCATCTGGCAAACCAGAGGAAGCTCTCAGCTTAATTAAGTCTGCGAAGTAGCGGAAGAGATTGGGGTCGTCTCTAAAGAGCAGACAGGTCCGGGCTTATTACCGGCACAAAGCCAGTAGTCTCTAGTCAGTTTGTTTTCGCTAGGCGACCCCTGTGAGCACCCGAAAAATTATCCTCATCTACGGGGGGATTCTCTTGTACGCGTTTGCACCGCTTTTGAGTGTGCTGGTTTGTGGTGCGATCGCGTCGCTGGCGGGTTGTAACGTGAGCGAGGCGGGAGCGAGTCCGTGCCATATTTTTGGATTCGATATGGGTGGCGTTTTGGTCACGATGCTTGTCTGCGGTTGGTTGATCTTTTGGACTCTTCCGAGTGGCCTGCTATTCCTGGTGGTATTTACCCTTATTGTTTTCATTCTAAAGCGAAGGCGGCTGCAACGCGGGTGAAGGAGCGCCAGGCTTTCAAACCCGTGGCAGAATGGAGCCTAACCATGCGATGGATAGTGAACCCGCTTTTAGTTTTGCTGCAGAGCAGCAGGATTTGTCTTCCGGCGAAGGCGGCCGTAGCTCAGCTTTGTCTCGTTAGATAACCGAAACAATCAGAACAATGCTCAATTCATGAAAAACATTACGCCAATACTAATTATCACCGCAGTCTCATTTTTATCTACTGCGGCGCTCGCGGCACCGCCGACCAGTCAGGTGGAGGCGCTCGAAATGGAAAGTGTGTTTGCACTGGCCCACGACGAGTTGGTCGATCTGCAGAATGACACCAAGACTCCGCTCCACGCCAAAATCACGAACGCAGAGAGGTATGTAGCAGCCTTAACACGCTTCATTAGCGAATATCCAAAGGAATTCGATACGCAGGACAACCTTAAAGACCTCAATAAATCCCTGGCAGACGCGAAGTCGTATCTGGAGGCCTGGAAAGCCCAACAATAGACGCACTCCGGTCGCGGATGTGAACTGAGCCATACGGCTAGGTCGGTTTCGGACTTTGGAGCGCTGTCGTACCACTCATTATGTGGCGATGGATTGTGTGGTGGCGCAATCAGAGATCCTATTTTTTCCCCACCCTCGACCGCTCTCGAGAAGGTTTTCCTTGAGGACGACGCACAAATAGGCGATGTGCCCCCTTCATGAAACGTCTCGCTGTTATCGCCACTCTTTTTCTCGCGTGTCTTGCTCCCGTTTTCGCCGTCGACGTTCCTGAGGAGAGTGAAATCAAGTCAATCAGCGACAAAATGTTGCTCGACTGGAATAAGGCCATGCAGAAGGAAGATTTCGAGGCTTTTTACAAGAACGATTGCGCAAAGGTCTGGCAGCAGCAGACCTCCGCGGAGAAGTTGGGCGAGACCTTTACCAAGCAGTTCGCTGGTCAGAAGATCGATTTCTCGGGCGCGATCAAGGAGATGGAGCCGACCTTTGAGCCGGAGCCAGCCATTTCCAAAGTCGGTGACTTCGACGTCCTGACGGTCCAGGGCTACTACGACACCAAGCCGAACCGCTTTTCTTTTAAGCTGAAGCTCGTTCAGGAAGACGAAGCGTGGAAGCTGGTTGGCATCGACATCAAAGCCGCCAAACCGGCCGACGAATAACGCGATCAGGACTAAAGCAAGCGGGGCTTGACCGATGTTATCGATCAGCTGTGCCGACAACCAGACCGACAGCGCCTGGCGACTGCGCAGGCAGCGATTCCGCCTAACAACAGCAACGTACTCGTTGTTTGTTCCGGCACGGCGATAAAAGTAAAGTTTGGGCCAAAGTAATTGCCGTTCCTGTGCACGTCGGCCGTGGGCATGGTCAGCGAGGCTCCAGCGATCGAGCGCGAGGAACCGTAGGTCATGGCCGGGTCGTCGTAATGGCCGCCCCCACGATGATGCCATCGGCACTTTAGGATCGAAACCGCCAATGGTGTACGTTCCGATCGGCAAAAGCACTGACGGCGCCGACGTCTAACGGAACCAATCGTGAAGGGTATCAGCGGTGCCGGACGGAACCGTTGCCGAACGTCAAATTGGCTGCGGCGCGACAAGAGACTGTGAATCAGTTGTCAGCGCTCGGCCTCAGAGTTCAGGTCTCACGGCGTTTGCTAGAACCCGCGCTGTGGACGAGATGAAAGATATGCGAGCGTTGAAGAATACATCATCTTCAGCGCTTGTCGGGATCTGGACGATTTTGCTGACCGCGTTCGTCGTCGCGGTTCTCTATGTGGGACGGCAACTACTCGTTCCGCTCGCGCTTGCAGCCATGCTCACTTTTCTGCTCGCACCGCTGGTGGGGCGGGTCGAACGCTGGATCGGACGGGTCGCGGCAGTTTTGATCGTGGTCACGATGCTCTTCAGCGTAATGGGCGGGGCCGGCTGGTTGCTAACTCGTCAGCTGATCGATCTCGCGGCCAAGCTTCCCGATTACCAGACGAACATCGACACCAAACTGCGCGCGGTCCGGCTGCCTACGGGAGGCGCGTTCGGTCGCTTTACTCACAGTGTTTCCGAACTGCAAAAGCAATTGCCCGATTCGTTGGAAGCGCCGGCTGGTGCTGGCGAGACGGAAGCGGACAAGAAAAGCGCCGCGAAAGGACCGCGCAAAACGCCAACCACTCAGCAGCCGATGCCGGTTCGGATTGTTGAATCGCAAAGCCGTCTTCCCCAAATCCTGCAAAACGCCGCCACCGGTCTGCTCGGACCGCTCGGCACGGCCGGGCTAGGTACTGTTGCTCGTTATCTTCATGCTTTTAAAACGCGAAGATCTGCGCGGCCGCATGATCCGATTGATCGGACAAGGCCGCATCAGCGCGACAACCCGCGCGATGGACGATGCCGGGAGCCGGGTGGCTCGTTACCTAACGATGCAGTTCCTGGTTAACGTCACCTTCGGGATTTGCATCGCGACCGGACTTTACTTCATCGGAGTTCCCAATGCGGTGCTCTGGGGCGCGTTCGCCGCCGTGCTGCGTTTTGTTCCCTACGTCGGAGTCTGGATCGCGGCGGCTGTGCCGGTGCTTCTTTCCTTTGCCGTTTCCACCAGCTGGATTAGCCCACTCCTAACGATCGGCCTCTTCGTGACGGCGGAATTGATCAATGCCAATGCGCTCGAGCCCTGGCTCTACGGATCGAGCACGGGCGTTTCCTCGATTGCACTGATTATCGCCGCGGTTTTTTGGACGTGGCTTTGGGGACCGATCGGACTGGTGCTGGCCACGCCCCTGACGGTTTGCCTGGCCGTGATGGGAAGGCATGTGCCGAAGCTGCAATTTTTAAGTGTGCTCTTGAGCGAAGAACAAGCGCTCGCTCCGCACGAGGAATGTTATCACCGGCTGCTCGCTTTTGGATTGGATGAAGCGAGTCATTACGCCGAAGCGCAGGTCAAAGCGACTTCCCTGACCGCGGTTTATGACACGGTCCTGATTCCGGCGATCACGCTGACTGAAATCGACGCGCAACGCGAGGAACTCGACAGCGAACATCGGTCCGCCATTCATCATCACATTCACGACATGATCGAGGATCTCGGTTCGGCGCCGTCGACAAAGTCGCAGGTGGAAGCAGACAAAACGGTCGCCGAACACACGACTCCCCTTCCCCTTTCTGCTCCAGCGTGTCGCGTCCTCTGTGTCCCGGCCCGCGGACATCGGGACGAACTGGCTGGCGAGATGCTGGCGCAGTTGCTGCAAAAACAAGGGTTCGAGGCGGACAACGCCTCAGCCGCATTGAGCAGTGGCGAGCTAGTCGAGATGGCAACGAAAATGGATCCGGAAGCCATCTGCGTCTCGGTGGTGGCGCCTTCCACCGTCATTCACGCGCGCTTCCTGACTTCCAAACTTCGCCGTCGATTGCCGGATGTGAAGATCGTTGTCGGAATTTGGGGCGCGACCGAAAACATGACCGACGCCGGCGAGCGCCTGCGTTCTTCCGGCGCGAACCGAAGTGGTGGTTTCGCTGGCTGAAGCGGTTCTGCAGTTGGCGAAGTTTTCCGTTTCGATCGCCGATGAGATGGTCCCGGGGACGATCCCGGATAACGAAAAAGATCGTCTCGCTGAACTGACTCGATTACACCTGCTCGATGGCGCGAGCGAAGACGTTTTCGATCGCATCACGAAAAAACTTGCGCGGGTTTTTGATGTCCCGATCGCGCTCATCACCCTGATCGATCGCGACCGGCAATGGTTCAAGTCTCATGTGGGTCTGCCCGATGACGTCGCGCGCACCCGCCAGACGCCGCGCGAAATTTCCGTCTGCGGACACGTAGTGGGGAACAATGAATTGCTGGTTGTGGAAGACCTGGCGCGCGACCGTCGCTTTGCCAACAATCCAGCTATTAAAAGAGCGCGGACTTGCGGTTTTACGCCGGCGCACCGCTGCGCAGCAATAATCTGCCGATTGGTTCGCTTTGCATTCTCGATATCAAACCGCGCCGGATGACCGATCGCGACAAACGGCTGCTCGAAGCCATGGCCGAAGATGTCATGGAAGAGATCGAGAGTCGCGCCGCCGAACCAAAGCTAGCAGACAGCGGAGCCGACACGCACGCCTTACGCGAGCTCGAGGTCTAACGATAGCCGGTCGCTACTGCAAACTCGTCACGGGCACGATCTTGGCTGAGCGCGTAGTCCTCAGCTCCCAAAATTCGCCGCGATCGTTTCGTCGATCAGCCTAAAGCCTTTGCCTTTACGGGCACAATGCGCTTGGAAGTCGACGGCTTCCGCCTCCGCCAAGGCTACGGCGCGACGGGTAAAGTCGTCGGGTCTAACAAGGGCAACAATTCAGGATATCCGTCGGCACCGCCGCTGCAGTTTACTCGTGGAATTCTTGTTGCTCGGCTGCTTTGCCGGTTAGCACTTTCCCTTTTATCAGTTTCCAGTCGCTTCGCTGGTCAACCCGAAGTTCACAAAGGGCGCCAGCTTCTGCATCGTACGAGTATGCCCAGAAGAGCGCGGTGTCGGCGCCAGTCCATTTCACGACGGCCAGAACATCGCCCGTGCTCGGTGATTCCAAAATGCGGCGGTTATAACTGTTTTTCGGAAGATATTTTTTGGCCAATTTTGCCAATTGATCTCGATTGTCATCTTGAGGTCCGGTTTCACGAGCCGCTTGAAGGTCTTTCGGATCCAGCGGCGACCGCAGGAAGACCCATTTATTGTCACGCAATTCATACAGCACGGTCGTGCCGAACCCGGAGGAGCGGTGCTCATGAGCCAGGTAGTTGAAGGCGACGCGTTTCGAATCCGGCGACCAGACCGGCTCGGGCGGGCGATTGTAGCCGGTTGACCGTGAAAGAGCATCGGAAAGATCCAGGACAACTTCACTCGTGCCCGCTTTCACGATTCGCGCCGGGATATCATCAGAGAATTGGAATTCCCATTGTTTATCCGGGGAAGTCCGATTCTGGGCCCGGTCATCGTTAGCCGCGAGAGCGAGAGAAGACGTGGCGAAAAAGAAGGCTAATGGAGCCGAAAGGAAATTCGAATGCATCTGCTACAAATAACAAATCGAGCTGCGCATAGGCACGCATTATTAGTTATCAGTTTTCCGATTTCCGATTTCTCGGATTTCTGCGATCAGTAGTCAGGTTGTCCGTTGTGCCTTAATTATTTCCTGCATGAAGATGCGTGACGACTTCCGGAACAGGACATTTCACTCACGGTTCGGCCTGATCCGGCTTCGTTACCTCAAACGGAAACGAACACTGACTTACGAGCAAAGGGGCGGTGACCAGAGCTCGTCCGACCGCCACGGCACTAGCTTGGACGCGCACATTCACGCGCTTTACGGTTTGGCTTTGCAAAATCTAGGGAAACGCATCCTTATCATCGGCTGCGCCGGCGGCACCCTCGCTACCATGCTCGCTCGCGCCGGACGCCGCGTTTCGGTGGTCGATATCGATCCGGTTTCTTTTCGCGTCGCCAAACGTCACTTCCAATTGCCCGCCAGCGTGAAATGTCATGTGGCCGACGGATTGGATTTTCTTCGAAAAACCCGCCGCCGCTACGATACCCTGATCATCGATGTTTTCGTCGGCGAAAAAATTCCGGGGCATATGATCGGTTCGACCTTTTTCGGCGCCGCGCTTCGTTGTCTGCGCAAAGACGGTGTCGTGCTGGTGAATGTGTGCATCGACGGGAAATCGGATCTGACCGCAGATCGAATTGCGGCGGAGTTCAAAAAACGCCATCGCGCAACACGGATCCTGGATGAACGTGGCCGCGACCGAAACACCATTGTTCTTTCGGGCAATGTCCGTCGTATGCGGCGGCCCAGGCTGCTGGTCATACCCGACGCCGACGCCCGCCGAACGAAACGCGAATTGTATGGCATGCGCTTCCGCCGCCAGCGCGCCGTGTCATCCACTGGCCTGACCGATTAAATCGGTCAGTCTCGACAGAGAAATTGGGGAAGCCTCCTTCGCTCAAGAGCTTGCGCGCGCTGCGGCCCACATGATTCCCGCCGCAATCTCTTGACCGATTAAATCGGTCAAGGAAAAGACACCAGGAGGAATGTCATTATTTCGTGTCGTGAAGCCCTCCTTCGCGTCGAGTGATTCTGCCTGCGCTTCCCAGTTTCCTTCTCGGCTCCGGCAGGTTAAAACAAGCAGTAGATTATGAGCGTCAGCACATGCCCCATCGCTGCAATCAATGCCCCTATCGAGCGCGTCTGGGCGTTATTAGCTGAGCCCGCCAATTACGACTCATGGTGGAACGCGCACACGCGCTCCATTGTCCCGGAAGGCCGCGCACAAGTGGGGCAAAAAGTTCACGCCAAAGCGGGCGGATTCAATATTCTTCTAACAGTGGATGCGGTGGATGAATCGAAACATCAAATCGATTTCACGACGAAATTTCCTTTCGGCATCACGGGATTCAATCACCTCGCCTGCGCGGCGCTTTCCCCTTCCACCACGCAAGTTTCTTTTGGCTGAGACTTTTCCTTCTCACCAGTTTGGTGGGCTTGGTTATGGGAACACTTCGAGGCTAGGCGGCTGCATAATAGCGTCGCCGATTCGCTGGCGCGCTTGAAGCGCGCCGCCGAGTCAGCAGCCGGTAGTCGGTAGTCCGATTTTTAACCCTGTTACCCCCCACGGAGTGCGACCGCTCGTTCACGAACGGCTTCTTCCAAGGCGCAGCGCTGATTTTCCAGGATCATATGCAGGCGCCGAGTCTCGAGAAGATTGCGAATCCGCAAAAGCGCTTCTGTCCGGCTAACCGGCTTGACCAAAAAATCAGTCGCTCCAGCTTCGAGCGCATGTTCCTTGGACTCCTCACTGGCATCCGCGGTTAACACCACGATTGGGAGAAAACTTTCCGAAGCATCGGATGCACGAAGCGTTTCCAAAAGGGCCAGCCCGTCCGGGTCCGGCATCATGAGATCCAGCACGACGAGGTCAGGATTTAACAGGTTAAATGTTTCGATCGCCTTGCTCGAATCGGTCAAGCCCGAAACGCGGCGGTAGCCATTTCTCTGCAGCATCTCTTCCAGCATCCGGACGCTCATCTGTTGGTCATCAATGATGAGAATTTTCATCTGATGAAGGAGTGGTTCTGAGACCATCGGTAGCATGCCTTTTAGGGAGCAAATCGCGGGCCTCGAAGTCTGGGCAGATGCGTAGCGGACACCGCGTCAGCCACAGAAGCCGGGTCCGTGGCCAGTGGCGGTCGTCCGTCGTCGGTAGTCTATTTCTGTAAAACGGTAATCGGGGTGCCTTTGACGCCGGCGTAGAAGACAATCAATTCGACCGGTTCGGTTCCGTGGTTCGCGCCGTAGTGCCATTCGTTAACCACTTCGATCATTGGGTGGCCGGCTTTAACGCGGAGGACTTTGCCGTTCCCCGTGGTGACGGTGAGTTCGCCCCTAACGACGATAGCCGCGTTGATGACTGGATGTTTATGCATCGGCAGGCGCTGACCGGGCGGAATGGTAATCTTTAAGATGGTGACCTCCGGTTGGCCGGAGGGATAGGCCGGAAGCTTCTGACCGGTCCAGGCTTCAGTCGCAACGATGAGTTCTTTTTTTGTGAGCGCCGGTGTGTCTTTGGCGAAGAGCCCTAACGGCAGCACGAAGAGAAGAACGAGCGAAGTTGTTTTCATAATCTTGGGGATCGAAACATTAAGATCATCATTTTGAAAGACTGAACCTCACCGGTCAACCTCCTTACAGCCGCAAGCTTGACCGATTTAATCGGTCAAGCTTAGAAGGAGCGGCATGAAAAGAGAAAAAGAGGTGGAGATTGATCTGTTGCATACTTTGTTTCCCAACGCCCGCGCCGAGTTGTTGCGCCTTCTCTTTCGCGATCGAGTCCCGGAAACGCACGTCCGCGGACTGGCGCGCCAAAGCGGATTCTCGTTAAGCGCGACTCAACATGAATTGAAGCGGTTGTTGGCGGCGGGCCTGGTATCAAATCGCGCGGAAGGCTATTATCGCTTTTATCAGGCGAATCGCGGTCACCGTTTATTTCCCATTTTGCAACAGCTCGTCAGGCTCACCGCGAGTCGAAGAGCCTTCGTCAATCAACGCAAAGGCCCGCGCCGCCGCCGGCCGGGCCGACACCGCGACCCGCTGAAAGGTCCGAACTTCTTATCTACCCTGAGCATTAATCGTCGAATCACCTAGCTTGACCGATTAAATCGGTCACCCCTCGCAGGGGGAAGAGAGTTATGAACGAACTGGCTAACCGTGGCAAATGGTGGTCGGTAGTCGGTAGTCAGTAGTCAGTGGTCGGTAGTCGGTAGTCGGTAGTCAGCAGTCAGTAGTCAGTAGTCTGAGGTGCGACGTTCCGGTCATTTGTGGGAGTTGTTGCCGGATGGCATTTTTTTGACTTCGAACGTCCTGTCTTTCCGCAGTACCAGAATGAAGTCGTGGAATTTTCGGAGCGCGTCCCGGTGCCCGACGCTGACGTAGGAAATACCGGATTCGCGAAGATGCTCGTAGAGGAGATTCTCATCGTCTTCGCCGAGTGCGCTGGTGGCTTCGTCGAGAAAAGCCAGCGCCGGCTTTTTCAAAAAGAGCCGGGCGAAAGAGACTCGTTGCTGTTCGCCGAGTGAAAGGACGTTAGTCCAATCGACGACCTTCTTAAGATTGCCGTCCACGCGGTCGAAGATTTCCTTGAGGTTGACCTGGCCAAGCATGGCTTCGATTTCTTTGTCGTCCGCTTCTTTGGCTTCGCCGGGATACATGAGTTGCCCGCGTAAATCGGTTTGCAGCATGTAAGGCTTTTGCGGCAGGAACATCATCCGGTTGAGCGCAGGGCGCTCGATGGAACCGCCGCCGGGATGCCAGAGGCCGGCAATCGTGCGCAGCAAAGAACTTTTCCCCACGCCACTCTCGCCGGTGATGAAAAGACTTTTCCCCGGCGGCAACTCAAAGGACAGGTTGTGCACCAGTTCCTTTCCCTCGTCGCCCGGAATTTTTACGGTCAGATCAGTAAGGACCAAGCGGCTACCGCGTTTGCTGACTTCGATTTCCGCCTCCTCGGCTTCGCGCTTTTGCTCGGCATCGAAGTCATCGAGGTTATCCCACAAAATTCCAAGACGCTGGATGCTGGCGGCGAACGTACTCAGGCCATCGAATTGCGCGACGATGACGGAAAGCGCCGCCAGGACCTGGGCAAAAGCATTTTCCGACTGGGTAACGACTCCGAACTCTACCGCACCGCGCATATACATTGGCCCGACGATGAGCACAGGGATGAGAAGCGCGATGTAGTTGTAGCTGTTAGTGAAGAAGCCGAGGGTCCGATTCCATCCGATGACCCAGAGAGTGTTGGTCAGGACGTCGCGAAAGCGTCGCAGGATGTCGGACTGCTCTCTTTTTTCTCCATGATAAAATGCGATCGACTCGGCATTGTCGCGCACCCGGATGAGGCTATAACGGAAGTTCGCTTCCTTGCGGTATTGCTCGTAGTGAAGGCCGACGAGGCGTTTGCCGATCAGGATGGATAGAGTCGTGCCGATGATCGAGTAGAGGAAAATGGCGGAGACCAGCTGGCCGGAGATTGTCCAAAGCACTCCGACAAAGGCAAAAAGGGTCACGCAGGAGTTAACCACGATGAGAGCGAAGTTAACCACCATGGTTGTGAAGACGCGGATGTCTTCACTGATACGCTGATCGGGATTGTCGACCGCCTCGGTGCCGCGCAAGCCGTAGTAAGCCTTGTTAAAAAAATAGCGCTTAACCAGCAACTCCGTCATGTGCGTCCGACAGGAAAGTGAAAGGCGCTCGCCGCAGTAGCGGTAGAACACGGCAATCGGAACCGAGAGGGCGAATGTGCCGATGTATCTCCACATGGCGCGAATCCATCCGGCCTGATCGCGCTGTGTGAGGGTGGTAATGAAATCGCGCCCGGCATAACTCATGAGGATCTGGACGAGGCCGATCGCGACCGAGAGTGCGGCGAGCGCAGCCAGCCACACCTTTGCTTTACGAGTTTCCTTTCCTTTGAAGAAAACGCGCGTGAGCCGGAAGAGCCGTTTAAGAAGGAGAAGATGATCGATCCGCGAACGAGGCACCGCGTTAGTGTCTGGAACACTAGCGAAATTCCAAGCACCAAACCCGAAATTTCAAGTGGGCGACATGTCGCCAATGTAAAAGCGGCGTCTCGTTCAATTACGGAAAGCCAGTGGTGACATTCGATCCCCAGAAGCAGCCCTAGGCGGCCGGAAGTCGGCAGCGGATTTGAAGACTAAAGAACGAAAGGTATAAGGCGTTTCACGCGCTGTTGATAGGCCACGTATTCATCGGGGAACTCTTGCAGCATGAGTTTCTCTTCGCGGCGCAGTTTCATCCACAGGCCGATGAAGACCAGCGGCACGGCGATGATTCCAGCAACATGGCCGAACACGAGCACGGTCGCGACGAACATTGTCAGTAGTCCGGTATAAATGGGATGGCGCGCCCACGCGTAGGGCCCGCGCGTGATCAATTCGTGTCCTCCCTTTAATGTAACCACTCCGCTCCAATTGCGTCCGAGAGTGAACCGGGCCCAAAGACAAATCGCCAAACCAGCGACGCACAGAACGAGACCGATCCACGCGAAGACCTCAAGGCGTGGAATGACACGTTGATTAAGAGGCGCGGGAAGTCGATTGCCTTGGAACAAGAGATACCCACCGAGAAGCGTAGGGATCACGTAACCCAGTCTCTGGGCCGTGCCTTCCTGATAGACCGATCGCTTGGTCCAGAAAGCTGCCAATAACCAGATGATGCAGAAGATGCCCCAGCAATAGCCGATGACGTCGGCGGCCAAACGATACGCTTGCATCAGAGAGAGGAACACTCCGGGAAAAGCTGAAAACTGAAAAGGCTGAAATTCGGAAGGGAGTGTCGGCTCCAGCGAAAGATTAGAGCGCGAAGCTATGACGCCTTGAGGTGTACGAGTCGGATGTAGACTTTCGATAAGTCGCGGCGCATCAGAACGAGTAACACGGCCCTTTGAGTGTCTCCGCCCATCAAAAATAAACCCCCAACCCCGCCAATAAACCCGTGTCCTCCTCCCGAACTCGAACGGTAGGCGAAATTCACGCAGATCATTTCGTGATCCGCCTTGGGCGCGTTACGATAGGTGCGGTAGGTAACGACGCCATCGTCGAAATCAACAAAGGCCACGCTGGGATATTTTGCGCTCACCATCTTTTTGGCGAGCGCGACATATTCTTGCGGGCTCTTCAGACCGGGTTGAGTCCGGTCGTAAAGTCGCTCGGTAAAGCGGGTCCGATCTTCGTCGGAAACAACCGCCGCGGCTGTAAGCGAATTTGTCGCCAGAAACAGTATCAAAAATAGAGCTGCCGTTTTCATAGCCGTACCTTGTTTAGCGCGATCAAACCGGAGTGATCCTACCCCTTCTATCATATCGTTATTCAGATAGAGGTTGTGTGTCGGGTTTCGCCCTACGCAACCGGGTAGAACCAAGTCGTAGGGGTCAGAAGGCGGTCGGCAGAGCTCCGCCTTCGCATAAAGCTTCCCCCGGCGCGACAAGTGGATCGCCCGCCCTAACAAACGAGTGCCCATCCTCCCGCGCCATCGTGGCGGGCCGGTACCGCCCACCGCCGACGTTAATGAACTATTTTCCGCGGCTGGCTGGCGGCACAATGCCGTTCATCCGGAGGTATTCGACCATTTGACCGTAGTGATCGAAGGCGTGAGCGGCGGCGAAGGTTGCCAGGAACAGGCGAGTGGTCGGCTTGCCACTGCCCGAAGTGATCGGTTGGACCGCGTTCGATTCGTTCAAAGTTGCGACCGCCTTGTGACCAAACGCGAAGGAATCCTTCAGATACCTAACGATGTCGGCCTTGGCTGTCATATTGTCCGGGCCTTTACCTTCATTGGCGTTATCGGGCGCTTTCTCGCCGGTAATCGGTGACCAGATCAGGTAGTTCGACGCGGCCACGTGTTTTATTTGCTGCGCAAAGGTGCGCACACCTTTGTAGTCGCCACCGGGAATATTCGCTTTCTCCGGGGAAAAATCGAACTTGTCCTCCGGCATCGCTTCAGCGGCTTCGACCGCTTCCTTTTCTATAATCGAGATCTCGCGATCGATGACGGAGGCGATGGTGGGCGGAGTCGAAGGTGTGGCCGATGCTGATGCGGCGGCGGGCGAGCTTTTCGGGTTCTGACCGTAGGCCAGCGTGGCCAACAACAGCGGCGTGAGGAGTAACAGCGTCCTTAGGTTTTTCATGCGGTGAGATTAGCTTCAAAGTTGGGATGGTAGAAGCGTGAAAGTCCGCAGGGGGCTGGCGGTCAGCAGTCGGAGGGGGAGAGCAGGAACAGGATTTCTGAAAAAGAGTCGCGGCCAATAGGCTTCTCCCACATTGCAGACCAAAGGCCTAACGAATGGGAAGGCCTGGCCCGTGAGCGTGCAGCGATCCTGCGGGTTATTGGCCAAGGGGGCGGTAGCGGGAGTTAGAAGTTAGTCGCGTTGCGTCAGATTTTGGATTACAAATCTGTAAGCCTGGCTATTGCCTTGGCATCACGTAAATCGGTCGTGCAGAGGCGGATAAATAGGGTAGCCTTCGGGCGCAATGCCCGTGTCGGTCAACGTCGATGTGGAGAAGAAGCTAGTCCTCACGACCTGCTCCGGTTCCATAAGCGACGAAGACCTCCTCCAGGCCCGCGAGGATTTGATGGCGAATCCTCACTTTGATCCTTCATTCGACCGGCTCTGGGATTTCAGCGAAGTGACACAGCAGCAGGTCAGTGACGCAACCCTGAAGCATCTCGTTGGCACTTCCCCTTCTACAGGCAACATCTCGCGCGCGGTTGTAGTCAGCATGTCAAAGGATCCGCTTGAACGCGTCCTGGCCTTCATCGCCCACTCTCGTCAACTCAACAGGCGCGTGGCCGTTTTTCCTAACCGGGAAAGCGCCGAACAATGGATCGACACGCGACGGAACCCGGAGCCGGCGGAGTAGCTTAGCTTGGGTTTCAGGTGTGCGAATTTCGGCGGCGCATGACGAGCGCTCCGAAGATCGCACCGGCTCCAAGCAGGAGCCAAGTAGCTGGCTCCGGGACGGCGAAGAACTGAACTTCAGACAAACCGACGAGCCCATTGGCATCGCCATAGTTTGATTTGATATCGAATCTGATAAAGCCCGTTTGCACCGGCACCCCAAGGGTAAACAACTGGCCGGAGTAATTGCTGTTGGCCGGCGCCTGGTTGAAGGTCCAGGTGGTGTTGCTGGTGGCGGGATCGATCAAAGGGACGAAGGGTCCGCCGGAGGTATTGGCGACAGAGATGGTGAGTGTTTGGACGCCGCGATTCGTAAACGACTGACCGTTGTTCGCGTTGACTTCGTTGTAATTCCAGACGCGGAAGCTATCGACCAAGAACGATCCGCCGAGACTGAACGTGATGTGGGCGAGCTGGCCGGGCCGATCGGGATCGGACACGCCGCTGGAAAAGGTGCCATCGCCAAGATTCAACCACATGTGGGTGGGATCGGTGTCGTGCAAGGGCGGGTTACTGGCGTTGAGTCCGCTGCCATTAACCGTGTTAACAGCTCCGCGACCGATGGAGGTGAACTCACTTGAGACATCGCTAATCGAGGCGCTAATCGGCGCCCCCGAGGCCGATGAGACCGCGGCGAACAAGGTCACTGCGAGAGCAAGGCGCGGATCCATACCGGAATCGAGTTTGGCGCCACTCGTTAACGGCTGACAAGCAAAAAACCGTGCGATTTCGTTATCCGTTAGTCTCTTTCGGGCAAAGAATTGCAACAGCTATGCCGGACAACGCCTGACATGGAATGAGGCTGCTTGCTGCCCGTTCTTCGCGAAAAGATCGGTCGCGGGACTCGTTAGGCCGAAGTCGAAAGCGATCCAGCCAATCGTTAGTGCCAAAAGTGACGGTGAGGATAAAAGCGGCGGCCGTAGAAGCGATGATAACCGTAGGCGCGGAAGCGCGGGCCGTAATATCCGATTGGCGGGTAGAGGACAGGGACGGGAGGCGGTGGGTAAAGCGCCGGCCTCGGAGGCGGAGCGTAATACCGGCGCGCGGGCGCTGGAGCACTGTTGTCGGTGATCATCTCGGTGCCAGCATTCGAACAAGGCGCTGCCGCGATTGCCAGAATAGCTATTGCGATGAGGCTAAAGGTTTTGGCCATAATCAATGTCTCGGGTTTGGCGGATTCAACACATGAAGGACCGCGAAGTTGCGGAATCATTATTCCGTGATCGGGCTGGCGTGGCAGGCAGCTTCCCCTGCACCGAAGGGATGGCGTTATTTGACCGCGACGAGGTCGACCACAAAAACGATTGACGCGTTAGGCGGAAGACTGCCATTTGGCGTCCCACCTTCTCCATAGCCCATCTCCGATGGGACAATCATGAGTCGTCGCCCGCCTATTTTCATCGGTGGAATTTCGCCGTTACCGCCGATCCCCTGGGCGAAACCCTTAACGACTTTATTGAGCGGAAAGGTGGTCGGGCCACCGCGCTCCCATGAGGAGTCGAATTGCTTGCCATCAGCATAGCGAACACCGACGTACTGTACAGTCACGGTTGCGGTGGGATTAGCGGCCTCGCCCGTTCCGACGACAAGGTCTTTCACCTTCAGCTTCCCGGCCGGAAGGGTCGATTCGGAAGCGACTTTAGGCTTGCTCGACATGTTTGTAGCGCCAGTCACGGTCACGGCGTTGAAACTCACGCTCCCGGACGTGTCCCCGGCGGTTAAACTCGGCGACAGCGCGGTCAGAATCATCCCGGTTACGATAAGGACTACAAAATGCATCTTGTTCATGGCGTTGGGTAAAGAATAGCTATCGCATTTTTTTGAAGAACTGAAATGCCGAAAGGCCCGATCAGTCGATTAGACTCTGCACCACACTCACCCGCCCGCGGGGTGAATAGCTCTGCCCTTTGGACGCAAGGTGATCAGCCAGACCCAGACTCCCCGAATCAGAGGGCTTTAATAACGCTAGGGAATATTGGCAACGTGCGTACGTTGCCCAAGTAGATTAGATGGCAGCGCAATCGTCCATGCGATGCTCACTTCCCCACCCTTCTCACCAAATGTCTCTCCGATCGTGCGCCAAATGCGGCTACGCCCTCTCTGTGATCAGTAGCGAATGCCGGCATTGTGCTCCCGTTTCGGTAGCGCTCCTGCCGACGAAATGGCGCGATTCGAGAATGCTGTGGCCATTCGCCGCGGTTGTCTTTGCTCTCGGCCTGTTGCTTTACCGGTTGTTTCTTCGCTGAGTTACCGCGCCAGCCGGCCATTTCTGCAGCCGACAGACTAACTACTGGCAGGAGTCGCAGGCGCAGAGGTCTGCGCTTTTATCCATTGATGCACGCGTTCCTGAAGTAACTCCAACGGCATCGAGCCGCCGTTGAGTATTTCGTCGTGGAATGCCTTAATATTGAACTTCGATCCGAGCTGCCCCTTGGCTTCCTCGCGCAGTTTGCGAATGGTGAGCTGGCCCATCTTATAAGCCAGCGCCTGTCCAGGCCAGGCGATATAGCGGTCAGCCTCGGTCTGCGACATAGCGTCGTTCAAGTCATTGGCGTGCATGTAATCAATCACTTTCTCCCGGCTCCAATTCTGGTCGTGAATGCCCGTGTCCACCACCAGCCTAACGGCACGAAACATTTCCGAGCTCAGCCGGCCATAGTCGGAGACAGGGTCCTGGTAGAACCCGATCTCCTTGCCGAGTTCCTCCGAATAAAGAGCCCAACCTTCGGCATAGGCCGAGTAAAAGCCGTGCAGGCGGAACTTCGGGAGGTCCGGCAAGGTTTGCGCGATGCTGATTTGCAAATGATGGCCCGGGACGCCTTCGTGGTAGGCAATGGCTTCGTCGTCAACCAGCGTGCGTTTGGTCGGGTCGGACACGGCCACAACCACGCGCCCCGGTCGCTTCCCATCCGGTGTGCCCGAGACGTAATGCGTCGCCGCGGCTTTGGCAAAGTCCGGGATCGGCTCCACCGTGACCGGTGATTTCGGCAGGAGGCCAAACAACTCCGGCAACTTTGGTTCCATCTGATGGATATACTTGGCGTAATCATCGAGAATCTGCTTTTCACTTTGCGGCTTCCACTTGGGATCGCTGTTAATCGCCGTCCGGAAGGCCGCCAAATCCTTATATCCTGTGGCCTGGGCCAGTTTCGTCATTTCCGCGGTGATGCGTTCCACTTCTTTCAGCCCAATCTCGTGCACCTCAGTGGGCGTAACGTTCAGAGTCGTCATCAATCTTGACCGCTTCGGCGTAGCGCCGTTTGCCGTCCGGCAGGCTTTCGATCGCGAGTTCGGTCCGCCCCTTGGGATCGTAATCGGTTCGCAGGAATTCGGCGAACTTCTTGTAGGCCGGAAAAACTTCTTCGTTAACCGCCTTGGTCATTTCATCGGTTAGGCGCTTCTTGTCCTGATCGGAAAACTCCGCCGGGAATTTTTTGGCGGGCAGAACGAAGGGGTTCGCGGCGATGATGCCATCACATTGACCGGGGAGTTTTTCGAGCACGAGCTTGGGCGGCATGAGGCCATCCTTTTCTCCCTGTCGCAATACTTCAGTCGTCTGATCGAGGACGCGCGGAATCTGGTGGAGCCGGGAAATATAATCCTGGTAATGCTGCACAGAGTCGAAAGGGACGCTGTTAGGCAAATCGGCCAGGCGTGTGTGGACACCATTCTGCTGGTTCACGGGCATTTCGTAATTCTTCAAACTGTAGTTCACATCCTCGCGCTCGAGCTGATTCTCGAGGATTCGATGGCTCAGCAGATCCTTGTCGCTCATCCCGTCAGTCGGGATGGTCTTCAGCCGCGCGAGAAAATCATCGGACTCGGTATGTTGGCGCGCGATCTCGGCGAGCGAGTACTGTCCAAGCAGAGAATTGTAGCGGTAATCGCCATACTGGGTGGCTCGCTCGGGCGCATTCTTTAATCCCGTCTGATAAAACTCTTCGAAGAGGGCATTCTGTTTGGCAACGCGATCGACCAGGGAGGCCGGCTCGGCAAATACCGACAGCGTTGACGCGAAAATAATTACTAAAACCAGGTGTCGCATATTAATGGACGGTAGCAGAGTGCGGCCGCGACGCACGCAGCGCGGGGTCCCTCTTTAGGGTGATTTGGATCGTGCCTGGACAACCGAAGCGATAAATTGATCGCGATATCTGGCATACCCCGGACTCCTGTAAACCAACCGAATTAACCGAAATAATTCGGCGTATCTCTTAGACCGAATCTCCTGAAATGCGCTTTCTTACCCTGCGAATGCTCGACCTGGTGCGAGCAGTTCGCCCTCGGCCGCCATAGCCCTCAGCGTGTTCTCGTTAGCATCGGCGGGAGGGTTCCGGGCGCTCGCGCGCGCATCCAGAAGTCAGAGGCTGCCCTCTGCGTGAGTCTACTTCCGTCCCGAGGTCGGTTTGGCCGCTGCGGCCTGTTGCTGCTTCTTTTGGGATGAGGCGTCGGCTTTCGCCTTTTCCTGTGCCTTGTGCTTCTGATTCGCTTTCGGAGATTTGTCGCCCATGATCAGAAACGCTCGTCCCGCAATCCCTAAAGTCAACGTAGCCCGGATCGTATCGCCACTTTCGTTAGGAACACTCCCCGGACAATTCTCAGAATCCGCGACCTTTGCTGGCAGCGCGACGCACCGGTGCGTGATGAGCCATTTGCTTGTTATGCTTGGTTGATACGTTACCGGGCCCGGCAGTGGCGCGACCGGGAATTGAAGGATTACTCTTCACACTGGGTTTGAGTCTTTCTTTGCGCATGGGATTAACCTAATGCCGAAACGGGAGCGCGTCTTCGGAAAGGGGAGGCGACCAGGTGGCAGCCCGCGGTTTCGCGTTTCAGTTTTGATCGCTTAACGTCAGGACATAAAGGCCCTGGATCCACAAGTGCGGAAGGCTTTAAAGAAGGCGCGCGTGACGGACGCTCGGCGTCACTTGTTCCTTTGCCTCGGGCCGGATTGCTGCGCGCCGGAGGCGGGTCAGAAAACCTGGGAGTATATAAAGCAGCGGACGAAGGAACTCGATCTGCCCATCATGCGGACCAAGGCCCTTTGTTTCCGCCTTTGTCACTCGGGTCCGTGGCTGGTGGTCTATCCGGAGGGAATTTGGTACGCCAAGGTAACGCCGAAACGCTTCGAACGCATTGTGCAGGAGCACTTGTTAGGCGGAAAACCGGTGACAAAATGGGTCGCAGCGCGCAACCCGCTGGAGGCTAGTTAGTCGGTAGCCACTCCGGAAAGACTTGCTTACCCAGAGTGCGGCTGTTAAGCCTTGGGGCGTTGAAGCGCTTTATCCCTCTGCTGCTTGTTATGCTGGCGGCCTCCGGCTGCACGTCATATCAGTTACAACGCAATACTCTCGCCCAAGGTCGAACGTGGACGGAGATTCAATACGAAATGGTATTGGACAATATCGCGATGTTCCGAGAGGCGCCTAACTCCTTGCCGTGGCACATTACGCTCAGCCAAGGCAGCACCGCCGTCAGCGATTCGATCATGCCCAGTACCACGCATACCTTTCCAACAATCGCTCATACGTTCGGGATTTCTGGGTCGCGTTTGCTTCAGGATAATTGGACGGTAATACCGGTGTCAGACGAGCCGACATTACGAAACTTGCGGAGAGTTTATCAGAACAACCGCGGCGAATCCTGGATTCATGACGGAGCAGGCGCACCCGGTTCATTCGGCGGCCACTTCCGTTCACACTACGTCTGGGTCAGTTTCACTGACGCGGACAAATTGGCAGATCTCACTTTTTCCGTGCTTAAGAAGGGCGAGGTTCCTCCCAAGCCGCACGCCACGCCCGGCCCCTTACTTCTACCCGGGCCGGTTGCGCCGCTGCGCTAATCGCGGAACTGGCATAACGGCCGGACGCAATAGTCAGGGATCGGAAGCCGGGCTACTCTTTCGCCATATGTTGGGTCGCGCGCTTTTGATGCTGGGAATTGTCGGAATTGTTGCCTCCGGTCTCGGCGGTGAGGTTTCTTTCGAGAGCAAGCCGACCCGCACGCATCTTATAGAGCTATTCACCTCGGAAGGTTGCAGCAGTTGTCCGCCGGCGGAAGCCTGGCTCGGCAAGTTGCAATCGGATCCCCGGCTCTGGATCGACTTCGTGCCGATCGCATTTCACGTGACATATTGGGATAACGCCGCCTGGCGCGATCCCTTTGCATCGAAAGAATGGACTGCGCGGCAATATGCTTACTCCACCCTTTGGAAAAGCAGCAGTGTCTACACGCCGGCCTTTGTGCTCGATGGACGCGAATGGCTCAATCGTGAGATTCCGCCCGCCGCAGGCGAACCATCAGGAGTGTTGAAAGTCGCGGTGACAAACGGAGACAAAGCGATCGTGACGTTTTCGCCCGCCGCGAAGGACACGCGCGCGTTCGAGGTGCACGTGGCGCAACTCGGCTTCGGGCTTCAAAGCAATGTGAAAGGCGGCGAGAACGGCGGCCGCAAGTTAGCTCACGATTTCGTTGTTCTCTCAATGGCCACCGCGCGACTCAGCGGCACGCCGGCAACGCTGGCATTGGCCAAGACTGACGCGGGATCCCGTCGTGGACTTGCCGTATGGGTTACCCAAGTTGGAAGCATTGAACCAGTTCAGACGACTGGCGGTTGGATCCAGTAGGGCCAGATGTCGGCAGGCAGTAGTCGGACAGATTCTTTGTAAGACCGCGCGGTTGATGGCGTATTAACCAGTTGATATGACGCGACGGTCGAAAAGGATCTGGAAATTTCTCGCGATCGGTGCGCTCGGGACACTGGCGTTGCTGGATTATTCCAGGGATGCGGTGGAGAAGCAGGACCGCGACGCGTTGTTTGATAACACCTCGAAACTTCCGCACAAACGCGTCGCGCTTGTTCTCGGATGCGCTCCTGTTCTCGGTCATGGCTGGGCGAACCCGTATTTCGTTAACCGCATGGAAGCAGCTGCCGCGGTGTTTAAAGCCGGCAAGGCGGATTACCTGCTCGTTAGTGGCGACAATCACACCGTGGAATACGACGAACCCACGGCGATGAAGGAGGCCCTGGTGCGGCTCGGTGTGCCTGAAGAACGAATCGCTCTGGATTACGCCGGCTTTAGCACTTCGGATTCGGTTTTGCGGGCAAACCTTGTCTTTGGTCTGACCGATTTCGCAATCATCAGCCAGCGCGATCATGCGCTCCGCGCCATTTACATTGCGCAGCATCACCATCTCGATGCGGTCGGCTTCGCAGCCCAGGATATTCCGGCGCGTTACGGCTGGCGTATATCCTTACGTGAAGCCTTCGCGCGTGTGCGCACTGTGCTCGATGTGAATGTCTGGGGACGCACGCCGCACTTTTCGGGACCACCCGTTCCGATCGGCTAAGACCGTTCCCTGGCCCTAACGAATCCACGTAACCTCGCCTCCAATGCGAGAGTGTAGGTAAAAGCCTAACACAACGGCGAAAAAAAAGTCGCGCCACAGCGCGCCTGGTTCGTTTCTCGCAGATTGTCTTTTCACTTTCGCGGCAAGCGGATTGTCGCGTAGTGTGGACGCCAACGACCAAAGCGGACGTTTCATGCGCAAAAAAACCAGGAGCAAATGGCGGCGCGAACCGGAAGAACACGATTATCCGGCTGCGAAATCTTACCTGAGCCTGCTTTATGACGACGGCACTGTTTTCAAGTACGTCCGCGCTTTGGAGAAGGCACCCATGACGGTGTTTAAGGCGAAGGATATTTTTCGCGCCTCAAACCTGCCTTTGCTAGGCGCCAATAACTCCCACGTGCGCAAGAACCAAAAGAAGATTGAGGCTGGCAGAAAACTCTCGCCGCTCTTGTTGGTCAGAGATCCGGTCCACGGAAAAGTGATCATTGCCGACGGGTATCACAGAATGTGCGCCATGTACACGTTCGACGAAGACGCGTCCGTTCCCTGCAAAATCGTTTAGCGATTACGGCGGGAACTGGCAGCCGGCTACGGGACACCTGATGTTGAGGCCATATCCTACATGAAAGTCGTTGACCCGCCTGTCCGGCGAGCCCAGGATGTCAGCCAGCAAGAGTCAAGAAAGGGGGTGGAATAATCGTGGAAAAAGAACAAAAAAAGGCCAAGAAAAAAGTTAATCTAAAAGTCCGAGATATCGTGCCTAAAAAAGATGCCAAGGGCGGCAGAGGAGTTTTCGAGGACCCGTGCATGGGTGGTCAGCTCCACAAGCATTAGGTGGCGTTTAGGCGAACGATCTGGTTCGCGACGGTTGCGGCAATAAGCGGAACGCTGACCTAGAATTGCGGTTTCAGATGCCTGGTGTGTTACGACACCATCAGGATTCCTTTTTCGATTAATCCCCTCAGACACCTGCGTAATACGCTCGGGGTCAAGAGCGCGGCCTCGCGCACCTCAGAGACAGTGGTAAACGAATACCCGTCGATGAGTCTCCGATCCAGAAATCTCAGCATCGCCCTTTCGTTAGGGCTGATAACATACCGTCCAGGAAAAAGGGGGTCTTCAACGACGATGGAGCTCTTGGCGAATCGAAACGAAAGCAGCGGCCAGAAGATCACCCCATCATCGGTGAAATCGAGGCGGTACCGTCCTGAACAGAACGGAGTTAACAGAGATTCATAATAGTGTCGGTGATGCCTGGCGTATCGAGGGGAAAACGGTGCACCCTTCGCGACCAAAGGTTCGCCACCTGTGAAGGACTCTATCGTGCGCCCCGCGCGGAATGTCCGATCGAAACGGCGTCCCCATGCAGTCAGCGCGTTGCTGCGCCCTTTGAGCGAGGCCGGCCGTTCGCAGGCGAAAGACACCAGAGATCGTAGTCGCTTTCGAAAAACCGGAATGGCGTATTCTTCGAGAGCCCGTTCCCGGCCAGCCGCTCCCATTGCCTGACGTAAATTCACGTCACGAATGAGTCGCGAGCAGGATTGAAACCCGGCCCACAGATCGATGCGCGGCCCCTCGCGACCCATTCGGGTATCCAATCGAAACCCGGTCTTTCCGTGCCTAACGGTGTCTTTCAATCCCCCCCAATCAGTGCAGACCACCGGAAGCCCGCTGCTCATCGCCTCGACTTGGGAGAAGCCAAAGTTTTCATCGTGATGAAGCGTCAGGTTCGCAAAAATGTCCGCGGCGCCATAGAGGGTTGCGAGGTCGTCTCCCGAAATTGTTTGGCCGGTAAAAGCCACACGCGTCGTTAACAGATCCAAATCGAGGACACTCCGAAAGACCGCGCCTAAATCGATTCCGGTTCCCCCCAGCGTTTGGAAAACGAATCGATCATCGGGAGCACCGACGACCAGCAAGCGAACATTTCGATGCTGCTCGGCCAGCATGTTGATCAAGACGAGAAGTGTATGAACATTTTTCTCCGCGGTAATACGCCCTGTATAGAGAACGAGAACATTGTCCGGGGTCAGTCCCAGGGATGTGCGGACGGCCTTGCGCCGTGTTGACGTGAGCGGCTTGAAAAAATCGGTATCGACGAAAAACGGGAGCATGAACGTGCGAGCGGCGCACGATTTGACGAGTGCATCAAACAGATCCTTCTCGGCGGTCGAGGCGAAGGCGATGACATCCTGTGCGGTCAACTTGGAAAAAACGGTCCGTAACCTGGACGCGCCGCGCGCGCCTTCACCGAGAGGCAGAAAGATGCACGGGCGGTGAATCCCAGACTGCTGGCGCGCTTTCAGCCAGCGAAATGGGGAACTGGTAATGATCACCGAGGAACGCCGAAGGAGTTCCTCGTAGACTGCCGCCCGCTTCGGTTTGGGCATGGCGTCGATGTAGCCTGGCGGCGTTGCCACTTGGAAACAACTGCTGAGGACCGAGTGCAATGTCTCGGCCAAGGCGCGAACACTCAGAAACAGTCCGTCTTCGACCGCAGGGAAGTCGACGCAGACGACTGGACCACGCTTCACTTCCTCGGCCTTTCGCTCCAGCCTAACCCCTGCGGTTGACGTCCTTTTCGGTCGAGCCATCGCCGTTAGTTTGTGTCATTCACGCTGGAAACGGAAGCTGCACAGGCGGAAAGTCATTCGTGGTGAGCGATTAGTAAGCCAGGGAGGGTATAGTGTCAGGTTGTGTCCTATGCAGACCAGCATTGTCTCACGGAATTCGAGTGATCTTGTGTGCGAGCGAGGCATTCTTGGGAATGATTGAATCCAGAGTTCCTAACGAAAAATGAATGAATCCCGCCAACACGGGAAGAAGCTTTCCCGGAATTTCTGGTCTCGTTTCAAAGAGCGGCACTGGGAAAAACAACCGAGCCTGTTCGCCAAGCCTCTCATTTCGCCCTCCGAAGCGTTCGATGCTGCCGTACGCGCGAGCGATCTTTACCGGGAGCGCGATGCCAGCGTTGCGATCCGCTTTTACATCGACGAAGGCGAAATAGCTTCCGATCTCTCGAAATACCTTCCGCGGACAAAGGACCGCACGCTGGCAAATTATGCCCGGAGAATTTCAAAACAGATCAGCCATCGCCGGTTTGCCTTTGTCCTTGGTGAGACACAAATCTATGACCTCTCGATCTGGCAATCACTCCGCGAGTTCCTGCGCGACTTTTACCTTCACACCGGTATCCCGCTGCAGCCGGCGGGGGCGACGTTGTTCATCGGCGATTACAATAAAACTCCGTTCGGTGTTCATCGGGGCACATCCGGGAACTTCAAGTTCATCGTAGACGGGCGAAAGCGGATGCGGCTTTGGCCGAGCGCGCACTTTCGGAACGACCCGCGCGGCCATCATTTCCTGAATTACGAGAGGGACCTTAAGGCCAGCACCGCCCTTACAGGATCCCCCGGAGACGTCATTTACTGGCCATCGGATTCCTGGCACAGCGGGGAAAATATCGGGGGCGTCGCTACGAGTATTAGTTTGGCACTCTTTGTCGAGGACCGCCTTTCCCTCCAGCGAGAAGTTTGGAACGCGGCCGTTCGTTACGCCGAACGGGAAATCGATGCGGCGAGACCTACGCGCTTCTTCGCCGACGATGGGCGCGACACAAAGCGCATTCGCCAACTCATCGCAAAAACTAGAAAGATTTTTCTAAAGGCAACGACCGACCCGGCGTTGCGAGAAGAGGTCGCGGCGCGATGGCTGAATCGAATCACCGGACTAGGATTTACGGCGGTGCCGCCGCCAGGCAAAACGGATAAACTCAACGACAATTCCTTGATCCGACTTGACCACGCCTCTCCAGTCAAGTGGGTGCGCCACAGCAATCAGGAAATTATCTGCTCCGCCAACGGGCATTCCTTCGTGTTCACGGCGCATCCTTCCGCGCTAAAGCTCTTGCAACTTCTCAACCGTGGCGGTCTCCATCGCGTCGGCGATCTCCTGGGACTTTCCCAAGGTGATGAGTATCGCTTTGAAGCAACGCGAAAGAGTATCCGCGATCTCCTTAGAAAACTCCTGAGTTTGCGCGCGATTATCCGTGAAGCCAGGCTCGGTTAACCGGTTGATGCCCATTGCTCGCCAATCCGGCGGTCCCTAGGGGCCCCTCCCACATTCGAGGTTTCCCAGATTCATTCATACTGATAAATACGAAGGCAAATATGCGACGAAAAGACGCGCCAATTCCGATTCGCTCCGGGCGGACGGAGTTTCTCAAGATCAACGCGGCCCGTCGCGATTGGCGCGATAGTTACCATTGGGTCCTATCACTGACATGGCCGCAGTTTTATCTTTTTCTCGTCGCGACTTATCTGCTGATCAACGCAGTCTTCGCCTTGCTCTACATGGCCCGCGGCGATGCTATCGCGGGCGTTGACCCCGGCTCGTTGCCGCAGGCGTTTTTCTTTAGCGTCGAAACATTAGCCACCGTCGGCTATGGCCACAATTATCCGGCTACGGCCTACGGACACATCGTGGTCACCATCCAAATCTTTGTTGGGATGGTTTGGTTTTCCGTGATGACTGGCCTGATCTTCGTGCGTTTCTCACGCCCGACAGCACGGATCGTTTTCAGTCGAGTCATCCTGATTGGAAATCATGATGGGCGGCTCAGCGTGATGTATCGCGTGGCCAACCTGCGCCATACAAGCATGGTGGATGCAAAGTTTCATCTCATGTTCTCGCGCGACGAACACGTGGTGGAAGGCGAGGAGATCAGGCGCTTTCACGAATTGAAAGTTTATCCAACGCGCATGGCGCGCTTTCCGGCCGCTCTTACCATTCGTCATACGATCGACGAAACGAGCCCCTTATTTGGCCAGTCCCGGGAGACCCTCGAAGAATGCGACGCCTTTTTTCTCGCCGAAGTGATTTCCGTGGAAACGTTGATGGCTGCGCCGGTGCAGAGTCAGCAGGATTACGCGTTGGAAGACATCCGCTGGGACGAACGTTTCGTCGATATCTATAAAGAGATCGGTGACGGTAAACTCCAAGTCGATTACGGGCGGATTCATGACACGGAACCGATACCTAAGGTTTAAGAAGCGAATGCGGCCTTCCCTGCCCCACTTGTTCGTCTTGTAAGTTGTGAGGTAAACACGAAGATAAATGGTGAAAAAATCGAAGAAGACTCGGCGGGACCCGGTTTCTCCTTTTCGGAATAAACTCTGGGATTTGTTCAGAGATCTCGCGAAAGGGATGGATGGCGCCGATGTCGTGGTGGCGCTCGAGCAGGCGGGAGAAGAAATTTGGGCGGTGGGTATCGACGATAGCTATAGCAACATGAGCCAGAAGGATCAGGATTCCGAGACGGCCGGAAATGCTTTCGACATCAGCTGGATCACGGTGGTCTGCATCAAACTCAAGGAGATGAAGCAGGGCAAGAAGCCGACGGTTCGAATTCGGGCCTAGTCCATCAGCCGTCAGGTGGGAGAGGTTGGCTGCGCGAGTTCCACTGAGGCCTGGGCTTTTTGCACCATCGCCACCGCGGCCATGAGGATGATCCCGGCGATCACCTGATGCGAATGCAGAGCCGCATGAAAAAATCCCCAGGTGATGCAAACGGCCGCGAGCGTCTGCATCATTTCGAAGTAACCGGCGGTAGACGCGCGCGTCAGCCGTAATCCTTCAAAATAAATCAGCAGCGGGATTCCTCCGGAGATCGTCGCGAGAAGAATCAATGCGCCCACGGCAGTACCCACGTGCGCTTGCGCGGCCGGCGGCCAGAGCGAAACGGCGTTCAGTTTTCCGTAAACCAGCAAAATGACAGTCATGCATATCAGCCCGACAGCTACGCGCAAACTGGCGGCGAGTCGCAAAGGCATTCCGACCATCGTGCCGCGCCCAGCCACAGTGGAGAGCCCCCAGAATAACGCACAGACGAGCGCGTAGCCGGTGCCCAAATTCAATCCCGCTTTCTCGAAGGATTCGCCAATGAGTGTGGGATGTTCGACCGACAAAAAGATTCCCGCCAGAATGGCAATGCCCGCATAAAGGAAGAAGCGCGGAGTCAGACGATCGCCAAACAGGACGAATGCGCCAAGCGTGGAAATGACCGGCTGGATATTCAGAATGACGTTAACGACGGTCGGGTTCCCGTACTTTAGCGACAAGGTAAAGAAAATGGTGCCGACGGCCGAGCCGGCGAAGGCAGAGAAAATCAGATAACCCCAGGTGCGCGCATCGATCTTGGGCAAATCCGTCAGCCGCGAAAGCAAGAGCGGCAACAGCATCACGAGAATGAGGACATGTTCCCAAAATACGATCACCTTGGCGTCGAAGAGTTCGTTGAGCGGGATCCGCCACGCGCTTTCAGTTCCCCACAAGGCCGCGCCCAAGCCGACTAGCCATGGCCCGTAGTTTGCGCGAGGCGCAGCGTGGTTCGTCTTCACTGGTTCGTCTTATCGTTCGCGTCGCGTCGAGGGAAGCCAGAACTCAGAATGCTCTCCCGGCGATGAAAGCCCCTTTACCTCGAAGGGCCGCCTCGCACATTGAAAGGGTGCAGAAGGTTTCGGGAGGGATATCGAAGGGATGGAATTGAGATTCTTTGGGCGACGTAACAAACTCCAATTGGCACGTGGTCGCTTCTTAAGGCGATTTCGCAGATCGGACGGCTTATCTCTGGCCATCGTTTTGGGCGCAGCAATTTTCACCCGCCCGATCGAGGCGGCTCCTTTGTCGCATGAAAACCTGTCGGCTCTGGAAATCTTTGATGCTGCCCTGGCAAAGTTCGATGCCGATCGAGCGGCCCTGAGCCACTGGCAATACCGCCAGACCCTAACGACTGAGCAACTTGATCGTGATGGAAAAGTTACCGCGAAAGGCGTCTGGCATTCGATTGTTCGACCGGGCGACTCGCTTCCCCTCGAATACACCGAAAAACATGTCGAAGGAAAAATCTCCTTCTTTGAAGCGGGCGCGGACGAACAGCCGTCGGCCAATCATAAAGCCGCGGCGGCTTCACCCAGTCCAAAGGCCGTGCAAAGCAAGCCGAACGAAACGGAATCGATCGTTCAGGCGGTGCATAAGTATCATTTGCGCGACCGCTATGAGTGGCATCGGCTGGCTGACGGAAAAGCGGCAGGTGAAGAAGCCTACGTCCTCACCTTCACGCCCAAGCCGAATCAAAATACCAGCACGCGTGAGGAGCGATTTTTTGGTCATCTGGCCGGACGAATGTGGATCAGCCGCCGGGATTTCACCGTGCTCAGAGCTGAAGGCGCCCTGCAATCGCCGTCTTCCCTTTTCTGGGTTATCGCGCGAGTGACGATCTTTCGTTTCAATTACGACGCCCAACCGGTTACCGGGTCCGATCGGATTCTTCGATTGAGCAGGGCAACGGCGACAACGGTGGTCTCATTCCCTTTTTACAAGGTGCGCCAAAAGCATTGGCAGACGGTTGACAAGTGACGAGCCGAGGACCCCGCGCGGGACCGCGGGAAAGAACTAGAGCACGAAGCAGCTCTGCGCCATCAGCTCGCCCCTAGGGCGGCGAGCAAATTTGCCCTGGCGGACTGGGCCGCCCAACACGGCATCATTCAGTAATCAGCGAAAGAGCTTGGAAGCATCTCAGGGACGGGCGATTGTTACCGCCTTATGGGAAACAGCCAAGGCCGAGATAACGTGAAAAAACGCGCACGCCGCCGCAAAAAGACCGAACGCCTTGCCCTTGCGAAGCAAAAACAGAAAACGGGAAAATAGTCCCCTGCTCCGGCGCACACGATTCAATTCGCTGAGCGTCAGAAGAAGTCAGGCAGGAAGGTGCCGCGCCCTTCGAATTTCAAGACCAGCCGGCCAAGGGCGATAAACGCGAACGCCAGAACGAAGCGCGCCCAGCCCGTTAGGGCGATGCCGTAATATTTTTCCAATAACCAAGCTGTCAGCGGGCAGGCCGAAAGACCTGAGAACAAGGCGAACCAGCCGTTGGTCAACGGAAGCGGTCCGCGCGTGATGATAAGCCCCAAGCCGCCGCCGCCGGCGACAATCGTCCAGAGCCAGGCGATTAACGAACCGATGACTCGAAAGAGTTTCCCGAGCGGTGACGTTGGCATGTTTTTCTCCATATCATCACCCAGCAATCCAGAATCCCACCGGTGCCGTTACAAACTCTTTAGGAGCTTGATGAGATCGGCGCGGAAACTGGTCTCGGAACTGTTATAACCCTGCCGTGTCAGACGGACATGCCCCGTCCGGTCGATAACGACGATGCCGGGATATCCTGTCAGCCCGAAGGCGGCGTGGGCTTTTCCGCCCTGATCGAAAGCCAGAGGAAGCGTGATGTGACGCCGGAGCCCGAAATTCCGCAGCCGATCCGGTGTGTCTCCACCTGAGTTGGTTGCCACGACTACGAATTGGATGTCAGCCCTGTCGCCCAGATCCGACCTAACGAGTTGGATTTCTGGCAGCTCGGCAATGCACGGCGGGCACCATGTTCCAAAAAAATCGATCAAGAGAACTTTTCCCGGACTGGCGACGGTCGGAACAGGGCCCTGACTAACCGGTTGAAACGCGAACGCCGGGGCCAGTCCGCCGCCAAAATGGTTGGTAGTGCGCCTCAGCTGTTCTGGGATGTACGTCAGGCAGTGACCAGCTGGACAGGACCAGCAGGACGAGCAGCGCAACTGACTTTCCCACAATCGGGTTTTTCTTCGCGCGCAAACACAAACCGACAATGATCGCGACCGCCCATAAAAGGAGCTGCGGCCACAGATAGGGCAATTGGCTCAAGACATAGAATGCGAACATTCCGGCCAGCGGCGCGTACAGAAGCAAAAGATTCGGCCACGACGTCTCCGAACCGAGCCAAACGGCAGCGAGAAGAAAGAAGATCGCTCCGACGACGTAGAGAAGACGAAGATCTTCCGAGAAACCGAGAGCTGTCCCGAAAACACCGGCAACAGCCAGAACGCCGAGTCCCAGGGCGATTAATCTTTGCCGCCAATTTCCAGTTCTCGGTCTTGAATCCATCGATTGCCTTTCTCATTCGATGCGCCGCGAGCGCCTTTAGATTCAAACTCTGAGTGCGTGGCGACATTTTGCCTTTTCTCTTGCTCTTATCGGCTTGTTCAGGAACTTGCCGCTCCCGGCGAAGAGAAGGCCGATTTGTGAACCTAATTTAGCGATTCAATGAAAGACCTCACCGAAGGATCCGTTATCCGTCATATCCTGCACATGGCGTCCTTCATGATCGTTAGCATGATGGCGCAGACGCTGTATCTGCTGGCGGATCTTTACTGGGTAGGCGGTCTGGGCAAGGAAGCCATCGCCGCGGTCGGCGTCGCGGGCAATCTCATGATGATCGTGCTCGCATTGACCCAGATGCTCGGCGTCGGAACGACCGCACTCATTTCGCAGGCCGTTGGCCGGAAAAATCAAGCGGACGCTCAATGGGCCTTTAATCAATCACTCGCCATGGCCGTTGTCATCGGCGCCGGCTTCAGCGTCCTCGGATTCATGGTGCGCGACGTGTATGCGAACGCATTCAGCGCCGACGCCGAAACGGCCGCGCTGGCGAAGTCGTATCTCAACTGGTTCATCCCGGCTTTGGCTTTCCAGTTTCCGCTGGTGACGATGGGCTCGGCTTTGCGCGCAACCGGCGCCATCAAACCCTCCGTTATCTTGCAGGTCTTCAGCGTTTTGTTGAATATCGTTCTGGCGCCCTTCCTCATCCGGGGCATTGGCCCTTTTCCTCGCATGGGCGTGAGTGGGGCTGCTGTCGCGACTTTGGTTTCCATTCTCGCCGCCGACATTGGGACGGTGATTTATTTCGAGAGAAAATATCAGTATCTGCGGTTTCGCCTGGCCCAATTGTCGCCGCGATTCAAGATGTGGTGGGTCATGCTGAAGATCGGCATCCCGGCGGGAGTCGAATTTGTCATGCTCTCGGTCTACATCGGGATCATCTATATAATCATCCGCCCGTTCGGAGCCGCGGCCCAGGCTGGATTCGGTGTCGGCGGTCGCGTCATGCAGGCGATGTTTCTGCCCGTGGTGGCGCTAAGTTTTGCCGTGTCGCCGGTCGTGGGACAGAACTTCGGGGGACGTAAAGCCGATCGCGTGAGGCACGCGGTCCTGACTTCGCTTGGTCTGGCCGCCGGCATGATGCTGGTGCTCGCGCTGATCACCTGGCTGACCGCACCGCATCTGATCCGGCCGTTTTCCCAGGATCCCAAGGTGATCGCCTTCGGCAGCGATTACCTGAATATTGTTGCCTTCAACTTTATCGCCGCAGGGATTGTGTTCAGCAGCTCGAGTGTGTTCCAAGGGATCGGAAACACCATGCCACCGCTGATCAGTTCCGCTTCGCGGCTGTTGTTCTTCGCGTTGCCGTCGTGGTGGATCTCACGTGCGCCCGGTTTTGATATTCGTTATGTCTGGTATTTGTCGGTCGGCTCGCAGGTTGTGCAGGCCTGTCTGATCCTGTTCCTGCTCAAACGGGAACTGCGCCGCAAATTGAATTTCACGAAGATCGAAGAGACCGGGGCGCTGCCAGCGCCGCAGTTTTGAGCTGTTTGATGAAGCCGATTGAAACCGAACGGCTCATCCTGCGGCCATTCGAACTGGAACGTGATGCGGCGTTTCTGATCGAGGTACTGAACGAGCCGGACTTCATCGAGAACGTGGCCGACAAAGGCGTGCGAACGGTTGAGCAGGCGTGTGATTACATCCGGACCAAATTCATGCCCAACCATGAACGTTACGGAGTTGGCTACTGTGTGGTGGAACTGAAGCCGTCGAGAGTTGCAATCGGCACGTGCGGCCTGCAAAAGCGGGAGACGTTCGAAGACTTTGATATTGGTTATTCCACGCTTCGGCGGTTTTCCGGCAACGGCTATGCATTCGAAGCGGCTGCCGCGCTGATGGACTACGGCCGACGGGAATTAGGCCTGAAGCGGATCATCGGACTCACTTCCCTGACCAATGAAAAATCGGCGCATCTTCTCGAGAAGCTCGGGCTACGATTCGAGCGCATGGTGCACGTCCCGGGATTTGAAACCGAAAGCCGGCTCTTTGCATCGCTTCCAGTGGAGGAATGAAGCGCAGCACGATACCTATAAATTGGAACTTTACTTGTCGCCCGACGTTTAGAGAATTTCTCTTAGCGCCAAGTCCATTGGGCATCTCGACAGAGAGTTTCGCCTGACCGGCTTCCCGCCGGGTTAACCCGCGAGCGTAGGGCCCGCCCGCGTAACTTGAGATGTTAGGTATGAAAAGCTTCCGCGTGCCCCAGCTTTGTGCCCCCTTCAAATCGTTCCGCTAATACTCAACTGCGACAAATGGCCGAAAACATTCCACCCTCGACCACAAGGCGCCCGCCGCTTCCTCCATTTACGCGCGAGACCGCCATTCAGAAGGTTCGCCTGGCTGAAGACGGCTGGAATTCTCGTGATCCCGAAAAGGTGGCGCTCGCTTACACAATAGATTCGCGCTGGAGAAATCGGGCCGAATTTCCTCATGGACGGCAGGAGATCATCCAATTCCTGAAACGGAAGTGGGCCAAGGAGCTGGACTACCGGCTGATCAAAGAACGGTGGACTCACGATGAAAATCGCATTGCGGTCCGCTTTGCCTATGAATGGCACGACGATTCAGGCCATTGGTATCGCTCATATGGAAATGAAAACTGGGAGTTTGACGAACATGGATTGATGCGATTCCGGTATGCATCCATCAACGATCTTCCGATCAAAGAATCGGAGAGAAAATATCACTGGCCGCTGGGGCGCCGTCCCGATGACCATCCAGGTTTGAGTGATCTCGGCTTATGACTGATCACTCTCTATAATAAGTAATGCGCGCAGACATTGTTCCAGGGGCCAAGTTTCCGGATTACGAACTTTCCGATCATACGGGCACGCATCGGAAATTGTCCGATTTGCAAGGGCAAGATCCGATGGTCGTGGTTCTCAGCCGCGGCGCCTTTTGCCCGAAAGACCGTCGCCAACACGAAGGCCTTCTTCAATTGCATCGAGAGATGGAAGTTGGCTATTGCCGACTGGTCACGATCAGCACTGATAATATAACCGACACAAACGAATTTCGGACCGGAGTCGGCGCTCATTGGCCATTTCTTTCCGATCCCCGGCGGGTTGTGCAAAAGGATCTCGATATCGCCGAATACACAGACGCGGATCACGATCCCATGATTCCACACACGATTGTGCTCGAACCAAACTTGCTGATTCACAAGATCTACATGGGCTATTGGTTCTTCGGCCGGGCCACGGTCGAAGATTTGCGCCAGGACCTGCGAGTCGTCATCAAGAAATGCCGTCCTGACTGGGATATTACGACGCCGGAAATGAAGGCAGCGTGGCAGCAAGGACGAAAGGAGCTTTTTTATCCGTACGGAAAAACATTCGCCCAATCGATCCGGGAACAGGAATAATCCGAGGAGGAGCTATGGCCGCGACCGTGACTAAAAAGGAACCAGTGGATATGAAACTCGAAGTCGTCGTCATACCCGTTTCGGACGTCGATCGCGCAAAGGCGTTCTACGAGAAGCTAGGTTGGCGGTTAGATATCGACTACGCCGCCAACGAAAACCACCGGGTCGTGCAGTTCACCCCGCCTGGCTCAGACGCATCGATTCATATCGGCAAGGGATTCCCTCGGCGACGGCGGGTTCCGTCCAAAACCTGTACCTCATCGTGCGCGATATCGATGAGGCACGCGCCGATCTCGTGAGTCGTGGCATCGACGTCTCGGAGGTGTTTCATCATGACGGACTCCTGGGGCCGCAGGTGTCAGGGCCGGACCCGAAACGTGGATCTTACGCTTCTTTCGCGTCCTTCAAGGACCCCGACGGCAACGTCTGGTTACTCCAGGAAATAACGACGCGATTGCCCGGTCGCAAATCGGAGTCACAAAGCGTGGATGTGGCAGCGCTTGCAAAGCTTCTCCACGAAACCGAGCAGCACCACCGGGCCGTACGAAAAGACGCACGCCAAACACGACTGGTGGAATTGGTATGCACCCTATTTAAGCGCGCGTCAGAACGGTCAAAGTGTTGAAGAAGCTACGGCCGCGGCTGATCGTTATATGGAGGAAGTTCATCATGTTTCCCGCTCCTAATTCCATCCCATTGACCGCTGCCTCTGCGCGAGCTGTTCCAGTGCAACTCTTCAACTCGCCAAGGATTTTGCGCAGCTGTCACAAACAAAGCTAACGATGCCAGTGTTATCGATCGGCGGCGATAAATCGTTGGGCAAAGAACTGGGCGAACAAGCAAACCTCGTCGCGACCAACGTCTCCGTGATGGTACTGCCGAACACGGGCCACTGGATTTTGGAAGAAAAACCCAAAGAAACAACCGACGCACTCGTGCGATTTCTTCAATAAGCTCTCTTCAGACACCGAGCGCTTCCTCGGTACCTCCTACCCAAGAATCGGATGTGATTGGATTCGGCCCAGCTGAAGGGTAAATCCGGGTTGTGTACTGAACTGGGATAAGTAACTTCCGGACCTTCACGCGCGAATATCCTCCCAGCGGGTGATTTTATGCTACACAACTCGCGACACTTTTTGTTGGCATGAACGCACACGCCTGGACAACATTTGCCCAAGTAAATCGCATTTTGCACCGCTAGCTCAATTGGCAGAGCAAGTGACTCTTAATCACTGGGTTGTTGGTTCGATTCCAACGCGGTGCACTTTCTTGTGAATCCACCTGACACAGGAATGGCCCGGCGCATGGTGCTCTTTTATCGCGACTTTCAGCGATTCACCGGCGGCCATCTCAAAGATCTGGGATTATTTCAACCATGTGGCGGCCTCACCGGAGGCCGAGCCGCGGATCGCTTTCTCTTCTCGCTCGGTGTGGAATTCGACCAATCCTTGGCTAAGACGGAAGGAAGCGGTCATCCAATGGAATCCTGAAGACAGCCGATATTCTCTTTCTCGGCGGAATGGATTGGCGCGCCCTGCCAGCGTCTCAGCGGAAATCATTTTCGAAACCGATCATCAATCTGATTCAGCACCCGCGACATGCGGAAGCAGGCAGCGAGCTCCGAAGCTTTCTCTCTCATCGAGCGATCAGGATCTGCGTCAGTGAAGAAGTGGCGTCGGCGATCAGCGAGACTAACGAAGTGAATGGACCGGTTCATGTTATTCCCAATGGGGTGGATAGCGCCTGCTTCCCCGAGCGGCCCAAAAGCATGCTGGAGAGAACAACCGACTTGCTGATCTGCGGATTGAAGGCGCCCGAGCTGGCTCGCGATTGTTATAGTCATCTCTCCGGCAAACACGGAGTGGTTCGATGGATGATTGATTGGGCGCCGCGCGAAGAATTTCTCAAACGAATGACCGATGCAAAGGTTGTTCTTCTGCTTCCCCGGCGGGAGGAAGGCTTTTACCTGCCGGCACTTGAGGCTATGGGTTCGGGGAGCGTGGTGGTCTGTCCCGATTGTGTGGGAAACCGGAGCTTCTGTCTCGACGGCGTAAATTCTTTTCGGCCGGAGTATGATCTCGACAAGATTCTTGAGGCTACCGAGGCGGCGCTTGGATTAGGTTCGCCTGCGCAAATGAAGTTACTGGAAAACGGGAGAGCGACGCTGAAGGAGCACAGTCTTGAAAACGAACGCTCGAAATTTCTGCCAATTCTCGCCGAGGCCGCTCGTCTGTACAAGGCCTAACCTTGCGCCTGCGCTGCGCTTATGGTAGTCAGCGCCCATGCGCAACGTGCTTATCACTGGCACGCCTCGGTCCGGAACAACCTTGCTTTGTTCGTTGCTTAACAAGCTTCCGGACGTGGTCGCATTGCACGAGCCAATGAACGTATGGGAGCTGCCCGATTGCGCGGACGCAGATGCCGCGGCGGATCTCATCCAGCGTTTCTGCGATTCGACGCGCGCGTCATTGCACGAACATGGATACGCCTTGTCCAAGCATGTGGCCGGCAAAATTCCCGATAACGTGGCCGCAAACCAGGTTAACCAGCGCGGCATCCGACTCCGGCAGACCGAGCACGGCAAGGTTCATGTGAATAAGCCGCTCTCGAAAGATTTCGATCTCGGAATTAAACATCCGGTCGCATTCACGGCGCTGCTCGAGACTTTGTCGAAGCGTTTTGAATGTTTCGCCATCGTTCGCAATCCACTCTCAACCCTGGCTTCGTGGAACAGCCTGGCGTGGTTGAATGTGAAGAACGGACACGCGCCCATCGGCGAAAAGCTCGATCCAGAATTCCGCCGGGCGCTGGCCGATCAGCCGGACACGATTGAGCGCCAGCTAATGATCATGGAATGGTTTTACCGGCGGTTTCGTTCATTCCTGCCCGACAAAGCCCTGATTAAATATGAGGACCTGATCACCTCGCGCGGCCGCGAACTGGGAAGATTCTTTCCGCAGGCCTCCGAACTGGACGAGAACCTTGCGTCGAAGAACGTCAATAAGTTCTACGATCGCTCGCTCATGCTCGAGCTCGGCGAACGGCTGCTGAAAAGATCCGGTGTCATTTGGGATTATTACGCCAAGAGCGAAGTGGAAGCGTTGATGGCTGAGATTTCAAGCCAGCCGGCACCAGCGGCCAATTCCTGAGGGACACGCTGGCACGATCGGCGCTATCACATTTTGCAGAACGCCCGATGAAAATCTCCGTTGTCATTCCGTGCTTCAACGAACGAAACACGATCGAACAAATTGTGCGCACGGTTCGGACGTCACCGGTGCAAAATCTCGAGATCATCGTGGTCGATGATTGTTCCACCGATGGGACCATTGAAATTCTGCGCGAGAAAGTTGCGAGCGTGGCCGACCAGATTGTGTATCAGCCGACAAAACTGCGGCAAAGGTGCGGCATTGCGGGCCGGCTTTGCCGCTGCGACCGGCGACGTTGTCCTGATCCAGGACGCTGACCTCGAGTACGACCCGCAGGACTACGGCACTCTTCTCGAACCGATCATTTCGGGAAACGCCGACGCCGTCTTCGGATCACGCTTCATGGGAGGGCGTCCGCATCGGGTCCTTTATTTTTGGCACATGGTCGGGAACCGCTTTCTCACGCTTCTCTCGAACATGTTTACCAATCTTAACCTGACCGACGTCGAAACGGGCTACAAAGCATTCCGCGCAAGCATTGTTAAAGGACTCGATCTTCGAGAAAACAGATTCGGTTTCGAACCGGAAATTACCGCCAAGCTGGCAAAAACCCGATGCCGCATCTACGAAGTGGGCGTCTCTTATAACGGCCGGACCTACAAAGAAGGAAAGAAAGTCGGCTGGAGAGATGGGTTCCGCGCGATCTACGCAATCGTGCGTTACAATCTGTTGGGCTGATTAATCGGTGTAACGTTGCGCGATGGGCATCCGCCGGCCGACACCGAAAGCGCGCGAGGTAACCTCTGAGTCCGGGCGGGGCCTGCTGGCGCTTATATTCATTCATGTCGACGCGGTGCTGCACCCAGCGCACCGTTTTTTCGTCGAACCCGTGGTTGATGATGTCGCGCCCGCTCATATTCTCCTCGACATAGAGACGAAGGATCTCGTCGAGCACATCATAGGGCGGCAATGTGTCCTGATCTTTTTGATCCGGCTTGAGCTCGGCACTCGGCGGCTTTTCCAGCGTCGACACGGGAATGATTTCCCGTTCCCGATTGATCCAGCGGGCAAGTTCGTAAACACTGGTTTTCGGAACATCGCTGATGACCGCGAGGCCGCCAGCCATGTCGCCATAGATCGTGCAGTAACCCACGGCCAACTCGCTCTTGTTTCCCGTGGTTAACAAGAGGTGACCGAATTTGTTGGATAACGACATCAAGATCACGGCCCGAAGACGCGACTGCATGTTCTCTTCCGTCGTGTCCTCCGGTAAGCCTTTGAAAATTTCCTTCAGCGCCGTCTTCACGGTTTCGAAAGGAGCTTTGATCGGAATTTGCCGATAATTGATTCCGAGATTTCGCGCCAGAACTTCCGCGTCGTCCATGCTGCCCTGCGAGGAATAGGGACTCGGCATCGAAACTCCGAGGACATTCTCGGGCCCAAGTGCCTGGGCCGCGATGGCCGCCACCACAGCCGAGTCGATGCCGCCGCTTAAACCGAGGACGGCGCTGCGGAACCCGCATTTCCGGAGATAATCCCGTGTTCCAAGACAGAGCGCACCATACAGATCCTGCGGCACAGGGTCCGATTTCCATTCAATCGGGCTGGGCGACGAAAGGTCGACAATGCGCTCGTCCTCCGCGAAAGACGTCAAGCGCGCAATCAATTCGCCGGTTTCACTAACGGCGATCGAATTTCCGTCGAAGACTAACTGGTCATTCCCGCCTGCGGCGTTGCAATAACAGATGGCGCGACGGTAGGCATGCGCAAGCGCAGTGACCATCTGGCAGCGAACAGCTGGCTTGTTCAGGTTGAACGGAGACGCGCTGAGATTAACGATCAAGTCCGCGCCGCCTTCGATCAAACTTCGAACCGGCTCAACGTCATACAGTGGCCTGGGCAGATAATGCTCCGTCCAAATGTCCTCGCAGATTGTTACGCCAATCTTGCGGCCGTTGAGATCGAACGGCTCAACCCGGGTTGCGGGCTCGAAGTAACGGTCTTCATCAAAAACATCGTAAGTCGGCAGGAGAGATTTATGAGCGACACGCAGAGGTTGCCCACGCTGCAACAGCGCGGCCGCGTTGTGAAAAGGCTTTCCGCGATCCTCGTTGCGATCGACAAAGCCGACGAGCAAGGCCGCACGCCCGATCCGTTCGTGCAGCCTGTGCACCGCCTCGATGTTCTCCGGAACAAAGCGGGACTTGAAAACCAGATCCTGCGGCGGGTAGCCCGGGATCGACAGTTCGGGAGTCAGAACGAGGTCGGCACCCGCCTTGTCGAGCCGCTCGTACGCCTGGACGATCTTTTCGAAATTTCCCTTTAGGTCGCCGACGGTAGGATTGAGCTGAGCGAAACCAACCTTCATGCTTTTTAGAGCTGTGTCGCCGTCACTAAGCCCCGCTGCTCTAAGGCGCAGCGGGACATTTCCTGAACGTTGTTTGTCATAGCTCTGTCCCCGTCTTGCAGAACGTTGGAAACGGGACAAGGCAGGTTATGCGCTAGCCTTCTCCGGGCAACGCTTTTCCTGCGCTAGTGCGACGTGTCGACCTGCAGCGGCGAATGATGCTGATAGCCCTTATTCAAGGCGTCGTCGGCTCCTTCGATGAACAATTTCGCCCATTCGAAGAGGCCTGCTGCCAGGAATGCCATGATCATGCAAAGGATGACCCTCTGCGTAAAAGTGCCGTGCATTGAGCTACCATTCACAGCACGCAAGGTGCCAGTAGCCCGGCGAGCTACCAGAAGCCCCATTGCCGGGTGTGCATGATCCAGATTCCCAGGAAAAGATTGGTGGCCGCATGGGCCAAGACGCACGTGCTGAGGCTCTTCGTTCGGTAGATAACGATGTTATAGAGGATTCCCGTGGCGATGGCCGCCGGCCAATCCGGGCCGGCTATGAGAGAAGGCGAAGGCGAGAACGACGACGATGAACGAGAGCCAGGTGAACTTGCCGAGCGGAACTTTCTCGAACTTTTCATCGATGAGATACCGGAGAAGGAACCCTCTCCAGAAAATCTCTTCCAAAAGTGGCACGACAACGACGAGGCGCAGGAAGCGAAGTCCCACGGTGACAAGGTAAACAGGCGAACCAGCGGCAAAGACTTCGGGGTTAAATCCGTCCAGTGCGCGGGGCGAAACCGAGCCAAGCCTGAGGAGCGATCCAAAGGAGAAATACAAACGCACCAATCGTTAGGCCAAAAATCCGACGCCGGAGCGCTCGAAAGCGGGTAAAACTTCCAAAACACCAGGAGCAACGCGCCGCAGAGCAGCGTTTGCGCGGGGTAGATCCAAAATTCGGTCGATCGGGCCCACGCCGGGTCGCCGAATTGCTTCAAAGCACTGTTCAATGCCAGCAATCCGATGAACAGGCGCCATCGGTGCAACGAAGGCGAATAATCTTTTGCGGTTGATCATTTGAATGAATTCGACTCCTAATACTTTAGAAGCAGCTCCTTTCTCGATGATTCCAGATGCCAACGGCAAGTCCGAATCGCAGCCGCCTGATGCCGACGAATTAGCGAAACTGCTTCAGATCGAGCTGGCGCGAAAGAAAATGGAGTGGGCTGCGGCCACCGAACGCTATCGCAAGATTCGGGCCGTGAGTTTTCTCTTTCTTGCCCTGATCATCATGGGCGCGCTAGCCGCGTTCTTTTTGCTTTTTTCGCGCCTTCCGACGGACCGCCTGAGTCGACCAGCGCCGGCCGCGAGCGCATCACCCTGACGCCGGGCGTTTCGCAACCTAACGAACGACGCCGGACTTGGCAGCTTCCACGAGGGTCTTCTCGGAGCGCCGCATATTCTGCACAAAGGTATTGTTATCTCCGTGCTGCGACCATGGGCCGCGAGGCACTTCGCTGAAATCGACAAACTTCCAATCGGTCACGTCGGTCGATTGCAGGCCGAGATAATCTCGAACCGCTGGAGAAACATCGAGCCCCGCCCCTTGTTCAGGTTCGGTTTGGGCCGTTCGTTGCCAAAAACATACTGCCAATGATCAGTCCGAAACGGACCGGCATCTTCCCATTGCGCATAAACGACGCGATTCCCTTTTCGGATTTGAATCCAACGATCCTTGCAAACAGAAACTCCCGGACCTTTATAAGCTTCCTTGAACCACGGCACGACTTGCGGCGCTTCCGGGCGGTGTCCATTGGTCGCTTTATCGTTATACGGCAGCGCGCAATAAAACGGATTTTGGCGAGGCGTAAACTTTGCCGGCAAATAATTGCTGCGATGGGACGGGTTTGGGTCATCGAAACCGCCGTAGGCACCGCTCCAATTCTTGTCCCATGAGCTCGATCGATTCGGGACAGGGTTATTCCCGCTCGGCTCCTCCCCAATCCAGAAGACCGTTGTCACAATATCCTTCTTCCAGGGAAATTTCTCGCCCGGCTGAGGCAGGGTTGTGGCAAGATGGCGAGGGACGAAGGCAACGGAATCGACATTCAGCAAAACGTCTTCGGAAAGGAGATCCGATTTTTTACTGGCCTTCATCTTGGTTGGCGCTTCCTTCGCCGGAGCGGATTGGGCGAAAAAAGAGGATACCGATGAGAGAAAGACCGCGATGGTGTGAGTAATAGTTCCTGGTTTCATAGCTGGACCGGGCGCGGCAAGCTGCGCTTCGCTCAAAACAGCCCCCTAAGAAATTCGTTCTCAACCGCCGCTATGCGCGTGGCTCGGAGAAAGATTCCCGTTTTTGAAATGTGCGTGCAAAGGCGGGCGCGTCAACCCAGAATCGGAGAAATACTACCTGCCGATGAGCCTATATCCTACAAAGGTTCACTCAAGAAACTTTCCAGGATTCAAGATCCCGTGCGGATCAAGCGTGTGTTTGAGTTCCAGGTGTAAATCGCGAGCGACCTGAGATGTAGCCTCGGGCCACCACCTTTTCTTGGCCAGGCCGATTCCATGCTCTCCGGTGATGACACCGCCCCACTGCAGGACCTGGGCGAACAGTTCATCCAGCGCCGCCTCAACCCGAACGCGAACCTTCCCGCTCTCGTAATCGGCCGCCATGATGTTGACGTGAACATTGCCGTCACCCGCGTGACCGAAGCAAGCGATGGGAAATCCATATTTGCGCTGCAACGCGCCGCAAAGTCGACCAGGTCAACGATTCGACTGCGCGGCACGACGACATCCTGATTGAGTTTGGTCAGGCCGGTGGCGCGCAGTGAGTTGCTGAACTCACGACGAAGCGCCCAAAGTTTTTCGCAATCGACCTCTCCTCTTGCGATTTCGACGACATTTGGGTTGGCTGCCAGCAGAAGTTTGTGAATCGCTTCGGCTTCGCTCGCGACCGTCTCTTCCTGTCCATCGAGGTCGACCAGGAGATGCGCGTTGCCAGCCGGAACAAGAGCTTCTCCTATCTCCTTGCGAGCAGCTTCAAGCGTGAAGCTGTCCGCAATTTCCAGCGACGGACGGCAAAAACCCGCCGGCAAAAATCTTCTGAACGGCGGCGGCCGCTTCAGTCATGGTGGCGAAGGCCGCCGACAGAGTCGCGCGCGCAGGAGGAAGCGGAAGCAAACGCAGAATGATTTCTGTTACGACGCCGAGCATGCCCTCCGAGCCGACAAATAATCCGATGAAGATCGAAACCGGTTTTGTTTTTGTGAACCCGGCCGCCGGTGCGCAGGACTTCGCCGTTCGCCAGAACAACCTCCAGTCCGAGCACGTAGTTTCGCGTCACACCGTACTTCAGGCAACGTGGCCCGCCCGCATTGGTCGCGATGTTTCCTCCGATGCTGCAATCCTTTTGACTGGCAGGATCTGGCGGATAAAATAACCCCTGCTCGCGAGCGGCCGCTTTCAAATCGCCCGTAAGCACTCCTGGCTCAACCACCGCCACCGCGTCAGCAAAATGGATTTCCTTGATGCGATTCATTCGCATCATCGAAAGAGCCATTCCCCGCCTGCGCCGGAACACATCCGCCTACGTAGCCGTATCCAGCGCCACGCGGCGTTACCGGAATTTTCTCGCGCGAAGCAAACCGCAACAGCTTCGGCAACATCCGTTGTCGATCGCGCAAAGACAACGACTTCCGGACTCTCGCTCGCGAACCACTTGTCCCCGCTATGAGCGGCAAGTGTCTCCGGCGTCATCCGCAACGACACTGTTGCCCAGCAACTGGCGAAGTTGCGAGCTGAGACTCATCAGTTTTCGAGATTCGAAATTAGGGTTTCGACATTACCGCCGCTTCGCGGCGAGTCTACATCCCCATGATCTGATAACCGCCGTCAACGTAAATGACCTGCCCGGTGATTGCAGCCGCGCCGTCGCTCGCCAGAAAGACGCCGGTCTGCCGAGCTCCGACGGCTCACAACTTCTCTTGAGCGGCGCCCGGTCCTGGTAATGCTTCAACATCGCGATGAACCCGCTGATCCCGCGCGCGGCCAGCGTATTCATCGGCCCGGCGGAAATGCAATTCACTCGAATTTTCTTTGGACCGAGATCGTAGGCGAGATAACGCGTGCTGGCCTCGAGACTGGCCTTGGCCACGCCCATGACATTGTAATGCGGCACGACTTTCTCCGCGCCGTAGTAACTCATGGCGATGATGCTGCCGCCGTTAGTCATGAGCGGCGCCGCTTCCCGGGCAAAGCGACCAAAGAATAAGCGCTGATGTCGTGGGCGACGCGAAAAGCTTCGCGGGTTGTGCTGACGAAATCGCCCTCCAGCGCTTCTTTGGGAGCGAATGCAACTGAATGAAGCAGCAGATCGAGGCTCTGGGCGTGTCCCTGTGCCTGCTGGAAAAATTTCTTGATGTCGTCGTCGCTGGAAACATCGCAGGGATAGAGCGGTGTGTCGGCGCCAAACTCTGCCACCAGCTCCTCCACGTTTTCCTTCAGTCGCTCGCCCTGATAATTAAAAATCAACCGCGCGCCGGCCGCAGCCCATGCCTTCGCGATCGCCCAAGCGATGCTGCGTTTGTTCGCGACTCCAAAAACGACACCGGTCTTTCCTGCGAGAGGTTGCGCGTCCATAGAGTGATGACGATACGCGAATTTCGAGGTTGGCCAAAGGAATGGCTCGGCCCCTCACCGCAACTCAGAGCGACTAACAGGCGATGGAGTGACGCTGGCAGACGCCCGAGAGAAGCGACCAGAGCGCATCGAGAGTTCTGTCGACTGAAGCAAGCACGTTCTCGAAACCGGATTTGTCGATCCACCTTTTCAGGAGCTCACGCTCGACCGCCGCATGTTTTTTGTCTGCTTCGATGTGCACGCTGAAGTAACGATAATCCTCCGGATTGTTCATTCCATAGTGCTTGCGAAGGCCTTCAATCTTTGATTCCGACACCGCCGGAATCTGGCTTTCGTAGGCGTAAAGCGCGGCCAATCCTTCGACAACCGATCCGTCGCGGCAAATCGAGCGAAACGTCTCAATTAACTCGTTTGTTTCGGGGCGCTGTTCGCTTTGCTGCACCGCGGAAGGTTGTGCGCCCAGACTCTTAGCAAAGTTAAGCCACAATTCCGGATGGTTGGGGCTACCGGCTTCCTCTTCGGTCAGGTTCTCGAGCAGCATCTTTCGCGTCAATTGATCGTCGCAATGCGAATGCACCGCTGAAAGGTAAGTCGGGAAAGCAGCAACGTGGTGATAATACTGAGTGGCGTAATCGGCCAGGACTTCACGGCTCAATTCGCCGCGGGTCCACGCGAGGTAAAATGGATGCTGCAGCAAATGTTTGGCAGCTATTTGGCTATCGATCTGGCTGAGATGTTGGTCGCTCATAATCGTTTTGTTTCCTTTGGGTATACCTGACGCTTTGGCGCTAGCCAATGAGATTTGAAGCTAATTTCTTATTTTAGCTTGAGAATATGTTTAATCCCACGAATGGGGATAACGACCCAGTCCGGCCGGCTGTTCAATTCATACCCGATTTCATAAACGGCTTTATCCAGGAGATACGCTTCCAGGAATACTTCGAGATCATCCTGGTTAGGCGGAATGAAAACCGCCCCCGAAGTCGTCGCCAAGTAACTTCGCAGGAAAACGCTGCTCATTTCGCGGTACCAAAGATCGGCCCAGCGCTCGAGGAAAGGCACATCCTCCGGCGCGCATGGTCGGCTGCCACAGGGCGCTGTAGGCGGCGTATTGGAAAGACCGCATCATCCCGGCGACATCGCGCAGGGGCGATCTCTTCAATTTGCGCTCACTCAAAGGCCGAGCCGGTTCGCCTTCAAAATCGAGAATGAAAAAATCCTTACCGGTATAAAGCACCTGCCCGAGATGGTAATCGCCGTGGATTCGCACTTTGGAAGCGCCATTCCGCCGGTCGAGCAATCGCTTTTCCCGCTCGAGAATCTCCTGTTCGGCCGCAAGAACCTCTTCGGCTTCAACGCGAAAAGCTTCCGGCAACTCCGATTTTTTCTTTTGCAGAATGGCGAAGGTTCGCCGCAAGAGCGCGCGCATCGATTGAAAAGTCGAGCGCTGGGCCATGGCATTGAAAGGCTCCGGGGCAAAGGCGGAATCTTCGGTGTCGCTTGCGAGAGCGGCGTGCATCTCGCCGGTGCGTTGGCCTAACAATTTCGCTTTCTCAGGGTAAACTCCGCCGGCGAGTTCGTCGAGGAGACTTGCCAGGCGGCGTGACTTGATTTTGCAAGTCGGCTTTGCGCTCGAGAACGCGTTCGTAAAATCGCCCGACGGAATCAAGAGTCAGCGTCCACGCATCCGTTTCGCTGGCAATTGCGCTTTGCAGCAGACAAACCACAGTCGGTTCGCTCTTGGCCCGGCGATATTCGAACGCACCTCCGAAGGCTGGAACGTTCTTAAAGTCCGCCGCGATCGGTAAGGAAACGCGTGATCTCCACGTCAGGATTCACTCCATCCTCTAGCTTTCGATAAAGCTTCAGGAAAAATTTGTCGTCGAAGACCATGGACGAGTTGCTCTGTTGCGCGCTGATGACCTGCGAAGTGCGATGGGTAGGCGACGGCTGATCCGCCAGTCCCCTGCCGGCGACGCCGGCGAGATCACCAGTTTTCCCCTTCAATTTCTTTTCTGCGGCGATCGCTTCGAAAAGCTGCGTCCGAAACGAGGCGTCCCAGATGGCGTCGTGCAGGAACGATTCCTTTTCACCCGCGAAACGCGCGATGATGGCGTTTGGTGAAGCTTGCGCAAGCGCGCGGCCTTCCTTGCCGGAGGTAATCTTGACCGGCAAGGCGTAGGTCTCGGTAGGCCCATCAAGATAGCTGACCTCGATGAACCAGAAACGGGCTTCACCATCGGACGTGGACAGCCCTGGTTGCTCGAGAATCCGGACAGATCGGATCGTGCGCGCTTTGGAACCAAACCAGCGGCAGGACCTGATGTAATCCGGGATAATGTCGCGTTCGAAGAGGCCTCGGTTTCCGTCCGCCAGAAGCTGAGAGACTTCGGGGAGCGCATCAACCGTGGGGACAACGCGCTCTTTGCGCGCGCGACGCTCGGCAGATTGCGGCTGCAAGACGAACCAGTAATGCGAATGCGGCGCAAGCGTCACGACATAAGCCCTCTTCGAGATCCGAGGGAAAGGATTGCGACTGAAGACCTCAACTGGCCGGGATCCGGCGTAACGAGAAAGATCGAGCTCAACAGACTGCGAGAAACGTGAAAGATTCACCACCACGAGAATGACCTCGTCATCGTGCCGCCGCAGAAATGCCAGGACCTTGGTATTATCGGGATATAGAAAATCCAGCGAGCCGCGCGAGAAGGCTTTGAAATTCTTGCGCATCGCAATCACGCGGCGCATCCACCACAGCAATGAGGACAGATTCTTCTGCTGATTCTCTACGTTGATGGCCTCGTAATGGTATTCAGGATCGATCGTGATCGGCAGATAGAGTTGTTGCGGATTGGCTTTGGAAAAACCGGCATTCCGGTCGGGGCTCCATTGCATTGGCGTGCGGCATCCATTGCGATCGCCCAGATAAAAATTATCTCCCATCCCGATCTCGTCGCCGTAATAGATGATGGGCGTTCCCGGCATCGAGAAGAGCAGCGTGTTCAAGAGCTCGATTTTGCGGCGACTGTTCGCCAGAAGCGGCGCCAGCCGACGGCGAATGCCGAGATTGATGCGCGCGTGCGGATCGTTCGCATAAACGCGCCACATGTAATCGCGCTCTTCGTCTGTGACCATTTCGAGCGTGAGCTCGTCGTGATTACGAAGAAACATGGCCCATTGGCAGTTCTCAGGAATCGGCGGGAGTTTGATCGAGAATATCGATGATCGGAAATCGATCCTCCATCTGCAGGGCCATGAACATCCGCGGCATTAACGGAAAGTGGAAGTTCATGTGCGACTCGTCGCCATCGCCGAAATAGGCCACGGCGTCTTCCGGCCACTGATTTGCCTCCGCCAGAAGCATTCGGCCGGGAAATTTTTTGTCCACGTGCGCGCGGAGTTTCTTCAGATAGACGTGGGTCTCCGGCAAATTTTCGCAGTTCGTTCCTTCCCGCTCGTAGAGATAAGGAACGGCATCGAGACGCAACCCATCGACGCCCATCTCGAGCCAGTAGTCACAGACCTTCTCCACCGCCTCGTGAACGGCAGGATTGTCGAAATTCAAATCAGGCTGGTGGGAATAAAACCGATGCCAGTAGTAGGATTTCGCGAGCGGATCCCAGGCCCAGTTTGAAGTCTCGAAATCCTTAAAGATGATTCTGGCTTCGTTGTATTTGTCAGGCGTTTCGCTCCAGACATAAAAATCCTTGTAGGCTTGGGCGCCTGGCTCGCGATCGGCCACTCCGGCAACGGCGCGGCGGGAGTGTTGAAACCAAGGGTTTTGATCCGAGGTATGATTGATGACCAGCTCAGTGATGACCCGGAGTCCGCGCTCATGAGATGCCGCGAGGAACGCGCGGAAATCATCGAGAGTGCCGTAGTTAGGATTAACGTCGAAGTAGTCGGCGATATCGTAACCATCGTCACGCAACGGGGACGGATAGAAAGGCAGTAGCCAAAGGGCGGTTACTCCGAGCTCCTTGAGATAATCAAGCTTCTCGATCAGCCCGCGAAAATCGCCGATCCCGTCGCCGTCGCTGTCATGGAAGGTCTTAACGTGCAGCTCATAGATAACCGCATCCTTGTACCAAAGGGGATCGCCTGCCCCGTTCTCCATTCCGGCCATGGGTTAACTCTGGCGCGCAATGGCGGCCCGGCAAGTATCGGGGTTTGTGGAAGTATTAGCTCTGTCGCCATCACTCACCCTCCCGGTGCTCTCAGCCGCCGCGGGACAATTGCCGAACGTTGGAAAATTTCGCCGCGGCATAAACGAAAAGTGCTTCGAGTTCCGAACTACAAGAGCAACAATTGTTTCGCCACCACGCGATGGAATGGTTACAAAGATCGAGTTGGCTCCTTAACGACCGAAATTCATGAAGGGAACGACGGAAGGAAATCTACCGGTGGAAGTGGATGACGAGGTTGCAAAATCTCCCGCACCAGCCACGCCTGTGCTGGCTCCGGGCGCGCCTTCAGACCTGGAATTGATGCTGGGAATTCAGAAAGAAGATCCGGAAGCTCTTTCGCAGCTGTACGACCGCTACAGTGGGATCATCAAGGCTCTCATCCTCCGAGTCATTCATAACGACGCGGAGGCGGACGATCTGCTGCAGGAGATTTTCATGGAGATCTGGAACCAGGCGAAGAACTTCTCGGCGCAGAAGGGGAAGCCCCTGGGCTGGATGGTTACGCTGGCGCGTCGTCGGGCGATCGATGGGCTGAGGAAGAAGCAGGCCTACGCTCGGGCGGAGGAGCGGCTCCAGAACGAGACGGAGCAACAGCCGGAGGCCTGGGTATTAAATACGACAGAAGCAGAAATAACCCTCGGCGATCGGCGGGTTATCATTCGCCGGGTGATCGATTCTCTCCCCCCGCCCCAGCAGGAGGCGGTTGAATTAGCATTTTTTAGGGGCATGAGTCAGCGCGAAATCGCCGCAAAAACGAATACACCATTAGGAACGGTGAAAACGCGTCTTGAACTGGGCTTGAAGAAAATCTATGACGGCCTCAAGGAGCTTAAAGATGAGCTTTGAAGAATTCCAGAATCGCTCGCGACTTTATGTCATCGGAGCCTTGGAGGCCCAGGAACTCGATGAATTCGAAAACGCGCGAAAGCAGTTCGGCCAAAAAGCCGAGGACTTCATCGGCGAGTGTTACGCCTTACACGAGGCTTTCGCCTTGAGCCTCAAGCCGGCAAAATCCTCGTCCGCGCTAAAGGATCGGCTGATGTCGATGGTGCGCGAGCGCCAGAAAAACTGAATTCTTAGTCGCCCGCGGCAAGCGGGTTAATTTCCCGCAGAATAAATTCCTGCAGGAACCCGTAGAAGTTCACTTGGAACAGACTCAGGTCACGCCGGGATCCAATCGGAGAGCGGCAATGATCGGACAATTCGGTTTCGGTAAAACTGTTTTTTGCGGCGATGACCAGACGCGCTTGATTCAAGGCGCTCAACCATGCGTCCGCATGATTCTCCGGAATCTTGAGCGACCGATTGGCGAAGGTTTTTTCATTTCCGTTTAGTTGCGCAAGATCCAGAGAGACGGTCTCGATGGCGGTCTGAAAAAGCCGTCGCAACTCCGGTTTAACGTAGGCCTTCCACTCCGAGCAGAGTTCGTCGCGCGGGGCGGAACATGGCGGGCTGAAGATACGCGCTTCGGCCGCTGGATCGCCTTCGGCCCGGGCACTTGCCGGAACCTGCCGGAGCAATTCGGCTAGAAAAGGATCAAGCTCGGAAATTTCAAGGTGATCCTTACGGCGAGCGATTTCCATCAGCCTGTTTTCTCCAGCGTCGCCAGCAATAGATACCCGTGTAATTGCTGGACGTACAGCTCGGCGCGCTCGCGAACGCCGCTCCACAGGACCGAGCGGCCCTTTTGGTGCACCTCGAGCATATGCACCTCTGCCTTTTCGCGCGGGTAACCGAAAACCTTCTGAAACACCATGGTGACGTAGGTCATTAGATTCACGGGATCGTTATGCACGACCACCTGCCATGGAACGTCCAAGCCTTCTTTCGGCCTTGTCTCCTGCTGGATTTCTGTCTCTTCGAGTGTGGCCATTGCGAGAATTAGCAAGTCCGTTTGGAACGAATTAACGCCATTCCATTCCTCAATACCAGGCAGCCGCGGGCCGACCATCGAATAAGGCTAACATACAGGCCCCTCAGTTCAAACTGGGCCTGGCCCAGTTAGGAAGCAAGACGGCGCAGGATCGATCGCTGCAGCCGCTCCATCTTCCGCGATCCTGACGATGTTTTGTCGTCGTAGCCGCGCAGATGAAGCAAGCCATGGATGATGTAGAGCTGTAATTCGCGCACCAACGAAGAGCGATATTGTCGCGCCTGGCGCACGGCGGTCTCGGCGCTGATGACAATTTCCCCGTGTTGAAATGTGATCACATCGGTCGGGCCGCGGACCGCCATAAACCGATCATGCACCGCGGCGATTGCCCTGTCGGAGACAATTACCACCGAAACATTGGCGGACGGCCACGGCTGCTTTGTCGAGATTTGATCACAAACCTTCCAGGCGCGCCGGGCGAACTCGGCCAACTTTGACGTATTAACGCGCACTTTGCGTTGCGCATTTCGAACGGTGATTGGCTCCGTCTTATCGGCGGCGGAGGTGTTATTTCGTCGCGCGGGCATGATCAAGTGCGCGCAGAAGGGCATAAAGCATCTGCAACCGGGGAGCGGAGACGCCGGCGGCCGCGGCCCGGCGCAGCGGTTCGCCCCAAATGGGTTCGATTTCCAGCGGCCGCCGCGCTTCGAAATCGAGCAGGGTCGAAGGCTTGTACGCTCCCATCGTTTCAGTGCGCTCGATTTGCTCGGCGATGTCGTCCTCGCCTAACGAATAACCGCATCTAGCGGCAATATCGACGACTTCACGCATGATAGCCAGAGTGGACCGATACAACTCAGGTTCGCCCAGGATCATTGATGTATCGATTCCGCCGCCGAGAACCGAGAGCGAGTTAAATGGAATGTTCCAAATCAGTTTCCGCCACCGTTCCAACAATAGATTATCGACCATCCGACACGTCACGGCGGCATTCTGAAATAAGTCGACGAATTTCTTCGTGGGTGCGCGCGACGGTTGCGCAAATTCGCCAATCGAGAGATGCCCGGCGTCGGCTCGCTCGACTGTGTTTCGAGACCGGCGAGTCAGGCAGATGAAGCAAAGTCCACCGAGAACGCGATCGGCTCCGACGTGCTTCGCCAGAACTTCCTCGTTCCCCAGGCCATTCTGCAAGGTGAGTAGAACGGTTTGATCATGGATAAGCGGCGGCAGAAGCTCGGCGAGCGCGTCGTTCGCTGTCGTCTTCACCGCAACCAGAACGAGATCGCAAGGACCGATGTCCCGGGTGCTCGCATAACAGTCAACCTTCGGGATTCGAAGGTCTTCGTCCGAGGCAATCAAATGAAGTCCATCGCGGCGAAATTCACTCAGATCTCCCCGGATAAGAAACCGAACGTCGTTACCCGCCGCGGCCAGTTTTCCCCCGTGATAAAGACCGATCGCCCCGGAGCCGACAACAGCGATGCGGCAATTCATGAGACCAAGATACGCCGCATCCGATACTCGTTAGGTCAGGCCGGCGGACGCTGTTCGGCCTGAAAATTCCTGGTGATAAGCCGGGCGCCCTTGTTGAAACTGAGGTAGGCCCAGGCCCACTGAAAAAGGACGACGAAGCGATTACGAAATCCCACAAGAAAGAGAATGTGAACAAATAACCAGACAAGCCACGCCGGGAAGCCGCTGAAATGGACGAGATTGAGGTCGGCCACGGCTTTATTTCTGCCGATCGTCGCCATACTGCCCTTGTCCCAATACCAAAATCTTTGCGGCTTTCGACCAGCCAGGGTTGCGAGGATGTTGCGCGCGGCATGACGGCCCTGTTGCATCGCCACTGGCGACACCCCTGGCAACGGCTTGCCACCCTGATGCGGAAAATTGGCAAGATCGCCAATCACCTGAATCTCGGGAAATCCCGGTACCGAAAGATCATCGTTAACCAGAACGCGACCTACCTTGTCCACCGGGACACCGAGACTTTTGCCCAGTGACGATGCGTTGTTCCCGGCGGCCCAAATCTTTACACGGCAGGGAATGAATTCATCGCCCACTTGCAATCCGGAATCGGACAGATTCGTTGCGTGGCAGCCAGTGCGCACCTCCACCCCGAGGTCCTTCAACTGCTTCATGGCGCTGACGCGCAGATCGGCCGGGAATGAAGCCAGCACCAGCGGTTCACTTTCGACCAAAATGATGCGCGCCTGTGAGGGATCGATGTGCCTGAAGTCGCGCGAAATACTGTAGCGGGCAATTTCGGCGATCGCTCCAGCCATCTCCACGCCGGTAGGGCCGCCGCCAATAACGACGAAGGTCATGGCAGCCTTGCGCGCTGCTTCATCGGTGATCCGTTCGGCGTATTCAAAGGCCATAAAAATGCGGCGCCGAATTTCAACCGCGTCTTCGAGACTCTTCAAACCGGGCGCCAGTTTCTCCCATTCAGGATGCCCGAAATAGGAATGACGCGCGCCCGTGGCAAGAATGAGGAAGTCATAGGGCCGTTCGCCATCCGATAGTTGGATCTTTTTCGTCTTGGGATCGATGCTTCGAACATCCGCCAGGAGGACTTCCATGTTCCGGCATTTGCTTACAATAGCGCGGACCGGCGCGGCGATATCAGCCGGAGAGAGCGCAGCCGTCGCAACCTGATAAAGCAGCGGCTGAAAAAGGTGATAATTCGTGCGATCGACGATCGTGACCTGAACATCCTCGCCACAGAGTTTCTTTGCGGCTTCCAAGCCCCCGAATCCGGCGCCGATTATGACGACACGCGGCTGGCTCGTTGTGGGCTGCGCCATGACTGACAATGTTATGAGAACGGAAACGGTGCTAGGAATTTCTGTTAGGAAACGGAAGCGCCAAAAATGTTGTCATCCCCACAATCCAAGCTATCTTCCGCCCCCTATGCCGAAGCCCATTGCCCGTAGCAAGACCAGGAAAGCCGTAGCGAAACGGTTCAAGATCAGCTCGCGCGGCAAAATCAAGCGATCGCAGGCAGGCCAGCGCCATCTTCTTTCATCGAAGAATGCGAAGCGCCGCCGCCAGGCAGGCAAGATGATCGGTGTCGACAAAACGGATGTCGCGCGGATCAAGATGAATCTGCCCTACTCTTAGAAGAGAACTCAACGGCCAAGCGGCCGTCCTATCGCACTACCGCCGGAGCCGGGGCGGGCTCAACCGTCTCGGTTGTGGTTGTCGTGGTTGTTGACGTCGTGGTATGCGTCGGCACCGGCTGCTCGTTCGGAGTATAAAGATCGCGCCGGTTAGCCAGGGTGGTACAGGAGGTTTGCAGCGCTACGACCGTCAACAAGAGGAGCCATTTCACGGCCCCGATGCAACCAGAACGGATCGAGCCTGTCAAACCGCACCTTTGCGGAAGCGTTTGGAGGATTCGGCAGACCGCAACCATCCTGATTACGTCGAGAATCGATTCGGGTAACGCTGGCTTCGATTGGGAGATCCCTCAGCGTCTTCGCTGCTTCGGGATGAAGGACTTCTCCGAATGGCAGGGGCTTGGCGAATTCGACGACAAGACGTGAAAGAAGTTTGCGGAAGCGCATTCTTGCGGCACTTTGCCATTCCGTCAGGGGCTATGGACTGCGGACAGACGAACCCCGCCAGGGCAGGAATGCAGCAACGGTAGTTTGATCTTCTTTGCCGTAGTCCTCTGGCGGACTTTTTGGTGAAGCTCCTCAAGACCAGGAACACACGCTTTTCCGAGATCGTGGCTGCTTCCGGAAAGCCGGAAGTTTACACGTTATGGCGCGATCCGAAGGGGGACCGGCATTTTCAAAGCCTGATCAAGACGCATCGCGTGGCCACCGTTTTGAAGAGCGATGCTGGAACCGATTTTGGCCAGGTGGGGTTCAAAGCGAGAAAAGGCGCGACCTATCTCGCCTTTCCAAAGTCACTGAAGCGATTCGAGAATCATCGTATTATTGGAATCAAATGGGACGAGATCTCGCAATGAAGGAACCGGGCGATCGCCTGGTGGAACTGTCGGAAGAGGAGCGAATCCGATACTCCCGGCATGTTCTAATGCCAGAGGTGACATTGGAAGGTCAGAAGCGGCTGAAGCAGGCGCGCGTTCTTTGCATTGGCGCAGGCGGCCTTGGCTCCCCCGCCCTTTTTTATCTCACCGCCGCTGGAGTCGGAACCATCGGCCTGATCGATTTCGACAAGGTGGATTTGTCGAACCTCCAGCGCCAGATTCTGCACGGCACCAGCGACGTCGGACGCAAAAAAACCGATTCGGCCAGGGAGAGGTTAAGCGAGACCAATCCAAACGTTGAGCTCGAGGTACACGAAACCCAATTCACAAGCGCCAACGCGCAGGAGCTCGTTAGCCGGTACGATCTCCTGATCGACGGCTCCGACAATTTCGCGACGCGCTATCTTTCAAATGACGTCTGCGTTTGGGCGAAAAAACCGAATATCTACGGATCCGTATTTCGCTTCGATGGACACAGCAGCGTATTTGCTCCGCACCTCGGCGGACCGTGTTATCGCTGTCTTTTTCCAGAGCCTCCCGAGCCCGGAACGGTACCGAGCTGCGCCGAGGCCGGCGTGCTTGGGGTTGTTCCCGGATTGGTTGGAATGATCCAGGCCATCGAAGCGATCAAACTGATTCTGCAAAAGGGCGATTCCCTCGTCGGACGCCTGCTCAGTTTCGATGCGCTGCAGATGAAGTTTCGTGAATTCAAAATCCGGCGCGATCCGGCCTGTCCGGTTTGCGGCGATAATCCTACGATCTTCGAGCCGATCGACTACGAGGGTTTCTGCAACGCGGCAACCCCAACTACCATTCCGTCGATCTCAGTGGCCGAACTGCAGCAAAAACTTACTGCGGGGAAGGAATTACTGGTGCTGGATGTCCGGGAGCCCTTTGAATTCGACATCGCGAACATCGAAGGTTCTCAACTGATCCCACTCGGGCAACTCAGTGAGCGCATGGATGAACTCCAAAAGGGCAAAGAGACGGTCGTTTTGTGTAAGAGCGGAGTGCGTAGTGCGCACGCGGTTGAGCTTTTGCAGAAAAGGGGTTTTGCGAACGCGGTCAATCTCGCGGGCGGAATCGATGCCTGGGCGGATCAGATCGATCCGACCATGCAAAAGTATTAATTAACTAGACAGAGACCGTAGGATTAACAGGATTCCCCCGTGACGCATTCAATTCCGTCCGGGCAAGAATCCTGGAATGTTCAGCGCGCGATTTTGATCGCCTGCGCGTCATTAACGCTTTTCGCGGGATGTGATCGCATGATCACACCGCGAGATGTCCAACGGATCAAAGACGCAGATATGAGCGCCGCCCAAGGCGACTACCTGCAGGCGATAGGCCTTTACGAAGGCGGACTCGATGGCACGGCCGCGAGCGCGGACATTCATTACAAACTGGGATTACTCTACGACGACAAGCTGAGCGATCCGCTCAACGCCCTGCATCACTTTAAGCGTTATGTATCGCTGGTCCCGGACGGCTCGCACGCGAAAGAAGTCCGCGAATTCATTAAACGGGACGAGACCACGCTTTTGACCAGTCTATCCGGAGATTCGCTGGTCACGCGCATCGAAGCGGCGCGCCTGAAGAATGAAAATCTCACACTGCGCCGGCAAATCGAAGAGCGTAGCGCTAAGAAACCAATCGAAGAAGCAAGCGCGCGCGGAACGCCAGAAGGCAAGCCAAGCAAGCACGAGAAGCGCACTTACGTTGTCGAGAAGGGCGACACGCTCTTTTCGATTTCGAAAAGATTTTACAAGTCGCCTTCTCACTGGAAGCAGATTCTCGAGGCAAATCGGAGCCAGGTCGATTCGCCCTCGAAATTAAGCCCGGGAACAACCCTGACTATTCCCTGACCTCAGATTTAGTGAGGGCGGGTCCGTGAATCGGGCGGGGGTGACCCCGGCGGAGGTATGAAGTGAGGATGCGGAGAATCGGCGGCGGTCTTTTGATCGACGGAGTCATGTCCCGTAGGATCTCCGTTGTTGCCGGGCGGGCCTCCATTGCCGCCCGACGAGTCTATTCCCTCCTGAATATCATCCAGGGCCCATTTCGGAAGCTTACCGAACTCCGTGAGCAAAAGCGCGCTGCCAACCGCTTTAGGAATATCGAATTTCTCGACCGTGCCGTTGCCACGCGTCCCCGGCTGAATAATCAGCATATCGCCGGGATTCAAGTTAACGCAGGGCTCGCGGTGGCCTTTGCCCCGCCGCTTCACACAAGCGTGCCCGGCGATGATCATCCATTTGGTCGCGGACGTTACATGCGACTCCACCAGCGCGACAAAACCCGTTACAGCGGCGGTGGTCGCCGCGGTATTGACCGTAATCGTTCCGGTCTCCTTCGGGACCACAATCAAGGCAGCGCCGCTTGTAAGGTCGAGGACCTTTGCTCCCTCGCCGTAAGTAAACACCGTGTTTGCGCCAAGGCGCGTAATACTTTGATCGGCAAACGTCAGCTCGGCGCGGGATTCTCCACCCGTCCGCACGGCCTGACCTTCAGCCACAGAGTCGTTAACCGCTGCGGGCTTCGAGGCGGACTTTGAAGTGAGCAAATGGACGTTTCGTATGACCTGGGTTACGCGAGCATCCTTCTTTACGGCCGCCAAAGCCAACGAGCTGAGCGCTCCGCAGGAAGCCAACGCGCAAATGATCCAGAGGACTTTAGAGAGGAGAGGTTTTTTCATGTTCGTTCCGGGTTTCACCGCCAGCCTAACACTTGTTTGCCTGTTTTGAAGAAAAAAGGATCGCTCCCGTTCTCTTCTGTAGCGGCCGTCTGTGACCGTCGCGCTTGTCGTTCTTTGAAGCATGCCACGGTCACAGACCGCCGCTACAGAAGAGGGCCGGTTAGAATTTCACCGAGAGCGACAGAAGCCCGCCGACGTTGGCGACTTTATAATCGAAGACGGCATGGTTCGATTGATTTGCCGCCAGAGTGCTGATAGCGCTGGCGCTAAAGTATCGGGTGATATTGAAATTGGCGCTGGTCGCCAGAATTTCGCTGACATCGACTCGATCGGTCAGTTGATATTGGCGGGCCACAACACGAGCGACGGCATCGAGGCTGATTGCGCGAGTGAGCGCAAGATTGTAGCCCATATAGACTTCGTAATCGTTGCGTCGCGGTTGCTCGGGATCGGCGTCCACGCTGATGTTCCCGTCTACTCCAAGAGTCAATTGCTGGGCGCGCCCAATGCGGAACGGCACCTCGGCGTTCAGGAAGATGGAGTAATTATTGAAGAAGGACTCGAAACTATTCTTCTCGGTGAGCCGGTTATAAAAGAACTCTGCTCGGAAGACCGCATTATGCCATTGGGGCACGACATAAACGAACCCGGCTTCGGCGTCGAAGCTTCCGAAGTTAAGAGCATCGAAGCGGTCGTAATAGAAAAGTTGCTCTCTGAGAGTTGCAATCGCGTAAAGGTTGTTCGTCAGGCGAGGCTGATAGGTTAAGGCGACAATGGGCGCCTCGATCCAGTCATCCTGCTCCCCGCTGCGGGAAAGCGCTACGTTCGAAGTGTAATAGATCGGAATCGAAGCCGTAACGATAAAGGGCTTGTAGCCTTCGGATCGCTTGAGAATCGCCTGCTCGCCAAGATCAGGATCGTTAGGGCTGGGAACGGCGTGACCATTGATCTCGACCGTCGGCTGGTTCGCGGTTGATGCGATGTCGACCTGCGTGCTGGCAACGTCGGCCCGGCCGCCGCTCTGGGCGCTGGCGTTTCCGCTGACCATCAAGGCCACGAAAACAAGCACCGACAGGCAGAGGCGCCTAAATAAAATACTCCCGCTCATGCGCGCGTTTTTATTGAAGTGAGTCGTCGCCATGGTCAAGTGTTAATGGAGGATTCCAATACGCGGAGCGGAGCCAGCCTCGGTTCTGGATGATTGACTCGCTGTTGTTGTCGTTGTCCGCGGGGGGCTGGCGGAGGCGCTGCGGGAGGTGCGGGTTCTCCCGGTTGAATTCGCCTGGGCGACGCTGCTAGTCTGGCCAAATGGGGGCGCAGTCCCTCCTAGGTGAGTGTTGACGCTGCCGGAAAACGATCCACCGGTGCCGTCTCCGCCGGAGGCGACATCATAATGCGCGTGATTGGTGTAAACGTCAGCGGCCGCGCCGACGATGGTGACCGTGACGCCGTTATCGATCGTGACTGTATTAGCGGCAATGATCTTGGTCGTCGCATTGCTCAGAGTCACATCGGCGTTAAACTCGACGCTACCGCTACTGCCGCCGTAAAGGGCTATAAGCGTATCTGCGTTCAACAAGGCGTTGCCAACGACAAGGGTGCCATTGGCCCCAAGCGCACCCACTTTGATGATATCGGCGCGCATATTCAGTGAAAGGGGCACGGTGCCATCCGTGACGCTCGAGGGATTATTGCCCAACAGCACGCTACCGTTGGTTCCAGTTTGCTCGACATCGATCGTGCCACGATCTGCTTCTACCTGGCCTTGGACGTGAACGGAGCTGTTTGCCCCAGTGGCTTTGACGGTGATGACGCCGCCGGGACCCGTGGCGGCGGAGTCGAGCAGGGAAAGAAGTTGCGCCGTGTTTGTGACCTGAATGGCCGTGCCGCTGGCCTTTCCACTCGTTAGGGTAATATTACCACCGGAATTACTGCGTCGGATCGGCGGAGGAGGCGTCTGACCGGGGGTGGGGTCGTCGGACGAGACTTGAATCGTGTCGGCAACCGTGACCGTTCCGCCGGTGGAGGCCAGCGTCACGCTTCCTCCCACGCCGGAGAAGCCGTTGTCTCCGCTGGCGTTATTACCGGTAGTAGCGGTGATGTCCGTTCCATTATCAGCGGTAATGTTTCCGCTGGCATTGACCACGAATGCTCCGCCGTCTCCACCTGTCGTTGTAAATACATTGCCGCTGAAATCGAGCGCGCCCGCGTCGGAACCGTTAAGGTTTACAGAACCAACGCCACTCGATGCATCGACGGTCAGCGTGTTGGCATTGATGGTGAGCAGTCCGCCTGAGGAATAGCCGTTGATTCCCCCAAATTGATTACCGCTAAAGTCGATTCCGTTCGGCGCTACAATCGAGTCAATTCTATAAACGTGCGGCGCCTTCGCGCCTTGCTCGACAAAACTTGCGTCAGTGCTGAAAATATAAGGGTGTATTTGGTTGGCCACGTTGAGCACACCCGTTGGTGATGTCATTGTCTGCACATATGTATCGTTAGCCGTTACATTTCCTCCGGCAGTCACGGAAGAGGCTTGGAGCGAGCCGCCAACGGGGCCGCTCGGGCCAGTCGCCCCAACGGTGACAGTCGTCCCCGCAGCCAGGGTCGAGACTGAAGCATTGCCACCGACACTGACGCTCGTCCCGGCGCTAACAGTCCCCTGGTCAAGATCGCCTGTGATCGTGATTGCTCCCGCTGCGTTCACGCTTCCGCGAGAAAAGGAATCTGTGAAAGCAATGGAGTTCGCGGTAATGTCGCCGCTGGACATCAGATTCAATGCCGCGCCGGCATATCGAAGGTCCACGAGCGACGCATTGATGCCACCGATACCGGCCGTGAAGGTCGAATCCGCCGTGAGATTGAGTGTCAGCACGACAGGTTTCCCGGCGCTGCCGCCCGTAAGATTCAACGCATTGCCGGCGGTGACATTCAGTTCCGTCAAACTGGGCAAGATACTGGTATTAGCGATGTTCCAGTTAACGTTGTTGGCCGCGTTCAATGTCGCACTAGAGAAATTGAGCGTGGTCGCGTTGGTCGCCGCGATGTTTAAATCGCCCGCGCCGTTGATGGTCAAGGTGGCACTCGTCAAGGTCACACCATCCAAGGTGATTAACGGCGTCTGATTCACCGGATCGCTTTGATCCATCGTGATGGTCCCGCGATCCGCTTCAATGGTGGCGCCCGGTGACACCGTGATATCGGCGCCCTTGGTCGATAGTGTAATCGATCCGCCCGGTCCGGGGGCACTGGGGTTGAGCAAGGAAAGCAGCTGCGCATTCGGCCCAACAGTGATTCCCACTCCGTTGGTCAGGTTACTTTGCAGCAGGATGGTCCCGCCGCTGGCACTTCGTCGAATCGGCGGCGGGGGGCTCTGGCTAGGCGTTGGGTCGTTAGACGAAACCAGGATGGTGCTGTTCACAGTCACACTACCCCCGGTCGACTTGAGCGAAACCGAACCCCCGTTTCCACGGGGCGGTTCGCTTGCATCCTGAGAGCCACTGGTCGCTTCGATATTCGAATTAACCGTCACATTGCCCGCCGCATTCACCGTTAACGAACCGCCACCCCCGGGCGGTTCTGTTCCCTGGGCCGCGCCGCCGTCCAGGGTAACGCTGCCTTGAATGTCCCCTGCCGGATCGAACGTGATCGAATTCGGATTCAGAACCAATGTTCCCCCGTCCTGGCCGGGGACGGTCCCATCCGAATCCGGGCCGTTGAAATTGATCCCGCCGCTGGACGTGATGCTGGGGGCCGTCAAAGTATGAGTCACCAGAGGAATCGTGTTGTTCCCATCGACGTACTGAAACTGGGTGATACCGCCGGCGCCGGCTTTGATAGCTGTGGTTGCGGTGACATCGGTCGCCGCGACTCGATTGGCCATGACTGTTCCGCCGGAAGTAACCGATCCGAGCACCCACAGACCTGTGCCCACCGTAATATCTCCATCGGCGGTGAGGGAGACTGAGCCATGGCCAGTGCCACCGGGTCCGATGCTGCCCCCCTCATTATCGTAATCGGCCACGAGCGCGGTGCCGACATTGAAGCTTCCGGCGTGAACATTAATTTCCGGATTATTGCCAATTGTTCCGCCTATATTCATCACCTCGAAATTTGTGAAGGCGGTGCTGGTGATCGTCCCGGTGGTGTTAAACGTAATATTGGCCCCGTTCGTGATTGTCCCGTTTTGATTTGAGATGTAATTCGAAACGATTCGCCCGGTCACATTGCCGCTCGAGGTCACGGTGATATTGCCGCCATCGGTTATCGACCCGGTGTCGTTGGCGATCTCAAATCCGAAGCCGCCGGTTGTGGCTGTCGGAGTCGTGGCTGCGTTTCCATCGAAGGTGACATCGATGTTTCCGCCGGTCCCGATGGTTCCGCCAGCCAGCGGTCCAACGAAGGCGTTGCCGTCGCCCCCATTGATGACCAGGAAATTAAAGCTGTGCATGTTCCCAGCAGTGGTGCTGACGTCGCCGTGGAAATGCGCTGTGACATTACCGCCAGTGGTCAGGCTACCGCCGTTGTAATTATCCACTTCCAGCCCGAGAGCGCCGTTAAGAATCACCGGGCCGGTCGTATGCAAGGTAAGATTTCCGCCGTCGGCGATGCTTCCGTTGTTAGAGTTATCGGTGTTGAGTAACAGCGAAGTCGCGGTGGTCGTGCCTCCCACCGTGTAAGTGATTCCACTCCCCGCTGCGCCAGATCCTATTTGCCCGCCTTCGTTCAGGATTTGCAGGAGTACTCCGTTTGCCTGCCTGGTGGTCACATCTCCCGCGACGTCGACCGTAATGTTTGCGCCCCCGGTGATGAGGCCGCCCGTGTTGTCGATCTGGGCAAGGACATCATTGGCCGAAATGCTGCCGGCGCTGGCTGAAACGGAAGCAGAGCCCCCGATGAATCCAAAGGTATTGAGAATTTCGAAATTCGCGTCGCCGGCGTTGATTTGGATGTCGTTAGCCAAGTTCGCGGAAACGCTCGCGTCGCCGCCGATAAAGTTACCGCTGTTTCCGATTCGCACTTCCAGGCCATCGTCATCCATGAGCCCGCCATGCGGGACGTCGAGAGTCACGCTGGCATCACCGTTGATTCCGCCCGGAGGCCGCTCGTGCGGCTGAACGGAATCCTGCACAGACTTGAAGCCCCCATTATCGATGGCGAAAGTTGCTTGATTTGGCAGGTTCACGCCACCGGCGCCGGTGACGGTGACCGCAACGGAGGCGGTTCCGCCAATCAACCCACCGTTCGAATTGTCGATCGTAAAGGAGAGATTATTGCCAGCGCCGAGGCTGCCCATCTGAGCCGTGATCGAGGCGCCTCCCCCAATCTCTCCGAAGTTGCTATTCAAAATAGTGAAATCGACGTTATTCGAGAAGGTGGAACCGACCGCACCCGTGGCGGTCAGATTGATGGTGGCATCGCCCGAGATCGTCGCCGACTGGTTGTTGATCAGGGCGGTGATGTCGCCTCTGTCTTCGCTGCCAGATGCAAGATTAGCTGAGTGAATCGTGATGTTGGCGTTGCCGCCAATCTGGCCGCCCGCCCCGTCTCCATTGCTCTGGTTAAGGATTTGAAAGATGACCGAGGCGTCGCCCGTGGAAATATTTCCCGCCGAGAAATCGATGACCGCGTTGCCGTCGATTGTACCGCCGTTAAGCGTGTTAACCGAATGATTCTCGATGTCGAACAAGCTGCCGTCCCCGAAACTGGCGCTTCCAGCGATGTTCACGGAGAGAGTCGCGTTTCCCTCGATATGGCCGCCGTCATTATTGGAAATAAACCAGAGGTTATTTGAGTTCGGACTCGAGAAACTGCCCGCCGTCACCTGGATGAGAGCGTCACCTGCAATGGTGCCGCCGGTGGAAGTGGTCTGGGCGCTGGTGTTGATTATGAACTGAGAACCAAAATCGAGATTGAGCGCGCCGCCGGCGGCGATATTGATCGTCACACCGTGGTTGATCGATCCGCCGTCGCCCGAAATGATAAGGGCGTCGAGACCTTCAGCGGTGACATTGCCACCCACGTTCACTGAGATATTTCCGCCGGTGCCGATCTGCCCGCCGTTGTTGAGGACATCCAGCTCGATTCCACTGTTGCCGCCCACCGTCAGATTACCGTTGGCGTTAACGGTAATGTTTCCCCCGGTGTCGATGTTGCCGCCGCTTCTGTTGTCGATAACCAGGGAGAGAATGCCCCCGATGGTTACATCCTGGCCCCCGCTCAAAGTCAGATCCGGGCCCGTGGAATTGCCGGATGAGTGCCGGGTGAAGCTCAGGTCATTGGTGACGTTGATGTTTCCATTCGCCTCAATCGTAACTGTACCGTCGGAGTCGGTCGGAGTCAGGTCAGAGGTCTCGCCGTCCCACGACAGTCCCTGAAAAGAAAACAGTTCAATACTAGGCGCCTGAAGCGTGTCAGTCCCATGGATCGTCATATTTCCGCCCGAGATCGCGGAAATGGTTTCACTTTGAATCGTGGAACTGAGTGACATGGACTGCTCCGCGAAGAAGCGCGTATGAGTGACGCCTGAGATGGCCGACCCGAGCGAAAGATCACCGTTGCTCCCTCGGGCGTAGAAATTGATATCGTGAATGCTGGCGAAAGAGATCTCAGGGCCGAGCGTGATCGGGCCATTTTGCGTCGCCAGGAGCACGCCTCTCAATCCCGAGAAGGTAATGGCTCCTCCGGGTCCGCCGGAAGTGATGCTGTCGACGGCGATCAAACCCAGATCAGTTGGACCATTCGTCGTATCGATCGTGGGGTTGCCTGTCAGTTGCAGGGCGGTGAATTTGAAGATGGCGGCGGCATTCGTCTCCCCAATGTCAGCATCGAACCCGCTGGCCGTGTCGAACGATGAAGTGGACCCAAAAATGAACGCGGAAACCGGTCCATCGATCGCCTGTCCTTGATAAATGACTCCCTGATTGGTCTGGCCGTTCGTGGTGATCGTCGGATCGGTCACGATGGTAGTTCCGCTGCCAATGACGTAGGGATTGGGAGACGTAATGATGGGAACGTGGCCGGGAGGTGTCGGATTTGGTGACGGTCCGCCGCCTTGGTTTGGCGGCGCGGCATCGTTACGATCAACCGTGGCATCGAGCGTGTTATCGTGCGGCGGCTCGTTGTTCGGCCCGCCGCCGAAATCGTTCTTTTGCTGGTCGATTACCTGAAAAATCAGTTGCTCGTTAGGCAGAGCCCCAAAATCGGTGATGAGATTGGCCGACTTCATTACCAGTGCGACATTGAACTTCTGGCTCTTGGTCCATTTTCCATCAGGACCAAGCGTGATCATCTGGCCGGCCGGAATCGTGATCACTTCGCCCCCATGCCCGCTGGTGACATCTCCCTGCCCCTCCATAATCATCACCTTGGAAATTCCGTTGGGATGAAATTCAATCAGACCCGTGCCGCCAGAAATGGCCGCGCTGAACGCGGCGGTGTTCACGTGAATCGCGGCGGAATTTGGCGGCGCTTCGACCAGGATCGCACCCGCGCCAAGATCGACGGTCCGACCGGTGCCATTGAAGCTGAAAACAGTATTCGCGCCCAATCGGGTAATACTGAGGTCGCTAAAGGTAAGCTCGGCGCGTGAATCAGCTCCGGTGCGGACGCCGCTACCAGGCCGAATCTGATCGCTCAAAACCGCGGGGCGAGCAGCGGCTCCGCCAACAAGCTTTACATCCTTTACGATGCGGGTGACGCGCGCTTCCTGAGCGGTCTCAGCAAATAAGGAATGCGTTCCGACAACGCCAGCCAGCACGAGCGCGAGGGAGATTCCAATCGATTCACGGAAAAAACCGCCGAATCGAAAATGTGCGGAATTCTTCATTCAGCGGAAAAAAGCGATTCTTTAAGGTCGGTTTTGTTAGGTCAAGCTTTTTTGACCAGCGACCTCCGCCCCTCGCAAAAGCGGCCGGGCCGATCTATCGGCCCGACGGAATTCGGTCGACCGGCGGAGGCGCCACATCGCGTATTTGAGCAGGCGGAGGAGAAGCACCACTGGCCGATTCACCCGGGGACGGACTTTTCGCCGGATCGAGAACCGAAACGGAGGTTCCACCGCCAAAAATCGCGAGGTTCGTGCTTCGCAAAATACCTTTGGCCTTCTCACGCTCCTGCTTTTCCACCTGCTGTGCGATTCGTGGACCGCTCTCCAGCTGCCCGAAATCCGTGATGAAGCGCGACGACTTCATGAAACGCAAGATGTCGAAGTCGACCGGATCGCTGAGAGGAGTGCCGGGCTGGCCAATAACCATTCTGCCCGGCGGCAACAGAATGGAGTCCCCGAGATGCCCCGGACGGAAAAAGCGGACTGTTCCTTCAAGAACAAGAAATTTGAAAACGTTCGGATGGCATTCAAACAGGGCGGTGGTTCCGGCGACTATGGCCGCATTTCCATCTCCTTCGATGCGGGCGCCGTGCGCTCCTTTTGGCATCTGCAGGACGGCCGATCCTTCCTTCAGGATTATCCTTCTGCTGCCGTTTCGAAACGAAATGAGACTGTTCGGACCAAGGCGCGTGCAACCGAGATTTTCAAAGCGCACTTCGATCCAGGAGTCTGCGCCAGTCTGGATGGTGCTGCCTTCTTCGACTCTCAGACCCACCGAGCCCGGCACCACTTTCGAGTCAGAGCCCGTAATGTGAACGTCGCCCTTCAACTGAACGATCTCGGCGCCTCTTCCGCCATGGGCGAATGACGCCAATGGAAGAACCAGGAGAATCAATGCCACCATGAAAAAGCGGCGTTGAACTGGAAGCGCTCGAGACATCGGCAGAGACTATCTTTCGCGCCACGCCCGGGGCGCGGTCAAGCCCGGCTCTCCTTCTTAATTTAGAGACTACAGAAAATCATCAGTGCGCCTGCGCGAGTTGCGACGTTTTCCCCGACAGGATGGCGTCGAGATCGGTAAGCACCTTATCCGGGCCGACATATTTTCCGTCGACTACAGCGTTCGACAGAAGACGGCCGGTGCGTTCGACCAGGAAAAGAGCGGGAATCGAGCTGCCGGCAGTTTGCGACAAGTTTTGTTTTTCCTGGCGCTTGCTGTAATCGATCGCCAGCCACGGCATACCGGTTTCGCGCATGTAGTTTTCCATCTCGGCTGCGGAATGATCGAAACTGTAGAAGACGAGTTCCACTTCAGGGTGAGCCGCCACCACCCGGTTGTAATACTCGATCAACTTCGGCGTGAATTGACGGCAAGGTCCGCACCAGTGCGCCGAAAAATAGAAAAGGATGAGCGTTTTCTTGGCGAGCGCATCATCATCGGCCGGAACCAGGTTGCCGTTACGGCAGCGAACGAGGGAACCGCTTAAGAAATCAACCGTCGCGCTGGCGCCTTCATTTGCTTTTGCCGCGGAGGCTCGCTCTTGCTGCACCCGTTGCTGAAATTGGGCGTCCGCCTTTTTGGCAGATTCAGCCGCGACAGAACGTTTTCGATTAAGATCGGACAGTTGCTGCTCGGCCTTCGCGCTTTCCTCGGGCGATAAAGAATAAACGCCGCTGTTGATGGCAGCGATCAAGTCGTTGGATGCGCCGGACTTGATGAGAGCTTCTTCCTGCTTGAGGTCTAACGAGCCGACGAAGTGACGCTGCAGCAGTTCATGCTCGACCGACTGGTTGGAATAGCCACTGCGGAGCATCAGGCCAACATCCTTGGCCGTGAGAGGCAGGGCCGCCGCAGACAGCGAGGATACGGACAAAACTGAGGCAAAAAATGTCGCCAATATCAAACGGCGCATCCTAAGGGGATTAGCAGGAAATACGCCCCCTCCCCTTGGGCTAATCCCGTTTTTCGGGGCTAGTCCGCCAGATCCAGAAGCTGCCGCTGCCACGGGACAAGCAGAGTCTCGGCGGCGGTCGGATTGCTGGCCAAAGCTTCAAGAGCACTGCGCGGGGCCACGAAGGAAGGATCCAACCCAAGTTCGGCCGTACTCCGGTCCCGTCGCTGCCGCAGCTCTTCGGCACGCCGAATGACTTCGAGAGTCGGACGCGTGCCGGTCCGGCGTTTCAGGACGGGCCACTCACTTTCGGGCATTTCCAGCGCCCGATTGGCAGCGTCCCGAAACGTCTGACGACGGCGCGCAGAGAAATGGCGATAATCCGCCACCTCTCCGGCGTTAAACATCTCGGCTGCGCGCACCAGATCGGAATTTTGCAAAATATGGAAGGGAGGGCGGTCGGCGGTTTCCGCTTCGCTCTCGCGCCATTTCCAAAGCTCGCGCAAAATGGCAGCGGCGCGTCCGCGCAACTTGCCAGAGCCGCTCACGCGCCAGGCCTCGTCGGCATCGCGTGAACGATCGACTAACGACTGTTCGACGGCGCGTCTGCACGATTGCTCGAACCAATCCCATCGACCGGCCGCCTTGAGCTCAGCCTCCATTTTTTCGGCCAACCCCAGAAGGTAATGCGTATCGTTAATGGCATACTCGACCATTCGCGCCGGTAACGGGCCGCTGCGCCCAGTTAGCTTTTTGCGAACCTTTAGCCAGTTCGACGCCGTAGTAGCGCTGAACCAGCGCGGCCAGGCTGAATTCCCGCAGTCCTAGAAGACGGGCGGCAATGACAGTGTCGAAAACGCTCCTGGCGGTGAATTGGAGGTTTCGGCGGAGAAGGCGCAGATCGAAGTCGGCCCCTTGCAGCACGATCGTTTTATCCGCCAGAACTTTAGCCAGTGGTTGAAGATCGAAATCTGCCAGCGGATCGATGACGTAGTCGCCGGTGGGCAGGCTGAGTTGAAGCAAACATAACTTCTCGCGGTAGCAATGAAGACTGTCCGCTTCCGTGTCGATGGCGACACGGCTGAACCTGGCGATTTCTGGAAGAAGCTCTTCCAGTTGAGAAGCGCTCGCGATCACCGCAACCCGCTCAAGAGCAACTCGGCGTTGGTTTTCGTCGCCTCGAGGTTCTCAATTAATTTTTCCATGGCTTCAATCGGAGGAAGAGCGGCCATGGTTTTTCGCAAGATTTGGACGCGCTCCCATTCGTCCGGATGATAAAGCAGTTCTTCTCTGCGGGTCGCCGAAAGAAGCGGATGAATTGCCGGGTAAAGCCGCTTCTCCTGCAAACCGCGGTCGAGATGCAGCTCCATGTTTCCCGTGCCCTTGAACTCTTCAAAGATCACTTCGTCCATTCGGCTGCCCGTTTCGGTTAGGGCGGTCGCCAAAATCGTGAGGCTTCCGCCCTCTTCGGCGTTTCTCGCCGAACCGAAAAACTTCTTCGGCTTGGTCAGGGCCTTCGATTCAACCCCGCCCGACATGGTGCGCCCTTTCCCCGGCTGCAAACTGTTATATCCGCGCGAAAGGCGGGTGATGCTGTCGAGCAAAATGACCACGTCCCTTTTCATTTCTACAAGGCGTTTGGCGCGCTCCAGAACCAACTCTGCCACCTGCACGTGACGCTGGACGTTCTCGTCGAAGTTGGAATGAAAAACCTGGCAATCAATCTCGCGCTCCAGATCCGTCACTTCTTCCGGACGCTCATCCACCAGCAGCAGGATGAGAACGATCTCGGGATGATTCACGCGGATGGCTTTGGCGATTTCCTTTAGCAAGATGGTTTTGCCCACTCGCGGCGGCGCCACAATCAGGCCGCGCTGGCCGCGCCCTAACGGAGTCAAAAGATCGATCGCCCGGGCGCTGATGGAATTCGTTTTCGGATTTTCCAGAATGATCCGACCCTGAGGAAATTGCGGGGTGAGCTTTTCAAAGTCGGTGCATTGCGTCCATTGATCGGCCGGTTGGCCCTCGATCGACGTGATCTGGTCGAGCACGAGCATCTTTTCGCGGTCTCGCGGAAGCCGAACTGTGCCCGCGATCTGCTGACCCGGACGAAGTTGCAGTTTCTGGACGAGGCTGCGCGGAACCGCAACATCCTCCGGGACGGGAAGGAAATTCACACCGGGCGATCGCAGGATCGGCCCGGCATCTCCCTGCTCATCCAGGAAACCTTCGGCCGTAACCATTCCGCCCCGATGCAACGCTGTCCGAACGATATCCAGAATGTGAAAATGACGGCTGCGTCCCGGATACAAATGGATCTCGGCTTTGCGCGCGAAGGCGTCCAGTTGGTCGGTGGAAAGCTTCTGCAAATCCCGGACGTCGAATGGCGCCGGAGGAGCCGGCTGCGGCGCGGATGCAGCCGACGGGGAGGCGCGCCCGCCGACGGATCGCCGGCTGGCGGCGAAACCTCGGGAGATGTTTCAGTTGATGTCTGTTCGTCCATGAAAAATTTTCAAAGCGACCGTTCTGGTCGCGCCGCGAAAATGGGAGTTCTTCTCAGGAAATCGTTCTCTGGCCCTGCCAGAGTTCTACCAATGTCTCAGTCTGGCGGCGCAGCAAATGGGCCTCGCCATTGTTCCAGACGACGTGCTTGGCGCGTTTCATTTTTTCTTTTAGATCCATTTGCGACGAAATCATTTCGTCCACGCGACCCGGTGACAAACCCGTCTTAGCCGCCAGCCGTTTACGCTGGGTTTCGTCAGAACATGCGACCACCACAACCCAGTCGCACAGGGCTTCGCCTCCGGTTTCATATAAGAGTGGAATATCAGCAAAGAAAAATTCGGACGACTTCCGGTAACGTTGGGCGAGGTCGCTCCATTGCAAGCGGATGCGCGGGTGAAGTATCCCTTCGAGAAGGCGCCTCTGGCGCGCGTCAGCGAATACAATCGCCCCGAGTTTGCTCCGATTCAAGTCTCCATCGGCCGAATAAATCTCCGGCCCAAAACTGGCCTCCATTTCACGTTTCACCGCCGGGTCTGTTTGCACGACCTGTCTGGCCGCGGCATCGGCATCAAAAATCTGCGCCTCCGGCAGCAGTTCCTTCAAAAATCCGGAGAAAGTCGTCTTCCCGGTTGAGATCCCGCCGGTAATTCCAATGGCGGGCACACTCGCTACTTTGTCGTGGCGGCGATGCGGCTCACCCGGGTGGCATCGGTCAAAGTAACGCTAACGAACATGCCGGGCTTTAGATCCCCCGCGGTGCCCTTGGAACCATTAACCGTGATCTCGGTGAAGGGAGAAATCGCAAAGGTCCTCTCCGTTTTGTCTTCCTTGATCGTAATCGAGGAAGCGCTGACGCTGTCGATCACCGTCTCGTGATGTTGAGGCGCTTTCGGCTTTTTCGGCTTGGCCGCAAATTCACTTTCGCGGCCGCTGGCCCCGAACGTGGCAGGCACCAAAAGGAAGCACACCAGAAGCGCGCCACTAACTATTTTCAAAACACGCACCATAAAGCGATCGCCGTTATTTCTTGTACATCGGCATCTGCGGCAGAACCGGCGGCTCGATGACGCCTTCCTTCTCTTCGTCTTCGTCGACCATATTAACCGGCTGACCACCGGGATTTATCAGGCGCGCCGTCACGAAGATCACGAGATTGCGTTTGATGTGCTGATCCACATTGGTGCGGAACAGACGGCCAACGAGAGGAATGTCGCCAAGTATCGGCGTGCGGTCTTCGGTCTTCTGGACATCCTCGCGCATCAAACCGCCCAGCACGACCGTCTGCCCATCCCAGACACTCACGCTGGTGGTCACTTTGCGAGCGCTGAAGATAGGCTGGTTGATGACGTTGTCGGTCAAGACGACGGACTGCGCAGTGGTGCCGAGCAAAGTTGGTTGGACGGTTTTGATGGGGCTGCCGTAATTGATGAAGCCTTCGAACTCGACCACCTGCGGGACCAGGTTCAAATCGATGGTTATGCCATCTGGTCCGACGACCGGCTCTACCTCGAGGGTGACACCCGTGTTGCGCGTTTCAAACGCCGTCGGCGTAGTCGGCGTTACAGGGAAGGAACCGGCGGATACCGCGGCACCGGCAGTCGTTCCCGTAAGGGAAACCGAAGAGCTGTCGCCGCCACGGAAGTTTTGCGGGATTTGCGGCGGCTGAAATTGCGTCGGGTAACGAAATTCACGCACGATTTCGATAACGGCGCGCTGGCCGCTCTTGGTCGTAACCTTCGGGGCGGAGAGCAGATCAACGCCCTTTTTCTGGTTCAACGCATGGACGACAACTTGGAATTGCGGGTCGGTGAAAACGCCGGCCAGGGCGAAAATACCGGGAGCAGCCGCGCTCGCGCCCATGGTTGGGAAGAGCAGCGCATCGATGGCATTCGCGCTGATGGCAGTCGAGCCGCTCCGGTTCCCAGATGTTATCGGGAACTGCCCGACCGGGACGCTGCTGCCCGGCGGAGTAAATGGAAAGTCTCCGGGGTTAACCGCTGACCCCGTTCCAGCAGTGCCGCCGGAACCGAAGACACGATGTGAACCGGGGATATTGAACTGCCCCAGCAGCCAATCGAATCCCAACTCCTTCAGGTTATTCTGCGTGATCTCGACAAATTTCGATTCAATCTCGACCTGCTTGGGCCCGGAGACGTTCGCCTGTTCAACCAACGCATCGACCAGTTCGAGGTTGTCCTGAGTATTTCGAACAATCAAACGGCTGCTCTGCGGAAGGAAATTGGCGCTGGCCCCGGGAGGGAATGGAACGCCCTGGCTTTCCAGGAATTCCTTGGCTCCTTCTCGATTCACCAACTGATGGCCGCCAGTAGATTCCTGAGTGTCCTTGGCAGTGCCGGCTCCTGCAGCTCCGCCGGCCGCACGCGCGGGAGCATTCAATGAGCTTGCTTCGACATTTACAGTGGTGCTGATAAATCCTGGTGGGACCCGGTATTCTTTCGTGAGCAGATCGGCGCTTTGCTCGCTGATCGGAATGATTGAAACGGCGTACGGCTCAACCTTCACCTTGAGACCGGCCTGGCTGGCGATATAACGAAGAGCCTCGCCAAGCGGAATTTGGTTGAGAGTAATCGTGATCCGCGCATCCGAAGGCGAGATTGCCGGTGCAGCGACAACGGCCGGCGCAATCACCGGCGGCGCGGCCTGAACCGCGGGTGGGGCTCCGACCGCTTCCCCGGCCGCGGGCGCAGGAGCTGGAGCCATCGCGGAGGGTTGTACCGTAGCGGGCGGGGCTGATGAGCCGGTCGGCGTTACTCGCAAAACGATATCAACCCCTTTTCGGCCTTCGGGAGCCGGGTCGTTAGCCGCAGCCTGCTGCCGCAGAAAATCGATCGCCTCGCGGATACTGGCATCGCGAAACTCGATCCGAGGGATGATGATGGTGCTGAGCTTGTTATTGATCCGGGCCGAGCCGCTGGAATCCTTCTGGAAGGCATCAGCCAAAGGTCCAACTGCCTGGCCATATTGCCGCACCGGTTCTTCCCATCCCTTTTGCACCTGCCAAAGCGCGCGGGCGCGCGTCTCGTTGTAAGCTTGATCGGCGTAATGTGTGCGGACGTTGTCGAGCCTCTCCTCACCGCGGCGCGCGGCCACGTTATAAGGATCGAGATTCAAGACCTGCTCATACTTCTTGAAAGCAAGATCGTAGCGCCCGGATTGATAGTAGCCTTCCGCGTCGGTCAGCAACTGCCGAACATCGTGCACCTTGGCGATGAACTTCGGTCCCATGGTTTTATTGAAGTAACCCGGAGTCTGCAGGTGCTTGAGCAGGTCGGCCGCGTCGTCGCAACTCGGGTTGTACTGATCCGATAGAATTTCACGGCAGATTGCCTCCGCCTCGCCATACTTGCCTTCGGCGATTCGCTGTTCCGCCAGGAGCACACCGCTCTCGCAAAATCCCTTGATCGCCTGATCGCGCGCTCCGCCGGCCACAACCGCATCCGGCAGATAGGCTACGGCCACCCGAAACTCTTCGTGCGCGAGCGTGTAGTTCTTTTCCTTCATGGCCTCCTGGCCGCGGGCGACGGCGTCCACACCCTGTGGCATGGCCGATTGGCGACGGGCTACTTCCCTCTGCGAGATCCGTTCAACGTTTTGCGCATAACAACTCAAGCCGCCTATCCCGATAACCGCGCTGCTCAGCGCGGAAATGTAAAGGCTGCGGACGGGGAGGATGTTTCTCATAGGGATTAGGGAGCCATCAGCCCGATCTCGATCGGCTCATTCGGCTTTTGGTTGTTAACTATCACGGCCTTCAACGGCGAGACGTCTATGAGCTTATATTTGATGTCCTCCTGTGGTTTCAATGAAAATTCCTGTTCTTTTCGGACCTTGAGCTCCTCGGGAGTTCCCGAAGCCGGCCACGAATAGCTGAAGGTGGCGATTGATTCCGGGGAGGTGGCCACCTGTTGCAGGACCAGTGGAAGCTGCGCGTGGTTGTCCGTGTGTTCGATGAGCAATTCGGAGACGTCCATGTCCCCGCCGGTGGCCGCATTGGGCACATGCTTCTCGGTAAACTTAATGAGCTTGAAATGGGTTCCCGGGATCAGGTCGCCGATCTTCAAATACTGGGTTGGCTGTTTGAGATCGATGGCATTGATCTCGAAGGTCTCTGCGGAGGGATTCCATGACGAGAACTTCAGGCGGAAAGGCTCCTGGGTGAATGCTTTCAGCTTAAGTTTGGTGATGTAAGGCGGGTGAGACGCTTTGTCGGTCGGGTTCGTGTGTCCCTGCCATTCATCGAGGTTATTGAAACCGTCGCCGTCCGGATCCTGCGTCAGGACATCGGCATCGGCGATGGGCAGGTTGAATTGCTCCAGCCATTCGTTAGGCACAGGCGCATGGACCTGAGTACTCTGCAGTGTGGCCGGCTGGCCGTTCGCGCCAATGAAATGCTTTTCGGGGACAAACAATCCCGACCGTCCGGAGAATGTCCACTGCGGGGGCTGTTGCAAACGCTGCAGAGCGCTGTCCACCTCAGCCGCCTTCCCCGGTGGCGCCGGTTTCTTTGGGGCCGGCGCGGCCTGGGCAGCGACAAAATTCTCGCTGAACGCGTTCGCACTTCGCCAAATCCAGACCGAACAGAGCAACAGGATGAGCGCGCCGGCAATCACCGCAGCCTTATCGTAATGAGCTTTGAGCCAGTCCATTTTATTGGAAGGTGAACCGAATCAACTCGATTCGGGCGGAAGTTTCGATGTGCTCGTTGCCGACGATGAAGGTCAGGGCTGCGCCCGCTTTTGCCGGAGAAGCAGCGGGAGCGGGAGTAGGAGTGGCGGCCGCGGCCGCTCCCGGCGCCGGAGATTGCTCGCGCACAGGCCCTTTCTCCTGCTCGTTTCGAACATGCAATGTCCGGGTAACAAACATTTGCTGGCTGGAAGTGCCTAACTGATTCAAAACTTTTCGCGCAGCGCTTGGTGACGAAGCAAAGGTCAGGTCGACGACTCCGCGCTCCAGCATTTTGGGTCCCGCTGGCGTTGGAGTCGCGGCCGGCTTGCGCGGGCCGCCCGGCGTGGGGCTCGGCAGTGCCTTCTCTTCCGGCAGCGGAGTGCGAACCAGGGCGGTCACCGCATCAACCCGGGCGTCGATTACCAGATTGAGGAGGAGCTCGACCTGGGCGAGTTCCTGTCCAAGCCATGGCGCCGCCGCTGTGCTTGGCAAGGCAGCCGTGTACTCATCGAAGCCGAGGGCAAAGTTGTCCGGCAGCTTTACCTTGTTGACGCGCGCGCGATCGGCCACAGCCACAATAGACTGGCGCAAGTGGGATTGAAATTCGTTAGGGGCCAGCGGCGGTGCCGGGAGCATTTGCGTGCGCAGGTCCTGCTTCAGTTTATCCAGCGAGGCCGCGTAATTCTTCAGAAAATCGCCCATCTTCCGAAAGTTTTCCTGCGTCGGATAGGGATCCAGGTTTTCCAGACGGTTCCGCTCGGCCGCGGCCTCATTAAACCGCGCCAGCGCATCTTCCGAGTTTCCTTTGGCGTGAAAGAGGAAGAAGAGGCTTCCCAGGAGGCAAACGCCCAGGATGATCAAAAACGTGCCTAACCAGCGATTTTCGCGGAACCAGCTCATGGCAGCTTCAGAGGTTTCTTCAGGTCGAGCCGAAGCTCATACGGGAACGCCCAATCGGTTTTGTTAGGCGTGGTCGGCTTGAGGTATCGCGATTGGTTGTTCGCATCGATCGAGAAAAACGGCGAAGGCGACGCCTTGCCACCGTCAGCACTGACTCCGGCCAGATTCCGGAAGAAATCAAAGACCACTTCCTGCTGGCGCGCATTAAAAAGATAGAGGCCGCGAATCAGGATCGCGTCGATCACCGGTCCGGAATTTTTGGCGGCCGCGCCGCGCACGGATGGGGCCGGGGCCGGTGTCGGCGAAACCTCTGCCAGGCGCTTGTCATCTACGCCAACGGCCTTGCCTCCCGAGAGCGGGATGAGTTCCGTAACCCAGATGTCTTCCTTGGGCAGGCGCGCGTTCAAATCCTCGAGCAGTTCGAGCCAGAAGCTCCGATCGTTCACCGTGTCGACCAGCGGCGCGGCAAAACTGTCCAGGGAGGTGACCTGTTTCTTGAGCTTGCCGAGCTGACCTTCAGCCACGTGCATGACGTCTATCTTTTCCTGAAGCCGCTGCGTGGCGCGCTCCGTGACCATCGATGCCCGGGTATAATAAATTCCCCAGCCAACGAAGGCGAGGATCAGGCAGACGGCGGCGACAACAAAATACGGACGCCGCCGCTCCAACTCCTGGCGCCGGACAACGGCTGCCGGGCGAAGATTCAACTCCATCGGGCATGTGGTGGTGGCCCGCAAGGCCAGGCCAACCAGCTCGCCTAACAAGTGGGCAGACTGCGAAACCTCTTGAACGCGGGCCGATTCATCCACCGACACGTTTCGCAACGGATTGAAGAAATCGACCGTCAACTGAAGCTTCTCCTGGAAAAATTCCCGCATGTAAGGAGTGCTCGAGCTTGCCCCGCAGAGAAAGACGCGCTGCGGTGCGGTCCCCTGCTGCTGGGCACGATAATGACTGATGGAGCGCATGAGTTCAGCGTGCAGGCGCGTCATGGTGCTCCGAACGATCTTCGAGACCCGCGCGATTTCCGGATCGGAAGCCTCAGCGTAAGCGCCGCCCAGACTGACAAATCCGTCGCGCCGTTTTCGCATTTCCGCCGCCGGGAATGGCTCATCGAATTCGCGCGCGATGGCCGCGGTGATCGAGCTGCCCCCGATCGGAACGCTTCGCGAAAATATCTTGCCCGGCTCGATGAAAAGCAGATTGGTCGTGCGCGCGCCGATATCGACCAGAATCGAACAATCCTTCAGGTCGCTATAGTTATAACGAAATGCATTATAGAGAGCCATCGGGGCCACGCCGACGATCTCCGTGCGCAAACCGGAGCCTTCGACGGCCGCGTTCATTTCTTCGAGCAGATCGGATTTTATGGCCACGAGCACGACCTGGATCTGCTCGTCCGCGCCACCTCCAACCAACTGATAATCCCAGACAACTTCGTTGATCGGGAACGGGACGTTTTGCTGCGCTTCAAACTCGATCAGGCGTTCGATCTTTTCTTCTTCAACCGCGGGGAGCTTAACGAATCGCGCGAAAACCGATTGTCCCGGGACGGCGTAATTCACCCGCCCGCTTTCAATCTTCAGGTCCTGCAGCATTTCACGCAGGACAATCGCGACCTGCGTATAGCGCATCCCCTCGGCAGCCGCGTCCGTAAGCACATCGCGAAGACGATAATCGTGCAGGACGAGCCCGCCCTGCGGCAGGGTCCGGAACTCGCCGACACCAATTGTTTGCGAGCCGAGATTAAGACTGATGATGCGCGTCGGGGCAGCCATGAGGAATCAGTGGCCGGACGGCGGTTTGATCTGTTCGTAACGATCCCAATAAAGCGGCGCGAAAGGCGTGTCATCCTTGTTGAGAAGCAATCCGGGAACCTGGGGAAGGGCTGCGTACCATTTGGCGGCGGCGCGGGCAAAACTGGCTTCGTCCTTGACCGCGCCCTGTTGAACAATCTGCACGGCAATATTTTGAATGGCATTCGCGGTCACCGGCCGATTTGCGTTAAAGCGCTCCAAGGCCCTCGGCGGCGCATACATCACCGAATGATTCCCCTTTCCCCGCATCACATTCATATGCGTCACTTCACCGGTTAGGATCTTTCCGTTTACCGCGACGAAGTATCTGAACGTGACGTCATCGGCAAAGTCAGCCGTGGAAGTAAATTCGACTTCCACTTCCAGCCACATCTCGCGCTGATTGGCCGGATACTGCTGGGCTCCCGTGTAGGTGAACTGAGGAGCAGTAATCAGGTTCTTGGTGATCTTGGTTATGGCAAAACTTCCGGCCGCGGCGGTCTGGGCCTGAGTGGGTGAAGCGAGCCAGCACATTGCGATTGCCAGCAAAAAAAGTCGGATCGTTTTCATAAGCTTCGTGCGTCGGGCGTGATCTTACTCTGGAAAGCCTATACTCTTCAACGCTGCAGGATTACCTAAGCCCGGCCGATCCGTTCCCGGAAATACTCGATGGTTTTGGTAATGCCCTCCTCAAAATCCACTTTGGGCTCCCATCCCAGGACCTTTTTCGCGCGGGTGATGTCCGGCTGACGCACTTTTGGGTCGTCCACCGGCAGGGGTTTGTATTCCATCTTCGACTTCGCACCGGTAATGCGGATGATTTCCTCGCCGAACTGCTTGATCGTCATTTCCCGCGGGTTGCCGATGTTCACCGGCTCGTGAAAATCGCTCAGGGCGAGCTTGAAAATTCCGTCAATCAAATCCGAGACGTAGCAGAAGGAGCGCGTTTGTTGGCCATCACCAAAAACGGTCAGCGGTTGTCCACTCAAAGCCTGGCCAATAAACGCGGGAACGACGCGCCCGTCACGCAGTCGCATTCGCGGGCCGTAAGTATTAAAGATGCGCACGATCTTTGTATCGAGGCCATGATAGCGGTGGTAAGCCATGGTCATGGCTTCGGCGAACCGCTTCGCTTCGTCATAAACGCCTCGAGGCCCGATTGGGTTCACGTTGCCCCAGTAATCTTCCTTCTGCGGATGAACCAGCGGATCGCCGTAGCACTCCGAAGTCGAAGCGAGAAGAAATGTCGCCTTCTTGTCCTTCGCCAGACCGAGCGTGTTGTGCGTTCCAAGAGCGCCGACCTTCAGCGTCGGAATCGGGAGCTCGAGGTAGTCGATCGGGCTCGCCGGCGATGCGAAATGAAAAACGTAATCGAGCTTTTCTTCCGGCAGGAAAATAAAATTCGAAACGTTATGCTTGATGAATCGATAATCGTCCCGGCCGATCAGATGCCCGATGTTCTCGACGTTTCCGGTGATCAGGTTGTCGATCGCGATAACGCGGTGCCCTTCCTTGAGCAGACGATCGGTCAGATGCGATCCAAGAAATCCTGCACCGCCGGTTACGACAGAGATCGGCTGCGATTTAGCGGGCATCACGCGGTGTTATGTAGCGGCTGGCGGGAGAGTTTGCTAGCAGGAAAGTGGGAGAGAGCAGAATGACGAAGCCCCCGTAACGCGGGTGAAGGAGCGGCCGGGCTTTGCAATGTCTAATGACGAGCTAAGCCCGAATGCCTAAATAACGGACGCGTCCGAGGACAAAGCACGATTTTTCCCCTCGAGCTTCGTCATTCCTTCGTCCTTCGTCCTTCGTCCTTCGTCATTCGTCATTCGGCATTCGGCATTTGGCATTTGGCATTTGGCATTTGGCATTGTCCTTGGTTTATGGCGGCGTCTATTGATTCGCTTTCAATTCGAAATCTGAAATCTTAGATCCGAAATCTCATGCGCATCCTATCGGGCATACAATCAAGCGGCCGTCTGCACATCGGCAATTACTTTGGCATGATGCAGCCGGCCATCGCGCTCCAGGCTGACGGAGAAACCTTTTATTTCATCGCCAATTATCATGCCCTCACGACCGTGACCGACCCGGCCGTTCTCCGGGAAAACAGCTGGCGCGTCGCCGTGGACCTGCTCGCCTGCGGATTTGATCCTGAGAAAGGCGCGCTCTTCTTTCAGACAGATGTCCCGCAGGTGACCGAGCTCGCCTGGATCATCTCTACGGTCGCCCCGAAGAGTCTCCTCGAAAAAGCTCACTCATATAAAGACAAGATTGCGCGCGGCCTCCCGGCGTCGGTTGGACTCTTCAGTTATCCGGTTCTAATGGCGGCCGACATCCTCATCTACGACACCGACGTCGTTCCGGTCGGCAAGGATCAAAAGCAGCACATCGAAATCACGCGCGATCTGGCCATGAAGATGAATGAAACCTTCGGAGAAATATTCAAACTTCCGGAGGCTCGAATCAAAGCTGCCACCGCCACGGTGCCCGGACTCGACGGGCAAAAAATGAGCAAGAGTTATGGCAACACGATTGACCTGTTTGGGGATCAGAAGGAAACGCGCAAACGGGTCATGAGCATCGTGACGGACTCTACGCCGGTCGAGTCCCCGAAAGACCCGTCGCAGTCAGTCATCTTTCAGCTCTACTCGCTGATTGCAAACGAGGCCCAGCTAAAAGCCATGCGGGACCGCTTTACGACTGGGGGAACTGGTTACGGGGATTTCAAGAAAGAGCTTTTCGAGAAGCTCTGGAGTTATTTCGAGCCCATGCGAAAACGGCGCGAAGAGATACTAGCCGACAAGGGCTATGTGGATCAGGTACTCCAACGCGGCGCTGAAAAAGCCAACGCCCAAGCCGACAAGGTGATGGCGCGAGTGCGCCAGGCGACCGGTTTGGAGCGAAGACCGTAGAAGAGGACGAATGGGACGACCAGGAGGTCGTCCCACAATAATTTCGCCTAACTACACGAAATCCGGTTCCACCCATTTTGGAACCATTTTGGGATTCACATACAGCCCGTCGCACATGGAGGCGCGGCCGTTGAGGCACAGCGGCTTGGACGCGTTCGCCAGAAAAAACCCGTGCGTTTGCGTCAGCTTTTCATGCAGCGGCCCAAACCAGGAACCGCCTTCGTACTGAGGCATGTAATTCAGTTCGGCGAACAGGAACTTTGTCTTCTTCAGCGTTTCCGTGGCCCCGGCAAGCACGGCTTCTTCCGCGCCTTGGACATCGATCTTCAAGAGAGAAATCTCGGGCAGATTCGCCAGAAGCCGATCGAGCGTGGCAACTGGAACCTCAACCTCGGAGGTCACAGCCCAGTTTCCGCCGATTAAATCGCGCATGGCGTCCTTCGGTTGAAGAAGGGACGCCCCGGTCGTGTCGCGAGTAATCTTGAGACGAGCTTTGCCTTCTTCGGCTCCGATCGCTGTCTGGTGAAGCGAAATGCCCGGTTTGCCGCCGAAGCGTTTCTGCAGTTCGGCGAAGGCTGCCGGACCAGGCTCTATAATAATGAGCTCCTCCGGAACCAGACAGTCCAGAAGCATGCCCGACCACTGGCCCTCGTTTGCCCCGACATCGACCACACGCCTGATCTGGGAAGCGAATCCAGGCGGGAATAAGTCGAGCCCGGTCTGGGTGGCCTCGTGCATCAGCCAGTCACTGTCCAACCATTCGCTCCCGCGAAGACGACGCCCGATATGGCCCAGTTTGCGCCGGTTTTTTACCAGTTCGACGAGCCCGTACGGGACGACAAACTTCAGCAACTGGCGAAGCCGCATCAGTTTTGACCAGAAGCGACCGGGACTTGGCCGTTTGGTTTCAACTCCGCGAATATCAACCGTCCGGCCGTGGTCTGCAGCGCACTGGATACGACAACCGGCTTGGTCTTGCCGAGGTAAGGTCGCGCGTGGTTAACGACAATCATGGTGCCATCGGGCAGGAAACCAACCGCCTGGTGTTGTTCCCTCCCTTCTTTGACCAAATTCAGACTCAATCTCGTCGCCCACTATGACTGTCGGTCGCAACGCCCTAACGAGGTCGTTAAGATTGAGCGTCGCCACCTGCTGCAGCCGGGCAATCTGGCACAGGGCGGTATCGTTTGTCAGTAAACGCGCCTGCAAAACTTTCGCCGCCCTCACCAGCCGCGAATCGACCGGCCCTTCACCTTCCTCGGCGTTACTTTCATGAATGGTCAATTCGACGTCAGGCGAACGTTGCAACTGATTCAAAATCTCCAGACCGCGCCGACCGCGTTCGCGCTTAATCGTATCGCGCGAGTCGGCCAGGGTTTGCAATTCTCCCAGAACAAAACGCGGCACAATCAGGGCGCGACTGACGAACCCAGTGGCACAGAGATCCCCGATTCGCCCATCGATGATAATGTTGGTATCCACCACCAGAGGCTCGTGCTGAGTGGTTTCGCGAGTGAATCGCACGTAAGGAATAATGAGGGAAAATTCATCGCGGTTACTGCGCATCGCCAGCATCATCCCGAGATAGGCGAAGGTGGAATAAACGATCAGGCGCGCGACCCATTGTAAGGCTTCCGATTGAAAGTGCAGCACGTCTGACGCAATCAGGAGATTGGCGCAAATCATCCCCAACAGCAGTCCGAAGGTGGCCGACGAAAAAGCCCGGAGAGACAATCCTTTCAACAGCCGGTCCGACAGGACGACCACGAGGCCGAAGACCAATCCGGCAACAAGGCCAAACCAGGCATTCCCGATCAGCGAGGAACCGACGTTGGCCCCGATGGTGGCGCAAAAGGTGATAAACAGCACCCGCAGGAGATTGACGGTAAACAACGGCGTCATCGGTCTCCTGGGCTCGGGCGGCGGTCGGGTTTTACCTCGCGGTTTGGCTTCATTTGGGCGGCGCTATCCCGGTAGAACAGCACACCGTGTGCTCGCAGGTTCGCTACCAGAGCGCGAAGGTCGTTGGCCAGGTCCTGGTTAGTCAGCAGAGCGGGCAGCAATCCCTTTCCTTCCCGGGCGTCCCGAAACACCTGCGAGGCTGATTGCACGGTCTTTCGGGCATCCGCGAGCAGGAGTTGAAGATCATCCGCATCCTTGTGGACCGACCCCACGGCGGCATCCGCCTTGTCCATGACGGCGTCCAGTTTTTTGGTGGAACCACTGAGAGAGGCCGTGGCTGAATTAAGATGATCAAAGGTTTGCTTGAGATTCTCCATGTTCGCGGGCGAAAGCGCTTCCTGGTTCAGCCGGCTGACGGTGCTGTCGATATTCTGCACCGCCTTGCGCATGTCGTTAACCAATTGGCCTCCCTCGCGTGTCAGATCATCCATCCCAGTCTCGCGCGTGCCTTCAATGGTTGCATCCTTCGGCACAAAGGAAGTGGGAGCTCCCGCGGGCATGGAGACGTTAACAAATCGATCGCCTAACAAACCGGAGCTCCCGACAGTAAACTTGCTCCCGGCGGGAATTTTCACGTAATCGTAAATGCGCAGAGGTACCTCAACGCCGTTGCCTGTCTTAACCAGGCGCGGACCGCCGGAGACGCGGCCGATCTTGGCTCCGGCCAGCAGAACATCCGATCCCTTTAACAGTCCGCTGGCATCAGCAAAGCGAACGGTTAGCCCGTAGTAGGTTTTGAACCCCTCCCCCAGGCGGCCGAATTGGACCACCAGCGCGGCCAGCATCGCGAGCCCGACAAAAACGAAGGCTCCGACCTTAAACTCGAGTCCGCGATCTTCTGCAGCCATGAGACGACAATTTCACCGACCACGCGCGTTACTCAACATCGGGTTTGCGAATCGATGAATACCCCTCAGCTCAATCGTCTCCCCGCTCCACGGGGCGAGGAAGAAAGAAGTGTGACGCCATGCAAGGCTTCTGTTCCCTCGCCCTTCATCGAAGTGAGAGGGCTAGGGTGAGGGTTGGGAGCGAGATCTTTTGCACTGGCTAAAACGCTGGCTGGCTTTCCGAGCGCCCAAGAAGAAAATCCTGCAGAATCGGGTCGCTGTTGGCCTGCAACTGCTGCGGGGTGCCGTGAAAATAAATCTGACCCTCGTGCAGGTAGGCAATGTTGTTTGCGACGTGAAGCGCGCTTTTCATATCGTGAGTCACAACCACGCTCGTCATCCCGTAACGCTCCTGCAGGCGCATGATCAGGCGATTGATGCTGTCGGATACCACCGGATCGAGCCCGGAGGTCGGTTCATCGTAAAGCACGCATGACGGCTGACGAATGATTGAACGCGCCAGCCCGACGCGTTTTTTCATTCCTCCGCTCAGGCTCACGGGCATTTTTTCCTCCTGCCCTTCCAGCTCGACGACATCCAGCATTTCGCGAACGCGGTCGCGCAGAACTTTCGGATCGCGTTCACCCGCTTCGCGCAAGGGAAAGGCCACGTTTTCTGCGACGGTCATCGAGTCGAAAAGCGCGGCGCCCTGGAACAGAATTCCGACTTTCTGCCGGATGGGAGCAAGCTGCCTTTCCGTTAGGCCAATGATATTGTGCCCGTCGACCCAGATCTCGCCCTCGGTGGGATTCATCAGACCGATGAGATGCTTCAACAAAACACTTTTTCCCCCACCGCTGCGCCCAATGATGGCGACGGTTTCACCGCGGGCGACATCGAGCGTCACCCCGCGCAGGATTTCCTGCTGCCCTATTCGCTTCACAAGCGAACGCACAGAAATCATCGGAGCTATCGCGGTCGAGGATTGGGGAAATGGGGGTAACTCGGACGGCAGAAATTCTTCTCCACTCATTGATATCCCGCGGGGTAGATGATGTTGAGGAACATCGTCATAAAGAAATTGACGATCAAAACGGCAAGCGACGCGTTCACCACCGCTTCCGTCGTCGCCTTGCCCACGCCAACGGCTCCTTCGCGCGCGGTCAATCCCTTGTGACAGCTGATGAAGACAATGAGAAAGGCAAAGCAAACGGCCTTTGTCAGAAACATGACGATGTCGCGCATCTGTGTCCAACGAACCATGTTCGCGACAAAATACGGGCCGTAGACCCCGAGCAGGTAGACGGCAATCAAATAGCCCGCGACGATTCCAAAGGCGACGCATTCCGCCACCAGCAGCGGCATGGAAACGATCATGGCCAGCATCCGCGGCACGACCAGGTAATCGACTGGGTAAACCGCCAACGCTCGAAGCGCGTCGATTTGCTCGGTCACCTTCATGGTCCCGATTTCAGCCGACATGGACGCGCCGACGCGGCCGGTCACCATCAAGGCCGTCAGGACAGGCCCAAGCTCGCGGCAGAGCGAAACAGAAACAACCGCGCCGACCCCCGAACCAATACCAAGCTTGGCAAATTGGAAATATGTCTGGGCAGCAAAGACGGCGCCGGTGAACGCGCCGGTAATCACAACTACGAGTTGTGAGAGCAAGCCGATCTCAACGACTTGGCGAAGAAAAAGTGTCCAGCGAAGACGATAAGTGAAAACCGATCGAAATGTGTCTGCGGCGAGGAGGACTACTTCCCCGATGTAGTTGAAGAAGGAAATGACGCTCCAGCCAATCAGGTTAAAAAGCCGGACCATGAGTTGAGGGAGGATCTCCCGGCGAATCGGCGCAGCCCTAGGCCGAGAGCAATTGGGTTTTTGTTTTTGGGCGCAACTCCGGTGAGACAGCGCCGATAAACCGCGGCTCGAGATCGAGCTTTCGAAACATGGCTCGAATTTCACGCAGAGTGATGACCGGCTCTTCCAGCTCCAGGTAAACGAGATCGTGATTGCTATCCACTTTGTAGCGAAGGCCTGGGACCGCTTCGAGCTGATGGTCCAGCTCCAGGATCTTGTTCAGATCCCGGACACCGGCAGCGTAAACCTCGAGCTCAATCATGAGACGAGCACCTTACAAACCGGGGCGACCTCGCGCAACGTCCATTCGATTTTAGGTGCTCAGCATCTGTCCCAGGACCGTCGGTCCCGCCAACACTTCCGATTGCAACAATTGCCGACACGAGTAGAAAAGGAGGCGTACCCATGAAACGAATTCAGTTCCTGTTGTTTGCCACGAGTGGCCTGCTCTCTTGCTTGTGGGTCGGCGGTTGCCAAATGGAGCCGGAGGGAATCCAACAAGCACGCGCTGCCGCCCTGAAAGGCGTTCAATCGGAACCGCCGGGCGATTACTTCATCGGACGACGCTATTACAAACCGGATTTCAAATTCTGGGGTTACGTGCGCAGGCCCGGCCAGCCATGGACCACTGCGCAGCTCGTCATGCTCAATGAGAAGCAGAAACTCGCGCCGGATCGGGCGGCCTTGAGCTTCGGAAGCGATAACAATTACGAGTACAAGTTGACTGGTTATTTCAGCGGAGAAAAGGTCTACGAACCGGCGAGCAACGGGATCTATCCCGAATTCGTCCTCAAGGATATCAAACTGATTTCGACCACTCCTCCGGCCATTTTCAAGAGCCAGGTGGATGGGGCCGCACAATCAGCCGTCACGCGGCTGACCATTGAAAGACCCGGCTACTAACTCCGGCGTTTCGGGAAAACGCGACGCGCTCGCCCAGGAGTTTCTTCGCTACCTCAAGGTCGAGCGAAACGCATCGGCGCAGACCATTCGTGCCTACGCACAGGCCCTGGGGGCGTTTCGTTCGAGGAACACTGCGCCCTGGAATCGCTGCACCACCCAGACGTTTCGGGATTATCTCTTCGAGCTCATGAAGTCGAAGCAGGCGCGATCCTACATCCGCCTGCAATTCTCGGCTCTGCGGACATTTTACCGGTTCCTGGTCGCGCGAAAAAAACTGCGCCTCGATCCTTTGCGAGAGCTGCAATTGCCGAAACTGGAGAAGAAACTGCCTTTGGTTCTGACGCGGCAACAAATCGATGAATTACTTTCCGCGCCGCTGAAACAAAAGAAGAGCCGAGCCGCGCCATCGTGGATGCCACTCCGGGATGTGGCCATCATGGAGCTTTTCTACAGCAGCGGACTCCGCTTAAGCGAACTGGCCAGTCTCAATGTCGCCGATGCGGATTTGTACACCGAATCGGTGCGCGTCATCGGCAAAGGCCGGAAAGAGCGCGTTTGTCCGGTCGGCCTTCCCGCCCTCGAAAGCATTTCGCGATATCGGCAGGCCGCGAAGGTTCATTCCGGGCCGCTTTTTATTAATAAATCCCGCAAACGCATGGCCGCGCGATCGATCTGGCTCACTTTGAAGCGCTACCTGGCGGAGACGTCGATCCCGATTTCGATCAGTCCGCACAAATTGCGGCACAGCTTCGCCACTCACATGCTCGATCGCGGAGCCGATCTCCGCAGCGTGCAGGCGTTGTTAGGCCACGCCAGTTTGTCGACCACCCAGATCTACACCCACGTAACAGTCGAGCGCCTGAAGAAGGCCTACTCCGAAGCGCACCCGCGGGCGTAACGCTCTTTTTGTCATCCTGAACCGCGAAGACGGTGAAGGATCTCCTGACGAAGTGAAGATTTAACGAAGAGCGACGTGTTAGCAGGACCCGGAGGCGACCGGGAAAGACTTTCCGCTACCAACCAGCCTGTTTCACTCCTCGGGCGACTTGCATACTCAAAGCTCCGGCTGGGAGATTCCTCAGCGCGCTTGGCCGCTTCGCGATGACAGAACGGCGGTGAGATCGCGCCCTAGCTGGCGCTGGCGGGCTGGTTCCCGTGCGGTTCGGCCGCTTTGAAAACGAGCTTGCCGTTTTCCGCCACGACGTGGACCACATCGCCCGGCTTCACGTTCCCACGAAGCAGCTCTTCCGCGAATGGGTCTTCAAGATATTTTTCGACTGCGCGCCGCATCGGCCGCGCTCCATACTGAGGGTCATACCCCTTCTCGATGAGAAACTCCTTCGCACTGGTTTCCAAATCGACGTGAACTTCCTTGGCTTTGACCCGGGCCAGAACTTTATCGACCTCGAGTTCAACAATGCGCATCAGGTCAACCTTGGTCAGCTGATGGAAGACGATGATGTCGTCGAGCCGGTTGATAAACTCCGGCTTAAAGGCCTTCTTCGCTTCCTCGAGCAGTTTGTCGCGCATGGTGTCGTACTCATGCTCGCCCACTGGCTTGGTCGCACCAAAGCCCATGGTCGTCTGCCTGCGCAAAGTCTCGGCGCCGACATTGGACGTCATGATGATAATCGTATTTCGGAAATCAATCTTACGGCCTAACGAATCAGTAATTTTTCCGTCTTCCAGGATCTGGAGCAACAGATGCATCACGTCGGGGTGCGCCTTCTCAATTTCGTCGAACAAAACCACCGAATATGGCCGGCGCCGAACAGCTTCCGACAGCTGCCCGCCCTCCTCGTACCCGACATAGCCCGGAGGCGAGCCGATCAGACGGGAGGCGGTGAATTTTTCCATGTACTCCGACATGTCGATCTGCACGAGCGCATCGCGATCGCCGAACATGAACTCGGCCAGTTTCTGCGCGAGGAAAGTTTTGCCGACACCAGTCGGGCCCAGGAAGATAAATGAGCCAATCGGGCGCCGCGGATCTTTCAAATCCGCCCGGCTGCGGCGCAGCGCTTTGGAGATGGCGATGACCGCTTCGTCCTGGCCGATGACCTTGGCCTTGAGCTCGTCTTCCATCTTGAGCAGCTTCTCGGTTTCAGCCTGCTCCATTCGCTGCAGAGGAACACCGGTGACCTTCGAGATGATGTGCATCATGTCGTCGCCGGTCACGAGCACTTCCCGCTCTTCGCGTTCTTCGCGCCATTTCGCGAGAATGTTTTCCAGTTTCTCTTTGGCCTGCTTCTCACTGTCGCGCAGGGCAGCGGCTTTCTCGAAATCCTGTGCCTTGATCGCAGCTTCTTTCTCAATCCGGATGTCTTCGATCTCTTTCTCGATCTCCTTCACGTTCGGCGGCCGGGTCATGGCGTTGATGCGGGCGCGCGCGCCGGCCTCATCCATGACATCGATTGCCTTATCGGGCAGAAAGCGGCCTGTGATGTAACGCTCGGAAAACTTCACCGCCGTCTCGAGGGCTTCGTCGGTCAACTTGGCTTTGTGATGGGCCTCGTACTTCGGACGCAAGCCTTTCAAAATCTCGATGGCCTCGTCAATCGTCGGCGCATCCACTTTGACCGTCTGGAATCGGCGTTCGAGGGCCGCGTCCTTCTCGATGTACTTTGCGGTACTCGTTCATGGTGGTGGCGCCCACGCACTGCAATTCTCCGCGGCTCAAGGCGGGTTTAATAATGTTAGACGCATCCATCGCGCCTTCCGCAGAACCAGCACCCACGATGGTGTGCAGCTCATCTATAAAGAGAATGACGTTCTTGGAGCGGCGGATCTCATCCATGACCGCCTTGATTCGCTCTTCGAATTGGCCGCGATATTTCGTTCCGGCGACCATGAGCGCGAGGTCGAGCGTGATGACACGCTTGTCGCGCAGCAGTTCCGGCACGTTGCCGCAGGCAATTTCCTGCGCCAATCCTTCAGCAATGGCGGTTTTGCCGACGCCGGCCTCACCAATCAGCACCGGATTGTTTTTCGTGCGCCGGCAAAGAACCTGGATGACGCGTTCGATTTCATTGCGACGGCCGATGACAGGATCGAGTTCGCCTTTCTTGGCCAGCTCGGTCAGGTCGCGACCAAAGGCACGCAGCGCCGGCGTCTTAACATCTTTCTTCGATGTCGGTTCGCCGGGTTCGCCTTCCGCTTCCGGAGGCGTGAAATTTGGATCGAGCTCTTTCAGGATCTCGTTGCGCGTCCGTTCGATGTCGACCTCAAGACTCTTGAGGACGCGCGCGGCCACGCCTTCGCCTTCGCGAAGTAATCCGAGAAGAATGTGCTCGGTGCCGACATAAGAATGATTGAGCGCCTTGGCTTCCTTGCCTGCGAGCGCGAGAACCTTCTTCACCCGAGGAGTGTAAGGAATGTTGCCGACCATCTTGGTCTCAGGGCCGGAGCCGACCTGCTTCTCGACCTCCATGCGGACCGTCTCGAGATCGAGGCCCATCTTCTGGAGGACGTTGACGGCGACGCCCTGGCCAAGCTTGATCAAGCCGAGCAAGAGATGCTCGGTTCCAACGTAGTTATGGTTGAACCGATCGGCCTCTTTGCGGGCAAGCGCCAGGACCTGCTGGGCGCGGGGGGTAAAATTATTCATCGTTCGATGGAGAGGTAGCGGCACCGTTGCCCGACTCCCTCACTAGTTTACTAATATCAGGTTTAGGGAAGACTTTCAAACGCTCACGGATAATTTGGGCGCGCAGATGATCGCGCTCCTCCGCATTGAGCTTTCGTTGGGAGCTCTTTTGGAGATGCGCCGGCTGCGTATCGATGAAGAGTTCGTCGATCGGGAGGCGCCGATCTTCCGGAAACGCGCCCAGATCGACTCCGAGTTTCATGATCGAAAGAAGATTGAGCGCTTCTTTCGAACTCATGGCGTGCGCATACGTCAAAACGCCGTAAGCGCGTCCAATCTGATCCCACAAAGTGTTCGATCGTTTCTGAATCAGGACCTGTCGGGCGTCGTGTTCCTTTTCGATGATCGTTTCGATGACTTTGCTCAATCGTGAAATGATTTCTTCTTCCTTCTCCCCTAACGTCGTCTGGTTGGAGATCTGGAAAAGATTTCCCATGGCTTCCGTGCCTTCGCCGTAAAGTCCGCGAACCGCCAGGCCGATCTTGCTGACCGCTTGAATGACCTGGTTAATCAACTCGCTCAACACCAGGCCGGGCAGATGAAGCATGGCCGATGCACGCATCCCCGTTCCGACATTCGTTGGGCAGGCGGTCAGATATCCAAGTTTATTGTCGTAGGCGAACTCAAGTTTTCCTTCGAGCGCGCTGTCAACTTTGTCGACCAGTTTGAACGCCTGTTTCAATTGCAGGCCTGACCGGATGGATTGCATGCGCAGATGATCTTCCTCATTGATCATGATGCTCAACGTCTGCCGCCGATTCATCACGACTGCGCTACCAACCCCTTTGGCCGCATGCTCGCGACTGATCAGGTGGCGCTCTACCAGCACCTGCTTTTCCAGGGCCGAAAGATCCTGCAACACTTCCGAGAAAGAATCCTGCATCTCTGGAAGCTCTTCCACGCGGGGGCGAATAAGCTCCAGCACCTCAATGCGCGCAGGCTTCTTGCCCCAGCCGGGAAACGCTCGGTTTCTCAGGTTGCGGGCCAGGCGCACACGACTACTGATGACAATCTGATGATGCGGCCCTTCGCCGCGAAGCCACTCCCCCGCGGTCGACATGACATTGGCAAATTTCATAGGTCTCTAAGTTAACCAGCAGCCATTTCGTGCTCGAGCTGCTTGATTTGGTCGCGCAAAGTCGCAGCGGTTTCGTAATTTTCTTCAGCCACCGCTTTCTCCAGGTCCGCGGCTAACGATTTCATCCGATCGGAAAGTTCCATGTTGCGATGCGCATGCTGTGGCAGCTTGCCGACATGCTCGGTTCCTTTGTGCATCGCCTTCAAAAGCGTGTTCAATCCTTCCAGGAAAGTCTGATAGCATGAGCTGCACCCAAGCCGGCCGGTCTTCTTAAAGTCCGCCTGGGTGTAGCCGCAAACCGGACATTTTTGCGTGCTCGCGCCCTTCTCGATCTCTTCGGCGGCGCCGATGCCGAGTAACAGGTCGGCCAGCGCGAAGCCGGTTGGGTCCTGAACCCCCTTCTCTTTGGAGCAGGCGTCGCACAGGTTCACCTTCTGCATTTTCCCTTCGAGAATCTGCGTCAGGAAAACGGTCGCATCATTACATTTGCAAACGTCGCACAACATCTCTTTGAAAGTTAGACCTCTAATCCTAGCAATAATTCAACCACTGGCACGGGCGAGTGACTCAGTGTTTTTTTCAGGAATAGATCGGCGTTCCACCCTCGCGGGTAATTTCACGGAATCGCGCAATCATCCGCGTGCTGATCGGGCCCGGCTTCCCCGCGCCGATGCTTCTTCCGTCCGCGCGAATCACCGGGATAACCTCCGCCGCCGTGCCAGTCAGGAAACATTCGTCGGCCACAAAGACGTCGTGGCGCGTAATGTCCGTTTCCGTGATCCGAATTCCGAGCTCTGCGGCAATTTCGAAAGCCACCGCCCGGGTGATCCCGCGCAGCGCTCCGGCTGAGATCGGCGGTGTGAAGATCTGGCCATTCTTGATCACAAACACGTTGTCCGCCGTGCACTCGGCCACGTTGCCTTGGTCGTTCAACATTAACGCCTCATCCGCGCCGGCCAGATTCGCCTCGATTCTCGCCATGACGTTATTGAGATAATTGAGCGATTTGACCGCCGGGTTGAGTGAAGCGGGATTGGTCCGGCGAGTCGCGCAAGTCACAACCGACAGCCCCTTCTCGTACATTTCTTTCGGATAAAGCGCGATGGGAGCGGCGATAATGATCACACTCGGCCTCTTACATTGAGCGGGATTCAACCCGAGATTCCCGATGCCTCGAGTGAGAAGAAGACGAATATAGCCTTCACGCATGTCGTTCTTGCGGATGGTTTCCAGCAGCGCCTCCGTCATCTCTGCACGCGAAATCGGAACCTCCAGGCAAATCGATCGCGCCGAATCCCACAGCCGTTGCAGATGCTCTTCCAGACGAAAGACGCGGCCGTTATAGAAACGAATTCCCTCGAAGACGCCATCGCCATAGAGCAGGCCGTGATCGAAGACCGAGATCTTGGCATCGGATTCGGGATAAAACTTTCCGTCGATATAGATGGTCGACTCTTTTGCAGCCGTTGAGCCGGCCGCGCCTGCGCGGTTGTCCACCGCCGGCTTAACATTCTTGGATGCCGCGGCTTCTTTCTTTGGTTCGTCCAATACCATGGCGTCAGCGGAGCTTGTTTTCATAGGTGCAAAGAAAATTTCGGGCCTTTCCCGCGCAATTCAAGAGGCAATCTCGGTCCGCTTCCGCGGACCGAAATGACGAATGTCGAATGACGAAGCTCGAAACAATGATGAAGCCCAAAGGAGAAGCCGCCACGTTCCTCATTCGTGATTTGGGCATTCTTGCGTCATTGAGCAGCAGCTTACTGCTGCAAAGCTCCATCAACCATGTGCATTTGCCGATCACCACGGCTGGCAAGCCGGTTGTCATGAGTTACCACCAGCAGCGTCTTTTCGCGATCGCGCGCCAGCTTCAACAGCAGGTCGACGATGACATCGCCGGTTTTCGAATCGAGGTTGCCTGTCGGCTCGTCCGCGAAAATGATCTGCGGATCGTTCGTTAGGGCACGCGCGATCGCAACCCGCTGTTGTTCGCCGCCTGAAAGCTCGGCCGGAAGGTGGTCCATCCGGTCCGCCAGGCCGACCGCTTCAAGACTCTGCTCAGCCGCGCTTCGCTCGATTTTTCCGCCGATCATGGCTGGCAGTGAAACATTTTCGAAAGCGGTCAATTCCGGGAGCAGAAAATATCCCTGAAAAACGAAACCCATCCTGCCGTTCCGAAACCGCGCCTGCGACGCGGAGCTGCCCCGATAAAGCGCCGTCCCTTCGAATTCGATTTCGCCCGTATCCGGCCGTTCCAAACCCGACAAGGTATACAAGAGTGTTGTCTTTCCCGCGCCCGATGCACCGCAGAGGAACACCGCTTCACCCTTTCGAATCTCCAGGGAAACTCCGCGGAGCACTTCGATGCGCCGCCTTCCCATCATAAACGATCGATGAAGATCTCGCGCAACGAGCTGCGGCTGGCCATTTCCGCTTTCAGGCATGCGGAACGATTACAGGATTTGGCAGAGAATTGCGAATGCCGTCGCAGAACGTGTGTTTTATACGCTTTCGATAGTGGAGGGCGGAGCTCCTGCGACGCCGGGTGCGCGGTCTCGCAGGAGCTCGACCCTCCGTTGAGCCGAAGGCCGTTCTAACGCCCTCTCTCTTCCGGTACACAAGAAAGCCGCCACGCATCGGTCGTGGCGGCTCTCCGTCAGCTGGGCCCTGTTTAACCCATTCCCAGCGAAGCCAGCGTCGGCTCGTCAATCGCCGCCGTCGTATAAAGTCCGTGATCGCGTTGATAATCCGCCAGGGCCGCGCGCGTCAGCGGGCCAAGGAGACCATCGACTTCTCCTTCGTAATAACCTTCCTGCTGCAAGGCGGTCTGCACGTTCGCGATCACCTGGTCGGGAGGAAGATCGTTGTAAGCGTAGATGGGTCCGTCGTACGGATAATAGGAATAAGCGCTGTCATATCCCCATGCCGGATACCACCAGCCATCATCCCAGAAGTAATAACCGCCGCCGATCAAGACGATGCGGTTATGGTGCGAATGCCACCAGTTGCGATCGTGCCACTGGGGATGATAGGAACGGAAGGCAGCGTAATTGTGACCCTGCCACCGTTCGCTTCCGTTAATACGCGCGCCGGCGTTGAAGCGGGCACTGGTAATGCGCGGATTAGCTGAATTGCTCAGATTGAAATGCTGAATCTGGCCGCGCGTGTACACGTGGTTCTGATTCCGGACGGTCGTCTGGTTGTTCAGGCGCGATTGCCATGTGGGACTCGTAGCCGTGCTCCGGCGGTAGAACGCCGGATTCTGGGTCTGGGTGTGCACTCTCGGTGTTACCTGACCCTGGCTGCGGGGCTGCACCTGCTGCACCCTCGCCGCTTTGTTAGGCACATTCTGCTGCTGATCGGCTTGTTCGCCATGCAACGATGCCACGGCAAACAGCGAACAAATTAATAGAGCGTTTGTTTTCATAAGCTTTTTTCGTCTTGAATCTTTGACAGTCGGTTACCCTCATTTATTCAACTCCGTAAATCGCACTCGGTTGCGCGGCCGGGTGGATTGAAATCGCCGATTCAGTTCGGCGGCGCCTGCTGCCGGATGGCTTCGAAAAGGACAATGGCCACCGACGTCGCAAGGTTAAGACTCCGTGTTCCTTGCATTGGGATCGTCAGGCATCTGTCGGCATTCTCTTCCAGCAGCTTCTCGGAGAGGCCTTTGGTCTCCCGGCCGAACACCAGAAAATCTCCCTCGAGAAAACTGGCGCCGTAATAGGGACGATCAGTCTTCGTGGTGAGGTAGAAGTAGCGCGCGCCGGGCGGTCGCGCCTCCTTAAGGGCCTCGAGTGAATCCCACGTCGAAACCGCTACTTCCGCCCAATAATCCAGACCAGCCCGCTTCAGGGTCTTATCGTCGAGTGAAAAGCCCAGCGGCTTGATCAGATGCAACCGCGATCCCGTCGCCAGACAAAGCCGCCCGACATTGCCGGTGTTCGGCGGGATCTCGGGTTCTACCAGGACGACGTTAAACACAAATCAACTGCAGCCATGTCACCCGAAGCGTCAAACCAACCCGGGTGTGTCACCCCTGAGGGATCCCCCATCCGCAGTCCGCGTCACACAGGGATCCCACCGCCTCGCCAGGATGGTTGCGTATGGGTTCGCGGCAGGGATGACAAATAGCGAGAACGCGAACTGGCCCTTTCAAATCCGCGTGATCCGCGGTTACAGTTTCCCGGCGATGAATTTTTCCAGCTTCACGATGTCGGCGGCAAACTTTCGGATGCCTTCGGCGGTCTTCTCGGTGGCCATGGCATTATCGTTCAGAAGATAGCGGAACTTTTTCTCGTCCAGTTCCAGTTTCTGCACGTTGGCCGACTTCGCCTTTTGCGGATCGAGTTTTCGCGGAAGCGGTTCCGTGCTCTCCGACAATTCCTTCATCAGTTCGGGACTGATGGTGAGCGCATCACAACCCGCGAGCTCGCGGATCTGTCCGATGTTTCTAAAACTCGCGCCCATCACTTCGGTCTCGTAACCGAACTTTTTGTAATAGGTGTAAATCTCCTGCACCGATTGCACGCCCGGATCTTCCGCGCCGGTGTAATCGCGTTTATTTTCCTTCTTGTACCAATCGTAAATGCGCCCAACGAACGGCGAGATCAGCTGAACTTTTGCCTCAGCGGCGTGGACCGCCTGTGGCAGCGAGAAAAGAAGGGTCAAATTGCAATAGATTCCTTCCTTCTGAAGCTGCTCAGCGGCGTTGATCCCCTCCCAGGTGGACGCGATCTTGATCAAGACGCGTTCGCGAGGAATTTTTCGCTCTTCATAGAGCTCGATCAGTCGCCGCGCCTTGTCGATCGAGCCTTGGACGTCGAACGACAAACGCGCGTCGGTCTCGGTCGAAACACGCCCGGGGACGATTTCAAGAATGTCCGTGCCGAATTGAACCAGCAAATGGTCGATGATGTCCTCGATCTGGGCCGCGCCGGTTAGTCCGGACTTTTTTCTGGCAGCCAAAACCTCGTTTACCAGATGACCGTATTGGTCTTTCTGGGTGGCCGCATAGACCAGGCTCGGATTGGTGGTCGCATCCTGCGGCTTGAAATCCTTGATGGTTTCGAAGTCGGCCGTGTCAGCCACGACTTTGGTAAACTTCTTTAGTTGATCGAGCTGCGTGGTTCCCGCTCCCGCCTTCGTTTCCTGTTCAACAACAGCGCTCATATTTCAAAAATCCTCCTGGACTAAAGCTACCGCGGATCGGGGCGGCGACAATGAGAAACAACTGCGCGGACTCGGCGCTAATTGATTCCATACCCCTCGCAACTGTAGGGCGGCCATTCTGGCCGCCGACCGTCAAAGACGGCGGCGAAGATCGCCACCCTACAGCGCAAGCGATCGAACGAACACAGGCTAAATTTCACGCCGGCGCACATTTCAAATAGGTTTCTGCAAAGCCGATCGCCTAACGCGCTACTGATCAAAATGCGGCGATGGTCATCTCATTCGGGGAGATGTTAGTGCCCGCCGGTGCCCGGCAGGAATCGGCCTAACTACTCACAATACGGTCGATCTCAAAGAGCTCTGAATGCGAGAAGTTGAGATTTTTCAAGGAGCCTGCGTTTTCGCGAATCTGCGCGCTACTGGACGCTCCGATGAGCGCGCTCGTCACTTCGGGACGGCGCAAAATCCAGGCCAATGCCATTTGCGGCAATGTCTGCTCCCGTGAACGCGCGAGGTCGTTTAATCGGCCAATCTTTCCGCGCATTTGTTCGCCAATTGTTGCCCGCTGTTCCGGAGTCCACATTTGAGCCACGCGCGAATCTTCCGGAATACCGCCGAGATATTTTTCGCTCAACAATCCCTGGGCCAGCGGCGAGAAAGCGATCAATCCAAGACCGGCCCGCGCCACCGACGGCAATAATTCACCCTCGATTTGCCGGTTAAAGATATTGTAGCTCGACTGTTCCACCACGATGGGGCCGTAATTGCGCTGACGCGCCATTTCGATGGCCTCGTTGAATTGCGCTCCGGAATAATTACTCAGCCCCGCGTATAGGGCCTTTCCCTCCCTAACGATATGGTTGAGCGCGCCAAGCGTTTCCTCCAGGGGCGTTTCGGCATCGAACCGGTGCGCGTAAAAGATGTCGACGTAATCGAGTCCCAGGCGCTGGAGCGACTGGTCGAGGCTCGAGAGCAAGGATTTGCGCGAACAACCCTGTCCAAACGGGCCAGGCCACATCAGAAAACCGGCTTTGGTCGAAACAATCAGCTCTTCGCGCGGCAACTGCCGCAGGATGGGTCCGACAACCGATTCCGCCTGGCCTGGAGGCCTTCCATAATTGTTTGCCAGGTCAAAGTGAAAAATGCCCATGTCGAAGGCCGCATGAATGCATTCCCTGGCAATCTCTGGTCCACGATAACCCCCAAACGTCTCCCAGGCTCCTAACGAGATCGCCGGCAGCTTCAGGCCAAATGAGCCGCAGCGGCGCTGCGGCATTCTTTCGTAGCGCGCGTTGTCGATCGTGACCGGCTCCATGGCGCAAGTGCCGATTCGAAAACCAAGAAACCGGCTTTGTTAGGCAGACACAGCCGGCCGGTTAGCCATGGACTTATTCGATCCGAGCGCATGTCGGACAAAATTCTGTCCAATCTCCCACATGGGCCCCGGAAACTTCCGGCAGTCGGTCAGCACATCGTCAAGCGCATCGACGAACTTATTCACCTCGGCTTCGCCAATAATCAGAGGTGGAAGAATCTTCACCACGTCCATGGCGTGCCCGGCCACCTGCGTGAGGATGCGATGCTTGCTCAGCATCTGCGTCACCACCATTTGCGCAAAAAGCACCTTGTCGACCTTATGCAAAAGCTTCCAGGCCATTTTGAGTTTGAACTCGGTGGGTTCGTGAAACTCGATCCCGATCATTAATCCTTTGCCCCGGACTTCCCTGATGAAACTGTGCTTGGCGCGTAATGCCTCGATCTTCCCCCGAAGCAGAGCGCCCATGCGTTCGGAATTCTCCACCAATTTCTCGGAGTCAATCACTTCGAGCGAAGCCAGGCCGCACGCCATCGCCAGATTGTTTCGTCCGAAAGTCGTGGAATGCACCACACATCGGTCCATGCGGCTGAATGTCTTTTGATAAATCTCCCGCCGCGCCACGATGGCACCGCACGGCACGTAGCCGCCGCTCAGAGTTTTGGCGAGTGTGATGATGTCGGGCTCGAGATTCCAGTGTTCGAAGCCAAACATCCGGCCGGTCCTGCCCAGTCCAGTCTGGACTTCATCGGAAATCAGAAGCGTTCCGAACTTTCGGCAAAGCTCCTGCGCCCTGACGAAAAAATCACCCGCGGGCGTTTTGCAACCCTTTCCCTGAACCGTCTCGATGACGAAGGCGGCCACATCACGTTTCGAAAGTTCCTTTTCGAGCGAAGCAATATCATCGAGCTCGATCCGCGTATCCCAATCGGCCATCAGCGGTCCAAAGCCTTCGGTGAAACTCTCGCAACCCATTAGTGATAGCGACCCGAGGCTGAGTCCATGAAAAGCACTGGCTAACGACAACACGCGTTTCCGTCCAGTGGCAGCGCGCGCGAACTTCAGTGCGCCCTCCATTGCCTCCGTGCCGGAGTTACAGAAAAAAACAGCGTCGAGATGCGGCGGTGTCAGCTTCGTGATCGCTTCCCCGAGCAATCCACTCAGCAGCGAGCAATCCATCTGCACCATGTTCGGCAGATCCAGATCGAGAACATCGCGGATCGCCTGCTTAACGACCGGGTGGTTTCGACCGATATTAAAAACGCTGTAGCCGCTCAAAAAATCCAGGTAAGCGGCGTTATCCATGTCGTACAGATAAGCCCCTTCCGCCCGCGCATAGATTTTATCGAAACCGATGACTCGCTGAGCTGCGACGAGCGTCCGATTGATGTGCCGCTCGTGCAGGTCGTAATTCTCGCCCAGGCGGGACGCAATGATCTCTTTCAGGTCAAAAGCCACGCGCCAATGGTCATTGATTTAGGGCCAAAAATCAACCGGATGAAGTACATTCCCATGTCCTGTTCCTGTCATCCCGAGGCCGGCGAAGCGAGCCGAGGGATCTCTCATCCGGAGCTTTGAGCACGCAAGTCAGTCAAGGAGTGATCACGACGGTTGGTAACGAATCACTTCAAGCGGACGCATCCGAGCTCCTGTCACATGTCGCGCTTCCTTGGACAGTCGTTCCATCAGGAGGATCCTTCAGCGTCTGCGCGCCTCAGGATGACACCCTGGAAAGCGCATCGCTGGGTTAGAAAAAAACCGCAGGGTCCAGAGACCCTGCGGCTCTCGAATTTAACAGACTGCGGAATTCTTAGTCTTCCACCTGGACGTGCTCAACGGTACGCTTCTCGCCGTTACCGGTGTAATAAACGCGCACCTTCTGGCCGGAACGCAGTGGCGCGGTCACGATCTTGCCCGCACCATCCACAATGCGCGCAGCGGTGCCGAGGGCGAAGCTGACCGGGCCTTCGTCGCTTTTCACGACGATCGTTTTGCCGGGCTCATATGTCGTCACCGTTCCCGCCGAATAGGTCGTGGTCGTTTCGGTGGTCGACACGGGCGCGTTGTCCGTGGTCGTTTCAGTTGTCGTTGTGCTGGTTTGCGCGAACGCGATCGGCGCGATCATTGTGCAAGCCAGTGCAATAATAGTCTTGTTCATTTTTTTCCTCCGTTTTGGTTCAACGCCCGGTTGCCCCGGGGCGCGATCGCATTGAATGCGATTACAAAGAGTTAGACTGCCCCGTTAGCACGCCTATTCATGCAATCTGCGCAATTTTAGAAAGTACGCGCCCCCAAGATGTTGCACAAGATCACGGGCTAGCCCCGCCCCGGTGCTTCAAAGAAAAATCTGTCGGAATTGTGCAACGCACCAGCGTCGTTTAACGTGCCGCCTTCGATGACACTTACCGACCCCGCCGTCACTCCGGAGCTCGTCGCGAAGCATGGCCTGACGCCGGAAGAGTTTGAGCGCATCAGGAAAATCCTCGGCCGCGATCCCAACTTCACCGAGCTCGGCATCTTCTCCGTTATGTGGAGCGAGCATTGCTCGTATAAGAATTCGCGGCTTGAACTGAAGAAATTCCCCACCAGCGGACGCGGCATTCTGGTTAAGGCGGGTGAAGAAAACGCCGGCGTCGTCGACATCGGAGATGGCTGGGCCGTGGCGTTCAAAATGGAAAGCCACAATCATCCGAGCGCGGTCGAACCATTCCAAGGCGCGGCCACCGGCGTCGGCGGCATCATTCGCGACATCTTCACCATGGGCGCGCGCCCGGAGTTTTGTCTCAACTCGTTGCGCTTCGGACCAATCACATCAATAAAATCCGAAATCGGAAATCGGAAATCCGAAATCGCGAACAATCGAAGATTGTTCGCCGGTGTTGTCAGTGGCATTGCCCACTACGGCAACTGCATCGGCATCCCCACGATCGGCGGAGAGATCTATTTCGATGAAAGCTTCGAAGGAAATCCTCTGGTGAATGTTTTTTGCCTCGGCGTCCTTCGCCACGACCAGGTCGCGCGCGGCGCCGCCCGCGGTGCGGGCAATCCGGTTTTCTATGTCGGTGCTGAAACCGGTCGCGACGGCCTTGCCGGCGCAGCTTTCGCATCGCGCGAATTAACCGAAGAATCAAAAGAAGACCGTCCCGCAGTGCAGGTCGGCGATCCCTTCAAGGAAAAGCTTCTCCTCGAAGCGTGTTTGGAATTGCTCGCTACCGATGCCGTCGCCGGGATCCAGGATATGGGCGCGGCCGGTCTGACCTGCTCGACCTGCGAAACGGCCAGTCGCGGCGGCAGCGGAGTAGAAATCGATCTCGCGAAAGTTCCAAAACGGGAATCCGGCATGACGCCGTATGAGATTCTCCTGAGCGAATCACAGGAACGGATGCTCATCATCGCTCGCCGCGGACGCGAAGATGTTGTGCGCGACATCTTCGCGAAATGGGAAGTGCCGTGCGAGCAAATCGGAGAAGTCACCGAGGACGGCATGATGCGGGTGCTCAACAACGGCGAAGTCGTCGCGGAAATTCCCGGCAAACCGCTCTCGCGGAGGAAGCTCCGCTTTATTCGCGGGACGCGAGACCCTCCTTCTCCTGTAGCGGCGGTCGACCGTCGCATGAATCAACTCCCTGCAATCGATCTCGAAAAAGCGCTGGAGCAACTGCTCAGCGATCCCACCATCGCTTCCAAGAACTGGGTCTATCGCCAATACGATCACACCGTCCGCACCGGCACGATGGTTGCACCAGGATCCGACGCGGCCGTCTTTTACGTTCGTTATGCCGACAAAATCCTGGCCGCGACGAGCGATTGTAATTCCCTCTTCTGCGCGCTCGACCCGCGCGAAGGCGCGAGGCATGCCGTCGCTGAGGCCGCGCGCAATCTGACCTGCTCCGGCGCGCAACCCCTCGCGGTGACAGACAATCTAAACTTCGGCAATCCTTACAAGCCGGAGAATTTCTGGCAGCTCCGCGAATCGGTCGAGGGAATGGCCGAAGCGTGCAAAGCCTTCGAGACGCCGGTGGTCGGCGGCAATGTCTCTTTATATAATGAGAGCCCGGCAGGAGTGGTCGACCCCACGCCGACGGTCGGCATGGTCGGATTGATCCAGCAGCAAAGCCACGTGACCACGCAATGGTTCAAGCAATCCGGCGATGCGATTGTTCTGGTGGCTGCTCCATCAGCGCTCCAGCGCCCGTCGCTCGGAGCGTCGCGCTTTCTCAAAGTTTGTCACGGCCGCAAGGAAGGACCCGTCCCGCGTCTCGACATTGCCCAGGAAATCGCTGTGCAATCCGCAATTCGAAAACTGATCCAGGATGGTTTGGTCAAAAGCGCGCACGATTGCAGCGAAGGCGGCATCGCCGTCGCACTGGCCGAATCCTGTTTCAACCCAAAAGGCCGCCTCGGCGCCGAATGCGATCTTTCTCACGTCGACGCTGAGTCCGATGCGGCCACTCTCCTTTTCAATGAAGCGCCGTCGCGAATCCTGATTTCGGTCGACGCCGGTAACGTCGATCAGGTACTGACGTCATTGAAGACCGCTGGTGTTTCAGCATTCAACATCGGGCGCGTCACCGAGGAGATTTTTTCCATCAAAACCGGCGACCGAACACTGCGTTGCAAAACCGCAAGCCTTTACGATCTCTGGTGGAATTCTATTTCGCGCATCATCGGCGGCGAGTCGCAGGGCGATCCGCTCCCAAGTTTATGACCTTCGCAACGAGATTAGCGCAGCTGATTGAATGCAGCCGAAACTAGTGAATCATTGGGTGTGACGCCTCCCAAAATTGTCGACCTGTCCGACGCCCCTGAGGAGCAGGTTTTTCCACAGCACGAATGCGCCTTGTTTGGCGTATTTGGGCACCCAAATGCCGCGGTCCTGACCTATTACGGTCTTTTCGCGCTCCAGCATCGCGGCCAGGAAAGCGCGGGCATCGTCACGAGCAACGGCCCCGGGACAACCTTCGCCTCACACAAGAACATGGGCCTGGTCTCGCAGGTGTTCGGCCAGCAAGACCTCGAAAGACTCAAAGGCACCCGCGCCATCGGGCACACGCGCTATTCCACCACCGGCACGAGCACGATCAAAAATGCGCAGCCGTTTTCGGTTGATTGCGTGCGCGGCCAGATGGCGATTGCCCACAACGGCAACCTAACGAACGCGGACGTCCTGCGGGACGAACTCGAGCGCCAGGGTTCCATTTTCCAAACCACCGCGGACAGCGAAATCATTCTGCATCTCCTGGCGCATCCGTCCTCAAATGGACACAGCGTGCTGAGCGCGCTTCGCCGGATCAAAGGGGCGTTTTCGCTCGTCATCATGAGCGAGAGGGAATTAATCGCCGTTCGCGATCCATTCGGCTGGCGTCCCCTTGTCCTGGGCAAGCTCGACGGCGCTTACATCCTCGCCTCTGAGACCTGTGCTTTGGATCTCATCCACGCGGAATTCATTCGCGAGATCAAGCCCGGCGAAGTCCTGATCATCGATGAAAACGGTCTTCGCTCGGAATTTCCTTTTCCGCCGGAAAAGCCGGCCTTCTGCATTTTCGAATACGTCTACTTCGCGCGGCCCGACAGCATCATCGGCGGAGTCAACGTCGCGAAAGTTCGGACCGAGATGGGCCGCGAGCTTGCGCGAAAGTTTCCGGTCGAAGCGGACATCGTGGTTCCGGTGCCTGACTCAGGAAATTACGCGGCCCTCGGCTTTGCCGAGGAATTGAAGATTCCTTACGAGCAAGCGTTCGTTAGGAACCACTACATCGGGCGCACGTTCCTGCAGCCGAGCCAATTGATTCGCGATTTCGACGTCCGCGTAAAACTCAATTTGATCAAGGAGATGGTCGCCGGAAAACGTGTCGTTGTCGTCGATGACTCGATCGTGCGCGGCACGACGGCGCGCGCGCGTGTGGTCAACCTCCGCGAGGCAGGGGCGAGCGAAGTCCATATGCGCGTCAGTTGCCCGCCACATCGCTTTGCCTGTCATTATGGAATCGATTTCCCAGACCCGGAAAAATTGATCGCGAACCAGATGCCGATGAAGGAGATCTGTAAATATCTCGGGGTCGACAGTCTCGGGTATCTCGACGTCGAAGGAATGGTTCGCGCGACCGGCCAGAAAGTGAACCAATTCTGCCTTGCCTGTTTCACCGGCAACTATCCACTTCCGGTGGACCCGGCTTTGGATAAGTTCATCATGGAAAAGCGTGAGCAGCGCGCTCACGCGCTTGCGGGCGACGAGACACATCCGACTCTCTTCGGCGATCTGAAATGAGAAAGGCTTACGCCCGGGCGGGCGTCGATGTCGATCTGGGCAATCGCCTCAAAGGTGGCATTCAGTCGCTCGTTAGGCAAACACACGGGCCGGAGGTTCTCGGCAAAGATCGGAGGATTCGGCGGACTTTATTCGGCCCGTTTCCGCGGAATCAAGGACCCGGTTCTTGTTTCCAGCATCGACGGTGTTGGCACAAAGTTGAAGATCGCGTTCGCGATGGACAAACACGACACCGTCGGCATCGACCTGGTGAATCATTGCGTAAACGATATTGCCGTCGTTGGCGCGCGGCCTCTTTTCTTTCTCGATTACATCGGTTGCGGAAAGCTTTCGCCGCGTGTGTTCGATCAGCTTCTGCGCGGTTTCTCGAGAGCCTGCCGCGCGGCCGGCTGCGCTCTGATCGGTGGAGAAACCGCTCAGATGCCGGGTTTCTATTCCGCGGGCGAATACGACGTCGCCGGCTGCATCGTCGGCCTGGTTGATCGCCGGAACGTCATCGAGGGAAAGAAAATCAAATCCGGCGACGTGATTCTCGGCCTGCCTTCTAACGGCCTGCACACCAATGGCTATTCGCTCGCGCGGAAGATTCTTTTCGAGAAAATGCGATTAAAACCATCCTCGCGTCTGCCGGGCCTGCGCGCGACCGTCGGCGCGGAATTAATGCGCACACACAAAAATTACCAACCAACGCTCGCGCGAATCGAGCCACACCGATTAAAAGGCCTGGCCCACATCACTGGCGGCGGATTGATCGATAACCTACCGCGGGTCCTGCCCGCGCCTTGTGACGCCGTCATCGACACCCGAAGCTGGAAAATCCCCTCTATTTTCAATCTGCTGCAAAAGAGTGGCGGGATCGATCGCGAAGAGATGTTCCAGGTTTTCAACATGGGCATCGGCATGGTCGCAATCGTTTCGCCCACAGACGCGGCCCCGGTTGCGCAGCGACTGCGCGCGAAGGTTATTGGCCGCATCGAGCGCGGGACAGGCAAGACACGGTTGGTTTTTTGACCAGGAGCGGCGGCTTCCCTGCCGCCCGACTTCGCATATCCGCTTGAATCCGCCTGATCCGCGGTTGAATTAGAGGAATGGAAAAACGCCGTCTCGGCAAGACCGACATGGACGTTTCCGTGCTCGGGTTTGGCGGCGCAGAAATCGGTTTTGAAAACGTTTCCGCCGACAAGGTAAAAGTCCTTCTGCAAAGCGCGCTCGACGCCGGCCTCAACGTGATCGACACCGCCGAGTGTTATCGCGACAGCGAAGAGCTTATCGGGCAAACCGTGTCCCATCGGCGCCGGGATTTTTATCTCTTCACCAAGTGCGGCCATCCCAAGGGTGTCGAAGCCAGCGCGAACTGGTCGCCCGAGTCGATCCTGCAAAGCATCGAGCGAAGTTTGCAGCGTTTAAAGACTGATCATGTCGATCTCGTCCAATTGCACAGTTGTTCCGAAGCCGAACTGCGGAAAGGTGACGCCATTGCGGCCTTGCAAGCGGCCCGGGAAAAGGGTCACACGCGTTACATCGGTTACAGCGGCGACACTCATGCGGCCCACTACGCCGTGACCTGTGGAGCGTTTGATACTTTGCAAACTTCGATCAACATCGCCGACCAGGAAGCCATCGATGTCTCTCTCCCCGTTGCGCGCGAAAAGAACATCGGCGTGATCGCCAAACGGCCGATCGCGAACGCCGCATGGCGAAACGGCCACAAACCGATCGACTCTTATCACCACGAATACTGGCATCGCCTGACCAAGTTGAAGTATCCGTTCCTGAATCAGATCGACCATGAAAATATCGAACGAACGATTTCCATCGCGCTTCGCTTTACCTTAAGCGTGCCGGGCGTTCACACCGCCATCGTTGGCACCAGCAAGCCCGAGCGTTGGAGCGAAAATGCGAGCCTGCTTCAGGATGGACCGCTGTCCGAATCTGAGTTTCAGGCGATCCGGCATCGCTGGGAAGAAGTGGCGCCAAGAACCTGGATCGGACAAACATAGCCGCCGAGAGGTCCGAAATCCCAAATCTCAAAGTCTTCAAATCCCAGGGAATATCCAATGTTCAAATTAGAAAAGACACTCGTCCGTGGCCGTCCAAGTGAGCAAAGATTTTCTGGGATTTGGTGCTTGGGGTTTGGAGCTTCCGAGGCCGCAGGTGAGGTTTTGCCATGAAACAACGTAAGTTAGGACGAGGGGGACCGCTCGTCTCGGCGATCGGCCTCGGCTGCATGGGCATGTCGGATTTTTACGGCGACCGTAACGAAGAGGAATCAATCGCAACTCTCCGGCGTGCGCTTGATCTGGGCATCACGTTCTTCGACACCGCCGACGTCTACGGCCCGCACACGAACGAAGAGCTCGTCGGCCGCGCCTTACGAGGCCATCGGGAACGCATCGTGATTGCGACAAAGTTCGGAATCCTGCGCGACCCCGAAAGGCCGGAGTTCCGCGGCATCAACGGCAAAGCCGATTACGTCCGCCAATCATGCGAAGGAAGCCTGCGCCGTCTGCAGGTCGATTGCATCGACCTTTACTACCAGCATCGAGTTGATCCCGATACGCCAATCGAGGAGACCATCGGGGCGATGGCTGAGTTGGTGAAAGAAGGCAAGGTCCGTTTCCTCGGCATGTCTGAAGCGGCGCCGGAAACCATCCGGCGTGCGCATGCGGTCCATCCGATCACGGCGTTGCAATCGGAATACTCGCTTTGGACGCGTGGCCCAGAAGAAGAAGTTCTGTCCGTTTGCCGGGAACTAGGAATCGGTTTCGTTCCCTACAGTCCGCTGGGCCGCGGATTCCTGACAGGAAAGATCAAGAAGCCGGAAGATCTTGAAGGAAGCGATTATCGCCTAACCACTCCACGCTTCCAAGGGGACAACTTTCAAAACAACCTGGATATCGTCGAACGTTTGCGGCAGATCGCGCAGGAGAAACAATGCACCGCCGCGCAGCTTGCGCTGGCCTGGGTCCTCGCCAAAGGAAGCGATATTGTGCCTATCCCCGGAACCAAGCGAAGAAAGTATCTCCAGGAAAACATCGGAGCGCTCGATGTGCGCCTCACAGATGACGATCTCCGGCGCATCGAAGAAGTGGCGCCGGCGAATGCTTTCGCCGGCTCGCGGTATCCGGAGGCGATGATGAAGCTGCTTCAACGCTAAGGCGAATTCCCGGTCCTCTGTGGCGGCGGTCTGTGACCGTCGCATTTTTCGAATTCCTTAGTTTGCGACGGTCGTAGACCGTCGCTACAAAAAGGCCTCGATTTACTTCCGCCGCGGAATCAAGGCATGAGCGTACATGCTTTGCACAGTCTCGCCGCTCTGGTTTGTGGTCACGTTCCGCAAACGAATGACGCCGTGATCGGGTTTCGATTTAGAAGAGCGCGTTTCTATGATTTCTGTTTTGACCCGCAAAACATCACCCGGCCGAACAGCGTTAGGCCAGCGAAGCTCATCCACCCCGAGGCCGATCGCCCCCTCGGCGAAATTGAGCGCGCGCACAAAGAGCCGCATGGTGATGGCAGCCGTGTGCCATCCGCTCGCCACCAGCCCCTTGAAAATCGATCGCTCGGCCGTCTGTGGATGAAGATGAAATTTTTGTGGATCGAATCGCTCGGCAAATTCGATAATCTCTTTGCCAGGAACGCCGAATGTCTCTGATTCAAAAGTGTCGCCAGCCTTGAGATCCTCAAAATACCGCTCGCTCATGCGATGAAGTTTCCTTTTCCGGACGGCGTTTGCCAAACAGAATCGACCTGCTGCAAGTCCGTATGACGCACTCTGCCAAAATCATCGTCAGCGCGCTGCTCGCTTTCGTTCTTGGCAGCACTGCGCTCGTCGCCCTTGGCCTGTTTTTCTATTGGCAGCTCGCCGAAGGAACACGCCTTTCCCGCCTCGGTTACGAAAAGATGTTCCAGCGGGACTATGACGGAGCGATCAAAGATCTGACCGACGCATCGAACAAGATCGTCATCGGCGACAATCGCTTCTGGCTTTACCTCAACCGAGGCTCGGCCGAACTCCAAAAAAAGCGCTACGACGATGCGATCAAGGACTTCACCACGGCGATAGAGATTGATCCTTCCCGCGCGGATCCCTATGAGCGACGCGGGCAAGCCTACGAACAGAAGAAGGAAATCGACAAGGCTCTGGCAGATTATGATCGCGCCCTTGGGCTCGATCCCAACCAGGGCATGCCGCACCTGCACCGTGGAACCATCTTTTATGATCGCGACGAGTTTGACAAGGCCCTGTCGGATTTCCAGGAAGTCGTGCGCATCTGGCCTAACTACGCGCACGGATTTATTATGCGCGGCCGTTGTTATCTCAAACAAACGGAGCCTGATTACGAACATGCGCTGGCGAACTTTGACACCGCGCTTGTGATGGAGCCTTGGAACCGGAAAGTTCACCAAGACCGCGCTCAAACATATTCGCGGCTCGGAGATTCAGAGCGCGCCTTTTTCGATACCGCGGAAGCGCAGCATCTCGCCGGTCCACCGCGGAGCTTAACACGACCGAGTTCGTCGCCGCGTCCAGGTACACTTGGCTTCGACGGCGCGCTCGGAGTGACCCCGTTGCCCAGCCTTGCTGCGAAAGATCAGGCGTCCGTTTCCCGGGAGTACAGCGAGATCATGAAGGCGATACAGAAGTCGCGCGAGAGCGGTGATTACGATAAAGCGATTGAGCTGTGCAATAAGGCTCTCGCGCTGGATCTCAATCTGGTTCGGAGATCGATCGTCACTCTGGAGCGCGGCAGCCTTCTGGCGCACAAAGGCGAATATGAAAAAGCGGCCGTCGATTACGACGAGGCCATCAAAATCAACCCGCGCAATGCTCTGGCCTACGTTTTTCGCGCCGGCACTCTGGATGACCTCGGTGAGAGCGACGATGCGCTCAAGGACTACGCTGAAGCGATTCGGATCAATCCGCGCGAATATTTCGCCTACTGTTACCGCGGAGCGTCATTCTTCCGCCAGGGTGAATTCCAAAACGCCCTGACAGATTTCGCAAAAGCCATCGAGATGAACCCCACCAGACCTGATGCTTACGTATGCCGCGCCCGCCTCCTGTTACAGCGCAAGGACTACCCCGGGGCAATCGCGGATTGTGCAACCGCACTGGAGTACCATCCCGATTGGATCAGCCTCTACACCCTGCGATCAATGGCCTATCTCCGGTCGGGGAAATTCGACCAGGCAGAACAGGATTTACGGACCGCGACAGCTTCGGCGAAAAGAGACGAACTCCACTGTCATGAGGCACTGGCATGGTTCCGCTCAACTTGTCCCGATGCCAGTCGGCGAAATGGTTCGGAAGCGCTCGTGGAGGCGAAGCATTCCTGCGAAATGGTTCACTGGAAACGTCCGAGCCAGTTGGACACGCTGGCCGCCGCCGAAGCCGAAGCGGGCGATTTCCGCAAAGCCGTCGAATACGAAGAGCGCGCCCTGCAAATGCCCGTACCGCCGGTCCTGCGACCGGAGGTGGAGGCGCGTTTAGCCCTGTTCCGGCAACACCGGCCCTTCCGCGAAGAGGCCGCGCATTAAGCGCGCAGCTCGTTCGCAAGAATCTCAAAGCTCCCCAGGTCTAACGACTGCCGCCCGTCGGAAAGCGCATTGGCCGGATCGGGGTGAATCTCGATCATGACACCATGAGCACCGACGGCGCGGGCGGCGCGCGTAAGCGGCGCGACCCACTCACTCCGGCCGACCGCGTGACTGGGATCAACGATTATCGGCAGATGCGTGCGTTCCCTGACTACCGGCACCGCCGAAAGATCCAGGGTGTTTCGCGTGGCCGTTTCGAACGTGCGGATCCCGCGCTCGCACAGGATCACCCGCCGGTTTCCTTCCGCCATGATATACTCCGCCGCGGCCAGCCATTCATCGATCGATGCCATTAGCCCGCGCTTGAGCAGGACCGGGAGACGCGCTTTGCCGACGGTTTTCAAAAGCGCAAAGTTTTGCATGTTGCGCGCTCCGATTTGCAGAACGTCAGCTTCGCGCGAGATGGCGTCGACATCGGCGGGATGCAATACCTCGGTCACGACCGCGAGACCATAAGTCCGGGCCGCCTCGTGCAAAATCGTTAGGCCTTCAAAACCGAGCCCCTGAAAATCATAGGTCGAAGTGCGCGGCTTGAAGCAGCCCCCGCGCAAGAATTTGCCCCCGGCCTGGTGCACCGCTTTGGCACAGGCCATGATCTGTTCGCGCGACTCAACCGAGCAAGGCCCGGCAATCACTACGAAAGGCGCTTCGCCTCCAATCTCGATCTCGTTGATTGCCACAACCGAATCCTCAGTTCTGAGCGAGCGCGCCGTCAGACGATATGGGGAATTTTCAGGAACGGGGACCGGAGAGGACGACCCATTTTTCGCCGCCCGCGAAGGCTCCGAAGTCGATCGCGCTTCCGGCTGAATGTCGACCGCCAAGCCGGCACCGCTGCGCGCATAACTTCCCAGCACACGCACGCCTTCCGCATGTTCCTTCAATTCCTTCAGGGCCGCCTCGACGTGCGGCTCGTGCAAGCCACCTTCGTGATCGATGTAGAACAAATATTGCCACGGCTGTTCCGCGCTCGGGCGAGATTCCAGTTTCGTTAGGCTGACGTCGTGTCGCGCCAGGGCATCGAGGCATTGCGCCAGTGCGCCCTTCTCGTGCCTGGTTGTCAGGAGGAGCGATGTTTTGTGCGGCAAGCGCGCATCCGCCTTGCGGGGCTCCCGCGCAATCGCGACGAAGCGGGTAAAGTTCTCTCGCTTCTGCGCAACGTTGCGCTTGATGACCTGAAGCCCGTAACGGGTGCCGGCCTCTTCGCTCGCGATGGCCGCGCGCGACAAGTCTCCCGACTCGGCCACATCCATGGCGGCTTTGGCGGTGTCATCCGCGATTTCCTTTTGGCATTCCTCGAGCGATTCAATGAAGCTGGCGCACTGGGCGAGCGCCTGAGGATGCGAACTGACACGCCGGATCATCCCCAGTGGCACCGGCTCGATCGCGAGCAGACAATGTTCGACCCGCAGCACTTCTTCTCCAATGATGTGCAACTTTGCCGAGTTAAGCAGATCGTATGTTTCATTGATCGAACCGGTAAGCGAGTTCTCGATTGGAAGGAAAGCAATATCGGCATCACCCCTAACAAGTGCATCGATGGCCGCCGCGAACGACCGATAGCCATGCAGCCGGACATTCGATCCGGCGGCCGCAAAATAACTGCGCGCCGCGATATGGCTGTAGCAAGCTTCGATGCCCTGATACGAAACGGTCGTGACGTTCTTCGGCGCCACCGAGCTCTGGTGTTCCGCCTGGAAACGGACGGAATGACTGAGAATGCGGCGATAAAGGCTTTCAACAAAGTAACTGTCGAGTCCGTGTTCGTTGGCCAATTCGCTTACCCGAGCAAGCAACTCGCGCTCACGCTGCTGGTCCTGCAGCGGAAGCGTCGGATCGTTCTTTAATGCCGCGACATCGGCCACGAGTTGTTGCCGTTCGGCCAGCGCTTGAATAACGCGCGCATCGATGTCGTCGAGTTGGGTGCGCAGGGAATGAAGGGAGTCAGACATAGAGGCGAGAGGATCGCGGCAGATCAGTCGGCGAAAGCCGCGATCTACCGGTAGTTAAAGTAAAAACGGAACGCGAATGAGATCGTCGAGGCAGACGATTGTTCCGTTGCTTTCATGACAGCCTCGAGGTTACCAGGAAGGATCGCCGAAGGTCAAGGCAACAACTTCCGGCGTTCCAGCACTTCTGCTCCGCGGTGGGTGTCAAATGTGCAACACATCTCGCTCCGACCGAGGGGAAGCCGGGTGAGGAAGGGCAGCGCTCTAACCACCGAGGCGGGTGAGTAATGGCGACAGAACTCTCGTAAGGCGCAGCCGGGCAGCCTGGAATATTTCGCGGGTCAGTGGTTTTCCCGACAAAGAATAGCGTTCTGCGCTACAATTAGCGAGTGCATCTCAAATCCGTCGCCCTGCTGTCTGCTCTCTTTCTTACTGCGCCAACCAGTCGCCTTCCGGCCGCCGGGATCGACGCGACCCGCACGGTTTTCATCATCCTGATGGAGAACCACAATTGGTCGGCCATTAAAGGCAGCGCCAACGCGCCTTATATCAATAACACTTTGCTGCCCATGGCGTCGTACACCGACCAATACTACAACCCCGCCGGGATTCACCCGAGCGAGCCTAACTACCTCTGGCTTGAGGCCGGAACAAACTTCGGAGTGCTGAACGACAATGCTCCGTCGAGCAATCACCAGTCCACCACAGCCCATCTCGTTACCCAGCTAAAAAACGCCGGCATTTCCTGGAAGACCTGGCAGGAAAATATCACCGGTTCGACCTGCCCCCTGACCGATTCCCGTCCCTATTACGTAAAACACAATCCGTTCGCCTACTTCGACGACGTGACCACTTCGGGATGCACTACGGTGATGCGGCCCTACACCGAGCTCGCTGCCAGTCTAACAAATGGCACCGTCCCGCATTACAACTTCATTACGCCGAACATTTTTGACGACATGCATGATGCGGACACGTCCGGGTTGAACAATCAGATCAAACAAGGCGACACCTGGTTGGCCAACAATTTGCCCACAATTCTGAACTCAAACGCCTACAAGAATAACGGCGTCGTTTTCATCACCTGGGACGAAGGCGAAGGCGGCGACGGACCGATCGGCATGATCGTTCTCTCACCACTGGCCAAGGGCGGCGGTTACCACAACGCCATCACTTACACGCACAGCTCGACTTTGCGCACTTTTCAAAAAATCTTCGGAGTCGCCCCCCTTCTCGGCGGCGCGGCCACCGCCATGGACTTGAGCGATCTGTTTGTTTTGAATGCGATTCCCAACGCCGATTCCCAGGTCGTGATTAGTAGCATTACCGAGAGTCCCGGGGTCGCGAACGTCGTTTGCACGAGCCAGCCCGGCCTGGCTTATCGGTTGCAATGGAAAAACAATATTACCGATACCTGGAATACCGTGACACCCGACAAAACCGGGACTGGCAGCGCCCTTTCGTGGACTGATGACGGAACGACAACCGGCACTCCCCCTTCGGGTCAGCGTTTTTACCGGGTCGTTATTCCTTAAGGATACCAAAGGATCAGATTCCTGTTGGCGAAACACTAGCGCCGCGACTGAAGATCCGGGCTGAAACGATGAGCGGCGGCCTCCGGTCGCCGTTTTGATGGACGGCGACTGGGAAGTCGCCGCTCCCTGAAGCCTCCAGAGGGAGGTGGCCGCCGAACTCCCACCCCAGCTAATCGCCCGCGGCCCGCAGCCTGCTCATTCAGCTGCTGATATGAGCCACCCTTTGCGAATCCTGGTTGTGGAAGATGAAAAAGCTCTCGCGCATATGATTGCCATGGTGTTGGGCGGCCCCGCCGCCAAGGTCATCAGGGCGTCGAACGGCTTTGAGGCGCTCATGAAGGTCGGCGCTGCGGCCCGACCCTTTGACGTTGTGATCACAGACCATCGTATGCCTCGCGTGGATGGTCTCGAATTAGTCCGGCGATTAAGGGGCCAGGATTTTACCGGCAAGATCCTCGTTCTTTCGGGTCAGCTCTCCGACGAAGATATCGCCGCTTACGAGGCGCTAGATGTGGACATGATGATGTCCAAACCTTTCGACTTCGACGAACTGCAGCAAGCCATGGCTATTCTCAAAGGGAAAGCGCCGGCGCTTGCGGTCGCTTAGACAGTAAGACGCACGCTCGTGATTCGCGCGAAGCGTTCGACGGTTGTCCCGCAACCCGGTGCTCATCTGGCGCGGTCTTGCACACCCTCTTAAGCGCGATACGCTCTACGCCGTTGCACAGCGGGCGGTTAGCTCAGCGGTAGAGCGTTTCGTTTACACCGAGTCTTTTCGCTTCATGTCTAGACTTGTGCGGACCCTAAAAGAAACCGACGCACCCTAACTGCACGCTGAGCACGGGACATCCGTGGACATGAACGGACCGCTTTCCAAGCGCCAGGGGAGGCAAAACGGGTGGGACCTGCGTCGTTCTTGTACCGCCGTGAGGCGCCTCCACCCGCGTTGAGTTCGAAAACCGGGAGCGATTGATTACTGGATTTTCAAAATCGTGAGTCGGATCATGAAAGAACCGGCATCAGTTCCAGCAGTTACGACCGACGCGGTGCCAACAACAGAACTAATTCCGAAAGTCAGCGAATCCACCGCCACAATGATAGCTCGTCCGTGAATCCATGTTGTGCCGGTAGAAGACCCTGAAACAGTATTTGTATCTAGGGCCAATGATCCACTGTTAGGTCCGGAGTAAATGCCAACAGAACCTGCTGACGCCAAACTCATTTCATAGTCTATGACGTATGTGCCTGTTGTGAGTGTGAAAACAGTTCCGCCACTTCCGGCTGAAGCGACGATATCTGCCGGAATATTGTTAAAAACCTGTGTGTCGATTGTGAACGCATACCCGGGGGCACAGAATTATTTGGGGCCTGAATGGTTCTTACAAATTCTGCCGCGCCGACAATTGCGGTTGCACCAGTGACTCCCGGAGCGCCAGTCGCACCGGTTGCTCCCGCTGTGCCTGCTCCGGTTGCACCCGTCGCGCCGGTCGCACCAGTTGCTCCCGCTGTGCCTGCTCCGGTTGCACCCGTCGCGCCGGTCGCACCAGTTGCTCCCGTCGTACCTGCCCCGGTTGCGCCCGTGGCTCCCATCGCACCTGTGTTCCCCATGGCTCCCGTGGTTCCGGTCACCCCTGGAGTTCCAGGATTTCCTTTCGCGCCCGTTGGTCCCGTTGGTCCAGTCTTGCCCGTGGGTCCAGTCGGGCCGGTTGGGCCGACAGGCGGAGGCATTTGAGTAGCCGAGCTGACGCTCGTGATCATCGTGCTGAGCGCAAAAATCATTACGAGCAATTGAGGCAATCTGATATTTCGTTTCATGCGGGTTCTCGTGGCTGCACGACGTTTACTCCTGTCTCCGTCGGAAAGCTAAGACAATCGGCCCTAATCCGAACCCGAGTGATTCTCACATCGTTCGTCCCTGACGTTTTGGACAGAAGTGACCTAAAAGAAAATCGTCAGGGGGCAAAACGGGTGGCTTTGGGATCAATTGCCACCTTGCGATTTCGAGCGTAAGTCTTGCCCGGCAAAAGATTTTCGGGCGGTTAGCTCAGCGGTAGAGCGTTTCGTTTACACCGAAAGGGTCGGGGGTTCGATCCCCTCACCGCCCATGATTTCGTCTTATTTGATGACGCCGGCTAGTGTCGGCGGGACATTTTGCGCGCGAATTCGAGGTTGTGCTGGGCTAACGGAAAACGCGGCTGCAAACGAAGCGCTTCTTCACATGCTCCGATGGCCTTATCAAATTGGCCAAGGCTGTTGTAAGCCGCGCCGATATTGTTCCAGGCCGCAGCGTAATCAGGATTGAGTTCAAGCGCTTTGGTGGCCGCGGCAATCGATTCCTGATACCGCCCGCTATTATAAAAGGCCAGGCTGCGCGCCAGTTGATATTCCGGAGTGGACTCGATCTGCTGTTCGGCACTTCCGTGAGTCTGGATCTTCCACTTTGAAATTTCTTCCGGCGGCGGAGTTGCCGGGCGCCGGTCGGTCAAAAAAACCTCGTCTACCACTCGCACGATGGCGAGGTCATCGAGGCGATCCCGCACCACGATGCGCTTGAACCGGGCGTAATCGGTCCAGCAAACCGACACGATGACGACGAGGGCGATTCCCGCCGACACATAACCGCCCAGCTGTCCCCACTGAGACCTGAGTTGGTTCACGAAAAAGGTAACGGCGATGCCAGCGAGGAGATAAATGGGAGCCTGCAGCACGGAGATGTAGCGCAGGCATTTGAAGCCTTCCGGCAGCGTCACGGCTATGAGAGCGGCACAGATGAATGAGGCAATCGCTATCCCGACATCCACTTGCCGATCGTCCCAACAAAGAATTCTTCGGAGAGACTGAGCGCGAAACAGGACAAGACCGATTCCGCACCCGCAAAGAAGTGTGGTCATCGGACTCAGCGCGAAGAGTCCGAGCGGAAACGAATACCACGGCCCGCACTGATACCTGTACACGTAATCATTCCAGGTCAGGCCCTGGGCCATATGATGGTACACCTGAAGGAAAGGATGAAGCCCCCCAGAAAGCCAGATGGCTATGCCGTAACTGAAGGCAACGACCAGGCCTGATGTCAGCACAAACGAGACGGCTCTCCGCCACGGAAGATCATTTCGATAAATGTCCACCAGGAGCCAGAGAACCAGGAGCCCGTAAATGACGAGCGCGGACTCTTTGAGAAGGAGGAAGTAGGCCGCCACAATCCAGAAGCCAACTCTCCATCGCTTCTGCGCCGGACGAAGCGACGCCTCGGCACAAAAATACAGAAGCAGTGTGCCAACACCCCCGACCACCGAATCCTGCCACGCTCTTCTGGCCAAAGCCAAGTCAAGCGGGCTGACACTCAGGAAAGCCATGGCGATCAACCCGACCCAGCGATTAAACAACCGCCATCCAAGCAGTCCGGTGATGCAGAGACCCAGGAGACTGAAAACGAACGAAATCCACACCGCCGCGCCCTCAGCGGTTGCGCCTGTGATTTTCATCACCCCCGCGACCAGGAAGATGAACCCCACCCGCGTTGGCGGAGGATAAATCCATTGGTCTCGCGTTTGGTTGAGGTCAGCGACAAGCGCGCGAATCGCCCCGGGGCCCGACTCGGTGATGCGGGTTGCGTCTGCCATGTAAACGCGTTCGTCGGGAGTGCGCTCGGTGACGGCCTGGTCGTGAAGCCGCACCCGAAGAGCCACGCCTGCCACAGCCATAAAAAGAACGAGCCAGAGAATCGTCCCAGCGTGACTTAGCCGACGGTGAGAGTTTGGCGGGATGGGACTAACGACGGCTTCGCTCATGATTGCCGGACCTAATGCTCCGCCTTGAGGCGTTCCCGGGCAAAATTAAGATTGTTCCGAGCCAGTTCGAAATCCGGTTTCAATCGCAGCGCCTGTTCGCAGGCGGCCGCCCCTTTTTCAAATTGCCCCATGCTATTGTAGGCTGCGCCAATGTTGTTCCATGCCTCGGGATAATTGGGTTGCAGCTCGAGGGCCTTCTGGCTCGCGGCGATGGCTTCGGCGAAGCGACCCGCACGGTAATGTTGCAAGCTGGCATTGAGGTAGGATTCGGGCCGACTGTTGGATACGTCGGCGACCAAGTCACGCACAGTTTGATCGGTCGGAGCGAGCTCAGCGGCTTTCTGTAAGAGCGGGGCCGCCTCAGAGGAACGACCATGTGTAATCAGGAAGCGCGCATAAAAACTGTAGACGTCCGGCAAACCGGGCGTGAGCCGAAGCGCCTCTTTGAAATGTTCCTCCGCCAGTTTCGTTTGCCCGATGGCGTTCTCGGCAATGGCAAAATTGATGAATAGATAAGAATATTGGGGCGTGAAAACCTGGGCTCGGCGATAGTATCCGAGCGCGCCCTCGTAATCACCCTTGGCCATCAAGGTGAGCCCATAATTCATCAGCCCACGACCATTGCGGGGACTCTTGAGGACGACGTCCCTCCAAAGAGTGTCTTCATTATGCCAGACTTTGTTCCGCTGGAAGGTCGCGAAGGCGCTGGCACAAAGAACAAGCAAAACGATTCCCACGACCGCGATTTTTTGCGGCGTCGACCGCGGCGGGCAACCGCTGCAAAAGCCACGAGGCCGCGCCGGCGAGCGCCATGACCAAGCCCAGATACGGCAGGAAAGTGCGATGATCGTTCATCACTTCCGCCAGCGGTAGAAGTGATGTCGGCAAAAGTCCGATGAGAAACCATAGAAGCCCGAATCCGATCAGGCGGGTCCGTCGACCAACAGAAAGTGCGATGGCCGCGCCCGTGAACACCACCGTGAAACCCAATCCGATCCAAAAGCGAACGTCGTTAGCGCCAGCGATCGCATCCAGGTCGTAATCAGCCGACAGTCCGGAGGGCCAAAGGAACGTCTCGGCATACTTCAACATCACGTAAGGCTGCGTGATCAGGTAGGCGTGCGGATTAGCAGAACCGGCGATCCATGTCCTGGGCGTCATGTATTGCACGAAAGCGAGAGCGGCCGCGCAAATCAGGAACGGCGGTAGAACTTCATAACACCAACCCGCGAAGCGACCTTTGGTTCTCTGGGAAGAGGCCCGGTCGTCTCCCATGGGGAAGAACAATCGATAAACGGCGAAAAGAACTGCGAAGACGATCGCGGGTGGCTTGGCCAGAATGCAGAGGGCGGCGGGCAGAACAAAAAGATAAAAGCGCCGCCATCCCGGAAACGCAAAGTAGACCGCGAACGAGGCGACGATACCGAGGGTTGAGATCACGTCAGACGAAGCGATGACGTAATTCACCGTGTCGGCATTCGCCGGATGCAGGCCGTAGGCGGCGGTGGCCAGAAGCGCGATCCACCAGTTCCGTGAAGATGGCGCAGCCATCTCGAGGAAGTCGCGAAGGACGAATGCAAAAAGCAGGAGCATTGCGACAAAGAGCGCAAAGACCGAAAGCTGAAACCAGAACGGAGAGAGACCGCTGCCTAACCAATAATCGATCGCCAACATCATCGAAACAAGCGGGCGATATGACTGGTTCGTCGGGAGCGCACTAAAGGTGGTGGCATCCCGGAAAAAACTCGGAATGTTCGCCAGCTTTTGAATCGCAATGTTGTTCTGGATGGTATGCGCGTCGTCGAAATGGAAGCCATTGAAAAAATGATTCGAGTAAGTCAGGAAAAGAGCGACGACGAAGCCACCTAACGCTAATCGGAGAAAACGATTCGTGGGTGCCGCAGGCTCCGAGGTGGACGAAGGCGCCGTCGTAAGCGCACGAAGGCTTTTCTTCAGCTGGCGCAAGCAAGCGCCCAGAAGGAGCGCGAGCGAGGTGAACAAGAATAGGAAGCAGCCTGGACTGGACCGCCGAAAAACCGTCAGCAGCCACATGTCGACCCGCGAATCCCAGGCCAGCAAAGCTCGTGAATGGGCCACAATCTGGGAAGCCGTGGGGATAAAGAGAAACCCGTTCTTCGGCCGAAAGGCCAGGTAGTTCTCGTATTCCGCCACCCTCCAAAAATCGACCGCGATGTGGGTAGCCTGCACCCAAAGCCCCACGAGGATGAGCGGCACCAGGATCAACCACTTCCGGCGGCCCGCCTCATCGAGCCACGGTCCGAGTGAAAGCATCAGGAGCGGAACCAGCGCCATCAGATATCGCGGGCCGAAGCACCAGAGCCCATGCCAGTCATCAAACTTGCCGTAGAAAAACAGGTAAACGCCAGTTTGAAGAAGAATGAAAGCGACCTCCAACGGATGTCGCCGGTACAGGCGCCGCAAAGTCCAGGGCGCCAACACGAGCAGCGGAGTGAAAAGAAAAATGCTGTCACCCGGGCTGAAGAGGAATGCGTAAAGACCGAGCAGGAGCGGATTGTGATTTCTGAGCGTCGCGTAATTGCCGACAGACCAGATCGTGCCGAATTTCGCCAGCTGATCGGCCGCATGCATGACAAATGCGAAAACCAATGCGCCAACGAAAGGCGCCATCTGCCGCAGCAATGAGGAAAATGGGGCCGAGCCCAGGGCGGTAGGCGATCGGCGTCGCCAAACAAGCGTCGCGTGATAAAACAAGAGGCCGGGCACGGCCATGACCGCCGGGTAACGAAATTGCACGAGCAGTGCCGCCATCAGGCCGCCAAGCAGACGCCATCGCCAGTGAGGGCTTTGCCCGTCGAGAAACAGGAAATAAAACGCCGCCAGCAAAAAGAAGGCTTCGCTTGAGTGCTGAAAAAAGCCCGTGCTAAACGGGGCGATGTAGGTCGTTAGGCCGAGCAGGATGGAAGAGACGAGAGAGCCGTTGACGGAGCAACCGAGCCGGCGCGAGAAGCAATAGAACAAGGCGCAGATCGCCGCCGTGACAAAGCAGTTGAAAAGATTGACGAAAAATATTCCCGGCTCCCCTCCCCATCGATCTCCGGGACGCTCCGTCACCGGACCCGAAAACGCGCTCAGCAGGGTTTCCCCTCCGACACTTTTCAAGACATATTCAACAGCCTTGCCGGCGGCATATAGCGGCACGGCGGCGATCGAAATTCCCGAATTCACCACCGCGAACCGGTGGCCGTCACGGCCGCGGGGTGCTTCGGGAGAAGAAATCGCCAGGGAGCCACGCTCCCAAATCGACTGGGTGACTTGATAAACCTGTATCTCGTCCGTCGAGATGAAGCGTCCCCGGGTCAATCCCACATAAAGGACAAGGAAGCTGAGGAAAATCCAAAGCGCCACTCGCAGATCGCGCCAGTCCAGCGGCCTGTTTGTGGGACGCGCCGACGGCGTGGTTTCGTTAGGCATGCGAGATGAGAAAGCCGAAACCGGATGAATCAACCCCGATCATTGTCGAGACAAAAGCATGGCACAATCGTTGGCAGCGCGATCCCATAAAAACAGCAAGGTTGCGGCCGCCCGAAGCAGCCGCAACCTTACTCACTTCTTTCCGGTTGCCCGACGGGGTTCAAACCCTGCCGGGACAACCACAATTCTCAATTGGTTACGGAGAAGCAGTCGTCCCGCCGGTAGCCGGCGCGGGTCCGACCCGTTCAAGGCGCAGCGATGCATTGACCGAGACTCCGTCGGCGGTCAATTTCACTGTCGTCGCCCCGGTGGCACCGGTGGGCGCGGCGGTCTGGTTCTGCAGCGTAACTGAGTGGCCTGATAACAGGACCGCCGTGACAATTCCGTTCAACGCACGGTGTGAATTGTTCGGGTTTGAATCCTCACTTTGATATGACCCGCCCGGGATCAGAACTGAGTTATCATTCACCTGGAAGATCAGCGGCACAGCACCCGGCGGCTGCGACGTTTCGGTACCGCGCACATGGAACTCGATCGTGTAGGTCCCATCATTGACAACCGTGATGGAAGTCACCGGAGTTCCAACTGGAGTCAGGCCTGCAGAAAACGGTCCGATGTTGTTGAAGGTGACATTATCACCTTGATTCAGGGTCGGATTCGCGCCCGTATTGTAGACGTAGACGTACCTGCAAGTCCGCCGCACCGCTCGGGCCGGTAGCTCCAGTGTCGCCTTGGGCACCTTTCTTTCCGGTCGGACCAGTCGCTCCCGTGTCGCCGGTGGCTCCGGTACCTCCGGTCGCACCCGTATCGCCGCTTGCACCCGTAGCGCCTGTCGCGCCGGTGTCTCCGGTCGTTCCCATTGCGCCGGTGGCTCCGGTCAACCCAGTATTTCCGGTGGCTCCGGTCAAACCCGTGTTTCCGGTCGCTCCGGTCAAACCCGTGTTTCCGGTCGCTCCGGTTAAACCTGTGTTTCCGGTCGCTCCTGTTAGACCAGTATTTCCGGTGGCTCCGGTTAATCCCGTGTTTCCAGTTGCTCCGGTTAAACCCGTGTTTCCGGTCGCTCCGGTCGATCCAGTTAAACCTGTGTTTCCGGTGGCTCCGGTTAATCCCGTGTTTCCAGTGGCTCCGGTCAAACCCGTGTTTCCGGTCGCCCCGGTCGATCCAGTTAAACCTGTGTTTCCGGTGGCTCCGGTTGAGCCTGTGTTCCCGGTTGCTCCAGTCGACCCAGTCAAACCTGTATTCCCGGTGGCTCCTGTTGAGCCTGTTAAGCCTGTATTTCCGGTCACGCCAGTTGCGCCAGTCGCCCCCTTATTGCCCGTAGCCCCGGTGGCTCCGTTAGAGCCCGTTGCTCCGTTCGCGCCCGTCGCTCCGGTCGCGCCCGTGGCGCCATTCTGTCCAGTCGCCCCAGTCGGGCCAGCGGGTCCGCCCGATGGACCGGTCGCGCCCGTCGCTCCGGTAGCCCCGGTTGTTCCTTTGGGTCCCGTCGGACCGGTCGCACCAGTCATACCTTTTGGGCCGGTCGGGCCAGTTGGACCCGTCGCACCCGTCGGTCCGGGCATTTGGATGTTAGGCTTGGATCCAGCCGCAAATGCACTGGAGTTTATCGCGCATACGGCGAAGGCAATGATCAAGACTTGGGATAGTTTCATGGAAAATTTCATTTCGGGGGAGCTTGGATTTTGGGTTGCGGCGCGACTGTATGAAAAAGTCGACTAACGGAACAAGACTTTTATCGAAGAAATCGGAACTTTCTTACGCCCTGCCGGAGTTTGCCTAACCTAAGACCCTGCGCAGTCGTTAGTTTTCTAGAAGTGAAAATTGAAACCTGCGCGAACGATGTGCCCGGTGGTGTCGCCAGTCCAATGATAGGGCCCGAAGCCGTTAGCGCTGGTGGCGCTGAAGCCCTGGTTACCGAGATCGAAATAAAGATATTCGACCTTAACCGACCAGCGATGGCCCCACATGTTGAACATGCGCTCCACCCCGCCTCCCGCCGTATAGCCCCACTCGAAAGCTTCCCGGTGTGCATCGATTCGATCGAGCCCGTTCGGCGCGACGACCGTGTTGTCGAAGACGCGTGTCGTGTAGTTCACGCCGATTCCACCGCCGGTGCCGTAGATAAGCCAGCAGCCAGCGGCATAGCCAACGCGCCCGCGGAAGGTGGCGAAAAGGTCGCTTTTGCTGGAGCCGTCGGTGTCGTGGGGATCGCCTGGTTCAAGACCACTGCCTTTCAAGTTCATGTAACCGGCTTCAACTTCCGGCCCAAAAACGAAATGACCGGCCTGCCAGTTGAAACCCAATTGCTCGCTGACCGAGACGCCATCTTCATGGTAGCCCCACGGCCGATCGGGCGCATTGTAGGCCGAGATCGAGTCCAGGCCGCGGTCATGGTCTTCGCTGTGGCCAAACTGTCCACCGGCGGTCGCGCCAATATAGAACCCTCCCCATTCGCACGCAGGAGGCGCGACCGTCGCAACCTCCTTCGGCGCGTTCTCGCCGGCGTAGGAGATAAATGGCAGGGAAACGGCGGCGGCCAAGGTGATCGCGAGACGCAGAAAAGCTTTCATGGACGAAGCTTTTCGAGAAATTCCTCCCGTTAGTCAAGCATAGCCTTTCGGCAGGCTTAATATTACGGGGCGGGCGCTGCCCGATCGAGGCATCATCTCAGTCGCTTTTTTCGCCGATTGCAGGGCCTTATCCTACATTCTACGGCCTATCCTAACGAGCATCATGGCATGGGATGATATTATCAGCGGCACGAAGAAGGTCGGGAGCAGGCTCAGCGGTCGTTGGCGCAGGGCCGCCATGTCATTCCGCCGACCGACTCTCTTATCTGAGCATCATCTCGACGGTCGCCTCGGCGTGCACGCGCATGGTGTCGAGGAACGGGATGCCATTATGTTCTGGATCACGCAAAAGGAGCGGCAGTTCTGTTCCGGCAAGGATGACCGAATCGATGGCATCTTTCTGCCGCATTCGATCCACGATCTGGAGAAGATGCGCCCGGATCTCAGGCAGGAAGTTCCCGTTAACGAGTTCGTTCATGTATTTGTCGTGGATGTAGGCTGCGTCCTCCGCATTCGGGGCCACGAGCGTGATTCCTTCCCGCGCGAAGACGTCCGGATAAAACCGGCCGTTCATGGTGAAACGCGTTCCGAACAAGGCCGGCCGCTTCCAGCCACGCTTCTTCGCTTCCATCACCGCCACCTCGACAATGCTGATCAACGGAATTGGCGATCTCGCGGCAATCTGGTCGAACACGATGTGGGGCGTGTTTGACGCGATGATGCCGAATTCGGCGCCGGCGCGCGCGAGTTTGCCGATTTCATCGAGAAGATAATCCGCAGTCGCTGGCGCCTCGCCCGCGGCCACGAGCTCAATCTCGCGTTTCAGATCGATACTGTTGATGATGAATTGCGGATAACTTCCGTCGCCCGCTCTTTCGCGATAGAGGGCGATGATCGTCCGGTAATACTCCATCGGTACTTTCCGGGCCGATGCCGCCGATAATTCCAAGGGTTTTCATATTGAGAAAGCGCAAGCGGGCTCTCGCTTCAGCTCCACGCTTTTTACACTTCCTCCGCCGGTTCACGCCATTAGAATTGCGCGCGTGAAAGCGTTCCACCTTTTTCTCGGCTTCGGTCTTTCAGTAATGTTATTTAAACCACGCGCAGGCGCAAACCCGGTCGAACACGCCGGCGCCGGCGATGACACCTGACCGCTCCAACGCCGACAAGGCGCTGCTGAGCAAACCGAATGATGACCAGATTATGAGCGCGGTCGCTCTGGCCACGCTGGCCAAAAATTTTTACGACTGGCGAAACCAGAATTCCCCGTGTGCAGAGCAGCGATGCCGGACTGCACACCTGGGACAACAAGCTGACCGACTATTCGCCCGCGGCGATGGCAGAACGAGCGCGTCATGTGCACGCGCTTCTCGAAAAAGTGCGGGCGATGAAAACCGAGAGCTGGGCGAAAGACCAAAGAATCGACTGGATGCTGTTCCGGTCGCAATTGGAAGGCGGCCGAATTCGGCGATCGCGTGCTGAAATTCGAGAAGACGAATCCGGACACCTACGTGGGCGAATGCGTCAGCGCCATCTTCTCGCTTCTGAAGAAGGAATACGACACCCCGGCAAATCGCGCGCGCTCGGCCACGGCGCGGCTGCAACAGATGCCGGCGATGCTCAAGCAGGGCCTGGCAAATCTCCAGAACCCGGTAAAACTTTACGCGACTCTCTCGATTCAATCGGCGCGCTCGATCGACACGCTCTTCACCGGGAGCCTGATGACCCTCGATCAGGGACTTGCCCCTAACGAGCACGACGCCCTGATTAAGGCGCGAGATGAAGCGCTCACGGCCATCCACGGTTTCGCCGACGAACTCGAGAAGCGCTCGAGCAAGATGGTCGACTTCGCGCCGATGGGTGAAGCCAACTATAACTACTACTTGAAGCACGTTCTCCTGCTCCCGCTCAACGCGAGCGAGGTCGAAATGATCGGGCGGGTAGAGAATGCCCGCTATCGCGCGCTTGGAAGCTCTGCTTTCAGATCCCAAGCTGGCCGATCCCGACCCCGCCCGCAGCGCAAACATTCCGCCCGACCAGGCTTCCTTCCTGAAAGCCTACGAGAGTCGTGAAGAGGAAATGATCAACTTTCTGAAGCAACACAATCTGATCACCCTGCCCGATTATCTTGGGAAATTTGAAATTCGCCAACTACCGGACGCATTCAAGCCGACCGCCCCGGCGGTTTCATGAATCCTCCCGGAGTCTATGACAAGGATCCGACCGGGTTTCTACTTCATCCCGGCCTACAATCCGAAATCGAAGAACTTTTACATCCGCGCGGCCATCGAAGATCCGCGCCCGATTCTGGGACACGAAGGAATACCCGGGACATTTCCTGCAGCTTTCGATCGCCAACCATCTGACTAACGAAATTCGCCGCCAACACCAGGATGGCGTTTTTGTGGAAGGCTGGGCGCTTTATGGCGAGGAGATGCTCATGCGCACCGGTCTGTATCCGGACAACTCCGCGGCGCAGGGACAGATTCTGCGTCTCTCGCGCTATCGAGGCGCGCGCATTGGCGTCGATGTAAACCTTCACACCGGCCGATGGACCTTCGAACAGGCGGTGCAATATTTCATGGACGCGGGCGGGCTCGATCGCGAGGCCGCCGAGGGCGAAGCCGCCGGGGCGGCCTCCAGTCCGCACCAGAAAATCAGCTATATCATCGGGAAATGGCAGATCATGAACTTGTTAGGCAAATACAAGGACAAGATGGGCGAAAATTTCAGGCTCGGCCAGTTTCATGACGACCTGATCAAGAACGGCAGCCTGCCGCTGTCGGTCGTGGAGTGGATCCTACTGGACGATCAGACGGCTATTCAGAAAGTTTTGAGCGAGAAGTGATGCAGCGAACATGGAGAGCGACCACGGCGACAGACGGCTCTGTAGCCGGCGTCGGTGACGTCGGCCTTCTCGTGCGTCGGTTCGGCAGCGACAGCAGCTGGTCCCGTCCAGTGTCTAAGATTTGGAAAGCTCGCTCGCGTTTCATCGCGCTTCTTTGGACCGTCAGCCTTTCTACTTTGCTCTTCCTGCACTGGCGGGCCGCCACTTCCAGGTTGTTGCCGAAGGGCCGCCGCGGAATGCGCCGCAGTATGTCATTTTGACAGAAGAACGCCCAGATCGCGACTCTGCATTTTCCGGCGGGAATGTATCGATTCTATGCGGTCGATGATCAGCGGCTTCTATTATCGCGCTCCCGAGTGAGATCCTTGAGCATACCTCAGGATCGTCCATCCCGCTCAAAGGCGGTGTTTATGTTTCCAAGAGAGCCGGCGACGGTGCGGCCTTTGTCTATCGAGCGGGGCGCTGACCCACGTCGGCAAACTGAAGCACGGCACCTACGAATTTCGGGACGAGCCCTCGATTCCTTAAAGCTTTTTTCGCGCGCGAAGCGACTGTAGGGCGGCTATTCTGGGCCGCCAATCCATAAGCCGGCGGCCAAGATGGCCGCCCTACAGTTACCGAATCTGCTGCGAAAATCAGGGAGTCAGCCTAACGATTATATTTTTTCAGGAGCGCCTTGAGTCTTTCGTGGGGCAGCGCATCAACGTGGTGATTGTCCGCCCCAGTTCATGTCGCGATTATCGACCAGCGCGTTAACGATCGCTTCTTCGGTCGCCTGGACGACGCCTTCGAAGATTGGATCGAGCAGGTCGTTCGGGATTGTCTGCACCGTATGGGTCGGCTGGCTCGGGATCGAAGGCGCCTGGGTTGGCCGTAGAAAAGGCCAGAAACAGATCGCCCGAATCCGTTGCCGGAATAACTTCCTGTTCGCGCCAGACCGAGAGCGGCCCGCCGCGCCAGGCGCTTCAATTGGTTAGGCAAAAGCGGCGCATCCGTGGCCACGACAATGATGATCGAGCCGGTGTCCTGGCTGTAAACGGCGTTCCCGGGAATTTCCTTGCCCACTGGCATGCCGGCGATCGTTAGGTTGGGCCGCCGGCCGCAATTCGCCTGAACGAAAACTCCGACAGTGTAAGGCGTGCCCGGTTTCGCCTTTTCTGTTTTGACTTCGACCTTGCGTGAGGCGGTTCCGTTCCCGCCTTTGAACTCGTAGCAAATCATGCCCGTCCCGCCGCCCAACGCTCCCCTCCTCCACCGGCTCCGGCATGCGCCGACTCGAGCGCATGAAAAACGTCTTCCCGCGTCACATGAAAGCCGTTCACATCATTTAAATATCCATCCCACGTTTCCGCCACCACCGGCAGACTCCACCAGTATCCGGAGCTGTCCGGCGTGCCATGGCTGACCCGCCACGCGATGGCCGCATCGCGCACCACGCCCACGCTATGGGTGTTTGTCAGACGAATCGGGCCTTCCAGAAATCCGCTCTCTTCAACCCAGGCGGTCCCGGTCATTTCGCCATTTCCATTGAGACTGAAGACGCCGGCATAAACCGGATCGTTCAGGGAAGCGTGCCCGCGCGGAATGATCGCGGTCACCCCGGTTCGGACCGGTCCCTTGCCCACCTCAAGTTTCCCTTCGCCCTTTATTAATGTGGTTGTAGCCGACTTCGACTCCCGGCGACGTCGGTGATGGCGTTCAGCGGACCGGGCGTTCCGTCAAAGGGAATCCCGAGATCCCGCGCGCGGACGGCTCTGGTTGGAACTGCTGGTAAAGGAATTGGTTCGCGCGCGATCAGGGTCTCAGCCGTGAGCAGGATTGATAATAAGAAAACGAACTTGTTCATCCGCATGCCTTCTGTAGCGGCGGTCTGTGACCGTCGCAAACCTGACGACAAATAAGGCGACGGTTACAGACCGCCGCTACAAGGACCCTGTACTTTTGAATCAATCGATCGATGTAATCGCTGTAAACCGCCGCCAAGGCAGCGCTCTCAATAAAAAGAATGTTCTCGGCGTTGTATTGCGCGCTCCGTGAAAAATTATACGAACCGGTGATAACGGTGTCATCCACCACCAGTATCTTGTTATGCATGAAATCGTGCCGCCCCGTCGGCGTGTACGGGGTCGAATTTTTGCCGACGAGCCCGGCGCGCGCGATGACGTTCTGTAACGCCGGAATCTTCCAATGATTTTGCGGAACGTCCCTCCACTGATCGTAGACTTCACTCATCTGCGTTCGGTCGTAAATGCCGTCGACTTTTACGCGTCCGGTGGTCAGCAACGATTGCAATGCTCCGATCAGAGTTCCTGAATTGATCAACAGGCTACACACGCGAACCCGCTGCTTGGCCGCGCGCACGCGCTTGGCCACCTCTTCGTCGATCGCCAAGCCCGTCCCCGGGGAAAACATCACCTGCGCGGTTGCGGGTTGGCCGCCGAAACGTGAGCGGCACCGGCCGCCGTCTTGATATCTCCGGTGTTCTCGAAATTCTCCTTTTCCCAGAGCTGCCCAAAATCCTCGGAATAAGAACGGGCCAGCTCCGCCGAATCGATCTGAACGAACGTTGTTCTCCATCAAGGTGAACGCGTCATCGGTCATGTTGAGCGAGCCGGTCCAGACCGATTGGCCGTCGCGCACGATGAACTTGTGATGCATCAATTTCATCCCGGCGATCCGACGCCAGGGAAAGCCTAACGACTCCACAGCGGCGCTCGTGCCCGGTCCGGCAGGGTCCTGCCCCAGGCTCGGATTTGGATTGAGCGGCTTGTCGCCGTCGAAGCAGATCCGGATCCGAACGCCTGCTTTGGCCCGTTCCTGGAGCGCCGTGGAGAAACATCTGCTTCAACGAATCGCTCAAACGCATGTCGTAGATCGCGAAATCCAGGCTCTCCCTTGCAGCGTCAATGAAGTCTGTCAGCCGCTTCATGACCGACTCCGCGGTCTGATCCCCTTGCGAGAGAAAGAAGACGCTGAGCTGATCGACGACCTTTTTTTCTAGTTCCATACCTGCGCAAATGTTCTCGCCCTCATCTTTGACCTTTCGCGCCTTTGCGGAAACGCTAAAGTTTTGTTGTGAGTTATCAGGTCTTCGCCAGAAAATACCGGCCCGCAAACATTTGACGACCTGGTCGGGCAGGCGCATGTCGCACAAACGCTGAAGAATGCGGTCGAACAGAACCGGCTGGCCCATGCCTATCTTTTCGTCGGACCTCGCGGTGTGGGCAAAACCTCGACCGCGCGCATCCTGGCCAAAGCCTTAAACTGTATCCACGGCCCCACGGTGACGCCGTGCGGCGTGTGCGATAACTGCAAGGAAATCGCCGGCCGGTAACAGCCTCGACGTCATCGAGATTGACGGCGCGAGCAATAACAGCGTCGAAGACGTGCGCGAATTGCGCGACAACGTTCGCTACGCCCCGGCCAAGGGAAAATTCAAGATCTACCTGATCGACGAAGTGCACATGCTTTCCTCGGCGGCCTTCAACGCCCTGCTCAAGACGCTGGAAGAACCGCCGGCGCACGTGAAGTTCATTTTTGCCACGACCGAGCCGCAAAAGGTCCTCCCAACCATCCTGAGCCGCTGCCAGCGCTTCGATCTGCATCGGATCCCGGCAAATCTCATTGCCGATCATCTTCAATTCATCGCCGGCAAAGAGAAGATCAAGCTGGAGCCCGCAGCGGCCAACTCAATTGCGCGCGGAGCGGAAGGCGGATTGCGCGACGCTGAATCGATGCTCGATCAACTGGTCGCCTTTTGCGGCGACAACATCGATGAAAGCAACGTCCTGACAGTTTTCGGGTTCACCAGCCAGCAAACCGTGGCTGGTTTCACGGAGAAAATTCTGCGCGGGCAAACAGCCGATGCCGTGCAACTGCTGCATGACGAATGCGAAGCCGGCAAAGACATGATGCGGATGATGTCCGATCTGATCACCTACCTGCGCGATCTGCCTGATCTACAAGGCGAAACCGGACGCACTGGCCGGCGACGTTGACGCCGAAGTCGCAGCAAACCCTCGGCGTCCCAATCTGAACTGATCGACACCGACCGGCTGCTCGGTTTGATCGACCAGTTTGCCGAAGCCGAAGGACGCATGAAGTGGGCGCCGAACAAAAAACTGCATTTCGAGGTGGCGCTGATCAAGGCGATCCAGACCCTGAACCAGGTCACGCTCAATCGAGGTCATCGAAAATCTTCGCGCGCTGCGCGACGGAAAGAGCGAGAACCGCCCCGGCGCCGCAAAGTTTGCCGCCGGTCAGCAAGGGTCGCGTCGAAGCTCCGCCGGTAAAAAGGTTGCCCCAGCGGAACCAAAACCGGCCGCGCGCGTGGCTGAGAAGCCCCTTACCGAGAAACCTCGCGCCCGACGGCAAAATTGATGCGGCAGCGACCTGGGATGCGGTTGCGTCGCGAAAATTCCGGCGCGTGGCTTTCTCAAGACCCTGGCCGACTCGCTCACTCCAATTGGAGTCGAAGGCCGCTCGTTCGTACTTGGTTATCCGCCGGATCAAAAATCCGCCATTGAAACGACCGCAACCCCGAGCAACCGCCGCCAATTGGAAGCTCTTCTCGGCGAAGTCACCGGGCAGGAATTGAAGCTAAAACTGGAAGCCAAAGAAGGCCTAACGAGTGCGAGCGGGACAGCCGGCAAGGAAAAATACAAGGACGATCCTTTGATCCAGGAAGCGCTCGAGATGTTTAAAGGCCAGATCAAATCGTAAACAGAATTTCATTTCATATGAATCTCAACAAGCTCATGAAGCAGGCGCAAAAGATGCAGGAGCAAATGGCGAAGACGCAAGCCGAGCTCGCAGAAAAAACTGTCGAGGTGAGTGTCGGGGGCGGCAAAGTGACGGTCTCGGCCAACGGCGCCGGTGATGTTCTCTCGATCAAGATCGACAAGGAAATCGTCGATCCTAACGACGTCGCCTTCCTGGAGGAATTGATTCTGAGCGGAGTCCAGGGCGCCGTCGAACAAGGCAAAGCGCTCGCTCAATCTGAGATGGGCAAATTCACCGCCGGCCTCGGCATGCCCCCTGGTCTAGCGGGATGTAAGGGGAAATGACGAATAAAAAAGGAAGGGCAAATCAGCGAATCATCAGAATGCACTTTCAGGCCCATTGTTGACTTTCGTCATTCCTTGGTCATTAGACATTCGTCACTCGTCATTGCCGCAAGGCTTTGGTTTGCCGTTTGTGCTTTTCGTAAACCGAAACTTCTCTTGTGCCGAGCGCTGACATCACTTCTGCCAATCGGCCATAATTCTCCCCCAATTGCACATGCGAATGCGCGTCCGACGCAGTGGTAAACGGAATCCCCTTCTGCTTCGCGAGGAGGATCACGGTCTCTGACGGATATTGTTCTTTGACCGGTTTGCGCCAGCCCGCGGTCGATAACTCAATCGCCAGGCCTTTGCTCGCGATGAAATCGAGTGTTTCACCGAAGATCGCAACGATCTCACCGTTCGGCCGGTGACCGTGAATCTTGACCAGATCGAGATGGGCCAGGCAATCGACCAATCCGGTCGCCGCCATTTCACGCACCCGTCTCAGATAATCACTGTAGACCTCATCGACGTCGCGATTCTCGAACTGGGTCGACCCCTCCGGCACGGTGTCGAACATCGTCTTGTCGTCTTCCAGGAAATGGACCGAGCCCAGAACGAAATCGAGGCGGTCCCAATGCTTCTCGACCCATTCGCGCCCTCCGGCAGAGCGGTGGGGATCGTTATCGAGTTCAATGCCGGCACGAATTTTGATCTCCGGATTCTTTTCCCGCAGCCGCTCGATCTCATCGAACAAAACGCCTTCGCGATACCGATCGTGATCGGTAAACGCGATATCGCTGAGCCCCGCTCGCCGCGCCTGATCCACCCACGGCTGCAAGAGTTCCTGCGTGTACGGCTGCACCCGGTGGCCCTGCGGATGACTGTGATAATCAGCAAAAGAGGTGAAGCGTTGGAGTATTGGAGTGCTGGAGTATTGGTTCCTTCAAAGCATCACTCCACTACTCCACCGCGCCATTGCTCCAACTAAAACTACGGCGCTGTCAGAAATTTCTGCCGCGCACGCAATTCCGGATATTGCGGAAAGAAAATCTTCGGCCACATACACCTTGTCGCGCGCGAGCTCGCGCGTGGAAATCTTTTCGTTGGTACTCAGCGTGCTCTCCCGGATTGATCAGGACCGTGCCGGGCTGGTTGTTGATTGCGTGATTTTCCGACCATTTCGTCAGGACAACGTCGGCGGTGTTCTTGAGGTAAATTTCAATCCGCTGGTCGGTGCCGAAACTCAGCTCGACTGCTTTTTTGCCGTGATTCGTTAGGGTGGCTTTAATATCCAGCTGCCTGACTTCGGAAAGCTTAACCGGTTGTGGAGCCACTTCGATCACCAGGGTAAGACCGCGAAGCTTGGGATCTTTGAAAGTGGCGGGCGCATCGGGCTTCGCACCCCCGCCGAAGGGATGGAGCATGCGGCCAAACAGACTGCGATGAGGCGGTGTCGGTTCCGGGAAAGTCTGGGCCGGAGGAGACGCCACCGGGCTCGGTGACGCCTCGGGCACAGGAGCGGAGGGTGCGACCGGAGAAGTCGCCTGGTCCTGGCCCCATGCGGCCCCAATCGATAGCAGCAGCGCCATCGCCACTGTCAGTCCCAGTTTCATGAGCGGGTTAAACAGCAAACGTTGCAAATCCTGTCAAATTCTTTATCAATCGGCCATGAAGTCCGCCTGGATCACCGCTCTGGCAATATTCTGCCTGCTGCCGATGGTCGAAGCGAAGTCTCGCCACTGTATTTTTCGTGTGCATGCGGAAGCGAACCCTCGCGATTCGGATGTATTCGCCTCTGCTGCCAAAGCTACCATCTCTGGCAAACAAGTCGCCATCCAGAAGGCAGCCAGCCTCACCGAAAGTGATGTGGTGGCGTTTTCGGCCTACACGGCGCCAGATGGAACTTACAGTGCCCTGATTCACCTGGACGACCACGGCCGCATCACGCTCGATTCGCTGAGTGTGGAGCATCAAGGCGGCTTACTTTTCATTTTCATGAATGGCCGCGCCCTGACGGAGCTCCAGGTCGACAAGCGTGTTTCCGACGGTTTGATCTACATACCTTCTGGGCTGACGGCCGCGGATCTAAAGCTCATGAGGAGAGATTGGAAGGTCATCGCGCCGAAATCCAAGGAGCATCATTAAAGGATGCTCCGCGGGTTGGCATTTCTCGGCGGCATCATCGTGCTCGCTGGCCAGGTGAGCGCAGAACCTCAGACGGCCGCGCTCGACATCGCGTTGCCCACGGCTAACGACGCCATTTACCGGCACGATGGCCCGGGGTTTTACCAGCACATCGATCGCGATTACAAAGGAACGAAGTCGACGCCGTGGGAAGGTGGACAGTACGGCTTTGTCCGGGATCCGATCGAGACGGCCAGCGGAATGGTCTACACGCGCTTTCACGAGGGCATCGATATCCGGCCGCTCAACCGCGACGCCGCCGGCGAGCCCACCGACGAAATTCACGCCATCGCGGCTGGCAAAGTGGTGCACGTAAACCCTGTGCCCGGCTATTCAAACTACGGCCGCTACATTGTCATCGAGCACGAATGGGGCGGATCGAATTACTACAGCCTTTACGGTCATCTGAGCGTGGCGCGGGTTTCTCCCGGGCAAAAGGTTGCCAAGGGCGACGTCATCGCCGTGATGGGGCATACCGGAGCCGGAATCAACCTCGAGCGGTCGCATGTTCATCTGGAGCTAAACCTGATGCTGAGTCGCCATTTCCAGGCCTGGTACGACAAGTATGCCAAAACCGAGCCGAACCATAACGGCATTTACAACGGGATTAATCTGACCGGGATCAACATTGCCCGCCTTTATCTGGCCCTGCAGAAAGATCCCGGCCTAACGATTCCGAAATTTCTCGAAGATGAAGAAATTTTTTATAAGGTCGCCGTTCCAAAGTCGAAAAACTTTGAATTGGCGCGCGCCTATCCATGGATGGTGCGCGGCGAAGTGAAAAATAGCGATCCTTCCTGGGAAGTTTCCTTCGAACGATCGGGAGTGCCGCTGCAGATTAGCTCGAGCAACATGACGGTCTCGGAGCCAACGCTCACTTTTATCAAGAAGAGCCCGATCGATTATCGCTACCTGACACGCGGCCAGATTACTGGTCGCAACGGGCGAGGCGCTTTTACCAAGGCTGGCCGCGAACTGATGGACCTGCTGAGTTTCCCGGACTAGCGATCCCGCTTTAGGGGAGCTGCCTGTTCCCCGGTTGCCAGGAATTCGCAACCGACACGGCTGCCACCACAGACGAATCGCGCGACGACAGGGAAGTTAGCAGGCCCCCTACGACTTGTTCGCGCCAAGCCCCTGATCCGGGCGCAAGGCGTGCTACTTTTAATGTCCATGGCCGTCATGACCCGACGTCGCTTCCTGAAGCTTACTGCGCTGGCGATTCCCACCGCCTTCGCCGCAGAGACGCACTTCGTTGAGACGACGCGCCTTCGAGTGCGCGCCTGGAACGCCGATCCAAACGGCAACCTCCGTTTCGTCCACTTCAGTGACTTTCACTTTAAGGGCGACCATCGCTACGCCTCCGAAGTCGTTAGGCAGATCAACGCCTTGCAGCCGGACTTTGTCTGCTTCACCGGCGATCTGGTGGAACATCGAAAATATTTCGACGAAGCGCTCGGTTTCATCGCTCAAATCGAAAAGCCGGTTTACGGAAGCCCGGGCAATCACGATTACTGGTGCGGCGCCCCTTTCGCAGAATTTCAGCGTGTCTTTTCCGCGACCGGCGGCCGCTGGCTTGTGGATGAAAACATTGTCCTGCGCCGAGCACGATCTCGAGCTTGTCGGCCTCGGTCGCGACGGTGGCCCCCCGAAGCTAAAGCCGCCGGAAGCGCGCACGCGTTTTCTGCTGACCCATTACCCGCTATCGGTCGAAGGCCTCGGCGAACATTATTTTGACTGGATCATGGCCGGCCACTCACACGGTGGCCAGGTGCGTATTCCCGGCTACGGGGCGCCGATCCTCCCCTGGGGCGTCGGTCATTACGATCTCGGCTACTACGAAACCAAGGCCGGCCCCCTTTATGTCAATCCCGGCATCGGCACCTACAAACTTCCCTTCCGCTTCAATTGTCGGCCGGAAATTACACTCGTTAGAATCTGATAAGCCCTCAGGAACTCGCCCAGCGTAGGTTTCTGTCATCCCGAGGCTGGCGAAGCGCGCCGAGGGATCTCTCGAGGATGACAAAGCGACCTAGCAACTCGTCGGAATGCGTTGCGCCAGCGCCACAGCGTGCGGGATCGCGCCTTTGACGAATCCAAGACATTCGACGGCCCCGCTCGGCTTTCCCGGAAGCGCGATCACCAGTGCGCGGTCAATAATTGCGGCGAGGCTCCGTGAAAGAATCGCATTCGGAGTGAGCTTCATCGATTCAGACCGCATGGCTTCGCCGAATCCCGGAACTTCCACGCGCATGATTTCACGAATCGCTTCCGGCGTAACATCGCGCTCTGCGATTCCAGTTCCACCAGTCGTTAGGATCAAACCGCAACCCTGAGCCGCAAACGATCGAAGCGTCTCCTGAATCCGGCGCGAATCGTCCGGCACAACAGCCTCCGCCAAAACATTCCAGCCCGCTTCTTCCGCAGCCTTGCGAACCGCCGGTCCTCCGAGGTCGGCGTAATCGCCGGCGCTTGCGCGATCCGAAACCGTGATAACACCAACCACGATCGCCTTATCACGCCATTAGCCCGCGACTCCCTTGGTCTTCCTGAGAAGGCGCACATCCGAAATCACCATCTCCTTGTCTGCTGCTTTGCACATGTCGTAGATCGTCAGCAACGCCACCGAAACTCCGGTCAGCGCTTCCATTTCCACGCCCGTCTGCGCGATCGTTTTTGCGGAACACTCCACCTCGGCGAAACCGTCGACGAATCGGATATCGATCTTCACGTCGCTCAGTGGCAGTGTGTGACAAAGAGGAATGAGCGATGCGGTCTGTTTCGCCGCCTGAATGCCGGCAACGCGAGCAACCGCCAGCACGTCGCCTTTCGGATTCTGCTTGCCCGTGATCAGATACGAGCGTTGAAGCCTGAAGTTTAATTCGCCCGGATGCCACAGCCGCGCGCGCGACCGCCGGCTTCGCGGAAACATCCACCATTTGTGCGCGGCCTTCCGCGTCGACGTGTGACAACTGGCTCATTCGTCAGCCGCCGATGGCAATCATCTTGCGGCCGGGCTGGTAATTATCCCGAAAATCGTGCTGCAACGGTTTTCGGTCGACCACATCGAGGAAGAGGCGCCGCAGTTCTTCGTCGGTCGCACCCGCACGCAGGGGCGTCATCATATCGAACTCGAGCGCACTTCCGAGACACGGCCGCAATTTGCCATCGCACGTCAGCCGAAGCTTGTTGCAGCTCTCGCAGAAATGAAGATTGGTCATCGCGCCAATAAATCCGATGCGCTGGTTTCGGCCCGGCACCTGGTAGTACGTCGCCGGGCCGTTTGTCCGAAAACCGGGCTCGGCAATCAAACTGCCGAAATGCGCTTCGATTCGATTCCGCGCGGTGGCGATGGGGAAAAAATTCTCTTCCGTCAAAACGTCGTTCGTGCTCACCGGCATGAGCTCGATGAAGCGCAGCAGCAGATTTCGCTCGGCCGCAAATTCGATCAGCGGCATCAGCTGATCCTCGTTGCGTCCGCGCATCAGGACCGAGTTCAGTTTGATCGCCGGAAAGCCGGCATCGAGCGCGGCTTCGATTCCCTCGAGCACAGCTCCATGAAAATCGCGCCCGGTAATTTGTGCGTAGAACTCGGGGTCGAGCGTATCGAGTGAAATGTTCACCGAACTCACCCCGGCGCGGCGCAATGCCTCCGCCGTCGTCGCCGCATTATCCGCCTTCCGCGCAAGCAATGTTCCGTTTGTCGAAAGGCCGACTTCGTGAATCCCTTCGACTTCCGGAACCCGTCGCACAAAATCCAGAACGCCCCGGCGCGTCAGCGGCTCGCCGCCCGTGATTCGAACTTTGGTGACACCGAGGCCGGCCGCGATGCGAATCAATCGCAGCGTTTCCTCGAACGTCAGAATTCCCTCGCGCGGCAGCCATTCATGCAGTTCGCCCGGCATGCAATAGGCGCAACGCTCGTTGCAGCGGTCGGTGATCGAGACTCGCAAATAAGAGATACGATGTCCGTGACGATCTTCCATTTTCGCGCAACGTTAAGGTTGAGGCCGGGTTCAATCAAGGGACGCAGCCTCGCGGTAATAAGCGTATACTAATCAAGCTATGAAACCACAAATCCTCTCCAGGGCTTTAATGGCCGGCATGGGAATCGGCGCCATTCTCCTAACCAGTTGCACCACTCCTCAGGATCGAATCTCCCAGCATCCTGAAATTTACCAAAGTCTCTCACCCAAGGACCAGGAACTTGTTTCGCACGGGCAGGTCCGCAGCGGGATGTCTCAGTCAGCCGTTTGGCTGGCCTGGGGTAATCCCGACCAGAAAGTGCAGGGCGAAATGCGCGGTCAAGCGACCGAGACCTGGGTTTTCACGAACACAGAAGAGGTTCCGGGTTACGCCTTCGGCCCTGGCTATGGTTACGGGTACGGGCCGGGTTACGGGCCTGGGTGGGGATACGGGTACCCGGATTCGGCGGCGGTGCCGTCTTCCGCACGCATCATGGGCGCTTCGCCATTTATGGCGATCCGTTCTACGATCCGTTTTATTACAGTTGGTTTCCGCCAACGGTTACTTACCCAACCAAGGTTGCGACCTTTTCCGGCGGACGCCTCAGATCTTTCCAGTACCTGGTTCCTCCGCGGCGGTACTACTAAAAAACGAATCGCGTTTGGCCGCGTAGCCATCCACTGTAGCGGTGCAAACTGCTACCAATGGCTTATCGGTCCTTTCGACAGTTCCTCGACGCACTGGAGGCGGCGGGCGAACTCAAGCGCGTTACCGTTCCGGTCGATACCGATCTGCTCATAACCGAATGGGCCGATCGGGAAATGAAATCGCCCGGGGGCGGCAAAGCGCTTCTTTTTGAGAAACCGATCATCGGCGGCAAGGAGTCACCGTTTCCGGTCGCAATCAATACCATGGGATCGCGCCGTCGCATTGCCATGGCCTTAGGCCGCGAGAACGTCGATGAAATCGCCGACCAGATTCAGCTGATCCTAAAATCAAAACCTCCAACCGATCTGCGCGAAGGCTGGAATCTGTTGAAGCAAGGCATCGATCTCCTGCATGCCCGACCGAGCAAAGTGAGAAGTGGGGCGTGTCAGGAAGTGGTTCATCTCCTTGATCCCTCGACCTCTTCGGGCCTCACGCTGAACGATCTCCCCATCATCAAGTGCTGGCCGAAAGATGGCGGCCGCTTCATTACCCTGCCAAATGTGCATACGCGCGATCCCGAAACTGGCGCGCGCAACGTCGGCGTTTATCGAATGCAGGTTTACGATGACCGGACAACCGGGATGCACTGGCAGGTGCACAAGGTCGGGGCACGCCATGGTAAAACCTATTACGAACGCGGCGAAAAGATGCCCGTGGCGGTGACCATCGGCGGTGATCCAGTCTATACTTTCGCGGCCACCGCTCCCCTACCCGACGGTCTCGACGAAATTTTGTTCGCCGGATTTTTGCGACGCAAAGCTGTCGAAATGGTGAGCTGCAAGACGGTCGATCTCGAAGTTCCGGCTGATGTCGATTTTGTCCTCGAGGGGTTCGTTCAACCCGGAGAAATGCGGGGCGAAGGACCGTTCGGCGATCACACCGGTTTCTACACCTCCATCGAGGATTATCCCGTGTTCCACCTGACGGCGATCACGCACCGGAAGGATGCGATCTATCCGACGACGATCGTCGGAATTCCTCCGATGGAAGATTTCTATCTCGGAGACGCGAGCGTTCGCATTCTGCTTCCGGTCTTCAAAATGAACTTCCCGGAGATTGTCGACATGACGCTTCCGCCCGAGGGCGTATTTCACAATCTCGTTTTTGTCAGTATTCGGAAACAATACCCGTATCAGGCCTACAAGATCATGCATGGCCTATGGGGGATGGGACAAATGATGTTCAGCAAATACATCGTGGTGGTGGACGAGGACTGCGACGTTCACAACACCAGCGAAGTGCTCTTCCGTTTGTGCGCCAACACCGATCCCGGGCGCGACACGACTATTATCAAGAACCCAAGTGACTCGCTCGATCACGCGCCCGCGGAACAGAACATCGGTTCACACATGGGCTTCGATGCCACCCGCAAACTACCGGGTGAGAATCATCACCGGCCGTGGCCGGAGTTGCTCAAGATGCCGGACGAAATCCGCGCCGCGGTCGACGCCTTGCAAAGAAAACTGTAAGGGAAGCTGCTCACCTCCCAATCGGTTTTTGTAGCGGCGCTCTATGAGCGCCGCATTTATTTCAGCGACGGTCATAGACCGCCGCCGAAGAGTGTCACGTCCCTCAACGCGTTGTCATTCCGAGGCAGCCGAAGGACGCCGAGGAATCGCTCATTCGAAGTCCACGTCACACGAGACTGCACCGAGCCCGAACACGCCTTTGCGGCATCTTGATCCGGTGATGATCCTCTTGCTATTCAGCGACGGTCATAGACCGCCGCTACAAAGAGGCCCCGTCACGGCTTGCGAAAAATCCGGTCACTCGACGGATCTCTAACAAGCGCCCCGTGCGGAATCCCGCGAACATCCACCAAACGGTGCGGCGGATAAGGGCTAATCACGAGTCCGGGCTGGCCGCTCCACTCCGCCACTGGGTAACCGCCTTCAGGCCGCGGACCATACTTGTCAGCCTGATCTTCCTGAATCGCGTGGCCAATCAACGCGCCCGCAGCTGCGCCCGCGGCGGCGCCGAGGAGCGTGCTTCGTGCTCCCCCATGCCCCGCGATGTTACCAATAATAGCGCCTGCGCCGGCACCGGCTGCGGCACCCGTACCTGTTGGCGTGTCGCACGACGTCAGGCATGACCCCACAAGAACTGCACCGCTTATTACCGTTAGAAATTGCTTAATCATAAATAAATAGGTTCCCTCTCGCGATTAAACTCAGACGAAAGCGAGTGGTTGCTTATTCAGCAACATATTTCTGCCGAACACGATCTCGCACTTTACCAACGAGTTACGAAGCTGAATGGAGGGACGACCTCCGTGGCGTCCCAAATATTAGGGACAAGACGGTGCTTGTCCCTCCACCTCCCTACAACGCCCGAAGCAACTGCCCGGTAATTCGCCCGGCCTTCTCCAGTTTGTTCAACCGATAGTCGCGTTCGAAAACTCTGAACCCGTCCCGTTCGATCTTCCTCAACAGCCCATGGTAAATCGAGTGCATGATCTCCGCCGCGACCATCGACTTCCGATCCTCGCGCGGAAGGAGAGCCGCCGCTTTCGAGAAAAACTCGTGCGACCGATCGGCCTGGAACTGCATCAACTTCACGAATCGCTCGTCATATGTCTTCCTCGCCAGATCCGTCTCCGAATAATCAAACTTCGCCATTTCATCCGCCGGCAGGTAAATCCGGCCGTTCTCCAGGTCCTTGCGCACATCCCGGATAATGTTGGTCGTCTGCAGAGCCAGGCCTAGCTGGATGGCGTACTCGCGCGTCTGCGGATTTTTATACCCAAAAATCTCAATGCTCACCAGACCGACGGCGCTGGCAACCCGGTAACAATAAAGACGAAGCTCCTCCCAATTGGGGTAGCGGGACTTTTCCAGGTCCATCTCCACGCCGGCAATAATTTCATCAAGCATCTCGGGCTTGATCCGGTATTTCTCCAAAAGAGAGCGGACTTCTTTGGCCAGCGCCGGTTCCCCGGCATCGGCTTGGCGAATCCATTTTCGCCAATCCGTTAGGCCAGCGCGCTTCTTGTCCGCCGGCTGATTGCCCTCGTCGGCAATATCGTCGATCACGCGGCAGAACGCGTAAAAAACGGTCATGTCCTGCCGTCGTTCGCGCCCAAGCGAAATGAATGCCAGCGCCAGGTTCGATTTACTCTCGCGCGTGATCTGTGAGGCCTCCGGCTTCATCGCTAATACTGTATCCAGAGCTGCTCTTCCGTATGCCCCGTTTCACCGCGCCGAAACAGGCAGACCCATGAGGCCAGCAGCCAGCCGGTGATCAACCCGCGAGCACAGACAAAAATACATTTCCAGATGACCAAGGCCATCAAACGATCGGCGATGGCCGCGCGGGCGAGCGCATCGCATGACATCAGGAAGAAAAAATGAAACCCCGCAATCAAGAGAAACCAGAGAAAACTCCGCCGTTCTCGCCGCAAAAAAGCGAAATGCGCCGAGATGGCTTCGCGCAGATTTTCGTTATGCAGTGAGAGCGATACCTGTACGGAGGCAAAGGCAATGATCAGTGCGCACATGACCACGCGCTGGATCGGAAGATAATCGAGCACATCGGGAATATTGGTGAAATAGGCGATAAGCAGTGGGACCCGCAGAAGCAGGGTGCTCGTAAAAACCACCAGCCCGGCCCATTCAAGGACATAACTGAAACGGCGCACGCCAAACCGGAAGAGTTCACCTTCCTCAAAGCTCAACCCTCGAATCCAGAAAAAGCAGACCGCAATCAGGTAAACCTGGATATAAACGCCAAACAGGTATTCGAAGATAAAGCCAACGGTATCGATCGTGGCTGAAACCTTCAGGCCAGACGCTGGAAGAAATTCGGTCAACGCCGGCAACCGCCAGAAAACGATGGGCTTCAGGATCGCCGCCACCGCGCTGACCAGCAAAACAAGATAAAACAAAAAACCGAAAATTCCGTAGCGCTTCCGCAACGCTTCGAACAGGGCGGCATGCAAGCCCCGCCAATTGACCAGAAGGAGGATGGCCGCAAGGGCTGCCAGCGGGTGAGTCGTAACCGCGCTGTCGAAAATCCCGGCAACGTTTTCCAAGGCCGGCAGCGGCGCCTGTTGCCAGACGTCGGCGAAGCGCGGCCAATGCCAATTGTTGACCGCCACCACTTGTGACGGATCAAGATCGGCTGCGTCACGCGGCGGACTAAAGGCGAGAAATTGAAAAATGGAATACGCGAACCCAAGAACGATGAAAGCAACCCAGATGCGCTTGAACCGCATGCAGCAGCGCAATCCATCGAGCAACGATTGCCGGACGGGATTGAAAAACATCACCAGCAGGTAACCGACACCGAAGCCCGCCAGCGGAAGCAGCCTCGTCAGTGATGACGACATGGACGGTTTGTCCTAACGAATGATGCCGCAGTGTGGATAAAACGGCCAGTAGACGAACAATCCTCGCCCGACAAGGTTCTCATCCGGGACAGGCCCCCAATACCGGCTGTCAAAACTGTTGTAGCTGTTGTCGCCCATCGCAAAAAATGCGTGCGCCGGAACGGTAAACGTTCGATCGGGTGCGGAAAGATTCTCGCGCCCCGAGTAATAGCCCTGATAAGGGTATTTGGCGCGAATCACACGGCTGAATCCGTAGCTATACTCCTCCGCCGGACGCTCATTAATAAATAACCGCGGCGGATCGATCCGCAGCGTGTCCCCGGGCAATCCGGCAAGCCGCTTGATGTAGAAAGGCTGCCCCGTTTCCGGATCGCCCTGAATCATCGGAATGTTGTCTGTCCGAAAAACAAAAACATCGCCGCGCCGCGGCTTGATGAAATTGTAACTGAACTTATCCACAAACACCTGGTCGCCCGTGTCGACCGCGCCGCGCGCGATGACTTGATTGCGCCGATAACTCTGCCCGGTCGCGACCTTAAAGTAACTCCGTAACGTTTCCGGCGGCGCGTAGATGGTGTACTGCTGATGTTGCAGGACAACGCGCGAGAAAGTGAAAAAGAAGAGATACTTCTTCGGCGTCACCTGGATGACTTCGTCGTCCTCTGTCGAGACGACATCGATATAGTTTCTCCCAAGCACAACGAAATCGAACACGCGCCGCAAAAGATTCGGTGCCGGCGAATCGCTCGGGTAACCGATAATGCCGTTCAACGTGGGTTGCATCGACCCGGTGGGAATCTTGAATGGCTGCAGAAAATAGGAGCGGATGGCCACGGCCACGACGATAGCCACAAGAACGACTTCGCAGTTCTCCCGCCAATGCGATTCCCAGGTGATCGGCTGAACCCGGTGAAGCTGGTTATCCAGGGCTTCCGCGCGGCTCTCAATCTGTTTGCGATCGCGCTGCCGTAAGGCAGCCTGCAACCGGCGCATGGCCGCGGCAATCTCTTCGCGGGCCGACTCCTCCAATACGTCCGCCTTGTAACGGAGAAACTTCTGCGCATGCCGAAGCAGGAGCTTGCTGTGCTTTACGTAACGGGCAGTAAACACGGGGAAAATGACTAATGACTAATGACTAATGACGAAAGCGACGAACTGGACGACTGATTGTACCGCGCCACGAGGCATGTCTAGCTTGGTTCCCCTCACCTCAATCCTCTCCCGCTATCCACGGAGCGAGGAAGGACATTCGTGCTAGCGCCCTGTGCTCGCTCTTCTCGGAAGCGGAGGTCTGGGTGAGGTTCGATCAGCCTTCGATATTCGTCATTTCATAAATTCCTTCGTGCATTCGTCATTGGTCATTCGTCATTTCATCCAAGTGCTCAGCGTCGCTATTGCGACCTGAGCACTTGGATGAAAGCTTCCTGCGGGATGTTGATCTTGCCGATGCTCTTCATTCGCTTCTTACCTTCCTTCTGTTTCTCGAGCAGCTTCCGCTTTCGTGTGATATCACCGCCGTAACATTTTGCGGTCACGTTTTTGCGCAGGGCTGAAACACTTTCGCGCGCGATAATCTTGCCCCCGATGGCTGCCTGGATCGCCACCTGATAGAGCTGGGCCGGGATGACTTCCTTTAACTTTGCCGCCAATTGACGGCCTCTCGCATCCGCCCGGTCGCGATGCACAATGGTCGAGAAAGCGTCGACCGGCTCGCCATTCACAAGGATGTCGAGCTTCACCAGTTTGGCTGCGCGATAACCGGCGTGCTCGTAATCCATCGAACCGTAGCCGCGCGTCATCGATTTAATTTTGTCGTGAAAATCCACCAAAATCTCGTTCAACGGCAACTCGCAATGCAACATCACGCGGCGCGTATCAAGCGTCTCGGTGTGATCCATGGTCCCGCGTTTATCCATGATCAATTGGAGCATGTCACCGATGCTTTCGTTAGGGCATAAAACATACGCCTTCACAATCGGCTCGCGGATTTCGGCGATGACACTCGGGTCCGGCAAATGCGCCGGATTATCAATCAGTAACGTCTCACCGCGGGTCGTCACCACTTCGTAAACCACGCTCGGACTGGTCGCGATGATGTCCATGTCGTACTCGCGCCGGAGGCGTTCCTGGATGATTTCCATGTGCAGCAGCCCGAGAAAGCCGCAGCGAAACCCGAATCCGAGCGCGACCGAGCTTTCCGGCGTGTAAATAAAGGCGGCGTCGTTAAGCCGCAGTTTGCCAATAGCCGTTTTCAGATGCTCGAAGTCAGCGGTGTTGATCGGGTAAATGCCACTGAACACCATCGGATGAATTTCCTGGAATCCGGGGAGCGCTTCTTTCGCGGGATCATGCTGATCGGTAATGGTGTCGCCGATCTTGATGTCCGCCGTCGTCTTGATGTTGGCAATGAAATAGCCGACGTCGCCGGCGTTAAGCCGTTTCTGCGGATACATCTTCGGGGTGAACACACCGACCTCTTTGATGTCGTAACGCGAGCTATTGCTCATCAATTTGATCGCCTGCCCCTCTTCGATCTTTCCCGAGACAACCCGAACGTAGCTGATCACGCCCCGGTAAATGTCGAAGACCGAATCGAAAACAAGGGCGCGTAGTCGCTCGTCCTTCGGCGGTTCCGGCGCCGGTATTCTTTCCACGATCGCTTCGAGAATGTTTTCAATCCCGATGCCCATCTTCGCGCTCGCGTCGATTGCCTCGGCGGCGGGGATGGCGAGAATCTCTTCGAGCTGTCGATGCACTGAGGCGACATCGGCGTTAGGCAAATCGATCTTGTTGATCACCGGCACGAGCACCAGGCCTTGTTTATGGGCCAGATGAACGTTCGCCACCGTCTGCGCTTCCACGCCTTGCGCAGCGTCGATGATCAGCAGCGCGCCCTCACACGCTGCCAGACTTCGCGAAACTTCGTAGGCAAAATCGACGTGGCCCGGCGTGTCCAGCAGGTTCAGCCGATACGTTTGCCCGGATTTCGCGGTGTACTTCATCGCCACCGGATGCGCCTTGATCGTGATCCCGCGTTCGCGTTCCAGATCCATCGAGTCGAGCAATTGATCCTGCTTGTCCCGCTCGTGGATTGTCCCGGTGCGCTCAAGCAATCGATCCGACAAGGTGGTCTTGCCGTGGTCGATATGCGCAATGATGCAAAAGTTGCGCGTGTGCTCGATAGCCATGGGACCGCACTATGGTGGGAGCGCCCCATTGGGTCAATTGAAGCACGTGCGGAAGCTCCAAATCCCAAGCTCCAACATCCAAGGAAATCCAATTCTCAAATCCAAAGGGATTGTGTCCCGTTGAGCGCAATTTGGTTATTGGAGCTTGGTTATTCTTTGGAGCTTGGAGCTTGGGATTTGGAGCTTCGGCGCTGCGCTAGCCGTCTGACGTGAAGCGGCCCAAAACAGCCGTCTGGACACATCATTGGAGTTCATAGTAACGTCAGCGCCGCGATGCCTAAGCTGATCATCACCACCCAGTCGCAGGGCAAAATCGGTTACGAATTCACCGAAGACGTCGTTACCGTCGGCCGCGCGCCGGATAACATGATCATCATCGAGGACGGCTCCGTCTCGAGTCGTCACGCGCAGATGGAGCGTGAAGGCGACAATTATCGGCTGAAAGATTTGGGATCAACCAACGGCACTCGTGTGAACGGGATCCCGGTCAAAGATCATCTGCTCCGGTTCGATGATAAAGTCCGCTTCGGTGGCGTAGAATCGCGTTTCGAATCCGATACGCAAGGTTCCGCACCTTTGCCCGAGCCCGAAAAAATCGACATCTCGACCGGAGCGGAAACAAGCACCGCGCCTGTCGACTTCGCGAACGCCTCCCCTTTCCCAAAACGAAGCAAAGAACACGACCCGCTCCGAATCCCAATCCTCGCCGGGGCCGCCGTCGCCTTGTTAGCCTTCTTCATCAGCATCATCGCCGTCATAATGATGCAAGCCCCGGTCCTCTAGACTTCCCTCCTGATCATGCTCTTGCTCATGATCGAAAAATGCCATCGGTGATTCCCCCGGAAATGCTTGTTAATTGCGAATGGCCGGCTTTTCGTTAGGCGTTTGCATCCATGATCGAAGTACACCCGCCACACGAGGCGTTCACAGTTGGAGACAGTTTTGTATCCACATCGTGGCCATCACGATCGGGCTGCTGATTGCCATCGGTCTCGAACAGACGGTCGTATATTTTCATCATCGTCACCAACTGCAGGAAGCTCGGCGTGAGTTGGCCGCGGAACTCGAACAGAACCGTGGCGTCCTCGCCAAGAACCTGGACGCGGTCGGAAAGGTGGCGGCTGATTTAGGTGCGGACATGGCGTTGCTGCGCGCCGTCCAAACATCGCCTGTGTCACAATCGCCCGCGCCCATCGGCTCGAAATTGGTCTACGGATTAGGCAATTTTTACTGGCCAAAAGACGCGACATGGCAGGCGGTAAAGCAGAATGGGTCGCTCGGTCTTATGGCGCACGATGAATTGCATTACTATGTCTATATCTACGAGGACATCGCCATCATCATGGAACAATCGTCCGAGATGGGGGCCCGCATCGAAGTGGCTCGCGCGATTGCTCGGCGGTCACCGGACGGAAATCTCACGCCGCGGGACATTGAGGAACTGATTACTGTGACCTCGGAAGTGCAGGCAAAAGTCGCCTATTTAACTTTGCTTCTTCGCCTCGAGGAAAACGCCCTGCAGAAAAAGACCGAGGAGATTCCGAAGATCGAGCAAAAGCTAAATCAACCGCAGTCGTCTCCTGGCACCTGAGATGGCTAGCAGCTTCCCCTACAGATTTACCCAGGTTGACCTAATCGTATCGGCATTGGCTCCGGCAGCCCTTAGCGCTCGCAAATTTAGCGAAGCGTGCCGCTTCGCTAATCGCCGCCCATCTTCGTCGGTGACGAGTTTCGTGTGATAAAACGCCGGCGGCTCGACATTAAGCGCGTGGTACAGCAGCAGGTGCCGAAAAGTTGAGAGCAAGAGATCTTCGCCGCGCACAATTTCGGTGATGCGCATCGCGATGTCATCGGCGACTACCGCGAGATGATAAGCCGGCACATCGTCACGGCGCCAAACAACGAAGTCGCCGAAATCTTTTCCGGCGATCGCGACCTGTTCCCCCGCGCGGCCATCCTGAAACCGGACGGTTTCGCCATCGGGAACACGAAAACGGACATTCCATTCTCCTGAGAGCAGCGATTCGAACGAAGTCGCTTTCTTTAGATCACGACACGTCCCGGGATAAATCGGTTCTTCATTTTCCGCGTGCGGCGCTGTCGCCGACTCAGCGACATCTTTTCGCGAGCAAGTGCAGCCGTAGACCGCGCCTGCGTCGCAAAGCTGTCTCAGAAAATCGAGATAGCAATCACGCCGCTGGCTTTGCACATAGGGCGCAAACGGTCCGCCGACGTCGGGCCCTTCATCCCACTTCAATCCGAACCAACTCAAATCTTCGATGACCGCATCGCGAAACTCCGGACGGCAACGCGCCTCGTCCAGATCTTCAATCCGCAAAACCAACTGACCAGCCGCTTTACGCGCCCGCTCCTGCGCCCGCCAGAAAGTGTACGCATGCCCGATATGAAGATATCCGGTAGGCGACGGCGCCAGTCTTCCGCGATAAATCATGGAGATTTCAAATTTAGAATTTCAGATTTGAGATTTCCGATTTCTGGTTAGGATCATCGCTCCGGTACCATTCCGCAATTCCCGTAACGCGGGTGAAGGAGCGACCGGGCTTTCCAATTTCGCAATCCGCAATTCTTGTGAAGCGTCTTCTCCTTTTCGATATCGACGGCACCCTGATCCATTCGGGGCACGCGGGCGTCTTTGCGCTGCACCGCGCGCTCAAGGAACGCTTCCAGATCGAAGACGACCTGGCCGATATCGAAATCGCGGGCATGACCGATTCCAGCATCGTCAAAAACATCCTGCAAAAACATCGGCTCGATTCCTCTCCGACTCACGTGGCCGCTTTCCTCGACTCCTACGTTCACCATTTGTCTCTGGAACTTCCGAATCGCGCCGGGCGCATTCTCCCTGGTGTGGTTGAACTGCTCGAGAAACTTCGCACCCGCCCCGAGGTCGTTCTCGCCCTTCTCACCGGCAATGTTTCGCGCGGCGCGAAGCTGAAGCTGGAGCATTACGGAGTCTGGCACTTCTTCGAATTCGGCGCCTTCGCCGACGATCATCACGACCGCAACGAGCTCGGTTCGTTTGCGCGCACACGCGCTCGCGAGAAACACGGCCACGAGTTCGATCCCACGCAAATCGACGTCATCGGCGACACGCCGCGCGACATCGCCTGCGGCAAAGCCTTCGGTGCGCGGACGGTCGCCATCGCCACCGGAAGCTGGCCACGCGCCGATCTGGCAAAGCATTCGCCCGATTTTCTATTTGATGATTTGTCGAACGTCGACGAAGTGATTCAAACGCTCGGTTGGTAAAAACGGGGCGCCTCTCCTATGTCGAAAGCCCCTCTTGTCACCGAATCGCCCGCGAATAGGGCCGTTTTCCCTCTCGAAGGCGAAATCGATCTTCACATTTCTCCCGCGGTCGCCATTTCGCTCCAGGAAATAATCGCGAAGAAACCTGCGCGACTCTTGGTCGATCTTACGCGTGTCAGCTACGTCGATAGCTCGGGACTCGCGGTTCTGATCGATGCCATGCAGAAGGTCAAAAAATACGGTGGAATTTTCGGCATCATCGGGATGCAGGAATCAGTGCGGTCGATCTTCGAGATCGCGAAACTCGATCAGGTGTTTCGCATCTTTCCGACATTGGAAGCGGCCGACGCGGCCACCTGAGCGACCACCGCCACGGTCTGCTCCACATTTCGGGCAATATCGTATTGCCCGGCTCGTTTGATAATTGACGGACGCGCGGCCGATCGCCACGTCGGGTCTGCCCAAAGATCAATCGCTTTGCCTAACGACGAGACATCGCCAGGATTCTCAATGATAGAACCATGGATCTTGTCCTCCATGATCTCGCTAAAACCGTTTGCGCGCGTGGTGATGACCGGCAGGCCCGAAGCGAGCGCTTCCAGGCAGGCGTTCGAGAACGGGTCGTAAATCGTCGGGAGAATAAAAATGTCCGCGGCCGCATAGATTGGCCGCAGATTTTCGACCTCGCCGAGAAAGCGGGCCTTATTCGCCGGGAGCGATTCCTCGTTTCCGCGGCCGGCGATAATCAGACGAATCTTCCTGGCCTTGGTCGCAGCCGTGGCGGCAATCGCGAAACGCAGGCCTTTCCGTTCCCAGCCTGTCCCGACAAAGAGCAGCCCGATTTCATCCGGAGCAAGTTCCAGCTCGGCGCGCCCTTTTTCGCGCAACCCCTGGTCGAATCGAAAATCGTCCAGACGCACTCCATTGCGGATCACATCGATGCGGTCCGGCCGATAGTTGTAAAGATCGACGATCTCCTTCTTAACCATCTGAGAATTGGCGATGACTCGCTCAGCCCGGCGTTCGTCAAAGAGGAGTTGTTCGAGTCGCAGGATATCGGGATGTTTGGCGTTGAAACGGTTCGACAACCTTCGCCAGGGCGTTTGGAATTTTGCGCGCCGCTCCAACCAGGCGCGATGGACTCCGTCGCCGGCACGGTAGATATCGCACGAACGAACGCGCTCCAGACTGAGCAGCACGTCGACCGGCGTTTCGTCTCGGACGCGCTCAAGCTTGTCGGCAAATCGAATCGGCGAGTGTGATGTTAATCGAATGATTCGACCGAAGGTCCACTCGCTTGCCGGCCAGTCGTCGGTGGTAAACAACACGACTTCATGTCCTAGCCTAACGACCCCGTCAGCCAGCCGCTTCAGGTAGGCCTCGGCGCCGCCACTCCCCGAGTAGCCGCGCCGCACAAATCCGATGACATGAGTGTCTGTCGACATGAACCTTTACTTGCCCGATGAGCTCAGAATAATTCGAACCGATGCCAGGTGACACCGTAAAGGAAGCGGCGCAGCAGCCAAGCAAGATGCGTCAATTGCCCCATCATCTCCTTTTTTCGATCTTCGCGCGAATCGGCGGGCCCGGTCTCGATTCCGACTCATTTGAAGCTCTGCGGGCCTCCTATCGTGGCGGATTCCTCGGGCGCGCCGTGGCTTACGATAACCGCCAACGCGAAATTCCCTCGCGTTTCATCCAGTCGTTGCGCTGGCATCCCGTGCGGCTGATCTCGTTTCTCGATCGCCCCTATTATTATGGAGCGAAGAAGAAATACCTCGATTGGATCGCGTCCCGGCAGCTCGAAACCGGCAGATACGATTTCTTTCACAGCTGGTCGGGTGACTGCCTGCAAAGCCTGCGCGTGGCTAAGAAGCGAAAAATCCCGAGCCTGATCGAGATCCCAACATGGCACCGCGACCGCGCCACCGGAAAAGTTGGAGAGTCAAAAATCCAGGCCACAGGCCCTTTCGCGAAATGGAAATCGGGCCTGCTCCTGGAGCGCGAACGTTTTCTCGAGGAGTACGATCTTGCCGACCTTGTGGTTGTGCTCTCGGAAAAAGCGACAGAAACCTTTCGCGCGAAAAATTTTCCTGAAGAAAAACTTTTCTATCTGCCGCGCGGCGTCGATATCGAGCGCTTCAAACCGGGCACGCGACCCCCGAAATTTCGCGTAATTTTTTCCGGCGCGCTGATTGAGCGCAAAGGAATCCATCATCTCTTGGAAGCGTGGAATCGGCTAAACCTGCCCGATGCCGAGCTCTGGCTCGTGGGTTCAGTGCACGAAGAAGCCAGACCACACTTGAAAAACTTCTGGCGCGACAACATTCGCACGACCGGATTCACGCGCGATCCCGAGAATTATCTCAACCAGGGAACGATTTACGTTTTCCCTTCGCAATGGGAAGGAAGTGCCAAGACGGTTTACGAAGCGGCGGCCTGCGGGCTCCCCTGTGTGACCACAAAGGAAGCCGGCGACGTCATCCGTGATGGGATCGAAGGCATTCTCGTTACGCCGGGCGATGTCGATGCGATCGCAAACGCCATCCGCTACTTTTACGATCATCCCGAAGCGGTCGAAAAAATGGGCGGCGCCGCGCGACAACGGGTGGTCGAGAATTTCACCTGGGACCATTATCGGACCCGGCTTCTCGACGCTTACAGCACGGCAATCGAAAAGGTGCGATGCGGATGAATGTTTGGGACGACACGGAGGTCGTCCCTCCATCCAACCGTTTTCGCGTTTATCGCGTCCCTCGTAATGCGTAACATTCGCCTGTGGACCGTCAGCAACCAACGCCACCTGGAGGGACAAGCTCCCGCTTGTCCCAAATATTTGAACGGATCGCTTAAGCCTTGAACATCCTGCTCATTCAACTCAAACGCATCGGCGACCTGATCCTGACCGCGCCGGCGATCGCCGCTCTGCGCGCGCAATTTCCGGACGCAAAACTAACTCTGGTTCTTTCCCGGGAAACCGCACCGCTCTTGCCGGCGCTGCCTGCGGTCGATCGCGTCCTGGTTATCCGTCGCAACATCGGAGACATTGGCACTCTCTGTTCCATCGCATTTAATCGCTTCGATTACTCGGTCGATTTCACGCGCAACAGCCGCTCGGCTTTACTGTCGTTTCTTTCGCACGCGCGCAAACGGATTGTCTCGTTCCGCGTGAAGAAGCGCGCGCCTTTGCGCGGGCGCGCCTACAATGAATTCGTGCATCATCGCATGCGCGACATGCATACGATCGACTACAACCTTTCCCTGCTCGAGCCGATGGACGTCTCGCCTGAACCCGCGCCTCCGTTGTCCTTAAGCGTGCCGCAATCAGCCGCACGCGAAGCGGTCAGTCTCCTCGAACACGCGCACATCCGCACACCCTTCGCTTTGGTCCACCCGGGATCGGCGCGCGCAGAGAAATTCTGGGAACAAAAACGTTGGGGCGAAGTGATCCGGCACATCGTTAACCAGCAAATGGATGTCGTCATCACCGGCGGAACATCGCGCATCGAGCAGTCGCACCTTGCCGAGATCATGGGAGAACTGCCACCGCCGACTGAAAATTCGCAAACAGGCCGGGTGGTCGATCTGTCGGGCAAAATGGATTTGCTAACCCTCGCCGCCGTTATCGCACGCGCGAGGATCGTCCTTACGGTTGACTCCGCCCCGGTGCACATGGCCGCGGCATTGAAAATCCCGCAGGTCGCGCTTTACGGCCCAACGAATCCATTTCATTGGCGGCCTCGCGACAGCGTCGCCTTGATTCTCCAGGGCGATTCCGGAGTTCCGCTTCAGGAATTCGTCCCCAAACAGGCCCGCCTACCGATGAAGCTGATCTCGACGCAGGCGGTGATCGATGCTATGAATTCGCTGCTGCCGACTCCGGCAGCCTCAGCCTGATGCGCGACAAAAAAGGCGAAAAGGTAAAGCTCTCTCTCCGCGAAGCCGTGGTTGCATCCAAAGGGATGTATCCGCGTCTGTTCTCGTATGTGAAGCCATACAAATGGCGCTTCGTTGTCGGCATCATCTTCGGTTTTCTCTTCGGTATTCTGAATGGACTAGTTGCGCCGGTCATCGCGAAGGTTGCGAATGTCGTTTTTCACGGCGCCATTCCCAGCGCGAAAACAATCTTCAAACACTCGGAGCTGCTCTCCGCCGGCGGGAAGATCGATTCCATTGTCTGGGTTTGCCTGCTTATTCCTTTCCTGATGGCAATCCGCAGTCTGCTCTCCTTCGGCAACGCTTACTACATGAACTGGGTGAGCAACCGCGTGGTCATGGACATCCGCAACGAGCTCTTCGGCAAACTGCTGAATCACTCGATGGATTTTTATAACAAGATCCGGACGGGTTTCCTGATGTCGCGCATCGCGAACGATACGCGCAGCATGCAGATGGCTCTGAGCACGGTTAGTAGCGATGTTTTTAAGCAGCCCGTCTCAATCCTCGCCGGCATTGCCGGCCTTCTTTATGTCGATTGGCGATTCACGCTCGTCACTCTCGTGCTTCTTCCAATCTGCCTGATTCCGATTCAGCTTTTTGGTCGCCGCGCGCGTCGCGCAGTTCAAGACGAGCAAAAGGGCATGGTGCAAATGACGGTCACGATGCAGGAAACCTTCAGCGGCATCCGCGTTATAAAATCCTTCACCCGCGAAGAGCATCAGGAAAAGTCATTCGTTAAGAGCACCCGACAACAATTCAGCAATGCCATGCGCATGGTTCGAGCGTCCGAGGCGGTTGGGCCAATGGTTGAAACAATCGCTTCCATAGGAATCGGGATCGCGCTCTTTTACGTCTATTTCGCGCACCTTCCCGTGGGAAAATTTGTCGGCCTGATGATCGGCATTTTCGTCCTCTATGATCCGATCAAAACCCTGAGCAAGCTGCATATCGTCATCCAGCGCTCCGTCGGAGCGACTTCAAAGATTTTCGCGCTCATGGATTCGGAGCCGACGGTTCAGGATCGACCCGGCGCGATTGACCTAACGAACGTCAAAGGTTCAGTCGAATTTGATCACGTGACGTTTCGTTATTCCACAGGCGTCGCCGACGCAGTGAGCGATCTCGATCTGAAAATCGAACCGGGCAAGACTTATGCGCTCGTCGGCCCCAGCGGCGCGGGCAAGTCGACCATTCTTTCGCTGCTGCTCCGCCTTTACGATCCCACCAGCGGTGTCGTCCGGATCGATGGCAGGGACTTGCGCGAGTTAACCCAGCAATCACTGCGGCAGCAGATTGGCCTCGTTACCCAGGAGACCTTTCTTTTTCACGACACGATTTACAAAAACATCCAGTTCGGCCGGCTGGACGCGACGGCTGACGAGGTCTACGCGGCCGCGCAGACGGCCTTCGCGCATGACTTCATCATGCATCAGCCGGAAGGGTACGAAACTGTTGTCGGCGACAAGGGCATGATGCTTTCCGGCGGACAACAGCAACGATTGGCCATCGCGCGCGCCTTGTTGAAGAACGCGCCTATCCTCTTGCTCGACGAAGCGACCTCGGCGCTCGACTCAGAATCGGAGAAACAGATTCAACTGGCTCTCGAGCGCCTGGCACAAGGCCGGACGGTCATCGCCATTGCGCATCGCCTGTCGACCATTCTTTCGGCCGATCAAATCGTGGTCATGGACCAGGGGCAGATCAAAGAGACTGGCACCCATGCCGAACTCCTTGCCAAATCGGGGCATTACCGGCGGCTTTACGATCTGCAGTTCAATCGCACGAACGGCGATTCCTCCGAAACAACGCCGCGTCCCGATGTCCTCGAAGAGGAACTGGTGTGATTGCCATCGGACCTGCCAGAACGCGTTCGGATTCTTCGCATTCATTTCATTGCCCGCAGTCCGCCAAAAACTAATACGAGACCGACAACGCCAAAGAACGCCCAACCGATGCATGCTTGGGCTGGGGTCACCCACATGCCTGCTCCCTTGATGCTCAAGTGGATCAAACCAATGTCGCGCGCGTCGACGAACGTTTTGATGGCGCAGAGCACAGAGACGAAGCTGAGCAATGAACCGATGATGATTGTCGACGTGAAGCTTGGTGATCCGGATCCATACTCCGTTACGCCGACCCGTGGGAGGCGTTAACTCCAGCTCCCTTTGCCATGCGCTTAAATGCCGACAGTCTTGTGTGTATTTCGCAATCACCCAAAACCGGAATGAATTCTGGCGGGGATGTCGGCTTCGGCAATTCCACCCACGACCGGCATCCACCAAATCGCTTTTCGTTAGGAAAAGTCCACGGCGAAGAGACCCGGAAAGCGCGGACAAAAGCCACGTGTATCCCCGGCGCCTCCGCATACTCGAATCGCTCGCGCACGACCCCTTCACGCAAAATGTGAAACGGTGCGAGCGCCTCGGCGATCGACCAATCCGTCACCACGCCGGACCATTCCACGTTCACGGCGCATCTGATCGTCACATTTCCAGTGGAGTCAGCCGGCGCGGCGAATTGCGGTGCCGTAATCTTCTCGGCTTCTTCGTGGAACCACGTTGGAAACAAATAAAACTCGCGGTGCCTGAAACATAAAGCCGTCACGCCCCTCGGCGATGCCGCCTTTGCGGATGATAATCGTCTGCCGGCCGTCGGCGATCGCCTGACAAACGGATGACCACTCTTTGAAACCGGCCCTTTCCATTTAGATTGGCCCAAACTAACCTCCGCACCATGCCGATCAATATTGACCTGCATACGCACACGTTCTTTTCGGGCGACGGCGTTTCCAGCCCGGAAGAACTCATTGCCGCCGCCAAGGCCAAGGGCCTGCAGGGCATCGCCATCACCGATCACAACACCTGCGACGCCATTACCTATCTGATCGATAAAGGGCTGATGCGCATGGACGGTGCGGCGGTCGACAATTTCCTCATCGTTCCGGCGGTCGAGGTGACCACGGCCGAGGGCCATCTTCTCTGCATCGGGGCGACCCTGCCATTTTTGAAAGGGAAACCGGCTCTCGACGTTTGCCACATGATCCATGACCGCGGCGGCCTGGCGATTCCGCCCCATCCCTACGATCTCTTCCGCGCGGGAATTCGGTTCGCCACCCTTGAGACATTGCCGGTCGACGCGCTCGAAGTGTTCAACGCCGCCACCACGCTGCGTCGCTACAATCGTTATGCCTTCAAGTACGCGCAGGCTCGCGGTTTGCCCATGACCGCGGCGAGTGACGCGCACCATGCCGCGGCTGTCGGCACGGCTTACACCATTTTGAACACCGAAGACCTGACGGTGAAGGGTGTGCTCGCGCAGATCCTCAAGAGTAACGAACTCAACCAGCAATATCTCACGCCACGCGACAGCATGAAGAAAACGTGGAACAACTGGTTGCGCCTGCGCCGGCGGAAGAAATTGCCGGAAACAAAATCACGCCTGAACGGCGGCGGTTCGGCGGATCGTTAGTCGACTCGCGAAAAATGGGACGAGACGGAGCTCGTCCCTCCATGCAACACAAAGGTCGCCGCTCGCACCGGTTTTCGCGTGGAGGGACGAGCTCTGTGGCGTCCCACTTACCGGGGATGAGGGACACGGCCTAGCCCGCGAGGAGCTTTCCGAGATCCTCCGCATCCGTCACCGGTGCCTGACAGGCAAAGTTCCGGCACACATAGGCCGCCGATTTGCCATTAACCGGCTTCATTTCACGAACAGCTGGAGATTGGGGCACTGCGTCACCATCGTTCGCCAACAGCACCACCTTGTGCGGCAGGAAATGGCGATGCACTTCCGCGAGTAACGACCGCGTATCTTTGACATCCTTGTCGCCCGCGATAACGATCTGCTGCTTCGCGCCCATTTGAAAATCGAGCGCCACCAGCATCTGGGGCAGTGCCGTTGGAAAGCGCGATAAGGCAGCCGAAAACGCACGGATGGTCTCCTCTCCTTTTGTCCGTAAATCCTGGCGATCCGTCATCTCGCCTAACCGGAGGAGATTCAAGGCCGCGACCGAACTGGGCGACGGCTCGGCTCCGTCGTTCTCGTCTTTCATCCGGAGCACGAGGCTCTTGTCATTCCCCGAGGCGCTGAAATAACCGCCGCCGTTCTCATCCCAAAACAAACGATCCTGCGTTTCTTGGAGCTCCACCGCCCAACGAAGCCAGCCAGCATCCAGAGTAGCTTCGTACACATCGAGCAGCCCTTGAATCATGAAAGCGTAGTCATCTGCAAACCCGGCGATCGCACTCCGGCCCTCTCGATAGCTGCGATACAGAATCTTGGCTTCCTCATCGTAGAGCGCCGTCCTGATGAAGATCGCCGCCTTTCGTGCCGCATCGAGATACCTCTCTTCTCTCAAAACTGCTCCGGCCCGCGCGTACGCGGAAATCATCAAGCCATTCCAAGCCGTAATAATCTTGTCGTCAAGGTGCGGCCGCGGCCGTTTCGATCGAATCGCGAGAAGGATTTGTCTCGCGCGACCTAACGACTCCGCATCAGCCGCCGAGATTTCTTTGCGCTGAATCAGGATATTCTTCCCCGTAAACTCACCATGCGGATCGCTCCCATCTGGAGCATTGCCATCTTTTTCGACTCCATAAGTGCTCTTAAAAAGAGCGGCGCCGGCGCCGAGCGCTGCATCGATCTCGCTTTCCGACCAGACGTAAAAGGCCCCTTCAACTTTGTGCCCTGGCCGGTTCGGATCCTCACTGTCGGCGTCCTCGGCGGAAAAAAAACCGGCTTCAAGCGAGGTCATATCGCGCGCGACGTAATCGAGAATATCGCGAACGACGCCTTCATATTGCTTGTCGCCCGTAATTTGAAAGGCGTCCAGATAGGCCAGCGCGAGCTGCGCCTGGTCGTAGAGCATTTTCTCAAAATGCGGGACGTGCCAGAAACGGTCGACCGAGTAACGATGGAAGCCGCCCCCGAGATGATCGTGCATTCCGCCGGCCGCCATCTTTTGAAGGGTGACGAGAAACATTTCCAGAGCACGTGGACTCATCTCGCTCTTTCGATCTCGCGCCTGGAAGCGGCTGAGAAAGTTGAGTGCTACTGGATGTGGAAACTTTGGCGCTCGCCCAAATCCGCCTTCCTCTGCATCAAAGCTTCGCGAAAAATGCTCCGCGGCCAAATCGAACACGTTCGCACCGACCGCTAACGAATCGTTTTCCGAAGATTTTTGCGATTCAGCCAGCGCCTCGACAATTCGCTGGCCCTGGAGCACAAGCTTCTCGCGGCTCTCCTGCCAGGCGTTCGCGATCTTCCGCAAAACACTCCTGAATCCAGAGTGGCCGTACCGATCCTCCGGCGGAAAATAGGTGCCGCCGATAAAAGGTTGCAGATCCGGTGTGAGCCACACACTCATGGGCCAGCCGCCGTGGCCGGTGGTCGCCTGCACGAAGGTCATGTAAATCCGATCAACGTCCGGACGCTCTTCTCGGTCGACCTTGATATTGATGAAGTCACGATTCATCAGCGCGGCTGTCTCTTCGTTCTCGAACGACTCGTGCGCCATCACGTGACACCAGTGACAGGTCGAATATCCAATCGAGAGGAAGATCGGCTTGTTCTCGCGGCGCGCCTTTTCGAAGGCCGCTTCATTCCACGGATGCCAGTGAACCGGATTATCGGCGTGCTGAAGAAGGTACGGAGACTTTTCTCCGGCGAGCTGGTTCATGCTGCTTTCACGATGGCGCGGCTTCGCCAATGTAGCCAGCTTCGAGAGATTTCATCTGCCCCTCCCCTCAGTCCTCTCCCCGCAAGCGGAGCGAGGAAGAAGAGGCGTCGCAGGAGCTCCGCCCTCCACATGCCGAACGCGCGTTCTCTTCCCTCGCCCTTCTCAGAGGAGAGAGGGCTAGGGTGAGGGTTGCGCAGTTAGATTCAACTTCGGCGCCCTCCCGGGCGACCAGGGATTGATTTGATAATCCGACTGAACGATGCGCGTTTTATTTTCATGAAGGAGCTTAAGCAGCCCGGTCACGTCCAAACCGTGGCGTGTCGGTGCAAACGGCGTGAGATGTTTTTCCGCCAGGGCGAAGAGGCGAACCGCCGGCCGTAAGCGCCGTCCATGTTTTGCATGAGTCGGATGTTGAAAATTCTTCTGCAAATGAACGAAAGCGCCCGCGGCCTGGATCAGCCCTTTGAAAAAATCGTCGTCGTCAGTGTCCTTCTTCAGCCAAACCTGCTCCAGGACATCATGCGCTTCGTAGTAACGCTGCTCGTTCCAACACTGGAAAAAAGCGCGGTAATAAGGATGGCTCACAACCGTGTCGCCCGAGGCAGCGGCAGCCTTCTCTCCGGCCAGTCCGCTGACGAATTGCGAAATCCTCTCGCCTTTGTCCATGAAGAGCCTACTCTTGTCGCGGCTCAGCAGATGAGCAAACCCGCAGTAAGTATCTTTCAGCGAACTCTCCACCCGCATCGCCGACTGAGGCGTCCGCACGAATGACGGGCCTCGAATTGGCCGGCATTCTGGTTTGCATCGGGATCCTCGTTTTCGGATCGGCCCTTTTTTCCGGATTAGAGACCGCCTTATTTGCGCTCAAGCCGCATCAGCTGCAACGACTGCAGGATAATCATCAGGCGCTGAAACCTTTCATTCAGGTTTTTCGCGAAAGTCCGCGGCGCGTTCTCAACGTTCTCCTGCTGGGAGACGGCCTCGTAAAGGTACCCTTGATCCTGCTCTGCCTTCTGGTGCTTTGGCGCGGGCCGGTCACACGTGTGCCTCAATGGATGATCGCCGTGGGAATTTTTGCCGTCGTGGTTCTTCTCTGCGATTTGATTCCGAAACTGGTGGCGCTCTCGGCGCCCTATCGTCTTTCCGCCAGGGGCGCATTCACCTTGAAAGTTTCGATGCCGATTCTCGACCGCATCGGCCACGGGCTCGAGACATTCAGCACTGCGCTGGTCGATTTCTTTACGCCGGGCCAGCCTGCTCAATCTGCGCGACTCAGCGACGAAGAGCTCGAAACCATCGTTGAGATCGGCGAGGAAGAAGGCGCGCTCCACGAGGCCGAAGCCGAGATGATTCAGGAAATCATTAAACTGGGCGACAAGACGGCCAAGGACTGCATGACCCCACGGGTAGACGCCTTCATGCTGCCGGACGACCTAACGAATGAGGAAGCCATCAAACGGATGCGTGAAAAGAGACATCGGCGCGTGCCGGTCTATGTCGATACGCCGGATCAGATCATCGGGATACTCGACGTGAAGAATTTCCTGGCCGACGAGTCGCCGCATTATACCGAGGCTCTGATCGCCCCTTCGTTTGTGCCCGAAACGATGCGCGCGCTCGATCTTCTGAAACTCTTTCTCTCGCACGCCCAGGAATTAGCCATTGTGGTCGACGAATACGGCGGGACCGAAGGGATCATCACAACGACCGACATCGTGGAGGAAATTCTGAGCGACGCCGTGCCTCGCGGGGAGACGGAGCTTTATATCGAGTCGCTGGATCGCGGACGTTTTCTGGTCAGCGGAAATGCGCGCCTGGACGATTTGAGCGAGCATTTGGGATTCGAACTCGAAGCGGAGGGTATCGACACCATCGGTGGGCTCGTTTTCAATCGGCTTGGGTATCTGCCACCTTCGGGAACGCGCCTGGAAATTCCCCGCCTCGATATCACCGTGCGCCGGACAGGGAGGAAACGCATCGAGGAGATGCTCTTGAGAAAAACCACCAATGGAGGCGAAACGGACGGGAAGAAGCGCCTGCGGCCGAAGAATCATGATTCTCCTGATCGTCTGCTGCTGGGTCATTTCGTTTTTCTTCAATGGAATCGAGAGCGGCCTGTTGTCCATCAACCAGGTTCGGCTGCGGCAAAACGTAAAGCGGCGAGTCCCGGCAGCCCTCCTCTTGAACAGGCTTTTGCAACGGCCCGAGCGCCTTCTCGTGACCGTCCTTCTCTTCACTAATGCCGCCGAGATCGTTGGCTTGCTCGTGCTGACGCATTTGCTCGTTCGCGCGTATGGCTCGCGAGGATTCTTCATCGCACTGATCATCGCACTTCCGGTTTATCTCTTTCTGCTCGGGGTGCTTCCGAAAGCCATTTTTCGACGGTTTCCTTTTCGCGCACTTGCGCGCCTCGCCGGCATTCTCGGCCTTCTTTCCAAATTGCTCGCTCCGCTGCTCAATGTTGGCGCCGCCATCGGGCGGTTACTCCTCCCGCACGCCGATAAAGGCAAAATCTTTGCCGCTCGCGAAGAGCTCAAACTAATTACCGCGCAGAGCGAGCAGGAAGGTGCGCTCACTTCGACGGAGCGGGCCATGATCCACAATGTTTTCGATTTTCGAGGCGTTAAAGTACGGGACGTCATGGTGCCGACAGAGAAGATCGTTGCTGTAAAACCAACCGACACGCCCGGCCATGTGGTGGAGATCAGCGTCAAGACAGGTATGGATCGAATACCGGTGGTGGAGGACGGCGAACCCAAAGGCCTGGTTAGCGTGCTCGACCTTCTCCTCGACCGGACGGAAAACACATCATCGTTAGGCGGATATATGCGCCGCATTGTCACGGCGACCGAAAACGAGCCTGCCTATCGGATTGTGCAAAGGCTTCGAGCGGCCCGCCTCGGCCTGGCGGCGGTGCTCGACTCCGAGAAACGTTTCTGCGGAATCGTCACCATCGAGGACCTTATTCGCCGCCTTGTCTCGACCGCATCCGCGACCTAACGAAGACGTTTCATATTCGGCGTTCGCCCAGCCAGGCGACGCGCGGCAATGATGAGCGATACGTGGGTAAAGGCCTGAGGAAAATTCCCGAGCTGTCGCCGCGCAACCGGATCATACTCTTCTGAAAGCAGCCCCAAATCGTTGCGGAGCTTCATGAGCCGGTTGAACAGCCTGCGGGCCTTCCGCCTTTGCCCGAGCATGTCGAGGCAGTTAACCATCCAAAACGAGCATGGTAGAAAGACTCCTTCGTTTCCGGGCAACCCGTCAGCGCTGCTTGCCCGGGGTTTGTAACGGAGAACAAGGCCCTTGTGCGTCAGTTCGCGTTCAATCGCGCGAATGGTCTTGCGGACTCGCTCATCGGTAACCGGAAGAAAGCCAATCATCGGCATGAGCAACAAACTCGCATCGAGCGCCTTCGATCCGTATGACTGCGTGAAGGTGCCGCGTTTTGCATCAAAACCGCGCGAGCAAACCTGCTCATGAATCCGGTCGCGCACCGTGCGCCAACGTTCGATGTGATCCTTGGCCTTGTAACCGTGTTCCTCGACCAGTTGAATCGCGCGGTGAAAGGCCAGCCAGGCCATCATCTTGGAGTGGGTGAAGTGGCGCCGGCCACCCCGCACTTCCCAGATGCCTTCATCCGGCTTTTGCCAGTTTAATTCCAAAAAATTCAGGAGCGCGATCTGCAAAGACCACCCGGTCTTATCCATCTCTATGCCAGCCTTGTGCGCGTGATACATCGAGCTGACAATCTCGCCATAGACGTCGAGCTGAAATTGGTTGGAGGCGGCATTCCCGATACGGACGGGCGCGGAGTTCTCATAACCCTTCAGCCACTTGATCTCGTATTCGTCCAGCCGGCGTTCGCCGTTGACCCCGTAGAGGATCTGCATTTGATCCGGACTTCCGGCGACGGCGCGCAGCAGCCATGTGCGCCAGCGTCGCGCTTCCTCGTGAAAATCGGCACCCGTTAGGGCAAAGAGCGTAAAAGTCGCGTCGCGCAACCAGCAGTAGCGATAATCCCAGTTTCGAACGCCGCCGATCTGTTCGGGGAGTGAGGTTGTTGCCGCGGCCACAATTCCGCCGCTGGGCGCGTAGGTCAGTCCCTTCAGTGTCAGCAACGAGCGGATAACCGCTTTCCGGATAGCCCCTTTCCGCCGGAACTGCCTGGCCCACTTCGTCCAGTATCGCTCGGTTTGCGCGAGCGCGCTCATCGGCCGGACCTTTTTTGGCGGCGACTGATTCGATGAATACCATGTCAGGACAAAAGGGACTTTCTCGCCGCGCCGAATCTCAAATTCGGCCACCGTTGTCAGATCGCGCCCGAAGGTAGGAACAGGGGTGCGCAGAATCAGCGCGTCCGGGCCGGCGACGGCTTCCAAGCCGTGGTCCCGTTTGCGAACCCAAGGGATGATGGAGCCGTAATCAAAGCGAATGATCAGCTCCATTTCGATGGCGACAGTTCCGCGGATACCCTCGACAATTCGGATGAGATCGGGGTTCGTCCCGCGAGGCGGCATAAAGTCGATCAATCGGATGGCGCCGTTCTTGGTCTCGATGGTCGTTTCAAGAATGAGTGTCTCGCCGCGATATCGGCGTGTGATTTTCCTGACCTTTTCTTTGGTGGTGAATCTCCAATGCCCGTTATCGCGAGTGCCGAGCAGCGATGCGAAGCACGCGCCCGAGTCGAATCTCGGAAAACAAAGCCAGTCCACACAGCCATCGCGACTCACCAGCGCCGCAGTCTGGGTGTCGCTCAGGAAGCCGTAGTCCTCGATTCTCGCAGAGCGTCTTTTCATCTTTCGCGCGCCTTCGCTCAGGCGTGAGCCAACTTCTCGAATTCCTCCGGCGTCAGCCGAAACACGGTCCACTCGTGCATCGGTTTTGCGCCCAGCTTTCGATAAAACTGAATAGCGGGCTCATTCCAATCCAGGACGGCCCATTCCATTCGTCCGCAGTTCCGGTCGCGTGCGATCCGGGCCAGTTCCACCAGGAGAGCGCGACCGTAACCGTGTCCTCGCTTTTCTGGCCTAACGAATAGATCTTCCAGGTAGAGGCCGGGTTTCCCGAGCCAGGTGGAAAAATTGTGAAAAAAAACGGCGAAACCGACCGCTTCGCTTCCTTCCCGGGCAATCAAGACCTCTGCTGATGGCTTCTCGCCGAAAAGAACATGACGAAGCTGCTCTTCCGTCGCGGTGACATCGTTGGGGGCGCGCTCATACGTCGCCAGATCGCGGATCAACTCCAGGATCAGAGGAATGTCTTCAAGTGTCGCGGGGCGAATGCTAAAGCCGGATTCACTTTGCATCCTCTACGCTTCGGATTGGTGAAGCCCAAACGCAAGCGTGTTCCATAACACCGCCTCCTTGTAGCGGCGGTCTGTGACCCTCGCATTATTTCCCGCTCAGTTTGCGACGGTCACAGACCGCCGCTACAGAAGAGCGCGTTCGATACGAGCAAGCCCTTCGGCAAACATGGCGTTATCAACACCCATGCCGATGCGAAAATGGTCGGGCATTTCGAAGAATTCGCCCGGCACAACGGACGTTTCAAATTGGTTTCGGAGTCGCTCGGCCAAATCTCTTACCTCACCTTTGCGCAAGCGCGGAAAGGCGGTGGTCCCGCTCGAAGTTGTGACAAAGGAGAGTCGCTCCTCATTTGCTATGAAATCCGCCAGAGCTGCTCGATCACGATCGACAAGTGCCTTCGCTCTCTGACGCAGAAGCGGCAGTTCCCTGAACGCGGCCACACTCAAGAGTTCGCCCGGATGGACCGGTGTCGCGCTGAAGATGTCGTCAAATTTTCGGATCCGTCCGGCAAGCGCAGGCTCCGCGAGGATCCAGCCACACCGGAGGCCGCTCAAGCCGTATGCCTTCGTCAGACTGTTGGTAACAACAAAACGAGGACCGAGATGAAAGGACGATCGCCGTTGTCCCGCATAATCGGTCTCCAGATAAACCTCGTCGAGGAGAACATACGCGCCGACCTTTTCGGCGATGCGGCCGATTTCCGCGAGAACTTCATCGGGTGCAACAACGCTGGTTGGATTATGCGGATTCGTTAGGACAATGAGCTTCGTCCGGTTTGATATCGTGCGGCCGATCTCGTCGGTATCGATGGCCCAGCCATTCTCTTCGCGACGACGAAACCGCTTCAGATCGACACGAAAATAGTGAGCCAGATCAATCAACGGACCGTAGGCGGGAAACTCGAGCAAAACTTCGTCACCCGGCTCGAGAATCGTTCCCATTGCCAGATGATTGGCCATGGAAGTGCCGGCTGCTGCAACCACACAGGCAGAATCCACCTCCGCGTGAGCCGCAATTGCTTCCTGTAACGGAGGATAACCGTAACTGTTGTCTCCGTTGATCTCCATGGCAGCGAGATCGGCACCAAGGTCGCGCAGCGGAAACGACGCGACCCCACTGCTGGCAAGATTGAACCGGGCCTGACTGTGCATCTTGGCCCAATGCATATAAGCTGATTCCTTGCGATTCATTCTGAAATTCGCCTAACGGATGCCCAGATCATATAAACCGGAATCCCGGCAAGCATGATCAAGAAGGCTATGAGACTGATCTTCGGGGTCGACGCAACCGCACTGGCGACAACTCCGAGAGACGCGACAATGAAAACGATGGTGGAGAACGGGTGGCCAAGCGCGGTTTGCACCCCTTCAACCGAGCCCGCTTGTTGCCGGCGAAATATGAAGAGCGATGCCGCAGTCAAGGCAAAGAAAATGAAGTCGATTGTCACTTCGAAGTTCAAAATTTCGCCATATTTTCCGGAACAGGCAATGATCGCCGCGGCCAGGCCTTGCAAGGCGATGGCGACGACAGGGGCATTCGCTTTTCCAAAGAGCGCGCCGACTCCCTTGAAGAACGTGCCGTCACGCGCCATGGCATAATAGACTCGCGGCGCGGTCAGCATGCTTTGGCTGAGAAAACCAAGGGTGGAAACGGCCACCGCGGCAGCCACCCAGCGCGCGCCGGACTCCCCGGCGACTTTGCGCATCAGCTCCGACGCGGGCGTGCTCGTCGCGTCCAGCCCCACCGTCCCGAGGACACGAAGACACGCGACGTTGACGGCCAGGTAGAGAATCACGACGCCGAGAACGCCGATGATCAGCCCGCGGGATAAGTCGCGCCGGGGATTCGCCATTTCACCCGAAACAAATGTGGCCGTCTGCCAGCCTCCATAGGCAAAGGCGACCGGAACAAAAGCGGCCCCAAAATTCACTAACGAATCGGAGCGTTGCAACAACACCGGTGTTGCGGCGGCAGCCGAATGAAATGTCATCGCTGCGACGACGATTGCTCCGATGGCAAGGATCTTAAGGATCATAAAACCACTTTGAAGCGAGCTGCCCGCGCGGGCCCCAAAACAATTGACCGCGCTCAGGCCAAGCAAAACCAAAGCAGCCAGCAGGCTCTCGTTGATCGCGCTTCCTGTGAGTGATCGGAAATATGCCGCGAAGGTCACCGCAACCGCCGCCATCCCGCCCGTCTGCGTGATCAGCAAGAGAACCCAGCCATAAACAAAAGCGACCGGCCGCCCATAGGCTTCGCGGAGGTAAAGATATTGTCCGCCGGTCCCTGGAATGCGTGTCGCCAGCTCGGCCCAGATAAATGCGCCGCACAAAGCGATCACTCCGCCCAGAATCCAGACGCTCAGAATCGCCATTGGCGTATGAACGCGATGCGCCACCTCAGATGGATTGACGAAAATTCCCGCGCCGACGATCCCGCCCATCACCAGCATGACGGCATCGAACACGCCGAGTTCACGGCGAAGACCTTTCGTCGCCACAGACTGATCGACAATCGTGCCGCTCGGGTTGATCATTGCCCTAACGATCCCGTGAGTCGATAAATCCGGTAACCCGGCATGTCGCTTTCGATGGTAGCCGTTTGCGCGAGATACTGGCCGAATTCCTGGTAATAATTCGGCCACCAAGTTGTTCCCGAGTAGAACGCCAGGTAGCTCGCCCCGCGCCTGCGAAGATCCGCGAGATTCGCGATGGCTGCGGCACTATCGGCCGGGTGACCATTGTAGAGACCGTCCTTCTCGAGGAAATGCCATCCTTTGCGTTCGCCGTAATAAAACGCCGTCGGATCTCCCAGATCCGCGACGACAACAATCGCTCCCGGCGGCGTCGTTTTCTCAATGGCGAGACCGAGCGCCTGAAGGTCACGTGCCCGTTCAACGTAAAGCATTCTGGTCCTGACGAACGAGACGTAAAGAAACGCGATCAGCATGGCCGCCAGGCCCGCTCGCGCGAATAGGCGGCCAGTTGAAATCCTCAGGAGCGATGCACACGCCGCTCCGGCAAAGGCGGCCGCGATGGGGACGAACGGAAGTTGATACCAGGGATGCCGATTGCCGTAGCCAACGACAAAAACAAACAGAACCATGACCGTGCCCCACCACCAGAAAATACGCCCGTTGTTTCGGCGGACGCTCATCACGGCCCCGGCGATCGCGACTAGGGTCAACGGGATCGTTAGGCTGGAACCAATGGTCACTCGGATGACTCGCCAGTACCAAGAAACAGACTCGAGCGCGACGCCGCCGGCTCCGAAAAAATGATGCGGATAAAAGGCCTGGGCCACTTGATAGGCGTGCCAGTACCAGGCGCATGAGGGTAGCAAAACGATCCCGCCAAAAACCCAGAGCGCGGCCCGTGAGAACGCGGAGCGGCCGAATCGTTGGAATGCCATGACCGCGAGCGGAAGACCGATCACCGCTGTCGGCAGTTTAATCAGAATCCCCAGGGCCAAGGCCGCAGCGGATATCCAAAAGAAAAGGGAGCGACCAGATGAGAGCCAGCGTTTGAACAAATCAAGACCGACAATGGAGAGTGCCATCGACGGCACGTCGGGCATAAAGCAGCGGCTGGCCATGATCGACAAAGGCGCAAATCCATAAAATAGAAGCGACCAAGTGGCGGCCTCCTCATCAAAGGCATCTCGTACAAGGTTGAAGAAAAATGGAATCGAAAGCGCAAAAAAGAGAACCGCCTGAACGCGCCCGACCCATGGATGAACGCCCGTGAGCCGATACGCCAACGCGGCGGCGAACGGAAGGATCGGGAATTCCGTTCCGACATACCCCGGCTCGTTGCCGGCCCAATCAATTTGTGGCGTGGCAAAACGATACCCGTTCGTAGAGTAATTCCTGGCAATCGCAGCGACGTCGCTCTGCCGCCAGCTCCATGTATCGACGAATGGCTGGTCGATCAGGATAAATCTCACGGCCACAGCCAAAAGACCGAGACCGAAGACGATTGCGGCGCTACCCTTACGACTCGTAAACACGAATCGCGTCTTGACAAAGGGCCCCCGCAAAGTCAATCGAGTACCGATGAGTTTCTCCGACGAGAACCTTGCTCGGAGGCCGAAAGTGCGTACTTTGGGTGGCAGCCGCGCTCTGTTTCTCGGTCGCGTCTCTCACGGGCCACCTGCTGGCGCAGGCGCCACCACCGCCGGATGCGCCGGACGTGGTCGATTTTACAAAGTTGCTCCCGCTGCTTCCGGATGCACCCTCCGATTGGACAGCCGACAAGCCGGATGGCTCCACCTCCGATGTCGGCGGTTTCAAACTGACGAACGTTCATCGCGATTACAAGAAAGGCGAAGGCGACAACGCGCCCACGGCCTCGATTAGCATTCTCGATTCGATTTCGAATCCCGATTACGTCATCGCCACGACGGCGGCCTGGAAGATCAACTCCGAGACCAGCGACGGCTACAGCAAGTCTGTCACGATCGACGGCAATCCTGGTTTTGAAGCCTTCGAGGCAGACCGAAAACACTCCACCCTCTGGGTCATGATTGCGAAGCGCTACTTTGTGCAAATCGAACTTCAGAATCGTGATCCAAAGGAATTGCAGGACTGGATCAAACGGGTCGACCTGAAGAAGCTGGCCGAGCTCAAGTAGGACGACGATCTCAGCCGGACGAGACGAGCTCGTCCCTCCCGTCCACGTTCATTCCCGAGGCGCCCCGGGAGGGACGAGCTTGTCTCGTCCGTTCTACAGCCGCTTACCGGAAACGAAGGGAAGAGATTGCCAAACGGGCGTCACCCTGCACATTCCTGTCATTCCGCGGCTTGAGGTCGCGCATATAATTGTGAACGACGACAGAAAAACGCTCGAGCAGCGCGCGCAGATGACTGACATCGAAAGGTTGCGTCATTCGGCGGCGCACGTTCTTGCCACGGCCATTCTCAAAATCTGGCCGGAAGCGCAGTTCGCCGCCGGGCCCCCGGTCGAGAATGGCTTTTATTACGACGTCGAGCTGCCGCATCGAATTTCTCCGGAAGACTTCGAGAAGATCGAGGCGGAGATGAAGAAGGAAATCAAAGCCAATCATCCCTTCGAGAAAGTCACGCTCTCAAGAGACGAAGCTCTGAAGATGGCGAAGAGCGGTGAACTCGGCGCCCTTGGCACAAGGCCTGAACCGTCGAAGTTCAAACTCGATATCATCCAGGGGATTCCGGAAGGCGAACCGATCTCGATTTATCGCAATGGGGAGTTCACCGACCTTTGCGCGGGTCCGCACGTCATGCGCACGGGGAACATCGGCGCGTTCAAGCTAACCAATGTCGCCAGCGCTTACTATAAGGGCGACGAGAAGAACCCGCAGTTGCAACGCATCTACGGCACCGCTTTTAAGAACAAGACGCAGCTCGACGAATACTTCGCCATGCTCGAGGAAGCGAAGAAGCGCGACCACCGCAAACTCGGCAAGGAGCTGGAGCTCTTTGTCTTCGACGACGACGTTGGCCCCGGTCTTCCGCTTTGGCTGCCGCGCGGCACGGCCATCATCGAGGAGCTGGAAAAACTGGCGAAGGAAACAGAATTCGCCGCTGGGTATCAGCGCGTGCGTACCGTCAATCTCGCTCGCGAAAGCCTCTACAAGAAGAGCGGCCACCTTCCCTACTACGCAGACTCGATGTTTCCGCCGATGACAGTGCATGAGACCGGAGACCATAAACCGGAAACGGGCCGTAACGCGGGTGAAGGAGCGGCCGGGCTTTCAAAGGAAGAGGAATCGTCGGGCACTCGCTATTACCTCAAGTCGATGAATTGTCCGCATCATCACAAGCTTTTTGATGCCTTGCCACGCAGCTATCGGGATCTGCCGTTGCGACTGGCGGAATACGGGACCTGCCATCGCTACGAACAAAGCGGCGAGCTCTTCGGCCTGATGCGCGTTCGTTCGCTGCAGATGAACGATGCCCACATCTATTGCACGTCCGATCAATTCGAGAGCGAGTTCAACGCTGTTAACCAGTTGTATTTGAAATATTTCAAATTGTTCGGGATCGATAAATACGTCATGCGTTTCTCCACGCACGATCCGGCGCGGCTTGGCCAGAAGTTTGTCGATGAACCGGAACTCTGGATAAAGACTGAAGAGATGGTCCGAGGCGTTTTGCAGCGATCCGGCATCAATTATGTCGAGGTCCCTAACGAAGCTGCGTTTTACGGACCAAAGATCGACGTCCAGGTCTGGAGTGCAATTGGACGTGAGTTCACTATCGCGACCAATCAGGTCGATTTCGCGCAACCAAGGCGCTTCGATCTGGTTTACAAGGACAGCGACAACACGGAAAAAACACCGCTCTGCATTCATCGGGCACCGCTCGGCACCCATGAGAGATTTATCGGGTTCCTCATCGAGCATTACGCCGGAAACTTCCCTCTGTGGCTGGCCCCGGAACAGGTTCGCATTCTTCCGATCGGCGAAGAGCCGGCCTTGCTGGAGTACGCCCGCGCCGTCCAGAAGGAACTGCGAGCGCACGAAGTCAGGTGCGAACTGGATGCGAGCAGCGATCACATGAAAACCAAGATCTCTGCCGCCGAGCAAATGAAGGTTCACACCATGCTCGTGATCGGAGGACGCGACATGGAAGCAAATGCCGTCAGCCTGCGCGTGCACGGCAAGGGCAACCTCGGCGCCAAGCCGCGCGACGAAGTTATCGCCGATATTTTGCTGTCGATCAAAGAGCGTCGTGCCTAAACCATTGAGAGCTTCCAACACTGGATGTCTGCGGTGGCGAGTTTTCGTCCTTCTCCTTTGCAGCCTGCCGAGCCTGGCGCCGTGGGCCAACGCTACCCAGTTGGTCGGAGAAGCGGCGGTTTCACACAACGGAAATGCCGCCACGGTTCATTGGGCTACGGATGTTGCAACCGGCACGCGCTTAAAGATTTCGCCGGACGCGATTGTGCATTTACCCGCGGACCGAACGCCGACGACTGATCACTTCGTGGTTATTGAAGGACTACAACCCGGAAAGAACTACACGATTCAGTTCGGGACCGCGCGGCTCTGGCTAGGAAGGCGAGATCTGTCGTCACGGGACGAAAAGGCATCGCCTGCAGCGCCAACTACGGCTTCCTCGAAGGTCCCGCCGAACGAGACGGCGCCACCGGCGGCTAAGACGTGGGGCAACGTCGCGTCGCTGCCCGATCATTTCGCCCGTCACGGTTCTGATTTCCACGCCCGCGATCAGGATGATTACGCGCGCATGGCCTGGGAGTTCCTGCAACGCGCCAAGGCGCAAAGCTTGCCGGCAAAAGTCGATCCAACCGGAACGCTGCGTGTGTTTGATCCAAGGAGCGGCGCGTTTGCTGCCTATAATCGCAATGGGACAACCAAGACTTTTTTCAAGCCGGGCAATCCGGAATACTTTAATCGCCAGCCGGGCCGAGAAGTGAACCTGAAGACGTGGAGATAAAATGAATCACAAGTGTCCGGTGTGCGGTTATCCCAAGCTCACGGAAGTTCCGCGTACCCGGGCCGGCGGCGGATCTTACGAGATTTGCCCGAGCTGCGGATTCCAATTCGGTGTAAGCGACGATGACGCTGGCTTCACCCATGAACAGTGGCGGGAGAAGTGGCGGAATGCGGGGATGAAATGGTCGAGCGACCAGAAGCCTCCGGTGGACTGGGATCCGGACGCTCAACTCAAAACCATCCTCGGCAATAAAAAGTAGCTGCTCCCATCTTGCCGTAACTAGGGGCGTCGAAGTCATGGCCTCTCCTGGCCAGCATTCGCGAACGCCGCGCGACTAACACTGGGCTTTAGCCCGGTGACTCGAAAGCCCAAGTGCATTCAGCCGCTTCAACGGCTTTGAGAATGAGAACTGTAAGCCGTTAAAACGGCTCGTCTTTTTTTGGCGAGACACCACCGGCCTGAATGCCGGTGCTAATGGGAACTATTTGTTAGGGAGTTTCTTCTTCGAAAGGATCACGAATTTACCTTTCGGATTCAATCCGGCGGTCAACTGAAGCTTGACGTCGCTCTCTCCATCCCCTCCCCGCATAATGGAGTACCGCTCCAGCTGAAGACTTCCCGGCTTAAGCCATTTGGTGGGTTTGATGTACCTCGTTGCGTACATCGCCTTTGTTTGTGGCCACTAATTCCTCGGGTTTGTTCATCGCTTTGAAGTCGCTCCCGCTGAGTCGAAACACGCCGGTATAACCAACGCGCGGTTGGGCATAGTAGAATGCGCACCATTTTGAATCAGGCGACCACCGCAGTGTGACCTCGCTAAAGGTCGTGCCGACATCGTCGTTTGGAAGAAGACTGGCGACAACCTCCTTATCGGGAAGCAAGACGAGATCAATCGCTGTGATCACGGAGGAGTCGATATTCTCCGGGTTGTCCGGTTCGCTGTCGCATTGAATTCGCATGGCAAATTTCCCGTCCGGCGACGTGTCGCGGATCTTTTCGAAACTCGGATCTGCCAAGGCGAGACTCGAAATCAGGGAGAGGCCGCACGCAATTGCTACTGAACGCATTCTGCCATGATTTCTATTCGCGAACGACCTGTCAATCGCTCTCGCACTTCGCTCTGGCCGCATCCTTGAGCCGCCCCTATTGTCGAACTTCGCCCATGTTGAATCCTTCTCTCGTCCAGACTGCCGATTTGCATGGTGCGCTCAAAAAGCACTTTGGTTACGAAGAATTTCGTCCGTTGCAGGAGGAGATTATTCAAGATGCCCTCAATGGGCGCGACGTCTTCGCGCTCATGCCGACGGGCGGTGGTAAATCGCTTTGTTTCCAATTGCCTGCACTCATAAGCGATGGACTCACGCTGGTGGTTTCGCCGCTCATTTCCCTGATGAAAGATCAGGTCGACGGACTTCAAGCGAGCGGAATTTCGGCGACGTTTTTGAATTCCACTCTGGACGCGAACGACGCGCGCGCGCGGTTGCGCGGACTTTATGGCAACGAATTCCGGCTGCTCTACATCGCGCCCGAGCGCTTGATGCTGCCTGATTTTTTGGAGAAGGCGAAAACGTGGAACGTTCGGCAGATCGCGATCGACGAAGCCCATTGCATTAGCGAGTGGGGTCACGATTTTCGGCCGGAATATCGACAGCTCGCGGAGTTGCGGGCGCACTTTCCAGAAGCGCCTCTGATCGCGGTGACGGCGACCGCAACCGACAGGGTCCGATCGGACATCGTCAAGCAACTCGGTCTCAAAGACGCCAAATGTTACGTCGCGAGCTTCAACCGCCCAAACCTGACCTATCGAGTGGTCGCCAAGAACGATCCCCTCGCCCAGATCACCGCATTCTTGCGGGAACATCCCGACGAGAGCGGAATTATTTACTGCGCCAGCCGGAAGACGGCGGACACGCTGGCGACGAAGCTTACCAGTGCCGGCTTTGCCACGAAACCTTATCACGCCGGGCTGGAGTCGAGCGAGCGCGCGGCCACGCAGGAAGCGTTTCGAAGAGACGACGTGCGCGTGGTCACGGCGACGATTGCTTTCGGCATGGGGGTCAACAAACCGAACGTCCGTTTTGTCATTCATTACGATCTCCCGAAAAATCTCGAGGGATACTACCAGGAAACGGGACGCGCCGGACGCGATGGCCTGCCCGCGGAATGCATTCTTCTCTTCAGCATCGGCGACGTGGTCAAACAAAAGCGATTTCATCGAAGACAAGAGCGAGGCCGAACAAGCCATCGCGCGCGATCAACTCAAGTCGATGATTTCCTATGCCGAGACTAACGAATGTCGCCGCACCGTCTTGCTTCACTATTTCGGAGAATCATTTCCCAGCTCCGATTGCACCGGATGCGACAATTGTCTGAACCCGCGCGAAACCGTCGACGGTACGGTGCTCGCGCAAAAGTTTCTATCCTGCGTTCATCGCGTCGCGGCCAGTGCGGGATTCGGGTTTGGCATGAACCACATCATTCAGGTGTTGCTCGGCGAAAAGACCGAGGCTATCGAGCGACGCGGACACGAGCGTTTGAGCACGTTCGGCGTCGGGCGCGAGGAATCGCGCGAGACCTGGCAATGGATCGGGCGTGAGTTGCAGCGGCTCGGCCTGGTCGATGTGGCTCCAGGGAAATTTGCCACTCTGACCGTAACCCAGGAGGGCATGGCTGCGCTGCGCGAGCGGACACCGATCGCGCTGATAAAGCCATTTGAGCGCGCGCGGGCCAAGCCGCGGCGCAAGGTCAGTATTCGGTCGGAACAACCGTGCGACGAAAAGCTTTTTGCGGAATTAAAAACGGTTCGGCGCCGTCTGGCGGATGAACGAAATGTTCCGGCCTACATTGTCTTTTCCGACGCGACGCTTCGTGAAATGGCGAGCGCGCTTCCGACAACCCGACAGGAGTTTGAGCAAATTACCGGGGTTGGCGAACGCAAGGCAAACGACTTCGCGGAAACGTTCACCGCGGCGATCTCAAGATACCTCGGCGCTGGCGCGTCTGACTCCGGGTAGCGCACTCGCCTGCCTCGCCGAAGGCTGGGTCTCGAGAGCCGGTGGCGACGTCTCGTCTTCGCGAACTAGGAGCGGCGAAAGCGCGCGAAAAAGGAGCGGCCGGCAACAGCCAAACCGCCGGTGGCAAAAATGAGCGCCATCGTCGGCGGCTCAGGGACGGCTTGCAGGGGAACAATAATACTGCCCGCGTTGGCAATGTTCGTGCCTGCCTGATCGCCGCCTACACGAGTTCCCCAGCCGGCAAAATGCGAGTTTTGCGACTGAGTGTTTTCCGCACCATTGATGGCAACACCAAACAAACCGATGTTGAACGTCTCGGTCGGGATTGTGGGCCCGTTGTAAGTCCAGGTAAGGTCCGCAACCGCCGGATTATCGATCGATGGGTTCACACCCGGCGGCGTTACGCCAGAAAGACTGGAGGCAAAGGTCCAACCGGTCGGCTGGAAATTCGAGGCCGGAACAAAATTACCGAAATCGTATATGGTGAAGAAGTCACCGGAAATAATCTCCTGACCGGCGGTGACATTGATGGTGTAATTCCAGTTCGTGGTCGTGTCGTTACCGGTCGTCGAAGCGAAGTTTGGGTTGATGTCGGCGCGAGCCGCCGTTGCCACGCCCAAAATTCCCAAAATTGTCAGCCCTAACAAATTTCTCATAAGTACAGAGATTCTCCCTTCCATTGTTTTACTGGGTGCCGGAAAAAATGTCAATCCAATAGTCCTATAGTTAATAGCCTTTTCCTGTTCACTTTACGATCCGAAACAGGGAATCAATGCCTGCGCTTTGACGACGTAAGCCTGAATATCACATTTCCGCTCCAGCCCGGCGGCATTCATATAGCGAATCTTTCCGAAGATCGCGCGCTCCGGCCACGGACGGTCATGCTGCCCAAAAACCCAGGCAATGTTGGCGAAACTGTTCGGGTCACGGCCATCAACGAAATACTTATTATTCAAATACAAGGCGGCCTGGAAGGCGCCTTCCGGGGTCCGCGACCATTCCAGAATCTTCTTCCCCCAATACATCCGCATGTAGTTGTGCATGTAGCCGGTTAGCACCATTTCGCGCATGGCCGCGTTCCAATAGGGATCGTGCGTGCGGCCCTGCTCAAGATCTGCCATCGAATAAACGCGAGGCCTTTTGTCGCCGCGATGTTCCTGCAATGTCTTCCGAGCCCATTCCGGAAGCGAGCTGTAGCGATCGTAGTCGGGGGTATGTTCAACCCAGTTCATGGCCAATTCTCGCCTAACGAGTAATTCATCGACGAAGCTGTAAACATTTTTGCGCCCGGCGCGGATATGTTTCTTCACATTCAGCATCAGCCAGACAGGCGAAACCTGGCCGAAATGAAGATACTTGCTCATGTGAGAGACGTCGTCCGTCTGGGGCTGGTTGCGGTGGTCCTTGTAATCGGTCAGGTGGCGTTTGAGAAACGCCTTGAACCGGCGCTGTGCCTCGGAGTTTCCTCCGCGAAACAGGTGCGAGACAGGCCCGACGGTGCGATCCAATTTCAGGCTCCGTAGCAGGCCGCCGAGATCGGTTAGGCGCACCCGACGCATGCCAGCTTTCAGGGATGAACGCTTGATTCGCACCCGTGGAAGCGGCACAAGAAAATCTTCCGCTAAGCGCAACAACTTTGGACGCAGCGTGCGCGCGCCGAATTCCCGCTTGTCCGAGGCGGCGTCGACCGGAACGATCACATCTGACTCCACCTGGATGACGGCGCATGAAGCTTTGGTAGCGACTTTTCGCCTCCAATCCTTTTGCACCCGGAGATAACCACGATCGCACACAATCAGGGCGGCCTGCTTGCCCAGACGAAGCGCGACGACCGCCGGGTCACCGAATTGCAGGACAAAACGAATTCGCCTTCGCGAAAGCGCGCGCTCGACCTCTTGAAGGCCCTCGAGCATGAAACGGTAGTGCCGCAGATTCGCTTCCGGATAGTCGCTCGTTAGACCAAAACCGACCACCAGAGGCAAATCCAACTCGTTCGCGCGCCCGGCGGCGTATTCGAGCGCATGATTGAAATGCTCGCGTTGCGATTGTTGCATCCAATAAAGGACACACTCGGCCCGGCGAACAGGCCGGTCGTTCAGCGGTTGGACTCTCGCCGGATGGATTGCCACTTTTCTCGGCCGGGACATGGGCGATCAATGTGCGATTGCGTTTGCGCATCGCAAGGCTGTCTCTTAATTGCTGAGATAGAACTTCTTGCGCATGAGAACCCTAGCCTTCGGGATCGCACTTCTGGCGACCGTAATCGTATCCCGCGCTGAGAACCCATTTTTGAGCGCCCGTGATGGCAAACCTGTCTCGGCTAAGTTTCGCGGGGCTGAATGGGGCGAGGACATTGCCCAGGAAGAGATCGGCCTGAGCGCTAAAGTCGTAACCACGCGTGTGGCCAATCCCAATTGGGGCCAGATATTCAAAATTAGCTTTGTCGACATTGCATCCCGGGCGGCACAGGGCCGGCAGATCCTGCCGGAATATTTCATTGCGACCGATGATCATATTTATCTGCTGAACGAAGAGGACAACGATGCCGCGGTGAAAAAGCTGGCGGCGGCAGACAAAGCTCCGGAGTTCGAGCAGAACAGCGTTTACGGAATCACCGAAGGAAAATTCGAGTTCACCGAGGGCCCGTGGGAAACAACCATTCAGCTGAAAGGCGATTTGTGCGTCTTTGAGTCGAACCATAACTCGTCAGGCCATTTCAAAAAGGTCGTGTGGAAGAAAGGCGTCGGCCTGGTCGAATATTCGATGGGCCGCGGAGCCGCGGCCGACGGGTTCCGGCTCAAACGGGTTAAGACTAACTAGTCTTCCGCAATTTGCTTACCCCTCACCTCAATCCTTTTTCCGCGCTGCGGGGCGAGGAAGAAGAGATCTGTGATTTCCACCACCCTTCTCCTCCCTCGCCCTTCGTTGGAAGGGAGAGGGCTGGGGTAAGGGATTCAAAACCAACTCGAATTCGTTAGGCTAAAGCGTTTCGCCTGTTACGACAGATCGTCTCCGCCAGATCCAATACGCCGGGATACCGGTAAGCACGATGGCGATTCCGATTCCTGACGTGGTCGGCGCGAGCCACGCCAAATCGGCCATGAGAGCGAACGCCAGGATGGCTGAAATCAGCGGCACCCACGGATAACCAAGGGTCGCAAACGGCCGGGCTGCATTCGGTTGCTTGAACCGCAACACAATCACCGCGGCGACCAGCAGGATATAGAAGAGGAGATCGGCCGAGACGATGTATTCGAGCAGCTGCGTGTAAACATTCCCGTAAACAACTTTCCCCGGCATCGGACCAACTGAGATCGTCCGCGGCAAGGTCAGAAGGGCAGTCCAAATGCCCTGCGCGACCAATGCAGCCCCCGGAACCTGAAATCGATTCGTCCCGGCAAGCCGCCGAAAAAAAAGTCCATCGCGGGCCATGGCAAAATAAACGCGAGCGCCCGCCATGATGAGTCCGTTATTACATCCGAAAGTCGAAACGACGATCGCTCCCGCCATGGCCAATGCGCCGGGACGACCGAGAATCTTCTGCATCATCGCGACGGCCACCCGGTTCTGGGGAGCGTGCGCAATTTCTCCCATCGGCAGGACTACGACGTAAGCAAGGTTCGCCAGCACATAAAGGACGACGACAATGGCGCAACCTGCGAGTAAGGCGCGGGCGAGATTTCGTCCCGGATCGCGAACCTCGCTCCCGAGAAAGGTGATATTGGTCCAAGCGGTCTGGGCAAAAACCGGGCCGACCATGGCCTTGCCGAAAAGGACTATGAAAGCAACCGTTCCGGCCAAGCCCAGGCCCGGCTGAATCGTGTCGAGATTCCATCCGTTCCTCCACGGATTCCACCAGCTGGGTGATTCGCCTAACGAGTTTTTCCAGCCATACCAAAGCCCGATCACGATCACGCCGGACAGGGCGATCATTTTCGCAGAAGTGAAGCTATTTTGCAGAAGCTTCCCGAGCGCCAAGCCACGGCAGTTAACGAATGTCAGAACACAGATCAGGAGAATGGCCGTCAATTGTTCGGTCGAAAGGCTCAGGGCATAGCCTTTGCCCACGGAAAAAGGTGAGATGAGGTAGTTCTCGCTCGAAACCGGAGACAGGAAAACACCGACGAAACGCGCAAAGGCGATAGCGACGGCGGCGATGGTCCCGGTTTGCACAACCAGGAAAAGCGTCCAACCAAAAAGAAAGCCGAACGCGGGGCCATAGGCTTCGCGCAGGAAGACATACACTCCGCCCGCGCGCGGCATCATGGTTGCCAACTCGGCGCAGCAAAGCGCACCCGTCATTGTCAGGGCGCCTGCTCCAATCCACGCCATCAAGAGCCAGCCGGGCGCGCTCAAAAGACGCATCGACTCTGCGGAGACGATGAAAATGCCCGAGCCAATCATCGACCCGACCACGACCGCGGTGGCGTCGAATTTCCCCAGCCCGCGAACGAGTGCGGGACCTTCGTTCTGGACGGGATCAGTCAAGATCTGGACCGCTCGGGCGCCCTGATGTCCACATTGTTTTTTTGCAGATGCTCACGCAGTGAATGCACGAAGTCTACCGCGCCGGGCGTGTCGCCATGAACGCAAATCGTCTCTCCGCGCAGCGCGATCTCCTTGCCATCGACCGCGCAAATCCTTCCCCGCTCGAGCATTTGCAAGACTCGATTGGCGGCCGCTTCCGGATCAGTCAGCAGGGCATCCGGGCGGCTGCGTGGAAGAAGCGAACCGTTCGCGAGATAATTTCGGTCGGCAAAAAACTCGGGCACAACTTGCAGGCCATGTCTTTGTCCTGCTCGCATCAGTTCACTCTCCGGCAGCGCGAACAACATCAGCGCCGGATCGACCTGCCTGATGGCCCGCGCGATCGCGTCCGCCAGATCTTCTCGCCGCGCGGCCATGTTATACAAGGCGCCGTGGGGTTTCACATGCGCCGGCGTGGCGCCAGTGCGTTCCGCGATGGCTTGAAAAACTCCCAGTTGATAGGCGACCGCGTCGAACACGTCCTCGGCCGTCGCATCCATCTCTTTGCGCCCGAAATTCTCACGATCGAAAAGACTCGGATGAGAACCAACGGCCACACCGTTCGCCCGTGCCCCTTCGATCGCGATTCGCATAGAGTCGGCATCGCCGGCATGAAATCCGGTGGCAATGTTGGCTGACGAGACCGACCGGAGCAACTGTTCGTCGAATCCCGATCCCTCTCCCAAGTCAGCATTCAAATCGACGGCCAGCTTCATCTTTTAGCGACTTCCAGCCCGATGGCGAACTTCTCCAAATCTCGTTCGATTTGCCAGAGGCGAGCGTGCGCATCTGTCAGAGATACCTCCTGAAACATCACCCGTTCACCGGGCCGCAACTGAGCAGCGCGCGGCAGATCGGTCGAAATCACGTGGGCGAGTTTTGGATAACCGCCAATTGTCTGGCAATCACCTAACAACAGAATTGGCTCACCGCCCGGGGGAACCTGAATCGTTCCCGGCGCCACCGCTTCAGAGATGAGATCTCGGTCGTCTTCACGTTTGAGTAGATCGCCCTGCAGCCGAACTCCCATGCGATCAGATTCCGCCGCGACCGAAAATGCCGTGCCCGCAAGGCTGTTTCGCGATGCCTTATCGAACGAATCCCAATCCTTTCCCCGGATGAAATGAAGAACCGGCGGCCCGGCCGACGGATGCGTCCATTCAATTGGCGCGCTCCAATCCGAGACTCTCTGTTTCTCCAATTGTTTCAGCAAGGCGACAGCCCGCGAAGAATGAGACCCAAGAGGAAGTGTATCCCCGTCCTGCAGTGCGCGACCATGCCATCCCCCGAAATGACCGCGCCCATCGGTCGATCGGCTGCCGAGAATCTCGGGCACATCGACGCCTCCAGAGATGGCGAGCCACGCTCGAAACCCCTTCTGCGGTCCGGCAAACGTAAGCTCCTCGTTTTCAGCAAGACGAGCAACGTGGCCCGCGGGCAGAATTGTCTGTCCCATGCGAACCTCATACTCCCCGCCTCCCCAGGCGACCAATCGCGAATCGGAAAACTTCAGCCTAACGATTCCCGAAGTAATCTCGATCGCGGCGGCATGCCTTTCGTTGGCAACCAGCGTGTTCAACACTCGAAGCGCAATCAGATCGAGCGCTCCGCCACTCGACACTCCAAACCGGCGCGAACCGAGCCGTGGACCGGCCTGAACTGAAGTGAAGCTTCCGCTTCGAAGAATACGCAGGCTCATGGCACTTCGTCCGGTCGATTGAAATGTTCTTCAAAGTCAGAACGGCTTATTCGCCTGAAGCGAATCTGGGCACCGGTCGTTAGTAGCGAAGGCGGATTGTTTTGCGGATCAAATAATTTCAAAGGTGTCCGGCCGATGACGTTCCATCCTCCGGGCGAGGTCAACGGATAGATCCCGGCTTGGTTGCCCCCGATGGCCACTGATCCCGCGGGCACGGCGGTTCGCGGCGCCGATTTCCGCGACACGGCCAATTCAGCCGGCAATCGGGACAAATACGGAAACCCGGGTGTGAATCCAACGAATGCCACCAGATAGTTCGCGTCGCAGAACCGTTGAACTACACTCTCTGTCGTTAGGCCGCAACGCACGGCCACATCGGAGAGATCGAGCGCGAATTCCTCATCAAAGCAGACAGGAATTTCTACCTCGGCGGCGTGCTTCAGTCGGGTGCGTTTCTTTTCAAACGGCGCTGCCAGCTTGCTTATGCGCTCGTTAAACCATTCGCTTACCTGCGCGGCAGCGATGCCCTGCGAAAGTGGAACCAGGGGATCGACAAAAACGGTGACGCTGTCATAACTCGAAACGGTCTCAACAACTCCCGGAATCGCCGCCTTATCGATTGCTATCCCGCAGGGCCCAGACCGTCGGCAATAACTCGCCGGCCTCGCGAGGCTTCAGTTCTGAGAACGAGATGGTAACCGCCGAATCGCCCAGCGGCGTAATCTTCATCGCCCGGTCGAACCGCCTTCCGAGACGACAGCGCCGTGTACATCGTCAACGGTCTCCTTGATGTTAGCCACAACCGGATGGACCTCCTTGATCAATTCGTGCTCGGCACGCGAAAATTTTTCAATTCGTTGCGCCATTTCATGCAACTCCTGCAGCATGGAATCCTGGCGCGAAGAAATACGATGCATCCACCAAAAACAGACGACCCAGCAAGCCATCCCGGCCCAACCGAGAACAAAAGCGATCATTGCGAACCCGTTTTCGTCGCCTCAATCTCCAGTTTCACTCCGACATCCTGGCCGATGCCTGAAATTGTTTCCGCCGTTTTGCTGAACATCAGATTGAAATCGTGCCGCTTCAACGGTTCGGTCGTTATGATCCAGCGAATGCGCTCAGGCGCATCTCCAGATTGAATCGGTGTCTCCAGGCGAACATGCAGAACAACACCGCGCGTCACACCGTGCATGGTCAGGTCGCCCAAAATATCGCCCGCTTGCGGAGCGGTTTGCGTAACCGCCCGGCTCTTGAATATGATCTCGGGATAACGCTGAGCGTCGAAAAACTCGGGACTCAGCAGGTGATCGTCTCGTTTGCGGATTTTGGTGTCGATGCTTTTGACCTCGATCCGGGCCGTAACGGAGGAACGATCGGGATGTTCTCGATCAAGCTCGATGATGCCGGAACACTTGGAGAAGCGCCCCGTGGTTGTGCCGATGAATTGATGGGCCGTGAAAGTGATGGAGGATCGCGCGGGATCGAATGTGTAGGTATCGCGAGCGTGAGCCCAGGGCGCCATGACCAGCGCGCTCAAAGCGATAAGAAAGCAATGCCTCATATCAGGAAGTCTTAACTGAGTCTCGCAAGCTAAGCTGCTTGAGCAACGGTGCGCGCGAACCTGGAAGTTTGCCAAACAAGTTCGCCAGGGCCGCGGCCGGCGTTCGCCGCTGCTCCTCCGCATGGACGCCGGCAATTTTTGCGAGCTCCTTCTCGAAATGCATGATGACTTTGGAAGAAGGATCATTCAGGTGAAGAAAAGCCAGCGCCCGCCGCAATAAATCGAACAGTTCCGGTTCATGATGGTCCCGCTCGGTGCAAAGTTCGATCAGTTCGACAAAATAAGCTGCCGTCTGGGTGCGACTGTAATCCTGGCGGATGCCCGGAAAAGTATTTCGCACCGCGACTTCTGTCAGGGTATGCAGATTGGATTTGCGGGAGCGCGCCACCTGGATCTCGGCCTCGTAAAACAGATCCAACCGGCCGGCGAAGGCGTTGCGCGGGCGACGCGCTCCCTTTGCCACTGTCTGAATGCAGCCTAACGAATCGGTACACCAGGTCACAATCAGGCTCGTCTCGCTGAACGGGCGCTTTCGCAAAACAATTGCCGTGGTCGCTTCCACGATGATGAACCTATCACGTCGGGTTTATTTGTCTCAAACGGGCTTGCCCTTCTCCTGTAGCGGCGGTCTATGACGGTCGCATCATTTCGCGTCCAATATTTCCGACGGTCACAGACCGCCGCTACAGCAGGATAGGACGATTCGGATCTGGCGAATGGCTGGCGGGACGTGGTGCGCCCAACGTAGTTGTCCGGTGATAATATCAGCGCATCTTCCATGCAGTGCCTGCTCCGTTCGTCGATCTCTCCGGCCGCGTCGCGCTCGTTACCGGAGCGGCGCGCGGACTTGGACGCGCTGCGGTCATGCGCCTCCATGAATGTGGCGCCGCCGTCGCCATCAACATCCGCGATGCCGCGCGCGCAGAAGCGCTTGCGAACGACATCGGCGGCGACCGCGTGCTGGCCGTTCCGGGCGACGTAGCGGCCGAGGAGTTCTCAAACGCCGCAATCAACCGCGTGATCGAACGGTTCGAGCGCCTCGACATCCTGGTCAACAACGCGGCCTTCGCGCGTACCACACGCTTCCCCGACCTCGATGTCGCCGAGTGGCGCGAGGCCATAGAGGTCAATATGACCGCGCCGTTTCGGTTGATACAGGCAGCCCTTCCCGCGATGCGCGCGCAGAATTACGGGCGCATTATTAACATCTCATCGACCGCCGGGCGGCAGGTCAGCACTCTCGGAGGCGCGCATTACACCGCGTCGAAAACAGGGCTTATCGGACTCACACGCGCCGCGGCCAAGGAACTCGGAAAATTCGGCGTCACGGTCAACGCCATCTGCCCCGGCATGATCGACACAGAGCTGACACGCGAGAACGCGAACGACGAATTACTCACGCGACTCGCCGCGAATTTTCCCGTGCCGCGCCTCGGCACCGCCGTCGAGGTGGCCGACCTGATCTGCTTCATCGCCTCCGAGCAAGCCGGTTACATCACCGGCGCTTCGCTCGACATTAACGGCGGCGACCTCATGATGTGAGCGGACGACACGAGGTCGTCCCTTCAGTCTGCCTCGAAGCGAGAACGTATCGGGGAGGGACGAGCTAGTCTCGTCCGCAGTCCCATATATTTGGGACAAGCGGGAGCTTGTCCCACCAAGTGAACGCATGGGACCTTTGCACATTGGACCGAACGCCGAACTCCCTCGCACGGCGCGGAGGGACGAGCTCGTCTCGTCCGATCCCCCGTCCTTCTACCGATTCACGATATGGAGGGCGCGTTTCTCGACCGCCAGAGCGGCTTCCTTGACCGCCTCGCTCAATGTCGGATGCGAGTGGCACGTCCGGCCAAGATCTTCCGAGCTTCCGCCGAATTCCATCACTGCGGCCGCCTCGGCAATCAATTCAGAGGCCGCGTGTTGCAGGATGTGCGCGCCAAGAATGCGGTCAGTCTTTGCGTCAGCGACGAATTTGACCATTCCCTCAGCGTCCTCGTTAGCCAGGGCGCGACCATTCGCCCGGAATGGAAACTTTCCGATGCGCACGTCGACCCCTTTTTCTTTGGCCTGATCCTCCGTTAGGCCAACACCGGCCAGTTCCGGATTCGTGTAGATGATGCTAGGAATGACATCGTAATTCACGTGACCCGATTTCCCGGCAATGGTTTCGACGCAGGCGATCCCCTCCTCTTCGGCCTTATGCGCGAGCATTGGACCGGCGATGACGTCGCCAATGGCGTAAACGCCTTTGATGTTCGTCTGATAATGCTGATCGACCTTGATTCGTTTCCGATCGTCGTACTCGACGCCAACTTTGTCGGCGCCCACGCCTTCCGAGAATGGCCGCCGGCCTACCGACACCAAAATCTTGTCCGCCTCAAAAGTGAGCTCCTCCTCGCCCTTTTTGGCCGTAGCGGTAACACGGCCATTTTCGACTTTGACCGCGCTGACCTTGGTTTCGAGATGAAACGTCATGCCCTGCGCCGTGAGGGCGCGCTGCAAAAGATTCGCCATCTCAAGATCGAATCCGAGAGCGATGCGCGGGAGAAATTCAAGAACGGTGACCTTGGAGCCTAACCGGCTCCAGACAGAGCCGAGCTCCAATCCAATCGCGCCGGCGCCAATAACGAGCAGGCTGGCCGGCGGTTCGGTGAACGAGAGGGCCTCGGTGCTACTGACAATACTTTGTCCGTCGAACTTCGCGAACGGCAACTCCACTGGCACGCTTCCGGTGGCAATGATGATGTGTGTCGCTTCGACTTCCTGTGTGTCTCCGGCTGAACTCTTCACCGAAACCTTTCCCGGCGCGGTGATCGTCCCCATTCCCTCGAAGGTCGTCACCTTGTTCGTCTTCATAAGCGCGCGCACACCGCCGGTGAGCGTTTTCACGACCTTCTCCTTGCGCTGGAGCATCTTGTTGAGATCGACAGAAACATTGTCGATCACGATTCCGTGCTTGCCGGCTTCCTTCTTGGCGAAGACGAAGTGATCGCTCGAAATCAGAAGGGCCTTGCTTGGAATGCAACCGATGTTGAGACAGGTGCCGCCGAGTTCCTTGTCTTTTTCGACAATGGCGGTCTTGAGTCCCAGTTGCCCGGCACGAATAGCGGCCACATAACCGCCCGGGCCTGAACCGATGATGATGACGTCGAATTTATCCATAATTCTGTGGCGGCAGCCGTGTCGGCTGCGCTGGCTTGCATCGATGAATTACACGCCCTGCGGGAGTGCGCTACCGAAAAGTCCGTCCCCCGGACATAACAGCGCAGTTACTTTTGGGCCTTTGCCGCGGCATTCCCCGCTTGTTAAGCTCCTTCACGGCCATTTGGGAAGACAGAGATCCCTCATATATAAAGAACCCGCGCGTCACGCACATGCATCGCCCTGTTTGCTTGCTCGTTCTTTTCGTTGGCCTGAGCCGGGCCGCCCTCGGCCAGGCAACGGTTGAAGGCCGCGTTGCTCTCCCACTGCGGAAGACAGCACCGGTGGCCGCGAAACGTTACGAGATCGTGACCAAGGGAGGCGTCCTCGCAACAGATCCGCCGGTGGGAATCGTTTATCTGGAGGACGCGGACCGACAGACATCTTCCGGCACGAAGCAGGTCGCGCAGAAAGACCTCGCCTTCGTCCCTGCCCTTCTGGCTGTGCGGACGGGAACCAAAGTCGAATTCCCAAATGAAGACGACACCTATCACAACATCTTTTCCTATTCCCCGGCGAAGCGCTTCGACCTCGGGCGTTACCGCAGCGACGAGCGCCCGATTCCTTCGGTAATTTTCGATAAGGCCGGACTGGTCACGCTGCGCTGCGACGTTCACGAACACATGCGGGGACTCATCCTTGTCCTCGACACGGGACATTTCGTCATCACGGACACCGACGGGCATTTTCGCCTAACGAATTTGCCAAAAGGCAAGTTTATCCTCAAGGCGTGGATCGACAGCAGGACGACAAAGTCGCAACCGGTCGAGCTCAAGGAGGGCTCGACGTCGCACGTAGATTTCCCGTGAACACGGGAGGAGAATCACATCGGAAAGGCGAAATGGGCGGCTATCGCGCCCGCCTGTCGATCGCGATGATGCTGGTCGTCGTGGCATTGACGGCCATTGGCATTTTCCTGGCGGAGCGAAAGGTCAACATCGAATCCCGCCGCGACCTTCTGCAGGACTTCCGAAATGAACTGGCGACCCTGGATCGCGTGCGCGAGATCCGGCAAACCGCGCTGGCGGAACGCTGCCAGACACTGGTCGGGCGCCCGCGCATCCACGCCGCCCTGGAGGACAACGCGCTGGACCTGCTCTATCCCAGCGCCAAAGATGAACTGCGCGACATCCTCGGAGAGGCCAGCGGCGCCGGCGAAGGAACGCTGAAGGCTAAGTTTTATCGCTTCCTCGATGGAAAAGGCAGCGTGATTTCCCCGCCCGAGGGCGCGAATGTCGGCTCGCTCGCCCGCGACGAGGAAAAACGTCTGGCGCTGCCTCGCCTAACGAACACGCCGCAGGCAGGCTATTTGCCGCGCGCGGCTGGAGACAACACGTCGTCGATCGATGAAATCCTGACCATGCCGATTTTATCGACCGAGACCGGGGAACCCGTGGGCGCGCTTGCCCTCGGTTTTGCCGCGGCCGAGTTCGGCCGTAAGCGCGAGGAAATCAGAAGCGGGATTTGGGTGGACGGCCGCTTGCAATTGCCCGGCCTTTCCAAGAACGAACAGGATGCTCTCAACGGCGACCTCTACCGCCAGTGGGCCAGCGGGTCCCCGGCCGTCAGCATTAAAGTACAGTTAGGGGGCGCGCCCCATCTTCTTTTCTACAAGCGGCTCAACGCGGGCTCCCTTTACCCGGAGGCCTACGAGATCGCGATTTATCCTCTCGCAAACGCGGACGCCCGCCTTTGGCAGATACGCCGACAGCTCATCATCGCCGGCGCGGCTGTGCTCGCCCTTGGGCTGATCGCAAGCCACTTCGTTTCGCGCCGATTGTCGAAGCCGGTCGAAAAACTTGCCGTCATGTCGGAGGAGGAGCGAGTCGGGCGCGAAAAGGCCCAGGCTGCGCTGGCAACGACGAGCGCGGAACTGCAGCGCTCAGCGCGATTTTCTGCGGACGCTTCACACCAGTTGAAGACGCCGGTCACAGTCCTGCGAGCGGGCTTGGAGGAATTGCTTTCCCGGGACGATTTCAGCCCGGAAGTCTATGATGATATTTCGCAGCTGCTCCACCAGACCTATCGAATCACCGGTGTCATCGACGACCTTCTTCTTCTTTCTCGAATGGACGCAGGCCGTCTGCAAATCCAATTCGAAGCGGTCAACCTTTCCGAGCTGCTTGAAGAATGGATGGATGACATCGGCGCCTTGCCCGACGACCTGCATGTGCGCCTGAAAACCAGCATCGAGCCAAATCTCATGGTTCAGGGCGAAAAGGGCTACATTGCATTGATTGTTCAAAATCTCCTCGAGAACGCCCGGAAGTACAACATCGCTGGAGGCGAAATCCGCGTTACCGCAAAGAAGCAGAATGGTTTCGTTTACCTGACCGTCGAGAACACTGGACGCGCCATTCCGCCGCAGGCGCAGGCGCACATTTTCGAGCGGTTTCATCGCGGAGGCATCGGCGAAAATGTCCCCGGGCACGGACTCGGCCTCAACCTTGCCCGTGAATTGGCTCGCCTTCATGGTGGAGATTTGCGACTCGTGAAGTCAGAGGCTGATTGGACTGAGTTCGAAGTGAGTTTCCGCCCGGTCGAGTCGAGGAAGGTCGGGAAAACGGATTTACCTGAGAACCGAGAAACGCTTTCCTCTTCCACAGCTCGCCGAGCATGAAATTCCTTCGCTGCCTTGTCTTCCTTCTGATGTGGAAGACGGCGACGAACGCTCAGGGTTTCCTTGATCAACTCGATGAACATCTCTCGTGGTCGAGTTCTGATAACAACATCCGCGCACGCCTGAGCGGAACCTTCGATCTCGAATTCTATCGTTTCGAACAACCGCCTCCCGGCCTGGTCGACTCCAGTGGTCGCGGCCTGGTTAATCCGCGCCTTACGCTGTTCCTCGATACGCAAATCGGAACGAACCTTTACTTCTTCGCCGAGGCACGGCTGGATCGGCATTTCGATCCCATGGATGCGGGAGCGCAGATACGCCTGGACGAGTACGCCCTGCGTTACACGCCATGGGACGATGGACGATTCACGATCGAGATCGGAAAATCCGCCACGGTTTTCGGGCGTTTCGAGACGCGGCATCTGTCGTGGGACAATCCCTTCGTGACCGCGCCGCTGGTCTACGAAAATGCCCTGCCGCTGGAAGACAAGCAGCCACCTTCGCTGCCGTTCACCGGACATCGCGTGGACGCGAAGAACGAATATCTGCCTGAAATCTGGGGGCCGGTTTATGCGACCGGCATCACCGCCAGCGGCTCGAGTGCTTCGCATTTCGACTACGCCTTCCGGGTGCAAAATTCCTCCCTGGCCTCGCGTCCAGAAAGCTGGAGCGCCACCGAGATTGGATTTAACCACCCGACAATTACCGGCCGGCTCGGTTATCGACCTAACGAGGCATGGAATTTTGGATTTTCCGTCAGCGACGGCGCCTGGCTTCGTCCCGAGGCGCAGGATTTTCTTCCGCGGGGAAAGGACATCGGAGACTATCATGAGTCCGTCATCGCGCAGGATATCTCCTACGCGCACGGACACTTTCAATTCTGGGCCGAATTTCACGAGGCCCGGTTCGAGATTCCGCGGATCGGGAATGGAAAAGAGTTCGGCTACTTTCTCGAGGCCAAATACAAATTTACGCCCCAACTCTTCGGCGCGATTCGCTGGAACCAACAATACTTCAACGATGTTTCAGACGGCCTTGGCGGCGAGGTGCGGTTCGCGCCCGACATTTCGCGACCGGAAACGGGCTTGATTTATCGCTTCACCGAACACCTTCAAACGAAGGTCGAATATTACCCTCAATTCGAGGCCGGCCGCGACGTTAGTCACAATTTTGCCCTGCAAGTGACGGTGCGATTTTAGGAGCGCACCGGGAGAGATGGCGTTGTAGAGGCGCTTGTGCCAAGCGCCTGTTTTGCTAGTTAGGTCGTTGGCCCAACGATCTCTACAAGTTTTTCGTCCGCCGTAAGGTAACAGTTCTGTTACCTCTCAATCGGGAAAGAATGCGATGTCGCCTTGTGACGGAATTGCGGACATGCCACCGTGCAATTGTGCGCGTTCTCGTGATCGACGATGAAGTCAAACTGACCCGGCACGTCCTCTCCGCCTTAACTGAAGCCGGGCACGACCCGGAAGCCGTTCACGATGGCGAAACCGCCCTGGGAATCATGGAAGCGGGTTCGTTCGACTTGATCGTTCTCGACGTCGGTCTTCCGGGGATGGATGGATTCGAGGTTCTGCGCAGACTACGAAAACAGCGCAACAACAGCCGTGTTCTCATGTTAACGTCGCGTGGAGAATTGAACGATCGCCTAACGGGACTGCAACTCGGCGCGGACGATTACCTGCCGAAACCATTCGCCATGCAGGAACTGGTCGCGCGCGTTCGCGCCTTGAGCCGAAGGTACGCCCAGGAACCGGACCTCGTTCTCCGCGTTGGCGACCTCACCTTGAACCTGGCCGATCAGGTGGCGCATCGAGGTGGCGAGAAGCTCGATCTTTCGACGCGCGAGCTCACGCTCTTGAAAGTCCTGATGCGTGAGCCCGGAAGGGTATTCACGCGCACCGAACTTTGCGAACGCGTCTGGGAACGCGAGCATGAATACGACACCAAGCTGGTCGAAGTATTTATCGGCCGCCTCCGAAAGAAGATCGGGACACCTCCGATCATCGAGACGGTGCGCCACGTCGGTTATACCATTCCCGAACAGCGGACCGAGCCGGCCCGCAAGCATTAAGCCGGTAACACCGGCGTTACCTTTGCCGGCTGGAAGACCCCGGTACCCACGACGAACATCGCCACTTAGGCGACACTGGGACCGGTTCAGGGCAGGTTATGCATCCTGAAAAGGGGAACCGGTCCCTTTCGCCGAGCGCTCATTCTTTTTGCCTAAAAATCGAGCGGCAGTGTCTCCGGCTGCTCGATGCCTTCCTTCACTTTCACCAGGAAAGTGACTGCCTCCTTGCCGTCGACCGCCCGATGATCGTAGCTCAGCGCCAAATACATCATTGGACGGGCTTCGATCCTGCCATCGATCACCACCGGGCGCGGCATGATCTTGTGCATTCCGAGAATGCCACTTTGGGGTGGATTTAAGATCGGCGTGCTAAGCAGCGATCCGTAAACGCCGCCATTTGAGATGGTGAATGTTCCGCCCTGAAGATCTTCGATCTTCAGTTTTCCTTCGCGCGCCTTGACGGCATATTCGCCGATCACGCGCTCAAGGTCAGCGAAGCTCTTCTTATCCGCGTCGCGCACAATTGGAACAACCAGGCCGCGCTCCGTTCCAACCGCCACGCCGATGTCGTAGAAATGGTTGTCGATAAAATCGTCGTCCTCGATCCGGCCATTAATCGATGGGACCGCTTTTAGCGCGTCGATCGTGGCCTTGATGAAGAACGACATGAATCCAAGCTTGAAGCCGTTCTTTTTCGTGAACGCGTCCTGTGACTTTGCGCGCAGGTTTTGGACGGCGGTCATATCGCATTCATTAAAGGTCGTAAGAATGGCGGCCGTTTGCTGCGCCATGACCAACTGAGCGGCAATCTTTCGGCGCAGTGGGGACATCTTTCTCCGGCTCGATCGGCCCGATTCACTCGTCTCGGCAGGCGCTTTTTCTGCAGAAGACGCCACCGGTTTGTCTTTGGCCGCCTCAAGAACATCCGCTTTCGTTAGGCGACCGCCTTTTCCGCTTCCCTTCAAACCAGAAGCCTCAACGTGGTCTTCTTCGACAATTCGCCGCACCGCCGGCGACATCGCCGCGCTCGCGGCCGCTACGCCCGAATTTTGAGATGTAGCCGCTGGCTTCTCTGAAGTCTTTGGCGAAGAAGCACCGGAAGCGGCCGACTTCGAATTGTCGATCGTGGCTACGATCTCGCCGATTTTGACCTCCTGCCCTTCGGGCACGAGCGCTTCGAGAACGCCCGCGCTTTCGGCGGCGATCTCGGTTGAAACCTTGTCGGTTTCCAGAGTGAAAAGAGCATCGCCGGCATTGACGAAGTCTCCGGATTTCTTGTGCCAGACCGAGACAACTCCGCTGGAAATCGATTCACCCACTGCGGGCACCTTCACTTCAACGCTCATGTCGCTGCTAACTAATCGCAAAAGCGGATCGCGTCATTAGGAAAATGCGGACGAGACGAGCTCGTCCCTCCCAGCAGCGCCTTCACTGCGGACTTGATCGGGAGGGACGAGCTTGTCTCGTCCGCTTCAGGGCCCAAAAGCGTCCTTAATGAGTTGGGCTTGCTCGCGTTTGTGACGAGCGAGCGAGCCGACGGCCGGACTCGCGCTCGCGTCGCGTCCCGCGTAAGCAATTTCCTTCTTAAACAATTCGCGCAACCGCGGCTCCATAAAAGTCCATGCGCCCATGTTTTGCGATTCTTCCTGGCACCAGACAATCTTCACCGATTTCGGATAAGGCTTGATCAGTGCGCGTAGCTTCGATTTATCCAGCGGATAAAGCTGCTCCACGCGAATAATGGCGGCGTCTTCGATTTTCTGCGCGGTGCGATAATTCAACAGGTCGTAGTAGACCTTACCCGAACAGAAGATGACTCGATCGGTCTTAGTCGAAGACCCGACCTTCGGCGCGGGCAAAATTTCCTCGAAGCGGCCGGAAGTGAAATCTGTTGCCGGCGACGAGGCCCATTCCGCGCGCAGAAGACTCTTCGGAGTCATGATGATGAGCGGCTTTATGAAATCCCGTTTCATCTGTCGCCGCAGGACATGGAAATACTGCGCGGCTGTGGTGAGATTGCAGACCTGGATATTGTCCTCGGCGCAAGCCTGCAGGAATCTTTCGAGGCGCGCACTGGAATGCTCGGGGCCCTGGCCTTCGTAACCGTGCGGCAGAAGCAGAACAATGCCGCTAGGCCGTTGCCATTTCGACTCCGCCGAGACGATGAATTGATCGATGATGGTCTGCGCGCCGTTGGCGAAATCGCCGAACTGCGCTTCCCATAGACAGAGCATTTTTGGATAATCGAGCGAGTAACCGTAGTCGAACCCGAGAACCGCGGCTTCCGACAGCAGACTGTTATAAACGCAGATGCGCTCCTGTTTCCCGCCAAGATGCATCAGCGGCAGATAAGGCGCGCCGGTTTTTCCGTCGTAAAGAACGGCGTGACGCGTGCTGAACGTGCCGCGCGCGCTGTCCTGACCGGAGAGTCGAATCGGAATTCCTTCGAGAAGGAGAGATCCGAACGCGAGCGCCTCAGCATAATGCCATTCGTAAGGTCCGCCGTTTTCAAAGATCTTTCGGCGATGCTCGAGAATGATGCGGCGGATTTTCGGTTGGACATTGAAGTCCTCCGGAACGCGCGTCAGCCCATCCACGATTTTTGCGAGCGTCTCGGGTTTGATCGCCGTCGAAGCCGACGAAGAAGTGTATTCAGGTTGAAAAACAGCGGTCGATTCGCGGAAACGATCCTGGGCTTTGGTCTTTTCTTTCTCGATCGCTTTCACTTCTTCCAACGTCATCTCGAGGCGCAGCTCGAATTCGGTTTCGAGCGAAGCGGCATCATCCTCACTCAGGACGCCCGACTGGAGTAGCTCGCGCTTATAAAGCTGGGCGACCGACGGGCGCTTATCGATACGGGCGTAGAGGTCGGGCTGGGTGAAGGCAGGCTCGTCGCCCTCATTGTGGCCGTAGCGACGGTAGCAATACATATCGATGACAACGTCCCGCCCGAATTCCTGCCGGAAATCCAAGGCCAGCAGACTAACGAATCGCAAGGCCACAGGGTCGTCGCCGTTCACGTGGAAGATTGGCACCTCAATCATCTTGGCGATGTCGGTGGCATACATGGATGAGCGCGCATCCTCCGGAAGAGTGGTGAAACCGATCTGGTTGTTAACCACGGCATGCACAGTTCCGCCGGTGCCGTAACCGTGCAGTTGCGACATATTGAGCGTCTCGGCCACGATCCCCTGTCCCGCAAAGGCGGCGTCGCCATGAACGAGCAAAGGCAGAACCTTGCGCCGATGCTCGATATCGCCGCGTATGCGCTGGCGCGCGCGCGCCGTTCCCTCGACCACCGGATCTACCGCCTCCAGATGGCTGGGATTGGCCGACAGGCGGATTTCAACTTCCGCACCGCCAGGTAGCTTTCGCACACTGCGGTAACCGAGATGATATTTCACGTCGCCATCGCCGGCCACGAGTTCCGGAATGTAGTTCTCGGTGAACTCGGTGAAAATTATCTTGAGCGACTTGCGCAAAAGATTCGCCAGCACATTAAGGCGCCCGCGATGCGCCATGCCCATGCAGATTTCCTCAACGCCCGCACTCGGGCATTTCATCAGAATAGTGTCGAGAATCACCATCAAACCTTCCGCTCCCTGCAGCGAAAAGCGCTTCTGCCCAACGTAACGAGTGTGCAGAAATGTCTCGAACGACTCTGCTTCGAGCAAGGCGCGCAAGAGCCCGATCTGTACAGGCGCGGGCGTTTCCTTCTTCGTTGGACGCGATTCGAGGCGATGACGGACCCAGTTTCGAATACGCGTGTTCTGGATGTGCATGAACTCGGCGCCGATCGATTCTGCGTAGATCGCTTCGAGTTGCGCGATCATTTCGCGAAGAGTCATCTGCCGGTTATCGAGAAAGAATTTGGAGGAAACTCGAAGATCGAGATCCTTTTCACTGAAGCCGAGCTCGCGCAGAGTAAGGAGTGGATTTTCCGGCCGTTTTTCCGCCAGTGGGTTAACTCGCGCGATCGTATGGCCAAGAGTCCGGTAGGCGTAGACGAGCCCATCAATACGAGTCTGGAGCGGGCTTTCGCGGGGTTCCTGATGTTTGCCGGCCCCATTGAGCTGCGGCAGGCTGCCTAATTCGAATCCCTCAAAGAAAGCGGCCCAGCCCGAATCGACCGATTCAGGGTCCTTCTGCCAACGGCGATAATTCTCCTCGAGCAAATGGAGGTTGGCCCGGGCGGCCATGGAGATGCGCATGAGACATCAAATCTGCAGGCATTACGCGCTGCGGCAAGTTGACACTCAGGAGCGCCCTTCCATACTCTGCCCAGTGAATGGTCGGGCTCTGTCTGGTATTTTCTGCAAAGCGCTCAGCTGGTCTTGTTTGATTCTAGCGTCAGTCGCGCGCGCTCAAACCGATCCAGCGGCGGAACCCAGTGTGCTGGCGGTGGCGAAGGCACTGCCAGCGGTGGTAAACGTGAACACCGAGCGCGTGGTTCGCCGGGCTGTCCACGACCCGGTGGAAGATTTCTACGCCCAATTCTTTGGCAACTATCGGTCGCGTCCGCGCGAGATTCGGCAAACTCTCCAGAGCCTTGGCTCCGGGTTTATCGTCGATCCCGCAGGCTACATCGTGACCAACCAGCACGTGGTCGAGCGCGCAGCCGATCTGAAGATTCAGGTAACGACGAACGACGGGAAAACCTACAACGCCCATTACATCACGGGCGACGACAAGAAGGACCTGGCCTTTATCAAGATCGATGCGAAAGCGGCATTTCCTTTTATCGACCTGAACAACGTTTCGCCAAACCTGTTAGGCCAAACAGTCATCGTAGTGGGAAATGCCGTCGGCTACGGCAGTTCGATCAGTCGCGGCGTCTTGAGCGCGGTCAAGCGAGACATCACGATCGACAACGTGGAATACAAAGGCCTGGTGCAAACCGATGCGGCCATCAACCCGGGAAACAGCGGCGGGCCGGTGATCGACTTGTCGGCCCGGCTGGTGGGCGTGAGTTCCGCGAAGATGGCTTTCACACCACAAGGCATCCCGACCCAGGGTCTTGGCTTTGCCATACCGGCGGACGTTGTTCACGATACCGTGGAACAGTTCCGACAGGTCGCGCAGAAGGGTACGGCGAAGAAAGCATCCGAGCCGGTCGACGAGACCAGCGCCCATGCGGAAAAACTATTTGGAATCCAGTTGCAGGATTTGACCGAGGAACTGACGAGCGCACTGGGATATACGCCCGGCCGCGGGGTACTTATTAGTGCGGTCGAGCCAGACAGCCCGGCAGACGAGGCCGGGATCCAGCGTGGCCTCGTTATTTATCGCATCGGGAAATACGATGTTTCTTCGGTCAAACAGGTGGAAGGGCTTCTGGCCCGAGTGACCAGCGGCACCAGCGTCGATCTTGCGATCGGCGTGGTTCGCGCGGACGGGAGCGGCCAGCGAGTAGAAGCCGTTACCCTGGCTGCTCGTTAAACTTTTCCCGATTTTTTTCGCAACGTTCGCGTATCTTGGTTGTCTGAAAAAAAGACCTGCAAATGATCAAGGTTGAAAATCTGACCAAACGTTACGCCGGCCACACGGCGATCAAAGATCTGAGCTTCGAAGTCGAGAAAGGCGAGATCGTCGGTTTTCTCGGCCCGAACGGTGCCGGCAAAACCACGACCATGCGCATTTTGGCGAGTTTCATGCCGCCAACCGCGGGGCGGGCCTCGATTGCCGGCTTCGACGTTTTCGAGCAATCGCTCCAGGCCCGGGCGCATCTGGGCTACATGCCGGAAAACGTCCCTCTATATAATGATATGCGCGTTACCGAATACCTCGATTACCGCGCCGCTCTGAAGGGCGTGCCGCATCGGCGGATCGCCGAGAGGGTCGGAGACGTAAAAGAACTCTGTGGCTTGAAAGACGTAGAGAAGAAATTGATCGCGACCTTGTCGAAAGGCTATCGGCAAAGAGTCGGACTGGCCGACGCGTTATTGCATGAGCCGGATCTTCTCATCCTCGACGAGCCCACGATCGGTTTGGATCCAAACCAAATTCGGCAGGTTCGCGAACTGATTAAGAATCTGGGCAAGCAACACACCATTCTGTTGTCCACCCACATTCTGCCGGAAGTCGAGATGACTTGCAGCCGGGTGATCATTGTTCATCGCGGAAAAATTGAAGCGTCGGACACACCGGAGAATCTTCTCCGGCAAATCCGGCAGGCGGGTGGTGTCACGGTCGAAGCGAAAGTCGGAAACGACGATGGTGCTTCGGAGCTGCGAAAGATTTCCGGCATTCGTGATGTCAGCACCGAGCAGGATGGCGACTGGAAGATTTTCTCTTTGCGTACCGAGTCCGGCGTCGACGTCCGAACAGAAGTTTACCAACTGGCGACATCCCGGCGATGGACCCTTCGGGAACTATCACAAAGGCGCGCGACCCTTGAAGACGTCTTTGTCGAAATCACTCACCAGGATGAAGTGTAACGCGGAGCGGCGGAGTAATTAAGATGCGAAAATTTTTCGTCTTACTGATGCGTGAGATCCGGAGTTATTTTTACTCCCCGATCGCTTACATCGTGCTTGTTTTCTTTTTGCTCGTCAGCGGAGTGGATTTTTATTTCCAGATCTCCTTCATGAACCAGCGTGCGGTGAATTACTCTGTGCAGGAGGCTTTTTTCAATTCTGTCTTCTTCTGGTTCGCATTCGTGTTGATTTTTCCTCTGATCACGATGCGACTGTTTTCCGAGGAATTTAAGCTTGGCACGATCGAGCCTTTGATGACGGCGCCGGTTCGCGATTGGCAGGTTATCCTCTCGAAGTTTTTCGGGGCGCTCATCTTTTACATGGTTTTGTGGATTCCGACGCTGGCCTACTTCGGCATTTTCACCCTGGTGACGCATAAACCGGCCGCGAGTTCTCCGGGCGCATATGCCGGTTCTTATTTGATGCTTCTCTTGCTTGGGATGTTTTATTTGTCTGTCGGCTGCTTCGCCTCAGTCCTGACGAAAAACCAGATCATTGCCGCGGTCATTTCATTCTGTGCAGTCACGCTTTTTTTCTTTCTCGGCCTGATCCAATTCATCCTGCTGGATATCAGTGCCGGGACCCGCGAGTTGTTAGGGTATTTTTCAGCGCTCGAACAAATGGGAACGCTATCGCGCGGGATCATCGATACCCGTCCGATCGTGCTTTATCTGACTATGACGGCCTTGATGCTGACGTTTACCTATCAGGCCTTTCAATCACGAAAGTGGAGGATGTGATCCGTGGCTGAGACTGATACCGCCAGCACTGTTCCGCCGCAGCCCCGGTCGAAGATTCGCCGGGTCAAGATTGGTCTTAACGTCGTCGCGCAGGTGGCCCTGGTCGGGTTTATCGCGCTGATGATCAATTCGCTCGCCATCAAACATTATCGGCGCTGGGATTTTTCGCGCGACCAGAAGTATGCGCTCTCCGATAAGACGAAGCGCTTTCTGGATTCTATCAAAGGCAAGGTTCGAATTACGTTGTTCTTCTCACCGAACACGCCCATCACCGGGGACGTGCAGGCATTGCTGACCGAATACCAGTACGCCGCCCGCGGCAAAATCGATGTCGAAAATATCGACCCGGAGCGGAATCTTTCGCGCGCGAAAGAGATGTTCGAAAAGTACAAAGTTGTCAGCGAAGAAAGCCTGCTGGTGATCGATTACTCGGGCCGAAACAAGACCGTTAAGGCATCGGAGATGGCCGACATCGACCAAAGCGGAATTGCCATGGGCGAAGGTCCGCGGGTTGAAGCTTTCAAGGGCGAACAGGCCATCACTGCGGCCATGATGGACCTGGTTGAAGGAAAGAAAAACGTGCTTGGTTACCTAACGGGACATCGCGAGCCCCAACTGGAGGACCCGAGCTCGGTGAGCGTTCTCAAAACCTTTATCGAGAACGAGAACATCAAATTGCAGGAATTGAATCTTTTCAATCTCGCCGAAATTCCGGCAGACCTGAAAGCGATCATGATTGTCGGACCGCAGTACGATTTGTCCGACCGGGAAATGAAATTGATTCGCGATTTCTGGAATCGTCAGGGGCGCATTCTTTTCCTGCGCGACCCCTCGGCGAAGACGCCGAAGCTGGACGCCTTCGTTGCCGAACAAGGTGTTCGGCTGAACGACGATCGCCTGCTGGTGTTCATCAAAACGGGATTGCAGGAAATAGCTTTGACGCGCGACGTGCAGGCCAAGTTTCTCGCTCAAAGTCCAATCACGCAGAAGCTGGCTAATGCGCGCGCGCTTTTCTTCGGCGGAACTTCTTCGCTCACGCTCGATATGGAACGCACGCGCGCGAGCAACATCCGGCTGGAGCCATTATTGGAAGCGGAAAAGGGATACTTCGCGGAAACGGATTACAACTCCACTGACCAGGCCAAGCTTCAGGCCGACGCCACCAAGCCGAGTTCGACACCGCTGATTTTGGCTGCCTCGATCGAAAAAGGCGGCAGTGCCGACGCACGGGTCCAGGTGAATTCCGCGCGCATGGTCGTAGTCGGCAATTCCAGTTTTGTTGACGACAAGGCCCTGACCCAGGATCAGCAAGGCCTCGACTTCGTTTCGGGATCGTTGGACTGGATGCTCAGCCGCGAACAACTCATTGGCATTGCGCCGAAGGTTCCGAAGACACTCACGTTCACTCTCGGCGACCAGGCTCTGGCGAATCTTCGCTGGGTCATCCTGGTCTTTCTCCCCCTATTCCCCGCCATTATCGGTACCGGAGTGTGGTGGAAACGCCGCGCCTGAGGACAGTTTTGCGTTATGAAGCCAAGGACGACATTGCTTCTGCTGGTTATCACCGGACTGCTTTTCGCGTATCTATATTTTTACGACAAGAAGCTGCCTAATTCCGCTGAGGCGCAGCGTCAGGCCGGGACTGTCGTTAGTCTGAAGACCGATCAGATTGACGGCGTGGTCATCCAGAACGGAGATCAAAAGACGGAGCTGAGACGTCACGACAAGAAATGGCGGCTGGAAAGCCCGGTGAAAGACCAGGCGGACTCAATGGCAGTGGAGAATCTGCTCTCCGATGTCGCTGACTGGCAGAAAGACACCACCATTACGGCGAAGGAGATCGACGCCGACAAGAATGGCCTGGTCGAATACGGCCTCAACAAACCGAAGCTTCGTCTGAAACTAATCGGCCCTGGAGCGCCCCCGGAATTTCTCTTCGGTAAAGACACCGCCCTCGAAGGCAAGATGTATGTCCGTTTCGATAATTCGAAGGAAACCTATGTCGTCTCTCAGTCCGTCCGCAAAGATATCGAGAAGAAACCGGATGACTTTCGCGACAAGAAATTGACCGACCTGACGACGAGCCAGGTCTCCCGGGTGGTCGTCAAAACGCGAGCCGGTGAAATGGAAATGGAAAGAAAGGGAGACCACTGGGACCTGATCCGGCCGTTGCGGTCCCGGGGCGACGACCAAAAAATCGGCGATTTGATTGCCCAGGTGACGACGGCACAGATCCAACAATTCGTGGCCGACGACAAGGGCGATCTAAACGCGTATGGGCTGACCGAGCCTCGCGGCTCCATTATTCTTTTTCCAGAAAGTGACAAGGCTGCCGCGAGCGCGACTCCACAGGACGCAGCCAGCGGCGATGATCGCGGACAAATGCTGCAGATCGGGGCCGCATCCGACAAAGCCAAGGACCAGGTTTATGCGCGCTTTGCTCCGCGCGGTTTCGTTTATGCGCTTCCGAAAAAAATCGAAAGTATTCTCGAGGTTAAGCCGGACGATTTACGGGACCGTCATCTTGCCCGAATCGATCGCAACAATCTTGATCGTTTAACCATCGAACCAAGCGGGAAGAGCAAAATCGTACTCGCGCGAAAGGACGATGCCTGGACCATCGCAACCTCCAAAAACATGGCGGCAAATTCCGACGAAGTGCGTCGTCTCCTTGATACGCTGGCCGATGAGCAGGTCTCAAAATTCGTGGAGAATGTGGCTTCAAATCTCCCGAAATACGGATTGGACAAACCCTCGCTCCAACTAACGTTCAGCGCCTTTGCTTCCGAAAATACTGCCGAAACCAAGGCGGGCGATCATCCCTTCCTGACGATCGCTTTTGGCAAGACCGAGGGCGAAAATGTTTATGCGCGCGTCGGCGAAGAACCGTTCGTCCTCTCCGTGCGGCGATCGCTTTTGGACAACATCTACACCGACGCGGCCCAGTGGCAGAGCCTGGTGATTTACGATTTCAAACCGGAGCAGATTCATCGGCTCACACTTAAGACAGACAAGGAACAGTCCCTCATGCACGGGCCTAACAACACCTGGAAATTCGCCGACGGGAATGGCCAGGTGGATCAGACAAATATTCAGTCGCTCCTCAATACTTTGGTGAAGCTTCGCGCCGTCCGATGGGTCGGAGCGAATATTCCGCAACCGGGATTCGAGAAGCCACTTCTGAGCGTGACGTTCACTACCAGCCCGGATGACAAGGCCGCGCAGAAATTAACCATCGGCGGCTCCGCCGGAAACGGGATGTGGTTTGCGCGTGCTGACGGACGCGACGGCACGTTTGTCATGAATAATCCGGATCTGAACGCGCTAAAATTACCTCTGACGCAGATGCCACTCCCCTCGCCGACCGCAGTGGGGTCGGCCACGCCCGGCGCATCGCCGACGCCGACCCGCTGAAACAAAGCTGCGACTGCCTCGGCATATCGAAAAGCGACACGCTTTGAATTCGGGACTCCCGGCAAACAATCCCTAGGGCAACCATCCCGGAAGAATAAATGTTTGGTTTGGGCGGCTGAATGCCTTGACCGATTAAATCGGTCATGTCTGAAAACGCCCAGCGATGAAACGATTTAGCGAGCTGCCGTGTAGATCGTCACGATTCCGGTCGATAACGGAATCGCCTGGGGATCATTGAATCCGACCGCGTGAATCAATCGCAGCATGGCCGCACCGCGCGGGAAATTCTCAATCGATTCGCCGAGATAATCGTAGGCCTCAGGCCGATGTGTCAGCAGACCGCCGATCATCGGGACGATTCGGTGAAGATAGAAACGATAGAAACCGCGCAGGATGGTGGCTTCCGGCAATGAGAAATCGAGCACAAGCAAATGACCGCCCGGTCGGATCACCCGCCGCATTTCGCGCAATCCCTCGGCCCAATCGGGAAGATTACGAAGGCCGAAAGCAATCGTGACCGCGTCGAAAGTCTCGTCGGCAAAGGGCAACTGACGCGCATCCGCGAGCACGGTTTGTTTTAGCCCCTTTTTCTTGGCCACTTCGAGCATCTCGGCGGAGAAATCGGTGCCCGTGATTGCCGCGCGCTGAAAGCGTTCTTGAAGAAGCAAGGCGAGGTCGCCCGTCCCCGTGGCGACGTCCAGCACTTGCACAGGCGTCCATCGTTCGACGATTCTCACCACCTGCCGGCGCCAGAGAAAATCCAACCCGCAGCTCAGCGCATGATTCGCCAAATCATAGCGCCCAGCAATTGAGCTGAACATTTCGCGAACCTGTTCGGGCTCGGCGTTAGAAGTGAGATTTCTCACGAACCATGTTCTGACGGTTTCGCCCGCTTGTCACCGTCCTTAAGGCCGGGACCCTCGTTTCCCGCTGGGGCATCGCAAAGTTCGCCACCGTCCTTCTATAACCGACAAAAAGCCGGGCCCTGACAGGCTTTGCCTATGAAAAATGTAGGATTTGTTCTTGCCCATCCTATTTAAGAATAATACAAAAGAAAGATGTCATCTCGTACATCCCGTTTCACGATCACCCTCTTCTCTCTTCTGTGCGTTACCAGTCTCGCTTTTGGCCAAAAGGCCAGCATCGAAGCGAACTTAAAAGGCGCTGACGGCCATCCGCCGAAAAACGCCCAGATTCAGATCGAATCGCTCGATAAGAAAGCAAAAGCGGTCGTCGTTAAACCGGACGCGAGCGGACATGTGGTGGTGGATAAACTCGAAGCGGGGTCGTATCGCGTCAGCGCGATCGTTGACGGCAAGGTGCAATCCTCGCAAAAAGTGAAGGCGCAGGCCAACAAGCCCGCGGTCGTGGCTTTCAAGATGCCTAATGCCGCCAGCCCTGCTACCGCGAGCGGAGCGAAAACCAAGATCGTTAATCACAAGCGTTACGTCTGGGTTCCCGGCCAGGTCGGTTCCCGCTTCGGAGGTTACTGGAGAGAAGAAGGCACAGCTGAGGTCGCGACGGACGCCAATGGGAACGTCGTCACCGGCGATGGGCGAACGATGGAGAACGCGCAGTCGCAAACCCGATCGATTTCACACGGGACCGGCTCTCGCTAAGCGCGGGATCTTTTCGCCGTAGGACCGGCGGGGTCTGCTCACGAGAGGACTCGAACCTCCACGGGTTGCCCCATACGGTCCTGAGCCTGTACGCGTCTGCCAATTCCGCCACGTGAGCGAGGAGCGTTAAAGTGCCTCGCCTCGCAAAAGGCGCAACACCTAATCGGATTTGTCGACAAGACTCAGCCGATTTTGTGGGATATTGGATTCGCCGCGCGGCAAAATCCGATGAAAACAATCCCAGATAAGGCCGCCCTGATCCTGATCGACATCCAGCAGGGCTTTGACGATCTGGATTACTGGGGTCCGCGCAACAATCCCAATGCGGAAGCGAATGCGGCCGAATTGCTCCGAGTTTGGCGCGAAAGCCATCGCCCGATTTTTCACGTGCAGCATCGTTCTACCACGCCGACATCGCCGCTCCGGCCCGGCCAGCCCGGTTGCGAAATCAAACCGGAGGTGCGGCCACGACCGGGCGAGCCCATTATCGGGAAAAATGTAAACAGCGCATTTATCGGCACCGATCTGGAGACGCGCCTACGCGACGACGGCATCGACACGGTGGTCATCGCCGGCCTAACTACCGCGCACTGTGTCTCCACGACCACGCGCATGGCGGGGAATCTCGGTTTTAAAGTGCTATTGGCGGCGGATGCGTGCGCGACCAACGCTCAAACCGGTCACGACGGCAAAACTTATACTGCCGAAACGGTTCATGCTCTCGCCCTGGCGAGTCTGCACGGCGAATTCGCCGAGGTGACGAGCACATCCACGATTCTTGAGGCAACGAAATAGATCTGCCTCACAAGAGGATCAAACGCGGCGGCGTTTCTTGGCTTTGACTTCAAGCGCGTGCGCTTTGCGCGCCTTGCCTAACGAGCGAAGAAGGTCGGCATAATTGGAGGCGACAATCTCGTAATCCTCCGGCGGCGTCTCGGTCGATTCTTCCCACGTCTGCAGCGAGGCGCGATACAGTTCGGCCGCGCGGGTGTAGTCGCCGCGCGAATGATAAACCACCGCCAGGTTGCATTTCGATTGGGCGATGTCGGGATGCGTCGGCGGATGCACTTTTTCGCGGATGGCCAGTGCGCGCAGATGCGTCTTCTCAGCTTCAGTGAACCGCCGCTCGTTCGTGTAGAACACTCCAAGATTGTTCAAGACCGAGGCCACGTCGGCATGTTCCGGCCCGAGCTGCTTCTCATAAATCTGCAAGGCATGCAGGTAGTAGGGCTCGGCCGCTTTCTGTCTCCCTGATTTGCGAAAGATCAGGGCGACATTGTTTAGCATCGTTCCCAACTCCGAGTGAGGAATGTCCTCCAGCTGAGTGCCGGCAGCGATTGCTTTCTCGTAATATCGAATCGCTTCATCCGACTCGCCGAGATTGTCGCACAGGAAGGCCAACCGGCGCGCGGATCGATAACGAGCGTGCTGATCCGGAGGCTTGGCTTCGTCGAGGACGCTGTGCGCCTTCAACAGGTAGGGCTTCGCGGCCAGGCGATCGCCACTTTGATCGAGTAGTTGCCCGAGCTTTTCGTAGCTCAGTGCCAGAGAGCCGTTGTCATTCTCAAAGGCGCGCTTGGCCAGGTCGAGGGCGGTTTCGGCAACGCGAATCGCTTCGGGCAAACGATGACTTGCCCGAAGCATATCGAGCTTGTCGTTAAGAATTCCCCAAAGTTGTTCTTCGCCTTTCATGTGGCGTTACCATCCTTCGCTTAACTGACTAACAAGTCGAGTAGCCAGTTCCTCGGTTGCCAAAGGCAACGCCTGCCGCTCGTCGGTGACAACGTCCGTTCCAACGAAGAAGCTTGTCGTCCCGACGGCTTCTCCCGGGGGACCGAGCAGGTGCCCATCCCGGCCAACCAGTCGGTAGCGCACGTGCATGGAAAGATTGAATTCCGTCGTCGCGAGAACGTTCCCGACCAACGATCGCGCCGGGCTTCGACTGATTCGCGTGATCTCTGCCTTGAGGATCGCGTCGGCGTTGCCCTCGTTGACGATTTTAAATGTCCCGTCCTGCTGGAATTGCTTGATGACCGTGTTCGTGACCAGCGAATCGATGTGCGGAATGAGGGTCTCGTTTTTGAACATCGGAACCGCAATCGTCTGAACCTCTTTCAGGTAATAAGGTTTTATCCCGCCGATGTGATAGCCAAGGCAGCCGCTCAGACAAAGGCAGAATGCCGCCGTGAAAAGCTTTTTCACGGAGCCGGTGACGCGGAAGCATCCGCGGAGGCCGGCGGTTCGGTTGTCGAACCCGACGAGGACGAACCGCTCCCGCTGTCAGACGAACCGGAAGTTGCGGGCGGGGTGGTTGAGTTATCGGGCATCAAAGAAGCGGGCGGAGGAAGCGAGGTATCGGCGTCGGCCGGCGGTGGCAGCGGAGCCACATCGTTGGCTCCTCCCTGAGGACCCGGCTGCGTCTTGCCAGGTTCGGTGGGCGCGCCCTTCGTTGGAGCCGGACCTTTCTTCTTTTCTGCCTCGGCGATTGCGTAGGCCGGTTTCAGGGCCTTTTCGCCAAGCTTTCTCGTCAATTCGTTGAGACGCTTGCGCGCCTTTTCGCTCTCGGTCGATCCCGGCTGCTGACGGATGACCTCGTTATAATAGATCACCGCCGCTCGATAGTACTTTTGTTTGTCGTAATACTTCGCGATGTCGAGCGAACTGGCGGTTTGTTTGTGCTCCAGTTGGGCAAGGTTTGCGCGCGCTTGGGCCGCTTTCTCACTGTTTGGATAGCGAAACAGAAAATCCTGGAAGGCCGTTCGGGCGTTGGCCGCGGCGGCAATATCTTTGGTCCCTTCGCGCGCCGCGGTCAGGTAAATATAGCCGACCTGGTATTGCGCGTCGGGCGCCACCGGCGAGTTCGGGAACTTCTCCACCACCGCCTGATAGGCCTGGATGGCCGAGGGTTGATTTCCCTCTTTTTCACGCGCGCGCCCAATATCGAACTGCGCGCGCGCGGTATATTTGCCGTAGGGCGCAGTCCGGACAATGGCCGCAAAAATCTCCACCGCATGATCGAGGGAATTGGCCACCGAGATTCCAAGCACCTTAATCTTGCGACCGTTCAGATAGATTTCGCCGATGCGAAATTGGGCCTCGATCGCGTCATTGAAATGCGGGCTGGCAGGATATTTTTCAACCACGCTGCGGTAGGCGTCCGCCGCCGACAAATAGTTGTGATCCTGTTCCAGAAGTTCTGACGCTCGATAAGCCGCGCCCGGAGCCAGCGCATCCTTTGGATGTCTCCGCACCAGGCTTTTATAGGCGTTAATGGCCCGCTTGAGATTTCCGTTCTTTTCAGCCTTTTGGGCGACCTCAAAAAGTTCCTGCGAGTTTCCGTTTATTTCTTCCTCGCCCGGAGCGACATACTTCCCTTTTTCACCAGACTTAAACACGACCGCAGCTCCCGCCAGCTGTGCCAAAATCACAGCGACAAAACAGGTGCAGAGAAATCTTCCGAATAGGCTTGCCATGGGGTCCGGCAGGGTAGTTGCGTTAAGGGTTCAGTCAAGTTCAGGGACCGGCGCAAACAGTTCCGGCGCCAGGAGTTTGGGCTGGCATTTTACCAGAAAATTGACCGCGCTATTCCTTGAACCTTTTAGCTCAACAAAAGATTAGGATCGGCACGTCCGCGTGGACGTTTGACGACTGGCGGGGCGCCTTCTATCCCGAAGATCTTCCACAATCACGCTGGCTCGAGTTCTACTCGCATTATTTTCCGGCAGTCGAGATCGATTCAACCTTCTACGCGGCGCCGGCTGAGGATGTCGTGCTTCGCTGGGCCGAGATGACGCCGGCGTCTTTTCGATTCAGCTGCAAACTTCCCCGAGACATCACTCACGAGTGCAAGCTTCGCGATTGCTCGAAAGAACTCGGGCAATTTCTTCGCGCCATCGAGCCGTTAGCCGCCAAACTGCATGTGATCCTGGTCCAATTACCGCCGTCCTTCACTCCTCGCGACGGCCGGACCCCCCTTCGTAATTTCCTCAAACAGCTTCCACGCGATTTTCGTTTCGCGATCGAGTTCCGCCATCCCGGATGGCACCGGCCGAACATCATCCGATTGCTTGAGAGTTATCGCGTGGCCTGGGTCTGGGCGGACACGAGCCCGCTCAATGAACGAAACCTCGCTCCGTTCGAATTCCTGCCGCAGACCGCCGACTTTACCTACGTCCGTCTGTTGGGTGATTATGCAACCAAATACGACGAACAAGGAAAGCATCGGCATCGCTACGGCTATCTCCTCTGGAAAAGGGAAGCCGCGCTCGAAAGCTGGGCCCTGAAGATTGAGCGACACCTGTCCGAGGTCAGAAACACATGGATTTTTGTGGGCAACCACTATGAAGGCTTTGCGCCTGAAACCGCTCAGCGACTGGCCAACCGATTAAACTTCGAGCTGCCGCTGCCTTCCGGGGCCGAAGAAGCCGCTTCGGAACAGGAAAAATCGCAGCTGGATCTCTTCAGCGACGCTGGGGAAACCTAGCGAGTTGTAGCGGCGGTCTATGACCGTCGGAAATATCACCGTGCAAAAGAATGCGACGGTCATAGACCGCCGCTACAGTGGAGGGCGGAGCTCCTGCGACGCCGCGGTTAAGACGACAGACTCGCCCTAACGAATCTCTTTTTCGCCGAAATACGACCGCAACGGCTCCGGAATTGAAATCGACCCATCCGGTTGCTGATAGGATTCGATCAGCGAAGCGAAAAGACGCGGCAGGGCCAGCCCGGAACCGTTGATGGTGTGCGCGAAGCGGTTTTTCCCTTCGGCATCCTTATAACGAAGATTCATGCGACGCGCTTGAAAATCCTCAAAGTTCGAGCAGCTCGAGACCTCCAGATAAGCCTGTTGCCCGGGCGACCAGACTTCGAGATCGAACGTCCGCGCAGAACCAAACGTGAGGTCTCCGGTGCAAAGTTCGAGCACCCGGTAATGTAGGTTCAGTGCCTGAAGGACTGCTTCGGCGTCCGCCGTCAATGCCTCCCATTCCGAGTACGAGGTCTCCGCCGTGGTCAGCTTAACCAACTCAACCTTGTCGAACTGGTGCACCCTGATAATGCCGCGCGTTTCGCGACCCGCCGATCCGGCTTCGCGCCGAAAGCACGGCGTGTATGCGACAAACTTTTTCGGCAACTCATCTTCCGCCAGGATCTCCTCGCGGTGAAAATTTGTCACCGGCACTTCCGCCGTGGGCACGAGAAACATGTTATTGCCCTCCAGGCCATACATATCTTCTTCGAATTTTGGCAATTGAGTCGTGCCAATCATGCAGTCACGCTTTACGAGAAAGGGCGGACTCATTTCGAGGTAACCGTGCCTCTGCGTGTGCAGATCGAGCATGAAATTGATCAGGGCCCGCTCCAGCCTCGCGCCCGCACCAGTGAAGGCGATAAAACCGCTGCCGCTCAAACGGGCGGCGCGTTCCAGATCGAACAGCCGCAGGCGCTGCCCGATCGCGACGTGATCCTGCAGCATGCCCGGCAGTTCGGGTTTCTCTCCCCAGCTCCGGACAACCCGGTTCCCGCTCGCGTCGCCGCCTTCCGGAACGGATTCGTTAGGCAGGTTCGGAATCTGCAGGAGGAGATTTTTCTGTTCCTCCTCAAGGTCCGAGGCTCTCCCGTTGGCAGCCGCGATGTCGTCCGCCATCCGGCGAACCTTGTCCTCAAGCTCGTCGGTCGACTCTTTCCGGCCACGCATGGCGCCGATTTGTTTGCTCAGGCTCTTTCTTTCCGCATTGAGCTGCTGCAAGGCGGTCTCGGTTTTTCGGCGCTCGACATCGACCGCAAGGACCTGGTCGATCTTGCCGGCGTCGCCCCCACGAGTAGCCAAACGGCTCCTAACGAAATCGGGCTTCTCGCGAATCAACCGAATATCAAGCATGGCGCCCATTGTAGAGGGAGCCACCGGCCCCGGCAAATTCTTGTAGGTCCGCACGTGACAATGTCCGAAGCGGACTGATAATTCCCCATGGAGCAGTTGAAACTCCTCGGCGTGGCTCTTGGCTTGGCCTCTCTCGCTGGGATTAACCTTTACCTGACGGTCTTCGCGACCGGCTTGGCGATTCATTATCACTGGATCGCGCTCGATCCCGCCTATCAATCCCTGGCAATCCTCGGGCATCCGGCGGTCATTATCGTTGCCGGGGCGCTTTATTTTCTCGAGTTTTTTGCCGACAAAATCCCCTGGGTCGACACGGCATGGGACGCGGTGCACACCATTATTCGTCCGATAGGCGGCGCCCTACTTGCCGTTCAAGTGCTCGGCCATCCCAGTCCCCTGTTCTCGGTGCTGGTCGCGCTCGTCGCCGGCGGCGCCAGCCTCGTGACGCACACGGCCAAGGCGACGACCCGTCTCGTAAGCAATGCATCCCCCGAACCGGTCTCGAACATTGCCCTGAGTCTCGGCGAAGATGTCGCTGTCATCGGCGGTCTTTTCCTCATCCATCACAATCCGTTGATCGCGCTGGCGATTATTGCCGCGGGCATCGCGGTATTCTTCTATTTCGCGGCTTCGATTCTGCGAGCCATGAAAGCCAGGATCTGGCTGACGCTGGCGAAACTGAATGGGCCTGCCGACACAGGGAAAACGCCAGTACTTCCGAGCAAGGTTCCATCGCAATACGCACCCGCATTCGAAAAGGAAAACACGCTCAAGGAAGCCGTTGCCTGGGCCGTCCCCTGCATCAGCGGCCCGGGTAAGGGAATTCCGAAGAATCTCTTTGGCGCGCTCGTGGCAACCAAAGAGCAGCCCCTCCATATCGTCTTCGTTGCGCGAAAGGGCGGCCGGCCATTTGCACAGCTCCTGGAAATCGATAGCTGCGTCATCGAACGCGATCCAAGATTCCTGGCCGACAACATTCTTATCGCGACCGAGGCCGGAAAACGTCCGCGCTATAGCTTCGTTTTTTCGCGGCCGGAAAAATATATTGTCGATCAAGTCGTCGAAGACCTCCGGGTGCGCATCAGCGCCCCGATCTGGCCCATCGGAAAAGCTGCCACCGAACCCGAGCCGGTGAAAGAAGAGCCCAGGGAATTAGTCGAGGCAGCTGCGCAAGCCGACGATTAGCCTCGGCGCAGAAGAGCGCGGCCGTCTAGAACTCGCGCTCGGGAGTGGAGGGCGGAGTTCCTCCGACGCCGCGTGTGCTGTCTCGCAGGAGCTCGACCATCCATTGGCTCCTGGGCATTCAAACAAGTTGTACCTTGCTCGCCTTCTCGGAATCAGGGCTTCCCATGAGAATTGGCCTTCCGTTAGGCTGACGCTCGATGCTGATGGCCGATCGCTACGCAGACTTGCAGCGGGCAACGCGAGTGCGCGAGCGCTCCTTGTTTCCACTGCAACGGTGTCCGAGCGAGCTCGAAATCCAGGCGCGATGGTATGCCGGAGAGTTCGGCCGGGTTTTTGTCTCCACCACCGGCGATAAGATCGAGATCGCACAATTCGGCACGTGGAATCGCGAAGCCGGCCCTGATTTCCGCGACGCGGCCGTTCGAATCAACGGCGAAGAAGCGCGAGTCGGCTGTGTTGAAATCGACCTGACCGACCGCAGTTGGGAGACGCACGGGCACGCCGTGAACCCGGCCTTCGAAAACACCGTGCTCCACGTCTTTGTTAATCAGAGCGACCGGACCTTTTTCAGTCGCACGGTTTCCAATCGCAACGTGCCGCAAATCCGGCTCGATCTTTCGACACTCTCTGACTCGTTCAGCCAAAATGTCCCGTTGGCCCACGCGGGCCGTTGCCATTCACCGTTGAAGGATCTTCCGGCTGAGCGCGTTGAAAGCATCTTGCGGAGCGCGGCCGAATTCCGCTTACAAAAGAAGGCGCGACGTCTGCAAACAGCCATCGAGTGTCACGGGCGCGATGAAGCGCTCTTCCACGAGATCGCCGCGGCTCTTGGCTACAAAGAGAACAAGCTCCCATTCAGTGTGCTCGCGCAGCGTGTCACCCTTAAGCCTTTGCGTGACGACGCTCTCGCGGCCGAAGCTCTCCTTTTTGGTTTCGCCGGTTTTCTCGACGCTCCCGACCTGGCGGCATTTCCGATTGGGACACGCGATTACGTTCGTAGTTTATGGGATCGCTGGTGGCCGTATCGGGATGAGATGCAAAGGCTGGTGCTTTCCCGCGACATCTGGCGGATCACGGGCACACGACCGCTGAACCATCCGCACCGCCGCCTCGCGGCTCTGGCGGTCATTGTGACTCATTGGCCAAAACTGCGACGCGCACTCGAGGTTCCCGCTTGCGAACGAATGCGAAAATTCTTCGGCTCAATCGATCATCCGTTCTGGCGACAGCACTACACGCTCGCGTCGGACCCGGCATCGAAAGGCATGGCGCTTCTGGGCAACTCCAGGATCGACGACATTCTCGCGAACATCTGCTTCCCGCTTTGGTCCCTGAACGATGATTCCGTTTGGCCGGAGTATTCAAAACTGCCGGCTCGCCTAACGAATCGTCGCGTCGAGACGGCCGCCACGCGCCTTTTTGGATCCGACAACCAGCGCAAAGCGTTCATGAAAACCGCGGCCCACCAACAAGGCCTGCTCCAGATCTACGAAGACTTCTGCCTCCAGGATGACTCGGACTGCGCCGCCTGTCCCTTCCCGGAGCAAATGTTACGCTGGGAATAAAGCGCTCCTTCTCTCGCAGGTCGGTCATCCTCCATACGGCAGTTCACATTTCATCATGATTAGTTTATGGTCATTCCAAGTCAGCTTCGCCACAATTTCGCCGCCGAGACGGTGAAGGGGCAGCTGATCATTTTCGTTAGGCCATAAACGTCATGTCTTTCCCACCGATCTACCTTATTTTGGACGTCGGTCTGCTCATTTCCGAGCTTGCTCTCGTCTGGCGAAGACGCGCCTCCCGTGCTCCGAGCACGCGGTTGGATCGCGGCTCGCACCGGTTGCTCTGGGCAGTCATCGTCGGATCAATCATTGCCGCTCATCTTGTCGCGGTTAATAACGTGGGGCCAAGATTATTCCCCGGCCTCGCCTGGCGCTGCGTCGGAGCGGGAATCTTCGTCGCCGGCACGGCGTTACGCTGGTGGTCCATCGTGCACCTGGGCCGTTTCTTCTCGGTCGACGTGGCCATCGCGTCTGACCACAAAGTTGTGGAGACCGGCCCTTACCGTCTCGCGCGCCATCCTTCCTACACCGGTTTGCTGCTGCAGTGCGCCGGCCTCGGGGTAGTGCTCGGCACGGCACTCAGTTTCCTCGTTATCGTGGTTCCCACGTTCCTTGCCCTATACCGCCGTATCCGCGTGGAAGAAAAAGCTCTCCTGGCCAACTTTGGAGAGGATTATGCAGCCTACACTCAACGTACGAAACGGCTTCTCCCGGGAATATTTTGAGAAATACATCCGTTAGGCATTTTCTGGAACGATTGGGCCGCCTGCTCTTTTCCCTGTCCATCGTTGGAATCGGCCTTGAGACATTGATCGTCGTTTCCAGTCAGCCACCTGGCCCACAAAAGATCGTGCAAGTGATTCCGTGGCTGCCGGCGATTCCGGTTCTGGTTTACCCAATCGGAATCATCTTCATCCTCTGCGGGGCAAGCCTGCTTTTTCGACGCCAGATGGTGCTCTCGTCCATCGTACTCGGTGTTGTGATGTGTCTCTGCGGCCTCGCGTTTGACGCGCCACGACATCCCAATCTCATGAGCGCCGAGTGGCGCACCAATGTGCTCGAACCTATCGTCATTGGCAGCCTGGCGTGTCTTGCGTGTGAAGGTATTCCCGGATGGCTTCACAGGACGAGCCGTTATCTGATTGCCATTGCGCTCATCGTTTTTGGCATCGCGCACTTTCAGGTGCTCACCTTCATTGCCATGATGGTGCCCGGCTGGATTCCCTGGCACCAGTTCTGGACCATCTTGTCCGGCGTAGCCTTTATCGCCGCCGGCCTAAGCTTGGCCGCGGGATATCTCCAGCGGTGGGCGGCCTTGGGATTGGGACTAATGTTCGCGCTCTGGCTCTTCTTAATTCACCTGCCATTTCTTCTCAACATGCTGCGCACCTCCGGAGCACCTCAAGACCCGGACAAGTGGTCGGATGTGTTTATTGTCGCAGCGCTTTGGGGAGGTTTTTGGGCGATCGCAAGCGGCCGAGGTGACAGAAAAGACAGGCTTGGACGCGTTTTACCTCCGGCCTAACCAGACGACGCAGCCGTTGTCGGAGGCATCGCACTTTGGATCTCTCAAACCGGCCAGTGGTTTTCAACCTTTGAAATAGCCATCGGGAATACCGCGATTATCGCCATAACAAGCGGAACTTGCGCATGCAACGCAAGCAGGACAACCACTACCAAGACGGCCCTGCTAGAACAGACAGCCTCCAAATTAGGAGAATCCAATACCGTTCAAGCGGAACGCGCTTCCGGCGTAAAGAATTTTGGCACCACTGCCGAACCTCTGCGAACTCAGAGGCTTTGACTTTTCACCGCTGACCTATCACCATTCACTTCGGCAACGCGCGGGTGTAGTTCAATGGTAGAACGCTAGCTTCCCAAGCTGGACACGAGGGTTCGATTCCCTTCACCCGCTGTTCTGCAGATGAAACTGTCCACCATCTTCGGTATCGCAGTCGCCTGCGGGATGACAATACCTTTGCCGGTCTCGGCGCGCATCGGTGAGACACTGGACCAATGTCAACTGCGCTACGGCGTCATGACCCATGTGGTAGTGGGAGAGCGACAGGATTTTCCACAGTATTGTTTTCAGAAAGGCGAGGTGGAAATCCGCGTCCGCCTCTACAACGGATTCTCCGCGCAGGAAATGTTTCTGCCTGTCCACGGACGCCTAACCGCCGGACAGATCGAAGAAATTGAGACGGGCAACAATCGCGAAGCCACCGGCAAGGAAGTCATTCAGGAAGTGCACAAAAATCATCAGACACACTCAAATTCGGTCGTCATCACCACGACGGAGTTTCACAAAGTCTTCGGTGAGGATCGCGGCAGCGGCTTTTGAATCCATTCTGACAAGCAGTCGCGCCACTCGCTCTCTCTCACGGGCTTGTCCGAAGGCCTCTTCGGCTTATTTTCGACGGATGATTTCGCGTTTCGTTATTATCCTCGCCGTTCTCGCGGCCGCCTCCACCCGGGCCGATGAAGGCATGTGGCTGTTCAACCAGCCACCGCTGAAGCGGATTTCCTGAGTTTCGCGAGAGCAACAAGGAATCGTTCGAGCTTGATCTTTTCTCCACCGAACCGGTTTACGACGATGTCGAGATCCTGACCCTGACTGACTCGCTCACCGATATGATTGAAGCTTTGGGATGAACGATTCGCGGGTGCAGAAGATCATTGCCGGCAATTCACCAGGCGATCGCGCCCGCGAGCCCGAGCCGTTGGCTGGATCACAACTCAAAACTCAACCCGACCACGCCATTTAACTTCGTATCCACCGCGGACATCATCGGGGGCAACAGCGGGAGTCCGGTGGTGAACAAGAATAACGAGTTTGTCGGCATCATCTTCGATGGCAACATTCAATCCCTGGCGCTCGTCTGTACTTTCACCGAGAAACAGGCGCGCGCCGTCAGTGTCGACAGCGCGATCATCAGCGAAGCGGTTCGCAAGGTTTACGATGCCGGTCCCTTGATGGACGAAATCGAGGGTAAGAAATAGGACTACCAGCCGTCCGGCGGAGCGGATGGTTGAACGGCCGCGTTCAACGCTTCCGCGAGCAGATTGATGCCAATCGGCTTCGAAAGAACCGCAACCGCTCCGGATTCGCTCAGGTCGATGATGGGCGACCATCCGGAGACAAGAATGATGCGGGCGGCGGGATCCTTCGCCAGAATGTTGCGGCAAGCGGTCGCGCCATTCAATTTGGACATCCAGTAGTCCATTACCACGACGTCGGGGTGATGGCGCGTGTAAGCCCGGATGGCTTCAAAACCGGATTCGACAACCTCGACGACCTCATGGTTACAATGCGTAACCAAATCAGCCAGAGTGGTTCCAACACTTTTTTGGTCGTCCGCGATTAGAACCCTCATGCCTTGAGGCCTTTTTGCAGAAGCTTCCGTGCCAGAGCGCGCTTTCCTTGATACCCATTTCCATGAGGGAAGCGTCGACCTTTTAAACTCTCCGCCAGCACCCACGCTCCTCCGCCTCTAAGTCGGGCGGAGGACAAATGCTGAACGTTGTTTAGACCTGACTCTGCGCCAGCACTCACCCTCCTCCGCCCCTAAGTCGGCGGAGGACAAATGCTGAACGTTGTTAAATATTCACACCTATTAAGCCGGATCGTCATCACTCCTCCGCGCTCATTGCCGGCATTGCCGCTTTCGTGACTTGGGGCTTAATCCCGGGCTACTGGAAACAGATCCGCGAAGTGCCGGCCTCTGAAATTCTGGCGCACCGCTATGTCTGGACAAGCCTTTTTCTCACGGGTTTGCTGACCTGGCAGGCGCGATGGCCGGAGATTAAGGCGAATGCCTGTTCGCGGCGCGCGCTCATCTTCTGCCTCGCGAGCGGCGCCACCATTTCGATCAATTGGTTCACTTTCATCTGGGCGGTGAACGTCAATCGGGTCATCGAAACCAGTCTCGGCTATTTCATCACTCCGTTGGTGAATGTATTGCTCGGCGCGATTTTTTTGCGTGAACGCCTGACTCGATGGCAGGTCGTGTCGGTCAGCCTGGCGACGCTCGGCGTGCTTTATCTCACGCTGGGCTATGGTCGCTTCCCATGGGTCGCGCTAATTCTCTGCCTGACGTTTGGCTCATACGGCTTGTTCCGAAAAAAATCCGGGACGGCGCCGATTCCGGGACTGTTCTTTGAAACCCTGATGCTCCTGCCGGCAGCGTTGGCCTACCTGTTAATGCTCGGCCTTCAGGGCCGCCTGATGTTCGGCCACGGTGGCTTGCGCGAGACGCTGCTGCTGATCAGCACCGGCGTGGTCACGGCCGTCCCGCTGGCCTGGTTCGGACATGCCGCGCGTCATCTACGCCTAACGACCGTCGGATTTCTGCAATACCTTTCCCCGACGGGGTCGCTATTGCTTGGCGTTTTTGCTTATCACGAGATCTTTACCCGCGCGCACCTGATCACTTTCGGATTGATCTGGGCGGGACTGGCGGTCTTCAGCGCTGAAGCGGTTTTGCGGTGGCAGTCGGCCCGGGTCCGGCAAGCAGTCGCGGAATCAGTGAACGAACCAGTGTAAGACGAGATCCAGGTCGAGCGCGCTGTAGGGCGGCCATTCTGGCCGCCAATCAAAATTTGGCGGCGAAAATCGCCGCCCTACAGTCACTCCACGTAATACGGAACCTGCAGTCCTACATCTCCGCGGAATATTCCGACGGGTCCTGTTGAAAGTAGCGTTGCAGCTCCTCGAACATGCTCGGATGGCGAAATTTCATCGACTTGGGCCGTTCGAAAAAGGCTTCGACCGCGACAGCGAAAAATTCCGCCGGATTCGTCGCGCCGTAGTGGTCCAACAGTGTGGGAATGCCGGTGTCGCTCGCGGCTTGTAGTGATGCGAACTCGACCCGCATGACTGAACTCCAGGATTGTTCCTGTTCGCGCGAGCGCAGGAGCGGCACGCCGTCGGTGGTGTAGTCTTCGTAATCGAGTTGGTGGGCGAACTCGTGGAAGACAACGTTGCGCCCATCGGCGGCGTCCGCCGCGCCCGCCATAACCGCGTCCCACGCGAGCACCATCGAACCCATCTCACGACCGGTTTCGCCGAGGCGGTGCTGGCGCCCTTCCGCGATAATATTCGGAGCTACATACCGTTGCTGATCCACAATGAACGTCGACGGATAAACCAGAATGGTCAGGAGCCGTGGGAAATAATCCGTTTTGCGATGCAGCAATAAGAGACAGGCCTGGGCCGCGATAACCACGCGAATTTCGTCAGTGATGACGACACCAGCGCAGCCTTCAAATCGCTTTTCCGCCAGGAAGACCTGTGTATGACCGAGCAGTTCATTTTGATCGTTAGGCGAAAGTCGTAAAAAAAAGGCAACCGACTGCTCAATGGCCGAGCGCCATTTCGCGGGGAACGGTTGCGCCCGCAGCCGATCCCGGCGCCGCCTCTTTATGAACCCGGGCCACATCCCGCAATCTAGCGACGGAGGGAATCTTCCCAAGTCCAACCTCACCAGAAAAATAAGAGCGAGACACGCAGCTTTTTTAGCTGCTGCGATAAGTAATTAATGGGGGACTCGTCGCATTCCGGCTCGGAAGGTGATCCCATGGGGGATGCCCTCGATCACATCCTGATTTTCGGCGATCCGGAAACGCGGCGAAAATTCCTCAAAAGGATCGCTGGGACCGGGGCGGCTCTCACGATTGGGCCCACTCTTTTCGGAAGAGCGGCCGCTGAAATGCCGCCTGCGACCTCCCCAGGCGGGGCTGCCGCTTCCACCGCCGGCGCGATCAAGGTCAATCTCAAGATCAACGGCCAGGAACATGCGCTCGACATTGATCCGCGTGTTTCGCTTCTCGACGCGCTCCGCGAGCATTTAAACCTGACCGGATCGAAGAAAGGGTGCGATCACGGGCAGTGCGGTGCGTGCACCGTGCTGGTCAACGGACGAAGAATTAATTCCTGCCTGAGCCTCGCGGTCGTGCATGAAGGAGACGAAATCATTACGATCGAAGGCCTGGCCAATGGCGAAGAACTTCACCCGGTGCAGGCCGCCTTCATTGAGCATGACGGATTTCAATGTGGTTACTGCACGCCGGGTCAAATCTGTTCCGCCGTCGCGCTGCTAAAAGAGAATCACGCAAACAGCGACGGCGAAATCCGAGAATGGATGAGCGGCAATCTCTGCCGCTGCGGTGCCTATCCCAACATTGTCGCGGCGATCAAAGACGCCAAGACAAAGTCAGCCTGATGAATCCGTTCGCCTACTCGCGAGCAACCGATCCCGCGCAGGCGGTTACCGCCGTCTCCGGGCAGGCGCAATCAAAGTTTCTCGGCGGCGGCACCAATTTGATCGACCTGATGAAGATGGGCGTGGAGACGCCCGTTCAGCTGATCGACATCAATCGTCTGCCTCTGGCTCAGATCGAAGAACTTCCCGCTGGCGGCGGCGTGCGGCTTGGCGCTCTGGCGCGGAATTCTGACGTCGCCAATCATCAGATCGTTAGGCAAAAGTATCCAGTCCTGGCCCAGGCCCTCGAATCCGGAGCCAGCCCGCAATTGCGCAACATGGCCACGGTCGGCGGCAACCTGATGCAGCGGACACGCTGTTATTATTTTTATGATCCTGCGTTCCTCCAATGCAACAAACGCAATCCCGGAAGCGGCTGCGGCGCAGTGGACGGATTCAACCGCATCCACGCAATCCTCGGCCAGAGCGATCAATGCATCGCGACGCATCCGAGCGACATGTGCGTCGCCCTCGCGGCTCTCGACGCCGTTGTTCGAGTGACCGGACCGAAAGGCGAGCGCCAGATTGCCTTTGGTGATTTCCATCGACTGCCCGGAATGACGCCGAACGTCGACACCAACCTTCAGTCGGACGAGTTAATCACCGCGGTTGATCTTCCCAGTCTTCCCTTCTCCGCTCGTTCCTCTTACCTAAAGGTTCGCGATCGCGCGAGCTACGCTTTTGCACTCGTTAGTGTTGCCGCCATGCTCGACATCGATGCAACTGGTGCCATCAAGGAAGCGCGAATTGCGCTCGGCGGAGTGGCTCACAAGCCGTGGAGGGCAAGCAAGGCAGAGCAAGCGCTCGCGGGAAAGAAGCCGGAAGAAGGCGCATTTCGGGCCGCCGCCGAAGTCGAGCTGGCCGCCGCGAAAGGATACAAACACAATTCGTTCAAGATCGAGCTGGCCAAGCGAACGATTACCAGGGCCCTCACGACCACGGCTGCAATTTCGCTATGAGCGACACCGCCTCGAGCACGTTGATTGGCCCTGCGCGAAGCCGCGTGGATGGTCGCTTGAAAGTCACCGGTGCGGCAAAATACTCTGTCGAATTTGAAGTCCCTCACTGCGCTTATGCGTGGCCGGTTGAAAGCACGATCGCTCACGGCAAGATCGCCACTATTGACGCCACGGCCGCGGAAAAACTTCCAGGAGTGATCCGCATCCTGACGCACCTGAATGCTCCCAAGCCAAAGAATTCGCTGGGCGGGCAGGAACGAAACACGGGCCACGGGATTCGAAATGAGGAAAGACTTCCGCTGAGCGACGACGGTGTTTATTACGCCGGACAATATATCGCGCTAGTCGTGGCAAAGACACTCGAACAGGCGCGCCATGCCGCCAGTTTGGTTAAAGTGAGCTACACGCCGGAAGAGCCGCTGCTCACCATGGAATCGGCGGAGCACAAGGCGACCAAGCCTTCGAAGAACAATAACGAGCACGTGCAGTTGAAGAAGGGCGATGTCGATAAGGCGCTCAACGATTCCAGTTTGGTCCGCATCGAACAAACCTATGAGACGCCTACGGAAACGCACAATCCGATCGAGATGTCCGGCACGATCGCGACTTGGGAAACGCCCGATAAACTGACGGTATTCGACGCCACCCAATTCGTTAAGGGTGTGCAAAGCATTCTCTCGCGGGCCTGGGACATTCCGCTGGAAAATGTTCGCGTGATCAGCCCGTTTGTCGGCGGAGCTTTCGGCTGCAAAGGCGCGGTCTGGCCGCACGTTCTTCTGGCCGCCACGGCGGCGAAAGTGACGGGTGTTCCCGTAAAATTTCACGTGCCGCGCAAGTTCATGTTTACCGGAACGGGACATCGCACGCCCACGCGGCAACGAATTGCGCTGGCGGCGACGAAGGACGGCAAACTCATGGCCATGAGGCACGTCACGAACACCGCCACCTCGCCAGTTGGTCCCTTCACCGAGTCATGCGGCGCGCGGTCCACGGGTGTGATGTACGAAAGCCCCGCCATCTGGGTCGAAGAAACGGTCTACCCAATTAATATTGCCACGCCAACCTTCATGCGCGCCCCCGGAGAATGTCCCGGAACCTACGCGCTCGAATCGGCTCTCGATGAGTTGGCTGTCAGCCTGAAAATAGATCCCCTGGCGCTTCGCCTGGCCAATCATGCCGATAAACATCCGATCAAAGATGTTCCGTTCAGCGCGAAGCATCTCAAGGACGCATATCAGGTTGGGGCGGAAAGCTTCGGTTGGTCGAAGCGAAATCCGAAGCCGGGATCGATGCGTGAGGGCGACTTGCTGGTCGGCTGGGGGATGGCTACGGCCACTTATCCGGCGCACAAAATGAATGCCGCCGCCAAAGTCCGGCTGAACGTTGACGGAAGCGCAGTGGTGCAATGTGCCACCCACGACATTGGAACCGGCGCATACACTGCCTTCACGCAAATCTCATCGGAACAACTGGGTGTGCCATTCGAAAAAGTTAAATTCGAACTCGGAAAATCCGATTTCCCATTTGGACCGGTGGCGGGCGGTTCCAATTCCACCGGCACAGTCGGCACAGCTCTGCATGAAGTCGCGCAGTTGCTGCACAAAAATCTTGCCGATATCGCCAGCAAAGACAAACAGTCGCCTTTGTTCGGGGCGAAGCCGGAAGATATTTCCATGGTCTCGCCCGGTCGAATTGGATTGAAAGACAATTCCAAGTCCGACGGCTTCGGCGAGATTCTGCAGCGCGCCGGGCGCGACTCAATCGAAGTCCAGACAGAGCTGAAGCCGCCTGAGGAAAATAACAAATTCGCCTTTCAATCATGGGGCGCACATTTCTGCGAGGTAAAAATTGATCCCCTGCTCCCGCGAGTTCAGGTCACCCGATTCGTTAGTGCAATAAACTGCGGCCGCATCGTCACGGCCAAGGCCGCGCGCAGCCAGATTATGGGCGGCGTCGTCATGGGCATCGGCATGGCCTTGAGCGAGGAAACCGTCTACGATCCGACGACAGGACTGCCCGCGATACGCAATCTGGCTGATTATCACGTCCCGACGAACGCGGACATTCCCGAGATCGACGTCCACTTCGTCGGCGAACCGGACTTCGCGTTCAACCCCATCGGCGCGCGCGGCATGGGCGAGATTGGAATAACCGGGACGGCCGCCGCCGTGGCCAACGCCGTCTATCACGCCACCGGGAAACGGATTCGGGCGCTTCCGATTACGCCAGACAAGCTGATGGGCTGATTCGTTAGTCGGAGTGAACCAATCGAGCGGCGGACGTCGATTCGCCTGAAGACGTCGACAGCCTTGTTTGAATCCGCGCTCGCGCGAAAATTCCTCGAGTGGTAGACAGACACACGTGACCACGGAACAAACAAAGATCATTCTCAAACGCTTCGAGACACCAGATGAAGTGCGCGTCTTTCAAAAAGGCCGGTTTGAAATCGTGCACCTGGGCCGGATGACGATTGGGCGGGCGACTTATGAGCCGGGCTGGAAGTGGAGCGAACATGTCGGGGCGGAAACGGGCGCGACCCACTGTCTTGTAGAACACGTTGGACTGGTCGTCTCAGGCATCGCCACCGCCGCATTCGAGGACGGCACGGTTTTCGAAATGCGCGCGGGCGAACTCTTCCATATTCCACCCATCCCGCACGACAGCTGGGTCGTGGGTGATGAACCTTACGTGTCGCTTCACTTTCTCGGAGCGGATCACTACGCCGCCACGCAGCGATAAGCGGTCAACCAGAAGCGGCGGTCTCTGGCCGCCGTATCGGTAAACGGCGACGGGGAAGTCGCCGCTCCTTGGTGCCGCGGGGGCTAGCAGACTTTTCGAGCAGGAAATCGCGGGCTATTTTCCGCCGAAGAATTTCCTGAAGGAATTGAAAACCTTTCCGGGAAAAGAAGTGGCCTTCTGCATGGAGTTCTCGAGTTTCTGGGCGAACTGCATCTGGTCGCCGCCGTGGATTTCGCAGGCAACGGTCGGGACCTTGTCGACCGGCAAGTCGATTTCGTAAGCCGTCCCGGCACTCGCGCAACCAGACGTGGCCAGGTGATTTGAAAGGGCGCAGACAGTTGCTTTTTGCACCGGCATGGTTGGCTGCAGGTCCTGCGGCGGATAACGTGTGGCCGCCTTGTTCATCACTTGAGTCCAGACGGGTAGTGCCAGGGCGGCGCCATAACCATGCGGAATAATTGTGGTCGGCTGATCGAATCCCACCCAGACGCCACAGGTGATAGTGCTGGTGTAACCGACAAACCAAGCATCCTTGTAATCGTTCGTCGTGCCGGTTTTGCCGGCCGCCGGCAGTTTGAAGCCTAACGAACGCGCGCTCGCGGCCGTCCCACGGGTCAAGACTTCTTCCATCAATTGCGATGTCATCCAAACGGCACTCGGATCCAAGGCTGGAACAGAAATGTGGGCTGCCCGATAGATTGGATGATGGTCCTGGTCGTCGATGCGCTCGATGGTGTACGACTGCTTTCGAATCCCGGCATTCGGGAAAATCGCGTAAGCCGCAGTTAACGAGCGAAGATTGGTCTCGAATGAGCCAATGTAAATGGCGGGGCCGTGCGGCACGTTATCCGAGAGGTTCAAGGTGGTAGCGACTTTCTGCACGGCATCGAGACCGGCGAACTGGCCGACACGCACGCTCATGGTGTTACGAGAATGAATCAGGCCATAGGAGACCGGTTGAATTCCACCGTAGGTGCCGTCTGAATTTCCCGGCGTCCACGTTCCCGCTCCGTCGATTTCACCCGGCTGAATCGGGCCATCACTGATGGCAGCGCCCGGAAGCATTCCGTTGGTAAAGGCGAGCGTATAAACGAAAGGCTTGAAAGCGGAACCGACCTGCCGATTGGCCGGCGCGAGCGCCCGATTGAATTTGCTCTGAGAATAATCACGCCCTCCAACGAGCGCGCGTATTCCGCCGCTGGCATTGTCGATCGCGACGAGCGCTCCCTCGAGATAGGGCATCGACGAATCTTCCCCGTTGTCCGGCGGCTGGTAGTTCGCCTTCACCGGATGATGAAAGTTCGTTTGATGTTCAATCTTGGTGAGCTGCGACTCCAGCGCGCGCTGCGCCGCCTCCTGCACACCAGGGTCGAGCGTGGTATAAACAAAAAGGCCGCCGTTATCGATCTGGTCCTGCGTCAGGATATTGTTCAGATCCCGCTGGACCGCATCCATGGCGTAATTTTCCTGGATTTGCAGCAGCCTCTTCGGATGCGCATTGACCTTCATCGTTTTGGCCTGCTGCGCTTCGGTAGCAGAAATTTTCTTCAGCTCGACCATCCGATCGAGCACCGCATTTCGCTGCAAGGCGGCGCCTTCAGGATTTCGCAACGGCGAAAATCGATTCGGACTGCGAATTAACCCGGCGAGAAGGGCCGCCTCGGACAAATTTAACTTCGACGCGTTCTTCCCGAAATAGGCCTGCGATGCCGTTTCGACGCCGTAACAACCAGAGCCGAAATAAATCCTGTTCATATAAAGCTCGAGGATCTGTTGTTTGGTGAAGGTGTGCTCGATGCGCAAAGCGACCATGGCTTCGAGAATTTTGCGATTCAGCGTCCGGCCGCCTAACGGAAGACTATTGCGAGCGAGCTGCTGTGTCAGGCTGCTGGCGCCTTCCTTGGCTGAGCCGCTGAGAATGTCACGGGCGAGAGCGCGCAGAATTCCGTGCCAATCGATTCCCTTGTGCTGGTAAAAGCGCGTGTCTTCCCGCGCCAGAAGCGCCTCCACAAAAGCAGGCGCGACGTCGTCGATGGAGACTCGCTGGCGATTCGCTCCCGCCAGGCGGCTGTAGATCCGGCCGTCGACGTCGAAGACGGTGTTGCGTTCCGGCATCTCGCCGACCTTCTTCATGTCGAAGGTGGCGGCCCATCCGGCGTAAAAGATAAAAACGCCCAGCGCGCCACCGATGAGAATCAGGAGAAGCGAGATCTTCCAGCCGTAACTGAACAGCTTCTTCGCGAGCGAACCAGGAACACTCATTGGCGGAGCCGGAAGAATCTACGCAGAATTTGCCTCAGGGAAACAATGCCTCCGGCCCTCTGCCGTGATCGACGGCGAGGGAGCCGAATTTGTCTTCCTCGCCCGTGAAGCGGGGAGAGGCTTGAGGTGAGGCACCTTGCCTAAGTCGACGGCAAATGAGATCGGACCTACAGCTTCAGCTTCACTTCGCCGTGCTGCTCGTTGGCACATGGCGCATTCAGCGGCACGCCAGCTTCGGCGTCGCTTTGTTCGACCAACCTGTTCTCGGTCAGATACTTTTCGAGCTCTTCACCGCTAATGTCCGGCAACATGGTTCCATTTATTTCCACGCAGGGCGATAAAGGTTGCCCGCTTTTTGTTTCCATCTCCCATCGAAAGGCCGGGTTTTGAATGATGTCCTTCTCGGTGTACTTAAGATGGTATTTGGTGAGCACGGCGCGAACTCCGGCGCTCCAGCCGCAATGCGTTTTCAGGTAAGCGGTAATTTCAGGCATCATTACTTAAGGTAAATCCCAAATCCCAAAAATCCAAATCCCAAGATGCTCGTTCGCGGTCAACAAGGAGCGGCGATATATCCACGTCGCCGAAACTCACTGGCGGCTTCGGTGGCCGGGAAGCGGCCGCTCCTTGGTTTGGAGCTTGGGATTTGAAATTTGGGATTTCCGCGCCTTCCGCGGCACGGCGGCCCTGCCGGGGCTTCGGACCCCTCAACGCCCTATTACCGAAGCCCCGGCTCCCTTGAGCCTGCGATCCACCCAAAAGGATCGCCCCTAAATCTTGTGACGTAACGGCCGCATCGACTGGGTCAACTTTTGCAACCCAAGCTCCAATCGTGTCTTCACCGTCCCCAACGGCGTGTCTGTGACCGCGGCGATCTCGCGATGACTCAGCCCATTGAAAAATGCGAGCTCGATGGCCTCTCGTTGATGTTCCGGCAAACATCGCATCCTCTTTTTGAGGAAACGCCGAAGATCGCCCATGACGAACGGATCTTCGGAATAGCGCCGCGGCCGATGTTGCGGCTGCCGCTCAAGCTGTTCGCTGTAACGATCACGCGCCCGCGAATAGGCCTGTCGCCGCCGCAACCGATCGATCGCGCGACGGCGCGCGATTGTTACCACCCAACCCAACGGCTTGCCCGCCTTCGGCGAATAGTTGGTCGCCTCCTTCCAGATCTGCAAAAAGATTTCCTGCAAGACATCGTCTGCTTCCGCTTCCTCATGAACGACGCTGTCGATCACTGCTTTCAGTGTTCGTCCATACCGCCCGTATAATTCATTCAAAGCAGGCTGTTGCTGCTGGGAAATCTTTAGCAGGAGCGTTTCATCAGGCACGCCCGAGAGACCTGCGGGATCGATTGTGGGTTTGAACATTGCGCCCTAACATGACGACCTGAATGCAGCCGACAATCGGTCCCCAGTCCGGTCGGGAGATAGGTAAAACCCTTACTGCCAATGGAATGTCCCTAGTGCCTTTGACATATTCTTTCGGGCTAGCCGGGTTCCGGGCGGACCGTGCGAGGTTCCTAGAGCAGCGCTAGGACTGAGGAACCGCCCAGTCCAACGGGACAGCTTTGCAATTTTCTGTCGGACAGATGGCTCGCATCTCGCCGGTCTCGGGAGTGCCGCCAATAATATGAATCTCCCTGCCGCTAATAATGCGCCCACAACTCAGACATTGGCGCTCATCATCCAGCGATTGCCAGAGGCGGAAGGGATCGAGGTGACGAAGCATTTCGAGCTTTTCATCCTCGCTGGCAATCCGCTGGGCAATAAAACTCACCGGTTGGCAATAAAACAAATTCGCCAGGGGCGGACAATCAGTGCGCCGACAGAGCGGAGTATAGGGAAAATCCCGAGTGCGCTGCATTCAGGGGGAAGCAGGCGACGAGCGGCAAAAAAGTTTTGCTTCGGCTTGCGATTTCCTATGATCGCGCCGGTGAAGGACAAACATACATTCAAGGCTGTGATCAACTCCGAAGGCAGGGGCGGCGCCTGGGTTGACGTTCCGTTCGACGTCGAGAAAGCCTTTGGCAAAAAGCGCGTCCCCGTCCGCGCGACCATCGATGGCGTAACTTATCGAGGTTCGTTAGTCCGCATGGGCGGCGATTGCCACATGCTTCTTATATTGAAGGCAATTCGTGAAAAGATTGGAAAACAAGCGGGAGACACGGTCACGGTGACGCTGCAGGAGGATAAGGCGCCAAGAAAAGTAAAAGTCCCACCGGATATTCAGAAAGCGCTGCGGCTTAAACCAAAGGCCGCCGACTTTTTGGCAAAACTTTCCTACACCCATCAACGGGAATACATTCAGTGGATTGAGGGAGCCAAACGTGCCGAGACACGGAAGCGTCGAATTGTCAGCTTGCTCGCTTTGCTGACAAGCGGAAAGCGAGAGCGTTGACCTTAACCACTCGACGGCAGACGTCAGGCCCGGGTTCAAAGTTTTCGCGGCTCCCAGTGGCGGAATTTCAGGCGCGAAAATTTCCGATTCGTCGCGAACATGCGGCCGAAATATGGGCCCAAAACGATATTGGGGGGCCGTGTGCAGTCGATTTCCTCAAATTCCCCTCGACGCCCCGGTTACGACACATGACCTTCGCCCTCGGGCCGCGTCGGTCCGTTTGCACAAATGGCTGACAAAACTGGGCGTTTGAAGCGACACCGAGAGCCGGACGAACGCTTCCGGCTCATGGTCGAGAGCATTAAGGATTACGCCATCTTCATGCTTGACGTTGATGGCAACATTGCCAGCTGGAACGCCGGGGCCGAGCGACTGAAACAGTACAGCGCCGACGAAATCATCGGTCAGCATTTTTCGAAGTTTTATCCGCCCGAAGATATCAGAAACGACAAGCCGGGACGCGAGCTCCAGCGCGCCATCGCGGACGGCCGTGTAGAAGATGAAGGATGGCGGCTTCGCAAAGACGGCACGCGCTTCTGGGCCCTGGTCGTGATCACCGCACTCTACGACAAAGAGGGACGCCTAACCGGATTTGGCAAAGTAACTCGCGACCTGACCGAACGTCGTGCGGCCGAACAAGAACTGCGCGCAAACGCGGAGCAGTTGCGTTTGCTCATCGAACGCGTCGAGGAATACGCCATTTACCTCCTCGACCCAAGTGGACGCGTGATGACGTGGAATTCCGGCGCCGCAAAAATCAAGCAGTTCTCCGCCTCCGAGATCGTCGGAAAGCATTTCTCATGTTTCTATACGGACGAAGAAATCGCCGCCGGGAAGCCGCAGCATAACCTCGAGGACGCGGCGCGGCTTGGACATTTGCGCGACCATGGACTGCGCGTGCGAAAAGATGGAACGACCTTTTACGCCGATGTCGTGATCACGGCGTTGCGGGACGACTCGGGTAAGCTCCGCGGATTCTCAAAGGTTACCCGCGACATGACGGACCAGCTTCGGACACGCGAAATGGAGGCCGAGAAGATCGCGGCCGAAAAAGCCAATCGCGCGAAAGACGAATTTTTGGCAACGCTGAGCCATGAGTTGCGCACACCGCTGACGCCGGCGCTGGCCGCGGCAAGTTTCATCGCGGAAAACATCGGCGAAGTGCCGGCGAAATTCACCGACGACATCCATATGATCCGGCGAAATGTGCAACTGGAAGCGCGGCTGATCGACGATCTCCTGGACCTCACTCGCATCAGCACCGGAAAAATCGAATTGCACGAGCAATGCGTCGACGCGCACGCGGTCGCGCGCGACGCCCTTTTGATCGCGCGGTCCGACATTCATCGGAAGACATTGAAGGTCTCGACTCAATGGGATGCGCAGGATCATTTCATCTGGGCCGATCCAGTGCGCATCGAACAGGTTTTTTGGAACCTCATTAATAATGCGGTGAAATTTACCGGCGCCGAAGGCGAGATCGGCATCCAAACGTGGAACGACGGCGGGAACTTCCACTTCGCCATCACCGATACCGGAATCGGCATCGAGGTGGGCCGGCAGGAACATCTCTTCAAGGCTTTCGAACAGGGTGAACGCGGGATGTCCCGGCAGTTTGGCGGACTGGGTCTCGGCTTGGCGATTTGCAAAAACCTCGTTGAGCTCCACGGCGGCACGGTCTCGGTCAACAGCCGCGGGCGCGGTTTCGGGACCACGGCCACGGTGATCGTGAAATGTTTCATCGCCGACGGCGCTCTGCCCGATGAGATTGAACTGAATTCGGCGCAAGCGGAGTCGCACATGCGCATTCTTCTGGTTGAAGATCACGATGACACTCGACGCGTCCTGGCGCGTCTCCTGGCGCATTTCGGCTACGAGGTCACTTTGTCGGCTTCGGTCGAAGAAGCGTTGCAGGCATTTCGATCGCAAAAATTCGATGCCATTCTCAGCGACATCGGCCTTCCTGATGGAACGGGCTACGATATCATCTCGGAAGCAAAGCGAACCGGTGATGTACACGGGGTCGCCCTAACCGGGTTTGGCATGTCTGAAGATGTCCGGCGGAGCAAGGAAGCCGGGTTCGACTTTCACCTGACGAAACCGGTGGACGTGGCGGAGTTGCGCACCGTCTTACGCAAACTCGGCAGCAAACGCTAGCATACCGCTGGCGCCGCTCCTGGCTACGCTTACGGAACTCGAGCAGCAAGTCGCCCCGCATAACCTTTCAGCCGCGCGCGAGTACATCAGGTAATGCGCAAAAATATCGCTCGCGAAGCAAGTCTCGTGAGCAATCTTCTCGATAAGTTGGAAATGCCTGCTCCCAAGTCGCAGTCTCCGCCGCTACTAAAAAAATATCCGCGGCCGCGACGGTTGCTGCTGGTGGAGGATCACGCGGACACGCTGCGCATATTTGGCCGAATCCTGCGCCGGAAAGGTTTCGACGTTCACGAAGTCAGCACGGTCTCGGAAGCACTCACTTCCTCGCTTCCGGGCGACCTTTTATTATCCGATATCCGGCTGCCCGGCGGAGATGGTCGCGATCTGATGCGGCAGTTGCGCGAGCGCGGAATTCCCGGCATTGCCATCACCGGATACGGAAGCGCCAAAGACCGTGAAGATGACCGGCAGGCAGGCTTTGCTGAAGCCCTGATCAAGCCGGTGGATATAGGGGAGTTACTGAGTGCGATCGGACGGGTGACGGAGACGGCGGCTCACTAGTGACAGATTTGCGCCTCTGCCGGTTCGGTGAATCGCCCTGCCTTCGTCATTCCCAAAACGCTCTGTCGCCATCATTCATCCTCGCGCCGCTGAACGTTGGGCAGTCTATACACATCCGTGTTCATGTACTTGAGTCCTGAATCGCACATGAGCGTAACGACGGTCGCGCGCGGCCCAAGTTTTTGGCCTAACTGAATCGCTGCCAGCACATTCGCTCCTGAAGATGTTCCGGCGAAAAGACCTTCTTCTCGTGCCAGGCGGCGCGTCATCTCTTTGGCATCGTCTGTTTTGATCGGAATCACCTGGTCAACCAACCTGGCATCATAAAGCGGCGGCACATAACCGACTCCGACACCTTCGATCTTATGCGGCCCCGGTTGACCACCTGAAAGCACAGCTGACTCCGCCGGCTCGACTACGGCCAGTTGGATCTTGTTATTATGCCGCTTTAAGGCCGCGGCCACACCGCGCGAGGATGCTGCCGTGCCGACACAATGAACAAAAGCATCAACCTTTCCCGCGGTTTGTTCCCAGATTTCTTCTCCAAGCGCGTGATATCCGGCAATGCTGTCGTGATTGTTCAACTGATCCGTCCAATACGTCCTCGGTTGGCGGCTCATCTCTCGTGCCCGCTCAATCATATCGAGGATTAATTTCTTGGTCGTTAGGCCGCCTTCGCTCGGCACCAGGGTCAGTTCGGCGCCAAGCGCAGCCATTTGATCGCGCTTCTCGCGGCTGAACGCGTCCGAGGTAACAATCCGGATGCCATAACCTTTGGCACCGCACACCAGCGCAAGTGAGGCGCCCGTGCTTCCGCCAGTGTACTCGACCACGGTGTATCCCGGTTTTAAGCGACCGGCCTCCTCGGCACGACTGATGACCGCTTCGGCCATGCGATCCTTCATGCTGCCGGTCGGATTCTCCCACTCCAACTTCACAAAGATCTGCGCACAATCCGGCGGAACGACCGCGCGCAAGGCGACCATCGAGGTATTCCCGATCGCTTGAAGAATCGACATGTTGTTAAACGCTTCTTCATTGCGGCGCGCCGTTATCAAGTCGGGAGGCACGTCGGTAAATCCACGATAGGACGAGGGAGATTTTTGTGAGGCAGCGGCTGACGCCGCTCGAATCATGCGGCTCAAAATGTCGAGTTTTCGTACCGTCTGGGGTAGGGCCCCCCGGCGATATGTCTTGCACGCTTCATTACTGATTTGTAATCTCGCCCCGCCTTAACCATGAAACATCTCTCTGTTTTTGCTCGCTGCTGCGGCGCTCTTCTTGTTCCGCTCCTCATTTCCTTTACCTCGGCCGGCGCCGCCATGACGCCTGACGGCACCGAAACAGCCCGGATCACCGTAACCGGCCGAAGCCGTCCCCAGTCCCACGCCTAACGAGAATTGGAAAGCAAAACTGGACCACATCATGCGCGAAGTTTCGGGGACCGAGATCACCGTCACCAAGAAAGCCACCGTCATCAAGCTCGATCAGCAACCGCCGGTCGAAAACAACAACAATCAGGAACTCTTCACCAAGGCGCCCGGCCTTCTGATTACCGAGCAAAACACGCCCGGACAGTTCAATTTCAGTTATCGCGGCCTGGGCAATCCGCAGGAATCCGAATTTGTGACCGTTTTACAGGATGGCATGCCGCTCGCCTCCGATTGGATCGGCTTTCCTACTCTCTATTATCTTACCGCTGCCGCAAAGTGTCAGTGAGATTCAGGTGGTTCGCGGCGGAAGCAGTTTGCTTTACGGACCCGAACCGGCGCCGGCGGTCAATTTTGTCATGCGCCATCCCGGAGCCCGGATCGTCTCTCAGTATTTCTACACCGAACAAATCGGCGGCGCCTACGGACTCTACAGCACCTACAACGTGATTCAGGAAGCCAAAGGACCATTCGAGTTTCGCTTTGATGGCGGCTATGTGCATTCTGACGGGCAACGCGATAACAGCGCGTACGATCTCTGGCAGGCGAACGGCTATCTCGGCTATCGGCCGGATAAGGATCAACTCTGGGCGCTCGACGTTCATATCAGTCGCTTCGACGGCGGCGATCCCGGCCAGATCACTTACCGCAGTTCTCTGGCAGATCCCGAATTCTCACCACAGCCGTTCGCGCACAATGGGTCGATCGCTATTCCGCGATGCTTCGGCATGAGCACGACTTTGGTGATGGCTGGCTCGCTGCAGGCGAAAGCCTGGGTCACCAACCAGGATATCGACAGCATCGCGGACCGCAAGCCGCCCTTCGCTAGATCCGATTTGTGTCGCTCCCATCGACTGCAACTCGAAGATTTCTGGAATGGCGGCGTCGATATTCGCCTGCGGAAGAATTGGGGCGACGACACCATGTTCAAAGGCAGCACTCTGACTTTGGCGGGACGGTTTATCATGGCGAAGGCCCTTTGGCAATACAACAACTTCAACTCTCCGACCGCCGGCACGCTAACGGCGGCGGCGACCCGACCCTCGACCAGGACCGCTCTTCCGATTACCAGGCCTTCTTTGCCGAAGACCTGATCCGGTTAGGCAAATGGCACTTCGTTCCGTCGTTCCGTCTGGATCACGAAGACTGTCGAGGTCGATAGTCAACATTGGCCACTTTGGCCTGGCACGTTTCAGCGCGGACCATTGGGTTCCGCTGTGGGGTTTCGGAATCGGGCAATGACTTCGGGCATCTGAACGAAACTTACTTCAGCGCGTCATCCGGCTGGCGCCCCACCCGCTGGTTCGACATCGCGTCTCCCTTCCAAGCTTTGGCCGCGCCAACAGTCCCGATCCCTTCCATTCGTTAGACTTCGAACTCGGCGTCCATGGCACTCCATTTAAAGGGTTTCTGGTACGACGTCGGATGCTTCTGGATGGAGTTCGATAACCGCACCGAAACGCTCCTTGGGCATAGCGCCGCGGAGAAGTTATCAATATCAACTGCGGCGACAGCTGCAATCGCGGGCTTCGAAGGCGGAGCTTTCCTACGACTTCCTGGCCGGGCGAACAGGAACAGCCGAAGGAAGCCGGAAGTGGACGGGATGGCAAAGACTTCAAAGTCGGTCAAAGAAGCGCACCAGAACCGAACCCAGCTGCTGGGCCGGTTATCATCTGGTCGTCTTCAGCAACATTCAACTGCTCGACGCCATCTTCACCGACAGCACAGACTCCGGCGCTCACCGGAAACACTCCGGCCTTCGCGCCCGAGGTCCTCTGGAAAGGCGGCATCACCTTAAGCAAGGAGAAATGTTCGACGTCAGCCTGACCGCTGTTTATGTGGCTGATCAATACGGTTTGGATTCGAATCTGCACGTCTTCGACAAGTTAACCAATGGATCGAGCACGTTCCGGCGAAGATTCCAGCCTATAAGGTGCTGAATCTTTCGGGCGATTGGTACATCACCAAACATCTGAAGCTGATCGCTGGCATCTCCAACCTAACGGACGAGAAATATTACTCCCGTGTGTTTTTCTTAACGGCTTCATCGAACCAGCGCCGCAACGCTCCGGCTACGCCGGATTGGCCTACGAATTCTGACATTGATTGCGTCAGCAGGAACGACAGGTTGGCTGCCAGTGATCTGAAGCGAGAATCGCTCACGCGAGAACTTATCGTTCACCCGTCCGAGAGCTGTGACGTTTCCCAGAAACGCAATGCCGCCTTCAGGAGCCGATCGAGTTCCGTCTCGGCGTCTGTTGAATCGCCTTTCGCTTGCCCTTTGCGCATTTCCCCGGGTTCAGCCCTTTTAAGACTAAGCCCTCCTTTGCGCGGGGTTCTCCGCCGATTCATCGGTTCACGTTCCATCTAATTATCAGTCGTATCACGTCGGGTGATTGGTTGCCTCACCGCCGTGGTAGGTTCCCTTTCCAGTTCATGAAAAAAGAAAACGCCACTGCAACTGCGTCAGTTGCAGTGGCGAATTGAGTACTTGCCTGATACGTCCGTAAGCTGATCCGCCTTTCTAGCGGCGGCCCGCACTGACAGCCGCGGATCTTTTTCCGCTCTTCTTTTTCTTCCCTTCGTCCTCGGCTTCGCCCTCGTCATCCGACAGAGCTTCCGGGTTGACAATGTCTTCTGCCAGATCGGTCAACAGCTTGTCCGTCTCGCCCTCTTCATCGAGCGTCTGCTGAAGTAATTCGACCGCATCTTCCTCTCCTAACAACTCAGCGAACCCGCGGAGAGTGCCGTAAGCGGCGATTTCATAGTGCTCCACGCGTTGCGCGGCGCCAATCAGTCCGGCATCAATGACCGAGTCTTCGCCCTCTTCTTCCAGCATCTCGGAGCCTTCCTCGATCAATCCCTGCATGGCTTTGCAGGTTTTACCGGTGGCCTTCTCACCGAGTGCCTCAAAGATCTCGTCGAGGCGCTCGACGTGCCCTTGGGTCTGTTCAAGGTGCGTCTCGAACGCTTGCTTCAACTCATCCGATGATGCGCCCTTGGCCATCTTCGGAAGTGCTTTCAGTAGTTGATTTTCCGCGTTGTAAACGTCGCGTAATTCTTCGACGTAAAGTTTCTTCAATGTATCCAGCTTCATATTCCCTTTCGTTAATTGTTCCCTGTTGCGGAAGAAATTTCCGCCGCGCCCTTTTGATAAAGAGGCGCGCAAGGTAGAAACGGAGCCAGAGCCGCTGCTGCGTGTATTTACGCGATTAAAAAAAGATAAAACAGACCGATCGTTCAGGGCGTTGAGCGCGATCACATACGCCTGACAGAAAAATCCTCATACGACTTTCAGGATCTTTTGTATGTCAGTTTCGCGTGCATTCAGGCCGCAAGCTGCGATTTTTGATTGGAGGGAATGTGAACGCTCAGCTCAAAGGAGTTACCGCCTCGTCTCTGGAAAGGATGGAGCTCTATTTTCGCGCGCACCCGGGAACCCCGTCAGCGGTGCGAACGCCAAGTTTGTTTCTCCGCGGTAATACCTGGGTCGCGCTGCTCGGTCCAAGCATCGAGAGCGGCATCGTCGGTTTGGGTGCCTCGGTGGAATCGGCTCTTCGAGCGTTCGACGATGCTTATCTAAGGACTCTGCATCCGCCGTCCTGAAACGGCTCGCGGAGAGCGCGGCCCGACCGCCTTTTGGGTGACAACGTCGCCGATCTTCCCTTCACATCGCATTTGTGATACGCGAGACCTATCAATTGGTCCGCATTGCGAATGAAATTCCCCGGTAAAGCCTTTCCGCTCTTAATCGCCGCAGCTCTCTGTCTCGGTTCGTGTTCCCGAAAAGAGCCTGCCGCGAAGCCGCAAGATTCAGTGCGCTTCACCTATCGGGGTCCCACGGAGGTTTTTCTGGCCGGTGAGTTCAACGGATGGAGCACTACCGCAACTCCGATGCGCCGCCGCCCCAACGGCGATTGGATTACCGATCTTAAGCTCCTGCCCGGTAAGTACCAGTATAAGTTCGTCGTTAACGGCGAGTGGTTTCAGGATCCGGCTAATCCGGATTCAGTGCCGGATGGCTGGAATGGGAATAACTCAGTCATGACCGTTCCGGCAGCAGGTATCACCAATTCCCCCACGCCGTCCGGGCCGAAGCTTTCCCAAGCGCCTCCCGAATCCAATCCCATCACGGTCAAACAGGTTCGATGGAAACGAATTACCTATCCTGATATCCCCATCCCCGGCACGCCCGACAAGAAAATCAGCTTTTCCGTCTCCTCCGGCGGAGAAGGCGGAACGAACAATGAGCCGGGGCATCTGCGATTAAATCTTATTTGGCGCGGCGACGTCGATGCGCCGCCGCCCCAACTGCTTTCGCATCCCGAAGAAATCGTCGTCCACATGCACGTGGGCGTTGGCTTTGTCACGGCAGCGCCGGCAGTCAAATCCCCGACTTGGGACGCAATTTCAAATGGCCATGACGCCACTTTCTCGCGCACGTTTGTTCTGCCGTGGAGCCAAAACCGTTTCGATGAAGCCTGGATCGAATGCCGGCTGCCTTCACAAACGTATTGGATCGAAATTCCATACGGCTTCACCCGTAACCCGGACGATCCATGGCCACCGACTGACGAGCAACGCGGTAATCCGGTCTTTCCCTCGGTCATGGACGGTCTGCCCGATAACGATCGAATCATTCCTTGGCTGCACGTCGATTACGATCTCGGAGAAATACAGAACCGATGGCGGCTAAGCGCGAAATTGGCGAACCCGTCCGACCCGTCGATCGAGGTTGTCTTGTATCACGAGCCAGGGGCAGCAACCTCCCCTTGGAGCAGCGACACCCCAAAGACCTCGGTGGAAATCAGGCGCACGGGCGCTCGCAATTTAGAGGGTCCTCGAGCCGGTTTTTATCTCAAAGGATCCCTGGAACGAAACGATGTCTTCACGTTAGGCCATGACGATTCGGCAGCGATCGGCCGCGGAATCGGCTGGGTAACGATTCATGTCGATGAAAACTCCTCCACTTTCACTGTCCCGAGCAGTCTTTTTAAGACTGGCCACGGTACCGCCGATCCACAAAACAAGCACCGGATTTCAAGAGGTGACGACGTTTTCGAAAAAATCTTTCGATTTGGGGAGTAAAGAAGTTTTAGTTAGGCACGCTTCCTAACCCTAAAGCGAAATAATAACCGCAAAACCATGCGAGAGGTCTTCGTCAATCAGGACCACGCCCGAGTCGGCTTTTACAAGTCCATACTTGATGAGGCTGGCATCCCCAATTTCGTCCGTAACGAAAGCAGCAACAACTCGGTCACGGAGATGCCGTCGCCCATCTTTTTTCCCGCGCTTTGCGTCGTGCACGACGATGACTACGACCGTGCCATGCAGATCCTCGGCCCGATTTACTACGCGCCGCCCTCGCAAAAGCCCGACTGGCGCTGCCCGGCCTGCAACGAAGACGTGCCAGGTAACTTTGATTCGTGCTGGCAGTGCGGCTCACCTGCGTCATCGTCTCCAGACAATTCCAAAGAGACCGGAAATGCCTAACCAAATGCTTTCGACTGCGATCCTGGGAGTTTGGAAACTCAAATCACGCAGAGACGTGGACGCCACAGGACACGTCCATATCGATCCATTTCTTGGCCAGGACCCGATTGCCATACTTTGTTTTGGGCCAGGTCATTTCGCGGCTCAGTTCATGAAACGCGACCGATCGCAAAGCGCGGTCCAGCCGGTCCAGGCCAAAAATAACACGGTGCCGATAAACGGTTACGATGCCTACTTCGGCACTTACACTACCGACGAAGAGGCCGGCACCATTGCCACGCTTATCGAAGGATCGATTTCGCCGGACAACATTGGCAAAACGTTTGTCAGAACCGCGCGCGTGACGGGCAACGATCTCATTATTCAACTCGAGACAACAACCGTCGATGGCACAGCCGTCACTAGAACCAACACTTTCTCCCGCGTCGGCTAAACGGTGTCGTTGCCCTGAACCGGATTAAGGTTTGAGCACGACTTTTATGCAGCCATCTTCCTTGTCGCGAAAAGTCTTATAAAGTTCCGGAGCTTCCTCGATCGGCCGGCGATGCGTAATCACAAATGAAGGGTCGATTTCGCCCTGCTCGATCTTCTGCAAGAGTGGCTTCAGATAACGTTGAACATGGGTCTGCCCCATTTTGAGGGTGAGTCCTTTGTTCATCGCGGCCCCGAATGGTAATTTGTCGATCGCGCCCACATAAACACCTGGCACGGAGATCGTGCCCTGCTTTCGACAACACATGATAGCTTGCCGGATCACGTGCGCGCGATCGGTCGCCAGGAAAACTGTCGTCTTCGCCTTGTCCATCACCGCGTCAAAACTCCCCGAACCATGGGCCTCGCAGCCGACTGCGTCGATGCAACGATCCGGGCCGCGTCCCTTGGTCAATTCCATAAGGCGATCGTACACATCGACCTCCTCAAAGTTGATCGTCTCGGCTTTGCCTTCCTCTGCCATGGCCAATCGCTCGGCAACGCGATCAATCGCAATGACCCGTCCCGCTCCCAGCATCCAGGCACTGCGGATGGCAAATTGGGCCACCGGACCGCAGCCCCAGATGGCGACGGTATCGCCAGGTTCGATCTCGGCGTTTTCAGCAGCCATGTAGCCGGTAGGAAAAATATCGGAAAGAAAGAGCACTTTTTCGTCGGGCAGATCGGACTCGATTTTCACCGGTCCGACATCCGCGTGCGGCACGCGCAGAAACTCCGCCTGCCCTCCAGCGAAGCCGCCTAACATATGGGAAAACCCGAGGAGCCCGGCGGGCGATTGGCCCATGGCTTCGCGCGCAATTTTGGCATTCGGGTTCGTCGTATCGCAACACGAATAATAGGTGTGCTCGCAGAACCAGCACTTGCCGCAGGCGATCACGAACGGAACCACCACCCGATCTCCGATCTTGAGATTCTTGACATCGCGCCCGACCTCCACGACTTCGCCCATCGGTTCGTGACCAAGAATATCGCCCGACTCCATCGTGGGCTGGTAACCATCATAAAGATGCAGATCCGATCCGCAGATGGCGGTGGCGGTGATCCTTATGATGGCATCGCGTGGGTCCTGAATTTTCGGCTCGGGAACGTTATCAACCCGAACATCTTTCTTGCCGTGCCAGACTACTGCTTTCATTTTTTTCCCTTTCCCCTTTTAAGTTAGCGCTCCAATCAAAACGGCTCTCCGGTGAATCCCGCGCGTATTTTTCTGGCGCACCCAGAACGGATCGACAGGTAAAAAAGCACTGCTGTCGTTAGACCGCAGTGGCTTAAATTCGGATCACGGGAAAAGGTTCTCTCCCTTTAAGAACATCCACGCAGCACGACGATAAGGATCACTGTCCCGATAATGGAAACCGCGAGCGAACCAGCACAGCCGAACCGGGAAGAAAAGAACGCGAACACATTTGCTCAATCGCGCGCCGAACCGGTTTCACGGCCCAATTGTTCGAGAATCGATTTGAATTCTGATGGTCAATGCATGGCATCCCGCCCCGCAGCAGACTTGGAAGGACTGTCGCGGTCGGGATCTGCGTTTCCTGGGAGTTTAAGGCCTGTCTCCACAGAGAACGGCTCGCCAGGGAGAGAATCGGACGCATATTATTACGTAAATGGCTGACTCGTCAGAAACTCCTTCCGGAGCGGTGACCGATTCGAATGGGTTTGATCCGACAGCCACCGACGAGATGTCGGAGATTGCGCGCGCCGCCAGGAAGCAGGGGCGGCGATTCGAAACCATTATGTCGGCGGTCCCGGATTTTCTTTACCAATTCGATTTGGAAGGCCGTTTTACCTACATCAGTCAGTCACTCCTCGATCTCTGGCGATTGACCTTCGAGCAGGCGGTTGGAAAGAACTTTCATGAACTAAACTATCCTCCGGAATTAGCCACCAACCTTCAGCGCCAGATCCAGGAGGTGATCGAGACGCGGCAGCCGCTCAAAGATGAGACGCCTTACACCAGCGCGGACGGCACGCGCATGTACGAATACCTTTTTTTTCCGCTCATCAGCGAAAACGGGAGCATTGACGGCGTGGGCGGCGTAACCCGCGACATCACGGAGCGCAAACATGCGGAAGAATCGGTGCGGATCAGTGAGGAGCGCTTCCGCACCCTGGCGGACCACGTGCCGCAGCTGATCTGGACAAATGAGGCGGGCGGGAGAGTGAATTACCGCAATCATCGCTGGGTCGAATACAGCGGAATGGGCTTTAACGCGTCAGATGACCCGGGCTGGCAAACGATTGTGCATCCAGATGACGCGCCGGGCGCCAGAAAGCGATGGCAGGAGGCGCTGGAAAGGGTTGAGAACTTTGAGTGCGAACTCCGCCTTCGGCGCCGCGATGGAGAATACCGCTGGTTCATCGCGCGAAATGTTCCCCTGCTTGATTCCGGCGGCCGCCTTTCAAGCTGGGTCGGTTCGGCAACTGACATCGACGACTTGAAACGTGCAGAAGCTGCTCTGCGCGAGAGCGACGCCCGCTTTCAATTGCTCGTGGAAGGGACGCCGGATTACGCCATGTTCCTGCTCACTCCGGATAACACCATCATTTATTGGAGCGCCGGCGCAGAAAAAGTTTTTGGCTGGAGCGCGCCGGAGGCGGTCGGACAAAACGGCGATCTGATCTTTACGCCGGAAGATCGTGCCAAAGGGGCGGTGGAAAAGGAAATTACCATCGCCACGAGAGAAGGGCGCGCGCCTGATCGCCGATGGCACCTGCGCAAAGATGGGTCACGCTTTTGGGTCGACGGTGTCATGCGCCGAATCAACCACAAAGACGGCACCCTTCGCGGCTTCGCCAAAATTGCGCGCGATGCCACTGACCACCGAACGGCCGAAGACGCCCTGCGACACGCGCGCGATCAGCTCGAGCAACGTGTGCTCGAACGCACCGCTGAATTCATGGAAGCCAATCGGGAGCTGCAGAACGAAATCAACCGGCGACAGGAGCTTGAACGGGATCTGCTGCAAATCAGCGATCGCGAACGTCGTCGAATCGGCGAGGACTTACATGACATTGTTTGCCAGGAGCTAACGGCGACGGCCCTCTTTCTGAAATCGACCAGCAATCAGACCAAGAACGAAGCGGCCGCGAAAACGCTCGCGGAAGCGGCCCAGATTGTGAATCGGAATGTCACGCTCGCGCGGGATTTAGCTCGCGGGTTCCAGGCCGCCGTGGTCGGTCCGGGCGGCTTGATTGAATTGCTCCGCAATCTTTGCAAACAAGCCAACGAACGTCCGGATGTTCATTGTCATTTGAAACTTCCGCGCACCATTCGGCTGCGCGATGAAACCATTGCAGTGAATCTTTACCGGATCGCCCAGGAAGCTCTCCGCAATGCGCTCTCTCATTCGGGCGCGACCGAGATCATGATCTGCGTCGAGCGCGAACGCACTAAGATCCGGCTGGTGATCGAAGACAACGGCAAAGGTTTCCGGCCACGGAAACGGAGCAAAGGCCTCGGCCTGCACATCATGCGCTACCGGGCCAACGCTCTTGGCGGAACCCTCGACATCGACACCAGGGCCGGCGGCGGCACCCGACTGGTCTGCCAGGTCCCGGTAAAAAAATAACCATCTTTCCAACGTTCAGCACTTGTCCTCAGTGGCTTAGAGCGGAGGCGGGTGAGCGCCGGCGACAGAGTTCGATCGAGAAACTCCAACCATTGGCTTGAGCAAAGGCGATAGATTGGTGGATCATGCTGTCGCACACTTTTCTCCTCTCTGATTATGTTTCAGCAGCCGACGCCCCCGGGCAGGACGGAGCGATTACGCGCTTCCGAGAGGTAATCCCAGTGCCCAATAAGCAGCGAAAGCTTTCGTCCAAACGCCGCGCCTCATCTGCGGCCGCTAACGAAACCCGTGGACCGAAATCCGGCGCCCAAAGCTACTCCGCAAAAGCACGATGAGGATTCGATCCGAATTGTCGTCGTCGATGACCATCCGCTTTTTCGCCATGGCCTGGTTCAGTTGTTGAATTCGGAAAAATCCTTCACCGTTTGCGGGGAAGCGAGCAGCGCCTCTGAAGCCATGACAGTAGTGCGGACCCAAAGGCCGAGCATGGTCATCGCCGATCTCGGATTGAAAGGCGCCAATGGCCTTGAGTTAACCAAATCGCTCCGGGCCGAGTTTCCCAAAATGCCGGTGCTCGTCCTTTCGATGCACGACGAGCCAACTTACGCGGTGCGATCCTTGCGCGCAGGCGCGAATGGATATGTCACCAAGGAAGAAGCCTTAAGCAGCGTGCTCGTGGCCGTCCGTGAAGTCGTCAACGGTCGCACCTATCTCAGTCCGGGAATGGCCAGCGACGTCATCTCGAATGTGGTTCTTAATAAGACGTCGCCGGGCGGAAGCCCGACGGATCAACTGACCGATCGCGAATTGGAAATTCTCGAGCGCATCGGCAAAGGCGAGGAAGTAAAAGCGATCGCCAAAGCCCTTCACCTTAGTCCGAAGACCGTAGAGACACATCGCGCGCACATTAAGGAGAAGCTGAACCTCTCCAATGCGCGACAGGTCGCGCGCTTCGCGGTGCAATGGGCCTCCGCGCGCGAAGGGTAGATTCTGCGCTCGCGTGCATGCCTAAGTCCGGAAAGACGCCGAAAAAGACATCCCAAAAGACCAAGGCCAAGGAGAAAAAAACTTTTCACGGTAAGCGCGTGGTCATCGTCGACGATCATCCGCTGATCCGTCGCGGTCTCGAGCGAATGATTCACAGCGCCGATGGCTTCATTGTCTGCGGCGAAGCCGGCAACGCTGCCGACGCATTGAGCGTGATCAAAAAAGAGCGGCCCGATCTCGCCATTATCGATGTCGGCTTGCCGGACAAAAATGGCATTGAGCTAACCCGACGCCTCACGACTGAGTTCCCGGAACTCGCCATCCTTATCCTGTCAATGCACGAAGAGCCCATTTATGCCCTGCGCGCTCTCAAGGCCGGCGCCCGCGGATACATGGTGAAACACGACGCCGTCGAAAAAATCCACGTCGCGCTCCGCGATGTCTTAGCCGGCCGCCGTTACCTTAGCCCGGCGATGGCCGCGCAGATGGGACAGCGTTAGTTAGCCTTCGGGCGCAACAGCGGGAACAGGATCACATCACGGATCGACTCCGCGCCTGTCAGCATCATCGTTAGGCGATCCATTCCCATGCCGAAACCTCCGGCAGGCGGCATTCCGTGTTCCAGCGCGAGCAGGAATTCCTCGTCAATCTTCTGCGTCTCTTCGCCCGCTTGCTCCATCAGACGCTGCCGCTGAACATCCGGGTCGTTCAACTCCGTGTAACCGGGAGAAATTTCCACCCCATTAATGATCAGCTCGTAAACATCGACCAACGAAGGATCGGCCACGTTCTGTTTCGCCAGCGGAACCAGTTCCTTCGGGCAATGGGTCACGAAAAGCGGGTCGAAAGTTTTTTCCTCGACCAACTTTTCGAAGACATGCTGAGTGACTTCGTAATCGACCAGGTCCGTGCCGATCTCGACCTTCAGATCCTCCTGGGCGCGCTTCCTTCTCTCCTCATTCGTTAGGTCGAACCAGTCTTTTCCCGCGACTTCGCGAATCAGGTCGCGGTAAGGTGCACGACGCCACGGACGTTTCAGGTTGATCGTCCGGAGGACATTTCCTTCCGAATCCTTGTGTTGGATTTGAAGGTCGTCCGGCGTCGCGGGAGCTCCGCCCTCCACCACTTTCGACGCCAGATGGCAAACCAGTTCCTCCACCAGGTTGGCGATCTTTTCGAAATTCGCATAGGCCCAGTAGGCCTCCAGCATGGTGAACTCGGGATTATGTCGCCGGGAAATTCCTTCATTTCGGAAATTCCTGTTCAACTCGAAAACCTTGTTAAATCCGCCGACCAAAAGGCGCTTCAAGTAAAGCTCGGGCGCGATGCGCAGATAAAGATCGAGCCCCAGCGCCTTGTGCCGCGTTTGGAACGGTTCGGCCGCGGCTCCTCCCGGGACAGATTGGAGCATTGGGGTTTCAACCTCGAGAAAGCCGCGCTCTTCCAGAAAACGGCGCGTCTCCCGCATGATCGTGATTCGCTTTTTAAAAATATCCCGGGACTCGTCGTTAGTCGCGAGATCGAGGTAACGCTGGCGGTAGCGCGCTTCGACGTCCTGCAATCCGTGCCATTTTTCAGGTAACGGACGGAGCGCCTTCGCCAGAACCTCCAGCTTCGCAACTTTCAAACTCTTCTCACCCGTCTTGGTGACGAAGCCCGTGCCTTCGACTCCAACGAAATCGCCCAGATCGAGAAGATTGAAAATCTCCATCGGCTCGGGACCGAGTTCCTTGCTTTGCACGTAGATCTGCAGGCGGCCGGTGGCATCGCGCAGGTCGAGAAAGTGGCTTTTTCCCATATCACGATGCGCGGTGATCCGGCCGGCGACGCGAAACGGTTTTCCTTCTTCGAACGAATCCCGAACCTCGCCAATAGACCCGGTTGTTTCAAAGGCCGCGCCGAAAGGCGCAACTCCCTTGGCCCGGAGGCTCTCCATTTTCGCCCGGCGCTGGGCGATCAAATCGTTCTCTTCGTCCATGGCGTCTAATTAGACAGGATTAACAGGATTAACAGGTAGAAGATTCAAATTCGGAGAAATTGGCCGCCGCAGGCCGCCGCAACGAAGTAATCCTGTAAATCCTGTTAATTTTGTCTAAATTTCCCTCCCGCATGGCCGTCGATCTCCCCGAGACCACATCCAAACTTGACGCCCCCCTGGTCAAACAGTTCTCCGTCTTTCTGGCGAATAAGGTTGGCGCCATGCTCGACGTAGTGAAGTTGCTCAATACCCATCACATTCATGTGGTCGCCCTGAGCGTTTCGGAGTCGACCGATTCCGCCATCGCCCGGGTGGTGGTAAGCGATCCGGAAGGGGCCGAACGGCTGTTCCAGGAGAATAATATCGCCTATGGAGTCTGCGAAGTGGTCGTGGTGGAAATGCGCGAAGTAGCCACGCAACTGGTAAAGCTCCTGGCCACCCTTTTTATGGCGGAAGTGAATGTTCACTTCACCTATGCCCTCCTGACCCGGCCTCGCGGAATGGCCGCCCTCGCGGTCCACGTCGACGACACGGAATGCGCCTCTAATGTGCTTCTCGGCGCCGGCTTCAAGATTCTTAGCCAAAACGATATTTCGCGCTAGAATTCGCATCTCGCGTAACCATGGAGAATCGCTTCCTAACTGAGACGTCGGCCATGCGCACGTTGAGCTTTGCCTCACCGCGTGGGGACCACACCTTTACCATCGGCACCTCGCTGGTTGCCCTCCTGGCTGTGGCCGAATTATTCTTCGGCGCCTATTATTATGTGGGGCATCGGCATTCGAGCCGGACCGTGGCGTCCGCGCCGGCGCCGCAAACCCTCCCTGAGCCCGCGGCCACCGCGCCGGTCTTCGCGCTCGCGCCCCAGGCAAGCGTTATTCCCGCTCCGACGCTCGCTCCCGCTCCCGCAACCGCTTCGACCGACCAACGTCTGGTGAATGATGGAATAGCCTACGCAAGTCGAGGCGATACGGCGACGGCTTTGAACCGGTTTCAGCAGGCCGCCGAGGCCAATCCGAAAAATGCGCAGGCCTATGCGGAGATGGCAAAAATTTACGAGTCCACTAACAATCTGGATCGTTCGAATGAAATGTGGCGAAAGATCCAGGAACTGGGTCCATCCTCGGGAGCAGTCTATGAATTGGCTGATGCGCGCTTAAAACGCGGCCTTCCGGCCACTCCGCCCCCCACTACCGAAGCGCCTCCGGAACAAGCCGGGACGCCCGCCGTGACCGACGGGATTCCGGAAGGTTCCACGTTTGGAATCAGCGAGATCACGGCCACAGAGACTCCCGACCCGGATGCCGACACGAATCTGCTTTTGAAAATCGGCGTCAAAAAACGGGCGAATGCAGTGATCGACCACACGCGGGTGAAGATTCAGGTCTTCTTTTACGACACAGTCGACGATCGAGACATCAAGCTGACGGATGCCGAGGTCAATTACGAATGGCTAACCCCGGACCATGATTGGGGCGGGCCAAAACCCGAAGTGCTGGCGGTCACGTATGTTCGACCGAAGAACAAAGCCAAGTCCCAGGATGCCGCGCTAACGGAAGCCGCTGCGTCCATGAATCCGGGCAAAAAAGGGAGAGCGAAACCGGCGGCACCTGCGGCTGATGATTCGGCCCGAAGAAAATATCTCGGCTATATCGTGAGGATTTACTACAATGACAAGCTCCAAGCCGTGCGAGCTGACCCCAGCAAGCTCCTGAACATCTTTCCTCCTCCCTCCACCACGACGCCGCCGTAATGGACCTGCTCATTGTGCACCGCGAAGCTGAGGTGGGTGAGCAGCTGGTGCAGATGGTGAAAGATTACACCGCGCACGAATGCGACCTCGTCGGAAGCGACGTTGCCGCGCTGGATTGGGGTCGCCGGCATGCGCGCTGCGCGCTTCTCCTCACACAATTGGAAGGCGACGGGATCGATGGACTCGCTTTGGGCGGCGCGCTTAGCGAGATCTTTCCCGGTCTGCAGACACTTTTTCTTCCGCCTTACCAGGCCTCCGAACAACACCTGGTGATTAATCACACAAAAGTTTTTCCGGAGCCGATCGATGGCGAAGGCCTGCTGGAATCGATTGCGCGCGCGGATACCGCCATCGAAGGCGCGCCCGACCTGTTTCATGTGGCTGATATTCTACAAATGTGCTGCCTCAGTCGGAAAAGCGGCGCCATCCAGATGGTGAAGGAAAACAAAAGTGGAATCGCGTTCCTCCGCGGCGGCCAGATTGTCCATGCGGAAACGACCGGGGGACGCGGCCGCGAGGCGTTAGCCGAAATTATCGATTGGCAATATGTTGAGTTCGCCTACGACAAAACCGTTCGGCCTCCCGTCGAGACGATCACGCTACCGTGGGACAAACTCCTGATCGACACGGTCGAAGATCACAAGAAGCAACATGCTCCCAAAGAGCGGCAAAATGCCTGAGTCACCGGCTCGGACGAGCCCGACGAACAGGACGCTGGCACGATTCGCTCTTGCCAGCGCGGTCTTGCTCGCGAGCCACGCAGCCTTTGGCCAGATCCAGGTAGAGCTGAAATTTCCGCGGCTTCAATTCATCTCCCACGAGCCGGTTTACGCGACCATCGGCATAACGAATCTGGCTGGACGCGATGTCGAATTGCAGGACGCGGATGGCCAGAATTGGTTTGGCTTTGATGTCACCGGCTCCGAAGGGCAATTGATCGGCGCCACCCGTCCTTCCTCCCAACCGCCCCTGCAAATCGCTGCCGGCCAGAAAGTGACGCAGAAGGTGAATATCACTCCCCTGTTCTCGATATACGATCTCGGCCTCTACCACGTGCGCGCGCATATTTATTTTCGCGACCTCGGAAAATTCTTTTATTCGCCGTCGCGCGTGATTGAAGTGACGGATGCCCGGCCGATCTGGCAACAAACCGTGGGGGTGCCTGAAGACGCAGGCCCGGGCGGCGCGCGGACCTATTCACTCATGACCAACCGTTTCCCGGACCACACTTCGCTCTATGTCCGAGTGGCGGAAAAGGACAGCGGCATTGTTTACGCTACCTATTCGTTAGGACGAATGATTCTTTACGAAGACCCAAAGGTGCAGATCGATCAGCAAAACAGGCTTCATGTCCTTCATTGCTCGGGACCGAGGACATGGTCGTATGCCGTCATCGGGCTTAACGGCGAGTTGGTCACCCACTCCTCTTATTCTGAAGTAAAATCGCGGCCGCATTTGGTGAAAATGGCTGATGGAATGATACAGGTTCATGGAGGAGCTCTGGATGTCCCGATCACGCCAGGTGAAGAGAAACAGGTGCCGAAACTTTCTGACCGCCCGGAGTAAAATGAGACCGGTGAATTTTTCCTTTCTGAATATCCTTTTCCTGGTCGCCATTCCGGTATTGGCGGTGGCTCACACCACCTCGGCGGCGCCGCGCGCCACGGCGGTCTCGACAAGCGGGACCCCACGGCCAGTTGTCAGTAATACCGTGGTGGTCATCGATGCTGGCCACGGCGGTTTTGATCACGGCGGGATTCCCGGCCAGCGCGTCTCGGAAAGCCAGATGACGCTCGACGTCGCCCTCCGTCTCCGCTCTGCCCTGCAGGCTGCCGGTTACCGCGTGGTCATGACCCGCAGCACGGACGTTTTTGTTCCGCTCGGCACACGTGTAGCCATCGCGAACGCATATCGCAACGGCATCTTCGTTTGTATTCACTTCAACTCCGCCACCCGGCGTGGCGCCAATGGAATCGAAACTTACTTTTACAGCAGCCAGAGCCTGCCGCTCGCTTCTGCGATTCATTATTATGTCGCCGGAGGCGCGCCTTCTCCAAACCGCGGCGTGCGGCGTCGTGGCTATTTCGTCCTGCGCCGGACTTCGATTCCCGCGGTTTTGGTGGAGTGCGGTTTTCTGACGAATCCTTACGAGGCATCGTACGTTTCATCCGCGGCTTATCGGCAGAAGCTCGCCGACGAAATCGCACGCGGCGTGCGCAGTCGCGGGTCGGTGGCGAACAGCCGGGTCACAAATGCGCCGGCTTCCGAGAGCCTGGCCACGGCCGCGGAGGCAGTTCCCTTACAGCCTTTCCTCGATCAGACGCGCGTGCACGACCCCGATTTATCACGTTCAAAGCACGGTCGTAAGGGTAGTAAATCGAAGACATCCAGCAGCTCGCACAGTAAGAAAAAGAAGAGCAGCAGCTCCAGCTCGAAGAAGAAAAGCAGTTCGAGCCAAAGCAGTAGTTCTAAAAAGAAAAAGAAACCGGCGACTACGGAGGATTGAGTGGATTCGCCCATCCTGAGCTCGGCCCAGATGCGCGAAGCCGAAGAGGCGGCATTCGCGGCCGGCGCCACCGCAGAGACGCTGATGGAGCATGCCGGCGCCGGCATCGCTCGATTTGTTAGGCATCTTTTTTCGCTCCCGGGCCACTGCATTGCCTTCGCTGGGAAAGGAAACAACGGCGGTGACGCGCTCGTAGCGGCGCGCTACCTGAAACAGGCCGGCTGGTCGATTGACCTGCGCATGGCCTACCCGGAGGGCGATTGTTCGCCTCTGACCCGGAAACATGCCGCGGCCTTGCGCGAGATACCTGGACCAGAGATCGGGTCGATGACCCCGGATCGCCTTGTCATTCTTGACGGCCTTCTCGGGCTTGGTTCTCAGGCAATGCTGCGTGAACCGGTGCGGGAACACGCGAAGGAAATCAATCGGCTCCGCAAGAGCCAGAATGCGTTCGTTATTGCCGTCGATCTTCCAACCGGTCTCAACAGCGATACTGGCGAGACCGATCCGGAAGACTGCGTTATCGCGGATTTCACTGCCACCATCGGTTGTGCCAAGCACGGCCTGATCGTCGACAACAGTCTCGACCTCGTCGGACGAATCGAGTTGGTTCCATTGCCCAATCTCGTCCTCCCGGAGGGCGGCCCTAACGATGTCCTCGCCTGTCCCGCTTCACTGCAATCTCTTCTCCCGCGGCGCGCCTTCAGTGCCTACAAAAATCGGTTCGGCCGCATCGGAATTCTCGCGGGATCGGAAGGAACGCTCGGCGCCGCCATCATGGCCACCGAAGGGGCGCTCCGAGCCGGTGGCGGGCTGGTGGAATTGTTCGTGCCCAAAGACCTCTATTCGCTTCTCGCGCCGATGGCACCCGTCGAATCGATGGTTAGGCCGTTTCGCTCCATGAAAGACCTGATCGAGCATCCAGTCGATGTATGGGCCATTGGCCCGGGACTCGGCACCGATCGCGCCTCAGACATTCTGCGAATGATCGATCAAGTGTCACGACCAATGGTGATCGACGCCGATGCCATCAATGCTCTCAGTGAACGGCAGGACATCTTAAAGAGAACTCCCGCGCCGCGCCTTCTCACCCCGCATCCCGGGGAGATGAAGCGTCTCTTCGATTCGGGAAAAATGTCGCGCGCCGGCACGGCCCGTAATTTTTGCGAGCACTATCCTGTGACTCTCCTATTGAAAGGCAGCCGCACGATCGTGGCCGAGCGCGCCAAACCGTTGAGCTACAACTCCACCGGCAACCCTGGAATGGCCACCGGCGGAATGGGCGATGTCTTAACCGGGGTATGCGCCGGCCTGGCCGGGCGCGGCCTAGGCCTCTACGACGCCGGACGAATTGGAGCCTGGGCGTGCGGCCGTGCCGCGGAATTATCGGTCTTCAGAGAAGGCGCCAGCGAAGAATCACTCTTGCCGCGCGACGTTCTGGCCCATCTTGGAGAAGCCTTTAACGAATTGCGACAGCCCGTTGTCTAAAGGTCAATGCTACCCGCCGAGGCAACTGTAGGGCGGTCATCCTGACCGCCAAACCAAGGCTGCCGGCGAAAATCGCCGCCCTGCAATTGTCCCACCTTCGCTAATCCGCTAGTTTCGATAAAGAGATTTTCTCCATGCCCCCTTACCCAGAAAGCGGCCAGATTGCAGTCACGCCTCCGCCCCAGCAGCAACCATGGGCGCGGACAAAAAAGGCTCTTGGGCCACTCGCCGGCGCGGGATTGGTGATCGCAAAATTCTTCGCCAAACTGAAATTTATCATCCTGCCGCTGCTGAAGTTCCTGCCGATCATTCTCAAATCGGGTGGAACGATGATCCTCTCGATGGGCGTTTACGCGATGGTCTTCGGGTGGCAATTCGCCGTCGGCTTCGTGCTTCTGATTTTTGTTCACGAATGCGGGCACCTGCTGGTCGCGCAAAAATTCGGCCTCAAAGTCAGCGCCCCCGTCTTTATCCCGTTCATGGGCGCGTTCATTTTGCTGAAGGATCAGCCGCGCAACGCATGGATGGAAGCATGCGTCGGCATTGGCGGACCGATGCTTGGCGGGCTCGGCGCTCTGGCCTGCAATTACATGGGCCAGGTATTCCACATGCCTTTACTGATCGCCCTGGCGATGTCGGGTTACTTTCTTAACTTGTTTAATTTGCTGCCCGTCGGATTTCTCGATGGCGGCCGCATTGTCACCGCCCTCTCACGTTGGCTCTGGCTTCCCGGCATGGTGCTTCTCATTTGGATCGGCTTGATGCGGCCTAACTTGATCGTCTGGCTGATGATCATTTACTCGCTGCCGCGCGTGTTCTCTCTCTTTCGGAAGCGAACGCCTGAGGAGGAACGTTACTACGAAGTCACTTCCAGCCAACGATGGACGATGTCGCTTCTCTACTTTGGTTTGATTGCTGTGCTCGCCATTGGCCAATACATCGCGCACGAACAGCTGCTCGACCGCGGCTTCGGTCACCAGCCGGCTCACAAGACCCAGCCGGTCTACCAATAATAGAATCCCCGTTATGGCGGCCGCTGCAGGAGTTTCTGGAATCTGGGATCGTTGCGAATCGGATCCCATTCCCACCGATATTTCAAATCGGATAAAGTAACGCTGTAATTCGCGCTATCGACTGCGCCGGGCACGTCCAGAAGATGCTGGAGCAGCGCCAAGGCTTCATCGGTTTTTCCCGTGCGGGCATAGATCAGGGCAAGCACGGCATTAAAAACGGTTCCGTCGAGCGCGTCCTGCGATTCCGGCCGCAACTCAACCGCCCGTTTGCCTTCCGCTATGGCCCGCTCGTTTTCCCCCAGCAACGCACACACATAGCCGAGAAACGCATGATGTTCCGGAATGTCAGGTGCTTGGGCAAGTGACGCGACAAAAGTATCACGCGTGTGCTCAAGCTCGCGGCGGGCGACCGCATTTTCGCCGCGCAAAAGAGCCACGATCCCACTGAAGAAGGAGCGCGGAGTGTCGATTGCGTTGAAATAAGAAAAAGTGTCGAGGGACGAACCGCGCAAAGCGGCCTCGGCCCCTTCGATATCCCGATCGATAAAACATCGATCGACCCTGAACGCGGTGACGGCACCGTCGGGATCCTGACCGGCGGGAATGGTTGCGAGCTCGGATTTTAAACGGGCCGTTGTTCCTTTTTCCCAAAACTCGACGTAGCCGATCTGGGCCTTAGCGTTCATCGAGCCCGGCGCCATCGACAAAAGGCGCTCGCCGGTGGAATGCGCCCTGGGCCAGTCCCGCATGGCGCAATAGAGATAAAGCAGGTCGCGCACAATGTTCGCGTTCTGCGGATCGAGCAGGAGAATCTGGCGATAATCTTCCGCTGACTCAGCCCAGTGTCCCTGCCGCCTCTTAATCGCGGCTATGTGGAATGGTATGGAGCTGTCGTTAGGCGACAGGCTGCGCCCTATGGCAAATTCGTGCAGCGCCTTATCGTAATCATGTTCAAACCAATAATAGCAAAGGCCGAGCGCATGATGAGCTTCACCCAGACTCGGCTGCAGTTGCAGCGCTGTTTCGGCTTCACTGCGAGCCTTCTTCCTCCACGTTTCAATGGGCTCATAAAAATGAAAAATGCGCGCGTGTGTTTCGGCCAGGCGCACGTAAGCGAGCGCAAACTTCGGATCCAGGGTAATGGCCTGCACATAAAGCTGCTCAGCCGTGCGGTAGTCCTGCAGGAAGGTGTCAGGCTTCAACTCGTATTGGCGGCCCTGGAGATAAAGATCGTAGGCGCGGGAGTTTTCCGTTGGCTTTCGCTGAATCAGCTCCTTCTCCTGTGGAGTCAGGGTGGCCCTTAGGGCCTCGGCGATCTCACCGGCAAGTTCGCCTTCCAGACCTAACGAATCTTCCAGCGTCCGGTCGTAGCGGTTCGCCCAAATATGCCGATCCTGCGCCGCATCGATGAGCTGCACCGTAACCGCCACGCGATTGCCGACCCGGCGTACGCTCCCTTCAAGAACGTTGGTCACTCCAAGGTCCTTCGCTACCTGGCGAAGATTCGTCGGCGTTTTGTCATTACGGTACTTCTCAACCGAAGTGCGGCTGATAACGCGAAGATCGCGGATACGCGCAAGACTCGTGAGAATGTCATCCTGAATGCCGTCGGCAAAAAAGGCGTTCGCCTTGTCATCGCTAAAATTCTCGAACGGAAGAACCGCGATGCTTTTGTCGCGAGCGTTTACCGTCCGCAAATGCAGCCAGGTGCCGACCGCAGCGGCCGCAATGACGATCGTCGCCGCGAAGACCATGGAGATGGTTCGATACACTCCGCCCGGCCCAGACTCCGCATGCCCTGAATGCTGAAACTTGACCGGCGTCGCCGGATTACCGACCTCGTCGGTGTAAAGGTTGACCACGAAAATCGGGAGCCCGTGTTTCACCGAGCATTCGCCGAGATCGTGAAGATACGGCCGCCACTGCCGTGACTGGGCAAGATCTTCGGCAGCGCGTTTCGAAAGAAGAATGTGCCCGGCGTCGCCGCAATCCATGACGCGCTGTGCGATGTTGATTCCCGCGCCGGCGATGTTGGCCCGATCGTTCACGTCCTTGAGCTCATTGACCGGTCCGCTGTGAATGCCCATGCGCAACGGGATCTCGGCCTGGCCTTTCAGCGCGCTGCTGATTTCCACCGCGCAACGGATCGGCGCTTCCGGCGTGTTGAAAAAGACCAGCGCCATGCCGTCGCCCGTGGGTAAGCGGACGAGTTTCCCTTCGGCTTCCGCCGCCTGCACTTGCGCGGCGTTCCTGACCACGAAATTGAGCTGCTGCTGAACTTCACGTTGCTCATCAAGCAAGAGCTTGGAATAACCGACCACATCGAGGAAAAGGACGTGCCCGATTTGCAACCGCGATTCCGGATCGTTTTCAGGAGTCATACCGTTGCCGGCCAACATCTTGTTGCTATTTCCATCTTTTTGAAGGCATTTTTCCAGCGTTCACAGCGGTTCTGCTTAGATTCCTCCCCGCGAACTCCGCCCCCCTGCCCCGGGGGCTCGCCTCTTAAACGGCGAGCAGATGTGCTGAATGTTGGAAAGATCTGCGTCAGGCCGCGAGGCTTTTCGGCAAAGCCGTCTCGACAGTGCTATCCTGATCGATGCCGTTTCAGCTCGAATCGCATTACCAGCCGAAAGGCGATCAAAGCCAGGCGATTGCGAAGCTTGTCAAATCCGTCGAGGCCAACAATCGTCATCAGACGCTCCTCGGCGTCACCGGATCGGGCAAGACTTTCAGCGTAGCCAACGTCATTCGCGAAGTCGATCGGCCGACCCTGGTCATCTCGCACAATAAGACTCTCGCCGCGCAGCTTTATTCCGAGTTCAAACAATTTTTCCCTAACAACGCCGTCGAGTATTTCGTCAGCTACTTCGATTATTATCAGCCGGAAGCCTACATTCCGCGGTCCGACACCTACATCGAAAAAGATTCGTCGATTAACGAGGAGATTGAGCGCCTTCGCCTTTCGACCGCGGGGGCGCTGCTGTCGCGACGCGACGTCATCGTGGTTGCGAGCGTTTCATGCATCTACGGTTTCTCGTCGCCGGAGGATTACGGGCGAATGTTGCTCACAGTAAAGAAAGGCCAGCAGACAAGTCGCGAAGCTGTTCTCGGCCGCCTGATCGAGATGCTTTACGAGCGCAACGACATGAATTTCTCGCGCGGTAGATTCAGAGTGCGCGGAGACGTGGTCGAAGTTTATCCCGCGACCGCGGATGAAGAAGCGATCCGGCTCGAATTTTTCGGCGATGAAATCGACGCCATTACGCGCTTCGATCCCCTCACCGGCAATCCACGCGACTCGCTTAGCCTCATTACCTTTTATCCCGCGAAACAGTTCGTTACGCCGGCCGACAAGCTGAACCGCGCGCTGAGCTCGATTCGAAATGAGCTGGAGCACCGGATTGTGGAGTTGGAGTCGCAGTCGAAACTCCTGGAAGCGCAAAGGCTGCGCATGCGCACCGAGTACGATCTCGAGATGCTGCAGGAAATGGGGTTCTGCAATGGCATTGAAAACTACTCGCGCCATCTCTCCGGCCGGCCGCCAGGCTCGAAGCCGTACACGTTAATCGACTTCTTCCCGAAGGATTTCCTGCTCGTGATCGACGAGTCGCACGCCACCATTCCACAGATTGGCGGAATGTACGAAGGCGATCGCTCTCGCAAGAGCGTGCTGGTTGATTACGGATTTCGCCTTCCGAGTGCGCTCGATAACCGGCCGCTGAATTTCGACGAGTTCATGAAGATGACGAACCAGGTCATTTACGTCAGCGCCACTCCCGCGGAATTCGAAATCAAAAACAGTGTCGTCGGAAACACGGGCTATTTCCGGCACAAACGCCAGCGAATCGGAGAAGAAGAGCTCGTTCCCTACGTCCTTCCCGGAGGGACGAGCGCTGTCTCGGCCCTGACATCAAAGACCGATCAACCGCCTGAAAAATTCGATGTCCACACGCCGGGCGCGCCATTGGTAGTCGAACAAATCATCCGTCCCACCGGTTTGCTGGACCCGAAGATCACGATCATGCCGCTGAAGCAACAGATCGACGACACGATCGAGCTTTGCCGCCAGCGCGTGGAAAAGAATGAGCGGGTCCTGGTAACCACCCTGACGAAACGAACCGCCGAGGATCTGGCCGATTACCTTCGCGATGTCGGATTGAAAGTGCGCTATTTGCACAGCGACATCGACACCATCGAGCGAGTCGAAATTCTGAGAGGTTTGCGCGCGGGCGAATTCGATATTCTTGTCGGCATCAATCTTCTGCGGGAAGGCCTCGATCTTCCTGAGGTCTCGCTGGTGTGTATTCTCGATGCCGACAAGGAAGGCTTTCTTCGCAGTGAAACTTCGCTGATTCAGACCGCCGGGCGCGCCGCCCGTCACATCAATGGCGAAGTGGTGCTCTTCGCCGATCAGGTGACACAGAGCATGCAGGGGCTCATCTCCATTTCCGAATATCGGCGGGCCAAACAATTGGAGTACAATGAAAAGCACGGCATCACGCCACAGACTGTGCGCCGCGCGGTTCAAGAGAGTTTGCACACGATTCTGCGGGGCCGCGAAATCGCATCCGCTGTCATCCGGGAAGCCGGAGGCAATTTCGATCTCACCGAACTCCTGCGTGAGCTCGAAGACGAAATGCAGACCGCCTCGGCGAACCTGGAATTCGAAAAGGCCGCGCTCCTGAGAGATCAAATCCTCGAAGTGAAAAGCGGAACCGGTATCTCCAAGATCGAGCCAAAGCGGCGGCCGGTGAAATATACTCGCGGCTCTGGACGAAGGCGCTCCCGAGTGTAACGCGTCGCCGTTCCACCCGAGCGGTTGGGGCGAGACTCTGTCGAACCTCTTTTAGCGGAAACGCGCTCCTGTCCAATGCAATGCAGGTCCGCTTCGGCCGTGGGATGTCCCGTCGCAATGATATCTCATCCACCTTGACCGATCTAATCGGTCAAGCTTCTTACTAGGCGAAGACCCAGGCGTGGTCGCCAGACGCGATCGCCATGCTGAAGCCGAGTGCGCTAGGGGATTTTATCCGCGAGGTGCACGCTTTTAGCTGTCCTCGGATGGCATGCGTTCGTTTTCACTGTCGTTGGCAACGGCTCTGGCCCTTTCGGCATCGGCGCCGGCCCAGGAGCCGAACGCCTTCGGCCTTAACGCCCTGACCGAGGAAACGGCCGACCAGGTCAGTCAGCGCGATCCCAATCCTCTCGGCGAAATCGCTCTGGCGATTCATCCGGAACAATGGAAGCACGCCGAGACCGAGCATTTCATTTATCACTACATTCACAGTTACGTGGCCACACCGGTCTCAGTTGAAGCGGAGTTTCATTATCGCGTCGTCGTGAAGGAGTTGGAAAAAGAACCGCCGGCCGGCGATGTGAAATCGCACATCTACATTTTCGAAGGCCCGGATCAGTGGCGCGAATTTCAGAATCACGGGCAACTGGAGCCCTGGAGTGGCGGAATCCATTCGGCCGGCAGCCTCTTCATCCAGCGCAATCCGTCCCAACGGTTCTCCGGTAATGAACTCGGGCACGAGATCGTTCACCTGGTGATGCACCGTTATTATACCGGCGGAATTCCCTCATGGCTCGATGAAGGTTTGGCGCAATACGTCAGCAAGAATGCGCACGCCAGCTACGAAAGAGCCCGGGGCTACCTGGCCAAGCCGCATTCCCAAGCGATCGCTCCGGACGATTTTATTCCAGTTCCGAAACTGGTCGCGATGACGCAACCACCCTCAGGACCGGTCCCTCTTGTGCACACCTTCTATGATGAATCGGAGAGACTGGTGCGCTTCCTGGCCGCCACCGACAAAATCAGCTTTCTACAATTGCTCGACGCTCTCGCTCGACATCAACCGTTCGAGACCGCCTTCTCGCGCATCTTTCTCGGCCGGTTCGCCAACACGACAACCTTCGAAGAAAAATTCAAAGATTACGTCTCGCGCGATTTCGGCAGCACCATTCAGCAGGTGAGCGAGAACTAAAACCTAACCGCATCCCCAATTTCGAGATTCGAAATTCGAGATTCGAAATTCCACTCCAAGACTGTAGATTCGGCGGACGATGCCGAAAGCCAAAGCCAGGACCGCGACCGCGAAGATCTACGGCGTCGTCGGCTCTGATGAGGCCGAGGTAAAACGAGTCGGGGCCGGCCTTGCGGAAGAATTGACGCCGCCGGATGGGGGCGATTTCGGTCTTGAGGTCATCGATGGCTCTGTGGACAACGCCGATCAGGGGGCGACAAAAATCCGCTCGACCATCGAGGCGCTGCAAACCATTCCTTTTTTTGGAGGCGCCAAGCTCATCTGGCTGAAGAACGCGAATTTTTTGGCGGATAACATCCTGGGCCGCTCGGCGGCCGTGCAGGAGGCGCTCGAAGAATTGACTGACGTGCTTGGCCAGGATCTGGGCGACGGAATCACCTTTCTTCTTACCGCCGTGGAGGTGGATAAACGCCGGTCATTTTACAAGTCGTTCGCCAAAAACGCGGAGATCCAGATTTTCGATGGCATCGATTCGACCCGAAGCGGCTGGGAAGAGGAAGCCACCGAAATCGTCCGGAAACTCGCAAAACAAAAAGGCCTGCAATTCGAGGATGAAGCTCAGGTGCTCTTTGTTCTCCTTACTGGTGGTGACCGGCGTCAGATCGAAAATGAGTTGGAAAAGATCGACATTTTTCTCGGTAAGAAGCGCTCAGTCACGATTGACCAGGTTCGAGACCTCGTTCCGTTGTCGCGCTCGGGCGTCATTTTTGAACTGGGCAACGCACTCGCAGAACGGGATCTCGAGCGCGCGCTCCAACTTGTCCGGCGTCTGTTAGATCAGGGCGAGAGCGCCATTGGCATTTTGCTCGTCGCTATTCTGCCCACCATTCGCAACCTGCTCCTGGCGGGCGATCTGATGTCACGACACCGAATGCAGCGGCCGCATGTCCCCTTCCAGTTCATTTCGGCTCTGAATCGCTTACCCGGCGAAGCGGTCGCTCATCTCCCGCGAAAGAAAGACGGCGCGATCAGCGGATACGCGCTTGGAATTGCCGCGCAAAATGCGCACCAGTTCGATCGGAACCGCTTGATCGAAGGAATGGACGCCTGCCTGGATGCCAACGTGCGCCTGGTTAGCAGCCAGCTCGATCACGAGCTCGTTCTCACCGAGATCGTGATCAAATTGATCGGTTAGGCGGGAAGTTGTCGAACCCCTCACCTCAATCCTCTCCCCGTTTCACGGGGCGAGGAAGATGAAGGACGATTGACCGATCACCTCACTTTTTTCCCTCGCCCTTCTCGGAAGGGAGAGGGCTAGGGTAGGGGTTGCGTTCGTTCCGCTCCCGTTAAGCCGCGGCGTTCGGGAATTGTTTGCGGGCGACCGGGCCGATATACGGAATTTCCCAGCGCACGTTAGTGAATGCCTTGATCGTTGCGATCAGCCAGACAACGACAAAGGCGAGCTGGATGAGCATTCCCACAATGCTCCAGAGGAGAACCAAAAAGACTCCGATGATCGGAAGGCTCGCGAAGATCAGATGAACGATCCCGTAAACCACATTGAAGAGGAACCAGATCCCGCCGAGCACAATCGATTGCATCGCGTAGTAGCGAACAAAACTGTCCTGTTTCTCCAGAATGTAGAAAATGATCCCGCCGATCAGCGGAATGCAGGCGAGCGCCGCCGCAATATTCGAGGGCAATCCCGTGCTCGAATGGCCGGGATCGACAACTGGTGACGGCGGCGTGACCGGTGGCGGAGGCGGTGGCGGAGCAGCGGGGTCGGTCATGCCTTAGTACACAGGAGCTTTACGCCCCTTGTCAAGCACACCGCTCAGGTGCGGTTTTCGCTTCCGTCCGCCCGCCTAACCCCATACTTTATCGGCACCCCATGCAGAAACTCCTCCTGAAAGCTTTCACCCTAATCGAGATGCTGGTCGTCATCGCGATCATTGCGACTCTGGCTGCACTTCTTTTTCCGATGGTCCAAGGTATGCAGGAACGCGGCAAAGCCACCTCCGATCTCAACAACCTGCGCCAGATTGGGTTGGCCACGCAGATGTATCTCAACGACAACGACAATACGTTTTTTCCTTCGACCGGCGCCTCGCCATGGCCGCAGTTGTTGAATCCCAAATACGTCGGAGCATGGAAAGTTTTCGAGTCGCCCTTCGATTTGCGCCCGGCGACGAGCGATCCGACGAGGGCACCGGTGAGCTACGGCATTAATCAAAGCATCTTCACGGCGGCCACGGGATCGTTGCTAGCGGACAAGGTTACGAATCCATCCGGATACCTGATCTACGCGCCGGCCGAATCCACTGGAGCGAACGCAACCTTTCAAGGGACGACAGCGAGCGGAAACATTACCATCGGGCCTAACGGCGCGAACAATGTCGGCGGCCCGGCCACCGGCGGCACCCATCAAAGTCGCAAACGGATCAACGCAATCTATAACGACTGGCATGTCGAGACCATGACATGGACGACCTACATCAACGACCAGGCCAGCACCTCCGATCCGGGCGGGCCTCAACGTTGGTATCCAATGCCTTCGCCGACTCCCTGATTTCGCTCACAGGATTGGAAGTCATCATTAAAGCGGGACCGCGCGCATATCGCGCGCTGATCGGTTCGGGACTTCTCGATTCCGCGGGCGAACTCATCAGCGCCGTCCTTCCGAATCGCCATCACGGGGTCATCATTTCTGATAATGCGGTCGCGCCTCTTTTTGCCGAGCGCCTTCAACGATCGCTGGCCGCGGCGAAGCTCAAGACTTCAATCGCGCTGCTTCCGGCCGGCGAAACGTCCAAGAATCTCGACGAAGTCGGGCGCATCGCCGCCGAAATGGCTAACGATGCACTCGATCGGCGGTCGTTTGTTGTCGGCCTCGGCGGCGGAGTGGTGGGCGATCTGTCTGGATTCGTCGCCGCGACTTATCATCGCGGAATTCCACACATTCAAATTCCAACCACGCTTTTGGCAATGGTCGACAGTTCCATCGGTGGGAAGACAGGCGTAAACACAGACGCAGGGAAAAACCTTGTCGGCGCCATTCACCAGCCTTCACTGGTCATCGACGACGTCGACCTGTTGAACAGCCTTCCACAACGCGAGTTTCGCCAGGGGTTTGCTGAAATCATTAAGGGCGCAATCATCGCCGATGCGGAAATGTTTACTCTTTTGAACAAGCGTCGGCCGGACGAAACGAGCGACCTTCAGGATCTCATCAAGCGAAACATCGAAATCAAGGCGCGGCTCGTTTCAGACGATGAACAGGATCTGACCGGCAAACGAGCCGTTCTGAACTTTGGGCACACCATTGGACATGCGATTGAGCGGGCTGGTGATTATCGGCAATTTTTTCACGGCGAAGCAATCAGCATCGGGATGGTCGCAGCAAGCCGAATATCGACGAAGCGCGCGGGATTGCCCGAAGAGGACGCCGACGCGATCAGGGACCTGCTCAGCCGCTATGCAATGCCGACGACACTGCCGGATCGTTTCGACCGCCACAAAATCATGCGCGCCGTCAGCGCCGACAAGAAGTTCGAGCAGGGTCAGGTGCGCTTTGTCGTTAGTCCGGCGATTGGGTCGGCCTATTTGTCGTCGGAAGTCACGCTAGGCGATATCGAAGAAGCTGTCGCCCAGCTCTAGAGACGAAATTAGATCCAAGACAACTGTAGGGCGGCCAATCTAAACGGCCGCCCTACAGTTGTTCAGCGCGATTGCCGCGCCTTACGATAATAATCCACCAAACCATCAACCACGCTGTCGGCATATTCGCGAAAGATATTCTTTCGCTCGATGCCATTGAAAACGCGCGTCCCCTCATAGTCACCCGCCTGGACCCGGTCAAACACCTCCTGGTTGTTCATGACGTAAGGCTCACAATAGACCACCGGGCACCGATAAAGACGCGTCGCCAGAAGATTACGCGCATAAACGTAACCGCTCGCTCCGACGTGGGTCGCGTAATTGTCTGTTGGATATTGATAGGGGGGCAGACCCGTTTCACGCGCCATGGCGGAGGCAATCGTGTCTGCCAGCGGCAGCTCTTCGTCGCATGCACGACTCAACAACCGCCTGATCATCTCGAACCTTTCGTCGTCAAACTCCAGCTCCTGCGCAAGATAGGAGCCGTTCATCAGCAAATGCAGATGATTGTGATCAATCAGCGTGGGATTCTTCGGGTCGCCCCAACCTTCGGCATTGAAGTGCAGACACAAAACAAGATCCGGATGCAGCTTCGTATTCACCAAAACCGCGCGCTTTCGTATTTCGCTGTAGCGATAAAACAGAATTTCGCTCTGCCATTTTATGGTCTGCTCCTTTTCAGGATCGTCCGGGTTCAAAACTTCAGCGCGCGGTTGCGGAATACCGTTCCGCATAAGAATGGTGCGCGCCAGCTCTTTGAAATCATCCGGTCGCAGCGGCGTGACCGGGTCGGTGCTGTTGCGAACGAACGACACTCTCGCCCCAAGTTTCCGCAAGCGCGCCGCTACAAGCCGCGAGACGCGCAGTGTCATATCGCCTTCAGTGACCGGTGCTGCGTTACCCAGTTGAAACCAGCGCTCTTCCATTTTCGCCCACTCGCCTCCGAGATGCCCCGGGTCGAGCGCGATCCGAAGTCCAGCCAGCGGCGACTCCGCTCGCATAGCCGGCAGCGACGAAGCCCGGCGCCACAGACGCGGAACAGGGCGAGCCTCTGATTCGTTAGGCGCGAATCGGAGCGTGAAATAGTCATCGGGATCGCGCCTCTTGAGAATCCGGGCGCTTTCGTTCCCAACAGAAATCAAACGCTCCGGGCGCCCGTGCGTGCAGTAGATCCCGTCGAGAAGGCGGAGAAAATCGGCCCGGGTGATCGTTTCCTGGTATTTCTCCAATACGCCCCACCGGGGGCGCGCGCCCAGGATGCCAATATTCGCTTTGCCTGCGGCTCCAGCGGACGCGGCAAAGGCCAGAAACAGGCACAATATCGGCGTCAATAATTGTCTTCGGAAAAGAAACATCGCGTTTGGTTTTCGGCTTCTTTTCAACGTTCAGCGAAGGACCGCCGGATTGGCAAACTGCGGGGCGGACCGCCGGATTGGCGAACTGTAGCCGCGGGAGGGTGAGTGTGGCGCAGAGCCCATTTCTTTAGTAGGGTGCTCGACCCATGCTAACGGTTCTATTTCTCGGAGACATCGTTGGCGAACCGGGCCGGCAGGCAGTCATCGACCGGCTTCCGGAATTGAAGGAGAAGTATACACTCGATTTCGTGGTCGCGAATGGCGAGAACGCCGCCGCCGGCCGCGGCATCACCGGAAAAATCACCATCGACCTGCTTCGGGCTGGCGTCTCTGTCGTAACGACCGGCGACCATATCTGGGACCAGCGAGACATTGCCACTTTTCTCAACCTCGAACCGCGTCTCCTGCGACCGATCAATTATCCCGCCGGCGCGCCCGGTGCAGGAACGATCGTTCTCGAAACGCCCAAGGGGAAAGTAGGCGTGATCAATGTGCAGGCGCGCACTTTCATGCAGCCGATCCTCGAGAATCCTTTCGCCAGTATCGATGCAGCTGTCACGCAGATGCGGACAGAGACTTTGTCCATCGTGGTCGATGTGCACGGCGAGACCACCAGCGAAAAAATCGCCATGGGCCGTTTTCTTGATGGACGCGTCTCCGCCGTGCTCGGGACGCACACGCACGTGCAGACAGCGGACGAACGCGTCTTTCCCGGGGGCACCGCCTTCTTGTGCGACGCCGGAATGTGCGGGCCTTCGGAATCGATTCTGGGTCGCGCCATCGAGCCTATTATGAACCGGTTCGTCTCGAATCTTCCCGCCGCCTTCCCGGTTGCCGACGGCCCGGTGCAACTTTGTGGCGCTCTTATCGAAATTGACGAGAAATCCGGCCGCGCCATCCGGATCACCAGGGTGAGCGAACCGGGGCCGGTTGCAAAAAAATCCGGCGACACAGCCGAAACGCCTCCGGCAACCGAAGATTCGCAACCATAAGGGGTTGCGCTTTTCTACCGACCGCGCTTAATCGTGGATTCGAATTCCTAATGGCGGATTAACGTCGAACTCCTACATACAATGAAACCAAAGACCATACTCTCTCTCGCAGTCCTTCTGTCCCTGGCGGCTGCGCCGTTGCTGCGGGCTCAAGGCAACGATCCGGCAACCAATGCCGCCCGCCAAGGCGCCGAGGCCGCCAAGAACGGCGACTGGGACAAAGCGGTCGACTCCTTCCGCAAGGCCGCCGGGATGAATGGAAAATATAATCGCGACCTCGGAGCGACCCTGCAGCATCGAGGCCTGAATTCCTTGAAGGACAACAAGTTCCCTCAAGCCCTGGCCGATTTTACCGATGCTCTCAAATTGAATCCGCATGACACCGGGATTCTGGAGCGGCGCGCTTACGTCGAAATGAAAATGAACGATCTCGACAAGGCGTTGGCCGATTATAACGAAGCGATCAGAATAAACCCGCGGGAGAAGCGATATTATTTGCTACGCAGTTACATTTACGAAACCAAGAACGATGTGAAGAACTCGATGGCCGATACGGAACAGGTTCTAAAGATGGACCCTAACAATGTGGAGGCGAAAGCTCGCAAGGATCGGCTAAACAGGATTCTGGAAATAAAGGCGAATCAGGAAAAAGGTCTGCCGGGCGCCACCCCAATCCCGCCCCCGCCTCAGACGCCGAAACCGTCACCAACTCCGAAGAAGTAGTCTTGTAGCGAGGGTCAGAGTCGTTACTCATGCTCTCTCACCTGCACTCCTACGTCAGAGTTGGAGGTGTGTAAGAGCAGGCTAATGGTTAGCCGCGACGCTGCCTTTTAGCTGGCTGCGCCGTTTTGCGGGCCTGTAGTCTTCTCCTCGGGCTCGGCTTCCTTCTCTACCGAGAAACGCCGTTTGCGACGGTTGGCCGGCAGAGGTGACAAAGTCATGGTGACGTTTCGGCCCGCGACCTTCGGCTCCATCTCGACCTGCGACATGCCTGAAAGGTCGTCTTTCACCTTGTGCATGAGCTGAAGGCCAAATTCCTGGTGCGCCATCTCACGGCCGCGAAACTGCAACTGCACCCGAACCTTGTTTCCTTTATCGAGAAAATCTTCGCCGTGACGAATTTTCGTCAGGTAATCGTGATCGTCGATGTTTACGCGAAACTTGATCTCCTTCAGTTTCGCGCCTGAGGGACGCTTGTCTTTTTCCTGCTTGGAAATGTCGTAACGAAACTTGCCCAGGGCGACGATCTTGCAGACCGGCGGATTCGCCGTCGGCGCGACTTCCACTACGTCCAGCCCGAGGCTCTGCGCTTTGCGCAAGGCATCGGAGAGCTTCATGATGCCCAGCTGTTCGCCGGAGGATCCCAGAATGACCCGGACTTCGCGAGCGCGAATCCGACCGTTTACACGAAATGTGGGTTGCAGATTAAGTCAAAGCTCCTGTCCGACAACGCGGGAGTGCACAGCATTGTCGTCGATTGTCCTATCGCAGAAACGAAAGCAACACATTGCCTTCGATGCACTCAACATATTCGCGGTTGCGATGGCCACGAGTACGGGTCCGCGAACTCGCGAACCGAGGGGAAGTAGTAGGCTAGTTTTCGCCGCTGGCAAGGTCAATGTGAGGTCTACCGCAAAGGGATTCTACTCCAAATTAAGCGGGAGGCGAGCCGAAATGGGCCGCGTAGGAGGCGTATGCGGCAGCGTCCGACAGAGCCGATTCAAGGGCGCTCACCAGCGGCTCCAACCGGACCATTCCGGAGAATACCGCGCGATCGCCAATCTCCGTATCGATCACAAATGTCGGCCGCTGTGTCACCTGCAGCTTGTGAAATTCTGTCGTGGTCGCGCGAACTTGTCGCTCGATCTCGGGGGATTTGGCCGTTTCGATCAGCTTCTCAGCATCAAGGTGCGACGCGCGCACCGCCACATCGGTGGCCGTTTTCCAATCGTTCGTGTCGCGCCCTTCCAAAAGCGTAGCCTGCGCCAGCGCGAGCCTTACGCGGTCTCCGCCGATCCCCAGCGCGCGCGCGGCAACCGCAAGCAGATTGGGCGGGAGACACTCCTGAAGATTAGGCCGAAACCATCCTGGCTTCAGCATGGCTTTTGACTGCATCATCGTCCCGCTCCGGCGGTAGAACCATTCGGCCTGCTCTTTCGTCTTCGGGAATCCGCTCGCGTCCATCAGAGCGATCTTCCACTCAAACTGGACCCGCCCTTCATAGCGTCTTTTCAGTTCCGCCCATGTGGGTTCCGACCAGAAACACCACGACGAAATGACGTCCAGATAGGAAGTGATCGAAACTTGCATGGTTCAAGTGCCACTGAGAACCATGTCACCCTCAATGTCATGTTTAATCCACAAATCCCAATTCCCCATTTTTGCACCCCTAAATTGATTATTGGTGCTTCTTTGGAGTTTGGATGTTGGTATTTGGAGTTTCCGAAGCCCTCCCTTGATCGAACTCAATCACATCTTTCTTTTCCTGGCGATCATCTCGCCAATCGCCGTCCTCATTCGCGCATGGCAGCGCGAGATGGCTCGATCATGGCGCGTAGCTTCTTTCATTGTCCTCGCCATCACTGGCCTCAGTTATCTTATTCTTCGGCGTGACGCCGGCTTTATCGGAGCCGGCGCTTGGTTCGTCCTTCTCTTTCTACCCGCGGTTGGCTTGAAGCGCGTCGCTGAACTCTCCGCCTGGCATCGTTATGCCGATGCGCGGCGCCTAACGTCACTCCTTCGCTTCATCCACCCCGGGCGCGAATTGCGCGATCAGGAAACGCTTTTTCGCGATCTCGAGAAACGGCAGACATCCGGTCAACTGCCGGGCCCGGTTCCGAAGAACGCGCGTTTCCGGGAGCGTCGTCGCCTGGCCGGGTGCTGGGCCGTGAGCACGATGATTATTGTTAACGTAATCTATTTCGCATTCGAAGGGTGGTCCTCGACAGATTCGGTAACGCTCCTTCGGCTCGGAGCGGTTGCTCCCTACCTTGTCACGGGCGGACAACATCAATACTGGCGCCTTATCACCGCTCTTTTTCTGCATTACGGGCCCGCGCATCTGCTTTTCAATCTTTTCGCTCTTTACGTCCTCGGACCGGCTCTCGAACGCGCAGTCGGTGGTATCCGATTCCTGGTTTGCTACCTAATCTCAGGTCTCGGATCCACCACCGGCGTCATGATCCTGATGGTCAACCTGCCGCGCCTTGTCACACCGAACCAGTTAGTGGGCGCTTCCGGTTGCGTCATGGGGGTGGTCGGCGCCCTCGCCGGATTTCTCCTGCGCGATCGTCACATTCCCCAAACACGCGCACAGTTGCAAAACATCCTCCTGATCATCGGGATTCAGGTCCTCTTCGACATCTCCACGCCGCAGGTGAGTACGGCAGCCCACCTTTGCGGCCTTGTCACTGGGTTCGCTCTTGGCATCTTCCTTTAATAGAAACCGCGGCGCCCCGGGCGCGGTTTATGCGGAAAGCACGACCTGAATCTCGCTAAACTTGCCGCCACCGCCTTTTCTGGTTAAATCCCGCTCGTCGCGTAAGCCCAACACCCATGCCGACTTTCCAGACCTATAACGTAACCCCTACCCTTCCCACGGCCCTCGAGCCGCTACGGGAAATGAGTTTCAATCTCTGGTGGACTTGGGAACCGCTGGCGCGCCGGCTGTTTCGTCATCTCGACCCCGATTTTATGGGACCGGACAAATCACAACCCGGTGCGGATGCTTCAATTGTCACGACAGGCGCGCCTTGAAGAAGTCGCCCAGGACAAAGGTTTCCTCCGTGACGTGAAGGAAGTCCATGACGCCTTCAAGAAGTATCTGTCGCGAAAGGATACCTACGGCAAAACCGGCGGCGGCGCGGGTCTACACAAACCAGTTGCTTATTTTTCGGCCGAATTTGGTTTTCACGAAGCTATTCCTAACTATTCGGGCGGCCTCGGAATTCTTGCCGGCGATCATTGCAAATCGGCCAGCGATCTTGATCTAAACTTTGTTGCGGTTGGTCTGCTTTATCGGCACGGCTATTTCCGCCAGGAGATCGACAAGGATGGTGTGCAGCATGCCGTTAGCCTGAATCAAAACTTCCATCACCTCCCCATCCGCGAGGTCCGCCAGGGCGATCATCCGCTGTTGATTTCGGTTCGCGTTCTGGATCACGAAGTAAGGGCCAAGATCTGGCAGCTCCACGTCGGGCGGATCAACCTTTACCTGCTCGACACTGATATTCCGGAAAACAGCGCCGAAGACCGGCTCATCACCGCGGAACTTTACGGCGGCGACCTCGAGATGCGCATGCGCCAGGAGATCGTGCTCGGAATCGGCGGAGTCCACGCCCTGAATGCACTCGGTCTTGATCCCGACGTCTTCCACATGAACGAGGGCCACTCCGCTTTTCTCGCGCTCGAACGAGTCCGTCGCATCGTGACCGAGAGAAAGCTCGATTTTTATTCAGCGTTGCAGGTCGTCGCGTCGGCCAATGTCTTCACCACCCACACGCCGGTCCCGGCGGGCAACGACTCTTTCCCGCAGGAGATGATGCGGAAATATTTCGGCAATCTCGCCACGGAGCTCGGACTGCCTTTCGAAGAGCTTCTCTCGTTCGGTCAGACGCGAACAAACAGCAAGGATCCCTTCAGCATGACGATTCTTGCTCTTCGCATGAGCCGTCACTCGAATGGCGTAAGCAAGCTCCACGGTGAAGTCAGCCGCGGCCTGTGGAAAGACGTCTGGGCCGGAGTGCCGGAACACGAAGTCCCCATCACCAGCGTGACCAACGGCATCCATACCAAAACCTGGATGGCGCCGGAATTTTCCGCTCTCTACGACAAGTATCTCGGGAACTGGGAAGACAACCTAACGAACGAGGATTTCTGGCGGCGCGTCATCGATATTCCGGACGCGGTCCTGTGGGAAACGCACCAGAAATTAAAGCTGCGCCTTGTGCAATTTGTCCGCGAGCGCGTCCGCAAACAGCGTGAACGCCTCGGCGAATCGCCCGAATCGATTCGCGCGGCCAATCGCCTGCTCGATCCGGAGATTCTGACCATCGGTTTTGCGCAGACGATTCGCGACCTATAAACGCGGACTTCTTCTTTTCAGCGACAAGGAACGATTGAAGCGCCTGCTAAAAGACACCACCCGGCCCGTTCAATTTGTTTTCGCCGGAAAATCGCATCCGCGCGACGAAGGCGGCAAAGCTTTGATCCAGGAGGTTTACAAGTTGTCGCGTGAAGCGGATTTCCAGGGACGAATCGTTTTCGTGGAAGATTACGACACCTACATCGCGCGCCGCCTGGTGCAGGGCGTCGATCTTTGGCTGAACAATCCGTCTCCGTCCGCTGGAAGCAAGCGGCACCAGCGGAATGAAAGCGCCGCCTAACGGAGGCCTGAACCTGAGCGTGCTCGATGGCTGGTGGTGCGAAAGTTACAACGGCAACAACGGCTGGGCTATTGGAAGCGATATCACTACCGGCACAGTCGAATTCCAGAGCGAAATCGACGCGGCCAGTCTTTATCAGCTTCTCGAAAACCAGATCATCCCGCTCTATTACGCGAAGCCCGACGGCCGGCTGCCCCTCGCCTGGCTTCAGCTCATGCGCGAATCGATTCGCAGTGTCACGCCGATCTTCAATACCCATCGCATGGTCAAGGAATACGCCGAGCGGGTTTATGTTCCCGCGGAGCAGGCCTACCAGCGCCTGTCGCAAAGTAATTACGGTGCCGCGGTCGACTTGAGTAAATGGAAGTCCAAGATGCGGAAAGACTGGCCCCAAGTCCGCATTCACGAAGTTCATGTCGGCAATGAAGACCGGCAAAACATTCCCGTAGGGGAATCGCTCAAACTTCAGGCGCACGTCCAGTTAGGCGCGGTCGATCCTCGACATGTCCGGGTGGAGGCCTATCACGGTGAAGCGGAAAACGGCGGCGTAAAAAACCCAATGGTCACCGTTCTCAATGAGGCCGGGCCTAACGGAGACGGTTCCTATATTTATCAGGGCATCGTTCCCGCAGCCGAGAGCGGATTGTACGGCTTCAGCGTTCGCGTCGTCCCGATACACCCGAATTTGATGCAGGACCACGAGCTACGGCTCATCAGCTGGTCCTAAGCGGTTCACTTCTCGCGAAAGACAACTGTAGGGCGGCCATCTGGCCGCCGTCTCAAAAAACGGCGGCGAAAATCGCCGCCCTACAGTCGCGCATCGCTTCGATTCAATTGGGAGGGACGAGCTTGTCTCGTCCGCTTAGCCGCACTAACTCGCCACCTTACAACGCGCGCAATCGCCGCGTGAACTCTGCAAAATCTTTCGAGTCCGCCACTGCGGCGTTCATCACGCGCAGGGTTGGGTCATCGATCGACGGCTCCGGCAAACTCACCCGGCAACCGCCGGCCTCATCAGTAAACAAAATTTCATCCCACTGGATCGATTCGATCCGATCATTGAAACGGGCCACGGATCGCCCCCGGAAGAAGGCACGCGTCGTTGCCGGCGGATCGAAAATTGCCTCGCGAATCTCCGCCTCGCTTACGATCCGTTTGATTGAGCCCTGTCGAACCAGCTCATAATACAGCCCCTTCTCGATATCGATGTTGTGATACTCGAGGTCGATGGCCTGCAGCCACGGATCGCTCCAGGAAAGTTTCTCTCCCGCCTGCATCTCATCGAGCAGCATCTTTTTCGCCGCCCAGTCGATCCGATCGCGTGTCAACGTAACGTCGCGCTCCAGATCATTAAGCACCGATTCCCATTCCCTGAGAATCCACCGGTCGTCAGTATCGAGATCGTCGAGCGACATAGCGGCCTGCAGAAAAATCCGCTGGGCATCGACGGCCGAGATTTTGCGACCGTCACTGAGCTCCATGATCCACGCGTAGCTCGCATCTCGACTGATCGCCTTGTGCGTTTCGATCGGCTGCGCGAGGTCGACCTGCGGAACCATTCCTCGTTCGATCAATGACAGAACCAGAGCGGTCGTCCCGATCTTCATTGCCGTGGCCCACTCACTCATGTTGGCGTCGCCAATGATGACGTGAAACCGCCGGTAACGGTCAATCGACGCATGCGGTTCGTCGCGCGTGTTCACCAACGGCCGGCGATTCATCGTGTCGATGCTCGCAAGCACGCTGAAAAAATCCGCGCGCTGCGAGATCTGGTAAACGCCCGGCTGCCCTGCGGAACCTTCTCCCTCAATCCCAAGCTTGCCGGCGCCGGCGAAAATCTGGCGCGTTATCAGGAACGGAACGACCCCGGCGACGATCTTTTCCCACGGGACAGATCGCGCCAGCAGGTAGTTGTCGTGGCATCCGTAACTGTGTCCGACGAAATCGGTGTTGTTTTTGTAAAGGCGAAGCTCCTGGCCTTCTTCCAGATGCTGATTCCTCCGGCGGGCACATTGATCGACGATCCGTTCGCCCGCTTTATCGTGCGCAACAATCTGATGAAGCGTCGTGCATTCGGCCGTGGAATATTCCGGGTGCGCGTGATCGTTGTAAAACCTTGCGCCGTTGCTCAAAACAAGATCGGTTTTGATTTCCTCAAAGGTCAGCGGCCGGCTCTTGTCGATCTCGTAAAAGGCCGATTCATCCGTGTCCTGCAGCAGCTCCTTCGCGCGAAAACCGCGTGCATCACGATGCGGATCTTCAAGATCGTAGTCCCACTTCATGTGGGCGCCGCTCTCGGTGTAACTTCGAACGAGCTCGATCGATTCCGCGACCACATCGAACCCGTCGCTCCCCGCGATGGTGATCCCGTATTCCGTCTCCAATCCAAAGACGCGCTTCATGATCTAAAAATGGAGGGACACGCTCCGTCCGTGTCCCCAAGAATGGGACGACACGGAGGTCATCCCTCCAGGTCGCGACCGCATTAGATCACTCCGGAGAAGTGACTCTTCCCGCCCGACAGCGGCCGGACCGGCGCAACTTTCACGACATTCTCCGGATCGTAATCGATTAACTTCAGCCAGTCTTCGGTGATGTCGGTCGTCGGGAAAATGTCGTTCTCCACATACTCAGCATTGAAAGCCGTCTTCAGATCGGCCTCGCTGATTCCTTCATCACGCCCCGCGGCGATCGAACGCTTGATTGCCGCGGCCTTGGCCCGTTCAACGATCGAGGCAATGATGGCCCCACTGATCAGGTCGCTGCGATAAAGCGTTTCTTTGCGTCCCGAGCGCAATGTCACCTCGAGGAATTTGTTTTCGTCCCGTTTTGCAAATTGCCATTCAACGAATCGTTCAACCAGTTGGTCGATGGCCGGTCCAAGGTTGGCCATCTCCTTCGAAAGCGCCCCGTCAAAGGGCAAGTCGTTCGTTAGGTAAATTCGATAAATATCCCGGGCGCCGGTACGGTCCGGACGGTTCACTTTGATTTTGCGATCGATTCTGCCCGGCCGAAGAATCGCCGGGTCGATCAGGTCAGCCCGATTCGAAGCCAGAATAATGACGACGTCATTAAGCGAATCGATCCCGTCCATCTCGGAGCAGAACATTGGCACCAAGGTCGAAAGAATGTTCGAGTAACGCGATGCTCGTCGGGTGCCGAGCACCGATTCGGCTTCATCGATGAACAGAAAGGGCATGTAGCCTTCGCGCTTTTTCTCGCGCGCGGTCGCAAAAATCTCGCGCACCATCCGCTCCGATTCGCCGACCCACATATTCAGGATTTCCGGTCCCTTGATGTGCATGAAATACTCGCGCATTTCGGTGCCGGTCTTTTGCCGCAGCTGCTTCGTCAGGTTGTAGGCCGTGGCTTTTCCGATCAGCGTCTTGCCACAACCGGGCGGTCCGAAAAGCAGAAACCCCTTGGGCGCAGCATGCTGAAACCGTTGAAACAGGTCGGCATGCAGCAACGGAAGTTCGATGGCGTCCTTGATCGCGCTCAGCGCTTTCTCCTGGCCCCCCACTTTTTCCCAGGGCAACTCAGGCACTTCATCGAGATAATGCTCATCGCGTTTCGAGCTCGTAAGCCGCTCCAGCGCCATGCGGTAATTCGGATCCACCCGAACTTCGTCGCCCGATTTCAAAACGGTTTTTGTCAGCTCGGAAGAACGCTCCAGCACCATCGATTGAAGACCGTGCTCGGAACCAACGCGCAATCGATCCTTGCCGATGACTTCGGTCACTTTGGTAACCGGGCCAGCCGTTTCAAATCCAAGGTCGCCCACGACGACGTAGGCTTCGTTCACCAGAACGCGCGTGCCCTTCTTCATTTTCGCAAGCTGAATGCGCGGGTCGACGTTGCAGTAATAATCCGCCCCGCCCACCACGATGTGGGCCGTGTCACGGGAAGTCGCTTCGAGAAATGTCCCGATCCGGTTCGCCGGCGAAGTCACTTTCTTGACCACTTCCTCCAGCTTTTCGATCATCCGCGTCGCCTCGACGATCGTATCTTCCTGGTCGCTGATATCGGGCCGCAGATTTAACAGGCGCGCCTTAATCGGATCGCCCGTTGGAAACGAAGCAATCAGTTCGTCGAACGCCTCTAATAGAGTAAGCGGCCGCCCGCTTTGGTGTGCTCCTTCGTCCGTCCCCTCAATTTCACTCATTAAAACCCATTATACTTCTTTCCGGGATCATCCGCAATTTACCCCCTTCGCGGAGGGCCGTATCCCGGCACAGGAGGCCTGTAGGGCGGCCATTCTGGCACCCCCTTACTCCGAGTTGCAGCCAGCCCCGCTCCCCGCTAAACTGCGCTCCTCTTCAGGAGTCTTAGCTCAATTGGTTAGAGCGCCGCCCTGTCACGGCGGAGGTTGCGGGTTCGAGCCCCGTAGACTCCGGGTGTAAGGAATCCTGCTCCTGCTCGTAATCATAATCGTGATCGAGTCTTCTCGGTTGTCCCAGGCTCCGAGGTTTTTGAAATACAAAAGGTGGCGGCAATGGCTTCTCGTTAGGCGATTTCGGCGCCGGCGCTGTTCAGCTCTTATCAGAATTAGCGCGTGCGAACAAGCTCGTTAAATCCGAAGCCTTAAGATAATAAGAGGCTCATGGCCGAACGTTCCGACGTGAAATTCGAAATCGGGCACGTCCTGTTCCTCGATATCGTTGGCTACTCTAAGTTGCTCATCAACGAGCAGAGCGAGCAAATCCATGCTTTGAAAGAGATTGTGCGAGGAACGGAACAGGTTCGTCTGGCCGAAGCCGAGGGAAAGCTCCTGCGGTTGCCGACCGGGGACGGCGGCGCCCTGGTCTTCCGCAATAGCCTGGAGGCGCCAGTGCTGTGCGCTCTCGAAATCAGCAAAAAGCTGCAGAAAAGTCCTCAGCTTAAAGTGCGCATGGGAATTCACAGCGGGCCGGTGAACGAAGTGGTCGACCTTAATGGACAGGCCAACATGGCCGGCGCAGGCATTAACATCGCACAGCGAGTGATGGACTGCGGCGATGCCGGCCACATCCTGCTTTCCAAGCGTGTGGCGGACGACCTGGAGCATTACTCGCAATGGGCTCCACATCTCCACTCGTTAGGCGAATGCGAAGTAAAACACGGTACTCGCATTCACCTGGTAAACTTTTATTCGGGTGAAGCCGGAAATGCCCGCGCACCCGACAAGTTTCGCCGGGGCGATCACGCAGACGAAGCATTCCGCGCAGCGGTCCTGCCGTTCAAGCCGGCAAGTACGGAACTCAAAGCGCTGGCTGATGGTCTAACCGAGGAAATTATCACCGGTCTCTCGCGGTTCTCTTATCTCAAAGTGATTTCTCACACTGCTACTTCACGCTATGCCCAAGACTCGATCGACCTTCTTTCCACGGGCAAGGAATTGGGCGCTCGCTATGTCATAGAGGGAAGTCTTCGCCATGCCGGGACAAAATTGCGCGTCGCGGTGCAACTTGTCGACACGCTCTCTGGCGCACACCTGTGGGCTGAGAACTATGAACGCAGCTTTAGCCCCGAGGCGGTCTTCGAGTTACAGGACGACCTCGTCCCGCGCATTGTTTCCACGGTCGCTGATAGGTACGGGGTCCTCTCGTGCAATATGAGCGAGGTGGTCCGGAGCAAAGCCCCCGATCAATTAACGCCGTATGAGGCCCTTCTCCGAGCAATCGGGTACGGCTACCGACTAACCAAGGAAGAACACGCCACAGCTCGGACATGTATGGAGCGAGCCCTCCAACAGGCGCCCGGCTACGCCGATGGTTGGGCGATGTTGTCGCTGCTCTATTCGGACGAGTACGGCTTCGGGTTCAACGCCGAACCTGACCCTCTCGGGCGGGCGCTCCAGGCCGCCCGGCGGGCGACTGATGCCGCGCCTTCGAATTCGTTAGCGCAAACTGCCCTAGCCAAGACTTTGTTTTTTCGAAAAGAATTCCAGCCGTTCCGAAGCGCGGCGGAGCAGGCTATCTCGCTCAATCCGATGGATGGAGCTCAGCTCGCCACAGTGGGTAGCATGCTGGCATACTCGGGCGACTGGGAACGCGGCTGCGCCTTCGTCGACAGGGCCATGGAGTTAAATCCAGCTTACCCCGGGTGGTATTCGTTTCCTTTTTTCTACAATGCGTATCGCCAGCGCGACTATCGCGGGGCGCTGAACGTCGCGCTCAAGATCAATCTGCCCGGCTTTTTTGCTGTCTACGAGGCACTGGCAGCGGTTTACGGCCAACTTGGAGAGCGGGACGCGGCGAGCCAATCCCTCAAAGAGATGCTGAAGCTAGTCCCCAGCTTCGGAGAGATTGCGCGGACGCTGAAGTCCAAGTGGTTCGATCCTGAACTCGTCGAGCACTTGTTGGACGGTCTGCGCCAGGCGGGGCTTGAGATTACTGAGCAGTGATGAGCCGCGTGTCGGAGCCGGACCTTGCTCGCAGCGGTCCTAATTTCGGAGGTCGGTTGACCCTAAAATCAAAAGGGTTCCAAATGGTCGCATTCATGGGCTCGACCCAGGAGAAATCGGCCGCCGAACTTTTCCATTTCGGCGGAAGAAAAGCCGCAAATGACAAAAAGGTACCGGACCCCGTAGACTCCCGAAGTTTCGTTTCACAGCAACTCGCCTAACGACTACGGTCCGTTAGGCCGTGAAACTGCTCTAATCAGATTGTTCCGTTCCGGCGCAATGACTGTGAAAGGGGCCATTCGCAGGCTCTGCGGAGCAGTAAAATCGGAATCAGACAAGTCCGTGCTGCTTTAAGATCGCTGAAATGCGGACAGGTTTCAGCAGCCTAGTGTAGAACGGATCACAGTGCAGCAGGAGAGCGAAGGCGTTGCGCTCGCCGGCAGCTTTTTGCAGCGAATCGATCGCCTTGTCTTTGTCGCCGAGGCGGAGGTAGAGACGAGCGAATTCAATTTCAGGCAGGTAGCTGCCATTCGCACGGCGGCGATTTAGCCGTTGCAACTTCTCCTCAGCAACCGCGCGGATGGCTGCGGCGAAACCCGCTTGCCGATAAGTCTCCCCGAGCACACTGGCCAGCAGGCCGTCGCCGTGCAGACGGCTGGCTCGTTCCCAGTGGACGACTGCCAAGTCTTCCATACCGCCTTGTTCGAACGTATCAGCGAGCGCCGCGTGGACAGCGGCATCGTCGGAGTCGAGTTCCAGCGTGCGTTGAAAACGTTCGACGGCCTCGTCGTAGTGCTGCGCGTAATAGTAACTGGTTCCCAGGTGTTGGTGAAGACGGAGCGACAACGGATCGAGTTCGAGCGCCAGCTTTGCTTCCGCGATGGCTTCGTCGAAGCGACGACGGGTCAGGAGGAAAAAAGAGTAGAGATAGTGCGTCTCCGTGTAATTTGGGTTCAATTCGATGGCATAACGGATTTCGTCTTCTGCTCCCTGCCAGTCTCGGTAATAAACCATGCGGTAAGCGCCGCGATCGTTGTGCGCTTCGGCCAGACCATTATCCAGCTCCAGCGCCCTGGCGTTTGCCTTGATCGCCCGCGGCCAGCCTTCTTCCGGCGGCAGCATGCCAAAGGCCGAACTGTAGCCGTAGAACGAGTTCAATCCGCAGTAGCCAAGCGCGTAGGAAGGATCAGTATCCACGGCGCGCTGAAAGTAGTCTCGACACTTGCGAAACTCTTCGGGCGCGGTCTTCCACCAATAGTAGCGACCTTTCAGATAGAGTTGATAGGCTTCGGTACTCTGCGTATCGCGTTTCGTTAGGTGCTGCTTCTCTTCGGGGTTAAGTTGCAGCGCGAGCGCGGAGACTACGCGGTCCGCGATCGCATCCTGCACCGAAAAGATATCGGTGAATTTCTCGTCAAAGGTTCCAGCCCACAGCGCCTGGCCGTTCGCCGAGTGCAGCAGCCGCGCTGTCACTCGCACGTCGGCACCGCTTTTCTGGATGCTGCCATCCAGAATGAAGGCAACGCCGAGTTCGCGCCCGGCAAGCAACGGCTCTTCTTCAAGTTCCACGTAGCGCCGCACGGCGCTGAGCGGGCGCACGACGTAATCGCGGATGCTGCTTAGCCTCGCGATCAAGGTATCGGCCATGCCTAATTCCAAGATGACATCTCGCGTTTCCGCGACCAGCGGTTTGAACGGCAGCACCGCGAGTGTCTTCGCCGCACTCGTGGCGGCGAAGTTCCGAAGCTGTCCCGAAGTCTTAACTTCTGCGGCGAACTGGTAGCCCTGGCCTGGAATGGTTACGATGTAGCGGTGCTCCCCCGCGCGTTCTCCCAAGGCGCGACGCAAGGCCGAGATCGCTTGGTTCAGGTTGTTTTCTTCCACGACGTTATTGGGCCATATGGCCGCCATAAGGTGGTTCTTGTCGAGGACGACACCGCTGTGCTGCACCAGAAGAAGCAATGTGTCACACGCTTTGGGAGTCAGCGGCACCGGCGCGCCGTCGCGCCGGCTTAGCCGCCGGCTTGCCGCGTTCAGCCGGAAATCTCCGAACTCGTAGAGAAGCGCCGACCCTGCGTCCGCTTCAGAGTTTTTCATAAAATTTCAGACCGGGCCTAAAGATTTTTTAGGTCGTCGCATGCAGGATGCGCAAGTTCCGCCACGGAGAGAAGAAAATTCATTATGACAACGGCCCGAACGCACTTTTCCCTGAAGAAGCCAAGCTGGCGTGGGACTTTGGTTTTATCAAGGCTGCGCCTGCTCAATGGGCAATCTGCGGGATCGCGCTGCTTCTTCAGGCCCTGCTTAACGAGACTCGCACGGGTGACCGCCGCAGCCTCCTTCTGCTTCGGGGCGCTGCTCTGTCCCACACTCTTGCACGCTCAAGGTAGCCTAACGCCGCCCGGTGCGCCGGCGCCGACGATGAAGACGCTCGACCAGATCGAAGCGCGCACGCCGATCTCGTCCTTGCCCTACACAATCAGCGCGTCGGGTTCGTATTACCTAACCAAGAACCTCGTGGCCAGCGGCGGCACGGCGGGCATCACGGTCTCGGCCGACAACGTCACCATTGATCTTGGCGGCTTCGCGCTCACCAGCGACGGGTCGGGGACGGCCTCCGGCATCAATGTGCCCACCACGCAAAAGAATCTCTGCGTGCGCAACGGCACCGTCAGTGGCTGGCATAACGCCTGCATCGAGGCGTTCAACGCCTACTATCCGGTCTTTGAGAAGTTGCGCCTGAGCGGCAGCGTCACTTCCCTGGGGCTTGACGCTGGCGTCGGCGCGACGATCAAGTCCTGCACCGCGCAAGGAAATTCCACTCTCGGCATCGGGGTCAATGGGAACTCGAAGGTGATCGACTGCATGTGCAGCAATAACGGCAGCGGCATCGATGCGTTCGGGAGTGCGACGGTGCTCGACTGCACTTGCAACGACAATACGGGCACCGGCATCAGCACCGGCAACAGTTGCACGATTGTCAACTGCACGGCCACCTTCAACAATGGCGACAACATCCTGACCAATCAGAGCTGCACGGTCGCCCATTGCACGGTGAACAGCGGAGGCTCCGGCATCAGGACCGGCAGTAATTGCCTGGTGGAGAATTGCACCGTCGCCGGCTGCTCCGGCGTCGGTATTAATGCCGCCAGTTTTAATGCCGCCAGCTCGACCGTGCGCGGCTGCGAGGTAAACTTCTGCGCTCAAGCCGGCATTCTGGTGAGTTCAAGTTCCGTGGTCGCGCACAACAGCCTGGTGGGCAACAATTACTCGGGCTCGGGTAGCGCGGGCGGCGTCGTCGCCAGCGGCAGCGGCAACCGCATCGAGGGCAACAACTTTGTCGCCAACCTCACCGCCGCGATTTACATCTCCAGCGGCACCAGCACCCACATCACGGGCAACCTGATCGTCGGCAACAGCTTCTCCGGCGCCCTCTACATTATCGACAGTGGCAACACCGTCGGGCCGCTCGTCAACATGAGCGCTGGTGGCGGAACACTCAGCACGAGCGCCAACCCGCTGGCCAACATCGCCTACTAAGCATTTGAGACCTATGAAACGCTTCCCTTCCTGCGGCAGAACTCGTGTCACAAGAACTTTGCACCGGCGCGTCCCCGGCCATCTGGCATTTGCCCTTTGCCTCCTTCTGCACCTGCTCCTTGATGCACCCCGGCTGCTTCTCGCTCAAGGCAGCCTGACGCCGCCCGGCGCGCCGGCGCCGACGATGAAGACGCTCGACCAGATCGAAGCGCGCACGCCGATCTCCTCCTTGCCCTACACAATCAGTGCGTCGGGTTCGTATTACCTAACGAAGAACCTCGCGGCCAGCGGCGGCACGGCGGGCATCACGGTCTCGGCCGACAACGTCACCATTGATCTTGGCGGCTTTGCGCTGGTCGGTGGCGGCAGCGGCGGGGTCGCGGGCATCTCCGTGCCTAACAGTCAGACCAACCTTTGCGTGCGCAACGGCACGGTCACGGGCTGGACGAACGGCGGCATCGCGGCGGCCAACACGGTCAGCTCGCTCTACGAAAAGCTGCGGCTGATGGCCAATACTGGCGATGCCGGACTGCGCGCGGGCTCCGGTTCGCTGATCAAGGACTGTGTGGCCACCACCAACTCTGGCGTCAACTACGCCGGCATCCGCGCCGCCAGTGGTTCAACCGTCGTGGATTGCACTTCCGCCGGCATCGTTCTTGGCAATCTTGGCACGGTGCTCAACTCGACGTGCAACGGCAATAGCGTCGGCATCATTGTTCTGGATTATTGCACCGTGGCGCATTGCACCGTGAGCGGTGTCCACGACATCGGCATCAGCGCGGGGAACTATTGCTCGATCACCCATTGCACGGACAGCGCCAACGGCAGCGATGGTATTGATGCGGGCTTAGGTTGCAACGTGGAGGCTTGCACCGCGAGCAACAATCCCGGCAACGGAATTACCGTCTCCGATGGCTGCACGGTGCGCAGTTGCACGGTGCGCGGCAACCACCTCAGCGGCATTGCCGTGGGCAGCAACTGTTACGTGGTCGCCAATACCTGTGACAGCAACAACACCTCGAGCACTAACCTCCAAGCTGGCATCGTGGCCCTTGGCACCGGCGACCGCATTGAGGCCAACAGCATGACGCTCAACAACTACGCTGGTTTGCTGGTAGGGAACGGACAGACGAGCACTCCGAGCTCGGGCGCCGGCAATCTAGTCATCGGCAACACCTTTAGAGGCGCGGAATACATCATTCCTCCCGGCAACACGGTGGGGACTTTGGTGGAGATTGTCGCTGGCGGCACCCTCAGCGCGAATGCCAGTTCGTGGTCGAATGTTCACTACTATTAATCTTGCCAATCTAAGGTGGTGTTCTTCTCCCCAGCAAGAGGTTCGCGGCCGCCGCCTACATCGACAACGGAGCACGACACGTTTGCGCCTTTCGTTGACACGACTCCGGGGGGAGAAGTCTGCCTGACCTATGAAGAACTCGCTTGTCTTTACAATCGCGCTTGCTGGCTGCGCCTTGCCCATGTTAGCCGAACCTGCTTCGACCATTGACCAGACTAACGAATACGCCTGGGGCGCAAATATCGGGTGGACCAATTGGCGGCCAGATTTCGATGGTACGAACACCGAAGGCGTGATTGTCGGCGAATTCGTGTGCTCAGGCTCCGTTTACGGTTCCAATGTGGGATGGATCAGCCTCGGCAGCGGCAGCCCGGCAAACCATATTCAATATCAGAACAACTCAGCCACGGATTTCGGCGTCAATTATTCGGTCGATCCGAGCCAGCCCGGCGTCGGTGTCCTTCGCGGGTTTGCCTACGGAGCCAACATCGGTTGGATCAATTTCGAAGCGCAGGGAAATCCCCGCGTTTCTCTCTTCACCGGCAGCCTGACCGGTTATGCCTACTCCGGCAACTGCGGCTGGATTAATCTCAACGATCTAAACGGCAAAGTGCAGACCGATCAAATTGCGATGGGAGCCGATAGCAATGGCAACGGCATTGCCGATGCATGGGAATACCTCTATTTCGGCGGGCTTCTCGCTCCCGGTCAGCAGAACACCAGCCCTAACGGAAGTGGAATGACTCTGCTCCAGGACTACGAAGACGGCGTTGACCCGACTGTCCCGAACGCCGGCTTGCACATCACCGCGTTTTCGACGAACCCAGGCGGCAACAGCGCAAGCATCAGATTCACCAGCACAACGGCCCGTCTTTACACCATCGAAGTGAACACGGATCTGACCATGCCGCTGAACTGGACCGACAGCGGGCTCGGCGTTTTCGCGCCGGATGCCGGTAGCACAACACTGCGCGCCGTGATACAAACTTCGGCAGGCAAACGGTTTTATCGCGTCAAAACGATGCGGCCGATGCCCTAATAAGCCTGGAAGAGTCAGAGGCTTGTCCACTGGCGAAAGGCGAGCTGGGTATTCCGCTATGATCAGGACAGGTTGACGCAAGTGCGACTGGTGACAGCTGGATTTTCGCAAGGAAGTCGGAGTAGCGAGCGTTAGAAATAGGTCCCGGCGGTGTCAAAAAGGTTCCAAATCGTCGACTTTAGGGGCTCGGCCCACGCGAAAACAGAGGTCAGAAGGCGGACGTTAGCAGTCAGATTCGGACGGATTTTAGCGTCAGGTGACAAAAAGGTACCGGACCGTGTAGACTCCGGGTTTTTGTATTACAGAAACTATTCGTTGGGCATTTCGTTAGCCAGACATACTCATACGAACGACTGAAAAAACCTGGCCGGGCACCGCGCCGTGTTCTAAAGGAAGTTAGTGATCTGGCGCGCTGCCAATGGCGTATTTGCGACACAACCTGCCATTAAGTGTGGGTTCTCCGGTGCCACCGTCGAATGTCGTGAAGCCAATGTAAGAACGAAGCGGTCGAGGCCTCAGAATATCCCGATATTTATTAGGACGCCGACGGCGTCCGCAGACGCAGGTTTAAGTCGTTTATTTAAACTGAGCGTCCTTCAGACGATCGAGATACGAAGATTGCGCTTAATATTGCAACCATAAGGCAGCCGAGTCCTGTCGCTACCCAGGCTCGATGCAAACTCGTCCAAAGCTGAGGGCTGTGCCACGATGCGCGCGAATCAAATGCGCCGTGCGCGCCGTGATCTTTGTCGGCATCGACCGGTTCCCAAAGGTTATCGGGGCGATCTCGGTCTTCTCGACCGTCCTGTTGTTGAGAATCGTAACCGTTGCGGGCCAGATAATGATCGAGCAATCCGGGCGCGATTTTATTCCCAATAACAGCTTCGACCGTAGGCATGCCGACGTAAATTTCGCGACGCGCATGATGCGACGCGTAAACGATCGCTTCGGCGGCGACTTCCGGCTGGAAAATCGGTGGAACCGGTTGCGCTTTGCGAGGCAGTCGACTTTTGACCCAGCCAAACTGCGGCGTGTTTAAGGCCGGCATCTCAATCATCGTCACGCGGACGCGACTCTTATCATGAATCAATTCGCACCGAAGCGAATCGCAAAAGCCCTGGATAGCATGTTTTGCCGCGCAGTAAGCGGCTTGTAGCGGAATCCCGCGATAAGCCAGCGCTGAACCGACCTGAATAACTACGCCCCGATCGCGTGGTAGCATTCGTTTCAGCGCGGCGAGCGTTCCATAAACATAACCGAGATAGGTTACTTCAGTGACGCGTTTGAATTCTGTCGGCCGTCATCTCTTTGATAGGCGAAAAAACCGACGCCATCGCATCGTTTACCCAGACATCAATAGGCCCGAATTTTTCTTCGACTTGAGCCGCGGCCTGCTCGACCGCAGATGCGTCCGCAACATCCAAAGGTAATACGATTGCTTCGCCGCCACGCTCTTCTACCTCCCGGCGCGCGCCTTCCAATCCGGCTTTGCCACGCGCGATGAGTCCGAGCCTCGCGCCTTCGCGCGCGAACGCTTGGACGGTTGCTCGCCCCACGCCGGCGGAAGCTCCGGTCACAACAATCACTCTCTTTTTGTTTGGGCTCACGGCTATCCCTTTCTTGATGACTTCCCGACGCGGACCAGCCCGGCACAAAGAATTCCGAGAATGGCAAATCCCAGAATGGTTATTACTTTAGCGGTCGACGTAGTCGGCCGTTCGGGCGTCAGATAACCTTTCTCCGGGTAATTGCCCGGCGGACCATGGGGCGAGTCATCGATCGCCATTTTGACGACCTGAGCGAGATGCAGCGCCTGACGATCCGTCGTTTGCCGCACCTGCTCGCGGCAACTAAAGCCGTCTGCGATGAGCAGCGTGTCTTTGGATGCGTTGCGAACTGCCGGAAGAAGCACGCGTTCGCCGCATGCGATCGAAACATGATAGTGATCTTTCTCAAAGCCGAACGCGCCGGCCATCCCGCAACAGCCGGTCTCCGGCATTTCGTAATCGAGAGCACATCTTGTCGAGGATGGCGTTCTCGGCCTTCATCTTGACGAGTGACTTGTGATGGCAATGCCCGTGCACGATGCGCCTTGCGGGCGAGCTTCGGATACTTGAAGTCGGGCGCGAATTTCTCGAGGAATTCGCTGAGCAAGTAAGGAATTTCCGGAAAGCCGTTGCGCGTCCTGATCATGCGGAAACAGATTGATCAGCTCGTCCCGGAAGGTCGCAAAGCAACTCGGCTCGAGCCCGACGAACGGAATGTCACTCGCGGATTTCGTAGCGGAGGCTGTGCAGGATTTGTTTCAGCCAACGCTGCGCCGTGTCGAGCATTCCGTAATCGTAAAGCGGCCGGCCACAGCAAAGGTCCTGCATCGGCACGATGACGCGGAACCCGGCGGCCTCGAGCACCTCCACCGCAGCTTGCGCGGTCCGCGGATGGAAGTAATTATTGAACGTATCCGGCCAGAGAACGACGGGTGGTTTATCGGCATTGTGGCACGCTGCGTCTACGGAACCAATCCTTGAAAGTGTGATCCGCGAACGGCGGCATCCGGCGTTGCGGCGCGACCCCGATGACGAGCTTGATGACGTCGCTGAAGATCGGCGCTTGCGTGAAAAAATTCGCCACCCGCGGCATCCATGACGCCAGCCGCGCACCGATGTGGATCAATCCGAAGGCGTAGGCGTGAATCGGTCGCAATCGGCCCTTCCAGTAATGCGCCAGGAACTCGGCTTTGTAGGTCGCCATGTCCACGTTGACCGGGCAATCGCCTTTGCAGCCTTTGCAGGCGAGACAGAGATCGAGCGCATCTTTCACCGCTCTCGTCGCGCCAGCCGTTTTTGCCGATCACTTCGCCGCGCAACATCTCGAAAAGCAGATGGGCGCGCCCGCGCGTGGCATCCTTTTCCTCGTGCGTCACCATGTAGCTCGGACACATCGTGCCGCCGCTTCTCGCGCCGGCATATTCCCACGCCCACGCAACGCAGCGTCGCGCGCGCAAAGCTGCCGTGATCATTCGGGTACTTGAAATAGGTCGGCGGGCTCGCGCGGATTGTAGTTTTGCCCGAGGCGCAACTCGCCGATCGGGCGGATTCGGATCGACCACTTTGCCGGGATTCATTTTCCAATCCGGATCCCAGATGGTTTTGAATTCGCGGAACGCCTGCACCAGTTCGCCGCCGTACATTTTCGGCAACATCGCGGCGCGCGCCTGGCCGTCGCCATGTTCGCCGGAAAGCGAGCCGCCGTAGCTCACCACGAGATCGGCGGCGTCATCCAGAGAATGCGCGGAATTTCTCGATGCCGTCATGCGATGACGAGATCAAACGGAATCCGGCAATGCACCAATCCCTGACCGAAGTGCCCGTAAACCGAAGCGTCATAATCATACTCGCTCGAACAGCTTCTTCAGATCGCGCAGATAATCGCCAATCCGGTCCGGCGGCACGGCCGAATCTTCCCAGCCCGGCCAGGTGTCCCGCAACCCCGGGCACGAAGGCCGTCGCGCCCAGACCGCTTTCGCGGACGTGCCAGAGTTTGTCTTCCTCCTTCGGGATCGTCGTAAAGGTGCATCGACGGCGTCTGCTCGTCCTTTTTCAGCGCCGCCATCAGCTCGCGCGCCTTGCTCGTCAGATTCCTCTTTCGTTTCGCCGCCGAACTCGACCAGCAACCAGCCGCTGCCCGTCCGGCAGCAATTTCAAATCTTCCGGATGCAGATGGTGTTTGTTCATGAAACCGACCAGCTCGTGGTCGATGCCTTCGAGACCGGTCGGCTTGTGTTTCATGATCTCCGGGCAGTGGTCGGCCGCGTGAAAAACATCCGGGTAGCCGAGGACCAGCAGCGAACGGACCGGCGGATTGTGGATCAGCTGCATCGTCGCCTCGAGAATGGTCACGCAAGTGCCTTCGCTGCCAGCGAGCGCGCGCGCGACGTGAAAGCCCTTTTCCGGCAGCAGATCGTCGAGGTTGTAACCGGAAACGCGCCGCGGAATTTTCGGGTAACGCTCGCGAATCAGCGGGGCATATTTGTCGCGCAGCTGCTTTCAGCTTGCGGTAAATTTCCCCGCGCGGACCGCCATTACGGATAATCGATTCGAGTTCCTCTTCGGTCGTCGCGCCAACTCGCATTCGCAGCCCGTCGATAGGTGAAAATCTCGAGTTCGTGCAGGTTGTCGGAAGTGCGCGCGCCGGTGCCGGCAAACTGCGCCATGACCGAATGCACGCCGCACGAGTTGTTGCCGATCATGCCCCCGAGCGTGCAGTGGTTGTGCGTCGCCGGGTCAGGCCCGAATGTCAATGCGTGCTTATTGGCGGCGTGCCGCATGATCGTCCAGCACGCAACCAGGCTGAACGCGCCCGAGCCGATTCTGCGACATCAATGCCGAGCGTCTTGCGCAGGTACTTCGACATGTCCATCACGACTGCAACGTTGCAGCACTGACCCGCGAGGCTCGTGCCACAGCCGCGCGACAAAATGGGCGCGCCAAACTTCCGCGCGACCGCGATCGTGTTCGTGACGTCCTCAACGTCTGCGCGGAATAACGACACCGATCGGCACCTCGCGGTAGTTTGAACCATCGGTCGCATACAGCGCACGCGACCCATCATCGAAACGAACCTCGCCGCGGATTTTTTCCTCCAGCTCATCCACCAATCCCGGCACATCGCCGTGGAATTTGGGCGGAGTGCGGCGCTGGTTGGATTGCGGTTTGATGCGAGATGGCGCCGCCGTTGTCATGTGTCAACAGATCCTAAATTTCTCCGCGTCGGAGCGTTTGAGCTCGAGACCCATTCCGGGGCGCGACAGATCCGGATTCAACGCGCCGTCCTCCGGCTGCGGCACGCCGTCGAAGAGTATATTTTCGATGCGGACGTGATCGTGAAAGTATTCCGCGTGTCGTAGCGGACGCGCGGCGCAGCCGACATGCATGTGTAGCGTCGGCGCGCAGTGCGCGGAGAGCGGAACGTGATGTGCCTCGCACGCGACCGATGCTTTCAGAAATCCGGTGAAGCCGCCGCACCGCGTCGCGTCGGCTTGCAGGACATCGACCGCTCCGGCGTCGAGCATTCGCTCGAAGTAGGTCAGGTCGAATCCGTATTCGCCAGCGGCGATGTCCATTCCTGGTGGCCCATGGTCGCGCAGCAGATTCAGCCCTTCCAGATCGTCGGACGAGACCGGTTCCTCGAACCAGCTCACGTCCATTTCCGAGAACACGCAGGCCAGTTCGAGCGCCCGCTTACGCGAGTAGGCGCCGTTTGCATCAACGAAGAGCTCAGCTTCGTCGCCGATCGCTTCCCGCGCCGCTGCGACCCGATACGGATCGCGATCCGGAGCGCGCCCTATCTTCATCTTCACGCGCGGAATTCCCTGCTGCACCCAACCGCCAAGTTGGTTCCGCAGGCGATCGTTGGCGTAAGAAGTGAATCCGCCGCTGCCGTAGATCGGCATCGCATCCCGCACCTGACCAAAGATCTCAACGAGTGGTTGATTCAGCAGCCGCGCTTTCAAATCCCATAGGGCGGTGTCGACGGCGGAAATTGCCATCGATGCGATGCCGGGCCGGCCGATGTTACGTACGTGATGGACCATCGCTTCCCACGCGCCGCTCACCGACATCGCGTTCCGACCACAGACAACATCCTTCAATTCGTCACGGATCAACGTCGCCGCTGCGGAAGTCGCGTAGCTGTATCCTAACGAGTGCTTCCCACCCGCACCTGCCTCCACGATTACGATCGTCGTGCTGTCCCACTCATAAGTGCCGTCGGACTCCGGGGCATCGGTTGGGATTTTATAAACCGAAACGCGCAGCTCTTCGATCCTAGGGACCGACGACTGGATCTCTTCCAAGTTACGCGGCGGCGCCCCCGGCGATCGCGCCTTTGCGGTCCGCCCGCGTTGTTGAACGTGGGGAACGCCGCGCGCTTGCATTGATTCGTTATTCGTGGTGGGGAATGAAACTTTCGACCGCATCCTTCATCGCGCCGCGAATCATGCTCGGCCAGGCCGGATCGCCTTTGACCATCGACTCCACAAAATTTTTCGCTTCCTTGAACGTGATATGCGGCGGCAGCGTTGGAACTTCGGGATCAGTCAACGCTTCGTAGACAACCGGCCGATCCGAAGATAATGCGCGGTCCCACGCCGGACCGACATCCTCCGGCTGCTCGACGCGGATCCCGCGCAGACCAAGCAGCTCGGCATAATTCGCGAAGGCGAAATCGGGGACGGTCTGCGAGACTTCGTATCTGGGATCGCCGGCCATGATTCGCTGCTCCCATGTCACCTGGTTCAGGTCGCGATTTGCCAGTACTAACACGATCAGCCGCGGATCGCTCCATTCCTTCCAGTGCTGCGCAATGGTGATCAGGCAGTTGATCCCATTCATGAGCATGGCGCCGTCGCCGACGAGTGCGATCACCGGGCGATCGGGCCAGGCGAATTTCGCAGCCAGCGAGTAGGGAACTCCGGGGCCCATTGTCGCCAGATTTCCGGAAAGCGAGGCCATCATGCCGCGACGAACTTTGAGATCCCGGGCGAACCAATTCGCCGAGGAGCCCGAGTCGCTCGAAAGAATGCAATTGTCGGGCAGGCGCGGGGACAATTCCCAAAAGACGTATTCGGGATTGATCGGGTTTGCGCTGTTCATGGCGCGCGCTTCGAGCACCTTCCACCATTCGTCGATATTCTCTTCAATCTTTTTTCGCCACGCGCGATCCTCTTTCCGCTTCAGCAGCGGGACCAGCGCGCGCAAAGTTTCCGCGCTGTCACCGACGAGATTTAGCTCCATCGGATAGCGAATCCCGAGCATGCGGCCGTCGATGTCGATCTGAATCCCACGCGCCTGTCCTTCTTTTGGGAGAAATTCCGAATACGGAAAGCTCGATCCGACCATGAGCAAGGTGTCGCATCCGGTCATCATGTCCCAACTCGGCTTGCTTCCTAACAAACCTATCGGGCCGGTACAGAACGGCATCTCGTCGGGAATAACGGCTTTGCCTAACAACGCCTTGGCCACACCCGCGCCGAGAATGTCGGCCACCTCAATCACTTCGTCGGTTGCCTGCAGTGCACCGGCGCCCACGAGCATCGCGACTCTTTCTCCCGCGTTAAGAACGTCAGCCGCTTTCCGTAAATCCTTTTCCTTCGGTATCACGCTGGGTGACGTGTAACCAATCCCGGAATGCACCGTTCCATGTTTGCGCGGTGGCACCGGCACGGCTGGCATCTCCTGCACATCGTTTGGCACGATCACACACGTGACAGTTCGCTCGGCCTTTGCGATCCGAATCGCGCGATCGATCAAGTGCCGAATTTGCGTCGGCGTCGACGCCATGTGCACGTATTCGTGGGCGACGTCCTTGAACAAACTGATCAGGTCGACTTCCTGTTGATAATCGCCACCGAGCGCCGCGCGTGCTTGTTGTCCAACGATCGCGACGACGCTGGCGTGATCCATCTTCGCGTCATAAAGCCCGTTCAAGAGATGAATCGCGCCCGGGCCCGAAGTAGCCAAACAGATTCCAACTTCACCGGTGAATTTGTAATGCGCGCAAGCCATGAACGCCGCCATCTCCTCGTGACGCACCTGCACGTAATCGATCGCGTCACCGGCGCGGTCGATCGCCCCGATGATTCCGTTGATTCCGTCTCCCGGAAAACCATAAATCCGGCGGACTCCCCACTCGGTGATTCGTTTAATCAAGAAGTCGCTGACGGTTTCACTCATAATAGTTGTTGCGGTCTCATGGTTTGATTTCAATCGCCGGCAAAGGCGATTGTGCTCAGCAACGCGTTGTCAGCCTGGCGCGAATCCAACCGGGTATACTGAACCACGATCGGCACATCGGATTCGATGACACTGGAATACGGGGTGTCGCGTGGGATTTCTTGTGGATCTTCAAAATTGTTGAAGCGTAAATGTCTGGTGCGCCGGGCCCCGATTTCGAATCGGTAGGGCCCAGCCGGGTCTTCATCCTCAAAAAAAATTGTAATCGCTACATGGGCCATCCGATCTGACGCATTGAGGATGCAGCACGCTTCGTGGCTCGTCATTTCCGGAGCAGGCCCGTGACTACGACCCGGAATATAACCTTCCGGAATTGCCCAAATCTTTTTTCCGACTCCCTTCAAGATTTCCCTTCAGCGCCTTCCTACTTAAAATCGGCCCAACATGCCCGAACAGATTGGAATTAATCTGCGCGAAGAGCGCTTATTAATATCCGACAGGGCGAATCAGAGATAAGTTCAAAGTTTCGTCTTTTCAGCTAACTGTTAATCTTGGCCTGCCCAGCGTTCAGCCTTTTCGAGATCGGCGAGATCAAAGTAGCGGACCGTGGTGGTGGCGAAGAGCGCGCCGAGCTGGGTGATCCACTTTTGCCACTGTTTTTCCCCCACCATCGCCACTCGCTTAACCTGCGAACCATGTTCGCGATCGAATCGAAAATCGTCCCAGGCCGCGCCCGGTTCCCATCCGTGAAAGTCGTGCATAACGAAAAGCAGTCGCATTTTGCCGTGCCGTGCGATGACCGCCTTCCAGCTTGGAATCAGCTGATCGTAATCGGCCTGCGTCAGTTTTCCGCTAACATCTACGCGCACGAGGCCGCCTTGTTGCGGAATGATTTTGTGCATGATTCCCATGACTGATCGCATCGGGGTCACCCGAAAGATGTTAGGGAATGATTGGCACGGAAGATTTTGTGGTAATCGTTAAGATGTCCTCGGATAAGAAAGTAGAAAATCACGCCCCGGGCGGCCCCGGGGTGGAATCGCACTGGACCTCAAGCGCGAAGTGCGGTGTCGGGACGTCGGCGCAACCGACCAGCGGAGTCTGGTTTACTCTCGGCCGCGGGATCATCAACGAAGTCTATCACCCCGAAATCGACCACGCGGCAGTGCGGGCGGCGCGCTTCCTGGTGACGAACGGGACCGATTTGTTCTCCGACGAAGCAGATAACGCGGACCACCGCGCCGAATTTTTGGCCGATTGCGTGGCGGCATATCGCCTGACCAACGAGTGCGATGACTACCGAATTGAAAAGGAAGTTTTGAGCGATCCGCGACTGGATGTGCTTTTGCAGCGGGTGCGCTTCACCCCAAAAAGGATGGGCCACTCCGTCTGCACGTTTTTCTCGAGCCACATTTGGGCGATGGTGGTGCGCATAACACGGCCTGGATCGACCGGATGTCGAACCAGCCGATCCTTTTCGCGTCGCGCGGGAAGCACGCACTGGCACTGGCGTGTTCGGTTCCGATTCTCCGGTGCTCGGCGGGGTTTGTTGGCACTTCGGATGGCCGGAAAGATTTGCGGGAGCACAAGCGCCTGACGTGGGAGTATAACCGCGCCGCAGATGGGAACGTGGCGTTGACAGCAGAAATCGACCTGCAGCAGGGTCACGGCGAATTCGTTGTCGCGCTGGGCTCGACTCCGATCCGTTAGGGCGGCGAATCATGCCCTAGCCAGTCTCCTCGATGGCTTCGATGCGGCGCGGAAGGAACATGTTTAAGGATGGACCGATTGGCAGGCGCAGCTGGATTTGGTGGGCGAGGACAGGACGCATAATCTCTATCGCGCTAGCACTTCTCTGCTGAAGGTGCATCGCGCCAAGAAATTTCCGGGGGCGGTCGTAGCGAGTTTGTCCGTGCCTTGGGGATGCGCGCGAACGGATAAGAACCGCGGGGGCTACCATGTTGTCTGGGTGCGCGACCTGGTGGAAGTCGCTGGCGCGCTGATGAGTGCAGGATTGGGGCGCGAGGCCTCGCGGGCTGGCATCGTTATAATCACGATGGATACGGCGAGCACCGGGATGGGGCGCCTTTTGATGGAACGGGCGTGGGGCGAGTTTGGCCGTTGCTGACCGGTGAGCGGGCCCATTATGAGCTGGCCGGCGGCCGCAAAGAAGAAGCGCAACGTTTGCTGCGTGCGATGGCCGCCTTCGCCGGAGAACCCGGCATGATCCCTGAGCAAGTCTGGGACGAGGCGGACATTCCGCAGCGGCGCCTTTTCTTTGGGCGCCCTCCGGTTCGGCCATGCCGCTGGTTTGGGCCCACGCCGAATATATCAAACTATGCCGGTCGTTGCGGGATGGAAAGGCTTACGTCACCTCGGACATAGCCGTCCAGCGGTACCTCGAAGAAAAACGACAATCCGCCTTCGCCACCTGGCGTTTCAGCGACAAAATTCAAGAGCTGCCTCGCGGGAAAAATCTCCGCCTCGAACTGCATGATTCGGCGGTTGTCCGTTGGACAATCGATGGCTGGCAACATTGGGTCGAGACGGCAACGAGCGACTCCGCGCTCGGAGTTCACCATCTCGATTTGTCGTCGATGGACCTCCGCGGGGCCGCTGAGGTGATATTCACATTTCGTTGGACCGCATCTGGCGAGTGGGAAGGCGAAGATTTCAAAATAAAATTGTGAGTAAATGTTCCTGGAAAGGAACATACGGAATTTTGAACGCCCCGGCCAATTTCCCAGTCTAACAAGAGAAGCCGGAGCAGTAAATTCAATGCACCGGTCGGGCGCTGTTCAGGGATTCGTTAAGAAACCCATTGCTTCGGTTTTGCCTGCAATGGCGTGTCGACTTGGTGCGAGACAGCACTAAAATTATGAAAACTCGACCTTGTGGGAAACTCTTCAAACTGGTGGCTGTGGGCTCGCTGCTCGCGGTTTCGTCGGCCTGCTCGAAAACCGAAACTTCGACTGCCGTAAATTCGCCCACGCCTGCTCCGACACTGACTCCTTCGACACTGTCCGCGACCAGTCCAGCACCAACGATTTCGCCGGTTCCCACCGGTTCGCCTTTTGGTGATGTCCATTTACGAATGCGCGATCTTCAATCGCAGCTGGATAACGTGTTCGCGCAAACCTTCCGCGACTTCGGCACTTCGTTTGGTCAAACCGGGTTCGCCTCATCGGTGGACCTGCGCGAACAGAAGGACAAGTATGTTGCCCGGGTTTATCTTCCCAGCGGCGACACTTCAAAAGTGAATGCCAAAGTCGATAACGGAAATCTCGACATTACCATGAACGGCACTCAGACGAAGAATGGAACGTCGGAGACGGAGAATTATCGACAGATCATCACGCTGCCGCAACCGATTCTGGCCGATCAAATGCAGATCCAACGCAAGCCAAACATGGTTGTGATTATAATTCCGAAATCGAATTCAAACGCGGTCGCCCAGAATTCACCGACCGAAAGTGCGAATCCCAGTGCAACGGTCTCAGGTTCGCCGGCAAGCGTCGCCGAAAGTTGGGACCAGCGATTCATTGACGACATGCAGCAGATGGAAACGCGAATGGACGAAATGGTTCACAATGCGTTTCCGAACGAGACATTTGCCGACGCTAATGCGCTGCGTCTCGGTTCCTCGGTAAATATTGAAGATCAAAAGGACAAATACGTCGTCCACTTTGCTCTTCCTCAGCAGGACATGTCGAACGTGAAGGTGAATTTGGAGAACGGTGAGCTGCACCTGAGTGCGCTGGAGCAGAAAAATACATCTAAGAGCGCCGCTTCCGGAACGGCAGAAAGCGTCGAACGCGGCCGCTTCGAGGAAACGATCACCTTGCCGGGCCAGGTCAAAGAAAGTGAAATGAAAGTTGATCGCCAGGCGAATGCGGTTGTGGTGACCTTGCCGAAAGCCTGATGCGCAAGCTCGATGAAGATCAGGTCCATCTCATGCGCTCATAGCGATCACAACCACACCGCATTCCGGACGGAGCCAGCAGCGACGAAGGAGGTTGTTGAGTTTGCCTTGAAAAATTATCTCAGCGAAACATTCTTCGACGAATATTCCATTAAAGATGGTTTGTTCATCGTTGGGCGAGCTTGGATTCCAAAGGAGCAAGTCGCGCTCTACGAGGACGCTTTGACCGACGCGGAGATATTTCTGGGTAAAAAGACGGCACTCTTTTCACAAAAGGAATTTATAGGCCAGCTCCGCGCGCGCGCCCAGCGCGCCGGTCTTCCTTTGGAATGACGCGCGATGGCGGGCGAACTCTCGAGCATTAGCGCAATGGCACTATTGACCAGCGACCCGTTGACCCCAATTCGCGTTCTTGCCGGGATCGCTTTCATTGCGGTGATATGCGCGTTTGTTTACGTGTTGCGGCATTTGCGGCAAATCGAGAAGACGATCGCCGCGGATGCGCTCGTACCGAAGGAACTGGGGCCACGCAACAACCTGGTGCTCTTGATTTGCGCGCTCCCAATCATCGTGGTCGCACTGTTGCTGTTTCTAGTTGTTAAGGCCTAACCGGCCGGACATTCGATACCCTCGCTTCAATTCCAAGCGTCCGTTGCGCGTTTTTTCTCGTTCGTAACCGAGTATTCCACGCCGCCCCTCGGCCCTGGGCGCTGGAAGTTGCTGCGAGCAAGTGATCGGCGACGACAGAGCGGAACACTGCTATTTCTTTTCGTCGTGAACGATCGTGACCGGTGTGCCTTTGCGGATGAGCACTTCTAATTGAGAAATGTCATCTTTTAGCATTGCGATGCCTTGCGGGAGATGTTCCGAGTCAGATGCTGCACTCGAGTCATCGTCGTTTTTCACATCGATTTCGGAATCCACGTCATTGCTGTTTTCTTCAACGCCATAAAGGACGTAGCCCGCGCGACCCAAATAAATCCGCGGCATCGCGTCCTTGGACGACGCTCCGGTCGCCGCCACCGGGCGGCCGTCTTTCCAGAACGATTTGGCTTTTACTTCCATTCTTATTGGCGGTTTTCGCGAAGGCGGAAGCTCGGCATCCGCGATTGGATATTGCGTAAAGAAGCCGCGACCGTCGTGCACTACGACGCGTTGACGCGGAAGATCGATCGTGACGGTAAAATCCAGGGGCGGCACGAACAATTTTTCTCCTGGGTGAATCAAGGTGGATTGGAGATTGTTCACTCGCATGATGGTGTGGGTGCTGGATTTTAGTTTTCGCGCAATCGAGAAAAGTGCATCGCCAGATTTAACGGTGTACTCGATTTTGCGGGCCGACGGTTCCTTCGAGAAAAAGATCTGTGTGTTGATATCACCGAGCAGATCGTGCAGCTCGCGGGTAACCGGAGATTTTGGCATCGTAGCGAGCGCCTCGCTGACGACCGCGCGCGCTTCGGGAAGTTTGCCGGCGCGGACAAGTTCGCGGGCCTGTTTGAGCTTCCCGACGTTCGGATTGACATACTGCACCCACGGAATGGAGTGAACCCGTTTCCAGTCCGGCGGCCGGGAAACGATGCGTGCAAAGTAAATTGTGCCCCCCAGGATCGCCGCGGCAAGCAGAACGACGACAATTTTCTGCCAAACCAACATTGTATTCACAGTGAAAAACGGATATCTGTTACGACATCGCTGGCACGCCGAAAGTTCATCGGCAAATGAAATTGCCGGGCGGTCCCGAGGTTTTGTCACACAAAAACCTTTCTGAAACTTGCGACGCGCTAGTCTGTGTCGAAAAACCTGCGACTTGATTTGCGGCAAAACAGAAGCCACGCGGCGATTGCACCGACGAGTGTTGCGTCGATCACGGCGCGCATTCCAAGCGTCCACGGCACCGCGCCGAGCATGGCACACCCGATTCCATAAACAAGAATGAGCGGCCAAATGGCCATAAATGCGATACGTGCCCAGGCGCGATATCGTTTCAACGCGAAGGCGGTAGCGCCCATCAAGATTGCAATGGCGGCGACGAGCGGCCCGGCGATAACGAGCCAGTGTTCGCGCGTGACCCTCATTCCACCAACGGAATAACCGCCGACGAATCGACCAAGATCGAGAATCGCAGCGCTGACTCCGAGAACCGCGCCGATCGCATAGATGGCGCAAAACCACATCAGAATATTCAACGCCAGGGGGCGATTCATTGGCGCAAAAACAAGATCGATAACAGGGCGAAGATTGGCAGGAGAATTGGCACCGAGTATTTCAAGGCAAAGCCAAAGAATCCCGGCGCCGGTATTTTAAGATTTTGCGCGATCGCCAGCACCAGAAGATTTGGTCCGTTTCCAATGTAGGTGAACGCACCGAACAGTGTCGCGCCCAAAGAAATCGCGACGAGCGAATGATCATCACGCACGAGAAACGTTGCCACATTGCCAGCGTTGCTCATGTCTAGCCCGTGCAGGCCGAGAGCAACGGCGGAAAATGTTAGATAGGTTGGCGCATTATCGAGCACGGCCGAGAGCAATCCGGTCGCCCAGAAGAATTGCACGTCGGTCTTTATCCCGAGCTTGGCCGCGTGCAACGCCACGTAATCGAGCACTGGAATCATGGTGCCAAAAATTCCCAGAAAAAGTGTGCTGACTTCCTGCAGGGGTAAAAATGTGAATGCGTTGGCCTCATGAATGTGTCGCGGGCTGAAGAGATAGGAAATGACTGCTGTAACCATCATGACCAGCTCGCGCGCGGGGGACGGCAGGGCGATCAGTGCGACGAGCAAAACGGACAAAAAGCTAAATTTCGCTTGCCGAATACGCGCCATTTTTCAACCGGCATTTCGGAATCAGGACCGATCGCTTTTTTCGAATTGACGAAATCCAGAATATAGAAAATGGACAACAACAGAGCGCCAACAAAAAGCCAATGCGGCCATAATCGAACGAGCGACCAGAAGAAGGGAACGCCGTTTTGGTAACCGAGGAATAACGGCGGGCCGACCGGAAGCAATAGCCCGCCAATGTTGCCGTCGCTAAAAATAAAAATGCGAGGTGAAATCCCGCGAACCGCGTCCTGTTCATTTCGATCCAAGGCCGGATGAGCAACATCGACGCGCCAATCGTGCCGATTACGTTCGCCAGCAGGGCGCCGACGATCAGAAAAACCGTGTTGGTCAGCGGGCGGCATTGACTGCGTGCGCGCACGTGAATCCCGCCGGCGACGACAAAAAAAGAATCCACGACCACCATGAAACTGAGATACTCGACAAGCGCATGAGTGACGCGCTGCAGGTCACCGCGGACGAACAAATAATAAGCCAAGACGAACGCGGCCAACGCGAACGAGACCTTGTAATAGTGCCGTTCCCAGTGGTGCCGCAGAATGAGAGGAGCGATCGCAACCGCGATAAGCAGAAGCGCAAACGGCAGCATCAGCAGCCTCGGCGCCTCCGGCGCGGTGGCGGCAACGATCGACATTCGTCTTTCCTCTAGAGGCGGCTGCGGGAGGCAGCAAATCAATTCAGCGCGGTTACCCAGCTAAACCGTTGCCGCAAAAGACAGTGTCAAAATGGTATCAAACGAGGCTCCGTAACCCCTGAAAAATCCGCGGTTTCTGCCTAGGAGTGCCAGCTATGTCAAAAAGGCATCAAATGGGGCTTGGTTCAGGTGACTTCACCGTTTCCGGCTGCCGCTCCTGACGCAATTTAGCGTCAAATGACAAAAAGGTACCGGACCCCGTAGACTCCGGGTGTAACGGGAATCCTGCTCCTGCTCGTGATCAAGTCGGGCACTTTCCGCAAAGTTCTGCGTTAATTCGTTAGGCCGCACCGCCCTCAAGACCATAGCCGAAGTACCAGACTCGCTCGGATGGCGGTCGGCAATTATTTAGCCGAGTCTATCCGGTTTGCTGGCACGCCTTTTTGGCCACGCGGCGGATAGATGAAGAGTCCAGTCACACGACCGTCGTTGCCGACCTGAAATGTGACGCGCACCGGAAGTTCAGTGGCAAAAAAATCGCGCGGACTTTCCGGGTGAATATGCAGCTTTGGAAGGCCCCAGTCCGCCGGAGATTCAATCGTCAGAAAATTGTTTGCGCGAGCAACAGTGAATGTTCCTTCGCCGTGCGCTTCGTAGTGACCAACGTAATTATCGAGTAGCGACGAATCAATCGCGATCTCGACGTGCTTCGTGTTTGTGGGTTTCGCTAACGGAACATCAGGTCGCAGCAAATGACGCGCAATATCATTCACGTCTCCTTGTTGATTGGAAAGCACGACAACGCCCGTTCGCTTCTTCGGATCCCACGCCACGGAAGATGCAAATCCGTAGGTCCCGCCATCGCGATAGATTAATTCGTTGTCACCTTTTCCAATCACAGTCCAGCCGAGCGCTTGCTCGCTGCCGCCACCGGTCGGGCGGCGCGTACTCAATGTAGCCTCGATGGCTGGAGCAATTAGCGAACGCTCGTAGCCCATCGCAACAGAGAGGACTGTTAAAAGATCGTTGGTTGTTGAATAGAGCCCCCCGGCTGCGGGCATAAGCGAATAGATCGGGAGTTCGGAGATGGCTGGAGCAGGCTGGAACGCGGCATCATGACCGATCGCCAGATTAGCCTTCATCTTTGGCAAGATAGAAAAATCTGTGCTCACTAACTTCAGCGGAGCAATGACACGCTTGCGCATGAGCGTTTCATAATCCATCCCGCCACGAGATGAGAGCGCTTCGGCCAAAACCCAATAACCGACGTTTGAGTATTCCCATTCGCTGCCGATATCTCGTTTCAGCTGATAGCCGGCCACGTACTGTTTGAGATCGGCCGCTGAATATTTCGCTGCGGCCGGCTCATTGAGCGGTGGCGCATTCTCCGGCATGAACGGCAAACCCGATGTATGCGTGGCAAGATCGACAAGCGTGATCGAACGGCCATTTCGTTCTGGTTACTTTTAGGTCGGCGGGAAGATACTTTGCGACGGGGTCTGACAGCGCCACTTCATTCTTTTCGACCATGTCTACGAGCAAAAGCGCGGTGAATGCTTTGGTGACCGACCCGATCTCGAAAACAGTGTCGCCATCCAACGGCCGCTGATCTCCCGTATTTCGATGGCCAAACGAGATGATCCGTCTTCCTCGCGGTTCGATTACTCCGACAATAATGCCTACGTCATTTTCGTTCCCGCCGACTCGCTCAACCAAAATCTTCCGAATCTCATCGTCGGGCGGAAGAACTTTCGGACTTTCAGCATTGCTCGTTGTTGCGCTGGCCAAGATCGACATGGCGATCGCGGCGACTGGCGATGCCTTTACTAGCTGCCATTCCAAAACCTTTCGAAACATGAAAAACCTTCGGTGCTTCCATTGAGATGCGCTAAGTGGGCGATATGGATTCAAAAAAAAGCGAACCGGAGCAGATGCAAACGTTCTTCAATAAGAGCGATCTAGCCCCGCGCTCGCTAGGCCGGCACCATGTCAAAACGGTATCAAGTGAAGGCTCCGTAATTGCAAAGAGGATCAGAATTGGCCTTTTGGTCCCGCCTTTCATGTCGAATGTCAAAAAGGTTCGGACCCCCTCATTTGGATCAGAGGGCTTTGCGGTTGCTATTTATGGTTCGCCGACTGGGCAGAGACGAGTGCTTGGAACCGCGGATCGCTTCGGAGCGGGTCCCAGACGGGATCGAGCTTGAGGAGGGCCGGCGTCAAGAGAAGGCCGGCCCCTTCTGATTTCAGCAGCTGGGAAAGTAACGGAATTGCCTGATCAGGCTGGCCCAGGACTGTTTGGGCTTCCGCGATGGTTTCGAGACTCGTTAGGTCACGTTCGGCGTTGTGTTGTCGAGCAGTAAGGGCGGATAGTTTCGTGATTGCATCCTGCGTAGCCCGCTGTTCACCGCAGAGTGCGTTCACCCGGACCAGTCGTTCCTGTGCTTCCTGTAAATCGGGGTGCGTCTGGACCAGCCCCACCAATATCTGCCGCGCGCTAACGAACGCACGTTGCGCTTCACTTGGATTCCCGAGAGCCATTTGCGTTCGGCCAAGCGCCACCTCTCTTTCCCCGGCCCATACCGAATCGGCGATGTTGGGCAGCTGCTCGGCGAAGCGAAGCGCCTCGCGGTAATTCCGTCCCAGGAACTCGCAGCGCCAGCGGAGCAGTGGCGCTGCTTCGAAACTCAGGTTGTTGTGCACCTGGGTTGGAATATGGCGCAGTAATTCTCGCGCAGGGTCCAATTCGCCCTGTAGAAGCAGCATCTGAACCTTGCCCACGGTGCATGTCCAGTTATTCGGATCGAGCGCGATGCCGGTCTCCGCTTCAGCGATGGCTTCGGCATATCGGTGCGCTTTGCCATAATAATCCGACAAGGCCGCGCGGGTGTGGGCGTTGCGCGGATCGAGTTGGACTGCTTGCTCCATCGTCCGAACCGCGTCGCCCCAACGACCGAGCCGTCCCTGTGCGATCGCCATCGGGATGGTTATGCCGTGGTCAAAGTACTGAAATTCCTTCGCCGCCGCGATGTAATTTCGATCGAAGTGCAGATAGACCAGACCCATCGCCATACGCGACAGGGGTAGGTCGCTCCGGAGTGCCGATGCCTTCTCCGCGTTGCGTCGCGCATCCTGGGACAGTTGTGCATCCAGGCCCAGCGCCTCGCTTGCCTTCTGCGCTTCGTATATTGAGAGTCGTGCGTAGGCCACAGCGAAATTTGGATCGCGTGCGATCGCCTTGCGCAAATAGGAAAAGGCTTCGTCAATATCGCCTGTCCCACGAAACCATTGATCGTGCACGTAGAAGGCGCGCAACTCGAGGTCGTGGGCCTCGGGGTCGTTCGTAGAAGGCAAGGCCAGCTGCGCGCTGGTTTGCGGGATCAACTTCAGTTTGAGCGCCTTTGCCACCTGGGCCGCGACCTCTGCTTCGACCGAGAAGATGTTCATCATTTCACGATCGAAAGTTTGTGCCCAAAGATGCGAATCGGTCTTGGCGTCGATCAACTGCAAATTGATGCGTGCGCTATCTCCCGCCTTTTGCACACTGCCTTCCAGGAGGGTAGCCACACCTAGCTCGGCCGCGACCTTGCTGGTCTCAGCCGGATGACTGCGATATTTCTCGGTCGACGCACGCGAGATCACTTTTAATCCATTTAGTGCGGTTAATTTCGTTAGAATCTCGTCTTGGATGCCGGAAGCGAAATAATCATTCTGCTTGTCGGCGCTCAGGTTTTCGAAGGGCAAAACGGCAATCGACTTGTCCGGGACAAGGAGGTTTTGAAAGCGCGGATCGTTTCGGAGTGGGTCGAACATCGGATCGAGCCGGAGAAGCGCAGGCGTGAGCCCACCGGCGACCAGTGGACCAAGATATGGAATCGAGAGCACCTTCTGCAAAGCGGCGATCGCGCGATCGGGTTCTCCTGATTGGGCCGCCACCCGAGCCAGGACCTCGATCGCATTGGGCCCCGCGAAGGCGTCTTTCTCGACCGGGAGCGCGGCCATATCTCGCTCAACCAGTTGGAAAGCGGCGGCTTTATCGCCAAGACCCATATTAGTCAGGGCGAGATATCCAATGAGGTTGTCATTTTCCGGCTGCTCCTTGAGGAAATATTCCAGTTCGCCGCGTGCCTGGCGCCAATTCTCTCTGGCCGCAGAATCATCGCCGGCGACTTTCTCGGCCCAGCCTAACCAAAAACGTATTTCCGCATTCCGATTGTCGATCGCCGGGTCGGGCTTCGCCAATATTTCCTGCAATCGGGGAATGATCGCCGCGGTTTGGCGTTCCAGGATCGCTTGGTAAACCTGTGTTTCCATCACGATGCGGTCGCTGGCCGCCGGGCGCAGCGGCGCGAGAAGCGAGGCCGCGGTCGGAAGATCGCCCTCGGCTTGTGTGGCAGCCGCTTTGAGCGCGAGCGTGTTGGGGTCGTCCGGTGTGATATCGAGGACTTGGTCGAATTTTTTCAGCGCCTCGGGGAAACGGCGAAGGTTGGTATAAGAAACCGCGTGCTCGGTGAGCAGGGAAACGTTGCGCGGGTCGAGCCGTTCGGCTTCATTGAAGTACGACTCGCTCCGGTCCCACTGACCCCGCCTTCGCGTTAAGAGGGCCAGCAATTCGGGAATCCGGCTACCGTTAGGCAAGGATCGACGCGCCATTTCATAATAGTGCTCTGCGGTGTCGTAATCCTTCAGGCAGCAATAGTGATAAAATCCTTTGGCCAAAACGGCTTCGCCAAGTTGGGGTTGGAGAGCGAGCGCGCTTTCGGCGGCCTGGCGCGCCTCTTCCCGGAGCGCGGGCGTTGGCTGGAGACTCCGGGTTATGTAACCGCCTGCATCCACATACGACAACAGCGCCCAGGCGAGAGCGAATTTCGGGTCCAACCGGACGGCTTCTTTAAGATATTTCTGGCCGCTAGGAGCATTGGCCGGTGCGATCAACGGCTTTTGTGAGTAAGCCAGGCCGCGCAAATAGGCGTCATAGGCCTCAGGACTGTCCGTCGGTTTGGCGGTGATGATTTGCTCTTCCTGTCCGGTGAGATGTGCTCGCAATTGCTCGGCGATGGTTTTGGCCACGTCTGTCTCAACCGAAAATATTTCGCTTACTTTGCGATCAAACGTATCGGCCCAAAGATGGAAGTCGTTAGTGGCGTTGATTAGCTGCACGTTTACGCGCACGGTGTCGCCGCTCTTCTGCACACTTCCTTCCAGAATGTGGGCGACGCCGAGTTGCCTCGCGACCTCGGCCAGGTTTTCCGGTGCACTCTTGTAGTGCTGAGTCGATGCCCGAGACGTGACTTTCAGGTCGGCGATCTTGGATAACCGGGTCAAAATCTCATCCTGGATGCCTTCTGCAAAATAGGCGTTCTCCTTGTCCCTACTTAAATTTTCGAATGGCAACACCGCGATCGACTTCGCCGCGGCAGCGCCAGTAACGGCACCACTCTGTGTTCTCGATGTGAGAACGCGACCCAGAAAAAACAACCCAATCAAAACCGCAGCTCCGATTAACGCTAGAGAGGTCACTAACATGGGTCTCCGCGACGAACTCCGCGCTTCCAAGCTTCTTCGCAATTTTCGGAGCGCCTCCGCCATATCCTTGATCGTCGGGTACCGGACCTCGCGGTCTTTTTTCAGGGCTTGATCCAAGATCTTTTGAATCTCAGTCGGCGCCTCCGGCCGTGATCTTTTAATCGCCGAAGGTTCGGTCGTTAGAATCGACGCGATCACTTTCTTGGGCTGAGCGCCGGAGAATGGGCTCGAGCCGGTAACCATCTCGTAAAGCACTACCCCCAGGCTCCAGATGTCGGCGCGCGCATCGACCGGCTCGCCCCGTGCCTGTTCCGGCGACATGTAACGCAACGTGCCGAGGATCGAGCTGAAGGTGGTTTGGACTAACAACAGCGCCTCATCCTTTGGCATTGAAGCCTGAAGTTCCTGTTCGGCCAGCTTGGCTACACCGAAATCGAGCACCTTTGCGTAACCATCCGGGCGCAGCATGATGTTTTCAGGTTTAATGTCGCGATGCACAATGCCGGCCTTGTGCGCTGCGGCCAGCGCGCCCGCGACTTGCAAGGCGAGATCGACAACTTCGTCGAGCGGCATCGGCCCACCCTCGAGGCGCTGCCGCAAAGTTTCGCCCTCGATTAATTCGCTCGCGATGTACTGCGTGCCATCTTCGTTCCCGACTTCGTAAACGGTCAGAATATTGGGATGATTGAGCGCCACGACCGCGCGCGCTTCCTGTTCGAAACGGCGAAAGCGCGAGGCGTCGCCGGCAAAATGGGCCGGTAGAATTTTCACCGCCGCTTTACGATCCGAGCGATCGTCGCGCGCCAGATAAACTTCGCCCATTCCACCCGAGCCGATTTTCTCGAGCAATTGATAGTGGCCGATGCTGCGACCGGTCATTGATTCGATCGGTTGCCTTGCCAGCAATTCAGCGGCTAATCGCGTGGGCGGATTGTCGATGAAATCGGCCGCGCTCTCGTGCGCTGCCAGCAGCGCTTCCACCTCGTTGCGCAATTCTTCATCCGCCCCGCACGTCTCGCGGACAAACTTATGGCGGGTAACGCCGTCCAACTCCCGGGCCGAATGAAAGATTTCTTCGATCCTCTGGAGCCGGACGGACGTCATGGCACGCGCGATTTACGAATTACCCGTAGTCAGTTCCTTATGCAGCCAAGCCTTGGCAAATTCCCAGTCGCGCCGGACAGTAATCGGCGACACGTTCAAGACCTCGGCGATCTCTTCGTAATTCATCCCGCCGAAATACTTTAGCTCGACCACCTGCGCTTTGCGTCGATCGAGTTGCGCCAGCCGCTCCAGGGCTTCATTCAACTGCACGGTTTGATCGGCTTCCGCTTCCGTCACGATCGCGTCTTCGCGCAGCTCCAGTTTCACCGCGCCGCCACCTCGTTTGGCAGCCCGTCGGCTCACAGCATAATTGACCAGAATGTGACGCATCATCCGTGCGGCTCCGGCGAAGAAGTGGTTCCGATTCTGCCAGTGCGCATTGGTTTGGCCGGCGAGATGAAGGTAAGCCTCGTTGACCAGCGCGGTGGTTTGCAAAGTGTGATCCGGCCGCTCGCCGCTCATATAATGATGCGCAAGCCGGCGCAGCTCGTCGTAAACCAAAGGTGCGACCTGGTCAGCCGATGCCTCCTTCCAGTATCCGGAATCGGCGAGTAGTTGCGTTAATTGCTCGGGCGAGGGTGAGGCGGCAATCATGAAACGCAATTCACCCTGGGGATCGAATGCGGGGCCACCTGGGACGGAGCGTCCCTGCTAAGAAAAATTACGGATCGATGAGCACTTTTCGACCGATTTCGTGCCTTGATCATATGAACCACTAACCAATGAACGCGCTCAAAGCGCTGAATCATTCAAAACAGCATAACTAATATGAAGAAATTAACATCAAACGAGCCAAACATCAAAGTGCGAGATCTCAAACCAACGAAAGACCCCAAGGCCGGGTCATCTGCCGGCAGACGGGCTATGGACAATAAGGACTGCACACCCAAATCTATCCTGCCATACCCGTAAGGACGAAGCAGATTGACTCGCGCCGGCCGGCCGAAAAGCCGCCTTTCGGCCGGCTTCCAATTAAAAAGGAAGGCAAGATTACGGCGCGATAAATTGCTAAATCGCAGGACAGTTGAAGAAACAGTCGAAACCCTAACGACCCGTAAATCCGCAGGAAAGAAGCATCATATGAGAAGAGCAAAGCCCTGGCTGGCGGTAGCGTTTTTGTTCACTTGCGCCTCCACCGCAATTGGGCAAAGCCCCGTTCAGAGTGATGGCGTCATTGTTAAACAAACCTCTTGTGGACCGAATCCAATAGGCAGCTACGAGCAATACTTGGAGTCGTCCAGACACAAATTCGCAGACGAAGTCGAAGCCGCGAAGCAGGAAGGTTTCCACATGGAGATGCCGGGCAATTTCACGGCGCATCTTCTAAGCAAAGAAGAGTTCGAACGGCAAAAGGCTTATTCCGGTTTTGAATGCCGTCGTATTGAATATTTCAGCGACGGTTTAAAAGTCGCAGCTTTCATCTGGAAACCTACGAACACGGAAGGTAAAAAGCTGCCACTGATCATCGTCAATCACGGCGGCAATGGCGATTTAGGCAAGTTAACCGCCTGGGAGCAATTTGGCTTTTATCGCTACGTTTCAAGCGGCTTCGTTGTCGTGGGCTCACAATACCGCGGCATTGACGGGGGCGAAGGGCGCGACGAGTTCGGCGGCGCTGATGTGCATGACGTGATGAACCTCATACCGCTGGCCAAATCGCTCGGCTATGTGGACATGAACAACATCTTTATGCTTGGGACATCGCGTGGTGGAATGATGACTTATCTCGCGCTCAAGAATGACGTGGCGGTGAACGCTGCGGCGGTAATCGGCGGCATAACGGATCTCATAAGTGGGGGCAAAGATCGCCCGGAGATGGTTAATGTTTACAAACACCTGATCCCTGATCTGGATAAGCACCCTGAAGAACTGCTGCGTGAGCGATCCGTCCTGTTTTGGCCCGATAAAATCAAGGTGCCGGTATTGATATTACAAGGCGGAGCGGATTGGCGCGTGAAGGCAAGTCAGGCGTTAGCCTTCGCGCAGAAGCTGCAAGAGAAGAAAAAGACTTACGAACTCGTCGTCTACGCGAACGATGATCACCACGTGTCATCAAATCGCCGTGACGCTGACACGCGAATCGTTGAGTGGTTCAAAATGCACATGAGGTAATTCATGGTTTGTTAACGGGACCGCACGCAGCCCCACAATTTATTCGCGGCGGCCGCCGATATAAGCTAAGGCGGCCGCAGCTGCCCAGCTGAAAATGGGGCGCAGTCAGCCTTTCGGCCCGCGCGCATGCAAAAAAATGTCGCGGTCATGAGCACTTTTGGCCGGTTTTCCTGCCTTTCTCTGACGAAGCCAATTTTTACAAGGAAGTCGCCATGAAAATTCAGTCAACCAGACACCTCATAGTAATCGCCCTCGTTTTCTTTTCCGCTTTTCCGCTTTTCAGTTTTTCCGCTTTTCCCCAAGGCATCCTTACTCCGCCCGGGCCGCCGGCGCCGACAATGAAGACGCTGCAGCAAATCGAGCCGCGCATCGACGTCCTGACTCTTAGCGGCGACTCAACCAATCAATACATCATCGCTCAGTCAGGCTCCTATTATTTGAGCGGAAACATTCTTTCCAGCGGCTCAGGTAATGCCATCTCGGTTCGAGCCAGCTTCGTTACGATCGATCTCAACGGCTTTACCATCAATGGAATCATCGGTAGCCCACAGAAAGGAATCGAGATCGTCGGGTCGCTCACCGGCATCTGCATTCACGATGGCATGATCATCAATTGGAAGAACAATGGCATCGCCGCGATTAGCACGACCGGCAGCAAATTCTACAACCTGCAGCTGCTCAACAACTCGGCCGGCACGGGCCTCCAGGTTTCCGATAACAACATCGTAAGCCACTGCGTCATCACCGGGAACACAACTGGATTGTCCGTCGGCGTAGCATGTAACATCCGCGACTGCGCGGTGGCGCACAATTCCGGTTCAGGTATCGCAACGGCAAGCGATTGCCTTGTCACTCATTGCGTCGTGGTTGCGAACGGAACCAATATTAGTGTCGGGAGCAATTGTCTGGTCGCGCAGAGCACGGCCAATGGCAGTACGTCTGGAGCGGGAATCCTCACGGGCAACGACTCGGCCGTCGAACGCTGCGAGGTGACGAACAATGCCAGCACCGGAATTTCTCTGCCTAACTATGGCAAAGTTTTGGACTGCACCGTCGTCGGGAACACCGGAGATGGAATTTTGTCCGCGAGCGGCGCCCGCATCACGAACAACCATTGCGAGTTTAATGGCGGCGCGAATCTGGCGAATATCCACTCTACGCTCGGTGGAAACTTGATCGAAAGTAACTACGCCTCAAGCGGGGGCTCCGGCGCCAGTGGCATCAGGGTCGATACACCCGGCGGGGGCAATGTCGTTATTAAAAACACCGCGCATATTTACAACGTCGCGAGTGGAAATGATCTCGCTCCGGTAAGCAGCGCCGCCGCCATGACGAGTCCAGTCGGGAATGTCTCCTTTTAATCATTGGCTAACCTAACGAGTCATGAAACATGCGGAACACCATTTCGACAGTCAAACAATCGGCCTAACGAATAAAAAAGATCGATCATGAAAAACACGAAGCGGTTCGCAATCACCAAACTCCAAATGCCCGTGCAGATCGAAGGCGCTCATTACTGCTTTAAGCTTGGGGTTTTCCTGGTGCTTGGATGCTGGAGCTTGGTGCTTCTGCCTTGCGCGTTCGCACAAGGCAGCCTCACCCCGCCCGGCCCGCCCGCGCCGACGATGAAGACGCTGCAACAAATCGAGCCGCGCACGCCGATTACGCAGGCCTCGGTGCCATTCACCATCAGCGCACCGGGCAGTTATTACGTTACGGAGGATCTGACGGTGGCCAGCGGCAACGTCATCACGATTGCGGCCAGCGGAGTGAGCCTCGATCTCGGCGGCTTCAGCCTTTCCACGACCGCCAACCCTGCCGCAGGCACCGCCGTTCTTTTCAGCGGCGCACCTAGTAACGTCTCCATTCGGAATGGTCACATCCTCGGCGGGGTGACCTACAATGGCAGCTCGTTCACGGCCGGACCCGGGTTCGGCAACGGTATCTACGCTGTTTCGGCGAGCGATGTGCTGGTTGAGCACGTCACGGTTTCGGGGTGCTCGAGCGTCGGAATATATCTTTATACATCGCCTGCGAGCATCGTGCGCAACTGCGCGGTAAATAATATTGGCCAAACTGGAATCGATGCCGATGCGGCGAGCGACTCCGCGGCAGAGACGTGCGGCGCCTTCGCGATCTCTGCGGCAGATGTTCGTCATTGTCACGCCAGCGCGGTCGGAAGCGGGGAAGCGATTTCTTGCAGGGTGGCTAAGGACTGTTGGGGATCGGGAGGATACACCGGAATCGTCGCGAACGTCGCGAGCGATTGTTACGGCACCTCCACTTCAGGCGACGGCATTTATACTTTCACCGCGGCCAACTGTTATGGAACGTCCAAGTCGGGGAGGGGCATTTTCGCCGCGAATGCCGCGAGCAATTGCTACGGCCTCTCTGGCTCCGATTCAGGTATCTTTGCTGCGAACGCCACCAATTGCATGGGCGAGTCGACTTCCGGCACGGGTATGACCGTGACCGCGAACGCGACCAACTGTTACGGCGACACGGGCGGCGGCGCCGGAGTCTTTGGGATGAACGTATATCAAACCGCGAGTTATTGCCGTGGCCAGAGCTTCGGCGGGGCCACCGGATTGACCGCCCTCATCGCCATCGGCTGCACCGGCTCGTCATCTTCCGGGACTGCGATCACAGCCACACACAAATATCTCAGCGGCATCGGACCCGATTCCTGATAGGGAGCATTCACATTTCATTTCCTAACAACAATGGAAGTAACAACAGAATTTCTGAAAATGAAAAAACTGATCCTCTTGTTTTCAGTTGTTGCCGTGCCGCTCGGCGCGCGCGCCGCCACCACCATCGATCCCAGCCATCATTATTCCTACGGCGCAAACATTGGCTGGACGGAATGGCTGGCAGACAGCTCGGCCGACGGCGTTTCAATCGGCGAGTTCATTTGCTCGGGTTGGATTTACAGCGCCAACGTCGGCTGGATCAATTTCGGGAGCGGCAGCCCCGCCAATCACATTCAATACCAGAATAATTCCGCGACCGATTTCGGTGTAAACTATGCCATCGATTCCACCCAGCCGGGCTACGGGATCCTGCACGGCTACGCCTACGGCGCGAACATCGGCTGGATTAATTTCGAAGCGATGGGCAACCCGCGTATCTCCCTCTTTACCGGCGCCATGAGCGGTTACGCCTACTCGGCCAACTGCGGCTGGATCAGTCTTAACGACATGAGCGGCGATTACGTCCAGACCGATCACATCGCCATGGGCGCCGACTCCAACGGAAACGGAATCGCTGACGCCTGGGAATATTTGTATTTTGGCGGTTTGCTCGCGCCAGGCCAGGAAAACACGAGCCCGAACGGCGACGGCATGACCCTGCTCCAGGATTATCAGGACGGTAATGATCCGGCCCCGCCAAATAGTGGACTGCGCGTCACCGCCTACTCGACTAACGCCGGAGGGATAATCTCCAATATCACCTTTACCAGCAACCCCGGGAGACTCTACACAATCGAGGTCAACACCGACCTGACCCAGCGCCTCAATTGGACCGATGGCGGTCTTGGCTTGTTTGCCCCAGATGCGGGGGCAACCACCACTCGAAGCGTCATGCAGGCCTCGGCTATAAAGCGCTTCTACCGCGTGAAAACCATGCGCCCATTGCCCTAACAGGCGGGGTGATCCATTCTCGCTGATCGGCGCGCAAGCTTTCCAGCTGTTCTTGGTCAACCTTCCTAACTGCGTCCTGGTAACTCTCGTTTAAACGACGGTCCGAATCTTCGAAGCGCTTCTTTAACTCGGTTACCGGCGCCAGATCGTCGATCGGCTCCGCAGTAAGCGCCGCCGGCAATATCAAGTTTTCGTCGAAGTTTTTCCACCGCTTCCAGGCATCTTTATTCAATCGGCGCAAATAATCGGTGATCTCAAACTGCTCGCTCCGGGTATCGAAATAGAGGTACCATTTATAGACACCGCGAGTGTTCACCGCCGAAATCTCCGACACGGAGATCAAGCAGCACCCGTGCGGAATCCGGACTCCAGGCCACGAAATCGATGATACCCCTAACTGTTCCTCTTCTGAAACGCGGTTTTGTTTGATTGCTACGACACCGGAAGTGGCTTAAATCTTTATCGGCAGGTGATGAGGCGCACAGCGTTACAATCATGCTTCTCTACAGCATCGCTGCAGTTACGGCCGCCGCCGGACCTACTTTCACTGACAGTTGGGACTCGTCGCACGCCAGTCTCCGCGCTTTTTCGCTGGAGCTCGAGACTCCCGTCACAAGGCGTCCGTCCAAAAGTTAACGCAAAGCAAGTAGGAGATTGTCGGCTCCCGGTTTTCCAAAAAAAATCATAAATGAAGCCTAAACTAGCGTCGGCAACGATGATCCTCTTTCTGCTGCTACCGACAGTACGCGGGCAGCAAAGCAGCGAGTCTTCGTCACCTGCGCCCGGCCCGGAAGACGAAGTTGTCTATAAGAGCCCGAAAGGCACCTACAAGATTCAATCCAGCAGGCATCACGAAACGGATTGGATTGTTTCGGTAAAAGATCCGAGCGATTTCAAGGTTCTTCCCGAAGGAATAGTCGGAATGGATGCTGCTGCATCCCCTGATGAGAAGTGGTTATTTTATTCGGGCGAACTTTATCGCAAGGGTGTTGGCTTAAAATTTATTCCTTTCAAAGGTACACATTGGCTTCAGAAAAACGCTGTCGCCGACGCTGCAAAGCGTTTTCACTTCGCGCGTGTCGACATCGTCACGTCCAGCGGCCGTTGGAGTTGTGATTCCGGGCGCGTGCTACTCGAGATCTTCCGCACCCACGAGAATGAGGAAGCGGAGCGATACGTATACTTTAATGTGCGAACGAACGCTTTCGAAGAAACGCCATACCTTCAGATGGTCAATGCTACCCTGGCTCAGTACACGGGTGCGGCGCGCTTCGAGCGTTACCCAAGCCCGAATAACTCTCGTAGTCTCAAACACATGGTGTTTGCGGAACCTCTTGATCCGTTGCCCCCGGAGACAGAACTGCGCAGCCGTTTTGAGTCGCTCGATTCCCGGATGAATGAGCTACACAAGAAAAGTCTTCTCTCAAGTCATGCAGACACCGCCGATATTGTGCGCAACGCGCAGCAAAAGTGGGACCAGGCGCGTGCTGAGGCGATAAGACTATACCTGCCGTTTGGGCCAAAGGACGGCCAGGAACGCTACCGGCTTCAGTTTCTTTGCGATCTGACTGCAGAAGGATTAAGACAGTTCGAAGATTGATAGACGCGTAGCTTCTGCGTTCGTCTCGTTGCGAGGAGTGAATAAAAAAGACCATGGCCAACACGGGGGTGCCTTGCACTCTAATCGTCGCGCTCGATTAGATGTTCCTCGGGACTTCAAGTCAGAGTCGCAGAAGGAAACGAAGATTTGCTACGGATGGCTTGGCGTCGGCGTAACGACGTTCATCGTATCGACCTTCACCTCAATCATGTAGTCGTAACGGATAGAGAGGCTGTAACAGGTGACGTTCGGCGACTACTTGCGCGGTCGCGAGGCTCGCCGATTCGCGGGCACACCTCTTCGGTGCCTCGTCACGGCCTTCTTGGTGTCGGCAGCCTCAAACAATTGCCGAAACCCGTGTGCCAACAGGTCGACGGCCTTCCCCAAGGCGCCGAGTTGCCCTACCCGGACTAGCGCGACGGATCGATGCAGGGCAAACGATGGGGGACGCAATACTTTCACGGGATCGATCGAATGATTCCTGGCAATAAAGCGAGCGGGTAGCAGTCCGACACCATAACCGGACTGAACGAACGCCAACTGCATGTGCATGTTGTGGATTTCAGCCGCAATCATTGGGGTGAAGCCGGCACGCTCCATCCGTTGGATGAGGGTCGCCCGAAGAATGCATCCCGGCGGATTGAGCACCCAGGTTGCTCGGCCCAAACTTTTCCAATCACCCTTCAGGTTGCCTGCGGCGCCTTGAACGATCTCCATTCGGTCGCGAGCGATGATACTCGTCAGAAGAGGTGCCGGCGCGGTTCTACCTTCGGCCAACAGCACGGCAGCAACGTCGAGTTCACCCGCCAGCAGCCGGTTAATTAATTCACCGGTCAGCGCGCTCGACAGCTGCAGTCGGACTTTGGGGTATTTCTCAGTCACCGCCTGAATAGGTTCGATAAGCGTCCCCTCGGCCAGGGCATGGGAGAGTCCGATGCGCAAGAGGCCGTTAGGCTCGGCGTCGGTCGACGCAAGACATTTCAGCGCTTCCGTCCGCTGCAACACATCTCGCGCTTGTTCAAGGACTCTGGAGCCGAGCGAATTCAGGCGCGGAGGCTTTACCGAGCGGTCGAGCAACTTGGCGCCCAATGCAGCCTCCAGCCTTTGCACCTGCCGGGTAATAGCAGAGGGCGTCCGGAATAGACGCGCGGCTGCACCGGCTATGGACCCGGCCCGGGCAAACTCTAAGAGCGCGCGAAAGTCATCAAGCAATGTGGTCTCCTAAAGGGTGTTCCCGACGAATAACAGAATCGTGCTCCGATGGCAGTATAATCGTGAGAATAATGAACTTGTCGAATCTTCGATTTGCGCAAACATCTCAGGAAACACTCGGGACACCTCAGGTTAATCCGGGTGTGGCCCGAGTAGAAAGATCCAACAGAAAAAAGAAAATGATTAAGACGATTACTTTATCTGTGTGTCTCGCAGCTTTCTCACTTTCGTTTAATGCACGTGGCCAGGACACACTAACCCGGGATGCACTTGCCCAGAATGACCGCCACTATACCGACGGCCCGGTCACTGAGGTGGCCTACATACAAGTGGAGTACAGGCCATTTTCCAGAGTACATCGATTGGCTCAATTCGACATGGAAGCCGACCATGGAAGCCATGAAGAAAGCTGGAGTAATCATCGATTACAAGGTCTTCCAAGCCAGCCCAAAGTCACCGGATCAGCCCAATGTATTTTTATATCTCACTTTTAAAAACATGGCGGCTTATGCTGGGAACATCGGCGATAGAGGCATCGAGGCAGAATATGTGGCCAGGAATGTCATCGGTAGCACGGAGCTTCAGAACAAGAAAAGAGTGGAACGGGGCGTATACAGAAAAGTTCTGGGGACTGAATTGATTCGTGAAGTTATTTTAAAATGAAACTGTTGTACGTCTTTCAAAGAGCGATCGATTCGACAAGACTGAACGGAAATCAGATTGCTGTGACCGAAGGCGACCCCGCCTGACCTCAAGGGCAAGCTCATCGTCGGAAAACTTGCGGTCCGGTGCCTGTTTGGAAGCGAAGCCTCGTATTTGACCGCCGCCCGGATCAGCGCGTTCTGCGATCCGCCGGCGAGCATTGGCAGCCTTCTAAGTTACTCCTAAAGCCTACTCCCGATGAATTAGCGGAATCGTGCGTAGCAATCACTATCATCGTGATAATAATGAAGCTGTGGAAATGTTCCGTCTGCATCAAAGTAGTAGCTGATGACCACATTACTTCAAGACGTGCGCTACGGACTGCGGCTGCTTTGGAAGAGTCCGGGTTTTACGATGGTAGCGGTGCTTTCCCTCGCCCTGGGCGTGGGCGCGAACACGGCGGTTTTTAGCATCGTTAACGCGGTGTTGTTGCGTTCACTTCCTTTTTCCAATCCGGAGCGCCTGGTAAAGATCGTCGCCAGCAATCGTGGGGTGGGCGCGCAGGATATTGGGCTCTCCGTTCTCGAACTGGACGATCTCAAAACCAAGGCGGGCGTCTTTGACGAAGTGACTGCTATCGTAAGTGGCCCTTCAAACTTAACCGGCGGAGAGCATCCGCAACATCTCGAAATACTGGAGGTGAGTCCTAACTACTTTTCCATCCTCGGCACTTCCGCGCACATCGGCCGCGTATTCGGGCCGGGTGACGAGGCGCAGGGTTTCGCAGAAGCGATCGTGATCAGCGATGCCCTGTGGGCCCGCGGGTTTGGCAGAGATCCCGGAATTCTCGGACGAAAGATGCAACTCGACAATGATCCCTACACCATCGTCGGGGTTCTTCCTCCCGGATTCCGCCATCCAGGCCGCACAGCTTCGACGGATGTTGAAATATGGATCACCGCGGGATTTAGGGCTGTTCCCTTCGCGAAACCTAATCGCAGCCTGCGGAACTTGCCCGGAGCGATCGGACTTTTGAAGCCTGGGATCAGCGTGGAGCAGGCGCAATCCAGGTTGAATGCTTTCACGGCCCAACTGCAGGCGGAATACGCCACTGACTACCCGGCCGGCTCGGGCTGGTCGATTGAAGTGGAGCCGTTGCAGCAGTCGTTGACGGGCAACGTCCGGCCCATGTTGTTGGTCCTGATGGGCGCGGTGGCGCTGATCATTCTACTGGCCTTAGTCAACGTCGCGAATCTTCTCCTGGCGCGGGCTTCGGGAAGGCAACGGGAGATGGCAGTGCGTCTGGCGATGGGAGCAACCCGCTCGCGCATGATTCGGCAGTTACTGACCGAGTCGATGATACTCTCGCTGGTATCTGGAGTGGTCGGTGTCCTGACCGCAATCGCCGCTTTGCATTTTGTAAAGTATCTACCCGTCCAAATTCCTCGCCTGGCCGAGGTGCAGGTGGATTGGACAGTGCTGGCTTTCGCGTTGCTGGTTTCCCTGCTTGCCGGCCTAGTGTTTGGATTAGTTCCAGCCCTTCAATCCTCGAAAGCTGAAATTGCTGTAGCCATGCGGGAAGGAGCCCGAGGGTCGGGCACCAGTGCCAAAACCAACCGGTTACGCGGTCTGCTGATCGCATCAGAAGCGGCCCTGGCGGTAGTGCTGATGGTGGGAGCGGGTCTGCTGTTGCGGACATTTTGGGGACTGCTTCAGGAAAATCCTGGTTTCAATCCATCAAGAATTGTTACCGCCGATCTCTACCTTCCACACCCCAACATTCCTGAGATGGATCGTTACGCGAAGCCCGAAATTTTTAACTCTTTTGTGCGGGAGACGGTGCGCCGCGTGAGTGCCATTCCCGGAGTTGATCTCGCTTCGATGACCAGTGATCTACCAGTCGCCCACTTGTCGCGGTCACGTCCCGTTACTATCGAGGACCGTCCGGACGAATCTGGCAAAGGTCTGTTTGCTGAGGTCACCAGTGTGACTCCTGATTACTTCAAGGTGTTACAGGCATCGTTAGTCCGCGGGCGTTACTTCACGGAAGAGGATGATACCGGCAAACAGCCGGTGGCAATCGTCGATGAAAGCACCGCTCGTACTTACTGGCCGGACGGCGATCCTATTGGCCGCCGTGTGAGCGTCAGAGGCACCAGGGACGCAGCTAACCCGCCGCCGTGCACCGTCGTTGGCGTGATCAAGGACATCAATAGTGATGGCCTCGACCAAGCAGGATCTCCTCACATCTACCGACCGATCTACCAGTTTGCTGGATCCAGGGCTTTGTCCAAAAGCGTGACCGTCCGGACCTCTTTGTCGGCCACCAGCCTGGAGCCGCAGATACGTCGTGAGATTCAGGCAGTCGATCCGGACTTACCGGTTTTCAATGTCCGCACGATGAATGAGGTCATTGACGGTTCTCTCGCTGCCCGCCGCTTCTCCGCAGAATTGGTGGGCGTGTTCGCAATCGTCGCGCTGCTACTCGCGTCCGTGGGAATCTACGGTCTGCTGGCTTACATGGTGGGTCAACGGTCGCACGAGATTGGAGTGCGTATGGCGCTGGGAGCCATGCCCTCGACCATTGCAAAAATGATCGTAAGCCGGGGCGTAGGGCTGGCCGGCCTTGGAGTAGGGATCGGCCTGCTCGTGTCGGCTTACATGGCTCCGCTGATTTCAAGTTTGCTCTACGGAGTTAGGCCTCTTGATCCGGAAGTGTTTATAGCTGTGCCGTTGATCCTCATGATCGTTGTACTTTTAGCGAGCTACATCCCGGCGCGGCGCGCGGCCAGGGTGAACCCCATCGTCGCCTTGCGCGAGAGTTGAACATTCACGAGGTGGAAAAATGCTGTGGACAGTAGTTTCAGCGACGGTCGATTTGTTGAGTTCTGGGCCACGAAGCTGATTTCAGCAGTTGGGAAAGTAACGGAATTGCCTGATCAGGCTGGCCCAGGACTGTTTGGGCTTCCGCAATGGTTTCGAGACTCGTTAGGTCACGTTCGGCGTTGTGTTGTCGAGCAGTAAGGGCGGATAGTTTCGTGATTGCATCCTGCCCGACCGGTCTGACATTCGGGCTGCAGCAAAAGGTTGAAGAATGATCAAAAGCCAATCGAATGGCGTTCAATCATGCAGCCTGTTCAGGGCCGGCCGAAGGCGGTCAAAAAGAAGATAATCAACCCTGGACGCGTCGCAGGCGACTTTTCACCATTTGTTAGTTTCGCGTCGGCCGTCGCGACTCGCCAAACAGAGATCAGCCACGTCAATGGCATGCAATCCTGGTTTGAATAAGGCGCCTTATCAAACTTCAAGGATGCCCCCCTTCCCGAGGGGTTTAAGCCTTGTTCCTGCGGAGCGCCTCGTTGAGATGCAAAGTCCGGCAAATCGCCGATCTTTCGGCTGGCTCGATGACCGTTCTCAAACATTTTCCTGCTCCGCCTCTCAATGAGATCGTCGAGCTGTTCTGGTACAGCTCGCGCGACCCTTCGTCCCTCCGGGGCACGTTCCGCGAAGCGATTTTACCGGACGGATGCGCCCATCTCGGTACTCAATCTATCAGAAAATCGCATCGGCCTTTACGAGCGGATTGAGGCTAACCGGTTAGCAACATTAGGCGGCAGCATCTTCAGCGGTCCGCGATCTTTTCCCTACGCGATCTTGCCCGCGGCGGCGGCGGTCATCGGGGTAGCCTTCAAACCTGGCGGAGTCGTTAGATTACTGACTGCTCCCACCGAAGAATTCCGCGATACTCAGGTGCCTTTGGAATTCATGGCCGGCGGCGATGAGTTGCGCGATCGATTGATTGCGGCGCCGACCGTGGCGGCCAGGTTTCTCCTGATGGAGAAATTTCTTCTGCGTCAGTTACAACAATCGCGCGCGCTGCATCGTGTGGTCCGGTACGCCGTGAATGCGTTCGAACAAACTCCGTGTCTGTCCGTGGCCGCAGTGTTGAAAGAGATCGGTTTAAGTGAGCGCCGATTCAGCCGGATTTTCAGCGAGCAGGTTGGCCTGACGCCGAAACTTTTTCAACGCGTCCGCCGTTTCCAAAAGACGCTGAACTCCCTGCCTAACCATGGAGACATCGATTGGGCCGCAACGGCATTCACAAACGGCTACTACGATCAGGCGCATTTCATTAATGACTTTCGCGCCTTCACTTCCGTTACTCCTTCCGATTTTTTGGCCCAGCGCATCGCGCAGCGCAATCATCTGCCCTTGTCCAGCTGAGGTCACATTTTTCCAATACGCCTGCCTTGGCCCGAGGCAGATTTGGGGTAGACATGGATAAGAATCACGGCAGCGGCAAACCGATTCCCGAGAGTTATCACACGGCTTCGCCTTACCTGATCGTCGCCAACGCCTCGGCGGCACTGGAATTTTATCGCGCCGCTTTCGACGCCAAGATGAAACGGCGCCTGGCCATGCCGGACGGAAAAATTATGCATGCTGAGATATGGATCGGCGATTCTATCCTAATGTTGGCGGACGAGTTTCCTTCACACGAGGCTTTCGGGCCGGAACATTTCGGTGGCTCGCCGGTCTCCATTGTCCTTTATATAAAAGACGCCGACGCTCTTTATGCTCAAGCGATCGGGGCGGGCGCAATCGCCCTCCGGCCGATGGCGAATCAGCCTTTCGGCGATCGCTCCGGCACGATACGCGATCCCTTCGGCCATCGCTGGACGTTGACCACTCATTTCGAAGATATTTCCGATGAAGAAATCGAGCGGCGCTTCGCGGCGATGATGGGCGGCGGTAATAACCGAGGTGCTGTAGACGCGACGCAATGACGGCTGAACGCAAGAGTGGGATCATTCTCGCAATCCTCGTTGCGATCGAAGGCGGCTGGGTTCTGATGAATCTGCAGATCAGCGGTTGGCGCTTCGTTCGCTACCTCGGCTTCGCCCCCGGCCTAACCGGCAGGCCGGCCGGCTGGATTGGCGCAGCCCTGGTCACCTTGATTTTTGTCGCCCTTTCGCTTCGGCTGCCATCCGTGCGCGAAAATTTGTTTCGGCCGACCCTGCTGAAGCTACTCGGGATCGCCTTGGCCATCTCAGCCGGCATTCTGGAAGAGGTCATGTTTCGGCGATGGACGATGAATTGGCTAATGGCACACGGTCAGGGTGCGTTTGTTCAAGTGCTTGGCGCGGGCGCTGCTCTTCGGCGCCATTCATGGGATTTGGGGTCTGATGGGGAAAAGCTTTCGAGCGGCCCTCGGGGCCACGATTGCCACAGGATTTCTCGGACTAATGCTTGGAATCGTCTTTCTCCTCGCAGGCCGCAGTCTGGCGCCCTGCATTGCCGCGCATTTCGCTATTAATCTCCTGATCGAACCGGGGCTCGTGCTGGCCGCGACGCGCGGCGAAATGGGGTCTCGCGGGCAAAAAGCCGCTGATCCAACAGGTCTGAAAAACGCATGATTCACAGCTGGCTCGGTTACGTCCACACCGCGGCCGCCATAGCGGCTTTACTCTTTGGGGTTTTCGTTTTCCCGATGTTAAAAGGCACACCCCTGCACAAGGTGCTCGGTTATCTCTACGCGACAGCAATGCTCGCTACCGTCGTGACCGCATTTTGCCTCTATCATCTCACAGGACATTTCGGTGTGTTTCATGTCGCGGCCACCATCAGCTTTGTCACCTTGCTCGCCGCGCTCATACCGGTGATCACTCGACGTCCCAGAAAGTCATGGCTCTTGCTCCATTATAAATACACCTGCTGGTCGTATGTCGGATTGTTGGCGGCGGCCGTCTCCGAGGCAGCGGTACGCTTGCCGCAATCACCCTTTTGGCCGGCGGTCGCTTTGGGCAGCGCCGGTTTCTTTGGCATCGGCGGCTGGCTGATCACACTCATGAAGGATCGAACAATAGCCCGCGCACTACCGATGAGTCAGCATTAGCCGTCGGAAAACCACTAACGATTAGACAAATCTATACGCTCGGGACGTTCACATCATATGCGCCACGGCCTGTACATAGGAATAACGCTCTTAATTGCCGCCCTCCTGCGCGGCGGCACCGATGTGCGCGCGCAAGAGCCGTCTAGCGTGGCGCGCCCGCAGGAATCCGGGCCAGTGCTCCTCCAGCCGGGAGCGGATGGTAAGCCGACGCCAGGTGTTGGTCACCCGGGCCTGCTTCTGCGAGGTCCGGGGGGCGGCGCTCCTCCGCTGCCACCCGAAGCGAAGGCCATCCCACAACCGAAGGACGACAATGAGTTGGCCGCAGCGATAAAAAAGCTGGCGGACACCTTGGCAGCCTCCGGTCGGTTCTCCGGCAGCATCCTCGTGGCCGCGGATGGTAAATCGCTGGTGGATGGTGCGTGGGGCCAGGCGGATCGCGAGCAACGAATCGCGAATACGCCAGAGACGGCTTACGACGTCGGATCGATCGGAAAGCTTTTCACTCAGATCGCGATTCTCCAGCTGCTCGAGAAGGGAAAGGTTTCTCTGGACGAAACTTTTGGAAAATACCTAACGGGTTATCCCGACGCGGATATCGCGAGCAAGGTCACCATCCGACAACTCTTGCTGCACTCGAGTGGAATGGGCGACATTTTCGACCAGAACGGGTCGGAAAACCTGGGAAGCATCACGGAATTGAAAGGTTTCCTTCCGCTCTTCGCCCATAAGCCGCTCGCTTTTGAACCTGGTTCCAAAAATCTTTACTCAAATGCCGGCTATGTCGTGCTTGGGATGGTGATCGAAGCGGTCAGCGGGGAGAACTACTTCTCTTATATTAAGGCACACATCCTCGAGCCGGCAGGCATGTCGCGCTCGGGGTTCTTCGATCGAAAACATTTGCCGCGTTCAGTGGCGCATAGTTATGACGGCGACAAGGATGTCACCGGCGCGCAACCGGAGCGCGGGTGTCCCGCCGGCGGCCTGCAGGCCTCGGCCGGTGATCTGCTTCGTCTTGTTCAGGCGATCAACGGCGGCAAGCTGATTAGCAAAGACTCGGTGAAACTTCTGCGCGACATGATCCCGCATCCGCCGAATGCGCCATCGCCACCGGACGAGACAAAGCTCGCTGCCTACGGAATCGGCGGCGGCGCACCGGGAGTGAATACGGGCCTGTCCATCGACTCAAGCGGCCGCTATACCCGGGTGGTGCTTTGCAACATGAGTCCACCGATTGCGATGTCGATGGGCGCAACGATCTCCGAGTGGATCAAGCAGATGCCAAAATGACGCTGCGACGATCTCTCGGAGGACGAAAAGGGAGCTGGGTTTTACGCCCTTCAGCCTAACTATCGACTCATTCCTGTTGCTTCCGCCGTGCGGCAAGTGAGCGAAACAGGCTGCCGCGTTTGATCAGTTTGTTGCCATTTCGGATACGCAGGATAATCAAGGCCGCGATGACGCCGAAGAAAAGCAGCCCGATGAAACTGCTTAGAGACCAGAAAAGGCAGCCAATCCCGAGGACAAAGAGATAGCCACTTATCAAGCCCATGCGTTGTGCCTGCCGACGTACCTCCCGGGCGCGATGGCCGGTGGAGCGCAGGGCGAAAGCGGCCGAGGCAAAGATGGGAAGCACCACGGCAAAGAGCGCAATGCCGATGTACTGGGCGATGTTTAAATGATCGCGGGTGGCTAATTGCGTGACGGCGACGAACGAGCCGCCGGCTCCGGCGGTGAAGAGCCAGCTGAGGTTGGATGATCGGCGCGGAGACATTACCGGAGATAGGCCAGGACGATGCGAGTCGCCTCCGCTTTGAGCCGCTGATCCGACATGGGCAAGGCCACGTTCCAAAGCGAATAACCTTTCTGTGCATGAGTCTCGATCACTGTGACCGCGCTAAGCAATGCAAAGCTGACCGCGAGCCGCGGATGAGGATGTTTGATTCGGACCCGGTAGCGTAACAAGACGGCGGCGATGTTCCTGAAATTGTTGTGAATAAGTTTTAGGATGCGGCGAGCAAATTCTTTCTCCCCTGGCCTGTCTCCGAATCTGCTAAGAGCTCGCAGGACGCCGGGGTGCTCGCGGTATTGTCGAATGACCGCAGCGACAATTTGCTCAACGGCTTTTTCGAAAGAAAGCCGCGCGAAGAGCTCAGGTCGCAGATTGTGGCGACTGGCTTCAAGACTGGGCTGGAGGAGCTTGAGAAAGGCGGCGCGATAAAGCGCATCCTTGTCCTTGAAGCGGCGATAAATGCTCGCCGGAACAACACCGGCTTTTGCGGCAATTCGCGGAATGGTGGCGCCTTCGAGTCCATGGCTTTCGAGGGTATCGATGGTGGCACGAAGAAGACGCCGGAGGGTTTCGCGGCTGCGTTCTTGTTGTGGGGCCGGAGGCTGACTATTTGACATAACCACAATGGTTGACTAAACAGTAATGTGAATTCACATTCACTTTATGTCAAGTATTTGCAGATGGAACCACGGAGGTCGGTATGATTAAGGCTGATTTCGTCTACGTCGCCGTCACGGCCGCCGCCTTTCTGTTCGATCATTTCCTCCTCTGGCCGCGCTTCCTCCGCCAGGCAGCGGTTCGTCCCAATCGTGCCCGCCTGATCTATTGGTCCATCTGGATGACCCTGATGTGGGCTCTGACTATTGGGGGCACGAACCTTTGGCGCGCCAAACACCGAAGATGGGCCGACGTCGGCTTTGCTGCACCACACGGATGGCGATTATGGTTTGCTGCCGCCGTTATCCTCGCCCTCCTGCTGCTTTATTGCCGCGATGGACTCAAAGTCGCGCGGAGCGCGGCCGCGAGGAAGAAGCTGCGGGCAACTTATCAGAAGCTATTGGTTATTCTGCCTCACACGAAGGTGGAGCTGGCCGCCTTTGTGGCGCTCTCCCTAACCGCGGGCTTTTGCGAGGAATTTATTTTTCGTGGCTACCTGATCTGGTTTTTCCAACCCTGGCTCTCCTGGTGGGGGTCGGCCGCTCTCTGCGCCATCTTTTTTGCGCTTGGACATTCTTATCAGGGGATCGCGGGAATCCTGCGCACCGGAATTTTGGGTCTGGTCTTCATTTTCATTTTTGCGATTTCCGGGTCTCTGTGGCCGGGAATCGTTCTGCACGCCTTGATCGACATCGGCTCCGGCGCGCTGGGCTGGCTAGTCGTGCGCGACGAACTCGAAACCTAAATCCCTATCGCGAAGCGCCCAGGCAACGGTACGCCCGTCGCAGCGAGTTCGACCAACCCGTAGCAAACGGCACCACTAGTGATTCGTTAGGCACTTCAGTGTCGATAACAAGCTCCGACCCTTCTGTCTCCTTTTCATTCCTGCGCTAGGGCGGTGGCCGCTGCGCTAATCCGATTAATCTCCCACGCATGGTGCGGCTCTAGCTAAACATTTCCGGAAATGGTACCTCCGCGCCCAGTGAGTGAGTCACACATGCGAGCGCTGTATTGGACGGCGCTGCTCGCGGTATTCAGCTTTGCAACCTGGCAGCGATTCAGTCTCCCACTTTATCCGATCGCCGATCCGGACACGTGGGGATATCTTTCGCCGGCTCTTCGCAAACTGGCCGGTGCCGAATTCGGGCATACGGGCCGAAATTTCATTTATCCCGGCTTCCTGTTAATAATCTTGCGGGCGTTTGGCGATGTTCGCGCAATCACGGTCGCACAACATTTCCTCGGCCTGCTCGCCGGTGGAATGCTGCTTTTGACTTGGAGACGTGCCTGCGTGTTTCTTCCGAATCCTCGAATTGGCGTCGCCGCTCACAGTGTTTTAGGCCTCGTGGCGGCAGCACTTTTTCTTTTTGCAGGCGACCAGATTCACTCCGAGCTCAAAATTCGCCCAGAAGGCGTTTCCGCGTTCTTGATCAGTGTAAACCTTTGGCTTGCGATTCAAGTCGTCGCATCTGGTCTCATCGAAAAGCGAGCGATTGCAGCTACAGCCTACGGTAGCGCGCTCATTTTCAGCTCTGTCTTGCTCGCCTCCGTCAAACCAATCTTCGTGTTTGTTGCGGTCCTTGGGGTGCTGCCGCTTTTAGTTTTTTTCCGACATGGAGGACGCGCCTGGGAGAAAGTCGCACTCGTGGGCGCCGCGATTATCACCGTGGCACTGCTTGTGATGCCAGAGCGGTTACTCAGTCGCGATGACGAGCACAGTCGGACGTTCTTACCGACGATGCTGTTTGCCATGCACGCGAATCTCATCCGTGATCAAATGGCCGATGATTTGCAGCGCGGCGCGGCGATTCCCTACCCAAGGGAATGGCTCCAGCGCGTTCAAAGCGCACTAAGCAGCGAGATCGCTAAATCTGCCGCGGCCTCAGGGCAGTATCATGTGAGTCTAGGCTTTTCCCCCGATTACTTGCAGTGCGATCCAACCTCGATCGCGGCACAACTGGGCAATGAATTCGCCGGTAATACCACTGCGCTTTGCGCGTTTTATCGTTTCTATTATTGGCGCATCTGGCAGCACCGTCCGCTTCTTGTCTTGCGGAAGATAGGGCATCAGCTGTCGATCTTTTATGCGCCGATGTGTCCAGCGTACAATTGGGCGCAGGTTCTGCCCCTAACCGATGAACACGAGCGGAGCGTAACATCGCTCGACATTCCGCTGTACCGAAAAATTGTTAGGTCCTATCCAGCAGAAGTGGACGTCCTGAATCGCATAGGTAACCTGCCGCGCAGCCAAGGGGTGATTAAACAAGGCACCTATATTTGTAAGCCTCTTGGCCTATTAGCAGCGACGTATTTGCCGATGCTAATCATTTCCGTGGGGTTCAGCGTCTTTGTGCTTTTGCGGAAAACGCATCGCGGTCGATTGGGTTGGCTCGCTGCGCTGGTGCTGTTCATGTATTCGTATAACTTTGCCATCTGTCTCGAAGCAGCAGTTGTTAATCTGTTGGAATACCATCGCCTAATCGTGGTGCAGATGTACGCCACCACGCTTGCTCAGTTTTTTGCTTTGTGGTTTATCCTCGAGTTTGCCATCAAGATGCGCGGCAACCGCGAGACAATCGGTAATCCAGCGGTTGATGTGTGATCACCATCGGGAGCGGCGTCGGAGGCGCAGCACGCCACAGCAGAGACCCGAGAGCCCGTAATATCCTCATGTACGACTTCTATCTGCCGTAAAGAATCGCGTAGGTTTTGGGAAAATTCTGTTTGATGTACGGCTTCGCGTTTGAAATTGGTGCCGTTGAAAATCGGGAAAAAAATGCCGCGTAATCTCCCCGAACCCTGGAAGACTGCCCAGCGAGCAGCTTGGCGAAAGTGTCATCGCCAGCGACATGAAGAAGTGCCCAGGTGTTCTCTTCATCCCCTTCGCCGGCTTGTCCATCCTGGTGGAGAGAGCTGAATTGCCCGAATGCTTTCACATCGCCTTCACTGGCTTGCACCAGAGTCTTATAATAGTTCGGCACGCCGTAATATTTTTTTGCCGAGTAGGCAACAACGTCGCTGACTGTAATCCGCTTAGATTGCAATTTTCGCCATTCTTTCTTGCAGCTCTCGAAGTTCAGTCTTGCCAGCGGCTCACCTGGCAGGAGACGAATCCTGTTACGAGGGATGGTGCCGCTGATTCCCGACTTGAGATAGACTTCCCAATCCTTTTCCCCGTCAGATAATTCACGCGCGATGAATCGCTCACCTGGCTTAACGGTCGAAGTTGCTTGACCCCCGCACTCAGTGCTGCCCGACAGCTGGTATTCATCCTGACCATTGATCGTAGCCATGGTTGCTTCCTGCGACCACGCCGTCGCGGAATACATCAGTAACAGGATGGCGAGGGCGTGATTCAGTTTTCTATTCATCGCTCTGGTCGCCGTCCATGGAATCTATCACCGCTGCCGGGTGAAACAAAGGCGCCTTTGCGAAGGCAGACCCGCCCCTGCTCTTGGAGATCTCGACCTTGTAATTAATTCTCGGCTAGCGCGGCGGTGGGATTCAGCCGGGCAGCGCGCCGGGCCGGCAAGTAACAGGCAATTAGCGAAACAAAGATGAGCAGAAGCGAGATCGCGATGAAAGTTACGGGATCGCTCGCGCCGACGCCGAAGAGCAGGTTCGCGATCACGCGGGTGAGCGCGAAGGCGCCGGCCAGGCCGGCAATGACGCCGATCAAGGTCAGCCTCAAACCTTGCCTAACCACAAGTCGGAGGATATCCGATTTCTGCGCGCCCAGCGCCATGCGGATGCCAATTTCCTGCGTGCGTTGCGTAACCGAGTAGGCCACCACACCGTAAATGCCGACGGCCGCGAGAAGAAGGGCGGCGCACGCGAAGACGGCAAAGAGCTGCATCGAAACACGCCGCGTGCCCAACGAGTTCATGACCACCTCGTCGTAAGCGCGGACATTATAGATTGGCTGATCCTTGTCGAGCGTCTGCACTTCATGTCGCAAGGTGGTCGCAAAAGCGGCCGGATCGCCGGCGGTTCGAATGACCAGCCCCATGAGATTGAACTCAGCCTGGGCGTTCGGCACGTAGATTTGCGCGCCCCCCTCCCCAGTCAGAGAACCGGTTTTGGTGTCGCCGACGACTCCGACGATTTCGCGCATGAATTTTTCGTCGCGCCAGATGGTAAGGCGTTTGCCGATCGCTTCCGCGGGCGAACCGAAATGACGTTTCGCGATCGTCTCGTTGATGATGACCACCTTCGGCGCGTCAGCGTTGTCGCGAGATTCAAAAAACCGCCCGGAGAGCAAAGGAATTTGCAGGGCGCGAAAATAATCGCCTGTGATGCTGGAGAACATCGCGTCCCTGTTTTCGTCCACCGTAAGCGGCCGGCCTTCCGGAATAAATGCGCGTCCAATCTCGTACCCCCCCGCGTTGAGCGGAAGATTGAGGCTGCCTCCGGCCGCTTGCACGCCAGGCGCTGCTTCGAGCCGTTCCGTCAGCCGGCGGAAAAATTCCTCAAACTGCTCAGACTGATATTTGGGGTAGGGCAACGCCAGGTTGGCGACGAGGACATTATGGGCATTGAACCCCGGCCTCACCTCCTGGAGACGGAGAAAGCTCTTGATCAGCAATCCGGCGCCAACCAGCAGCATCAGCGCGAGGGCGACTTCGCCGATTAACAGGAGGCTGCGCGAGTTCGTCCGGCGATGCCCTTCGGAGTTGCGTCCGCCTTCTTTCAATGCGCTGGTGACATTGAGCTTTGAAGCTTGCAGCGCGGGAACGATGCCGAAGAGAACTCCGGTAAGCGCGGCGACGCCGAGAGCGAACGTGAGGACGCGATAATCGATCCCTACGTGCTCGAGTCGCGGTGCGCCTTCGGGCAACATCGACATCAGCACGTTTGTTAGCCAAATGCTGAGGAGCAACCCTGCAACCCCGCCGATGGCCGAGAGCAAAATGCTTTCCGTCAGCATCTGACGCAGAACACGAGTGCGACTCGCACCCAGCGCGGCCCGGATGGCAATTTCCTTTTGCCGCGCGGCACTCCGCGCGAGGAGAAGGTTGGCGACGTTTGCGCAGGCGATGAGGAGCACCAGGCCGACGGCGCCGAGGAGTGCAAGAAGGGATGGTTTCACCTCCCGAACGAGGCGTTCGTGGAGCGTCCAAAGGGAAACGTCCCAGCCTTTGTTCGTCTCGTGAAACTGCTTGTCGAGCCGCGCGTTGATGGCGCTCACGCGAGTCTGCGCTTGTTTCAAATCGACGCCGCTCTTCAGGCGCGCGATCGCCGACCATGCGCGGTTGTCGCGCGGCTCTTCGGCGAAGATTGACCGCGCTGTTCACCCAAATCTGGGTTTGCTCCGGGTATTCAAACCCCGGGGGCATCACGCCGATAACCGTGAGAGGCCTCGACTTCATCACAACCTGCTTCCCGATAATGGCCGGGTCGGATCCGAAGCGGCGCTTCCACAAGCCATGGCTGATGATCGCGACGGTGCCCCTGCCTTCGTTGAAGGTCGCTGGTTTGTCGTCTTCGGGAACGATCGCTCGGCCGAGAACGGGCTGGACACCGAGTACGGAGAAGAACCCGGTCGTGACGCCTGCGCGGGGCACGGCCTCGGGTTCCGCTCCGTCGCCACTGAGGTCGGCGTTCCCGGTCCAGTAGGCCGCGGTGCTCGCGAAGACATCGGCTTGTTGCGACCAATCGATGAAATCGAGATAGGAGATGTTGCTGTCGGTAATGCCCGCCTTAGGATTTCTTCCTTCGAAATAGACGATGCGCTGGCTGTCCGGAAACGGCAGCGGACGGAGAAGAACGCCATTCACCAGGCTGAAGATGGCGGTGTTCGCACCGATCCCCAGCGCGAGCGTCGCAATCGCGACAACCGCAAAGCCCGGCGTCTTCAGCAGCATGCGCAAACCAAAACGCACGTCTCGAAACAGAACCTCCAGATTATGGCCGGTCCTGGACGCCCGGATCTCCTCCTTCAATTGCTCAACGCCACCCAATTCAATGGCAGCCAAACGTCGCGCTTCAGACGTCGATGTGCCGTCGCGGATTTTGGTTTCGACAAGAAATTCGACAGCCTGCGCCAGTTCGGCCGAAAGCTCCCGCTCGACCGCTGTCCCTCTAAACAGGTTTCGGCAAAGAGCCCGAATCCGGCTGACGAACCTTGCCATTAGTTAGGCCGTTCTAAGCGCGGCTGCGATTGCGTTCGAAACTCTGCGCCAGTCGCTCGTTTCCTTTTCCAATTGCCGCAGGCCGGCCTTGGTCAGTCGATAAAATTTCGCCTTGCGTCCGTTCTGGGATTCGCCCCAGGAAGCGGCCAGCCAACTTGCTTCCTCCATTCCGTGCAGAGCTGGGAAAAGGGAACCCGGTTTTACTTCAAAGGCGCCGTTTGTCATCTGCTCGATTCGATGCGCGATGGCCAGCCCGTGCAGCGCGCCATGCGCGAGCGCCTTAAGAATGAGCAAATCCAAAGTGCCCTGGAGCAACTCCGTCGGCCTGTTTCTTCGTATAGACATCCTGTATCGCAGGATATCGGGCACATATAGACTGTCAATAGGAGCCTCCTGCGCGAGGAAAGGCTCAGGATTTGTATGGCCCGAAAGCTCCGTTAGGCGATCCGCAATCATGGCGCCGGAATCGTCCGGGCCTTTCTCGTGCGCGGATACGCCGATGTCTACGATCGCGATGGCCGAGGACATTGCCAGCGCGGTTGTTTATCTGACGGAAGCTAGTCAAATCACTGAAGAAGTGCTACACGTGGATGGCGGTGCGCATCTTGGCAAAATGGTAACCCCGGAAGACTCCAGGCCCGCCAGCGCAGAGCGGCGGCTAAAAGAACTTGGGATCAAGCTTCCGGCACCGCCCGAACCGTTCGGCACTTATGTGGAAGCGGTGCAGACAGGCAATCTCCTTTTTCTCACCGGCATGCTTCCGACAGAAGGCCGTGCCGCGAAATTCGTTGGGCGCATCGGCGCCGAGCTGGACGTCGAAACTGGACGCAAAGCAGCTCATCTGGCGGCGCTCAACGCCCTTGCGGTTGCGCAAAAATATTTGGGATCGCTCGACAAAGTGACGCGAATCACCAGCCCCCCCTTGGCACGCCCGTCGAACTGGAAATCATTTTCGAGGTAGCGACGTGAGGCAGGAATCGCAAATACCTTTAGTGGTTTCGGTGTTGCTGACAGCACTTCAATTGTTGGCCCAGGGAAAGGAACCCCCGATGGAACACCCGACTTTTTATCGCACGACACAGATTGACGGCCTTTCTATCTTTTACCGAGAGGCGGGCCGGAAAGACGCGCCGACCATTCTCCTTCTGCACGGACTTCCTTCTTCCTCGCGAATGTTCGAGCCGCTCTTCGCCCGACTTTCCGACCGATTTCACCTGGTCGCGCCTGATTACCCGGGCTTCGGACACAGTGAGTGGCCGGATCCAAAAAAATTCGCGTACACGTTCGATCACTACGCCCAGATCATGAATCACTTCACCGAAGCACTCGGGCTCTCGAGCTATACCCTGTACATGCAGGACTACGGCGGCCCGGTTGGTTTTCGCATGGCGCTGGCGCACCCGGAGCGCGTGGAAGCGCTCATTGTTCAAGACGCGGTGGCGCACAACGAAGGTTTGGGCGCGAATTGGAAGACGCGGCGCGAGTTCTGGAAAGATCGCGCAGCGAACGAAACGGCGCTTCGCACAAATCTCCTTTCACTGCCGACAACGCGGACGCGCCATGTAGGGAACGATCCCAACGTTGACCGCTACGACCCGGATTTGTGGACCGACGAGTTTTATTTTTTGAATCAGCCAGGCCAGGCCGACATTCAAAGCGATCTTTTCTACGATTATCGGACGAACGTTGACGCTTATCCGAAATGGCAAGCGTGGCTGCGCGAGAAGCAACCGCGTCTGCTGGTGATCTGGGGGACGCACGATCTCTCCTTCGATCTTGGTGAACCAGAACGATACCGCAAAGATGTGCCGAAAGCGGAGGTCTACGTCCTCGATGCCGGTCATTTCGCGCTCGACACTGCTGCGGATCAAATTGCTCAGATCGTTCGAGACTTCATGAAGCCCTAACGCTTCAGATTGTCAGGCGGGAGGCTCCCAGGTGAAGTATGCCCGTTGGGCATATCGAGACCGCGCGCGCCTCCGCGATGGCTTCGTCAGTTTTCTTCAGGATGGCACGCGCTTCATCGAGAAAAGCGCGGCCCGCATCGGTTAGGCGGACCGATTTTGCGGTGCGTTCAAGCATCCGGACACCGATTTCGTCTTCGAGATCTCGAATTTGCCGGCTCAAGGACGGCTGCGAGACGTGCAAGCGTTGCATCGCGGCAGGCGAGACGTTTTCCATCTCGGTCACAGCAACGAAGTAATGCAGGTGCCTCAGTTCCACTGCGCCCATTAGGCTATGCCCTCAACGCATGGTTAGGCCTAATTAAACTCAAGCGTCACATCCGATCGAGCTTTTCGTAATCCGTCACGGTGTCGATATCGATCTCGCCGGCAGGAAAATCCAGAGAAGCAACATCGTGCGGACGCGCGACAAGAAGCTTTTTGGCTCCGCTATCGCCGTCGAGTTGCAACAGATCGGGAAAGCAAGATCGATCGAACAGCGCGGGAATGCCGAGAGTTCCGGCGTAGGCGGAGGCGGCGATCGGTTTGCCGCTGCTTGAATGCAATTGGATGAGCTGCCTGATCACAGCACTATCCACGAATGGTTGATCACATGTAACCAGCAACGCCGCACTAAGGTCAGGCGCGCTCTCCATTGCATTTTCCAGACCGGCACGAATCGAGGATGCCAACCCGCTCGGCCAATCCGGATTCGCCGCGACCCGAACGGGAAGTCTTTTGAAGCCCGCCTGGATTTGGGCCGACTCCTCTCCGGTAACAACTACCACTGGATCGCAGCCGGCTTCGATGGCCGCCTTGGCGATGCGGTTAACGAATGTTTCGCCGCGAAAAAGAGCGAGCTGTTTCGGTTCTCCAAAGCGACTCGAACGACCCGCAGCCAGGACGACGGCAGCGACTCGCATCAAGACTAGGCCGCCTCGCCGCTGGCAGTCTGCGTAATTGTGCGAAGGTCGTTCCCGCGTTCACGCAGAAAGCCTCCAGCACGACTGGACAACACCGCTTCAATTTCCGAGACGATCGCGAGCGCAATCTCCTCCGGTGCTTCGCTGCCAATGTCGAGACCCGCCGGTGCGTAGAGATTTTCTACGCCCTTTTCGAAATCGAGCGGCCGATATTCGCCCAGCCGGGTCAGTAAATCGCCGTAACGCTTTCGCGGCCCGAGCAGCCCAATATAGCGAAGCCCGAGTGGCAGAACGCGATCGAGCGCGAGTAAATCGCGCCCAAAACTATGATTCATAACCAAAGCGGCGGTCTGCGCGTCGGAACGAAAGTCTTCTGAAAGCTCAGAGGGGTGATCAAACCGTTCGATACCCCAACCAAGATTTGCTGCGAGCTGAGTAATCGGCTCGACCTCAGGCCCGGTACCAAACAACAGGAGGCGAACGGGAAATTGGATTGTATCTATTAAGATACCGCGTCGCTCTGATAAGAGAGCATCACTGTTTATCAACTCCGAGCCAACTGGCCCGTCTTCAAAACAAATACGGACGCGGCAAACCTCCCGATGCTCGAGCAATCTCCCGATTTGCGTGATGAGATTGCCGTTGGGTTCGGCTGCTGGAAGCGGTTCGAGCAGAATTTTCAACTGACCGTCGCAGCCGTAGAGTCGCTTTGTATCGAATGACAACAACGTCGGCACACCGTCAGCAATTGCCTTTTGTCCGCAGCGGCCAATCTCCTCCTCCAAACAGCCGCCGCTTAAAACGCCGAGAGTTCCGCCATCCGAATCAACCAAAAGGCGCGCGCCGGGTTTCCGGTAGGTCGATCCTGCGGTTTGAACAAGCGTGGCCAGCGCCCATGATCGCGATGGATTCTCCGCGACCCGCCGAATGATCTGCTGCAATTCTTTCACGGCTAACTCAAAACCGTCGAAGTCAGCAAGTCTTCGATCTTGATCGGCAATTCGCGCACCCGAACTCCGGTGGCGTGATAGGTCGCCGCCGTAATCGCGGCCGCGATGCCGGCCAGGCCAATCTCGCCAATGCCCCGCGCTCCGAGTTCGTTAATCTCCTTGTCGGGATAATCCAGAAAATGCACGTCGATTTCGGAGGGCGCGTCCGCATTTACCGCCACCATGTAATCGGCGAGGTTGCTGTTAATGGGAGCGCCGTTCTGCGGGTCGTAAGTGGTGTGCTCCAACAAAGCCATGCCGATGCCCATCACGACCGCGCCCTCGATCTGATTTCGCCCGGCCAGCGGATTAATGATCCGCCCGGCGTCAATAACGGTGACAACGCGATTCACGCGCAGCCGCGCGATCGACGGTTGCCACGTGACTTCGACAAAATGGCAACCGAACGAATGGGTTGAGAATTTCGGTTTTGGGTTACCGAATGTCGCTTCAGACTTTCCATTGCCGGTGACAAGCCGAATGTTTGCTCGACGCAAGATATCCGCGAAGGGAACGCCTTTGTCCGCACTTTCGGCTTTCACAAAAACTTTCCCCTTCTGAAAACCCAGATCATCGGGTTTATGTTTCTCGAAAGGTGAGCCCGGCGTTGTGGTCGCGATTTTCAACAATGATGCAATCGCCTGATCGGCCGCTTCGAAGACCGCCGGGATCATCGAACCGGTAACCATCGAGCCGCCTGAGATTGGACCCTCTAGGAGAGAAGTATCACCAAGGACGACTTCCACTTTTTCGAGCGGCACACCGGTTTTCTCGGCCGCGAGCTGCGCGAGAATTGTATACGTTCCGGTGCCGATGTCCTGCGTTCCCGACGCCACACGCGCACTGCCGTCATCGCGGAGCTGGACGTTCGCTTGCGCAGGAAATCGCGCGGCCACCCACGCTGCGCCGGCCATGCCCCAGCCAAGAACCAATCCCTCGCGCTTCATCGAACCAATTTCCGGAGTGCGTTTCGACCAGCCGAATTTTTCCGAGCCGAGCTCGAGACATTCGAGGTAATGCCGCGACGAAAAAGGAATGTTTAACGACTCGTCGATCTTTGGTTCGTTGAGAACGCGAAGCTGAACGGGATCAATCTTGAGTTGGTCGGCCAATTCATTCATGGCCGACTCTGTGGCGTAAAGCCCAGGCACCGCACCGGGTCCCCGCATCGCCGTCGGCGAACCGACATTCCGTCGGGCCCGGCTAAAATGAACTCGGAGATTCGGCACGCTGTAATGGAACGGCGTCGCTTCACCGCAATCTTCGTGATAACCGTCAATCATCGCCTGGTGATTCACGTAATCGTGCTGGAGCGAAACGAGTTTCCCATCAGCAGAGGCGCCGAGCCGTACGCGCTGTTGTGTGCGCGGTCGATGCCCGACCGATTGGAACATCATTCTGCGGCTAAGCACGAGTTTGACCGGTTTACCCAGCTGCCGGGCCGCTCCGACCGCCAGCGGGCAATGCGTCCACGGCCAGAGTTTGCTGCCGAAACCAGAGCCGACGAATTTCGTAATTACGCGCACGTTTTCCTTCGGCAATCCGAACATCTGCGCTAAAACGCCGCGCAAGTTGAAGATGCCCTGAGACTCTTCGTAGATCGTTAATTTGTCGCCCTCCCACATTGCCGTCGTCGACTGGAGCTCGATCGGGTTGTGCATTTCCGTCGGCGTAACGTAAGTCTGGTCGAGCTTCATGCCCGCGCCCGCGAAAGCGGCAGCGGCGTCGCCGCGTTCGCTTTGCAATCGCTTCGTCGGGGCGAACGAAGTCTCGACGACATCGGGCTCGTCATCCGGTTTCAAATCAGGATCGACATTATATTTGCCCTTCGTGTAGGTCGCGCGGACCACATCGGCCGCAGCTTTCGCCTGCTCGAATGTGTCCGCGACAGCCAGCGCGATGTATTGGCCGTAATAACGAATGACGTCGTCTTCAAAGGGCGGCCGGCGTTCGTCAACAATGCCTTCAAAGCCCGGTCCGAGGGTCGAACGAAATATCTTTCCGATATTCTCGCGATGAAAAACCGCGCGCACACCCGGCATTTTCTCCGCCGTGCCAGTGTCGAGCTTTTCGATTTTGCCGCTGGCAATCGTCGCCTCGACCGGAACGGCGTAGAGCAGTCCGGGGAGATGAAAATCCGACGCATACATCGCCTGGCCACTGACTTTCAGCGGACCGTCCACGCGCGGCGTCCTTTTGCCGATGGGCGATGCATCTACGGTTTGTTCTATCGCTGGCATGTCGATCTCTCGTTAGGCAGCTTGGGTGACAGACTTCAATGCGTGCACCAGGCAGCGCTTGGCTAATTCCACCTTAAATCCGTTTTGACTCTGCGGTTTCGCATCGCGCAAGGCCGAGGCCGCCGCTTTCCGGAACACGTCGTCAGTCGCGGACTGATTCGTCAATTCCGCTTCGGCTTCGGGCGATCGCCACGGTTTTGTCCCCACGCCGCCTAGCGCAACCCTGGCGCGGGTGATCTTGCCGCCCGAAGTTGTGACCACGACGGCGGCCGAGGCGAGCGCGAATTCATACGACGCGCGATCGCGTAGTTTTAGATAGAGTGAGCGACTGCCCGGCGCCGGCGGCGGAAGCGTGACATGTGTAATTAAATCGCCCGGCTCCAAAACCGTTTCGCGCTGCGGCGTGTTCCCCGGCAGCAAATGAAAATCCCCGATCGGAATACTACGCTCGCCTTTAGGGCCGCGGATGTGAATCGTCGCTTCGAGTGCAGCCAGAGCAACGTTCATGTCCGACGGGTTACTGGCGATGCAACTTTCGCTCGTTCCAAGAACAGCCAGGCCACGATTAATTCCCGTGATCGCTGCACAACCGGATCCCGGATCGCGCTTGTTACATGGCATGGCCGTATCGCGAAAATACATGCAGCGCGTTCGCTGTAATAAATTGCCGCCGGTCGTGGCCATGTTGCGCAGCTGCACCGTCGCGCCGCTCAAAAGCGCTTCCGACAGAACGCGATAATTTTTCTGCACCACGGGATGATGGGCCAGGTCGGAATTTCGAACCATCGCGCCGATCGACAGGCCGCCATCGGCGAGACTCTCGATTTTGCCGAGCGGAAGACGGGTCACGTCGACGAGCTTTTGCGGCGTTTCGACGTTGAGCTTCATCAAATCGATCAGCGTCGTTCCGCCGGCAATAAAGCGGACATCCGCTCCTTGTTGGGCCGTTTTGGTCTTTGCGGCAGCAGCAATGGCCTGCTCGTTATCGCTCGCGCGCGTGAGTTGAAACGCTTTCACGCCGGCTTGTCCTTGTTTTGCCGCACGCTTTGAATCGCAGCCACGATGTTCGGGTAGGCGCCACAACGACAAATATTACCGCTCATGCATTCCTTCACGTCCGCGTCCTCTGGTCCGCACGGTTCTTTCAACAACGCCGCCGCCGACATGATCTGGCCGGACGTGCAATATCCGCATTGATAGGCATCGTGAGAAACAAACGCCGCCTGCATCGGACTGAGATTTTCCGGCTGCCCGAGACCTTCAATCGTCGTGATCTCATCGCCCTCGTGCATGGCGGCAAAGATGAGGCACGAATTCATCCGGCGCCCGTTGATGTGCACCGTGCAGGCACCGCACTGGCCGTGATCGCATCCCTTTTTCGAGCCGGTCAGATGCAGATGTTCGCGCAGGCAATCGAGAAGAGTGGTGCGCGGATCGATCCGCAAATCATGCTTCTGGCCGTTAACCGTGAGCGTCACGGGAACGGCATCTTTTGACGCTGGCGAAACTGGCTGCCCCATCGCTTCCGAACGTTGTCCCAAACTTGTTACCGCGGGAGCGGCCGTGGCCACCAGCCCGGCCATGCCCAGCCGCGACAGAAAAGTGCGGCGTGTCGATTTGCCGAATTCGCCGCGCTTTTCCGCTGCCGCCTCTTCGTCACTTTCGCTTCGATCGGCCATGCAAACCTCGCGCAAATATTACAATGAGGCTTCCCGGTCGCGTCGCAAGCTCGTTTTTGCGCGACTGATCCTGCGGTCATTTCAGCGGCGCCGCCAGCTGACGGCACCGCCCTTCCGCGGACGACAGTCATTACATAACCGGCCAAGTCGCCCGGATTAGAATTTTTCGGAAGATCGCCTTCGCGCTTTGCACGTTGAAGGCGACGACGCAGCGCCTCTTCGGCGGCATCGCGCCGACCGAAGCGCCTTCAGCCTCAGCCGCCATACTCTGCTTCGCTGACCTTCTCCATCCAGTCGACCACTTTACCATCGAGCGCTTCCTGGACGGCGATATGGGTCACGAACGTAGTCGGCGCCGCGCCATGCCAATGCTTTTCGTTAGGCTCAAATCGGACAACGTCACCAGGGCGGATCTCTTCAACCGGGCCGCCTTCTCGCTGCGCCCGGCCGCAACCGGACGTGACGATCAGGACTTGTCCCAGCGGGTGTGTGTGCCACGCGGTGCGTGCGCCGGGTTCGAAGGTGACGCTCGCGCTCGAAGCACGCGCCGGCGCCCTGGCCTCGAAGAGATGATCAACTCGCACCGTTCCGGTAAACCAATCCGCAGGTCCCCTGATGGAAGGTTGCGAACCGCTTCTTTTGATTTCCATATTGAACTCCTTTCGCGCGCTCCCCTTTTCGCGACACTAACTCCAAGTAACCCAAACGTCGCCCCCAAATCCAGGTGATGCGATCCGGTTGCACCCCTTGCGATCGCGGCAGAGAATGGCCGCGCCGCATGCGCTCCATTCGAAATTCTCTGACCGCGCTTTGGGTCGCATCGCTTCTCGGCAGCGGCGTTTCCATCGCTCAATCTTGCGCCTCAGACTTTGATTCCGCTTTGCGCTGGCGAAATGTCGGACCTTTTCGCGGCGGGCGAACCCGCGCCATCGCCGGCGTGCCTTCGCAGCCGAATCTGTTTTATATGGCGCCGGTTAACGGCGGCGTCTTCAAAACGACCGATTACGGCCGGACCTGGCAACCGATCTTTGACGATCAACCGACTGCATCCGTCGGCGCAATCGCCGTCTCAGCTTCAAGTCCAAATGTTGTTTACGTCGGCAGCGGGGAAGGCCTTCATCGGCCTGATCTCTCGGTCGGTGATGGAATTTACAAGTCGACCGATGCCGGAAAAACCTGGACACATCTTGGACTGCGCGACGGCCAACAAATCGCACAGTTGGCGGTCGACCCGAAAAGCGCAGACAGATTGTTCGTGGCGGTGGCAGGCCACCCATACGGACCTAACGAAGAGCGCGGCCTGTTTCGATCGCTCGATGGCGGCAAGACATTCGAAAAGGTCCTTTATCGAGATGAAAATACCGGCGCGAGCGACGTGCAAATCGATCCGTCCAATTCCGGAATTGTTTACGCAACGCTCTGGGAATCCCGCGAAGGTCCATGGGAAAACGCGGGCTTCAACGGCGACAACGGCGGGATTTTCAAATCGCTCGATAGCGGCAAGACCTGGAAACAACTGACCAAAGGCCTGCCTGATCACATTGTGCAGGCAAACATCGCGGTTTCTCCAAGTTCGCCGAAGATTCTGTTCGCAGCGGTCCGGACAAAAACTATTTCAAAACTTTATCGCTCCGATGACGGCGGCGAGAGCTGGGCCGGAGCGACAGACGATCCTCGGCCCGGTCTCGGAATCGGAGGTGGCGATCTTCCGGTCGTTCGATTCGACCCAAAGAATCCGAAGATTGTTTACTCCGCCAGCGTCGTTTGCTGGAAATCAACTGACGGTGGCAAGACGTGGGACGGATGGCGCGGCGCGCCGGGCGGAGACGATTACCAGAACGTTTGGATCAATCCAAATAATCCGGATCTGATTCTTCTTGGCTCGGACCAGGGAGCGATCGTCACGGTTAACGGCGGAGAGACGTGGAGTTCCTGGTACAACCAGTCGACGGCGCAGCTCTATCATGTGAGCGCCGATAACGCATTTCCTTACCGGCTTTACAGCGGACAACAGGAAAGCGGTTCGGTCGGAATCGTAAGCCGCGGAAACGACGGCGCCATCACATTTCGTGATTGGCAGCCGGTGGCGGCAGAAGAATACGGATATGTCGTAGCCGATCCGCTCGATCCCGACGTGATTTACGGCGGCAAACTCACGAGGTTCGATCGGCGAACCGGCCAGGCCCAAAACATCCTGCCCGTCCCGCTACAGACAGCAGACTTCCGAATGATACGCACCGAGCCGGTCGTCTTTTCACCGATCGATCCGCATCTGCTCTTCTTCGCCGGAAACACTCTCTGGCAAACGCGCGACCGCGGTGATCATTGGGAAAAAATCAGCCCTGATCTATCGCGCGCGACGTTTGAACCGCCCGTCAGCATTGGAAAATACAAGGGCGATCCGGCGGCTCAGTCCAAACAGCGCGGCGTTATCTATGCGGTCGCTCCATCACCACTCGACGCCGATCGAATCTGGTGCGGCACCGACGACGGATTAATCCATTTGACCAGCGATGCAGGCAAAACGTGGAACAACGTGACGCCGCCGGATATCTCAGCCTGGCAAAAGATTTCTGTGATCGACGCGGGCCATTTTGATTCCAAGACCGCCTATGCGGCCGTGAATACACTCCGCCTCGACGATTTGCGGCCGCATATTTTCCGAACCCACGACAGCGGTAACACATGGACAGAAATCGTCAGGGGAATTCCGCCCGGTCAAACGGTCAACGCCGTCCGGGAGGATCCGCAAAGCAAGGGTCTTCTGTTCGCCGGAACGGAGAAAGGCGTTTACGTCTCTTTCGACGACGGCGAGAACTGGGAACCGCTTCGACTGAACCTACCGGCCACATCGGTCCGCGATCTCATTATTAAAGATGACGATCTCGTGGTGGCGACACATGGCCGCGGATTCTGGATCCTCGATAACATCACACCGCTTCGACAGCGTTCCGGGGAGCAAATGGAGAACGCCCTTTTCAAGCCACAAACCGCCCTGCGCGTTCGGTGGAGTATGAACACCGACACACCATTGCCGCCGGACGAACCAGCCGGACAAAACCCGCCGGACGGCGCCATGATTGACTACGTCCTCGCGGCTGATTCCTCAGGTCCCGTGACGCTCGAAATCAAAAACGCCAAAGATGAATTAGTTAGGCGATATTCCAGCGACGACAAACCTCAGCCAATCGATCAGAAGAAGCTCAAGATCCCGGGCTATTGGATTCGCTCTTCACAATCGCTCTCCGCAAAGGCCGGAATGCATCGATTCCTCTGGGACATGCATTCCACGCCATTGCCCAACACTGACCCGGAGTTTCCCATGTCGGCCGAATATCGCGATACTCCTCCAAGGCCCACTTCACCGTGGGTCATGCCCGGTGAATACACCGTTGTCCTCACGGTCGACGGCAAGAGTGTCACTCAACCTCTGACAGTGAAGATGGATCCGCGCGTGAAAACTTCCCTGGCGGACCTGCAAGAGCAGTTCGATCTCTCGCAACAGTTGTATCAATTGCGGCTGACGCTGGCTCCGGTGGCAAAAAGTTTCGACGAAGTAATCGAACAGGTTATGAAGCTGAAAGCGCAAGCGGCCGAACGACCAGAGGTTGCTGGAAAACTGGAAGCCTTCGTTCAAGGACTGAAGGAATTCGGGCCGCCACGCGCGCGTCCTGGCGCTCCGCCGTCACTGTTTGTTCTGGAGTCAGCCGAAGCCCTGTTCAACGACATTCAGACGGCCGACGCTGCTCCGACAGAGGCGGTCAAGACCGCGGCCGGCGAACTCCAGTTCAAAGCAAAGCCAGTATCGGAGTCGTGGAAGAAAGTGATCGATCGCGATCTTCCGCCATTGAACCGGCAACTGAAAGAAGCCGGGTTTCCCGAAATTATCTCGGCGTCGAAATTCTAGCCTCCGCTACAGGACTCCAACTGCGCGCGAGATCAGGAGGATGACGATGTTCAGCGAGATGGCGATCTGGATCATCCCGAGAATTTTCGCCCAGCGCGCGAGCAGTGGAGCGTCAGTCGGCCCAAAAGTCGAGCTCTGTGTGAAAGCGACGAAGAGATAATCGACGAAACGCGGCCGCCAGATCTCACAGTTAAACCGAGAGCGCTCCTCTTTCTCAATCTGCATCTGCGGGAAAAGAAAACTACGGCTGCCGAATTCCTTGTCTTCCTGGCGGCGAGTGGGTCCCCCGCCATCGAGTCGCCAATACCAAAGCGCGAAAACGAGCACGTTTGTTAACCAAAGTTCGCCGCCCGATAAGAGAAGGGAAAGCGGATCTTCCTTGTGCGAGGGCAGTGCGCGCACGAGCAGCACAACCGAGGCGATCAGGGCCGTTGTTATAATCGAATTGATCGCAAGACCAATAACACGATTCAACGATTGCCGGCCGGTTCGATGACTAACGACCGTCGGGATGAGAAGGATCACGATAAGACCTGGCAGGAGCCAGATCGGCCCGATCACGAGAGAACTTGGCAGAGCGACGTAAATTCCGCCCACAGCCAGAAGCGCGAGTACGACCTGCCATCGGGGCTCGGGTGTATCGATTCGACCAGAGTGCTCTGCCATATAAGAGTATACCGAGAATTCGTATGCCGTTCAGAGTCAAGCGCAGCTACAAAGTAAGACTTCCATGAGGCAGGTGTTTAGGGACAGCTTCACCCTGCTGACCGAGCTTCTTTTGTTGGCGGTCTCCCTCTTGAACTCGACCGCCCGCTGCGGCGCCATGGAGGACCGGCGCGTCGGAGTTGCCATGCTCGATGTCGACGGAAAAATAAAGAATCTGCAGCGCCCCGATGAGCGATTCGCCATGTGCAGCACCTTTAAGTTCCTCGCAGTCGCCGCGGTGCTTCACCGGGTCGATCGCGGCGAAGAGAAACTGGATCGATTCGTGAAGTATGGCGAAGCCGACATTCTTGCCTGGGCGCCAATAACCAAACAGCATTTGAGTGAGGGCGGCATGAAGCTTGAAGCACTTTGCGCCGCCGCCATCGCTTACAGCGACAATACCGCGGCCAACGTCCTCTTGCAGACACTCGGTGGCCCGGGAGGCGTGACTGCCTACGCGCGCGCCCTCGGTGATGAGGTTACTCGTCTCGATCGAAAAGAACCGGAGCTCAACATCGTCACAGCAGGTGATCCACGAGATACGACCACGCCGGTGGCGATGCTGCATGACATGGAGAAAATTCTTCTGAGCGATGGCTTGTCCGCGTCTTTACGTGACAAGCTGGAGTCGTGGCTGGCACAAAACACCACCGGGGATGGGATGATTCGTTCCGTTGTTCCGAAGAACTGGCGCGTCGGAGACAAGACCGGCCGCAATGATGCGGCGAACACGAACGACATAGCCATCATCCGGAAACCGGACGGACGCCCGCTCATCCTCTGCATCTTCGTGGAGGCTCCGGGGCAACCGAATGACGTCCGGGCAAAGTTGATTGCGGATGAGAGCCGCAGGGTGCTTTCGCTTCCCGGTCTCTAACCCGGCATTCGCCACGGCCAATGCCCGTAGAATATCCAGTTCGCGGGTTAACGACTGGATTCTGACCTCGCTACTTTCGCGAGGCTTCGGCGAGAGCCGCTGGAGGCTTGGGCCGTCCAAGGATGACATCCTTTTTCGTCCAGTCATGCATGGCGCCGCAATGTGAGCATTTAAACTGAGTGTTCTTGACCTTCGCCTTCTCCCAAAGCTTTTCATCAATCTGCTGACCGGTGTCGCTGAGCATCGCGGTGGCGGGACAGCGCACGAGCAGGCTTTTCATGTTTGGCCCACGTTTTGTTTTCGGACGGCGAGGTGGTTCGAAGAAAAATTCAGTCATAATAATTAGAGGCGATAAACGATGCGCGCTTTGGCGGTATCGTATGGAGACATTTCGAGTTTCACCCGGTCGCCAATTGTTAGCCGGATAAATCGTTTCCGCATTTTCCCTGAAATATGCGCCAGCACCATGTGTTGATTGGCCAGCATAACTCGAAACATCGTTCCGGGCAGAACATCCCTGATGGTTCCTTCGAGCTCGATAGCCTTCTCAGAATTCACAGTATTTTTGATGGTCTATTTACAGGTTTTGCAAACAGCCAGGCGCCCATTTGAAATGGGCGCCGGCTGCGCAATCACTCCGGATCTACCGGCGATTGCCCGCAAAGGAACGGTTACCGCCGCCGCCTCCACCGCCACCTGGACGGGGGCGCTCTTCGCGCGGACGCGCTTCGTTCACCGTCAGGCTGCGCCCATTGAGGTCGCGACCATTGATCGCGCTCATTGCAGCATTGGCCTGGGTGTCGTCACTCATGGTGACGAACGCGAAGCCGCGGGATTTGCCCGTCATCCGGTCCATCATGAGATGGACTTCGTTGACAGTGCCGTGTTGTTCGAAAAGATCCTGAAGATCGTTCTCGGTGCTCTCAAAGGAGAGATTACCTACGTACAGTTTCATTGTGTTTGAATATGGAAATACCTACGAGCTACAGAGCCGTTCCCGTGTATCGGGTTTCAAACCACCAATGAGCGTATGCTCACCTGACGATCTACCGTGCAGTGAATCTAAGCAGAATATCCAGTAAGCGCCTATTATCGCCCGAAACGGCCAGAATACAACCGGGGGTTTGGAGAAGACCGTCTCGACACCGACGGGCCCTCTCTTAAGAAACGGAGGGCCAAGGCTGAGCCAACACCTTCTAACCCGGCTGCTTTTTCCCCTGTCTTTCCTTGACAGCTTAGGAGAGCCGGCGCTAATCTCCTAATCAGATTAGGAGAACGCATGACCGATCAAGCTGAACTTCTTCCCGGCACCCTCGATCTCCTGATATTAAAGGCGGTTTCGCTGGGGCCTTTGCACGGCTACGGAGTTCTCCTCCGCATCGGCCAGATCTCCCGCCAGGCATTGCTGATCGAGCAGGGCGCACTTTATCCAGCCCTCTTCCGCCTGGTCCGCCAGGGATTGCTCAAAGCGGAATGGGGCACATCGGACAACAATCGGCGCGCGAAATTTTACGAGCTCACACCGGCTGGACGGCGGCGCCTGCGCGAGGAAACAGATGGCTGGAAAAGGCTGGCCGGGGCGATCGCCTCGGTGCTGGCGGCGCAACCGGAGACAACCTAACGGCAGCGGGCCCCCGCCATGAGCTTCCTGGCCTACTTTCGATCGCTCGGCTGGAGATTGTTTCACCGATCTCGGATTGAAAACGACCTGGAAGAGGAATTACACGCACACCTCCAGGAGCGCGCCGACGATCTCGAACGTTTGGGACTGGCAAAGAGTGAAGCCTGGCGCCGCGCTCGCCTGGAGTTCGGAAGCCCCGAGCGCTACAAAACCGAGTGCCGCGAGTCGATTGCCGGAAATTGGATCGATACTCTGGGCCAGGATCTGCGCTTCAGTTTCCGTATCCTGCGCAAGGCCCCCGGTTTCACCATTGTAGCCGTCCTAACGATCGCGCTGGGCGTCGGCGCGACCACCGCCATCTTCAGTGTCGTCGACGCCACCCTGCTTCATCCCCTGCCCTATCCGCAGCCCGAACAACTCGTTAGGATCATTGACGACCTGCCCGGCGTCGGCGCCCAGGATGTCGGCATGTCGGAGCCTGAGTGGCAGGATCTCCAGCATTCCGGAATTTTCGAATACGTATCGCCGACCTGGTACGACGACAACAATCTCACCGGATCCTCTCGACCGGCACGCGTCAGTCTCCTCATCGTTGCGCCCGGCTATTTCTCACTGATCGGTGCACAACCGGAGTTGGGCCGCACCTTTCCGCCGACGGATCATTCGCCCGGATTTACTACCGAAGTTGTCATCAGTGATGCACTCTGGAAACGGACCTTCGGCGGTGATCCCAAGATTCTCGACCGCACCCTGAGGCTGGACACCGATCTCTATCATATTGTTGGAGTCATGCCGCCCGGGTTTCGAGATCCCGGCGCGACTTCAAAAGAAAAAAACATCGAAGTGTGGGCGGCAACGAGTTTCTACGGCGCGCCTTTGAATGATCGTCCGCCGCGGAACGGCCGCAATCTTCCCACTGCGATCGCCCGTCTCAAAAGCGGACTGACCCTGGAGTCGGCGCAAAACCGGATCGATGCGCTGGTTGCCTCTCTGCAAAAGCAATTTCCAGGAGATTATCCTGCGCACGCCGGTTGGCGGATCCGATTGATCTCGCTCAAGGACAGCATGGTTGGAAACGTGCGCGAGCCGCTTGTCCTTTTGTTCGCTGCCGTTGTCCTGGTTCTCGTCATCGCCTGCGTGAACATCGCGAACCTCATGCTCGCCCGAGCGAGCGCCCGCGGGCGCGAGATGGCTATTCGCCAGGCCCTGGGCGCCGAGCGCTCGCGGCTCATCCGGCAAATGCTGACCGAGAGCATGCTGCTTTCGCTCTTTGGCGGTGTGGCCGCGTTGACCGTCCTTTACTTGAGCAAAGATTTTCTTGTCCGCTTCGTCCCGGAGAATTTGCCGCGGCTGGCCGACATATCGGTCAACTGGAGCGTCCTGATGTTTGCCCTGCTCGCCTCGCTTGGCGCCGGCGCCATTTTCGGTCTCGCTCCCGCCTTGCAGGCTGGCCGGGCGGATCTGACACACGCTTTTAAACAGGAAGGACGATCCGCCTCGGGTTCACGCAAACAAACACGCACGCGACGTCTCCTGGTCGTAACCGAATTTGCACTTTCGTTAGTCCTGTTGATTGCGGCCAGTCTGCTCTTGCGGAGCTTCTGGGATCTGTTGAACGTGCCGCTCGGGTTCAATCCGGAGAGTGTCATGGCGATCAAGACGCGGATCCCGTATCCGAACGATCCCAAGATCGACGTCTATGCCACCGCGACAGAGCAGGCGCCGTTTTTTCGTGAAGTCTTGCGCCGCTGCCAAACACTTCCCGGCGTCGAGGAATCAGCCTTTGGCGATCTTGGCGCACTCCCTCTGGGCCACGATCGGAATAATCAAAATCCGCCACTCCCGATCGTCTTTGAAGAGCACCAGACGGCCAGTAACGAGGCGCCGCTGATTGACGAATCGATCATCTCCCCGGGCTATTTCCACCTGATGGGGATGGCGCCGCGACGCGGGCGCCTGTTGACTGATCTCGATAATGACAAGGCCGAGACCGTCGCGGTGATCAACGAAGCGGCCGCACAAACTTTTTGGCCTAACGAGGATCCCGTCGGAAAACACGTGAAACTTTCGCGGAGGGCGACTTCCTGGACCACGATCGTCGGCGTCGTCTGCAACGCCCGCACCGAGTCTCTGGAGAACGCAAACATTCCGCAAATCTACACCTGCATTTACCAGAGGGGCGCCAAGCATCTGGCGATCTTCCTGCGCGGCCGGCTGGACGCGACCGCAATTCCCGAGGCCGTGCGCCGGCAGGTTCAAGCGGTCGATCCAACCCTCCCGGTTTTCGCTCCTCAGATGCTGAGCGCGACTGTTTCGGCTTCTCTTTCCCAGCGACGGTTTTCCATGGAGATCGTCGGTCTCTTCGCCCTAACCGCTCTGCTTCTCGCCGGGCTTGGAATTTACGGGGTGATTTCCTACGTGGTCAGTGAACGAACCCATGAAATCGGAATCCGGCTCGCGCTCGGCGCGCCCCATGGAAAGATCCGGGGCATGGTCCTGCGCCAGGGGCTCGGACTGGCGCTGACTGGCGCGGCCGTGGGACTCATCGGTGCCTTCATCGTTTCGCAGCTGATGGCCAGCGTACCTGTATAGTGTACGCCCGCACGATCCGGCGGTTTTTCTGAGCGTGCCCCTGCTTCTTTTTGGCGTCGCCGTTCTGGCCAGCTATCTGCCCGCCCGGCGAGCGACCAAAGTCGATCCGATGGTGGCCCTCCGCGAAATATAAGGTCTAAGGATCGCCTTGCCGGCCGAATAGGCGTCAATCAGCTCGCGGGAGAAATTCCTCGCGAACGATCTTGCCGTTCTTCACCGTGTAAACGCCGACTTCCGACATCTGGAACCGGTTCTTGGAACTCTTGTCCGTCACATCGACGTCGTACTGCACAACGAAACGATCGTGCGCCACGAACGGGCCGCTGACTTCGAAGGCGTGGACTTCCATGCTATTGACCCACCAGTCGATCTTGCCGCGGACGCCGTCGGCGCCGCGTATCTCCGGTGAGCTGCCGTCTCTGGTGCGCGCTTCGACGCTCACGATGTCTTTGTCGTAAAGTGTCTCGAGCGCTTCGTACCAAGCCTGTTTACGGACCAACTCCACTACTTTATGCGCTACTTCTTCAGTGTTCATTTTTCCTTCCTTGTTTATTTACTTGGCCAAAAAGTTATCCAGCTTGTCGAGGACACCGGTCCAGCCCTGGTTGTGCCGATCGCGTGAGGCTTCGCTCGGGAGCTGTTGGTGCGACAGCCGCACTAAGGTGCCTCCTTCGCAATCGCTCAACTCGACCGTCACCGTGCTGCTCCGCTCCTTCCAGGCGTCGTCGTCTTCCCATTGCCAGGTAAAGATAATCTTCCTCCCGGGCTGAAGCTCGCGATATTCGCCGTGGACTGTCATTTCCTCGTTCTCCTGGTTAACGAGTCGCCAGCTGTATTTTCCGCCAACCCGCGGATCAGCTGAAAAGCGAACGGTCTTGACGCCATCCGGACCAAACCATTGTTGAAGCTGCGCCGGATCGGTCCAGGCCGCGTAGACGCGATCCCGCGGCGCTTTGATGATTCGTTGAATTTCGAGAGAACGGTTGTCGGAGGTTTTCGTAGTCATGATTAGGATTTCTGTGCGGTTTCGGGTTCGAGAAATTTGGACAGGGATTTGCCGATGATCTCGTTCCATCCCTGCCGGAAATTGTCGCTTTTGAATGCCGGAGTCTTCGGAAAAGTCGAGAGGCCCGTGTGAGTCAGCTTCAGGCGCGTCTTTTCACCTGCCGGAAAAAGTTCGACAGCGACTAACGAATCGCCTTCGTGCCCTTTGTATCGCCACGTATAGGCGATCTTCTTTTGCGGGACCACTTCGGTGACCTTGCAAAGATGATGATAGGTCATTCCCTCGTGTTCGACGATGAACTCAAATTCGAAACCGACCTCCGGCTTGAATTCCTTCAGCTCGAAATACCATTGACGCATTTGTTCGTTGTCCGTCAGAGCGCGCCAAACCCGCGCGATCCGGGCATCGAACATTCGTTCGACGACAACCTCATCAATCGTTTCAGCGTTTGTTTTCATGAGTCTTTTCCCGTTTTTTCGTCTTCTCAAGGAATTCAGCGAGCCGATCGAGGGAGCCTTCCCAGAACCTGCGATATTCCTCGACCCACTGGGCCGCTTGTTTCAGTGGCTTGGCTTGCAATTGAATTTCGTGGACCCGTCCGGATCGCCGGCGGCGCAGCAAGCCGGCTTTCTCGAGCACGCGCAGATGTTTTGAGACCGCCGGCAGCGACATGTCATAGGGGCGCGCCAGATCGGTCACGCGCCGGTGGCCCCGGGCGAGGTGGGCGAGGATGCGGCGCCGGGTCGGGTCGGCCAGGGCGGCAAAAGTGCGATCCAGCGTCTGTGAATATTTAACCATCTGGTTAAGTATTAATCGAGGAAACAATCCCAGTCAAACAAAAACCTGAGACTTTGTAGCGGCGGTCCATGAACGTCGCACTTAATCGCCTCTGGATTTGCGACCGTCATAGACCGCCGCTACAGAAAGATCACCCCATGGCGCCACCCCGGACCCCCATCGCTCACCTCCCCACCCCGATCGAAGAACTTCCAAGACTTCGCCAAGCGTTGCGCGCCGCCGGCCCGCGTATCATGGTCAAGCGCGATGATCAAACTGGGCTCGCTTTCGGCGGCAACAAGACGCGCAAACTCGAATTCCTGATCGCAGAAGCGCAGGCGCAGGGGGCCAGGACGATCATTTCCGCTGGTGCCGTGCAGTCGAATCACTGCCGCCAAACCGCCGCCGCCGCCGCTCGATTCGGTTTCGATTGCATTCTCGTCCTAAACGGTCCGGCCACAGAGCAATCATCCGGCAATCTTCTGCTCGATGAATTGTTAGGCGCGGAGATCAGGATGATACCCGATCGCAACCTGCGCGACCACGCCTTGAGCGAAACGTTCGACGAATGCGTCGCGAAAGGGAAAAGGCCTTATCTCGTCCCTTACGGAGGATCGAGCGCAACCGGCGCCCTGGCGTACGCCTTTGCCATTGAAGAGATCCTCCGCCAGGAGGTTCGCCCCGACTGGATTGTCTTCGCCACATCTTCTGGCGGCACCCAGGCGGGGCTGGTCCTCGGCCAACGCGCCTTTGGATACTCGGGCAGGATTCTCGGGATCAGCGTGGACGAATCCGAAGAATGGCTAACGAATCGCGTCTCCGCACTGGCATCTGAAGCCAGCGAAAAGCTTGGCCAACCAATCGAGTTCCGACCCGCTGACATTCACGTGGATGCCGCTTATTGCGAAGCGGGATATGGCGTGCTGACGGAAGGCGAACGCGAAGCCATTCAACTGTTTGCCCGTCACGAAGGATTACTGCTCGATCCAGTTTATACCGGGCGGGCAGCCGCCGGATTGATTGACCTGATCCGCAAGGACTTCTTCAAAAGCTCCGACAGCGTGCTCTTCCTGCACACCGGTGGCCAGCCGGCGCTCTTCGCAGACAAATACGCCGGCAAGCTCTGAGTCTGGGATGCATCTCAAGCGGACGAGACAAGCTCGTCCCTCCCGGGCAACCGACTCGCCGCTGAGATCATCTTGGAGGGACGAGCTTGTCTCGTCCGCTGTATTCCATCAATTCGCAGATGCGGCTTTGCTGATCTCTTACGATTGCAATTCCTTCGGCACGACCATTAGAAATAGTTTCTCCGTCCCCCGAAGAATCATGATCGGCGATGGGACGCCAATCTCCGAAGCCACCAGCCGCTTGTGCAAGTCATCGATCGTTGCGATTGCCTGTCCCTTAAATCCCACGATGATATCGCCATGTCTCAGGCCACCGATGGCCGCCGGACTTCCTGGCGCAATCTCGGTTACCTGCACTCCGGCATTCGCCGAAAGTTTGTGAAACCGCACCACGCGCGGATGCAACGGCACATTTTGCGCCGCCACGCCGATCGAACTCCGTCGGATGCGCCCGTCGCGAATCAGCCAACCGGCCACGAAATGCGCTGTGTTGCTCGCGATGGCAAAGCAGATTCCCTGCGCTGGCAGGATGACGGCCGTGTTCACCCCAATGACTTCACCGGCGCTGTTCAAAAGCGGTCCGCCGGAATTTCCGGGATTCAAGGCTGCGTCCGTCTGAATAATATCGTCCATCAAGCGGCCGGACTCCGCGCGCATGCTTCGACCGAGAGCGCTGACAATTCCAGCAGTCACCGTTTGCTGAAAGCCATAGGGCGATCCGACCGCGACCGCGATTTGCCCGACGCGAATCGTGGCGGAGTTCGCCAACCGGACGTGATGCAGATCGGGCGCATCAATGCGGACGACGGCAAGATCTGTTTCCGGATCGGTCCCGACAACGCGAGCTGGGTAGATTCGTCCGTCGTGCAACGTCACGTCCAACTCGCGGGCGTTTTGCACGACATGATTGTTCGTCAGAATAAAACCATCGCGGGCGATAACGAACCCGGAGCCGCCGCCAGATCGCCCATCTTTATTGGTTAGGCGAATGTTAACCACGCTGGGCGCAACTCGATCGGCGACTGCACTAATCGTCTTTGAATACGAATCGAGCAGCTCCGAATCCTGGTGGAGCAATGGAGTGCTGGCGTGATGGAGCGATGGGATCGGAAGGGGCGAGCTCGTCTCGTCCGCCACGACGGGTGCAAATTCGCCAATCCTACGGGTTCGGTCGGAAACGCGTATCATATATGTATAGAGCCTCCCCGAAATTCCGGGGCAAGTTAACCTAGCACCGCCGTCAAGTTACGCCGTCTAACGTCCTCGCTGGCGGCGATTTCTGATTCATGAACAGGCCGGGCCGTGAATGCTGCGATCCGGTAGAGCCGGTCGAGTTTCGAGAGATCGTGCAGGACGAGTTTCAGAAGGCTACAGCTAACAGTGCGAGAGCCGTGGCCGGACCACATCGGACGGCAGTCTCTCGGGCGACTTGTCGGACCCGGCAAATGATCATAGTCGTAGCCATCACCGCGATGGCCGCATCTTTTCTCTATCAGCGATTTCTCGGAGTCGGGTGAAGCAGGCGGTCAATTCCTACCGCCTTAACGACAGGAAGATCCTCCGGGGCCAAAAGAATGTGGCAAATCGAGCCCGGACCTGTTAAAAATTATCCTGCTCAAGATGGGCAGTAGCGAAAGTCCTGACATTGCTGGCGCCGAAACGATTCGCGCTTTTGCGTCGGGTCATAAACTTTTTGGACGCTATACCCTGCGCGCCATCCTCGGTCGCGGAGGCATGGGGGTAGTCTGGCGTGCACATGATGAACAACTCGGGCGCGATGTGGCCCTGAAGTTTTTGCCCGAGCTGATGATTCACGACCGAGCCGTTCTGGAGGATTTAAAATCTGAGACGCGGCGAAGCCTTGAACTGACGCATCACAACATCGTGCGCATTTATGACTTTGTACAAGACGCTCAAAGCGCCTGCATCTCGATGGAATTTGTTGATGGCGAAACCCTTTCATCACTTCGCGCGGCCAAGCCAAAGAAAACCTTTGAAACGGGCGAGCTGCTCCCGTTGCTCGAACAAATCTGTAATGCCCTCGACTACGCCCACCAGAAGGCCAAAATCGTCCATCGCGATCTCAAGCCGGCGAATCTCATGCTGACGCGGCAGGAACAGATCAAAGTCGCCGATTTTGGGATTGCCCGGAGTTTGAGCGACTCGATGAGCATGCTGACTCAATCCCGCGGCACCAGCGGGACATTGTTGTACATGAGCCCGCAACAAATGGATGGCATGCGCACAAGTCACCTGGACGACATTTACTCGTTAGGGGCATCAATCTATGAGTTACTAAGCAGCAAACCGCCCTTTTATACCGGCGATATCTCGCGCCAGATTAGCGAGAAAGTCCCGCCGCCGATTTCAACTCGACGAGCCGAACTCGCGATCGCAAACGATCGAATTCCTGATCACTGGGAAAAGACGATTGCGGCCTGCCTGGCGAAGAACCCGTCGGCCCGACCGCAGTCGGCCGCGGAGGTTTATGCATATTTAAAGGGCGAGCGGGCCGCCCGTAAAAAAGTCGTCCCGGAAAAAGTTGCAGCGGCGAGCGTTGGATCAGGCCGGAGGTGGTTGATTCCGGCGGTTGTTCTGATTCTGGCGATCTCGGGATTCCTCACGGTGTCGCTCAAGCGAAATCGCCTTTCGCAAACGAATCTCTCTCCGGCCGCGCAACCGGCGCCGACAAATCCGGCCAAAGCCAGTCCGTTCCCGACGGCCCCTTCTCCAACAAACACAAACACTCCTAGCGCGGCTGAAAAAGATTTTGCGGATGCAATGGAACTGTGGGCGGGCCTAAATAAAAGGCCGGTCAACATGAACGAGGTTCGCCGCCTGATCATCCAGGCTGCTCAAGCAGGCCTTCCCGAGGCCGAGGCTCGGCTGGCGGTTTGGAAGCACACAGGATTCGACGAGATCCAGAAGAACGAGGAGGGCGCGGCTCAACTGGCAAAGACGGCTTTGGCGGACGGACTCGCGACGCGCGCGGAGAGCCGACCGGATGCGGCGGTTGCACTCGGCCTTCTTTATATGGCGAATTTGGTTCCGGGCAAAGTGCCCTCTGATGCAATCGAGATCTATCAACGGGCGGCCGACCAGGGTTATCTGCCTGCAATAATTAACCTCGCCCGCTGCTACTCCTCCGGTACCGGCATCCAGCGCGATGTCCAAAAGGCCGTCGAGCTGTACAGTCAGGCGGCCGATAAAGGGGATGTGGTCGCCCAGTCAAATCTTGGAGGACTGTACGAAAAGGGAGACGTGATGGGCAAAGACCTCGCCAAAGCGATCAAGCTTTATGAAAAAGCGAGCGAACAAGGATATCCAACCGCTCAGGTTGCCTTAGCTCGGTTATATAACTTGGGCATCGGTGTGCCCAAAGACAACCGGAAGGCAGCAGAGCTTTTGGAAAAGGCGGCTGCACAACGGGACGTGACCGCTGAAACCAATCTTGGCTACTTGCTCATGAACGGGATCGGGGTGACCAAAGATGCACACAGAGCGGCTGGGTTTCTGGAAGAAGCCGCGGCGGTGGGAGAGCCGAGCGCGCAGACGTCCTTAGGTTGGCTTTATCAACAAGGCGATGGCGTTCCAAAGGACCTGAACAAGGCGCTGGAACTATATCGTCAGGCCGCAGACAAGGGGAACGCGATGGCGATAAACGATCTTGCTAATCTCTACATGAATGGCACCGGCGTTCCGAAAGATGCCCATCGGGGCATCGAACTTCTGCAGCGAGCAGTCGATCAAGGCAGTGTTAAGGCGGAGACAAACCTCGCCCTGGCTTACAAGAGCGGAATGGGAGTGCCGCAGGATGAAAAGAAAGCTGCCGACCTATTCGAGAAGGCAGCGGAGCAGGGTGATGCCAGCGCTCAGAATGATTTAGGCGTAGCTTACGCAACCGGCAGTGGACGAACGCGAAGCGCCGTTAAGGCTGCTGAATTATTTCAGAAGGCGGCCGATCAAGGCGCCGCCATGGCGCAAAAGAATTTGGGAATGGCTTACGAAAAGGGCGAAGGGGTGCATAAGGATGTTAAAAAGGCAATGGAACTTTATCGCAAGGCAGCAGCTCAAGGGTTGGCCGAGGCGAATGACCGTCTGCATCGGATGCAACAGAACAAGCAGTAACACGACCGCGTGGCGGTCGTTCCATTCGCACCATGTCCCAGCCGAAAGAGAACTTTCCTGGAGAAGAGCCCGCGTGGTTGGAAACCAACGCCGATCAGCGAATTTCCATTTGCCATGACTGTTCGATTGGGCGCGGCCGTAACAACACCATAACTCTCGATTCCCAAAAGGTTTCACGGCAGCATGCCTTGATTCATTGGCAAAACGGCTGCGAATTCTGGTTGATCGATCTTGGCAGCAGTAATGGCACCTACCTCAATCATCGTCGACTGGCCGCGCCTACCCTCTTGCGCGACGGCGATAAGTTCATCATCGGAGAGACCGAATTTAATTTTCACCAGACATCTGATGCAGAGGCACTTTATCGAACAAATCTCGCGCGCACCCTGCCGAGTATTGAGACATCCCGATGCTGGCTTCTCCTGGCCGACATCGAACACTTCACCGCTTTAAGTCAGCGGCTCCCGCCCGAGAGCCTTTCAGAAATTGTCGGTAACTGGCTGGCCAATTGCAAAGATGCCATCGAACGTTGCGGCGGATGCATCGACAAGTACCTCGGAGACGGCTTCCTCGCGTTTTGGCATAAGGAACGTTGCAGCGCGGACGAAATCGTAACCGCCCTGCAAGCCCTCGAACAGCTGCAACGGAAGGAACAGCCCGGTTTTCGCGTTGTCCTTCATCTTGGAGATGTCGCCATCGGCGGAATGCCTTCGTTAGGGGAAACGCCACTCTTGGGAAGAGATTTAAATTTCCTGTTCCGAGTGGAGAAATCGGCTTCCCGGTTGCGAGAACACCGCGTGGCAACCGTCAGCGCCGTTGAAGCTTTAGGTCAGAGAATCGAGGCAACCACGTTGGGCAGCCATTCGCTGGACGGCTTTGAAGGAAAAAATGAGCTTTTCCGATTCGGTCTGAAAAACACGCCGCCCTAACCGGAGAACTGTTCGCGGATTTCTGCGTTGACCCGCGCTGGCTTTTCTGTCGCCGGGTTCTTACCGCAGAGTCGTAGAACGTGAATCGTAAGAGAGATAGTCGCAAACGGCCGAGAAATCCTCGGTTCCCCGTCCGCTGCGCATGGCAAGTCGATAGATCTCCTTGGTGACATTCGTCTGTAATACAACCACGCCGGTTTCAAACGCGCTCACCGTCGCAAGGTGCATATCTTTTTGCATCCAGCGCAATGGAAACTCGGCCTCGTAATTTCCGGTGAGCATCTGGTGCCGTTTTGACGCGACACTGTGGAAAAAACGTTGCTGCATTACGTCGAGAATACCGGGGACACCGATTTGATTTTTATCGAGATGTTCAAGGCCGATCGCTACCGGGAATTTTCGTTCTCAGAATGGCTCGCGCACACACCGGCGGAACTGGTCATGGCGCATCTCAAAATCGACAAGGCGACCTACGATGCCATCCCGAAGATGGGCGGCGTCGTTGTGCCGCTATCGTGAAGAGCGGTCATAAAAAGCTTGTCGAAACCGAAATCGCGGGACAAAACGGGTTTGCTGTAAATTAAAGGAGGCGGGATGAAAACTCCAAATCGCTGGACAATTGCGACTGCCGGTGTGTTTCTTCAGATTGCGCTCGGCGCGGTTTACGCCTGGAGCGTTTTCCGCGATCCACTGATCGCTCAATTCCACTGGAGTATTTCAGAGGTCACTCGCACGTTCACCATCAGCATCTTCGTTCTCGGCTTCGCCGCTTTTTTCGGCGGACTTTGGATGAATCGCAAAGGCCCGCGGATCGTCGCGGTCACGGGCGCGATTCTCTACGGGGTCGGAGTTTTTCTGGCGAGTTTTTCCGCGAATAAACTTTGGTGGCTCTACCTGAGTTACGGGTTGATTGGAGGACTCGGACTCGGCTTTGGTTACATCGTGCCGGTGGCGACGCTGGTGAAATGGTTTCCAGACCGGCGCGGATTGATCACCGGAATTGCGGTCGGTGGCTTTGGAGCAGGCGCGTTAATCACGGCGCCCGTCGCTACGCGTTTGATCGCCGCCGTGGGGGTCCTCCCCACCTTCGCCTACCTCGGCGTGGCCTATTTGGTCATCGCGCTCGTGGCCGCTTTATTTATGCAGAATCCGCCTGATGGCTGGCGGCCGGAAGGTTGGACGCCGAGCGCGACGCAGACGGCGCAACGCGCCACTCACGACTACATTTTGGCCGAAGCGCTCAAGACCTGGCAATGGTGGGCGCTCTGGTTGATTTTGTTTTTGAACACTTGCGCCGGGATCTCGTTGATTTCACAGGAGGCGCCCATTTTTAAACAAATCACCGGGGCGACGGTGGCGGTGGCCAGTGGCATGGTCGGCATTGTCAGTCTTGGCAACGGCATGGGCCGCGTGTTTTGGGCCTGGGTATCCGATTTGCTTTCGCGGCGCGTCACCTTCGGAATCATGTTCCTCCTTCAGGTTTTGCTGTTTTGGATGCTGCCAACACTGACTGCAACTTCGATCATGACGGCGGTCGCGTTCGTCATTCTGATGTGTTACGGCGGCGGATTCGGAACGATGCCGGCGTTCACGGCAGACTACTTTGGATCGAAGAATGTCGGCCCAATTTACGGACTGATGTTAACCGCCTGGAGTTTCGCGAGCGTTTTCGGCCCGCTCTACATTGCGCATATGCGCGAAAAAGCCGGAAATTATTCTCAGGCGCTCCATGTCATCGCCGTCGTCATGGCAGTTTCAATCCTGGTGCCGATTATCATTCGGCCACCTAGAAAAGCCACGGCCTGATATTTTTAGACAACTGCGGACGATTGCGGATGCGAAGAATTTGAGACGGACTTTATGATTGGTTTGCTCTCTAAATGGCCGCTTCGTTCGCCAAATCCGCGAACGGAAAGATGGCACCGGGCTCGAAGCGATGTCCGATAAGACGCGCGCGATGCACGCGCGGACCGACGATGCCCAAGTCGCGCGTTCCGTTTGCCCCTACTGCGGTGTCGGCTGCGGTCAGTTGATCTATCATAAGGACGGCAAGCTGGTTTCGATCGAGGGCGATCCGGAAAGTCCTATCAGCCAGGGGAATCTTTGCCCCAAAGGCGCGGCCTCCTACCAGCTCCTCACACATTCGCGACGCGAAACGAAAATGAAATATCGCGCGCCACGAGCGAAAGAGTGGACCGAGATTCCGCTCGATCGCGCAATGGACATGGTGGCCGACCGGGTTTGGGAATCGCGCAAGCGCACCTTTGTCCACAAAAATGAAAAGGGACACACGATCAATCACACCACCGCGATCTGCCATCTCGGCGGCGCCACCCTCGATAACGAAGAAAACTATCTGATTCGAAAACTATTCACGCTTGGTCTCGGGATGGTCTGCATCTCCAACCAGGCTCGGATATGACATAGCAGCACGGTGCCCGGTCTGGGCACCTCCTTCGGCCGGGGCGGAGCTACGACTGCGCAACAAGATCTGGCCAACGCCGATTGCATTTTGATCGAGGGTTCGTCGATGGCCGAAGCGCACCCGGTCGGTTTTCGCTGGGTCATGAAAGCGAAGGAGCGCGGCGCGACCATTATTCATGTCGATCCGCGATTCTCCCGCACGAGCGCCCTGGCCAATATCTGGGTACCGATCCGGGCAGGCACTGACATTGTTTTTCTTGGCGCTCTCATCCGTCACGTGCTGGAGAACGATCTATTCTTCCGGGAGTATGTCGTTAACTACACCAACGCCTCCTGCATTCTGCGCGAAGACTTTCGCGACACCGAAGACGGACTGAGCGGTCTCTTTTCCGGATTCGATCCCGAAAAACGCCAGTACGATCCGAAGTCGTGGCTTTATGAAAACGCGGATAAACTCAGCTTCCCCGAGCGCGATCTGAGCCTGCAACATCCGCGTTGCGTCTTTCAGACGCTAAAAAAGCATTTCGCCCGTTACACCCCCGCGATGGTCGAGGAAATCTGCGGGATCTCTGCCGACATCTTCGAGAGGGTGGCCAAAGCGCTCGTCAGCGCTTCGGGACCTAATAAGACTGCGGCGATTTGTTATGCGGTAGGATGGACCCAGCATTCCAAGGGTGTCCAGATTATCCGGACCGCTTCCATCCTTCAGCTTTTGTTAGGCAACATTGGCCGGCCGGGCGGCGGTATTCTGGCCTTGCGCGGACACGCTTCGATTCAGGGTTCAACCGATATCCCAACTCTCTACGACGTTTTGCCGGGCTACCTGGTCATGCCCAAAGGCGATGGGACGGAGGAGACTTTAAAGGATCATCTCAAGACCAATACGAAACCGACCGGGCTTTGGACTAACTATCCAGCCTACTACATCAGCGTCCTCAAATCTTTTTACGGGAAAAATGCGACGCCGGAAAACGATTTTGGCTACAGCTGGGTCCCAAAGCTCACCGGAAACCATTCTTTCTTCGAGTTCCTCTACGAAATGCTTGACGGAAAAGTGGAAGGCTTTTTCGTGATGGGGCAAAATCCGGCCGTCGCTGCACCGAACTCGCGATTGCAACGCAAAGCGCTGGCCAAACTGAAATGGATGGTGGTGCGCGAGATGGTCGAAATTGAAGCGGCAACGTTTTGGCGCAACGCCCCTGAGATCGAACGCGGCGAATTGAACTCCGAGGACATCGAGACCGAAGTTTTCCAATTTCCTGCGGCCGGGCATGCCGAAAAAGAAGGCGCGTTCACGCAGACGCAACGCATGTTGCAGTGGCGCGAGAAGGCAGTGAATCCGCCGGGCGAGGCGCGCTCGGAAGCCTGGTTTATTCATCAACTGGCCTTGCGCCTTATCGCGAAGGCGAAGCAGTCCAACGATCCGCTCGATGAACCTTTGCGCGCGCTGGATTGGTGGTATCCGGAGGATGAGCACGGCGATCCAAGAATGGAAGCCGTCCTGGCGGAGATCAATGGCTGGTACACGAATCCGACCGCGCCAAATACCGGCTCGAGCGGCGGCAGCGGAATCGTCTTTGGTTCAGACGCGAAAGGGCGTCCACATCATGGACCGCAGATTGACGGGTACCCTCGCCTGAAAGCGGATGGCTCCACCGCGAGCGGTTGCTGGATTTACGCCGGTGTCCTGGGACCGGAAGGAACGAACAAGGCGAACGCCCGAAATTCGAAGAATTACCTCGGACATGGCTGGGGCTTCGTCTGGCCGGGGGATCGACGCATCATATACAATAGGGCGAGCGCCAACCCGGAGGGCGCCCCTTGGAGCGAGGAGAAGAAGCTGGTCTGGTGGGACGCTGCCCAAAACAAATGGACCGGCATCGATCATCCCGATTTCCCAATCGAGAAACCGCCGGGGTTCAGACCGAAGGGGGACGAGAGCGGGCTCGATGCCATCCCGGGCAACGCGCCATTTATTCTCCATGAGGACGGCCTTGGATGGATATATGTGCCGAAGGGTTTGAAGGATGGGCCAATGCCAACACATTACGAGCCGCTCGAGTCGCCGGTTAACAACAAGCTCTATAAACGCGACACGAATCCGATAGTGAACTGGTTCACGCGCGATGAGAATCGCTTCGCGCCCCCTGGCGACGCGCGCTTTCCGTATGTCGTCACCACATACCGCCTGACCGAGCATCACACCGCCGGCGGTATGTCGCGTTATCTGCCACACCTCGCTGAGTTACAGCCGGAGATGTTCGCGGAGATTTCACCCGAGCTGGCTGGATCGTTAGGCGTCAAGAATGGCGACTTTGTTTCCATTGTCAGCCTGCGCGGAGGGATTGAGGCACGAGCGCTCGTCAGTCGAAGAATTCGGCCCATTCAACTGAAGGGCCGCACCGTGCATCAGATCGCGCTTCCTTTTCACTTCGGAAATGATGGTCTTGTCACCGGTGATCCCGTTAATGATCTGCTTTCCATTTCCGGCGAGCCGAACGTGACCATCATGGAAAGCAAAGCGCTGTCCTGCAACCTGATCCCGGAAGAATCCCGCGTGGTCCAGCCTTCGAGCAATGGTTGAAAAGATACGTCCCGGAAGGAGGACCGCCAAACCTGCATCCGGAACAGCCGCCTCCCGGCGCGGCTGAAGGCGGCGAAGGCGCTGACGCCGGCGGTCACGGTCAACATGGCAAAAGCTGATGAACCAAAATTGGAGTGATGGAATAATGGAAAAAGTCCGGGCAAGTGACGCTCTTCTTTCCATGACTCTATCACTCCCCTATTCTACTAATCCCTCACTCCACCATTCCATTACTCCAATTTTGCAATGATCGGCGAGGGCATACAGAGCACTAACCAACGCAAGCACACCTACGTGCAGGATCACGTCGAGGTTGGTTTCTTCACCGATCCAACCGTTTGCATCGGCTGCAAAGCGTGCGAAGTCGCCTGCAAGGAATGGAACCAAGTGCCGGACGACGGTTACACCTGGACTGGCAATTCCTACGACAACACAGGTCACCTGGGCGCCTCGACCTGGCGGCATGTTTTGTTTTTGGAGCAAGATGTCCGCAAAGGAGCTCAAATCACCCGACGCGCCGACCTCTCCGATCTGCCCGTAGCGCCGGTGCGGGAGGCGCCGGGCTTTCCATCCACAATCGCCGAGTCGCAATCTGACGATCCCTTCCGTTGGGTCTTCCTCTCAGACGTGTGCAAGCATTGCGAGGAAGCCGGTTGTCTGGAAGCCTGCCCGACCGGATCGATCGTGCGCACCGAGACCGGCACCGTCTACACCCAGGACGATGTCTGCAATGGCTGCGGTTATTGCGTTGTCTCCTGCCCGTTCGGCGTAATCGATCGCCGGCCGGAGCCGTTGCCAAATGCCGGCGGCGCATTCAAGTGCACCTTTTGTTATGATCGACAAAAGAGCGGCCTTGTTCCCGCCTGCGCCAAGGTTTGCCCGACCGAATCGATTGTCTTCGGCCGCCTGGACGATCTGCGTGCGCGCGGTGAAGATCGCCTGCGGCAGCTTCAACAAGGTGGCTACGCCGACGCGCAACTCTACAATCCCACGGAAACATCCGTGCGCGGCATTCACGCCTTCTTCCTAATCCTCGGAGAGCCTGAGGCTTATGGACTTCCACCAAAACCAGCAGATTCCGACAATTTACCTGAAGTCTGCGTGGACGGCTGCGTTCGCGACCGCGGGCGTCTCAATCATCGCGACGCTCATGGCATTCGCCTTTTCGTCATGACGAGCAATTCGCCATCTGAAAAGCGACTTGAAGAATTGCGCGAACAAGCGTGGAAGGACGGCGTCGTTCCCGGGCAAAGGCGTCGATGTTGCCGGCGGTCCGATTCCGCGCAAGCCCGGTTACTACGGCCAGCCTGTTGTTAAGCCGCCGGTTTGGACGTGGGAAGTTCCACTCTACTTTTTCTTCGGGCGGGCTGGCCGGAATGTCAGCCGTGATCGCGAGCGGCGCCGTCTTTTTTCATCACGTCGATCTTGCGCGCATGGCCATGTGGGTCGCGGCCATCGCGGGAGCGAATTCTCTCGCCGATTCTGCTGATCATGGATCTCGGGCCGCCCGCGTCTTTTTCTCAACATGCTGCGCGTTTTTAAACATCGATCAGCCATGTCGATGGGCGCCTGGATTCTGAGCTTGTTCGGCGCTTGTGTCGTTCCAGGTTTGATCGCGCTCGAATTGCACGCGTCACCATCTTTTCCCGGACGCGTCGATCAACTCCTGCGCATGCGGCCGGCGGTTTAATTTTTGGTTCGGCGATCTTCGGAACGTTTGCTTGCGACCTATACCGGCGTGCTCATCGGGGCAACGGCGATTCCGGCGTGGTTTCTGCATCGCACGTTGCTGCCGATCCATTTTGGAACCGCCGGATTGGGATCGTGCCGCCGGCTTGTTGGAATTGCTCGGGCATCGAATCGCTGCGCTCAATTTTCTCGGATTTTACGCCGCCGCGGTTGAGTCCGCGCTTCTGATCTGGCTCAGCCTCGATAAACATGGCAAGGCCGATCGCGCCTCCACGAGCACGGTACCGGGCTGGCTCATTCGGATCGGCGAAGTTTTGACCGGACCGTTTGCGCATTGCTCCTTCGTTTCTTCGGCTTCATTCCATTCGGCGGCGATTTCATTTTTAGCCGGCGCGCTCGTTAGCCGCTTCGGCTGGATCGCGGTTGGCAAAGTTTCCGGAGTCGATCCGGAAGCCGTCTTTGCTTCGCAAGTGATTAGCCCAACAACGGCTCGTTGATCTTCCTCACGGCAGATCGTAGCGGATATCGACGTAACCCATGTGCATGTGGGCGTCCCTTTGGCCGCCGGCTGGGATGAACCAGGGATCACGTTCGAGATAGGAATATTGAAGCAAGAGTTTGACATCGCCGTAACGATCGCTTTTCCACAGGACTCGAGAAAGGCCAACGCTGTACTCCTGAATGCGTTTATTATTTGTATTCGACGATCCGGGAAAGCCGTACCCGACGAAGCTGCCGTTAGCGAGCTGATCGTATTCGCGCCCGATATGTGTTTGTCCGTAATAACCAAAGAGCTTGGTGGTGGGCAAAACATCCCATTCAGCTCCAATGATCCCCGCGTACCAGGTAACCGTTCGAATGTGATCAACGCCATTGGCGTCCGGACCGGTTACGATGAAATCAGGCGCAACCCCGGTTGAAATTTCCCGGCCCACTCCGTCGCCGGCGAAGAAATTCTCGATCAACTGAACGTGCGGCAGGATACCGATGTTCAGGTTGATCGAGCCGCCAAATCCCTGGTCCCAGGCGTCCGTGCTGGTGCCTTTGGCCGACTGAAAGGTATTGATCTTGTATTCCCGGAAAATTCCGGCGGCGTCCGCGTGAAACGGAAGTCCGGCAATTTTCGTGTCGTAGGCCACCTTGCCGATTAGATCGGGCATGAAATTAGGTGTGGCCGTGCCGTTGCTGCCGTTATCCACCTGCGTGGAAGTGAAGTTGGCCGGAAGTGTTACGGCCGGTCCGACATATTGATCCGGATTCTCGGCCGAGAAACCGAGGGTCCAATGTTCATCAGGGTGAAAGAGCAGGCGGACCTGAGGCGTGCGCTCCCAGACGAGACCGACCTGGTAATTTACGTCGACGTTTTGGGTAAAGAAAATATCGTTAGGCAGAGGCGAGATTCCCTTGCGATTAGGAGTGAGCATGCTCCAGTCCTGGCCGGCGAGGAATTCCCACGGCCCATGCTGGACGTCGACGAAATAGACCCGCATTCGCAGCGTGTCGGAATTGCTCGCGACATTGAGGTTTGTGGGGGCATTCCCAAGGAAGTCGGTTTCGACATACCCGAGGACTTTCGTATCCTCGATATCGGTATCCATCCTCAATCCCAGGCGCGAGTTCTTCGCGCTAAAACGCGTCTCGGATAACTGAGCTGCGGCGGTATTACTGTAGGGGAAACTCGCGAAACTCGTCCCGATGTCGCCGCCATTCAGGGTCCCTCGCGTCACAGAAGTAAAATCCATGAAACCAAGAGGCGTTAAGGTGAGACTTCCGATCTGAATGGCCAATGGCGATTTCGTCGGATCGGAAGTGACAAAGCCATTGTTCGTTAACTCAATTGGCCCGCCCTTGAAATCGGGACTCGGTGCGATGCCACTGGCCGCGCTTGCGGTGCCCGAGGCATGGGACGGAGCCGCCGGTGCGGCGTGAATTGTCTGCGAAGCAGTCGCCGGATGACTCAACGCGCTTACTTGTTTTTTCAGGGCCTTGTTTTCCGCCTGAAGGTTGGCCACTGCACGCTCCAACTTCTCCAACCGGGTTGCCTGATCTCCGTCGGGGTCAGCGGCCGCTTTGATGTTTTGCGGCGCCCCGAAAAAGGCGAAAACCGCGCCGGCGATCAGAATTTGAAGGACAGTATTTTGGTTAGGCGAGATCTTTGAGGTCACGCCGTTGCAGCTTAGACCAACACATGACAATCAAAAGACGATTTTGTTACAATTTGGTGACTTCGTGACGTTGTAAGACGGGGCCTTATATGCCGCCAGCGTCCTTATCGGAGTGGGGAGGACGGTTTTACGAATTGCAGCGCACCGGTGTCGAACTGCAGAACGGCTTTACTGATCTCGTACTCATAGCGAGCGGTCGCTTCATCGATGGCGGCCTGCGTTTTGGCAAGTTCAGCCTGGCTTAGTTCGACGAAGGATGCAGCGCCGCGCTCATATCGCGATCTCGCAAGCTCAAAGGCCTGCGAAGCAGCGTTTAAGAGCGACTCGGTCACAGGAAGTTTGCTCCGGGCCTGGGTAGCAAGCAGCCAACCGACATTCACGTCCCGGGTCACCTGATCCTCAAGATCCTGCAATGACTTCCGCGCCACTTCGGTGCGCAACTCCATCTCCCGCGCTCGCGATGACAAACGCCCACCGGTCCAGAGAGGAAGTTCGACGTCGAAGCCGGCGCCTGCGTAGGTTTCGCGGACAGCGGCATCCCCGGTCGGGGTTCGTCCAAAGCTGCCAAGAAGATTCACTTTCGGGAGGCGGGCGCGCTGTTCAGCGGTTGCAGTTTTGGAAGCGGCCGAGATGTCTTCGCGCAACGCGACCACGTCCGGTCGCGTTTTCAGCGCCTGACTTAGCAACCCGCTTAAAGTTTGATCGCGCAACTCCGGCACAATCGCATCTTCGAGGACAAACTTATGGGGTTCCTGATATCCAAGCGCAGCCGAAAGATCAGCGAAAGCGACTTGCTCGCGTGTTTGTGCATCCAGCAGAAGGAGATTCGCCTGCTGCAGATTCACTTCGGCGAAACTGGCATCGAGGTCCGAACGCAATTGCGCCTGAGCCAGAGCGGTGATTTGATCGACGATGACCTGGCGGGTCGAGACAGTTTCCTGGGCGACGCGCGAGAGCGCTTCCGCCTCGAGCGCTCGAAAGTAGGCCTGATCCACCAGCAACAGCACCTGGCTGCGCGCGACTTCAACCTGCTGCTGTTGCGACAAGGCTGAAAAGCGCGACGCCGCAATCAAACTGGCGGTGCGGCCAAAATCGGTCACAAGTTGTGTCAGGTTCAGACCGTTCGATTCGCGGCTCAAAACGGTCGGATCATTGAGTCCGCCGGTGGCACCTAACCGGGTTGAAACGGGACGGCTTTCGGGATTGGTATTGGTGATCGGTGAACCTCCGAATATACCGCTAATGTCATCGCCTGTGCCAACGGCCGCTACGCTGCCGGTCAATTGCGGGAACAACCCGGAGCGGACTTGCTTAACGACTTCGTTAGCTGCGAGCGCACGAAAATATTCGCGTGCGATTGCAGGCGCGTGCCGGAGAGCCAGCGACTCCGCTTTCTCCAGGCTCAGGTGATCGACTGGCAGGGGCTGACATTGTCCGCGGCCACTGGACAGAAAGAATATGAGAAGGAAGACGGCCGCTCCTGTTGAAACCGCCTGGAATCCACGCGGACTCGATGGATGCGGAGCACTTGCTTCCGCATGCTTCGCCCGGCGCCGATAAACAAGATAGAAAGCGGCCGGAACAATAAACATTGTCAGGACAAGCGAACTCAGAAGGCCGCCAATGATGGCGCGCGCCAGCGGCGCGTAGGCTTCGCTGCCGGTACCGAGCTTCGAGAGCCATGGGCACGAGCCCGATAATCGTGGCCAGCGACGTCATCAGAATCGGGGCGAAGCCGCACCCGGCTGGCTGTCTGCAACGCCTCAAGCAACGGCATGCCCATCCTCGAGCAGACGGTGAGTGAATTCGACGATGAGGATGCTGTTGGAGACAACGATGCCCGCCATCATCACCACGCCCATGAGCGACATGACGTTCAGCGTTGTGCCGCTGAGCGTAAGGATCAGCAGGACGCCCATGAGACCGGGCGGCACCGCCAGCAGAATCAGGAAGCGGATCGATGAAGGACTTAAACTGCGCGACAAGGATCAGGTAGACCAGAACAACCGCAAGGAGCAGGCCCGAGCCCGAAGGAAGAGAAGGAGGCGCTCATCGCCTGGACCGAGCCGCGCGACGTGGACGCGCACGTCCTCCGGTTTTTTCACCTGATCGACGATGTGGTCGACCGCCGCAGCGACTCCTCCCAGTCTCCTCGGCTTTGCGGCGCGACATAAACGTCGATCACGCGCCGTAAGCTGGTAATGATCGACCTCCGTGGGCGCCTGGATCGTTGCAGATGTCGGCGACCGCATCGAGGCGCGTCGGATCGTTCTGGCCCGGAGCGCGCAACGGGATGCTTCGCAGATCGGTTAAGCGTCTTCACCGTGTTCTCCGGATACTGGACCGTGAGCAAGTAATCGTTGCCGCTCCTGGGATCGACCCAGTAACTCGGCGCGATCATCCGGTTCGAGGTCAGCGCAGTGATGACATTGCTGACGACCTCCTTTTCGGAGAGACCGAGCTCGCTCGCGCGGACGCGGTCGATGTCCAGCTTGCAGGCAGGCGCATCGATGTCCTGCGGAATGAGCACATCGCTCACCCCGGGAAGCTGCGCGCACTCTGCTGCGCGATCTCTGCAGCAGTCGCATAAGCATCGTTCCAGGTTCGAGCCGCTGACCTGCACATCGATCGGCGCGGGCAGACCCAGGTTCAGCACGGCGTCGACCAATCCGCCGGATTGGAAATAGGTGCTGAGCTCCGGCATCTCGCTCGCGCAGCGCGCGTGCGCACGCGATCCATATATTCATAGCTGCCGATCGTGTGATCATCCGTCAGGCTGACCTGGACGAACGCGGTGTGCGACGCCGAGTTACTGGTGTAGATCGACGAGAAGCCGGGCGTCGAGCCGATGTTCGAAACGATGAGCCGCAAGTCGTGCGGCGCTCACGATCCGCCGAACGAGGTCCTCCACCTTCTTGACCTCGCGCTTCGGTGTCCTCGAGCCTGCGTGCCGGTGGCGGCTTTCACGTTGATCACGAATTGCCCCGGATCGGTGCGCGGAAAATAGGCGAGCCCGAGCGGCCGGAAAGAGCGCACAGGCTGAGGACGAAAATTCCGCACAATCGCCAAGAACCGTCAGCGAACGGGCCTCGCCAGTGTGCGATGGCCTGGACGCGTCGAATCTGTCCAGAAAATGATGAAAACGCGCGTTGAACCAGATGTTGAACCGCGTCCAGACGGTAGACGAGCGCGATGCGTCTGCCGGATCGACAGCGTCGTCTCATGCGGACTGTCATGCGCTGAATCAGCTTGCGCGCAGAAAAGCGGCACGACCGTCATCGCCACGACGTAGGAAGCGAAAAGCGAGAGCACGACCGAAAGCGCCAGCGCGGTGAAGAGGAAGCGGCTAACGCCGTACAAGAAAAGTCACCGGGAAAGAAGACAACCGCGGTCGTGAGCGTCGCGGCCAGCACCGGCAGAGCGACTTCGCGCCCACCTTTTTCCGCGGCGACTCGGGCTGCTTCGCCGTTTTCCATGTGGCGAAAGATGTTTTCCAGCACGACGACCGAGTTGTCGATCAGCCGCGAGAACGCGAGCGCGAGGCCGCCGAGAATCATCGCGTTGATCGAATTGTCCGCCGAACGACAAGCACCATGAACGCGGCCAGCGCCGAGAGCGGAATGGAAAGAAACACCGCGCCCGTCGCGCGCAAGTTCCCGAGGAAGACGAGAATCATGAGACCGGTGAGAATCAGACCGATCGCGCCCTCGTGCAGCAGGTTCTCGATCGCGGTCTTGCACGAAGACCGACTGGTCGAAGACGACCTTCGTGACAAGCGACTTCGGGACATCGAGCAAGCTCGGCGACGGCGTCCTTGATTCCGTTGACGACGGCGATGGTGTTGGCATCGCCGCCCTGCTTTAGCACGGGCAGATAGACCGAAGGCTGCCCATCGACCCGCACGATGTTGGTACTGGATCTGCGCGCCGTCTTCGGCCTTGCCCACATCGCCCACGAGCACCGAAGAGCCATCAACCGTCTTCAGCGGCAGCGCGTTGATGCTCATCGATGCTGTTCGAGCTGGCTGTTCGTATAAAGATTGTAGTCGAACGGCCCGATCTTCACGTCGCCCGCCGGCAGGATCAGGTTCGATTCGTTCACCGACCGAACGACATCCATCGACGCTCAGCTGGTGCGCTTCCAGCTTGAGCGGATCGACATAGACCATGATCTGGCGGTAGCGGCCGCCGAACGGCTGCGGCACCGACGCGCCCGGAACATTCGCCACCTGGTTGCGCACCGTGTACTGGCCGAGGTCGCGCAGTTGCGTTTCGTTCATCCCCTCGCCCTTCAGCGTGATCAGGCAGACCGGCAGGCTCGAGGCGTCAAACTTCAGCACCACCGGCGGCAGCGTTCCCGGTGGCAGCCGGCGCAGATCGGCCATCGCCAGGTTCGAGATGGTCGTCACCGCCGAGTCGGCGTTCGGTTCCCGGCTGGAAGTAAATCTTGATCAGGCTGACGCCGGGCAGCGAACGCGATTCGATATGATCGATGCCGCTGCCGAGGGTGAAGAAGCGCTCGAAGCGGCCGGTGATGTCGTTCTCGATCTGCTCCGGCGGCATGCCGGAGAAGAACGTCGCCACCACCACCACCGGAATCTTGATCGAGGGAAAGAGATCGACCGGCATCCGCACCAGCGTCGTGACGCCGACGACGCAAACCATCAGGCATGCAACGATAATAAAATAAGGATAGCGCAAGGAGAAGCGTGACATCGGGCCTACTCTGTCTCCTGTAAGAGTTTACGGAGCCCGTTCGGCGAAATTCTGGCGCTGGCAGAAATCCACAATCATCATCAAGCGCGCGCGTACACGGTCGGCGATCTGAATCAGTTTCTCCGCGATTTCATCGAGAATTTCTGCAATCCCATGCCGATCTCCATGCATCAGATCTCCAGATTCAATTTCGAGCCCGGCAATATCGACCGGGAATCCACCGCCGCGACATGCGCGAAGGCAAGCGAGACGATAACGATCCGGAGAAAAGCTGGAATCCAAGGCGTTCAACCTGGTCGAGGTCGCGCACGGCCCCATTGGTCACCGCGCCGATGCAACCCAGCGCCTGTAGAATTCCAGCATGCATTTCACCAACAAAGGACTCGATCCCGAGTCACTGGTCGGCATCCTCTATCACAACGAATCTCAAGGCTTAGATCGTCGCGAGATAATCCCACCACTCCGTTCTGTCAACATACGTTCCCCCTTCCATGGGCGGTTTTCCGCTGCGCACACGCATAGTATCGTCGTAACCGACATCGGTTTGCGATGCTTTAATCGGCAACGGATGGACGAGTCGCAGAAGCCCACATTGCGCAGCTGGAGGCCGAGGTCTTCGATGGCATTGGCAACCGCAAACGTGCTAAAGCAACTGAGTTGATCCAAAATTTCGACAGGGACCGGAACTTTCATGTCCTTCAATTTGCGGAGGTTGCCACCACCTTGGGCACGACCTTGTCGCCATCCCGCACGCCAGCCCGGCTGCCGACAACCACCAGGTCACCGGGAAGAAGACCATCGAGAATCTCAATTTTCGAAGGAGTCGTTAGGCCAGGACTGATTGCACAGGTGCGAACTACCCCGGCATGATTCACGTCAGGACGCTTGGCTTGTCTCCCGCGCAGACGGCCTCCACCGGAACGGTCACGACGCCCTTTCGCTCCTCGACCGCGATTGTCGCCTCCGCATACATTCCGGGCTTGAACCGGCCGTCACGATTCTCAACGTCCACTTCCGTTCGCATAGTCCGCGTTTCTCGATTCACCTTGTCTGGAAATCGGGAAATTTTTGCGTCAAAGGTCTGCTGAACATCCCCGATTCAAACGTGCACGGTCTGCCCCAAACGGATTCTGGCGACGGACGATTCAGGCACGGGAAAAACAGCCGCAGCCGTGATCGCTCCGCGATGTCGACAATGGGCGTCGTTTGCGAATTTGAAGTGCCGGCCTGGATGAGAGCACCATTATCGGCAGCACGATCAGTCACCACGCCATCAAAAGGCGCGGTGATGTCGGCGTAATTCAGCAGCGCCTGAGTTTTGTGAAGCTGCGCCATCGCTTCATCGACGTGCTGTTTCGCCGCGGCCAGCTGGCCGGTCGCGTTCTGGTCCTTCGCCTTCGCGTCATCAACCTCCTGCTCTGCGACCAGCTTTGGATGCTGCTGGGCGACGCCTTCGAGACGCGAGGACGCGATGTGCGTTTGGTCATAGCCTGCCTGCGCGCGGTTAACCTCCTGGCGAGCCGCCTCAAGAGCCACCTGATCCTTTTCCAGGTCATTCTTAATTTCCGGAACATCCAGGCGCGCGATGACCTGGCCTTCTTTGACGCGATCGCCGACATCGACTGAAATCGATTGCACGTAGCCCGAGACCTTGGCATGCAGCGAAACTTCCTGATAAGGCCTGAACTCGGCCGCGACCGTTAAAGTCTATTCAAATTCTCTTCGATCAACTTTGGCGACTGCGACCTGCCGAAGAGTCGGCGTTTCTCGCGAATAAAGCCGCCGGCTAAACTCCAAAAAAAGGCGAGCAATATGAAAGCACCCATGCCGGCCGCGGTTTTAGGACGAGACTGGATGGAATGCAGAAAGCGTCGAAGTCCTGTCGGTTGTTTTGGTGTAGCACGATCTTCCATTTGTTAGACGATGTTTCGTCAGATGGCCCGTGGTAGGGTGACCGTCACCCGGCATCCACGGTCGGGGGCGTTGGTGACGGAGACCGATCCTCCGTGAGCAGAGGCGATCGATTCGACAATCGCCAATCCGAAGCCCGCACCTTCGATGTCGCAGGAATGCACTTCGTCAGCCCGGTAGAAGCGCTCGAAAACGTGCGGCACCGCGGCCTCCGGGATCCCCGGACCGGTATCCTTTATTTCAATGAAGGCCGTCCCGTTCCCTGACCATACGGCCAATTCGATTTCGCCGCCTTCCGGCGTGTATTTGATGGCGTTATCGAGCAAATTCACGATCACCTGTTTCAGGCGCGTTGGATCTCCATCCACTTCCACAGCTTCGTTCGTTAGGCATCGAAGAGAGATTCTCTTTTCTTCTATAAGGAGAGACATCTGATCAACCGTGGTCTCCACAAGTTTCGCAAGATTGACCTTGAGGCGTTCCGATAGCACTACGCCCGCATCCAATCGAGACAAGGCGAAAAGCCGCTGGACGATCGTTACCAGTCGCTCTACTTCCTCGAGCAAACTTCCCAGCGCGCTTCGAATGTCGTCATTGACGCGTGCCCGGCTGATGATCCCTTCCAGTTCGCCACGGATGATGGTTAGCGGTGTGCGCAATTCATGCGAAGCGTCGGCGGTGAAGCGGCTGACGTTTTCGAATGACTCTTGCAGGCGCGCGATCATTTGATTGAGGACGACGGAAAGGTCGGCTATCTCATCCCGCGTATCGGGTACCGGTAGCCTCCGGCGCAAATCGCGCAGCGTGATATCCTGCGCGGCGACGGTGATGTTACCGACCGGTGAGAGGGCGCGGTTCATCAGACTCCAGCGGCCAAAAACCGCCAGAGTCACGATAACGAGAAGGCCGGCAGCCAGCATCCAGAGAAGGACGGACAGGACACGCTCTGCGCTGGCGAGCGAAGTTCCGGCTTCGACGAGATAATCTCCTCGCCCGGTTGAGTCGGGTATAGTCGCGATCAGCATTTGCGCCTCCCCTCGCAAAGGTTCCTCGTGTAACGCCGCACGCACTGTTTGGGCCGGCGGCTGCGGAACATTCGACGGGTGAAGCTGCTGTCTGCCAGATTTCGAGAATAATAAAGTACCTTGCCGTCCGAGCGGGTAATCCTAATGAAGCGATCGTTCAGTTCTGGGGCGTAACGCAGCTCGATCTCAGTGGCGGCGTTGCCCTCGTCGATCTCTCCCGGACCCAGGAGCGTCTGTGCGATTTGCTTCGCGCGATGCGTCATCGAAGCGCCGTTGACATCGACCACGTAGCGTCGCACGCTCCAGTAGGTAAAAATGCCGAAGGCCAGCTGACAAGAAGCAAGAGGCCGCAAAGCAACTGATGAGACGGAAGCGAATCGAACGCGTGTTCATTCCCTGTCCGAATCGTTGATCGTATAGCCGACCGATCGCACCGTGCGTATCAGTTTCCTGTCAAAGTTCGTCGACCTTTGCTCGCAACTGGCGAACATAAACATCCACGATATTAGTTAGGCCTTCGAAGCTTTGATCCCGACATGCTCGATGATCATGGTTCGTGAAAGAACCCGGCCGGCGTTCACCGCCAGTATTCCAGAAGCGCATACTCCTTACAGTTGAGTTTGATCGAAGTTTCGCGCCGGCGAACCTGGTGCGCGATCCGGTCGACCTCCAGATCAGCGATCCGGAGCACATTCGCGCGATTGACCATTCCACGCCGCTGAAGTGCTTTGATTCGCACAAGCAATTCTGCAAAGGCGAATGGCTTGGTCAGGTAGTCGTCGCTCCGCATTCGAAATTTGCGACTTTGTCGGCCACGGCATCGCGAGCCGTCAGAACGACAATGGGCACGGCGCTGTTTTTCTTGCGCACTCGTCGAATCAGTTCCGTTCCGCTGAGTTCCGGAAGCATCAAATCGACGATCAAAAGGTCGTAAGGATTTATGAGCGCCAGCTGCAAACCGGTCCGCCCGTCCCGGGCCGAGTCGACGGCAAAGCGCTCCGCCTTAAGGCCAAGCCGATAAACCTGGCCACCTTCTCCTCATCCTCTACGAGCAGAATCCGCATCGATTCCTATCTACGTGGCCCTTTGCCCAATCGCCCCTCTTCACCGGGAGTAGCCCGGTTCCTTCCTCGCCGATCGCCCTCCAGGTTGACCACAGTCTTGCGGCCATCCGCGATCACCACTGGCACTGCCACGTATCCTTCCGTTTCCGACTGTGCATGGATTACATCGTGTCCGGGCGCAAGCCTCACGGTTTCGGGAACTTCGTCTCCTTTAACAATACTGTTTCTGATGGTTTTCGAGAACACCGCTCGAGCTGTAGAGTTTGTAATCGGTGTGCGTGTCGTTCATGACATCACCGTCGTTGACCGGCTCCGTTGCAGTATAGACAACCAGATAACCTGTGTGTTCACGATCGTCGGGGCCCACCGGCGGGAGCGTGCGGATGCCACCCGCATTGGCAACAGAAGGCGCTGCCACCAACACGAGCGCGATGAGCAGATGCGCCAGCCGGCGCCCTCCCGTTTTTCGGGCGCGGCCAAACGCAGATTGATTGCCCCTGATAACGCAAATGAGATTTCGCATTCATTGATTCGACATCCACAACATTCAGGCTTCGTGAAGCGAACATTAAAAATTCTTCATAATTCTCCGAAATTCAGGTATGCAGGCTGTTTCGCCTCTCCATGAAATTGAAAGTGATTCCGCAAACGCCACTCATCTGCCTCGTCTTTGGCCTCGCATCCGTCCTGATCGCATCGGCTCCCGCCCTCCATGCTCAAGGCACAAGCGACTCCGAACGTCTCCAAAAACTCGAAGAAGCCGTCCAACTCCTGCAGAAAAGCAATGCGGATTTGCAGGGCAGCAATGCAGACTTGAAGGCGGAAGTCAGCCGTTTGAAAAAGCGCCAGACTGCCACGGAGCCCAAAGCGAAGGCGACCAAAACTAAAGTACGTCGCCGCCGAAAAGTCTTCACCTCGGCAAACGCCGCCCGTGAGAGTGGATCGAGTGACAAATGGAAACTCTCCACGCCGCTCACTGAGCTTGAAATTTTTGGCGACATCCGTCTGCGTTATGAATATCGCGCGGGACAAAGCGACGACACATTGACTCCTCCGCCTCGACCGACTGCCGGACTTGCCGGACGGGACGATTGGATCGAGCGCGAGCGCGAGCGTTATCGTGTTCGCTTCGGCTTGAGGGGCACCCTGGCGGACGATTGGTTTTTTGGCCTGCGACTCGAGACCAGCCAGAATCCGCGATCAACCAACGTGACCTTTGCTGACGACACCTCCGGCAACAGCTCGGCGACGAACAATGGCCCTTCCTCGAAGGTCAGCGACGGGATTAGCGTCGGGCAGGCCTACATCGGTACAAAGGGTTCACAGACACGGTACTCTATGGCCGGAAGAATGCCTCTCAGCTCCGTACTCATCACCACACGCATGGTGTGGGACGACGACATCAACCCCGAAGGCGCTTCCGAGCAGTGGAAGCATTCATTCTCGCTTCGGCACCAGCGGCGACGAATCCGCGGGGGGCTATAGCAAGGACGGCAAGAGTGTGGCCGCAGCACCGAAATCTGAGCCATTCCTGAAACTGGATCTCTTCGCCAATTTCGGCCAGTTCGAGTACGACGACACCTCGATCGAAAATCCGCTCGGACCCAGGGCAACGACGACGGTCAACGGCGTCACTCAGAAAATTCCGAACACCGATGCCTTCCTGCTCGCATGGCAGGTTGGCGCGCGTTTGAATTTTCCGAACACGATCTACGCGCAAGTTGCGCCGACGCTGTATAACTACACCGGGAATGGCGATTCATTTAACGCCCATTTCCAGGGCGGCGACCCCTTCATTACCAACGCATTGTCGTTAGCGCAGAACCAGACCGGGATAAACAGCCTCCTCATCTATGACATGCCCTGGGAGATCGGCTGGAAGATTCAAAAACTCCCCATGCGTGTCTTCGGAGACTTTGCGGTCAATTTCGAGGCCGACGACCGCGCGCTCGCGGCGGGTCATCCGGGACATGGCGATCAGCGTTATGCGTACCAGGCTGGTGTTGGCGTCGGCCAGTTAAAGAAGAAACACGACTGGCAGCTTGACGCTTACTATCAGCAAACAGACCAATACGCGCTCGATCCGAATCTGGTCGACTCTGACCTCTTCAACCAAACACTCAACGTGCGCGGTCCGGTTGTGCGCCTTGGCTATATGCTCAGCGATGCGGTTTGGGTGAATGCGACCTGGGGCTATGCCTGGCGCGTCGACAAAGGACTCGGCACCGGTGGCGTGACCGACATCGCGATCAATCCGATTGACCAATACCAGATCTTCCAGTTCGATTTGAATTTGAAGTTCTAACTGGCGCCGACGCCCGGAATCTTGCGAAGGAGCATCGGTCGAAAGCCGATGCTCCTTTTATTTTAACGTCGCACCAATGGACTTCGAATCGCAACGATCGCGTGATTGAATCATTAAATGCACGCCAGCTTGTCGCTTCTCTGCATTGCCATATTCCTGGTCGCGTTTCTCTATTCAACCGTTGGCCACGCGGGGGCATCCGGTTATATCGCGGTCATGACATTGTTTGGCCTCGCGCCAGGTGTCATCAAGCCGACGGCTCTCGTTCTCAACATTCTGGTGGCAAGCATCGCGACATGGCAATTTTGGAGGGCCGGTCATTTCTCGTGGCGCTTGTTCTGGCCTTTTGCCGTGCTTGCCATCCCGATGGCCTTCCTGGGCGGATACATCAATCTGCCGGCGCACGTGTTTAAAGTGCTCGTCGGAATGGTGCTCCTCTGCTCGGCTTTTTTCTTTATTTTTCAGGCAAAAAACGATTCGGAGCGCGGCCGGCCGGGCCGCCTGGCCTGCATGTTAGTCGGCGGCGCGCTGGGATTGCTGGCCGGACTCACGGGGACTGGCGGTGGCATTTTCCTGACACCGCTCGTATTGACGTTCCGATGGGCCAAAACGAAACCGACTGCAGCCGTATCGGCTTTGTTTATTCTGGTAAATTCGATTGCTGGGCTCCTGGGCAACTTTAGCGCAACGAAGAATTTCCCATCCTTCGGTTTGATTCTTGCCGCGGTGGCGCTGTGTGGCGGCACACTTGGTTCCTATTTTGGAAGCAAGCGGTTCAATTACGTAATCATCAGGCGCGCGCTGGCTGTGGTGCTCCTGATCGCGGGAACAAAACTCATACTTCACCTAACGATTGCGCGCGACTAAAACCGGAAAGCGATCCCAGCGCGCAGCCGGTAATCCGGCACCGCCTGCAAGGCGGTGTTATCAATAACTACTGGGATTTCCACGGCAAACTCGCCACTCCACCGGCCGCACGACGCCATGATGCGCGGGCCCAGATACTCTTCGGTCATACCGGTGTCTTCAGCAGCCGCTCCGCGAAAACGATCGACATCCTTGGTTTCGCCATTAGTCCGAAGCTCAAGACCGACGGCGCAATCCGGCCGCCGGACAAAGTAATATCCCGGCCCGGCATCCCAGGAGAGATCGTTTGCGAAATGGTATTGATGAGCACCGTCCCCCCGCAAGGTGAACTGCATGCTGCTTTCGAAGAAAAAGTTTTTCCATCGGGCCGAGGCTTGCCCACCAAAAATCCCGTCGTATGAGCCGGTCCCAAGCGTCAGATCGTGCCCGTGAATGCCGCTTACAGGCGCTCCGGGAATATCGATTTCATGAAACTCCTCCGTTATCCGGCTGGTGCCGCCGGTGGGGAACTTCACACCCGTCAAAACAACCGCGGAAAAGGTAAAATCCGGATCGTGCTCAACCATGGTCGGTTCCTTGCCGGAAACATTGAACTCTCGCCGCCCAGTCGATGAATACTTGTAGGCGACCGTGCGCAAGAGAAGTGAAACATCCCCCAAACCGCTTTCTGTGCCGCGGTCGATGGCAAAACCTTCCGGCCGTTTGAACTCGCGATAGATGAAAGGAACATTCAGCTGCAAAGCGAAGCGACTCGTTAGGTCGTATCCGGCCACCAGCTGGGTGATAAAACTGTTTTCGTACTGGCCGGTGGGGTTGGCCACTTCGTGCCCCTCGAATTGCAGTGTCCCGAAGCGGGTAAATTGTTCGGCCACCGCGGCATAAAACCCCTGGGAGCCCGGAAACAGGGCCGCCTGCGGGCCGCCGAGGCTCGTCTCAAGCTGGGGCGTAAAACAGCCGCAGATATCGCAAGCCTGTGACAACAGCGGAACGGTTGCCAGCACGACAAATAGCGCGCGGCCGATCTTCATCTTAATCCCATATTCAACCACCCATAGTTCGCCAATCCGGCGGCCCCTGGCCACCCCCAAATTGAATCACCAGCCCCGGTAAAAAGCGGTGGCCGAGGCTAGCGAGGGCCCATGGAAGTGTCAACCGATGGTGACCTACAAAGAAAAACGCCGCCGCGCTCTAAAAGCGCAGCGGCGTCACTGAAAATCCTACCAGAGAGCGGCTACTTTGAGAAGTTGCCAACCAGATTTCGATTCGCGTTCAAAGTGAACGTGTAACTGGCTGAACTGCTGACGAAACTGCCGTTCTCCGTCCAGTTAACGAAGTGGAAACGCCCCGTCGGGATTGCCGTTACCGTGTGGGACGTGCCGCCAGCAAAGGTGCCGCCACCGCTGACATTACCGCCGCGCGCGGGCGAAGCCGATACTGTGATGGTGTAGCTGCCCGCCGTCTGCGCGAAGTTCGCCACAAGAATTCGGTTACCGGTCAGGCTGAAGGAATAAGAAGCGGATGTGCTGACGGTGACGCCGTTTTCGGTCCAGTTGACGAACGAGTAGCCCGCGTTGGGACTTGCATTCACGGTGACACTGCTGCCGCTAGCAAAAGTGCCACCACCCGAAACCGTGCCGGTGCCCTTCGGGCTCGCTTTTACGGTCACGGAGTAGCTCTGCGCGCTCTGGGTAAAGTTCGCGACTAACGAACGATTCGCGCTCGCGCTAAACGTATAGGAAGCGGATGCACTGACTTGGACGCCGCCTTCGGTCCAGTTGACGAAAGAGTAGCCGCTATTCGCTGAAGCGTTCACCGTAACAGAGTTGCCCGATGAATAGACGCCGCCGCCGGAAACATTACCACCGTTGATCGGACTGGCGCTAACCGAGATGGTATAGTTGGTTCCGCCGCCACCACCAGAAGTCAGCGTATTGATCAACGTGCCGCCGTTAGGCGTTCCCAGGCCGGTGCAAAGATCGTAACCCGCCACGGCCGACCACTTGCCGAGGCTCTGGCTGGTGACGTTGTTGCCGGTGGTGATGTCATGAAAATTAGCAGCGTAGGTTCCACCCAACGCGAGCGCGTAGAGCGCCGGATTGATGAATCCGACCGGGTTTTGCGCAAGGCTTGCAGCCTTTTGATTTACCAAGGCGGTGTAAGCGGCCCACAAAGGAGCAGCGCAGCTGGTGCCGCCAAAATTTCCCGTGCGCCCGTTCTTGTAAACGACGTAAACGTTATCCGCCGTGAGCGCGACATCGGGAAGATTTCGCTTCGTCGCCGAACCCTGATTCGTGGCCATGCTGATGGGCGACTGCCACGACGGAATTGAGTAAAACGTGCTGATACCGCCACTTGAACCCGTGCCCCCACCCCAGTTCCAAGTTGTCTCCGACGACCAGGCCCCGCCGGCGCTGATGGTGCTCAAAGTCGTGCCGCCAACCTGAACGATGTTAGGACTGTCGGAGGGGAACGGAATCGAACCCGTATAGGCGTCACTGTCGCCGGTTGCGTTGAAAAAGGTCTGCCCCTGCGCAGCCATTTGCTGGAAGATTTGCTCCGCCGTCGAGTCGGGACCGCCGCCGCCCCATGAGCAGCTGAGGTTCTTGGCGGCGTTGTCGTTAGCCATCTGATTGAGAATGTCTTCCCACGGACTCGGATTCGGCGCCTCGTAAACGATAATCTTCGTCAAACCGGGCGCGAGGGCCGCGGCCACCTCGATGTCGAGACAAACTTCACTCTGACCAGATCCGGCTGCCCCACTATAACCGTCGATGAGAACGTTCTGCAGCGTCCGAGGACTGATTCCGGCCTGGCTTTCATAGGTCGTGATGTCGCTCTGGTTATATCCGTCGTACTCAAGAAGGCCGACCACCTGGCCAGTCCCCGTCTGGGAAACGCCCGGAACGTAAGCGGCGCGAAAATCGTTTCCACGATACGTCCCCGAAGGACCCGAGCCGGTGCGCGGAGAGACATTGGTCAACAGATCAAGCGGCCTGATCGTGTGATGCGGCTTGCGAGTGTAATAGTTATCAAGACCACCGATGTGAAGAATCGGGACGGCCTGGTCCACCACTGGCTCAGTGTCGGGCGCGTAGAAATCACGATCTTCCGTCGGATGCCTGAACGTGCGCATCGTCACGTGAAAGGCCCGCGCGATCGCCGCGGCCGAGGCTTCGACGTCGACAATCATTCTGTTGGGATGAGTGGTCGAAACGGTCATCCCATTGGATTCCGCAAAATTGATCACCGCCTGGTAATCATGCTCCGTCGGACCGAAGCGCTCGGTGAACTGTTCCGGCGTCAGGTAGTGCCTGTAATCGCTGCTGCTCGGATCGGACACTGAACGAACGAACGCATCCAAACCGGCGGCGTCCCGCACCGGAAGTCCGATGGCGAGGTGAAGTTGCGTTTCCGAAGGCAAATTACCTTTGGCCGCGAGAGTTTCGACAGCCTTCGGCACGTGGCCTTCGATGCGACGCTGCGCGTTTGCCTGGGGAAGCGCAAAAGCCAGGCCGATGACGACCGGGAGCAGTCGCAGGGAACGAACGATTTGGGGGAACATCATAGTTTGATTCGTATTTTTTACTTGGGAAACGTATGCAGCAGGAAGCCAGCCAGCTTCAGCTTCCACATGGGGCATTCAGGAACAAAAAAAATGACGGAATTTTGCTCCAATTTGGACCGGGGGAGAGCAATGAGCGGGGCGCCTTTCGGCTGAACGGCCGGGAGAATGACTCAAAGCTGGCGGGACTGCAAATAATTTTGTGACTAATTCCGCTGTCCGATGAAAAGAAAATCACCTGGGTTGCGAGGTGAAAGCACCGTTCCCGGCATCAAGGTAAGTTGTCTGCCCGACCCGCGATCGGCGTAACCACTGCGCCCATTTGCCTTTACCAACTTCTTGAGAGGCTTGAAGCGTCTCCGACGCGGCTTTCGGCGCCTCGGATTCTCCAACCAACGCTTCCTCGAGCACCCGTCCGTCCATCGGCTTGGCCGGTTTGATTTTTAGGAGGCGCAAGACCGTCGGCGCAATATCTACGTTGCCAGTTGGCAATGTGTCCACCTCTCCGGGACGGAAATCGGGCCCGGCGGCCACGAGCGTATTATGAATGTCCGACGGACTGAGCGAGGCGTGCGTTCCCTTTCGTGCTCTTCGATTCCAATCGCTGTCGATCAAGCCGGGAGCCCCGAACTCGTTCTTCTCCTCGGTCCAGCGAAAAGCCATCACCACATCCGGACCTTTCGATGAATCGATCAAAGCCTGCGAAAATGCGAAAGTGCCTTCGCCGCCATCCTTCGAGAAAATCACACCGGCGAAATCCGATTGTTGCAGCGTCTCGATCAGCTTGCGGATGATCGCGTGGTCGTTTCCGACGACGTAGAAAAGGACGGAACCGCCGTTACCGACGAGCAGGATCTCTCCGGGTTGAAGGCTTTCGTTATCCTCGAGGTCGAGATCCGCCACGGCATTCAAGCCCGCAGCCTTTAGATATTTCTGGAGATCATTCGCCCGCGCGATGGTCGAGAACCCATGGTCAGACACGACGAGAACGTCGGTCTTGGCGCGCGCGCCTTTCTCGTCGAGGGCCTCAAGAACGTGCCCCAGGTTGGTATCGGACGCTCTCACGGCCGCGAGTGCAGCCGGCGATCCGGGAGCGGTTTCGTGCTGGGTCAAGTCGGGTTCGCCAAGCCAGAGGATGGAAAATGCCGGGATCTCCCGGGCCCAAAGGTCATTCGTTAGGGCGGATGTCGTCCAACTGTCGCGTTGGGCACTGTTGTAGATCGGGAAGCCCGGGAAATCGCCTTCGTCGCGAGTGATCGCCGAAAGAAAGTCGTGCGGACGCGCCTGGCCGGCCGAAAGAGTTTGACCGAGTTTTCCGCCGTCGCGATCAGGCTGACGATCAAGCAAAAGCCCTACGGTCTTTGCCGCGGCCACGGCCGTGCGTCCCCCGGCTGCCCGGACCATCTCGGCAAGTGTCGGCACGCTGAGATAGTGCCCGGACGAAATCGCATCGCCTTTGTTGATCACACGCGTCTGCTCGGTCGAAACAAATTTCGTCTTCTCGATGTCGGGCCGATAATCGTAGTTCGCAATCAATCCGCTGTGTCCGGGATACATTCCGGTCTCAATGGCGGTCCCATTCACATGCGTCGCGGTCAGATAAACCGCGTGATGATTCCGAAAAGTCACACCTCCCTGGGCAAGTTTCCAAAGGATTGGCGTTGTCTCGGCGCTCACGAAGTCCGGCCGCATTCCGTCCCAGACCACAATGACCACGTGCCGATCTTTTGCGATTTCCCCCGCCGTGACATTCCAGGAGCCCAGGAAGGCTGAGCAGAGCGCGAGCGATAGAAAAAATCTCAACATCACGCCAATAATAAACAGGGCTGCGTTCTCCGCGAGTTGAACAAAACCGAAAGCGCCCTGTCGAACTGCCCATGGGCCGGATTCCTTTAATGCTCGCCATAGGATTACTCGTCGCAGGCGTGGTCGCCGCGGCGGACGCACGCGCGGCTTCCATCATTCCAACCCAGGAAGGAACCAATTGGTCCTACCAAATGACCCAGGAACTCGGCGCCGGCATTTCCCTGCCGGGCACCACGCCGGATCGCGAAGGGAAGATCAAATCGTCGGTGGTCTATCGCCTTGATGGATCGGAAACCGTCGGCAAGCAACGCTTCCTGAAATTCGAGATGCATCGCGACAATCAGGTAACGAACACGGAATTGATCACCGTGGACGATAAGGGAATCCATTGCTCCTACAGAATTCTTCCTGACCGCGAACGGATTCACCTGGATCCGCCGCAGACCATCGTGGCTTTCCCACTTCATCAGGATGATTCATGGGATTTCGATGGCAAAGCGGGCGGCGCGAAGGTCCATCAGCATTACATCGTCATGGGCCGACAGGATGTGGTCGTCCCCGCTGGCCCATTCAACGCCTTTCGCATCCTCGGCGAACAAACCGAGCCTGACTCGATGACGATTGAGCGCTGGTTCGTGCCGGGCGTTGGCATTGTAAAGGACGTAACCACGATGCGGAACGCCGACGGGGAACGACTGCAGCGAATCGAACTGGTTCTAAAGGAACTGCCCAAGGTGGGCGATCGACCACAGGTGAAGTCCGGCCAGAGTTTAATCGGCGGGCTCTCGGCCGAGCCAGTCGGCGGGTTTTCCACGGAATTCAATACGGATACGCCAAAAATCTACGCCCGTTGGAAGGGCCACAATCTTCGCAAAAATGCGGCTATTCGGGCGACCTGGATTGCTGAAGACATTGGACCGGTTGCGCCAGCCAACTACACCATCGACGAGGCCTCGGCGGTGGCAGAAGGGCCCGAAGCCCGCGGAAGCTTTACCTTGTCCCGGCCGGACGAGGGTTGGGCGCCGGGAACCTACCGGGTCGAGTTCTATGTCGACGACGACCTGGTTGACACGGTTAAGGCGACTATTAAGCCGGCGCCGGCCCCCCAGCTAACCCCGTAGAAGCTCCGCCCCTTTCCTCACCCGCCGCGCCCACTTTTGAACTCTGCGCCAACACTCACCCTCCCGCGCCCCTCAGTCGGCGCGGAACAAATGCTGAACGTTGGAAGGCCGCGGGGTGGAGATTTGCTGAACCTTGCAGGATAATCTTGAATCCAAGGAGCCCTGTCAGCGCGTCCAAACCATAGAAGGTTTCTATTTATGAAGAGATTGGTGTCCCTCGTTTGCGGTCTTCTCCTGCTTGATCTGACGGCTTGCCACTGGCTGGGCGTTAAGGGGAATGGAGAAATCAAAACTGAAGAGCGGCAGATAACCGACTTCTCGGAGCTGCATGGCGACGGTTCTTTCGAAATCGAATGGCGCACGGGCCCGCCTTCATTGGCCATCACGACAGACGAAAATCTGCAGTCGCGGGTCGAGGCGGATGTGCACGGCAAAATTTTGCGTCTGCATGTGCGTGAGCGGGTGCTGCCCACCCACGGACTGAAGGTGGCGGTGAGTAGTATGCAGAGGACGGGATGCCAACTGACCGGAGCTTCCGAATTGGTGGCGCACGATTTGACCGGGGACAGTTTCGCGGTCAAGACAACCGGCGCGGCCGAGGTAAAATTAGATGGCAACGTGAACCAGCTCCTGGCTGACATGACCGGCGCCAGCGAACTCACCGCGCGCAAACTCCAGACAAAGACCGCCGAAGTCTCCACTACCGGGGCTGCCAGTGCCGACGTCAGCGTAAGCGATGCGTTGAGGGTATCGATCACCGGGGCGGGAGAAGTGACCTATCACGGCAATCCCGCTGTGCAAAAGCGCGTCTTCGGCGCCGGCGAAATTCGCCGAAAAGATTAGCCTGAGGCAATCTTCATCGAGCCCCGGGGTCGGGGCAAGGGGACGGGCCGCCGCGCCGAAACAGCGTTGCCTTTTCGGCGCGGATTGGTCTTAATTTGCGCGCACCTCTACGGCAATGCATCCAAGATTTCGTCGTCTCTCTCTCGTCCCTCTCTTCCTTTCGCTCCTGACACCCGCGTTAGCGCAGCAAAGCGAGCAAACCCTCCCAAATTATCTCGGGCCACGATTTACGCCAGGTGACGCAGTTCCAACGGTCACAGTTCCGGCTCCGATTCCATCCGTTAACCAGCCGGCGGAGCTGGTTCATCATTGGAATTCGATGGCCCTCGACGCCACCGGGCTCGATCACACACCTCTCTCGCCGGGCGAGACACGCATCTTCGGTGAACAGCTCGGGCCGACACGGTCGAGCCGCGCCATGGCCATCATCCACATCGCCATGTTCGACGCGGTTAACTCATTTGCCGGCGCCTACGACAGTTACACTCACATACCTCCGGCGAAGCGAGGCGCTTCCATGAGCGCAGCCATCATGCAGGCGGCTCACGACACCATGGCGGCAATGTATCCTTCGCAAAAGCCAACCTTCGACAACGAACTGACTAACGAGTTAAGCCAGATTCCGGCGGGTAAGGCCAAAACCGACGGCGTCGCTACGGGCGCGCGAGCGGCCGCGGCTATTCTTGAGAAGAGAATAAAAGACGCCTCGCAGACTCCCGAGCCGCGTCTGGGTGTCGGTTTCTTTACCAGCAATGATCCCGGTAAATGGCGTCAGGACCCGATCGGTCTGAGTCCGATCGCTCTTGGAGCCTACTGGGGGAATGTGCGGCCATTTGTTATTAAGTCCGGCAAACAATTCCGAATTCCTCCGCCGCCTGCCCTAACGAGTCCGGAATATGCCGATGCTTACAACGAAGCGAAACTGGTCGGGGGCGACGGCCATGTGACGCCCACCATTCGAACTCTCGATCAAACCGACATTGGCACCTTTTGGGCCTACGACGGCACCCCTACGCTGTGCGCGCCTCCCCGCCTTTATAATCAGATCGCCATGCATATCGCGGATCAGGAAGGCACCACCTCCAATCCAGTCGCACTCGCGAGGTTGCTGGCACTGGTGAATGTCGCCATGGCCGACACCGGGATCGCCGTATGGGAATCGAAGTTCCATTACCAATTCTGGCGCCCAGTGACGGGAATCCGCGAATCGGACGCGGGAACCGGCCCGAGTGGCTTGGGCGACGGAAATCCCGTCACCATCGGCGACAACACCTTCACACCGCTTGGCGCGCCGGCCAGTAATCTGATGGGGCCGAACTTTACTCCTCCGTTCCCCTCATATCCGTCGGGTCACGCTGGCTTTGGCGGCGCTTTGTTTCAAACCTTGCGCAATTTTTACGGAACAGACGCGATCCCATTCACCTTCACGTCCGACGAGTTGAACGGAGTCACGCGGGATCACAGCGGGAATATCAGGCCATTGATGCCGCGCAGTTTCGGCTCCCTCTCCCAGGCGGAGGAAGAGAATGGCCAAAGCCGGATTTACCTGGGGATCCACTGGTCCTTCGATAAAACGCAGGGCATCTCCCAAGGCGAGAACGTGGCAAACTACGTCTTCGCCCACGCCTTCACGCCACGTCGCTGAGGGCGCTGCGCCTAACGAATTTGTCTTAGATCGATGATGACTGCAGGGCGGCCATCGTGGCCGCCAACTTTTGGATCGGCGGCAAAGGTCGCCGCCCTGCAGTTAGGCAAAGCGTGTTCCACGTTTTCACGATCTGCCCGCGCCAGTGACTTAGTCCCAGCCGATCTGCCGGCCCTTGTTTTGTTCTTCCAGCCACGATTGCAGCGGCTTGAAATATTCCGCCATCGCGCGGGTCGAAATATCTTCGCCGGTCGCTTCCTTCAGGACTTTTCGCCAATCCTCCGTGCTTCCCTTCTCCAGAATCTTGTTCAACCACGCCCCGACTTCCTTGTTATCAGCGTAATTGCAGGATTGCGGCGGTTGATGAAGAATTTTGCGCGCGATATAATCGTGCAGCTGAAACTTAAACACCGTTGCGAAGGCGTAATTATAATAGTAGGCCGGATTATCGTTGATATGCGTCTTGGTGGCGGCATCGCACCATTCTTCACCGCGCGGTGACGGCGGCTCCACGCCTTGCATATCGCCGACGTATTTCCACCAGCGCGCGTTCCATTGTTCCGCGGGAAGGTTGTGCGCGTAAATGTCCGCTTCCCAATGCGGCATCACGCCGGCCGAGAAATAAATAAACGGAATTGAGCGGGCCAGCGCGTCCTCGAGCAGGAAGGCGTTCTTATCCGCTTTGAAATCGGCCGGCAAAATACCGCGCGACTGCATGTACGGCACCTGGCTGGAGGCCAACGAAATCAGCTCGCCAATTCCTTCGTGAAATCCTGGAGCGGCGCCGGTCCGAAGAAGATAAGGAACTTCCGGGCGTGAGTAAGCCTTGAAATAATATCCGTGCCCAAGCTCATGGTGCGCGGTGAAAAACCACGTCGGATTGGGCTCGATGCTTTGCAACGATCGAATGTCGTTCTCGAGATCAATGTGCCAGCAGGAGGCGTGAGTGTTTTTCTTTCGCTTCGAATCCGCCGGCACCGGATACAGATCCGATTTCGCCCAGAAGCTCGCGGGCAACGGTGAAAATCCCAGGCCGGTATAGAATTGCTCGGCCGATTTGATGACCCACTCGGCCGTTCGCCCCTTGAAATATTGATCGATATCGGCTGCCTCAACCAGTCCGGGCCATTCCTGGCTCCAGCGATTGTTCAGCCAATGCGCCGGAATCTTTTTCGGCACCGGCTGATGATATTTTTCAGCGAGCTTGTACTTCGTCCAGGTGTGCAGCTGGAGATACAGAGGACGCAAAGTCGTCATCCAATCGTCCAGCATCTTGATCATTTCGTCGGTGGTCATTCCGTAATTGGCCACCTCGAGCGCGAAGTAGTCGGGATACTGCATCTCTTTGGCGACGCCGTTGCGGAGATCGCGCAGCTTGATCAAATTCTCCTTGAGCGCTTTGCCCGATTCCTTGGAGGCTTCCCAAACGGCCTTGCGCTCGGCGAGATCGGAGCTGTGTTCCAGCTTGTTATCGATTTGGTTCGCCGTGATCGGCTGGCCCTGCAGCTTGAATTCGAAGCTGTTGAGAATGGATGCCTGTTTCGTCTCCGCTTCGACTCGCTTAACGACTAAATCCGGATTGGTCATCGGACCTTCGGCCGCGTTGAGCAGCAGCTGCTTCAACTGTCGGACGGTGATTTCAGTGAGCTCCTTTTCGTGCGCCAGCAACTCGCGGGCTTCGGTAATGAGCGCCGGGTTGCCGTTGAAAGCGGCGTAGGCTTTACCGGCCACTTCGGCGGCGGCATCGTGCGCCGGCGTGACATCGGTAACCGCTTGCCATTGTGCTTCCTGATTCACCGTGGCCAGCGCCCTGTAACCCGCATTTGCCAGTTTCAAAAACCTATCTGCTCGTTCCTGAATCGCTGAAGCAGCAAATGCCTCAGACGATGCAAGCACAATGGCACTCAGAATCAGGCTAGAAAAAAATTGTCGAGAGCGAAGGGAATAATCCATAGCACGCGCAGCTTACCGGATGGATGCCGCCCGTCGCAAGCCGCCCGGTCGCTACTTCACGATTCTCGCTCAGCGCCGAAGCCACGCTGTCCATGGTTCTCTGTCATCCTGAGGCTGGCGAAGCGCGCCGAAGGATCTCAGCGTCTATGCGCTTCAGGATGACAGCGGGGACCGGCGAGTGATTTTGAGATTTGAAGCTTGGAGCTTCTCGGGAGTTTGGATGTTGAAGTTTGGTGCTTCCGCTCCGACGGAGCGGAAGGACGTCCGGTCTTGCTCAATCAATGCGTGCAGCCCTATCTTTCCCCATGCGAAGAGTTGTAAAATCGGACAAACAGCCGCTCGAGATCAAGCCGCAGGAAAAATCGGTCTTCATTTGCATGTGCGGTCTTTCGAAAAACCAGCCGTTCTGCGATGGCTCGCACAAGAAAGTGACCGACGAAGAAGACGGCAAAACCTACGATTACGATAGCGAAGGACACAGGCGCGAGACTTAGTCGCACCCTGTGGCAACAGTGGGGCGGCCACCCTGGCCGCCGACTAACGGGAGGGACCCGTAACGCGGGTGCAGGCCTGCCACGCCGTAGCCTCGTGCGTAGGCTGGAGCGGCCGGGCTTTCCAGCTCCGTCTTGTCCCAAATATTTGGGACGACACAGAGGTCGTCCCTCCAATTGGATAATGGCAGTTCACCGAACCGGCATGAGTCGAATCAATATTCCAGCCAGTCCGCTTCCAACAATTACCGCAATGATGCCAACGTTGAATCGCAGCATCACCAGCAACGCGGCGGCGCAGAGCGCGATCGCGAACCAGTCAACGGTACCAGCCGCCGGCATGAAAACGTGCACAGCGAACCAAACCGCGAGATTGAGAATCACACCGACGACGGCCGCTGTTACGGCCGAGAGGGCAGCAGTCAGTCTGGTGTTATCGCGCAATCGCTCGATGTAAGGCGCACCGGCCAGGACCCAAAGAAAACACGGCGTAAAAGTCACCCAGGTGGTGAGAAGGGCGCCAATCGTCGCCGCAACCAGCGGAGACAAGCCCTCCGGGTGTTGCCAGGCGCCGACGAAGCCGACGAATTGGAGGACCATGATGAGCGGACCAGGCGTCGTTTCCGCGAGCCCAAGGCCGTCCATCATCTGGCCTGGCTTCAACCATCCGTAATGAAAAAGGGCCTGCTGCGCGACGTACGGAAGGACCGCGTAGGCGCCACCAAAAGTCACCACCGCGGCTTTGCTGAAAAAAATACCCTCCTGAAACAGGGTACTGTTCCAGCCGCGCAAGGCTCCAATCAGAATGACAGGAGCAAACCAGAGAGCCAGGCATACGACCGCGATTCGCAAAACCCGGCCTAACGAATTCTCGACTATCGCGCTTTCGTCAGAAGGTCCCGAATTGGTCTGCTTGCTTCCTTGTCGCCAGCCGAGCACTGCACCGATCAAGCCTGCCCCGAGAATGATAGCCGGAAAAGGCACATGAAAAAAGTAGATGGCCGCAAAAGCCGCCACCGCGATGGCCCACATCGCCGGGGTCCGAAGCGCTTTTCGACCGATCCGGATCACCGCGACGATGACAATGGCCGTCACCGCCGGTTTCAGACCATAAAAGATCGCGGCCACCCACGGGACCGCGCCATAGGCGACATAAATGAAACTCAGCAGCCAAAGAACAAAAATCGAGGGAATGACGAACAAGGCGCCGGCGACGATGCCTCCGCGCACCTTGTGGAGCAGCCATCCAATATAAACCGCCAGCTGCATCGCCTCGGGTCCCGGAAGCAACATGCAAAAGTTCAGCGCGTGCAGAAAACGCGACTGACTGATCCAGCGTTTCCGCTCGACCAGCTCCGTTTGCATGATGGCAATCTGCCCGGTCGGCCCGCCAAACGAGATAAACCCGAGCTTTAGCCAAAATCGAAGCGCTTCCCGAAATGTTGGGCGATTTGTTTCAGCATTCATCTCGAGTTGCACCGACATCGCAAATCTTAGCGGGAGGGACAGGCTCCGTCCTGTCCCAAATATTTGGGACGACACAGAGGTCGTCCCTCCACTCCAAGCCGGGCTTGGTATTACGTCTCCCCTTCCTGTCCTCACGGCAGAGGATTGCCTGCCGCGCCGTAGCCTTGGCGAAGGCAGGAAGTGAGAACTGTTGATCCATTTTCGATCCCTAATACATTCCGCGACGCACATGAGCGGCCACTCACATGACTGCGGGCACGCGCCGGCGGATTTCAGCCGGATTTTCGCCATCGGCATTATTTTGAATCTTGCCTACGTAGTCGCGCAGGTCGCGTTTGGTATTCGCGCGCATTCACTCGCCCTGGTGGCCGATGCCGGTCACAACCTCGGCGATGTTCTCGGCCTTGTTCTAGCCTGGGGCGCGAGTGTTCTGGCAAAGCGGCCCGCGACCGAGCATCGAACCTACGGATGGCGGCGCACATCGATCCTGGCCGCTTTATTGAATGCCATTTTTCTGCTGGTGGCCGTCGGCGGCATTACATGGGAAGCGGTGCGTCGATTGAATCGCGGCGACGTGGTCGACTCCAATGTTGTCATCTGGGTTGCGGCTGTCGGAGTCATCATTAACGGAGTCACCGCGTGGCTTTTTATGGCCGGACAGAAATCCGATCTCAATATTCGTGGAGCGTTCCTGCACATGTCGGCTGACGCCGCCATCTCTGTCGGCGTTGTCTTCGCCGGCCTGGCCATCCAGTGGACTGGCCGCGCCTGGATCGATCCCGTTACCAGTATTGTCATCAACGCCATCATCGTCGCCGGTACCTGGAGCTTGCTTCGCGAATCGTTCGATCTCATGACCGACGCGGTTCCGAAGAGCGTGGATCTCGAGGGGGTCAAGACATACCTTTCCGGATTGCCGACCGTTTCCGCGGTCCACGATCTTCACATCTGGGCCATGAGCACGACGGAGTTTGCCCTAACGGCTCATCTCGTCGTGCCTAACGGAGACGCGGGCGACCATTTCCTACACGAGATTTGCGATCACCTGCATCACGACTTCGGCATCGGTCATTCCACCATTCAAATCGAACAAGACGCCGCCATTTGCGAGCTCGCCTAAGAGGCTTCTTAATGTGGGAGCGACCTGAGTGTCGCGCGATGGGTTGCTCACCTGCCTGCGCGCAGATTTATCGCGCGGTTTTTCCAATTTCCGAGATGCGGTATGCCGCCTGCTTGGAAAGTTTTCTTCCGTGAAAAAACCTTTCCGAATTCTGGCGGTCGATGACGAACCCTCGGTGGTGCACGCAATTGCGTTCGCATTGAGCGATTCTTCCCGAAAACTAAGCACAGCGCGCGACGCTGAGGGTGCTTTGCACTCTGTTGAAAACGATGTGCCGCCGCCTTTCGATCTGATTATTACCGACAACAACATGCCGCGCATGAGCGGTCTCGATTTGGTTCGCCGACTTCGTCAGGAAAATTTCAGCGGAAAGATTATCGTTCTCTCAGCGCACCTGACTGACGAAAATTGCCGCGCCTATTCAGAACTGGGTGTCGACGGCATGCTGCCGAAACCATTCGATGTCCACCAGCTGCGGGCCACGGTCGATCGAGTGGCCAACGCAGCCTGATTTAGCAGTCGCCGTTAATCGCGCGACTCCGCCTTAGCTCCGGCTGCACTCAGGACATTTTTGCGCTGTTCCCGGTCTCGGCGTTTGATCAGATTGGCTGCGCCGTGGACCAGCAGCCGCCAGCTCATTCTTCCGAGGGGAAGCCTGCAAGCAGGTGGATGGAATTTTTCGGGCTGCGCCGCAACCTCGTTATTCTCCTGGTCGCGATTCTCTGCATCGGCGCGGGCGAGGAGCTGTGGATGCGGTTCCTGCCAAAATATCTCCAGACCCTGGGCGCGAGTTTTTTCGTGATCGGGCTCTTCGATGGCATCCGTACGCTGCTTGGGGCGATTTACGCCTACCCAGGAGGCGTCGTAGTCGACCGATGGGGGCATCGCCGCGCTTTTCTTCTATTTAATATCGTCTCCATCGTCGGCTACGCCGTCGTCCTTCTCATCCCAAAATGGAGCGCGGTCATCGGCGGAATGTTTTTGTTTCTCTCCTGGACCTGCTTTTCTCTGCCGGCCAGCTTCTCGCTCGTTGCCGAATCTCTCGCGGCCAATCGACACGCCATGGGAATCGGCGTGCAGTCGGTCGTCAAACGCCTGCCGATCATGTTTGCACCGATCTTCGGCGGAATATTGGTCGACCACTTCGGTGTGGTTCCCGGTGTTCGAATTGGCCTGATCGTCTCGATCGTCCTCTCCAGCGCGACCATCCTGGTGCAGAGAAAATTGCAGGACGACACTCCAAAGCCTGAGACCCCGCCGGAGCGTTGGAATTTCTGGCGAAGCTACAAGGAATTCAGCTCGCCGATGCGGCGTTTGTTGCTCAGCGATATTTTGATTCGCTTTTGCGAACGCATCCCGTACGCCTGGGTTGTTATTTTCGCGATGGACTTCGTTGGCATGAGCGGACGGCAGGTAGGCATCCTCACGTCGATCGAGGTGATAATCGCCAGTCTTTGCATTATTCCGGCGTCACATTTCGCGGACCGATTCGGACGCGAACGTTTCGTCATCGTGACCTTCGTCATGTTCACGCTTTTTCCCCTGGGCCTGCTGGCCTCAAAAAGTTTTGCGGCGCTCGCGGTGGCCTTCATGATTCGCGGGCTGAAAGAATTTGGGGACTCAGCGCGAAAGGCCCTCATTATTCAGTACGCCGATCCGCACCGGCGCGGCCAGCAGGTGGGCGCTTACTATCTGGCGCGCGACCTCATCGTCAGCCTCGGTGCGATCCTCGGCGCTTACTTGTGGCACGCCAATCCGCATTTGAACTTCCTTGGCGCAGCGGCCTTCGGTCTGGGCGGCACTATCTTTTATTACCGCACCATGCGCGCATGGAAGCGCAGCTCGACGCCCCTCATGCTCTTCGCCGGGCGGAAACGTTGAGATTATCGGGCGACGACGCGCCAGAAGGGAGCCGAGCGAACAACCCGCCGCTGACCGCGAGCTTGAGCGCGGTGGGCATAGTGAGATCGCTTTCGGGCGTCTGATGCCTTGTGCGACGGCGCGAGGACTTCCGATCCGTCGCCCTTTTGAAGGGCATCGGCATTGATCACTGGTACCAGCAGTGGGGGCGATAGAACGGTGACGCCATTTCGCACAACCATCTGCGAAGACACATCGTGGTCCGGAGCAGCCGGCGCGACATCTGGTGAAGTGTCGCTCCGCGGCGCTTCGCTTATCGCGTCATGGCGAAGTCCAACCACTTTGGTGGGTTCGGGAGAAGCGGAATTTTCCCATCCGCCCGCCAGCATCTTCACCGTCAATATTCCAACGGTGAGCGAGGTAACGAGAAGGACGACAATTCCTTCTACCGACATCCGTGTCCAGAACGTGCCGTGTGCCGTCTTATCCGTTTTCCAAGGTCTCGGAGAACGATCCTCCGCGCATGAATCCGCTGACCTCACGTAACCCATTGTTGCCCTTCCGTTGTTTGTTCGCATCCCTCGTAATTATCTTCGCCTAAACCCGGTCGATCGGATGTATGCAGGGGCCGAATGAGCCCGAAAAACGCTCTATTTTAATCGCAGCAGCCGCTCTCCCGGACGCGCCGGCAACCGAGAGCAGCCACGATAGGTCCAACGGTGTTGAAAAAGGTTAATCCCGCGTACAGACTTCTTTGCACCATTGCTCGATCTTCTGGCGGATAGCGTCCCGGACCTCACGAGTTTGTTGTAGGCGCTCCTCCTCTGTTCCTACCGCTTTCGACGGGTCAGAGAAGGGCCAATGGAGACGAGTGGTGACGCCCGGAAAGATCGGACACCCCTCCGCCTCGGCATCGCTGCAAACTGTGACGACGTATTGAAATCTCTGTCCGGACTTCCAGACGTCGAAGACGCGCTGCGTTCTCTTGCCGGTGAGATCGATTCCGACCTCCTGCATCACTTGAGCAACTAAAGGATTGATGCTGCCGGGTTCAAGTCCGGCGCTTTGAGCTTCGAAGAAGTCGCCACAGAGCTTGTTAAGCCATGCTTCGGCCATTTGGCTGCGGGCACTATTGTGTACGCAAACGAACAGAACCTTGTTCTTATTCAAGCGTTGGCCTTGCGTTTGGCTTGAAAAACGCCTGCGGGCTCGCAACAGGAAGCCTGCAATTTCTTAAATCTCACAAGGTCACGCGCGAAAGTTTTGTCTGACTGCACGCAGTCCTGCAGGCAGGCGAGGTTTTTGTCCAATTCGCGCGGACGCTTTGGCGGCAGCGAATAAATCATCCAATTCTGTTCTCGCGTCGCCGTGACCATGTCGCGCTCACGAAGGTAAGCGAGGTGCTTGGAAATCTTCACCTGCGGCTCGTTCAGAATGTCCTGAAAATGGCAGACACATAACGGCGAATGGGTGAGCAAATTCAGGATCCGCAGGCGCGTCGGATCACACAGGCATTGGTAAATCTGGGTCAGTTCCATACGAGTCTCAGCAGCAGCTCGATGAGCCGGCCGATTCGGTTTCCGCTGCGCAGCCATCGACGCCACATCTCTCCCGAGCAAGACAATCGGTGTGCTTTTGGCCAAGGTGCAGTTCGATCTGATCGCCGTCAGCGCGCGCTTTGTCGATCGGATATTGGCTAACGACGCAGCAATCGTACTCCACTTCGACTTCGAGGTCATCGTGCGGGAGCACCTGCGCGCCGAGATCTAGAATCTTTGCGAAAGCGCCGGCATTCAGACGGTGATCCAGGTCGTTGGCGACCCATGTCTGGAGCACGCACGTGTCGGTCTGGTCGTGCAATGCGCCACCGCAATCGATGAATCGCTTCGTCACGTGCCCGACTTCCGTGATGTGAAAATGGGCCGGGATTTGATCGCCGTCCGGCAGGAGGAAATGCGGGTAAGCGGCCGGATGCGCGCGAAGGAGAGACTTCAGTTCGTTGAGCTTCATAACCCTGGGAGAATATACCGATTAAGGCATATTGCAAGGCGACTGAATTCCGTGCCCGATTGCCCGGGGAAAGAGCTTGCCAATCGCCGATCAGCGGCTGAATCTCCCATCCTAATGAGGCGGGCCGCAATCCATCTCGCGTTGCTCGGCAGCTTCGTCTTTGCCCTTGCCCTTTCGGCTTCGCCCAGCCTGCACGAACGTTTTCACCCGGACGCGAAACAGCCCGGCCATGAGTGCGTCGCCACCCTGATCGCCTCCGGCAAATTCGATCACGTTGCGCCCCCGATCGTTTTCCTCGCGCCTCCGGCGCCTGCACAATTTTCCGATCTCGCGTCGCTGAATCCGGCCTGGGTTCCGACGCCGTTCTCGCGTTCGCGCATCTTCGAGCACGCCCCGCCGGTCGGCGCCTAAGCACGCAGCTCGCCCGCGTCCTCGCGGAGTAACTCATCGCCTTCGCGTTGTCGCGGCCCGCATTCGTGCAGACGCACGGAGTCTGTCCTTACCGGATGGCTCCTCTTTTTCACAGGCAAAATCTTATGAACACAAATCTCCAAAATGAAAAATTTCCTAACGACAACAGCGACACTGCTCTTCGCAGTCGCTTCCGCACATGCGCAGACAACCCCCTCGCCTTCACCAACTCCTTCATCTTCTCCGGCAACGGCCGAGGTCAACCCTGTGGTTGTCCAAAGCGAAGAGCTCGACATTTCGCGCGAGCAAATTGTGCCCAGCCTCGGTGCGACCCGCTACACGGTCGGCCCTGATCGCCTGGATTCGCAGGCCCAGGGTGAGAATGCTTCCTTTAACCAGACAATCCTGCGTTTTCCCGGCGTGGCGCAGGACTCATTCGGACAACTTCATGTCCGGGGTGAGCACGCCAATCTGCAATACCGGATCGACGATGTGCTTCTCCCCGAAAGTATTCCCGGCTTTGGCCAGGAACTGGAGACGCGCTTTGCCGATAACATCTCACTGATTACTGGAGCGTTGCCGGCGCAGTTTGGATTTCGCACCACCGGGGTGATCGACATCCATACAAAGAACGGCGCGGTTTTTCAGCAGAACGAAGCGTCGGTCTATGTGGGAAGCTTCGACACTGTCACGGTTAGCCTCGAAGGAGGCGGCGTCCTGGGGAAGCTCAGCTATTACGGATCGACCGGTTACACGCACACCGGCATCGGGATTGAAAATCCGACGCGGACAAGCGACCCGATCCACGACGATTCCGATCAGGAGAAGATTTTTGGCTACCTCTCCTATATTTACGACGACACCAGCAGGTTCACGATTCTGCTAAGCGGCAATCACTCTGATTTTGAAATCCCAAATAATCCCGGGCAAAAACCGATGTTCGATGACATGGGCCGGACGCATTTTGATTCGCGAAAGCTGGATGAGAACCAGACGGAGCAATCCTCCTATCTCATCCTGACCTACCAGAAGAAGGTCGATGACTTCAATTTTCAGGTGTCGGCCTTTGATCGTTACAGCTCAATCCTGTTTCGACCAGATGACGTCGGTGATCTGATCTTCAATGGCGTCGCCTCCCGGGTTGATCGCGACATTATTTCCAACGGCGTCGAATTCGATTCGAGTTACAAAGTGAATGATCAACACACAATCCGGGGCGGTTTCCTATTCACAGAACAGTACGCCACTGCTGACACGGCCACGCTCGTTTTCGATGTGGATGCAAACGGGAACCCGACCAACGTTCCGCGACGGATCGTGGATAACAATTCCAAGTTTGGTGATTTCTACGGGTTCTATCTGCAGGACGAATGGAAACCTTTCGAGCAACTGACCATCAACGCAGGCGGCCGCTTCGATGTGGTGAACGCGTTCGACAATGAAAATCAGCTGAGCCCGCGGCTCAATATTGTTTACGAACCGTTTACCGGAACCGCGTTCCATGCCGGTTACGCCCGCTACTTCACGCCCCCACCGCTCGAAAATGTGTCGCAGAGCACGATCGCAAAGTTTACCGGCACGACGAACGAATCGGCCATTACCAAGGATTCCCAGGTGTCGGCTGAGCGGGCCCATTACTTCGACGCCGGGGTTACGCAACAGATCGGCAAAGACTGGCATTTTGGACTGGACGGTTATTACAAGAGCTCGCACTCGACGCTCGATGAAGGCCAGTTCGGGCAGGCCTTGATTCTTTCGTCGTTTAATTATAAGCGGGGCGAGATCTACGGCGGCGAGTTCACCGCTTCCTACGACCACAAAGGTCTTTCAGCCTATCTGAATGCCGGCTACGAGTGGGCCCGCGGAACAGACGTCACCTCCGCGCAGTTCCTTTTTGATCCGGATGAATTCGCTTACATCCGAAACCATTGGGTTTTCCTCGATCACGACCAGCGCTTCACCGGCTCGGCCGGGGCTTCCTACGCGTGGGAGGACTGGAAAGCGGGCATCGACGGCCTTTATGGCAACGGTCTGCGCCGGGGATTCGCCAACACGCTGAAGAATCATCCGTATGAGACCTTTAACCTCAATCTCTCCCGGCGTGTGAAATTGACCGACAAGACGGCCGTCGTGATTCGATTCGATGTGGTGAATATTTTCGACAAAATTTACGAACTGCGCGATGGCAGCGGCATCGGAGTAGGCGCGCCCCAGTTTGGGCAACGGCGCGGATTTTACGGCACGGTGGCGTATGAATTTTAATGAAGGAAGCACAATGCGCCTGGCCTAACGAATGGAGTCAGCTTTAGGGCGGCCATTCCTGGCCGCCAACCCCCAGGGGGCGGCGGCGAAGATCGCCGCCCTGCAGTTTTCCTGTTTCCTGCCACGTTTATCCGGTATTTTGAATTCCAATGAGGATTCCACTTGTCCGTTTGGCTGCGGCCCTTTGTTTTCTCGCGGTGGCTTTCGGCGCCTTTGGCGCGCATGCGTTGAAGTCCGCCCTTGAAGCAAACGGGCTCGCCGAAGCATGGAAGACGGCGGTCCTTTATCATTTCCTCCACGCCATCGCGCTGCTGGTCCTGGCCCTCCTCGGGGCGGGATCGCGGGCGGTGTGGTGGCTGCTCTTTTCCGGCATCATTATTTTTAGCGGCAGCCTTTACCTCATGGGCCTAACTAATGTCCGCTGGCTTGGCGCCATCACGCCGCTCGGGGGCCTGCTTTTCATGGCCGGATGGATTTGGCTGGCGATTGCGCCGCAGCGATAGACTCCTGCCCGCAATCTACCCATAGAGTTGCAGGCGGGCCTTGCCGCGCAGCGGAGTCCGTTGCTACTCTGCCGCTCGGCATGTTTAAGGCTTTTCTCGAGACGCAGAACGCGGCCTTCATCGTTCTGGTTTTCGTCGGCACGTTCCTGCTTTCGCTTTGGATTGGCCGATTCCTGAAACGCCGCTCGGGCGTGCGTCTCGGACCGCCCTTTCAACTCTTCTGCCTGGCTCTCGCCTTCTATACGGCGCTGGCCGTTGCCGGTGTGCACGCGCCGTGGCGGATCCATGTTGGTGCCGCCACCTTTCTGCTCAGCACCGTCCTGATCATCGCGCTGATCAACCGTTGCATCTGGGATTTCTATTTTGAACAGCGCCGGCAGATCCCGATTCCGCATTTTGTACGCGAAGTCGTCGCGCTGATTGTTTTCATGGTCGCGCTCCTGATCGTGTTGAGCGCCGGCTATCACGCGCAAGGGGAGCTCAAAACCCTGCTCCTCGGATCGGGAGTGATCGCAATCATCCTCGGGTTCGCCGGACAGAATCTCTTCGGCGGGATCATTGCCGGAACATCACTGCAGATCAACCGGCCGTTCAAGGTCGGCGACTGGCTTAAAGTCGGCGATCAATACGCCGAAGTGATGGAGATCAACTGGCGTTCCATCAGGCTACGCACGAACGACAACATTTACCTCGACATTCCCAACTACGAGATCGTTCGCCAGACGATCACGAATCTCCATTACCCGACCGAGGTCCACGCCATGCGAATCCGGGTGGGCGCGGAATACGGAGCCCCCCCGAACAAAGTGAAGGACGCCCTCAAGCGAGCGGCCCACAACGCCAAAGGCGTCCTGGCGGAGCCGCCGGTAAAAGTGTTCCTGGTCGACTTCGCGGATCATGCCGTCCTTTACGAAATCAAATTCTACATGGGCAACCACGCGGCCATTAATGAGGTCGACGATGCCGTTCGGACCAATGTCTGGTACGAATTCCGGCGCCAGCGGATCACCATTCCCTTCCCCATTCGCACACTTCACCTCGAACGGAAGACGGGCCGGCTGACGACCGAAGATCACGAACGAGCCATCGCGATTCTGCGTGGCGAAGCCCTTTTCCAGTGCCTTTCGGACGAGCAGGTCGAAAACCTTGTCAGCCAATCGCATCTCGACCAATTCGGCCGCGGCGAGCGAATCATCGAGGAGGGCGCCGCCGGAGCCTCGATGTTTATCATGCTCCAGGGAACGGCTCAGGTGTCGGTGACGAAAAACGGCAGCAGCATTCCGGTGGCGACGCTCAAATCGGGAGATTGTTTCGGCGAAATGTCGCTCCTGACCGGCGAGCGTCGCAGCGCAACCATCCACGCTCAGGGCGATTGTTTTGTCATGGAAATCGGCCAGGAAACGATGGGGACGGTGATTCGAGACACGCCTGAATGCCTGCGGCAGTTGAGCGAAATCCTGGCCGCAAGGCGCCTGGAGACCGAAGGGATCGTGCGCGAAGCGGCCGTGCCTTCCCAGCGCGAAGCTAAAGAGGAAGAATATCGCGCCAGTTTTCTCGCGGGATTGAAGAAGATCTTTAGTATTTAGGCGAGATCCGCGCTGCCGGCAGAGGCTGTCTCGCCGAGCTCGGCTCTCCGCTTCCAGGTCAACTGGCCTCGCTTTCCTCCAAATAGCCGGTTGCCAGTTAGGCATTTCTCCATAAAGTCGTGCGCTTTATCGCGCCACCATGACGTTCCTTGCCTTCGACCTCCTCAAAAACGGTGTCCCTTTAGCCATGGTCTGCGCGGTCATCGGCCTCGTTTTCGCGGTATTACTGATTGGGAAGATCCTCCGCAGCTCACCCGGAAACGAGCGGATGCGCCAGATTGCTGGAGCCATCGAGGAAGGGGCCAAGGCCTATCTCAACCGCCAGGTGGTCTCAATCAGCCGGATTGCCATCGTGTTATTCGTGCTGCTGTTCTTCTTTAAGGATCATCCCACAGCCATTGGCTTTTTGATCGGCGCGGTTTGCTCGCTGGCCGCAGGGTTCATTGGAATGCGGATCGCCGTCCTGGCAAACACGCGTACAACTCAGGCGGCCAGCCATTCAAAAAGCGCCGCCTTGCGGGTGGCTTTTAATGGCGGCGCCGTCACCGGCTTGCTGGTGGTCGGCCTGGCTCTGTTGGCCGTCGGAATTTTTTATTATGCCGGTGTCAAAATGATCGGAGCTGACGCGGCCGTGAAAAGTCTCGTCGGTCTCGCGCTCGGTGCGAGTCTCATCAGTGTTTTTGCGCGTCTGGGCGGCGGAATTTACACCAAGGCCGCCGACGTCGGAGCGGACCTCGTCGGAAAGATTGAGAAGAACCTCGAGGAAGATGATCCGCGAAACCCAGCCACCATCGCTGACAATGTGGGTGACAATGTGGGCGACTGCGCCGGCATGGCCGCGGACGTCTTCGAAACTTACGCGGTCAGCTTGATCGGAGCCATTCTCGTGGGCGCGCTGACGATTGCCTCGTCACCCGCAGCAGTCATTTATCCCTTTGTCCTCGGCGGCATCTCCGTGCTCGGGGCGATTTGCGGCGTCTTGTTTGTCAGCGTTTCTCCCGGAAAACCGGCCACTGTGCTTATGGGCGCGGTCGGGACGAGCGCCCTGGTTTCGGCGATTCTTTTCTGGCCAGCGACTCACATGTTGTTTCCGGTCGGTGTAACCATCGCGGGCAAACTACGTTCGCCTAACGATCTTTATTTCGCATCGCTTATCGGTCTGCTCATGACCGGCATCGTTGTTCTGATCACGAATTATTACACTTCGATGAGTTATCGGCCGGTGCAAAAGATCGCGCGCGCGTCGGAAACCGGACATGCCACCAACATCATCGCCGGTCTGGCCGTCGGCCAGCACGCCACCGCTCTGCCGGTTGGGTTCATTGGCATTGCCATCCTCTTGAGCTTTCATTTCGCCGGCCTTTACGGCATCGCCATCGCAGTTATGGCCATGCTTTCGATGGCGGGGATCATCATTTCGCTCGATGCGTTCGGGCCAATCACGGACAACGCCGGCGGAATCGCTGTCATGAGCAGCTTGCCGAAGGAAGTCCGCGTTGTCACCGACGAGCTCGATGCCGTGGGCAACACCATGAAGGCGGTCACCAAGGGGTATGCCATCGCTTCCGCCGGGCTGGCAGCGCTGGTTCTATTCGGATCTTACGTTGAGGAGTTGAAGGCGCACATCGGCAGCAGTTATTCTTTCCAGTTCTCGTTGACCGAGCCGAAGGTCATCATCGGCTTGTTCATTGGCGGCCTGCTGCCATTCATTTTCACTGCGTTTAGTATGGACGCAGTCGGTAAAGCAGCCGGTGCTGTCGTGCGGGAAGTGCGTCGCCAAATTCAAGCCAAGCCAGGAATTCTTACCGGCGCGGATACGCCTGATTACGGCACCTGCGTTGATATCGTGACCAAGGCTGCTCTCCGGGAAATGATTGTGCCCGCGCTTCTGCCGGTCGCGTTTGTTGTTCTCGTCGCGGTCATCAAACCGCTCGGGCCGGTTGTGCTCGGCGGCGTTCTCGTTGGCACGATTGTCACCGGATTGTTTGTCGCCATCGCCATGACTTCCAGCGGCGGCGCCTGGGATAATGCCAAGAAGTACATCGAGGAAGGCAATTTTGGCGGCAAAGGATCCTTCGCCCACGCCGCGGCAGTCACGGGCGATACCGTCGGCGATCCTTACAAGGACACCGCGGGGCCGGCGATTAATCCGATGATCAAAGTGGTCAACATCGTCGCCATTCTGATCATTCCGATTTTCTTTTAGGCGGCGCGCCTGGTTCTCTCACAAAGAAAGGCGTCGACGTTTTCAGTTCGGCGCTTACAAGCGGGGCGCCTATTTTTTAGCCTCGATCAATTGCTTTTCCTCGGGACTCAGCCGGTCACGGGGAAGATTTTTAAGGATCTCATCGGCCTCCTGCGCTTTCTCGTTCGCGATCAGAGTCGCAGCATAGACCGCGCGCCAACCGGGGGGCGTGTTTTCCCACGCAATCGGCGGCCCACCCGCGGGTGGCTGAAATTGGGCCAGTGCCGGTCCCGGGTCATTTACTCGCAAATATCCAAGCGCCGCAGTCACGCGATAGGAAAGGCGCGTCGGATCTTTTAGCGCGATGGCCTTCGCTTTTTCAAAATTGCCCCTGACGTCCCGATTGAGCAGCAGATTCAGATAAGCCAGCTGGTCGGCAGCGTTCAGGTCGTTAGGCGAAAGATTAGCAACCTTCTCGGCCGCATCCCGCTGAACCGCCGTGTCCGCGTTCATCGCGCTCAACCGCTCGGTCGCGAGGTAGGCGCCGACGGCGTGCTCGGGGATTTTTCCAAGTTGCTCGTAGGCCCTTAAAGCCACGCCGCTCGCATGGCTTTGCTCCGCGAAAGTAGCAACAAACCGAAGTTTGTTCGGGTCGTTAGCTGCCAGTGAGATGGCATGATTCCAGTGCACCTCCGCGTCCAGGTTTGCATTTTTTTCCTGCGAAGTGCGCGCGCGAAAACTCTCCAGGACGCAAGGGTCGAGTGTCAGCTTCGGTCGAATAAGCAGGCCTTCGATCTCATCCCATCGCTGCAAAGTCGCCAGGGCATCTAACCGACTCAGGAGAAGCTGATTGTCGCCCAACGCGCGATCAACCGGCAGGAGCGAGAGAACACGCTCCGCCTGGCTGTGCAGGTTTAGCCAACGCGCGAGTTGATAAAGATCCGAGAGATTGGTGGTTTCACTCCAGCGCGAAACCACCTGATCGAAAATCTTTGCCGAATCATCCGGATGCGCGGACAGGGTGAGGTCCGCCACGATCAGGGCGTCCTTGATTGATTCGGCCGTGTGCGGTTCGAGAAGTTGAACCACTCGGTCGCGTTCTTCTGCCGTCAACTCCGCCGCGGCCGCGAGCGACTCGAGCGCCTTTGTTTGAAAGGCGCCTTCTTTTCCAGCAATCTCCCAGAGAATCTTACGCGCTTCCTCGTGCTGCGGGGTGCTCGCAGAAGCGGCCAAAAGCTCCGCCAGCGCAAACCGAACCGATTCCTTGTCAGGCGCCTTTTGCACGGCAATCCTGGCAAATTGAATTGCCTTCGACAAGTCGCCCATGGTGCGCGAATACCGCGCGGCCAGGAGCAGCGTCGACGCATCAGGATCGTTCTGAAGCAGTTTCGTCAAGGTAGGCTCGGCGGCCTTGAATTTGCCTAACGACATTAATGCCCGGGCGTATTCCTGTTTGTCGTTTGCCGTCGCCTGCGGAAGCCGGACGAGTTCCCCCCAGATATCAGCCGCTTCCGGACGACTCAGCTTGGAGGCCAGCCGGGCCGCGCTCTGCAGGGGCTTGTAGCCCATCGGATCAAGCTGCAGTGCAGCGCGAAAGCGTTTGGCCGCCTCTTCGTTCTTTCCCGCGGCTGCGAACCGATCGCCTTCGGCGGTGAACTGCGCCGCGCGACGCATCTTCGCCCAGCGATAGAACTGCCGGCCCCCGATCGCCAGCAGGATGACGAAAACAAGCGCGCCGATCCAGATCATGTTCTTTCGGCGCCGCGCTGCCATCTTTTCAGCCCGGTCCGCCGCCATCCGGCGGGCTAACGATTCTCCGTCACTCATTTTCTTTATAATCAAAGACGTGAGGCAAAAGTGCCACTGCTAACTCGCGCGGCGGTTCTCCTCCGTCAGACACTAAACTGCACGCCAGGATCTCCGTGGCCGAACGCCGCTTGCCGTTCATTTTCAAAAATGCCGGGGTTGCGCCGGTGCCTAACACCTGGTCAGGCGTATAATCGAGGGGGACCGGCACCCCGTTCCGCCAGGCACCCCAAACTTCCAGCGCCTGGATCGTTCCCCGGCGGAAATGAAAAAGATAAAACGAAACGTCACGTCCCCCAAAGGAGACGCTCACTGCCTGGGGCGCGCCCACTTCGGTCCATCCGATCCCGGGCATGCAAATGTCCGGTCGATGAACCAGGGCGAAACGGTTCCAAACCGAGGGCTTCCAGAAAAAATGAAAGCAATCGACCGCGCCGGTGCCGGACTTGACGTCCGCGTGCTGGACATACTCGCCGCTCGTCGGGCTTAGCTCGTTCCAGACTTCTTTCGGCACCGGCCGCAGTCGTGTGCTGCTCTCTGCGTCCGCCCGAACGGTGAATCGGGGAGCTTTTTGCGAATAGGCCGTCCCCTCGCCACGCGCATAGAATGCTCGTGCGGCAAAAATCCCCGCAAGAAGTGAAACCGCGGCCAATGCGAAAGCCGGGGAGTGAACAAAGGAGAGTGACCGGGAGGTTGTTGGGCGCGCGACCTCGACGCCGGGCGATCCACTGCGCGCCAGAAGTTTTGCCGTCAGGGCAATGCCGAGCACCAGCGCTGACACCGCGATATTACCGGTGAGGTCATGAATGCCTTCGACGGATGCGGCGCCATGCCACTCCGCCTGAAGGGAAAGGGCTAAAGTCCGGCCGAGGTTAGTTGCCAACGCGAGGGCGACCGCCACCAACAGCAGCACAACCCGTCGAGAAAATCGCAGGAGGAACCATTCGCCCATGGCAAGGCCGAACATGATGCCCGCCTGGAGCGATCGAATACCGCTACAAGCCTCGGTGATGCCAACTAGACCCGAATGTAGAGCGATGGCCCCGCCCGAGGCGACGGCTTCAATACCTAACCAATGCAGAATTTCGGTGGTGCCATCCGCGACGCTCCGCATGAGCGCCGCCGTCAGAGGCTGTTCCAAGCGTGGCGGCCACGGCACGGCCGACAAAAAAAACAGCGTGGGGAAAAGCTCGGCCCGCGCCAAAGGCCAGCCGCCGATCATCCCGAGAATTGCGAGAGTTACCCCGACGCACAAAAGACAAATACTGCAGAGAACGATCTCGGGGTGCCACATGGCCTGGCGTCCGTATTCGAGAGCCCCGCCTAACGAAGCCAGAACGATCAGGAAGACGGCCGTCGCAATCCATCCCGGCGCCTTGTCGCTCGAAGAGGGTCCATTGCCCCGAAGGCGAAGAAATCGGCGAATGCCAAAGCCAATTGCCAGGACGGGAACGGCCCATCCATAAGAATAGTTGGGGTTGCCCCGCCAGTGCTCCGCGCAGGCCCAAATGGCCCACGTCCAGAGGACAGCGACAAGGAAGGACGGCCCTGTAAGGGATAAGGGAAGACGGCCACGGGCCGCTGGGGATACCATCGAGGTCCTAGAGTAGCATTCCCAGGGGCTTTTCCCGCAAAAAAAGGACCCGGAAGCCGATAATTTTATTGACTTTACGTCCTGAAATTTGCCATCATCCGCGCAACTCCACACACATATGAGGAAAGCACTACTTGGGTTAATCACGATCGGGGCAACGATTCTAGCAGCGCGGGGAGACATCATTCCCACGCTTAATCCGGTTACTCCGGCGGCAACCGCTGGCGGTTTCCTCTGGAACTACGCTGTGAACGTCACGGTCGACCAACAGGTCAATCCGGGCGATTTCTTCACCATTTACGATTTCGGTAACTTCACCGCTGGATCGAACCTCCAGCCGCTCGGCTGGACGTTCCAGTCCGGCAACACGGGTGTTAATCCTTCGCTCGTTACGCCGACCGACAATCCGAACCTGGCGAACCTGACCTGGACTTATAACGGCGCCACTCCAATCACCGGCGCTCAGCTGATCGGGCAGTTCTCCGTTGTTGCCGCCTCCAATCAACTCGCCACCGGCGCTTTTGCGGCCCAGGGGACACGCAGTGGCGGCCCGAACGTCGGCACCACGATCGACAACGTCGGCACGGTTTCTGTGCCCGTTCCGGAGATGTCAGCGCTCCTCCCAATTCTTAGCATTTGCGGAGCAGGCGTTGCCGCCGGCATTCCTTCTCTCCTGCGCCGCCGGAAAAAGGACTAAGAAAGATTTCCCTCTCAAGAGGCCACCGTGGAAACGCGGTGGCCTTTTTGTTTTACCAAACCAGCGTCCAGCATTTTCCCCGCACCGTTTGAAAAGCGCGGGGGTTCAGTGCGGGCGCTGAGTTTTCGATTATTTGCGCCCAAAACTTCTTGGTTTAGCAGGAGGCGCATGACAGACTCCCCACCTTCTCGCCGATGGCCAGGGCTCCACAATCCCCCGCACACGTTAGACTTTGGGGTGTCCGCGGATCGATTCCGACTCCGGGGCCGTCAACTCTTCGTTACGGCGGTAACACCACCTGCGTGGAACTGCGCGTCGACGGCGAGATCATCATTCTCGACTCCGGGACCGGAATTCGCGCGCTCGGCGCTTCACTTGAAGAAGAATTCGGGGAGCAGCCAATCAACGTGACTCTGCTCATCACCCACATGCACTGGGACCACATCCAGGGATTCCCTTTCTTCCTGCCTTCCTACCGGGCGAGGAATCGCGTCCGCGTTATCGGTTACGACGGAACGGGCGCAAGTTTACAGGAGACGCTGGCCGGCCAAATGTCGGCGCCGTTTTTCCCGGTTCAGCTTGACGCTCTTCCCGGCCGAGTCGAAATCGAGACTCTTCAGAAAAACGATTTTCAAGTGGGCGCCGTCAGGGTTCGCTCACTGCGGATGAATCATCCCGGAATGTGCGTCGGGTATCGAATTGATTCGTCGAGCGGATCGATCGCCTTCTTACCCGACACCGAGCCGTACGAGGGACGAAAAATTCATTCGCTCAACGATGCAAGTTTGAGCCCGAAAGAATTGCAGAAAGAGAGTAAGGCGAAGCGCGCGGAACTGATTGAATTCCTGCGCGACGCCGACCTGCTCATCGTCGACACGCAATACACCGACGAAGAATACGAAGCTCACGTCGGCTGGGGTCACAGCTCTCTGAGCGCAACCGTTCGCCTCGCTCTCGATGCAAAGGTGCGGAAACTCATCCTCTTCCATCACGACCCGACCCATGACGACGTCGAGATGGATGAGATGGCGCGGAAAGCGCAGGAATTGGCGGTTAAGAGCGGAACCGCCCTGCAAGTCCAGGCAGCGCGCGAAGGCTCCGAGTTCGACCTCTAAAAACGTCTGCCCGGCGCAGGCCGGGCTTGCACCGGCGATCATTAGCTTTAGGTTCGCCGTTCCCCGATTTTGCCTCGTAGTGTAACGGTAGCACCAGAGATTCTGGATCTCTTTGTCAAGGTTCGAATCCTTGCGAGGCAGCCATCCGCGGCTTCGCACCGGAAGGTCCAAATTCCAAGCTCCAAGCACCAAAATGGAATGGTCGCTGCATCGCACCGCACTCGGCGCGATAGCGCCTGCTTCGACATTCCCATTACGTCATTCGACATTTCTCTGCCTCTTTTTCCGAAAAAAATCCTGAAGAATCGCCGCGCATTCATCCCCCAGCACGCCGGTGGTGATTTCGCACTGATGATTGAGGGAAGTGTTTTGAAGCACATTGAGCAGGCCACCAGCGCCGCCGCCGCGAGGATCGGCACATCCGAAAACGACTCGCTTTAAGCGCACGTGAACGATTGCCCCGGCGCACATGACACAGGGTTCTTTGGTCACGTAAAGTTCGCAATCGTTGAGGCGCCAATCGCCCGCCGCGGCTTCGGCCTGAGTGATCGCAAGCATCTCAGCGTGCGCGGTCGCGTCCTTCAGCATCTCCACCTGGTTATAGGCGCGCGCCAAAATTCGTCCTTCACGTACAACAACCGCGCCCACCGGCACCTCCTCCGCTTTGTACGCTTTGGCCGCGAATCTTAGAGCTTCCCGCATGAAGTCTTCGTCGGGCGATGAGTAGGAAGGTTTATTCATCCGATGGCGTCCATAACCTAGGCCGCAGACGTATCCGAAGGAAGAAGAAGCGTGGTCAGACGACGAGATATCGATCACTACGCAAAAGGCATCCCTATTTCAAAGACAGCAACGTATGTTACGCATTAATTCATGAAAAATTTTATCGGACTCCTTTTGGCGGGTTTGGTTTTCATCCCCGTCTTCGCCGCCAGCGCTTCTGAGCAGGAGACAGTTGAGCATTGCGCGAAAATCGTCCGCGATTTCCGACAAATGCCGGAGTCGAGCATCCCTCGCAGTGTTCTGCAACATTCGAAAGGCCTGGCGATCATCACGGTGATCAAGGCTGGATTTATTTTTAGCGGGAAAGCCGGCCACGGGGTTGTGGTCACAAAAACGGACCACGGCTGGTCAGGGCCATCTTTTATCACTCAGGGCGGTGCTGGCTGGGGCTTGCAGGCCGGGGCCGAAGCGACCGATTTCATCTTTGTCTTGAACACGAACGCTGCCATCCGAGCCTTTTCCAAAGGTGGCAACGTCACTCTCGGCGCAGACGCCAGTGTTGCAGCGGGACCGGTAGGCCGCGACGCCCACGTCGCCGTGACGCCGACCGCTGCTGTTTATACTTACAGCCGCACCAAGGGACTGTTTGCCGGCGCGGCCGTGGAAGGAGCAATCATCGCGACCGAAAAGCGGGAAAACGAGCGCTACTATGGCCGGCCGGTTTACGCGCGGGATATTTTGCGTGGGGAAGTTCGGCCGCCGCCTGGCGCTCGCGTCCTCCAATCCGCTCTCGCCTACTAGCGCTCGCCGGGACTATTTCCTTTACTTTCGGGGCCTGCTTTGGGCAGCCTAACCCCGTGAAGTCTCTGGCCGTCGCCCTGTTGCTTTTTTCTGCCTGCGGCCTTTGGGCCCAGGAACAGGAGGGCAAGCTCATGGACCGGTTGCTGCGGCCGAACGCGGCGCTGGGAAATGACAGTCAGAACAAAAAGTTTACCGCCGACAAAGTCTCCATCGACCAGCATGCGGCCGTCAGCACGTTTTACCTTCAAAAAAGGCATGAGGCGAACGCGTATTCGAACACGCGTGAGTTCAACACCGGAAAGTTCTCTTCCCGCAGCTACGACACTACGACCAAAAGCTCGCTCCTCGCCGCCCGCTCGACTTCGCCGATGCGATCCTATGATACGCCTTCTGCTCGCGCTTCGGTAGAGCTCCGCGACAGTCATCGTACCGTTTCGACCTCGGGTTTTGCCGGGAACCGGCCTTTTCTGGGTGAGGGCAAGAGTCAGAAGTCGCTCGACCGTAAAAAGAAGCCCATGACGATCGACGATATCCGCGAGCTACTTAACAAGAGCAAGTAAATCGCGGATCGCTTCGTTCTTCTGCCCGCGGCCATGCAACCCGACGAAGCTTTGGCGTTCCTCCGCAGAGGCGCAGCGCAGATAATCAGCGAGCATGAGCTGCGCGAAAAACTGGCTCTTGGACGACCGCTGCGAGTAAAGCTAGGTGTCGATCCGACGAGCTCGGACATTCATCTCGGCCACACCATTGTCCTTCGCAAGCTGCGTGATTTCCAGGATCTCGGGCACCAGGCTGTGCTGATCATCGGAGATTTCACGGGCATGATTGGCGATCCAACTGGACGATCGGCTGCCCGACCGCACCTGGAGCGGGAGGAAGTTCTGGCAAACGCCGCCACGTATCGCGAACAGGCCTCTAAGGTTCTGGACGAATCGCGCACAGAGATTGTTTTCAACGGCGATTGGCTCCGCGAGATGCGCTACGAGGACGTCATCAAACTCAACAGCCGCGTCACCCTTCAACAGATGTTACAACGTGAGGATTTCAGCGAGCGTCTGGAAAAACAGCAGCCCATTCACGCGCACGAGATTCAATACCCCATCATGCAGGGCTGGGATTCCGTCATGGTCAAAGCCGATGTGGAACTCGGGGGAACGGACCAGCTTTTCAACATTCTCGTCGGCCGGGATTTTCAACGAGAAGAGAAAATGCCGCAGCAGGTCGTCTTCCTCCTGCCGATTCTCGAGGGTCTTGATGGCGAAAAGAAAATGAGCAAAAGCCTCGGCAACTTTATCGGCGTAACCGAGTCAGCCGAACAAATGTTCGGCAAGGTGATGAGTATTTCCGACGAGCTCATGTCGAAGTATTACAATGTGCTTTTGCGCCGGGACCTCCCGGCCGACGTTCATCCGCTTCAGGCCAAAAAAGATCTCGCGACTGAAATCGTCGGGACGTATCACAGCGCCGAGATCGCAAAAAAAACCCTCGAGGATTGGAACAGGCGTTTTAGCGAAAAGCGCTTGGGCGACAGCGAGCTTCCTGCCTTCAAGACCGCGAGCGGCGATATCGTTACCATCGCGCAGGTTGCCTATCGCGATGTCTTTCAGTTGGAGAAATCTCGCGGTGAAATTAGTCGGTTGATCAAACAGGGCAGCGTTCAGATTGACGGAACGAAGCAGGTCGATCCCAAACAAACGATCGACCTAAAGGCAGGACAGGTTCTTCGCCTCGACAAGACGCACGCTGTTCGCGTGGCCTAAGGGAAAAAAGAAAAACGCACACCGCGCAGGGCGGTGTGCGTCTTGGCAATCCCGACAGGATTCCTAAGCGACAGCCGTAGAGAACACCGGCAGCATCGGCGCCGGCTCCACATACGGCGCGGCGATTCCTTCAAAGTGTGCGCGGATACTGCGCAGCTCGGAGGTGACGAAAGCGTCAACAAAGTGCAAACGGCGATCGAGCCAGGCAAAGAAACGATTCTTGATTTCGTAATGCACCGCCAGGGTCACTTCCGTGCAAAGCGGGCGGATCTCGGTGAAATCAATCAGACCCATCACGTCCATATTTCCGCCGCCCGATTCAAAGGCGAACTCGTCCGGCGACTCGCTATCCAACGCGAGCAGCGCAGTCCGGCCTTGGAATCCAAAAGGCCCGCGGAACGAAAAATCGATCGTCTTTGAGGAAGTCACTGTCGCCTTGGTCACCATCAGAAAGCGGCGGCGATACGACTGGATGCTGGCCAGCCGAGCTTTTGACTCCGCCAGCGACTGACTCATGTGAAGCGTTTTCTGTAGAAGCATATAATAAGGTTGATTGCAGTTCCATTTAGCAGCGCAGGTGCCAGTGCAATTCTCCTAGGGAGAGGCGCTTATGTGGGTTGAAAAGTGTTCAAATTTTGAACACAACTGTTCAATCAACGATCAAAACCGTGACACAATTTACGGCCCGAAAAGCGCGTCCAAACGATCCGGAAAAGCCTCTTGCAGCTCCGCAGATTCCGTTAATACCGGCGCCCCCGCAGAGCTCCTCGAGGATCTCTCGATTGGTCGCCATCGCGACGTCGCGGGCACCCTCAAAGTCATTGAACACGACAGCGGCGCAGCGCAGGCCGGCGGCGCGAATCCCCTCCAGGGTAAGGAGAGTATGGTTGAGGCAGCCGAGCCGATTTTGCACAACCAGGAGAACCGGCAGACCGAGCCTACGCGCCAGGTCAGAGACTTTAAAATCGGCCGTAATCGGGACGAGCCAGCCGCCCACGCCTTCCACGAAAACAGTGGGAACCCGTTCCTGTAAGCGTCGAAATGCGTCCACAATCATCTCCGGCTTGAGGTCATAGCCCTCCGCCCGGGCGGCCACCAACGGGGCCGCGGCGGTGCGAAGCCAGACCGGATTGATTTCATCAAGGGTCAGCCCTTCACACCCGGCAGCCAGCAGACGCGCGGCATCATCGCGATCTCCGCAACAGATCGGTTTCATGCCGGCGGCGCGCCGGCCCGCGGCTTGGTAGCGTTGCAGGATCTGCACAACCGTGTGCGTTTTGCCGACGCCGGTGTCGGTTCCGGTGACGAAATAGCTCACCGTTAAACTGGTTAGGCCGCCCGCGCGTTTCCCGCGCGAATGGTTTCGATCATCGACTGCAAAATCTTCAAACCATCAACGCCTCCCAAGCGCGCATCAGCGGCGCGATCCGGATGTGGCATCAGGCCGAAGACATTGCCTTTGCGATTACAAATGCCGGCAATGTTTTCGATCGAACCGTTTGGATTCGCTTCGGGCGTCGTCCGCCCGGTCGCGTCGGCATACCGCAGGACGACCTGCCGATTCCGGTTCAATTCCGCCAGCGTCTCTTTGTCGGTGAAAAAGCAGCCTTCGCCGTGAGCGATCGGCAGCCGGAGCAATTCCCCTTCGCGGCAACAGTTTGTGAAGGGTGTTTCGGTGGTCTCGACACGCGTAATCACGACATCGCAGACGAAGCGCAGCGAACGATTCCGAACGAGGGCTCCGGGAAGAAGACCGGCCTCGCAAAGGACCTGGAAACCGTTGCAGGTCCCGAGGACAAGTTTCCCATTTTGCGCCTCTTCGACGACGGCTTTCATAATCGGCGAAAATCGCGCGATCGCCCCGCAGCGGAGGTAATCGCCGTAAGCGAATCCTCCCGGAAGGATTACGGCATCAAACTCGCGCAGGGAATTCTCCTGATGCCAGACATACTCAACGCTGCAGCCTTCGATACTACGGACAGCTTCGTAGCAGTCCTGATCGCAATTTGATCCCGGGAATCGGATAACAGCGAATTTCATCACCTAACGAGCACGAGCCAGCCGGGCAGTCCTTTGTTCCTCGTGATAATCGATCACAACCAGACAGGCGTGAATGACGCCCGGAATCCAAAAGCACAGAGTTAACACCAGGCTGAGCAGAAAGCTGGTGAGACGGCCAGTCATGAGCACCGCAATTGGCGGACAAACAACGCAAAAAAAGAATCGCAACGCTTTCATTTTTTCTTTCTGAAGTCTGAGGTCCGATCTCCGACCTCTGCATCTTGCCATTCGTAATCCTCAATTACGGGATTGGAGAGCAGATCGCGGCAAAGTCCGTGCAGCTTTTCCTCCAGTTCGGGACTATCGCCATCGACCTCGATCTCCATGAGCTTGCCGATGCGAACGCTGCGAACTTCAGGCATGCCCAGATGTCGCATGGCATCGCGCACGGCAGCTCCCTGAGGATCAAGAACAGCCTCCTTCGGTTTAACGACGACGTTGACCTTCATAGCCCTAATATTGTCGTGAGCAGACCGGCAACAAGTAATATCGGCCTCCGCGACGTTTTTCGCCACGAAGTTCCACTCGACAGGGACGAATCCCACCGCGACCATCCCGCGACGTGAGTTCGCCAGAAACTTCGCTGCGGGATCGTTGGCGCCCGCCGGGCGGGTGGCGAGTCGCTCTCGCCTGGATCACACTGTGCATTGTCTGGAGTTCTACCTGGCTGGCGATCAAGTTTGGCCTGCGGGATCTGCCTCCTGTCTCCTACGCCGCCATTCGGTTCGTCATCGCGACAATAGCCCTGGTCCTGGTTTCTATCGGAAGAGTCTCACTCTTCCCGGAGCGAGCATCAGATTATGCAGTGCTCGCGTTCACCGGCGTGCTCATGTTTACGATCAACTACGGCCTGCTTTTCTGGGGCGAACTTTATGTTTCGTCCGGCCTGGCTGCCGTTTTACAGGCGACCATCCCGATTTCCGGGATGATTTTCGCACATTGGTTTCTGCCTAACGAGCCCCTGCAACTTCGAAAACTTCTTGGAGCGCTTCTCGCTCTCGCCGGGGTCGCTGTCATTTGTGCGCGCCTTCTCGATTTCAATGGGATCATGGCCTTCGCCAGTGGCCTGGGAATCGTCCTCGGAGCCGCCGGCGCGGCCTTCTCCAATGTGATCTTGAAAAAGCGCGCCATTCGGCTCGCGCCGGCCATGTTGGCCGCCTGGCAAATGTTCTTCGGGGTCATTCCGATGCTCCTGATCGGCCTCAAGTTTGAGGGCAACCCCTTTCGCTTTCACTGGACGACTCAGTCGGTCGTCTGCCTGTTTTATCTCGCGATCATCGGCTCGTCCCTGACATTTCTCCTTCTTTACTGGCTGATGCCGCGGATGAGCGTGACCAACCTGCAAACCATTTCGTTAGTCACTCCGCCGGGCGCCGTTTTCCTGGGATGGTTATTCGGAGGCGAAACGCTTTCACTGTGGGCTCTGTTGGGTGCCGCATTTGTGCTCCTCGGGGTCTGGATGATCTTTTTCGGGAAACGCGTTCAGAGGATGTCACTCGAGAACGAACCCCAGGGTAGCTTGGAAGTCCCTCGAGCCTGATGAGCCGGACTTCAAGGAGCGGCGACCTCTGGTCGCCGTATTAACAAACGGCGACTGGGAAGTCGCCGCGCCTAGGCCGTCACGCGGCGACGCGTCGTTTTTGCTTAACGATCGCCGAGCCCCGCCCCTTACTTCCATTCGCCGAACGTTTCACCTTAACCGACTGGCTGCGGTTGAGGCTTTCCTGCAGGACCTTCACAAGGTCGACTACATTGGTCGCCGGGCGAGGCGCAGCCGGTTTGATGTCGATCTTTTTGTTCTTCGCCTTCTGCTCGATCAAATCCATCACGGCCGTGCGATATTCGTCGCGATATTTCTCCGGCTTCCATTCAACCGTCATGCTGTCGACCAGAGCTTGCGCCATTTTGAGCTCTTTCTCGTTCAACTCCGTTTTCGGACGATTCAATTCGGCAGGGGTAAGAACTTCGCTGGCGAAATGCATTAGCTCGAGAATGAGAAAGAAGCCGTCGGATTTCACGGCCGCGAGATATTCGCGGTTGCTAATCACGACCTTGGCGATGCCGATCTTATCCGTTCCGCTCAAGGCCTTGTGCAGAAGCGCGTAGGCTTTTTCGCCGCCTTTCTGAGGCTCGAGGAAATACGGTTTGTAGAAAAATTTTGGATCCACCTGCTCCAATTCGACGAAATCCGTGATGTCGATCGAGTGAGTGGATTCGATTTTCACCTTTTCGAAATCACCCTCGTCCATGATGACATAGCGGCCCTTTTCGTACTCGAAGCCCTTGACGATTTCGTCGGCCGGCACCTCCTTCATGTCGGCCTCGGCGACCTTTTTATATTTAATCGGACTCAGGTCAGCTTTGCGCAGTTGGCGAAAGCTGATCTTCTCTTCGCGCGTCGCGGGATAAACCGCGATGGGAATATAGACGAGCCCGAAGCTGATGCTGCCTTTCCAGATGGGACGCATGGTTTTAAGGGCGGGTTTCGATTTCTCCTAACTGTGAACAGTTGTCAATAACCTTCTCCCATTTCCGTAGCAGACTTTGAGCCCGCTCCTTATCCTTCGCGACCAACATCTTGTGCTTTCTTGTCCTCCCGCAGCCCGAGATACACCGGCTGTCGCAGTTTCCCGTCCCGCGTCCATTCGGAAAATTTCACCTGCGCGATGAAGACTGGATTGATCCAAACGCACTTTTTCATTTCACCCGGGCTCAGCCCCTGAGCCCAGCCTCCGCCTTGTTTGTAAGGAAGATCGACGAACGGGCAACCCGGCCGCTTCTCTTTTAGGAATTGCCGGTATAACGACGACAGCGTCTTGCTGTCGAACCCGGTGCCAACCTTTCCGGCAAACCGCAGCTTCGATTTCTCGTAATAGCCGACAAGGATGGCTCCGAAATATTTTCGAGAACCGGCCGGCGGAGTGTATCCCCCAATGACAAACTCCTGTTCGTTAAGGCATTTCAGTTTGATCCAAGCGCCGCTCCGCCGCCCCGGTTCGTAAAGAGACTGGCGTTGCTTTCCAATGATGCCCTCCAATCCAAGGCGTTTCACTTGATTAAGAAGCAAGTGCGCATCTCCACCGATATCGGCTGACACTCGGATCGGGTCTTTTGACCTGCCGAGGAATCGCGCGAGCCATTCCTTCCGTTTCTCCAGCGGCACATTCAGGAAACTTCGCCCTTCCGCCTGGAGGAGGTCGAAGATGTAATAGAGCACCGGAGATTTTCGTCCTTCCATCTCGAGACCTTGGAGCAATTGAAATGATGACCGCCCCTTTTCGTCGAGCGCTACGATCTCGCCGTCGAGAACGCAGTCACCGATCTTCAAATCGCGAACGGCCTGGGCGATATCAGCAAACCGCCCAGTCAATTCATTCCGGTTACGCGACAGCAACGAAACCTTCCGTCCCTTCTTCACAGTGAGCGCGCGGATACCATCAAACTTGATCTCGTAAACCCAGTCACCAACCGCGGGCGGCTCCTCCACGAGACGCGGTTTCATTGGCTCAATGAAACGCGGACCGGCCTTGGGAAAATTCGCAAGGGCGCTTGGAAGAGACTCCCCCTTCCCCACTTTCCGGCGAGTGTTGCCCTTCGCTTTACTCAACGCTTTTTCGGCGTCTTTTTTCCCGCTTTGTTGGACTGCCATTCGGCGTCCTGCTGTGCGGCGATTTGTTTCATTGTCCGACAGGTCTTGCTGGATTGATCGTCGCGCTTTTTTGAGATCGGCTTCACCGCCTCGCCGGTTTTCAACAACAGCCATTGCGGCTTGCTCTCGTTGCTTCTGATTCGAATGAGCGTCCATTCCCCGCGCGCCTTTTCGCCAGCCATGTGCACGGTCAGACGGCCCGAACGCAGCGCCTTCATCGGTTCGCCGTCCTCCACCTCGTACGTCCCCTGGTCCCAAACCATCACCGTTCCGCCGCCGTACTGGCCCTTGGGAATGATTCCTTCAAAGTCCGCGTAGTCGAGCGGGTGATCTTCGACTTCAACAGCCAGATGTTTCTCGCCTTTGACCCAGGGCAATCCTTTCGGAACGGCCCACGATTTCAGCACTCCATCCATCTCCAGGCGGAAGTCGTAGTGCAACCGACTGGCGTCGTGCTTTTGGATGACAAACCGCGCCGCGCGTTTGCGCGGTTTAGCCGCCTTTTTTTTGCCCTTCGGCTCAGTCGACGCGCGAAAGTCGCGCTTCCGTTTGTACTCGTCCAATCCCATAACGATTCGAATTTAGCGACGGTCATACACCGCCGCTACAGAAGAATCGCAGGGGCCCGACTGGCACCGCCTGGTAATTACGATGCGGCTTCGGTTTTCGCCGGAGCGTCGCCAATGGCTTCTCCCACCTGATAGCGGGTGAAACGGCGAATCACGATATTTTCGCCGAGCTCGGCGATCTTCGATTTGACGAGATCATTGATCGTCTGGTCGGGGTTCTTGACGAAACCTTGCTCGAGCAAACAAACCGAGCTGTAAAACTTGTCGAGTTTGCCGTCAACAATCTTGCCGACGACGTTGGCCGGCTTGTCTTTGACTTGGGCCGCGTAAATCGCGCGCTCTTTTTCGACCAGATCGGCCGGAACTTCTTCGCGACTGACATACTGTGGCTGAGCGGCCGCGATGTGCAGAGTGATGTCCTTGACGAACTGCCGAAAATTTTCGTTCTTGGCTACGAAATCGGTTTCGCAATTCACTTCCGCGAGCACGCCAACCTTGCCCTGCAGGTGAATGTAGGAGGCGACAATGCCTTCTTTGGCCGTGCGCGAAGCTTTCTTCCCAGCGCTGGCGATTCCCTTCTGCCGTAAGATTGTCTCGGCCTTCTCCAAATCGCCACTCGCTTCTGCGAGCGCGCGTTTGCAATCCATCATGCCCGCGTTGGTTTTTTCGCGGAGCTGTTTGACCAGTTTGGGATCAATTTCCATTGTCGTACTCATTCGTTAAAAAGTTAATCTACAAAGTTAGAATTGCTACAAGGGCGGCGTCGCACCGTTGTAACGATATAACGCGTTAACCTTGCAACGAGTCCGCCTAGGCGGAAACGCCCGCCATCTCGATCTGCTCGCGGATGCGAGCTTCGCCACTCGATGAAACAATCGCGTCGACCAGCTTCTGGAGGACAATACGAATCGCGCGAATAGCATCATCGTTACCGGCAATGGGGTAATCGATCAGGTCCGGATCAGCGTTGGTATCGACGATCGCAACCACTGGAATCCCAAGCCGGCGGGCCTCCAGGACGGCGTTCTGCTCGCGCTGCGTGTCAATAATGACAAGAGCGTCGGGCAACTTCTCCATTTGAAGAATGCCGTCCAAATTTCGGCGAAGCTTAGCGGCTTCACGGTTCAAAGCGGCCAGCTCCTGTTTCCCCATCTTCTTGTATTCGGGCGATTGCTCGATTCCCTCGATATATTTGAGGCGACCGATGCTCTTACGGATCGTAGCAAGGTTGGTCAAAGTTCCACCGAGCCAGCGCTGATTGACATAGAACTGGCCGCAGGCAACCGCAGCTTCCTTGATTGCTTCCTGCGCCTGCTTTTTGCAGCCAACGAAAAGAATCTTGCCGCCGCGGCGGGTGACTTCCTGAAGAAATTCGGTCGCGCGATGCAGCTGCTGAACCGTCTCGTCGAGATTGATGATGTAAATCTGGTTCCGCTGCTCGAAAATATAGGGCTTCATTTTCGGATTCCAGCGCTTGGTCTGGTGTCCGAAATGCACGCCGGCCTCAAGAAGCTCAGGCACTAGTTCTGTGGTATTCGCCATAAGAAAAACAGCCGTCCGGGACCCCGAACGGCGCGGACGTGGAAGATGCTACAAAACCCCCGGGACCGCAACTGCAAATTCGGGCGAGAGGCCCAGCTCCGGAACGGGTTTTTAGTGGCCTAAAAGACCATTGAAAAGGAAATTAATCCGGACCGTGACTTGGTCGTCACTAGGGCTGACGCTGGTCCCGTGAAATGAGAAATGATTCGATCCGGGGCCATTTGAGCCGAGAATTGCCGCGGTGCCGGCCGGAGGCGTGATCTCAGCGTTAAAGCCGGCGTGACGGTATTCCAAGCCGAGGCTGACCGCTTTGGTGAGGGCGTATTCCGCTCCCACGCCCGCGACCCATCCAGCGGCAGTTTTTTCGGCACCCGATGATAACGGCAACGCGCCGGGAGCAGGACCACCGATCCCATCGACCACATGCATCCTGACGTCCGTGAGAGCTCCCCCTCCCGTCCCATAAAACAAAAACTGTTTCCAAGCGACGCCGGCTCGCAAACGTCCGGAGGCCGACCAGCTTCTGTCAAAGCTGCGCTCGCTGTTGAAAGTAGGCCCAAAGGGATGCGGAGTGAAAAGCTTGCCTACGCCGCCGGACGAAATCCCGTCGAAGTCACCTTCGAGGCCGAGGACGAAAATGCCGAACTGAAGATTGTATCCCAGCTGACCTCCGCCAATCAACGCGGTGTGGTATCGGTCGAAGCCGGAAACGGGAACGAACCCGGTAACCGGCGGATTCATATCAACGATTTCGGTTATGGTGTCGCCGGAGTTCCCGGCCTCATAGCGGAGCCGATCGCCCCCGACATTGCCACCGATGTAGAAACCGGACCAATCAAACGGCGTTTGTCCGTACGCAAGGCGACTTAAGAGAACCAGGAAAACGCAGACGGCGAATTTGAAAAAACGGCTGGCTCGGTGGAAGCGCATGGCGTGGCAGCACACCCGAAAACAGCTCAGGCGGCAACCATAAACCGTCAGGATGTCGCCGGTTTTTCCTACCCTGCTCGCTCCAGGTTTGGTTTGGCCAGGTTGTCGAGGTAACGCGCAAGGAGCCAGCAGAGATCCGAAAGCCGGTTCAGATACCGAATGATCTCCGGATTAAGCCCTCCGGGGCCATCATTCAATGCCTGTGCGCTGCGTTCCGCGCGACGGCATAGCCCCGCGGGCAACATCAAGCGCGGCCGATCCCGTCGTGCCGCCGGGAATGACCCAGTCCGTGAACTGCATGGCCGGGCCCTTCTCGAGTTTCGCCGCTTGTTGAGTCAGCCGATCAACCATCTCTGGCGTCGTCAGTTTGAAGCCGTCCTTCACATACCGATCCCGGTCCTCAGCCGCCGTAGCCAGTTCCCCCATCACGATAATGAGGTCCTTTTGCGCAGCCAGGATGTGATCATCCACGAGGTCGTCCTGGCAAATGGCGCGAGCGAGACCGAGCGCCGACGTCAGCTCATCCACGCAGCCATAAGCTTCGACGCGCATGTCCGCCTTTGACAGGCGGCGGCCGTACATCAGCGACGTCTCCCCTTTGTCGCCTGTTTTGGTGACGATCGACATTCTTGTCATTGTAAGAGGTTTATGCGGTCTGCGCCATCCTCTGCGTTGACCAAAAAAAAAGGCCGAATCAGCTTCCGCCGATTCGGCCTCTCCAAAACTATTTCAACTATCGATCGACTAGCCGATCGCGGGCTGCGGTTCCGGCTCGTCGGCGAGCGAGGCGCCAATCGGCTCCCCCTTCTCGACCAAACGGATCTCGCGATGCGCCGGGAAACCTGTTCCGGCCGGAATCAGATGACCCATGATCACGTTTTCCTTGAAGCCGCGCAGTCGGTCCACCTTGCCGAGCGTCGCCGCTTCGGTCAGAACGCGTGTGGTGTCCTGGAACGAAGCCGCCGAAATGAAGCTGTCGGTTTCGAGCGAAGCCTTGGTGATGCCGAGCAGGACTGGCGTCGCCTCAGCGGGCTTGCCGCCTTGATCGACCACAGCCGCGTTCTCTTTCTCGAAGTCGAGCTTATCGACCTGGTCGCCCCACAGCAGCGAAGTGTCGCCCGGATCGGTGATCTTCACCTTGCGCAGCATCTGGCGAACAATGATTTCGATGTGCTTGTCGTTAATTTCGACGCCTTGGAGTCGATAGACTTCCTGGACTTCGTTAACGAGGTGCTCCTGCAAATCCTGCGGTCCGCAGACTTCCAGGATTTCATGCGGCACCACCGGGCCTTCGGTCAATTGTGAGCCCTTCTTCACGAAGTCGCCCTTGAAGACGATGATGTGCTTGGTCAGCGAAATGAGATGCTCTTCTTCGGCATTGGTCGCCGGATCCTTCAGAATAAGTTTCCGTTTGCCGCGAACCGTGCCGCCCATCTCGACGATACCGTCGATCTTGGCGATCTCGGCCGCGTCTTTCGGACGACGGGCTTCGAAGAGTTCCGCAACGCGCGGCAGACCACCGGTGATGTCCTTGGTCTTGGCAATCTTACGCGGCGTTTTCGCCAGCAGCGCGCCTGCGCGCACTTTCTGGTCTTCTTCGACGATGACGTGCGCACCAGCGGGGATCGAGTAACTCGCGACGACTTCTTTCTTGTCGCCCACGATGACGATCTGCGGATGGAGGTCTTCCTTGTGCTCGATGATGACCGTACCCATGAGTCCGGTGGCTTCGTCAACGTCACGCTTGATGGTGACGCCGGCGATCATGTCGCGGAATTCAACCTTGCCGGTCTTATCGGTAAGAATCGGGACGTTGTACGGATCCCATTGCACGAAGGTTTCAGCCTTCTTCACCGCGGAGCCGTCGGGTTTCGAAATAACCGAACCGATAACGACGTTGTAGCGTTCGAGCTCGCGGCCCTCGGCATTATGGACGCCGATGGAACCGTTCTTATTAAGAACAATCCAGCTGCCGTCGAGCGCCTGCACCGTGCGCAGGTCGTTGAATTGGAGTGTGCCGTCGTTCTTGGCCTTGATGATCGGCTGCTTGAATGTCTGGCTGGCGGTTCCGCCGATGTGGAAGGTTCGCATGGTCAGCTGCGTGCCTGGTTCGCCGATCGACTGCGCGGCAATAATGCCGACTGCTTCGCCGAGCTTAACGAACTGGCCTGTCGCCAGGTTGCGTCCATAACAAAGAGCGCAAACGCCGCGACCGCATTCGCAGGTAAGAACCGAGCGGATCTTCAGTTGCTCGACGCCGATCTTTTGCAAATTCGCCGCGATCGTTTCGTCGATCAGCTGATTGGCCTTCACGATCTTCTTCTTCTTGTCGACCGGATCGGCGATCGATTCGCAGCTGACGCGCCCAATAATGCGCGTCGCCAGATCGACCACTTCTTCGTCGCCTTCGTAAATCGATTGAACGGTGATGCCGTTGACCGTGCCGCAATCCATCTCGTTGATGATCACGTCCTGCGACGCGTCTACGAGTTTGCGGGTGAGGTAACCAGAGTCCGCCGTCTTCAACGCCGTATCGGCCAGACCCTTGCGGGCGCCGTGCGTGGAAATGAAATACTCGAGCACGCTCAGACCTTCGCGGAAGTTTGAGGTGATCGGGCGTTCGATAATTTCGCCTGAAGGTTTCGCCATCAAACCGCGCATACCGGCGAGCTGACGAACCTGCTGACGATTGCCTCGCGCACCGGAGTCCACCATCAGATAGACGGGATTCAATTCCTTGCGACCCTCGTTATGCTCAAGGGTGCGGAACATGACGTTGGAAATCTCGTCGCCCGCGTGTGTCCAGATGTCGATGATCTTGTTGTAACGCTCGCCATCCGTGATGATGCCTTTGCGATACTGCTGCTCGACCTGCTTGATCTGCCGATAGGCATTTTCCAGCTCGGTCGCTTTTTCCTTCGGAATAATCATGTCCGAAATTCCGATGGAAATACCGGCCTTGGTCGCGTGGGTAAACCCGAGTTCCTTCAGCAGGTCGAGTGTTTCGACCGTTTTCTGAGGGCCCGCCACCTGATAGCAACGCCAGATGATATCGCTGAGTTGTTTCTTGCCCGCGGCTTTGTTGAAGAAGCCGAGACCTTTTGGCCAGATCTGATTGAAGATGACGCGTCCCGCGGTCGTCTCGATGACTTTCGCTTCGGCGTTGCCGTAAATTGTCTGCGTGCCGTGATCCGGATTGCGCAAACGAATGCGATCGTGCGTCTTTACCGCGCCGTCGGTGATGGCGAACTCCACTTCAACCGCGTCGCCAAACAGCGGGAGATCCTGCGACTCCTTCTTCACTCCGCGCGGATTCTGCGTCAGGTAGTAGCAGCCGAGCGTGATGTCCTGTGAAGGCGTCGTGATCGGCTTGCCGCTTGATGGCGAAAAGATGTTGTTAGGCGCGAGCATGAGCATGCGCGCTTCCATCTGCGCCTCGACTGATAGCGGCACGTGCACCGCCATCTGGTCACCGTCGAAGTCGGCGTTATAAGCCGTGCAAACGAGCGGATGAATGCGAATGGCTTCGCCTTCGATCAGCAGCGGCTCGAAAGCCTGGATCGAAAGCCGGTGCAGGGTCGGAGCGCGGTTCAGCAGAACCGGATGTCCCTTGGTCACTTCTTCAAGAATGTCCCAGACCTCAGGCGTCTGGCGTTCGATCATCTTCTTCGCGCTACGGACCGTGTGGACGTAGCCGAGATCTTTGAGCCGGCGAATGATGAATGGCTCAAACAATACGAGCGCCATCTTCTTCGGCAGACCGCACTGGTGAAGCTTCAGCTCCGGACCGATGACGATGACCGATCGCCCCGAGTAATCGACGCGTTTGCCGAGCAGGTTCTGACGAAAACGTCCACCCTTGCCCTTGAGCATATCGCTCAACGACTTCAGCGGGCGATTGCCCGCGCCAGTGACGGCGCGGCCGTGGCGGCCGTTATCGAACAAAGCGTCAACCGCTTCCTGAAGCATGCGCTTTTCATTGCGGATGATGACGTCCGGCGTCTTGAGCTGGAGCAGATTCTTCAACCGGTTGTTGCGGTTGATCACGCGGCGATAAAGATCGTTAAGGTCCGAGGTCGCGAACCGGCCACCTTCGAGCGGAACGAGCGGACGCAGGTCGGGCGGAATCACCGGCAGAACGTCGAGCACCATCCAGTCGGGACGGGCATGTGAAGAACTGAATCCCTGCACCAGCTTCAAACGCTTGGCCAGTTTCTTGCGGATCTGTTTGCTCTTGGTGTTGCCCATCGCCACTTCGAGCTCTTTGTTGAGCTTGTTCAGATCGATCTCAGCCAGAAGTTTTTTGACCGCTTCCGCGCCCATGCCGGCGACAAAATCTTCGCCGTACTGTTCCTGCGCCTCGCGATATTCAACCTCGTTGAGGAGCTGACATTTTTGCAGCGGCGTTTTGCCCGGATCGATGACGATGTAGTCCTCGTAATAAATCACGCGCTCGAGCTGCCGAGCACTCATGTCCAGCATCAGACCAAGACGCGAGGGCATGCATTTGTAGAACCAGATGTGCGAAACCGGCACGGCCAACTCAATGTGACCCATGCGTTCACGGCGCACGCGCGCCAACGTCACTTCGACGCCGCAACGGTCGCAGATAACACCCTTGTGTTTGATGCGCTTGTATTTGCCGCAGGAGCATTCCCAATCACGCGTCGGACCGAAAATCCGCTCGCAGAAAAGGCCGCCCTTCTCCGGCTTAAACGTACGGTAATTGATCGTTTCAGGATTTTTGACCTCGCCTTTGCTCCACGAGCGCATGGTGTCGCTGGAAGCAACGCCGATGGCCACTTGATCAAAACCCACGGGGCGTTCTTCGCCCACTAACTCACGCCAGGAATGTTCGTTCATGATTTATTTCGACTGCCGATTGCCAAAAATTAAGATGCGGTATCAAAGACACTCTGCGGGGCCTGGCCGCCGACTTTGACGTCGAGTCCCAGGCTCTGCATTTCCTTGATCAAAACGTTGAAAGATTCAGGAGTGCCCGCTTCGAGCGAGTTATCGCCTTTAACGATGGACTCGTAGATTCGGGTGCGTCCCTGCACGTCGTCCGACTTCACCGTCAGGAGTTCCTGCAAGGTGTAAGCGGCGCCGTAAGCTTCGAGCGCCCAGACTTCCATTTCCCCGAAACGCTGGCCGCCATATTGCGCCTTGCCGCCTAACGGCTGCTGCGTGACGAGCGAGTACGGTCCAACCGCGCGCGCGTGGATCTTGTCAGCCACAAGGTGACCCAGCTTCATCATATAGATGTAGCCAACGACGACTTCCTGATCGAAAGGATCGCCGGTGCGACCGTCGAACAGATGGGCCTTGCCGGTTTCCTGCACCCAGGAGAAGCCTTCCTTCTTTTTAGCGTCGACCAGATACTCGCGGATTTTCTTTTCCGAAATTCCATCGAACACCGGTGTGGCCACTTTGAAGCCCAGAGCCTTGGCCGCGACGCCAAGGTGCGTTTCGAGCACCTGGCCCACGTTCATACGGCTGGGCACGCCTAACGGGTTCAAGCAAATTTCGACAGGAGTGCCATCGGCGAGGTAAGGCATGTCTTCCTCGGGAACGATGCGCGCGACAACACCCTTGTTGCCGTGGCGTCCCGCCATCTTGTCGCCGACTGAAAGCTTCCGCTTGCTGGCGATGTAAACCTTGACCTGCTTGATGATGCCTGGGTCGATGTCGTCCCCGCTCTCAACGCGGTCCATGGCGCGCTCGCGCTCGAGCTCGAGCTCGGCGAACTTGTGTTCGTACGAGCTGATGATCTCGCGGATCTTGTTACGGATCGGGCTGGGATCGATTTCGATGTGATCGTGCACCATCGCTAGCTTGCGCAGCAGCGTCTTGGTGATCTTGCGATTGGCCGGGATAATGATCTCGCCGGTCTCCGCGTTGACCACGTCGAGCGGAATCTTTTCGCCGAGAAGGATGTTGGAGAGCGAATCGGTCAGCTGCTCCGTCAACTCATCCCGCTTTTTGCGATGATCTTCCGTGATTGTCTTGAGCTGGCGCTTCGTTTCCGTCGGCGTCAGCTTCTCGCGCGACACTTCGCGGCGTGAAGAAACCTTCACGTCCATGACGATGCCGTAAGTGCCTGATGGCACTGTTAAGGACGTATCTTTAACGTCGGCGGCTTTTTCCCCGAAGATTGCGCGAAGGAGTCTTTCTTCCGGCGCCAGTTCGGTCTCGCTCTTCGGCGTGATTTTGCCGACCAGAATGTCGCCCGGCTTCACTTCCGCGCCCACACGGACAACGCCGTCGGAACCAAGATTGCGCAGCGCTTCTTCGCTGACATTCGGAATGTCACGCGTGATTTCTTCTGGGCCGAGCTTGGTATCGCGAGCGCCGATCTCGAATTCGTCGATGTGAATGGAGGTATAAATGTCCTCTTTCACCACCTTCTCCGAGATCATGATGGCGTCTTCGAAGTTGTAACCGTTCCACGGCATGAACGCGACGAGCACGTTTCGCCCAAGGGCGAGCTCACCGAAATCGGTGTTCGGACCGTCGGCGATGACCTGGCCCTTCTTCACGTGCTGGCCTTTCTTAACGATCGGCTTCTGGTTAACACAGGTGCCGGCGTTCGAACGCATGAACTTGCGCAGTTCGTAAACATGGATGCCGGCCTCGGCGTCGGTCTTCAATTTCTTCCGGCCTTCCGGCATGTGGCCATCCTTGGTCACAACGATCTGGTCTGCCGTGACCGAAGCGACTTTGCCTGCTTCGGTGGAAATCAAAACCGCGTGCGAATCGCGCGCGACTTTGCCTTCGAGACCTGTGCCGACGAGCGGCGACTCAGAAACAATCAATGGAACGCCCTGGCGTTGCATGTTTGAACCCATGAGCGCGCGGTTCGCGTCGTCATGTTCGAGGAAGGGAATCAACCCGGCGGCTACCGAAACGAGCTGTTTCGGCGAGACATCCATATAATGGACCTTGCTCGGCTCCACTTCGAGGAAGTCGCCGCGATAACGCACCGAAACTTTTTCCTGCGTAAAATGGCCCTTGCCGTCGGTGGTTGCATTCGCCTGAGCGACCAAATAATTCTCTTCCCGATCGCCCGTGAGATAATCGATCTCTTCGGTCACGCGGCCGTTATGAACTTTGCGATACGGCGTCTCGATGAAACCGAACTCGTTGATGCGAGCAAAGGTCGACATCGAACTGATGAGACCAATGTTCGGACCTTCCGGCGTTTCGATCGGACAAATACGGCCGTAGTGCGACGGGTGAACGTCACGCACTTCGAAACCGGCGCGGTCGCGGCTGAGACCTCCTGGCCCGAGAGCGGAAAGACGACGCTTGTGCGTCAGCTCGGCTAACGGGTTCGTCTGATCCATGAACTGCGAGAGTTGCGAGCGACCAAAGAAGTCGCGAATGACCGCACTAAGCGCCTTCGGATTGATCAACTTTTGCGGCGTCATGCCGTCGACGTTGATGTCGAACAAAGTCATGCGCTCTTTCACAAGACGTTCCGTGCGCGCGAGACCGACGCGGCACTGATTGGCGAGCAATTCGCCAACGGTGCGAACGCGGCGGCTGCCGAGATGATCAATGTCATCCAGTGTGCCTTCGCCGCGGCGCAGGTTGATCAGGTATTTAATGGCCGCGATGAAATCCTTGTCGGTCAGGATGCGCTCACCGAGATCGACCTCGATTCCCAATTTCTGATTGAGCTTGTAACGACCGACGCGACCCAAGTCGTACTTCTTCGGGTCGAAGAACAGCCGCTTCAATAAAGCGCGCGCGTTCGCCACCGTTGGCGGATCGCCAGGGCGCAACTTGCGGTAAATATCCTTGAGAGCTTCTTCCTGGTCGTGCGCCGGATCCTTGCGCAGCGCCTTCACGACCGTGTCGTCATTCGAAATGTCGATGACTTTGACTTCCTTGATGCCCAGGGCCATGACCTGGCGAATCGTGGCCAGCGTCAGCGGCTCGAACGCGCGCGCGACGGTGATTTCGCCGTCACGCACTTCCGCCGTGAGAACTTTGGTCGCGAGTTTCTCTTCGTCGAGCTTCTCGCTCAACTTGAGAGTCTCGATGCCGTAGAAAAGTTTAATGACTTCCTCGTCGGAGCCGTAGCCAAGGGCGCGCAGGAATGTCGTGGCGAGGAATTTCCGGCGGCGTTTGCGACGATCGAGATAAATGTAAAGCAGATCGGCGGTATCGAACTGCACTTCGATCCAGGAACCGCGATCCGGAATAATCCGGAAGCTGTAGAGCACCTTGCCGTTAAGGTGAATGCTCGATTCGAAAGCGATGCCGGGGGAACGGTGAAGCTGTGAAACAACCACGCGTTCGGCGCCGTTGATCACGAAGGTGCCCTGGGGCGTCATGAGCGGGATTTCGCCCATGTAAACCTTCTCTTCCTTCGTCCCCTTCTCCTCGCGGAGTTGGAAGGTCACGTGAAGCGGTGCGCTGAATGTCTGCCCCTCGCGCTGCGCTTCCAAAGCGCTCAGCTTGGGCTCGCCAATTTCGTAATGGCTGAAATCGAGAACGGCTTTTTCGTCGTAGCTCTCGATTGGAAAAACTTCTTTGAAAACGGCCTGCAACCCTGAGGCCTTACGTTTGGCAAAAGGAACATCCTTCTGCAGGAAATCGACATACGAGTTGAGTTGAACCTCGATAAGGTTCGGGGGCTCGATTCCCTCTTTAATTGTCCCGAAATGAATGCGCTCTGGCCGATGATCTGCTGCTGACGACATATGATAATTGCTCTCCAACGCTAAGAACTACCGGTGCCGATGGACCACACGACACCGCCTCTGCAACTCTGGGGTTTACCTCTTCCGCCGCGTGCGAAGACGACAAAAATAGCAGCGAATCGCAAGGCGGTCAAATTGACCACCCCCGTTTCGTTGCCTGTCTAGGATTTCTGTACCGTCCGCGCTGTTAAAAATACTCCAGCCTTATCTTTAACGAATGGGATTATTGCCACGGCGGGGTGGCCGGTGCAAGGAAAAAGTGAGGTTTAGGCCACCCAAAGACATCGTTTTCCTTTCTCCGGGGAACGCCGGCTGCCAGCCCGCGCGCCCCAATCGGAAGAAATTGAGCGACGGTCGACAAACAAAAGGGCGCGGAATGTCCGCGCCCTTCGCAAAACTGAATTTGTGCCGAGTTACTTGATCTCGACCTTGGCACCAGCCGCTTCGATCTTTTTCTTGATCTCTTCGGCTTCGGCCTTGGTGACACCTTCCTTGATGGTCTTCGGAGCGCCTTCGACCAGCGCCTTGGCTTCGGCCAGGCCGAGCCCAGGAACTGCGCCGCGCACTTCCTTGATGACGCCAATCTTGTTGCCACCCATTTCCTTCAGGATGACCTCGAAGGTGGTCTTTTCTTCAGCCGCCGGAGCCGCTGCTCCACCGCCTGCCGCAGGCGCTGCCGCCATTGCCACGGGAGCTGCTGCACTGACGCCCCACTTTTCTTCGAGCTCTTTCACCAACCCGGCAATCTCTAGAACGGTCAAACCGCTGAGTTGCTCCACGATCTTTGCTGTATCTGCCATTTTATTTTCCTCCAATTGCCGCCTTCGAAAGCTTTCGAAGATTTACGCCCGATAGCCACCGGGCCGGACATGTTGTTCTTGTTTGTTTGCTGCAGAGCAACTCGCTCCGCAAATCTGTTTGTTAGGCCGCTCCGCCCTCCGGTTTAGGTTCCTCCGCTGCAGGCGCAGCCTCTGGGGCCGCCTCGCTCGCGGGCGCTTCCGTTTTCGGCGCCTCTTCAGCGGGCGCTTCCGGTGCAGCCGGTGCTGCTGCTTCAGGTGCCTTCGCTTCAGGCGCGGGCGCGGGCGCCGCTGGCATCTTGTCCCCACGCGCCTTGATCACGCGCGCAAGCGATGCAGCCGGCTCGTTCAGCAACCGAACCAGTTTGGTCGGCGCAGACATGAGCAGCCCAAGCAGCTGCGACAATAAAACTTCACGCGACGGCAGTTCAGCCAGCGCTTCAACTTCGGATGTCGACAAGATTGCCTTGTCGATCACACCGATCTTGAGCGCGGCGATTTTGAATTCCGCCGCAAATACCTTTAAAATCTTTGCGATCGGCGCTGCATCTTTTTGGCCGGTCACCACTGCCGTCTGCCCGGTCAGCTTGTCCGCCACGTCGGGTAGACCCGAATCGGTCATGGCGCGTTTCAGGAAGCTGTTCTTGACCACGTGCATTTCCGCGCCGCTGGCCGCGAGCCGATTCCGCAGATCGGCGAAATGATTCACGTTCATCTTCTGGTAATCCGTTACCAGGACGAAGGGTGATCCCTTGAGTCGTTCGGAAAGGTCGGAGACGATGCTGGCTTTTTCGGGTCTCATAAAATTAGACGGTTAAGTACGGAGACGGATCCAGGCGAATACCGGGCGACATCGTGGCGCTCAGAGTCATGCCTTCCAAAAAACGGCCCTTGGCTGTCGCGGGACGCGCCCTAACGACGGCTTCAATGACCGCATGCCCATTTTCGACGAGCGCTTTTTCTTCGAAGGAAAATTTTCCAACCGGCACAGCGACGTTGCCATTCTTATCGAGTTTGAACTCGACGCGGCCGGCTTTCACTTCCTGAACCGCTTTGGCGGTGTCGTCGGTCACAGTTCCGGTTTTCGGATTCGGCATCAATCCGCGAGGGCCGAGAACCTTGCCGAGCTTGCGAACCTCAGCCATCGCTGCGGGCGTCGAAACGGCCACATCGAAATCCTGGAAGCCTTCCTGGACCTTTTGAATCAGATCCTTGAAACCAACGAACTCTGCGCCGGCGCCCTTGGCTGCCTTGGCCGCTTCGCCTTCGGCGAAAACGAGCACGCGCACCTGCTTGCCGCTGCCGTGAGGAAGGGGACATGTGCCGCGAACCATTTGGTCCGACTGTTTGGGATCCACGCCAAGGCGAATCGAGACCGTGACGGTCTGATCGAACTTGGTCGGGGGAAATTTCTTCAGCGTGGCGACAGCGTCCGGAAGGTTGTAGGACTTGGAACGGTCCAGCTGCTCGGCAGCCGCGCGATAACGTTTGCTACGGTTTATGGACATAAATAAAGCAGTTCAAACGAGCGTGTACTCTCCTGCGGTTGTTTAGGGGACCGGACGATAGCGCGGACCTAATCCTTGTCAAAACAATACACGGACGAGACCCGTAACGCGGGTAAAGGAGCCGCCGGGCTTTCCAGCTCGTCCCTCCCGGCGGGACAATCACCACCTTGCAGTATCGGGAGGGACGAGCTTGCCTGCCGCGCCGTAGCATCCGAGAAGGCGGGTCTCGTCCGCATCTCAGAAAAAATAATGGGACGACCAGGAGGTCATTTCTCCAGGCTAGCCCGGCGCTTTGAAACACCTTTCGTCCGACTTGGAGGGACGAGCTCCCGCTCGTCCCACTTACTTAATGCGGCAAATAATTTAGAAGCTTCAAAATATCCGAAAACACACCCATGGCCGTTACGTCCGCCCCGGCTCCTGGCCCTTGAATCACCAACGGTGTCCGCGAATAACGTTTGGTCGTAAACGCAATCACATTGTCGCTTCCTTTCGTGCCCGCCAGAGGATGGCCCTGAGGAAATTCTTTCAGGCCGGCACTAGCCCGATTTTTTTCCAGCACGCCGACGTAACGCAAAACCGCGCCCCGCGATTGAGCGCGCTTGAAACGCTGCGCCATCGCCGCGTCGTGCTTCGCAAAGGCCGCAAAGAACCGCGGCGAAAACCGGCCGATGGCCAGAGTCCGCGGCACAAGACTCTCCACTCGCACGTCCGCGATTTCCATTTGAGACCCTGACTGCCGGGCGAGAATGAGAAGCTTTCGGGCCACGTCCTGGCCGGAGAGATCGTCACGAGGATCAGGCTCAGTCAGCCCGCCTTCCAAGGCGCTGCGCACGAGCGAGCTGAACGGCTCGCGGCCGTTGAAAGTGTTAAAAAGAAAGCTCAGCGTGCCTGAAAAAACGCCTTCAATTTTTTCAATCGTGTCGCCGCTCGCGATGAGATCGCGAATGGTCGACATCACCGGCAGTCCGGCGCCCACATTGGCTTCGTCGAAGAAATATTTCTGCCGCCCGCGCATCAGCTCCATCAAAGCCGCATAATCGCCGCCAGGGGAGGACATTGGCCCTCTTGTTCGGCGTGATGATGTGCAGGTTCGCCTTCACGAAATCGCCGTAAGCCTGCACAATCGAGTCCGACGCGGTGCAATCGATCAGCGCCGCATCCGTCAGGTCCAGTTTCGCGATTTCATTTGCCAGAACTTCCGCGCTCATTTTTCGGCGCGACGCTGACAGGCGCTCACGCCACCGGGTGAGATTGATTCCGTCCGGATCGAGTACGAAACGCTTGCTGTTCGTTAGGCCGACGACCTTGACATCGAATCCCCGTTCCATCAGATAGGACCGCTGTTGGTGCAGCTGGCGCAACAAAGTCTCGCCAATGTTCCCCACCCCGACGACCACCAGGGCCAGACGTTTCCGTCGCTCGAAGAACGTCTGATGAATGACGTTCAAGGCGCGGCCCTGCTGGGAAGCCTCGATGACACAGGAAATGTTTCGCTCCGACGCACCCTGGGCGATCGCAGTGATGTTGATGTTATGCCGACCGAGCGCGCCAAACACCCGTCCCGACACGCCGGGGTGGCCTTTCATTTCGTCACCCACTACGGCAACGACGGCCTGGTCGCGTTTTTCGTCGAGCGAGGTGAGGTCATGCTGAAGTTCAAAGCGAAATTCCCGGCGCACCGCCGACCTTGCCTTGGGCGCGTCCGTTTCGCGGATGGCGAAACAGATCGTGTGTTCGGAGGATGCCTGGGAAATCAGAATGACATTCACACCATTCGAGGCCAGCGCTCGGAACAGCCGCTCTGCTACTCCCGGCACACCGACCATGCTCAGTCCGCGCAGGGTTAAGAGCGTGATTCCGCCAATCGACGTGATCCCTTTGGCAAGATGTCCGTCGTCGCTGCGCTCTCCAGAAATCCTTGTGCCCGGCTCCGCCGGACGAAAGGTGTTCTTAATCACCAGCGGGATCCGCGCGGCAACCGCGGGCGCAATCGCAGCGGAGTGCAACACCTTTGCGCCGAAATAGGAGAGCTCCATGGCCTCCTCGTAGGAGATTTGTGGAAGGACGAAGGCCGGGGCGACGGCTCTCGGGTCCGCGCTCAGGACACCGTCAACGTCGGTCCAGATTTCGATGGCGGACGCGCGCAGGGCCGCCCCGATTATGGCCGCCGTGTAATCGGAGCCGTCCCGGCCAATCGTGGTCGTGCGATTATCCACCGTCGATCCAATGAAACCTGTTACGACGGGAATTGAGCCTCGCGTTCGCCCGCTAAAAAACTTTCGAATCAGGCGATTCGTCTTACTGAATACGACGTTTGCATTCGTGAATTGGTCGTCCGTAATGACAAACTGACGGGAATCGACAAACTGGCTCGATCGCAGCGTCGCAAAGTAAGCTGCGACAATCGTCGCCGAGAGGCGTTCGCCAAAACTGGCGACAAGATCCAGGGCTCGCGGCGAGCAATGACGGAGCAATTGCACACCGTGCAAAGCGTCCTTGAGATCTTCCAATAACGCGTCCACCTGAGCGCGAACACCACGGCCTCGACGTTTGCCTAACAAGTGATCAATCGCCGCGTGATGCCGTTTCCTTAGATCGCTCCACTCGCTTCGATGTCCGTTGTTTCCCTGTTCGGCAATTCGCCCCGCCTGCAAAAGTTGATTGGTCACCCCGGCGAACGCGGAGACCACAACCACCACCGGTTCGCGGCGCGCCTCCGGCACCACAATGCGGGCAACCTCACGAATACGCGAAGGCGTCCCGAGCGAAGTACCGCCAAATTTTAGGATGCGCATAAAAGGGTGGGGACTGTATCGGAACAGGACGAGCGAATCGACCGTTCTTGTAGGATTAGGGAGAAATAGTGGGACGCCACGGAGGTCGTCCCTCCAATGAAAGGCGCCATGCCATGGAAACCACGGGTTCTCCTGGAGGGATGGGCTCCGAGCCATCCCACCCATTGAAACCGGCACTCCCCGACGGGGGTATCGCCACCTTTTAGGATTGCAATTTTTCGAGGATTCTTGGTAAAAATGGCGATTATGAATCGCCCCGCCCGTTATAGAACGTTCGTCCTCGCCGCTCTGCTTCTTACGGCCACCACCCAGCTCTATGCGCGTCCGGTCGGGTTTAACGAAGTCTCTCTGCTGGTTCGTTGTCGCGAGAGCGAAAGCTCGATCCGCGACGAAGTTGCGCAGCGTAAACTGCAACATCCCCTGACCGCTCAACAGGAAGCAACTCTGAAAGCCCAGGGGGCGAGCGATTCACTGGTCCAGGCTCTGCGAAATTCCAATCTGCTCGCCTCAAAAGAGGAAGCCGACGCGGCCGACGCAATCGACCGTCGCCGTGCAACCCCTCCAGTGGAAGAAGGCGTCTCCCACCACAAGCCGCACGTTCGCGTTTTCAACATCGCCTACGGACAGCCGATCAATCTGAGCGAGTACGGCGGCGCCGACTATGAGATCGCCTTTTATTCCTACCGCGTTGCCGGGGAAGATCTGGTGGAGCCGGCGATGATCGACAACATTCGAACAGGAACTGACGTGCTCCAGGACTATTCCTCTGGTCAGCGAGAGCGAGACGTTCTCCCAATGGTTTTACCCGACGAATGAAGTCCGGAACTGGCGCTTCACTCCCTACACCGCGCGGCGTGATCTGAAAGATAATCGCTTCAACTTCAGCGACTCCGTCGCGACCAGCTCGCGCTCGTTTTCGCGTCCGCTCCCGATCGATTGGGACAGCCCGGTCTTTATCGAAGGTCAGCCGTACACATTTTATCGTGTCTACGGAGCGGGCGGCGTCTCGCTTTACTACATCGGCAAGGCCACCGAACAGGCGGCCATGATAGCGGTTGTCTCCAGAAACGGATCGTAGGAAGGATCCTTGGGTAAGTCCGTGTGCGGGCGGTCGATCGTTAGGTCGCCGCCCGCAGCGGACGAAGTCGCCGGCCTTCGGCCGGAAGCTCCAACCTTCAACATCCAAGCTCCAAGGCCGTAACGTCTTCGCGTTTCAGGATGACAGGAAGAGAGCGCAGAATGGTTTGGAGTTTGGGATTTTAAGTTTCTCTGGAGCTTGGATGTTGAAGTTTAGCGTTTCCGCCCGGAGGAGCGGTCCTGGCGTACAATTAGCCAATAAAGTTCCATATTTAGGCCGCATTGGCCCGCATTTGAGGCCACACCTTCACTGGCGCGCTCATGACATCCTTAATTTCTTCGGTATGAAACGTCTATCGCGTAGGTACTTATAAACAAAGGGATTGTCTCGAACCGGATACACCAAAGTTGGTGCGGAAGGTGTTATAATGATGCCAGTAACAATCAACAAGAAACCCAGTCATGTATCTCATCTTCTTCTGGATTTATCTGCGGCTCCCGGCCTTGTGGTCTGACAAGGCTACCGAGTCTGAAAAAAGCCTCGTGCCGCCCGCGTCCGCCTAATCCGCCGGGACATTCAAATCCTCTTGCACTTCGGCCGTTGAGACTGGCGGCGTCGCCGGACCGTTGCGGATAATCTTCCCTTCCTTCATCACGAACGAGACCCGTTCAGTCGCTGTGATGTCGGCCGTGGGATCTCCCGGCATGGCGATAATGTCCGCCATCTTGCCCTTTTCGAGGGTACCGGTTTTCTGGGCGATGTTCAGAAGATCGGCGTCGTTGCTCGTTGCGGTCTTAAGCGCATCGATCGGTGACATTCCCAGGTCGACCATCAATTTGAATTCCTTCGCATTCAGTCCATGTGGAAAAACCGCTGCGTCAGTGCCAAACGAAATCTTCACTCCCATTTTCACGGCATTGCGAAACATCTCCGATCGCGCGTCGTAGGCCGCCTTGGCTTTTGCCTGCAGTGCCGGCGGATAATTTTTCATGTTTTGAATGATCCATTCCGCCGCCATCAACGTCGGGGTTAGGTACGTTCCCTTTTGTTTCATCAAGGTCAGCGTTTCCGGCTTCATGAACGAACCATGTTCGATCGAATCCACTCCGGCCTGGATCGCGTCCCTGGCCGCCTGATCCCCGTGGCAATGGACCGCCACCTTTTTGCGCAGCCGATGTGATTCATCCACTAATGCGACCACTTCTGCAGGTGTCAGTTGCGGAGTATCCACTTCGTCTGCCAGCGAAAGGACTCCGCCCGAGACAGCGGCTTTGATCACGTTCGCGCCGTTCTTCACTTCGAAGCGGACCGCCTTCCGCACTTCGTCAGGGCTATCGACGATGCCATCGGTGTAATCCGGTTCACGTCCGAAAATGTTGTCGCGAAAGCCGGACGTCGGGTCAAAGTGGCCACCGGTAGCGCCGATTCCTTTGGTCGCCACGAGCATTCGCGGCCCGACGACCACGCCTTTATCAATGGAATTACGCAGGGCCACGTCAACAAATTCAGGGCTGGCTTCGAAGCGGCTTCCCAAGTCGCGCACCGTTGTAAACCCAGCTTCAATCGTTGCCCGCGCGTTGACGGTCGATTTAATCGCCTGTTCCGAGACATTCAGATCGAGGTTTTTCAGACGTCGCTCGTTGTAGTTTCCCGAAAAATCCGATGTCAGATGCGTGTGCGCATCAATGAAGCCGGGCGAAAGTGTGGCGTCGCCAAGATCGATCACCTTTGCATCCGCCGGGACGGAGACGTTGGCGCCAGCATCGACAATCTTTCCATCCTTTACGACCACGACCGCATTCGTTACCAGCGTTGATGATTTCCCGTCGAACATGCGGGCGGCTTTTAAGGCGATTATTTGGTCTGGCGCAGCCAAAGCAGAGAAATCGCCAATGAGGAAGAGGACCGTACAGACAAGAAGCAGAGAAAAAAAGCGGCGCATCCCGCGGGTATAAAAAGTTTCTGCTGAGAAAGCAAGGCGCCGCCGATCAGATGCGCCAAAAAAGGGTGAAAAATGATGCGGGCTACGGATTCAACTGGGCCGCCATTTCGTCAGCTTCCTTATCGGTGGAAACGGTCAGGATCAATTCGCCGCCATAAATGGCGCTGCGAATCACGGGAGCAGACGCCACGCGGCCCTCAACAATGATGGCAATGCGTTTGTTAAGCAGCTTCTCGGTGACCTCGCCAAACTTCTGCGCGCCGGCCGGGGTCAAGGTGATTTGCACCGCCGGTTGAGTATCCGAGTTATGCTGAACCCGGGCGGACTTGATCGAGGGCGCGTCGAGCAAAACCTCCGGCGTCAGAAAGAGGGCCTCACTTTTCCCGTCCTGCGTCCGGTAAATGTAGCTGCGATTATTCTCACCCGAAGTCGCCACCTCGTGGATCTCAAACCGCGGAGCGTCGGCCAGCTTCGTGCCCACCGTAGTCGAACGCTGATCGAAACGCGGATAATCACCAGGCGGATACTGTTTTTTTGCTTCCTCGACCGCCTGGTCCACTGACGGATCGGCACCAGGTGCAGAACTTGAAACAGCGACCAGGAATGAAACACCCAGCGCCGAGGGAAGGACGCGAAACATCCTCTTCATCGACTGTTGGACACTCCCGGCGGCTGTTCGTTAGGAGAATTATTGGATTTGCAGGCTGTGCCAGCAGCCGTGTCGGCCGCGCAACGCTAAGGAGGCGCAGGCGACACCCCAGCACCACAGGCCGCCTTGTCAGTTTCTGCTTCCGCCGTGCTGCAATGTTCACAAGAATGCACATGTGAACGTTCGCGCATGTCTTCTCACTCTCCTCTTTGTCGCCTCTGCGTCCGTCATGCCGGCGCGGGCGGAGCCACTCCAGAAGCTCGCGGATGATTTCTGGAAATGGCGCGCGCAAACCGCGCCGTTCACCGGCGATGACGTCAACCGCATGGAAAGGCCAGGCGGCCTTCGCGATTGGTCGCGGTCCGGCATCGAAAGAATCCGTGGCGATTTAGCCGGATTTGAGGCGCGTTGGAGGAGAATCGACGGAACATCGGGGCCGATTTCGCAACAGGTCGACTATCGCCTGATGGGCTCCGCGCTCGCGCGGGTGCACTGGGAAATTGACCTCAATCCAAGGTGGAAACGCGATCCGAACTTTTATCTCGACCAGACTCTGACGGCGCTGGCCGAGGCCTTAACTGTTCCGGCGCCTTACAACCAAGCGCAGAGCCAGGAAATCCTTACTCGCATCCAAAACATTCCGGCGATCCTAAAGCAGGCGGAAACGAATCTGGATAAGCCGCCGGCGCCTTTCGCGAAAGTGGCCATTCAAAGCCTCGACGGAGTTCGCGAGCGATTGCGCAAAACGGCGGAAGCGCTGTTGCCCAACACCACCATTAAAGAACAGGACCTCAAGGCCGCCACCGCACAGGCGGGTGAATCACTCGAGCAATTTCGTACAACCCTGGAAAAATTACTGCCTTCCCTGCCCCAGGAGACGGCACTGGGCCGCGAGGCTTACATTTTCTTTCTCAAGAGCGTCGCCCTTTATCCCTACTCACCCGAGGAAATCCTGGCGATGGGGCGGCAGGAGTGGAATCGCGCAGTCGCCTTCGAAGCTTACGAGAAGAACCGCAATAAAAATATTCCTCCGCTCAAGATGGCCGCCACGATCGACGGCGAGATCAAAGATGCGACCGCCAGGGAATTGGAAATTCGAAAGTTTCTCGGCGACCGCGAAATCCTGACTGTCCCGGACTGGTTTCAGCATTACACCCTGCGAGCCACGCCTAACTATCTGCGCGCCTTTGGATTCACTGAGACGGACGATTTTACATCGCCATCACGTATGAAGGAGAATTGTATTCGCTACATTCCGGAACCGGCGGAGGACCTCGGTTATTTTTTGCGGGCCACCGCGATGGATTCACGGCCGCTCTGTGTGCACGAGGGCGTGCCCGGCCATTATTTCCAGCTATGCCTGTCGTGGAAGCATGAAGATGCCAATCGACGTCATTACTACGATTCCGGCTCGATTGAAGGGATCGGCTTCTACGCCGAAGAAATGATGCTGCAGGCCGGTCTGTTCGACGACAGTCCACACACTCGCGAGATCATTTACAATTTCATGCGCCTGCGCGCCCTGCGAGTGGAAGTTGACGTGAAACTGGCACTGGGAGAATTCACCCTCGAGCAGGCGGCGAAATATCTTCAGGAAAAGGTCCCGATGGACGCCGAGACTGCGCGCGGCGAAGCCATCGCCTTCGCCACCGGGCCGGGCCAAGCCCTGACCTATCAGACCGGTAAACTCCAAATCACAAAATTCCTGGCCGAAGCACGCATGCAACAAGGCGAGAAATTCAATCTCCGCGCCTTTCACGATTTCGTCTGGAAAAACGGCAACGTTCCGATCTCGTTGCAACGTTGGGAATATCTCGGCGACGAGTCCGACGTTCCGAGTTTAGGAAGATAGGCAGAGCGCCTAACTTCCAGCTTTTGTGCCGCTAAAGCTGAAGATCAGATTCGTGCCGTCCTTCTTCTTCCACTGAAGGCGGCCGGTCATCTTGCCTCGACGAACTTCCCCAATCCAGATAACGATACCTTCCGTCTCGCTCTGCTGTTCGAGGTCGAATTCGGCTTCCCGTTCCTCGAAGTCGCCCCGATATTTCGCCGGCTTGAAGCCTCTGGCGGCCAATGCAGCGGAACTGAATTTTCCGTCAGCGAAGGAAATGAGGTCGTCGAATTTCTCCGCGCCACTCTTCGCCGAAGCTTCGTCCGGAACGGCGGTAATTTTCCAACAGGTCCCCTCTAAAACCAGGCCACCCGCAGGGGGCAACTTTTCACCTGCAAACGAGTGCAGACTGCTAAAAAACGTCGCGCCGGCTACGACCAGAAGAATTTTCAAAGTCGAACGTCGGTAGGAAGACGGAGGAAATCAGGCGCAGGCTTCGTAGCCTTCTCCTGAACAAACGGATTGTTGCGGCCATAGCTTCGCCAAGGCCCGGGCGGCACGTCGCGCACCTCCACAAACTGCCAATCGGTGATGTCCGTTGAACTCAACTCAAGATAATCGCGCACCGCAGGAGACACGTTCAAGCCGGAGCCGTGATTCGCGTTAGGCCGCGGGCGTTCGTCACCAAAGACATATTGAAAATGATTACTGACGAACGGTCCACAATCTTCCCATTGCGCGAAGACCGCGCGGTTGCCCTTACGGATCTCGACCCAACGATCCTGGCAGGTTGATCTTCCGGGCTCTGTATAGGCCGTTTTGAACCACGGAATAACAAGCGGGGCCTCCGGTTTGAGTTGCCCCTTGATCACATCGTTGTAAGGCAGCGCGCAGTAGAATGGGTTCAACTGCGGAACGAAGGCGGTCGGGATGAAATTCCGTCGATGGGAAGCGTCCGGATTGTCGAAGCCTCCATAATGTTTTCCCCACTCCGGATCCCACGCCGTCTTGGCGTCTTTTCCGAGCCAGAAAATCGTAGTCACGATGTTGGTATGCGCCGGCTTTTGCCCCGAACGCAAGGGCTTCGTCGGTACCAACACGGTTGGCTCAACCTTTAAGCGTTCTTGTTTCGCGAGCTCCCGCGCCTTGTCGGCAAAGTCCGATGCAGCCGTACTTCCGGAATCGTTTTGTGCCAAGGCCAACGAGGACAACGCCAGGCAGCACGCCAATATGGTGACGGTCTTCATCAAGAAACACAGCCAACCGTTAGACCAACGGACCTGCGATTTGTTCAGCCACCGTATCCACCAAAACAAAAGCGGCGGTCATAGACCGCCGCTACAGTAATCCGTGTCAATCCGCGTAATCCGCGGTTAAAAGAATTTTTTAGCCTTCGATTTCGAGGCCCATCTGTCGGGCGGTGCCGGCGATGATCCGGAAAGCGGCTTCGTCGTCGCGCGAATTCAGGTCGTTTCGCTTCGTTTTCACGATTTCCATGACCTGTTTACGCGTCACTTTGCCGACTTTGGTCTTGTTAGGCTCTTTCGAACCGGCGGCAATGTTGGCCGCCTTCTTCAGAAGAATGGCAGCGGGCGGGCTCTTGGTAATGAAAGTGAACGACTTGTCTTTGAAGACCGTGATCACGACCGGGAGAATGTCGCCGGCCTGCTTCTGCGTAGCGGCGTTAAATTCCTTGCAGAACGCCATGATATTGACGCCACGCGGTCCGAGCGCCGTGCCGACGGGAGGAGCCGGGTTCGCCTGACCGGCTGGGATCTGCAATTTGATGTGAGCGATGATTTCTTTAGCCATAACTACGAAGCTTTAAGTGTTAAGTTTCAAGTTTTAAGTGCGGAAGCTTCGAGGAGCGTGCCTTTGCTTAACACTTAAAACTTAAAGCTGAAAATTACCCCCGCTCTACCTGCCAGTATTCCAATTCCACTGGCGTGGCCCGACCGAAAATTGTGACGGAAACGCGCAGCTTGCCGCGTTCCGGATCGATCTCTTCAACGATGCCGTTCTGGTTCTGGAACGGTCCATCCGCCACCTTGACGGTTTCGCCGACTTCAAAGCTGACTTTCGGCTTCACCTTTTCTTCGCGCTCTTTCATCTGCGCGAGCATGTTGTCGACTTCCGATTGGCGCATCGGGATCGGCTTGTCCTTGGTGCCGGCAAAGCCAATCACGCCAGGAGTATCGCGGATAAAATACCAGGTGCGTCCGACGAGCTGGTTGTTCTCGTCGAGCAAATGCATGTTCGCGATCAGGTAGCCGGGGAAAAATTTGCGGGTTGTTTCGCTCTTTTTGCCCTTCTTGATTTCGGAAACGCGCTCGGTCGGAACGAGGACTTCATAAACAAGGTCGCCCATCTCTTCCGTCTTCACCCGCTTCAGGATGTTATCGCGCACCTTGTTCTCCTGGCCGGAAAGCACGTGCACGACAAACCATTGATCTTTTCCTGCGAGCGCCTGGGCCATGTATAGTGAAGCTTGGTGAAATGATGGACGACATTCATGAGGATGAAGTCGAACAGCGAAACGTAACCGCCAAGCAAAAGCATGGCGATGATGACGACGAGAGTGGAATCAGTCAGCTCCTTGTAGCGGCGAAATCCTTTTTCCTTAGGATCCCACGGCCAGGAAGCTTTCTGAAGCTCCACCTTCACTTCGCTGAAGAAGTTTTTCGTTTTGCCGAACATTTCGCTTTGTTCTTAAAATACATTCCACGGTCAACCACGCCAGGAGGGACTCGAACCCCCAACCGACGGTTTTGGAGACCGCTACTCTACCAATTGAGCTACTGGCGTAAGTTCTTTCTCTTTTGACCTGCTTCTCAACCTACACTTGCCCGACCAAAAGGCACCGGGCATGTGCAGGTGAAAATGCAGAATCAAAGTTAGTCGAGAATATCAGCCACGCGACCCGCGCCGACGGTCTTGCCGCCTTCACGAATAGCAAAGCGAATCGTCTTTTCCATCGCGATCGGGGTGATCAATTCCACCTCGACCGAGACGTTGTCGCCAGGCATAACCATTTCCACTCCGTCCGGCAGCTTGACCTGGCCGGTCACGTCGGTGGTGCGGAAGTAAAACTGCGGCCGATAATTGGTGAAGAACGGCGTATGACGGCCGCCTTCCTCTTTGCTCAGCACGTAGACTTCTGCCTTAAATTTCTTGTGCGGCTTGATCGAGCCGGGCTTGGCAATGACCTGCCCACGCTCGACATCCTCTTTCTTGGTGCCGCGCAGGAGCACGCCCACGTTGTCGCCGGCGCGCGCTTCGTCGAGAAGCTTGCGGAACATTTCGATGTCGGTCGCGGTCGTCTTGGCCGTATCCCGGATACCGACGATTTCCACTTCTTCCATCTTCTTGAGGATGCCGCGCTCGACACGACCAGTCGCAACAGTGCCACGACCTTCAATGTTGAACACGTCTTCCACCGGCATGAGGAATGGCTGATCGATCGGCCGCTCCGGCACGGGGATGTAATCGTCAACTGCGGAGACGAGCGCGAGAATTTGCTTCTCCTGCTCGGCATCGCCGTTGAGCGCCTTGAGGGCGCTGCCTTTGACGATCGGGATTTTGTCTCCCGGAAATTCGTACTGAGTGAGCAGATCGCGAACTTCCATCTCCACGAGATCGAGAAGCTCAGGATCGTCCACCATGTCGACCTTGTTCAGGAAGACAACGATGGCCGGCACGCCAACCTGGCGGGCCAGAAGAATATGCTCGCGCGTCTGCGGCATCGGGCCGTCAGCTGCGCGAAACCACGAGGATGGCACCGTCCATCTGCGCCGCACCCGTGATCATGTTCTTCACATAATCGGCGTGGCCGGGGCAATCGACGTGCGCGTAGTGACGCTTGTCGCTCTGATATTCAACGTGGGCGGTGTTGATCGTGATACCGCGCTCTTTTTCTTCCGGCGCGTTATCGATCGAATCGTAGGCACGCGCTTCCGCGAAACCTTTCTTGGCCAGCACGCTGGTGATAGCGGCGGTCAAAGTAGTTTTGCCGTGGTCGACGTGACCGATTGTGCCGACGTTCAAGTGCGGCTTATCGCGTTTGAATGCTTCCTTAGCCATTGGGTTCTCCTGTCGTTTTTAAATAAACTGCGTCTTTGGTAAACTGTCGTCCCGTCCACGGGCTCAAACTGGAGCCCATGACCGGGATTGAACCGGTGACCTCGTCCTTACCAAGGACGTGCTCTACCAACTGAGCTACATGGGCCGGTCTGCCTCCCGCACGTCAGAACTAAAAGTCCCAAAGCCGCATCAATTTGAACGACCATGGGACCAACCTCTTTCCGCGCAAAAAGCGAGCGAAAAACTAGCAAGCGCCGGGGGGGTGTCAAGCCCAGGCTCGAAACGAGCGTGGGAAGCTCCAAAATACCAAGCACCAACATGCAAAATGGATCCATTCTCGATCCCCAAAGCCGTTAACCATAGGCCGCTTGAATATTGGTTGTTGGAATTGATTTGGGTTGGGGCTTGGTGCCTGGAATTGGAAAGCCGGGCCGCTCCGTCACCCGCCTTACGGGGTGCTTCCGCTAGCGGATACGCGTCGAACTGCTCGGGGTCTCCGATTTGCCGCGTGTGACCATCTTAACCACCACGGCAAGAATCAGAATGACCCCCAGGAAAATACCGATGTTTAAAGGAGTAAACAAGCCTGCCGGGGCCGGCGTCGGCTCCGGGGTGGCCGTGGGCGGAGGGGCATTTTTAGCCGCCAGCATGGTTCGCGCGTACTGCAATCGCTGAACGGTTTCGTAATCATCCGCTTTCAGCTTCAAAGCCGCTTCATAATCGGCGATCGCTTTCTCGTAATCTTCCTTCGACGCCTCGGTGTAGCCTCTCTTGACCATAGCATCCACGTTGTTGGGATCCTTGGTCAGGATGGTGGTGTAATCCGCGATGGCCAAATCGTACTGCTTGAGCGCGCGATAGCATTGGGCCCGCTTGTCCAGGTTCTGCACATCATCCGGTTTCTTTTCAATCGCGCTCGTAAAATCCGCGATGGCCTTGTCCCACTGCGTCAACCCGATGTAAGCGAATCCGCGAAACTTAAAGCCGTTAGGCTCGTCGGGCTTCAACTCGACAACCTTGCTCGCGTCGGCCAGAGCAGCGTCGAACTGCATCATGCTCAGCTCTGTCTGGCTGCGCTCCATGTATCCAAAGTAGTGTGTCGGATCCAGCTCCACCGCTTTGGAGCAATCGGCCAGGGCTTCCGGAAATTTCCCCACCGCGCGAAGGGCGACAGCGCGATTGGCGTACATCCGCGCGTCTTTCGGATCCGACGCAATCGCCTGTGTGAATTCGGCCACAGCGACATCAAATTGTTTCGCCTGGATCGCTTGAGCGCCCTTGGAAGCGTGCTCTGCCGCCGCGGCCGCATTGCCTGCCCCGCCCTTTTTGGCCATCAGTGGCGCGGCTACAAAGCTCGAAAGCAACATCACCAGAAAAATGCTTCTCATTTGTTTCGTTATCGTCGTCATGTTCAATCCTCCTGCGCTTCCTTATTTGCGCGATTGTTAACTGTCAGGCCAGCAAATTAAAGTGCCTTCCACAAAAACGCATCCATGAGGCCCCAATCTCAACCTCAATTCTCAAAGGGTTACGCGGCCGTTTTTGCGACCATCGCCATTTGGTCGCTGCCATCGTTATTTCAGTTTTACCTCAATCGGTTTTACGATCCCTGGGCGCAGAATTTCTACCGCTACTTTGTCGCCCTGCTCGCCATTCTGCCGTTCCTGCTTCTGCCGGGTATTCGCAAGGGTGGCCAGCCGCTCGATCGTGCCGCCTTCATCGCGTGTCTCTGGCCATGCCTGCCTAACGTAATTCACCAGGTCACGCAGGTGATGGCTCTCTATTATATAGGCCCGGGCGTCTACGCTGTTTTCACCCGCTCCTCCGTGATCTGGACGGCCGTTCTCGCTCTCATGTTTTTTCCCGAGGAGCGACATGTCATCCGGCAATGGCGCTTCATTGCCGGAACATTCCTCGGCCTGATCGGCGCGTTCGGAGTGATTTGGTTTCAAGCTGGCATGAAGGCCGAGCACATCCCATTCAGCGGATTCGTCATTTCGTTCGCGGCTACATTCTGCTGGGCCCTGTATGGAATACTGATCAAGCGCCCGTCGGCCGGGCTTGGGCCGATCAGAAGCTTCGCAGTCGTTAGCTTCATTACTTCCGCGATTCTCCTGCCTCTGACATGCTTATTCGGCAATATCGCGACGCCGTTTCACGCCGGTTCGGAGGTTAACGGCACCCTGATTCTTTCGGCCGTGACCTGCATCACCATGGCGCACGTCCTCTACTACATCGCCATCCGCGAGATCGGGGTCGCGCTCGCTCAAACCTTGCAACTTCTCTGTCCGATTGGAGCCTTGCTGCTTTCCGCGTGGTACTTTCACGAACACCTGACGCGCGCCCAGCTCTGGAGCGCCGCTGTCCTCCTGGTGGGCGCCTTTCTCGCGATGCAGGTCGAGCCACGCGAAGTGACCCAAACGGCCGAGAATCTTTAGGGCCGAACTCTATCCCGACCCAGGGCACTGGCTGATTGCTTCTCTCCATTCAGGAAACGGGATTGCGTATCCTGAGTAATCGATTTGCGGCTGCCAATCACCCGGCAACGGCGGATTTCCATTTCTTGCCACCAAACGCAGAACCGCTCCATTTTCATTGCTGCAGCTGAAATCTGCACAGGCAACGGTGTGTTCCGCTCGATCAAGAAAGATGACCCGGTAGGTTCGGACCTTCGTTCCTTTGAAAGACATCTTCTGCAGATTTCGTGTCGTTAGGCATTTCTTCAACGTCGCCACGCGCGCGGGCTCCCGGATATCGTCAACCAGTCGCACCTTCGCGGCGCCGGCTTCATTTTCGCCAACCACCTCGCCCACGACAGCGTGATCGACCGAGGCGACAAGTTCAACCCGGAGAGGATTGGCCACTGCATCATCGGGACTCGTCTTCGCCCTTGGCGCGCTGTCGACCAACTCGATCTCGGCCGTGCTTGAACGCGGCCCGGCAAACTTCAAGTAACGCCCGCCGAAAAGAATCGCCGCGACCAAACCCAGCACCGCTAGCGTTGCCGCGATCGCCAACGGCCTCGCGATCGACCAGAACCAACGGTCACCACGAATATCGCCCAAGGAGCGGCCATCGTGGAGGGAGGAGCTTTGCGACGCCGCGCTCGCGGGAGCTCGCCCCTCCATGTCGGCGGCAAACTCCCTTCGCAGATGCCCCGCGAGAGCGCGAATTTCGTGGACCTCGCGCTGCGCCGCCGGAGATGCCGCGATATCTTTCGCAATGGCGGACTTCTCCGGCTCATCGAGTTCGTCCAGGGCAAAAGCAGTCAATTTTGGATCATCAAGATTCATTCGTTAGGTCGTTCTGGGCTCAAAAGGCAGGAAATCCTTCGATGCGGCGGTGTATTTCTGGCGCAAGGTTTTCAGCGCCGTGTGAATGAGCACGCCGACATTGTTGGCGTTGGTCTGGATGATCGCGGCAATCTGCTGATAGCTAAGATCATTTTGAAATTTGAGCTGAAGCACTTCCTGCTGCCGTGGCGGCAGGGTTGCCACGATGCGCATGAGGAACCCCGAGGCCTCATCTCGCTCAATCCGATCGAACGGCATCGGGCTCTCGGTGTCGGGGGTTTCGAGCATTGAGTCTTCAAGAAAGGTGAGGCGGCGTTCTTTTCGACAGACATTGAGCGCCCCGTTTCGACAAACCGTGAATAACCATGTGGCCGGTTCCGGTTCCTGTCTGGCTCCGTTGCTCTGGAATTTCACAAATGTCTCCTGAACGACGTCACGGGCGCGCTCGCGATCCCCGGTAATCCGGGCGGCAAACTGGAGAAGCGGCTTTTCGAAGCGCCGCAGGATCAGCTGCATTCGGTCCGATTCCGCTCTCGCTCTGGCATCCGCCATATCCGTTCTCCAGAATAACCCGCGTCAGACGGAATCCTTAGGCGAATTTTCGCTGCAGAGCGCAGGCTGGCAGCCTGTGCTCCCCGGAGGCCTTTCGCGTTTTCGCTTTTCACCATGAAGACAGCTGAGCAGCTTTGCCGGATGAAGAAGCTGCGTCGCGGAGTGAGCACCCTCGCTCTCGTCTTCATCCTTTTCTTCTGCACCTCCGGCGGGCCGTACACGACTGAGACGCTGATTCATTCCGTGGGACCAGGCCTCGGCTTGTTGATCCTGCTGATTGTTCCACTGATTTGGTCGATCCCTGAGGTTTTGATCGTCGGCGAGCTCGCCAGCATGCTGCCCGAAGAAGGCGGGTACTATCGCTGGGTTGATCGCGCGTTCGGGCGCTTCTGGGCGTTCCAAAATGGCTGGCTCACCTGGATGTATTCGCTGGTGGACATGGCGATTTACCCGGTCCTTTTCAATCAATATCTGCGCTACTTCTTTCCCGGTCTCGATGCCCGATGCGATTGGGCAATATCGTTAGCCGTCATCTGGGGCGCGAGCTGGATCAATCTGAGAGGCTCGGTGCGTGTTGGCCGCGTTTCCATAGTCGCGGGCTTATTCGTGATGCTCGGCTTCCTCGCCTTATCGCTCGCGTGTATTCCACATATTGAGCACGTCCCGTGGCAGCCATTCGCCTCCGAAAAAGGCAAAGGCCTGGGCGGCCTCGCGGTCGGGATCTCAATCGCGCTCTGGAATTATATTGGCTGGGATAATGCCTCCACGGTGCAAGGCGAAGTCACGGACGCCTCGCGCAGTTATCCACGCGCTCTCGCCTATGCTCTGCCCTTAGTCACCCTCGGCTACTTTGTGCCTCTGCTCGCTTCCCTTGGCGCAACCGATTGGAATACCTGGACGGAGGGCGGATGGCCGCAGATCGCCGCCGCCGGAAGCGGCAGCCTCGGACGATTGATCGCCGGCTGGATCGCCCTCGGCGGAATGGTCAGCGCGCTGGCGCTTTTCAACGCGCTTCTGCTCGCTTACTCGCGCATTCCATTTGTCATGGCCACGGATCGTCTGTTGCCAAAATCGTTAGGCCAGCTCGATTCCCGGGGCACACCACGGAACGCCATCATCGTTTCGGCGCTCTTCTATTCAATCTTCGTGCTCGTGCCCTTCGCCAAACTAGTCGTGGCCGATGTGCTGCTTTATTCCCTGGCGCTATTCCTGGAATTTGGCGCCCTGGTCAGGCTTCGAAAATCCGAGCCAACTCTTCGCGGCGCCTTTCGCATTCCGACCGGACGCGCCGGTGTCATCTTTCTGTCGGCCCTCCCGATGATCGTCCTGGCCGGCGTTATCGCGATCTCATTTCGCGATCACGAATACGGTCTGCCCGCAGTCATGGGCGCGGCCATCGCGATTGTGCTGGGCCCAATGATGTACGCGTTAGCGCGGCCAAGGACCGGCTAATACGACACACCGGTTAGCCTGAAAGTAATTGGGATCGTGATTTCACTGGCTGTTCCCGGCCTGAACTTCCATCGCGCAAACGCCTTGAGTGCCGAAGCATCGAGAATCGATTTGCCCGTGCTTTGCACCATGCGCGCGCTTATCACCAGTCCGGTCGCGGGATCGATCGTTAGGCTAGCCAGGCCAGAGCCAATCGCATTCTGGCGGCGAGCCTCGTAAGGGTAATCCGGGCGCGGCGCGTAGAGGGCAAAAATTTTCCCGTCGGATCGAACCGAACCCTCGCTCGAGCGAGCTGTCGTGGCCGGGCGAGCCGCAATCTTTCGTTTCTTTTTGATTGTCTGAATCGGCGGCACCTCCTGATCCGGAAAATAGTCATCGGTTGGAACTGGCGGCGCTGCCACCTCTGGCTCCGGCTCCAGTTCGGCATCGAGCGCTTCCGTTCTTTGCTCGGACGAGAAATCCGGATCACCCGGACCGGAAATGACAGGTGGATTTCGCTCGGTGCGGCCAACGCAGATTGCAGCCGCGAAGATTCCGCTCGCGCAAGCGAACGCGACGAATGTGCGCCAGCCGGATTTCGATCTGTAGATCAAAGTTCCTCTCATATTGAGAAGAACACCGGGGTTCGAAGAACCTTAGGAGTCACCTCCGGCCCGCAAAAAAGAAATGCGAGTCTCCTTTTCGCTCGTTACAATGCTCCCCATGCCTGTCGGCATGAACCTGAAATCCTACCTGAACGATCGCCAGAAACGGATCGACCGCGCGCTGGACCGTTTCCTTCCAAAGGAATCGACGCGGCCTTCCACGATTCACAAAGCGATGCGCTACAGTCTTTTCGCGGGCGGGAAACGCCTGCGGCCGGTGCTGACCCTGGCCGCAGCGGAAGCATGCGGCGGCACCATCGAGCACGCCATGCCATTGGCCTGCGCCATCGAATGCATTCATACCTACTCGTTAGTCCATGACGATCTTCCGAGCATGGATAACGACGATTTCCGGCGCGGCCGCCCGACGTGCCACAAAGTTTTCGGCGATGGCATCGCCGTGCTCGCGGGAGATGCGCTTCTCACGGTGGCTTTCGAAATGGTTTCGCATGCAAAACCCGGACGGCGTTACGATATGTCGACCCTCCTCCGCGAAGTCGCGGTCGCAGCCGGCAGCCGCAAGCTCATCGCCGGTCAGGTAGCCGATCTTGAGGCCGAGGGAAAAGCCACCACTCGCGAAGATCTTCGTTTCATTCACGAAAACAAAACCGCCGCCATTCTGACCGCGTCCGTTTGTCTCGGCGCCATGAGCGCCAACGCGGCGACGCGCCAGCTCAGCGCCATGACAAAGTTCGGTCGCTCTCTCGGTCTCGCTTTTCAAGTGATCGACGACATTCTTGATGTCACACAAACCAGCGAAAAGCTCGGCAAGAGCGCCGGGAAAGATATCGCGGCTAAGAAGGCGACTTATCCTTCGATCATCGGATTGAAGGATTCCCGGATCGAAGCTCGCCGGTTGACACGCCGCGCCCACCAGGCGCTCGATATTTTCGGGACGCGTTCGGCGAAATTACGCGAGCTGGCGGATTATCTCCTCGAACGAGAATACTAAATTCCAGCTGGCCCCGCCGTTACCGGGATAACCTCGTTGTCGTCGAATTTCACGTGGGTGGACGAAGCAAACTGGTAGATCACGCGTCCGCCTCCCGGACCGCCCCGCAACTGTTTGATCGCGAAGTGCACAGTACGGTCGTTGATCCTAAATTGCAGGGTTAGGCCTACTTTACGAAAACTGGTGTCCAGCGCCTTGGTCCATTCTTTGAAGCGTTCCGGATTGAATGTGGCCATATCGCGAATCAGAACGGAGTGAACCAGTTGCCTGATGACTTCGCGTTCGCCCTTGGTGACTGAATGTAACCCACGCATGCTCCGAGACTAAGAGCAATTTCTGTGCAGGCGCGCCCGTTCAGGGACACTCTCTTGATCCTGCGCTCCAAGACTAACGATGCCCCAAGCATTGGCCGCAGACAGGAATTTTCTTTTCTCGCTGACGGTTAGGAAGTCGCCATAGCAAGGCTTCGGTTTGGATCGATTTCTTCCGAGATGTCGGATGACGCGCCGCGGGCGAAACGAAGCGCGGCCACAAAAGCGATCATGCCGGCGTTATCCGTGCACAAATAACGCTCGGCGCTCTTGAAACGCAGCCCGTGTTCGGCGCACGCCGAACGCATCGACTCTCGAAGCGCGCGGTTGCAGGAAACGCCGCCACTGAGTGTGACCGACTCCACTTCTTTCTTGAGCGCGGCAGCAACCGTCTTTTTAACAAGCACATCCACCACGGCTTGCTGAAAAGAGGCGCAAAGGTCCGCACGATACTCTCCCTGGAGCGTCGGCAGAAGATATCGCACCGACGTTTTTAGTCCGCTAAAGCTGAAATTCGGCGACTCCGGCATGCTGCGCGGCAAATCGAATCGTGCTGGATCGCCGCCGGCGGCCGCTTTCTCAATCTCGGGGCCGCCCGGATAGGAGAGCCCCAGCATCTTCGCGACCTTATCGAAAGCTTCGCCCGCGGCATCGTCGACCGTGCGGCCGATGATTTCGTAATCCATCACATCGCGAACAAAAACGGTCATGGTGTGCCCGCCGCTAACTATCAGGGCCACGTTCGGCTCAACGCGCTGTTCGCCGAAGAAAGGCGAAAGGAGATGCCCTTCGAGGTGATTGACCGCCAGATAAGGTTTGCTCAAGGCGATGGCCAATCCTTTGGCGAGGGAAGTCCCCACCATCAAAGATGTCGCCAGCCCCGGGCCGCTCGTGGCCGCGAAGGCATCGATTTCATCCAAGGCCACCCCGGCCGTTTTTAACGCGCCATCCAGCAAGCGGCGCGCATGCAGCAAATGGTTGCGCGCCGCGACCTCCGGCACGACGCCCCCAAATTTTTCATGCTCCGCGATTTGAGAAGCGACCTCGCTGGCCAGCAGCTCACGACCTTTCAGGATCGCGACTGCGGTCTCGTCGCATGAGGTTTCAAGCGCGAGGATGGTCGCCATTCAAAATAAAGGATGAACTGCGCATCGGGAGGGACAAGCTCCGTCTTATCCCAATATTTGGGACGACACGGAGGTCATCCCTCCAGCGTTAGATCATTTTTTAACCGGCTCAACCTTACCCGTACTCAGCTGGGCATAAATCATAAGTCCCCTGAGGGCATCGATCGCGCGCAACATTTGCGGGTCTCGTTTCCGGATGACATCCTTGTCCTCCGTCGCGGAGGGCGCGGCGTTGCTGCGGCTGATGAAAAGTTGCCGCTCCTGCTCGGGAGTCATGGTGACATGAATGTTCGGCGCGACACCGTTTCCATTAATTACCTTCTTGCTCGGGGTATAATATTTCGCGGTCGTAAAGCGGAGGGCCGAGCCGTCGGGCAATTGCAGGACATTTTGCACCGAACCTTTACCGAACGTGGTCTCGCCGATAATGATCGCCCGGTGAAGATCCTTAAGGGCACCGCAAACAATCTCCGCCCCACTGGCGCTGTTCTCGTTTACCAGCACAGCCAGCGGAAATGACGGCCTCTCCTTCGCGACCGCGGAAGTCGTGTAATCCCGTTGCTGCGAGGCCGCGCGACCCTGAGTCGAAACAACCTTCGTGTTCGGGGGCAAAAACTGCGAGCACACGTCCACCGCGCTATTCAGGAGGCCGCCGGGATTGTTGCGCAAATCCAGCACCAGCGCCTGCATGCCTTGTTTCTGGAGTTCGTCGAGCGCCTTGGAAAGGTCGTCCGCCGTCGGTTCGTTAAACTGCACCAGACGCACGTAGCCGACCTTGAACGGAGCGGTCAACTCGGGATCGAGCAAGCGCACGCCTTTGACGCTTTGCACTTTTATCTCGGCGCGCTCGAGCGTGTAGTCCTTCACTTCTTTGTTGGAAGGACGCAACAATGTCAGCGTCACTTTCTGTCCGGGCGAACCGCGCAGGAGGTTAATAGTGTCCTGCAGTTCCATTCGATCTGTGGCGGTGCCGTTGATCTTCAAAATCTGGTCACCCGAGAGAATTCCCGCTTTTCCCGCCGGGGTGTCTTCCATCGGTGTTATCACCGTGGGCAGGCCATTTTTCATTGCGACTTCGATGCCGAGTCCGTTGAAGCGGCTGCGGGTATCGTCCTGCATGTCCCTGAAGTCGTTCTGGTCCATGAATTGGCTGTGCGGATCGAGCGAAGACAGCATTCCTCGCAGGGCCGCCGTAATCAGCTTCTGATAACTTGTCTTGCCTTCATCGACGTAATCCTGCCGTAAAAGCTCAACCGCCTTGGCAAAGATGGCGATTTCCGAATAACCGTTCTCGTCTCCCTTGTCTTCCTCGGCAGCGCACAGGCGCTTCGGGGACGCGACGAATAGAACGGCCAGTAACAGACTCGTTCCGATCAGTTTCCTAACGACTGCACATTCCATATATGGAGGCGCGTAAATAAGAGCTCTCAACATCGCGCATCCGGAAAATTTTGGCAACGAGCAAAGGCTCAGCTACGTTGCGCCCGATTTCGAAAACCCGGCCGAATGAACGTCTTACGCCTTTTCGCTCTTGTAGCCCTGTTTCTGGCCCTGGCGCCCTGCCAGGCCCTGCAAACGGCCGATGCCGAGTACGAAGCCGTTGCCGAGGAATACATTAAGGGCTACCTGGCCGCGCGCCCAATGCAGGCGGTCGCTCTGGGGCTGCATGAATTTGATGGCAAAACCGCCGATTACAGCCGGCTGGCCCTGGACGCCGAACTGACCCGCCTGCGCCGGTTCGACGATCGCCTCAAGATTTTCGACCTCGACAAGCTCGGTGCCCGGCAATCGATTGACCTGCGCATCCTGCAAGCATCCATTCGGCGCGAAATTTTCGAGCGCCAGGACATGGGAACTGTACGAGCGCAACCCGATGGTTTACGCGCACGCGGCTGACGTGAGCGCTTATCTCAACCGGAACTTCGCCGCGATCGAGGATCGTCTTCACAGCATTGTGATGATCGAAGCGCAGATTCCGAATGTTCTCATTGCCGCGAAGACCAACCTCGATCCGGTCCTGCCAAAACCCTACGTGGAGTTGGCCATCCAGGCTGCGCGCAGCTCGGCGGATTTTCTTCGCACCAGTCTCGTGGAAGCGGTCAAGGAGGTAAAAGACGAGCGGATCAAAGCTGAATTTTTCGATATCAATCGAAAGGCCGTCACCTCGCTTTCCGAATACGCCGGATGGCTCGAGCGCGAGAAATTGCCCAAAGCCTCGCCGGATTTCGCATTGGGAGAGGAAAAATATCATCGCATGCTCGCCGAAACCGAGCTGGTCGATCTCGCGCCTGAGGCCGTTCTCGACCTTGGGATGGCGAAGTTGAAAGAGGAGCAGGACGCCTTCGCTAAAGCGGCGCAAGTCATCGACCCGGACAAGGCGCCCATTGATGTTTTCAAGGCGATTCAAAAGGAGCATCCGACCGCCGAGAATCTGACTTCAGAAGTCACCAAGAATCTGGAGCAGATTAAAAAATACGTTGTCGCGCGAAAAATTGTTGCCGTTCCATCCGATGCTCGGCTGCAGGTAAAAGAGACGCCCCATTACCGCCGCGTGACTTCCTTCGCCACCGTGGAGACCCCGGGCCCGTTCGAGAAACGCGCCACCGAAGCCTTCTTCTACATCACTCCGGTGGAGTCAGACTGGTCGGACACACAGAAGGAGGCGTGGCTCAGCTCGTACAATTATTACTCTTCCGACCTCGTTTCGATACATGAAGCATATCCAGGCCACTACGTGCAGTTCCTTCGCTTGAACGCCTCGCCCGCGACCAAGGTGGAGAAAGTTTTCCGGAACTACTCTTTCGTCGAAGGCTGGGCGCATTACTGCGAGAAAATGTTGATCGACGAAGGTTACGGTGCCTCGGCGTCGAAAAATCCGTCACCGGAAGAACAGAAACGCGCCGCCAAATACCGCATGGTCCAGGCGGACCTGTCGATGCTGCGCCTCTGCCGGCTCTGTTCCTCCATCAAAATGCATACTCAAAACATGAGCGTGGATGAGGCCACGAAGTTTTTTCAGGACAATTGCTATTACGAGCAGAAGCCTGCACGCAACGAAGCCATGCGCGGGACATTCGATCCCGGTTATCTCAGTTACACGTTGGGCAAGCTGCAGATTCTGAAGTTGCGCCGCGATTACGAGGCGCAACAAGGGAAGGAATTTTCCCTGCTAAAATTCCACAACGAACTTTTGAACCACGGCACGCCGCCGATTCGCCTCCTGCGCGAGATCATGCTTAAGGACAAGGCGAAGTGGAACGAAGTGCTGTAGCAGCCGAAGGCTGCGGTTGAATGGTTGAAGCATTGAAGAGTTAAAAGGGAAAGCGCCCCGGTTTTGTTCACCCTTCAACCACTCAACTCTTCATCCCTTCCACGTCCTCTGCGTCCTCCCCTAACAAATTGCCCAGCATCGGCTGCGGATTTGAAGGCAGCTCCTCCACGTCGCGTAATTTCTTCGTTATGGCGCGGGAGCGAACGGCCACGTTGTCCACGTGGCGCGCTGCCTGATCCAGTTTGTCTTTCACCGAGCTAAGCGCTTCACCAAATTTGCCGAATTCGGTCTTCACCGCGGCGAGCAGATTCCAGACTTCACTCGATCGCTTCTGAATCGCAAGCGTCCGGAAACCCATCTGCAAACTGTTCAGAAGCGCCGCCAGGGTCGTCGGACCGGCAAAAATGACGCGACAATCGCGCTGCACCTGTTCGGCCAAACCAACGCGTCGAATAGCCTCGGCGTATAGCCCTTCGGTCGGGAGAAACATGAGGGCAAAATCGGTTGTGCGCGGTGGATTGATGTACTTCTGGCAAATGTCCTTCGCACTCTTTTTGAGCTGCGCTTCCAGCCCCTTCATCGCTTCTTCAATCGCCGGGACATTTCCCTGGTCGTGCGCTGCCAGCAGGCGCTGATAGTCTTCCGTCGGAAACTTCGCGTCGATCGGAAGCCAGACCGGGGCGCCGTTTTCGTCGCCCGGAAGCCGGACGGCAAAATCGACCATCTCACCGGTGTCCTCGCGGGTCTTCACGTTGCGCGCGAATTGATCGCTCGTTAGGACTTGTTCGAGAAGAGCGCCAAGCTGGACTTCTCCCCAGCCACCGCGCGTCTTCACGTTCGCCAGCACTTTCTGCAGACCGCCGACGTCGCTGGCCAGTTGCCGCATCGCTCCAAGGCCCTGGTGGACTTGCTCCAGTCGATCGCTCACCAGCTTGAAGGATTCACCGAGCCGCTTCTCGAGCGTCCCCTGTAATTTTTCGTCCACCGTCGCCCGCATCTTGTCGATCTGTTTCGAATTGTCCTCCTGGATCTGCTTCAATCGCAGATCGACAATTCCGCGAACACTTTCGAGCGACGCGCTCAGCTCTTCGCGCTGCGTCTTCGCTGCCTTGGCGTTTTCATCGCGGCCAAGCGACATTTCTTCGCGTAACATCCGTTCCGCGCGTTCCTGCGCCTTGTCGAGTAATTCGAGCTTCTTGACCAGCTCCGACTCAACGCCTCTTCGGTCACGCCGCGAAAGCAACAGCATGACCACGCCGATGAGCCCGCCGCCAGCGACGCCAAGGAGCAAATAAACCAGCGGACTCATTTATGGTGAGTAACAGAATCGAGAGGTCCATTCAAGCGACGCCCCGATCGCGTCCCGGGGTTCGCGCCGCCCAAACAAACGGTAGGGCGGCGATCTTCGCCGCCAGATTTAAGATTGGCGGCCAGGATGGCCGCCCTACAGTTGCCGGGAAATGTGCGATAATCTGCGCCGATGATTGGGGTGATCGCAAAACATTCGCTGCCGCTGAAAGGCTTTTTCAGCGTCGCCTTCCTTCTGCTCGTTTCCGCTGCGATTTATCTGTTCCGAAACCGGAGCAAATTCTTCGGTTATAAGGGCGATCCGGGCGACACCTATGCCTCTGCCAATCTTCGCATGTGGATGGTGATCCTGATTCTCATTCACGCAATCGTGATCACCGGCATCATGGTCTTTGAGGTCTGAGTTTTCGCAGCCCTAGAATCTCACCTTCACGCCCGCGTAGAGCGCCCGGCCAAGCTCCGGAAACCCGGAATCGATGGTTCTCGACCCAACAAACACAAGTTGATGCACGTCCGAGTAGTGCTCGTTCGTCAGATTATCGATCCGGCCAAAGACCGAAAAGTGGGGGTTGAATTCATATTCAGCGGCGAAATTTACGAAGTTATAATCTTCGATGTCGTAGTTAGGCGCTCCGAAATTGATTTCTTCGCGTGCATTGACCCATTTTGCCGAAAGCGTTGTCCGCAATTTCTCGAACCAGAGATAGGAAGCAGAGAGATAGACCTCGTTCCGTGGCCGCCTGGGCAGCCGCGCGCCCTGTAGCGCCGAGATGTCAGCTTTCGAGGTCTTTTCCGCGTCGAGATAGGTATAGGTCGCGGTCAAAAGAAGATCCTTGATCGGGGATGCGTGCGCCTCAACTTCCACGCCCTGAGTTTCGGCTGCTCCGAGATTGAGGGTTTCGAAAGAGGCCGTTGAATCCAATCAGGTTCGATAGGTCATTATGAAAATACGTTACGCCTAACGTGATTCGCTTTTCCCATAAGCGCTGTTCAATTCCGATGTCCCATCCAAAGTTTTCTTCCGGCTGCAAAGGCTCCAAGGGCACGCCGGGATTTGGATTAAACCGGAAGATCTTGTCCTGGCTGCTTGGCGGGTTGAAACCCGTGGCCACGCTGGAATGCACCGTCGTATCGGTGCGGTCAATCTTGTAGCTTCCCGCAAGGCGGTAGGTCCAAACATCGCCAAACTGGTCGAACCAGTCATATCGCCCTCCGGCAACGAAAACGAAGTTCTTGAAGTCGATGGTTCCCTGCAAAAAACCGGCATCGTTTTCGGTGTGATCGCTGACGGACTTAGGACCGAAGAGCACGTGCGGCCGTTCCTGGACTGCATTCACCTTTTGGTAGAAAAGCCCGGTCGTAATCGTAAACCACGAAGCCACCTGGAGATCGTTTTGGTAATCGATTTGCGTTCGCTCGAAGAGAGCCCGCGTCGCAAACAAAAATCCGTCGTCGTTAGGATCGTTTAGCTGGCGCTCATGATCATAACTAAGAATAAATCTCTGCTTCCACCAGTCGATCACCTGCAAACTAACCTTCGGCGCCAGGAGCCATCGTTCAGTTAGAAAATTGTCATACGGCCGCGGGTCCAGCAGGACATTCGGATTGCCCGTATCGCTCAGGGAATAGGTGGTGAGCAGCTCGAAGCGAAGCTTTTCGTCGGGCGTGTAACCGAAATGGGCAATGACCGCGCTGTTGCGATATTGATTGTTCGGGCGCGCGTTGTCCGTGTCCAGTCGACTCGCCCCTAACGAGTAGTCGAATTGGCCGATCTTACCGTCGCTCGAGACCGTCTCCCGAAAAGTATCGTACGAGCCGCCTTCGCTCGTGACAGTCACACCCGGCGTCCCCTGACCCTCCTTGGTGAAGATCTGTATCACACCCGCCATCGCGCTCGGCCCGTAAATGGTGCTCTGCGGCCCGCGCGCCACTTCGATTCGTCCGATGTTGTCTGTCGTCAGATCGGCGAAATTGAACCCTCCGGAAAGACCCTGGTTAATCGGGATCCCGTCGAGCATGACTTGCGTCTGGTTGCTGTTCAGACCGCGCGTGAAAACCGACGTCAGCTGCCCGGGAGCGCCGGTTTGCACGACGGACAGGCCCGGGACTTCCCGCAAGGCGTCGCTCACGCGCTCTATCTGCTTGGTTTCGATCTCTGCCGAATTGATTTCGCTGACCGTCGCGGGCGATTGATCGAGCGGAATCTCGAACCGCGTGGCCGAAACGACCACCGCCTCGGCCTCGCTGACGGCGTCTTGGGCGATGGCAACATCGGCAACAAATGTCGTGAGGACCAAGGCAACGATCCTCCGGTGGAACAATAATGGGCGAACATGCATAACTCTTTTCTCCAACTCTAGAGAGTTGGAGAAACGCCTGAGCCGCATCGGCCTCAGCGCGTCGCCCAGCTCTCATTCTTCTTTTGGCGAAGAAGTTTTTTCGCGCCATCCGCATGCAGAAACCCGGCGATCAAAGATCGCCGCTGCCGCGTTGGCACGAATGAGTGGGACCGGGCAAATATTCTGGCTCCTGGCGTCTCGAAGAAGCTGAGATTCCTCCCAACCGCTTCACCCTTCTTCCCGCCTTCACCCCCGCCTGGGCGGAGATTGGCTTTGGGAAGTCGTATCCAGTTACAGCAGCGCAACTGCTCCCGATTTCCACGGGATTTCTTGCGTCGATCCGACTAATTCAAACTCACAAAGAACTGCGGAAACCTTAACGGGAGCGCAAGGGATTCAACAAGACTAAAGTCAATAGCTACGGGCGAGACGAGGTCGTCCCTCCCACCTTACCCTCGCGCAAGATGACGTCCGGGAGGGACGAGCTTGTCTCGTCCGCAGCGTGACCTACTCGACAGACGGAGAAGCACCGCTTTAGTATCGGTCCCAGTGGACAGCCCGAAGAGAATCATCGTTACCGGAGCCGCCGGATTTATCGGCTCGAACCTCACCCTGGGGCTGCAGGAGAAATTTCCCGCCGCGCAACTAACCGTGATCGACGACTTCCGGTCGGGCGACTTCAAAAATCTCGCCGGCTACAAGGGGGATTTCGTCGCGCAAAACTTGGCCACTCTCGATTGGAACAAGCAATTCGGTGACGAGCGCTTCGACGCCATTTTCCACCTCGCCTCCATCACCGACACGACGAATCACGACCAGTTCGAACAGGTGCACGATAACGTGGAGAGCTTTCGACGAATCCTGCATTTTGCCCGGCCGAACAAGACGCGTGTGATTTATGCCTCTTCCGCCTCGACCTATGGCGCGACCGTCTCAGCCAGCGTCGAATCGAACGGCGCCGCCCCCGCCAATGTTTATGCTTTTTCGAAAGCCATCATGGACAATCTCGCCGCCCGCGCCTCCGGCGAGTCGAAAAACTGGATCATTGTTGGGCTTCGCTACTTTAACGTTTATGGCCCGCGCGAAGCGCACAAGGGCGTGCCCGCGAGCATGATTTATCATTTATCGCGGCAGATTAAGGCCGGACAACGGCCGCGGATCTTCAAGCATGGCGAACAAAAACGCGATTTCGTTTACGTCAAAGACATCGTTGCCGGCACGATGCGCGCGTTACAGGCCTCGACCAGCGGGATTTACAATCTCGGCTGCGGCAAGGCGAGAACCTTTAACGAGCTCGTCGCTATCCTCAATCAGTCGTTAGGCACAAATTTCGAAGCCGATTACATTGAGAATCCACACGCGCATTATCAGAACTTCACTGAGGCTGACTTGAGCAACGCGCGCAGCGGACTCGGTTACGAGCCGGAGTATCCACTCGAAAAAGGCGTGCGCGATTACATGGAGTGGCTCTACTCCGCCTGACCAAGTCGCCCAAACCGATGAAAACCAAACGGCCAGCGAAAAGCCCCGAAGAGACTAACGCCGCGCTCGCCGCGAAGAAGGGGCCGATTTCGAAATTCATCGCCAGGAATTATCGTCACTTCAACGCGGCCGCCCTTGTCGACGCGGCCAAAGGCTACGAGACGCACCTTGCCGCCGGCGGCAAGATGCTGGTGACGCTTGCGGGCGCGATGTCGACCGCTGAACTCGGCATCTCGCTCGCGGAAATGATCCGCCGCGACAAGGTCCATCTGATCGTCTGCACCGGCGCCAATCTCGAGGAAGATATCTTCAACCTCGTCGCGCACGACCATTACGAGCGAGTCCCGCATTACCGCCAGCTCACACCCAAAGACGAGCACGAACTGCTCACCCGGCATATGAATCGCGTGACCGACACGTGTATCCCGGAGATGGAGGCGATGCGGCGGATCGAGAAGGCCGTGCTCGAAGAATGGATGGCAGCCGACCGCGCAGGTGAGCATTATTTTCCGCACGAGTTCATGTACAAGATTCTCCGCGGCGGAAAATTGAAGAAAAGCTACCAGATCGATCCGAAAAACTCCTGGATGGTGGCGGCCTGTGAAAAGAATCTGCCGATCGTTGTGCCGGGTTGGGAGGATGCGACGCTCGGCAATATGTACGCGGCCGCAGTCATTCGCGGCGACGTCGGGAATGTTCACACCGTCCGCACCGGCATTGAATACATGACCTGGCTGGCGAACTACTACACGAAGAATGCAAAGGGGCTGCGCAATCGGGAGGGCTCAATCGGATTCTTCCAGATCGGCGGGGGCATCGCGGGCGATTTTCCCATTTGTGTCGTCCCAATGCTGCACCAGGACCTGGAGCGAACCGCCGTGCCGCTGTGGGGTTATTTCTGCCAGATTAGCGATTCAACCACCAGTTACGGCAGCTACTCCGGCGCGGTCCCTAACGAGAAAATCACCTGGGGCAAGCTTGCCGCCTCGACGCCCAAGTTCATCATCGAAAGCGATGCGACGATCTGCGCGCCCTTGATCTTTGCCTGGGTGCTCGGGCAGTAGGCCGATTTCGGATTTCCGATTTCGTTAAGGTTTGGCCTTAATCGGAACGGAAAACTCAGTGTTCTCCCAGCGCATGGAAAGACTGTGACCTCCGCCCGGCTCAGTGAGAATCTTGATTTCAAACTGGTCGACCTGCTTGTCGGTCGCTTTTTTCGTTAGGTCGACCCGCGCGAAATCCTGACTTTCATCGTACTTCGTGCCCCATTGGCCGGTTTGCTTGTTGATGATGAGTTTGCTGGCTCCGTTCTCCGCCGGCAGCGTAAACAAGGTGTAAGTACCGGCCGGCACGGCGGTGCCGCCGATCTCCAAATTTTTCGTGGTCGTGAGCGTGGTGGCTTCGTTTGCGCCAGTCCGCCAGACTTGTCCATAGGGAATCAGACCGCCCCAGATCTTCCGCGGCGCGCCCGTCTTCGGATCCTTGGTGTAGGGTGCGCCATACGTCACCGAAACGTCAGCGCCGTCGATGTTCGCCTTGGCGGTTTGGGTTGGGCTGACACGCGCCTTGTCCTGCGCACTGACCAAGGCGGCGCAAGCAAGAAGGATGAAGGTGAGAGATATTCGCATGGTTTTCATATTCGTTAGGCTAAGTTTAGCCTTCCCAGAAAAACCTGGTCGGGCGTTCGATTTCAGATGGAAGACTTTTGTGCACCGGACAATTCAGCGCGGTTTGTTCGAGTATTTGACGGTGCGGCGAATCCGGCGGCAAAGGAATATGCACCTCGGAGGGCAAACGCACGATACGGCGCGGGGCGTCCTTCGACATCTCCTTTTGCACGGACACGCTCATGCCCCGGAGATCGACCCCGAGCTCTTCGGCTTTAATCCCCACGGTCGTGCTAATACATGTGCCAAGCGCCGTGGCCACAAGATCAGTGGGAGAAAACGCTGCGCCTTTCCCCTTGTTGTCCGCTGGAGCATCAGTCGAAAGGACCGATTTCGACGGACCGTGGGTCGCGTCGCAATGCAATTCACCGGTGTACTTAACGTTTATTTCCACCATGAGACGGGCCACAGATTAACACAGATTTCACAGATTCAGAAAAATCTGTGTTTCATCTGTGTTCATCTGTGGCCGCTGACCTAAAGGTCTCCTGAAGCTTGTCACGATGTTCTGCCAACGCCCGGCGAAACACCTCCGTCAATTTGGGATCGTGAAGAATAATCAGATCTGAATCGTGTTTCTTGTGGTCGTCATTTTGCCAGCCCTCGTTCCACCAGCAGAACCCAGTCAGTTCCGGCCATTTACCTGAAAAAATCTCCTTCAACCCGGCTCGTGCCCACTCGGAAGCGTTCGCTACCCGGCTGTGGAGATCGCAACCAAACTCAGCCAAAATGATCGGCTTGCCGGGGGCCAACTTCTGCAATCTCGGCACCGATTGATCGAGTTTGAAGGCAAGACTCTCGCCGCTGTCATGTGTCATGGGAGTCGTTGGGCCGTAAGCGCTCACTGCCAGCCAGTCGCAGTAATCACCACCGGGATAATAATTTTCCAAACGATTCCATTTTGTTTCCGGCTGATCGTCCCAGTTCACATGCCACACCCAGGTAAGATTGGCCGCGTCCGCGCCGCGCATGACATCGACAATGTGGCGATAGGCCATTACAAAGAGGGCCGGTCCGCCTGCGCCGCGTCCATGCCACTTGCCGTTCCAGGCAAACCAATCCCCGTTAGGCTCGGTTCCCCATTCGATCAGCACAGGGGAGCCAAAGTCCTTCGCGCCTAATGCCCATTTCCGGAGGTCGTCGTCAAAATCACCTCTAACAATCCTATCAAGTGTGAAAGTTTTCTCCGCGTGTTTCTGATCGACATCCGAGCGGAGCATCAAACGGATGTAAGGGACTTTACCTAACCGGTGAATCCAGTCGCAGGTCGCTCGCGGAAACTCGCGGGATTCGAACCAATTATTCGAGAAATAAACCCAGGCTACCTTTGCATCGACAGCTTGCTCATATCGAGCGACGTCCGCCTCGGTAACATCGTGCTCGGTCGGATCGTGCGTGTCGGTGCCCACGCCGCCCCAGTAGAATCCGTGATAAAGTTTCCCAGATGGCGGCGGCAGGACCGAACCGGCGAAACAGCTGGTTGCGAAAGAAAGACTAAGAACAAAAGAGAGAACCTTCAACGTTCCTCAACATAGGTCCTACGACGTTGCCGCACCATTGGGATCGGGGAGCGCAGAACGCCCAGACAAAAAAAAGCGCCGTCCGGGACGGCGCTTTCTACTTTCTTTTGCGATTCTCTAGCTCGCTTTGGTCTGATCGCGCAGTTGCTTGATCCGATCGTGCGCGCTCTTCACCTCGCTGTATTGCCGTGAGACAATGTCGCGCACAGGTGCTGAGAGATCATTGCCCTCCATCGCTTCCTTATATTCTTTGATGGCAGAGTCTTCGCCTCGCTCGCATTCCGCGAGAATGGCATGATCGTCTCCACTGGTTACGGCGGATTTAATATTGATCCACGCCCGATGCATCGCTCCGCTGACGCTGCTGCTGTCTTCTGGTTTAGATTCACCAAGCTGAATCGCTTGAGCCTGCAATTCACCTGCAAACCTGGAACGTTGCAGGGAATACTCACTGAAAAGTGATTTCAGGTTGGAATCCTTTACTGCCTCAGCGGCTTGTTTAAATCCTTCCTGACCATCTTTGAGTGTTTCAATGAGACTGTTAACCGTCGAAATGATTTCCTTTTGTTGTGCCATACAAAATTGATTCGTGGCTCGACCTCGATTTGCGTCCCTTCTTTTGGCTGCAGGTTGCGACCCGTTCCTTTGAGCGTACCGTGTAGTGATGAATAAGAATGTGACTGGGAAAGACTTAAAGAAAGAAGCTCCGCGCAGCCCGCGCACCAGAATCGGAGGCTATGTCATTCTGGGCCGCACGATCGACAAGTGCCGCGCTCTCGTCGCCGGTGATATCGGCGAATATCATTTCGATTGCCCGTTGGATAATATGCTCTTCGGGTTCAAAGGCGTAAACGGCCCCGATTTCAAGGCTCAGATCGAAAGCGGCGCAAGCGACCAGCAAATGGCGGAATGGCTCGACCGAAACGGGAGCGAGAAGACCCCGGAAGAAATTAAGCGCTGGAGCGACGAGACCGAAGCGGGGAATCCCTACAACGACCCGGAGCGCCGCGATTGGTTCGTCGAGCAAACAAAGCCGTTAGGCCTGGACCCGACGAAGACAACTTTGTTCGACTGGCTTGAAGCCGACGACAAAGCGAGTCACACCGGGGCGTAGTAACCTTCTCCTCCGAGGAGAAGGGACGGCGGCAGCTTCTCTCCCACAACGACGCGACGACGATCTTTTCTTCCTCTCCTGCTAGGAGAGGACTGCTTGCCGCGTCGTAGCCGGGAGGTGAGGAAACTTCCGTCATTCCTACATAGGTCCGCTAAGGCCACCAATTGCGTTTAAGAGATTGAAGCGCTCACGCTTTGGCGCTTCCAGGAACCATGGGTATCTCACTTAAGCCGCAACATTTAAAACGCTACCGTCAAATCGCCTGGCTTCTGGCCAAGTACGGACGCTCCGATTTGGTCAAGAGCAGCGGACTTGAAGAAACCTTGCAGGCGGAGGAGCGCGTCACTCCGAAAGAGGCGGCAAAGGCCGATGAACTGGCGGCCGATTTGGAGAAGCTCGGGCCGACCTTCGTGAAACTGGGCCAGCTCCTTTCCACCCGGGTGGAATTGATGCCGCAGGCCTACCTCGACGCACTGTCACGACTGCAGGACAAGGTCGCGCCCTTCGGTTCCGACGAAGTCGAGAAAATTGTCTCGGCCGACCTGGGCGTGCGCATGTCTAAAGCCTTCTCCGATTTTGAGATTGTCCCAATCGCCTCGGCTTCGTTAGGCCAGGTGCACCTTGCCCATCTGAGAGATGGGCGCGCCGTGGCGGTGAAGGTGCAAAGGCCCGGCATTCGCGAGGCCATGGTCGAGGATCTCGAAGCGCTCGAAGACATCGCCCAGTTTTTCGATGAACACACGGAAATGGGAAAACGCTACGAGTTCGTCAATATGCTCGAGCAATTTCGAAAGAGCCTCCTTCGCGAACTCGATTATCGCCAGGAAGCCCACAATCTGACGGCGTTTCACGATCAGCTGAAAAATTTCCGGCGGCTGGTCGTGCCTTTGCCTATCGCCGATTATTGCACCGCCCGGGTCCTGACGATGGAGTACGTCCCCGGGATTAAGATTACCGACATGAGCCCGCTCGCCCGGATGGATTTCGATGGGGGCGCGCTCGCGGAGGAACTTTTTCGCGCCTACCTCGAACAGATCCTGGTTCATGGATTTTTTCATGCCGATCCGCATCCGGGTAACGTTTTTCTGACCGACGATCATCGGATCGCGCTCCTCGATCTTGGCATGGTTGGCCGGCTGATGCCGCGACTGCAGGAAGATCTGATGCAGCTGCTATTGGCCATTTCGGAAGGCCGGGGAGATGAGGCCGCGCAGGTGGCGATTAAGATCGGCGAGAAAAAGGACGACTTTGCCGAGCAACCGTTTGTCCGGCGCATATCAGAGATCGTCTCGTTGCAGAAAAATGCCACCGTCGCGGAAATGCAGGTGGGAAGAACGGTGCTCGAAGTCACTCAAGCCGCGGCCGAGAACGGCGTTCGCGTGCCCTCGGAACTGACCATGCTCGGCAAAACTCTGCTGAATTTGGATCAGGTCGGAAGGGCTCTGGATCCGGAGTTCGATCCGAACGCCTCCATCCAGCGCAATGCCGCCGACATCATGCGCGGCCGGTTGGTCAAAAGCTTGTCGCCCGGAAACCTCTTCAGCGGCATTCTCGAAATCAAAGACCTGCTGCAACGCCTTCCTTCGCGGGTGAACAAGTTTCTCGACGCGCTTTCGAACAACGAATTCAAGGTCACGGTGGACGCGATCGACGAGAAAAAGCTCATGATCGGCTTCCAAAAGGTGGCGAACCGAATCACCGTCGGGCTCATTGTCGCATCGCTCATCATCGGCGCAGCTTTGCTGATGCGCGTCGACACGACTTTCCGGATCTGGGGCTATCCGGGCCTGGCGATTATTTTTTTCCTGGCCGCGGCCGCAGCCGGCATTGTTCTGCTGATCAATATCCTCTTCTACGACAAATCCAGCGGCGACTGACGAGGCCGCTCGGCAGAGAATCCGTTAGGTCTTGAGAATTGGTGGCGGAATGTCTTCCGTCTCTCCGGGATCGGTGCCCTGGCCCAGTTTGCTGTGGCTGGAACTATAAGAGAAATAGATCAGCAATCCGATCGCAAGCCAGACAAAGAACCGAATCCAGGTGAGGACTGGAAGGCTCAGCATCAGGGCGATGCAAAGAATCACACCGAGGATGGGAAAAAGCGGCACCATTGGGACTCGAAAAGGCCGCGGTCGCTCCGGCGATCGTCGGCGCAGAATGTTCACCCCAAGACATACCAGGATGAACGCGAACAAAGTTCCGATGTTCGTTAGGTCAGCCAGCGACCCGATATCGACGAACATGGCGATTCCGCCCACGACCACCCCAGTCCAGATCGTGGTGATGTGAGGAGTGCGATAACGAGGATGAATTTTAGCGAAATACGCCGGAAGCAATCCATCGCGCGCCATGGCCATGAAAATCCGGGGTTGGCCGAGTTGAAAAACCAGCAGGACCGAGGTCATACCGGCGAGAGCACCAGCACTGACCAGTGCTTGCGCCCATGGCTTGGAAGCAAAGGCCGTCGCCACCGCCGCCGAATCGCCGAGATAAACAGTGTATTTTTTGATCCCAGTGAGCACACCGGACATCAAGACGTAAAGAACGGTGCAGATGATGAGACTGGCGATGATCCCGATGGGCATATCGCGCTGGGGATTTTTGGTCTCCTCTGCAGTTGTCGAAACCGCATCGAAGCCGATGAAGGCGAAGAAAACGATCGCGGCCCCGCTCATGATTCCGGCAAAGCCATGCGGGATGAACGGATGCCAGTTTGTCGGGTTAACCATGAACGAGCCGAAGGAAATGAAAAACACAACCACGGCGACCTTAAGAATCACCACGACCGTGTTGGTCTTTGCGCTTTCCCGGATGCCGTAGACTAACAAAATGGTAACGGCAATGACGATGACCAGCGCCGGAAGGTTGAAAGCGATCGAGTGACCCGCAATCGTTGGCAAAGTGGTCGACGAGAAATTGTTGAGCGCGTCACCACCCTTCGAAACAAGGTCCGCCGCAGTTCGATAGTCGCTCACCAGCCAGAGTGGAAATTTGATTCCGAACAAACTGCCGCATAACGAAACGAAATAACCGGACCATCCGACCGCCACGGACATGTTGCCGACGGCGTATTCGAGAATGAGATCCCACCCGATAATCCAGGCGACAAACTCGCCCAGGGTGGCGTAGGAATAGGTATACGCTGAACCTGAGACGGGAATCATCGATGCCAACTCGGCATAACAGAGCGCGGCGAATCCGCAGGCGAGAGCGGCCACGATAAACGAAATGGTGATCGCAGGACCGGCGCCCGTCCGCCCCAAGGCGACTTCCGCGTGCATCACCCATCCCTGGATGAAATTGATGACCGGCGTCTCGAGTTTCGAGGTAAACGTCTGTCCGGCGGCGGCCGTACCCGTTAGGGCAAAAATTCCTGACCCAATAATCGCGCCGATTCCCAGCGCCGTGAGGTCGAGCGCGGTCAACGAACGCTTCATCTCGCGCTCGGGACCGGCGGCCTCTCGCATCAAGCGATCCGGGCTTTTGGTTCGGAAGAGTTGCGAAGCCACGGTCGGGGGATGGTGTCACTCGCCCCGTAAAACGGTCAATCTGTTTTTGAAAGATCGGGGTTGCCGCGCACCCCGAAAGCTGGCTCGCATCTAGCTCCCATTGCAGGTCGAATGCCGGATTTCACCCAGATCGGAATGGCCAACCTGGTCGGGAACCTTCTCTTCAGCTCAATCGGCTTCGTCGCGTTTGTTTACGGCAAGAAACAGAGCCTCTGGAAGATCATGTTCACCGGCCTGGGCCTGATGATCTTTCCGTACTTTATCGCTGAAACCGTCGCGATGTACGCAGCGGGAACCGTAGGGACCGCGCTCCTTTTCCTTTTGCGGGATTAAATCCCAGCGGAGGAGAACGCGGATTTTCGAATCCGCGTTCTCGCAACCGAGAGCCTATTGGCCGCTGACGGCCATCCCGCGTTCGACCGAGCGAATCGCACCATCGATTTGTTCCATGGCTTTAACGCGATAGCCACCCTTGTCGTGCATCGCGCGCGAGAGATGCCCTTTGGCGGCGCGCAGGCTAGCCAGCGCCGCTTGCATCTCGGGTTGGTTCGCCCGCACCGGCATCACACCCGCGACTGTTACCAAGGTCAGCAAAACGAGACCGAATCGTAGTTTGTTCATGTGAGCTCTTTTAGAGATCGCCGCGACGGGCGTCAAGCGGCCCCCTTGTCAGATAATATCCTACATTTCACAGTCCCCCATGGACGTGACGCAGCCCTTTTTCGTAAGCTCTTCCGATGGCGGACGAACCAGCAAAAATTTTGCTCGGGGACACGGTTATCTCCTCGATGGAAAGCCGCGGACTTGTGCGCCGATTCTTTGGACGAAGAAAAAACCCGCCACCACCGCTGACGCACTGCGAAAACTGCGGCACAGAGCTCCCCGGCCGCTATTGCCCTAATTGCGGACAGCCGGCAATCGATTATCGCCGGTCGTTTCGCCACGTCATTTCCGACATCCTCGATTCTTTTCTCAATTGGGATTCGAAATTCTTCGCCACTTTCGGTTTTCTACTTGCGCGTCCGTGGCGATTGACGAATGAGTTTTTAGCCGGCCATCGCGTCCGCTATCTCAATCCGCTGCGACTCTACCTGCTGGTGAGCGTACTCTTCTTTTTCGCGGTGAACTACGCCGAGCGGCGCGTTGAAAAAGACCACTTCAAACCAATCGTCCTGGACGAAGATGAAAAGGCCGGGTTAATACCGGCGCGCGAACCGAAGCCGGATGCGACGCCGCCGATCGATCGACCCGGAGATGACCTCTACGACGGTAAGCCGCACGTTTCCTTCTTCGACGACAACCCCGACCGGCCCAAGACGGCCGGGGAACTTTTTTTTCAGCAGAAAATCGAAGAGAAGATCGGGCGCAACGGCGACAAGGGTAAATTCTTCCTGCACTCCATCATGGAAAATCTTCCCTACATGATGCTGATGTGTATTCCGATCTTCGCGTTCCTGCTCAAGATCCTCTATTTTTTCCGGCGCATCTTTTATATCGATCATCTGATCTACGCATTGCACATCCACAGCTTCGCTTACAGCATGACCCTGGGGATCGGCACCATCGGTTACGCGCTCGGCCGATGGCTCCCAGCGCTTAAACTGCTGGTGATTCTGGCTCTCATTATTACGGCGGTGATTCAGATCCTTCTTTCCATCCGCCGCGTCTATCAGCAGGGATGGTTCATGACCATTTTTAAGTTTTTTCTCGGAGGTTTCGCGTATCTCCTGGTGCTTCTTATCGGACTCGGAGCCACCACCGTTGTGACGCTGGCACAGTAAGCAAACCCACACATGCAATATCACCGCACTCTTCTTCAAGCCGGTCGTATCTTTCCGATCGTGGCGGCCATTTTCGTCGCGACTCATCTTAGATGCGAGGCGCAAACCCATACGATCGCGTTCGACCGGAACGACGCCGTTTACATATTGGATCCCGAGACGAAGAAGCCGCGCAAACTGGTCGATGGAATCTTCCCCGCGGTCTCGCCGGATGGGGCGCGTATCGCCTTCAATACCGTTGAGAAAAATGGTACCACTTACGAGCGGCACATTGCTGTGGTGAATGTCGCTGACGGCAAAACGACAGTTTTCAAGGACGTGCCGAGTACCAATTCCTACTACCCGGTCTGGGCGCGCGACGGTCAGTGGATCGCGTTCACATTGCGTCGAGACCAGGTTTGGGATCTGGCGCGGATCAAACCCGATGGAACCGCTTTCGCGCTGATCAGGAAGGGCGCAGAAAACGAAACCGACTTATTATTCACCGTGCTGGTCGAGTGACGGGCAGTCTCTTTTTTGCCAGGACATGACGAACGTCTATCGATTGAACCTCGATGGGTCCGTAGCCGAGAAATGGAAGATTCACGACATCGTTCCCAACGGCGATATGAGTGGTGACGGCCGCATTTCGGTTTCTCCAGATGGCAAACGTCTGCTGCTCTCTATCGAAATGGGCGAAGAACATCATCGCAAGGATTGGGACGGCCCCCCGCCCGCGCTCTGGTCGTTCGACCTATCGTCGCACAAGGCAACGCGCCTAACTCCGAAGAGCCTGTTCGCTTGGGATGGTTGTTGGTTGGATAACGACAACCTGCTTTTTCTCAGCAGCAAAGCGGGTGAAAAAGAGCCGTCGCTTTATTCCATGGCGACAAACGGAAGCGGATTGAAGAAGCTGGCGCCCGACGCGCACTGGCCTGCAGCGCCTTAAATCGAACCGGCAAAAATCTCCCGAACCTGAGCGAGCGCCTGCTCGATTTGGGACGGATCTTTTCCGGCACCGCGGGCATTTTCCGGCCGGCCTCCGCCCTTCCCGCCCACCGTTGGCGCAACTTGTTGGATGATTTTTCCCGCCTGCAGTTTCGAGGTGAGCGTTTTCGGCACCGAGGCAACCAGCGCCACCGCTCCATCAGTCGCGCCCGCAAGAAAGATGGGCCCCTGAAATCTCGATTTCAACACATCGACGATCGCCTGGAGCAAATCTCCCGTGGCGTCATCGACGCGCGCGACTAATGATTTCGCGCTTCCTTGCTCGTCAAAAAGCGAGTTGGCCACTGTAGCAGCGCGATTTCGCAAATCTGCCTCGCCGGCTTTTGCCTGTTGCTTCTCCCATTCGTGAACATCCGTCGCGGCTTTCTCCAGTCGAGCAGCGCGCTCATCAATCGTCTTCAATAGCTGCGTGACCTCGTCCGACTCCTGAAACGAAGGCAACGGGGCGAGATCCGATTTTTTGCGTTTCAGCCCTTCAAATTTCTCGTCCTGGCGCGCCGCTTCTTCGATTGCCCATTCGCGCGCGGCTTCACCCGCAACCGCTTCGATTCGCCGAGTGCCCGCGGCAATGGCCTCCTCCTTCACAATGCGGAAAGCACCGATGTCGCCGGTCGCGCGGACATGCGTGCCGCCACAAAGTTCCATGGAGTATCCGTTCAGTTCGTTAGGCTTGCCTCCGATCTGAACAACCCGAACCTTCTCGCCGTATTTGTCTCCGAAGAATTGCTGTATGTCCGAACGCTGCTTCGCTTCCGCATAAGGAATTTCCGTCCATGAAACCGGCGCGTTCTCCGCAACCTTCTCGTTCACCAGTTTTTCGACGGCGTGTTTCTGCTCCGCCGTGAGCGCAGCACTCGAGAAGTCGAACGTCAGTTTCTCGGGGCCGACGTAACTTCCTTTTTGCGTGGCATCCGGGCTGACAACCTGGTGCAGCGCCCAATGCAGTAAATGCGTCACCGAATGATGCCGCTCGATCCCGCGACGCCGCGGAGCATCGACGGTCACTTTGACGTGTTGACCAACGAGCGGTCCTTCTTGCTCTGCCAGCAGATGGACCCAGCTGAGGCCTGCCTTTTGCGTGTTCACAATCGTCCAGCTGGCGCTCTCGCTCTGCAATCGACCGGTGTCGCCCACCTGTCCGCCCATTTCGGCATAACAGACAGAATTGTTCAGGATCACGCCGGTACGGTCCTTCACCGAGACGAGCGCCTGCACATTGGCCGCAGTATGATCATGCTCGTAACCCAGAAAATTTGTCGGCTCGCCGTGGCGATCAGCCGAAAGTTCAATCGTTGATTTTTTCTGGGCGGCGCGTGCTCGACTCCGCTGCTCATTCATAAGAACGTCGAACCGTTCCACATCGACACTCAGACCTCTCTCGCGCGCCATCAGTTGTGTCAGATCCAGCGGGAAACCCTGCTCATCGTACAGACGAAAAGCGAAATCTCCGGAGATCAATTGCTTCGCCGCGACTTCTTTTTCGAAGAGTTCGATGCCCTTATCGAGCGTTCGATTAAAGGACTCCTCTTCGCGGCGAATGGTATCCTCAATCGTTTGGGTCTTCGCGACCAATTCCGGGAAAATGGACCCCATCGTTCCGGAAAGGACTCGCGCCAACTTAAAAAAGAACGGTTCGTGAAACCCAAGTGTCCGACCGTAACGCACGGCACGCCGCAGGATTCGCCGCAAGACGTACCCGCGCCCCTCATTGCTCGGAACAATTCCGTCAGCGATGGCAAAGCTTAGCGTTCTGATGTGGTCGGCAATAACACGAAAAGCGACGTCAATCTTTTCCTGTTCGCTTTCTCCCGCACTGCCTGCGCGCGGAAGAGTCGAGGTGTATGATTTTCCACTGAGCTCGTCCAAGCGGTCAAAGATTGGCCGGAAGACATCGGTCTCGTAATTGGAAATCACGCCGGAGAAATCGGTCAGTCCTTTCGTTCCTTGAATGATGGCCGTCGCGCGCTCGAACCCCATGCCGGTATCGACATGGCGTTGCGGAAGCGGCACGAAACTCCCGTCCGGGTTGGCGTTGAACTGGATGAAAACAAGATTCCAAATCTCAATACAGCGGGCGTCGCCCTTATTGACTAACGAACCGCGGGTGTCGCCGTCGGGCGTGAGATCGACATGCAACTCGGAACATGGGCCACAGGGCCCGGTGTCCCCCATCATCCAAAAGTTGTCCTTCTTGTTTCCGTCGACGATGTGAACGGTGGGATCGAGATCGGCGTCGCGAAAAAGCTGGGCCCAATGATCGTAGGCTTCCTGGTCGAACTCGCTTGGCTCGCCCGGACCGGGACGGTAAACCGTCGCGTAAAGCCGCTGTGGCGGGAATTTCCACCGTTCGATCACCAACTCCCAGGCCCAGGCGACCGCTTCCTTCTTGAAGTAATCGCCGAAGCTCCAGTTCCCGAGCATTTCAAAGAAAGTGTGGTGATAAGTATCAAGCCCGACATCATCCAGGTCGTTATGCTTGCCGCCCGCCCGGATGCACTTCTGGGTATCGGCCGTGCGCGGCGGGGTCCAGCGCGGCTTTTCCTGCCCCAGAAAAATGGGCACGAACTGGTTCATGCCCGCATTGGTGAACAAGAGATTGGGCGAATCCGGCAGCAGGGAGGACGACGGCACGATGGTGTGCTGTTTCTCCCGAAAGAAATCGAGAAACGATTTTCGTATTTCTGCTCCGGTCATCATCGCATCCAACGGTAGCGCATGGGAACGTAACCCGCTGCCACCATTTGAGTGACATCTCGCTCGATTGCGACCGTTTTGCTGAATGGAGCGGATTCGTAGAACATGGCTCGCTTCTTTTGGCCGTCGAGAAACCTCACGAAAAGCAAAACGTGGCCGCTCGATTTATTCATGATGTCGGCCGGCTGAAGCGCCGCAGGCGATGGAAGTTTTTGGCAAATTTGGCCTAGCGAATAGGTCGAGTAGCGCTTGTTTACTTTCCAGCAACGGCAGATGAACCCCGAACAATCGATCCCAACGGCAGCTTCGCTGACACCGTCGCTATCGAGGCGCCGCTTTTCGGAAGTGTAGACATCGCCGGCCGCTTTACCGGCGCGGATTCCGGCGTCGAAACTTTCCGGCGTATCCAGTCCGCCCCACTTGTAAGCCACACCGATGTTGTCCGAATCGATCCGCCAGCAGTTCGCCGGCGGATATCCACGCCGGCCCTCCTGATCCGGCGTGTGCACTTCCACACCCCGCTCATCCCGACCGTGCAACGCGTTTTTGGCGGACGAATGCCAACGATGCCCTACATACGACTCCGCGATTCTCAAGGCTTCCTGCCTCGTGATTTCTTCGGCACAAAGCGATTGAAGCGTCGAAAAAAACCCGAAGGCGACAAAGATTAAAACTTTAGAGGTTTGAATCGGGCGCATGGAACCGCTGGAAGGTGCCGAAGAGGCTACGGATTTCCAACTGGAAATCTTTCAGCTTCGTCGGCCGGCGATTCTAGAATTGATGCGTGTAGCTGATGAGGAGCTGCCAGTCGGCGATTGTGGCCAGACCGGGGCCGGTCACGTGCATGCTCTGCGAGTTTGCGTCTAGCCCGGCGTATCGATGAACGGCCACCGGGACGTAGACCGAAAACGAATCCTGGTGGCGCGGCGACCAGGTCACGCCGGGTTCGAAGGAAAGCGAGTATCCGGGAAACCGCCAACCGAAATCGCCACCGATCAAGTCATGGGCGGGAACGCCTTCCCATCGGATCCCGGCACTAATCGAGATTCCTCGGGATGGCCAGACAACCTGAGCTAACCCGGCTCGGACAAGATACTGATCGGAGATCGTGTCATAGATGAAGCCCTTGAACCCACCGGTAAGGGCCGGTTCGTCACCAAAAACGGTTTGCACGCCGTTCGTTTCCTGGGGTGTGACTACATAAACTCCCTCTGCGTAAGCGTAGGTATTGGCGAACCAATCCGAGTGAGGCAACTGGGGAAAAGAGAGACTGGTGAAAGCGTGGCCGCCGAAGAGGATGCCCCATCCGCCATTTCCCGGCTGAATCGCCGGATCGACCGGCCGCAACACCTTTCCGGTGGCGCGATAAGAGTAATCACTGGCATCGTCCACGCCGGTCGGCATCGAGACGCCTAACGAAAGAGATACATTTCGATTCGAACACTTTTTCGGATCGAACAACCAATAGCTGGCGGTCAGTCGCATATCACCAATGCCTCCCGCCTTCATGGTGTGAAGAGCCATGGAGTTGAAGTCATGCTCGATCCAGGTCTGGCGGGTTCCGTATTGAAACGGAAAATCGGCCGTTAGATCAAACCGATCAGTGACCGCATAAGTGGCGCTGATCGTCCACTGAAAGACGTGGGTGTTTGCGTAAACCAGCGGGTGATCGAGCGGAGTGTCTCCGAGAACATCCTGTCGCGAATTATAATAACGAAAGAAAACCGATGCCTCCCAATGGCCAGCCGGCAGGGTTGATGAGCCTTCGACACCCAGACCGGGCGTCCCTAAATGCGCGCACACTCACCCCTGTGACAAGAGTTTGGGCGTAGCAACCCCGAGAAAGATCGCCGCGATTGCGCCCTCGAAAAAAACGGGCAGCCACCTAAGCCCTAACGAATCGGATGGCATGTCCGATCCTGTGGTTCAACCGCAGAACCGTCAAGCCCAGAGCGCTCGAATACTTGTAGGACATTACCTTATGACTTATTATCCACCGGGGTCGAGCCGGCGGCCAGTGCCTTCAATCGCTCGAACCGCGGCTTCATTTTTTGAATGAGCTCGGAGAAGCGCGGATCTTTTCGTAGATTGTCGAGATTCGGGTCTCGTTGGAACCACTCCAAATTCGGATAACCGTTTTCGGCCGTGTAGGTAAGCCATTTCATGGCGGAATCAGGCTCGTTCATGATGGCGAAAGCCGAAGCCACGGCGTAGGTGGTGTGATGAAAATGGCCGAAACCTTGGCCGGTTTTAAGCGCCTCCTCGATTTTTTCATGGGCGGCTTTCTTATTACCCGCGACGGCGAGGAGTAGAGCGTGTGTTGCAATCACGAGGCCGCCCTCGTCCTCAAACTTTTCCTTAATATTTTCGATCCGCGTCCGGCCCGCCTTGGCGTCGCCCGAGTAAAGAAAAGCGCAGGCAATATTGTATTCACCGAAGCTGCGCGGAATTCCGGGCAGATTTGTCTGCAAGGCAGCGGCGGCTTCGGCGTAGCGGCCCTGAAAAAGCGCAATTAATCCGAGATGGGCTTTTGGTCCAGGATCATCGGGAAGAAGCTGGCGCGCGCGAAGGAACTCCTGACGGGATTCTTCAATCAGACCGACATGAAAATAGACGACACCCAAGAAAAAATGAGCGTCGCCGAAATTGGGCGCAATCGCCAGGGCACGTCGAATTTCGAGGATCGTTTCTTCGTGCGGAAATCCCGACGAAGGTCGCCAAAATAAACCGGCCCGGACGAGGTTCGCCGCCGGCAAATCCGGATCAAGTTCAAGCGCTCGAGCGAGCGCCTTTTCCGCCTGGCGATCCAATTCCGCGTCACCGGCGGCAAAGAAATAAGCTTTCGTGTGATAAGAGTCGGCCAGCGCAGCGTAGGCTTCGGCAAATTTAGGATCCAGGGAAACTGCTTTTTGGAGAAGCGCGATACTGGCATCGACGTTTCCGGGTTTGTCCGCGTCACTCATCAAACTTTTGCTCCGCAAATAAGAGTCATATGCTTCCGCAATCACGACGCGCCCACTGGCCAACCGGGCTTTTTCGTTAGGGGTGAGCTTAATGGAAATGGCATTGGCGATGGCTAGAGCAACCTCGTCCTGTAATTGCACGATATTGGCAACTTGCCGCGGATGGTCGTCACTATTTCGCCAAAGGACCTTCTCGGTCGCGGCGTCGATCAATTCGACCGTTATGCTCGCTTCATTTCCCGAGAGCTTCACCGAGCCCGCGAGGATCGCACCGACGTTTACTTCACGCGCGATCTCGGAGGGTGACTTACTTGAACCCTTATATTTCATCATGCTGGAACGCGAAACGACCGCCTTGAGGGCGCCAATTTGGGCAAGCTTGGCCGTCAGTTCTTCGGTCATGCCATCGGCGAAATAGTCATTGGCCGCATCGCCCGAATAATTGTCGAGCGGTTTGACCGCAAGGGACTCTATGGCGGCCGCGGCCGCCGGCTTGTGCGACTCTCGGTGGGCCAGGAAAGATCGAAAACCAAAAAGGATCCCAAGAAGCGCAAAAACCAAGACTGTCCAGAGGGCGGCATGCCGTCGGCGCGCCGGCGGAGAATCCGATTGCTCTTCGGTCGCCGCGGCTAACGCAGCCGATTTTTGAACCAGCCCGATCTTGTTAGGCAGCGTTGGATTGCCAAATTCATCGCTGAACAAATTGACGAGGTGCACCCGCGCGCCGTGCTTCACTTCACACTCACCGAGATCGTGCAGGCACGGCCGCCATCGGCTGAAATGGGCCAGGTCCTCGGCCACTCGTTGAGAAAGTAGAATGTGACCGGCGTCGCCACAATCCATCACGCGCTGCCCAAAATTGATTCCCGCACCGGCCACGTTCGATTGCTGATTGACGTCGCTGACGCGATTGACCGGACCGCTGTGGATACCCATGCGCAGAGGAATTTCCGGATGCGCTTGCAAAGCTTTGGCCAACTGGACGGCACACTCGACCGGTGCCTGCGGGCTGGTGAAGAACACCAGAACGATTCCGTCGCCCGTAGGCAGCCGAATTAATTTGCCGAGCGAGTCGGCACGCCGAACCTGCTCATTGTTCTGAACGAGCTCGTTCAGCATGCGAAGACGACCGGTTTGCTCGTCGGTCATCAATTTCGAATACCCGACGATATCGGTGCACAGCACGTGCGCGATCTCGAATTCGGCGCCTGAATCGGCCTCCGCGGTCATGTTCGCTTCAACGACGAAGCCGCGGCGATCATTTCAGTTCGCCGCGATGGCGTCGATGCGAAAAAAGCAGACTCGCGGGAGAGATAGCGTTAACGACCGTGGCGTTTATCGGCGACCTCGGGCATTTTCCAGGCGGTCTCGGTACCTGTTGCTGGATCTGCGCAGCCTCGTAAGAGCGGTTTTCCGCCGTCAGGCAATCGCGCAAGGCCGCCAGCGATCTGCCATCTCTTGGATTTCGCTTCAGATCTTCGCGAAGAACTTTCTCGGCCTCGGCAAACTGCTTCTGCGCCATCAGTTCACGGCCGAGCATCGGACGCACCGGCGTGTACCATGAAGGCGGCTCACTATAATTGAGAGCATCTTCTGATTGCACCGCGCGTCTCAGGTTGTCGATCGTGTCGGCTCCGTCACCCCGGCTGTGGGCCAGTGCCGCCAGTAAGAGGTCGTGATGAACTTTGAAGACGTCCGACACCTTATTCAGCATGTCGTAAGTTGTTTCGGCTGGAACCTGGGCCGCGGCTGTTTGCCAGGCGAGCTGCTCTTCTGCGGCCTCGGCCGTCTTGCCCAAGTTGGCCAAGGCTACCCCGCGCGCGAAATGCCACATCGCAGTGGACATCATCATCGAAGGATCAGGCGCAGGCAGCTTCAAGATGTCATCCCATTTTTCGAAGGCAATCAGAACGAGGGTCGGCGTGGGGAGAAACCCTTCGAGCATCGGCATCATCTTCACGTTCGGCGCGACGTTAGCCACCAACTTGGCGGCGGCGTCGCTCGCCTCCTTAAAATCGCCACGCATGCAGGCGGCGTAAGCCGTGAAGTGCAGGTTATGGCTATAGTACATCATCGGGTACACGCCGGGCTCATGTGTCTGTGCGAGAAATTTTCGATCCGCTGCGGCCGCCGCTTCATTACTGCGAATCGCGCCCGCATGATCGCCGACGCGTGATTGAATATGGGCCGGCATATGAACCAAATGTCCCGCCGCAGGAGCAAGAGCAGGCAGCCGGTCGGCGCTTCCCAAGGCTCTCTCCGGATTCTGCGATGCCTCAACCGCATGAATATAATAATGATTTGCGCCCAGGTGATCGGGGGCCCGTTTCAAAACTGACTCAAGGGTGGCGACAATTTCTTCCGTACCAGGCGCCGGCTTGCCGTCGGGAGTCCAGAGGTGCCACGGGTTTAGATTCATGATGCTTTCCGCGTAAAGCGTGGCCGCGTCGAGATCATCCGGATATTTCGCGGAAAGTTTCCCCATGGCGTCTTTGTAGAGCCCATCCAAATGGCGCAGATCAGCCTTGGGATCGTTTGAATAACGGACAACGACGGCGTTGATGTAGTCGCGCTCCGGTTCTGAAGCTCCGGCCGCAAGAGACAAGGCCCGCTGGGCCGCGTCGTAAGCGGATTTTTCGCGCTCCAGATCGACGGGCAGATTATAGTTAGGCCCGAGGGTTAGAGCGACGCCCCACCAGGCCATGGCCAGCTTGGGGTCAAGGCGCGCGGCTTCCTGGAAAGAGCGGCGCGCTTCGTCGTGGTTAAACCCGTAAACAAACTTGAGGCCCTGGTCGAAGAAGTCCTGGGCCTGCTTGTTCTTGGTCGAAACAGGATGGTGAACGTTGCCCAGCCCTGACATCAAACGTGGGGGCGGCTCCGGTTCTTTACGCGCTTTCCGCTCCCTTCACCCCGCCGCACGGCGCCGCCAGCGCGGCACCCAGTCCCATGATCAAAACGCACGGTTTCATCATGTTCTACCTTTCGTTAGGGATCCGTTACTCTTTACTTCGTTGAGCCTGGCCCTCACAGCCGTCTCAATCTCCTGACAGAATTCAGAGCGTACCACCGCGAAGATAGAGAACTCAAAACAAGTGTGAGTAGGCGACGTTGATTTGGAAGTCTGAAAAACTGGCGATGCCTCCGAGGGGATCGTGTGTGCGCGCGAAAGGAACGCTAACGATGCCATACCGATAGACCGCGACGGGCGCGGTAATGGAAAGGTTTTCGTTCCCACGTGAAATGGAGATACCTGGTTCGACTCGACACCGAATATCCGGGCAAACGCCAGCCATCGCTGCCGCCGATCAAATCATGCGCCGGAATGCCCTCCCAGCGCGCTCCGAGGCTGGCCGAGAGTCCAAACGCCTTCCATACGGGATGGGCCAAACCTCCCCGCACCATACTTTGATCCGGCACCGAATCAACCATTAGGCCTTTGTCGCCGTGGGTAAAAGGCGGAACGTCGAAATTGACCGTGCGGACGCCGTTTGTTTCGCGCGGGTTAGCCAGGTAAAAACCGTCCAGGTAGGCATAGGTGTCTTTGAACACCTTGGCGAAGGCGTTGCCTGAGAAAATGATCCCCCAGCCACCGTCTCCCGGTTGAATCGCCGGATCGACCGCTCGCAATTCCGCCCCAGTAGGGCGGAATGAATAATCGGAAACCGCGTCGTCCCCGGTGGGAGCCTTCACGCCCAAGCCGAGTGAGATATTGTAGTCCCGATATCGAGGCGAAACGGGGGCGCACCCCGCCACCTGCTTCCCCATGTCTGCCTTGTCTGAAATGGTGCTCGGCTCCGCGGGCAGCCGCGGATTCAGCAGCCAGAAGCTGGCCGACAATCTCAGATCTCCAATGCCGGCAGCACGCATGGTGTGGACATGAACCCCGTCATGTTCGTCGCTGTTTGTGCGGCTGCCATATTGAAAAGGGAATTCGGCGGTTAAGTTGAGCCTCTCGTTGACCGCATAGGTGACAGCCACATCGAAGATGTCTACGTAGGTATCATTTTTAATAAGGGGCACGTGGACTTCGTCGCCATTGGCATTGAAATCGCGGAAGGAATGAAAATAACGATAAGCCAGTGTCGTCACCCACTGGCCACACTCCAGATACGGCGTCTCTTGCGCGCCGGAAGAGTAACGGTCGAGGGCACCCCAACTGGGCGCCAAGCTTCGCCCGGCCCCTCACCCCTGCGATAAAAGGCGAGGGGCGTGAAGCAAAAAAGCAAAACCGACCATCAAGTAAGCGAGTGGAAACTTACGCGCCGACAAGAGCGGAAGATGGTTTGTCAAGAGATTACCTTTCTATTGCCGCAGATAGTGCGCGTCGCTTCCCTTCAATGTCAATACTCGGAACTGTAAGACGCTGGCCTACAATCGTTTATTTCGTTAAGGCTCGCTTAGTCCAGTCTGACGAACCTAGAGTAACGGTGGTGCGAAGGAACCGGATCTCGCTTTTAGGCTGCGGCATTGAGGTAAGCGAGCATTAGCCCGATGACGAAGCTTGAGCACTGGCTTAACGAGCTGGGCCTCCAGCAATACGTGGGGACATTCAATGCTAATGGTATCGATTTCGACATTCTTCTCGACCTCACCGAAAGCGATCTCGAAAAACTCGGACTTTTGCTCGGGCATCGGCGCAAGTTCTTGAAGGCGCTTGCGGCACTGAAGCCCACGGGTACGCAATCAAAGCCGGCGCCGAGTAAAGCAGAGAAGCAAGAAGCAGAACGGCGTCAGGTTACCGTGCTGTTTTCCGATCTCGTCGGTTCGACGGCAATGGCCAACGCCGTTGACCCCGAGGACATGAGCGAACTAATCCGGCGCTATCAGGAGGCTTGCGCCGAAGCGATCGGCCGGTTCGATGGATTTATCGCTAAGTTCATGGGGGATGGTGTGCTGGCTTATTTTGGTTATCCCCAGGCGCAAGAGGATGCGACCGAACGCTCGGTCTATGCTGGCCTCGCGCTGATCGACAATGTCTTGCAGTTGCCCGGTCCCGATGGTCGACCGCTCAGCACCCGGGTTGGAATTGCCACCGGTGTGGTCGTCATCGGAGATATCATCGGAAAAGGTGCGGCTCGCGAACATTCAATCGTTGGAGAGACGCCCAACCTTGCTGCGCGGCTCCAGGCGCTGGCGGAGCCAAATTCAGTTCTAGTCAGCCAAGGCACACACCATTTGCTTGGAAGACAATTCGACTACGAAAATCTGGGCGAACATGCGCTGAAAGGATTCCGCAATCCGGTGAAGGTCTGGCGAGTCCTGCGCCAGGCAGCGATGGCCAGCCGATTTGCGGCCAGCCATGCTTCCAGAGCAGCGCCGTTCATAGGTCGGGCTCAGGAAATGGTACTTCTGCTCGAGCGGTGGCGATTGGCGAAGGAAGGAAACGGGCAAGGGATTTTTCTCTCTGCGGAGCCGGGAATGGGTAAGTCGCGTATTGTCGCTGCGCTATGCGAAAGGATTACGGATGACTCCTATATCACGTGATCTGTCAGTGCTCGCCGTATCACACTAACAGCGCCCTTCATCCTATCATTCGCCAGCTGGAACAGGCTGGCGGGGTTCACCCTTGAGGATTCCGCCGCAATTAAGCTGGAGAAGCTGGAAGCAGTGCTCAGCGCGACGAATAATCTGACTGACTCTAGCAAGAGACTTTTTGCGGATCTTCTCTCGGTTCCGTTAGGCGATCATCATCCTCCGCTTGACCTGACGCCTCCTCAACGGAAAGCCGCAACGATTGCCACGATCATCAACCAGCTGACGGGGTTGGCGGAGCAAAAACCGGTCTTGTTTGTACTCGAGGACGCGCACTGGATCGATCCGACCACTTTGCAATTTGTTAGTCGGCTAATCGACGGCATCGCCTCAGCCCGCGTCCTCCTCCTGATTACCGCGCGCCCGGAATTCGCCTCGCCATGGACGGGACACGATCGCGTTACATCGCTGGTGTTGAGTCGTCTTAACAAAACGCAATGCAATGAATTGATCGCTGGGGTCGCCGTGGCCCAGACGCTCAGCCCAACGCTGGTCGAAGACATCGTCGCCAAGACTGATGGCGTGCCGCTCTTCATTGAGGAATTGACGAAGGCCGTGATGGAATCTGCAACTCCTGATCGCGCGGCCGTGCCGGCCACGTTGCAGGATTCACTGATGGCAAGGCTGGATCGGCTCGGACCGGCAAAGGAGATCGCTCAGGTCGCCTCCGTGATTGGCCAGCAATTTTCTTATGCGCTTTTGGAGGCGGTCGCTTCCGCTTCCGGCCGACGACGTTGCCATGGGAATGGCGCGCCTGGTCGACGCCGGCCTTGCGTTTCCGCAAAACCAGTTCGGCGATCCCAGCTACAGCTTTAAGCATGCTTTGTTGCGCGACGTGGCCTATGACAACCTGCTGCGGGGACGCCGACAGCAAATTCATGAACGCGTTGGGCGCGCGCTGGAGCAACATTTCCCAGCGGTCGTTGAAGCCGAACCTGAGCTCTTGGCTCAACATTTCGGCCGAGCCGGCCTGGCCGATCTCGCATGCGACTATTATGAACGTGCTGGCGATCGAGCCTCATCTCATTCCAGTTTTGCCGAAGCGGTCGCTCATTTCAGTACCGGCCTAACACAGGCCGGCCAATTGGATGAGAGCCCGAATCGCTCGCGTCGTGAACTTGCTCTGCTGCTCAAGTCGGGTCCAGCGCTTGCGATTATGAAAGGCCCGCAGAGCGTGGAAGTGGAGGAAGTTTACGGCCGCGCGCAAAAATTAGGAACGACATTGGGTGAAGACGCAGCGGTTTTTAAAGCGACCTGGGGTCTTTGGTTCTCGGCCAACATTGGCCGCAAGTTGGAAAAGGCGCGTGATCGAGCTCAAGAACTCGTGACGCTCGGGCAACATTCGACTAACGAAGACTTGATGTTAGAGGCGCTTCACTGCCGGTGGTCGACCGCTTTCTTCCGTGGCGACGTCGCTGGCACATTGAAAGACACTGACGAAGGTATCAAACGCTACGACCCGGACCGGCATAGCTGGATGGGGCCCGTTTTCGGAGGCCACGATCCAGGCGTGTGTGCGCTCGAATCCCGCGCAAACGTGCTCTGCCTGTCAGGACTCGTGAACCAGGGCAAGATGACACTGGATCAATCGGTCTCCCTCGCTGAAGGACTCAAACATCCTCACAGTCTGGGGTTCGCCCTGCACGGTGGGGCGATCATGTATCAACTGCTCGGTGACTACGAGGCCGTCGATCGAATTGCGCAACGCCTCGTTGAGATTGCAGAAAAGTACAATTTTCCTCCGCAACGCGCCCACGCTCTTATCCTTTCTGGCTGGGCGCGCGCCATTGGAGATGATTCCGCTGCGGGTCTGGAATTGATGGAGGCGGAATATCCTCGAGCGTCTGCCATCGGGCCATTATTCCGTTATTACGCCGCGCTTCTGGCGGAAGCCCGAGCGAAATTCGGAAAGGTGTCGGATGCGCTAACCGTTTTGCGATGGGCCCTCGACACTGTCACGGAACCCGGCATTGGCTGGTGCGTGCCAGAACTCTATCGGCTGCAAGGGATGTGTCTGCTTCGCTTGGATCCACCCAGAGAAGAAGAGGCAATCACGGCGCTGCGGATGGCCGTTGATACTGCGAAACAGCAAGGAGCGTTACTCTTTCAGCTTAAAGCTGCCATCAACCTCACAGAAGCAGCCGGCGCGACAGGCAGCCCGAAAAAAGAGTTAAAATCACTTCACGACCTCTGCGCAAGTTTTCCGGACGAGTTCGAAGCACCGCAGCTTGCGCATGCCAAACGGCTTTTGGCCTAACGAGCAACGGCAAGCAGGCGGCGGTTGGGTGAATCGCCCCTCGCCCGCTACTCTTTTTCTTCGTCGAGCTTGGCTTTCACAGCTGTCTCGATTTCTTCATAAAGCTTCGGGTCGTTTTTCAACGCGTCCTTGGCCGCGTCCCGCCCCTGGGCGAGCTGCGTTCCCTTGTAATTCAGCCATGAGCCGCGCTTCTCGATGATCTGCTTCTCAAGGGCAAGATCGAGCAGTGCGCCAGTCGATGAAATGCCTTCGTTATACATGATGTCGAACTCGGCTTCTGTAAACGGAGGCGCCACTTTGTTCTTCACCACTTTCACCCGGGTGCGATTTCCTGTGACAACGCCATCGGTCTGCTTGATTGCGCCGATGCGGCGAATATCGACACGAACGCTGGCGTAGAACTTCAAAGCTTTGCCGCCCGGGGTTGTTTCGGGATTGCCGAACATCACGCCGATTTTTTCGCGAATCTGATTGGTGAAAATGCAGCAGGTGCGCGCTTTCGAGATGAGCGACGTCAGCTTGCGCAACGCAGCGCTCATCAAGCGCGCCTGAGTTCCGACGGTTGAGTCGCCGATTTCGCCTTCAAGTTCCTGTTTCGTCACCAGGGCTGCCACGGAATCGAGCACGATCACGTCCAGCGCGTTCGAACGCACAAGCGTTTCAACGATGCGCAGCGCTTCTTCCCCTGAGCTCGGCTGCGAGACGAGCAAATCGTCAAGATTGACGCCCAGCTTTTTTGCATATTGCGGATCGAGCGCATGCTCGACGTCCACGAAGGCCGCCAAACCGCCGCGCTTTTGCGCCTGCGCGATAACAGTCAACGTGAGGGTGGTTTTACCGGAAGATTCAGGTCCGTAAATTTCCACCACCCGGCCGCGTGGAAATCCTCCGACTCCAAGCGCGCGATCGATCAGAATATTACCGGTCGGGATCACGTCGATATCGACAATCTTGTCGTCGCCCAGCCGCATGATCGCGCCGTCGCCGTAGTCTTTGGCGATCTGCTGGATAGCGAGATCGAGGTTCTTGTTTCGCGCGGCGATCACCTTGCTTTCGGGTGATTTTTCTTCGGTCTTGGTCGGCATAGGTGTCTTTCTAGCTAAGGTGGGCCGGGAAGGTTCAACAAGCGAAAAAGCCGCCGGCGTCGGAGGAGCGGCGACGGCATTCAGGGTGCGTTTGGGGGAGCGATTGATGGGTAGTGTGGGAGCAATCATGGGATCATGTTCTTGTGAACATATCACTTTGGCAATAAAAACTTTCGGCGAAAATTGGGTTAATTCGGGGATCGACTCCGAAACAAAAAGGCCGCAGACGAATGCCCGCGGCCTTTTCAGTAATTAAAACTCAAACTGCCTTAGGAAACTGCGATTTTACGCGGCTTCACGTGCTCCGCCTTGGGAAGCGTGAGCGTGACAACGCCCTGCTCGATCTTCGCCGAGATTCGATTGGTATCGATCGACGGATCAAGCTCGAAGGTTCGACGGAAATTTTCCCGCCGGGATTCCCGGTGAAGAAGAGTCCCGTCAACTGCCGGCAAGGAACGCCGGCCGGTCAGGGTCAGCTCATTGTCCTCGACCGAGATCTCGAGCCCTTCTTTGTTTACTCCGGGCATTTCGACATGAAGAAGATATCCTTCGCTTGTCTCGAAAACGCTGGATAACGGAGCGAGGAATTGCTCTTGGGCGCGCCCCTCGGCATGGCCGTTTCTGCTTTCACGAACTGCACTGTTCATTAGTGTTTCCTTTCCTTTGAAAAACTGAATTAGTTAGGGTTGATCTGGATCTGCTTTGGCTTTGCCTCCTCGGCCTTCGGCAGAGTGATGGTCAAAATGCCATCGCGATAGGAGGCACTCACTTTGTTGGAGTCGACTCGCACCGGCAGCGTGACGCTGCGGCGAAACTTGCCAACACGACGTTCACTTCGTTCAGCCGAGCTGCCTTCAGGCGATTCGATCTTGCGCTCGCCAGCGACGGTCAGTGTCCCGTCGTGAAGCGAGATCTCGATGTCTTCTTTGCGCATCCCAGGCAACTCCACCTGTGCAACGACGTTGTCGCTATTCTGGTAGAGGTCCAAAGCGGGCGCCCAGCCATTGAGAAGCTGACCCTGGCGATCCGAACCGGACAGGAACGGTACCTCGAACAAAGCGTCGAGATCGTCCCGGAGCGAACTCCACCGATCCAGCGTCGGCCAAGAAACGAACTGCGGTTGATAACGAATAATACTCATATTGAAAATCCTTTCTTTGATTTCCTCCCTATTTAGCTGCCAAAATGCCAGAAGATTCGCCACGCATATAACGCGATATAAACTACTTAATATAAGCAATTTATGCTCAGACATTGAAGCGCTGCCAGTGTGCAATTGTGTCACAGAGGAGGTCATCCAGAGGATCCAGGGTCTGTGACAAATTTACCCAGCCTCCCAACGGAAGCCTACGAGAACAAGTTGCCCGTCGCTCACAGTCGTTGAACCCTTCCTCATGGCGGCCGCGAATAACCACGAACGCTTCATGCAGGCCGCATTAGGCGAAGCGCGAAAAGCCCTCGGCCAAACAAGCCCAAACCCGGCTGTGGGAGCAGTCCTGGTTTCAAAGGGACGCATCATCTCCCGCGGTCACCATCAGGGAGCAGGCAAGGCACACGCCGAAGTTGAGTGCATCAATCGGCTAAAGAAATCCGTCCCACGCGGATGCCATCCTCTACGTGACTCTTGAACCCTGTTCCACGATCGGCCGAACCGGACCCTGCACGGAAGCCATTGTTCGCGCCGGCATTCGGCGGATTGTGATCGGCGCGATCGATCCGAATCCGGAGCACAACGGAGAGGGAATTGGTAAGTTACGCGGCGCCGGTCTAAATGTGGTGTCAGGAGTGTTGGAGGAAGAATGTTCTTCATTGAACGAGGGCTTCAACAAATGGATCACAACCGGATTGCCCTTCGTCATCGCAAAGTGCGGCATGACCCTCGACGGCAGACTCACTCTTCGACCGCGGGCCGGGCGCTGGGTGACGAGCGCGGCGGCGCGGCGCGACGCGCAAAACCTTCGTCGCGCGGTCGATGCGATTGTCATCGGCGGCGCAACCGCGCGGAAAGACAATCCTCGCCTAACGATTCGGCCGGCCTCTAAACATCGTCAACCCTGGCGCGTGGTCCTGAGCAAATCCGGAAGACTTCCGCGGCGAAGCAATCTTCTCCTGGATCGCTTCAAGGACCGGACCCTGGTTTATCGAAATAAACCGTTCGAATCAGTCCTGCGCGATCTCGGCCGGAAAGGCGTGCTCTCTGTTCTCGTGGAAGGAGGCGGTGAAATCCTCGGACAGATTCTCGACCGGGGATTGATCGACAAAGTGCAGCTTTATGTCGGACCAATTTTCGCAGGCGGGCCCGTGGTGGCATTTGCTGGGACGGGCGCGGAATCCACTCAGACGGCCCTAAAATTAGAAAAAATTTCCTACTCCAGGATCGGCCAGGACGTTCGAGTGACAGGATACGCTTCCGTGAAGAGAATCGAATAAACTGAGAAACTTTTGCGTCTTACCTACTGTTGAATAGTAAAATGGAGGGAACATAATGAAAAAGCTTCTGTTGATTGCATTAGCCGTTAGCGGCTTGGTCTTTGCATCCGCTTCGGATTCGAAGGCTGGTGTCAGGGTGGGAATTGGTGTCGGAGTGCCTGTTGGCTACGGCTACGGGTATCCGTACGGATATCCTTACGGTTACGGACCTTACTACGGCCCGAGCGTTTACGTGGGCCCGGGTTGGTACTGGAACCATGGACATCGAGTATGGTACGGCCATCGATTCCATCGCCGGTGGCGCTAAACCGCAACGGTAACGTTTTGAGAGAGCTGGCGGGAATTCCGCCAGCTCTTTTCTTTTATTAAACCAGGCTCTGCCCCTTCCCCACCCGGCGCTTCTCTAAGCCGGAGCGAGAAGTGCTGAACGTTGGAAAAACGCTCGCGTCTGATCAGGGCTTCGCTGAGCCGGTTGGAGCGGCGACTGGAGAACCGCCGGCGGGATTTCCCTGCCGGGCTTGGAATTCATTTTTCAGGCGCTCATTCAGCTGCGGCAGCTCCTGTTGACGCCTGGCCTCAGCTTCCTGACGAAGCTGCCGTTCCATTCGCCGGCGCTCCTGCATGTAACGCGCCTCAAATTGACCCTGCGCGCTGGTGTCCAGGCGCAAATTCATCTGCCGCATAGCGGCCTCGGCCTCGGCCTTTAACTGGGCCCGCCGAACCTGTTCGCGTTCACGCAACACTTTCTGCTGTTCCGGATTCATCTTTAGCCAGCGCTCGGCGTTGCGCCGGAAAGCCTGCCGTTCGTCCGGCGTCAGTTGATTAAAACGCTGGCGGTTCGGATTCATCATCGGACCGCGCGAAGACGGGTGAGACCGGAAACGAGGCGCAACCTGGCCCTGCGCCCGGGCGTCCCTTACCGCCGTTAGGCTGCAACAGACAAGCGCGATTACAATGAAGGATTGTCGTCCCACAGATTATTATCGTCGGAGGCTAACAAGTTGTCCAAGTCGGCGACAACTTCGTAATCTTGGGCGTCAATTTTTGCGACCACATCGTTCTCACCGGCAGCTGGATGATGGAAAGTGACTGTGTAGGCAACGAAGATGGCGGCGGTTGCCGCGACCAGCCCTGAAACGGGCAGGAGACGGCGCCAGCTCAACCAGGCAGCGAGGCCAGAACGGGAAGAAGGTTCCTCCCGCAAGCGGCGGAGAATGTTGCGTGAAAAATAAGGCGACGCTTCCGGGGCGCGCGAGGATCCCAGCAAGTCCCAAAGCTGTTGATCGTCGTTTCTGTCCATATCGGTGCGTTTATTAAACTCGCGAAGGCTGGCAAAGTTGCGCAAAGCCCCGCAACCAAAAAGTTTAAGCCTCGGCCGCTTCGAGGAAGCCTTCCAGCTGCCGGATACGGGTGGGATGGCGCATCTTGCGCAACGCCTTGGCCTCGATTTGGCGGATGCGCTCGCGCGTCACGCGGAATTGCCGCCCGACTTCTTCGAGCGTGCGGCTGTAGCCGTCGACCAAGCCGAAACGCTGCTCCAGCACCTGGCGTTCGCGTTCGGTCAGGGTCTCGAGCACGTCCTTGATCTTCTCCTTCGAGAAGGACGATCGCGGTCATGTCGCTCGGATTTTCCGCGCCCTTGTCTTCGATGAAATCGCCGAAGTTCGTCTCCTCGCTTTCGCCCACCGGCGACTGCAGCGAGATCGGCTGCTGCGCCATTTTCAGAACCGCGCGCACGCGATCGACCGGCAGCAGAATTTCCTCGGCCACTTCTTCCGGGGTCGGCTCGCGCCCGTATTCCTGGACGAGCTGCTTTTGCACGCGCATCAGCTTGTTGATCGTCTCGATCATGTGCACCGGGATGCGGATGGTGCGGGCCTGGTCGGCGATCGAGCGGGTGATCGCCTGCCGAATCCACCAGGTGGCGTAAGTGGAAAATTTGTAGCCGCGGCGATACTCGAATTTCTCGACCGCCTTCATCAGGCCCATGTTGCCTTCCTGAATCAGGTCGAGGAACGAGAGGCCGCGGTTGGTGTATTTTTTCGCGATCGAAATGACGAGGCGCAGGTTGGCTTCGACCATTTCGGTTTTCGCGCGCAGCGCTTTCCGCAGCCAGTTCTTCAAATCCTGGTACTGCTCAGCTGTATTCTTCCAGCGATAGCCAGAGCGCTGCCTCCAGCTCGCCGACTTTCGGCGCATGATCGGCGCGAGCACGGCCTTGGCCTTGCGGATTTTTTCGCCGCCTCCGCCTTGAGCTCCAGCAGAACTTTGATATTGCTCGTCCGCCAGGTGAACGAATTCTTCGGTGACCTTCTGTTTGAAATAAAACTTGGGATAAAAGCGCTGCAGCGAGGCGACCGATTTCTGAAACGCCTTCGATTTCTTCGACTCCCGTTCGGCCGGCGTCTTGCGCCACCTGACCATACTGCGTGCGAGATCGACCCGCTCAATTTCTCCACCTGCTTGCACAGGCGCGGCAGCATTTTCATGTAGCGCTCGCGGCTCTCGATTTTCTTGTCGAGAATCACGCGGTCGAAACGTTCGCCGCCTTCGGTCAGTTTTGCCGCCAGATCGAGGTGCGCCTGGGCGATGAAGCCGAAACGATTGATGCACCGCTGCACCATGGCTTCGGCTTCCTCGATGCGCTTGGAAATTTCGACTTCCTGCTCGCGCGTCAGCAGCGGCACCTGGCCCATCTGCTTGAGATACATGCGCACCGGGTCGTCCAGGATATCGAGCTTGGTCTCGGGCTTTTCCTCTTCCTCTTCCTCGGCGTCCTTCTTGCCGTCCTTGTAACGATCGACCTCGGACGCTTCGATGATGTCGATCTCCATCCTGCGCAGCCGGGTCAGGATGGCATCGAGTTCGTCCGCGTCCGTTAGGCCTTCGGGCAGCGCTTCGTTCAGATCGTCGAAGGTGAGATAGCCCTGTTCCTTCGCGAGCTTGATCAGCTCGCGAATGCGCGCTTGAACATCGACTTCGACTGCTTATGCACAGGTCCGGTGGCGGACTTATCGGCAGTAGCAGCGGCTGGGCCACGATGTCTTGCGCGAACCCGGCGGCGCATGGGCTTTCGCGGTGCGTGGTGGACGTTCTTGGCGGCGGCGCTTCTGGACCCGCTTCGGTTTTGCCCGCGCCTTGGCCGGTTGCGGCGCGCGTTTCTTCTTTTTCGAGATGCCTGGCCAAAGTTGCGGGTTGAGAATGACTGAAGACGTTCGATCGGCCGGCATCAGGGAATCAGCTTCCCGTGGAGGGACCCGGCGAAAACTGCGAAAGCTCGTGGAGTTGATCCGTAAGGTCAAGAATTTGTTTCTGCAAATTGACCACCTCGCCGGCGCTCAGTTGGGAGGCTTTCATCCTGGCCTTGCGCGACCGCCAGTTGCTGCCGGACAATCCCCTGCCGCAGGCCACGCCACCATTCCTCCGCCAGCAGGCCGGCTTTTCTGGCAACTTTTGCATCAGCCAGCGACGAAACCAACGACTCCTCCGCCGGGCCAAGGTCGACATGAATGCATTGAGCGAGGCAGGTTCCGGAGCGCAGATCGCTTTCCAGGATTCGGGCGAGCAGCTCGGCGTCAGGAGGTCGGCCAGTGTCTCCTTCCAATTCTGGGAGCGCAGGAAAGCAGCCGCCTCCTCGTCACGCAACGCCAGCAGACAAAGCATGGCGATATCATGCCGGGACGGCGCCGGGCTGCGGCTTAACCACGCCGGCGGGCCGCCAGGAAGGTCGCTCGCGTGTCAGGAGGTTCTCGAAATCGTTCGTGCGACCCCGAGCCGGGCGGTCACTTTGCGAACGACTTCGCCTTGCAAAAGCGGATCGTGAACATGAGAAACCGTCTCGGCCAGGCCGCGAGCCAGTTCCATTTTCTTGCCTAACGAATTCAAATCCGTTGCCGGAAGCTCTCACGCTCGATCCAGTAATCGAAAAAATCACGCGCCGAAGCGAGACGCTGCTCGAATTCTTCCCGGCCTTTTTTCCGGACGAGCGAATCGGGATCTTCGCCCGCCGGCATCTCCGCGACGCGCACGATCAAATCGTTCTGCAGGAGCGCCTCCAGTCGATCGCTCCGCCGCTTTTTGGCCGGCGGCATCCGCGTCAAAACAAAGGACGACTTCGTTGACAAAACGCTTCAGGATTCGCGCCTGGTCTTCGGTAAATGCCGTTCCCTGCGGCGCGACCACATTGGTGATTCCAGCCTCGAAGAGCGTGATCAGATCGAGCTGGCCTTCGCAAACGATCGCGCAATTGGCCTCGATCAGGCTTCGTTTCGTTTTGTGGAGGCCGAAGAGAATCTTGCTTTCCGAAAGAGCGGCGTCTCCGGCGAGTTCAGGTATTTCGCGGCCTCCGCTTCGCTCTCGCAGCATGCGCCCGCTGAAGGCGATGACTTCGCCGACATCGTTGCAGATCGGAAACATGATCCGGTCGCGAAACCGGTCGTAAACTTCGCCTAACGGGTTGTTTTCATCGCGCGGCTTAACCAGGCCGCTGATGCACAATGTGACGCCGCCCGTAGCCGCGTCCTCGCGCCCATTTCAGGAACGTATCCCAGCCCTCGGGCGCAAAGCCGATTTGCCAGCGCTTGCCGCGACCTCGCGCTCGATTCCCCGTCTTCTTCAGGTAATCGCGCGCCGGACCCGGCGATTTCCTTCTTCAACAGATTCTTGTGAAACCATTCGGCCGCTTCCGCGTGCAGCTGCAACAGGGACGCGCCGGGTTTCGTGCTGCCGGTCTTCATCCGCGCTTGACGGCGATTCCTCGACCACCGTGATCCCGACTCGCGCGGCGAGCTTTCGCACCGCCGACGGGAAAATCGACGTGCTCGTAGTCCATGACGAAGCGGAAAACGCTTCCCCCCACGCCGCAGCCGAAACAATGAAACGTCTGCCGTTGCGGGTTCACATGGAATGAGGGCGTCTTTTCCTGGTGAAAAGGGCAAAGCGCCTTGAAATTCGCGCCCGCGCGCCGGAGCGGAAAATACGCCACCGATCACCTCGACGATGTCGTTCGCGGCCGCGATCTGCTCGATGGTTTCGGTCGGAATGATGCCACTGGATAATTTTTCGCTCGTTCCGAATACTTAGCGATGCCAAATTTAGAGAGGGAAAGGATCTGTCCAACGTTTCAGCTCATGTCACAAGCCAGCTGAGTGGCGAGTGAGGGTGAGTGGCGGCGGCAGAGCTAGAAGAACATAAGCATGAGTCGAATATTGCTCGTTCGCTGGTTTTGCTCGCTGCCATGTCGGCCACGCCCGCCGGGGCGCGCGAAGTCCTGCAGAAGGGCGAGGTCGCCCTCGTTCCGCTGAACGGCGAAATCTCTTCGTCACTGGCCGCATTTGTTCGGCGCACCGAGAAACAAGCCGAGACGGCAGGCGCGTCGGCGATCATTTTCGAAATGGACACCTACGGCGGCCGGCTGGATGCCGCCGAGGAAATCACCGACGTGCTCAATCACGCGACCATCCCAACCTACACTTTCATCAACACCAACGCCGGATCCGCCGGCGCCCTCATCGCTCTGGCCACGCGCAATATTTATATGGCGCCGGTGAGCGCGATCGGCGCGGCTGCGCCCGTTCTGGTGACCGGGGAAGACTTGCCGGAGACGGAGCGCGAAAAAACCATCTCTTACTGGTCGGCCTTGATCCGCAGCACGGCTGTTCGTAACGGCCACAATCCCGACATCGGCGAAGCGTTCATGAACAAGGAGAAGGAAGTAAAGATCGGCGACCGCGTGGTCCACGCAAAGGGCTCGCTCCTGACCCTGAGCGCGCAGGAAGCCGCCGAGCAGATCAATGGCAAACCGCTTCTCGCCGCCGGGCGTGGCCGATTCGGTCGCAGACCTGTGCGCAAAGCCGGGCTTGAAGGGCACGTCGTGGCGCTGGCCCCGACCGGTTTCGAACGCCTGGCGTTCTGGATCACCGCGCTCGCGCCGCTTGCTCTTGTTAGGCGGAATCGTCGGCGCCTATCTCGAGTTCAAAATTCCCGGCGCGAGCATTCCCGGAATCATCTCGGCGATCTGTTTCACGCTCTTTTTTCTGGGTCATTATCTCGCCGGCCTGGCCGGCTGGGAAGTCGTCGCCCTCTTTGTTGTCGGCTTCGTTCTCGTGCTCATCGAGATCCTCTTCTTCGCTCACTCCACCATCATCGTCGGCGTCGTTGGCGTCTTCCTCATGCGTGGCTTCCGTGCTCTGGGCGATGATCGATCGCTATCCGGGCGAAAACTTTTTCCCAACAGCACCAATGCTGGCGATTCCCCTGACGAATCTCCTCATCGCGCTGGTCGCATCGGGCATCGTCATTTGGATTCTGGCCCGGTATCTTCCTCGAACGAGCCTCTACCGGCGATTCGCTCTCATGACCTCGAATCCGTCGGGGACATCGATCGCCGGTGTCACGACCACGTCGGTAGCGCCAGCAAGACTGGCTCCCGGGATGACCGGAACCGCGCTTTCAATGCTGCGTCCCAGCGGGAAGGCGAAGTTTGCCGAACACGTTGTCGATGTCGTCACCGAGGGAGAATTCATCTCCTCAGGCACCGCGGTGGCCATTGTTCAGGCCGATCCGCTGCGCGTCGTCGTCCGTACCGCCTAACGAATTCCTTGCTAGGACTTCATCCGCCGGCGACGATTTTTATCAGCTCGATCGTATCGCCTTCGGCGAGGGCGCGATCGGCCCATTCGCGCTGGTGCAAAGCCACACCATTGTGTTCGATCAGAAGCGTCGGCGCCGGCAAATTCAAGACATGCACAAGCTCGGCCACCGTGGCCGCCCCGCGCGGGTCGGTCTTTTCGCCGTTCAGCGAAATCGTCATCCCGAAATCAGCGCCTGATCCCAGTCCTTCCAAACCGGATCAAAACCGCTGGTTCGAAGCGACGACGCGACTTCGTGGGGCGTTCGCGCATCGCTGATTTCAAATTGTTCTGCCGCGACGGCTGATTGATCCGGGGTGCCTTCACATGGCATCGGGCGCCCACGCACTGTCTGGTGAAGTTTGTCGCGTCCCTGGCCCGTGTAGCCTCCCGGTTCCGTGTGACTTCCCGCGCTCATCGTTGTGATGCCGAGCGGAATGAGGGCGTCGCGCAGCGGCGCTGGCTCGCGCGTGCTAAGGACCAGGTTGATCTCTGGAAAAGTCACGCGAAACGCGCAGATCGCCTGCGCAAGATCGCGATCCGTCATGGTGAACGAGGGGGCAAACTCACCGGCCGCAGGACGAAGCCTCGGAAAGCTGACGCTGATTTGAGCCTGCCAGCAGTGCTTCAGGAGGTATTCCACATGCGCGGCCAACGCGATCGCGTCTTGCTGCCACGGGGCCAGTCCAAACAAAACACCGACACCGAGTCGGCGGAATCCAGCGGCATATCCGCGCTCTACACAGTCGAGCCTCCAGTCGAAGTCGCGCTTCGGGCCCGCCGTATGCAATTCCTGGTAGATGCGACGGTCATATGTTTCCTGATAAACAACCAGCGCCTCAGCGCCGGCGTTGACGATTGGTTTGTAATCGGCGGCCTCCATCGGCGCGACTTCGATTGCGATGGAGGAAAAGAACGGTCTGAGTTGCGTGACGCAGTGCACGAGGTAGTCGCGCCCGACAAACTTTGGATGTTCGCCCGCGACGAGGAGGACGTGCCGAAAGCCTTCGGCGGATAGGTGCCGCGCCTCGGCAACAACTTGCTCGACCTCGAGGGTCACACGCAGGATCGGATTATCGCGCGAGAAACCGCAATAACGGCAACTATTGATGCATTCATTGGACAGATAAAGGGGCGCGAAAAGGTGCATCGTTCGTCCAAAATTGCGCAGAGTGGTCCCGCGGGCGCGTTGCGCGAGGGTTTCAAACGCAGCGGGCGACTTTGGGGATAGCAGTTCCCTGAACCGCTCGAGCGTGCGCGAGCTCGTTAAGGGCAGCGCATCGAGCGCGTGGCGAAAGGACATGACCTAATCTCTCCGGCAAGCGAGGCGAACGCAAACGGCTAAACGCTGCGCCGGCACGCGAAAAATGCGCGGCGCAAAAGAAAAGCCGGAGACACCCAATGGCATCTCCGGCTCTCAGATTTAAGATTTCCTCGGTCTTAGAAAGCGACGGTTAGACCCGTGCGAACCATTCCAAAGTTATTGTGAGGACCATCGATGACGTTCCAGCTGAAGTCATTCATCCAACCGATATGTCGGGTGATGCGAACTTCAAAGCCGCCGCCGAACTGACCCATCACTTTGCTCTCGCTATCGGAGCGCTTGGTGGTCAATCCATTGACCGGATCAAAGACGAAGTCGTCATGCTGGCCGCCTCCGAAGATTCCGCCGACTCCAGCCCATCCGTATGGGGCGAAGCGGGAGCAACCGATCGGATAACGCAGGGTGAACGTGCCCAAAGCACCACCGACAGCGCGATGATCAGTCGTCGTGCTGGCGGTAATGTTGCCCCGGATGGGGACGGTCACGTCATAGCCCCGGCTTTTCGCATCCAGGCCAAAGCCTTCGACGCCGAAGCCGAAGTATTTGTGCCAGAAATACTTTATATCGACGCCACCGCCCCAGGCATGGTCATCGCCGAGATATTTGTCGTAGCTTCCCTGATGCCCATTGCTGTTGAACAGCTGGCTCAAGGACGCTTGGTTGTCGTCAGTTCCGGTGAACGCATAGGTTCCCCACAGACTGACATCCCACTCACTATCGCCATACCAGCATTCCTGCGGTGCTGTTGCGACCGTGGTGCCTTTGAAGTCCTTCCCGGAGGTCTCGGTCCCGGCCATGGCCATGGACGCGAACGCCGTGAAGGCAAATAAACTAACGCTAAATTTCATAACTGTTTCTCCCTCTTGCTATTGGTTAATGCGCCCGAATGAATACGGGCACTCTCTGTACGAAACGAATTTGAAGGCCGTTCCGGATGCACACAAGGGAGCACGCCTCGTGCCTTTTTGCAACCCGACGGGAACCCCCATTAGGGCTTAAGTTCCTCTCCGGTAGTAGCATTCGTCACGAGAAATTTTTCATGGTGGTAGGTGGCATCCCCTCGAAAGAGGAGGCGCCCGGCATACCGCCGCTCCAACTCGATCAGCAGTTCCTCGTCCTCTTCCTTCAGGCGTTTCAGCACATCGGGGTTGAGAATGACGCGAATTTCATGCACGGAATCCTGATATTTGCGCATGACGGTATTGAGCGTGCGATGCAGTTCGACGCTGGTCGACATCGAGGTCTTGACCACGCCGCGACCGCCGCAATACGGACAGTTTTCGTAGATGGTGTCGCTAAGACTTTCCTGCGCGCGCTGGCGTGTCATCTCCATCAGGCCTAACGGCGAGATGGGAAGAACATGCGTCTTGGCTTTGTCGCGCCTCAGCCGGTCCTTCATCAGCGCGTAAACCATTTGCTGATCCTTGCGACTCTTCATGTCGATGAAGTCACCGATGATAAGACCGCCGACGTTGCGCAATCGCAACTGTCGGGCAATTTCGTCGGCCGCTTCCAGGTTCGTCTGAAGAATTGTTTTCTCGACGTCGCGCCCGCCTTTGTTCCTTCCGGTGTTGACGTCGATCGCCACGAGCGCTTCGGTTTCATCGATCACGATGTAACCGCCGCAACGCAGCCACACCTGGCGATGGAAGGCATCATCAATTTGCTTTTGCACGCCGAAAGCTTCGAACACAGGCGTCGCGCCGTCATACATGCGAATCCGGTTGCGGCCGCGCGGTGAAACCTTTCCGACAAGGTCGATCATCCGTTGAGTGGCCTCCGGGTTATCGCAAATAACCTCGTCGATTTCTTCAGTCAGGAAATCCCGGACGGTTCGCTCAACCAGGTCAGGCTCTTCAAACACACGCGACGGAGCTTTGTCGTTTTTGATGTGTTCTTCGACCTTGGTCCATTGATCGAGCAGAAAATGAAGGTCCCGCACGAAATATCGCGCCCGCTGTCCTTCTCCGACGGTGCGGATAATGACCCCAATGCCATCGGGTATCTCCAATCCCTGCAAAATTTTGCGGAGACGAGCGCGTTCCTTTGGGTCCTCGATTTTGCGAGAAATACCGCTCCGATCGCTAAACGGCATGAGAACGAGATAGCGGCCGGCGAAGCTCAAATTCGTGGTTACGCGCGGACCCTTGGTTCCGATAGGTCCTTTGGTGACCTGAACGATGACTTCAGATCCAACGGGATAGATGTTCGGAATATCTCGCGCGGTTATTTTCTTTTTCTGCTTACGCCCCGGGCGATCGATTTCTTCAATTCCGCTATCGAGCGCAGCCGGAATGGCGTCCCAGAAATGGAGGAAGGCGTTCTTCTCGAAGCCGATGTCGACGAACATCGCCTTCAGGCCCATCTCGATATTCTTGACGCGTCCCTTATAGACGCTGCCCACAATGTTGCGCGAGGTGTTACGCTCGACGCTGTATTCTTCGAGACGGCCATTCTCGAGCAAGGCCACACGTCGCTCGAGTTTTTCCACGCTGATTACGATCTTGTTTCCCGTCTTGCGCGACGAGAGACCTAAAATTTTCCGAACTTTCTCTAACATAAAATTGATTTGATTGGTTGATCTCCATTGCCTGGAAGAGTGCGAAGCAGTTCATCCGTGGGAGATTAAATTTAGTTGAATCGACGCCGCGCCGGCGGGGGCGGTGTCGGGGTTGGTTTTGGGTGTGAACCAAAAAGTCGCTCAAAAAATCCCGGTTTTTTTTGCGGCGGCGGTGTCGCTACGACCACCGGCCGGGGAGCTTTGCGTTGTTTTGCCACATGGGTGTCCGCTTCGGGTTCCACATCGGGCGCCGCTCCGCCGGACGCCATCTGCGCATCGCCACTCTGGCTCTCATCGGCACCTTCTTCGTCTTCCGCACCGCCGACATTACTTCCAGTGTAGCTCACGGACTTAAACAGTTGGAGCGGATTAGGGTGATGCGCGGGTTCGAGCCAGGCGACCTGCATGTCGAATTTTCCTTCGTCCTGCGCGATAATGCGTTCGAGAATACGGACCGCGATCGGTCCCGCAACCTCGCCGCCGTGGCCGGAGGCGCCCTGGACCATTACGGCGATAACATATTTCGGGTGGTCGAACGGCGCGAAACAGGTAAACCAGGCCACGTTCTCTTCGTGACCGCGATCGGTCGCCTGAGCCGTTCCAGTTTTCCCGGCCACGACCACATCTTTCAAGCGCGCTCTGCCGCCGGTTCCGCCCTCTTCGTTAACGACTTTCCACAAACCGCGCCTAACAAGTTCAATATCCTTCTGTGAAATTTCGCGGCGCAAATCGGCGCGGACGCGCGGGGCGAAACTAACCGGCTTCCCCTGCTCGTCGGCAACGGGCGTACCGTCCTGATTGAGCACCTTCTCGATCAACCGTGGGTAATAGCATGTGCCGCCATTTGCTGCCGCGCCGTAGGCGATGGCCAACTGCAACGGCGAAACCAGCGTGTAGCCCTGCCCGATGGAAACGTTCGCCGTTTGCGCCTGCGACCAGCGTTCCTGCGGATGATGAATTTGCATCCACTCAGGGCCAGGCATGTTGCCGGATTGTTCGCTCGATAGTTGCAAGCCCGAGCCCTCTCCCATTCCCAGCATTTTCCCAACCGCATCAATCGACTGAATGCCGGCGGCATTTCCGTACTGATAAAAATAGGAGTCGCAGGAAACTTTCAGCGCGTCGGCCAGACCAAGGGTCCCGTGGCCGCCGCCCTTTGCCGAGATCCAGCATTTAAAATAGTGATCGCCGTAGCTGACGCCGCCGCTGCAGTTGTACCTGGCGCTGGCAAGATTTTTCGCCGCCGCGTAATCCGGCGAGTGAAGTGATAAGCTTGAAAGTTGAGCCCGGCGGCAGTGCGCTAAGGGAGCGGTTGACCAGCGGATCGCCTTCGTCCTTCTGTAGCGCCGCCCAATCTTTCGCCTTAATGCTGGGGATGAATGTATTTGGGTCGAACGAGGGCACCGAAGCCATGGCCAGGACGTCGCCGTTGTTTGGATCGATCACGACTGCGCCGGCGCGGCTCACCGCGCGCAAGGCTTCGTCGGCGATCGCCTGGATCCTTGCATCGATAGTGAGATAGACGTTAGCGCCCTGCTTCGGAGGCTCTTCGCGCAGCACTCCGTCAATCACTCCCTTGGCGTTGCGGCGCAGATAACGGATCCCCGGTTTCCCGCGAAGATATTCGTCCATCGATTTCTCGATGTTCGATTTCCCCTCCACGTCCTCTTGATAAAAGGTGAACCGCTTTGCGTCTTCCTTGTTGGTATCGTCCGGCGCGCCGACGTAGCCCAGGATGTGCGCCGCCAAGGCCCCGTATACGTAAGAACGCACTGGCTTGATCGCGATATCCACTCCAGGCAATCCCACGTCATGCTCGGAGAACTTCGCCATCGTCGCAAAATCGATGTCTTTGATATAGGAGAAGGGCACTTCGGTGTCGTTGCGATAATGCCGCTGTAATTGGGCCGCGTTGTAATCCGCTGCGAGGTCGAGATCATCCAGGCGCGGAACGATTCCATCGTTCACGATCTTGATTATGTCCGGCTCCTTTTGATCCTTGGGCATGCCCTGGATGGTGGCCCGATACTTTGCCATCGGCGGTGTGCCGAAGCGTTCGCTTGTAGCCCTTGACCATTTCCGGCAGATAGAAATCGACTTCGTAGCTGGCGCGATTTCCCACCAGCGTCAGCCCGTTGCGATCCTTGATCTCACCCCGAACGGAAGGCAGGCGCACCGTCGCCTCTGAGCTTCCGCGAATGCGCGCAGTCCACTCCGCGCCACGTGCAACCTGAACCCACCAGAGACGCACCCCGAGGGCGGCGCACCCCAAAAGCATGCACAGTCCCAGAAACTGGATTCGCAATCGGGGATTGAGGCGGCGCCTGTTCATTCGTAGTCACCGCGGCGGCTGCTCGGCAGATAAGGATAACCGGTTACTTGCGCGATCCAGTGCAGAATCCAGAAAACCACCGGCGAGATGAGCACCGCCATGATGCCGGGACCCCCAATCTGCCACCAAATTTCCGGTGAAAAGAAAACGTAACCGCGGCGAAATGAAATCATGAGGTATTGCGCGAGGACGATCGCGGAAGTGCAGATACCGCAAACGATGCAATGAATTTCCCAGCGTCCTCGTATGAACAGTGGTCTCAGGCCGTGCATGATGCCTGCCAGGGCCGCATAGATCACTATGGAGGAGCCTACCGAAATTTCAACTCGCGAACCGATCACCTGCGCAGTCAGGGCATCGAGAAGGAACCCGGCCACGAAAGCAAGCGCCAGCATTAATGGAAATGGGAGAACGGCCGCGCCAAAAAAAACGAACACCGGGACGATGTAAACGTGCGCGTTGTACATCCATGGAATTGTCGGAATGAAGAATTCAGCCACCTGGCCGAAAAAAACGAGCACGAGCAGGATAACGAAAAGAATCATCTTCGGCCCGTGACGACGAACACGTCCTCCAACTGGGAGAGATCAACCGCCGGCGCCAGCTGCGCCTGGCCGTCCAACTCCCTGACTTTGAAAGTCTTCACGCTTCCGATGACCAGCCCGCGTGGAAATACGCCGCCTACGCCTGAGGTAACCGCTTTCTGGCCCGGCTGAAGATTGGCCTGTTTCGTTAGGAAGTTCAGGGTGAGCAAAGGGGTCAGACCGCCGACGACGCGCTGGCCCGAGACAATCCCCTGCTCGCGGCTTCCATCAACCGATGCGGCTACCTTGCAGCTTTCATCGGAGACCAACAAGACGACGGAAATGTTTTTGCTGACGGTGGTCGTTTTACCGACGAGACCTTCGTCAGTCACGACCGGCATGTCCCCTTCCACGCCGTCATCCTTGCCCCGGTTGATCGTGACGGTTCGCCACCAGGTGGAGGAATCGCGGGCCAGAATTTCAGCAGGCACGAGCTTGAACTCGGAACGCTCGCGATAGTTGAGCGCGTGCCGCAGTCGATTGACCTCGTGCTCGACGTCCGTCAGCGCTTTGTTCGTCGCCTTCAACTCCCTGTTCTCTACGCGCAAAGTCGCGTTATCTTTCTCGAGTTCTTCGAGGGATTTGAGCTTTCCCTGGACACCCTGGATCTGTTTTTGCAGTCCCGAGCCGGTGGTCAGAAAAGGCGAGAAGATGTGATAGACCGCACCCTGGACTTTCTTCGTGGTTTCCGGGCCAAAGCTGAGGAAGTAGCCAAGGAGCGCACCGAAAACGAGCAACGCAATGATGCTGCCGCGGCTCATTAAAATTGCAGATTCAAGATTTCAAATTTCAAATTGTCGAAGCCCGCCGCCGAAACGCTCAGCTCCGCGCCGGTCTCAATTTGAAATCGGCAATCTGCAATTTGAAATCTCTTAGCGCCACTGGCGATCAGCCGAAGCGACCTGGCGCAGGAATTTAAGTTCATTGAGGCATTTACCTGTTCCCTCGGCCACGGCGCTCAAAGGATCTTCTGCCACATGGACAGGCAATCCCGTCTCTTCGCTCAAAAGTTTATCGAAGCCGCGCAAAAGGGCGCCGCCACCCGCCAGCACGAGACCGCGATCCACCAAGTCCGCCGAAAGCTCGGGAGGACAACGCTCCAGGGTGATCCGAACAGAATCGACGATCGTCGAAATGGGTTCGAGGAGCGCTTCGCGCACCTCCTGCGAAGTGATCATGAGGGTTTTGGGCAGGCCGGCCACGAGATCGCGCCCTTTTACCTCAACGCTGGTTTCCTTCTCGCTCGGATAGGCCGAGCCGATCTTGATCTTAATTTCTTCGGCGGTGCGTTCGCCCACCATCAGGTTGTAGGCGCGCTTCATGTATTGCACGATGGCTTCGTCAAGCTCATCGCCCGCCACCCTCACACTGCGACTGAAAACAATTCCGGATAACGAGATCAGCGCGACTTCGGTAGTGCCGCCACCGATGTCGATAATCATGTTACCGGCGGGATCCTGAACCGGCAGACCGACGCCGATGGCCGCCGCCATAGGTTCCTCGATCAAATAAACTTCGCGCGCGCCCGCATGCGTGGCCGACTCACGAACAGCTCTCTTCTCCACTTCGGTAATGCCCGAAGGGACAGCGATGACAACGCGCGGCCGCGCTTTCACGCGCCGGTTGTGCACCTTGGAAATGAAATGGCGCAACATCGCTTCGGTCACTTCAAAGTCGGCGATGACGCCGTCCTTCAACGGCCTAACGGCCACAATGTTCGAAGGCGTGCGGCCAAGCATTCGCTTGGCTTCGTCGCCTACCGCCAAAACCTTGTTCGTTCCCGCCTGAACCGCGACCACTGAGGGTTCGCGCAGGACGATGCCCTGGTCCTTGACGTAGACCAGAGTATTCGCCGTTCCGAGATCGATGCCGATGTCGCTTGAGAGCCAGCCGAAGAGTCCGTTGAACATGAATCAGTTATAAAGTTGCGCGCGTTTGCCTTCCAGTCTGTCGGAAACGCATCCCCGTGTCGATCTTTCGCAGTTCACGTGCCCTGCGATCGCGGTTCGACGGCTGAAAACGCGGTAACATGAAACGGCGGCTCGCCGCGTCAAGCTCATTATTATAAGAGGCGGCGTTATGGGAGTGCCGGAACCCCGTAATAATGGGGAACTTGCTAATCCTCCATCACTCCATTACTCCATCACTCCATGGGCTCCATCCTCGTCGCCCCTTCCATACTTGCCGCCGACTTTTCTCGGCTGGAGGAGGAGCTACGACGGGTCGGGGAGGCCGGGGCCGACTGGATCCACTGCGACATCATGGATGGCCATTTCGTGGATAACATCTCTTTCGGGCCGGAGATGGTCGCGACCGTTCGCCGGCACACGCAACTGCCACTGGACGTGCATTTGATGATCGAGAACGCGGACCACTACGTCCCGCGGTTCGTGAAAGCGGGCGCCAACTCGATCACCGTGCATGTGGAATCGGAATCGCGACACGATGTTCCGGCGACCCTCAAGCAAATCCGCGCGGCCGGCTGCGGCGTCGGCCTGACTCTGAATCCGGCGACCCCGTTTGAAGAGATCGAGCCTTTTCTCGAGATGATCGATTTGCTTCTCGTGATGACGGTTCATCCCGGTTTCGGCGGACAGGCATTCAGACCGGAGATGATGGACAAAGTGAAGCGCGCAACTCCTGGCGAGAATCGCACAATCGCCAAACTGCACATCGAAGTCGACGGCGGGATCAATCCGGAGACCGCTGCGCTTTCAATTCGAAAACGGCGCCGATGTGCTCGTGGCCGGAACCTCGATTTTTCATACGCGACTGGATTACGCCAAGGCCATCCGCGATTTGCGCGGAGAGGTGACGTTGGCCGGAAAGCTGCGCTGGAGGACGGGCCTACGGAACTCGCTCGCGCGAATCCCGCCATCCGCCGCGACGGCCGGCGCGGCTTCGGCGGCGGTCTCCGGCCATGACTTCAGTCGACTCTGGGTACACGCGAACGACTTCCTCGATGGTCGTTTTTCCCTGCGAGACGCGGCGCCATCCGTCCTGTCGCAAAGTCTGCATGCCTTCGGCGATGGCGCACTGCTTCAACTCCCCGCCGTCGCGTTTCTGCATGATCATTTTGCGGAGCGGCTCGGTGATCACACAAACTTCATAGATCGCCGCCCGTCCCTGGTAACCGGTCTGACGGCAGTGATCGCAACCGGCCCCGCGCTTGTGACGAGTGCCCAGCTGTTCAACCGGGAAGGCAATTTCAGCCAGATACTCAGCCGGATATTCCACTCCCTGAGCGCATTCCGGGCAGATCGTGCGCACCAACCGCTGAGCGAGAAACGCCTTAACGACTGACGCGAGCAGGAATGGCTCCACGTCCATGTCCAGCAAACGCGTGATACCGCCGACGGCGTCGTTCGTGTGCAGGGTGCGAGAACACCAGGTGTCCCGTCATGGCTGCGCGAATCGAAATGTCGGCCGTCTCGACGTCGCGAATTTCACCGACCATGACAACGTTGGGATCCTGTCGAAGGATATGCCGCAAACCCTTGGCAAAGGTCAGATCGATTTCGGGCTTCACGTCGATCTGCGAAACGCCGGCCAGGCGATATTCCACCGGCTCTTCGATGGTAATAATGCGACGCTGCACCGAGTTGATGGCGGTAAGAAAACAATAGAGCGAAGTCGATTTCCCCGAACCGGTCGGCCCGGTCACGAGGACGATCCCGTTAGGCTGAGCGAGCAACCAGCGAATGGTCTGCTGCTGTTTCTCGCTCATATCGAGCCGCTCAAATCCGAATCCGCTCTCCTGGTCGCGGCTGAGCAAACGCAAACTGATGGACTCCCCGTTGACCGTCGGAATGGTCGAGACGCGAACGTCGATGTCGTGGTTGGCCGCGCGCAGCTGGATACGGCCATCCTGAGGAAGACGGCGTTCCGCGATATCCATGTGCGCCATGACTTTCAGGCGCGAAATGATGGCCGATTGCAATACCCGCAATTGCGGCGGGACCGCCACTTCGTGGAGAATTCCGTCAATGCGGTAACGAATGCGCAGATCGTTCTCCAGCGGCTCAACGTGAATATCGGTTGCGCGCTCGGCGATGGCTTCGCGAATAATCTGGTTAACGAACTTAACCACCGAGGCCTCAGGATCGTCGGCGTTGAGATCCATGCTTGCCTCGCCGTCATGCAGCGCCTCGAACCCGCGGTTTGTTTTTAGGATCTCGTCAAACGTTTCCGCGCCGACGCCATAGACCGACTTCATCGCGCGGAGGACTTGCGCGCGTGGAACCAGCACCCATTCCGCGGGCTTCTTCAACAGTTGCGCGGCAAGCTGCCGGCCAACCGAGTTGAAAAGATCGTAGGTCGCCAGGACGACGGACTTTTCCTTCTCCTCCAGCGGCAGGATGTGATGTTGAAAAACAAAACGGCTCGGCAGGATGGAAAGAGTTTGGCGATCGATGGTCTTCGAATCGATCGTCATGACCGGCACACGGAAGAATTTTCCCAGCGCGGTCAGGAAGCGCGTTTCATCAACTTTGCCGGAATCGAGAACCTGGTCCGTCCAGGAACCGCCATTGAGATTTTGCGCGAGCTCCGCGGCTTCTTCGCGCGAAGGAACTCCACCTTCGAGCAGCAGATTGATTAGCGATTGGGTCGCGGCAGATGCCATTGCGTCGCTACGGGAGATGTAGCGCGCGGCGAACTGGAATGGTCAGTGTACCTGTGACGCGCATGGAATAATTCTTTTGAATGCGAGCAATCGCATCAGATACTTCAGCGGAAAAGATGCCATCGATCTCTCCACAGTAATACCCGCCACGACGCAGCTCGCGTTGCAACGCGCCGACATACGCAGGCTGTCTCTCGAGATCCTTGCCACCCTCAAGCCAGTAAAGCGGCCGCCAGTGATATCGCGGCGCCGTGTCCGTCGGATTAACGACCCCGGACTGATGAACCAGGCCGTATTCGTCGCGTGAGGCCAGAGAATCAGTCGAATGGAAAATAACCCCGTCGCCAACCTGGGCCCGGGCGGTGCAAACCGCAGCGCAGGACAGAAACAGCCAGAGGAGGAGTTTCACGCGGCAATATATCATGTTTCGAAAAGTTAGAAAAAGTCTTAATTCGCCGGCATAACGGGCACGGCCATCTGCTTGGCGTCTCCGGACACTTGTTTGTCCTCAACGGTCTGCGCCGGACAATCGGGGCAATCTGTCTGGTCGATTTCCGGACCGAAATGGGTGCGCTCTTCCTGCTTCTGCCGCAGGCGGAACATATCCAACTGCGTCAGCGTCACTTCCGGACGCATCAGGATGATGAGTTCCGTTCTCATCTTGCTCCCGATGGTACTGCGGAACAAGGCGCCGATTAACGGAAGCCGCGCCATGATCGGGATGCCGGTGGTGTTCTTACTCTTGTTATCCTGGATCAGACCGCCAAGGACAATGGTGCACCCGTTAGGCGCAGACACGTTCGTCCGGATATAGCGCGTATTAATCGTGGGGATTGAGTTGCCATCCAGCACCGTAGGCGTCCCGAGACTGTCGATCTTTTGCAGAATATCGAGAGAGACCTCTTTCTCGGAGTTAATCAGGGGGACGACTTCAAGCTGCAGGGCGACTTTTTTGAATTCGATGTTCGACGCCACCGACGCCACTCCGGTCGTGTTAATGGTATTGGTCGCATTCGTCAGGCTGCTCACCGGCACCGGAATTTCCTGACCGGAGGCGATGATCGCTTTCTTGTTGTTGCTTGTAAAAACGGTCGGCCGCGAAACGGTTTTGAAGCGGCCGGTCGACTCGAGAAGGTGCACAATGGTCGATAGATAATTGCCCGCCGCGATATAAACGTTGGTGCCGCCAGCGACCTGTTGCAGTGCGTTGCCGAAATTAATCAAACCCGCCGGATCCATTACGCCCGCCGTGACAACCGGCGACGCCGAAGGTGCCGCCGACGCGATGCGGATTCGGAATGGGAGCGTTGACACCGTTGTTTCGTGAGATGCCGACCAGTTTGTTCTTGTACTTGGCAAAATAATCGACGCCGAACTCTTCGTTATCGTTGAGCGAAAGCTCGCCGATGACCGTGCTCAGTGCCACCTGCGGCGCCTTCACATCCATCTCGTCGAGAATCTTCTGGACCTTGACCACGACCTCGCGGTTCCCAAGCACGATGATGGTGTTGGCCCGTTGGTCGGCGATAATCTTGGCGTTGCCAACCGTGACCGCCTTCGGGGTGGTATCGACCGGCGTCGTTGAAAGCTCTTCTGACACATTCAGTGTGCTATCCGACCCTGTAGAACTGGTGGTGCCGTTGGTGGTGTTGTTGGCTGTTCGTGGATTCTGTTGATTCCGCGGAGTGGCGCCGGGGGCTGCTCCGCCTTGGTCCCCGCCCTGTTGCTGAGTACCCGGTTCGGTTAACGACTGCACCAGCACCGGCAGAACATCGCCCGCGGAAATGTAGCGAAGCGCGCGCGTGACCGGTTTGGCGAACTCAACGTTGGCATCAAACTCAGCAATCAACTTGCGCACAAAAGGCATGTTGATCGGCCGGGTAATCACATGGATTCGATTCGTCCGGACATCGGCGGAGAGTTTGATCTTGCCGACGACAATCGAATCTTCGCTCAAGGCCGTCAGTGATCCGACGTCACTTTCCTGACTGACCTGCTGCGGAACGATCGGCTGGCGAATCGGCCGCACACCGCCCGGCATTGTCGTTTGCCCGGGACCCGCTTGTCCCTTTTCGAAAATATCCTTCAACATGTCCACCACCTTGCTGGCGTCAGCCCGCTGCAGCGCAACGAACTCGCTCACCACTTCGGCCGGCGGGATATCAACCTGGTCGATAATCTTGGAGATCGTCCGAATAACGCTCGAGTTTTCCGTGATCAAGAGGCTCGACGACTTGGGCAGGGCGAGGAACGACGTGTAGATCTGCGGTGGCGACAGGTATTGCCCGAGGACTTGTTGCAGCTCGGTCGGGTCGGCATAACGCAGCTTAAACAGGAAGCTGATGACGTGATCGCCTTCCGGAATTTGCGTCGCGTCGGAAATAATCGGCACGCCGGTGGTGCGCGGGTTTTTTCCGGTGCCGATCACTTTGACGATGTCTTCGTCGGACGGCACCAGAGAAAAGCCGTTCATCAGGAGATTCATCTCAATGATCTTGATCGCTTCATCGCGCGGAACATCCTTGCTGATGAAGATGTTTACCTTTCCCTGAACGAAATTATCCCTAACGAGTTTCTTTCCCGTCAATTGCTCGTAAAGCCGCAGGACATCATCGACATCGCTGTTGGGAAACTGCAGCTTCACCATGTCGCTGCCGGCCGGTGCCGGAGTCACGGCCGGGTTAGGGCGAACCGGTCCGCCCATCGGACGAGTCTGCGCGATCGTTGGAACCGGAGTGGCCACGGCAAGGGGTGGCCTGCTTGGCTCGGGACGCGCCTCATCCTGATCGGTTTCCTGCCGGGCTTGCTGGGGAACCGGCGCGATCTGAGCGGCCGCCAGAGACTGCAGGAGAAGGAGGAGAAAGCCTACGCGAAGAAATCTGGGCACAAGCGTTTTTACTGTCGCACAGTAGCACGATCAATCCTCTTCGCCTATGGAAATGAGGAGGTCTTCGGGGTTAAATATCTCCATGAAAGCCCATCTTGTCACAGGATTCGCCATCGCCGCCGGCCTGGTTGCTCTCCTTCTGCCCGGGAAAACCTTTGCCCGCGTGGCAGATAGCGGCAACGCCGAACAGGCCATTCGCGATCTTCTCCGGCAGCAAGTCGAGGCCTGGAACCACGGCGACATCGATGGCTTCATGAACGGCTACGCCCGCTCGGACAAGACGGCTTTCGTCTCGGGTGACGAAATCCATCGAGGTTGGAACGTGGTCCTTCAACGCTACAAGGCCCGCTATCCGGACAAAGCCCGCATGGGGAAACTCACTTTCCGGGACCTCGAGGTTCACACCCTGTCGGCTGATGCCGCCATTGCTACCGGGCGATGGCAACTGCAGCGCGCCAAAGACACGCCGCACGGACGCTTCACTCTCATACTTCGCCAACTGCCGGAAGGCTGGCGCATTGTCCACGACCACACTTCATCGGCGGAGTCCCAAAAATAAGAGAGTGGGAAGCGTCACTCTTCGTAACTGTAGGCCGGCCATCTTGGCCGCCGTCCAAATCAGGTCGGCAGCGAGGATCGCCGCCCTAGAGCCGCAGCGCCCCTAACAACTTTTCGTGAATCCCGTCGAAGCCCCCATTACTGAAAACCACCACCACGTCGTTAGGCTTCAGCATCGGCACAATCCGTTTCACAATGGCATCGGCGTTCTTCTCGTAAAATGCCGGAGGCCCGTCCTTTGATATCGCACCCACCAGGGCTTCGGGGTTGAGCCGATCCTTTTCCGGAATCTGGTCGAGCCTTGCCACCTCGGAAATAAAAACCCCGTCGGCATGACGCAAGGCTTCGGGGAGTTGCTGCTGAAAAACCGCGCGGCGGGTTGTGTTTGAACGCGGCTCAAAAACCGCCCAGAGACGCTGACCGCGGTAACGTTGCCGCAACCCCTGCAAAGTTTGCGCGATGGCCGTCGGATGATGCCCGAAATCGTCGATCACTTTGACCCCGCGCGCTTCGCCTCGTTCCTGCTGCCTGCGCGCGATCCCTTCGAATTTTGAGAGTGCCGTGCGAATCTTTGCCGGCGGCACGCCGTAAAAAAGCGCCGCCGAAACCGCCATGGCGGCATTGCGCACGTTGAATTCCCCGATCAGCGGGACTTCGTAAACCTGATCGCGCAAAGTGAATTGCGAGCCATCGGGAGAATAGGAAATGTCGCGAATCCGCTGGCCGCAGTTTTCTGAAAGACCGACCTCGAGCAAAGGCGCGATGCAATCTTTGGCGACCTCGACACAATTCGGATCGTCGCCGTTCAACAGAATCATTCCATTTTGCGGGACGATGTTGAGCAGGCGGCGAAAGCTTAGCTTGATCTCGTCGAGCGAATTAAAAATATCGGCGTGATCGAACTCGATGTTGTTGATGATCGCGAGCTCGGGCAGGTAATGGACAAATTTCGAGCGCTTGTCGAAGAAGGCCGTGTCGTACTCGTCGCCCTCGATGACAAAGTATTTGGAATCGTTAAGCCGGGCGCCTTGTCCAAAGTTTCGCGGCAAGCCGCCGATGAGAAAACCCGGTTTGCGCCCGGCCTTCTCCAGAATCCAGGCAAGCAGAGCGGTCGTGGTTGTCTTCCCGTGAGTTCCGGTGACGACCAGGTTGTGCCGGCCGCGCAGGAAATAATTTTTCAGAACTTCCGGCAGCGAAAGGTAAAAAAGTTTTCGGTTAAGAACCGCTTCCACCTCAGGATTGCCACGCTTCATGGCGTTGCCGATCACCACAACATCGGCATCGCTCGGGATGTTCTCAGGTTTATAGCCGCTCCTTAATTTGATGCCGCGTTCCTCGAGAAAGGTCGACATCGGCGGATAAATATTTTCGTCCGAGCCGGTGACACGAAAGCCGCGTTCGCTCAGAGCCGCCGCGATCGAGCCCATGGCGGTGCCGCAGATACCGAGGAAATGGAAGCTCTTAGGTTCGCCGGTCACTGCAAATTGCTTACGACGAGAGGAGCAGCCGCGCCACTGCTAATGCATGGCGGGACGAGCTTGTCTCATCCGTCTTGTAAATAATCGGACAACATGGAGGTCCGTCCCTCCCCGCTACGCACAGGGTCTTCGCGCCGCGCGGGTGGCATGGACTTTCCTTTGAAAATCAGAAAACGGACGAGACCCGTAGCGCGGGTGAAGGAGTAGCCGGGCTTTCCAGCTCGTCCCTCCCACCCATGTTACTTTTTCTTAAACACTTCCACGGCATTCCAATCCGCCGGCGGCGGCTCTTTCTCGTAGGCCATGGCCTGTTCGGAATACATCTTGGCCAGAAAATCGTTCGGGATCGCACCCAGAAAACGATCGAAGGAGATCTTCGCTTCGGAGAATTTGCGATCGCGAAACTGCATAATTCCCTCTTCGTACCATGTCAGCTGCTCGATGAAGGCAGGATTCGCTCCATCGGCGCGCGGACTAACAAGTGTGAAAATATCGACCGGCAGCGTTTTACCTTTCACCTGAACTCGGGCCACCGAGCGAAGATGAAATTCATCAGAGACAAGGTCGGCCACGCTTGCGCCTAACAAGATATCGACCCCATAGGTCCGAGTCAGCCCTTCCAGCCGCGAAGCCAGGTTCACCGAATCGCCGATGACCGTCGGATCGAGCCGTTCGTGCGGTTCATAGGAACCGATGTTGCCGATGACGGCATCGCCGTGATTAATGCCGACACCGAACCCAAGCGACATTCGCCCCTCACCCTTCCATCTTTCATTGAGCTTTTTGAGTGCATCGCGCATTCCGAGAGCGGTGCGAACGGCCGCCCGCGCATCTTTTTCAACGCCCTGGCTTTTCACGTTTCCCCAGACAGCCATGATGGCGTCGCCGATGAATTTATCGAGGGTGCCACCGTTATCGAAGACGTGCCCGACCATCCCGCTGAGATATTCATTCAACTGCTTGACCAGCTCGACCGGGTCCGCCTTTTCCGAAAGACTGGTGAACCCGACGAGATCCGAAAAGAGAACCGTGACCGGCTTTCGTGAGCCGAGCATGGAATGGTAATAACTGTCTGGATTATCGAGGATCTCTTTGACGAGATTCTTCGACACATAGCGTTCGAGCGTGCGGCGAGTCCGCATGCGCTCCAAAACCTCTAGCGCATATCCAAATGCAAGGCCGCAAAGCCCGCTCGCCAGAAACGTCGCGAGAACTGGCACAATCAGGATGAAGAGGCCGATCCGATCGTACAAAATCCGGGCGATAACGAGATAGATCGCGCTAACGACAATCAAGATGCCCAGCGCCACCGCCGGGCGCCGCATCCAAGCGACCACCACAAACGCGAGAATGCCGGCGAGCGCGATGGACAGATAATCGACCCGCAAAGAGGTATCGGACAGGAATTCGTGCGCCATGGCGGCGGCGATGGCATTGAGATGAACCGCCGGACCGGCTTCCTCTGGATTCATCGGCGTCGCGACAAAATCGTGCTGGATTTGCGCGGAAGCGCCGATGAGCAGCACCTTTCCTTTCAGAGCTTCGCCGTTCTGATAGGTCTTGGCCCAACTATCCTCCTGGAAAAACTCGTAAAGCCGTCGCGGTTGATAAGTGCCTTCGGGGCTGAATCGAATTAAGTGCTGCCGAAGATCCTTTGGGACATCCGCGCCCCGACCGATTTTTCGCAACGCTCGGGCGGCAAGCGACTCCATCGGCTTTTCGTCGGGACTCGGAGCGAAGCCCGCTAACTGTTGCTCCGTCATGCTGTAGATGGCGCTCCGGATGACGTTGTCGAGCGGATCAGGAAAGTAGTTAACGAATCCAACGCGATCGTCCTCCATCTGAGGAGCAGGAATAAGATCGGTATTGGGAACTATCTCCGTCGCTCCGTGACCGCCGGTGTTCCGAACTGAGGCGATGTCTATATTGGCGCCCAATACAACCCGGTCTCGATATCGATCCAAGGCGGCACGAAAAGCGGCGTCACCGTCGTTAGGATTATTGAAAATGAGATCGAAGATGACCAATTTCGCGCCGGCCTGGAAAACGCGGTCCATAAAGAGTGTCCAGACTTCGCGCGACCATGGAAAAGGCCGCTCGGTCATCAACTGAAAGGCACGGCTCTTTTCGATATCGCCGGGGAACGCAGTCGATCGCAGTTGTAAAGAGTCCTGATCGATCCCGACGAAGAGCAGATCGGGGTTCGCCGGTGTCTTTCGTCCTTCGCGTCTCAGGACATCCTGAACGGTTCTTTCGCTACGCCAGATATTCGAGATGAACGGAACTGTCGGAAGGAAGCGCGCCTCAATCACCAGCCCAGTCCAGAAAAGGCAGATGGCCCCGAACACAAGGAGCCGATGACGGCGCATCCAATGCATTCGGTCACTATATATAGACGCGAAGCGGATTTGAATATGCGATTCAAACCGGCCAAACCCCTCCAAGGAGATGGACGAGGAGCCGCAGAGTTATCATTGCCCAAAATGTCAGCTGCCGCTGACCAGGATCGGCACTTCCATGGGAGTCTTCTGGACCTGCAACGGTTGCGGTGGACGGGCCGTCACTGTCGAGCTGTTGCGGCGGATATTCACGCCCGATTCGATCAACACCCTTTGGCGTCACGCCATCACCGGCAAGGAACCGCCCTCAGCGCGTGCCTGCCCTTCCTGTCGGCGCGCCATGCTCGAAGTCCCTCTCTCAGACACCGACACCGTTAGGGTCGACGTCTGTCGCCTGTGCCATTTCGTCTGGTTCGATGCTCATGAAACAGACACGCTCGTGCCGCGAGCGCCCTCCTCCGAGCCACGCATTCCCGCGAGGGCCTACGAGCCGGGCGCCCTGGTCGACCCTAATTGGACGTCCATCCTCGGGAATCTGCTGAACCTGCGTTACTGAAAAGGGTTGTCATCCCGCCACTTTTGCCTACTTTTCCGGCCCACTGACGCGGACGCGTCATGGAGTTCCGCGCATCTGGTCCGAATATCGGACCGACTCAATCGGTGAGGTCGCGCGGACTTTTAATAAAGTAACAGCCGGTTGAAAGAGGAGTCCGGATCCGCCACGGCGGGACGGAATAACACAGATGCCAAGAGCCACTAACGCCCCGGCCAGCCGGGAGCGCCGCAAACGAGTTCTCGATAAAGCCAAGGGCTATCGCGGACGCCGATCGAAACTTTTCCGGTACGCCAAGGACGCGACCATGAAAGGCCAGTACTGGTCTTATCGCGATCGCAAGACACGCAAGCGCACCTTCCGTTACCTCTGGATCCAACGGCTCAACGCCGCGGCGCGCGCCAACGGCCTGACCTACAGCCGGTTCGCCGAAGGCCTGAAAGCCGCCGGCATCGGGCTGGACCGCAAAGTTCTCGCCGACATCGCGGTGAACGACGAAGTCGCCTTCAAATCCATCGTTGAGCAGGTCAAAAGCGCGCTCGACGACAAGGCCAAGTCCTCGAAGGGTAAGAAAGCAGCCTAGCTGCTATTCGGTTGAATCGTTGCACTGTTGAACGGTTGAAGTGAATGACCGCGCGCGGTTATGCTGCACGCGTTCCGTTTTAACCCTTCAACTATTTAGCCCTTCAACGAACCATGGCTCACCCTTTGGAAGAGCTGCGCGCCGAAGCCTTGCGCGAAATCGAGGCGGCCAGCGACGACAAGTCGCTTGAGGCCGCGCGTGTTCGCTATCTTGGCAAGAGCGGAAGCATTTCCGCCTGGGGCGAGCAGATGAAGACGCTCGGCAAAGACGAAAAGCCGATCGTCGGGAAGCTGCTCAACGAAGTTCGCACGGCCGTCACAACGTCGCTGGACACGGCCGCGAAGACCCTGCAGCAGGCAAAAGAAACCGCTGCTCTGGCCACGATCGATATTTCTCTCCCGGGAGAAGCGATCGAGCGAGGGGCGCTGCATCCGCTCCACCAGATGCTCGAGCGCGGCATCCAGATCTTTCGGAGAATGGGGTTCGCTCTCGCCGACGGACCTGACGTGGAAGATGAATGGCACTGCTTCGACGCCTTGAACACACCGGCGGATCATCCGGCGCGCAACGAACAGGACACGTTCTATTTGCCGGACGGGCGATTGCTCCGCACCCACACCTCGACGGTGCAGATTCGCACCATGGAAAAAGCGCCACCGCCGATCCGGGTGATTGCGCCCGGCGCGGCCTATCGGCGTGATGAAGTCGACGCCACCCACGCCGCTCAATTTCACCAGATCGAAGGTCTCTACGTCGATCGGAATGTCAGCGTGGCCGACTTAAAGGGGACGCTCGAATTTTTTCTTCGTGAACTCTTCGGCGCGGACACTCAGGTGCGCTTTCGCCCGCATTATTTTCCATTCACGGAACCGAGCTTTGAGATCGATGTAAAATCGAAGGCTCTCAAAGGCGGCGAACAATGGATCGAAGTCTGCGGTTGCGGCATGGTTCATCCCGCGGTCTTCGAACAGGTTAACCGGAAAAGAAACGACCACGCCTATGATCCCGAGGAATGGACCGGGTTCGCATTCGGTTTGGGAATGGATCGACTGGCCATGATCCTTTTCGAGATTCCCGACATCCGGCTCTTTGCGCAGAACGACCTGCGCTTTCTGAGACAGTTCGCATGAGAATGATCGCGCAAGGTTTAACGGACGAGACGAGCTCGTCCCTCCCGGCGTTAACCGGGGCTGAGGGCAAGATCGGGAGGGACGAGCTTGTCTCGTCCGAATGCCACCAATGAAATTCTCCGCAAACTGGTTAGGCGAATTCGTTGAGCTTCCCGGCGAAAATCGACGAGCTGGCCGATCTCCTCACCATGGCGGGCGTGGAGATCGAAGGCATCGAGCAGCGCGGCGCCAATTTCGACAAGGTGGTGGTCGCGCAGATCAAGGCCTCGGCACAGCATCCGAATGCCGACCGGTTGAGCGTTTGCCAGGTGGAGGATGGAAGCGGCACCGCACGCCAGATCGTCTGCGGGGCGAAGAATTACAAGGTGGGCGACAAAGTGCCGCTGGCCTTGCCGGGGGCGGACTTGCCTAACGGGACAAAGATCAAGGAGAGCAAACTGCGCGGCGTCGAATCGCAGGGCATGCTTTGCAGCGCCATTGAACTGGGACTCGGCGAAGACGCTTCCGGCCTTCTCATTTTATCGCCCGACGCGCAGGTTGGAGCGCCTTTTTCAGAGCTTGTTCCTTCAGACACCGTCCTCGACGTCGAGATCACCCCGAATCGTGGCGATCTACTGAGTCACTACGGCCTGGCGCGAGAAATTTCCGCGCTCACGAAATCGAGTCTTCGCGTCAATCCTCCGGAGGCAAACGCCCGGGCGTCGAAACAGCCGCACGTCAGCCTCTCGAATCCTGAGACGTGCCCTTTCTTTTCCGCGCGTCGCATTGAAAACGTCAAGGTCGGTCCGAGCCCGGACTGGCTGCGAATGAAGCTGGAAACGGCCGGCATTCGCTCGATCAACAACATCGTGGACATCTCGAATTTCGTGATGCTCGAATTCGGGCAACCGACGCACGCTTTCGACGCCGATAAGCTTGAAGGCGACATCAACGTGCGCGTCGCCCGCGAGGGTGAGGAGTTCCTGGCCCTGGATGGCCGCACTTATCGGCTTTCGCCTAACGACTTGGTAATCGCCGATCAAAAGCGGGCCGTGGGTATCGGCGGCGTGATGGGCGGCGAAGAAACGGGCGTTTCTGAGTCCACGCGAAATATTTTGCTGGAAGCGGCGTATTTCACTCCCTCGGCAATCCGGCGCACCGCGCGCGCCCTCAGCCTGCCGAGCGACGCCAGTTATCGCTTCGAAAGAGGAGTCGATCCGGAAATGATTCTGAAGGCGTCCGAACGGGCCACCCAACTGATAGCCGAGATCGCCGGCGGCAAACCCGCCGCGGAGATTTCCATCGCCGGATCACTGCCAAAACCGCCGGGCGACGTCAGCATTCGCTTTGAAAGATGCGATCGACTTCTTGGAGTGCATCTCGATCCAACCGAGATCAACGAAATCCTCGAGCGCTTCGGGCTGCCGAAAGGCAAAGCCTCAAAAACGGAATCCACCTGGACGATTCCGAGTTACCGCCGAGATCTGGAGCGTGAGGTCGACTTGATCGAAGAGGTTGTGCGCGCCCATGGGGTTCAGGGAATTGCCGGCAGCGATCGCAGTCGATTTACCCTAACGAGTGATGCCGATCGTTCGCATGATTTTGAGTCGGAGCTTCGCGAGCGTCTGGCCGGCCGCGGCTTAAGCGAAGCGCGCACTTCAAAACTGATTCCACGCCATGCGCCCGCCTTTGGCGAAAACGCCGTCGACTTGCGCAACCCGCTCAGTGAAGACCACGTGGCCCTCCGGCCGAGCCTGCTGCCCGGCCTGTTAAAGGTTCTCGAGCACAACATTCGCGCCGGCGAACATCGCCTGGGCATGTTTGAGGTCGGCCGCGTTTTTCTGGCGCCGGACGCCCGCGAAGTGCGACGCCTCGGCCTTCTCTTCTCCGGTTCAGTCGAAAGCGGCGTTGCACTGGCGGGCTTCCGCCAAACGTGCACTCGACTTTCTCGACTTGAAAGGCGCGCTCGAAGCGGTCACTTCGAAATCGCTTTCGTTTCGGCGCACGAAGAAAAAAGATCTCGCGCTGGCCGCCGAGATTGTCCTCGACGGCAAAGTCGTGGGATTTGCCGGCCAGCTTTCAGCCGATCGAGCGAGCGAGTTGGATGCGACCAACAGCGTCCTCGTTGCCGAGCTCGATCTCGATCCACTGCAACACTCTGAGTCAATCACCGCCCGATTTGCCGAGCTGGAACGATTCCCGGCGGTCGAGCGCGACATTGCCATGATTGTTCCCGAATCTGTCATGCATGAGGAAGTGGTTCGCACGATTGAGAATCCGCGCGAACCGTTGCTCGCGAGAGTGGAATTGTTCGATCTTTTCAGCGGAAGCGACGCGTCGAACGTCGGAGCGGCACGCAAGTCGCTGGCTTATCGATTGACATATCGCGCGCCGAATCGGACACTCACAAGTGACGAAGTAAATGTGGCTCACGCGAAAATTCGCGAGCGATTGCGAGAGCAGTTGCAAGCGGAGTTGCGGGAGTAGTTCTTTGAAAGCGAGAGTCGTTCATTGAGGGTTCGAAGGGAAACCAGTGCTTTCTCCCGGACTCTCGCTAAGCGATTCTCAAAAATTTGCCCTGCGATGTTCGAGATACAAGGTGAGATTCCCGAACCGATATTTCATTAACCAGGAGGCTTGGCTGCCGGAGAAAATGACATGCCTTAATTGGAAGTCAGAAGCTGCGGCGGCGGTCGTCCGCCCGTTACCGAAAGGGAACGGGATATCCACCTAAACGGCACCTGCGGGGCAATATCTTTCCAAGCCCGAGACGGATTTTCGTCTCGGGCTTTTGTTTTGCCCACGCCCTCGCTCATTCTCCCGGCCGGACTCCGCGCATTCTGCCCGCTGACTCCGCGCCTTCTGCCCGGACTCCCCATTCTGCCCGCGGACTCCGCTCATTTTGCCAGCGGACTCCGCTCATTCTGCCCGCAACAGAAGTTGAAGCGGTTGTTCTGAACTTGACCGCTTTAAGCGGTCAAGTTTCCTTTCGGCAGTTTTACTCCGCTCTTTTTTTCCCCCTTGTCTCGAAGCAGCGGCCGCGCTGAGGAATTTCTTCGACGCGGGCAAATCGCGTAGTTGAAAATTCAGCGCCAGCCGCGAAACTCCCCGCCGGTGCGCGCAATTCTGGCTCTCGAAGATGATCGTTGGTTCGAGGGACGTTCCTTTGGCGCGACCGGAACTCGCGTCGGCGAGATCTGTTTTAACACCTCCATGACAGGCTACCAGGAGGTCCTGACCGACCCATCCTATCGCGGCCAGATCGTCGCCATGACCTACCCCCTGATCGGCAATTACGGGGTCAACGCCGCCGACGCCGAAAGCGATTCGCCCCACGTGAGCGGATTTGTGGTCGAAGAGCTCACCGAAATCCCGAGCAACTGGCGCTCGGAGATGTCGCTCGATGATTACCTCAAACAATGGAAAATTCCCGGCCTCCAGGGGATCGACACCCGCGCGCTCACCCGGCACCTGCGCGAACGCGGCGCCATGAAAGCTTGCCTAACGACCGAAGATATTTCGCCGGCGGAAGCGGCCAAACTCGCGCGCGACGGCGAGGGCGTCATCGGAATGGATTACGTGCGCGAAGTCACCACGCCAAAAAAATACCAGTGGGATCCAAAGGATGAACTCAGCCGGCCGTGGACGATTGCGGCCACCAAAGACCAGGAGGCTCCAGCCTTGCCACCTGTTCGTTTTCGCATCGCCGCGCTCGATTACGGAATCAAGCGCAACATCTTGCGCTGTCTTCGGCAGAAAGGTTTCGGTGTCACCGTTATGCCCGCGACGGCCACCGCTAAAGAGATTTTGGAGGTGAACCCGGACGGTATTTTTCTTTCCAATGGTCCGGGCGATCCTTCAGCGCTGCCTTACGCGCACGAATGCATTCGCGAACTCCTTGGTAAAAAGCCGATTTTCGGAATCTGTCTCGGGCACCAGGTATTAGGCTGTGCCTTCGGCGGTTCCACTTTCAAACTCAAATTCGGCCACCGCGGCGGCAATCAACCGGTGAAAGATTTGCGCAGTGGGAAAGTCGCCATCACCGCGCAAAACCATGGTTTCGCCGTCGACGCCAAGTCTTTGCCCAAAGAAGTCGAAGTGACTCACATCAACTTGAACGACGGCACCGTCGAGGGCATGCGACATCGCGAGCTCCCGGTTTTCAGCGTGCAATACCATCCGGAAGCCGCTCCCGGTCCACACGACGCTTCCTATTTCTTTTCGCAATTCGCCGAATTGATCGAGCCAAACGAGAAACATTGACCCTGGTAATCGGAGGACCGAGCTTGCCGGCAATGAAAATTTCCAGAGTCGCAATATTCGTCATCGCCATCACGGTCGTTTGCGACCGTGGCCCGCGCGCACGAACACGAAAAAGACCAACTCTCCTCAGGATCGGAGAAAGCCGTCACCGGCGAAGTCGTCGATCTGATGTGCTATCTTGATCACGCGGCCATGGGCGATAAGCACGCCACTTGCGCCGGGAAATGCATCAAAGGCGGCGGACCAGCCGGCATCGTCAGCGACGGCAAAGCCTATCTTGTCGTCGGCGAACATAAGTCGATGAACGACGAACTTGCTCCGTTTGCCGGAAAAACCATCACGGTCAAAGGCAAGCTGGCCGAGCGCGGCGGCATGGCCATGATCGAGAACGCGCAGATCGTTAAGAAATAGCGGAGAGACGGCCCGACACAGTCTGGCCCCGTCGGCTGATCGTACTTCGGCCTAACGAAGTTGGTGGAAAACCTCCGCCGTCTTCGCAGGCTCGGGATGACAAGCAATCGTGGCGCGGCCAACTTAGCGCAATTCGCGCGCTTCCGGACGAGCGGAAGAAGTACCCGGGTTCGGAGCATTCCCGCGCATACGCAAGGCCGCGACCTCCCGCAGCATCCTCACACTGTCTTCCACGAAGCGCACCTTGCTACCTTCGTTGTGATTCCAGCGGACCGGCACTTCGCGCAAGCGAAGTCCGGCCTGCTGCGCGAGATAGAGTAGTTCAACATCGAAAGCGAAACCGTCGAGCTGCGCGTTTTCCAGGATCGGCCGGCACGCTTCGAGGCGAAAGGCTTTGAATCCACATTGGGTATCCCAAAAGGGCAGACCTGTCGCCATTCGCACCAGGAGATTAAAGACTCGCCCGGCCTGCTCTCTTCGCCACGGTTGACGATTTCCGATCAACCGCCGATCAAGCGCGCGCGAACCGAACGCGATATCGACCTCGCCCGACGCGATCGGTTGGATCAGCTTGGGTGTTTCACCAAGAGGCGTCGAAAGATCGGCATCGAAAAACAAACCGATCGGAAAACGCGCCGCGAGCAAGCCGCGCCTCACAGCTGCGCCCTTTCCGCGATTCGGTTGATTCTCCAGAAGTTGGCTGGAGACCAGAGATTGCGATAAGGCCCCCCGCGCAATTTCAGCGGTCTCATCCTGCGAGCCGTCGTTTACCACGATTAACTCACTTTGCGGACTCTCGGCAGCGAGATATTGGATTGTCTGGCGCAGAGTCTCACCGATCCGCTGCGCCTCGTTAAACGCAGGAATGACAACTGAGATCGCCGGCAACATGCGCGGGATATTATGCGCAGCCTGCCCGACTCGCCCAGTGCATAGTGCAGCCTTCTACTACTTGTAGATGTCGATCTGGAGGGTGCCGTCGCGATTCATCAGCCCGCGATACATGCCGCTGGTGTTAAAAGGCATGGCTACGTTACCGGTGCGGTCCATGGCGATCATTCCCCCGGTGCCGCCCAGTTGAGCAACCTTGGCCAGGGCCGTTTCCGCCGCGTCCCCCACAGACATCGCCTTGTTTTCGATCAACGCAGAGACTTCGTGCGCCACAGTCGCGCGGATAAAATATTCGCCGTCGCCGGTGGCAGAAACCGCGCAGGTTGCATTGTTCGCATAAGTCCCGGCGCCGATAATTGGCGAATCACCCACGCGACCCGGGAGTTTGTTGCTCGTTCCTCCGGTCGACGTCGCCGCCGCCAAATTCCCATTCATATCAAGCGCGACCGCACCGACAGTTCCGTGACCGTGACCAGAGGCTGCGCCTTTCGCCTTCTCCTTATCCCGCTGCAGCTCCTGCCAGCGCCGTTCCGTGAAAAAATACTTCTGATCGACCAGCTCGATTCCATTTTCTCTGGCGAAGGCTTCGGCACCTTCGCCATCGAGCATGACGTGCGAAGTTTTCTCCATCACCATCCGGGCAAGGCTGATGGGATTCTTGATATGTTTCAGACTAACGACTGATCCCGCCTTGAGCGTCTTTCCATCCATAATGGCGGCATCCATCTCGTTTGTACCTGCGCTGGTGAAAACCGCGCCGCGGCCAGCATTGAAGAGCGGATTGTCCTCGAGAACGCGAACACATGCTTCAACCGCATCGAGACTGGAGCCGCCTTCTTTCAGAATGGCCGCTCCCGCCTTCAGGGATTGCTCGAGCCCGCGGCGATATTCTTTCTCCTTTTCAGGCGTCATCGAGCCCCGGTCGATGGTCCCGGCCCCGCCGTGAATGGCGAGCGCGAATGGCGGCGTAGTATTCACTGTCTCAGGGACACCTCCTTTGGCCTGCCCAAAGAGTGCGCAAATAAGGGAGCACGTCAGCAAGGATTTCCTCACCGCCGGAGCATAGCATCAGGTGCGGACCTTCCCATCACCTCCCGGCTTCGCCAAGGCCGGGTCTGTAGCGGCGGTCTGTGACCCTCGCAAATCTCCGCCCAAAGGAATGCGACGGTCATAGACCGCCGCTACAGAAGAGACCCCATTGCACTTTCCCCTTTCCCACCCTCCGAACTGAGGCACCTTGCCCGTCGAGATGGCAAATCCGCACACCTCCGAGGGGGACGAAGACCTCGTAATTCCGGCCAATCCAGTGGTGGTTGTCCAGGATATCGGACAGGCCGGCCGAAACTTCTTCGGAGCAGTCGGCGGCATGTTCTGGTTTGTCGGGCAGACCCTCGACGAAACCATCGATCGCATCCGCCAGGGACGGGCGCCTTTTCGTGCCAAGAGCTTCTTCCGCCACACCGAGAAAGCCGGGGTGGATTCGGTTCCGCTGGTCGGTCTGGTTTCCTTTTTTCTCGGCCTAACGATGGCGCTGCTAACGGGCTATCAATTGCAGCGCTTCGGGACAGAACGACTCGTGCCGGGGCTGGTCGCGATCGCCTTCACCCGAGAACTTGGACCTCTTATGACTGGAATCATGCTGGCCGCGCGCGTCGGCGCCGCCTTCACGGCTGAATTGGGCACGATGAAAGTCTCCGAAGAAGTGGAAGCGATTGAAGCGATGGGCATTGGGCCGCTTCGATTTTTGGTCGCGCCGCGGGCGCTGGCGCTTTCGCTGTTGATGCCCTGCCTCTCCACGGTCTCGAATATTGCCGCCATTTTTGCGACCGGCCTGATCTGTAAGGCTTATTTCAGCATCGCCTTCCCTTACTATGTCGAGCTGGTTCGGGACTCGCTGCTGGTTCGCGATATCTTGACCGGCATTCTCAAGAGCCTGATGTTCGGCCTGCTCATCGCCGCGATCGCCTGCTATCGCGGACTCAGTGTTCGCGGCGGGGCCGCCGGTGTCGGCAGCGCCACCACATCGAGTGTTGTCACGGCGATCACAACCGTGATTGGCGTCGATACGCTCTACAACATCGTTTACGTGGTTTTTTTCCCATGACAGATCACCTCTCCTACGTGGCCGAGCTGCGCGACATCCACATGCAGTTCGAAGACAAGACCGTTCTCGACGGCGTCTCGCTGGTCGTCAATCCGATGGAGCGGCTCGTTATCATGGGACAGAGCGGTGTCGGCAAGAGCACCATTTTGCGGCTGATCCTTGGGATTCTCGAACCCAACGCGGGAGAGGTCTTTTTCAAGCAGTTTGAGATCACCCGGCTGCGACGGCGAAAACTTCAACAGGTCCGGCGGCACATCGGAATGGTTTACCAGTACTCCGCGCTGCTGAGCTCCCGGAACGTGCGCGATAACGTTGCGCTGCCCCTGGAGGAACTGACCGAGAAGAGCGAGCAGGAGATCGACGAGATTGTGGACGAAAAGCTTCATCTCGTCGGCATGATCGATTCAAAATACCTGATGCCGTCCGAACTCAGCGGTGGCATGCGTAAACGGGTTAGCCTGGCGCGTGCGTTGGTCATGGAGCCGGAGCTGATTCTTTTCGACGAACCGACGGCCGGACTTGATCCTGTGATCAGCTCGGTTATTGACGAACTCATCATTGGTCTGACCGAGAAGCACAAATCGACCTCAATCATTGTGACCCACGAGATGGATAGCGCCTTTCGCATAGGCACGCGCATGGCTATGCTGTATCACGGCAAGATTATCGAAGATGCTGAAACGAGCCGGTTCCAACAATCGAACAACCCGGTGGTGCGCCAGTTCCTGACCGGCAGCACCGAAGGTCCCATTCTGCAAGGAAGCCAAGATGCAATTACGACGTAACGAATTCCTAACCGGGCTGTTTGTCATGGGCACGGTCGCCGTGATCGTCGTTGTCCTGATCCTGTTAGGCGCGCCGGGTTTGTTCCGGCCGCTGGTGAGTTACAAGGTCTATTTCGACAATGCCGCTGGCATCAAGCTGGGCGCACCGGTGTTGCTGGCAGGGCGCAAGATCGGCCAGGTGCAAAAATTATATTCGCCCGTCTCGCGAGAAGAAGATCGGCGGGCGCAGGAAGCGGCCGCGCAGATTCGCCCGCCGGAACCCGGCTCGACCCCGAGCACGGATGCCCGGCCCAAGTTTGAAGTCCGCATCGATGTCCAGGCGGACAAGGGCGCCCTCGTCTACCGAGATGCCCACGCGCGGTTGATTTCGTTAGGGCTTCTTGGCGAGATGGCGATCGACATTACTCAGGGGACGGAGGCTTCCGGACGCGCCCGCGACGGCGAAATGTTCGCCGGCGAACGCAACGCCGACTTCACTGAAGCGGCCGCAAAACTTGTCGACGTCATTCAGCCGGTGGCCAAGGAAGCGACCAGTGCCATGAAAGAGCTCGAAGCCACCGCCAAAAATCTCAGTCACATCACGGACAAGGATTCATCGCTCTACCAGGCGCTCGATCACTTTAATGTGTTCGGTCAACACCTCGTGGAATTGACCGCCCCCGACGGCTCGCTCAACACATCGCTGGCAAACATCCAGAAGATCAGCGATCAGCTTTCAGCTAACGACAACATTAAAGTCACGCTTTCGAATTTCCGGGATACTTCCGAAAAACTGAAGTCGCTCATGGGCCAACTCGGTCCGCAGTTCAGCGAAAGCGGTAAGAACCTCTCCGAATTCACCAACACAATTAAGACGCAGCCCTGGCGTCTGATTTATCCATCGACCAAGAAGTACCCGGCACCCACGCCATCGCCCGCCGGCGAGACGATCACCGTCCGAAAAAGCGGACGTTCCAAATCTCAACCGCGCGATCAGGATCATTAGTGGCTGTAGGGTCGGTCGAAATAATCCTACGCCCGCAGGCGCGGCCACAAACCACAGAAGGTGCTAGGCCGCCTTGGCCGTCAGCCGATTTTGCAAAAATTTGAGGATGGCCTTTTCGCCGGCTTCGAGGTCGATCTCGTCGCTTTCAAGCACCTCGGCGGTTTTCTGTTTCAAGCCTTCGATGGAATCACCGCTCAGATAGGTCTCAAAAATGGCTGGATGCACGTAGCACTTCCGGCAAATCGCCGGCGTGTTGCCTAACAGTTTGCTCACCGCCGTCACGGCATTCTTGATGTTGGCCTTCGCCTCTTTCTTTGTTTCCGAGGGACCGAGGTGGCTCAAGGCAATCGCGGCCAGGACTGTCCCCGCCCAGGTGCGGAAATCTTTGGCGGTAAAGTCTTCACCCGTGATTTCGCGCAGGTATTCGTTCACGTCCTGCGAAGTGATGTCGTAGCGCTTTTCATCCTCGCCGACATACTGAAACAGGTCCTGGCCGGGAAGGTCCTGCAGCTTGGAAATGATGCGGGCGATCCGGCGATCTTTCACCGGCACTTCGTGCATGACCCCGCTCTTCCCACGAAAGGTGAAGGTCATTTGGGACCCTTTCACATCAACATGGCGATCGCGCATTGTGGTCAGACCGAATGATTTATTATCGCGCGCGTACTCTTCGTTGCCGACGCGAATGAACGTTCGCTCCAAAAGCTGCACCACCGTCGCCAGGACCTTATTTCGCGGAAGACCAGCCAGTTTCAGGTCCTGATCGACCCGCCTCCGGATTTTCGGCAGGGTTTCGCCGAACAAGGCCATCTTCTCGTACTTATTCTCGTCGCGAATCTCACGCCACCTCTCGTGATAGCGATACTGTTTGCGGCCCCGGGCGTCGCGACCCGTCGCCTGGACATGACCATTGGCTAACGGACAGATCCAGACATCGGTGTAGGCCGGCGGAATCGCCAGGCGTTTGATTCGCAAAAGACGCTGGTCGTCTTTGATCTGCTTGCCTTCGAGATCGAAATACTCGAAGTCGTCGCCGACCGCCTTTCTGGTGTAACCCGGGCGATCGTCGTTGACGTAGCGCAAGCCGGCGTCTTCGGCAGCCTCGACCGCATCGGCTACAACCTCGGATCGTTTCCGCTCTTTGCCCGACGATTTCTTTACGACCGAAGGCACACGCGCAAAAAGCTAACGATCCTCAAGAACCGTAGCTCTTGCTGAATTTTTTCTTCGACTCCGTTTCTTCGGGCGTCGGCTTGGCAGCGGCTTCCCCACCACTCGGTTGATCCGCAGCGCGGAGTTTCATTCGAAGCCGGTGTTTCCGCGGCCTGCGCCGCAGGGATGGCGTTTCCCGGGTTTTGCGAAAGCTCGACGAAAGCCATTTGCAGATTTGAAATGGCGTTACGCAGAACGGTCGCTTCTTCCCCGGTCAGATTTCCGCGCGTCTTCTCCTGGATCATGGCCAGTTGATCGATGAACATCCGAGCCAGCTCCAGATTCACCTCGCCTTTGCCTGTTTGCGGGTTCGGAATCTGGCCGAGAAAGAGAGCCGCGTTCTGCGCGTGCATCATGACAAACTCGATGAATCGCTGCGAAAGCTCGCCGCTTTGGGTATTCGTTTGAACCTCAGCCATATCTACTTTCCTTTCGCAGCAGCGTCCTTGTCTGGTGGTCTCACCGTTGCCAAAACATAAGGTTGATCGCGAAAATACTTCGCCGCCACGCGCTTGATATCATCAAGGGTCACCTTTTCGATTTCGGCTTCCAACGTTTTGTAGTGATTGAAGCCGAGCCCATACAGTTCGTCCAGGGCGCACTGGAATCCGAAGGCGTCGTTGCTCTGATTTGAAATCTGCTGCTGGCCGATCAGTTTCTTTTTCGCCCGCATCAATTCTTCGTTCGTTAGTCCATCGGCGGCCAATTTCCCGATCTCATCGAGAAGCGCGGTTTTGACGGGCTCCACTTTCGCCGGATCGGTCCCGAGATAAAAAGCGAACATACCGGGCACCAATCCCTGAAGCTGGGTCGCGCCTACGTAATAGGCCAGGCCCATCTGTTCGCGAATGCGAATAAAGAAGCGCGACCCAAGGTCGCTGCTGGCTTCGTCAATCAGCTCGAGCGCGTGCCGATCCGGACTGAAGACATCGGCCCCGCGATATCCGACCATCAGCACCGCCTGCGCCTTGTCGCGGCGGGCATCGACCGGCTTGGTCTGCGGCAGCGATGGCGTTTGCGGAGCATCGCTCAAAGCCAGGACGCCGGGTTTCATACTGCCGAGCATCGTCTCGAAAAGCTGCTTCACTTCGCCGGCGCTGACATTTCCGAAAACTGAAATCACACCATTCTTCGCGACCAGGTATCGGTCGCGAAATTCGATTAGGTCCTTGGGCGTGAGATTCTGCACGGACTCCTCAACTCCGTTAGCCGGAAGCGCATAAGGATGGTCCTGGAAAAGCGCCTGCCGCATGATGTTACGGGCTACCGTGGTCAGGTTCTCGTTCTCCTGCTTGATCCCGGCGATTTGCACCTGCTTCTCGCGCGTGACGGCTTTTTCCGGCATGGTCGCGTTCATCAAAACGTCGGCCAGAATCGTGACCCCGAGTTTCAGATCGGGCTTGGTCACGTCCAGGGCGACGCTGAAACTATTATTGCCTGCATCGCTGGAGATAACGCCACCGACCGCTTCGATCTCACCGGAGATTTGTTCGGCCGTTCGTGTCTTTGTTCCTTTTAACAAAGATTTCGCCATGAGCCTCGTGATCCCATTGGTCCGCGAGGATTCCGCCAGCAGACCGCCACGAAAGACGGCCGTCATGGCCACGAGCGGCAGCCGCGGATCCTCACGCAGGAGGACGCGCAGACCGTTCGACAGTTCAAATTTTTGGACTGGAGCGGTCGAGGCCGCTGTCGTCGCGGTGGTCTTGGCCGCCAGCGTGCCCTTCGGATTGAGTGAAACGACGGTCAGGTTGTCGTTCACCAGATATTTCGCCGCCACGCGCTTGATGTCGTCGAGACTGACGCGCTGGACCGCGCTGAGATAATCTCGGCTGAAATTCAGGTTCCGTGTCAGCAACCAGTTCGAGCCGATATCGGAAGCCTGGCCGCGCATGGTTGTGAGCGAACCGAGATGATGACTGAGCGACATTTTTTTCGCCTTCGTTAGTTCATCGGCCGTCACGCCTGTTTTTTTCAGATCGTCGACGATCTTCAGCATCTGGCTCTGAGCTTCCTCGCGCTTCGACGGATCCACCGTGGCGTCGAGGCCAAGGATCCCTGGGTCGCCGGGCGTGTAGGAAAATGCCGCAACCGAATAGGCCAGCCCGGCCTTGTCGCGAATTTCGCGATACAGACGCGAGCTTTTGCCTTCACCGAGAATCGAGGAAAGCAAATCGAGCGCGGGAACATCAGGATGGGTCACTTCAGGCACGTGCCAGGCGAGCGAAAGACGGGTCAGCTCCGTTGGAAATTCCTGATGCGCGTCACGCTGGCCTAACTGGGGCGGCTCCGACGGGACATAAATCGGCTTCAACGAGCGTTCCGGGTAAGCCTTGAAGAAATCGGCCAGTTGTTGCCGAATCTTCTCCGCATCAACGTCACCCACCACGACAAACGTGAGATTGTTAGGCACGTAACGCGACTTGTAGTACTGCATCACCTGCTCCTGCGTGAGCTGGTTGTAAACCTCTATCTGCCCGATCACCGGGAGGCGATACGGATGCTTCTGGTAAGCGGTCGCGAAAAGAAGCTGCCCAATCATGCGATCGGGATCATCAAAGCCCATGGCAAACTCGCGCCGGATGACTTCCTGTTCCTTGAGATACTCGTCCGGCGGCAGCGTCGAATTCATCATCGCGTCGGCCAGCACATCGAGCGCGGTAACCACGCCGGCCTTCGGGACATCGATCCAGAAAACCGTCCGATCGAAGGAGGTGTAGGCATTGATGTAACCGCCCACGTCCTGGATTTTTTGGGCGATGGCGCTGTTAGATTGCGTCTTGGTCCCCTTGAAGAGCATGTGCTCGAGGATGTGGGACAGGCCGGCACCGAGGCGCTCGTCCTCATTGATGCTGCCAGTGGCGCACCATGCCTGGACGCTGGCCACGGGTGCGCTGTGATCTTCCTTGACGATAATCGTTAGGCCATCCGACAGAACCCACTTCTGGGCGTCCTGCGGCGGAAGCTGAATGGCGGACGAACCGGCGGGAGCGGATTTCAAAGAAGGAATGTTAAGCATCAGTGCACCGAGAAGAACAACGCGCGGCCATCGGCCAATCATATCGATTTGGGCGCTGGCAATCCTGGGGCCGGTTGCGGCACGTTCCCCTTGGCCGGTTCAAAAGGCCTGGCGAAAGCCTCCTGAAAATCGTAAACGCTTTTGAAATCTTCCATCGAATCTTCATCCGTCTTCCCGAAAATTCCGGCGCCAATCAGATTGAAGACCATGTGGCCGATGTCTTCGCACCGATTAATCCCCCAGGCGGAAAAAACGGTGATCACCATTGGTCCGAATTCCTTCAGCGCATACTGGCGAACACCTTCGAGCAATTCAGGCCCGGCGACATGCCGCACGTTCGTGCCTTTGATCTTTTTCTGTTGTTTGGTGGTGAAATCGAGCGCATCGCGCAGGAATACATAGGCTTCCCGCGTGTAACGCGGGTCAGCCGCGACGATTGAGTCGAGGGCTTCAGCGAATCCAATTTTTTGCATGTGTCAGAGCCGGCGCAGATTTTCTGCGGGCGCCTACGATACCCAGCATGAGCACCTTGAGCAACTACCCTGCCTCATTGGACGCCCCGACTCAAAACTGCATTTCGATGGTGTCGAGGTAGAGCGACAACGGATCGCGGCGCCGTTTTGGTTCGTCGGCCGACTTTCCCGCTGTCTTGAGGTAGCCTTCAAATACGCCGCTTTCTCCGGACAATTGCGTCGCCTCAAACCAGTTGATGTAATCGCTCATATCCGACATTCGCCGGTCAAGCGCCCCGCGGGTTTCCTTAACGGCCGCCAGCCGCTGCCACACATGCCCAATCTTTCGATTCGCCAGACGCTGGGCGACCTCCTGATATTCGGTCACCACCGGATGCAGAACAGGGTGCGCCGTCGCACCGAGCACGAGCAGATTTTTCGCGAGTAATCGCAATGCCGGAATCTGTTTTGAACCCGGCTTGGCGTGGCCGAGATGCTCCAGATCCGTCGGCTTCCCTTTGCCGGCGGCCGGGATTGGACTGCGCAGGAGTTCATCAAGCTCGCGCTCGGTTTCCTGGAAACTAAGCAGAAATCCGTGGGCTGTGGTGGAGGCAACTCGGGCAATCGCCGCCTTCCAATAAAACATTAGGTGGGTGTCGTCATTGAGAGCGGAGAATCGCGCCTTCAAATCGGCCAGAGGGTCATTGGTCGCTTCGGGCAGGTGATCCATGAAAGCGGCAAGACTTGCCGGACCCGCCGGTTGATCGAGAAGGAGTTGAAGCAGCGCCGCCGCGTAAGCTCGATAGAGCAAGCGCATCGGCGCATCCAATCGCTCCGGCTGTTGGCGAACAAACTCCGGCAACGAAATGAGTTCGTCCGACTCGAGTCCGCTTTTCAACAGATCGATGACCGTTCGCTCCCGCGCGGGCGAAAGCCTCGCAAGCACTCCCTCGATCAGCCATGGCGGAGCCTGCGCGTACTCGCTTCCTGCGGGCACCTGCGGACGATTACGGTAAATCATCTCCACAAAGAGCGCGCGGAGGATCTCAGCCTGGACCTGTTGGGCATCGATGTTTTCCCGGACCATCAAATCCAATTGAATCTTCAGGCCGAATCCAGTCTGGCTAATGTGAAGACGGGAAAGAGGCACTTCGGGGACGTTGGCCTGGGGCGACTGAAGGTTCAGAACGATCGGGATCTTCCACTCGTCCTTTCGCTGAAGGATACGAAGAAGGCGTCCCTTGGTGTCTTCAACAAGGTCGCTCATGGCGCCGCGAAGCGGAAGTGTGCCGCCATAAATGATGAACTGCCGTGATGGCGTTACGCTTCGCGGCAGGGGCGCCGAATACACCGGCAGCCCGCTCCACATGATAACAAAAAGGAGCGCAGCGAAGCGTCGCCTAACGAACATCATCTGCACGGCTGCGATGATAGCGCCTGGCCATGCGCTTCGCGAGCCGAAAGGTCCGTGACACCGTCAGGGAATCGAAATCAGGAGCACACTCTTATCGTGGAACTCCGCCGAAGTCAGACGTGAGGCAAGTTTCCGCTCCCGCTCAAGCGAGCCCCACAAATCGAGGAAGAAATAATTCATATACTTGGCAATCTCGGGATGAATCGGCATTCGCCCGATGCGGCCGCCGGTCGCCTTCACATCCGCCTTTCCTCCTTTGGATTGGGGAGCGAAATCGATCGTCGTAAAAACGGAATACCCGAAAATAGCGCGTTCCATAGTGACCGAAGCGGTGCCTTCGTGAAAGGCGGCCACGGCGCGTTTGAATTCCAGGAAAGGTTTATCCAGCGTCTTCTTTTTTGGTTTGAGATTATTCTCCAGAAACAAATTCATCTGTTCATCGGTGTACTTGACCTGCGTTGGTTCATGCCGTGCGAGCACGCGTTCAAGGTCAAACCCGACGGTGGGGATTTGAATGAGAGGGGTCTTAGCCACTGCCGGCAATTCCGGCGGCAGAGCCATAACCACCAGAGCGGCTGATCCGCAGGCGGCAAGGGCTACCTTGCTGAACTTGAAAAACACGGCGCGAGCCTTTGCTCGCCTCGCGTCGAAAAGTCTCTTTACCCGGCTGTGGGTATCTTCTTTTGGGGGAACGATTTTCTGAACCGCTTTCCGTTCAAGGCGTGCGCCACAATCGTGACAATAAATGCGCTCGATTTCGTTCTCACGGCGGCATTCCGAGCACACCACCATCGGCATCGTGCTAATCATTAAGACTACTCTTTAGTGGGCTTCTTTTCGGCCTTCTTGGCCGGCGAACCTCCACTAGAAGCGTCTTTTGTGCCGCCCGCTTTAGCCGATCCTGAGTCGGCGCTCGCCGGCGCGTCTTTCTTCGCTCCTTCCTTATAAGATGAACTGCGATAATCAGTAATATAGAAGCCGGATCCCTTAAAAATAAGGCCCGCTCCCGTGCCCAACAGGCGTTTCACCTTACCGTGGCCCCACTTCTTTTGGCGGCACTGCTCCTTCGGACACTGCTTGAGCGCGGCATCTTTCATGGATTGAAAGAGTTCGAAGTTCTTTCCGCACTTTTCGCAGTGATATTCGTAGGTCGGCATAACTATTAACTCTTTCGACGGAGGACAGGGCGCGGAACTCTCCATGCGCAAAAAGACAATTCAAGGCCCCCGATTCGTCCTCGCCGCCTTGACTTTACCCAGCGCAACGCGGAGAGGTTTGTCCCAAAATATGTTTCGATCCCCTTCCTGCGTCCCCCTGCTCTGCATTTTCGCCCTGACCGGGTTTTTCCTCGGCGCCTGCGAGGAAACCGATGTGCGTTATTCCGGCCAAACCCAGTATCTCGGCGGCATCTACGGCAATCAGCCCACAAACGGCGCGCCCCAGGATACGGTTTCCTATTGGGATGGCGATAACATCGGCGGCAAACCCTCGGTTAAAATCAGTCTCTCAGAGCAGCGGGCATATTTTTACAAGAACAACATGCTCGTGGGAATTTCGCAGCTCTCTACCGGGCGCGAAGGCTTGGTCACCCCCGCGGGGCATTTCAGCATAATCCAAAAAGATGTGAACCATGTCTCGACCAAGTACGGTGATTACGTGGATGACGCTGGCAATGTGGTCATGCCGAACGTCGATGCGGAAAAAGATAAGAAGCCGCCCGGATCGCATTTCAAAGGCGCGCCCATGCCTTACTTCATGCGCATCGTCGGTGGCGTCGGAATGCACGCGGGTTACTTACCCGGTTACCCGGCGTCGCACGGGTGCATCCGCATGCCTGAGTTCATGGCAGAAAATTTCTTCAAGTCCGTGAGCACCGGCACGCCGGTGACCATCACCAACTGACCGCGCTCTTGACGCGGACGAGACAAGCTCGTCCCTCCAAAGATCTTCGGCCCGCGGATGCGAGTGGGAAGGACGACCTCGTGTCGTCCCCCAGATTTTGCATGATCTCGGCCGCCTTTTTGAACTCGGCGCGGTTTCATCGGATTCTCTGCGGTGCATAACGGGGCCGCCGACATTCTGGACCTGGCCGCGGCCGCGCCTTCTCTTACGGCGAGGCTGCGAGCGATCGATGAAAAGACGCACCCGGTGGCGTTTTCGCACGTCATTGAATCGGCCCAACCGTTCCTTCTTGCGATCATTGCGCGTGCGACCAAACGGAAGCTGTGGGTGCTTTGTCCGACCGTCCGGACCCAGGAAGCATTTCACGACGCGCTGACTAACTGGCTGCCCGAGGCTGAGTTCCTGGCGGAAGCGGAATTCGCCGCAGTGGAGAATGTTCTGCCTGATCCGGAAATCAACGCCGAACGTCTAGCGATTCTGGCGAAGCTCGATGGGAAAACAACATCAGGGGTTATCGTAACAACCACAGCGAGCCTCGACCAGGCCGCTCCGAAAAAAGGCGCACTCCACGCCCAGACACTGTCGCTTAAACGCGGCGCATCCACGACTATGGAGGCTCTGCTCGATCAACTGGTGCGAGCAGGCTACCAGCGAACCTCACAGGTAAACACCCGCGGGCAATTCGCTGTCCGCGGCGGCATTGTCGATCTGTTTTCGTGGCAGGATCAGCTACCCGTCCGGGTCGAGTTTTTCGGGGACGACGTCGAGTCGCTGCGCGAGTTCGATATCGATACTCAGATAACGGTCCGGGATCTGCAACGCGTCGCCATCTTGCTTGGCGCGCCGGACCAACAGGCCGGAAGAGTCCGCGATTACATTTCCCCTAACGACCTGATCGTCAGGATCGAGCCCGAACGGGAAACCTCCGAGTCCTGGGACATCGGCATCAGCGAGGGCTGGATCGAGGAAGGGCCGGAAGATTTTGCCGGCGCCTTTCAAGGAAGCGACCTCGGCGAGTTCACGGTCGGCGATTTCATGCTCGCGGAAGCGAAGCGCGCTCAGTTTCTCGAACGCGTGCAGGAGTGGCGCAAACAAAAGGCGCGGATCGTCATTTATTTTCAAACAGAAGGCGAAATCGAACGCTTCCGGGACATTTTCGGAAAGGCCAAGCCTCTCGACGGCGTTCAACTGGTCGAAGGGACTCTCTCGCGGGGGTTTTGTTTTCCTGATGCCAACCTCGTCGTCCTCGCAGCCGCCGAGCTCTTTGGACGGTTCGCCACGCACGCGGCCCGGCGGCTTCAACGCCGGGACCGGTTCTCGCGTAACCGCGCTCAAATCGATTTCAGCGAGCTTAACGAAGGCGATTTCATCGTGCACGTGGAGCATGGCGTCGGCCGCTTCCTCGGCTTGATCAACATTCCGACGACGGAACGTGCCGCCGCCGACGACGTCAACATTTCGCCAACGGGCGATAAATCGCGCGACGCCAAACGGACCCAGCCAATCGAAAAAGAAGTTCTGGCGCTGGAATTTGCCGAAGGCGCCAAGCTTTACGTCCCGGTCGAGCAAGCCTACCTGGTTTCGCGTTACGTCGGCGTCGGTAAGAAAAATCCGCCACTCAGTTCACTGGCGGACGCGCGCTGGGCCCGGGCCAAGCGCACTGCCCAAGCGTCAATATTCGATTACGCCGGGCGCATGCTTGCCCTGCAGGCGGAGCGGGAAACGCAGCTCGGCCACACCTTCGCTCCGGACACCAAGTGGCAGGTAGAATTTGAGCATTCGTTTCCGTTTCGCGAAACACCCGACCAACTGAAAGCCATCCGCGACACCAAAGCAGACATGGAACAGCCGCGCTCGATGGATCGCCTGATCTGCGGTGACGTCGGCTTTGGAAAAACGGAAGTCGCGATTCGCGCCGCCTTCAAAGCAGTCATGGAAGGCAAACAGGTCGCCGTGCTCACGCCGACAACTGTGCTCGCGCAACAGCACTACGACACCTTCTCGCAGCGCATGCGGGAATACCCTGTGCGTTTGGAAATGCTGAGCCGCTTCCGTTCGCAAAGTGAGCAGCGCAAAGTGCTGGAGGCGCTCCGCCAGGGCGGCCTCGACATCGTCATCGGAACGCATCGCCTGATCTCGGGAGACGTGATCTTCAAGGACCTCGGGCTGGTCGTCATTGATGAGGAACAACGCTTCGGCGTGGTGCACAAAGAAAAGTTCAAGGAGCTGTTCAAGCTCGTGGACGTCCTGACTCTCTCGGCCACGCCGATCCCCCGAACGCTTTATCTCTCACTCGTAGGCGTAAAAGACATGTCCACCATTGAGACGCCCCCGCTGAATCGCCTGCCCGTGGAAACGGTGATTTGCGGCTACGACGAGCGCATCATACGCGACGCGATCAACCGCGAGCTGGAACGCCAGGGCCAGGTTTTCTTCCTGCACAACCGTGTCGAAAGCATCCAGCGTGTGCGCGATAAAATCGCCGACCTTTGTCCCAACGCGCGGGTGGACATCGGTCACGGCCAGATGGACGCCGATGAGCTCGAAGACGTCATGCAGCGGTTCGTTAGCGGAAAAATCGATGTGCTCGTCTGCACCACCATCATCGAGAGCGGTCTCGATATTCCGAACGCCAACACCATCATCATCGATCGGGCTGACCGGTTCGGTCTGGCCGACCTTTATCAACTACGAGGGCGCGTCGGACGCGCTGAACACAAGGCTTACGCCTATTTGCTGCTGCCGCGCGAAATGATGACCGTGGGCGCGGCGCGCAAGCGCATTAACGCGATCAAGCAATACAGCTCGCTTGGGGCGGGCTTTCGCATTGCCATGCGCGACCTCGAGATCAGGGGAGCGGGAAGCATTCTTGGCACTGCTCAAAGTGGCCACATCGCCGCGGTCGGTTTCGACCTTTATTGCCAACTTCTCCGGCAAACCGTAGCGCAGTTAAAAGGTGAAAAGACGCGCCTTCGCCTGGACGTGGATGCCCGTCTCGATTTTGTGGCCACCAACGAGGCCGAGTTCATTCAACGCCCCGATGCCGGCGAACTGGTGCCGGCATTTATCCCAGCGGCGTTTATCAATGACACGCTCCTGCGCATTCAGGCATACCGGCATTTGGCGGAAGTCACCACCCAGGAACAGCTTCACCGCCTGAAGCGGGAATGGAGGGATCGGTTTGGCGCCTTGCCACCGGCGGTTGACAACGTCCTCATGCTGACCGAAATCAAGCTCGCCGCAGCCAAGGCTAACGTTTCTCGGGTCGAGGTGCGCGACGGTAAACTGATGCTGACCCGTCGCGGGGATTTTATACTTGTGGGTGGCAAATTCCCTCGTTTAGTTGCCAGGAGAATCGAACAGCTGGCCGAGGTTCTGCGTCTGATAAGAACATTGTAACCATGATCGTTCGTCGAAGCTTCCCCATCTTAATAGCGTGTGCGGTGATCCTGCCGTGGCTGCCGCTTTGCCAGGCCGCTTTCGCAGAGAACGCGCAAGTCATTGACGGTGTTGCCGCCGTCGTCAACAGCGAGATTATCACTTACTCGCAGGTCCGCGCCCTGGTGGCACCGCGCGAAAAGGTTTTGCATACGCAGTTCTCCGGCGAGGAACTGGTCAAGAAAGTGAAGGAAGCGCGCGAGGGCGCCCTGAAGGACTTGATCGACCGGCAATTGATCCTGCAATCGTTCAGGAAAGAAAATTTCCAGATTCCTGATTACTATGTAAACCGCCGGGTTCAGGAGATCATCCGGGATAATTTCGGCAACGACCGGAACACCTTCATTAAGACGCTTGAAGCGCAGAATTACACGCTGGCCGAATTCAAGAAAAACGAAATGGAGCGCATCATTGTGCAGGCGATGCGCAGCAAGAACGTGAAGAAGCAGGACGTGGCGTCGCCGTCGAAGATCGAGCAGTATTACAAAGACCATCGCGCTGAATTCACCGCCAAGGAAGAGGTGAAATTGCGCATGATCATGATTCCGGCCAAAGCCAGCGACGGAAACGCCAGCAGCCAAAAGGCGATGGCCGAAGAAATCCTGGGCAAACTAGCCGGTGGCGCCGAGTTCGATCGAATGGCTCAGATTTATTCGGAAGACAGTTCGCGCGATTTGGGAGGCGACTGGGGCTGGATCGAGCGCAAGACGCTGGCTCCGCCGCTTGAAAAAATCGCTTTCAACCTGCCGGTCGGGAAGACGAGCAGCATCGTCGAGTTCAACAACAATTACTACATCCTCAAAGTCGAGGAAAAGCGCGGCGGAAGCACCCGGACGCTGGCGGAAGTTCGCGATGAGATCGAAAAGAAACTCCTGCAGGAAGAAGCGCAGAATCTTCAGGAAAAATGGATCGCGAGCCTGCGCTCGAAGGCTTACATCCGCACTTTCTAGTCGCAGCCGGCCCAATGGCGGAGGTCAGCTCCTCCACGTAACAATCGCAAGGTCGCTCAATTTCGATCGGGAGGGACGAGCTTGTCTCGTCCGCGTGCATTAGATTCACTAGCCGATCATGAGCACGGCCTCCGGAAGTTTGCGCGTTGGGATTACCCTCGGTGATCCCGCCGGTATCGGTCCGGAAGTTGTTCGCGCGGCTTTGTCCTCCGGAAGTCTCCCAACGATCGCCGACTATCGCGTCATCGGTAGCGCTCTTGCCGACGCTGCCGGTCGCCCGTCTCCGGAAACAGCCCGTGCTGCCGCCGCAGCTCTTGAAGAGGCCGTTACACTCGCGCGAAGGGGTGAAATTGACGCCGTCGTCACCGGCCCGGTGAACAAGGCCGCCTTATCCCAAGTCGGCTGGAAGTTTCCCGGACAAACAGAATTTTTTGCCGACCGCTGCGGCATAACGAATTTCGGAATGCTTCTCACCGGGGGAATCGCTGACGGTCGCGCTGGTGACGATTCACATTCCATTGCGCGACGTCGCTGCGTCGCTTCGAAAAGAGGAAATTGTTCGAGTCGGCGGGCTTCTTCTCGATTTTTTGAAATTGCGCGGCGCGGATGACGACGACCGCATCGCGGTCGCCGGTCTTAATCCCCACGCCGGAGAAAATGGCAGGATCGGCACCGAAGAAATCGAAATCATTGAGCCCGCGGTGAAAGAATTGAATCTGACGAGCGGCGATCGATTTCGCGGACCGATTTCCCCGGACACTGTCTTTCATCGCGCGAGCAAAGGCGAATTTGCGGCCGTGCTCTGTATGTATCACGACCAGGGTTTGATTCCCTTAAAGCTGCAGGGATTTCACGACGGCGTGAATGTGACACTCGGATTGCCCTTCCCGCGCACCAGTCCGGATCATGGGACCGCCTTCGATATCGCCGGCAAAGGCGAAGCGCGGCCAGACAGTATGATCGCGGCCATTCGCCTGGCGGTTGACCTAGTCAAAGCGCGCGCGCGCAAAGGAGTAACGAAGACGTGAGCATCGCGAAATATCTCAGCGTCTTTAACATCGGCCTCCAGAACACGTTTGTGTACCGCTGGAACTATTTTCTGCGGGCACTCTTCGGACTCATCCCTCTGGCTGGAACGGTTTTTCTTTGGCGAGCTGTGTTCAAGGAGAAGGGCGGCGGCCTCCACGGTTACGACTACGGCTCGATGGTTTACTATTACCTGCTCGTCCTCCTGGTCAGCAACCTGGTCACGCCGACAGAAGACGAATGGCAGATCGCGGCCGACATTCGCGAAGGGCAGATCAACTCGTTCCTAACGAAACCGCTGAGCTATCTCGGGTATCGCTTCAGCATCTTTTTGAGCGGCCGGCTGGTTTACACCTTCGTGACGCTTCCGCCGATCGCGCTGATCTTCCTCTATTTTCGCAGTTACATCGCGCTGCCGCACAGCGCGGCGCACCTACTTCTACGCCTTTGTCTCGACGCTGATGGCTGCGTTCATGCAATTCTTCATCACCTACAGCCTCGCCATGATGGCATTCTGGATCCTCGAAATTTCGACCATCGTTTTCATCGTTTACTCGTTCGAGTATTTCCTCGGCGGCCAGATGTTCCCGATCGACATCATGCCCGCAGGCGTGCAGGAGGTGATGAAATGGCTGCCATTCTATTATGAGCTCTTCTGCCCGGTGGCCATTTTCCTCGAACGGCTCAAGGGAGCCGCCATGTTCCAAGGCCTCGCGATTCAAGCTGGCTGGCTTCTCCTAACTTGGGGGGCAGCGCATTTGATGTGGCGACGGGGCCTGGGGCATTATCAAGCGGTCGGTGGATAGGACCACGTCCTCCGTTTACTTGTTAGCGTTGCTAAGTTTTGGATTGCCGATTTGTCGGATTGCAACTCGTCGCACCGTCCGAGTTTATCCTATTATTTCGTAAAACCCTACGTGAAATCCCGCGCCGCATCCGAGCTGCCCCTCTGCCGAACTCGAGCTTCACCGACAACGGCCAGGAGCGCACCGTGACCGACTTCGACGGAAGCGGCGCGGTGAAGTTCTACACGGTCGAAATCACGAAGCCGTAACGGCAATTTCGAATCGCGAATTTCGAATTTCGAAATAAGGAACGGGCCGGATCCAATCCATTCCGCCCGTAACGCGGGTGGAGGAGCGGCCGGGCTTTCCATCAGAAATCCGCAATCCGCAATTCCTTACTTCGTCGTCGGCAAGCCCAGCGTCTTCCAAGCTTTGAATCCGCCGGCGAGCGAGCGGACATTTTTGTAGCCCATCTTCTGCAAACTCTCGGCCGCTAATATTGAGCGCCCGCCACCGCCACAATGCAGAATGATGGTCTTATCAGGGTCCGGTATCTTGTCCTCGATCTTCCATTCAAGAATACCGCGACTCAGATGAATCGCGTCCGGGATATGTTCTTCGTCCCATTCTTCCTTTTCGCGCACATCGACGACAATGGCGCTGCCGCTCTTCATCGAAGCGGCCGCGTCTGTCGGCGAAACTTCGGTGATTTTCTTTTTCGCGTTCTCTTTCAGCTTTTCGTAACGACTCTCTTCGGCCATGCCGCGAGTCTACCCGCAGATCGGCGCGATTTCTGCAGATTTCGTGCGCCAAAAACTTTCCCTAATCCGCGACATCCGCGGAACTTGTCGCGCCGTAGCCTTGGCGAAGGTGGATCCGCAGCTAAGTTCTCCCCGATGCGCCGTTACTTCGAGATCTATTCGATCATCCTGCGCAACTCGCTTATCCGCGAGTTGAGTTTCAAAGCCAATTTCCTGCTTTGGATGGTGGTCGAAATTCTTTGGTTCTGCGGCCAGATCGTTTTTTTCAGCATTATCTTTGGCAACGTCAGCCACATCGGAGACTGGTCGCAGTGGGAGGTCGTGTTGCTTGTAGGCACCCATCAAATCATCGCCCAGCTCTTCCAGGCGTTTTTCTTCGTGAACGTGGCCAACATTCCGGAGCTCGTCCGGACCGGTAAGCTCGACTCACTGCTGGTCCTGCCTATCGACAGCCAGTTCGCCGTTTCCACGAAACAATTCGGCCTCGACAGCATCGTCAACGCGATCGTGGGCGCGGTCGTCGTCATCGTTTCATTGTCGAAACTCGGCGTCATCCCATCGGTCTGGGCCATTCTGCTCTACCTCGTCGCGCTCGGGTTCGGAATCGCGGTGCATTACTCAATCATGCTGAGCCTTGCGGCTGTGAGCTTCTGGATCGTGCGCGCACAAGGTCTGGTCTACGGGTATTTCAACTTCCTTAATATCGCGCGATATCCCGATGTCATTTTTCCGTCCCTCTTTCGGTTTATCTTCGGCTGGATCATTCCCGTCGTCATTGTGGCCAACATCCCGGCGCGCCTTCTGATCAAATCCCTCGGACAGCCCGGCTGGCTCATGTTTCAGCTGGTTGTGGCCTCCACCGTGATCTCCGTCCTTTCGCGCTCGTTTTGGCGCTTCGCCCTGCGGCATTACTCAAGCGCCAGTTCCTAAAATTGACCCCTGAACGGGGTCAATTTTTCCCTCTGAACAAGGGGAAATCTCCGCTTGCGACTTTGGCGAATTGTCCTTAATTATGCCTCCGCTTGGCGCCGGAGTACTGCCGGCGCCCTTTCAATTATGGCGAAATCAACAAAGAAGAAGGCTGCCCCTGCCAAGAAACCTGCCGCGAAAGCGAAGGCCAAAGGTTCGGCCACGCCCCGCACCGCACCGGCCAAGGCCTCCGCGAAGCCAGCTGCCAAAGAACGCCCGCAGGCTGCCGCAGCCAAAAAAGGTGTCAACAACACCGAGAACACTCTCAAGATACTGGCTCCGAATCATCATACCCGCCGGCTCGATCCTTTCACCAAGCAGCAAAGAGACAAGCTTCTGCAGTTGCGCGACGCCATGGTCGATTCCATGGCCGGCGTTGCCCAGGACACATTGCGTTCCCGCGCAGAAGGCAGCGAAGCATCTGCGTTTGGCATGCACCAGGCCGACGCCGGGTCGGACGCGTACGATCGCGACTTTGCTCTCAGTCTTCTTTCACAGGAACAGGACGCCTTGTACGAAATCGATCAGGCGCTCAAGCGCATCGAGCTCGGCACTTATGGCGTCTGCGAAATGTCCGGCAAGAACATTCCCAAAGCGCGGCTGGAAGCGATTCCGTTCGCCCGCTTCACGGTCGAATGCCAGTCGCAGCTCGAGAAGCAGAACAAGGCTTCCCGTGTTCGCCAATCCGTCACTTCACTCTTCGGCCTGACCGAGGACGAAGGCGGCGAGGGCGAAGAGGAAGAAGCGCCCGCGCAAAAATCTGAGGATTAATCATGGCCCAGGAAATCATCACTTTGGAATGCACCGAGGCGAAAGCGCTCGGGAAACCGGTGTCGCGTTACATGAGCTCACGCAACAAGAAGAGCCCGAGAACGCCTAACCGTTTGGAAAAGAAAAAATACAATCCGTTTTTGCGAAAGCACACGCTCCATCGCGAAACCAAGTAACCGTCATGCAACCAAAAACCGCCAAGCGTCGCTCCGCATTTCGTCGCGCCAACCGCACCATGCCGCGGAGGCGCATCGATATCTCGCTCGAAGCGATTGATTACAAGAATCCCGATCTTTTGAAGAAATTCGTCACCGAAAGCGGCAAAATCTTACCGCGCCGCGTCACTGGAATGCCGGCGCACCTGCATCGAAAGATCACGCGCGAAATCAAGCGCAGCCGTTCGGTGCTCTTGATGAAGTAGCCTCGGCGTCACCTCGAAGAAACTGCAGGGCGGCCATTTCTGGCCGCCTTTTTCTTTGGCGCAATCGCGACAGTCCTAGGCCTTGCCGGTTTTCTCCCCCTGCTCGATCAGCTTCCAAAACTCGCGCGTCTGGCCGAGCTGCGCGTCTTCGCCCATGGAAAGCTTACTGCGAAAGAGGAAATCTTTGAGCGTGTTCTTGTGCAGCACACGGTGAATCGTGATCCCTTCGGGCCGCTTGTCGAAATAGATCCGGTAATCCTTCGCGCGATAACGGTAGAGTTTTTTCCCTTCGCGCTCGATCACTCCAAACCTTTTTGGATCTAATCGATCGAGGTCTTCGGGAATGACCTGGAATTCGAAAAGCAACTCAAGCTGAAGCGACTTCGGCAGAGCGGAAATCTCCGCGGCGCTCAGTTCATTGAAGATGATTTGAAACATATTCAGTCGATGAGCACGCGTGGGACACGTTGCCCAACGCGCGCCGTGATTTCCCAAGGTATGGTTTCGGCGCTGTGCGCCAGATCGGCGCACGAAATCTCCTCCCCGCCCTGCGAGCCCATCAAAACAACTTCATCGCCAGCTTTCGCCTCCGGCAAGCCGGATACATCGACCACCATCAAATCCATCGTGACGCGGCCAAGCAAAGCACATCTGCGACCACCTATAAGCACGTTGGTTCCACGATTCGAAAGATGCCGCGGATATCCGTCGGCATATCCCGCCGTGAGAGTGGCCACCCTGATCGGCCGCGGCGCGATGAAAGTTCGTCCGTAACTAATCGAGCTTCCTTGGGGCAAATCCCTAACGACACCGATGCGTGTTTTCCAGGTCATTACCGGACGCAGAAGCGACTGCATTTCCGGCAAAGGCGAGATGCCATAAAGCATCAGTCCGGCGCGGACCAGATCAAAGCTCGTTCTGGGTAGCGCCAGGATGCCCGCGCTCAAAAGGATATGCGCCTTCCAATCACCGCGAATTTTCTTTCGCAGGCTGCTCGACGATTTCAGAAAAGAGCGACAGCTCTTCGCGCGTGAACTGTTTGTCCTCATCAGCAGACAGGAAGGTGACTGGCAATGCTTTGCAGCGTCAGATTCGGCAATAAGGCGACTTTCGCGGCCACATCGCTGGCGTGTTCGGCCGGTGTTCCCATTCGTCCCATTCCGGTATCGATGACAAAACAGATTGGCGCGCGACGGCCTTTCGCCAGGCGATCGAACTCGGCCGCTTCCTCGAATGTGGAGATGGAGGGTATGAAACCGCGTTCGATGATTAGTCGACGTTCGTCAGGCAGCGCCGGCCCAAGAATCATCACCGGATGATCGAGTTTTTCGCGGAGCGCAATGGCTTCTTCAACATTGGCGACGCCGAAAAACTTGGCTTCGTCGCGCAAGGTCTCAGCCACTCCCAGCATGCCATGGCCGTAGGCGTTCGCCTTCACGACCGCCAGCAGCTCAGCGGAGCCAATGCGCTCCCGCGCGACCCTGGCATTGTGAACCAAAGCCGCTCGACTGATCTCGGCCCAGCATCGTGAAGCTTCCATTCTCATTTTCGTCCGACTGGAACGTTCTTCGGGAAAGTAACCGAGGGTTCCCTTAAATAAAGCGGCTGCAGCGGCTCGGATGTCACACCGTTGTTTTGGGTCGCGGCCAGTTTCGCCAATTCGATGGCCGTGGGAAACCGCTTCTCGACACCTTGAAATTGGGAGAGCGCCTCCGCGGAAAAAACCGGCAGCGCCCGGTTTGCCGCGATTCGCGCTCGTAATTCCTCCTCCGGCAAGAGCTGCGGCTCGCTTACAAGAGTCCTGCCCTTCACTTCCGCGATAAAAAAACTGTTCCGTCGAGCGTCACCGATCGCCAGAAAATCGGCGCAATCTCCCGCTAGGGCGCAGATCGAAGGTGCGCCGAGCAAACGCGCCTGCCACGCCGCCGCCAGTCCGATTGCCGTGGCCACGGCAATCCGGATTCCGGCGTACGAACCCGGGCCGAGGCCAACAATAACCGCGTCGGCAGGCCCGTGCGCTTTGCGCATCAAGGAAAGCTTCTCGAAAAAAATACTGGAATTTCTTCGATCGTTAGGCCAGCTCTCTTCGACGATAGTCGTGTTCGCCGACAGCGATGCTCCCACGAGTGCTGGAAAGATCGAGCGCCAGTATTTTCATGGCAGCTGAATCGACCTGGTCATCGCGTCGACGCTATCGATTTTCACCCACTTCGCCGTCGGCGGAATCAACCCTGGGAATCGATTCGGCCATTCGACGATGCAAACGCCGCCGCCAAAAAAATAATCATCCAGCGCAAGCGCGGCCGCCTCGGATTCGGTCGCCAGACGAAAAAAATCGAAATGATAAATGGGCAAACGACCGCCGGAGTACTCGTGCAACAGAGTAAAGGTCGGGCTCGTTGCCGGCCCTGTGCTACCAAGGCCAAAAACCAATCCACGAGTGAAACAGGTCTTGCCCGCGCCCAACTCGCCCTCAAGGGCAACGATGTCGTCACCCGCCAGTTCCGCAGCAAACTCGCGCGCGATCGCTTCCGTTTCTTCAGGACTATTTGAAGTGAACGTAGCCACGAAATAATTTCGGATTTTGGATTTTGGATTTTCGAGTGAGGCGACCAATGCGAGTCAACCGCACCCTTGGAAAGTTCCTCTTCCAGGCTCGTTGCAGACGAGCGCTATCGCGCGGAGAGACTGCCAATAGAAGTTCGTGATCTTCACCGTCGGAGATTGCGTTCCGCGCGCTGCACCCGGGGTTCAAAGGCAAACTCGCTTCATCAATTTCGAATCCCAAACGACTGGCTTCGGCCAGTCGAGGCAGGTCGGCGCCAAGGCCGTCGCTCAGATCCATCATGGCGTGGATCCGGAAATTGGCCGTCAACCAGCGCGACTCCGCAATGCGGGGAACAAACGTCAAATGCCGGCCGCGCAACGATCCTCCCAAACGTCCGGTGACAAAAAGATCATCGCCCGCTTTTCCCCCGCCGCGCGAAACCCAACGCCTAGGTTCCACATATCCAAAAACTGAAACAGAGAGCGACAGCGGGCCCGGAGTTTTGCTCGTTTCGCCTCCGACGATCTCGACACCGAAACGGGCCGCCGCATCTGTTAGGCCGGCGTAAACCTTGAGGACCCAATTCCGATCGGTGGATTTTCGCGCCATCAAGGTCACAAGCGCAAATCGCGGCAGTGCTGAGACGGCCGCGAAATCGCTCAAAGGCCGCATCATTGCCTTCCATCCGACGGACCGCGGGCTGGCACCTTTGCGAAAATGCACCGTTTCCACGACGCAATCGCATTTCAAGACAATCAGCTTGCCGCGAGACGCGCGAACAATGGCGCAATCGTCGCCGGCCGGAAGAATGACGTCCTTCGCGTGACCGAGCGTCGACAAGAGCTCGGCCAGAAGCCGGTCCTCGCCCAGTCCGGAGAGCTTCATTGGTCGGAGAGCTGCGGAAACGCGAGAAAAATCAGGCTGAGCGAATTGAAGAGCGAGTGCATCGTCATCGATACCAGAATCGACCCGCTCCATTCGTAGGCAATGGTGAAGCAGACCGCCAAGACGAAAAGGGGGACGAACGACGGCAAATGCGCGTGAACCGCCGCGAACAGCAAAGAGGTGAAAATCAATCCACCAAAGCGGCCGATGTAACGCCGCATCACGCCGTAGAGGAAAAAGCGAAAGACGAATTCCTCTGCGATTGGAGCGATGGCCACCGCGAGCACAATGATCATGACGCGCTGGCTCATCGTTCGCGAGCCGTTGAAAAGTTCGACGATGTTCTGTTTGCTCGAGCCTTCATCGGAAAAAAGCCGCATGAAACCGTCAGCCGCGGAAATCAGCGGGTAAGCCGCGAGAAGTAGCAGCGCACCCGTAAAAACGCTGCGAACGATCCCGTGCCGGGAAAAGCCGGCCAGTTTCTCGACATTGATCCGGCGGAGCTCCAAAAATCCTGCTAAAACGACCAGCACCACAACGGTGAGGACGATATTGGCCGCAAGATCGTGTGAATTCAGAGTTGTGGACTGCGCGGAGAACGAGGCGACCGCGTTGAGAAGAAGGAACGTGATCAGGAAAAGCGCGATGCACGGCTTCCGGCAGGCCAAATGTCCGCGCGTCTCCTGGCTCTCCCTCCACCGGGAGGCGGCTACTCAGTTGCCTAACGAGCGCGACGTAAACGTAGAAGCCGACAAGAAAGAAAACCCAGAAAAGGAGATTAAAGAAGGTGTTCACTGACGTCGGGGGCAGGACACCCACCCGTCAGGGAGCATAAAAGCTCGGGAGGAAATAGGCATGCCCTCCCTCCAACTGCGGGACCAGTTGCTTCGGCAGCTCCAATTGAATCTTGCCGTCGGTGGTCTTGCCGAAAGCGCGGAAGAAGCGGCCCAGGCTGAAGGGCGGCCCGTATCTCACAATGGCGCCGCCCGGTACCTTGCCGAGTTCACGCGCCTTGGCATACGCATCCTCAATCTGGCCGGTGGCGTCGATCAGCTTGTTCTCGACCGCATCCTTGCCCGACATGATGCGCCCATCCGCTATCCCGTTGCGTAACGTCTCCGCTGGAATACTCCGTTCCTTCGCGACCACGCCGAGGAACTTGTCGTATGTCTTCATGACAAAGTTTTGGATGTAATCCTTCTCCTCCGGAGTCATGGGGCGCGCGCCGTTCAGGATGTCTTTGAATTTGCCGCTCTTAAAGACAACCGAGGCGAGCCCGATCTTATCGAAGAGTTTCTCGTAATTCAGCGTCTGGATAATCACGCCGATGCTGCCGGTAATCGTCGTTTCGTTAGCCATAAGGTAACGGCCGCCGCATGAAACGTAGTAACCGCCGGATGCCGCCAGCGTATCCATGTAAATCACCACCGGTTTGCGCGCGCGCGTCTTCACGACCGCGTTGTAAATTTCGTCAGAGGCGGTGACTTCGCCCCCGGGCGAATCGATTTCCAAAATGACCGCTTTGACCCGGTCATCTTCGCGAGCCTGCTGAAGGGCCGCGCGCATGTCATCGACCATGGTCTCGCCAACGTTACCTGGAAGACTGGAGCTGATCAGGCCGCGCATAACGATCAGGGCGACTTTTCCGTTTCCACGACCGCGTTCGACCGTGACCTCCCGGAATTTCGGCAAGGGCTCGCGATCGACGAAGCCGTCCCCGGCCGCGCGCCGGAAAACGGCAATCATGAGAACGAAATTGAAGAAGAGGCTGGCGCAGAGCGCGAGGAACAAAAAAATACTCAGACAGCCCAGTTTCCGGTCGGCCATATGGTTGGGAAGCTGGCGGAGAACACGAGGGGGCACAAGTCACTTTTCAACGTTCAGCGAAGGGAGCGCCGGATTGGCGAACTATGGGGAAGGGACCGCCGAAGGGGCGAGCGATGGCTCACGGGTGAGTGTTGGCACAGAGCCATTCCATCCATGGGGGGTTTCCGCGACGGCCGTAAAAACAGGTGAAGAAACCGGGCTGAGGATCGTCAAACCTAGACAAAGTTGTTCTTGGCAAGAACTATGCTAATTATGGCCAGTATGAATAGTAGTGGAACCCTCCCAGTGAGCGAGTCGGCCGCACGACGCAAGTCCAAGTCGCGCCGCCCACGCGCCCGTGCCAAAACCGCTGCCAACGGCTCTAACGATGTCCCCCACCTCGCAGCCGCCGGCAGCCTAACCAGAACCAAAGCTCTTCTCCTGGCCGCTCTCCGCGTCTGGGAGTTGAAACATCGCGTCGAGTAAGCCTGTGCCCGCGCCCCTGAACCGGCGCGGGACATTTGCTAACCGCCTAAAAAAAATCATGCCTCGCCGTCCCCTCGCCCTCAGAAAACTCGAACGAGCACCCGCCGGCCAGCTCCATTGGTGGCCCTCGTTAGTCCTGCGCCGCTCCGCCTCTGCGCGGTCGCAGCCCGAACAAAAGCCGCTAACCCTGGCTTTCTTTCGCGCCGAAACTCGCTAATAGTCACGGGCATTGCGCCCGTAGCTCAGCCGGATAGAGCATCGGATTTCTAATCCGAGGGTCGGGTGTTCGAGTCACCCCGGGCGCGAAGCCGATTCTTCGGATCGGATCGGAAATCCCCCGTAACGCGGGTGAAGGAGCGGCCGGGCTTTCCAAGCACAAGCTCCAAATCCCAAACAAATCTCAATCGTCAAACTCCTAGCCGCGCGTCTCTCGATTGTCATCCCGAGGCTGGCGCAGCGCGCCGAGGGATCTCCCACGCGGCGGTCGAACCACACGAATTCGAACAAAAATCTCATCGGGAGCCCCGAGCATCATGCTGGGCAACCATCCTGATCACCCAGAACTCTCGTCTGTGTGACCACTGCTCCGAATGGGAGATCCTTCAGCGTCTTCGCGTTTCAGGATGACAAGAACGATGCAGCTCGTTAGGCGGTAAATTTGCGTTCATGATCGAGCAGCCATTTTTTTCGCCATAGGCCGCCCCCGTAACCACACAAGGTTCCGTCGGCACGGATGACTCGGTGACAGGGGATGACAATGCAGAGCATATTGTCGCCGTTCGCTCGACCGACGGCCCGGCGCATTTCCTTGTCGCCTAACTGTTCCGCCATCCAGGAATAGGAACGGGTTTCTCCCGGCGGGATCGAACAAAGCACCTTCCAGTCGCGCAGTTGAAATGGTGAACCGACCGGCGCGAGTGGAAGATCGAATGTGAGTCGCTTGCCCGCGAAATAATCCGCCAACTGCGCCCGGATGGCATCCAGGTGACGGTTTTCCCCGGGAACAACATTCGTCTTCAAACGCGATCGCAGGATCGTCAGCTCGCGTTCGAGCGCGCGGCGATCTACAAATTCAAGAAGGCGCAGCCCTTCATCATCGGCAATCGCCAGCATCGCACCGAGCGGCGTCTCGATTCGCTGCGCCAGCAGCGCGCCTTGTCCTTTAGCTGCCGTCGGGGTCTGCCCAAAAATGCGCTCGAAAGCATCACGAAACCCGCTTTCAGAACCGAAGCCGCTTCCGTTGCGGACTTCCTCAACGCGATTACCGCGTTGAACACCGCGCAAAGCCAGGCCCATTCGCCGTGCGCGATGATACGCCTGAAATGTCATTCCATAATGGCGCTTGAACTGCCGGCGCGCGGTCGATGGATCGATCGACATTGCCTCAAGTTCTTTGTCGGTGATTTTTCCGTCCGGCGCGCGCTCGACTTCCGCGCGAAGTCGCTCAATCAATTTGGGCACCGGCTGCTCCGGATCCATCGGGTTGCACCGCAAACAGGGCCGATAGCCGCCATGGAGCGCTTCACTTGGTGTGGCGAAAAAATCGACATTCTCGCGCGCCGGTTTTTTTGCCGGGCATGTGGGCCGGCAGAAAATGCCGGTGGTGCGGATGGCGACGACAAAAATCCCTTCAAAGGTCGAGTCGCGATCGACCAAAGCGCGATACATCGTGTCCGCCGGGGGCAGCAATTCCATCAATTTCATAGTGCAACGTAGCGGCATCATTGGCCAGACCGCATCCGCGAAATTCAGGCATTGAATTCCGGAAGAAGCGACTCAACCCTCACCCTAGCCCTCTCCCTTCCGAGAAGGGCGAGGGAAAAAAACAGCACAACACTTAGACAAACTTCTTCTTCCTCGCCCCTCGTGTGGGGAGAGGATTGAGGTGACGGGTCGGCGAGTGCCTACCAGCGATGAAACGCGGGATGGCCTTCTTTCACCGCCACAAAAACTCCGCGGCAGGTCGCGCAAACTTTTCCGCCGCCACTCAGGGTTCCCTCTACCGTCGCGCGATCCTCGGTTGACTCGACCACCCGGGCCGAAAGATGAACTCGCCAGCCGTCGGTGTCGGTCGCAAAAGTTTGATCTGATATTCAGCCGTCACCGTGCAGGGAACGCCGCCGGACTTCATCCGCTGCATTAAATGATACGCGGCCGTCCAGTTGCAGTGGCAATCGAGCAGCGCGCCGATAATTCCGCCATTTAAAACGCCCGGAAACGCTTCATATTTTTTCTGCGGCGTCCAATCGGCCACGACTTCCTCGCCGTTGGCGAAGCTCCGGATGTGTAAGCCTTCGGGATTCGCCGGTCCGCAGCCAAAACAGGCGTTGTTCGGCGCGTATTTTTCCTGCAATGAAAGTGACTCCATTTTCATTCGTGGCATCGGCATCCTGCCGATGAAGTTCAATAAACATCGGCTGGAAGCCGATGCCAGCTTATTGCTATTGATGGTTCGTCGGTGAGCCCGGATATTTTCGCAGCTCAGGCCCGGTATAAAGTGAACGCGGACGGATCAGGCGATTGTTATCGTGCTGCTCTATGACATGCGCGCACCAACCGGCGATTCGTGAGGCCGCGAAAATGGGCGTGTTAAGCGCCGGATCGAAGCCGAACATCGTAAACACCGGCGCTGCATAGAGATCGACGTTCGCGCAGAGCTGTTTCTCGCGCTCCATCGTCTTCTCGAGATTCTCGCAAATCGGCACCCATTGTTCCTTGCCCACGCGTTTGCCGAGGTCGCGCCCGATCTCCCGCATGATCGGCACGCGCGAGTCGCCACTCTTATAAACGCGATGACCGAAGCCCATGATCTTCTTTTTCTGTGCGAGCGCCTCCATCATCCATTTTTCCGCGCGATCGGCCGTCTTGATGTCATCGAGCATCCGCATCGATTCTTCGTTCGCCCCGCCATGTAAAGGCCCTTTCAAGGTTGCGCAGGCGCTCGTGACCGCGGCGTACATGTCGGCCAGAGTCGAGGCCGTGACACGCGCGGCAAAGGTGGACGCGTTGAATTCGTGGTCGGCGTAAAGGATGAAAATCGTGTCCATCATCCGGATCTGCCAATTCTGCGGAACGGAGCCGTCCAGCTTGTAAAAGAAATTCCCCGCAAGCGTGAGATCGCGATTCTCCGGCAATGGGTCTTGGCCGTGCTGAATGCGAAAACCATCGGTGATCAGCGTCGAAACCTTGGCGATGAGCCGGATGGCCTTGCGCACATTGGCGTCGTGCGAGTGATCGTTCAGCTCGGCATCGAACGGCGCCAGCATCGAAACACCGGTCCGCAGCATGTCCATCGGATGTGTGTTCTTCGGCATCAGCCGGAGAGCCTCCAGCACCTCCTTCGGCAAGGCACGCTCGGCCGCGATCGCCTGCGTAAATTCAGCGAGCTGCTTCATGTTCGGCAACTCGCCGTTGAGCAGCAGGTAAGCGACTTCCTCGAAGCTCGCCTTCTCCGCCATTTCATGAATGTCGTAACCGCGGTACATCAGGCCCGCGTTCGGATCGACCCAGCAAATTTTCGTCTCGCCAGCAATCACGCCCGCCAGGCCCGGGCTGTAAGCTGGTTTCGTATCAGTGCTCATCTTCCCATTTCTATTAAGTCAGATTGCGAAACGTTCAACCGCGCATTCCCGGCCAGGTCTCGGCGGCGGGATCGTAATCGAGGAGCGAATAGAGTTCTTTGCGGGTTTGCATTCGGTCGAGCCATTCGCTCTGGCTGCCGCGCGCCTTGAGGTCGCGGAAAAATTCTTCGCTCGCTTTCATGGCAACCCGGAAGGCGCTCATCGGGAAAATGACCATCCGATATCCGAGATTGGACAGTTCCTGGAGCGAGAGAAGCGGGCTCTTACCGAATTCGGTCATATTGGCGAGCAACGGAACCTTCACCTCCTTGGCGAAATCGCGGAATTCATCCACGCCTTGGAGCGCTTCGGGGAATATCGCGTCAGCGCCGGCCTCAACGTAGGCCCGCGCGCGTTTTACGGCTCCTTCGAAGTCCTCGATCGCGCGCGCATCGGTTCGCGCGATCAGGAGAAAATCCTTATTGCGACGTGACGCCACCGCCGTCTTGATTGTCGTGACCATCTCTTCAAGCGGGACAATCGATTTGCCGGCCAGATGACCGCAACGCTTCGGAAATTCCTGGTCCTCTATATGACACCCCGCGAGACCGGCGGCCTCAAACTCGCGAATCGTGCGCCCTACATTTTCGCCTCCGCCAAATCCGGTGTCGGCGTCAACGATCGCAGGAATTTTCACCGCGTTGGCGACATACCCGGCCAGACGTGCGACTTCGACCAGAGTCAGCAGACCAATATCGGGAACGCCGGCGGTGGCGTTCGCCATTCCCGCGCCACTGACATAAACGGCGTCGAATCCGGCGCGCTCGACCTGCCGCGCCATGGCCGCGTTCGGCACGCCCGGCATGGCAACGCAGCCTTTTGCGATGAGTTGCCGTAACTGCGCCCCTTTGCTCATAAATTACATCCCGAGCACGACAATTTCGACGACGAAACTGTAGGGCGGCCATCCTGGCCGCCATCCAAATAATCGGCGGCGAAGATCGCCGCCCTACAGTCACTCAGTGTCATTTCTGCATCACTGCCGCTTGCATCAGTCCCGTGACATTATCCGCTTCATCCAGTTTCCACCCAAGATCGACAATCTCCTTCGCGCCTGCTTCGCCGAGGGCGGGCACAACCAGCGCGTTGAATTTTCCTTCGAGCTGGGCATCAGTGACCGGGTTCTTCGCGTTCCCTAACGGATAATCGACCCGCTTGGACAAGGTTCGCCCGTCCTTGAGTTTCACGTGCACGATGTTGGCCACCGCTTCCGCGTAGATCGCGCTTAACTCGGCGTTGCGCTCGACCTTCACGCTCTCGAGAAACTTCCAGATCTTGGGATCCATGAACCGGGCCGGCTGAAATTGCTTATCGGTCACTTCACCGTCGATCAACGCGATCGCCGTAATGTATGGCAAACTGTGATCAGCCGTCTCGCGCGTCTCTGGTTTCCATTTTTCCGGCTCGCTGCCGATGATATCAACCGAAGCGTCGTGCGACTCGATGCGGACCGATTCGATCTGCGAGACGTCGCCGATTTCCTTGCGCAAAAAGAGCGCGGCTTCGATCGCGCTTTGGCTGTGATATTCCGCCGGCCAGTATTTGATGCTGGTCTTCAAAATCATCGAGGCGGGACCCTGGCCAGCCATGGCCTCCTTTTTCTTGTCGAACACTTCGGCCACGTTGCCTAACGACACGCCAAGTTCCTTTTCGAAACCCATCTGGCCTTCGAAAATGGGCGCCGGGCCGGTCATGCCCGCGCGCGCCAGAAGAGCCGCGTAAACTCCGTGACGGGCGGCATTCGCGAAAGCGACGCCTTTCCAATGCGAAAGCTCCCCCACCCGCGCCTGCCGGAAAGCGGCGCAATTCACGCCCGCAATATTGACCGCATGACGCGTGTGTTCGGGATCGAGTTTCATTAATTTCGCCGCCGCGAGTGCCGTTGAAAAAGCGCCGTAAGTCGGGTGATCCCAGCCGCGCGCGCGAATGCTGGCCGCGTCGCAGAGACGACATTGCACTTCGTAGGCGATTGCGGCAGCGGTGATTGCTTCCTTGCCGCTGGCGCCGACACTTTCCGCGACCGCGAGAACCGCCGCCAGGTTATCGCTCGGATGCGCCGGTTCCTTCGACAGATAAGTGTCGTTGTAATCGAAGTAACGAATGCAACAACCGGTGGCGAATGCGCCCCAGTCCGGAGGCGCCTTGTGCGTCGTTCCTATAATAGTAGCGCCATTCTTGGCGGAGAATTCCGAGGCGACCTTCCGTGCGATAACGCATGGTTCCTCGTTCCAGGCCCCGAGGGCGCAGCCAAACGAATCGATCACGCGCCGTTTTACTTCGTGCACCGTGTCCTTGGAAAGGTCTTCGAAATTCAGGGAACAAGCGTAGTTGGCGAGTTGGTGAGCGAGCGATTTAGTCATGGGAAAATTGGAGCCTCCAATCTGCCGATGAATCGCGCGGTCGCAAGGCGTCCGCTGCCATTAACACAGGGTTTTAGCCCGGTGATCACCGCAACAACTGGAACCTCAACCGTTTTAACGGTATCCCGAAGCAACAAAAGCCGTTGAAACGGCTGAGTCGTGTATGCCTTTGGGCCATCACCGGGCTGAAGCCCGGTGTTAGCAAGACGCTCCGGATTCATTCGTGTTGATTCGTGTCATTCGTGGTTAGATTTCGCTTCCCATGAGTAAAGTTTTTCCGAATGCCAAGGCCGCGCTCGACGGCCTGCTTCACGATAATATGACCATCGCTGCGGGCGGCTTCGGGCTGTGCGGCATTCCGGAAAACCTGATCGCCGCGCTGCATGATAGCGGGGTCAAAGGACTCACCATCGTGGGTAACAACGCCGGCGTCGACGGCTTCGGCATGGGCGTCTTGTTAACCACGCGCCAGGTTAAAAAAGTGATGGCCTCCTACGTGGGCGAGAACAAGGAATTCGAGCGACAAGTGCTCGCCGGCGAGCTCGAGCTCGAACTGATTCCGCAAGGAACGCTTGCGGAACGACTGCGCGCCGGCGGCGCCGGTATCCCCGGATTCTACACCCGCACCGGTTTTGGAACGAAGCTTACCGAAGGCAAAGAAACGAAGAAGTTCGGCGACACCGATTATGTCCTCGAGCCCGGGATCAAAGCCGAAGTGTCGCTGGTCAAGGCATGGAAGGGCGACAAGTCGGGCAATCTCATTTACCGCAAAACCTCGCGAAATTTTAACCCGATGATCGCGAGCTGCGGCAAAGTTTGCGTCGCGGAAGTTGAACAGCTCGTTGACGTCGGCGAGCTCGATCCCGACCAAGTTCATACTCCGGGAATCTTCGTCGATCGCATCATTCAGGGAGAGAAATATGAGAAGCGGATCGAATTCCGCACCGTTCAAGGCAGCGGGAGCGAGCAAAAGGCTAATCCAACTCGCGATCTGCTCGCGAAACGCGCGGCCAAGGAATTACGCGATGGATATTACGTCAATCTCGGCATCGGCATACCGACACTCGTAGCGAATTATATCCCCGAAGGGATGAACGTAACGCTGCAATCCGAAAACGGCTTGTTAGGCATCGGTCCGTTTCCCGAGCCCGGAAAAGAAGACCCGGATCTGATCAACGCAGGCAAACAAACCATCACGACGATGCCAGGCTCGGCTTTTTTCTCGAGCGCCGATTCGTTCGGGCAAATCCGCGGCGGTCACATCGATCTCGCCATTCTCGGCGCTTTCGAAGTGACCGACAGCGGCGATATCGCGAACTGGATGATCCCCGGAAAGATGATCAAGGGCCCGGGCGGCGCGATGGATCTTGTCGCCGGAGTGAAGCGCGTGGTGGCAGTCATGGAGCACACATCCAAGGACGGAAGCCCGAAGATTATCAAGAAGTGCACCTTGCCGATCACTGGACTGGGAGTCGTTAATCTGATCATCACCGATCTCTGTGTCTTTGAGGTGAAGAAAGGCGGAGGACTCGTGCTCATTGAGTTGCATCCCAGCGGTACGGTCACAGTCGATGATATCCGCGCCAAAACCGGCGCTCCGTTCGAAGTGGCCCTAAAGAACTAGGGCTCGCCACAGATAAACACAGATTTACACCGACAAATCAGAATCCTGAATCGGTGTTAATCCGTGTTCATCTGTGGCTAAAAATCCGTTTCGCTCCTCGGAGACGAGGTCCTGCAATCGAGGGAAAAGGATTGTAACCATATTGCGCGCTCGCGATACTCGCGCGCCACAATGAAGGACCGCAATTTCTTCGCGGAACTGAAGCGCCGTAACGTTTACAAGGTGGCGGTTGCCTACGCGGTCGTCGGCTGGCTTGTGATCCAGGTGAGTTCGACCGTGTTGCCGACGTTTCATGCCCCGGAATGGGTGGTACAAACGCTCGTGGTCCTGGTCGCGATTGGATTCCCGATCGCCCTCGTGATCGCCTGGGCCTTCGAACTCACGCCGGAAGGATTGAAGCGCACCGAAGATGCCGACGCGGTCGCCACGGCGCGACCACCGCGAAAGCTTACCTGGATTTTCGTCGTGGTCATCGGAGCCTCCCTTTCCATCGGTTTATTTTTTGTTGGTCGTTACACCAGCCGAGATAAGGCGCCTCGGCAGGAGGCCAGTGCGACTCGCCCCGAGGCGGCTACAGTTGCGATTCCGCAAAAATCGATTGCGGTCTTGCCGTTCGAAAACCTGAGCGATGACAAGGGCGCCGCTTATTTCGCGGACGGCATTCAGGACGAAATCCTAACCAAGCTCGCGAGCATCGCGGATTTGAGGGTGATATCCCGCACCTCGACCGCGAAGTACAAGAGCAAGCCGGAAGATCTAAAGACAGTGTCGCAACAACTCGGCGTTGCCACCGTCCTGGAAGGCAGCGTGCAGAAGGCCGGCGACAAGGTGCGGGTCAACGTCCAGCTCATTGACGCCCGGGCCGACTCGCATCTCTGGGCGAAATCGTACGACCGCGAGATCAAGGACGTGTTTGCGGTTGAGAGCGAAGTCTCACAAGAGATCGCCGATGCGCTGCAGGCGAAGCTTTCCCCTAACGAATCTACTACTCTCGCCGCCGCGCCGACCAAGGATCCAGAAGCGTACGACTCATTTTTGAAAGGCGAATATGAGGAACGCGAAGCGGAAAGTACGCTCAAAGCCGAACCATTCGATCGGGCGGCCGCCTTCTACCAGGAGGCGCTGAACCGTGACCCGAACTTCGCTCTGGCCGCCGCGGGTCTGGCTGAAAGCCGAATCACTCGGCACTGGTTTGTGAGCACGCTCGGAGAATCTGAATTGGCCGAGGTGAAAAAAATCGCCGAGCGCGCCCTGGCGCTGGCGCCCAACCTGGCCGAGGCGCACATCGCGCTCGGACATTTCTACTACCACGGTAAACGGCAATACGACGATGCTTTGACAGAATTCCGCCGCGCCCTCGATCGGCAGCCAAACAACGTGAAAGCGCTGGAATATTCCGGATATGTCTATCGCCGGCAGGGGCAATGGAAACGGTGTTTGTCTGAATTGGAAAAGTGCGAAGAGCGCGATCCGCGAAACGCCGGGCTGCCGGCCAATATCGCCACGACCTATTGTGCTTTGCGCATGTGGCAGAAGGCCAGACAGGCCGGCTTACGCGCCCTGGCACTCGATCCGCACAATGTCGTTGGGATGCGTTCGATCTATCTTAGTTGCCTCAACGGAACCGGCGACATCAGGGAGGGGCGGCAGTTTCTCCAGACACTTCCCTCTAATGAGCAACTCTTCACGAATTCACTTCGCGGCGGCGTTGCCACTGTTATCGGTGACAGCCTCTACTTCGACGTGATTGAGCGAGATTTTGCCGCTGCTTTAGCCGGCTGGGACAAGGAGGAGACCGATCCGGTCAAAATCCGAACGAGACTGGCCGCGCGCGTGGCAATTCATGTTCTGGCGGGTGATGCAGATCGCGCGCCTGACGAAGTTGAAAAAGCAAGGACCGTCCTTGAAGCAAGGCTTCGCGAGCGGCCGGATGATGGCTTGGCCATGATCGACCTCAGCTGGGTAAACCTGGCCCTCAAGCGGAAGGACGAAGCTCTGAATCTTGCGCATCGCGCCGCTGATTTGTTACCGGTCGAGAAAGATGCCCTTGCCGGTCCGTCGGCCCTAAGCGGACTGGCGGAGATGCAGGCGCGGGTCGATCAGACAGCCGAGGCCGTGAAAACGCTGCGGCGGTTACTTTCCATTCCCGCTGGCCTTGCCGTTTCGATTCAGCGACTGAAGATCGATCCGGTCTGGGATCCAATCCGCAAAGACCCGGGGTTTCAGGAATTGCTCACGATGAAAGAACACATCGGCCCGTAATGAGCGAGAAGCCTTCGTTTTTCGCCGAGCTGAAGCGGCGCAATGTTTACAAGGTTGCGGTCGCCTATGCGGTCGTTGGCTGGCTCCTGGTCCAGGTCACGACGCAGGTTTTCCCAATCTTCGAAATTCCGAATTGGGCCCTCAGGTTAATCGTGCTCGCCATCATCATCGGATTTCCGATCGCGCTCGTCATCGCCTGGGCCTTCGAACTGACGCCCGAAGGAATCAAGCGCACCGAAGATGCCGATCTTGCAACGGAGAAGCGGTCGAAATCATACGCGTGGATCTACGTCGTTGTCGTCGGCGCAGTTCTCTCGATCGGTCTCTTCCTTCTCGGCCGTAATATGGTGAGCACCAACTGCAGCGGCTCGGCCGACCGATACAGCCGCGACGTCATCGATCCCGCAAAAATCGATCGCGGTATTGCCCTTCGAAAACCTGAGTGATGACAAGAATGCCGCTTATTTCGCGGACGGCATTCAGGATGAAATCCTAACCAAGCTCGCGAGCATCGCCGATTTGAAAGTGATCTCGCGCACCTCGACTGCGAAATATAAGAGCAAGCCGGAAGATCTGAAGACCGTTTCGCAACAGCTCGGAGTCGCGACCGTTCGTGGAAGGCAGTGTGCAGAAAGCCGCCGACAAAGTACGCGTCAACGTACAGCTGATCGACGCTCGCGCGGATTCTCATCTCTGGGCGAAGAGTTACGACCGCGACATCAAGGATGTCTTCGCGGTCGAAAGCGAAGTCGCACAAGAGATCGCCGATGCGCTTAAGGCCAAGCTTTCGCCTGCCGAAGCGAGCACGGTGGCGTCGGCGCCGACGCAAGACACCGCCGCTTATGATCTCTTTCTCAAAGGGGAATTCGAATATCGCTTCGCGAGCGCATCACTTCGTCCGGAAAGATATGACCAGGCCGCGGCATGGTACGAGCAGGCAATCGCGCGCGATCCAAACTTCGCCATCGCGATCGCTCATCTTGTGATCTGCAGGTTGAATCGGCATTGGTTTGTAGAGAATCTGACTGCTGCTCAGCTAGCCGAAATCAAAGACATGGCAGAGCACGCCGTAAGTCTCGCGCCGCGTGCGGCAGATGCTCACGTCGCCCTCGGGCTCTATCACTATTTTGGGTTTCGCCAGTATCAACAGGCGCTGGCGGCATTTGCTCGCGCCTTGGAGCTCCAGCCGAATAGCGCTTCCGCGCTGGAATATTCAGGCTACGTGCATCGGCGGCTGGGCGAATGGAAAGTATGCGTGGAGGAGCTGACGAAAGCGCTCGAGCTAGATCCACGGAACGCCGACACCGCAGGGAATCTCGGGCAGACCTACACGCTCATGCGGGAGTGGAGGGAAGCGGAGCGGCGTTCACGCAGCGCTCTCGCGATCGATCCGCACGACGTTATCGGGATGCGCGCACTGCTGTTAACCCTAACAAATGCAAGCGGCGACCTTGGCAACTCCTTGCAATTGCTGAAGAGTTTTCCGCCTGACGAAAAGATCGTCACCACCTCGATCTCCGGCACGGTTGCGAGTGTCACGGGTGAACGCGCCTACACCTTCGTCTTGGCGCGAGATTTTGATGCTGCTTTAAAGGTGTGGGACGGTCCGCCGGCCGGCGAGATTGATCTGCGCGCACGACTCGCCGCTCGAGCTACCATTCGTGCAATCGCAGGTGATGTGGCAGCCGCGAAGGCAGAGGGAGAGAAAGCCAGAGAAGTGCTGGAGAAGCGCGTCCAAGACCGACCTACCGAACTAATCTCGCTCCGCCAGCTGAGCTGGGTTTACGTCGCCGTCGGCCAGAACACCGATGCTCTTCGCGTCGCTCAGCAGCTCTCCGACTTATTGCCACCGGAGAAGGACGCTGTCCTCGGCGCTGCGACCCTGGCTGGGCTGGCCGAGATCAAGGCCCGCACCGGCGCACCTGCGGATGCGATGTCGATTCTTCGTAGACTGCTCTCGATGCCGGTCGGTGAGAGCGTCTCGATCGCGCGCCTAAAAATCGATCCGGTCTGGGACCCAATTCGCAACGATCCCGGCTTCCAGCAACTGCTCAATGGAACTGAACGCGTCGGCCCCTGACAAGTGACGACGCCATCCGATCAATCCTCCGATCTCAAGTTCGAGATCGGTCACGTCTTGTTCATCGACATCGTTGGTTACTCGAAGTTACTGATCAACGAGCAGAGCGAGCAGCTCCAGACGCTCAAGGAGATCGTGCGCGGAACGGAACAGTTCCGTCTCGCTGAAGCTGAAGGAAAGCTGCTTCGTCTGCCGACCGGTGACGGCGCGGCTCTCGTCTTTCGAACGACGCCGGAGGCGCCGGCCCTCTGCGCACTCGAGATAAGCAGGGAACTAAAGAAACATCCCGAGCTTCGTGTTCGCATGGGAATCCACAGCGGGCCAGTCAATGAAGTCACGGATCTGAACGAACAAGCCAATATCACCGGAGCTGGAATTAACCTGGCGCAGCGCGTGATGGATTGCGGCGATGCCGGCCACATTCTCGTCTCGCAGCGCGCGGCCGAGGATCTCACGACTTACCGCCAATGGTCGCAGCATCTTCGCTCTCTCGGCGAATTCGAAGTGAAGCACGCGGTCCGGCTGCATATCTTTAATCTTTGCAACGAGGAAGCCGGCAATTCCGAGCTGCCCACAAAATTAAGGGCGGCACCGGTGACGAAAAATGGTCGCGCCTACAGAATGGCCATCGCGGCAGCGCTGGTAGCCGTTCTGCTTCTCGGCGCGATTTTTTACTCGTTAGCCAAAAAACGCGAGGCGTCCTCTCCCCCGCTGGCAACCGACACCGGACCGCATGTCATCCGCTCGCTCGCGGTTCTACCGCTGGATAATTATTCAGGCGATAGGAGCCAGGATTATTTCGCAGAGGGAATGACCGATGAATTAACGACCGACCTGGCGACGATCAGCCAGCTGCGGGTGATCTCGCGCAGCTCCACCACCCAGTTCACCGGCGCGCAACGGCCGCCCACCCCGGAGATTGCGAAAATGCTGAACGTCGATGCGGTAGTCGAAGGTTCGGTTCGGCGTTCCGGCGACAAGGTCCGGATCACCGCGCAACTGATCGATGCCCGGGCGGATCGGCATCTTTGGGCGAAAAGCTTCGAGCGCGATTCGCGCGATGTCCTCGCTCTGCAGTCTGAACTGGCTTCCGCTATCGCCGGCGAGATCAATGTCCGGCTGACTCCGGGCGAGCAGGCCCGCCTAACGAGCGCCCAAAGCGTCAACCCCGAGGCTCACGACGCCTATCTCAAAGGCCGCTACTTTTTTAACCGGCCCAGCGACGAAAACCTGAGCAAGGCGATCAAGCAATTTGAAGAAGCAGTCAGACTGGATCCCAGCTTTGCACCGGCCTACTCCGGCCTCTCCGACGCTTATCTTTGGGCCGCTTTCAACGAAGGAGTGATCACCGCCACCGAAGGGAAGTCTAAAGCGAAGGCGGCGGCGGAGAGGGCTCTCGCGCTTAGTCCAGCTTCAGCGGACGCGCATACATCCCTGGCGAATTATAAAAGTTGGTACGAACATGACTGGGCTGGCGCCGAAGAGGAATTTCGCCGAGCCATCGAGCTCAACCCCAATCTCGCTTTCGCCCACGATCAGTTCGGGCTAACTCTGGCGTGCCAGGGCCGGTTCGACGAATCAATCGTCGAAGGCCGGCGCGCCGTGGAACTTGATCCGCTTGATCCAGCGATCGCTATTGATAACACCATGGCCTTGGTTGGACAGGGCCAGTTTCAAGCGGCACAGGAGGAAGCCCGAAGAGGAGCGGAGCTCGATCCGACGTTCTTTTTTCCACAAATGCAGTTTGGCTGGTTCGATCTCCAGCAGGGCAACGCGCGCGCCGCCGTTCCAAAGCTGGAGAAAGCCGCCGCCATGGAAGCGCCCCCGTTTGTCACGGCTTATCTCGGTTATGCCTACGGTGCGTCCGGTGATAAAGCGAAAGCGCTGGCCACGATTGAGGAAATAAAGAAAAAGGGAGTGGGCAACTTCGTGCCGCCATATAATCTCGCGCTCGTCTCCCTCGGCCTGGGCGATCGTCCCCGCGCACTGGATTATTTGGAACAAGCGCAGGCGGCCGATTCGCAATGGATGATGTACCTCAAGGTGGACCGCATTTTCGACCCTCTCCGGGCCGACCCACGCTTTGTCGCCCTGATGGAGAAGTGTCACTTCAAACAATGAACGTTGAGACCTAACCAACCGTAACCGGCGCCCATGTTTCAACACGTTACCGTCCTGGTTTCATTCATCTTCGCCATCGCGCTGACGCACGTGTTTTCGAGCGCGTCGCAATTGCTGCTGGCGCGCGATCGGGTGCGCTTCTCCGCGCTCCTGGCCGTTTCGATGCTGAACGCTGCGCTCGGCGTCATCATCAACTGGCTGGGACTTTGGGAATTGCAAAACATCAAGCATTGGTCTCTCGGCGAGGTGCTGCTTCAACTCGGCTGGGTGGTTCCGAATTATTTTAGCTGTTCACTTGTCGCCATGCCCGTTAGTGAAACCGGACCGCTCGATATGCCGGCCTTTTTTGAGCGACAGCGTCGGATTATTTTCTCGGCCACTATCGCCCTGTCGGTCATGGGCGGGCTGGCAATCTATTTCGATCGCGATGCTATCGGATGGGTAAAGCCTAACGACTGGATCGGAGCGGAGCTGACCTCCCTCTCGCTGGCCATTTTTGCGGTGCTGGCCGGCTGGGGAAAGCCGCGCTGGCTGCAATGGATCGGCGTGGGCGGCATGTTTGTTCAGAACATTTGGTTCTTCCTCTTCTACACGCTCAGCTCCTAACCGTATCCCATGAGCAATCGAAATTTCTTCGCCGAGCTGAAGCGGCGCAATGTTTACAAGGTTGCGGTCGCTTATGCGGTCGTCGGTTGGCTCCTGGTGCAGATCGCGACCCAGGTTTTTCCGTTTTTCGACATTCCGAATTGGGCCGTGCGTCTCGTCGTGCTAGCAATCGTGGTCGGGTTTCCAATTGCCCTGGTGATCGCATGGGCCTTCGAACTGACGCCCGAAGGATTAAAACGAACTGAAGTCGCTGACGCATTGCCCACCACAACCCGACAAAACAAGCGCGCCTGGATCTACGTGGTCATCATCGGTGCCGCCATCTCGGTGGCCTTGTTCTTTTTCGGCCGCTACACGGCCGGAAATAATGCCAGTGCGGCTCGCACCGAATTGCCGGCGAAATCGATTGCGGTTCTTCCATTCGATAATCTGAGCGAAGACAAGAATAACGCGTTTTTTGCCGAAGGCGTTCAGGACGAGATTCTCACGCGCCTGGCGAAGGTGGCCGACCTCAAGGTCATCTCGCGGACTTCCACCCAGCACTTCAAAAGCTCGCCGGACAACCTCCCCCAGATCGCGAAGCAACTGGGCGTTATGCACATCCTTGAGGGAAGCGTGCAAAAGTCTAACGACCAGGTGCGGGTCAATGTGCAGTTGATCAACGCCATGACCGACGCGCATCTGTGGGCGGACACGTTCGATCGAAAATTGACTGACATTTTCGCGGTCGAAAGCGAGATCGCTCATACCATCGCCGATACATTGCAGGCCAAGCTTACCGGCTCGGAGAAAACGATGATGTCGCAAAAGCCGACGGCGAATGGCGCCGCCTACGAGCTTTACCTCAAGGGCAGATTTTTTTGGAACAAAAGAACTCCGCAGGATCTGATCAAGTCGGTCGATTACTTCAATCAGGCGATCGCCCTGGATCCAAACTTCGCCCGGGCCTACGCGGGCCTGGCCGATGCCTACGTGCTTTATCCCGACTACGGCAATGGCGCGCCGGCGGAGTTTGATCAAAAAGCAAAGGAGATGGCACTGAAGGCCTTGAGTCTCGAGCCGTTGTTAGGCGCGCCCCATGCCACGCTAGGTTTGGTCTATAACAACTTCGATCACGATTTTCCCAAGGCGATCGCGGAATTTGAGCGCGCGATTGAACTCGATCCCAATTATGCGACAGCGCACCAGTGGTTCACCACCCCGCTGATGGCGACCCTGCAATTCGATCGCGCGATTGCCGAGGACAAAAGGGCGGTCGAACTCGATCCCCTGTCGATGATCGTGAATTCCGACCTGGCCTATAACTACATCAACGCGCATCGATTTGACGAAGCCTTTGCGCAAGCGCGCAAGACCTTGGAAATCGATCCTGGGTTCCGTGTGGCGCGGGGCTATCTCGGGGTCGCTTTGCAATTCAAAGGTCAACTGAAAGAGGCCTTGCCCGAATTCCGCGCGGGCGCGGCGGAGCCATTTAGTCAGGGCTTACTCGGCCAGGCCTGTGCGCGTGCTGGGCTGCGAGACGAGGCGCAAACAATCCTGACTCATCTCGAAGAAGAAGCGCGCAGTAAGTTTGTCACCGGATATAGCATTGCAATGATTCGGCTCGCCCTCGGCGATAAAGATGGTGCGATCACTGCCTTGCAAACCGCTTCCGAGCAACATGCGCCAGAAATTTTAACCCTTCAGTGTGATCCACTCTTCGAGGATCTACACGGCGATCCAAGATTTAAGGCATTAGTTCAAAAAATATTCGGGCAGAAAAATCCGCAATGATACAGAACCGCGATTCGACTTGTCGCGCCGTCTTGTCCGCCGTAGCCGCGAAGGAGGAAGCCTTGGCGAAGGCGGAACGGTTGATCCGGAAGATTTTTGGCCCAGCACCGTGAAAACCAATTTCTTCGCCGAGCTAAGGAGGCGCAATGTCTTCAAGGTCGCGGTCGCCTATGTGATTGCCGGTTGGGCCCTGGCCCAGGGTATCGCCCAGGTTTTCCCGGTCTTCGACGTTCCTAATTGGGTCATTCGCCTGCTTGTTCTGATTATCATGATCGGGTTTCCGATTGCGCTCGTCATTTCATGGGCATTCGAGCTTACGCCGGAAGGATTGAAACGGACCGCGGTGGCCGACGCTATGCCAGCCACGGATTCGCACATCAAATACACCTGGATTTATGTCGCCGTCATCGGCGCTGTTCTGTCAGTCGGACTGTTTTCACTCGGGCGTTACAGCGCCGGTTCCAAACAAAGTGCATCGGACGACCACACCCAAAAATCGATCGCGGTCCTTCCGTTCGACAATCTCAGTGACAACAAAGAAAACAGATACTTCGCCGACGGCGTGCAGGACCAGATCCTGACCAACCTGTCAAAGGTGTCGGAATTGAAAGTGATCAGTCACACCAGCGTCCAGCAGTACCAAAGTGGCGCGCCACGCAATTTGCGCGCGATCGGCAAGCAGCTCGGCGTCGAATATGTCGTGGAAGGTTCGGTGCAACGCTCACCCGACAAACTTCGAATCAGCGCGCAACTCATCGACGTTCGCACCGATGCCCAAATCTGGGCAGAGACCTACGACCGTTCCGCGAAGGACTTGTTCGCCATTCAGAGCGAGCTGGCGCGATCGATCGTGGCCCAGTTGAAAACCAAACTTTCGCCCAAACAACAGGCTGAGATTGCTGAATGGGAAACGCAGGACCTGCTGGCCCTCGAGCCCTATCTCCAGGCCAAACAGATCGTCGACAACTATCTCGTCGCCGCGGATGTGCGCGCGACGCTCTTGAAAGCTTTGCAGTTATTGGATCAGGCAATCAAACGTGACGAGAAATTCGTTTCCGCCTACTGCTACGCGGCCCGGGCCAACGATCTCCTCTACTTTTTCGATCTCGATCCCACTCCGGATCGGATTCTTCTGGCCGAGACTGCGGTCAACACCGCCCTCGAGCTGCGGGCAGATTCGGCTGAAGCCCATTTTGCAAAGGCCGATTTATTATTCCGCTGCCGCAGAGATTACGATGGCGCGCTCGAGGAGCTCAAGATCGCGCGACCCGGCCTCCCCAATGACCCGGCATTCTTTATTTTGTCGGGCTACATCAACCGCCGCCGCAATCATTGGCCCGAAGCGACGCGCGATTTTTCGGAGGCCGTCGCGCATGATCCAACGAATGCGAACGCCTACAACTTGCTGGCCGACACCCACGTCCTGCAAAGGCAATTCGCGAAAGCTGTCGAGGTATACGACCACGTCATCGTTGCCGGCGGCGATACGCCTCTGGTCCAATTCCGGCGGACCGGCAATTTTTTTAACGCCTCGGGTGATAGCAAGCCGCTGCGCGAGGTGGTGGCGGAGTGGCCCGATTTGGACGTGGCCGGCGGACAAACTCCGGTGCGAATCATGTTCGCCTTGATCGATGACGATCATGCGAAGGCGCAAAGCTTTCTGTCGGCATCACCTCGCTCCGATTTTCAAGAGATTGATTTCAGCTTCTACTATCCGAAGGCCTGGTTTGAAGCGGTCATCGCCCGAGACGCCGGAGATTCAGCCAAGGCGTTGGCGGGGTTTCGAACGGCGCGCGCGGTTCTGGCGCAGCGGTTGGTCGTTAAACCCGAACACGCGCGCACGATTGCCGTTCTGGCTCAAGTCGATGCCGCACTGGGCGATACCGAACTCGCGTTACAGGAGGCGCAGCATGCCATCGAGCTAATGCCGATCTCAAAGGACATTTACGACGGCGCATTAGTATTGGAGGGCCTTGCCCAGGTTTATACCTGGAGCAATCAACCCGCTCAGGCGATCGAAGTGCTGCGCAAGCTGGTCGCCATGCCGGGCTACACCAATTACGGCCGCCTCAAGTTTCATCCCCTCTGGAAACCATTGCGGGGCAACCCCGAATTTGAAAAGATCGTCGCCGAACTCGGACCCCATCCGATCTCATCGGGTCTAACAAGCAGCGCCGAATGAATTGGCACAGTTTTCTCGCCGAACTGAAGCGGCGCAACGTTTACAAGGCGGCCGCAGCCTACGCAGTAATTAGCTGGCTCATTATTCAGATCGCCACCCAGGTCTTTCCATTTTTCGAAGTGCCTAACTGGGCCGTGCGGCTGATCGTGTTACTCCTGATCATCGGCTTCCCGGCGGCATTGATCTTTTCCTGGGCCTTCGAGATCACCCCGGAGGGTATTAAACGCGAGTCAGAGATAGATCCCAACCAGTCGATCGCGCGTAATACCGGACGCAAACTGGTCGCGATAACCGTCGTGCTGGCCGTAATCGCCGCGGGCCTGTTCGTGTTTCAATTCGTTCGCCCGAAGGACACCGTGTCGCCTCGAGAAAATGCCAGTGCGGCTCGCACCGACGCGGCGACCGGGACAATTCCGCGTAAATCGATCGCGATCCTTCCATTTGCCGACCTGTCGCCTAACCATGACCAGGAATCGTTCTCTGACGGCATGGCCGAGGAAATTCTCAACGCTCTGGCCCACATTAGGGATCTGAAGGTCGTCGGCCGCGCTTCTTCGTTTTATTACAAAGGAAAAAACGTCAGCCTGAAACAGATCGGCTCTGAGCTCGGGGTTGCGAACATTCTCGAGGGCTCGATCCGTAAGCAAGGCGAACAGGTCCGGATCACGTCGGCTTTGAGTCACACTGCCGATGGCTCGCAGGTCTGGTCGAAAAATTACAACGGAACCCTGGCCAACATCTTCGATCTCCAGGAATCGTTCGCCCGCGACATCGCCGGCGAACTCAACGTCGTCCTGGCGGATCCGTCTGAGGGGCGCGTGGTCGACAAGCCGACCGACAACGCGCAGGCCTACGCTCTCTTCATCGAGGCGCAGACACTCGTTAGCCAACGGATCGGCGACAGTCTGCCTCGCGCGATCGCTTTACTGAAAGAAGCGACACGACTCGATCCAAATTTTGCCCGGGCGTGGGGAAAGCTCGCTGTCGCGCTCGCAGTAGAACCGCAGTATGTCGCTGCAAACTGGCAAGATAATTGGGCGACAGCAGAACCAGCGGCACAGCGCGCCATCGCGCTTGATCCGAACAGCGCCGAAGCCTATGCCGCCCTTGGCTACATTGATTTTTCCCGACGCCATTATGTCGCGATGGTCGCACCGGCGCAACGCGCAGCCGCGGTGGATCCGGAGGATATCACGGCCAATTATTGGAATGCCAACGAACTCACAGGCATGGGCCGCATGAGTGAAGCGGAACCCATCATTGACGCGATTATCAAACGCGATCCAGCCAACCGTCTTGCTGTTTATTACAAAGGTTTGTTGCGCCTGTTAGCGGGCGACACGCCAGCGGCCGCGACAATGGCCCAGCGCGCGAACGCTCTCGGCTTCGCCCTTGGCGACCTAACTGTGGCGTCGATCTCGGCGATGAAGGGCGACTACGAAGGTGGCGCCGCGCCTTTTGGTCGAGCGCTTGCCTCAATGGGCACCCAGTTTACTGCGGCCCAGTTTGAAACAATCTATCGAGGCACTCAAACGGACCGCGCCAAACACGACGCGGCGCTTCAAGTTCTCGCCACTCGCCCGGAGGATCAGTATGTTCCCAGTCTTCTCCTGATCCTTGGCGAGCCCGAGCGCTCCTTTGCCGAGTTTGAACGCAGTTCCACCGGCCTTTCCGATGCCTATCTTAACTTTCTTTGGTATCCTAACGCCTGGGCGCGCAAAGCGCGTCAAAGCGCGGCCTTCCAAGGCTTCGCGAAACGCATCGGCTTGGTTGATTACTGGAAGAAAAATCGCTGGCCTGACCTGTGCCAGCCCGCGCCGGATAAGGGCCCGGACGCTTTCACCTGCCAATGAACTTTTTTTCCGAGCTAAAGCGGCGCAACGTCCTGCGCGCCGCCGCCTTTTATGCCGCATCCGCCTGGCTGCTGGTGCAGGTAGCCACACAGGTCTTTCCCTTCTTTCATATCGCCGAATGGGTTGTGCGCTGGATCGTGGTCGCGGCCGGTATCGGGTTTCCCTTCGCCATGCTCTTCTCCTGGTTTTACGAATGGACGCCGCACGGCCTGCAGCTCGAGAGCCAGATCCCGCCTAACGAGTCCATCACCAGCCATACCGGCAAGAAGCTCGATCGCTGGATCATCGCGATCCTGGGACTGGCCGTGGTGCTGCTGCTGGCAGACAAGTTCGTCCTGCACAAGGACACAGAAACTGCCACCGCCTTCAGCGCGCCCGACAAATCAATCGCGGTGCTGCCCTTCGATAATCTGAGCCGCGATCCGGACAACGCCTATTTTTGCGAAGGGGTGCAGGATGAAATCCTGACGCGCCTGGCCAAGGTGGCCGATTTGAAAGTCATCTCGCGCACTTCGACGCAGCATTTCAAGAGCGCACCGGATAATCTCCCGCAGATTGCCAAGCAGCTCGGCGTTGCGCATATCGTCGAAGGGAGCGTGCAAAAAGCCGGCGGTCAGGTGCGGGTGAATGTGCAGCTGATCAAAGCTCTCACCGATGCCCATCTTTGGGCCGACACCTACGATCGCAAACTGACCGACATTTTTGCGGTCGAAAGCGAGATTGCGAAAACCATCGCCGAGACGTTACAAGCAAGGCTTACCGGGGCCGAGAAAAGTTCAATTGCGAAAAAACCGACGGTAAACCCGGAAGCTTACGAGCTTTATCTCGAGGGCAGATTCTTTTGGAACAAACGAACCGGCGCGGATTTACGCAAATCGATTGAGTATCTCAAGCAAGCGATCGAAAAAGACCCGGGCTACGCGTTAGCTTATGCCGCACTGGCCGATTCGTATGGCATCCTTCGTTTCTACGGCGGGGCTTCTCCGGAGGAATCCATTGTGCCAGCAACAGCGGCGGCGAAAAAAGCACTGGAGCTGGACGATTCGTTGGCTGAGGCGCACGCGTCGTTAGGTCTCATTGCGACCGAGGAACTCGAGATTCATCGGGGAGTGAGCGAACTGGAACGCGCGGTTCAATTAAACCCGAACTACGCCACGGCACACCACTGGCTCTCACTTGCGCTCACGGCGCTGGGACAATCGGATCGCGCTATCGTGGAATTAAGGCGTGCGCTCGAGCTCGATCCACTTTCCATGGTCATCAATGCCGATCTCAGTATTGGCTATATTTACGCGCGGCGTTACAACGAGGCCGAAGCACAGGCGCGCAAGACCTTGGAAATCGATCCGGGGTCTTTTCTGGCGCACTACTATCTCGGTATGGCGCTGCAACTGAAGGGACAACTCAAAGAGGCCATCCCAGAATTCCAAAAAGCGGTCGATCTAAACCATGATCCTTACTCCATGGCCATGCTGGCCCAGGGCTATGCTCGAAATGGACAAACCGATGAAGCGCGAAAACTTCTCGGGCAGCTGAAAGAAATGGCCAAGTCCACACAAGTTCCGGACTACGCCCTGGCGCTGGCTTACGATTCGCTAGGCGAAAAGGACCAGGCCGTTGGAGCGCTCGAGCATGCCTATGCCGGAGGCAACCAAAGCTACCTGTTTCTCCTTCCAGGAGATCCTCTGCTCGACGATCTGCGCGGCGATCCACGTTTCGAAGCTTTGGTGCAAAAGATTGTTGGCGGGAAATAGGTTCGGCAAATCCGGTAATCCCAGATAAAAGCAAACCCATGCCGTCCGAGCATTCCTCCGACGTAAAATTCGAGATCGGGCACGTCCTGTTCGTCGACATCGTCGGTTACTCGAAATTGCTCATTAGTGAGCAGAGCGACCTGATTCAAAAGCTAAAGGAAATCGTCCGCGGGACGGAACAATTCAAAAAGGCGGAAGCGGAAGGAAAACTTCTGCGCCTGCCGACGGGCGACGGCGTCGCGCTGGTTTTTCGAAACAGCCCGGAGGCGCCGGTTCTCTGCGCCATGGAAATCAGCAAGGCGCTGAAGAATCATCCGGAATTGAAAGTCCGCACGGGTGTGCACAGCGGTCCGGTTAACGAGATCAGCGATCTAAATGAGCAGGCCAACATCGCCGGCGCCGGGATCAACATCGCCCAGCGAGTGATGGACTGTGGTGACGCTGGTCACATTCTTCTTTCGCGGCACGTGGCCGAAGACCTTGAACACTATCCGCATTGGAAGCCTTACTTGCACGAGCTCGGCGATTGCGAAGTCAAACACGGTCACAAAGTTTCTCTGGTTAACTTCCACGACGACGAAGTTGGTAATCGAGAAACGCCGCAAAAAGTCCGCCAGGCGAAAGCGGCTCGAACAAACGGGCTCGCGAAGATCGGCGTGGCCGCTCTGCTCGTGATCTTAATAGTCGCGGGCGGACTTTATTACTATTCCCGTCAAAGCAAGGCACTGAACGATAAGGACACGCTCGTCTTGTCGGATTTCACCAACACCACCGGTGATCCCGTTTTTGACGGCACCTTGCGACAAGGGCTGGCTTCGCAACTGGCGCAAACGCCTTTCTTGACCCTGGTCTCCGATTCGACCATCGCGCACACGCTCACGTTGATGTCACAGCCTAAGGACGAACGGCTCACGCCTGAGCTCGCCCGCCAGGTCGGCCAGCGCGTCGGCGCAGCCGCCACGATCGAAGGGTCCATTTCCCTCCTCGGCTCGCAGTATGTCGTCTCCTTAAAGGCAGTGAATTGCCGGGATGGAAATTTGCTTTCGCAACAACAGGAGACCGCACCGGGAAAGGAACAGGTCCTGAATGCGCTCGGGCAGGCCGCAACCAAAATGCGGAAAGCGTTGGGGGAGTCGCTGACATCGGTTCAGAAGTACGACGCATTGCCGCAAGATGTCACGACTTCGTCACTGGAGGCGCTCCAAGCCTATGCGATGGGCAGCAAGGCGACCGATGTCGATAATGATTACCTGACCGCGATCACGTTCTTTCAGCGCGCGGTCGCGCTCGATCCAAATTTCGCCATGGCCTACATGATGTTAGGCGGTTGCTATCAACCTCAAGGCGAGTTGACTCTGGCCGCCCAGTATACACGCAAGGCCTACGACCTCCGCGAACACACCAGCGACCACGAAAAACTCAACATCGCAGCATTCTACGAAATCGTCGTGACCGGAAACCTTGAGGCTGCCCGTCGCGCCTACGAGTTAACGGCGCAGACGTATCCGCGCGACGAGAGTGTGCAAATCATGCTTTGGTACATCCATCTCATATGCGGGGATTACGCCAGAGCAGATTTGGCGGCGAAGCGAGCATTTGAGATCAATCCCGACAGTTCGAACAATTACGTCAGTCTGATGTATTGCGACCAGTACTTGGGCCGGCTCGATGAGGCGAAAGCCGCGGCCGAGCAATCGCGAACCAAGAAGCTCAATTCTCCCTGGTATCCGCTCATTCTTTACGTCGTCGATTTCCTCCAGAACAATCCCGCCGGGATGGCGCAACAAGCGGCCGCGACTCAGGGCATTCCAGGTGTGGAGGATCAAATGTTTTTCATCGAGTCTGAGACCGCCGCGGACCATGGTCAGTTTGGCCTCGCTCGCGAACTCACGCGTCGCGCGGCTGACTCGGCGCAACGGGCGCAGGAAAAGGAAACCGCGGCAGAGTACGAGGGGCACAATGCCGTCCGCGAAGCACTGGTCGGACTGGCCGACTACGCTAAAGCAGATGCGCAAACTGCTTTGTCGGCGATCAAGGGAAAACACGGCGAAGGATTTTCCGCGATTGCCTTCGCGCTCGCTGGCGACGTCGCCGACGCGGATCAGGCGATCGACGATCTGACAAAGCGATTCCCGCAAAACACGGCCGTTCAAACTCGCTACCTGCCGATGGCTCGATCGGCCCTCGCACTGAAGAGCGAAAACGCCCAAGCCGCCATCGAGGCTCTCTCATCCGCCGTTCCCTACGAAATGGGGCACACGAACGAGGACTTCACCTTTGCGCTCTATCCCATCTATTTTCGGGGTCAGGCCTACTTAGGAGCGAAAAACGGCGGCGCCGCCGCCGGCGAATTCCAAAAAATTCTCGACCATGCGGGCATCGTTGGGAATGAGCCCATCGGTGCGCTGGCACATTTAGGAATTGCGCGTGCCTGGTCTCTGTCCGGCGATGCTGCCAAAGCCAAGAGTGAGTATCAGAACTTCTTCACCCTTTGGAAAGACGCCGACTCGGACGTCCCTGTTCTGATTCAGGCAAAAGCGGAATACGCCAAACTGCCGTGAATCCGCCAGCGCCTCCACCGTCAGAACTGAAGTTTGAAATCGGTCACATCCTGTTCCTCGACATCGTCGGTTACTCGAAATTGCTCATTAACGAACAGAGCGAGCAGATTCAAAAATTAAAAGAGATCGTGCGTGGAACCAGACAGGTTCAAACCGCCGAGGCGGAAAAGAAATTACTTCGCCTGCCTACGGGCGACGGTGCCGCGCTTGTCTTTCGCAACAATTCGGAAGCCCCGGTTTTGTGCGCCCTGGAAATTGGCAAGGAACTGAAGAATCACCCCGAACTTCGAGTCAGGATGGGTGTTCACAGTGGTCCGGTCAATGAAGTCACTGATCTCAACGAGCAGGCGAACGCCGCCGGGGCCGGCATCAACATTGCCCAGCGGGTGATGGATTGTGGCGACGCCGGTCACATCCTTGTTTCCAAACGTGTCGCCGATGATCTGGAGCATTACCCCCAATGGCGCTCGCTCCTGCATGAACTCGGCGAATGCGAAGTAAAACATGGATTACGCCTTTCAGTCCTGAATCTCTACGGTGGCGACGCGGGCAACCCAGAATTGCCTGAGAAATTTCAAGAGATAAAAGCAAAGGAGCAAACCGGAGAGCGTCGGGCAAACGAGGGCTTCTGGGTGGCGGTGCTTCCATTCAAGTACAGCGGCGGCAATTCCGATCTGACCGCCCTGGTCGAAGGGCTGACCGAAGAGGTTGTTACAGGGCTGTCGCGCTTTTCGTATCTCAAAGTGATCGCGCGCAATTCGACATCACATGCCGACGAGTCGGTTGACGTTCGTTCCGCCGGTAAAGAATTAGGCGCGCGCTACGTCATGGAGGGAAGCCTCAGGCAGGCGGGAACGAAGTTGCGGCTTACGGTTCAACTCGTTGATGCGCAGACCGGCGCGCATCTGTGGGCTGAGAACTACGAGCGCAGTTTTACTTCGGAAACGATTTTCGAATTACAGGATGAACTGGTTCCGCGAATTGTTTCGACGGTCGCGGATCAATATGGCGCGCTCGTCCATAGCATGAGCGAGTCGCTACGCGGCAGAAGCGCCGGTCAATACTCGGCGCATGAGGCTACCCTCCGCGCGTTCGGCTACTGGGAGCGCATGACCCCGGAGGAGCACGCGGAAGTCCGCGACATACTCGAAGCGGCCGTCGCGGCCGCCCCCGACCATAGTGACTGCCTCGCCGAACTGGCGATGATCTACTGGCATGAATATGCCTTCGGTTACAATCCCAGACGTGATCCGTTAGGCCGCGCCCGTGCCGCTGCGCAACGAGCCGTCGCATCTGCACCGACCAGCCACTTCGCCCACTGCGCATTGGCTACTGGCTTGTTCTTCCAGAAAGACTACCTGGCCTTCCGCGCAGCAGCAGATCGCGCCCTCGCCCTGAATCGCATGGATTCCTCGACGGCGGCAATCCTCGGAAACATGATCGCTTACACCGGTGACTGGGAAGCAGGCCTGAGCATTCTGGAACGGGCCATGCAGCTCAACCCGCATCATGCGGGTTGGTATCATTACGTCGCCTTTTGCGATGCCTACCGAAAGCGTGACTATCACGGCGCACTGGCAAGCGCACTAAAGGTCAACATGCCCGCCTATCATTGGCCGCACGTGTACCTGGCTGCTGTCTATGGGCAACTCGGCGAAGAAGAGCGTGCGCAGGCGGCCTTGGGAGAATTGCACGCGCTGATTCCGAACTTCGGTGCGATTGCGCGAGATGAATTCGGCAAATGGCTTGACCCTGAACTCACTGAGCATCTGCTTGACGGGCTGCGCAAAGCCGGCCTGGAAATTAGTGACAAAGCCGGAGCGCCTCCTGCGGTCAAGACATCGGGCGCCGGAACAGTCCGGGCGGAGGAGGGCTTCTGGGTTGCGGTCCTGCCATTTAAATACAGCGGCAGCAATTCCGATCTCACGGCGCTGTCAGAAGGCCTAAGTGAAGAGATTGTCACGGGGCTGTCGCGATTTTCCTACCTTAAGGTCATCTCGCGCAGTTCGACTTCACGTTACGCCAGTGAGACGGTTGACGTTCGTTCGGCCGGCAAACAGTTAGGGGCTCGCTACGTCATGGAGGGAAGCCTCCGGCAGGCGGGCACTAAGCTGCGCCTCGCCGTACAACTGGTCGATGCGGTTTCGGGCGCTCATCTCTGGGCGGAGAACTATGAACGACCGTTCGCTTCGGAGGCGATCTTCGAGTTACAGGATGAATTGGTTCCACGTATCGTCTCGACTGTTGCTGACATGAACGGGGTTCTGCCCCGAAGCATGAGTGAAGCTGTGCGCAGCCGCACTCCGGAAGAATTGAGCCCGTATGAGGCCGTGTTGCGCAGCTTCGGTTACTTTGAGCGAGTTACTGCGGATGAGCTTGCCGCAGCGCGAGCTTGCTTGGAATTAGGGGTGCGAAAGGCGCCCGACTACGCCGATGCCTGGGCCATGCTGGCTTTGCTTTGCGTCCAGGACTACGCACAAGGATTCAATCTTCAAGCGGAACCCCTAACGAGTGGTTCGACGGCCGCGCGACGCGCTATCGAAGCGGCACCCTCCAATCACCTGGCCCATTTCAGCCTGGCTCAGGCGCTCTTTTTCCAAAAAGAATTCCAAAGCTTCCGGAATACGGCAGAGCGAGCCGTCTCACTCAACCCGATGGACGGCAACTCCATCGCGTTTCTCGGTGAATTGCTAACCTATGCGGGCGACGGTGATCGCGGGATGGCGTTAGCGGACCGAGCCAAGCAGCTCAATCCGCATCATCCGGGATGGTATTGGTATACGGACGCCTATAACGCCTACCGCCAAGGTGACTACCGCGGCGCATTGAATTTCGTAATCAAAGGCAATCTCCCAGGCCATTGGGGGATGCATGCCGCAATGGCCGCTTGCTACGGACAACTCGGGGAAGGTGATGCGGCCGACAAAGCCCTTCAGGCTCTCCTTAAATTACGGCCAGACTTCGCCGACACTATTTCCCAGGATGCCGAGAAATGGTGGGAACCCGATTACGGGAAGCATTTCATGGAAGGCCTGCGCAAGGCGGGGCTGGAGATCGCCAATTAGATTAGAATAGTGCAGATCAATTCAGAGGGCGTTGTTCCGCCAGCTTCACCAAAGCATAGAGCGCGTGATTGACCGGAACCTGCACGCCCAGCTCTGTTCCGCGGCGAGAGACGTAGCCGTTTAACGAATCGATCTCGGTGGGCCGGCCGCGATTCAAATCCTGCGCAGTCGACGACAATGCTCCAGCCATTTGCGTGGCAATCTCCATGGCTGCGGCCATTCCTGCTTTGGTGTCCGAGATGTCAGGCAAGATCACTTTCGCGGCCCGCGCGACTGCCAGGACTTCTTCCACTACAGCCTGCATCACCTGCCGCGCGTCACTACTTTCGGCGATCTGTCCATAAGGAGCGTGGCCCAATGCAGAAATGGCATTCAAGGCGCAGTTACAAAGGAGTTTGACCCATAATTCACCTTCGATGTTGCTCGAAATCTCACAACCAATTCCGGCCCGGCCGAAAATGTCCGCCACGTATTTCGTTCCGTCACCCGGCAGCCCGACAATGACATCGCCGCGCGCCAAATGTTTCACATGGCCCGGTTCCGGCACTGACGCGGCGACATAAACCGCGGCGGGAACGGCGGAAATGTGGGCGGCTTGGCGGATTCGATCAACGTTGTCCACGCCGTTTTGCAGACTAACGACCGTCGCATCTTCGGCGAGGAACGGGGCCATTTGCGTAGCTACCGACGAGGTATTCATCGATTTCACACAAAAAAGAATCAGGCGAGCATCTCGCACCGCACTCATATCGACGCTCGCTTCGACATTGAGCCGCTCCCGCGCTTGCAACCGATCGAGCACGAAGCCGTTTTGCCTGACCGCGTCGACAAATTGTTGGCGGCCGATCATCACCACCGGAGCGCCGGCGGCGGCAAACATTCCGCCGAAATAGCCGCCCACCGCACCGGCGCCTACCACGGCTATTCGCGGCCATTCATCGCCTTTCGTCATACGCACAGCCGCAAGCCAGTCACGTTGCAACGTAACTGAATCGTCTAAAGCGATCTACTCCGGACAGCGTGCCGCGGCGCCGGTCACAACGGCCCGTAATCCACCCCCACGAAGGGTCCGCCTTTCGGCGGACCCGAAACCCGAATTACGAAAGCTACGATTTACGCCTTGTCGTAAACGCTTTTGGCTTTGAATTTCTTCCCGTCCGCCCCGGTTCCACTCATGTTCAGAGTGCGCATTTTGCCATCTTTCGAGACGGTGCTTCGACCACTCCACACCATTTTCCCGTCCTTTATCGCGGTGATGTCGTAGGTGTGGTCATCCACCATTTTGTAGGCCATCGCATCCCAGGCCAGGTTCCCTTTAACCTTGTAACTTTTGCCATCGGTCGGGCCCGTCCAGACTCCGTGAGTCGCTTTCCCGTCCTTGTCCATCCCGTCGACCGTCACCTGAATCTTATCCTTCTTCTCGGCATACGTGACCGTCTGGGTCTTGCCCGCTCCGGGCGCTAATTTCGACTTCGCCTGATTGGTCTTCCACGTTCCAAGGTGAGCGTTAGCCGCAAAAGAGGCCGCTGTTCCCAAGAACGAGAGAGCCAAAACTACTGCTGCAATTCGAGTTTTCATCATGGGCGCGATTCCGGCAGAAATGCCGTTAGGGGTCAATGATAATTACAGGGCTTCGCTTCGCTAAGCCTTTGGGGTTGAAGGTTGGACGTTGAAACGGGTTTAGGAACCCGGGATGCTGGGGAAATCCATGAAAGCTGTGCGACGGTCATCACAACTTAGGGGGACCGCTCGCGCGGGCAGAGCAGCACGAGGAGTGACGCCATGATCCAGCAGCCAATCATGTAGAGAAAGCCGGCGTTAAACGATCCCGTTCGCTGGCTCAATTCACCGATGATTTTAGGGCCGAAGAATCCCCCAATGCTGCCGGCACAATTAATAAAGGCAACCGCAGCGGCCGCTGCTGAGCTGGAAAGAAATGCGGACGGCAGCGCCCAGAACGAAGGGAAATGAGCATTCACGGCAAAACCGACAAGAGTAAATGCAAACAGAAGAAGCCCCGGTGAATGCGGACAGAGAAGCCAAATACTTAATGCCAACACGCCGACCAGCTGTGGCACGATGAAATGCCATCGACGTTCGCGCATCCGATCGGAATTCCATCCCAAGGCGAGAATCCCAAGCAGGCCGGCGACGAAAGGAATCGTGCCGATCCACGTAAGCTGGCGAACATTCGTCCAGCCGCCCAGCCGCTGCAGCATCGTCGGCATCCAAAAAAAGAAGGCGTACATGCAGTTGTAGCAGAAAAAAAGACCGGCTGTCAGGAACAGCACAGGCGGATGGCGCAACGCCTGCCAGATAGTCATGTGTTCAACATCTGCCTTGGCGCGCCGTTCTTCTTCCAGGCGGGAAACAACCCATTCGCGTTCGTCCGTTCGCAGCCATTTCACCTCGTCAGGGCGATCTGGCAGAACAAAAAAAGTCGCGATTCCGAGCACGATTGCCGGCAGGCCCTCCAAAAAGAAAAGCCAGCGCCAACCGGGAATATCGAACCAATGCAGGCCAAGGATCACTCCGGCGAGCGGTCCGCCCAGAATGAAAGCGATCGGAATTGCAGACATGAATCGCGCAACCGCCTTGGCGCGATCCTGGTAAATGAACCAGTGCGACAGATAAACGATCACACCGGGGAAAAACCCTGCCTCCGCCGCACCCAATAGAAAGCGCGCACCGTAAAGCTGAAATGGGGTGCGCACGAAACCGGTCAGCGTGGTCAGCAGGCCCCATGAGACCAGGGTCAACGCCAGCAAACGCCGCGCGCTCCAACGCTCCACCAGGAGAGCACCCGGAATCTGAAGCCCGAGATAACCGATGAAGAAAATCCCGCTCGCGGTGCCAAACACCGAATCCGTTAGGCCAATATCGCCTTTCATTCCCAGTGTCGCGTAGGCGATGTTGGCCCGATCGAGATAGTTGGCTACGTAAAGAAGGAACAGAAAGGGCAATAGCCGCCACACAATCCGGTTGCGCGCGCTGTTTCCGTTTTCGGAAGCGGTCGAACTCATGTCGGGCGCAGCATAGCGCTTCGACTCAGCCACTCACAATTTCATTCCGAGACGGGTGACTCATCGCTAGCATCATCCGATGAAGAAAATTTGCTCGCTCCTTGCGCTCATCGCAGTCTTCACGCCATTTCTCGCGATCGCTGCAGCTGGAGAGAGTTTCGCTGGCGAATGGGCGGACAAGAATTATCACGGCAACAGCGTTTTCCAGTTCAGCGTCGAGCAGAATGGCGATGCTGTTTCAATTTATTTTAACGCCAATCGCAAAGACGGCAGCGGCGCTGCGCCGGAAGGCGACGGCAAAGGCCACGCCACTGGCAAAGGCGGCCTCGAGTTCACCTGGAGCGATAGCTTCGGAAACGCCGGCAAAGGGACTATCCGAAAAGTGGGTGCGGACGTGATCGTCTCACTGAAGACCACGCGCGTGGCTGACTCGCGCTGTTTGATGTTTTACGGCGATAACATCCGGTTCAAGCCGACCAAGTGAATGCGTGGAAGTGACGAGACTGACGCGGTCGGGCAAAAATGTGGGAGGGGCCTATTGGCCGCGACCCTAAACATTGATGCTCACTCAAAAGAGCTTCGACTCAATAGAATCACAGATCTGCCGGCGACGTTCTTCGTTACCAAATCACTCCAACCTAAAAAACCACTCTTGGATGCACAGATGAGGAACAAGATTGTATCAGCGCTGGCTCATGGTGTTTTGCACAAACGGATTTACCTCGCTGCCTTTGTCGTTATGCCGGATCACTGGCATGCGCTTCTTTGTCCGCACGAACCTTGGACGCTGCCAAAGTACATGCACGCAATGATGACATTTGTCGCACGAAAGAGTGGCTTGGAAAAGAGCGGCGCCGCTTGGCAAGACGGGTACTACGAGACGCGGATTCGCACAGCCAAGCAGTTCGGCTACGTCAGGAGCTACATTGAGCAAAACCCTGTCAAGAAAGGACTGGTCGAGCAGACTATTGAGTGGAGAGACAGCAGCGCGGCGCAGGCAGACCTACTAACGAATCCTTGGCCCTTTATTTATGACTGAAGGTCGCGGCCAATAGGCCCCTCCCACGTTAGCCCCGCCCTGCGAAGCTGTTACACCATCGGCCGAAAGTGGCCAACGACCTCCTGAAGCCGTTCGGTAATCTGGCCTAACGAGCAAACTTCGACGGCTTCCATCAGTGCCGGGAAAGTATTTTCACCGCTTTCCACGACGGCCTCGAGTTTATCGAGCGCTTTGTCAGCCTTACCCGCGTGCTTCTTCTTGAACTGCTTCAGCCGATTGATCTGCAACTGCTGTTTCGAGCGGGGCGTCCGGGCAAGCTCGATCGTCGGCGGTTCTTCGTCCGGATCGCGGTAGCGCGTCAAGCCAACGATCGGCCGGGTGCCATTGTAGATCTGCTGCTCGTATCGATGGGCCGCATTCTGGATCTGGCTGCGCTGATAGCGGTTCTCGACCGCGCCCATGACTCCGCCTAACGATTCGATCTCACGGAATTCATCCAGGATGGCCTGCTCGACTGCGCGCTCGACCGCCTTCATGCCGGGCGAACCGCTAAGCATGTTCATGGTGTGCTTAAAGATCCCCGATTCCTCGAGCAAAATGGCCTGGCCATGCGCGGCCAGCCGGATCCACTCTTCGCTCGGCGTGGTGAACGGCTCGTCCGCACTGTTTGAGTGGCATGAGTTGGTGCCGTTCATGTAAGCCAGCATCAACTCCGCCGCCGTGCGCGTAAGATTATTCTTAAACTCGGCCGCGATGAGCGATCGCCCGCTCGTCTGCGTGTGCAGCTTGAACATTTGCCCGCGCGGACTTGCGCCGAAAACATCGCGCATCCCGATGGCCCAAATTTTTCGCGAAACCCGCGAGAGGGCGATGTATTCCACATCGAGTCCACAATCGAGGAAGAAGGAAAGACGCGACGCGAATTGGTCCACCGGAACACCACGCGCGGCCAGCATCTCGGCGTAGGCAAATCCGTTGGAGAGTGTGTAGGCCGCCTGCTGCACCGGGGTCGAGCCGGCTTCGCCAATGTGGTAACCGCTGATCGAGACCGGATACCACCGCGGCATGTTCTCCGTGGTCCATTCGATCATATCGAGAAGGAAACGAAGCGAAGCTTCGATCGGGAAAATGGTTTCGTTCTGCGCCTGAACCTCTTTGAAAATGTCGGCCTGAATCGTGCCGCGCAGATTCGGCACGACCTTGGGGCCGAAGCGGCGTTTCGCGGCCGCGATATACATCGCCATGATGATCGGCGCCGGACCGCTGATGGTCATCGAAGCCGAAAAGTTCGGCGCGCCGACTTCGAATCCGTCGTAAAGGCGAACCATGTCTTCGACGGTGTCGACCGCGACGCCGCCTTCGCCAATTTTTCCAAAGACGCCATCGGCATCGGAGTCGATGCCGTAAAGTGTGGGACCATCAAAGGCGGTGCTGAGACGTTTCGAACGCTGGTGAGCGCTCAGAAAATGAAAACGCTTGTTGGTGTCCTCCGCGAGCATCAACCCGGAGAAAAGCCGTGTCGGCTCCTCTTGTGGCTGCACTTTCGGTTTCGCGCCCTTCGCCTTGGCGCCGTTCTTCGTTCCGTGCCCATTGGCGCCATTGGCGGATTTTGCATTGCCGAAACTGCCGGTCTCGATTTCCGGCATCGGTTCGAGATACATCTCGCGGTAGGCGCCGTTCAAATAGGGAAACTCGCCGGGCAATCCGTCGCCAAAAAGGTAACGCGCGATCTCGCCGGCCTCATCGATTTCGGGCAAGGCCAAACGCGGCAAAGGCAAACCGGTGGGTGCGCGCGAAGTTGGAATTTCCGCTTTGATCTTATTCCAGCGCTCGGTCATCTGGCGGCCGAACTCCGCGTCCGAGCGTGCCCGTTTCACCTGATCGAGTACAAAGCGTTCGTACTTCTCAACTGATTCAACAACTGCGCCCAGTTTGCTCATCGTGTCCTCGCTTTCGATTTGGTAAGTTGCTTTGTCCCCGCTGAAGAAGCGTCCCGCCTGGTGATCATTTCGTAAAGTTCATCGACCCCTGGATCGCGGTGCCGCTTGGCCACCGTGGCGACGATTTTCTGGTCCCGGCTATTCTGGGTCAGGCGATGCTCGATTTCGGAAAGAGCAGCCTTGGCCCGATCAAGGTCCGTTTTATTAACCACCACGATGTCGGCCACATCGAGCATGACAATCTTCTGCAACTGCAGGCGCGCGCCGTAATCGGGATTCATCACCAGCACCGTTTGATCGATCATCTTGCTTTGAAACGGGAGGGCTTCCTGGCCTGTGCCGACAGTTTCGATAATGACGTAGTCGAAATCGCCTTTCGTCAGGCGCGCAAGGCAGCTTTCCGTGGCCGGCGAAAGTCCCCCGGCCTGGCCGCGCGTGGCCATGCTGCGCATGAAGACACGATCGTTCTGCGAATTGATCATAGTGGCGCGATCGCCCAGGAGGGCGCCTTCGCCGACGACGCTGGGATCGTGCGACAAGATAGCGATCCGCGCCTTTGGTTCGTTCCGCAGAAATCGCAGCACGAGCTCGTCGATCAGCGTCGTCTTTCCCGCGCCGCCCGGGCCAGTGAAGCCGATCACCTTGGCGCGCTTCGCGCGCTGCAAATTTCCGATTTCCGATTTCCGATTTCCGATTTTTCCCTTCTTGTCCTCGATGGCGGTCAATTCCCGCGCCAGCGCCAGATCCCATCTTCCGTTTTTGCCGATGGTCTTCTTTTTGCGCGAAGACCCGTAATGTTTCCGCACATAGTCGGCCATCTCGACTAACGAGGTGCCGGCGAAGAATATTTCATCGACGCCTTTGCGTTTCATCAGACGAGCGTCGTCGTGGGTGATGGTGCCGCCGCCGCCACCAAAGACGCGCGATATCATTTGCGCCCTGGGCCTTGAGTTGCCTGACAACGTCAGCAAAAAAATCGATATGACCGCCGTTGTAACTCGAAATGCCGATGGCGGCCACGTCCTCCTGGATGGCGGCGCGCACGATGTCGCCGACATATCGATGAAAACCGAGATAAACCACTTCGATCCCGTGCCGGATAAACTCGAGATTGATTGTGTTGATCGCGCTGTCGTGACCATCACAGATCGGGACAGCGGTGAGGACACGGACGGGCGAAGACATGGCGAAGAGACAGGTTCAGCAGGATTTGGTGGATTTCAAATGCGCGTAACGGCGTGGACGGAGTCGCCCGGCTCTTTGTAGCGGCGGTCTGTGGCCATCGCAAACTTCTCCCAGTAAATAATGCGACGGTCACAGACCGCCGCTACAGCTTGTTAGATTCCTCCTTTCCTGCCTAATTTAGGGGCCATGGTCGACCCTCGCCGTTCCAGCTTTCGTGCAATCTTCCTCGCCTGGCTGGTCGCGGGCTGCCTCGATATTTCGTCAGCCTTTGTCATCTATATTTGGAACGGAGTTGCTCTGACCAAGGGACTTCAAGCCATCGCGGCCGCTTTGATTGGACGCAAGGCCGCCTACGCCGGCGGAATTGAGACCGCCGCGCTCGGCCTGGGACTGCATTTCTTTATTATGCTTTGCTGGGTATTGTTTTTCTTCGTCGCCAGCCGCTATCTGCCGGTGCTTACGCGCCACCCTTTGGTCAGCGGAATCATCTACGGGCCGATTGTGTACTTAATGATGTACTGGGTGGTTGTGCAGCTTTCGCGAATTGGTCCGCGGCCACACACGCTGTCGAACGACTCCCTGGCGATCGCGATTCACATTTGCCTCATCGGGTTGCCGATTTCGCTGATTATTTCTCGATACGCCAAGCCGGCCGGGCAACTGTGACATCGCACTCTCGTCGTAGCGGCGGGAGAATCTGTTCTTGGCTTCCTGGGTTCCTGCTTAATCTTCCTGCCTATGGCTGACCTTCTCGATTTCACCGGAAAAGTTGTTCTCGTCACCGGAAGCTCGCGCGGAATCGGCGCGGAAATGATCAAGGCTTTCGGCGGGCGCGGCGCGCAATGTGTGGTGAATTTTATTTCCGATGAGAAAGGCCAAAACAAAGCCGATGCGGAAACCGTCGCGCGCGAACTGAAGAACCCCCTGGTGATCGAGTGCGACGTCACCAACCCGGCGCAAGTCGAAGCGATGATGAAGCAGATCCAGGAACAGCGCGGCGGGCTCGATATCCTGGTGAACAATTCCGGCATCATTCGCGATCGCACGATCAAGAAGATGTCGCTCGAAGAATTCGAGAGCATCATTCGGGTCAACGTCACCGGCACCTTCAACGTCACCCAGAAAGCGGCCACCATTCTGCGCTCCGGCGGGCGCATTATTAACATGTCATCGGTTAGCGGCCAGATGGGGCTGTTTGGACAGGCCAATTATTCATCGAGCAAGGCAGCGATCATTGCCCTAACGAAAGTCACGGCCCGCGAACTTGCTCGACAAGGCATCACGGTTAACGCCATCGCGCCCGGATTCATCGACGTCGGGATGAGCAAAGGCATGCCGGATGAAGTCACGGAAAATTTCAAGAAACAGATCCCGTTAGGCCGCCTGGGAGATGTGATGGAGATCGTGAATGCGGCGATCTTTCTCGCCTCGCCCATGGCCTCCTACGTCACCGGCCATGTTCTAAACGTAAACGGTGGCTATTACATGAGTTAACGGATCTGATTTTTCGCCGGAATCAGGGTTATTTGCGCCAATTTGGTAATAAGAACGGGCCTCAAAATCAGCCTCGACATCCTCGTTAGAACTCGCAAAATCGAGGAACCCAATGAAGTTTTTAAGCACAGGCTGTACTCTGTCTCACCACCCTTTTCGTCAGCATCTTATCGTCCCAAGCCCAGCTGGAGCAATGGACCGGAGCCACGAATGCCAACTGGTTCAACGCGAACAACTGGAACCCAACCAATGTTCCAACCTCGGCCAATAACGTTCAGATCAACGTAATCAGCCCCAACCCAACCAGCATTAATAGCGGCGCCGCGCAGGCACGTTCGCTGGACGTCGGAACCAACTCGGGCGACACCGGGCAACTCCGGGTGCAAAACGCGGCTACCCTGACCATCGGAACTACCAACTTCATCATCGGCGACGCCGGAACCGGCACCGTCCTTCTCCGGGATACATCGCAAACCTCAGTCGCGCAGAACATGATCATCGGGTCGCAAAGCGGGTCCAGCGGCGGTGTCACGGAACGGGATGATGCCGGCCTGATAGTCACTGGCCAGCTGCGTGTTGGTGATTCCGGAACGGGGTCGTTTACCTCCCTGGGAACCGTGACCCTGGCCGGCGGCGCCCTAGCCAGTCACATGGACGTGGGCACATTTTCCGGCGGCGTGGGGACTGTCGATCTCAGCAACGCCGGCGGGGTGGCTAACCTGACCATCATCGGTAATTCGAGCGTTGGGACTTCGGGTACAGGGACGCTCACAGTCCACGACGGCGGTTTCATGTACAGTGACGGTCTCAGCATTGGGACCAATTCCGATGGTAATGGCACGGTGATTATCAAGGGGGAAAACGCCGGCGGTACTGTGATTTCGACCATCATCGTTCAGAATAATAACAACCTCGATGTTGGTGCGGCCGGCACGGGCGACCTGGAGCTTCGCCAGGGCGGAGCCGCTTCAGCGGAAAATATTCACGTGGGACGCGATGCCGGTTCCGGCGGAACTCTCCTGGTTCAGGGGCTTAGCCCGGTCACGAATACGGCTGCAACCTTGACGGCCACTAACGATCTCTCGATTGGCGGAACACAGGTCGGACCTGGCGGACAAGGAACGGTAACGGTCAAGAACAACGGCGTCGTTAACGTAACCAACAACATGTGGGTCTGGGGTGGCGGCACCGGTACCGGCGGCACCCTCGAGATGGATAACACCGCGGTGCTGACAGTCGGCGGCACCCTGACCTTCGACGGCGGCCTCCTCCATTTCCTCGGCGGCGGCGTGACCTTCGCCAACAACGTCACTTTCGGCAATACGCAAAGCCCTGATGGCATGATCGCGCAAGTCGACAACGCCCACACCGCAACCATGACCGGCATCCTGAGCGGCCCTGGTGGTCTGACGAAAACGGGCACGGGCACACTCGTTCTTCAGGGGACCGCGCCAAATACCTATACCGGCACGACCACGGTTGAGTTGGGAACGCTCGCCCTCAACGCGGCCGATGGAACAATCATGGTTCCCGGCGATGTGGTGATCGGCCTGGGGACAGGCGGACCGAATGCGGCCATCCTGCGTTTGCAGAACAACAACCAGATCGCGACGACGTCGAACATGACGATCAACTCCGACGGCCAATACGACATGAATGGTTTCGGGAATTCGATTCACAACCTGGAGATCAGCCAGGGGAACGTCATCAACGTGCCGACTGACGGGCTGCACAGCCTTGCGCTGTTCGGCACGCTCAACATGACGGGGGGCTCCATCAGCGGCGGAACCGGCGCAACTCCGGGATTGTTGCTCGCGGGAGCAAATTCCGATGTCACTGCGACGTCTGACGCGGCCGGCAACGCCGCCGTGATCGCATCCAATGTTACCCTTAATTTTTTAGGAACAATCACCCGAACCTTCACGGTGAATGACGGCCCGGGCGCGGTCGACCTGAGCATCACGGGTGTCATCCAGGATCAGTTAGGCGGCGGATCGACCGGCGCCGGCTTGATTAAGGAAGGCGCGGGCACGCTCGAATTCGCCAGCGCGACCGGCAACACCTACACCGGGACGACGCATGTAAATGATGGCGTCCTTTCCCTTAACGGGCCCGCCGGTACTGATCAGATCCCGGACAATCTTGTCATCGGTGACGGCAATGGCGGCGCGCAGAGTGCCGTGGTTGTGCTGCAAAATCACAGCCAGATCGCCAACAGCGCCAATGTCACCATCAAGCGGGATGGCCTATTCGACATGAACGGCTTCGGCGAAACGATTAATAACCTGGTCATCAACCGCGGCGACGTCACCAATGTTCCGACGAGCGGAGGAAACAGCCTGGCCCTAAATGGCACGCTCGACATGACCGGAGGCTCGATCACCGGCGGTCTGGGGGCGACTCCCGGTTTGTTGCTTTTGGGAGCTAATTCAGATGTCACCGCGACGTCGGACGCGGCCGGCAACGCCGCTTTGATCGCTTCGAATATCGACTTGGGCGGCGTTACGCGAACTTTCACCGTGAATGATGGCCCAGGGTCAGTCGACCTGGAGGCCAGTGGCGTCATCCAGGATGGTGGACTAACGAAAGAAGGCGCCGGACTCATGCTCCTAACCGGAGCGAGCACCTACACCGGGGATACCACAATTAACGACGGCGTATTGCAGCTGGATGGTTCGATCGCAAGCGCAGAAACTACTGTCAATCTTGGTGGCACCCTTTCGGGTATCGGCACTGTTGGGGGTAACCTGACCAATAACGGCACCGTCAGCCCCGGTGATTCGCCGGGAACTCTCACGGTCAACGGCAATTATACCCAGAACGCCAGCGGAAATTTGATTATCGAAATTGCCAGCCTGGCCACCCACGATCTTCTGCAAATGGGCGGAGCAGCCAATCTTGATGGCACTCTCACAATCGTGAAGCTGGCCAACTTTTCCGTAGTCGCCGGCGACAAGATTATTTTCCTGACCGCCGCCGGCGGGGTGAACAATGAATTCGCCACCGTCGTGACCGATTTCGGCCCCACCGGAACACTGATCAGCCCGGAAGTGATATACGAGCCTAACGATGTGGCGCTCCTTTTCGCCCAGGGCTCATTCGTTATCGGCGGTCTGACGCCCAATCAAACCTCGGTGGCGGTGAATCTAAACAACTCGGTAGGCGACGCGCGCGCCGACGCCCTGATCAACTTCCTCGACACCGAGCCGCTGGCTAATCTGCCTCACGATTACGATCTGATCGCGCCCGAGGAACTGGCCGCGCTTTACGAAATCAGCTTCTCCAAGGCGATCGTGCAGAACATGAACATCCAGCATCGCACCGACGATATCCGCGCCGGTTCGACCGGATTTTCATCAAACGGCATGAACATGACGACCAGCGGGCCGGTGTTGCCGGATCCGGGTCTGACCTTTGCCTATAGCGACGGCAAAGTCGTTCTGCCAGTCGACAACAAAGACAAGAACGTCATGGTGGCTACCCCGGAAAATCGCTGGGGCGTGTTCGTGACCGGCTCCGGTGACTTCGTCAATGTCGACAACAACGACCGTAATGCGCACGGTTACGATATCACCACTGGCACGGTCCTTGTCGGTCTCGATTATCGCGTGTGCGATCATTTCGCCATCGGTATCGATGGAAGTTATTCCGGTGGACGCGCCGACTTGGTGGATGATGGCCGCATCAATTACGACGGCGGGCAGGCCGGCGCTTATGCGACCGTTTACGGAATCAAAGGCTTCTTCGGCAGTCTCATTCACATCGACGGCGGGGTGAACGGCGGATGGAATGATTACGACACCCATCGCACGGGTCTGCAAAACCTGCCCGTGCGCGGCAGCACTGATGGCAGCGAGTTCAACGCTTTCCTGGCTTACGGCAGCGACTGGCATTTCGGTCGTCTCCTAGTCGGCACCTGGTCGAGCTTGCAATACACCAACGTGGACGTGAACAGCTTTACCGAGACGGGATCGCTCGCGCCTTTGACCTTCCCCGATCAGAGTGAGGATTCATTCCGCAGCAGCACTGGATTGCGCCTGGCTTACGATGCCTCGTTCGGTCGCACGATTTTCCGCCCGGAAATCCGCGCCGCATGGGAACATGAATACGGCGATCGCGCCTATCCCATTGATGCGCGCTTTGCTTCCGGCGCCGGCGGCATCTTCACCGTGCATGGACCCGCCATCGGCCGCGACAGCGCACTGGTGGACGCAGGGTTCACTATTCTTTGGAACAATCGCGTCTCCACTTACCTCTTCTACGACGGCAACCTTGGCCGGTCTAACTACGACAACAACGCAGTCAGTGGCGGTCTCCGCCTAACGTTTTAAGCAATCGGGGGAGGGCAAATGCCCACAGGGGTTTGTTTGGCTTGATTAATATTGGACGACGCATTCCGTTGAGCCTCGGGTGGGTAACTTGCCTGCTCCTGGCGCTGCCGATTTCAATCCACGCACAAAAAAGAGAGCTCTCACAAGATCGAGACCTCAAGGAACTCGATCTCTCGAAATGGGATTGCCTGAAGAAGCTCGAAGGGACAGCCAAGACTCCGGATGGCGCCGAACGTAATCAATTAAAAAACCGATCCGCGCCCGCGGAAATTCCGGCAAAGATTCCGAAACTCGATTTTCTCGGGTTTCAAAAATATGTCGGCGACTGGGACAGCCACACAAAAAACCAGCGGCGAAAGGATGTTGGCCCGGCGCAGAAGAAACCGCTGCCAGACCTGGAGAATCAACTGGTCGAATTGACCGGATATTTAGGTGTCGCCTACGCCGGCCCTCCCGAAAGCACGAACTGCGGCAGCACCGATTTTCATGACTGGCACCTGGAGATCTTTGCCAAGCCCCCAACGCGTCCGCCACAGCCTGGCGATCCGACGGCGATCGTTTGCGAAATCACTCCACGAACGCAGAACGCCATTTATCACGACAATATTAAGATCCAGGATCTGGCCGGCTTCTTTCGCGCCTCCGACATGGCTTACGAACCCACGGGACATCCGGCCCGCAAGATTCGTCTCACTGGATACTTGCTATGGGACGACGAACACAACGGTTACGCCGACGTTGGTGAATCGGTACGAACAGCCGGCGAAAAAAAGTTCCATAATCCCTGGCGCAAGACGGCATGGGAAATTCATCCGGTCATCAAAATCGAACCCGCCGAAGGTGGAGTGGTGGAGAAACCGAAGCCGGACGCGGCAGCCTCTCCCTCACCGGCAACCGCGACCGCGGCTACTCCCACGATTGCTCCAAGCACCACTCCGGAGCCGGCAGCAAAGCTGCCCGGAACGCTCGTCACCATTGTTCAGCCGATTCAGTTACAGCTTCCAACCGGCAACGTCCTGATTCCTACCGGAACAAAGTTTCGTGTTCGCTCCAGCAACGCTCAATACGTCAACGTCGAGTATCTCGGATCGGTCTATCCGGTCCCTCTTGATACACCGACTGGAAGTAGGGGAAGCGATTTCCCGGCGCGTTGTAGTCAGGCAGACACCAAACTCTAATCGGCGTCTTCCTCAGCTTCGTCGGCTTTCTCGGTGATATCTCCGGAAGTAAAGAGAACCCCCTTCGCAATCTTGCGCCAGGTATCTTTGGTGCGCAGCAGCCATTCCAAGTCCATGCAGAAATGTTTGAACTCCTCTTTCTGCGCATCTTGCATGATCGAGCGCGCGCTCTTGTCTTTCTCGAGCGCGATCCGTTGTTCGTACCAGTTGATCGCTTCCGCCTCCTCGCTCAAAGAGACGATCATCCGCGCAAAGGTTCGTGTGGCCGCCGGAAGTTCGTCAGCTGGCTCGTGATATTGTTCAAATCCCATGGGACCGAGCATCCACTCACATCGCGAAGGATTCAATCGGCGATGGCGTCCAGGGTCGCGACAGAATAATGGGACGACACAGAGGTCGTCCCTCCACGCCACCGCCAGTTCTACTGCCAAAGCACGGGCAAAAAGAAGCCGCACGGTCGTGAAACCGTGCGGCTCGTGCTCTTTATGACAAGCCGCGTTAACCGCGGCTTACCGCCAAAGCGTTAGGATATTCCAAGCGACGCCAGCGTCGGCTCGTCGACTGCAGAGGTCACAGCCAGGCCATGATCGGCCTGAAATGCCGCCAGCGCATAACGAGTTTGCGATCCGAGCACACCGTCGATCGGTCCGTTATAGTAACCGTCGTTCCGCAGCTGTTGCTGCGCGTTCATGACGATCTGGTCAGGCGTCAAACTGGCCGCGCCATAGATCGGTCCGTCATACGGATAGGAGTATCCGGAATCGTAACCCCAGGCCGGATACCAGTAGCCGGCATTCCAGAAGTACCAGCCGCCGCTGACAAAGATGATATTGTTGTAGTGGCTTCTCCACCACCCGCGGTCGTGCCAGGCACGATGATAATTCCGGAAGGCCGCATAATTCCGGCCGGCGAACCGGTTACCGCTCCAGTGATTAACCACCGTGACGTTTCGGTTTACGTTACGGGTGCGATTAACGGTCACGTTCCGGTTGGCACTGTTAGCGAGCGCACGTTGCCCTTGAATGTTCTGGCTCCGATTCACTCGCTCTTTGGCAGCGATATTCCTCGTAACGGCGGTCTTGTTTGCCGTGCGTGAAGTGACTCGATTAGTCCTCGCGTTCGAATTGGCTTTCGTGGTCGATCGGGTGATCGCTGTGTTGGCCTTGCTCCAATTGTTCACCGTTGCGTGGTGACTAACCGAATGCGTTGAAGTGTTATGGCTAACACCAACTTGCCGGGACCGTTGAATCTTGCTGCCGCCGCGAACGTGCGTCGAGGCACTGGCTGTCGCCTTGGCTGGCTTCGCTGCCACTCGTTTCTGGTTTTGCTCCGCCGCGGACGCTGTAACAGCGAGCGCTACCGTGGCGGCTAAGATTGTATAGAGAGTTCTTTTCATAAGTTTTACCCAATTTTCCTTCTCTATTTTGGACAGGGTGGCCGGCGCGATTATTCAACGTCATTGACGATTGGATAAGTATTCGAGCGAAGGCGACTTATGAGGGGAGGCGCCGCGCGATCCGCATTTCTCGCCGGCAAACGCGAGAGGGACCCTGGTCACCTCGCGCCAAGGTCTGCCGCCTTGTGAAAAAAAACCGCGACCTCGGTTTAAACTTGACCGCTTAAAGCGGTCGAATCACCTGAGCAGTGTCGTCCAAACAAGGGCGGACAAAACCGTTAGCAGCAACGGCAGTTTCGAGAAGAGCAACTTCTTCATGGAAGCGCCGATTTGAATTCTTGACTGACGAATTTTACGCGGTCGATTCTAAAACATCGCTCGAACTGGATGTTCGCGCCGTTTCCTGACTCCATGCGATTCTCCCTGCTCGATCTTGCTCCCATCGTGGAAGGCAGCGATGCCGCGCAGGCATTTCGGAACTCGCTCGACCTTGCGCAGCACGCCGAGAAATGGGGCTATTACCGCTACTGGCTGGCAGAGCATCACAACATGCCTGGGATCGCGAGTGCCGCCACCTCGGTCGTGATCGGTTTCGTCGCCGGCGGAACGAAGAAGATTCGCGTAGGCGCCGGTGGGATCATGTTGCCTAACCACGCGCCTCTCGTGATCGCGGAGCAATTCGGCACCCTTGAATCGCTTTACCCGGGCCGGATCGATCTTGCACTCGGCCGCGCACCCGGTAGCGATCAGGCGACCGCGCGCGCCTTGCGTCGCCATCTCGGAAGCAGTGGAGACACTTTCCCGGATGACCTTGTGGAGTTGATCTCCTACTTTCAACTGGCTGCCGCAGGGCAAAGAATCCGGGCCGTACCCGGAGCGGGCATGTCCGTTCCGCTTTACTTGCTTGGATCGAGCGATTTTAGCGCGCGACTCGCAGCAGAGTTGGGTTTGCCATTCGGATTCGCCTCGCACTTCGCGCCGGAATATTTGCGGGTCGCTCTTGAGCTCTACCGGACCAATTTCAAACCGTCGCATCAGCTTCGGCAACCCTATGCGATCGTTGGAGTCGGCGCCTATTGCGCCGCTACTGACCAGGAAGCGCGCCACCTGTTCACGTCGGCGCAACAACAGATACTCACGCTTATTCGTGGACGGCCCGGCAAACTTCCACCCCCTGCCGGCAGCATGGAGGGACTTTGGAACGAAGCCGAACAGGCCGCGCTTGCTCAGCGCGCCCGTTACACTGTGGTTGGTTCTCCCGATTCCGTCAGGCAGAGACTTAAAGAGATCATCGCGGAAACAACCTGCGACGAATTCATCGTTGTGAGCCAGATCTACGAGCATTCCGCTCGCCTTCGCTCTTACGAGCTGCTCAGCGAGATTCTAAAAACTCTTTCCTGAGGCCGCGGTGTTTATTCCGCGCGCAAGGCGACGATCGGATTAACCCGAGTCGCGCGGCGCGCGGGAACGAAACAGGAAATTGCCGCCACCGAAGTGAGGAGGGCCGCAACCACGGTATAAATGAACGGATCCAGGGCATTCACTTTGAAGAGAATGTTCTGCAGGGCCGCGGCGGCGATGAAACCAAGCAGCAAAGCCGCCCCACCCGCTCCCAAAGTAAGCCCGATGATGAGCTGCCATGCTCCCTGCGTCATCACCAGGCGGAAAATGCGCGTCGCGTCCGCCCCGAGCGCCATGCGAATACCAAACTCCTGCGTCCGTTGACTGACAGAGAAGCTCATGACGCCATACAAACCCACCGCTGAAAGGACGAAGGCGACTCCTCCGAAAATCATGAAGAGCATGGCCGTGACGCGATTCACACCAAGAATTTCACTGTGCAGCCGCTCGGGCGTGCCCGCGAAATAGGTCGGCAAATTGGAATCAAGTTTGGCAACGGCACGGCTCAACGCCGGCCCGAGGGTATCCGCGCGCTGACCGGCATGTGGCCGCACCACAATCGTGCAAAACTGCGGCGACGGGCTGGCGCCGAGCAAGGGAACGTAAAACCCTGTTTGATCCGTCTGGGTATTGAATGGCCCCTGCATCAACGTGTCCGGCACCACCCCGACAACGGTTCGCCACGGTTGAGGCGTCGCAGGATTAAAGAGCCGAACACGGCGGCCGAGCGCACTGTCACGACCAAAATATTTGTGAGCGAAGGATGCATTCACGATCGCCACCGGTTGTTTGGCATCCGAATCGTCCAGCGTGAAATCGCGACCCTCGAGGACTTTGATTCCAAGGGTCTTGAAGTAATTGTCCGAAATGTTTTCCGAGTTGCCCTGCGGGCGGTCCCGGTCGGTCACGTAGGTTTGCCCGTCCACTTCGTACTGTCCGAAGTTTCCGAAGGTCATCCTAAACCGGCTGGTCATGGCGGCGCCATCAAACGCCGGATCGGCTCGAAGAGCGCGCAGAGTCCTGGCAAAGAACTGTACCCGCGCATCCGACGTCGGATAATCGCCCTCAAACAATCCCATGCGCGCGGTGTAGATGCCGGCTTCGTTGTACCCGTAATCCAGAGTCGTCTGGTTCCGGATCGATTTGACCTGGAGGGTCGCAGCGATCAAAAGCGCGGCCGTCAAAGCAATCTGTCCGACAACGAGGATGCGAGTAATGATATTGGTCAAGCGGCTGCTGTTGCCGCGGCCGCCTTCCTTCATCATTTCAGCAGCGTTCGCGCGCGCGCTCAGCCACGCAGGTATAAAGCCGGAGCAGAGGGTCGCAAGAAGTGTAAAGGCGACCGTCACGAGCAAAACGCGCTCGTCGATTGTGAAGGAGACCCAGTAAGGCAGCGGGAAAGGCAGAGAATTGAGCGAATTACTGAGCGACTCAACGGCCCAGTAGGCCAGGATCACACCGGTCACCGTTCCGAAGGTCGCGACCAGGAGACTTTCGGTCAGCATCTGCCTAACGAGACGCCAGCGAGTCGCTCCAAGCGCGCCACGGATAGCCAGCTCTTTCGCGCGCAACGCCGCCCGGCCGAACTGCATGTTCATGACATTAACGCACGCAATCAGCAGCACCACGATGACGGCGCCGAGCATGGCATAAACGGTCTGCCGAAGCTGCGGACCGGTAAATGTGTTCAGCAGCGGCTGCACACTGGCCGATACGAGTTGTTTGTTCGTCTTCGGATTATCGGTCGCAAGGCGTTTGGCCAGTCCGACAAATTCGGCGTTAACCTGATCGAGCGAAACGCCCGCCTTAAGCCGCCCAAGGATGGCCGGCCCCACCTGGCCGCCCTCCAGGTCGCCACGCGGTTTCAAGGGAAATTCGTTGTAATACGGCACCCATAACTGCTCGGAGATCGGGAACTTGAAGTTCGGCGGCATCACCCCGATGACCGTGGCAGCTTTGCCATTAATCCTGACCGATTGCCCGACGATAGTGGGATCAGCGTTGAAGTCGCGCTGCCAGATCTCATGTCCCAGAATGGTAACTTTCTCAGCGCCGGGCCGATTATCTTCCGCCGTGAAATCGCGGCCCATCATCGGCGAGACGCCGACAATGCGGAAAAAATCTTCTGTGACGTAACCGCCGGTATACCGCTGCGGATTATTTTTGTAGGTCACGTTAACCGTCGAACCGTTCAAATACGCGGCCATGAGCGAAAACGATTTCTGCGCCGCTCTCAGATCTTCATAATCCTGCGCAGCCGGAATATTCCCCGAACCGAAATTATTGTTCTGCTCCGAGGCTTGCGGATCGATTAATCCAACGCTGACCAACTGCTCCGGGTGCGGGAACGAGAACCCGCGCAAAAGAAAGGCATTTACGATCGTGAATTGAGTCGTGACTCCGCAGATACCGAGGGCAAGCACGAGCACGGCGAGAAAACAGAAGGTCTTTTCCTTAAACAGAACTCGCAGTCCGATTCGAACGTCTTGCCGGAAGGTATCTAGGATCATGGGATTGAAAGGTTAGAGGTGGCTGTGGGCGGCGGTTTCAGGCGCTGACAACTGTTGATGCGCAGGAAGTTCCTTTTGGATGCGGGAAAGCATTTGCATGGCTTATGCCACCCTCATATTTCATTTATAAATGGCTGATTCCCAGAAAGTTGAGACTTACGCCTCGAATCCAAAAGGATCGACTCACGCTCGCTGGCGGGATTATTCCGTCCCGGATTCGGGACCTTCAACAGAGCTCACTGGATTGTCCCGGACCCTCGTTCGATTGCCGCCTGAAGCCGGCTGATTCGCTTTTCCGCTTTGGTGGGGATCGGCCGCGCTCACCGGGGGTCGCGAGAGATCGACCAGCTCACGGAGGATGGAAGCCAATCCCTCTGGCTGTGAAGGCACGGCGCTCATTCAACAGGAAGACGCCGCCCGCCAAAAAATTTGTCTAAGCCAATCTATTTTCTTTCGGCCACGTAAGTGACCTGAACGAAGAGGCGCTATTCCTCGCCGTCGAGATAATCCAAATTCTCGGAACGAATCAGCGTCCGCTGCGGATAACGCACAATCCATTTCTTACTGTCGGGATAATATCCGAATTCGCCTAACGGATTGTCGGCTATAACCAGGAGCACGAGGTCTTCAGTGGTATCATTTCGGATTTGGTGCGGTTCGGTTGGACCGAAAATAAAGGCATCACCGGGCACGATCGGGGTTTCACCTTCCTGATGCCGAACAATGCCGCTGCCTGAGATGACCTGATAAAATTCCCACTGCGCACTGTGGGCATGATAGGGATAATTCAATTTCCCGGGCGGAATGCGCGAGATTTCGACGTCGAACGGGTGGCGCTCATCCATGACGGTGGAGTCGGGCTTTCGGCCGAGCGCTTCTGAAACCATTTTGAAACCGCCGGCAAACCGCCCTTTCGGTGAGGCCCACAAGTCTTCCGTGATCCTTTCAAGATTCACCTTTTTCATGCCGGTCTCTTAGCAGATGCGATTCTCATTCGCTTTCCCAACAAAAAAGAGGGCGCAGCCGTGTGCGACAGCTGCGCCCCAAATAAATCTACATTCGATCTGACAGCAGTTTAAGCCCTGCCAGCCGAATCGTTCCTAATCCTGGTCTTCTATTCCGAAGGAGAAGGAGACGGCGAAGCTTCACCTTCGGACGAAGAGGCCGACGGCGAAGCACTTGGCGAAGGCGACGCTTCCGTGCTGGCCTTCTTCTTCGTGGCGGCGGATGACGAAGAAGAGGTTCCAGCCTCCTTCTTCTTGGTCGCAGTCGAAGAAGTAGAGCTGGCCGAAGTGCCAGTCTTCTTTGCTGTCGTGGCTGTGGTCGATTTCTTGGCCGTCGGTACTGGCCTTGGTTGAATTACTGGTGCTCGTCGCGGACGTTTCGTTCTTGTGCGCGCAGGATGCCATGAGGCCAACTGCGGCGGAAACGGCGATTAAAGAAAATACGAATTTTTTCATAGGGATGTTGTGCTTGCCCGAGAGTGTTCAGCCACCGGGAAAACCGCAAGCCTTTTCCTGAAGATGCGGCCTATTTTTCTGATGACTTTGGTTTCCCAGCAAGGGAAGGATGTAAGTCCGGCTGGCATTCCGCCGGAAGGCGGATTGTTTTCAGACCCACGCGGAAACGATGGCAACTTCGAACCTGATGACTTGGGTTGAGATAAGAATATGAAGAACGGCAAACACCAGAATGGGCGCGAAGACCAAAGGAAGGCCGAGCCGCTGCTGGAAATTCGGAAGTCCTCTGTTCATGGGACGGGGGTTTATGCGAAAAAATCGATCCGAAAAGGACGCCGTATCATCGAATACACCGGACGAATCGTTCCGTGGAAGAAGGCGTCCGAGCAGGCTGACGGCCCGCACACCTTTCTCTTCGGCTTAACGAACGGGCGGGACGTGATCGATCCGGACGTGGGAGGGAATGAAGCGCGCTGGATCAATCATTCATGCGACCCTAACTGCGAGGCGATTGAAGAAGGGAACCGGGTTTTCATCTACGCCCTGAGACCTCTTCAGCCCGGTGAGGAATTGTTTTACGACTACGGTTTGGAAGTCGATCAGCCGCGCACGCCCAAGCTCGAGAAGGAATACAAATGTTTGTGCGGCGCCGTTCGCTGCCGCGGAACGCTCCTGGGAAAGAAAAAAACTAATCGAGCTTCTGCACGAGCAGCCAAACGAAAGCCGAAAGCACGCCGGCAAAAGCGGAAAGCACGATCGTAGCCCGGCGAGACCGGCGTTCCTTGAACGCGGGCCTCGGAATATCGTCGTGAATATGGGTTCCTTCGTAAATTTTCATGAGGAAAAAGGCCACGATGGAACCGACAAGGCCCCACTTGGCTGCGCCCAATATCAACCACATGCATTTCCAGTATAGAACTGTCCAGAGCTGCCGTCATGGCGGATCTGAAATTCCTTAAAATCAGAAAAGATCATCCGTCTGGCTCAACGACAAGACGACGCCAAGCGCGACTTCCGCCAGGTAAACCGAGCGCGCCACCTTCGGATTTGCCGCCAGTTCTTCAGTGACGGCGCGGCCCAGTTCCGGACCAAAATGCCAAAGCAGAGAATGCCGGCGCGGCCTTAGAATTCCCATCAAACCATCCCCGATCAAAAAAAGACCCGCCGTCTCGAGCAATCGGCGACCCATGAGTTTACTTGTCATCTCCGTAATTTCGCGCTGTTGACCGCCTTAATCAAATGCGCGACCCGAATTCCGTAAAACGTTCCTACAAAATTTGCGCCGATATACGCGAGGTGACTGTAGGGCGGCGATCTTCGCCGCCTTCTAACAGATGGCGGCCAGAATGGCCGCCCTACAGTTTGCTTCGCATGCTTGCACATCCTGGAGTCGTTAGGCAAACAACTGCCTTCTCATTGATTCGCACCGCGCCAAATCCTTCCTAAACTTCGCAGATGCAGACTCCCGTCGAGGCTCCTGCCACCGGGCCATGCCAGCCCTCGGAGGCTGAAGAAGCACCCTCATCCTCCGGGCCGGTCCTGGGCGTCCTCGCGGCCCTCAGCTTTTCGCATTTGGTTAACGACACGCTTCAATCTCTGGTACCGGCGATCTACCCGTTGCTGAAAGACGCCTTGTCGCTCGATTTCCGGCACATCGGTCTGATCACTCTCACCAATCAACTGGTCGCGTCGATTCTGCAGCCTTTCGTCGGTTTCTTCACCGATCGCCATCCGCAGCCATTCTCGCTCGCCGCCGGGATGACTTCGACACTATGCGGCCTGCTTCTGCTGGCGGTGGCCCCGTCGTTCGGCCTTGTGCTTGTGGCCGTGGCGATGGTCGGCCTCGGCTCATCCATTTTTCATCCGGAAGCGTCGCGCGTGGCTCATTTGAGCTCGGGTGGCCGACATGGATTTGCGCAATCGCTTTTCCAGGTTGGAGGCAATCTCGGGAGTTCTCTCGGGCCCCTCCTGGCCGCGGCCATCATTGTCAGCCGGGGACAGCGATCCATTGGCTGGTTTTCGCTCCTGGCCCTGATCGGAATCGGAACACTCGTTGGCGTTGGCCGCTGGTATCGTAAAGGCCTCGCCTCCCGCCTAATCCACCCCCGCGGCATAGCGGCGGCATCGGGCCGAAATGACTCACCGCTTCCACGCCGGCGGATAATTTTTTCGTTAGGCATTCTCATGACCCTGATTTTCTCGAAGTATTTTTATCTCGCAAGCATGGTCAGCTATTACATTTTTTTCGTTATCGGAAAATTCGGCGTCTCTGTCCAAAACGCGCAGCTGCATCTTTTCCTTTTTCTTTTTGCCATTGCCGCCGGGACTTTTCTAGGCGGACCAATCGGCGATCGCATCGGACGCAAGGCTGTGATCTGGGTTTCGATTTTGGGAGCGGCCCCGTTTGCGCTTGCCCTTCCCTACGCCAACCTCTTTTGGACCGCCATCCTGGCCGCGATCATCGGCCTGATTCTCTCATCCGCGTTTTCGGCCATCCTGGTTTACGCGCAAGAGCTTGTGCCCGGTCGCGTTGGCCTGATGGCTGGACTTTTTTTCGGACTAGCTTTCGGAATGGGCGGCATCGGGTCAGCCATCCTCGGAGTGCTGGCCGACCATCACGGGATCCCGTTTGTTTTCCGGATCTGTTCCTATTTGCCGCTCATCGGCTGCCTGACAGCCTTCCTGCCGGATTTATCCCGGGAAAAGCGAGTTAACGGCCGGGCCTGAGGACGATTTTTTTGTTCCTTTCCTAACCACCTTGGGACATTCTGCCTGCCTTATGACACGCGTACTTTGGGTCGGTATTGTCGGCGGAATTGCCATGTTTATCTGGAGCTGGGTGGCCCATGACCTCCTTCCGCTCGGAGATGCGGGGATCAAGGTTTTGCCTAACGAATCAGCGGCCATGCCGGCTCTGCAAACCGCTACCGGAGATAAGCGCGGGCTTTACATGTTCGGAGCTGGGATGAGCGAGAACCCCACTGCCGAGGAAAAGAGTAAAGCGATGAAAGAAATGAACGAGCGCTTCGCCAAAAGCCCCTCCGGAATGCTCCTTTATTACCCGGCTGGCCGACAGATGAACATGGGACGGCTGCTCGGGGTTGAGTTTGCCACCGAATGCCTTCAGGCGATTCTGGTAATCTTCCTCTTGTCGCAAACCACCCTGGCCGGGTTTGGCGGAAAGTTCGGCTTCGTTTTCGTCGCTGGCATTCTCGCCGCCATTGCCACCAACGTCTCATATTGGAACTGGTATGGGTTTCCCAAGCACTACATCGGCGCCTATATGCTCATCCAAGTGGTCGGCTTCGCTTGCGTTGGCTTGGTGGCCGGCGCGCTCGCCCGAACCAGGTCATCCTAGACCCGACAACAAAAGTTCCGCTCGTCCGGGCTTTTCGCTTTTCTGTCTGCCCGGAGGTCGTTACCCTCGCGACATGAACAAACGAATCTTTGCCCTAACCTTATCGCTGGCGGTCGCCTTCGCCTTGGTCGCGAATGCACAGTCGCCGACGGAGTCGCCCGCGGCTTCACCGGCCGCATCGCCGGCAAAACATAAATCTCACAAGAAAAAAGCTGAGGCCTCACCGGCTGCAAGCGCTGCAGCCTCGCCTGCGGATGCCACCGCATCGCCATCGCCCGCGGCCAAGCATCATAAGAAGAAGGCGGCAGAAACAACCGCGTCGCCAGCGGCTTCTCCAGAAGCATCGGCCGCCGCGTCGCCAGCCGCGAAGTCACATAAGAAAAAGAAGGAAGCAGCCGCAGCAGCATCGCCCGCAGCGTCAGCCTCCGCTTCTCCGGCGAAGAAGCATTTTGGCGACTTCTTCAAACCGAAGAGCTCACCCTCGCCGGCCGCCGGAACTACCGGCCCGGAGGCGACTCCTGCCTCAGGCGGAGGCCACGGTCTTGTGTGGGTGAATACGGACTCGCACATCTATCACAAAGAAGGGTCGCGCTTCTACGGTAAGACCAAGAAGGGCAAATACGTCAGCGAGACGGATGCCCTCAAGGAAGGCGATAAACCTTCCAAGTTCGGCGAATAAGAATTCCGACGACTTAACCGGGCTTCCCGCGCCAACGCGGGAAGTCCGGCATTTCGTTGAGCTCGCCGCCCATGCGCAAATCCGGTGGGCGCTTTCTGCGCCGGCATTCACTCAGCATTGTTTCGGTCCTGCTGCTGGCGACTTGGATTTGCGGTTACTATTTCCTCGATCCAAAGACGCACCTTGGTTCGTTTTTCGGCAACGCCATCGCCGATTGGAGTGGATCGGTCGTGATTATTCTCGGAACAAAATTCCTTTACGAAGCCGGCTCGGCCGAAAGCCGGCGGACCTCCAAGCATGAGCCGACCCCGTTTCTGGATTTTCTCTATCGACACTCTCTTTTGATCTTTCTGATCGTGACCGGGATCGCCTGGACGATTCTTTTCATCAAGATGGATAGCGAAAGCAAGTGGGGACAGGTTGTGGGAAATATCGTCTCCGAGTGGGTCCAGATGGCTGGTCTCGTTTTCCTGACAAAACGTCTCATCGAAATCGGTTCCAAAGAGAGTCGTTAGGCGGCTCATCTCCCGTAGCGGCAGTCTACATGAGGCGCCGTAGACACGAAGGCGGATGACACCGCCGTTCGAATCATGCGGCGCTCACAGAGGGGCGCTACAACTGGAAGTTGCGCTTCCGCGATGCGAAGCCAGTTTGTGGACCGATCATGAGCTCACTCGTCCGCAGGAATTCCGTTCTCTTCATCGTCGCAATCTTTCTCGCTTGCACCTCTGCCGGAGCCCAGGCGCTCCCTCAAACAACCCGGCTGCTTCGCTTCCCAGCCATTAACGGTGACGGCACGATCGTCTTCTGCTACGCCGGCGAACTTTACTCAGTCGGCCAGGACGGCGGGGTGGCCCGTCGCCTGACCAGCGGCCCGGGATACAGTTCTTTTCCGCGTTTCTCACCGGACGGGAAACAGATTGCGTTTACCTCTCAATACGATGGCAACACGGAAGTCTATGTAATGCCGGCGGAAGGCGGGCCGCCCAAGCGCCTGACGACATCGGCCACCCTCGGCCGTGACGACATTTCCGACCGCATGGGGCCTAACAACATCGTGATGGCATGGCAAAATACCAAGCCGCTGGTTGTCTTTCGTTCGCGCATGAAATCGTTCAACGATTTCATCGGACAACTCTTCACCGTCGGCCTGGACGCCGAGCTGCCCCGACAATTGCCTCTGCCCCGCGGCGGTTTTCTTTCCTACTCCCCGGACGATTCCAAGATCGCTTACAACCGCGTCTTCCGTGAATTCCGCACCTGGAAACATTATCGCGGCGGCATGGCCGACGATGTCTGGATCCACGATTTCAAAACCGGCACGACGGAAAACCTGACCAATAACCCCGCACAGGACATCTGCCCGATGTGGGGTCCGGACAATCACATCTACTTCGCCTCGGACCGCGATGGGCGAATGAATCTTTTTTCGATCGACCTAACGAGCAAGGAAACCAAGCAACTGACTTCCTTCAAGGATTATGACATCAAGTTTCCGTCTCTCGGGCCAAACGCGATCGTCTTTGAGCAAGCCGGCTACATCTGGCGGTACGACCTGAAAGCCGGCCAGGCCAAACCTCTCCCGATCGATATCAAAGAAGATTTGGCATCCGGTCGCGCGGCCCTGGTCGACGCTTCCAAGCACCTCGAGTCGGTCAACCTGGCTCCCGACGGCCAACGCGCCGTCGCAGTCGCGCGCGGAGATCTTTTTTCCATTCCGGCAAAGAACGGCACGCCGCGAAATCTCACCCGCACATCAAATGCGCACGAACGCGATGCCGTCTGGTCGCCCGACGGTCAATGGATCGCGTATAACTCCGACGAAACTGGAGAGAACGAGCTCTACGTTCGCTCGCAGGACGGCAAAGGCGCACCTATTCAGGTCACGAACGGCGCGGATACCTATTATTATCAGGCCATCTGGTCGCCCGACAGCAAGAAGCTCCTTTGGGCCGATCGCCTGCAACGATTGCGTTACGTCGATATTGGCACAAAGACGATCACCCAGGTCGACCAGGACAAAATCGGCGAGATCGAGTCATACGATTGGTCGCCCGACAGCCAATGGATCGCGTGGGCGCGCCCGGAAGAAAATGACATTCTAAAGGTTTACCTCTTTTCGCTGGCCGATCACAAGCAAAGCGCGGTCACGGACGATTGGTACAGTTCAGGCACTGTCCGGTTTCAGTGATGACGGAAAGTATTTGTTCTTCAGTTCGGCTCGCGATTTCAAGCCGACGTTTGGCGAACAGGAATTCGCGACCGTCTACCGCGACATGGACCGGGTCTACCTGGTGACACTTTCGAAAGAGACGCCCTCGCCTTTGGCACCCAAGAGCGACGAAGTCGGCAATGCCGAAAAGAAGAAGCAGAAAGAAAAAGACAAGACCGCATCGGGCGATGCCAAGCCCGAGGTGAAGAAGTCGCCTAACGACGATAAGGCTGACGACAAGAAGCCGGCGCCCAAGAAGCCCGTAGTGGTCAAAGTTGACCGGGAAAATCTGTCGGAGCGCATTGTTGGCCTCCCCGTCATGCCGGGCACCTACAGCGACATTCGCGCGATCGACGACCGGGTTTTCTACCTGCGACGCACGAGCGCGGACGCTCTGGATGACGACGATGATGGCGGGCGCGAACCAGGCAAAGGCCACCTTTGTTCATTCAGTCTGGAAGATCGCAAGGAAACGGTCATCGGCGAACTGAAGCGAGTTCCAGATCACCCAGGACGGCAAGAAGATGCTCGTCAAAATCAAAAAGGATTACGCCATCATCGACCTGCCGAAGGACAAGATCGAAACCAAAGATCACGAACTGAAAGTGGCCGATCTGGACATGCAGCTCGACCGCCACGTCGAGTGGAACCAGATCTATTTCGAGGCCTGGCGGCAAATGCGCGACTTCTTTTACGCGCCCAACATGAACGGCGTCGATTGGAAAGCGATGCGGGACAAATACGCCGCCCTCGTGCCGTTCGTTAACCACCGGAACGATCTGACCTATCTGCTGGGCGAATTGATTGCCGAGTTAAACAATGGCCACACCTACGTGGGCGGCGGCGAACGCCCGCCCCTTGACCGGATCAAACTGGGACTGCTCGGAGCTGAATTTTCGCGCGATCCGGCAAGCCGGGCCTATCGAATCGACCGAATCCTCCCGGGCGAAAACTGGGACAAGCACACCCGGTCGCCCCTGACCGAAATTGGTCTCAACGTCAAAGTTGGCGACTACCTGCTGGCGATCAACGGAACCCCGGTCGCGAAATTGCCTAACATGTATGACGCCCTCGTGGGTACGGCCGACAAGCAGGTCATTCTGCGGGTAAACTCAAAGCCGTCGGAGGACGGCGCGCGCGACGTTACGGTAGTGCCGATTGCGGATGAATCCCCGCTCTATTACCACGCCTGGGTCCAGAAAAACATCGATGACGTCTCAAAGAAAACCAATGGCGAAGTCGGCTATGTCCATATCCCCGACATGGGACGGCCGGGCTTGAACGAATTCACCAAGCTTTACTTCCCGCAAATTCGCAAGAAAGCGCTTATCGTTGATGTGCGAGGCAATGGCGGGGGCTTTGTCTCGCCACTGGTCATCGAGCGCCTTCGGCGGGCACTCGTCATGATTGAAATTGCGCGCAATGGCACGCCCCAGACGAATCCGCCGCAAACTTTTGTCGGGCCGATGGTCGCATTGTGCGATGAATTCTCCGCTTCCGATGGCGACATTTTCCCCTACCGATTCAAGTCGTTAGGCCTGGGCAAGCTGATCGGAAAACGAACCTGGGGTGGCGTGATCGGAATTCGAAATCCGTTACCGCTGGCCGACGGCGGAATCTTCTCCAAACCGGAATTCGCGCCGTATTCCAAGGAAGGCAAAGGCTGGGTCATTGAAGGCCACGGCGTTGATCCGGACATCGTGGTCGACAACGATCCGACCAAGGAATTCAACGGCGAAGATCAGCAGCTCGATCGAGCAATCCAGGAAGTACAGACCGATCTTAAGTCGAAACGTTACGATCTGCCGCCCGTTCCGCCGTATCCAAATCGCAATCCGCAGCCCGGCAGCTAACCGGCAGGATAAACGCCTAACGATACAGGTAGAGAATCGCGCAGGGAATGATTATTCCGGCGGACAGGCAGAGAACCGGCGTAAGCCTGCTCCGTGAAAAGCGGAAAGCCATAATCACACCGAGCAGCGTCGATGCGACCAGTCCCGCGGCCGCCGCGACCAGGAAAACTCGCAACGGCGTATAGGCGGACCCTCGTTTTCCCGGCAGATGCGCATTCATGTGCACGGCCGAAAGCGTTCGCAGAACAGGTGGAGCGGTATAGGAATGATCCTTCTTGCTCTCGTGCGCGCGGTAAAGCTGCCACGAGCCGGTCACGGCAAAGAAAATCAGGGCCGGCGCGAATAGACAGCCGAGATACAGATGAAGGCGTCGCAAAAGTTCCATGAACCTGAATCGAATCGGCCGCTAAGTCGGGCCGTTTTGCTCAATCTTTAACAGACGCGGTATCAGCTTGTCATTCGCATGGTCGAGTGACTTGAACAACAGGACAGAGAAGCCGGTGATGACAATCAAAACGCCTCCACCAATGAAATAATGGCGGCGACCCAGCCTTTGCCATCGCGGCAGAAAGGCCAGTAGACCGAACAGGGTCAGCACCACCACGACGGCATCAAAACTTGCCCGTTGCCAATAGCTGCCGCCGAGATGGAGCCACATTCCGAATTCATCGAATGTAAGCGCCATGGCAATCCCGTAAACGATCGCGCACGTTCCGCGGCGTTTCGGATCGATTTGGGCGAAGAGCAGAATTCCGCCAATCGCCGAAAGGAGAAAGATTCCGTAGTTCAAATGATGCACGTGCGTGCCACCGAGATGTAGGAAAAGATCGGGGACATGGTGCGTCATGATAAGAATGACCAGCGTCCTCGAAGCGATGAAGGTCAGGAGGAAGGAAACGAATGTTAGTCGCGCCAGATGGCGCATCGGACGCGGTGCGGCCAGCGAGTTTGTCGGCATTCGAGAAAGGCGATCGGCCGGATTCTGATTTGGCGCCGCCGGATTGACGACACCATTTTCGGTGAAGCCAGCGGCTCTTGCGCTGGCCGAGCGCTTCAACCAAGCCCGGCCCGCCGGCGGCGACAGCCGGTCGGAACGAGCCGGTGTTTAGTGGGTCCTATCTACGTCAGGATCGATTCTCCTGAGCGCCTGACCTGGTTGGGCCTGGCCGGTGTTCTCCAACTGCTGCCCGGTATACGTTCGGTTACCGGGATCACTGTTGGATGCTGTTCGAGTATTGCTGGCATCGTTGGCGCAGCCTAAAAACATACTCGCCCCCACCGTGATTACCCCTAAGTAGAGCCATGTTTTCATGGTTTACGCTACGCCTCAGTCCGGACCATTGGCAAATGCTCTGCGTCTGGGCCCGGAAGCCGCCCGGCAATATTTTCCGAATGTCCGGTATAAAGATTCCAACCCCAGAGTGAGAGAGCACGATTTGATCGGAAATTCTGCTCGACAACCCTGCCCGAATTCCGAAAATCGCTGCACTCAAGGAGACAACAGATGAATTATTTCAAACGCCAGCTTGCCGCCCCCATTTTAACGATCGGCCTAGCGCTCTGCACTTCGCAGGCCTTCGCCGTGAACTATCAATGGACGGACACCACCAGTAGCAGCTGGTTTACGCCAACCAATTGGACCCCCAATACCCTACCCGGTGGCCCCACAGCGACAGACAACGCTCACATCGGCAATGCTCTTCTAACGACCGGCCTCGCGCGTATCGCCACCGGCGGCGCCACGGCTAACAACGTTTTCCTGGGCGACTCGCTAGGTCAGTCCGGCGAACTGCGCATCGTTAACAACGGCAGCCTTGTCACGACGAAGGATTTCGACGTCGGCGAAGGTGGCAACGGCACGGCTTTCCTGGCCGATAACTCAAGCACAACCGTCGGCATCAACGTGAATATCGCCGACCTCGCTGGTTCCACCGGCGATATGACCGTGCGCGATAACGCCCTCCTGGCCGTGACGAACAATCTGCGCATCGGCACCGGTGGCGCCGGAAGCCTAACGATCAAAAACTTCGCCTCAGTTTCCGCGAACAACATCGACGCCGGTGTTTTCGCCGGATCGAACGGCATCATCGACGTCAGTGGCGACCCGGGGGTTTTCACCTTCAACCTCGCTTCCACCGCTAACACAACCATCGGCAATGCTGGCACCGGTAGCATGACGGTTCATGATGGGGGCATCGTGATCACCTCTGGCAATGCTGTCCTAGGCAACATGGTTAGCGGCATCGGGAACGTCACTGTTCGCGGCGAAAACAGCGGCCAACAATCGACCTGGCAGATCGGGGGAAATGCCACCGTTGGTGATCTCGGCAGCGGCGACCTCGAAGTCCATAACGGCGGCGAAGTCGATATCGGCAACAACTTGCGCATCGCCCGGCAGGGCGGATCGATCGGCACGGTTTTGGTCGAAGGTGCTGGCGCTACCTCAGCCACTCCTTCGATTCTCAGCGTTGCCAATAACGCATTTATTGGCGGCGACGTCGGCGGCCCTGGTGGCGAAGGCTCGTTAACCATCAAGAACGGTGGAGTTGTTAACGTGACCAACAACATGACCGTTTGGGGACCTGGCACGGGTGATCGCGGCACTCTGTCGGTTGATTCAACCTACATCCTGAACGTCGGAGGCACCCTTTCCTTTGTCGGCGGGCGCTTAAACTTCCTGGGCGACGGCGTCGACTTCATTAACGACGCCACCTTAACCAACGCTCCCGGGCCTGACCAGAATGGCATGATCGCTAATGTCAGCGATGGCAATACGGCGACACTCGACGGCTTGCTGAGCGGCAATGGTCACCTCGTTAAGACCGGCACCGGTACTTTGATCCTCAACAATAATGGCAACACCTACTCCGGCGGGACCAACATCAATAACGGGACGCTTGTGGTTGGATCGCCTAGCACCGGAATCAACAGTGTTTTCGGGGCGGGCGATGTAAACCTGAACGGTGACATCAACACCCGGCTGCGGACTCCAGAGGGAGTTCCCACCTTTTACTTTGTCTTCGGTAACTTTAACGCCAACACCGGCCAGCTTTACACTCAGGTGGGCGGTACCGCTTCAGGCATCGACAGCGACGAAATGGGGGTCGTCGGCGCCGCCAATCTCGATCCGGCTAACAGCCATCTTTTTGTTCACCGGATCAACAACTACAATCCGAACAATGGCGATGTAGTCACCATCATCACTACTCTGGGTGGCGTGAATGGTCAGTTCTCAGACGCGCCGCCGAACGCGCCGGCCCCTAACGACTTCCTGGGCTTGATCCAACCCTTCGCGGTTTATCTCCCTGCTGAAGTCGACCTGCAGTTCGCTTTTGCGGCCAGCTTCCAATCGGTGGCCAAAACGCCTAACCAGATTGCCACCGCGGCTGCTCTGGACGCTGCCGTTGCCGCCAACTGCATTCCGATCGCAACCAACTTCCTGGGCAACGTGCCGATCAACACCTTGCGCCACGCCTACGATCTGATTGCTCCTGAAGAGTTGGCTTCCATGTATGAAGCCAGCTTTGCCCAGAGCTTTGTCAATTCATCCAACCTGCAGCATCGCATGGACGATATCCGCTGGGGTTCGACCGGCTTCTGCGCTGACGGCTTCGTCATCCAGGACAACCACGGTTACACCAAGAACGACGGCAAGAGTGTGGCCGACAAGAACGTGGTCGAGCAGACGGCTCCGCCTAACTATCGTTGGGGCGGCTTTATCACCGGCAGTGGTGAGCTCACCAAAACGGGGGATGAAAGCTTGAACGACCCCGGTGCCGCTGGGTATCAACTCAATGAGGCTGGCTTCACCATGGGTGTGGATTACCGCGTGACCGATCACTGGGCCATTGGTTTGAGTGGCGCTTACAGCCACACCACCGGCAACCTGGTCGACAACGGGCGCTTGAACACCGACGGGGGCAAGATGGGTCTTTACACCACCTGGGGCAACAACGGCTTCTATGTGGACGCCGCGGCCAGTGGCGGTTGGAACCAGTATGACACGCGCCGCTCGGCTTACCTGGGCCAGGAGACTGGTTCCACTGATGGGGCCGAGTTCAACGGCATGGTCGCCGCCGGTTACGATTGGAAGAAGGGTTGCTGGACCTTTGGGCCGACCGCTTCTTTCGAATACACCTATGTGGAGTTTAACTCCTTTACCGAGAGCGACACTTCCCTTATCCCGCTGCACTTCCCTGATCAGAACCAGGAAGCTTACCGCTCTAACCTGGGCTTCCGCATCGCGCACGAGCAGGTCATGAAGCCGGGTGAAGGCCTGACGGTGGTGCCTGAGCTGCGCGCTGCCTGGAGACACGACTTTGGTCCAAGCGCTTACGCGATTGATTCCAACTTTGTGGGCTGCGACGACATCTTCACCGTGCACGGCCCCTGGATTGGGCGCGACAGCGCGGTGGTCGACTTGGGGCTCACGGCCTACTGCACACCGGGTCTGTCGGCTTACATCTTCTATGATGGCCAGTTCGGTCGCGACAACTACAACAACAACGCCATCAGCGGCGGCTTCCGAGTCGCGTTCTAAGAAACCAATTCCTGTAACAAAGTTAGTCTCCCTTGAGAAAGGGCCGCGGGTTAAAATCCGCGGCCCTTTTTGTTTTGCTGCCTAACCGGACGAGACAAGCTCGTCCCTCCCGATCGTCAGCGCGGGATGGAACGTGGCCGGGAGGGACGAGCTTGTCTCGTCCGTGTCTTTTCCTTCTGTAGCGGCGGTCTATGACCGTCGCATTATTTCCCAGCTAAAGGCGACAGTGCGACGGTCACAGACCGCCGCTACAAAGAGCCATCAAATAGCCCGTCTCATTCGGCATTCGGGTCTCGCCTGCCCGCCGTAACCTTGGCGAAGGCGGGGCATTCCGAATTCGCTCCGCGAATTCGGCTACATCCTGAATCGCTCGCCCAGATACAATTGGCGACTGATCGGATCGTTAATCAGGAAATCCTTGCTGCCCTCGCTTTCGACACGGCCTTCAAAGATCAAATAGGCGCGATCGACGATGGACAACGTCTCCCGGACATTGTGGTCGGTGATCATGATTGCGAGGCCCGATTTGCGCAGGTTCACAATGATCTGCTGAACATCATAGACTGCGATTGGATCGACGCCGCTAAAAGGCTCATCCAACATCAGAAGCTTCGGCTTGGTCACGAGCGATCTTGCAATCGTAAGCCTTCTCTTCTCGCCGCCGCTCAAGGTTAAAGCCTGGTTCTTCGCGATTCGTTCGATCCCGAATTGATGAAGCAACTGTTCACAGCGCGTCCGCCGCTCAGCTTTGCTTATTGGAAGCGTCTCGAGGATGGCGAGGATGTTCTGTTCCACGGTCATCTTGCGAAAGATCGACTCCTCCTGCGGAAGGTAACCCATGCCCAGGCGGGCTCGTTTGTACATTGGAAAATCTGTCACATCGGTCCCGGAGAACATGACCTGGCCGCTGTTAGGCCGAACGAGTCCCACGATCATGTAAAAGCTCGTCGTCTTTCCGGCTCCGTTAGGCCCAAGCAATCCAACGATCTCGCCTTCACGAACGTTCAGGTCGACCCCGTTCACGACCGCCCGCCCGCCATAAATCTTTACCAGCTGTCTGGTCGACAGGACGTCGGCCGCCTGGGCAGAAACGGCGTTCGTTGGTGCGCTCTCGCCGATCATGGCTTTTGCGCCTTGGCCTTATCGCCCTTTGTATCCGATTCCTTGTGCGATGCCTTCGATTCGCCGTTCGCGGGCGTGTCGCCGGGCTTGGCCTTGTCATTGTCATCCTTGGGTTGCTGCCGAATTTCGGTTCGACTCGCACCGTGTGTCGTGAGTTGTCCCTTTTGATTGAGAATCATCACTGTGTCCGGACTGGTGGCGATGTGCGTGTTTTCACCCTGTTGCACCCGAGGATTTCCCCGGAGTTCGACGTTACCGGTGGTGGCAATGTAGGTCGCGGTTTCCGAGCGACCGACGGCGTGTGTGGGAGGTCCCCCATTCGGATCCGGCCGGTCGCGCACCACACCGACATTTCCTTCCGCGATCGCTTTCTCGAGGCCTTGGTTTTCGCCTTTGGAAATGAAAACGGTGAGCTTGTCGGACTGCAGATTGAAGCGCGGATCAGTCACCTTCACATGGCCGGTGAAAATGCCGGTGTTCTTATTTGAGTCGAAGAACGCTTCATCAGCATAGATCTCGGTGGTCGTAGGCACATTCGAGGCCCCGCCCATCAACTTGCTGACGGCCGACGGAGACTCGGCAGGCTTCTTAGAATCGGCCGCCGGTGAAGACTCACCCCGAGCCGCCTCAGCAACGTGCAGCACGGCGAGCAGAACCGCGATCGGGAGGATCCGCCTCATTGGTTTCCCTGCTCGATCAATTTCGAGTTGCTCTTAATGACCATCTGGACGTGGCCGACCATATGGCTGGTGCGCTTGTCGGTGTCAAAGTCTAACGAGTCTCCAACAACATTAAAATCGGCTCGCTGCACCGTGCCTCTTTCCTTGGAACTCAGAACCTTCGTTTTGAGATTGAAGATGGCCGTGGATAAATTCACCTGCAGGTCGTTTTGGTTGTCGTCCGTAAACGTCGTGATCTTAAGGTCGGTAAACGACACCTGCTCTTCATCAATACGCTTTGCGCTGCCAGCGACGAATTTCCCGCGCAGATGACCCTCCGAATCAAAATCCGGCAGGACGAGACCGCGGGCATCGTGTCCTACCGGCAATGGAATATTGGTCAGGCTGCCTTCCGCCGGAGATCCGGAAGCGGAGGGCGAAGTGCTACCCGGTTTGCGCAGACCTTTCGCCCGATTCTTCTGCGCCCACGCCGAGTCGATCTGGCTGCAGAAAATAATCGCGAAAGTGAGACTGGCGACGGCTCCGTAACGGCCCGCGCGCCAGCTACGAGACGGCAGCATGGATTGCTTTTAACATGCGCAGATGCTTCGGCAAATCCTTTAGCGGAATCTGATTCGCGCCATCGGAAAGGGCGCGCGCCGGCTTCTCGTGGACTTCCATGAAGATGCCATCGCAGCCCGCCGCCATGGCCGCCCGGGCGAGAATCGGGGCGAGTTCGCCATCCCCCGACGTCTTGTCCCCGCCGCCGCCCGGCCGTTGCACGGAATGGGTCGCATCAAACACCACGCGATAGCCAGCTTCACGCATCCAAAAAAGCGAGCGCATGTCGGCGACAAGATTGTTGTAACCGAAGGTCGTGCCCCGCTCCGTAAAACAGAATCGCCGATTCCCAAAGGCAACCAATTTGCCGGCGATGTTCTTAACGTCCCATGGAGCAAGGAATTGACCTTTCTTAACATTTATCGCCCTGCCGGTTTGTGCCGCCGCTTTCAAGAGATCGGTTTGCCGGCATAAAAAAGCCGGGATTTGAAGAAGATCGATCCCCTCACCGGCGATTTCCGCGTCTCTTATAGAGTGGACGTCGGTCGTAACCGGGACCCCAAGCTCCTCTCCTATCGCCTCCAGGATCTCGCATCCCGCCTTGGCATCAATCCCACGAAACGACCGGACCGACGTGCGATTCGCCTTGTCATACGATGCTTTGAAAATGAAAGGCACATTCTCAGCGCGGCAGATTTCCGAGATACGTCGGGCCATCCGCCAGACAAACTTTTCCGATTCGATCACGCAGGGACCCAGAATAAAGGCCGGGCGCGTCCCTCCGATCGCGACCTTTCCAACTTTAAGTGCCTTCGATTTCAAGGGCTTAACTGTAGCGGCGGTCTACGACCGCCGCATTTATTTTAGCGACGTTCATAGACCGCCGCTACAGAAGAGGCGCGCCCGGGCAGGAGGTCGGAGATCAGGAAGGGCAAATACAACAGGCAAAAGAAAACCCAGGCGAGAATGTGAAATTGGAGCAGGTAGAGTGGCCGCCAGTCCGACAGATAACTCAGGAGCGAAAAAGCTTCCGGTTTGTGCATCAGAAAGCCGTAATTTTCCCCGGTCAGAAAATCGGCTGTAAACGCGATGACAAAATAAACTTCCGTCCAGGCGAAGGTGCGCAGAATCCCGAAGCCAGTCGGGCGAAAGCCGTAAACCAGCATCAGAAAAACGATTCCGATGATGATCCCGGAATGCGCGACAAAGAAGCTAACGAAGCGCAGATCTGGAAATCCGAAGGGAAGATTCGGTGTGAGGATCGCTTGGAGCGTTCCACCAATTCCCCAGAAATAGGCCACTTCAAGCCATCGGCGATTGCCTGTCCAAAGCGCTACGATGATGACGAACATCGCCCAATCACAGAGTTGAAGCGGAAGCGTCTTCTCCCAGCTAACGACTCCGAAATGGCGACCGACTATCAGATAAGCGACATAATTCATTAAGAGGAGAGCGGAAATGGCCCATCGAATTGATCGCTCGAGAAACTGTGACCTGGTCCGGTGAACCGTGAATGCCAGGATGAACGGCAATACAATCGTAAGCGCGATAATCGACAGATGCGCCGGGCCGAAGGCGTGAAATGGATGGTGTCCTTCCACAGCGATCCAAGCACTACCGAAAGGGACGCTTATCGGATAATCCAAAGATTGCACGGGATCACGTCCGTCAGCCAGGCGATGTTGGCCGGCAATTCCGGCTGGCCGCTTGCCGGAAGAGGAACCGAAACCGCGAGTAAATTCGCTTCGACCGATTGAACGAAATCAGCCGCGGCAAATCCCGTGTTGCCGCGGATATACCTGATCTCCACGGGAACATCCGTCTGTCCGGCAGAGAGGACGAAGCCCTCAAGCGCCGTTTCTTCCTCACTCTGCCGGTCTCCGGTTTCGACGCCTTGCGCTTCGTTCTCCCGGCTCGCCCGGGCCTCGTCGAACGCCGTCACCACGCGGATAACGAAAAGCTTTTCGACCGATTCACCCGCAGCCAGATGAAAGACTTTCTGCAAAGCCTCGCGCGCCTTGTCTGAAAAGGAATCGTCCACCACAAATACGATTCGGCGCAACGGTTTCGGCTCCGTTTCCGGATGGGTGAATAACATGACCGAGCAGACCGCTTCGCGAACAAGGCGACGGGCGACGTTCCCGAGAAAAGGATGAAACACGACTTCCTTTTCCAGCGCCCCCGCCACGATCAGGTTGATATCGTGTTTGCGAATGGCGGCCAGGATGCTGTCCGCTGGATTACCCGGTTCATAATAGATCCTCGAATCGCGGGGAAGTTGCAGCTGCTCTAAAACGTCTCCAAAACGAGACGCAGTTTCATCGGTTAATTCGCCCGCGTAGATAAGATTTAAATCAGAGCCAAATCGGTCACGAATACGCTTCGCCTCGGCCAGGACATGAACGAACCTCGGTGAAAAGGTGCTGGCCACTCCCACAGTCTGGTAAAACCTCGAATCCGGCATAGAAGGCGCCATACCTTGCCGCATCGGGACCACCCGGCAACCCGGATGAGTCAAAATCTCCGGCTTGATGTTCGCAAAACCGCGTCGAGGTTCCGCCTCAGAAACACCCATGAGACGCGCCATCTATCCTGGCAGCTTCGACCCGATAACCAACGGGCACCTCGATGTCATTGAACGCGCAGTAAAACTTTTCGACGAAGTGATCGTCGCCATAGCGCATAACGTGGAGAAGTCTCCCCTGTTTTCCCTGGAGGAACGCCTGGGCTTGCTTCGCTCAACCTTGTCGAATTTTCCGACCGTCCGCATCGGACAATTCGAAGGGCTTCTGGTGGACTTCGCCCAAGCTGAAGACGCCACCGCCGTTATTCGCGGTTTGCGCGCCATTTCAGATTTTGAATTCGAATTCCAGCTTGCCTTGATGAATCGAAAACTGAAAGGGACGGTGGAAACGATCTTCCTGATGCCGAAGGAAGACTACACCTATCTGAGCTCGCGACTGGTGAAGGAGATCGGGCGGCTGGGCGGGGACGTGTCGAAATTCGTTCCGGCAGAAGTGGCGCAGGCGCTGAAACAAAAATTTTCCGAGTGAAGGTTCACATTCGACAAATCCCTCATGAAGGGATGCATCTCGAAGGAGAAGAGGACTGTCCAATTGCCGACTTGGAGAGCGACGAAATTCGGTGCGCCGGGCCCTTGAAGTACAACCTCGAGGTCGGTATCTCCGAAGGAGCGCTCTGGGCGAACGGAACTCTTCGTCAACCGATGACTCTTCGTTGTGTGAATTGCCTGGAGACGTTCGTGCACGACGTCACTGTCCCCAATTTCGCAATGCATCTCGAACTTACCGGGCCGGAGGTCATCGACCTTACTCCGTTAATTCGCGAGGATATCCTGCTGAACCTGCCCGCTCACCCTCATTGCGATCGTGATGGGGGAAGACAATGCAAGGGACCACGCGAAGCCGCACCGGTAGAACCAGAAACCGAAGCCAGGCGGGAGCATGATTGGGAAGCGCTGGACAAGCTGAAGTTGAAGGGCTGAGCGGTCGAAGGGTGGGAGAAGCCCCTCTTGAGCTCTTCGAGCCTTTAACTCTTCATGCCGCCGCGTTTGCCTTCTAACCGAACCGTGCTTAAATGGCGCCTCCATGGGAGTTCCAAAACGAAAGACATCTAAGATGCGCCTCCGGACGCGGAAGGCGGCAAATCGCTGGCGTCCGGGCCAGTTGGCAAAGTGCTCACAGTGCGGCAGCACGGTCCGCTCCCACTCGGCTTGTCCTTCGTGTGGCTACTATAAGGGCCGGCAGGTCCTGACCATCAGCGGGACGTAAATCGTCCTGCTCGGGCGCGTTGATCGCTTGACCAAAAATCAAATTCGAGTCCGATTCGAGGGTAACGGCGCCGCCTACCCGCATTTCCGATTTGCATTCGGGGGATTAAGTTCGCAAAATTCCCCTCTGTGAAGATCGCCTTGGACGCGATGGGTGGCGATTTCGGGCCGCCCAACCTTGTTGCTGGCGCTGTGATGGCTTTGAGAGCTTATCCGCGCATCAGCAAGCTCTTTCTTGTCGGCGACTCGGCCAAGATCGAAGCCGAACTGAATAAGCATCAATGTAACGACAAACGGATCGAAATTCTCCACGCTTCCCAAGTGGTCGACATGAAGGACGGCGCCATGGAAGCCGTTCGGCGAAAGAAGGATTCGTCGGTCAGTCGCGCGGTCGACCTGGTCAAAAAAGGCGAGGCGGACGCCGTCGTCAGTGCAGGCCACACCGGCGCGGCCGTGGCGGCCACGGTTATCAAATTGCGCATGTTGCCGGGGGTCGAGCGTCCCGGCATCGCTTCACTCGTTCCGACCGAGAGCAACGTTTTTGTTCTGATCGACGCCGGCGCCAATATCGACGCCAAACCGATCCATCTCGTTCAATACGGCATCATGGGAACGGTTTATTCGCGCCACGTGCTTGGCTATAGCAATCCGACGGTGGGACTGATGTCGATTGGCGGTGAAGACGCCAAGGGCACTGGCCTAACGAAAGAAGTGTTCAAGATGCTGAAGGAGAGCTCACTGAATTTCCGTGGCAATATCGAAGGACGTGATCTCTTTGAAAGACCGTGCGAAGTCGTGCTCTGCGAAGGGTTCGTTGGCAACGTCGTCCTCAAGACGTGCGAGTCGATCGCGCATGCCATCTTTACCTGGCTCAAGCATGAGTTAACGAAGAGTCCGGTCCGCATGCTTGGCGCCGCCATGGTCAAGCCGGCTTTTAAGGCGATTCACAAAAAGACCAACTGGGAGGATTACGGCGGCAGTCCCCTGCTCGGCGTAAACGGCATCTGCATCATCGCTCACGGCGCGAGCACTCCGTTGGCCGTCCAGAACGCGCTCCGGGTAGCCGCCGAATCCATTGAACAACAGGTGAACCCACATATCATCGAGGAAGTTCGCCGTTACAATGAAACGACAGCCCCGCTCGAGCCCGCGCTCCGCTAGAACACAGCGGACGGTCTCGATTATCGGGACGGGCAGTTATGTGCCAGAACGAATCCTGACCAACGACGATCTCGCAAAGAGAGTCGACACCTCTGATGAGTGGATCACCACTCGGACCGGCATTAGGGAACGCCGCATCGCCGCCGAGGACGAACAGACCAGCGACATGGGCAGCAAAGCCGCGCTCAAGGCGATCGAACAGGCCGGGATCGCTCCAACAGATATCGATCTCATTCTCGTCGCCACCGCTACCCCTGACATGCTTTTTCCTGCCACCGCCTGTTTTGTGCAGAAGAAAATCGGCGCGACCAATGCCGCCTGCCTCGACATTTCCGCGGCTTGCGCCGGCTTCCTCTTCGGTGTCGAGATCGCCCAGCAATTCATCACCTCCCACACCCACGACATCGTGCTGGTCATCGGCGCGGAAAAACTAACCTCCATCACAAATTGGTCGGACCGCAATACGTGCGTCCTGTTCGGCGATGGCGCGGGCGCGGCCATTCTTGGACATCGCGGCAGCGCCCACGGTGTCATCAGCACTCATATCGGAAGCGACGGCCAATACACTGATATTCTCTTTATGCCGGGAGGCGGCTCGCGCTGTCCGATCACGAAAGAAAACGCCGACAAGAACCTCGCCACCATCCACATGACGGGGAAGGAAGTTTATAAACAGGCTGTCACCGCGATGCTCAGTGCCGCGAAAAAAGCGCTCGAACAGGCCGGCCTAACGATTGACGATATTTCGTGCGTCATCCCGCACCAGGCGAACCTCCGCATTATCGAAGGAATCGCCGATCGCCTAAAAATCCCACTCGAGAAGTTCTACGTAAACCTCGATAAATACGGAAACACCTCGGCCGCTGCGGTCGCCATCGCGCTCGATGAAGCCAATCGAAGCGGCCGCATCAAATCGGGCGATTACATTTTGATGGTCGTCTTCGGTGGCGGCCTGACCTGGGCGAGCACGGTCATCGAATGGTAGAACACGCTGGCAGCGCGTTCGGTTGCAGAGCAATAGCGAGCAGCAGAGTCCGCTTTCCTTTTCTTAACTGGTAGTGGCCGACAGGGCTTCTCGAGACGCTCTCATGATCATTACGGAGAGCGAATTGCACGCCCTCCGTGCGAGACGTCGACGAGGTTGGCCTTTCACCGAAACGCCCTAAACTCTTCGTCAGATGGAACGCCGCCTTGCCGCCATTCTGGCCGCCGATGTTGTCGGCTACAGCCGACTCATGGGAACCGACGAGGCCGGCACGCTCGCGCGATTGAAAAAGCTGCGCGCCGAGATAATCGAGCCGAAGATCACGGAACATCACGGTCGTATCTTCAAAGTCGCGGGCGATGGAATCCTCGCGGAATTCCCGAGCGTGGTGAATGCAGTGGCCTGCGCAGCAGACTGGCAGAAAGCGATCGCTGCGAACGACGCAATCCAATTTCGCATCGGCGTAAATCTCGGAGATATCATCGTCGATGGTGATGACATGATCGGCGATGGCGTCAACGTCGCCGTGCGTCTCGAAAGCATTGCCCCCCTGGGTGGTATTTGCCTGTCCAAAGCGGTCCGGGACCAGGTCGGCACGAGGCTCGATCTCGATTTCGAAGATCGGGGCGAACAACAATTGAAGAATATCGAAACGCCGGTTCGCGTTTATGACGTCGTTCTCCAGGATCGGCCGGTCCCGGAAATGAAGTCGAACACGGCAGCCAATCGTCCGGCTATCGCCGTGCTCCCATTTACCAACATGAGCGGCGATCCGGAACAGGAATATTTCAGCGACGGCATGACCGAGGACATCATCACTGACTTGTCGAAAGTCTCCGGCTTGAGCGTGATCGCGCGCCACAGCGCCTTCAGCTACAAAGGCAAGGCGATCAAGGTCCAGCAAATCGCGCGAGAGCTCGGCGTTGGCTTCGTCGTCGAAGGCAGCGTGCGCAAGGCCGGAACGCGAGTTCGCGTGACCGGCCAGCTGGTTGATTGCCGCGATGGCGGCCATCTTTGGGCCGAGCGCTTCGATCGCGACCTGACCGATATTTTCGCCATCCAGGATGAGATCACTCACGCCATCGTCGCGCAGTTGAAGATCAAACTACTGCCGGCGGAAAAGAAAAGGATCGAACAGCCGCCGACCGACAATGTAGACGCCTACACCTATTACCTGCGTGGACGCGATTTTTTTTATCGCCATTCGAAACGCTATTTCGAACTCGCGCGGCGGATGTTCGCCAAGGCAGCGGAGCTCGACCCTGGCTACGCACGTGCCTACGCCGGAATGGCAGACTGCGACGCATGGCTCTACCTGACCTATCAAGGTGGCCTTCGCGTGGAAAGCATTCTCGAGCTGGCGGACAAGGCACTTGAGCTCGACCCGAACCTGTCGGAACCACACGCCTCCCGCGGCGCCGCTTTGACCGCGGCGATGAAATTCGACGACGCTGCGCGCGAATTTGAGCGGGCCCTTGAACTGGAGCCCGATTCGTTCAGTGCGCATTTTCTTTACGCCCGCAGCTGCATCCTCGGCGGCAATCTCGAGCAGGCCGCGCGCCTGCTGGAGCGCGCGAGCGAGATCCTGCCTAACAACTACCAGCCCCCCTGCATGCTGATTCAACTTTACCGGTCGTTCGGTGAGTGGGAAAAAGCCAAACAAGTCGCCCGCAAGGGAATTCCCCTGGCCGAGCGAGAGCTGACGCTGCATCCCGAAGATCCCCGGCCGGCGCACTTCGGCGTCGCTGCCTTGATTGAAACCGGCCAGCATGAACGCGCCCGCGAATGGATTACTCGAGCCCTGGCCATTGATCCGGAGGACTCCGCGACTTTTTATAACTGCGCCTGCGCGTATTCGAAACTCGGCGATCTCGAACGGGCGATCGACCTGCTCGAGGAAGTTTTGCGACGCGGTTCCAGTTTCTACAAGGACTGGATGGTGCACGACTCCGACATCGACCCGCTGCGAAATCATCCGCGTTTTCGGCAGCTGTTGGAGAAGGATCATTAATCGCTCAGGAACGTTATTGGAGATGAATTTCTCGTTTCGTTCGAAGTAGTGGCGCGAGCGTCTCGGTTGCGTTTAGTCTTGCCGCACATCCATGCTCATCGAAACCCACGCCCACCTTGACTATCCGGATTTCGCGAAAGATTTCGACGATGTCCTCGGTCGAGCAAACGAGGCCGGGGTGACCAGGATCATCACAATAGGCACTTCAATTGAAAGCAGCCGGCGAGCGATCGAGCTGGCCGGGAAACACGCAAACGTTTTTGCAGTCATCGGGGTTCATCCAACGACGGTTTTGGAAGCAGGCGATGACGTCATCGACCCGTTACGCGAACTGGCGCGTCACCCGCGCGTGGTCGCCATCGGCGAGACGGGTCTCGATTATCATCGGCTCCCGAGCAAGGAGCCGGAGAACGAAAAAAGCACCAGGGTTCTGCGCGCTCTGCAAAGCGAAACGGATGAAGAGATCGAGACTGGTATCGAAGACGGAGCTTACAAGGAAAAGCAGGCGTCGCTGTTCGAACAGCAGTTGGACCTGGCAGCTGAACTGGGGCTCAACCTTGTCGTTCACCAGCGAGACGCCTGGGATGAAACCCTCGCACTTATGCAGCCCTACATGGGAAAGGTGCGCGGCGTCTTCCACTGTTTCGGCGGAACTTTGGAACAGGCGCAGGACGTTATCGAACGAGGTCACCTTGTTTCCTTCACCGGAATTGTGACGTTCAAGAACGGGAAAGACGTTCGCGACGTCGCCGCGCAAGTACCGCTGGATAAGTTCATGGTCGAAACCGATTGCCCTTATCTCGCGCCCGTTCCGTTCCGCGGAAAGCGTTGTGAACCGGCGCACACTCGTTTGGTGGCCGAAGAGATTGCTCGCGCGCGCAATTTGGATCTTGAAGAGATTGCTCGCGCAACCACTGCAACTGCGGAAGGATTCTTCCGATTCAACCGATGATGAAAAAATTGTGCTGCTATGTCGCGCTATTCGCCTGCGTTCTCTTTCTCTCTTCCTGCGCTACCAAAGATACGGCCCATCATATTGTAATCAGTGCGCGCGATCAGAAACTTGCCGTGCTGGAAAATGGAAGACTCATCGCGACATACCCTGTGTCGACCTCCAAATACGGGCTCGGTGATGGTCGCGGCAGTTATCGCACGCCTCTCGGCGAAATGGAGGTCGCTACAAAAATCGGCGATGGCGCAGCGTTGGGAGCTGTTTTCAAGGATCGCCGGAGGACCGGTGAAATTGTGCGGCCCAACTCGCCGGGTCGCGACCCGATTGTTACGCGCATCATCTGGCTGCGAGGCCGCGAACGGCAGAATGCCAACGCTTTCGCTCGCGACATCTACATTCATGGCACGCCCGAAGAGCGGAACATCGGCCGCCCTGCGAGTTATGGCTGTGTGCGCATGCGTTCCGTCGACGTGATTAATCTGTATCAGCTCGTCGGTGCCGGCGCGCAGGTCACGATCTCTGACCAACGGCTGGCCGATCTTGTGCCCGCGCAGACGCAAACCAGTTCGGCGCTGGTTCAGTTGAATCGCGGGTCCGCCAATCTTCGTTAGCCTTCGCCAACCATCAACCTCGCGAGCACGGCCCGTTGGGCTGCGATCAAATCTGAAATCGCCTTCCGCGAAAGCGTCAGCATCTGGTCCATCTCAGCCTGACTAAATGTCGCCTCTTCGCCGGCCCCCTGGACCTCGACAAACTCGCCGTCTTCCGTGGCCACGAGATTGAAATCGACCGTGACCGCCTTGTCTTCTTCGTAATTGAGATCCACCACCGCTTGACCATTGAGGACGCCGGCGCTGACCGCAGCGACTAGCTTTTTCAGCGGTGGCTCGGCAATCTTTTTGTCCGTTGCCAGTTTGCGACAGGCAAGTGCGACTGCCAGACTTGCGCCCGTAATTGCGGCCGTGCGCGTTCCGCCATCAGCCTGAAGCACATCGCAATCGACCCACATGGTTCGCGGCCCAAGTTTTTCCAGATCAACCACGGCACGGAGTGAGCGTCCGATCAATCGCTGGATCTCGCTGCTGCGGCCGTCGAGACGGCCTTTGGCGATGTCGCGCTGTTTCCGGCTCGTGGTCGAATACGGAAGCATTGAGGTACTCGGCCGTAAGCCATCCGCCGGTCACGCCTTGTTCTTTCATCCACCGCGGGACGCCTTCGTCGATCATCACGCCGCAAATCACGCGGGTGTTGCCCATTCCCACGAGAACGCTGCCGTGAGCGTGCGGCGCAATATTTAATTCAAAGCTGATCGGTCGCACTTGATCGACAGCGCGACCATCGCTGCGTTTAAAAGACGGATTCAATCGTTCGCAGATTACGCAGGGGCGGTGCTGAGCCAAGTCTAATTCCCTGCTTTGCTCCTGTGCTTCTTTGGTCGAACTAGGCATCCGTCTCGAATTAGTTATTGTACGCTGTCCTTATGAGTCCTAACGACTGGGACCGGGTTGAAGACATTTGGCAACGGGCGCTCGACTGTACTCCTGCCGAAAGATCGTCTTTTCTAGACCGAGAATGCCGGGATCATCCGGCCCTTCGCGAGGAGATCGACTCACTTCTGGCGGCTCACGCCGATTCCGACGGGTTTATGGAGCAGGATATCGCCGATGCTGCCGCGGAACTGGTGGAGGACTCGCAAAAGCGATCCGCCACACCCGGGGAACTGATCGGCTCCTACCAGGTTCTGCGAAGTATCGGCTTCGGGGCCATGGGCGAAGTTTATCTGGCGCATGATAATCGCCTCGGACGTCAGGTGGCCCTGAAAATTCTGCCGGCCGCGCTCAGCCGCGATGCCGACCGTTTGCAACGCTTCGAGCGCGAAGCCCGGCTAGCTTCGGCGCTCAATCATCCAAACATCTGCACCATTTACGAAGTCAACCGGGCGCAGGACGGACGCCGCTTCATCGTCATGGAACATGTCGACGGCACTACCCTACGCGACCATGTCCAACAGAATCGAATCGCTTTAAACCAGGCGATCGACATCGCGATTCAGATCGCGTCGGCCCTGGCGGCCGCGCACCACGCCGGAGTGATTCATCGCGACATCAAACCGGAGAACATCATGTTGCGGCACGATGGCTATGTGAAGGTACTCGATTTCGGACTGGCCAAGCTCACCGAGACAAATCCTGGAAGCTCTCACGCGCCAATTCAGGCATCACACCTGACCGTCACCACCCCCAACCTGCTCATGGGAACGGTCTGCTACATGTCACCCGAGCAGGCGCGCGGTCTTGCGGTCGACGGACGCACCGATATTTTCAGTCTTGGAGTGGTCCTGTACAAACTCATCGCTCATCGGCGACCATTCGGTGGCGAAACCATGAGCGATTGTCTGGCCGCGATCCTTACGACCGAGCCGCCGGCACTTAACTCGAATTCGTCCAGCACGCCCGACGAGCTCACGGAAGTCGTGCACAAGGCGTTGCACAAAGACCGCGAGCAGCGCTATCAAACCGCCGGGGAGCTTGTTACTGACCTAAAAGCCGTAAACCTCGCTCAGCCGCGCCGTACACAAAGACGTGGGACATTTTTTTTCGATCGATGGAAAATCGCCGGAGCGGCTGCGGTCATGGTTAGTGCGGCGGCCATAGTATTGTTCCATTCAGAGCGCTTCTCTCGCCCGATCGATTCGATCGCGGTTTTGCCCTTCGAAAATCAGAATCACGATCCCGAATTGGAATATCTCGCTGACGGCGTCACCGAAAGCATCATAAACAACCTGACCCGCGTTCAAAGCATTCGGGTTATTCCGCGCGGCTCCGCCTTCCGATTCAAGGACAGGGAGATTGATCTTCTAAAGGTGGCCCGGCAGTTGCACGTCCGCGGTATTGTCACAGGACGATTGTCGGAGCACGGCGATAACCTTCAAGTGAGCGCCGAACTAATCGACGTAGAAAATAATAAGCAACTGTGGGGCGAACAGTACAACCGTAATTCGAAAGAGGCATTTTTGCTTCCGCGCGCGATCTCGGAAGATATCTCCGATGGCCTGCGCCTGAAACTGACCGCGGCCCAGCAGGAGCGGGTCGGACACGGACAAACCGCCAACCCGCAGGCATTCCAAGCTTATCTCAAGGGTCGGTGACTTTTGGAACAAACGAACAACTGAGGGGAGAATCAAAGCGGTCGAGCAATTTCAGCAGGCAGTGGAGCGTGATCCCCAATACGCCCTCGCTTACGTCGGACTTGCTGACAGCTTTATTATCTCGGTTTACTCGGACACGGCGATGGATGAGCGCCTCGAAAAAGCCAGGAAGCTCGCAGCGACTGCGCTGCAAATCGACGATTCGTTAGCCGAAGCTCATGCTTCCATGGCTTTCATCCAGAGCCGCTCGTGGCAATGGCGGGAAGCCGATCAAAACTTCAGGCGTGCCTTGGAACTTAATCCGCGCTACGCGACGGCCCATCATTGGTACAGCATCTATCTCCGCGATGTCGGACGATTCTCTGATTCGGTGGTTGAAGCGAGGCGCGCACTCGAACTGGATCCGCTCTCGCTCATTATCAACGCCAACCTGGCTTACGCCTGCCTGGCGAACGGCGACGCCAACGCCTGCATCGAGCAATCTCACAAGACGCTCGAGCTTGATCCAGCCTTTGATGCCGTGCGGGAGGATCTCGGCCAGGCTTATCTAAGGCTCGGACGCCCCGATAAAGCCGCAGAAGAGTTTCGAAGGATGAGAGAGGGAGGCGACACCGACAACCCGCCTTTTGGTTATGTCGCCTTCGCCCTTGGTAAAGCGGGCAAACGAGCGGAAGCCCTCGTCATCCTGCAAACACTCGAAAAGAGCTACGCCGCTAAGCAAGCTAGGGCGATGGATCTTGCTGAGGCCTATTCCGGGCTCGGCGATAAAGAACGAGCTTTTGTCTGCCTGGAAAAGTCCGTCAATGCGCACGAGTTTAGTCTCTCTGACATCCGCTGGCTCCCGGAATTTGATTCACTGCGTGGCGACGCGCGCTATGCCGATATTTTACGGCGCATGGGTCAGACGCCCTAACGCCCAACGATTCAGGTTCTCGATACCTCTCGATAAAGCCACGCCCGGGCCATGCGCCAGTCGTTCTCAACCGTGGCGATGGAAACCTTCAACACCTCCGCGATCTCGGCCATTTTAAGTCCTCCAAAGAATTTCAATTCCACAATCCGCCCCTTTCGTTCGTCGCGAGCGTTGAGCGCCTCGAGAGCTTCATCGAGGGCAATCAAAGTGACGTCGCGCTTCTCCACTGGATCACTCGTTGAATCCAGCGACACTCTAATAACTGAGCCGCCACGCTTCGAGGCTTGGCGGCTTCTTGCGTGATTGACCAAAATCCGACGCATCATGGTTGAAGCGAGGCCATAAAACTGCGCGCTGTTTTTCCAATCGACGCTGTTCTGATCAACCAGCCTTAAATAAGCCTCATGGACCAGTGCAGTCGGCTGCAGGGTGTGATCGATGCGTTCACGACGAAAATGATTTCCGGCGATGCGGCGCAGTTCCCGGTAAACCAACGGCATCATCTGGTCCAAGGCAGCGGCGTCGCCATCGCCCCAGCGAACGAGCAACTGTGTCACCGTTGCGGAATCGTCCTCTGGGTTTGTATTCAATCTCTCACCTCGGCTTCATGACCATTAGGGTTTCGTTCATCGCTTTGCGCGTAAGAAGACAAGGGAAACTTATGAACAAGAATGAAGTTCGCAAAGAACCGCACAAACCGAGAGGAACCATCCGCGACCTCGATACGCACAAAGATCCCAAGGGCGGTCCTACTGGAAGGAACTGGGACAAGGTGAGCGATGCGGGCAACAGGATCGAGCGCAATTTCTCACCCAATCCGCGCTGACTTCGAAGAACGAATGGTGCGCGCGACTGGGAAGATTTGCTGAGCGGGTTATGACCGGTCGTCATGACCAAGGAAAGGCGCGCCGCATCGGCTAAGTCCGGTGCGGCGTAGCCGAGCACATTCGCGGCGCCTTCGCCGGGCCTGAAGACCCTCAAAAACAAGGGCCTGCTTCGAAGCGATCTGGAAAACTGAAATTTCGTTAGGGGTTTGGGCCCCCAAATCTGCGTCCTCAGACAAAAGGACAAATCATCATGCAAACTAAATTCGTTTCCTTCCTCCTGGCCTTCAGCGTAGCCCTGACCGCGCTGGGGTTCGAACTGATCCCGCCTCAAAGCCAGCCGGCGGCAAACTCTCCCAACGCCCTCCAAAGCAGTGCGACCCCGGCATCGCCGGCGAGCGTCGCCCAGTTGAGCCAGACTTACGGCAAAATTCCACTCAGTTTCGAGCCCAACCAGGGACAAACCGACTCATCGGTCGACTTCGTGGCGCGTGGCGTGGGTTACACGATTTTTCTGCGCCCCGGCGAAACCACCCTGGCGCTGAAACAGCCCAATCACAAAATCCGCTCAAGGCTATCCAGACACCCGTCACTGGATCTCACTGGCGCGTCCGAGTCCGGCGCGTCTCGTGTGGTGCGCATGAAAATCGTGAACGCCACCAACCCGGCCGCGGCCGAAGGCCTAAACCGGCGAGATGGCATCGTGAATTATTTTTCGGGAAACGACCCGAAAAAATGGCACACCAACATTCCGACATTCCGACAGGTTCAGGACCCGTGACGTTTATCCCGGCGTCGATCTGGTCTATTACGGAAATCAGGGCCAGCTTGAGTACGATTTTGTCATCGCGCCTAACGGAGATACCGACGCCATCGCACTCGCCTTCGAAGGTGTAGACAGCGTCGACGTCACCTCAGACGGAAATCTGGCTCTCAAAGTTGGTGACCGAATCCTTCGCCAACGCAAGCCGTTGCTTTACCAGGAGACAAGTGGAAAGCGCGTGCCGGTCGAGGGCGCCTACACCCGAAAGCCGGACGGTCACATCGGATTCACGATCGGCACCCATGACACAACGCGTCCGCTCGTGATCGATCCGGTGCTGGCCTACTCAACCTACTTTGGAGGCAGCGGAGGCGACAACGGAGCGGGCATTGCAGTGGATTCTAAGGGGAATGCCTATGTCACCGGCACAACCAGCTCCGCTAACTTCCCCACAGCCGGAGCCACGCAGACGAGTAACGCGGGCGGAGAAGACGCATTTGTATTCAAGATGAACGCCAGCGGGACTGACATGATCTATTCCACCTACCTCGGCGGAACCGGCAATGATGACGGATACGGGATCGCTATCGACGGAGCCGGCAACGCATACGTCGTTGGCTATACTTTTTCGAAGGATTTTCCGGTGGCTAACGCCCGCCAACCAACCACCGCTGCGCAATCGACGGTCTTTGTGACCAAGTTAAATGCTAACGGTTCGGCGCTCATTTTCTCAACCTACCATGGGGGAACGGTCGGCGAGATCCCGTCAGCCATCGCGTTGGATTCTGCGGCTAACGTCTATGTCGTCGGCTTGACGGCGTCCCCCGACTTCCCGACGGCTAACGCCTTTCAAGCCACCTATACCGGCGGCTTCGACGGTTTCGTTTCAAAGCTGAATGCGGCTGGATCCGCTTTGGTTTACTCAACCTATCTTGGAGGCAGCATCGGCACGGGGCCAGGCAACAATCACGACACCATTGTTTACGATGTCGTGGTCGACTCCGCCGGTAACGCAAGTGTCGCCGGTCAGACTTCAGCCTCGGATTTCCCGACGGCTAACGCCATGCAGCCTAACGGCGATGGACAAACAAACTCGACCGACGCTTTCGTAACCAAATTCAATTCGACCGGCACCGGTCTTATCTTCTCGACCTACCTCGGGGGCAGCGGCCCGGATGATGCCTCCGGAATTGCCTTGGACACGAGCGGGAACATTTACGTCGTGGGCCAGACTGGCTCGACCGACTTCCCGACTGCAACCGCCCTCCAACGCACCAATGCAGGCAAATACGATTCCTTCCTAGCTAAACTTACCTCCAGCGGGTCGGCCCTGGTTTACTCTACCTACTTCGGCGGGACCGATGATGACACTGCCACTTCGGTTGCGGTCGACGGCTCGGGAGCGGCCTACGTGGGTGGATACACCTACTCGACCGATTTTCCTCAAAGCAATGGGCCACAGCCCTATCCCGCCGGAGGGTCAGACGGTTTTGTTGTAAAGGTAAACAAAACCGGCTCCGCCTTGAGTTATTCAACCTACCTGGGAGGCAGCGACAACGACAGCGTGAGCTCGATTGCGGTGGACTCGGCCGGGAACGCCTATGTTACGGGCGACAGTTCCTCGACCGATTTTCCAACAAGTGAGGACGCCTTCCAGCCCACATCAACCGGCGGTGATGGATTCGTCTCCAAGATCGGAAGCTTCCTCATCGCCGGACGCGTGCTCGATTCGGCCAACCACGGATTCCCGAACGTCACCGTCAGCCTGAGCGGCTCGAATTCTGGCCTAACAACTACCGACGCCAGCGGTAATTTTTCATTCTTAAAAACCACGCCCTACGGGAATTTCACCGTCGCCTCCTCGAAATCCGGCGCCACCTTTTCGCCCCCGAGTATCAGCATCAGTGATCTCAATGGCAACGAGGACCTCGTGTTCGTAAGCAACTCGTCGCCGACTCCGACCCCGACTCCAACTCCGACTCCGACCCCCACCCCCACCCCCACCCCTGCTCCGGCGGGCTTCACAATTAACGGGCGGGTGACAGATTCGTCCACTGGGGCCGGTGTGAGCGCGGTCGCCATTAATCTCACAGGCGGGCAGACTCGCAGCACCGCAACCGATTCAGTCGGAAACTACGCTTTCACCAACGTGACGGGAGCTAAGAACTATGCCGTCACGCCGTTGAAAAAGGGATACGCCTTTTCGCCCGCCAACCAGAGCTTTACCAACCTGGCCAAGAACCACAAGGTCAACTTCGTCGGGGCCCATAAGCCTTGAGCCGAAGAGCCCAGCGGCTTCCCGTTAGGGGTTTGAACGCCAAACCGCGCGTTAATCAGCAAGAAGACAACTCCACGAAAGGAAAACCCATGAACAAACAAAGCAGCACACCTGAAAAGACCCGAAGAGCCCAAATCAAAATCCGAGATCTGCGTCCCACCAAAGATGCCAAAGGCGGCAGAGGAATAGAGATCGACCACAAACAATCGTCGAGCGAGCGTCCCTACGACTTTAAATAAGTGGTCCGCCGCTCGCCGAGTCGCTTCTCTCTTCCACGTCCGATCCGTGAAAGAGAAATTGTTTGAGCGACAATCGGTCACCGGGGCCCAAGCGCTTCATCAACGGCGGGCGGAAATATTTCGCCCACTTCTCCTTCCAAACGCAGCGTGACCGCCGGTTCGCGGTCGTGATCTGTCGCGCCCCGATTAATAATGATATAGGGCACGCCGCGTCTCGCAGCCACGAGCGGAAATGACGCTGCTGGCTGGACCGATAACGTTGAGCCAAGCGCGACAACGAGATCAGTCTGCTCGATTGCCGCGCTCGCGCGCTCGATTTCGCGCGGCTCGAGATTTTGACCAAAGCTGATCGTGGCCGGTTTCAGGAATCCGCCGCACTCGCATGTCGGGGGGCGGCGCGTCTTCCGGAAATATTCAAAATGGGGTTCCGGATCGCCGCGCCAGTGACAGCTTTGACATTCAACGGCCGCGTTCGTGCCATGGAGTTCAACCAAACGTTCGGCATTTGTACCGGCCTGGCTGTGCAATCCATCGATGTTTTGCGTGACAACGCAGCAGAGCTTACTCGCTCTCTCCAAGCGGACGATCGCGTGATGCACCTCATTCGGTTGCGCATGACGAAAAGCGTCTCGCCCTTCCAATTTGTAATCCCAGTGGTCGATTCGGGCCGCCTCTGAAGTCATGAAATCCTGGAAGTAAACCGGCTGCCGTCGGGTCCAGACGCCGTGGGGTCCGCGGAAATCGGGGATTCCACTTCCCGTGGAGATCCCGGCCCCGGTGAAAATAACCGCTTGCCGTGAGCGGCGGAGATAGTCGGCCAGAGTCACGCGACTATTATCAGCCGGAGAATGACCTCCAGAACTGTAAAAAAGTGAAAAAAAATGCGAAATCTCCGTTGACCGAGGGGCGGACCTGAATACTCTATTCGTCCCGCTGGTCGCGGGCCCTGACGTAGTCGGGTGTGTTCTTGTACATTTGGGACTGCAAATTGACTCAATTTTGTCCCGCTTGCCCGTCGGAGCTTTGGCGAAGGGGGGCTTTTATAAGCGGGGGCCGGATTGAGCTTTTTTATGCCCCGAATGTGCGGAGCGGTGGTTCTTTGACATCTACATACAGGGTAGTAAGAAAATACAACTTTTTAGAGCTGAGTCTGAAATCAAATGGATCATCGCAAGATGGTCAGAGAGTTTCAGTTATCAAAAGAATCTCTGGTCCGGCGCGTCGAGTGCTGGATCGGAACAGATTGATCAAGCTACAAAGAGCGCATCATGGATGCCTTGGTGCCAATAGGCGATGAAGGACGTGGTAAGCTGCGATAAGCTTCGGAGAGCGGCAAACACGCTTTGACCCGGAGATTTCCGAATGGGATAACCTGAGTGGGATAACACCTGCTCGAGTTCGTGTGAATCTATAGCACGAACATCGCTACACCCGGTGAAGTGAAACATCTCAGTAACCGGAGGAAAAGAAATCGAAAGAGATTCCGTCAGTAGTGGCGAGCGAAAGCGGAAGAGACTAAACCGTTCAATTTATTGAGCGGGGTTGTAGGAGCCCGACGTGGTAGTGCAAAGGTTAGGTGAAGCTTCTGGAAAGCCGCGCCATAGAGGGTGAAAGGCCCGTAACCGAAAACTGGAGCACGCCTAGGGAATTCCTGAGTAATACGATGCACGTGAAACTTCGTATGAATCTGTGCGGACCACCGCATAAGTCTAAATACTAATTGGCGACCGATAGTGAACAGGTACCGCGAGGGAAAGGTGAAAAGAACCGCTGTGAGCGGAGTGAAATAGTACCCTGAAATGATGTGCTTACAAGGTGTGGAAGCCGGCTTGTCCGGTGACCGCGTGCCTTTTGCTTAATGAGTCTGCGAGTTACTGTCAGTGGCGAGCCTAAGTCGTTATGCGATGGAGGCGAAGCGAAAGCGAGTCCGAAATGGGCGAACTTAGTCGCTGGTAGTAGACCCGAAGCCGAGGTGATCTACCCATGAGCAGGTTGAAGGTTGCTTAACCGCAACTGAAGGACCGAACCCGTGAAGGTTGAAAACTTCTGGGATGACTTGTGGGTAGGAGCGAAAGACTAATCAAACCCGGTGATAGCTGGTTCTCCCCGAAATAGCTTGAGGGCTAGCCTCGTGTGCTGACCTGCGGAGGTAGAGCACTGGATGAACTAGGGCCCATACCAGGGTACCGAACTCAATCAAACTCCGAATGCCGCAGGGTGTAACACGGGAGTCAGTGCGTGAGGGATAAGCTTCACGCGCGAGAGGCAAACATGCCAGACCAGCAGCTAAGGTGCCCAAATACCGTTTAGTGGAAAGGATGTGAGGTTGCTTAGACAGTGAGGATGTTGGCTTAGAGGCAGCCATCATTTAAACAGTGCGTAATAGCTGACTCATCGAGCGATCTCGCGCCGATAATGATTGGCGATAAGCGGTATACCGAAGCTCTGGAAGACGATTAGTTTCGACTAGTCGGATTGGTAGGGGAGCGTTGTAGCGACATCGAAGCAGGAGCGGAAGCAACCGTGGAGTTTCTACAAGTGAGAATGCAGACATGAGTAGCGATAAGACAGGTTAAATTCCTGTCCGCCGTAAACCCAAGGTTTCCTGGGGAAGGTTCGTCCTCCCAGGGTTAGTCGGGACCTAAGTCGAGGCCGAAGGGCGTAGACGATGGACAGCTGGTTTAATATTCCAGCACCGGCTGTGGTTAAGTTTAGTTGTGACGCATGCGTGGAGACAGTTCGCCGATTGAAAGTGGCGGTCTGCCCGCAAGGGCAAGGACGTGGAGGCTTCGGCTGAAGCGGATCTGTTAAAACATGTGCCAAGAAAAGCGACTAAATGTTCCCACGGTTGCCCGTACCGTAAACCGACACAGGTGGGTGGGTAGAGTATACCCAGGCGCGTGAGTGAAACCTCGTTAAGGAACTCGGCAATCTAGCCCCGTAACTTCGGAAGAAGGGGTACCGGTCGCAAGACCGGTCGCAGTGAAATGGGTCAACCGACTGTTTAACAAAAACACAGCACTCTGCCAAGTCGTTAAGACGACGTATAGGGTGTGACACGTGACCAATGCGGAAAGATTACGGTAAGTGGTTAGTCGCAAGACGAAGCTACGAGCCCAAGTCCCCGTGAATGTCGGCCGTAACTATAACGGTCCTAAGGTAGCGAAATTCCTTGTCGGGTAAGTTCCGACCTGCACGAATCGTGTAACGAGTTGACCGCTGTCTCAACGAGGAGCTCAGCGAAGTTGTAGTGGCGGTGAAGATGCCGCCTACCCGCAGTAGGACGGAAAGACCCTATGCACCTTTACTACACGCTGTTACTGTTGTTTCGGTTTCATTGCTTAGCGTAAGTGGGAGGCTTCGATTCACATCTCTTGGGGTGTGATGAGCCACCAATGAAACACCACCCTATGGTACTGGAATAACTAACCCTGACCATTATCTGGTTAGGGGACACTGGCAGCCGGCTAGTTTTACTGGGGCGGTATCCTCCCAAAGAGTAACGGAGGAGTACGAAGGTTGGCTCAACCTGGTTGGCAATCAGGTGACGAGTATATGGATATAAGCCAGCTTAACTGTGAGACACACATGTCGAGCAGATACGAAAGTAGGTCCAAGTGATCCGGTGGTTGAATGTGGAATTGCCATCGCTCAACGGACAAAAGGTACGCTAGGGATAACAGGCTGATCCTGCCCAAGAGCTCATATCGACGGCAGGGTTTGGCACCTCGATGTCGGCTCATCACATCCTGGGGCTGGAGAAGGTCCCAAGGGTTCGGCTGTTCGCCGATTAAAGTGGTACGCGAGCTGGGTTCAGAACGTCGCGAGACAGTTCGGTCCTTATCCACTGTGGGCGCAGGAGATTTGAGGGGTTCATTCCTTAGTACGAGAGGACCGGGAATGACGAACCGCTGGTGTTCCAGTTGTCGTGTCAACGGCAGTGCTGGGTAGCTATGTTCGGAAAAGATAAGCGCTGAAAGCATCTAAGCGCCAAGCTTATCCCAAGATGAGATCTCCCTGAAGGGTCGTGGTAGACCACCACGTTGATAGGTCACTGGTGTAAGTGCAGTAATGTATTCAGCTAAGTGATACTAATAACCCGTTCGGCTTGATCTTTTTCTTTTCTGTTAACCCGTCGCCCGCGCAAGCGGACGACGGCATACAGAGGAGGCGAAAGATCTCAAAACAAAACGAAGCCCTGATTAGTGCGTGTTTATTCGATACGCTCTGTATGTAGATTTCAGAGAACCATCCGCAGAATTGCGGATTTCAGATCGCGGATTGCGAATGAAATCGTGTTCTTTCAAAAATTAACGTGACGTCTCCAGAGTCCGGCCTCGCGCTTGCGTCGCTGCGAAAGCAGCGAAACGGCCAGTGCGGTTCCGCACTCTGGTGATCATAGCGCAGTGGCCCCACCCGTTCCCATTCCGAACACGGAAGTGAAACGCTGCAGCCCCGATGGTAGTGCGACGAAAGGTCGTGCGAGAGTAGGACGTCGCCAGAACAAAAAGCCCGATGGATTTTCCATCGGGCTTTTTGCTTCTGGACGTCGCCTACTCGAGCACGACAGCGGCGACAGCCGCGTAGTCGTAAGAGAATGAAGTGCGTCGGAGACGCACTTCATAGACGGAAAGCCCAAAGGGCGAGCGAGCCGGGAGGCGAATGAGTCAATAGGACGTCAATAGCGAGTTACCCGCCGCCGTTTTTCTACGGCTCCCGCCGACGCCAAGCGCCCAGCACCACCCCGCTGATCGCAAAAGCCACCAGCGGCCTTCCCATATTGATCAGCACCAGCGGCCACGGATTTGTCTCAAAGGCTGAAAACGCCGCGATACTGGCATATTGGGCAAAGAGAAAGCCAAGCCAGCACACCAGGGCGATCTTGAGCCCGGCCAGCGCGTGTGCCACGTGAAGCTTATCGAAAAGCCAGGCGAGCGTGTAATTCACCATTATGGCCGCTACGATCGCGATCAGATAAGGCACCAACGTATGGGGCGGCTCGATGTCAGTCATGGTGCGGGCGTTGTAATTCAACCACGCGTCGCCCAGGAGCGCGTACCAGCCGAGACCAATGAAAAAGTGAATCAATACCAGGATCCACACAGCCAGGTGATGAAGGCGCCGGTTCATATCGCGATTGGATTATCCGGCGGAAGCCTCCGTCGAAGCAAGCCGCGTTTGCGTCTTCCGCTTCTCGTTTGACAAGGGAGGCCCGAATACCCGACCATCCCGGCCCCCATGCGCGCTCTCCTGATGAAGTTTTTGCAGCGCCTGCTCTGGCAGCTGGAGAAGCTGCTGACCAGTTCCTCGCTTGTCCCTAATCAGGCCTTCCTCGAGCCGGGCGACTTCTCGTGGACACGCATTTTGGAAGACAATTGGCACTCAATGCGCCGCGAACTCGATCAGGTAATGGTTCACCGGAAGGATTTGCCAAACTTCCAGGACATTTCGCCCGATCAGAAAAAACTCTCGTCCGACGACGGGTGGAAAACCTTCTTCTTTTTCGCCTACGGTTTCAGCGCCAAGGGAAACTGCGAGCGTTGTCCCGAGACAACGCGTTTGCTCAAGCAGGTCCCGGGAATGAAGACCGCGTTCTTCTCCATCCTCGCTCCCGGCAAGCATCTGCCCTCACATCGCGGGCCCTACAAAGGTGTCCTGCGCTATCATTTGGGCCTGATGATTCCGGAGCCGGCGTCGGAATGCGGGATCATGGTCGACGGCCAGACGCGCCATTGGAGCGAAGGTAAAAGCCTTGTTTTCGACGACACCTTCCAGCACGAAGCCTGGAACAGGACTCAAAAGGATCGCGTAGTTCTTTTCATGGATTTCGTTAAGCCGATGCGTTTCCCGGGTTCTTTCCTAAATTGGATTCTGTTGAACGCGATCGCGCTTTCGCCCCTTGTTTTGGGCGCCAAAGGGAATTATCTCGCGTGGGAAAAGCGTTTCGAGAAAGTTGTCAATACGCCTAACCAACCACCTTCATAAGGTCGACCGGTTTCGGCCTTATTCATCCAAATGGATCGAGTCCATGATCCGGTCGATTTCGTCTTTTAGTTTGGGATCGGTGTTCAGGTTACTGGTGAAAGTAATCTCCAGGAGCTGATCTTTGTAGGAGGTGGTTAGGAAACGCGTATAGACCGGACTGTTTCGATAGTCGTTTTTTCCTTTCACCGGGACGTAACGCCAGTCGGCCCATTTGCGACCGCCGATGACAACAATTTCTTTTCGTAACCATTGCAGGTGCGAGCCCTTTGGCAGCCAATTAAAACCCTTGGTGTATTCGGCGACGCGCTTCTTCAGATAATCCTCCAACTGATCAGGCGTCAGCCCGTGAGTTCCGCGCAGGACTTCACCCCATGCTCCATCTTGGCGTGAAAATTTGGCCAGCGTCTTGGGTTCTTTCGGATCATTCGGCTCACGAACAAAATCCGGAGGGACATCGATTTTGAGCTTCCCGTCCAGCAGGTTTGCAGCGCTCTCGGATTTTTCGGCCGTCGGCGGTGAAGAGGGCGACGGCGAGGCGTCGGTCATGGTTACATTCACCGCTACCAGGTGGCTGAAACTAATCTTCACCATCGCTTCGCGGGCGCCGAGCCGCATCGGCCCCGAAAATTCAGAGAGCAAGGCGTGTTCGTCCGTGCCGCTTTTGGATCTCCGGAAACTGATGTGCGGATAGGACTTCGCCTTCGGCTTTTCCTTTGATTCCTCAAAAACGAGTTCTTCGCTTTCGTTATCCGGTTCCTTCTTCAGAAACTTAAAAACCGTAGCGCCTTCGCCTGGATTCTTCGAGGCCGGCTCGCCATTCAAGCGCCCGTTGATCAAGCCGACCCAATTGTTTAACCGTTGAGCGGTCTGTGCGTCGACCCGTTTGCCGGTCTCGCCCCAATCATCCGATTTTAGCCAGGTCTTCCCATCCTTCCGCGCGAACTCTCCGTCGCCAGCCTGAATTCGTTCGGGACCGCCATTTGGATACCGATCATATTTGAATTGCACATCTCCGGAAGCGCCGAAGTCCAGACTCGCAATCGCGACCAAATGGACCTTCGAATAAAAATCGCGACTCGCTTTGAGACTGTCGGCCGCGAACTTCGCGTCGGGCGCCCCCGAATCTCCCGTCTCAGGTTTTTGCGACGTTTCTTCGGTCGACGGCGGTTGGATACTCTTGTCGTTAGCCGGCTGATAAGTCGCCACGCACTGCAACGGCTCTTTCTCATGCCCCGGCTCCGTGATCGCGCCTTCGAATTTACGCACCCCGTTTCGCTTGGGATCCGGGCTAATCGCGATCCAATATTCCATCTGCTCGAGCGCATCCTTCTTCTTATCCGACGATTGCCTGCGAAGGTGCATCCACGTTTCGCCGTCGCGTTTTTGCTGCTCCGCCACTTCGAGCGTTGGCCGGATCGCCTCGGACCGAAGAGGATCGTGCACGAATGCATAGACCCGCCGGAAGGTCCCCTGCTCCGCGGGCGATTGGAGCTTCCAGGTTTTGCCACCATCAAAACTCGCCCAAACCTTGTCTTTGATCGCGATCTGCCGGACCGGACTTCGACCTTCCGGCTCCAGCGTGAGATCGAAGTCTTCACCGGCAATCAGCCCGTGCACGCGAAAGTTGAACGCTCGGCTAACGGTCGCGTCCACCTCCCATGTTCCGGTATTCATCAGCTTCAAGGCTGAGGTGAGCAAAATCGGGGCGTTATCGGGGCTAATGTTAACCCCCAATTGCACTGGCCAACCTGCACGGGGAGGAGGAGGCAAATGCAGATCGCGCAGCTTTTCGCCGACACAGGCGGCCGCTGGCTGGTCGCTTGGAGTCAGCACTTCCTGCACGTGGCCGTCGGCCGCGAAAAGGAAGACAACCTGAAAAATGATCTTTGGCCCCAGATTCTTGGTGCAGCCGTTAACGATCTCGTTGAATCGCGGTGCGACCACCTTGCCGAACTCTTCATCGTAGGCCTTCCCGGCGTCGGTTTCGCCAAGGCGTTTCGCCTCGGCGAGGGCTTTTGCAAAAGGATCGTCCGCCTTATTTTCTGCCGGAGCCTGGAGAGGCAACAGCAACAACGCCGCTAACACACTTCTCCATTTCATAGATAACGTTTATTCACCTCGGGAATGTCACCTTGCTTGGGTTCAGTCTTCGTGTTTGCGAACCCCGGCGAAAACACGAATGACCTTTGGCGAAATGAATCTCGCCTGATCGATATCCCAGGTTGTTTTTAGACGGCCTTCCCAGACCCGCTCATCACTGGCTCGTTTCGGATCAGTGGTTGCCAGTGCGTTGAGGCGAACGCGTCGAGACCCTTCCCATTTGCAAATCGGATCGTCCTCGGACTCGAAAACGAAATCCGAGTACTCGTTATACGGCGCGGCTTTCGCCTTTTGATAATCCTGCACAAGTAGATCATGCATTTTGATCGTCAGGTTGGTCATCCGATTCAATTTCGCGCCTTTGAACTCCAGGAGAATGATGTCGCCAGGACCCCATTTGCTCTCGAGAGTGACTAACGCGACTGAACCATCTTTGGACCACTCCGCGCTCAAGCCTCCATGGCTCTGTCTTTGGAAATAGGGCCACTTCGTGTCCAGCGCGCCGAGAATACTGAAAGGCTGCAGCGTGATGATGTAATTTTTGATCTTTGCAGGATCGGCCTCCGCGACGGCGTCGGAGAACTTTGGATAAATCACGGCAAACTTTTTGTTCGGCGAAACTGCGGCGGCTGCAATCAAATAATCCCTGGCATATTTTTCCGGCAAACCTTCATCCGAATCCTCTGCTTCTTCGTTAGGCCTTCCAGCAGCGGACGGACCCACGGCGAAAGCTTTCTTTGCTCCGTTGGAGGTAATCTTCGCGAGCTTGTTATTTCCATCGCACGCAACAAGATTACCCGCCGCGTCGATGGCAAGACCGCCCGAAGCATCCAGGTCAGTGCCGAGTGCGCTCTTGTGTCCGTCCGGTGTGAATTTCAGAATTCCGTCCGGCACGGCAACGAAAAAATTTCCCGAGGGATCGAAGACCAGCCCGTAACCTTGTAGACCGGGGACGACAACGCTCTTGCTTCCGTCAGGAGAGAATTTGACCAGCGCACTAACAAGTTGGCCATTCTCGGCGTGTCCGTCGCAGGCAAAAAGATTGCCGCTTCGATCAAAGGCCAAACCGTAAGCGGTCACTCCGGTGGCAAATGTGCTCTTGTTTCCGCCGGGAGTGAACTTAAAGATCGTATCGCCTGACGCGGACACAAAAAGATTTCCAACCGCATCAACGGCAAGCGCACTGGGCCAATATTTTCCCACGTCGGTGGCAAAAACACTCTTGGTGCCGTCGGGAGCGAACTTGAGGATGGTGGTAACATTGGCGCAGGCGTAAACGTCGCCGTTCGGCGCCACTGCCAATCCGCCATTCAAGGCAGTGTCCTTAGCCGAGGTGGCAAAAGTTGTTCTGCTTCCATTCGGGGCATATTTGAAGATCGTTCCGGTATTGTTGCCCTCGAAAAAAAGATTCCCGGAAGAGTCGAAGGCCAGTTCGGCCGCAAAGCAGGGTTGGAGTACAACCAGTGCGACCCCTTGGACCGCGGCGATTGCGGCAAGGCGCAGGCGAACGCGCCGTTCGCCGATCAGGGCTTGCAATTGCTTCGTAATCGCCAAAACCTAAACCAAGGATGTCAGCCCGCTCGTCGACGGTCAAAAAATTTAGCGCGGCTCTTCTAATCGTTAGCCCGTTCGCCTTGTCTCAGGCAAGCCCGGAAATCTCAGATCGATCGCCCGACAAAAAATGCGCCCTCTGGCAGGACTACGCCGACAAACAACCGTATCACGGCGACGTCAAACTGATCGACGCGAGGTCCGGTCAGCCGCTCGTCGTGCTCGACACTCAGGTGGATCCCTTCCGAAAGGAGCTCCTGTGGTCGAAGGACTCGCAACGTTTCGCCTATTTCAGCGATGCGGGCCCCAATGGCACGACCCGCATCTTTTTTCGCAACGGAATGTCTTTTGATGAAATCAAAGTGCCCCCGCTTCCGCCGTTGCCTCAACCATCGCCGTCTGCGGCTTCGAAAACGGAAGACACCTGGGTGCGAAGCCGGGTGGCCCCGATTCGATGGAGCGGCACGGGCGAGCTCGTGGTGGAAAACGAATTGATCAGCAACGAATGGGGTCGCTCGGCGGCAGAGGTGACCTTGGCGATCGATCCGCAGCACCAGGCCTCGGTGGTGAAGTCAGAGGAAGAACCAAAATCCATCATCGAATATTTTCTGCTGCTTCCGGCAGCTTACTTCGAAGGGCCGCCCTCCGTCTGGCTCGGGCAAATTAGAGACAGCGGCAAGATCGACAAGAAAAATGGCTTCATGCACAGCTCGGGCGACGGCGCGCAGCCGGAGTTCGAAGTCGCCCTTTTCCGATATCGAGACGGCCGCCCGCTCCTGGCCCTGTGCGGCGGGGAACTTGAAGGAGACGACGATCTCTACCTTCATTTTTTCGAGCTCGGACCCGACGGGAAGATGAAGCTCGTTAACCATTGGCTGTTTCCGGTGCCGGACGGCGGATACGATTCGGAAAGCGGCGCGACCAAAGCCGACTGGGAATTTCATCTTCCGCGAAGCGGCAAGACCATCGTGATCAAGACCCACAAGGGTCACAAGAGTCTCTACAGAGTCACCTGGAACGGCGAGAAATTCGTGAGAGACAAATGACGCTCACTTGGCGAAACCGGGTTTCTCCTGTGGTCCGCAGCACGCTGCGATTCCAGCTTCTCTAACGACCATAACGGCCGGCGTAGTCTGCCATCGGACATTCTCCGAGCTGAGGCCTCAAATTGCTTGAATAGAACCGCTGAAGGGCGGTCTAATCGGTCATGATAAACACCAAAACACTTAGTTTACTGGCCGCAGCGAGCGTAGCGCTGAGCAGCGCCGTTTTTGCCGCGGATGCGAAGAGTGACTACCAAGTCACCGGGCCGGTTTTGGAGGTGACCGATTCAGTGATCACCGTCCAGAAGGGGAAAGAAAAATGGGAGATTGCGCGCAACTCCAGCACGAAAACCACCGGCGAGGTCAAGAAGGGGGACAAAGTAACAGTTCAATACGGGATGACCGCGACCAACATTGAGGTGAAGGCCGCCGAGAAGGGCGCGAAAAAAGAAGAAAAGAAAAAATAACGTTCGGCAAGGTACCGTCGGATTGGCGAGCTATGGGAAAATGCCCACGCCAAACCTTCCAGCGTCTAGAAATCTGCTAATCGCCGGGAGCCTAACAAAGCTCTCGGCGATTTTTTTTAATTGATCGCCGTTAAGGCTTGCCTTTAGACGGGACGAAATGAAAATCGTTTCAGAATGCTTCCGCAGGTCCTCCTTCTCCTTGCTGGACTAACGGCTCTCGGCTTTCTGACGGTTGTCTGGCGGCAGCGCCAGATGCCCGCTCTCCTTCGCGCCATCCTGGTCGTGGTGGCGGCGGCCGTGGTTGTAGTTGTGGCCTGGGCCTTCCTCGCGCCAGTTATGCGCTAGCGAAGCTTCCGCGAGACATGAATCTCGGAACCATTTATCTCATCGCCGCAGCCGCGCTGCTTTTCGGGGCCGGATTTTTTGCGGCCAGGAGAGCTTTCCCGCAACTCCAATCAAAGCAAGTGGGCGTAATCGCGTTGATCGCTCTCGTGACCGTAGGACTGATCTGGGCCGTGCTCGATTTCGCGGGCCAAAAGCGAGAGCCGGCGCCCGCGTCTACTCAGCTGTCGCCGCTTCAACCAGATCAGAATCCGCCGTAGGCACGTCCACCGGAGCGGGTTCGATCGCGACAATGGTAAACTTGTCGCCCCCACCGTCGGCTCCGATTGAAACCGTCTCGCCAACTTTGTGGCCTAACAACGCCTGCGCAATCGCCGCCTGGTAAGAGATAATATTTTTTTCAGGATCCCCATCCCAGGCGCCCAGGATCGTGTAGGTCTCCTCATTGCCGGAAGACTCCTGCCGTAATCTTACGATCGTACCAATCGAGACTCTGGAAGTATCGGGATTTTCAAAGGAAGTGCCGCGAGCGCGGTGCAGCATCGATTCGATCTCCGTCTTGTGACGCATCAGCACAGCCTGCATTTGTTTGGCGGCTTTGAATTCGAAATTTTCGCGCAAATCGCCGTAAGACCGCGCGATGCTGATCTCCTTGGTGTTCTCCGGAATTTTCTTGGAAACCAATTCTTCGGTACTCGGCTCGGCGCTTCTCCAGGCTGCTCCACGAAACCACCAGCGACGCCTGCGTTTCCTCCGCCTGTCCGCCAGTGATCATGCTCTCGAGGTCCGGGTAAACCTTAACCAAACGGGCCAGCAAGGATCGTTTGGTTAACTCGTCCAGGACGGGACTAAGCATGAGCCGACGCATGGCGTCGCGGGCCGAACCGATGTCGCTCTTTGAAAAAATATCCGCCAGAAGTTCCCGGTCTTCCACCAGAACATCGCGTAACCGGCTCCCACGTGTCGTCTCTCGATGCTGATCCCGTTCGATGGCCGACAATATCGCGGCCAGCAATTCGGGGCCTATCAAATGATCTGATTGCGTCCCGCGTCCTTTGATCAGCCAGATGAGCATCTCGCTAGTGGCTGAATGTTCCCTGATACTGCGATCGATCGCTTCATCCAGCGCGACAGACTGCCCTGACTCGGAAAAGACTTTCGCCATTTGCCCAATCAAACGGCTGTGATTGCTGTGCATTAACCGCAACGCCACCTGGCTCCATCGATCTCCGAGCGCGGATGGAAAGGCCTGTAAGACGCGCTTTTCTTTCGCCGAGGGCAACTTCGGTAAAATCGACGTCAGGCGCGGCTCCTCTTCAGTAAGGAGTTTGCCAATGGTCAATCCCACAATCGTGGTGTGAAGCGCGGGGATCCGCTCCAGCAAATCGTCACGACCGAGGATCAATTCGAACGAAAGCGCCGGGTGCAGCTTCTGGTTGCGCATCGCGGTCTGCTCGATCGCGATAATCACGGGTTGGAGCTGTTTTACCGGTTCCGGAAATTGATCATAATATTTGACGATCTGATCGAGCGTGGCCGCCTGATCTTTCGACTGCCGCGCTTCATGAAAGGCGCTCAACAATTCGTCCGCCTGGGAGACAGCAGCCTCACGCAGCAGCACCGGGTCCGTTTTCTTGGTCGGAACCGAAAAGTGTCCGTCCTTCTTCAGAATTTTCTTAGTCGACTCCCACCAGCGTTTCCAAGCGGCTTCATCGAAGATATCAGGGACGAGCCATTCGCTGATCTGCTGTACCGTTGCCTGGCCGCCGAGGCTTTGCAGAATCTGGCGCATCACGGCCGCAGGGTCTTCTTTGACGGACTTTTTTACCGCGTCCAGGTCGGCCGCCTTGCGGGCCAGGAAATGTTCCGGCGGAATGGCGGTAAGATGATCGGCCGCATATTGCAACTGCATGGGGTGGCCCTTCTTTCCCCGGAAATCGATCACGATCTGGTTGAGCAGGAAATTCCAGCCTGCCACCCGGCCGAATCCCCAGCTTTTGTGCAGGCAGTACGTGCCCGGCTTGAGGGAATCCAACCTGGCGGCGGATTGCGAGGTGAGTTTTCCTGACTCGACGAGCTTTTCCAGTTCCGCATCCATGCGAGCGGACAAGTTACGTCGAAGAGGCGATGGCGCGAGGGAAAAGTCTCTTAACCGGGGTTTACGATTGCCCTAAACCCCGCTCCATGAAACGGTAGCGACCCGTGCGAACGAGCCTCTGGTTTTGGATCTTTTTTCACGTCGGCGTTTTTGCCGCGTTAATCGTGGATCTTGCTCAGTTCAAGATCCGCGACCGGGAGCTGAGCATGCGGGCGGCGGCTCTGCGAAGCGCGATCTGGATCGTTCTCTCGCTGGCCTTCAACGCCCTCGTTTGGAAGCTCCGCGGACCTGAGAAAGGCCTGGAATTTCTGACCGGTTACCTAATCGAATACTCACTCAGCGTGGACAACATTTTCGTGTTCGTCCTGATCTTTTCTTACTTTCAGGTCCCGCCGCGCGCACAGCATCGGGTTCTGGTCTGGGGAATCGTGGGCGCACTCGTCATGAGAGGCATCGTGATCTTTTTGGGTGTCACGCTGGTCGAACGCTTCGACTGGATTCTCTATTTCTTTGGAGCTTTCCTACTAGTCAGCGCCTGGCGGATGTTCTTCGGCAAACAGGATACGCAGGAATTCGGCAATACCTTTGTCATGCGGTGTTGCCGGAAGAGCGTCCGCGTGACCAATGACTTTCACGGCGAAGATTTCACTGCCAAGGTCGATGGCCGCTGGCTCCTGACTCCGCTCGCGCTCGTTCTCATCGTGATTGATGTCATGGACCTCGTTTTTGCGGTCGATTCGATCCCGGCGGTCTTTGCCATTACCCGCGATAACTTCATCATCTACACCTCCAACATCTGCGCCATCCTCGGCTTACGATCTCTTTACTTTCTTCTCGCGAAGTTGATCGATCGCTTCGTCTACCTTCGGACTGGTCTGGCAATCATTCTCGCCTTTGTCGGACTGAAAATGATTATCGGCGACAATCTTCCCATACCCAATTGGCTTTCGCTCGCGATTATCGTGATTGTGTTGGGGGTGACGATCGCGGCATCGCTCCTGGCCACCCATAACAGGACCCGCAGACCCGGCGCCGTTGCCTGACCGGACAAAACCGCCCCGGCGCACTTGCTCCTTGGGGGCCCGATCGAAATACGGGGTTGCCTCAGGAACGCATTTTGCGTATTCAATAATGCGGCCATGAAAAAGCTCCTCGTTCTCGCGCTCGCGTTCGGTGCCGCTCATTCCGCTTTCTGCGATATCCAGGATCCGCCGTCGAACGATTATGGCCCCACTCGGAAACTCGGGCGTGGCATCGCTAATTTGTTCCTCTCCCCAGCTGAGGCCGTTGTCACCATGACCACGGTCAACACCTACGAGGGCAACAGTGCGGCCTACACTTATGGTGTGGTGCGCGGCGTCGGCCGGGGGATCGAACGAAGCGCAGTGGGATTTTTTGAAATCGTGACCTTCCCCTTCCCAAACCGCTACGATACTTACAAGCCTATCCTGCCGCTCGATATCCCCTGGATCCATGCGGGCTATTCCGAATTTCCGCCCGAGCTCGGTAACGAGACGAAATACAATTACGTTCGGGATTACTGAGCCGGCCCTAGCTGGTTAAAATCCTCCGGTCGCCCGTTTGGAACCGGATTTGCTTCTCGAATTGACCCGCGGCAACGCTGAAGTAGATGTAGGGCGACGCGCGCGCGCGGTCGGTTAATGAATTTCCGACGTCTCTCTACGCTGCCGACGATCGTAGGCCTGACGCTCATCTATGTCGTCGTCGCCAAGCTGAGTCTCAGGCTGGCTTTTGTTCACGCGAGCGCCTCATCGATCTGGCCGGTCACGGGCATCGCTCTCGCGGCCGTCCTGCTGAGCGGTTACCGAGTCTGGCCCGCCATCTTCATCGGCGCCTTCTTGGCTAACGATTTCACCGCCGGAAATTTCCTCACTTCTATTGCGATCGCCTCGGGCAACACATTGGAGGCCGTCTGCGGCGCCTGGCTCATTAACCGGTGGGTCGGCGGAACACGCGCCTTCGACACCGCGCCGGACGTTTTCAAATTTTCTGTCAGCGTGCTTTTCTGTACGCTTATCAGCGCCACCGTTGGCGTCACCGGCCTTACCGCTTGCGGCTACGCAAACTGGCAAAACTACTCCGCCATCTGGCTGACCTGGTGGCTTGCCGACGCCCTCGGAGGACTCGTCATCACGCCGCTGATAATCCTTTGGACCGACCAACCCCGATGGCGCTTCCGTCTACCGCGCGATTACGAAGTTGCCCTAATATTTTTCGCGATTCTTTTGGTCGGCGAGCTCGTTTTCGGCGGGTGGTTCCCGATTAATGCGGCCAATTATCCCATCTCCTTCCTGTGCGGCCCAATTGTCATCTGGAGCGCATTCCGCTTTTCCCAGCGCGAGACCGCGACCGGAGTCTTCATGCTTTCGGCGATTGCTGCGTGGGGCACGCTCCATAACAGAGGTCCGTTCATGATGGAGTCCGAGGATCAATCGCTTTTGATCATGAACACGTCGACGGCCGTTCTGACTATCACCGCCCTCGCGCTCGCCGCCGCCATGGCGGAGCGGCGCCGGGCCGAGACCGCCATCGAACAACAAAAAGTCGCGGTCGAAGCCGCCAACAAAACCAAGGACAATTTCCTCGCGATGTTGTCGCACGAACTTCGAACGCCGTTAACCCCGGTCCTGGCCGCCTTGGACGTCCTCGAAGGAGAGAAACTGACCGAGCATGACTACAAGGCTGCGATCGAGATGATCAGGCGGAATGTCGAACTTGAAAGTCAGTTGATCGACGATCTTCTCGATCTTACGCGCATCGCGCGCGACAAACTCCAGCTTCACTTTGTCGAAATGGACGCGCACGAAGCCGTGAGGAACGTCTCCGAGATTTGCAAACCCGAAGCTCGCGCGCGCGGGATCCAGGTTCATCTCGGCCTTCGTGCGGGCGCGCATTTTATCACGGGCGATAACGCGAAATTTCAGCAGATCATTTGGAACCTGCTCAAGAACGCCATCAAATTCACCCATGACGGCGGCGAGATTACCGTCTCCTCGAGCAATCCTTTGCCGGCATCGCTGCGAATTGTTGTCAGTGACAATGGAATTGGCATGGAGCAGGACATTATCGAGCGCATCTTTGATCCGTTCGAGCAAGGCGAACAATCTCTGCAGCGCCGATTTGGTGGACTCGGCTTGGGACTGGCCATTTCAAAATCCCTGGCCCTGGCCCATGGCGCAACTCTCATCGCCGAGAGTCAGGGCCGCGGCTACGGGTCCACTTTTACCCTGACGCTGAACACCATCTCGCCTTCGTCCGTGGCCGCCAAAGCTCCGGCGCCACCCGCGACCCACACGCGTACGCTGCGAATTCTTCTGGTGGACGATCACCAGGACACCTGCAAAGCGCTTGAACGGTTGCTCATCTGGCGCGGACATCTCGTAGCCGCAACTCACAACATGCGTTCTGCCATGGAAGCCGCCGGGAGAAATCAATTCGATCTCCTCATCAGCGATATCGCCCTCCCCGACGGTTCCGGAATGGAATTAATGAGCTGCCTGCGCGCAATTTCCGGACTGCGCGGGATCGCCATTAGCGGTTTCGGAATGAACGGTGATATCGAGAAAAGTCTGCAGGCGGGTTTCTCCGAACATCTGATCAAGCCCGTGAAACTAGAGAAACTGGAAGCCGCCATCGAACGGGTCATGACTGACTGACCCCTGCGCGGTCAGAACATCCCCGTAACGCGGGTGAAGGAGCGGCCGGGCTTTCCAATTCCAAGCTCCAACATCCAAAGAAGCTCCCGGCACCAATCGTCAAGATCGCGCGGTGTCATTTTGGGGCTTGGAGAATTGAAGTTTCTCTGGAGCTTGGATGTTGGAATTTGGAGCTTTACGTCCCGTGTCCGTTGTTACCCTGAAAATCATCGACGTCGCCTTCGGCGGCAAAGGCGTCGCGCGCGATAACGGCAAGGCCATCTTCGTCCCTTACACCATCGACGGCGAAACGGTTCAGGCCGACATCGTCCGCGAGAAAAAGAAGTTTGGTGAGGCCGAGCTGGTGGAAGTGGTCGAGCGATCACCCGAGCGTGTCACTCCCGAATGTCCGTACTTCGAGAAATGCGGCGGCTGCGCTTACCAACACATTTCCTACACCCATCAGCTCGCTCTCAAGTTCCGCCAGGTGCGTGACGCTCTGATGCGTATTGGAAAATTCACCGATGTCCCCATGCGGCCCATCATCCCCTCGCCTGCGCCTTACGGGTATCGCAATCGCGTCACCGTTCATGTCCAGGATGGCGATATCGGTTTTTTCCGGCGCGACTCACATCGCTTGATTGACGTCGAGCAGTGCCCCATTTCCACCGAAGCGGTCAATGTCTCACTGCAGCAGTTGCGAACAACCTCGCCGCGCGAGGGTCATTACACTCTGCGCGAACATCCCGGTGCTCGCATTTTTTCCCAGACTAACGACCTCGTCGCCGATGCTTTGCAAAAGCTTCTTCAGACGCTCGTCCCCGATGGCCAGCAATTGCTGATTGACGCCTATTGCGGAGGAGGCTTTTTCGCCAAGGCTTTGATGGACAAGTTTGAGGAAGTCATCGGCATCGATTGGGATCGCTTTGCCATTGAGGAGGCCAACAGGACCGCCACGGCAAAAGAAACCTACATCGCCGGCGATGTAGCAGTCGAACTGACTCAGCTGGCGGTCGACGGCTCGCCCGCCTCGGGACAATTGGGACCAATCCACCCAACATTGATCGTCGATCCTCCGGCAATCGGGCTTCCGGAATCGGTTCGGAATTCGATCATCAATCTCGCTCCACCTGCCTTCATCTACATTTCGTGCAATCCTGCGACCCTCGCGCGAGATCTGGCCGCTTTTCGAGCGGCTTTCGAGATTCAATCCGTCACTCCCCTTGACATGTTTCCGCAGACGGCAGAGATCGAGGTGGTGGTCCATTTGCAAGCACGATCTGCCACCGTGCCCCAGATATAGAACTTGCCAGCCGCTGCCAGCGGAACGAAAAATCGCCGGACGACAATGGCCGATATTCTCACGGGCGGGACCGCCGCAGTTCATCGGCCGCGTAATGTTGACTGGAAACGAGCGGCCGCGCTGCTCTACGGCGACTGGGGCACAAGCAAAGCCTATGTCATCGGTCTCGCTTTCGTAGCGGCCGGCTTTTCTTCGCTGCCGATCATTCTCGCAGTTTGCGTCCTCACCGGTTTAGTCGCGGTCAATTACGCCGAAATCTGTAAATATTTTCCCGACGGCGGCGGTGTCTATTCGGCTGCCCGCTCGCAAGGACGGCTGCTCGCGGTCGTAGGCGCGCTGCTCCTCGTGGCCGACCTGACCGTCACGGCCGCGCTGAGCGGATGGTCCGCTCTGAGTTATTTCAATATTCCGTTGTTCAAAGAATATATCGTTCTCGCGACGGTTGGAATTCTCCTGATCATTGGCTGGATCAATTACTTCGGGCCCAGGCACAGCGGCAGCCTCGCCGTGCTTCTCTCTGCCCCAACGGTCATTGTCGTCATTGTGTTGATCGTCATCAGCGCGCCGCATTTGACGACGCGATTTCTGGAACGGCCGCACGAAAAATTCTCCCATCTTTGGGTTCAATTCGTCGGAGTCATCCTGGCACTGAGCGGTGTGGAAGCGATTGCCAACCTGACCGGAGTGATGAAACTCGACTACGGCTCGACCGTCGACCATCCGAAAGTCGGGCGAGAAGCTTCCAAAGCGATTTGGCCGGTCGCAGTGGAAGTCGTCATCGGAACGGCGCTGCTTGGGTGGGCCATGCTTTCGATGAACCCGAACGCCATTGTTCATACCAACGGCGGGCTGCATACGGTTCGCGAAGCCATGACTCTTCGAAGCGAGGATATGCTTCGTTTTATCGCGGAGTATTTCGGGACCGCCAGCTTCGGATCGGTGGTCGGGCTGGCATTCGGCTGGGTTGTTGGAATTGTCTTCTTTCTTCTGCTGTTGAGCGCAGCCAACACCGCCATCGTGGCCATGGTGGGCTTGCTCTACATGGTCGCCCGTGACCGGGAAATGCCCGTTCAGTTCACCATCCTTAATCGTCACGGCGTTCCATTGATCCCGCTGCTGATTGCGGTTGGATTGCCCATTCTGGTCCTGGTGGCTGCGGCCGATTTCACCGCGCTGGCCGGCTTGTATGCCATCGGCGTTGTCGGGGCGATCGCGGTCAATATCGGCTCATGCTGTTTCAATCGCGCGCTGCCGGTAAAGATGCACGATCGGGTTCTTTTCGGGATCACGTTCGGCATCCTTTGCCTTGTCGAGATAACCCTGGCCAAAACGAAATCCGACGCCCTTTTCTTTGTCGTCTGCGTGGTTGGCGGCGGCCTTATCGTTCGCGCTTACGCCCAAAAGCGCTCCGGACTAACGACTGTGACACTTCACCATCAGGTAGCGGCCATGGTGAGTTCGGAACTGCCCGCCACCATGCAAGCGCGCCTGGCCGAGGGCCAAAAGATTATGGTGGCTGCGCGCGGCATCACAAAAGTGCTCGCGTTCGCGCTCGACGAAGCCAAGCTACGGAACGCGACCCTGTGCGTGCTTTACGTCAAGGAAGTCGCCGTTTACTACACCGGCGGCCCGACCGTGCGCGGCCGTCCCAAATGGCAGGACGATCCAGAGGCTAACGCCATCATGTCGCTGATGATAAAACTAGGAAACGAGCGGGATATCTGTGTCCAGCCGGTCTACGCGGTTAGCGAAGACACCGCCAGTACGATTCTCGATCTTTCAGCGACGTTAGGAGTCGATTTCCTGGTTATTGGCGCCTCACAACGTCCGGCGATGGCCAAACTCTTGAGGGGCAGCGTGGCCACAAGCGTGGCTTCGCAGCTCCCGGAGTCGATCCAGCTGCTCATCTTTGGCTAAGACCAAAGCTTTAAGTTTTAAGCTTAAAGTTTTAAGCTCAGAACATTCGAACGCAGGGCGGCTCTTACTTAAAGCTTAACACTAAAACTTAACACTTCGTGACCACGCCCAAGGTTCTCATTGCCGATCCCATTTCGCCGCGTGGCGTGGAAGAACTTTCCCGCGCCAACGCGCTGGACGTGGCCGTTAAGACCGGTTTGAACGAGACCGACCTTGTCCGTCTCATTCCCGATTTCAGCGCCATTATTGTTCGCAGCGAAACGAAGGTCACGAAAACCATCCTCGAAGCCGGAAAAATCCTGCGCGCTGTCGGCCGCGCCGGCGTCGGCGTGGATAATGTCGATATCGACACCGCCACAAAACGTGGCGTGGTTGTCCTCAACGCGCCGGGCGGCAACACCATTTCCACGGCGGAGCATGCCTGTTCCCTTCTGCTGTCTGTCGCTCGCAAGATTCCACAGGCCGACGCCAGCGTCCGCAGCGGATCGTGGCAACGGAAAAATTTCCAGGGAGTCGAGCTCTACGGAAAGGCGCTCGGAGTCATCGGCATGGGCCGGATCGGAAGCGAATTGTCAAAACGGGCGATTGCTTTCGGAATGCGCGTGCTGGCATTCGACCCGTATCTCTCGGCGGCGCGCGCCCGCAGCCTTCAGGTCGAATTGGTTGACGATCTCGACGATCTGCTGGCCGGGGCGGACTTCATTTCGCTCCACACGCCCTTAACGTCTGAGACGCATCATCTTCTTGATGCCACCCGCCTTGGCAAAACTCGCGCCGGTGTGCGCGTCATCAACTGTGCTCGCGGCGGTTTGATTGATGAATCCGCCCTGATCGACGCCCTAACGAGTGGGCATGTAGCCGCCGCCGCCCTCGATGTCTTCGAAGAAGAACCTTTGCCGGCCAACTCGCCCCTGCGTCAGGCTCCCAATCTTGTGCTCACCCCTCACCTCGGTGCGTCCACCGCCGAGGCCCAGGAAAGCGTCGGTATTGAGATCGCCCAGTCGATTCGCGCTCTTCTCCTCGAAGGAACGATTCGTAACGCCATCAACATGCCCAATCTCGATGCCAAAACGCTCGCGATCATCGGCCCGCACCTGCTTTTTGGCGAAAAACTCGGACGCTTCCTTTCGCAGGTGGCCCCGCGGCGCGTCGAAACCTTGAACATCAATTACAGCGGCAAGGTAAACGAAGTCGACACCACTGCGATAACCCGCGCGGTCCTGAAGGGATTTTTGCGCACCGCCGGCGGCAAGGAGATTAACGAGGTCAACGCGCCCGCCTTCGCCGAAAGCCTTGGCCTTACCGTCACCGAAAGCCGGCTGAGCGCGGCCGGCGATTACACCGACATGCTGGAGCTTTCCGCCGTGGCCGAAGGCAAAAACATTTCTGTCGGAGGCGCCTTCTTTGGCGCAACCCCGCGCATCGTTAGTGTAAACAGCCGGCCGGTTGAGGCTCGACCGCATGGCGTTCTGCTTGTCCTGGAAAACACCGACCGTCCGGGCATGGTCGGAAGAATTGGCACCTTGTTAGGCGAACACGGGGTCAACATTGCCACCATGTCGTTGAGCCGGAACCAGGAAGGCGGCACCGCCCTGACTGTCCTCAATCTCGACAGCGCTCCGAGCGAAGACATCCTGAACGCCATTCGCGCGAGCGGCGATATTCATTCGGCGCAGGTGATCGAACTCTAATCCGGCCCCGGATGACTCAATCGCATGAAGATTGAGCCCAACGACAAGCGCAGAGGTTCGCGGTTGAGCGCATTCTTCGCTAACGAGCGCGAGGTCATGCTGGCTTTTTTCGGCAGCCGCTTGCTCTTGTGGATTGTCGCGTGGCTCGGCTTCTACTGGCTGAAACATGGCGATTACAAGATCTTTCCCGGGACCCAGCTCTGGAATCTGCTCTTCCATTGGGACGCCTTGTGGTACGCGAAGATCGTCGCGCACGGCTACGACTACACGCCCGCCGCGCAATCGAGCGTCGCCTTCTTCCCACTGCTCCCGATGGCGATCTACGCGTTGCGCGCGATCTCAGGATTAGGGACAGCACTTGCAGGATTCCTGATCACAAATACATGCCTTTTCGCTTCCGTAGTTCTGCTGCGGCGAATTGTGCTTCTCGACTTCCCGTCTCCTTCTCGCGTTCCCGAGCGAGCAGTCTGGTTCCTTTTGCTTTGCCCGATGACATTTTTCCACTCCGCCATCTACACGGAGTCGCTCTTTCTGATGTTTTCGCTGGGAGCGATTCTCTTTGCCAGGAAACGGCATTGGCTCGCATCCGGAATCTGCGGAATTTTTCTGACGGCCACGCGCGCAAACGCCGTTCTCATTCTACTTCCCCTTCTGTGGGAAGCGTTCGCGCATACAAACGAGATCAAAGAATCATCGGACAATCGGGCAGGCATCTCCAGCTCACGCTGGTGGGTTCTCCTGGTTCCGTTAGGCTTGGTGTCTTATTCGGTTTATCTTTTCTCGCGTTTCGGCGATCCGCTGGCTTTCCTTCACGCTCAGGCGGCGTTTTATCGCGGAGGCGCAAATATCTTGGATGCCATCGTCACCGCTGGTCGTTATCCAATACCGTACGGCGCATTCTTCATCGCGTCAGCAGCCGCGGCCCTCGGCATTTGTGTTCTCGGATTTATTCAACGCGTTCGTCTGAGCTATCAGCTCTACGCGGTGGCCATGCTCGTTCTCTGCCTGAGCACCTCCATCTGGGAATCATTGCCCCGTTATCTGAGCGCCATTTTTCCCTTCTACATAGCGCTCGGCTCTATTCGCTCGGAGAGTTGTCGCTCTCTCCTGCTCTCCGCCAGCGCGGCAATTATGGTCTTGTGTTCTCTTCTCTTCGTTTGCGGCTACTTTATGACCTGAAATGATGTCGCCCCACTCCATCTCCGTCGTTCTGCCGGCGTTTAATGAAGAGGAAAATCTTTCTGTAACCGTCGCCGATGCCGTCGCCCATCTCAGTCGCCTGACGAACACTTACGAAATCATCATCGTCAACGACGGAAGCAGCGACACGACCGCTGCCGTCGCGCAGTTACTCTCCCGGGAGAATCCTCGCGTGCGCCTGGTCTCGCATTCTTCCAATCGCGGCTATGGCGCCGCTGTCCGAAGCGGGTTCGCCGCCGCCTGCCACGATCTCGTCTTTCTCACAGACGCGGACGGACAATTCTCGTTCAAGTCTTTGTCCGAATTTCTCAAAAACATCGAAGGCCTCGATGCCGTCATTGGCTGGAGGGTGGACCGCGCTGATCCCTGGCATCGCCTGCTCATTTCCGCCGTCGGCAACTGGATCGCGCGCGGGAGCTTCAATCTCTGCGCGCGGGACATTGATTGTGCGTTCAAATTGATTCGACGTGATGCCCTTCGGGCCTTCTCTCTCAGAAGCGACGGCACGATGATCAGCACGGAACTTCTCGCGTCCGCCGCCCGCGCTGGTTGGCGAATAAAAGAGATGCCGGTTCCACACCGGCCGCGGAGGCATGGCAAGGCTACAGCCGCCCGACCGGCAGTAATTTGGCGAACAGTGGTCGAGTTTATTCGCCTTTGGCGAGAGCAACGCGCTAACGCTGCGCTCCCAAGCGTCGCCAAGGCGGACGACCTGCTCTCAGCTTAACTGTCTCGACGAGGCTACTCCATTCGGAGCGCGGTCACTGGATTCAACAAACTCGCGCGCCTCGCCGGGAAGAGACAGGCCGCCAGCGCGGCCAGCGCGAGGATGATTGCCGTGCCTAACAAGAGCGCCGGATTATGCGGGGAAACCTGGTACAGCTGCGTCGAAATCAATCTTCCCAACGCGAGCGCGGCCCCCAAACCAACAGCGAGACCGATGGCAACCGGCTTCATCCCCTGGCTCACGACCAGTTTCAGCACATCCGCGGTCTGCGCGCCCAGCGCCATTCGCACACCGATCTCACCAGTGCGTTGCTCAACCGTGTAAGCTACCGCTCCGTAAATGCCAATGGTGGCTAGCAACAAGGCCACAGCCGCGAAGAGGCCAAGTAGCGCCATCATTAATTTGGCCTGCCCAAGCGCCTGTGCCATCACCGCGTTGACCGGCTGCGGTAAAATCAAAGCGAGGCCAGGGTCGATTCGGTGCAAAGCGGACTGCACGGATTTCGTGACCGTATCCGGCGGCAGTGAGCTGCGCACGGTGATGCTAAGGAATGGAAAATTCTCCTGCGCGAACGGTCGATAAAATTCCATGTCGTTGCGTTGATCGAGCCGGATCGAGCGCACGTCACCAACCACACCAACGATCTCAACCGGCACGCCGCCACTCGTGACCAGGAGCGTCTTGCCGATCGGATTTTCATTGCCGAAGACCGTCTTTGCTCCGGATGCGCTGATGAGTATCACGTTGGGATGGTCGGCCATGTCCTGCTCGTTGAAGTCGCGGCCGGCGATGATTGGAATTCCGAGAACGTGCAACCACCCGGGCATGATGTCATTCGACGGCGCGCCCTTCCGCTCAGCTACGGGGGGCACATTTCCCTCCGGGCGGGTGTAGAGCGTCGCGCCGGCACCTCCGGTGAGCGGAAGACTGGTGCCAATCGTCGAATCCTGCAGTCCGGGCGTTGCGCGCAATGCATTCGTTAACTGCTCGGCGAAACGTGTGCGACTCGCGACATCCGGATACTGCGCCGCCGGCATGACTGAGAAAGCATTCCAAAGGTTATCGACCTTAAAGCCGGGATCCTGATGACTCAGGCGAACAAAGCTGGCAATGAGTAATGACGCGCCCGCGAGAAGCGTAACGGAGAGCGCCACCTGCGCGCCAACCAGCAGTTTACGCAAACGTTGCTGACGAACACTGCCGGCCGTACCGCGCCCACCCTCCTTCAGGGCATCGACGATATCGGCGCGCGAACTCTGCAAAGCGGGATAGAGGCCCATGACCAGACCGGTGAGCAATGACAGCGCGACGGTAAACGCAAGAACCGGAAATGAGACGGCCGTTGCGGCTCCCTCTTCAATCGGCAGAAAGTTGGCTGCCAGCTTCGGGACGACAGGGACCAATTGCCAGGCCAGGATGGCGCCCAGAATCCCAGCGAGGAAGCTAACGAGCACGCTCTCAAAAACGAAAAGCCGGATGACGCTGCCGCGCGATGCTCCCAGTGCCATGCGGAGGGAAATCTCGCGGCGCCGGCCGGTAAACCTGACGAGTAGAAGATTCGCCACGTTGCTGCACGCAATGAGCAGCACAAAAGTTACAGCCGCCAGCAGGGTGGCAAAACCGGGTCGCAGATTTTCCGTTACATCCTCCGGCAAAGTCTTCACCACGTTCCCCGATTTTGCGTCGATCTTCTCCGGGTACTGCGAGCGATAGCCATCCGTCAGCACTTGCAACGCGGCCGCCGCCTGGTCTTTCGTAACGCCCGGTTTCAATCGTCCGACGGCGCGGAGAAAGGCCGTTCCGCGCATCATTCGCTCGTGCGAAAAACCCGGGATGACGAACGGCTTCGTCGTCCAGATGTCCGCATTCGGACCTGTCCACGAGACAGGCAGCGTTGGGATCAGGCCAATAATCGTGTGCGTGACTCCGTCGAGCGTGATCGCGCGCCCAATCACGTTCGGATCGCCGCCGAGCCGCGCTTTCCAAAAACGTTCCGTGACCACGGCGACGTCGGCGCCTTCCTCCTCTTCCGGCGTAAAGGTCCGGCCGCGACTGGCGCGCAAGCCGAGGACGTCGAAATAATTCGCGGTCGCTTTGAAGATCGGCACTTGGAAAGCATCACCAAGACCAGTCACCGTCGCGGCGGCTGCATTTTCGCCCGCGAATCCGCTGAAGACGGTTTGTCCATCGCGAAAATGCATGAAACGCGGGGCAGACAGCGGGAAGTCGACTGTCTGCTCCTTGGCATGCGAGAAAACGTGGAGCACCCGGGCCGGCTCCTGAAAAGGCAAGCCACGCAAGAAAAGATCGTTAACCAAGCTAAAGATTGCCGTATTCAGGCCGATCCCAAGGGCCAGAGTGATCAAAGCCAGGGCCGTAAAGCCAGGGGATCTAAGCAGCTGTCGCCATGCGAAACGCAGATCTGTCATACAATTCCTCCGAGTTAATGGATGCGGCGAAGCTCCAATTTGGATTCAAGCAGAGACGCCGGCCGAAAGCAATTCTGTTTAGTTCCGTCCGCTTCGCGATTAGCGTGACAGCCGCGGCGACGCTGATACCGTGCGCCTAATGGAGCCTTCCGATTGGGCGTCACTGAGTGACGAGCAACTCCTTGAGCTTCGGATTTCGAAACTTGGGCCTGCGGCTCGAAGGAACATCGCTCGAGCCGCTGATCAAACAGCTCTACGACGAACTTTCGGGCAAGGGCCTGACCTTTCATCCTCCGTGTCACGTGGGCGACGAATGGTTTGTGCCCATCGGGATCCCGGCAATTTTCATCCCCTTTTATCTGGTGCATGACCGGCTGCGCGCGCTCGAGCGGACCATGATGCTGGAAGTCGAGGGCGGAACCAAGGAGTGGTTCATGAAACTCATGCGGCATGAAGCAGCCCACGCCTATAGCTATGCCTACGAAATGCAGGAAGAAAAGACGCTGGCAGCAATGTTTCGGGCACACGACGCGACGAGGAAACGCCCAGCTTTTATCGGCCGCGCCCGTTCAGTCGCAGTTTTGTGGTTCATCTGGACGACTGGTATGCGCAGAGCCATCCCGATGAAGATTTCGCCGAAACCTTTGCCATCTGGCTGGACCCGCAGACTGGATTGGCGAAGTCGTTATGCCGGATGGAAGGCGTTGCAGAAACTCGAATACGTCGATGAACTTATGCGATCGCTCGCGGGCAAGCCGCCCGACGCATACGCCCAAATATCGCGCAGCCGATTACAATTGCCTTAACGTCAAGTTAAAGACCTACTACGCGCGGAAACGTAAACTCTACGCCGATACCTACCCTGATTTTTACGACGCCGATCTGCGCCAACTCTTCAATGCCACCACTGGAATCAATGCCAGCTCGTATTTGCGCCAGCGCAAACGACGCCTGATGAATTCCGTCTGCCAGTGGACTAACGAAAAAAAATTCCGCGTGAACAAACTTCTGACGCGTTTGATCGAACGGTGCGATCAGCTTGATCTCAATGTCCTGAACGACGATCCGCAACTGAGCTTCCGCGTGACCTCGTTCATCACTACCCTGGTGATGAATTATCTTTTCACGGGCAAGTTCAAGCGCACGAAATAATCACGGTGAAAAAGAAACTCAAAGTGCTCGTCCTCTTCGACGGCGCCAGCCCGACGAAAATCGACCAGGACTTCAGCGAGGAGATGAAGACCGAGGATTGGAAAACCGAGGCCAACGTCATGGATGCGCTCGGAAAACTTGGCTACGTGGCCGAGCACCTGGCGATTTACGACGATCTCGATCTGCTCCGGCAAAAACTGGAAAGCTTCGCCCCCGACGTGCTTTTCAACCTGGTCGAGCAGTTCAAAAACATTTCCGGGTTCGACCAGAACATCGTGTCGCTGCTGGAAATGCTCGGGATTCCCTTCACCGGCTGCTGCGCCACCGGGCTTCAACTTTCAAAGCACAAGGGGATCTCGAAGAACATTGTCGGCTACCACCACATTCACGTGCCGAATTTCGTCGTCATCCCGCGTGGCCAGCGGATCGCGCGCCCGAAGCGGCCGAAGTTTCCGCTGATCATTAAGCCGGTGAAAGACGAAGCCTCCTACGGAATCTCGCGCGCTTCCTTCGTCGAGAATGACGACCAGTTCCGCGATCGCGTCGCCTTTATCCACGAGAAACACAATTCAGATGCCATCGCCGAGGAATACATCCCCGGGCGCGAACTTTACGGGAGCGTCATCGGAAATACTCGCCTGAACGTCTTTCCCATTCGCGAGCTGGTTTTCAAGGAAGTTCCGCCTAACGAACCGAAAATTGCCACCTTCAAGGCGAAATGGGACGAAGAATATCGCAAACGCTGGGGCCTGGAAAACCTGTTCGCGCCCGATCTGACACCAGAACTGGTCGCGCACATCGAGGACGCTTGCAAACGCATTTACCGCATGCTCACCATCGATGGCTATGCGCGTATCGATCTGCGCCTGGCTCCCGACAACACGCTTTACTTCATCGAAGCCAATCCCAACCCGATTCTGGCTGAGGACGAAGATTTCGCGCAGGCCGCCGGCAAAGCCGATCTCCCCTATCCACAGCTGATCGATCGGATTATCCGCCTCGCCTTGAATCGGCAGCGCGCTTACTAGCCATCAGTTCGATGAAGACGCAGCCGACACGGCTGCCACCACAGAAAGACACGCTTCGCCGCAGACAATTCTCTTTCGGTAGAGGCAGCCGTGTCGGCTGCGTTCCACGTCCGGCCCATCCCAGGAATACGATGCCCGAAATTCGCGCCCAGGTCAGGGTGGCGAATCGATCCTATTGGTTCATCTTCGAGCGTGTCCGCTCCGAGCCGAAGCCGCATCATTCTCGCTTTCGCGGCGGTCTACGTCATTTGGGGTTCGACTTACCTCACGATTCTCCTGGCCATTCAATCCATTCCGCCATTTCTCATGGCTGGAACGCGTTTCCTTATTTCCGGATCTATTATGTATGGCGTCGCGCGCTGGTTGGGCGCACCGAAACCAGCAATTGGCAGCTGGAATAGCGCAATCATCATCGGCGGCTTCCTCCTTCTCGGTGGCAACGGCGGCGTCACTCTCTCTGAGAAGTGGGTCCCAACCGGCCTGGCCGCGCTGCTCGTCGCCACCGTTCCGATCTACATCGCTCTGCTCGGGTGGTTCACGGGAAAATCGCCGCGGCCGACCTTTATCGTGTGGCTCGGATTGATTGGCGGCTTTATTGGCGTTGGCGTTCTGGCCGCGCCCGCGTTCAGGGCGTCTCCCGAAGCGGGCTATAATTATTTCGGAATCGGAGTGACGGTCCTTCTCGTCGGGTCCCTGCTATGGTCAATCGGGTCGCTCTACTCGCGACATGCGGATAGTGCGTCCTCTCTTTTCGTCGCCTCCGGCCAACAGATGATTTCAGGCGGCGCGCTCCTCTTTATCACCGGCTCATTGTTAGGCGAAACGAAGAGCTTCGCCGTCTCGCATCTCACCCCGTCTTCCATCGCCGCCTTCGCCTACCTGGTTTTGATCGGCGCGCTCATCGGATACACCGCCTATTTTTATTTGTTACGCCATTGCGATCCGGCAAAAGTCGCGACTTATGCCTACGTCAATCCGATCGTGGCCATTATCCTCGGGCGTATCTTTCTTCACGAACCCTTGACTATCCGCACCCTCATCGGGGCCGGATTAATCATCGGCTCGGTCGCGATGGTCATTACGGCCCAGCAATTTCGGGCCAGGAGCCAGCCTGAACGCCAAAAGTAACTCTGCGCCACCACTCACCTGCTCACCCCGCCAATCGGGCGGTTGAGCTAGCCTTTAAGTTCGGCGAGCAGAATTGCTGAACGTTGGGAAAAATGTCCGCGTTTGCGGAAGCCGGGGAATTGCGTTAGCCAAACCCGTGGCCATGCCTCCTAACAAGGAAACACTCGAGGTCGTTCAGAAGAACTGGCGCGCCGAAGTCGAAACCGCGCAGGTCTATCGCGATCTGGCGGAACGCGAAGAAGACGAGAAGCGCAAAGGAATTCTCATTCGCATGGCCGAAGCGGAAGAGCGCCACGCCGCGCGCTGGGAGCAGAAGCTCCGAGATATGGGCCAGCCCATTCCAAAATTGCCGGATAATTTTTGGACTCGATTCAAAAGAAAATTCAATCGTTCACTTGGGACCGACATCGCCATTCGGCGAATGGAGGCGGCGGAGGAAAAACACGAGCGCGAATTCAGCGCTCAACGAGACAAGGCTTTGGCGAACGAGCACGACGTTCGGGAATTTCTCCGGACGAGCGCGCTCGAAGAAAAGGCGCACGCGCGCGCATTGAACGTCATGGCGACCCCGCCGAGCGCGCAAAGTGCGCTCGACACCATTCTCAAACGCGAGCGCTGGCACGGTCGCGGAGGAAGCTGGGTGGCCGACGCAATTTACGGCGTGAACGACGGCCTGGGGGCGGTCTTCGGCATCGTTTCAGGTGTCGCCGGCGCGACCAACAACCAGCAGCACGTAGTCCTAATTTCAGGATTGGCCGGCATGCTCGCCTCTTCGTTGTCGATGGGGGCCGGCGCGTATCTGGCCGTCAAGAGCGAGCGCGAAGTTTACGAAGCTGAGATCGCCCGCGAAAAAGCTGAAGTCGAGGAGAACCCGGAAGAAGAGATCGAAGAGATGGCCCTCTTTTATCAATTGCAGGGTTTCAGCGTCGAAGAATCGCAGCGGATGGCGGAGCGCCTTGCTCAAGATCCCGAGCAGTTTGTCCATGCGATGGCGCAAAGCGAACTTGGTCTTTCCTCGCGACACTTCGGAAGCCCATGGACCTCCTCGTTCTCCGCCGCGCTCTCCACCGCAATTGGCGCGTTCATCCCGATCATTCCTTTCTTTTTTATGACCGGGCTTTCGGCAGTCGTGGCCGCCTTTGCAATCAGCATCGTGGCCCACTTCATTGTCGGTGCGGTCAAGTCGATCATTACCATTCGCTCATGGTGGGCGTCGGGATTGGAAATGACTGTGGTCGGCGTGATTGAAGCGGCCGTTACATATAGCCTTGGCCTCGCCTTCGGCGCGCTCGGATAAGCCCCAAATTCCAACCTGCAGGCCCCAGAGAACTGCAAACAACAAGGGCCAGACCGGCGAGCGTTATTTGATTACTGGGATTTGGAAATTCTTTGGATGTTTGCTCCGTGCTACTCGGTTCGCAGCGCCGACATCGGCGTGATCTTTGTCGCCCGTCGCGCTGGCAACCATGTCGCGATCAATGTTGCCGCGGCGATGAACAGTGGAGCCGTCGTGAAGGCGATAACATCGAGCGATCCCACGTGATAAAGCATTCCGCTAAGGACTTTGCCGGTTCCAAAAGCCAAGAGCAACCCGATCACCAGTCCCGCAGCGAGCATCACAGCGCCTTCGCGCAGAATCATCCATTGAACGGTGCCCGGCCGCGCGCCTAACGCCATCCGAATGCCGATTTCACGTGTCCGGCGCGCCACTGAATAAGCTTTCACTCCGTAAATCCCGACAACGGCGAGCCCAAGGGCGACGCCGCCGAAAATGGAAAACATGGTCGCAGCCGCGCGCACGATCCAAAGCTGCATGTTCGTATCAAGATGCTGCGCAAAAGTCTTCAGAGTCAGCACCGGAATAGTGGAATCGACTTCGCGGACTGTGCGTCGCAAAAGATCGGCCGTACCCGCTTCCGATCCGCGCGGAATCGAAGACATCTTCACGTAGAAGAAAACATCGCTCTGAAAACCGCGCGCGAACGGCAGGTAAACCGCTCCCGGCTGTTCCTTGTCGAATAATGCGCTCGCGGTAGCCGGCACAATGCCGACAACTTCGATCGGTTGTTCGGGTTGAATGTCGCCACCACCACTTTGCTGCACCCCGACTCCGGCCTCGCCGCCGCCTTTGGCCTTTGGCGCTCCCGAGCTCGCGTATTGAATTCGCTGGCCGAGCGCGTCTCCATCCGGCCACAGTTTCTTCGCCAGAACCGAGTCGATGATTGCCACAGCCGGTCCACCTGGCTGCGTCGTTTCCGCAGAGGTAAACGCGCGGCCGCGGATAACGGACAAACCGACCGTCGAAAAATAATCCGAGCCGACGCTGTTCCAATTGGCAGTAAAGGCCAGGCCCTCGGCGGCCGTCGCCGGTTTGGCGTCCTTGTCCACATGCAATCCAGAGCGTTGCATCGGACGACTCAAGGAGATCATTCCGAAAGGAATGGTCGAGGAAATCGACGCACTTTCGACGCCGGGCAATGCCGACAGGCGAGCCCCAATTCGACTGTAAATGTCGCGCGCCTGCACCTCGCTCCGTCCACCCAAAGTGGCGTCAATTTCGACCAGATAATCGCGCTCGGCTTGCAATCCGGTATCGACCGAGGCCGCTTCTCGCGCGCCGCGAAGGAACAAAGCCGCCGCAGTCAGCAACGCGAGCGAAAGCGCAATCTGAATCACAACCAGAGGATGGCGCGGCAGAAAGCGCCAGCGACGCCTAACTGCGTCTTCGCCAGCGTTCTCTTTCAAGTCACCGACAACAGACACCTTTGAAAGTTTGATGGCCGGCCCGAGCGCGAAACAAAGTGTGGCAAACAGGCAAAAACCGAAGGTGGCCGCGAGAACCGTGGTGTTCAGCCCGGTCGACCAGACGAGTTCGAGCGGCACGAGCCGCGAAATGGAAGACATCAAAATCGAAGACGACCAATTCGCCAGGAGCAGACCGGCGCCGCCGCCCAAGATCGCGAGCAACAAACCTTCCGTGAGAAGCTGGCGCACGATCCGTCCGCGTGTTCCGCCAAGCGCCAAACGAATCGCGATCTCTTTTCTGCGCGCAGTTCCGCGCGCGAGCAGCATGTTGGCCAGGTTGAGCGACGCCACCAGCAAGACGATCAGTGCCGTGCATATCAGAAGCGGGCCAATCGCCTGCACACCGCTGTCGTCCGACGGCGAGGTGCTGGTGGAAAACCGTGACAGCGATGTTGCCATAAAAGTCTGGTCTTTTTGTTCGACCGGAAAAGCTGCTTCGAGATTGGAGCCCAGTGTTTTCAGTCCGGGATCGGCCGATTTTAGTGCCATGCCTTCCTTCAGCCGGCCGATGAGCATGAGCTGACGGCCCGTTCGATCCCCTAACGACTCTTTTCCTTCCCCGGCAAAATTGTTCGCCACCTGATCGTAGACGCTCAATGGCAGCCAGACCTCGGGCGCAAAGAGGGTCATGGTGCCGCTGAAGTTCTCCGGCATGACACCGACGATGGTGAACGGGCGGCCGTTGATCGTCATCGACGACCCGAGAACCGATCCGTTCCCCTGGTGTTTGATCGCGTAGTTGTGGCTGACGATCGCGACCTCTGCGGCTCGTCCCGGAGTTTCCTCTTCCGGCAGGAAAGCGCGTCCCTGCGCCGGCATCACACCAAGGACGGAGAAATAATTCGAGCTCACCATGGCAGCGAACGCTCGCCGGGCGTCGCTCTTCTCGCCGATACCGACCATGGCGAGGTTATGCGCGAGAACATCCCGGAAAACCGTGTTTCGGTCGCGGACATCGCGATATGTCGGATAGGAAAACGCGCGAAATGTTTTCGGGTTTTTCTTATCCTGCTGGAAAATCTGCGCAATCTCTCCCGGATGCGCATAGGAGGGAGGGGCAAAGAGCATCGCGTTCAGCAGGCTGAAAACGCTGGTGTTAACGCCGATTCCGAGGGCCAGAACCAGCACGGCCGCGAGCGTGAATCCGGGTGTCTTCCAGAGTTGTCGAAACGCGAACCGCCAATCAGCTATCATGATTGTAAGATGCGGCTCGGAGGCCGGTCGGATTCAGCGACTTTTTGCAAAGTTTAAAGTGGGACGAGCGGGAGCTTGTCCCTCCATGCCGCGCGTTTGCTGCGGAAGATGCAAAGGCTGGCCCAACTCTTCGCGCAAAAATCTCGCAACGGTATGATCTGGAGGGACAAGCTCCCGCTTGTCCCAAATATCAAGGCTCGGCCTCGTGAGGAACGAAAGCTCTCCCGACCGCGCTTGCATCCGCTTCCCGCAGCGTCACACTAGCCAAATGAGTCGCCCGACCAGTCGCCGGTCTTTCGTCCGAACGGCGGCATTGGGTTCGGCTGCGCTCGTGGCGGCGCCGCGGCTCTTTTCGCAATCGGCTACTCTGACAAAAAAGCCGAACCTTCTCGTGTTTTTGCCCGACCAATTTCGCGCAGACGCGCTCACCGGCCCGGCGGCCGCAAAAGTTCATGCGCCGAATCTGCACAAACTCGCTTCTCAATCGGCCGTCATGACGCGCGCCTACGTGACCCAACCAGTCTGTGTGCCGTCGCGATCCTCTCTGTTTAGCGGCACTTGGCCGCACGCCAACGGAGCAACCGACAACAAATCAATATTGTCGCTTCAGTATCAATGTCTCCCCGAAATGCTGGGCGACTCCGATTATCGCACGGGTTTCTTCGGCAAGTGGCACCTCGGCGATGAGTATTTCGCGCAGCGCGGGTTTCAGGAATGGATTTCAACCGAGGAATACCCCAAATCGGCCAAGGGCCCTGAGAAAATCAGGGGGCAGTCGGACTATACGAAGTTTCTTATTTCGAAAAGCTACCGACCGAAGCCCAAAAAAGGGCAGACCTTCGATCGAAACATGGTCACGAAGCTGCCTTTCGAGCTGTCGAAGCCGAAATTTCTCGAGACGCACGCGTGCGATTTTCTAGAGAAGCACAAGAGCGATCCATTCGTGCTCTTTGTTGCTTTCTACGAGCCGCATCCTCCGTATGCCGGCCCTTTCAACAAAGAGCATCCGCTCGATTCCTTCTCGCTCGATCCCAGCTCAACTGACGTTTTAGGCGACGACGCGCCGCTGCGTTACCGTCTGCTGCAAGAGCGATTTCAGAAGCAAACTTCCGATCAGGGCAAGCTGAAAGAAATCAAGCAGCGATACCTGGGTCTAATCCACGAGATCGACCTTTCGATTGGCGCGATCCTGGCAAAGTTAGAGAGTCTTGGACTGGCTGATACGACCAACGTCGTCATGACCAGCGATCACGGCGACATGATGGGAGCCCATGGCTTGTTAGGCAAAACGGTTATGTTCGAGCAATCGTCGCGCATTCCCTACATGCTTCGCATTCCGAACCTGCGCGCTTTCCAATATCCGAATCCAATCAGTCACATCGATTTCGCGCCGACCATACTGGAACTCATGGGTAAAACGGCTCCTGCCCAATGCACCGGTCGCAGCCGGCTGTCACTCGTGCGCGGTGAAACTGCGACGCCGGAGCCGATTTTTTCGGAGTGGTGTGGTTACAAAGCGGAAATGGCGGTGAAGAGCAAGCTCGTAACCGAAGCGCAGGCCAAGGAAGCGTTTGCAGAATCAACCCGGACCATCATCACGCCCGACGGATGGAAACTCTCGCTGCGCGACAAGGACAAGAACGAGTTGTTCAACCTGACAGACGATCCGGACGAGCGGCATAACCTGTTTACCAGCGCGGACAAGGAAAAAATCTCCGGCCTAACGGGTGCGATTCATCAATGGCAGGAGAAGACGGGCGACACTTTGAAGCTCTGATTTGTCTTCCGGAGCGAAGCTGCCGCCTTATGAAGTACGGACGCGTCTTTCTCCTGACGCTGCTTGCTATGGTTGCCTTCGCCGGCAATTCCATTCTTTGCCGGCTGGCGTTGAAAGAGACGGCGATCGACCCGGCGACTTTCACTGCTGTCCGCATCATTTCGGGTGCCGTTTTGCTCTGCGTCGCGGCCGCGATGCGCAAGGGCAGCGCGACGAACCAGGGCGGGTGGTTCTCCGCAACGGCACTCTTTCTATATGCAGCGGGGTTTTCATTTGCCTACACGCAGCTTCCCGCAGGGACGGGCGCGCTCCTGTTATTCGGAGCGGTCCAGGCAACGATGATCATCTGGGGACTTCTTCGAGGTGAAAGGTTGCACGTCGGTGGGGCTATCGGCCTGGCCCTTGCGCTCTGCGGTTTGGTCGGTCTGACCTGGCCGGGCGTTTCGACGCCTCCATTACTTGCTTCCTCTTCGATGGTGGCCGCTGGAATTGCCTGGGGCGTCTATTCTCTGCGCGGCCGCTCGATTGCGGACCCTCTTCAGGCAACGGCGGCGAACTTTCTTCGGGCCGTGCCGCTCGCCATCCTGCTGAGCGTGTTTCTTTGGTCCCGAATGAGCCTTGACCGAAACGGCATTGTCATAGCGATCATATCCGGCGCGATCACCTCGGGTCTCGGGTACGTGATCTGGTATGCGGTCCTTCCGGAGTTGGGAGCGATTCGCGCGTCGATCGTTCAACTTTGCGTGCCGGTCATAGCAGCGGCTGCGGGCCTGGCATTTCTGAAAGAGGCACTGACCACACGCCTGAGCCTGGCGGCCGCGTCCATTCTCGGCGGCGTAGCGCTGGCGCTGTTGAAAAAATCCGCTGGGAACCAAACGCGGCCGGTTTCCGCTAAATCGCAATTTCGTTAGGCCAATCGACCGTGTGCACGTGTACTGGTTCGTCGAACCCCTTGAGCGTTACATGTCCAAGGGGACGAAACGCAAGCTGCTTCCCGATGCAAAGTTCGGCCACAACGTTGGACACCAAAATCTGTTCGGGCTCGGCATGAGCACAAAGGCGCGCCGCGAGCTGGACGGTTGTACCGAAAATATCATTGTTTCGCTCGACCGGCTCGCCGGCGGCCGCGCCAATGCGCGCCTGGAGGCGATGGTCTTTCCGAGGTGATTCGCCTTTTGCGAGTTCACGCTGGATCTGAGCGGCGCAACGAACGGCGGAAGCCGCTGAAACGAAAGAGGCCATGATGCCATCTCCGGTGTGCTTCACCTCGCGCCCGTTACAGGCCGACAAGGCTTCGCGCACCGTTCGGTCATGATAATGGAGGAACTCCATGGCGGCTTCGTCACCAAACTTTTGGGTCAGGCTGGTCGAGCCGACAATGTCGGTAAAAATGACGGTGCGAATCCCTGGATCGCGCGCGTCCGCGCCTCCACCCGGGAAGACGACCGCGCCGGCCGCGTTGATTTCGCCGCCACCGAGAAACCCCTCAGCCAAATCGGGATCGACCTCGATCACTTTGTCGGCCACGTGACCATGGGCTTCGCGATGAACGCAGCAGGCGGCTTCGGCGTTAGGCGCCTGGACGAGGCAGAAGACCTTACCTCGATCCTCATTCAGCCAATACTTGCGGTACTCGACGTTGTGTTTTCCCTGCTTGGCGACGTCCGCGAGGTGGATCTGCGCGATCTCTTCCGGAGTTGTTTCTCCGACCTCGTGAATATCAAGATACAGGGGCATGACGAAAAATTAGTTAGTCAGGATCGTTCGGCAACCACTCGCGCGGAGATTTTCATGGATGGGGACCGCGTCAGCGTCTGGTAAACCACACAGTAGCGCTCCGTCAGTTTTAACAGAGTTGCGCGCTGCTCTTCGGTCGCGTCGGTATCCAGTTCGCAGATCATTCGGATTTCCTTAAAGCCCACTGGAGCATCCTTTGCCACCCCAAGTGTTCCTCGAAAATCCAGGTCGCCTTCCGCGCGAATCACTCCGTCGCGCACAGGAATGTCCAGAGCAGTCGCGACTGCGCGAAGAGTCACGCCGGCGCAGGCAACCAGCGCTTGGAGCAACATGTCGCCGGAACACGCGCTGAAACCGTCCCCGCCAGTAGCCGGATGAAGCCCGGCTTCGACCAACGCCTTCCCCGTTTCAACGCGGCACGATATTCCTTCGCCGATCCGACCCGATGCGTGAAGGGTCAGGGAGGCTGTCTCCGGGTTGTCCCTATATTTCTCTTTGAGCGGCGCTTGAAGCGCTTTGATTTCTGCCGAATTCATTCCTTACCCCAAGCTTCGCAATCGTGGCGCCAGGTCACCGGCACCGCGCAGTGTAAGGTGGGTCCGGGAGCCGGGGCTGGCAAGGCGCGATCTGCAGGCGAGTTTGGGAACTTACGGCTTCGGCTTCGAGCAGCGCGGGAGGGCGGTGACATTTGAAATCGCGCTTGCTCCGGGTCTCAGCTTACCGAGACGCCTGCGGCTTCAGTACTTTTCCCCCAACGAAATACATGCTTTCCCCCTCCCTAATCGCACCATCGGTGCTGCGTGGGAGGCATGCCAAACAGCCTTACTGACGAGAAGACTAAAGCTCTTCACCCAAATGCCAGGCCCCCCTTTCCGTTCGAAATCGCTCCCCGCTCCGCGCGGAAGATCCGCGCATACAGATCTCTTCTGACCTGCACGGCGGCGGCATTAATCCTTAGCGGTTCATTCGCGACCTCCAGAAACGCCACTGCCGCCGAAACGATCCTGTTGGGCCAGGCGGCAAACTTCACCATCTTGGGCGGCTCCACCGTAACGAATACGGGCGCGACGATTGTGACTGGAAATCTGGGGCTGAGTCCCGGTAGCTCGATTACTGGCTTTCCACCCGGATCAATCATGAACGGGTCCATTCACATCAATGACGCTCTCGCCACTCAGGCACACGCCGATGCAGCCACGGCCTTTACCCAACTGGCAGGCGAATCCTCCACGAGCAACTTGTCTGGACAAGATCTTGGCACTTTGGGGTCGCCGCTGGTTCCGGGCGTCTTTCACTTCAATACCTCCGCTCAATTGACCGGCACTCTCATCCTGGACACGGGGGGAGATCCGAACGCCGCCTTCCATTTTCAAATCGGCACTACGCTTACCACCGCCACTGGCGCAGCGATTGTCTTCATAAACGGCCCTTCAAATAACGTTTTTTGGGATGTCGGCACGTCCGCCACCATCGGCACAGGAACTTCGTTTTACGGAACCATCATCGCGGACCAGAGCATCACCTTCACGACCGGCGCGTCGATCACCGGGAGAGCGCTGGCCGTGAACGCCGCCGTGACGCTCGACACTAATATGGTGAACGGCGTTCCCCCGGCCATTGCCACAGGACGCTTTTGGAATGGCCAGTCGGACACCACGTGGTCCGGAGTTAACTGGTCGCCCGATGCCACGGGAGCAATCTCATCCACGCTCGCACCGTTGGCCGATGTTGTTTTCTCCATTTCAAACGGGGCTCAAAACCAAAACACGCTCCTGGATTTTAACGCCAACATCGCCAGCCTGACGGTAAACGATTCCGCGGCCGTCACCATTTCGGGTCCCGGCCTTCTTTCAATTCTCGGCGGCGGCACGAGCAATGGCATAACGATCAATGCCGGCGCTGGCCTAACCACCATCAACAGCAACATTCTTCTGGGCGGCAATTCACCACTGGTAACGGTGAACAACGCCTCCGGTCTCCTGATTAATGGCGTGATCGACGGAACCATTGGACTAACGAAATCCGGAACGGGCCAACTGACACTTGCCGGAACCAATGTTTATACCGGCCAGACGACTGTGGTGGCGGGCACGCTGGAGGTTGACGGATCAATTGCCGGAAATGCGCTCGTCTCCGGCGGAGTCCTGCGCGGAGTCGGGGACATCGAAGGAAACGTCATCAACAATGCGATTGTTAGTCCGGGCCGTGCAAGTGGCCCCGGGACATTGAATATCGGCCTGCCCAACAGTCCGCCAGTGACGTCGCGCCAGATGAACGCGCCGATCATCCCCGGGAACTATACCCAGGGCGCAGCGGGCACACTCACCATTCGCCTTGCCTCGACCGTCTTATACGATCGCCTCGCCATTGGCGGGACCGCTGCTCTCGATGGCACTCTCAGCGTTTCGTATCTGGGCGGATTCAACGCCGTCCCCGGAGACGTCTTCACCATCATTACGACGGGAAATGGCGTCTCGGGAAAGTTCGCCACCTTTATTGACCCGCACGCCACCGGCACACTCCTGACCCTGATGGTGGTTTATCAGCCTAACGATGTTCTACTGGAATTCGTGCAGGGCTCATTTACCACCGGCATCCCGAACGATCACTGCCATCCTAACGAGTTTGACGTCGCCCGCGCACTCGACAAGCTGGCTCTCGCCCAACCGGCCCATCCTCTCATCCTCGCGCTCAATAACCTGCAGCTTCCGCAACTGGGAGCCGCTCTCGATCTTCTTTCTCCGGAAGATCTGACCACCATTTTCTCCGCCGGTTTGGTCGTTTCCCAAATCCAGGCTGGTAGCATCGAGCGACGCCTTGAAGAGGTGCGCCAGGGAGCAACCGGCTTCAGCGATTCGGGTTACTCAGTAAGCGACCGGCGCACCAGCCTGAGCCTTAGTGACGGAAAAGACGTCATGAGTACAAACGAAGGGCGCGGAAAAGAAATGGTCGCACCTGTTACCGAAAGCGACCCGCGCTGGGGATTCTTCATCTCCGGCCGGGGTGAATTCGTAGACATTGAAAACACATGCTCCGCGCGGGGCTCTTCGTTCACCACCGGCGCAGTAACCGTCGGCGCCGACTATCGGGCGACGAAACAATTGGTTTTCGGCGGAGCGATTGGCTACGCCAACACGTCTGTAGATCTCAACGGCGATGGCCGCCTTAATATCGACAGCGGAAAAGCGAGCCTCTACGGAACTTTCTACAACGACGGATTCTACGTGAATGCCGTCGCCGGCGGCGGTTATGATTCCATTGATACCCGGCGTGCGACCTTTGGCGGCTCGGCGCGCGGCCAGACAGATGGAGCAGACTTTGATGGATTATTGGGCACGGGCTACGATTGTCACCTTGGCGGTTTTACAGTCGGTCCGATCGCCTCGGTACAGTACGGGATCGTCGGATTTGATCGATTTTCCGAAACGGGATCGCTCGGCGCTTTGCGGATCGACTCGCAAAGCCAGGATTCGCTGAAATCGGCCGCAGGCCTCAAGGCCGCGTACTCCAAAAAAGTGGGAGGGATTGTCATTACACCCGAAGCTCGCGTGCAATGGGAGCACGAGTATTTCACCAGCACATCGAGCATCGATGCCTCCTTCAGTCCGGCTACGCCGTTCACCGTTCATGGACCACATATAGGACACGACGGGCTTCTTGCGGATGTAGGCGCGTCCGTTCAGTTAAATTCCAAGGTGGGGCTCTTCGCTTATTACATGGGCGAATTGGGAAGAGAAAATTATTCGGCACAGAGCGTCACCGCCGGCCTGAGCGTGAGTTTCTAGGCCGAAGCTCGAAAGCGTTATCGTGCCTCGATCGGTCGCAGGCGCTAACTCAAGAATTCTGCGATTGGCTCCAGCGGATCGACATGGGCGCAGAAGATTTTGAAAGCGGCAAGAATCGGCACCGCCAGAATGATCCCAGCCACACCCCACATCCATCCCCAAAAGGTGAGCGAAAGGAGAATAAGGACCGGGTTTAAACTGAGCGAGCGCCCCATGATCCAGGGAGTCACGAAATTTCCTTCAAGCGATGCGAGCAACAAGTAAACGCCGGGAAACAAAAGCGCGTAACTAATACTGTCGAAGCTAAGGACTGCGCCAAGGGTAATGAAGACAATGCCAGCGAGAGCTCCGAGGTATGGAACGAAGTTTAGCACCGCGACCATGGCGCCCCACATCACCGGGTTGCGCAGACCAAGCATTCCGGCCGTGAGACCAACGGCGGCTCCAAGCCCGAGGTTGATTAGCGTGACCGTGAACAGGTACCGCGAAATTTGAGTTTCGATTTCAGTGGCGATGGCAACCGCCCGCTTCTTGTCGGACAAATTAGGCAGCAGTTTGATCAACTTCCCCAGGAACACGCCATCGTAGGCGAGCAGAAAGAAAAGCAGGATCAAAACAAGAACCGTTGCGGTGACGAACTCGGGCGTGCGCACGATCAGAAGATCTGTCAGAGGATGGCGTTTAACTTCCACAGTTTGCTTGGCCGGCCCCTGGGATGGAGCGGCCAGCTTTTCAATTTCGCCGCTCGCCTGGGCCACTTTTTCCATCGGTCGCTTGAGCGGCGATAGTTTTCGTTGAACCTCGCCCAGACTGTAGGGCGCCTTTTGCAACCACTCGGCTGCCGGCGCGCCCAGGTAAGAGACCGCGTACCCGAGAGTGGCTAGCAACGTCAGCAGAAGGACGCCCGATGCCAACGAAGCCGGCACCCGCAGCTTAACGAGTGCACGCAGGACGGGCCGGAGCAGATAGCTCAGCATCAACGCCAAAACCAACGGCAGCAGAATCGAACGCATGAAATAGATCGTGTAAAAGACCGCTAAAACGAACATTCCCGTGAGAGCGATCGAACGGATGTCGTATTTCTTCGTCAGAAGAGCGCTCAGGTGAAGCCTGACTGTTCCCCTTTCCTCCGCTTTGGAGTCGGATTTTGTCGAAGCGTGGGAGGGAGGGGGCGTCATGAAATAGAATGGACGAGAGCAGCCGGGGTTTTATTCCCACTAAGTGTCATGAAGCAGGGATGCTTGCCGGCTGGTACACCCAGATGTGATTGTTCGGAAATGAGAGCACTAGCTCAACTCCTTCGGCTGCCGGTTCTCCGAGAGGGGCGCTAAACACAAAGTATCGCACATGACGCGCTTTCATCGCGTCATTCAACGGATGGATGCTGACAAGGTGGCTCGGGAAGGTGTACGGACGAAAACCGGCGGTGGCGCGGTCTTTTCTGAAAAGGAAAAAACCAAAGGAATAGCGATCATAGATCGAGCGTGCGTCGCCTGCCGGGTCGAGGGCTCGATAAAAATCGAGCTCCGGAACGATTTTGAGTCCGCTGACGACGTTCGCGCCTAAAGCCATCATGAATTCGGAGAGCTGATTACTTTCATACGCAACCCAGGCGTCGTTAGGATGTTCCCGAATTACTTTCTGAATGGCGGTGGCCGGCGTGGCTCGAAGGATAGAACCCAAACCGGTCATGACCGGATTCACCCGCGCATTGGTCGCGATGAGAAGAATGATGAAGCTGAGCGCAAATATTCGCGCTCGAGCTTTCAGCAACAAGGACAACACAGTCACGTCCAGAACGAAAAAGATCCAAAGCCGCCATGGTGTCAGGAAGGTCGGGTAGATTGCTTTGGCATTATATAAATAGAGCAAGGCGAACAAACCCAGGAGTCCAATTGCTGCCGCGACCGCCTGCGGCTTCCATTGCGCGAGGCGACTTCGGAACAGGGGAAAACTCGTGACGACGAAAAAAATGTTCGCCAACCCAATGGCGAGCAGTGCGCGAGGCTCGGTGCAAAAACTGAGAAGCGTCGGACTGGTAACCCATGAGGACACGGGGCAAAGCGCATAAACACTCAGGAAAATGACCAGGGCCAGCGATGCAATCTGGATGGCGTACTTTCTAGGTTCAGCGATCAGCGCTCTTCCGGTGACCAGAGTTACCGGTATCCAGAGAGGAAAGAAGTTCGCGGTCTCGTTGATCTGGGAAAAGTTTTTTGGAAGCGCCAGCGAGGAATCGAGCAGATTGATCAGGCCCGAAAAGTACTGGATGACCCTTAAGCTCCCACCGCCAGATCGTCTGTGTCCGGGATAGCTGGTGGACGAGAGCAGCTCCAACGTGGGCTTCAGTTCGAGAAAAAAGGGAACAAGCAACGCAACTGTGGCGATACACGCCGCGGCGAGGCAGGCCACGCCAGGCCACCTTGTATCTTCAGATGACCTCCGTTGCCGCGACCAGATGGAGCCCGCAAAGAGAGCCACGCCGAAGTAGAGCAATGGAATTTGAAATGGAGGATAAAGACAGAGGAGGAAGTTTAGGGAACAAAGGCTGAACGCTCCTCCGAGGAGAGAGCGAGACCACCAGCTCCTTTTTTCGAGAATGCTTATGGCACAAACCAGCGCTCCCGCCCACGAGCTGAGCATCTCGGGCAACATCGGCGGACACGAAAACCACCATTGTATATAATTGGAGAAGAAGACCCAGAGCGCGCCGAAGATCGATAGTTTACTGTCCTTCGTCAGCGTCCAGAAAAGCAGATACATGGTCGTTAGGAGACCGAAGATCTTTACGTTCCAGTACCAGGCGTATCCCCATTCTGCGCCAAAAAGGAAAAAACCGTAGAGCTGGGGCCGCGCCCACATGGTGTAATGCCTAACGGGCAGGCTATAGAGAAAAGGAGCCTTGCCCGCGCCGAGCGAAGGATTCTCCGAAGGAAACCCATGTTCGCATTGCCAAAGAAGCGCCGGGGTCCACGCCAGCCACTCGTCCGATCTGGCGAACCGGGGCTGCCCCATGATCAAACCGCCCTCGTCCGCCTTGTCGTTAAGCAATTCTCGCCAGACAAAACTGGACGATCCGTTCAGCTTGAGGGCGACCGCGACAAGGAATAATCCCAAACAGGCCAGGAGAAAACGCCTGCCGAGCAGGTCCAGTTGCTTCACGTTGTTAGATCGAGTCAGGCAGCGCGGTCGCGTTGCGACTCTTGTTTAGTTCAGCGGAGCTTGCGAAGCAATCTCACGGCGCGGCCGGACCATTCGGATGATGCGTCTGAACACGGCTTGAAATTAACCCCAAATCCTTCACCTTAAGCGGCAACGGTCACCAGACCTGCGGGGGTATAGCTCAGTTGGTAGAGCGTCTCGTTCGCAATGAGAAGGTCAGGGGTTCGACTCCCCTTACCTCCACTTCCCAAACCCAAGCCTTTCGAAAAAAGTTCGCCTGACCTGTAATGCCTTCCGAGCCCGCCATCAGCGTCCGCAGCCTGCGCAAATCCTATGGACCGCTTGAAGCGGTCAAAGGAATCGATTTCGAAGTGCAGGCGGGCGAAGTCTTCGGTCTGCTCGGGCCTAACGGCGCTGGCAAGACGACCACGGTGGAAATCCTCGAAGGCTTGCGTCCACGAACCGGTGGCGAAGTCACCGTGCTCGGCTTCGATCCCGGGCGCCAGACCAAGGCGCTGAAAGATCGCATTGGCGTCTGTCTGCAGGCCACCAATCTGCCGGACAAGATTCGCGTCGCCGAAACGCTCCATTTCTTTTCGGCGTTTTATAGCCGAACGGTCGACGGCGAAGGAATTCTCAAGAGACTTCAGCTCTGGGACAAACGCGATGCCGGATACGCCACTCTTTCTGGAGGACAGAAGCAACGCCTCGCTCTGGCACTCGCGCTGATCAACGATCCGCAGATGCTTTTCCTGGACGAGCCCACCACCGGGCTCGATCCACAGGTTCGCCTGGAGATGCGCGATCTGATCGAGCAATTGCGCAGCGAAAAACGAACCATTCTCCTAACGACTCATTATATCGAAGAGGCGGAACGATTGTGCGACCGCGTCGCCATCATCGACGCCGGGCAAATCATTGCCATTGGCACACCGCGCGAACTGCAGGAGAAAAGCGCAACCCAGTCGAGCATTGAAATCAAACTGACCAAGGTTCTCCCGGACGCGCCGCTGCCGGCCTGGGCCGACTCGGTCCGCAGCCTTCTGAGCGAGGATCGCAGGAGCGTGACGGTGTATTCAACGCGACCCGCCCGCACGCTCGTGGAAATGGTGAAGTGGATCGAGCAACACGGATACGAGCTCGAGGATGTGCGGCTTTCGCGGCCCACTCTGGAAGACGTCTTCATCGAAATGACGGGCAAGAAACTGCGCGACTGATGAAATCGTTTCTCGCCTTCCTCAAGATCGATTTGAAATTGGCGATGCGGAATCGCGCGGTTCTTTTCTTCAATTATCTCTTCCCGCTGATTTTCTTTTTCATGTTCGCCTTCTTCTTCGCAAGACGGGGCGGGAGCGAAATCGTGATCGTGGTCACGATGGTAACGGTTATCGGAATCCTGGGAACGGGATTCTTTGGCGCGGGGATGCGCGCGGTTCAGGAGCGCGAAGAGAACATTCTGCGGCGTTACAAGGTCACACCCATCACTCCCCTTCCGCTCCTGATGGCTTCGGTCGTAATGGGCATCATTCTATACCTGCCGACCGTTACGCTGATGTTGTTTCTGGCCAACCGCATTTACGGAATGCCGGTCCCTCCCAATCTGTTTTCGCTTTTCGTCTTCGTGTGTCTGGGCGTGGCCGCCTTTCGATCGCTCGGGCTCATCATTGCCGCGGTCGTGAACTCCTCGCAGGAAGGGAATGTCCTTATCCAGATCATCTACATGCCGATGCTGTTCCTGAGCGGCGCCACATTTCCTCTTTCAATCATGCCCGCGTGGCTCGCGATCGTGACCCAGTTTATCCCAGCGGCTTATCTGGTGAGCGGCATCTCCGGAATTCTTCAGCGCGGCGAGACGGTCGGACAAAACGCCAAGTCCGCCCTCGCTCTGATCGTCACGATGGCAGTCGCGCTTTTCATTGCCACACGGCTCTTTCGTTGGGAGAAGGAAGAAAAACTAAAAGGCTCGGCAAAACTTTGGGTCCTGGTGGTCCTGTTGCCGTTCCTGTTGCTCGGCGGTTATCAGGCCTGGAGTCACCAGGAGCTGGCCAAAACAAGAATCCTAGAGCGCGATCGCGCCCGCAATCACCCGTGGCTGATACAAAACGCGCGTATCTTCGTTGGAAACGGCAAAGTCATTGAAAGCGGAGCGATCCTTGTGCGTCACGGGAAAATCGAAAAGGTTTACGAAGCGAACGCGCCGGAGGCAAAATCCGTCGACGCGGAAGCGATCGATGCCGCCGGAAAAACCGTTCTGCCGGGCTTGATCGATATGCACGTGCATCTGGGCGCGAGCGGCGGTTTCCCGGAGGACTGGTCAAAATTTAATCCGGAGGCAAGCGCCGAGCGGGCGCTGGAATCTTATTTGTATTGCGGAGTCACGGCGGTGCGCAGCGTGGGTGATCGCCTTGATTCGATGATAAGGCTGCGCGGAAAATTTGGCACCGGCGAAAAACTCGGCTGCGAACTTTTCTTTAGCGGCCCGCTCTTCACGGTTGAGGGCGGCCACGGAACCGAGTACGCGAAGTTTTTGCCCGCACCCATGCAAGCCTCCTTTCAGGCGGAGTTTGTGCGCACACCGAAAACCGTCGAAGAAGCCCGCGCACAGGTCGACGAACTTGCGGCCAAGCAGGTCGATGTGATCAAGGGAGTGCTGGAGGCCGGTGTGCCCGGATACACCTTCAAACGCATGGACACGACGATCCTGCGGGCAGTGGTCGAAGAAGCGCATCGCAAGAATCTTCCGGTGGCGATCCACTGTGGAAACGCTTCCGACGTCACTGATGCGGTCGCGCTCGGTGCCGATTCCATCGAGCACGGTTCTTTCCTCGACGAAATTCCCGATACCACCATTGCCGAGATGAAGGCGAAAAACATCGCCTACGACCCGACGCTGAGCGTGGCCGAGGGCTTCGACTAATTTTGCCAGGAGCAACACCAGCCTGCTCGAGCGTTCACTGGTGCAACAGGTCACGCCGAAGGATTTGATTAATGGAACGGAAAAGGCCGCGAAGTCCGATGACTACAAAAACATGCGCGAAGGCATCGGGCATTACGGAATGAAAGAGCAAACCGGCGCGGCCAATTTGCTTAAGGCCTGGCGGGCGGGCGTGACACTCGTTACCGGCACGGACGCGGGCAACTTCCTTGTTATGCATGGACCCACGGTGCAGCACGAAGTGGAGCTCTGGGTTGCAGCTGGAATTCCAATCGATGTCGCTTTGACCGCGGCTACGCGGAACGCCGCCAATGTCCTCAAAGCCGGGAATCGGATCGGAACGATCGAACCGGGGAAAGAAGCCTCAATGCTTATGGTGGACGGAAATCCCCTACAGGATGTGCGCGCGCTTTCCTCTGTGTCGGTCGTTATGCTGAAGGGCGAGTACGTCCCGCGCCGGCAACTTTTCGACCAAAAGTAGCTCGAAACCACCCCCTTGGAGCGTTGGGCCTCGCAAGACCGTCATTGCGCCGGAGCGGTTCAAGTAGTTAGATCCTTGAAAACGGCGGCCACGTCAGGCCGTCACGATCAAACATCTATCATTATGAATAACATCCTTTCGGTCTGCGCCGTCGTCTGCGCTCTAACCCTTCTCACCATCACGCCAACCTTCGCTAAGAAAGAGGCGGCCTCGCCAGCTCCCAGTGCCTCTACTTCCCCCGCCCAGGCTGAAGCCGCTCAAGCAAAGCCGCATCCGTTCCATGGAATGGTCGCTTCGGTGGACGCGAAAGCGAACACGTTCACCATTAGCAACAAGAAGGGCAGCGGCCGGGTCTTCAAGATTTCCGATCAAACAACCATTACGAAAACAGGGGCTCCGGCGACGATGAAGGACATTGCGGAGAATCAAGAAGTCCGCGGATCCTGCTGGAAACAAGCTGACGGAAGCATGATGGTCCGCTCGATCAAGCTCGCCCCGTTCACCGATCAGGAGAGAGCGGACGAAGAAGCGCACAAGACGCGACGCGCCGAACGAAAAGCAGCCAAGGCAGCGGCTGCAGCCTCCGTCGCGGCTACTGCCAGTCCGGCAGCGTCAGCAAAGCCCTAACGACTGAGTCTGCGGCAATGCCTGACCGTCGAACAAAATCATGCGACGGTCAGCCGTAACGCGGCACCGATTCTTCGGGGCGAGACCGGGCTTTCAAACCGCCGCGACAGGACATTACATCGTCGCGAGCGTCTCGAGACTGAGGCGCCCGGTGTAAATGGCCATCCCAAGCGCGCAATTGATGTTCATTGCCTGGAGCGCTCGAATCTCGTCGTAGGTCGTGATTCCACCGGCCGCCGTGATTTCGAGGCGGGTGATCGAGCGCAATTTCCTGAACCAGTCGAGGTCGGTGCCTTCGAGCATTCCCTCTTTGTCGACATAGGTGCAAAGAAAACCCCCGCAGAACGGCTCCAGTTTTCGAATGGCATGTTCGGCTGTGATCTGAAGTGATTCGCGCCAGCCTTTGATCACCACGAACCCGTTTTTAGAATCGAGTGCGATCAGGATTTTTTCCTTCGGAATCTCAAGGCCCATCTGAGAGAGAAAATCCTCATTCACTGCATTCGTGCTGAACGCGGCCGTGCCGACAATGATTTTATCGACCCCGAGATCGATAAGATCACGCGCCCGGCGAATCGTCCGAACGCCTCCGCCCACTCTAATTGGTTTCCGTCGCGCAATTTCGGCGACAAGATCGTCATTCGAGCCCTGGCCCAACGCCGCATCGAGGTCGATAACCTGAAGGCAGGGGAAGCAGTCGAACTTGTTGAGCACAGCCAGCGGATCGCCGGCATCGAGCGCTTTCGTTTTGCCCTGCACCAACTGCACGGCGTTCCCTCCCATGAGATCGATGCAGGGAAGAATCATGATTGAGAAATCCGCACTGGAATTCCGCGTTCGCGCAGCAACCGTTTCACCTCGCTGATATCGCAGGTTCCATAATGAAAAATGGATGCGGCCAGTGCCGCGTCCGCGTTGCCCTCGGCGAAGATTTCAACAAAATCCTGCGGCCGACCCGCGCCTCCGGAGGCAATGACCGGAACAGTGACCGCAGTCGCCACGGCGCGAACCATCTCGCAGTCGAATCCTTGTTTCACTCCGTCGGTGTCCATGGAGGTCAGAAGAATTTCGCCGCATCCCAGACTGACGCTCTGCCGCGCCCAATCGATCGCGTCGATTCCTTCATCGGTTCGCCCACCACGGGTAAAAACCGTCCAGCGGTCGCCCTGACGTTTCGCATCGATCGCGACCACGACGGCCTGCGAACCAAGTTCGTCGCTGAGTTCGCGGATGAGTGCCGGGCGGCGCACGGCCGCCGTATTCACACTCACTTTGTCCGCGCCCGCCCGCAAAAGCGCGAGCGCATCGGGGGTTGAGCGAATACCGCCTCCGACGGTCAGCGGAATAAAAACCTCGCGAGCAGTCCGCCTAACGACATCCAGAAGGATGGCGCGATCGTCGCTTGATGCTGTGATATCGAGGAACACGAGCTCGTCGACCCCCTCTCGATTATAGCGCCGCGCCAATTCGACCGGATCACCGGCATCGGTTATCCCCTTGAAGTTAACGCCCTTCACCACACGACCGGCGTCGACGTCGAGGCAGGCAATGATCCGTTTCGCCAGCATTACGAATCAGGGGTTTTCGCCAGATCGACGAACCGCCGCAGGAGCCTGAGTCCGCGCTCCCCGGATTTTTCGGGATGAAACTGCACCGCGAAAAGATTGCCATGTTCTATCACCGCCGCGAAGGAACTGCCATACTCGCAAACTGCGACACTCTCAGCGGACACGGGCGCAAAATAACTGTGCGCAAAATAAAAATAATCGTGCGCGCCGGGTGACGGCAGCAAACGGGATGGGCCCACCGGACTGACATTGTTCCATCCCATGTGGGGCACTCGAGCCCCTTCGGGGAACCGTTGCACGTCGCCGGAAATGAGGCCCAGCCCGGGGCAATCCGAAGCTTCCTCGCTTCCATCGAAGAGCGCTTGCAGACCGAGACAAATGCCAAGAAACGGAATTCCGGACGCGAGTCGTTCTTTCAAGGCCTGGCGGACGGAAAGCCGGTCAAGGGCATTCATCATTTGTCCAAAATTCCCTACTCCCGGAAAAATGATTTTCTCGCTATCACGGATTTCGGCGGCGCTATTGATAACGCGAAAGCGCGTCTCGATGTGCTCAAGGGCGTTCTGAACGGATTGAAGATTTCCGGCGCCATAGTCAAAAATTGAAATCACAACAAACCTTTGGTGGACGGAAGCTGATCCCTGAGCCGCTTGTCGGTCGAACAGGCGTAGCGCATCGAGCGCGCGAAACATTTGAAGATCGCTTCGATCTTATGATGGCTCGATCGACCCGTTAGGACCTTCAAATGCAGGTTCGCCCGCGCATGCTGCGCAAAGGCCAGGAAAAAATCAGGAAGCAATTCGACGGTGAGATCGCCCACCCGGCGTACCCGAACTCGATCTTCGTAAATGGCGATTGCCCGGCCTCCCAGATCGACCGCTCCGACGGCGAGGGTCTCGTCCATCGGCATCACGAAATAACCAGCCCGATTAATTCCGACTCTTTTTCCCAGCGCACCATCGAACAACTGCCCCAGAACAATACCGACATCTTCGACGGTGTGATGTTGATCCACATCCAGGTCTCCGGTCGCGGCCAAGTCGAGGTCAAACCCGCCGTGTCGCGCAAAGAGTTCGAGCATATGATCGAGGAAACGAATGCCCGTCGACACGCGGGCCCGCCCTTGACCGTCAATTACCAGTTTTCCCGATATCTGTGTTTCGCGGGTAGAACGCTTGATTTTAGCGCTGCGCATACAGGACTTCCTCCAGTTCATTCACATTCTCGATCACTGCCGTCGCGCCTTCCGCGATCAGAGCCTGAGCCAGCGAAGCCTGATTGCGTTGGGCCACGCCGATAAACGGAACATTTGCCGCTCGGGCGCTGCGCGCGTCATCAACGCTATCACCCACGTAGGCCAGATTCTGCGACCCCGTCTGTTCCGCCACGATTCGCAGTCCGTCCGGAGCGGGTTTGGGGCGGGAGACGTCCTCCTCGCCCACGATGCAGGCCCACGTTACGCCCGGCGCAAAGCGTCTCACCGTAAAATCAATCTCGGCACGCGGCCGGCCGCTGAAGATCGCCAATTGATTCGTCCGGCTCAAACGATCGAGACAATCACCCTGAGGAATCCATTTCTCTTGAAGAATCAAACCGTCAAAATGATTGCCGAGAAATATTTTCTGAAACACAGAGACGACTTGCTCGTAGGGAACTTCTTGGCCGGCCTGACGAACGAGTTCATGAGCAAGTTGCCAGTCGTTATTCCAGCCACCCGCCCGCTTATATTCATCAATTGTCGTCATGGGTGCGGGCGCTCCGGTAAATTGTCCGACCGTTAGGGCAATCGCCGACAGGTAGGAATCCCGCACATCGGCAAGCACGCCGTCCATATCGAAAACGAGCACTGACGACGAATTCATTTTCGGGAGGTCCCCGGGCGCCAGATTTCTGACAACGCCTCCAGCAGCTGGTTCATCTGCTCCTTGGTTCCGATGGTAACACGCACGCCACCATCGAGTTCGTAACTTCGATCGCGCACCAATATTCCGCGAGCGCGAAGCGCTTCCTGGACGCTCGAGGCGCGGTCGCCGAGATTAAGAAGGATAAAGTTTCCCGCGGTATCAAACGTCGGAATCTTCAATTTCGTCAGGCCGCTGCAAAATAGTTCGCGGGCCTCCAGGATCTCCGCGACGTAGCGATCGACATATGCTCGATCGCAAATGGCTGCTTCCGCGGCCAGCACAGCCAGTGAATTTACGCTGTAGGGCGATTGAATCTTGCGCACAATCTCCAGGCCTTCCGGGTGTGAAAAAAGGCAACCGAGACGCAGACCGGCCATCCCGTAAGCCTTGGAAAACGTCCGGCAGACGAAAAGATTTGGGAATCGAGATAGCAGCGGCAGAGCGGTGACACGGTTGAACTCGTAGTAGGCCTCGTCGACCAGCACCGCCGCGCCCGGTGCCTGCCGGGCAATGTTTTCGATCGATTCAACCGAGAGTGCCGAACCGGTCGGATTGTTCGGGTTGGCGAGAAAAATCGCCTTCGTGCGATCGCTTACCGCGGCGAGAATTTCCTCCGTCGAAAACTCAAGTGTCTCTTTGCGAAACGGAATGAGGCGCAAAGTTGCACCCGCCAGTTCGGCATAGAACCGATACATGGCGTAGGAAGGCTGCGGTATGATGACTTCGTCTCCCGCGCCGACGTAGGTGTTAACGATCAATTGAACGGCTTCATCCGTGCCGTTCGTTAGGAGAAGCTCGTTTTCATCGACTCCGAAGTGTTTGGCCAGCGTCGCGCGCGCGGCGCTGTATTCGGGATAGGTCGCCAGTTTTTCCTCGCTCAAACGTTCCCGGAGAAAGGCCGAAACCGCCGGCGAACACCCCACCGTGTTCTCGTTGAAGTCCAGCCGGAGCTTGCCTTCGCGGCCGCCCGTTGGTGGATGATAAGGCGCCATCTTCCGGACGGCTTCGCGCGGCTGGGGTTTCGACGTCATCGCAACCTCTCCTCCACTGAACGCGCGTGGGCCTCTAACCCTTCCAACCGGGCAAGCCGGCCAATGGTGGTCGACAGTTTGCGAAGGGCGTCACTGGAAAGTTCCTGGACGGAGATGGTCTTCACGAAGTCTGCCGCGGACAATCCGCCACGCACGCGGCCAAAGCCGGAAGTCGGCAACACATGATTCGGCCCGCTGGCATAATCGCCGGCCGCCTCGGGGCTACATGGGCCGACAAAAATGCTTCCAGCATTATCGATCTGCTCGAGCAGATTTGAATCATCGATGCTCAAATGCTCGGGCGCGTACTCGTTAGCCAAAGCGATCGCGTAGTCGATTGAATCGACGGTGCCGATCAGCCCATTCCGGCGGAGCGATTCGCGCGCGACTTCTGCCGTCGGCAACGTCGTCAACTGCCGTTCGATCTCCTGGGCAACGCCCTCTGCGAAGGACCGTGAGGTTGTCAGCAGAATAGCCACGGCCTCAACATCGTGCTCCGCCTGGGCAAGCATGTCGGCCGCGATCCACGCCGGATTACCGTCGCGCGCGATGATCATGATTTCAGTCGGACCGGCCACGAAATCGATCGAGACCTCGCCGGCAAGCAACCGCTTGGCGGCTGAGACATAGGCGTTTCCCGGACCGACGATGCGATCGACGCGCGGGACTGATTCCGTTCCGAGAGCAAAAGCGGCAATCGCCTGGGCTCCGCCAAGCCGATAAATTTTTTCCAAACCGAGCAACGACGCCGCAGCCAGGATTTCTCGGGAAGGACGGGCCGAAGTGATTGCTATGTTTGGGACACCAGCCACCTGCGCCGGGATGACCGTCATCATCACGGTCGAAACCAGAGGGTAACGTCCCGACGGAATGTAAGCGCACACCCTTTGCAGTGGCCTAACGATCTGTCCGACTCTAAGCCCGGGATTGAGAGTTTTTTTCCACGACTTCGGGAGCTGCATCTCCGCTACCGCGCGAATGTTATCTGCACTTTCCCGGATGGCGTCGACCACGCCCGTCTCGAGCATTTTGCGGCAGTCGGCCAATTCCTCGCTTGGAATCAGGAACGAATCGCCTTCAAAGCCATCAAGTTCCCGCGCGTAACGCCGAAGCGCGCCATCCCCTTCCCCGCGAACCTCATCGATGATACGGGCGACTGTCTTGTCGACTTCGGCGTCGCTCGATCGTTTCCGATTAAGAAAATCGGCAATTTGTTCGCCATGAAGTGTCCGGATCATTTCAGGCAATGATTTTGTTGAGCGGATATTCCACGATTCCCTGGGCGCCCGCTTCCTTCAGACGCGGGATGATTTGACGAACGGTGGCCTCATCCAGGACGGTGTTGATCGCGACCCAATCCTGGTCGCTGAGCTGTGAAATCGTCGGCTTCTTCAACGCTGGAAGAATTCCAAGGACATTACTGAGCTCGGACCGATGGACGTTGAGCATGAGACCGACTTTGCCAAATGCGTTGATCGCGCCCTCCAGGAGTGTTTGCACATCGCTGAGCTTTCGTTTTTTCCATTCGTCGCGCAGCGATTCCTTGTTCCCAATCAGCTGAGTGTTCGATTCAAGAATCGTATCGATGATGCGCAGGTTAGCCGCGCGAAGGGAGGAGCCTGTCTCAGTGATCTCGACGATGGCATCGGCCAGAACCGGCGGTTTCACTTCCGTAGCGCCCCAGCTGAACTCGACCTTGGCCGTCACTCCGTGGTCGGCCAGATATCGCTTGGTCGTCTGAACAAGCTCAGTGGCAATGGTTTTTCCTGCCAGATCGCCTACCGAGTTAAAAGGCGAACCTTCCGGCACGGCCAGCACCCAGCGCACCCGGCTGAAACTTTGCTTCGCATAAACCAAATCGCAAAGAGTCTCGACACTTGCTCCGCTCTCGCCGATCCAATCGCGCCCCGTTAGTCCGGCATCCAGCACGCCGTCTTCCACATATCTCGGCATCTCCTGAGCGCGAATCAGCATGCATTCGAGCTCCGGATCGTCGATTGCCGGAAAATAAGAGCGACTACTGGTGCGGATATTGAAGCCCGCCTTGCGGAAGAGCTCGATCGTGGCCGACTCCAGGCTTCCTTTGGGGATTCCCAGTTTCAGTTTCATTTCGCGCTCCCGTAAACGGATTTGGGATCAAAGGCGGGCTTCTCGCCTCCAACCCACTCCGTTCCATTCAATTGCCAGTGGAAACAGCTCTCGTATCCCTGATGACATACGCCCGGACCGGAAGGATCAACCTTGATCAATAGGCTGTCCTCATCGCAATCGGCCGAGATCTCGCGAACCGTCAAAAAATGACCGGAAGTTTCTCCCTTGGTCCAAAGCCGCTGACGTGTACGGCTGTAGAAGACCACCCGGCCGGACTCAACAGTTTGCTGGAAAGCTTGTTCGTTCATGAATCCGACCATAAGGACGCGGCCGGTCTCGGCGTTTTGGATCACCGCCGGGAGGATTCCGTCCAATTTTTTGTAATTGAGTTTCATTGTTAAAATAAAAAGCCCGCGAACCAAACTGGCGCGCGGGCGATCTTGTCTCGTTAGTCTCAGGTACTAGTCGAGCGCTCGCGCATTGGCTTTATGCGCATGGTGATGGTGGTGAGCGTGCTTCGACATCGACCGTAGCCTAGCACTGGGCGCGTGGGTTCAAAGCTATTTCTTACGAGGCCGCCTTGAGCGCCACCCGCAGGTCGGCCACAAAATGGCCATACTCGCGCTCACGCGATTCCTCGTCCGGCTGGCGCAAAAGGGAAGAAGGATGAACCGTTGCCACCACCTTGTCGGCAAAAGGCGACGAAAGAACTTTACCGCGATCGCGCGTGACGCGAAACGAGGGGCCAAAGATGGCCTGAGCGGCGGTGGCACCGAGGCAAACGAGCACCTTCGGCTTAACGAGTCGAAGCTCCGCTTCCATCCAGGGACGGCAGGCGGCGATGTCGCGCGAGTTCGGCTTCTGATGAATGCGACGTTTCCCGCGCGGCTCCCATTTGAAATGCTTGACCGTATTCGTGACGTAAACTTCCTTTCGATCGATCCCAGCTTCTTCGAGCGCGCGATCCATCATCTTGCCGGCCGGGCCGACAAATGGCTTTCCGGCCAAATCTTCCGAATCGCCCGGCTGTTCACCCACGAGCATCAATGCTGAATTACGAGGGCCTTCACCGAAAACGGTTTGCGTGGCGTTTTTATAAAGTGGGCATGCCGTGCAGACACTGGCGGCCTCACGCAATGCCGTTCAGACTGGTTGTGTCGGGTACCGGCGCAGGTCGCCATTCGTCCTCGGAAGATTGTGATCGTTTTGCCGCGCTGCGTTTCATCATCGAATCGACCCGGCCGGGCGCATCCCGCACCAGCGCGGGAATCAGCTTCGGCTTCAGGCAAATTCCTCCAATACTTCTTCGGCATTTCGGCCTGCATTGCGTGCACTTTTACGCGGCCCGGGTTGAAAATATTTTTGTAATATGTCAGCCAGAGATCTTCGACCGCATCCTCATCAGGCGCGCTCGATCGTGCGGCGCCCTCGGTAAACGCGAGCGTTTTCCCATCCCAGTGCGCGCAACGATCCGGAGTCAGGATGGACCAGTTCATCGAAGCAAAACGGTCGACGAAAAATGCCGAATTATGCTCGACGATGTGGTGCTGTGGCTCGAACCACGCGACATACCAGGGCGAGTCACTTCCGGTAACCTTCCGAAAGCGAACGAACGCCCGCATTTTATGAATGTCGTGCCGGACGGACTTATGCATTTCCCGCAAGAGCGCGACATCCGGATCGACGAAGATCTCCAACAGCTTTGCTTCGCCGTGCGTGATTCGCCAAAGGAGCCGATATAACAGAGCCCAGCGCGCCGAGTCGGAATGTAGTGAAACCAATCGCGCAACTTCGAGAAATTCGCGCGGAACGAAAAACCGCGAAGAGATTTCGTCATAATGGGTTTCACGCTCACCAAAGAGTGCCAACGGCGGTTGATCGGCGAGAGCTTCTTCCCAGACCATTTCATCGGGAGGAATATGCTTTTGCAGACAGGCCCGCGCGATTTTTTGCCAGGCAGCAAAAGTGGGAACGAATGTGACCTGTTCCACCTCAAAACTGACCGGTAACAGACGATTCATCTTCACGAAACAAATCGAGCTGCGAACTCTGGCCATTTCCGAACATGACCTTTCCCATGCCGTCGGAATTCCGGCGCGGCGCGCCGTCGATCGACGACAAACGGCAGGACCTTTTGAATCGAAAGACGAAGCCGCGAGAGATCTTCAAACCGCAGCCGATGCCACCGGCGCAGGCGAACGATTCGCTCCACCGTTTTTATGCCCATCCCTGGAACGCGCCACAAAACTTCACGCGGCGCCTTGTTTAGGTCGACCGGAAATATTTCAGGATTTCGCAAGGCCCAGGCCAGCTTGGGATCGACATTCAAATCGAGATCGGGATTGGCCGAGGTCGTCAATTCGTTAACCGAGAACCCGTAAAAGCGGAGTAACCAGTCGGCCTGATAAAGCCGATGCTCGCGAACCAGCGGCGGCGCGATCAAAGGCAACTTGCTCGACGCATCCGGGATCGGACTGAAGGCCGAGTAATACACTCTTCGCAGCCGATGCTTCTGATACAAATTCGAAGCTTGCGCGAGAATTACTGAATCACTCGTCGGAGTCGCCCCCACGATCATCTGTGTGCTCTGCCCGGCGGGCGCAAACGAAGGCGCCTTGCGATTTTCTTTTCGTTCCGCTTTCGCCTGGTCGATGCGACGGCGAATGCCGGCCATGGCCGCGTGTGTGTCGTTAAACTTTTTCTCGGGGGCAAGCTGCTCGAGCGCGATCTCGGTCGGCAACTCGATGTTAATACTGATCCGGTCGGCCCAGCGACCCGCTTCTTCAATCAACGCCGGCGCGGCCTGCGGGATGGTTTTCAAATGGATGTAGCCGCGAAAGTGATAGTCCTCACGAAGCGTGCGCGCGACCGCCACGACCTGCTCCATGGTGTAATCCGGATTGCGAATGATTCCGGAGCTGAGAAAGAGCCCTTCGATGTAATTCCGGCGATAAAAATCGAGGGTGAGCTGAACGACTTCGGCGACGCTGAATCGAGCGCGCGGAACGTTGCTGGAAGAGCGGTTGATGCAATAAAGGCAATCGAACACGCAGTAATTCGTCAGGAGAATTTTCAAGAGCGACACGCAGCGGCCGTCGGGCGTATAGCTATGGCAGATTCCGGAACCGGTGGTTGAGCCGATGGCGGTCGATCCTCGCGAAGTGCGTTTAGAAGTTCCGCTGCTGGCACAAGAGGCGTCGTATTTCGCCGCGTCAGCCAGAATGGCCAGTTTCCTTTGCAGATCCATGAAAGCCCTGTGCCAAAGATGCCGTAAGGCTAGAAAATGTTCAAGTGAACATTCCCGTTCAATCGGCCGAAATGGCGAACCGGTCGAAACTAGCAGTGCCGCTCCAAAAATTCCGTCGCCATCTGGCGGTAGGCGCGTGCTCCACCACCCGATGAGTCGTACTCGAGAATGGTTTTCCCGAAGCTCGGCGCCTCGCTTAGGCGAACCGTTCGAGGAATCACCGTCTCGTAAACGCGATCGGCGAAATGCTTGCGTACTTCGCTGACAACCTGCGAACTCAGGTTCGTCCGGCCGTCGAACATCGTCATGACGATTCCAGCGATCTGAAGGTTTGGATTCGCGCCAGAATCCCGGACCTGCTCGACGACCCGAACGATTTTCACCAGGCCTTCGAGAGCAAAATATTCGCACTGGATGGGTGTCAGGATCTCGTCGGCCGCCGCCAGGGCATTGGTCATGAGAATGCCAAGAGACGGAGGGCAATCGAGCAGGATCCAATCGAAGGTCTGGTCGTCCCGGAAAACCTGGAGGGCCGCCGAAAGCCGGGTCAAATGTTCGTTCATTCGCGCGACCTCAACCTCGGCGCCGGCAAGATCGAGATCGGCCGGGATGATAAACAAATTGTCCAAGCGTGTTGGCAGAACGCGCTGCGCTGGCGATTCCTCCCCGACTAACGAGTCGTAAAGGCTTTCGCCTTCCAATTCCTGCATGCCAAAAGCGCTGGTGGCATTGCCTTGCGGATCGAGATCGATCAGGAGGACGCGCTCACCTTGAGCCGCGAGCGCGGCGCCGAGATTGACCGAGGTGGTCGTCTTGCCCACGCCCCCTTTTTGATTTGCGACCGCGACGATTTTCATGACGCGGGAACGATGAGAGTTCTGAGCTCAAAGGTGCGGCGCCCATCGGCTTCGCGCCAAAAGAGCTGATCAGGCGAGGGCAACATTTCTGTGACCTCCAGTTCACCCGCTTTTGCCAGCCAGCGATAGAAGATTTCGACGAAGAGATAACTTTCGAGATCGATATAGACTGGCTTGGTATCCTTGTCTCGCCCTTCGGCTCCGCTTCTTCGCAAGCCCTGTTCGGTTGGGCGAATAAAAACGTGCCGCGGAAGATCCCGCTTTGCCCGCAACCGCTCCACGGCCAGGACGAGCGCGCGCGAAATTCCAGTGTAATCACCTTGCGGAATTTCCTGTTCCGAAATTGTCCAGGTACGTCGCTGCACCACTACGCGGCCGCAGCGAAGCCGCGGCAAATGTCCGGGGCGCCCAAACTGAAAAGGGTGAAACCCGAGTGGAATGATCCAGTTCCGGGTGAAGGAGCCGAGGTATTCTCCCGACTTCGCGATGCGCAAACAGACATCGCCCGTCTCCGGATCGACATAGACCTCGGTGGCAGCGGGTCTGACGATATGCCAGTCCGGGTGGCCGCGTTGCGGGGCGACAAAGCTCGTTAGGCCAGGAATGGCATCAAGCTGACGGACGGTCGTCGGCGCAGTAAGGTCGGCCGCGGAGATGCCAAAGTGAAAACTGCGGCGCCCCCCGGCCGCCTTCTCCAGTGAACGGCCGAGCGCTTCCTTGTCCGGACAACTCCAATAAAAGCCATGTTGCAACAAGGCGAGCGGTGGGTGCATTTCCGCGATGACCCATTGATATTCGCCTCGCCCGATGGCTTCGATCGATTCGGCCGAAAGCTGGATGTCAGCTGACGGATAAGTGTACTCGTCAAACTTTGGATACTGAAAGTTGCGCCTAACAAAATGGCAGTCCTCGGCACTCAACTCCCATTCTGGCGCGTCGGCTCGATCTTTAAATTCCTCGCGGAAAGCAGCCTTCACCTCCTGAAACGCCAAATGCGCGAAAGCGACCAGTCCCGGCCCGGTCAGCGACATTTTCAAGGATTCACAATGACGGAGAAAGGCGGGCAACGGCATGGAGGCCGAGGGCGAAACCGCTTTCTCGAAGAATCCGCGCAAACCGGCTGCAACCCGGCTGGCAATGAAAGCATAGGAGTCGCGCCAAAGATCTATCCAGGGCGCGGCATCCTGAGCGACTTCATCGACGATCTGCTCGTTCAGAATGAACCGGCAATCGCGAAAGCATTCTTCCCCGATGGGATTGATCGCGGCATAGAGCGCGCGATTGGTGGAGATCCGCGCTGAGCCTAAATCCGCCAGCCGGCGACGAGCCTCATCCATAATCTGGGCTCGAGCATGCGTTTCCCCCGCCTCGGCAAACTTTCCCGGCAGTTCGGCGATGGGCTCAATCGTCGCGAGCCATTTTTCTCTTACGGGGCTTTCCCGCCAGCCACGCACATCCGAAATCAAAACATCAAATGCGTGCGCATCCAGAGCGGGGACCTCTACTTGCCAAAGCAAAATCCCGCGTTGCGCAAGACTGCCAAGAATCTTGGCGTCGGCTTGTAGCGCGTAAGCCGGTCTGACGCCGTCACATCGCAAAAGCAGGTCATGCTCGGCCTCGGTGATCGGCACTCGTTCGTCGCTGTCGAGCCGGACGAAAAATGCTTCTTCCAGGCGACCGACTGGGTTGAGACGCGGCGAGAGCTCCAGACGAATTTCCGGATCGGCATTGAGCGCGGCGGCCAAACCGTGAGCGGTCCAGCGTTCGAGAAAGGTTTCCCGCACGGCGATACCGGAACGCGGATTGAGATTCAGGGAAGGCGCTCCGCCGTCACTTGCGATTGTTCCCCAGCCTTCCGGTCCAAATTCGCTCAAGGAGTCGTTCTTGGCACAGACCCGCTGAACATAAAGGGCCAGGTGTTTTTCGTGCGCGCGCGCCTTCTTGTTCCGCGGTGGTAGTGGACCGGGCTGCGACTGTTCCTCCAAGCGAGCCCGCAAGGCCGGATCGAGGAAGACGAAGTAACGCGGAAGGACCGTCCGAGCCGTGTCGAACAGGGCTAATCGGCTGGCTTCGATCTCGATCGGAAGACTCGTCTCGAGCACGGCCGTCGCCGCGGCCAACTGCATCGACGCGGCGCGGTAGGCTGCAAAAACAGGCGCGGCCGGATCGGTGCCCGATGGCAGAGTGCCGAATCGCGCAGCTTTTCGCCATGCCGCAACAACGTCAGGCGGCAGGTCGAGACGATGAAGGCGCAAAAAATCGCGCAGTTCCGCGACGGCCTTGGAGAATTCTTCCTGCCTGGCTAAGACATCGCGCGCTGCCGCCGAAGTTTTGGGACTGGCGAGCCTTTCGATGAGCTCGAAAGGCGGTCCCGCCATTCGGATCAAAAAAATTGGAGCAAACGTGTAGGCGGAGGCCACGCACCCACCAAACCAAACTGCCAAAAACTGACAAGATAATCCCCGAACTAAATTCGGAGATTAAACGCTGAGCAGCGGCAAGCGAATGGTGAAGGTCGTCCCAACTCCGGGCGTGCTATCCACCTTGATGGAACCGTTGTGATCTTCGACGACCTTCTTGGTGATATAGAGGCCGAGACCGGTTCCGCTTTTGCCCTGTTTGGTCGTGAAATAGGGGTCGAAAATCTTACTCATCTGTCCTTCCGATATTCCCGGGCCAGTGTCTTCCACGCGGATATCGACGTAAAAATCCTTCGATGTGCAGTCGATCGCGACGATCCCCCTGGTCTCGCTGGCAGCCTGCAGTGCATTGATGAGAACGTTCTGAATGGCGCGATTAATCTGGAGGCTGTCGCCCACGAGGGTGCACGCATCCTCGCAGATGTTCGACTTGAGCTCGGTCCCGTTTTGCGCGGCCATGGAACCGACGCCTTTGATCACTTCGCGCACAATGGCCGAGACGGAGATTGGTTTTCTCGGCGAGGCTTCAACGCTGCCGTAACTCTGCCACATGGTGAGGAGATCGCGGCAGACGCGAACATTTTGCTCGATGATGTTCAGCTCCTTAACGGAGGTGGCGTTATCGGCCAGGGCGCCCCCTTTCTCGGCTTTCTCGAGTTTGCGCGCCAGAAGCTGGACGTAACCCCAGACGATAGTGAGCGGGTTTCCGAGGTCGTGAACAAACTCAGCCGAAGCCTGGCCTAACGAAGCAAGCCTTTCCTTTTGAGCCAGCTCTTTCAAAAGTCGATTGTTCAGTTCCTTGATTTCGGCCGCAGCACCCTCACTCGCTCGCTGCACGCGAGTCCGTTCGACGTTCCGACCGATGACATCACACATTTCCGCGGCATCAAAAGGCTTGCTGATGTAGTCGTTGGCGCCAAGGCGAAGAGCTTCCTTGGCCGTCTCGAGGGCGCCAAAGCCGGTCAACATGATCACCGAAAGGTGAGGATCGATCTCCCTGATCTTTCGCAAGCCTTCGATGCCGGTCATACCGGGCATGCGGATATCCATTACAATAGTGTCAGGCTGCTTTTCCTTGAGGAGTCGAATGCCGGCTTCCACGCAGTCGGCGGTGGCCACGTTGTATTGCGGCTTCAGAAGCATGCGCAGGCTCTCGCGCGGTCCCATCTCGTCGTCGATAACGAGAATTTGGGGTAGATCGGTAGTGGCGGTCATGCGGGATCCGAGGCGATAACAGCTAACGGCGTGCCGCGATCGCCTAACGCGACAAAAAGCGTCATGAGCGGAAACATGCCCGTGGAAGGTGAGACCAGATTAAATTGGCGCGCAAGCTGCAACTTGTGAATAAGCTGGCTCTTTAGTGAATAACTCGGCAAAAAGCCACCGAAAAATATAATGACTCAATTTAATGTAGTGCCTAGAATGCGCTGTGATCGATTAGTGGCGCGCGCTTTTCACTATCTCAGATTGCTCTCCCCGCATTTCACAGGCTTGTTCTCGACGCACTTGTTGAAGGCGGGCCTATGAACGAGACCAACGATGTCGTCATCACCGGGATGGGAATCCTGGCCCCTAACGGAATCGGACTCGACGCCTTCTGGCATTCCATCCTGGCCGGTCGATCCGGCATCGGGCCGATCACCCTTTTCGACGCGAGAGACTTTAAAAGCCGCATCGCCGGGGAGGTTAAGAATTTCGATCCGGAAGATTTCATAGAGCCCGAGCTCAAGGCCCGAAGAATGGCCCGGCACACCCAGTTTGCCTACACAACCGCGATGATGGCTTTGCGCGACGCTGGTGTCGATTTGAACAACGGCGATCTGCCAAGCCCTACTCCAGTGGTCGTCGGTGTCAGCACCAGCGCGATGGACATCATCGAGAATTCGATCAGCAAATTCGAGCAGCGCGGAATGAACGGGATGTCGCCCGCCGCGGTGGGAGCGCTGACTCCACAAGCCGTTGCCAACGTCATCGCCGACCGGTTAGGTGCGCGCGCGCATGCGGCGACGGTCTCTTCAGCTTGCGCGTCCGGGCTGGACGCGGTGGCTTTGGCGGCCTCGATGATCCGGAGCGGTGAAGCCGAAATTGCCATCGCTGGCGGCACCGATGCTCCCCTGACCCGGCATACTTTCGCGGCGTTTATCGCGACCGGATTGAGCTCATGCCGGAACGAGGATCCCGAGAATGCCAGCCGTCCTTTTGATGCCCTGCGCGATTCGGGTGTGATTTCGGAAGGCGCGGGAATGTTTGTCCTCGAAAATCGGGAACGCGCGGAAGCGCGCGGCGTTCGGCCTTACCTCTCTATTTCCGGCTATTCGCGGCAACGCGACCGCGCCGCCGGCGAGCCTGGTTCCGGATTCATCGATTCAATGCGGCTGGCGATGGCGAATGCGTCGCGGACGAAAGAGGATATCGATTACATATCGGCCTACGGACCCGGGCATCCGCTGCTCGACGCCGCCGAAGTATTCTTCATCAAGGAAGTTTTCGGCGAACGAGCCTATGAAGTTCCTGTTACATCCATTAAAGGGGTAACCGGAAATCCACTGGCAGCCGCCGGACCGATGCAGATTGCGTCCTGTGCCTTGAGTTTTCGCGACCAACTCATTCCGCCGACGGCAAACCTGGAAAACCGGGATCCCGCATGCGACCTCAACTTCGTGACCGGACGTCCGCGGAAAGCGCATCTTGATTGCATTCTGCTGAACGTTCGCGGCCTGGGAGGGAGCGCCAGCTCCCTGGTCGTGGAAAACTGCAGATCGTGAACGCCACAACCATATCTGCCCTGATGGCGGTCGGGCTCCAGATGAGTCTGGGGCTGGCTGTTTTCTACGCCAACCGCCGGCGACGTTCGAATCAGGGCTTTCTCATTCTGTCGCTCGCCGCCACCGCGTGGCTCATGAGCCTCTTTTTCGCCTTCACCGCCAGGACGGAAGGCCAGGCAACGTGGGCCATCCGCGAGGCCTTCGCCTCCGCTATTCTCATCGTGGCGGCGCTCAATCTTCTTCGTCTTGGGCTGACCCGGCCTAACGATAGCTGGCAGGCACTCCTCAAAGCATCGCGATACTGGATCTTCTGGAGTTTGGTTGGCATCGCCCTGAGCCAGACGCCCTGGTTTGTTGCCGGGGCCCATTTGGGCGATCCGCTGCCAACCAGTCCTCCCAAGGAATCTTACTGTCTGCCGGGGTTAGTCATCTACGTGACCATCGCGCTCTCGGCCGCGATAATCCTGTTGATTAGCGCGGTTCGCGATCTCTACCGCGCGCGTGGCGAACAACACGCCGAACTGGCCTTCGTCATGATAGGAGGGCTGTTCGTCCTCATAGTTCCAGTGTTCGTCGTGCTGGCCTTGCAGGCGGTGATCGATCCCCGGTTACTCCTGCCCTTCGCTCCGTTTCGCGTGGTTCTTTTCACTGGCGTGGTGGCCTACGGAGTGGCGACACGAAAGCTCATGGAAGTCGGGCTCCTGCTCCGGCGCATCATCTCTTATTCGCTGCTTACGATCTACCTGCTGGCGCTCTACGCCGTCGTCTGGTGGCTCGTCTCAACTGTCCTGCCCCTGCAATATTCCCATACCGTCGCGCACGTCGCCGCTGGAATTGTTATTGCCTTCGCCATGGCTCCCGCGCGAGGAGTTTCACGGCGACTGGCCGAGCGCCTCTTAATTAGTACGCACAGCATCGACTTCCGCGCCACCATCAGCAAGGCGACGGAAATCCTGTCTTCGATCACCACGCTGCATGATCTGCTGCAGCGCTTTGGCGGGACGATCGCAGAGGCGGTCAGTGCGGAACGTGTGCTCATTCTGCTCGAAGCCCGGGACGAATTCACCACTCGCTTCACTTTCGAAAAGGTGCCCACTCGGGTGCCAGCGACGTATAGCCTCCCCAAGGAAGGCCCTGTCGTTAGTTATCTCAAGACGCACCGCGAACCCGTCGTCCTCCAGGAATTGGGGCGAATGCGGCCAACAAACGAGACCCTCACGCTCTCCGAATGGATGCGCGAATTGGACGTCGAAGTAGCGATGGGAATTTTTTCTCGCGAACACCTGGCTGGCGTGATGTTGCTTGGTCCGCGCGCCTCCGGCCGGCTTTACGGGAGCGCCGAGCAAAACGCCCTGACCGTGCTTTGCGGGCAGCTCTCGGTCGCGGTCGACAACGCGCAGCTCTTCACCGAGGTGCAAAACGCCCGTATCTATAATGAGACCCTGTTGCAGAACCTGACCACGGGAGTGATCGCGGTCGGCGTTGATGAGCGCATCACGGTGTTCAACAAGGAGGCCGGGCAAATCATGCAGGTCGAGCCTTTCCAGGTTCTCGATCAGCCTATCACCGCTCTTCCGACTCCGGTGCGAACCGCCTTGCGTGAAACCCTTGCCACCGATCAGGGGCAAAACGCCGAGCTCACTCTCGCGACCAAGGGCGATGGCATTACCGCTCGCATCAGCACGTCCATCTTCCGCGGTCAGAACAACAGCGTCCTCGGCGCGCTCATGGTGCTGACCGATGTGACCGCTTTGAAGCGCCTGGAGCTGCAGATTCGCCGGAGCGACCGCCTCGCGAGCCTTGGAACCCTTTCGGCCGGCATGGCGCACGAGATCAAGAATCCTCTCGTCTCCATTAAAACTTTTGCCCAGCTCCTGCCCGAGCGATACAACGATCCGGATTTCCGTGAGACGTTTTCGAATCTCATCGGGCATGAGATCGATCGGATCGATTCCCTGGTTAACCAGCTCCTCCGCTTCGCCCGACCTGCCAAACCCCACCTCCAACCGTCCCACGTCCACGCCATTCTGGAAAAGTCTCTTCTCCTCGTGGGACATCGTCTTTATCAAAAAGACATCAAATTAACTCGTTCTTGGGAGGCAAATGTTGATACAATCCGGGCCGATGCCGACCAATTGGAGCAGGTCTTCCTCAACTTCTTTATCAACGCCATGGATGCCATGAAAAACGGGGGCGAGCTAAACGTCTCCACCGAAGTCCTGACAGATGAGGAATGGCTGTCCCATTTGGCTGGCGGCCATAACGGAGACACTCACGAGGTTTTGCGCGTCACCATCAGGGATAACGGCGAAGGGATTCGGAGCGAAGACCTGGCGCATGTTTTCGATCCCTTTTTTACAACGAAAGATTACGGCACAGGCCTTGGCCTGTCCGTGGTCCACGGCATCATCCAGGAACATGGCGGACAAATTGAGGTCGAAAGCGAACTGAGCAAAGGAACAGCCTTCCACATCCTGCTTCCCCTGGTCCGCTTCGGCAGCGAGGTCGTCGCGGCATGATGCTACCGGCGATCTGCATCATATACAGCAAGGATCCGGAGCTCGTTAGGCGGACCAAAGCCTACCTCCGGACAATGGCAGACGTGCGCCAGGTGCATGATACCGGCCGAATCGACATCATCCTGCAGCAATCAAGCCCGGCCGTCCTGGTGCTGGATCTACGGGTCCGCGACGCGCGCGACCTCATTGGCGAGCTTTCCAAGTCGTGGCCCGAGGTCCTGATCGTCGCGCTTGGAACACCGCGCTCGGATCCATTTCGTGAAGCGGAGCAAGCCGGCGTTTATGCGGTAGAAGATCTCGAATTGGAAAGACGACCATTTCAAGCGCTCTTCGGGCGCGCTTTCGACCACCTTCGAATCAGCCAGGAAGTTCGGGACCTTCGCGACGAAGCCATGGCTGCGGCCTCTTCTTCCGTGTCCCCGCGCCGCCCGGAACCGGCGATGGCGATGTCCGGGCCGACTCCTCCCCTTCTGAGATTTCCGCGAGTCTTTCGGCAGGGACAGAATATCGGGGCGCTTCTCGAAAACATCGTGCAAGGCGTAGCAGATGCGACCGGGGTTGCGCGGGTGGGTCTGTTTTCGCGGAACCTCGATGGCGGGTCCTATCGGCTTCGCGCGGGACTCCGCTGCCTGCCCGAAACGAGCGAGGTCGAGTTCGCTGAGAGAGACCCGCTGGCGCGCTGGTTCGAACTGCATGCGCGGCTGGTGAATCGTTCGCAGCTCCCACAATTCGAGGATCGTGCCGAGCGCGCGATTCTCCGCCGAGCACTCGACAGTTTTGGTGCCGAAGTCATCGTGCCTCTCTACAATGCCGGACGCGTTCTCGGGTGGCTATTTTTCGGGCACCGTCAAACCGGTTCGCTGTTCGATCAGGCACACCTCGAAGGTCTGATGGCGTTGGGTGAACACGTCTCGACCGTGCTTGAGAATGCCTTCCTGAACGATCAGGTCCCGCTGCAAAAAACCCTCGCCGAGACACTTCTCAAGTCGATCCCGCCGGGAGTCGTCGCGACCGATGAATCAGGAATTGTGCGTTCGCTGAATCCATCGGCGGAAGCCATGCTGGCCGTGCGTGCAGACCATGTGGTCGGCAAACCAATCGAAACCGTCGGGAAGCAAGTTGGGCGCACTTTTCCGTGACGCCCTCGAAACTGATGAAAAACTCGAGCGGCACCGCTGGGTTGATGAAAGGACCAACCGCTCGGTTTCAGTCGAAATCCGGCGGCTCGGTTCGGAACAGAATCCTCTGGGCGCCGTCGCGCCTGATTCAAGATCTGACCTCCGAGGAAGCCTCGCAGGAAAAGCGCGATTTGTCCGACCATGCGGCCTTCTGGAGCGATCTGGCAGCGAGCATGTCGCACGAAATCAGAAATCCGCTCGTCGCGATCAAGACATTCGCGCAACTGCTCCCCGAACGCTTCGACGATCCTGATTTTCGCCGAGAGTTCAGCGAAATCGTCGTGCGAGAAATCGATCGCCTGGACGGCATCGTCTCGCAGATCAACAATTTTGCGCATCCGCCGGAGATGGCCTTCCGGTCGATCGATGTGCGCGATCCGGTTCGCAAAGCCCTCGAGATCGCGCGGCCCAGCTTTCACCGCAACGGCGAGATCAATGTCGAGACCGCTTTCGAAGCAAAATTGCCCCACGTGCTCGGCGATGAAAAAGCGCTCGCGGAAGCCTTCGCACACCTTGTGGCCAACGCCGCCGAGGCTGCCTCCGGCCAGGATAAACCGCGCATCATCCTTTCCGCCAAACCGATCCATGATGGAAAACATGAGAGCGGTGTGCTTGTGACCGTTGCCGACAACGGCGCCGGGATTGACCCGGAAATGAAGGACAAGATTTTCTCGCCTTTCTGCACGACAAAGCCGCGCGGCATCGGCCTTGGTCTGTCGATCGTGAAAAGGACGGTTTTCGATCACCACGGGCGGGTGAAAATCGATTCCAACTCACACGGAACACTTGTTAGCGTGACTCTTCCGGCGAGCGCCAACGGCCATTAACGTTCAGCTTATCTCCTCGGCCCGCTCAGAGGGCGAGTGTTGCCACAGAGTCGTTTTGGGGAAAATTTCGAATTCCGAATTTCGCATTTCGGATTTAAGGTGCCGGTCTTCCGCCGGAGCCCAGCCAGCATTTTATGATTGTTACCACTGCTCAACTCTACAAAGTCGCCTACAAAAAATTCGCCGTCGGCGCCTATAACATTAACAACCTCGAACAGACCATGGGGCTGTTCCGCGGGAATATGCAGAGCAAGTCCCCGTTCATCATCCAGCTTTCCAAGGGCGCGCGGAATTACACCGACAAGCGAATGCTCGAGGCTATCATCCGCACGGCCGAACAGATTTTTCCCGAGGCCATTTTCGCCGTGCATCTCGATCATGGCGACGAACAAACCTGCTACGACTGCATCGACTCCGGCTTCTACAGTTCGGTCATGATCGACGCCAGCCACGAAGCCTTTGAAGAAAATATCGCAATCACAAAGCGAGTGACCGATCGGGCGCACGCCAAAGGGATCAGTGTCGAAGCCGAACTCGGCATGCTTGGCGGAGTCGAAGAAGACATCAAGGTCGATGAAGGGCATGCCTGCCTAACAAATCCCGACGAAGCCGTCGAATTCGTCAAGCAGACCGGCTGCGATGCGCTCGCGGCCGCCATCGGCACCAGCCATGGCGCCTATAAGTTCCAAGGCAAACAGGGCCTGCATTTCGACGTGATCAAGGACATCAGCGACAGGATTCCGGGCCTGCCGATTGTCATGCACGGCAGCTCCAGTGTTCCGAAAGAGGAGGTCGAACGCATCAACGCCGCCGGCGGCAAGCTGAACCCGAGCGCCCGTGGCGTCGACGAAAACGAATATCTCCCAGCGGCCAAGCTGGGCGTGACCAAAGTGAACATCGACACCGATGGGCGGTTGGTCTGGACCCGGGTTCATCGCGAATTCTTCCGTGACCAGCCCGAGCAATTCGATTTCCGGCCACCTGGCAAAATATTCATGCAGGCTTACGCAGACTTTATCGCGCGCAAAAATGAGAAGCTCGGCTCGGCCGGCAAGCTCGACGAGGTTCGAGCGAGCGTGAAAGGCTAGACCGCGCTGTGCCTGCCAATCTTACCCTTGGCGAACTCGCCGCATGAGCGGCGGCGAACTCGTCGGCGATCCTAACCAGGTTATCAAAGGCGCCGCTTCACTAATCGAAGCGGACGAAGGCGATATCAGCTTTCTTTGCCGATCCGCGTTACCTTCGCTCCTCCGAAAGACGCGGGCGTCGGCCGTTTTTCTGCCGGCAGATTTTTCGGAATCGATCTCTCAAGCGCAGATTCGGGTGGCCAATCCGGCGAAAGCGTTTGAGCAGCTAGTGCAGCACCTGGCGCCGGAACCGATTCGATTGGCGCCGGGCATTCACCCGACAGCTGTTATCGATCCGTCGGCAAAGCTGGCTGAAGGAGTCTCGATTCAGCCGCACGTTGTCATCGAAGCCGGTGCCTCCATCGGCCCGAATACCGTCATCGGCGCCAGTTGCTATATCGGCCACGAGTCCGTCATCGGCGCCGATTCGGTCATCTATCCGAACGTAACCATCCGCGAGCGCACCATCATCGGCGCGCGCGTGATCATTCACAGTGGCGCGGTCATTGGCGCGGACGGCTTCGGGTTCGAAATGATCGAGGGCCGTTACGTTAAGATTCCGCAACTCGGCGTTCGTGCAAATCGACGACGATGTTGAGATCGGCGCCAACACCACGATCGATCGGGCCCGTTTCGGGCGGACCTGGATTCAGCGCGGCGTGAAAATCGATAACCTTGTGCAGATCGCGCACAACGTCGTCATCGGCGAAGACACCGCTATCGCGGCGCATGTTGGGATTGCCGGCAGCACCCGAATCGGCAAACACGTGGTCATCGGCTGGACAAGCCGGGCTGGTCGGCCATGTGGAGATCGGTGATCACGTGATGATCGGCGCCCAGGCAGGCGTGACCAAGAGCCTCGGAAACGGGGCATGGCTTCTTTCGCCGGCGGTGCCGATAGAGAAGGCGAAAGACCACATTGGCTGGGTGCACCGGCTGGGGAAATTGTATGCCCGGGTAAAAGCGTTGGAAGAGAGAGCGAGCGGGCGGAGAAAGCAGGCTGAAAAACGCGGTGGCAAGGGAGCTGCTATGGTTAATATGGAAATTATAAAGTCCCATGTCCTCCTTGAGCCGTCTCTCTTCTCACTTTCTTATCATCGATGATGATCCCGGCGTCAGCCGGTTTCTCGTCACGTATCTCCGCCAAAAAGGACATACCTGCGAGAGCCTGACCGAAGGATTCCAAACCGCCACCTGGCTGGCGCATAACGATTGCGACGTCATCGTCGTCGACCTGAAGATGCCAAAAATTGACGGCATGTCCCTGATCTCCTTCATCCGCGAGATTAACTCGACCGTTCCGATCATTGTTTTCACCGGAATGGGATATGACGAAGAGCATATGCACGCCGCCTTGCGCGCCGGAGCCAATGGCTACGTCAGCAAAAATTTGCCGATCGAACAACTTTACTCCGTTCTCGCGCGCGTTCTGGCGACCTGCCAGCAGCACGCCCGCCGGCGAAAATTCCGCCGTCCGGAGCCAGCCGTCGCCTTGTTAGGCGCGGCCTGAAACAATCTCCGCACACGCGCAGAGCCGCTCTTAGTCGCTAGGCCGAGCGAACCTCGCTCAAAAGTTGCCTCAACATTTCGGGCGAAATGCATTCCGCGCCGAAAGCCGCGGCCGTTTCACGTTCGAGATTGTCCGATGTCGCGATCAGTGAGACGAAAACGCTCCGCGTATTTTCCCGCCAGCCGCTCCACAATCGAGTCAGCCGTCTGGCCGGCGCGCGAATAGAAAATTTGAATGTCGTGCGGATCAGCCTGGTTGGTGACGTCCGCGCCTTTCCCGTCGAAGACCACGACCACATGAATTCCGGTCCAATCCTGGTAATCGCGCAGGCGCTTGATCAACTCCTCACGCGCCAGCGAAGTGCGTCGCTCATGAAGCTTGCGCAAGTCGGACCAGGCAAAGATAACGCTGTGACCGTCGACGATCAGATAACGGTCCGCCGCGGCGTTCATCGCGCCCAAAGAGCAGTTGTCCTACGCTTCAGCCGAGGCGGCTGCCGCTTTTTTCGCTGCCTTCGGCTTGGCGGATCCGCGGCGCTTCGCGTTGCTGCGAGACCTTTTTCCTGTCCAAATAAGCGTGACGGCGCTTCCGTTTCGCTCTGACGCGGTGTTGCTGACCCATGGCGGGCTTTCTATAGGTCGGAACAACGAAAGGCGCAACGGCAATCCGCATTCCGCCACTAAAATAGCCATTCGTCGCAAATCAGATTGCAATCTTGAGGCGGATACTGTGTACAACCTCAGCCGCCATGGAGCTGCCCAATACCGCCTCGGGAATCGCTACGCCGAAGAACCTGATCGGCCTATCTGTCCTTTTCCTTCTGGCGGCGGCGGTTTTCGGAGTGATGAACGCCCAGAAGGCGCACACCCTGCGGACCGCATGGTTGAGGCCGAAGCGGCGCGCGACGCGATCGAAAAGCAGCGCCTCGACGAGCAGAAAGATATCAAGGCGCGCGAAGCGGCTGCGACCCAGGCCGCAACCAAGGCCGCCGAGGCCGAAACGGTCGCGAACAAGATCCAGTCCGACCTTGCGCAGCTGCAGGCGGAGAAGGCCGACCTGCAAACCAAGCTGCAGGCCGCACAAGCCGAGGTCGCCTCAGTGCAACACCAGATGCGATCCAGGCACGGCGTGCGAAAACCGCCGACGGCGCCAATCCCGGCGCGGCCTCGCCAACCGAACTGCAGGCCCAACTCGACGAAGCCCGCAAACAACTGGAGAACGCCGAGCACGAAAATACCTTTCTGTCGGAGAAGATCCGGGCAACCCAGGACAAGGCCGACCAGATCAACCAGGAACGAAACGCCGCCAAACGGCCGTCGGCCGAGCCGGTATTCGCGGGAACGGTTCTGGCCGTGAATCAGGCCTACAATTTTGTTGTTTTGAACCTCGGAGGCCGGCAGGGTGTCGAACCCAATGCAGAAATGCTCGTCATGCGCGAGGGCACCCTCATCGGAAAGATCCGGATCTCTTCAGTTGAACCTTCCACCGCCATTGGGGATGTTGTCACCAGCAGTCTCGAGCGTGGAGTGCAGGTGCAACCGGGGGACATTGTCGTATATGCGGGATCAAATTCGTAGAAGTCGTCAGCCTCACTCTGATTTGTGCGGGAACATTTTGCGCGGCCTGCGCTCATGAAAAACCCGCGCTGGTGGATGATCCTGATTCGAAAAAAGAAGGCGCCCTTCCCTGGAATAAACAGGAAACCTGGGAGACCCAGGGCCAGCTGGCCGGCGCCACCGACCATCGTTAGTTAGCACTGTCTCGCGCCGACTCCAACGTTCAGCATCTGCTCGCCGGCTTAGAGGCGAGGCATGTGGCGCAGAGTTGTCAGCGAAAATGTTGGCGCGACTTCGGGGAATGCGGCGATGACGGGCGGGGTGCCGCCCGAACCGGCTAAGCCCCCTAGATCCAGAAACCAGAGGGAATCACGCTGTCCTTCGGGACGACCACGATTCCGTCGCGAATAAAATAACTCTCGCCGTCGAAATCCTGCGGCTTCCCTTCCGGCGTGATCACCACTCCATCGGCGATGCGCGCATTCTTGTCGATGATCGCGCGATCGATCACGCAATTGCGTCCGATGCCCAAGCGGCGGATAGGCCGGATCGGCCGGCCGGTCGGATTCGAAATAATCCGCACCCATGACGATGCTGTTTCGAATGGTCGCTCCGCTGCGAATGATGCTGCGGATGCCGATAACGCTTCGTTCCAGGTGCGCATCGGAGATAATGCAGCCATCGGAAATGATCGCCTGGCGCAGGGTCGCGCCATTGACTTTGCTGCCGGGAAGAAACCGCGGGTGCGTGTAGATCGGGCTCTGCGCGTCAAAAAAACTGTACTCCGGCACGATATCCGTTAGATCGAGATTGGCTTCGTAAAAGGCGCGAATCGTTCCGATGTCCTCCCAATATCCCTGGAAGATGTGGGCGCTGACGTGCCGCTCCTTGATCGCCTGCGGAATGATGTGTTTGCCGAAATCGACCAGATCGTTCGCCAGACATTGCACCAGCACGTCGCGGTTGAAGAGATAAATGCCCATCGACGCCTGGTAAAGCTCTTCGCCCGTCGACGCGCCGACCGACCCGAGCAGCTCGTCGCTCATCTGCATCTCGTTCAGCAAGCCTTCGTCCTTCGGCTTTTCGACGAAACGCGTGACCCGCCGGTCGACGCCCGCTGCGCATGATGCCGAACTCGGAAACCTGGCGCGTCCGACCGGCTTGGTTGCCAGTGTGATGTCGGCTCCGGATCGGATGTGCTGATGCAGCAGCGTCCGAAGATCCATCCGGTAGAGCTGGTCGCCGCTCAGAATGAGATAGTAATCATACGGTCGTTCCAGGAAGTAACGCATGTTCTGCCGGACAGCGTCGGCCGTCCCCTGGTACCAGCTGCGAACTCTCCGGGCGTCTGTTGCGCCGCGAGAATATCGACAAAGCTGCGCGAAAAATTATCGAACTTGTAACTCGCCTGGATATGGCGATGGAGCGACATGCTGTTGAACTGCGTCAGGATGTAGATCGAGCGCAGACCGGAATTCAGGCAGTTGCTGATCGGGATATCGACCAGCCGATACTTCCCGCCTAACGGAACGGCCGGCTTGGCCCGATCCTTCGTCAGTGGAAATAGTCGCGTCCCGGCGCCGCCACCCATAATGATGGCGAGCGTCCGCTGGGTCGTGCCGGGCGGTAACGCTGGGTCGCTCATTGCTGACTGAAGCTACCCGTCAGACAGCTTGCGGCAATGGCGTTCCGCCAGACTTCGCGCTCTCCTGTCTGAACTCCTACTCTTGCTCGTGCTCATGCTCGATTCCTCAGGAGTGGGACGAGCGAGCTCATCCTTTCAGTTGACCCAGCCGCGAGTTGCCGCGCGATGGATTTCGCAATCGAAATTCGCCATCCGAAATTTCCCCCGTTGCTACCAGACCGGCAGGGATTAAGCTCACGCCCTCCTAACCATGTGCGGAATTGTCGGTTACGTTGGCCGTTCTGAAGCGGCTCCCATTCTCCTGGACGGTTTGCGGCGCCTCGAATATCGCGGCTACGATTCCGCCGGGGTCGCCATCGTTAACGGCGATCAGATGGAAACCCGCAAATGCGCCGGTCGCATCGGAGATCTGGCGCGGCTCATGGCCGAGAGTCCGCCCGCCGGCCGCTACGGAATCAGCCACACGCGCTGGGCCACGCACGGAAAGGTGAACGACGAGAATGCCCACCCGCATTTCGACGCCTCCGGCAAAATTGCCCTCGTCCACAATGGCGTCATCGAAAATTACCAGGCGCTGAAGGATCAATTGATCCAGGACGGCGACAGCAATTTTCAAACCGAAACCGATACCGAAGTTCTCGCTCACCTGATCGGCTACATCTACAACAAGCTCGAACGGCGCCGATTCAAAGGCGCGGCTGGTGCAGGCGACGCGCGACGCGCTCAAGCAGGTGATCGGAACGTATGGCGTCGCCGTGGTTCATGCCGACATTCCGCAATTCATTGTCGGCGCCCGCCGCGGCAGCCCGCTGGTTCTTGGCGTGGGCAAGGACGAAAACTTTCTCGCCAGTGACGTTAGCGCGATCGTCGCCCACACGCGCGACGCGGTTTATCTTAACGACTTCGATATCGTCTCGGTTGAACCCGACAAGTTCGAGATCAGTTCGCTCGCGGGCGTGGGCGTAAACCACGAAGTCAGCAAGGTTGAATTCAGCGCCGAGGACATCAAGAAAGGCGATTACCCGCATTACATGCTCAAGGAAATCTTTGAGCAGGCCGATTCCGTCCGCGACGCCATGCGCGGCCGCCTGAGCGCCGAAGAATGCACGGCCAAGCTCGGCGGATTAAACATGACGCCGGCGGAACTGCGCGCGGTCGGCCGCATTGTTCTCACCGGCTGCGGAACGGCGTTGCACGCCGCCATGGTTGGCGAATACCTGATCGAATATCTCGCCAGCATTCCGACGGAAGTGGAATTCGCCAGCGAGTTTCGGCACCGCAACACGCCCATGACCCTGGACACGCTCGTCTTTGCGATCAGCCAGAGCGGCGAGACGGCCGATACGCTCGGCGCGATGCGCGAAAGCCGGCGCAAAGGTTTCCGCACACTTGGCATCTGCAATAACGTCGCCAGCACGATCGCGCGCGAAAGCGATGGCGGGGTCTACATGCATGCCGGCCCCGAGATTGGAGTCGCGGCCACAAAATCCTTCACCTCGCAGCTGGTTATTCTTTCGCTGATCGGCTTGCTCCTCGGCCGGATGCGGCATCTTTCGACCGCGGAAGGAAGCCGGATGATCGAGGCTCTAGAGGCCCTGCCCGGCCACATCGAGGGTGTCCTTAGGCTCAGCGATCATATCAAAACGATCGCGCAAAAATATGCCGAGGTGAATGGAATGCTCTTCTTCGGCCGCCAATTCAATTTTCCGATCGCGCTCGAAGGCGCGCTGAAGCTCAAGGAAATCACCTATCTTTTTGCGGAAGGGCCACCCGAGCGCGGAGCTCAAACACGGGATCATCGCGCTGGTCCGACCGGATTTGCCGTCGGTCTTCATCGCTCCTGACGACGCTGTTTTTTCGAAGAACGTCAACAACATGGAACAGGTGAAAGCGCGCAAAGGACCGATCATTGCCGTCACCAGTGGCAAGGGCGCCAAGGCGTTGAAAGGCGTCGCCAACGACATCATCGAGCTTCCGGCGCTCCACGATTGCGTCATGCCGATTCTCACCGCCATTCCTCTCCAACTTCTGGCCTATCACCTCGCGGTCGAACTTGGCCGGGACGTGGACAAGCCGCGCAATCTGGCGAAGAGCGTCACCGTCGAATAGGGCGCGGACGAGACAAACTCGTCCCTCCCAGCCTGACTCTGCGAGCTAGTGGAATCGGGCGGGACGAGCTTGTTTCGTCCATTTATTCGGCTTCGGCCAATTCGGTGCCGGATTCGTTGACACTTTCCGGCGGGGTTCGTACGTTTAATACCCCTCGAAGGGAAATCTTCAGGGGGCTTCATCCGTGCAACACAACGAAGATTACGTGCTCCGCGTCCTACAGGATGTGGGACTTGTCACGCGTCCGCAAATCGATGATGCGCGGACTCGCCTGAACGGTCAGAACAGCGTCGTCGATGTTCTCATCAAGGACGCGGTCATTTCCGAATCCGACATTTCCAAAACGCTGGCCGCGCAGGCGCACATGGATTGGATCGACCTGACCACAGTCGTTATTCCGCCGGAAGTCATCAAACAGATCCGGGCAGAGGACGCGCGCCGGTTCAAAGTCATTCCGGTCGGATACGGCGAAACCGGACTGATCGTGGCGGTCAGCGATCCGCTAGACATCGACACGATCGATAGCCTGAGTTTTCTGCTGCAACGCGAGATTGAACTCGTCTGCTCGAGCCCGCAGAAGATTCGCGAAGCTCTCATTAAGTATTACGGCACGGCCGACGAGGCCGCCGACATCATCCAGGAAAAGATCGGCGAAGATGTCGATCTCGGTTTCGAGCTGGCCGAAAATATCGACGCTGAAGGCGATGAGAGCCGACGCTCCCATCATCCGCATGGTTTCGATGCTCCTGGTCGAAGCTCATCGCTCCGGCGCGAGCGACATTCATCTCGAGCCGCTCGACAAAAAATTCCGTGTCCGTTTCCGCATCGATGGCGTGCTTCAGGAAATGCAGGCGCCGCCGAAACGGCTGCAATCCGCCATCATCAGTCGAATTAAAATCATGACCGGCTCGATGAGCATCGCGGAGAAACGGCTTCCGCAGGACGGCCGCATCCAGGTGAAGATCAAAAAGAAACCGGTCGACCTTCGCGTCTCGACGATTCCGACAAACCACGGCGAGAGCGTGGTCATGCGTGTGCTCGACAAATCGAGTCTCATGCTGGGCCTGCCCGAGCTTGGGCTTTCTGAGCGACGACCAGGAAATATTCGAGCGCCTGATCAAGTTGCCTGACGGGATCCTGCTCGTGACCGGCCCGACCGGTTCAGGCAAGACGAGCACGCTTTACGCATGCCTCAATTACATCAACAAGCCGGACCGCAAGATCATCACGGTGGAAGAGCCGGTGGAATACCAGATGAATGGCATCAATCAGGTGCAGGTGAATGCCGACATCGGCATGACCTTCCCGGCGGCGCTTGCGCTCCATTCTCCGGCAGGCGCCGAACATCATCATGATTGGTGAGATTCGCGACCTTGAGACCGCCAGCATTGCGACCAACGCCAGCCTAACGGGTCACCTTGTCTTCAGCACCCTGCACACCAACGACGCGCCTTCCGCGGTGGCCCGTCTGGTCGATATCGGCGTTCAACCGTTCCTGGTGGCGTCATCGGTTCGCGCGATCATGGCCCAACGACTCGTTAGGAAGCTTTGCAACAAATGCAAAGAACCGAGCGAATTAAGTGAAACAGAAATGCGCGCCCTCAGAATGGATGCCGGCCAGATGACCGAGGCGCAAATCATGAAACCGGTCGGCTGCGATGCCTGCCGTGGCACCGGTTACAAAGGCCGAATGGGCATCTTCGAAATTTTCATCATCGACGACGAAGTCCGGCACATGATCAACAAGCGCAGCTCAACCCTTTTGCTGCGGCAACGCGCGCGAGAATTGGGAATGCGCACCTTGCGCGAAGACGGCGTCAGGAAGGTTCTCGCCGGACTCACCTCCGCCGAAGAAGTGATCTCAATAACGATCAGCGACGCGAGCTAGTTTCAAAACTCATGAACGACAAACAGGTCGCCGAACTTTTTATCGAGCAGCATGTGCTTCAGCCGTCGCAGGCGGACGATGTTCTTAACGAGGCCAGCCTGAATGGAAAAACCATCGCCCAGGCGATGGTCGACAGCGGCTTTGTTGACGAGCACAGTTTCTATCAAACCATCGCCGACGCGCTCGGAACTGATTACATCGATCTGAGTCAGCACGAAATCCCGCCGGCTGTGTTGAAGCTGGTCCCCAGTGGACTGGCCCGGCTGCATCGCGCCCTTCCCGTGGCCATCTCGGGTAACACCATCCGCCTCGCGCTGGTGGATCCGCTCGATCCCAGCGCCGCGGAGGATCTGCGTTTCGCCCTTGGAAAAGATGTCGAAGTGGTCGTCGCCCCGACCGAGCAGATCGAAGAACAGATCAAGCAACACTACGGCAGCGACACCGCCAGCATGGAGGAAGTTCTCAAGCAGCTCGGCGAAGCCGGCGAGATGTTGCAATTGCGAGGGGACGAAAGCGCGGCCGCGGTGGAAGCGGAGGCGAATGCCACTCCCATCATTCGTTTCGTCGATCTCATTGTCTATCAGGCGATTCAGGATCGCGCGAGCGACATTCACTTCGAACCCTTCGAAAATGAATTTAAGATTCGTTACCGCGTTGACGGCGCGCTTTACGAAATGGCACCGCCGCCGCGGCATCTGGCCCTTCCAGTCATCTCGCGCGTCAAGGTCATGGCCAACATGAACATTGCCGAACGACGCCTCCCGCAGGACGGCCGAATCCAGAAAAACATCGCAGGCCGCAGCGTCGACCTGCGTGTTTCGACTCTGCCGACTCAGTTCGGTGAGAGCGTTGTTTTGCGCGTGCTCGATCGCAGCACGGTCAACCTCGATCTCGAGATGCTCGGGATGCCGGACTACATCCACACCTACATCCTGGATGTCATCCAGCGGCCTAACGGAATTTTTATTGTCACCGGCCCGACCGGCTCGGGCAAAACGACCACGCTCTACTCCTGTCTTCGCAAGATTAATACGATCGATTCGAAACTGCTGACGGCGGAGGAGCCGGTCGAATACGACCTCGAAGGCGTCGTTCAAGTTCCGGTGAACGAAAACATCGGCCTGACCTTCGCGCGCGTCCTGCGAGCGTTTCTCCGCCAGGACCCGGATCGCATCATGGTCGGCGAAACGCGCGATTTGGAGACGGCCCAGATCGCCATTCAGGCATCGCTCACCGGCCACCTGGTTTTCACGACCCTGCACACCAACGACGCCCCCGGCGCGGTCACGCGTTTGATCGACATGGGGGTTGAACCATTTTTGATCTCTTCAACACTCGAAGCCGTGCTCGGGCAGCGCCTCTTGCGCAGCATCTGCCCCAATTGCCGGACCAATTACAAACCGAGCGACGCGCTCCTCGCCCAACTCGAGATTCGCGAAGCGCGATATTGGCGACAAAAAGTTTTATTACGGCAAAGGTTGCGACAAGTGCAACCAAACCGGTTACAAAGGCCGGAAAGGCATTTATGAGCTGATGCAAATCAGCGATCCGGTGCGCGAGCTGATCAATGAGCGCGCGCCCACCGTGGTTCTCAAACAGAAAGCCATTGAGCTCGGAATGGTTACCCTGCGTCAGGACGGAATTCGGAGCATCTTCGCTGGCGACACCACCATCGAAGAAGTCCTCAAATACACCTGACCCGGCTTGCAGCCGGGAAATCCAAAATCCCAAGCTCCAAATCTCAAGGAAATTCCAAATTCCAAAAAAGGGCGAGTGCGATCCAATTGGTGTTTGGTTATTGGGGCTTGGGTTTTGTTTGGAATTTGGTGCTTGGGATTTGGGATTTCGGCGAAAGTCCGATGAAATCCGCGCGGGATTGGACTGAACGCTCGACATCACTTGCCGGTGTAATTATCGTAATAGCCAAGGACTTTCGCCGTTATGCCTCGATTTAATTACGTAGCTCTCGACGCTCGGGGACAGGAATCGACCGGTCTGATGGAAGCCGCCTCGCCGAATGAAGTGATCGGCCAACTGCGGCAGGCGGGATATTTTCCAACGAGCGTTTTCGAGGAAGGCAAAGGCGCGGCCGGCCGGGATGGGAAAGCGCAAAAGGCCGCGGGGAAAAAAGCCGCGCGTGCACCCAAAGTTCGCGGCGCCAAAAAAGAGATCACGCTTTTCCAGCGCAAGAAGATCAAGCCGAAGCTGCTGATGATCTTCACGCGGCAGCTCGCCACCTTGATCGATTCGGGACTTCCCCTCCTGCGCAGCCTGACGGTTCTGGGCAAACAAGAGCGCGACAAAGTTCTCAAAGGCACGATCAACAAACTTTCCGACGGCGTGCAAAGCGGTGGCACCTTCTCAGAGTCGCTCGCGCAGCATCCGGCGATCTTCAACGACCTTTACGTCAACATGGTCAAGGCCGGTGAGCTCGGCGGTGTGCTCGAGGTTGTCTTGTCACGCCTGGCGGAGTTCCAGGAAAAGGCGACCAAGATCAGGAACAAGGTCAAAGCCGCGATGGTTTACCCGATCATCGTCATGTTCATGGCGCTCGCGATCATGGTTTTCCTGCTCGTCTTCATCGTGCCGAAGTTCGAAGCGATTTTCCACGACATGCTGGGCGACAAGCCGCTGCCAACTGTGACCCTCTTCGTCATCGGCGTCAGTCGTTTCGTGCAAACGCACTACGTGATTCTTCTCGGTCGTCGCGTTTGCCATCATCTTCGGTTACAAGTTCACCAATCGCACCAGGGGCGGACGGGCCGCGCTCGATCGCTTCAAACTTCATGTCCCGCTTTTCGGTGATCTTCTCCGCAAGACGGCCATCTCAAGATTTTCACGAACGCTCGGCACGCTCGTCACCAGCGGCGTCCCGATTCTCCAGGCACTGAATATTACCCGCGAAACCGCGGGCAATCTGGTCATCGCGAATGCCATCGCTCTCGTTCACGACAGTGTGAAGGAGGGTGAATCGATCGTGCAACCGCTTGAATCGAGCGCGGCCTTCCCACCCATGGTTATCAGCATGATCGACGTCGGCGAGGAAACCGGTCAGCTGCCTGAGATGCTTCTCAAGGTCGCTGACGTCTACGATGATGAAGTCGATAACTCGGTCGCGGCCCTGACCTCCATGCTCGAGCCGATCATGATTGTCTTCCTCGCGCTCGTCGTCGGCACGATCGTGATCGCCTTGTTCATGCCGCTGATCAGCATCATTAGCGGGCTGCAGCAGCAAACGTGATCGCGCCTTCGGCGCGAAATGACGAATGTCTAATGACCAATGACGAAACTTTAGTCGCCTCGAATTCGCGTTCTCGACCCGCGCTGATTCATTCGTCATTCCGACGGACGGGCTTCACCATTTTGGAGCTGTTGATCGTTATCACGATCATCATCATCCTGGCCGCGTTGATTATTGGCACGGTCGGTTATGTGCAAAAGAAGGCCGCGCGCTCGCGCGCTGAAGCCGAAATTGCCGCGATGTCTGCCGCTTGCGAAAGTTACAAGGCGGACAACGGAACCTACCCGCGCGATACAGGCGCGACGACAGATAACTTGGATTCCCGAACATCCTACAACCCAGCGGGATATTTTGGTGCCAGCCTCTTTCTCTATAACTCGCTAGCCGGAGCAACTAGCGGAAGTCGAGCTACCTCTGCTTCTTTGAAGTCTTACTTCAACTTTCGGCCAAACATGCTGTATCCAACCGATCAGACACAAAATGTTCAGTACCTCCGTGATCCTTTCGGCAACAGTTATGGCTACTCGACCGCTTATCAGGCCGATGTCGCTAACGGCACAAATCCGCCCTCGCGTGGTTACAATCCCACGTTCGATCTGTGGAGCACTGGCGGTGCGACAAGCAACTCGCAGACCGATCAGGCCCAGTGGATTAAGAACTGGTAGCAACGAGCGGCGACTTCCCAGTCGCTGTTACGCAAACGGCGGCCAGAGGCCGCCGCTCCGTGGGGCCTATTGGACCTCAATTGCCCGGACGGTTCGGTGAAACGCCTTTAGGTTTTGGCGGGGCCGCCGCCGGCACTGACTGGGCGCCTTCGCTCGTGTGAACCACGATGACCACGCGGCGGTTCGGCTGTTGCCGCGCAATCTCGGCGTCGATCTCGACCTGAGTGGCGTCCGGCGCAACCAAATGTGGGGGCACGATGAATTTCGCTTGCCCGTAACCGTGTGTCTCAACCTGATCGGGATTGATCCCCATCACCTCAACCAGATATCGCTTCACACTCGCGGCGCGCTGCTCGCTCAACTCCAGGTTGTAATCGGGCGGACCAAATGAGTCGGTATAGCCTTCGACCGTAAAAGTCGATTTCGGATTGCGCTTGATAAGCACACCAAGCTTTTGCAGCTGATTGATCGCGCTCGGTTGCAATTCCGCCATGTTATAGGCAAAGAGCTGGTCGTCCGGCAGGCGCAATTTCGTTCCCGAACCAATCGGTCCCTGCTGTTTCAAGAGTTGATCGAGATCGCTGAAACCAGGATTCCGGTTCTTGTTAGGGCCGCTGCTGTCTCCCGGCATTTTGGTAAAGGTATTCGGCCGCTTGATTGTCGTGCTCGTCGCCAACTCCGTCCCGCTAAGCGCCGGTTGCGGACGGCCGGAAACGGCGCTGTCATTCAAAAGACTCTGCTCACGCGCAGCATTTGGACTGTTGGTTAGGGTTTGCGCGGTGGTGCGCTCGATCTCTGACATGATCGAGCTCGCGTTTGGATCGACCCTCGGCTTGTCCGGCAGAGCATCACGCATGTCATCGGGCATGGCCGCGCTCGCGTGGACGTCTTCCAAAAGTTTGTCGAAAGACTTTTTCTCGTCCGGAAACTGTTCGTCCGCCTTGTCCGGCTCCGGCTTGGCTGCCGGGTTCGTTTGATCGACGCTGTTCCGTTCAAGTTGAGGGGCCAGGTCAACGTTACGAACTTTGAACGTCGGCTGCTGTTCAGTTGCGACCACTGTCGTCTCGACCGATTGGAACCGGGTCCGATAAAAATAGGCGCAAAGCGCCAGGTGCAGCATGAGCGACACAATCAGCCCGAACCAAAGCCAGTTCCTTTGCTTGCTCGCCATGAGCAAACCGTCCGTGTCGAATTCGTTGAATTCAGAAACCCTCATCAGCGCATGATTGTCAGCGGTTAGACAACCGTCTGCCCGTCCGCGTTCGTTCAATAAACGCGGTGGCGGCATGGCGTATTTCGGAGGCCACGCTCGCCTCGGGAGAGACGAACTTCGGTGTAAACCAGGGAAAGAGCCCAATGAGATCGTGCGTCACGAGGATTTGGCCGTCGCAATGGTCTCCGGAACCGATCCCGATGGTTGGGATTCCGATGGCCTCAGTGACTTGTCGCGCCGCGTCGGGCGCGACAATTTCCAGGACAACAGCGAACGCGCCCGCCTTCTCAACCGCGTGGGCATCCTGAAGCAACTGCTCCAATTCCGACTGCGACCGTCCCTTGACGCGATAGCCACCTTCCTCGCGAACACTTTGAGGAAGCATGCCGATGTGGGCCATGACCGGGATTCCAGCCTGCACGACCGCCTCAATACGCTTCGCGTGACTGGCACCGCCCTCCAGCTTTACGGCGGGAGCTCCTGCAGCCACCAATTCGCGCGCGGTCGCGACGGCCTGCTCAGCGTTGTCGTATGTTTTGATCGGCAAATCCGCTACCAGCGTCGCGCGCTTCACTCCCCGGGCAGCCGCGCGCGTGTGATGCACCATTTCGGCCAGGGTCACCTGGGTTGTGTCCGGGTATCCGAGCACAACCATTCCAACGGAATCGCCCACAAGGATGATATCGATGCCGCTTTCATCGAGCAGACGCGCCGTCGGATAATCGTAAGCCGTCAAGGCCGTGATCTTCTCACCGCGCGCTTTCATCGACCGAAAATCGATCATCGGTTTACCATTCATTCGTTAGGGGCCGTATCGTATCCGATTTCTGCAGAGCCGCCACTATTTCGGCGACTGACTCCTGCTGACCGGGCAAGATCAACTCGGGCCGGATTTCGGCAAGTGGCTGCATGACAAAAAGGCGACTGGTCATGCGCGGATGCGGAATGTCCAGATCGGGGTCGTGCACCTGCATATCATCTGCGTAGAGAAGGTCGACGTCCATGGTCCGGCTTTCATTTCGCGCGTGCCGCGAAGGCCGGCCGAGGCTGGCTTCGATCTTCCCAAACTCCCTCAGCAAGTTCCGGGGGTTACTTTCATATCCGAATTCGATGACGGCGTTCAGAAATTCACCCGCGCCGCTCTCGCAATCGATCGGCGCGGTCGCATACACGGAGGACGCGAGAAAAGGTCCCGTGACTCCTGGTAGCGAAAAAATCGCGCGCCGGCCATGGCGAAGATTTTCCATGCGGTCGCCAATATTCGACCCGAGCGCGACGCCAACCCTCATTTTGCGCCCGAGAGTTCGAGCACATCTTCCATCGAATACAGCCCGGGCGACCGGCCTTTGGCGATCCAATGCGCCGCGCGCAAGGCGCCCTTGGCAAAAGTCGCACGGCTGGTCGCGCGATGACTCAATTCCAGGCGCTCGCCGTCACCGGCAAAAATAACCGTGTGATCGCCCACAACATCACCGCCGCGAATCGAATGAATTCCCAGTTCTCCCTTCTTCCGCTCTCCCACCATTCCTTCGCGCCCGTGCCGCATCTCGGCGAGGTCGCGTTCGCTTATCAAAATTTCCGCGAGCGTCTTGGCAGTCCCGCTCGGCGAATCCTTTTTCATGCGATGATGCATTTCGACGATCTCCACGTCAAAGTCCGGGCCTAACAACCCGGCTGCCTTGCGCGTTAACCAGAATAAAGCATTAACCCCAACGCTGTAATTGGACGAAAGCACCACCGGCACACTTTTCGCGCAGCGCTCAATTTCGGCCCGTTGCTCGTTGGAATGACCGGTGGTGCCAATCACGAGGGATATCTTTCGTGAGGAAACAATCCGGCAAAGGTCGGTGATCGTGCTGGCGTGACTAAAATCAATCACCACGTCCGCATGCGATACCGCAGGCTCGATCGGATCGCCCTGGTCGCACATCCCGACAATGTCAGTTTTTGAGTCGAGCTTGGCCGCTTCAAGGATCGCCTGGCCCATGCGGCCGGCCGAACCCACAAGCAAGACCCGCAGCGGTTTCATTTCGATTGTTCGAACGCGGCCAAAGTCTTGCGGAACCGATCCTGGTTCGACGGCGTCATCTCGCACAAGGGCAGGCGGCAGTCGGGTAACATCATCCCGCGCCATGCCAGCGCCGTCTTGATCGGCACCGGATTCGGTTCGATGAACATATCCTTAAGTACCGGCAGCAGTCTGCGGTGAAGCTTTTCCGTAGCCGCGCGATCTCCCTTCTCCGCTGTTCTCACCAAGGCTACTATTTCCGCGGGCAGAAGGTTCGAGGCCACGCTAACGACACCAACCGCGCCCACCGCCATGAACGGAACGGTTAACGAGTCGTCGCCGCTCAGGATGGTAAATTTTTCCGGCAGACGCGCCCGTAATTCGCTGACACGCTCGACGCTGCCGCTCGCCTCCTTAATAGAAACAATATTCGGGCAGGCTTCAGCCAGCCTGAGCACGGTGTCCGGCAGAATATCGACCGCACAACGCCCCGGAATGTTGTAGAGCATGATCGGAATCGAGCACGCCTCCGCAATGGCCCGGAAGTGGCGATACAGGCCTTCCTGGCTTGGCTTATTATAATAAGGAGCAACCACGAGCGCGCCGTGCACTCCCAGTTTCTCAGCCTCCTGGGTGTAACGAATCGCATCGCGCGTCGAGTTCGACCCGGTCCCGGCGAGGACGGTGCATTTCGCGCCGGCTAATTTCACCGATGTGCCAATGACGGTTTCCCGTTCCTCGTGATTGAGCGTCGGCGATTCGCCCGTCGTTCCTACGGGAACAACACCAGTCACTCCGCCGGCAATCTGCGCCTCGAGCAACTTCTCGAGCGCGGCAACGTCGACTGCCCCGTCGCGAAACGGTGTGACCAGCGCCGTGAATGTGCCGCGAAACATGGGTCGTCGCTAGTCAGGGCTCGATCGAGCCTTCAAACACAAACTCAGCCGGACCGGTCAGAGTAACTTTTTGAAAATCGAAGCCGTTTCGCTCGAATCCAACCTGAAGAGAGCTGCCCCCACGGACGAGCACGGTCACCGGACTGGCAGCTTCCTCCGTCAGGCCAAAAATAAGCGCCGAAGCCGTCACCCCGGTGCCGCAGGCCAGCGTTTCGTTTTCCACGCCGCGCTCATAAGTCCGAATCGAAATCTCGTTAGGCCCGCGCTTCTGCATGAAGTTCACGTTTGCGCCCTGCGGCGCAAACATGCTGTGGCGGCGAATCGAGGCGCCGTGCTTTAGAACATCGACGTCTTCGACATTCTCGACCGGTATAACCACGTGCGGCACACCGCTGTTGATAAAATAAAGAACCGGAAACTCGGGGGCTTCCGGAATTGCGATGCGCATTCGAAGATCTCGCGGATCGCTCATGCTCAGCGTCACCAGTTCGCCGTGAAGCTTCGCGCCAATGACACCGGCGGGTGTTTCAAATGACACTTCCTCCCGCGGTCCAACCACCTTTTCGACGAAACGCGCAAAACAGCGGGCACCGTTCCCGCACATCTCCGCCTCACCCCCATCAGCGTTGTAGTAGCGCATCCGAAAATCCGCGCCGTTCTTGGCCGCCTCGAGCAGAAGGATTCCATCCGCGCCGATGCCGCGGTGGCGGTCGCAAATTCGCGCAATCTGCTCCCGCTCCAACCGAATCTGCCCACGCAGGTTGTCCAGCATGACAAAGTCGTTGCCGGCTCCATTCATCTTGATGAATCGCAGCATCACTGTTCGTCTAACATATTCTCGGGCAGACTCCAAACAAGCGACTCCGCTAGATACGCTTAACCGAGTCCACGAAGGGCTTCACAAACCTTGCGATCGTGTCGGGCAAATTCGCCGAACTCCCGCATTGGGCGATCTGCTCAACAATGGCGCTGCCGACGACCACCGCATCGGCCACCCGCGCCACCTCGGCCGCTTGCGCCGGAGTTGAGATCCCAAAGCCGACCGCCACCGGAAGATCGCTGTGTGCCCGGATCGCGCCGATCTCTTCCTTTAAGGAATCCGCCACGCGCTCCCGCCGGCCAGTCACACCTGTTTGCGAAACATAATAAATGAAGCCGCGCGCCGACTTTGCGATCGACGCCTTCCTCGCCGGCGCCGTCGTTGGCGCGATCAACCGAATGTGCGCGATACCGGTTCCGGTCTCCGCGACATCCTCTTCAGGCGGCAGGTCCAAAATAAGAACTCCATCCACGCCCGCGGACTCAGCCGTCTTGTGAAATTCCGTCCAGCCGAACTGAAGAACCGGGTTCATGTAGGTATACAGAACGATCGGGATCTGTGACTTTGCGCGGATTCTGCGAACGGCTTCGAGCACACCGCCGACGGTTGCGCCCGCCGTAAGCGCGCGTTGAGCGGCCAGCTGATTCACAATTCCGTCCGCCAGCGGGTCCGAGAACGGCAGGCCGAGCTCCAGGATGTCCGCACCGACGTCAGCCAGCGCTATGCTGATTTCAACGGTTCGGTCCAGTGTCGGGTCGCCCGCGCAAACGTACGGGATAAAGGCCTTTCGCCTGGCTAGTTGTTCGAAACAAAGGTCGATCCGATTTGTCATCTGGCTTCCGGACTGGTACTTCCTTACCTCCGTCTCGCGCAAGAGCGATCCATCACTCCACTTTCTCCAGGTCTTGAGCTCGATCCTTTTAAGCGGCTTGCTTCTCGGTTGGTCGGTGGCGTGGCCGCCGGGGCCGATCAACGCCGAGATGATCCGGCGAATGTTGATGCCAGCCAGCGCCGGCGGAGGTTTTTGGTCGGCTTGGGGCGTCGGGCTGGGCGCGTGCACCGGTGATTTTACCTGGGCCCTCGCGGTGACCGCCGGCGCCGGCGCCTTCTTGAATCAGACGTGCGTTCGTTTGACGCTCGGAATCATCAGCTTTGTTCTCCTCCTACTATTGGCAGCCATCTTCACCCGCTCGGCATGGAAAGCGGCCCAGAACTTCAAATCCAAAAAAACTCAAGCCACGCCGGACGCGGACGAACTTCCGGCGCGACGTCGCAACCGGAGCTACCTGCTCGGGCTAACATTCGCTCTGACCAGTCCGTGGAATATCGGGTTCTGGCTCGCAGTCATTGGCGGTCAGCGAACCCTTGTTCAAGACCCTTCGCTCGCTAACTCTCTGGTCCTGGCAGGTTCGGTCGTCCTCGGCGCGATCGCGTGGGGCATCGTTCTTTGCACATGCCTTCGCCTGGGTGCGCGCTTTTTTGCCCGCCCGGGATGGCAAATTGGGACCCAGATCCTTTCCGCCGTGGTGATGCTCTGGTTTGCTGCCCGGCTCGCGCTGCAACTTCTTCATGCCGATTGAAGCGCGCCCATCATCCGTTAGCATAGGGTGAACGGGTTATCCCGAGAGGCGGGCGCCATGGCCGAAGAGAAAGACAAAACAATCGTCGTAAACGAGATTTATCACTCGATCCAGGGTGAGAGCACCTGGGCCGGGCTCCCGTGCGTTTTCGTGCGACTGACCTTTTGCGATCTTCGCTGCAATTACTGCGACACCGAGTACGCCTTTTACGAAGGCAAAAAGAAATCGATAGGCAACGTCTTTGAAGCGGTCATGAAATTCCCGTGTCCGCTGGTCGAAGTTACAGGCGGCGAACCGTTGCTACAAAAAAATGTCCTCCCGCTGATGGGCATGCTGGCTGACGCCGGCCGGACCATTCTGCTCGAGACCAGCGGCGCCCACGATATCTCGGGGGTGGACCCGCGGGTGCATCGCATCGTCGATCTCAAGACCCCCGGCAGTGGCGAAGTGGAACGAAATCTCTGGTCTAACATGGAGCATCTGACGAAGCTGGATGAAGTGAAATGCGTCATGGGTTCGCGCGAAGACTACGAGTGGTCGCGTGATAAGATTGAGAAATTCGACCTGACGAAGCGCTGCCACGCGGTGCTTTTCTCCCCCATCTTTGGCCGGATCGATCCGCGCGAGATCGTCGAGTGGATTTTGGCCGACAATCTCGATGTGCGTTTTCAGCTTCAGATGCACAAGTTCATCTGGACGCCGACACAACGCGGAGTCTGACCATGCGCGCACGCCTCACGAAAGATTTCACTTTTGAAGCGGCTCAAACTTTGCCGAGCGCGCCCGAGGGTCACAAATGCCGCGGGATGCACGGGCACAGTTTCAAAGTGGAAGTCTCGGTGGAAGGCGAGGTCGATCCGACTGTCGGCTGGATCTACGATCACGCGCGCATCAGCGCGGCCATGAAACCGCTCTTGCAGAACTTGGATCACTCCTACTTGAACGTGATCGAGGGCCTAACGAACCCGACAATCGAAAACATGGCCGCCTGGTTCTGGGAAAAACTGGCTCCGCAATGCCCCGGGCTATGCGAAATTGTGATCCACGAAACCCCCACCGCCCGCTGCAGTTACCGCGGAATCTAAAAAGAGCCTGTAGGGCTTCCTCTCTCAGTTTGGCAGGCTGCCCCTCATTTCCATTGACGTTCCTCAGGTTTTTCCTTAGAAGTGCGTTTAATCGCCCTGCCCGGGCCTCTTAACCTGTACCCATCTATGACTAAATTCGTTAGAACCGCCATTTCACTCGCCGCCATCGGCTTCACCGTTTCGGTGGCTCAATCCCTCCGCGCGCAGGACATCTTTTGGACCGGCCAGGGGGCGAATAACCTATGGTCTACGCCCAATAACTGGGATCCGGCGATCACGCCCCTCGGAAACCAGGACCTCAAATTTGCCGAGACCAATGCGCGTACGGCCAATGTTAACGACATCGGCGGGGCTCTCGTCGGCTATTCCGCCGCATCTTTGGAGTTTACCGCTGCCGGCCCGGCGGCAAATACCTCCGGCGCGACAGTCAACGCGGCGGCCTACACGCTTACGGGCAATCCCCTGGCCTTTTTTAATGCTGGCAGCGCCAACACGATCACCAACAATTCGACCCATCTTCAGACTCTGAGCTTCGCCGATGGCGGATTCGGCGGAATCGATGTGTTTGTTCCGAACGTGTCGATCATTGCCAATAACGGCCAGTTCCTCATCACCAGTAACATCGCCTTGAACACCGGCACGGTGACCTTTGACGGCGCGCAGTTTATCCACGTGACAGGCGTCATCTCCAGTCCGTTTACCCCCGAAGGAGTCATCAAAAATGGCACGGGCGATCTAGAACTGGACGGGAGCAATACCTACACAGGAGGCACCACCATCAACAACGGCAGTTTAGCTGTCGGTGATCCAAACGCTTTAGGTGTTCCAAACCCAAACATCTTCGGGCCATTAAATGACGTCACCCTGAACGGCGGCCAATTGCAGAGCACTTCGGACGCACCCCTCGTTTACAACGTTCCGGGAGACTTCAATCACAACGGGGGCACCCTTTTTGTGCAAATCGGCAGTAACGTCACCGGAGTCAACAACGATGAGATGCTGGTTTTTGGCGCCGCAAATCTGGATCCCAATAACAGCCACCTTTTCGTTCACAAAATCGCTGGCCCTAACCAGATTTTTGCGCCCGGTGACACCGTGACCATCATTTCCACGAACAACGGCGTATTCGGTCAGTTCTCCGATGCGCCTCCCGGCAGCCCGGCTCCGAACGACTTCGGTACGCTGATCCAACCGTTCGCGGTTTATAACCCCTTCACGGTTGATCTCGTGTTCGACTTCGCGGCCACTTTCGCCTCCGTGGGCAAAACGCCTAACCAGATCGCGACTGGCCAGGCACTCGACGCCGCCGTCGCTGCTGGTTGCGTCGTGCCAGCCACAACTTTGCTCGGCAACCTGCCCATCAACAGCCTCCGTCATATTTACGATCTGATTGCTCCTGAGGAGCTCGCCTCCATGTACGAAGCCAGCTTTGCCCAGGGCATGGTCACCTCCATGAACCTCCAGCGCCGCATGGATGACATCCGCGCGGGAGCCACGGGTTTCTGCAACGAAGGTTTCACCATTCAGGACAACCACGGTTACACCAAGAACGACGGCAAGAGCGTGGCCGACAAGAATCCTGCGGTGGAGCAGCAGAGCGCTCCCGATACTCGCTGGGGTTCATTTATCACCGGCAGTGGGGAACTCACCAAGACCGGTGAAGAAGGCGACAACGCCGCCGGCTACCAACTCAACCAGGCTGGCTTCACCATGGGCGTGGATTACCGGGCGACCGATCACTGGGCTATTGGTTTGAGCGGTGGCTACACTCACACCACCGGCAACCTGGTCGACAACGGCCGCTTGAACACCGACGGCGGACGCATGGGTCTCTACTCGACTTACTACACCAACGGCTTCTACGTGGACGCCGCTGCCAGCGGTGGTTGGAACCAGTACGACACTCGCCGCACCGCTTTCCAGGGCCAGGAGACCGGATCGACCGATGGCGCCGAGTTTAACGGCATGGTGGCCGTCGGTTACGATTGGACGAAGGATTGCTGGAAGTTTGGCCCAGTCGCCTCCTTCGAATACGATTACGTTCAATTCAATTCATTCACGGAAAGCGACACTTCACTGTTGCCGCTGCACTATTCCGACCAGGATGAAAACGCCTATCGCAGCAACCTCGGCTTCCGCATCGCTCACCAGCAAAACATGAAGCCCGGTGAAGGCTTGACCGTTGTCCCAGAACTGCGTGCCGCCTGGAGGCATGACTTTGGCCCGAGTGCGTATGCGATTGATTCTAACTTTGTGGGTTGCCCCGACACCTTCACCGTTCATGGGCCATGGATTGGTCGCGACAGTGCGGTCGTCAATCTCGGCCTAACGGCTTACTGCACCGAGCACCTTTCGGCCTACATCTTTTATGATGGCCAGTTCGGTCGCGACAACTACAACAATAACGGCATCAGTGGCGGCTTCCGCGTCGCATTCTAAGTTTCTTCGGTTCGGCAAATCCGCTCGCTGACTTAGAAGGCGAGCGGGGGGCTGAGTGACGGCGACAAAGTTTCCTAGCTAGTCTTCATTGAAAAGGGCCGCGGTTTAAACCCCGCGGCCCTTTTTGTATTCTCTTAACTGGAGGGGCGGCGAGCCTGACCGTCCAGGGACAAAAAGAAGCAAAGTCAGCCGCTTAACAAATACGCTGGACAACCTATGGTTCACCCGGAGAAAGTCGGGAAGGAGAACACCCATGAAGTCTGTACCTAACCGAACCATCCTAATTGCCGCCATTGCGGCTTTCACTTTAACAACCGCATCCGCGACCAATTTTTTCTGGACGGGCACGACCAGCAACGATTGGTTCAACGGAGCAAACTGGACGCCCGCCGGTGGCCCGCCGACATCAGCCGATAACGCCTTTCTTGATACCACCACACCTCATATCACGGTGATCGACACCAACTCGGCCAATGCCCGCCGAGTCGACATGGGAGAAAACGTCGGAGATACGGGCGAACTGCACATCATCAATGGTGGCAGCCTGACTGTGAGCCCAAACGCTCCGTTCCAGATTGGTGTTAGCGGAGACGCTACGCTTCTAATTCGGGACAACTCCACCGCCTTTGCGGATCAAAACATCTCCATGGGAGTGAACCAAACCGGCACAGCCAATGTCACCGTGCGCGACACAGGAATCCTGGCCGCCTTCGGCGTGATGATCGTCGGCGACGCGGGCACCGCGAACGTGACCGTGCGTGACGGCGCCACTGTCGGTTCAATCTTTGGCGACACTATTGTCGGCAATCAGGCGACTGGAACTGGCACTGTTGATGTGACCTCACGAGGCATCTTTGGCATCGGGGGCGTCGGCAGCTTTTCGAATGTCATCATCGGCAACGACGGCACCGGGACGGTTACGGTCCATGACGGAGGGTTCCTCGATGCCGGCGGATCGATAAAAATTGGCGAAGGCTCTTCAGGCGTCGGGACAGTCATTCTGCGCGGGGAGGATTCAGGCGGCACCCCTTCCGAGCTGAATGCTGGGGCTCTCGGAGGCTCGAACCTTGATGTCGGCGGGGCTGGCACCGGCACTCTCGAAATTCACAACGGCGCGCTGGCCACTGCGCAGAATATACGCGTCGGCCGCGATGCCGGTTCAGTAGGCAGTATTTTGGTCGAAGGCGCGGGCCCGGTCTCGGGAAACGCTTCAGAACTTCATGCGACTAACGACCTCTCGATCGGCGGTACTCAGGCCGGCCCTGGCGGTGAGGGCATCGTGACGATCAAGAACGGCGGTGTCGTCCAGGTGGATAACAATATGTTCGTCTGGAACGGAACCGGCGACGGAGGAACTCTCGAGGTCGATTCCACCTACACGCTCAACGTCGCGTCGACGCTCAGTTTCGACGGCGGCCGGCTGCGATTCCTTGGTGATGGCGTCGACTTCATTAATGACGTCAATCTCGATAACTTCCCAGGGCCGGACGAGAACGGAATGCACGTGATCGTCACCGACGGCAACACCGGAACTCTCAGCGGCTTGCTCACAGGCAATGGCCAGCTTGTGAAAGAAGGCACGGGGACGTTGATCCTAACGAACCTGGGTAACACCTACAGCGGCGGGACCAACATCGATAACGGCACCCTGGTTGTAGGTACCCCCAGCACCAATCCCTTCCAGAGCGTTTTCGGCTCCGGCGATGTCAATCTTAATAACGGCACGCTGCGCACACCTGAAGGGACGCCCTTTGCTTACGAGATCGGTATTTTTCCCATCACCCCCGCAAACTTCAACGCCAACGGGGGCACACTGCTGACGCAAGTGGGCGGAACCAATTCAGGCGTTGATAGCGACGAAATGTTTGTTTTTGGTAACGCCAACCTTGGACCCAATAGCGGCTTGTTCGTTCACCGGATCAACGGTTACAACCCGAACAATGGCGATGTGGTCACCATCATTGACACCTTTTTTGGAGTAAATGGTCAATTCGGCAACGCCCCGCAGGGGGCAGTAGCTCCTAACGACTTCCTCGGGCTCATCCAGCCCTTCGCAGTTTATAACACTGATACAGTTGATCTGGTCTTTGGTTTTGCCGCCACATTCCAATCAGTGGCCAAAACGCCTAACCAAATCGCCACCGCGGCTGCTCTGGACGCTGCCGTTGCCGCCAACTGCATTCCGATCGCAACCAACTTCCTGGGCAACGTTCCGATCAACACCTCTGCGCCACGCCTACGATCTGATTGCTCCTGAAGAGTTGGCTTCCATGTATGAAGCCAGCTTTGCCCAGAGCTTTGTCAATTCATCCAACCTGCAGCATCGCATGGACGATATCCGCTGGGGCTCGACTGGCTTCTGCGCTGACGGCTTCGTCATCCAGGACAACCACGGTTACACCAAGAACGACGGCAAGAGTGTGGCCGACAAGAACGTGGTCGAGCAGACGGCTCCGCCTAACTATCGCTGGGGCGGCTTTATCACCGGCAGTGGTGAGCTCACCAAAACGGGTGACGAAAGCTTGAACGACCCCGGTGCCGCTGGGTATCAACTCAATGAGGCTGGCTTCACCATGGGTGTGGATTACCGCGTGACCGATCACTGGGCCATTGGTTTGAGTGGCGCTTACAGCCACACCACCGGCAACCTGGTCGACAACGGGCGCTTGAACACCGACGGGGGCAAGATGGGTCTTTACACCACCTGGGGCAACAACGGCTTCTATGTGGACGCTGCGGCCAGTGGCGGTTGGAACCAGTATGACACGCGCCGCTCGGCTTACCTGGGCCAGGAGACTGGTTCCACTGATGGGGCCGAGTTCAACGGCATGGTCGCCGCCGGTTACGATTGGAAGAAGGGTTGCTGGACCTTTGGGCCGACCGCTTCTTTCGAATACACCTATGTGGAGTTTAACTCCTTTACCGAGAGCGACACTTCTCTTATCCCGCTGCACTTCCCTGATCAGAACCAGGAAGCTTACCGCTCTAACCTGGGCTTCCGCATCGCGCACGAGCAGGTCATGAAGCCGGGTGAAGGCCTGACGGTGGTGCCTGAGCTGCGCGCTGCCTGGAGACACGACTTTGGTCCAAGCGCTTACGCGATTGATTCCAACTTTGTGGGCTGCGACGACATCTTCACCGTGCACGGCCCCTGGATTGGGCGCGACAGCGCGGTGGTCGACTTGGGGCTCACGGCCTACTGCACACCGGGTCTGTCGGCTTACATCTTCTATGATGGCCAGTTTGGTCGCGACAACTACAACAACAACGCCATCAGCGGTGGTTTCAGAGTCGCGTTCTAAGAAACCAATTCCTGTAACAAAGTTAGTCTCCCTTGAGAAAGGGCCGCGGGTTAAAATCCGCGGCCCTTTTTATTTTCCTTAAACTTAGGACGGCCGTTCCTGCCCTAAAATCTCCGCCTCAGCACCGGACAACCCCCTCGGGGAATGGATATTTTTACGCAGGAAGCAGAATCGGAAGCTTTTCACCCGTAAAAGTGCACTACCCCACGCCGCGACAATCCTTCGGCATCAATGTTCAAATTTCGCCAAATTTAGGTGGACAACTTCTTCCAAATTCCCAAAACTCCCCTCACTCAAGGAGAACACACATGAAATTTACCCATAAAATTGGAGCCCTGCTCGCGATCGCGACCGCTGGATTAGTTACCCGATCCTTCGCCGTAAATTACCAATTCGATAACGGAGACGGTAACAACGTCTGGGTCGATGGGATTAACTGGAATCCCAACGCGCCGGTAGGCGGCCCGACCGCCGCGGACAACGCCCGGGTCGGCACGACCGCTTTCCCGACAGAAACTGCGAATCTCAGCGGCACCGATGCCGGCGCGGGAAATAACATTCGTATCGGGGCCGATACAGGAACCGACGGGACCGTGAATGTGAGCAACCACGCCACGGTTCAATCCGCTAATAACTTTATTGTCGGCGATGACGGCACCGGAACGCTCACCATCATCGACCACGGGAACGCGACGACTAATAACGAATTGATCGTCGGCAACACCGCCGGTTCCACCGGCACGGTGATCATGCGCAATAACTCCACCTTCGATTTTGTTGGGGGCGGTGCGCTCGTAGTCGGCCGTGATGGGACAGGCACGTTGGAAGTCCACGGCAACGCTGTTGTCGGCAATCTTGGTAATCCCGGAACTTTCTCCGTCGCTCGTTTTTCAGGTTCGGTCGGAACGGTCTTGATCGACGGTGGAACGATTAACGGCGGCATGAACACAGATATCGGCGGTACTGACGCAGTCGTTGGCGGCCAGGGTGTTCTCCGAATTCAAAATGGCGGCACTTTGACGACCGCCGCTGACCTGAATGTTTGGGGTCCCGGCAGTGGTGGCCGTTCTTTTCTCAGAATCGACTCGACTGCAACTCTGACGGTTGGCGGTACTGCAAACTTTAATGGTGGCGGTCTCCAGTTGGATGATGGAGCCGATTTCAACGTCGCCAACCCGGTCAACCTTAACAATATTCCCGGGCCTGACTTGAATGGCATGCACGCTCTTGTTACCGGCGGTAACACCGGAACGATCGACGCTCAACTGCAGGGCAATGGTCACCTGGTCAAAGAAGGTAACGGCACCTTGATCCTGACCAACGTAAACAACACCTACGGTGGCGGCACCAATATCGACAACGGCACACTGGAGGTCGGCACCGGCAGCACGGCCGGTGACACCGTTTTGGGTCATGGTCCGGTCAACCTCAATGGCGATATTAACACCATTCTGCGCACACCTGAAGGCATGCCTTTGACCTATGACGTTTACAACAGTTTCAACGCCAATACCGGCAAGCTGCTTGTTCAGGTCGGTGGAACCGCCTCGGGCGTCCAGAGCGACGAGATGTTCGTCTTTGGTCCAGCCAATCTCGACTCGGCCAACAGCCATCTTTTCGTCCACCGCATCAACAATTACAACCCGAACAACGGCGACGTTGTCACCATCATCGCGGCCATCGGCCTCAACGGGCAGTTCTCGGACGCGCCGCCGAATGCACCTGCTCCTAACGACTTCCTCGGACTGATTCAGCCTTTCGCCGATTACGGCAACATCGATCCGAATAGCGTCGACCTGGTTTTCGGTTTTGCGGCCAGCTTCCAGTCGGTGGCCAAAACGCCTAACCAGATCGCCACCGCGGAAGCCTTGGATGCGCTGTGGCCGCCAGGTTGCATTCGTTCCGGCAACCAACTTCCTGGGCAACGTGCCGATCAACACCCTGCGCCACGCCTACGATCTGATTGCTCCTGAAGAGTTGGCTTCCATGTATGAAGCCAGCTTTGCCCAGAGCTTTGTCAATTCATCCAACCTGCAGCATCGCATGGACGATATCCGCTGGGGTTCAACTGGCTTCTGCGCTGACGGCTTTGTCATCCAGGACAACCACGGTTACACCAAGAACGACGGCAAGAGTGTGGCCGACAAGAACGTGGTCGAGCAGACGGCTCCGCCTAACTATCGCTGGGGCGGCTTTATCACCGGCAGTGGTGAGCTCACCAAAACGGGGGACGAAAGCTTGAACGACCCCGGTGCCGCTGGGTATCAACTCAATGAGGCTGGCTTCACCATGGGTGTGGATTACCGCGTGACCGATCACTGGGCCATTGGTTTGAGTGGCGCTTACAGCCACACCACCGGCAACCTGGTCGACAACGGGCGCTTGAACACCGACGGGGGCAAGATGGGTCTTTACACCACCTGGGGCAACAACGGCTTCTATGTGGACGCCGCGGCCAGTGGCGGTTGGAACCAGTATGACACGCGCCGCTCGGCTTACCTGGGCCAGGAGACTGGTTCCACTGATGGGGCCGAGTTCAACGGCATGGTCGCCGCCGGTTACGATTGGAAGAAGGGTTGCTGGACCTTTGGGCCGACCGCTTCTTTCGAATACACCTATGTGGAGTTTAACTCCTTTACCGAGAGCGACACTTCTCTTATCCCGCTGCACTTCCCTGATCAGAACCAGGAAGCTTACCGCTCTAACCTGGGCTTCCGCATCGCGCACGAGCAGGTGATGAAGCCGGGTGAAGGCCTGACGGTGGTGCCTGAGCTGCGCGCTGCCTGGAGACACGACTTTGGTCCAAGCGCTTACGCGATTGATTCCAACTTTGTGGGTTGCGACGACATCTTCACCGTGCACGGCCCCTGGATTGGGCGCGACAGCGCGGTGGTCGACTTGGGGCTCACGGCCTACTGCACACCGGGTCTGTCGGCTTACATCTTCTATGATGGCCAGTTCGGTCGCGACAACTACAACAACAACGCCATCAGCGGTGGCTTCCGAGTCGCGTTCTAAGAAACCAATTCCTGTAACAAAGTTAGTCTCCCTTGAGAAAGGGCCGCGGGTTAAAATCCGCGGCCCTTTTTGTTTCTCTCCTAAGCGGACGAGACAAGCTCGTCCCTCCCGATGCCAGCGCGGGAATGGAACGTGGCCGGGAGGGACGAGCTCGTCTCGTCCGTGTCTTTTCCTTCTGTAGCGGCGGTCTATGACCGTCGGAAACTTGGCGACTCTAGTGAATCATGCGACGGTCATAGACCGCCGCTACAAGGAGCGCCTGCAGGGGAAACTGTTCCCTTCCCGTAATCCGAGACCCGAACAAAGCCGGGCCACCGTCGCAATTTACCAGGTCACGCGCACCTGCGCCCCGTTTACCTTTCCGAAAATCGTTTCCACCGATATAGCCCCGTATCGGGAATCGAGACACACGATAGGTTTCCCGGTAAGGATTCCGTAATTCCGATTGGTGGAATCAATCGATGCGTCCGTGTTGGCCGGCGTTGAAATTTCATCCACTGTGCTGCCACCGGCTCGATCCTCGATAAAGAAATCAGGACCCGCAGCCTGAGCCGGCCGCAACGCAACGCATAATGCCACGCACGCTGCCAGGATTAACCGTTTCATTCCCTACTTGAAGAATTCGTATCCACCTACGTATTCGCGCGTGTCTGGCCGGCTTCGTCCCGCTTGCCCTCCATGCGGCACCGGTTAACATGAACGCTCACATGAGGGCTTCTTTTCAGTTCACCTCCAACCGGTGGGGACGCCGCCTTTTTCTGGCGATCCTGGCCGTCTGGGCCGTCGGGTGCCTGAACGCGGAGGGCGAATACCAAATTGCCAAGGATAAGAAAACCAGGGTTTGGAATAGCGCACCCAAGCCCGGAGACACGGCCACCTGGGTTGGCGACCGTAACCGCGAACGCTATGCGACCGGCTTCGGAACGCTCACTTGGTACAGCGCCAATGGAAAGATTTTCGCACGTTACTACGGAAACATGGTCGACGGAAAATTCGACGGCCCGGTTAACGCGCACTCAAACGGAAGAGTCGCACACGCGACCTTCGCTGAAGGCAAGCGCGTCTCACCATGGACTGGCGGTGCCGCCACCTTGCGCGGCGGCTTCGCCGGACGCAAAAGCACACCGGTTCCTCAGGCCGAAGTTGAGAAGCCGGAAAAACGCGAGGTCGTGCTCGAAGCAAAGAAGGAGAGTCGAGAAGCGGCCGCGGAGACTCCAAAGAAAGAAGTCCTGCCAGCGCCTCCGCCAAAACCTGAACCTAAGCCAAGCGCAACTCCGGAAATCAAACGGGTCGCCGCGAAACCGTCCACGCCTCTACCGACGCCAAGCGAACGGCCGTCTCCCGAACTTTTTCCAACACCTGCCGCTGCTCCCACAGCCAAACGCGGCGTGGACGAGTCGCTGCAATCGCTCGTCGGCCCCCCTTCATCGCTGCACAGCACTCATCCGTCTGAGAAGAACCCAACTGGTCCTTTAACCAGAGAAGAGGCCCTCGATCTGGCAAATACCGTCGCGCGCACCCACGGCTATGACCCCGCCAATTATGCGGAGCCCAAGGTTGAACACAATGAATCGGATGAGACCTGGTCATTGTCCTACGACAAGACAGAGAACGATGGTGGTACGGGCGGAAAGCACCTCTCGATAACCGTCGACGGAAAGACCAAGCGAGCCTCCATCGCACCGCCAGAAGAGCATAAAGATTCCCCCTAAAGCCGGGCTAATCTTCCGAACGACCTGAAACCTGTTGCGCGGCATTTCGCAATTGCAGTAGGATTTTTGCCTGAAGATCCTGACTTTGCGCGTGCTTGTTCAGGCGATCGCCTTTGCGCTCGTCGCCGGAACGTTGTTTGGGGAACCGGGGTATCGCTTCACCACCGGGCATAAAACGCTCGTCTGGAGCGATCTTCCCGGACAAGACAACACTATGACCTGGTCTGGATCCCGCGATGAAGAAGGCTACGCGACCGGGAGTGGGAGCCTCACCTTCTATCGCGTAAACTGGAAACGTGTCACCGGATCTTCCATCCCCACAGGCAAGCCAATTATGGCGCGCCGCCTTTCGGGTAAAATGGCGCGGGGAAAATTCCAGGGCGTTGTCGAGTTGACCACTGCGGAGGGAACCACGACCCACGCGAAATTCGCTGACGGAGTTCCGGCCGGGAAATGGCTGGACGGCGCTGCTCCCGAACCGGCGAAAACGAAGACAGTTGCGCAACATCCCTCAACTCCCAAAGGAGAGGAAAGTTCGGCGTCTCCAATAGCCGCCCCCGCGGAAGGACCATCCGCAACGATCGAAAGTAATCGATCGGAAACTGCCTCGAGCACCGTTGAACCGGAAAAAGTCCAGCAACCTCACGCGGAAAGTGCTTTGCTCCGTTCACTGACAGCTCCCCCATCATCACTCCCTAAGACAGATTCACGGCTTTCACGAGCTGAAGTCATCAGAACGGCCGATGAAGAGGCGATCAGGCGTGGCCGCAATGTTGGCGACTATCAAACGCGCAAAATGAGTTACGATGCCGGCTCGGCAACCTGGACTGTTTCTTACGATCAATCTGCCGGCACGAGCGACGCAAACGGGAATAAGCATTTCGTCGTTACGGTCGAAGACAAAACGAGCAAGGCGTCTATCAGACCGGAAGAATAATCTCAGCGCGCAGACGATTTGCCACGCGCATTTGTTCCCCAATCTGCCGCCCCCGATTCCTGCTTGCCCCTCACGAGGTGTGCGCTAGCATTTTTCTTCCTGAAAGCCTCACCGAATATCCTCAGAAGCGTTCTCGTCTGCGTCGCGATCCTGGCCTGCGCGACTTCAGCCTCAGCCGGGAAATATCAAAGGACGCTCGACAAAAAATCGCACATTTGGAACGACGACCCTAAGCCCGGGGAAGAATGCAATTGGGCCGGTGGACGCGACAAGCTGGACCTTGCCAGTGGTCCCGGGACATTGACTTGGTATAACGACGAAAAGGGACCCAGGACCAGGACCACATTCGCTACCGAGAAACTTCATTTCGCAAGCAAGCTCACCGGTACCATGCTCCGCGGCAGATGGGAGGGAATGGTCGAAGCCATGGATGCTGACGGGCACGTTTCGCATGCGCTCTTCGATAACGGCAAGGTGGCGTCGGCATGGGCCGAGGGCCCGGCACCGGCTCAAACCAAAGTGGCGGCAGCCGCAACCGCCGTACAGAAAGAGGAATCAAAGCCAGAAGCCACCGCACCGCCAGCCGCGGCACCGACCACCCCTCGAGCGACGCCTGAAGTTGTGACTAAGCTCCCCTCCCAGCCCACGCCGCCGATTTCGAAAGCACCCGCCGATTTTTCAATCGAACCAAAGCCGCTCATTCAAAATTCCTCATCGGTCGCCGCCAAATCGACGCCCGTCCCGACCAAGTCGATGCTTAACGGACCACCGCAATCTCCGGTACGGAGCAGTGGCAGTTTGCTCAGCGATCCCGTCACTTCATCCGGGCCTGGCGGCGACGCGGGAGATTTATTTCACTCGTTAGCCGCGCCACCCTCGCTACTGCAACATCGCGCGACTCTTTCACCACGAGAAGCGAGCAAGATCGCTGAAGCCGAGCTTGCGCGAGAAGGTCTCAAACTCTCCGATTACCCGCGCCGGCAGCTGACTTACAATCCTGACAGCGACGCATGGATCGTTTCCTACGAGCATGGCGCAGGGGATGAATCCGCGCCCGGCCCGGCACGATTAGGAATCAGCGTGGACGACAAGAGTGGCAATGCCGCAGTGATGCACTGATCAAACCTCCCGGCGCCTACGGGTGAACCGTCGGGCTCGGAGATGCGGTCGCGACTGGAGTCACACTCGCGCTCGCGCCCGGCGGCACATAATTAGGGCTGAGTGGATCGTTGCCCGGCAATGGAGCAACTGACGGACTAACTCCTGGGAACGGCGTCGTATTAGCGCCTACCCCTGTCCGAGCTCCTGCGTTTGGATTGGTTGTCGGGTTGGTCGGTTGCCCGGCTGTTCCCGTGTTTCCGGTGGTGTTCGTATTTCCCGATGTACCCGTATTCCCGGTGGTGCTGGTTTGCGCGGACACGCTGGAAAGCGCTGCTAATGAAGCGACTGCGATAACCCTGAACAATTTTGAATTCATCTCTATTCCCTTGTGTTGATTTTTTCTTGGCTCCCGGGTGAGATCGCCCTGCGAAACGATTCCTCCCAACCATTAATCGACCGATGAAATGCAATCGCGTGTGAAGATTTTTTTCAGCGGGCCTTTGACTTCCGTTTCGCCTGAACATTGAGTTCCCAGCGATAGCCGTCGATGTCAGAGAACCACAATCCCATATTTGGCGAACCCGGCGCCTCCGGGCCAATCTCGTTTCCCGGATCCTCAAGCTTCACTCGGCAACGTTTCAGATGTGTCAGGGCCGCTTTCAGCGTCTTCATGTTCGGCAAATGGAACGACATGTGGTCGAAAGTCTGTGGAAAAGGCTTTCCCCGAAAAAGCGCTATGGTGACGTTATCGTTGCCGATCGCGATGCCCCCATCGAAGTCGAATACCTTTTTCAAGCCGAGCGTGCGCTTAAACCAGCTTGCGCTTCTTCGGGGATTTTTGACGGCCAGGCCAAAGTGGCCCACCACTCCAAGTGTGAACGGAACCTTCATAATCTACATTCGAGGCGAAGTTGCTCGCTGCGTGTCGCTCGTTTTCTGGGAGCTGAATGATTAAGACAAAGTCAGTCCTGACAAAAATCGACCGCCCGGCCGACGGCCTTCGTATTCTCGTGGCACGAGGTCGCGGCCGCGGTCTGCCAGCCAGCCGCTACGACGTATGGATGGCGAACCTGGGTCCCAGTGAAGGACTGCTTCGTTCCTATCTGGCCGGAAAGATCACCTGGACACAATATACCCGTCGATACATGCAGGAACTTCGCGGCCCTGATTCGTTAGACTCTCGGAACAAGAACATCAAAAATCACGGGCAGAAATTCACCCTTCGACTCCTGCAACATCTCGGGAAGTTTCAGAACATCACTCTGCTGTGCCATTGTGCCGAGGACGAAAGATATTGCCATCGGCACGTGTTGCAGGATCTCCTCAGTCGACCAATCAAATAGAACTACTTCTGTCCGTGTTGAGCGCGGAACTTCGCGGCCTGCTCGTTGAGTCGACGTTCCAGCTCCGCGATTTCAGCGGCTGTTTGAAATTGCAGCGAGACCGGTGTCCGACCGTTGCGCTCCGCGGAAAAGGAAAGAGTGAGCATATCTTTGCCCGGGTTTCGAAAGATCATCGTCGGGCGCTCATCAATATCGACCAATTTTTCGAGCGTCGGCTCCCAGTGCGAAGAAGCCAGTTCCTTCCTGTAAAATGAGGTTACTTCTTTCTTATCGACCGGACTATCGAAGGACAACTGTTTCGTCGATTCGGCGTAGCGCAGATCGTCAGCATCAGGCGGCGCTGGTAAATCCGCCGACATGAGTTCGCTGCTAAATGAAATCATCGTCTTCCCGCCTTGCGCCGGTGCTGACGAAACCGTGGCGCTCAAGCGAACCGCGTTCTGCTTGAACCAGGATGTGTCTGCGGCGCTTCCATAAGGTTTCCATCCAGCTTCGAGCAAGAGCTTCCGGAGAGTGGCCGATGTTTCCGCAACGGGCCCGTCCGTCACATACATTGCAGCCAGGTCCCCCACATAAACGGGCTTAGTGGCCGGCGGACGCGGCAAGGTATCGAGCTTAACGTTTCCATGGTCGACGATGGAGACGTTGACCTTGGGCGGCGACGCAGAAAACACCGATAGCGAGACAGTGAAACCCTTCTTGCGAAGGCTGGTTGTGGCTGCCTGAGGTGTGACCGATGTGTCACGAGATGATTCCTTCCAGCCCTGTTTCGCGAGCTCCTTCCGGTGTGACTCAAAAGCGGATGCGACATCCCCTTTCGAGAGCTGGTAAGTCAGGTTGGCCACCGTGCGCGTTGGATTTTCTTCCGCTCCCTCAAGAACCGGCAGCTGGGCGAGATCGAGAACACCGGCCGCCTGCTCAACCGTGGCCGGATCTTTCAGGAACGCATCACTATCTCCGCTGCGATTGCAGCTTCCGAGGAAAAATACGAAACAACAAAGACCTAATGCGCCGCCGCAGATTTTCCGCTGACTGTTCATATCAGCGAGGTTATGCAAAGTGCGCAGGCTTGCCTAGCAGGGTCTTAACGTAGTTGAGTTGCTCGCCGTGAGACGCGGGAGACCAAAAGGAAAAGCGAAAAAGGCCACAGCGTTTCATCACAGTGTCTATGTGATCCTGCTGGGTGATGAAGCTCTCAAGGATCGCGGTTTGTTACGTCGCAATCCCCATCGCGACCCGGCCAAGCCGCCCGTGTATGTGGGCATGACCGGACTTCCCATTGACCATCGTTTCGAAAATCATCGGAATGGTTACCAATCGGCCCGGATTGTAAAACGGCATGGCCTCAGATTACTGCCCGAACTATACGAGCATCTTAATCCGATGCCGTTTGAGGCCGCGGCGCAGATGGAGAAAGATTTAGCTGAAGATTTGCGCGGCGAAGGCTATACCGTGGCCGGAGGCACATGAGCACAAGAATTTGCTGTCTAATCGCTTTGATCGCCGCAGCCGCGCCGCGAACTCAGGCGGCGACAATGAAGGCCGTAATCGCACATGAATACGGCACTCCTGAAGTTTTGAAATTGGAAAGCGTTCCCGTGCCCCGTCCGAAGGACAACGAAGTTCTCGTAAAGGTGGTCGCCAGCGGCGTGAATCCGGCGGATCCGTTAATTGTCTCCGGAAAATTTGCGCGCGAATTCGGCACTCACCTTCCACTGATTCCAGGCTATGACGTTGCCGGAGTCGTGGAAGAAGTGGGCCCGAAGGTGGAGCGATTAAAAAAGGGCGACTTCATCTATGCCTACCTGTTATGGGGCGGTGGCTGGGCGGAATATTGCCTAACGAATGAAAGCGAAGCCGCTGTTAAACCGGCCTCGCTCACCGGGGTGGAGGCGGCGGCAGTTCCCCTGGCCGCGCTCACGGCATGGCAGGCTCTCATCGATACCGCACACGTGACCAAGGGCCAAAGCGTCCTGATACAAGGCGGTTCTGGTGGCGTGGGAAGTTTCGCGATTCAAATTGCCAAGGCGCGCGGAGCGCGCGTGATCGCGACTGCATCGACCGCAAATCAGGACACTTTGCATCAACTCGGCGCTGATGAGTGCATCGACTACACCAAAACCCGCTTCGAAGAGAAGGCGCACAATGTGGATATCGTTCTCGACACCGTCGGGGGCGAAACCCTGGATCGATCTTACAAAGTCGTGAAGAAGGGCGGCATGGTTGTCACGATTCTCGGGCCTCTGGATCGCGCCGCCCCTCAAAAATACGGAATTCGGATATCCGGGCTCGCGTCGCATCCGAATTCACAAGAGCTGTCGGAAATCACGAAATTGATTGAAAGGAAAGAAATCCGGCCGCTCGTTTCGCAGGTCCGTCCGCTCAGCGAAGCCGTCGATGCCGCGCGGCAGGCAGAGACTCATCACACTCGCGGGAAAGTTGTCCTGAAGGTCAGCGACGAATAGTTGTGTGCGATCCAAGCCTCCCGTTGATCGATCTGCATCGTCACCTCGACGGGGCCGTCCGTCTCTCCACCATCCTGGACCTGGCGCGAAAGCATCGCATTCGCCTCCCGGGAAATACGATCGAAGAATTGCGCCCGCACGTTCAAGTGGTTGATCGGCAGCCCGGTGTCATGGCGTTTATCGCGAAGATGCTTTGGATGACGTCCGTGCTGGCGGACGAAGATGCTTGTGCGCGCGTCGCGCGGGAGAACGTCGAGGACGCCAAAAAGGAAGGCATCGCTTATATCGAGCTTCGTTTTAGTCCGTGGTTCATGGCCGAACCTCATGGACTTGATCCGGCTGCGGTAACCCGCGCAGTCATTCGCGGAATTCAGGAAGGAAGAGAATCTACCGGCGTGAAGGTGAATATTATTGGCATTCTCAGCCGAACCTACGGGCCGGAAGTAGCCGGGAAAGAACTCGAGGCGCTCCTCACTCAACGCGACCAAATCGTGGCGCTCGACCTCGCGGGCGACGAAGCGCAGTTTCCCCCACGTCTCTTTGAGCGGCACTTTCGACGCGGACGCGACGCCGGCTGGCACATCACTGTCCACGCAGGCGAAAGCGGCGGACCAGAGAGTGTTCGGGAAGCGATCGGTTTACTCGGCGCCGAGCGAATCGGACATGGCGTCAGAGCCATGGAAGACAAATCTCTCATCGCATTTCTGGTGGAGAACGAGATCGGGATCGAAGCGAATTTGACCAGCAATGTGCAAACAAGCACCGTCGCCGACCTGGCGCATCATCCGCTCAAAAGCATGCTCGAGCGCGGATTGCTGGCTTCGATCAACACCGATGATCCCGGCGTGAGCGCAATCGATTTGCCACATGAATTGAACGTTGCCGCACCAGCTGCCGGACTGTCGGGCGATCAAATCAAGGCCGCGCAACTGAATGCCGTTCGAACGGCGTTTATATCGGACGAGGAGAAATCGGCCTTACTGCGTTCCGGAAGCCGGCAGCAATCGCGTTGATCCTCAAAGATGCGTCTCAAATAGCGTCTTGATCGGTGGAAAGATATATTCGTCCGTGACCAACACGGCGCGTGTAATCGCCAAGCCCGTTGCCGATAAAAGAGCCTGATTCGCGCGTCCGCCAGCATACAACGTGCTCCTCATTCGGACATGCACGTTGCAAACCCCGAAGTCGGACGGCCTGCTCGCAAGATCCCCCAAATTACTCCGGACAAACCTGAGCAGGATCAAGCGACTGAAGAGATCCAGGCCTACGTCGCCGCGCGAGACAGTCTCCTTGTCGAAGCAGAGGAGAAACCGACACCTGCCGCCGTGAAACGCGCGCGGCTTGCGAACGAATTCGTGGTCAACTGTCTTCGACCGGCCAGCGTGCCTTACAGCAGCCAATTCTTGTCGGAACAGGACGCTGTTCTTGAACTCCAGCGCTGCCGCGACGCCTCCGCCCGAATCGCGGCTCTAGCTCAACGCTGACATAGGTTTCAGCGTCTGAGCACGATCAAACCCGGGTCCTAGCTTCTGCCCCAAATCATCGCCACGGAGGTCGTAAGACTTCCGCCCATGTTGAAGGTCAGAAAGTTTTTCGCACCTGCGATTTGCCTTCCGTCCGACTGTTCGGTGAGTTGTTGATAAGCATCGACAACCTGGCGAACGCCCGTGGCCCCCACCGGGTGTCCATCGCCGATCAAACCACCGCCCGTGTTCACCGGAATTTCGAAGGCGAATTTTCCCTTCATCTTTTCATTCCGCACCTGCGGCAATGCGGTGGCCCCACTCCGAGCCAGCTCCGCTCCCTTCCCATGCTCAGCCAGGCCGAGAATTTCGTAAACGAGAATTTCAGTGATGGAGAAACAATCGTGAACCTCGGCCCCCTGGATATCGCGCGGAGTCAATTTCGCCATTTTGAAAGCCTGCGACGCCGCCTTGCGCGCAGTTGAGAAGATGGGCGCGTCTTTTTTTGCGAGAGCCAGATAATCCGTCGTATGACCAAAGCCGAGCAGCCGCGGCGTGGTCGCCTTGTCCCGTCCTAACCGCTGAAGATATTTTTCCGAAACCAGTACGAGCCCGGCACTGCCATCCGTAATTTGTGAGCAATCCGAGACTTTGAGCGGCGGCGCGACGCTGGGATTTGTGTCCGAAACCTGCGAGGCGCAATCCAGGGTCAGATCAGCCTGACGCATCTGGGCCAGGGGATTCAACCGCGCGTGCGCGTAATTCTTCCAGGCAACAGTGGCCAGATCGCTCTCCTTGGCGCCGTATTTATCGATATAAATCTGTGCGATCTTGCCGAACAACTTCGGGAACATAAAATCGCCGTACTCGGGCTTTTCCATGTGGTAATCCGCGGCCGCGCCCAAAACATCGGAGCCATCCAGTGAAGACATGGTCTTTTGCTGCTCTGCGCCAACCACGAGAACGGCGTCGTAAAATCCGCCCATGATCCATTGCGCTCCTAACAACACCGAGAGCGAGCCGGAAGCACAGGCCGCTTCCGTGTGCATCGTGGGAATTCCGTGCAGTTTGGGATCGATTTCCGGAATGAAGGCACCCAGGTGAAGCTGTTTGGTAAACTGTCCGGCGTTAAAATTGCCGACGGCAGCCGCCTGAATCTCTCCGGCGTCGATCTTCGCGTCCGCCAGAGCGGTGCGACCGGACTCGGTGATCAAATCCCGGATAGTTTTTCCTTCTTTCTTCAGATTGCGCTTAAAATCAGTGCGCCCTGCGCCAATAATGTAAACGTCGTTCATAGATGATAACGAGGGGCCGGAAAGGCCTCTCACAGTAAGTTACAAGCGAACCGACGACAGGCAATCTGACTAATTCGGCCCCGGAGAAGCCGGCGGCTCAAGGCCGATTCGCAAAAGCACCTGCGAAAACCGCGGGTCATTGCGCAATGTGTCGTAGTCGTGGCCGACGCCGATTACGTGGATCCCCCCGGAATGCTCATCGGCCGCCCTGTTCAACCATTGCAACGCGGTATCTTTCTCACCCAAGGCCGCGTACACCGCCGCGATTGAATCGCCGGCATAATATTTTGTTCTCGCCAGTTCGATCATTTTCTCAATCACATGTCGGGCTTCTTCTTTCTTGCCCAGGCGAGCATAAGTGATCGCGAGCCCGGCAGACGGCTTGCCGCTGGTTTGAGCGACGCGAAGATAAATATCGAGCGCGTCATTCAATCTTCCCTGCTCCCGATAAACCAGTGCCAGGTCCGGCTCGAAGTAAGCGTAGTTCGGATCAATCTCCATCGTCCGCTTCGCTGCCGCGAGAGCCTCCTCCAAACGCCTGTTCACAACAAAATTGTAGACCTGCCAGCTTCCGATGATGGGAGAAAGTGGATCAAGCCGGACGGCCTCACCTAATTGGCGCGTTCCTTCGGCGGCATGACCCAGACATGACTGGACGAGGCCCATAAACAGATGCACTTCCGGAGAATTCGGATCGATTTGCAGAGCTCGGTTCAGTTCCACCTCTTCGCCTTTCGGGTCCCACATCATGATTCGCTTCACTTCGCCAAGGTAGGCGTGCGCCTCGGCGTCGGAGTCATTTAGCGCGATGGCCTTGCGCGCAGCTTTCTCGACTTTCGGGTAGGCTTCGCGAGGGGCCACGTAGGCATCAGCCAGCCAGGTCCAGTCCTTCGCGATGCCAGTCCAAGCCCGCGACATTTCAGGATCTTTTTCCAGGGCCTGCTCGAAAAAGGTCACGCTCTTCCGCATCTCGGACTCGCTGCTCTTGTTCGAAAAGAAGACCCCCTGCAAATAAAGCTCGTAGGCTTCCGTGTTCTGCTGCGGTCGCGATGGCGCCACCGCCATCTTGATTTTCAAAGCGTCGACGATCTTGCGAGTGATCTCGTCCTGCAGCTCGAAGACTCCCTGCACCTCGCGCTGGTAGGTGTCCGACCACAATTCGTATCCGTCGCGAGCGTTGATCAGCTGCGCGAAAATCCGAATTCGGTTGCCCTCCCTCCTGAGCGTTCCTTCCAGGATCGTAGACACGTTCAACGCCCGTCCAATTTCGCTCGCATCAATACTCCTGCCTTTGAACGAGAATGACGAAGTTCTCGCCACGACTCGCAGGCCATTTGTTTTGGCCAGCGCGCCGAGAATCTCCTCGCTCATGCCGTCGCAGAAATATTCCTGATCCTTCGCCTGGCTCAGGTCGACGAACGGCAGCACCGCAATACTCTTCTCTGGTGGCGCGACCGGAGAGACTGGCGGGCCGATCCTGTTGAAGCGGCGATGTATCCCGAGGTAAGCCGCGCCGCCGGTCAGCAGAAGAACGACAACAGCTGCGACAACACCCATTCGCTGTTTGCGAGCTGAGCGTCGCTGCTGCGCGCGCGCTTCCTCGATTGCGCGATGCACCTTCGCGGGCGTGTCCGGATTTCCTGCCTGCCCGTTGTGAAAGTTAACCAGGGATATTTTCTGATCGTGTTTGATCTCGCAGTCTCCGAGTTCGTAAAGGTGTTCGCTCCAGCGCGGCAGCGGCGCGAGATCGTAGGCCACCCGGCGTGAGAGAAGAATGTGGCCTTCGTCGCCGCAATCCATCACTCGCTGCGCCAGATCGATCCCCGCGCCGGCGGCGTTTTGCGCCTCGTTGATATCAGCGACGCGATTGACCGGCCCACTGTGAATACCCATGCGAACGCGAATTTTCGGATGCTTCCTCAGCGCAGAGCTGATCTCAAGGGCGCACTCCATCGCAGCCTCGGGATCGCCGAAGAAAACCAGGATCATTCCGTCACCGGTCGGAAGAGAAATGAGCTTGCCGGCAGCCTGAGCCACGCGAAAACGTGTGCTCTCCTGAACAACCGCGGTCAATTCCGACATCAGCCGCGTTTGATCGTGTATTAGCAGTTTTGAATACCCGACGACATCGATCGCGAGAACGTGACCGATCTCCAACTTGTCATCCGCTTTTCCGCCGGCCTCGGCTGTCATCGTTCCCTTCAAATATTACCCGACTCGATCGCGATCGACCCAAGGACCAAATCAATCCTTTGGCGTGATCTGAATCTCCACGACCTCATTCGAGTCGGCATTCACAACACTGGAGTCAGGAACCTCTATTCCCATGGCTTCGAATCCTTTCCGCAAGGTAGCGAAATGCGCCGGCGGATGGTTCATGTCTTCGCAACCAATTCGAATCCCGCTCGATGGCCTGCTGGTAGTAAAAAAATTCACCGGCGCCTGCTCGACCGCAGTGAATCCGGCATCTCGAAGAAGTTTCAGAATACTCCGGCCAAAGTCATGTGTTTCCCTGTTTTCAAAAAAGGCCGAGATGATCACCTTGCCGGTGGGGAGGCCCTGAATAGCGCGCGTAAAAGCGGCCCGCTGAGTTTCAGAAATCAGGCGGCCGGTTTCGGGCGCCGGTGTGGGCCGGGCCGCGATGGCCTGTCGCTCAGAGGTTTTCTTCGCTGCCTCGAGATCCTTTTGGACCTGGGAAAGGCGTGTCGTTTTTTCGTCGTCAGCGCGGCGCAACTGGGATATCTGTCCTTCAAGCTGCGCAACCCGGGACGATTTCTCCTCTTCCGCACGCCTGATAGTGGCCACATCATTTTCCAGCTTCACCACTCGTTCGGTCTTGGCTTTCTCGGATTTTTGGATTCGATCAAGTTCCGCCGTGGCCTTTGCCAGATCTGCCTTTTTGGCTTCCGTGGAAGAACGCGCCGCAGCCAGCTCTTTCGTTAGGCGGGTCACCTGTCGCCGATCGGCCCGAGATTCGCCGCTGGAGGTTCCATTCGACTGATCGATTGCAGGGACCGAAGCCTGAGCGCCCGGCTCGGGCGAATGCGCTCCGGCGCGGATGATTCGTTCGTTCATTTCGTGGCCGCTAAAATAGAGAATGGCCAGCGACACCAGGAGGACGATCGCGGCGACGATGCCGACAATCGCGGCAACCGAATTGACCGTGCTGAGCACATTATCGGGCCAGGTGTGGAAGCTGAGGACAGATATCGCGTTCACGGCGGCATGGGTGCCGGATGGGTCGGACGGCGGCGTTCCATCTCCATTCTCCGCCGTAGTTCCAGCCGGCTCCATTGCAAGCTGTATTACTAACTCTAAAGCCTATTGAAAAGCAGAACTGACCTAGCGAATCGGTCTTGGCGAGAATCGAGCGCTCTCAAAACTCCGCGCTGCCCGGCGTTCGCGCGAACGGAATGACATCGCGAATGTTGGCTACCCCGGTGACAAACATGAGCATGCGCTCGAACCCGAGGCCGAAGCCGGCGTGAGGAACCGTCCCATAGCGCCGTAGATCGAGGTACCATTTATAGTCCGCCAAACTCATGGAATGCCGGCGCATGTTTTCCTCGAGCACATTGAGACGCTCTTCACGCTGACTTCCTCCGACGATCTCGCCAATTCCCGGCACAAGCAGATCCATGGCGGTAACAGTCTTTTCGTCTTCGTTCAAACGCATGTAAAACGGCTTAATCTCCTTTGGATAATTAAAGACCGTCACCGGGCACTTGAAATATTTCTCCGTCAGCCAGCGCTCATGTTCCGATTGAAGATTCAGCCCGTAGCTCACCGGAAACTCGAAGTTCTCCTTGCTTCGTTTCAACAGCTCGACCGCCTGTGTGTAGGGAACGCGCTGGAAGGGCCGCTCGACCACAAAATCCAGGCGTTCGAGCAGTTCCTTATCGACAAACTTCGCGAACAAGCCGAGCTCGTCCTCGCAGGTCGAGCGGATGTCGTAGATGAGATATTTTATCATCTGCTCGGCCAAATCCATGTCGCCGTTCAGGTCGCAAAAGGCCATCTCGGGCTCGACCATCCAGAATTCGTTAGCGTGACGAGAGGTGTTCGAGTTCTCCGCGCGAAACGTCGGGCCAAAAGTGTAAACCTTCGACAAGGCGGAAGCGAAAGCCTCGGCCTCGAGCTGTCCGCTGACCGTCAGGTAGGTGGAACGGCCAAAAAAATCCTTCGAATAATCGATTTCGCCGTCCCCGGTGCGCGGCGGATTCTTGAAATCGAATCCCGAAACCCGAAACAGCTCCCCCGCTCCTTCACAATCGCTTCCGGTAATTATTGGCGTGTTAAGATAAAAGAATCCGCGTTCCTGAAAGAAAGTATGAATGGCGTATGCCAGACGACTGCGGACACGGAAGACAGAACCGAAAAGATTTGAGCGCGGTCGCAGGTGAGCGATCTCCCGAAGGAATTCAGGCGTGTGGCCCTTTTTCTGAAGTGGATAACTGTCGTCCGACGGGCCAACGATTTCGACTTCATCAGCCACCACTTCCCAGGCCTGGCCTTTCCCCTGCGAGGCAACGAGCGAACCTGTAACCTTGATCGACGCGCCCGTGATGAGCCGTTGGATATCACCGTAATTGGGCAGCGAATTCTTCGCGATAATCTGGAGACTGCGCAGCGCGGAGCCGTCATTCAGCTCGATAAACGAAAAATCTTTGGAATCGCGACGTGTGCGGACCCACCCTTGGACCAGAATCGGAGCCAATGGCGCGGTTCGTTTGAGCGCGTCCTTAACCGAAGTCGCAGAAAGCATCCGTTGAAAGTGCCGGATGTTGGGCATCCGACAAGGGAATATCCAAGCCACGCCCCGACACAGTCGATCAATTTGTTCTCGAACATTCCGGCAGCCTGGGATGCAGTTGAAGAATGCGTGGCGAATACCGGGGGAGCTCGCCATCGAGCCCGCTTGATTCCCTGGCTCCGCGAATTCGCCGTTGGATCGATTACGAGCAGACGGTCAACGAACGCCTGTTCAACGACCGAGCGATCCGGCCTTTCGACGACCGGAGCAACACTGTCCGCCAACGGCTTTTTCCGGAGCAACGTCCGATCTGGCCACAGGAACTGGTCTGGCTCCCAAACGGCATTGTTCGTCGCTATGGCGCTGTCGAGGAGGCGCTCGAAGCGTTCGGTATGCGATCGCGCAAGAATTGCACGCCGCTTTTTCTACATGCACAGGTCCCGGCAGCGCACGGCCGACTGGCTGACCGCTATGGCCGCGAAGAAATCGACGGCTTCTGCGCCACGCCGACGGCCTCGCACCGGACTGTTCTTGCATGGACAACAAGCGGGACCAGACCGCCAGTCCTTCTGAAACTCTCAATTGGCGCGGTCATCGCGCATACGCGAAGGGCGTTGCGGGAGAACCAGGTTTCGCGCGCGGTTTTGATCTCGTCTCTCTTCGAAACCATTCCCTCATCGGCGAAGAAGCGCCTTGGCTTCGACTGGTTTGCCGAGCCCTGCGGAATGGTCGAGACCCGCAGCCGTCACGGCTGGCTCTTTCGCCGATGGCCCCAATCCTTCGGCAAAGAAAAATCAACCAGCTTGATCCCGGGATTTTCCATCCTTTCGAAGCATGGAGATCGTGACCCGTTGCTCATTCGGCTGGCGCGACGCTCGAAAAAAGCACCGGAGCGTTTCGTTCTCGATACCTTCTTCTATCCGCTGGTGAAGATCCTGGCCTACCTGCTTTTCGAGGAAGGCCTGCAATACGAAAGCCACCCGCAGAACGTCCTCTGGGAGATCGATCAGAACGATAATCTGACCGGCCGCATGGTCCTCCGCGATCTGGCCGACAGTTCGGTGAACATCGCCTTTCGCATGGCTCGCGAGAAGGTGATTCCGCGGTTTCCGCCCGGGTTTATAACCCCGGGAGCCCCATTCCCCGTCGCCGGCAACGCGGTTGATTATCGGACGAATGCCAATCGGTGGCGGATTCTCCGCGGTTACGACACAGTGGAGGGCTATGGTCTGCACAATTTTCTCTGGGTCTTCAACCAGACAATGGCCAAATTTTATCCCGCCTACGATTCGAGAATGGTCGAGCAACGCTACCTCGAGATTTGGCAGCAGGCTGCAATCGACGCGCTCCGGTTGCGTCCGCTTTTCCGTAAGAAACCGAAGGGCATCGCGACCGACGAGACCGTGGCCTATTACCTGAGCCAGGTCGATTGGATCGGCCTTGGCGCGAGGCGAGCTCGACTGCCGGCGAGAGCGGAAGCACTCATGATTGAGGGGCGAATGCGGAGACGCTCGCGCGGTTCCTATTTTAAGTTGTCTTCCCCGTGGGGAGATCTTTTCATCCGCGACAATCAGCCCGGATTTTTTCTTCCGGCTTTTTAAACGGAGCTAGCGCGACCGTGGTTTCTTACGACGAGTGCCGGAAGCGCTTCGAACGGAAATCGTATTCGCCTTGCGCGCCGCCGGCGCTTCGGACGAATGTTTGCCGTTCATTGCCTGGTTCGAGGCAGATGAAGCGAAAGCTCTGTCCAATTCCTTGATCGAAAACGCGATCTCGCCGTGAAGATCGAAGTCATGGATCGATTCCAGGCTGATCGACGAAATCTCGATTCCGCCCCGTGCGGAAATCGGCCTAACGACAGAGTAAACCGCCCGAAGCAAATCGCGAAGGACATCTTCCAGGAACTGCGGTTCGGCATGAGCGCGATGAACATTGAGGAGCTCAAACTCACGCGGAAGCGTGTTTTGACTCCGAACAACCACGGCATCGATAGCCGCGAGAAGCTCGGTCAGACTGGGGACGCGCTCGAGATTCACCAGAGCTATTCTTGTCTGGCATCTTTGGGTATGGGTGATGAGCTGCAGTTTCCCTTTGCCTAACGAACGTTCCTGCGACGAAAAACTGTGCCGATAAGTCTCCTGGACACACGGACACGCCGTGATGTGATTGAAGCCGATACCGCTCGAACTGGTTGTCTGCTCTCCCGAAGACGAGGCACCCCCGGAAAGGGTCAGGTGCTCGAGCGAACCCTTTTCCTTCACTCCTTTGACTCGCTCAAAGTACGTCAGGACCCCTTCCACCGCGACGGTTGCCGATTCAGCGGCCTGCGTCGTGCGAAGACACCGCAGCAGTTCGGCCGAATACTCGCTTAAAGACACAAAACTCCGCGCGCTCAGTTGCGAAAGGAGATCGCCGATTCGCGACACATGAATCCCGCGGCGTTCTCCGCCAAGAGCGACCCGCGCGTCGACCTTGCACGGCAGTTGGACCACCTCGCTTCCGCCAAGCGGGTCGATCAAATTGACCGGGATCGAGTCCCGGCGAATGCCCACATTCCTAAGCGCAAGGCGTATCCGGGGCTTTTGTCGCGGAATGTCATGACCGCCGGAGTCCATCGCCGCGATCGTTTCCGCGTGGTCGCGCTCGAAAGTTCCCGCAAAGCTCCGCCGCGATCGCTGGTGCGAGGGGATCGCCTTCTGTTTCGTCCCGTTCTTGGATGAGAGGGGCAGGGCCATGAATGCGGAACGATTTCCGTTTCCGGAGGCAGATATTACACCGCGCCGCCCGTCGGAACGAATCAAATTTGACCGGAAACCGGCCCCCGAGGAGGGGGACTCAACGGTGCCGGCAATTACCTGCTAAACTTCTCGGAGGGAATGTTCCCGATTATGGATCCAGCAAACGGCTGCCCGTTCCGCCGGTTCCGCCACCGCCGCCAAAATTGCCCATGCCGCCGCGCGGATTGCCTTTCGGGGGGATGTCCTTCACTGCCGGACGATGCTTCTGATCTTTCGACTGCTTGTTCGACTTCGTTTTCATGCTGCTTGCCTTTCTGTTGCGAGTTCAACTTCAGGGCGCCGCTGGATACGTGGCGTCAAAAACCGGTATCCGCCCCGTCGGGAAACTTGTCAAGAAAGACTCGCTACCGCCCGGCAGATCCGGGGATGAGGTCCCGGCAATCGACCGACGAGGGGCGAGGACTCGAGGCTGAACTCCTCTTTCGAGGGTCGCGAAAGCTCAGCTCATTAACGGAAGCCAGTTGCCCGTCTGCACCGGCGCCTTCTTTCCATTCAGGCTGAGATAGGTGTATTCCTGAAGCAGCCGCTCGTAATCCGTCAAAAGCTTCATCGCTTCGTTAGGCTTCAGGAAATCGGTTTTAATCGCGGTATCGACCTGGCTCTTCAGCAGGCGCATGAGCTCAACTTTATCCCATTGCGTCATGCTCAGGACCTCGCCAATGGTGCTCCCCTCGATCACTTCCTCGATGTACCAGCCCGAATCTTCGTCGGGATCGAGAAAGACGTGCACCTCGGTGACGCGCCCAAAGAGATTGTGCAGGTCACCCATGATGTCCTGGTAGGCCCCGACCATGAACACACCGAGATAATAAATCTCTCCGGGCGTGATCCGATGCAGGGGCAGCGTCTCCTTGACATCCTGAAGGTCGATGAACTTCGAAACCTTGCCGTCGGAGTCGCAGGTGATATCCACGATGACGCCATTGCGGTCGGGCGGCGAAGTCAGCCGATGGATCGGCATAATCGGGAAAAGCTGCCCGAGTGCCCAGTGATCGAGCAAAGACTGGAAGACGGAAAAGTTGCAGATGTATTGATCGGCCAGGGAAATCTCGAGCTGTTTCACTTCCTCCTGAACGAAGCGCAGGCCGCGATGCATGTTCACGATCTGCTGCGCCAGTTGCCAGTAAACCGTGTCGATCTTTGCTTTCGATTCGAGATCGAGCAGGCCCAGATCAAAGGCCTGCTGCGAATCTTCCTTAATCTCCTGGATGTCGTGCAGACTCTCGATTCGGTTGCCCCGTTTCAAGCGCTGCTTTACCTCGACGATTTGGCGGACCAGCTTGTGATCTTTATCGCCCTCTTCGACGCGGATCTTCGGCGCTGTTTTTTCAATGGCGCTGAACGCCTCCATCACCAACACGGAATGGTGGGCCACGATCGCGCGGCCGCCCTCGTTAACGATCGCCGGATGCGGAACGTTCTCGGAATCGCAAACGTCGGCAATGTTCCAGACAACGTCGTTGGCATATTCCTGCAGGGAATAATTCGTCGAGCTATCGAAATCGCTGTTCGATCCGTCGTAATCGACCCCAAGACCTCCGCCGACGTCGAGGTAACCGAGATCATGCCCGAGCTTGGCCAGTTTGGAGTAATAGCGAGCCGCCTCGCGGACCGCTTTCTTGATCGTGGAAATATCGGGGACCTGCGAGCCGACGTGGAAGTGCACCAGCTTGAGGCAATGCGCCAGATTCGCCTTCTTTAACATCTCGCTCGCCGTGACCAGCCCCGTGGTGTCCAAGCCAAACTTTGCGTTTTCACCGCCACTGGGGGCCCACTTCCCGGCGCCTTTGTTGTAAAGACGCACGCGGATACCGATGTAAGGTTCCACCCCCACTTCCTTGGCCGCGCGAATCGTCTGGTCCAGCTCTTCGAGTTTCTCGACCACGATGACGACCTTCTTCCCGAGCTTTCGGCCCATGAGAGCGATGCGAATGTAAGCCGGATCCTTGTAGCCGTTGCAGATGATCAGGCTTTCCGAATCCTTGTGCATCGCCAGAGCGGCGACCAATTCCGGTTTGCTGCCAGCTTCGAGTCCGAAATGAAATTGCTGCCCGGCATCGACAATTTCTTCGATGACTTCGCGCAGCTGATTGACCTTGATCGGAAAGACGCCGCGATACGCACCGCGATATTGAAATTCGGAAATGGCCGCCTGAAAGGCGCGGTTGACCGCTTCGACGCGATGGCGCAGCAGATCCTGAAAACGAATAACCAGAGGAAAACCAAGGCCGCGATTTCGCGCTTCCTCGACCACCGCGAGGATATCGATCGATCCTCCGTTTTCCTGCAACGGCCTCGCAGCCACGTTGCCCTTCTCGTTGACGGTAAAATAGCCTCCACCCCATCCCTCCACGTTGTAAGTGGAGATAGCGGACTCAACGTCCCAATCGTTTTTCATTTCAACAGTCGGCGCCGTCCTTGATGGCAGAGCGCATATTCAATCACCCCACACAACATGCAAGCAAGGCTTCGTAAAATTTGCGCGCGGGACCAACGGATCGATGACCGGGCGAGGGAGAGGTCATCGGCGGTCAGCTTGTTTTTCCATGGCGCGCGCGTAGCATTTTGAAGATGAATAAGACGGTGATTGAAGTGCAGGTCCGTGCTGTCCTGCCCACGAGCGGAGGGTGCGCCGTGTTTTTAGGAAATAACGACAAGGTTTTCATTATCTATGTCGATCAAACGGTCGGGAGCGCCATCACCATGTTCATGCGCGATGTCAGCAAGGAGCGGCCGCTGACGCACGACCTAATCGCGCATCTGCTTACCGCAGTCGGCGCGAAAGTAGAGCGGGTCATTATCAACGACCTCAAGAACGCGACCTACTACGCGCGCATGATTATCCGCGCGGAGAACGAGTTGCAGCAGAAAAAGATCATCGAACTCGACGGCCGCCCAAGCGACTGCATCGCCATGGCCACGCAACAGAAGGCACCGATCTATGTCAGCCAGGAGGTTTGGGATGAAGTCGACGACATGAGCGACGTCCTTCGCAAAATGGAGGAGGAAGGCCTCAAGCCCGATCCGGAAGCCGAGTCCACCGAGGACTGACAACAGACGAGCGGTTTCGCAATCTGTCATCCTGAATCGCGCAGACGGCGAAGGATCTCTCACGCGCCGATAGAGCCACACATGAGGAGAGTCGTGTGAACGTGAACCCGGACGTCATGTAAAGTTGGCGTCGAATGAATCGGGTCAGGTTGCCGCTAACAACCCTACCCCAGCAAATCGGCGTAGCGCTGGCCGGCGAGTTCCAGGCAGAGATCCACGATTCCCGAAGAAGAGTCCAACTTCAGAGCCTTCTCAACCAATTCGCGGCACTCGGAAACTTCAAGGCTTTGCACGGCTCGCTTCACCCTCGGCACGAGCGACGCGCTGACACTGAGCTCGTCCATTTGCAGGCCGAGCAGAAGTGGCAGAAGGGCGATATCGGAGGCCATTTCGCCGCACACGCCCACCCAGATATTGTGGGCGTGGGCCGCGTCGGCCACGAGCTTGAGGAGATGCAGAACGGCCGGATGCGCCGGCTCATAGAGATGCGCGATCTTCTCGTTCACCCGGTCGACTGCCAGAGTGTATTGAATCAAGTCGTTAGTCCCGATGCTGAAGAAATCGACTTCCCGCGCAAGAGTCTGGGCGGTGATGGCAGCCCCCGGAATTTCGATCATCGCCCCCACTTCCGTTTTCTGACTGATGCGTTCGCCTTGTTTTGAAAGTTCAGCCGCGCACTCTCGAACCAGCGCGACAGATTTCTTGAGCTCATCCAGTCCCGAGATCATGGGGAACATCACTTTGATGTTTCCATGCGCGCTCGCCCGGAGGATCGCACGTAGCTGCGTCCTGAAAATATCGATGTTATCGAGGCAAAACCGAATCGCGCGATAACCGAGGAACGGATTGAGTTCGTCGCTCACATCCACTGTTCCGGGCGCGACCTTATCGCCGCCAAGGTCGAAAGTCCTGATGATGAGCGGTTCCGGCGCGACGCGCTCAGCTACCTTTTTGTAAGTCTCGTACTGCTCCTCTTCATTCGGCAAGGTATCGCGATTCAGATAGAGAAATTCCGTTCGATAAAGTCCGATTCCTTCGGCGCCGTTCGCTTTGACCGCTTCGACGTCGTCCGGCAATTCTATGTTGGCCGAAAGAACAATGTGACGCCCGTCGCGCGTTTGCGATTTGGTTTCGCGCAGCTCTTTTAATTGCGTCGCGACTTTGATGCGGCGCGACTCAATCTCGCCGTAAGCCGCCAGAGTTTCCGGAGTTGGCCGGATGATCAAAAGGCCATTGGTGCCGTCGAGCAGCGCGGTCTGCCCCGTAACCAGCCGAAGTGTCACATCGTGCAAACCCACAATCGAAGGAATGCCTAACGAGCGCGCCATGATTGCGGTGTGCGACGTCCGGCTGCCCAGATCGGTGGCGATGCCGAGCACCTTCATCTTGTCCATCATGGCGGTGTCCGACGGCGTCAGATTGTGCGCCACCAGAATGTGCGGCTCGGCAATCGCGAGCAAAGGCTTGGGCGCCTTGCCCTGGAGATTGTGAACCACCCGCCTGGTCACATCCTCGATATCCACCGCGCGCTCACGCAGGTAGGGATCATCGATCTTGCTCAGGGTCGCCGAATACCCCGAAGCCACTTCCTGGAAGACCCATTCAACGTTGTGCAGATCGGTCTCGAGCTTGCGCAGCACTTCGTCAATCAGGGTGCGATCCTCGACCACCAGAAGATGGGCGTCGAAAATGGCGGCGTCCTTGGCCCCGATCGATTCCGCGATCCGTTGCTGCATTTCCAGAATCTGCATCCGCGTCTGGATGAGAGCGGCTTCGAAACGCCCAATCTCGCCGGCCACGTCCGCCTTCTTAATGGAATAGCGCGGGACGTCGTCGAAATCATCGCGCACCACATGGACAACGCCGCGCGCGATACCGGGAGAAACCCCGGCACCGTGAAAGCGAACCTCGCCCTGCGCCTGTTCACCGCTCATGGAGGGCGACAGTAGCGGCAGCTTACTCTTCGTTAAAGCGCGATTTGATCAGCTCTTCAATCTCGCTGATGGCCTGGTCGGCATCAGGACCCTCGCAGCGAATCAGTAATTTGGAGCCCTGGCCCGCGGCCAGCATCATTAAACCCATGATGCTCTTGCCGTTCACTTCCTCTCCTTCTTTCGCCACCCAGACCTCACAGCGAAACTTGCTGGCAATGCGCACAAACATCGCCGCCGGACGAGCGTGCAATCCCAGCCGATTCACGATCGGAATTTCCCGGACGATCTTGGAAGAGCCCGCGTCGGATGTTTTCCGTTTCAACAATCCCATTACTCTCCCTTCGGCTCCATCATCTGCAACAATTTGGTGTTAAATTCCAGGGCGCCGTTCCGGCCAAGCCCTTTCAGTTTCTGGTCCATCGCTGCCACTTCGATCAAGCGCGCAATATCCCGCCCCGGCCGCACCGGGATGGTCACATGCGGCACCTGGATTCCCATCACTTCGTAGAATTCCTGGTCGAGCCCGATCCGGTCGACCTCTTCGAGTTCCTGCCAATCCTGCAGCGTCACCACCAGATCAAGCCGCTTCTCGATGCGAATACTGCCGATCCCGAAAATGTTGGCCACATTAATGATCCCGATGCCGCGCACCTCCATGTGATTACGGGTCAATTCCGGCGCGGTCGCCATGAGCTCCCGGCCTTCGAACGAAGTCATGCGCGTGACGTCGTCTGCCACCAGGCTGTAACCGCGCTCGATCAGGCCAAGCACGCATTCGCTTTTTCCGATCCCGCTCGCTCCACGAATCAAAACGCCGACACCCAGGATATCGACCATGCTGCCAAACTCGGTCACCGTCGGCGAAAAATCGACTTCCAGCGCGATCGTCGCCGAGTTAATAAACTTCATCGTAATCATCGGGGTGCGGAACACCGCGATATTTTCCTCCGTCGCGACCGTCAACAGTTCAGCGTCGAGATGCGCCCCGCGGGAAACGACCAGGCAGGGAATTTTTTGTCCGCACAGTTCACGGAATCGCTCGACCCGCATTTTCGGAGGCAGACTTTTTAAGTAAGTGTTTTCGGCTGCGCCCAGCACCTGAACACGTTTCTCGGCGAAATAACTGAAGAAACCCGCCAGAGCCAGCCCGGGACGATTGATCGTCGGTTCGCGAATCTTGCGATGAAAGCCGACTCGCGGTCCTTCCAGCTTCATGTGCAGCTTGTCGCCGTGCGACCGGTAGAAGCTTTCCACCGTTACGACCGGCACACTCTTCTTCTGTCCGCTCGAGGAAGTGATCGTCTGCTTGGCTCTTCGGGCTGCCATGAACTTTATCCTTACGCGAGAACAGGTGTCTTTTCCAATCCGGTCAGCCAAAGCCGTCCCAGGGGCCTAACAAGAGCGGTCGTCGCATCAAGGATCATCGCGTGGACGGACGACCTCTGTGTCGTCCCAAATATTAGGGACAAGACGGAGCTTGTCCCTCCAATGTCTCCGCGGCTTAACTGCGACGGCGCAAACGCTGCGCCCCCAGCAACAGCCCGCTGCCAGCCAGGATCAGTCCGTAAACCGACGGCTCCGGCACCACCGTGATGATTCCGTTACCGGAAAAGTATTCATCCATGATGTTGGCCGCGCCGCTTCCGGTAGCGCCGTAGGTTCCGGCGGCTTCGTTGGTTCCGCCAAGAATCAGAGCAGCGACGACTTCATCGACGCCGTTCCCGAGCTTGGCGAAGCCGTTATCAGCCACACCAACTGTGCCGCCGCCGGCGAGGCTCAGAGTGGCCGTGTCGTTGATCGCGTTTAATACCCCGGAGGTAATGTTCAAGTTGTTGGCCGAGCTTAGGACAAACACGTTCCCCTGTCCGAGAGACGCGTTCGCGCCCGTCAGCCGCAGGGTTCCGTTGCTCACTGTGGTTCCGCCACTGTAAGTGTTCGCGCCCGACAGGTTCCAAGTGCCGGAACCGGTCTTGTTCAGCGAGGTCAGGTTTGCCGGCGAGTTATCAACGATGGCCCCCTGAATAATGTCGCTGTTTCCACCCTTAAGAGTCAGCGTTTTACTGCCCGCTCCGGTGGCGGTGAAGTTTGAAGTGAAAATAAGCGGGCCGGTGCCGTTAGTCGTGTCGATGGTCGCTCCACCCGTCGCTCCACTGAGGTTCACCACTCGGTCGGTCGTTTCGCCCGCGCCGGTATAAGCCAAAGTGCCGCTTTGGCCGGCATTGCCAATATTAATCGTCGCGGCCGTGCCCAGATTTCCAGGATTGCCGGCTGTGCCTAACGAGGAGACCGTAAGCGTCCCATTCCGGATCGTCGTTCCGCCGCTGTACGTGTTCGCGCCCGAGAGGATCCAGGTCCCGCCGCCTGTCTTCACCAGCGAGGTCGTGTTCGCCACCGAATTGTCCGAAATAATGCCCTGGATATCGTCATTGTTGCCGCCGACTAACGTCAACGTTTTGCTGCCTGCTCCGCTGGCCGTGACATTTCCTGTAATCACCAGCGGACCTGTTGCACCCGAGGTATCGATCGTAACCGTCCCGGTCGTTCCCTGCAGATCCAAGGCGTGGTTGGTTGTCTCGCCAGCACCAGTGTAAGCCAGCGTCACCGCACTATTTCCGGAACCCAGCTCCACAATCGATGCCTCACCCAGATTGCCCGGGTTGCCGCTCGTACCGAGCACGCCAACCGACAAGGTCCCATTCTTAAGTGTCGTTGTGCCGGTGTATGTATTTAAGCCGCCCAGCGCCCAGGTGCCGTTGCCAGTTTTAACCAAAGATGTCGCCCCGCCGGAACTGTCGATAACGACACCGTTAATCGCGTTGTTGGCGGTATTTCCCTGCACCGTGAGCGTCTTCGCCCCCGCACCGCTGGCGGTGAAATTACTCGAGAAAACGAGGCCCCCCGGTCGCTCCGGTTGTATCGATGGTCGCGCCCCCGGTCGTCCCGGCCAGATCCACCGTCCGATCGGTCGTTTCGCCGCTGCCGGTGTATCCTAACGAACCCGCGCTCGTTCCCGACCCAAGGTGAATGGTAGAGTTTGTGCCAAGGTTGCCGGGATTGCCGCTCAAACCGATCGAAGAAACGCTGACGCCACCCGTTCCGGAAATGGTCGTGGCGCCGGTGTAAGTGTTTGCCCCCTTCAACGTGACAACACTTCCGCTCGCCGTCGCAATCGTTAGGCCACCGCCAGCGTCGTTGGAAATGACATTATCGAAAGTGACGCCGGCGCTGGTCGAACTATTGATCGTTCGAGCCGCGCCACCCAGGTCTTGCGTGCCCGAAAATTCGAAACCATTCGCGCCCGAGTTTCCCAGAGTTGCATTCGCATTCCAGACCACGGCATTGGCGATCGCATTCGCGCCCACCAGGTTGGTTCCAGCAGTCAGTTTGCCGCCGGAAGAATTGAGCATCAGCGTGCTCGTCCCGAAGGCTGCGCTATTCCCGATGATGATGTTACTGCCGGCCGTCTGAACGCTCGACCCGGTATTGCTGTTGGCGCCATTGATCACAATGGTGCCGCCGCCGGCGTAATTGAGCGTGATGCTGTTAGTACTGGAAATGGCGCCGTTCAGCGTCAGAGTTCCTCCACTGCTCTGCGATATTTGCTGAGTCGCAGCGCCCGCGGCGCCAAAAATGAGGGGCGCATCGATTTGCGCGGTTCCGCCACCGCTCACCTGTGAAGCCACCGCGCTGTTTGCCGCGCCCGTTTGCGTCGAGGAGAGCGTTAATGTCGTGCCCGCGCTGGCGCTTGAGAGAACGTAACCTGTCACCGTAAAGTTGATCGTCTTCAGGCTCGAACTGGCCATGACGTCCGGCTGGTTTGCAGGGGCAGCCGTGCTGAACACAACCGTATCACCGGCGACGGGCGGCCCACCGGAGGGGGTCCAGTTGGCGGCGTTGTTGTAATTATTATCGATGCCGCCGACCCAGGTGTAGGTCACCGCTCCCTGGGCCGACGCGGCCAGGGCCAGAATCGCGGGGAGGACTCTTCCTGTAATTCTCTTAATTATAGTAATTTTCATGGGCTACTGACACTTCATGCTGCTAATCGGCTCGCCATCGGAAATCGGCTGTAAGCCTCATTTTTCCCGCTTTTTTGTCTTGCCTAACAATCGAGAGTTCCCTATTTCCTAGCCCAATGTCAACGCATTAAGACTTAACCCTTATTGCGCACAAAAGGGCTCGACAGAGCCAGCCTAATTCCTAAAAATCGCATCACTCAAGGAGACAACACACATGAAATTCACTAACAAAATTGGAGCGCTGTTCGTCGCAGTTCTTCTCGCCATTAGCACGTCACCGTCCCAGGCGGTTCTGCATGTCTGGGCCGACGGCGACTCGAGCTGGTTTACCCCCGCTAACTGGGCTCCCGCGACTGTTCCAACAGCGGCCGACAATACCCAGGTCAACAATGGCGGTACTGCCCGCGTAAACGGGACCGGCAACACAGCCAACGCCAATACCCTCACCCTCGGTAACCTTTCGGGCGACTCAGGTACGGTCCGCGTGAATAACGATAATCAACTCGTTATCGCCGGGAATCTCCGTATCGGCGACGGCGGCGATGGCACGATGGTCTTAACAGACACTTCTGTGACGACCGTAGCCGGCAACCTAGTCGTGGGTAATCAAAACGGATCCAATGGCAACCTTACAATTCGCGACTCTGCCGAGCTGAGCGTCAGCGGTGGCTGGACGATCGGTAATCAAGCCGGATCAAACGGCAACGTCGACATCAGTGCAGGCGGTTTTCCGCTTGGAGGAACCTCAAATGGCGCCCTCATTATCGGCAACTCGGGCACCGGCATGATGGTCGTCCATGATGGCGGTTTTGGTGGCACCTTCGCCGGTTTGACGCTGGGTAATGCCGCCACCGGCTCCGGAACACTCATTGTTCGGAACACTGGTTCTGTCGCGGGTGCGGGCAATTTGGTCGTTGGCCCGGTGAACGTTGGCGATCTCGGCTTTGGAGACCTGGAAGTTCGCGACGGCGGCGTGTTCCAAATGAACGGCGGCGACCTTCGCGTCGGCCGGCAGGCCGGAAGTAACGGAACTGTCTTGGTGACGGGCGCCGGATCCAGTTTTAATATGAATGGGGCCGGACATGATGCCTTTATCGGCGGCGGTGCTGCCGGTCCTGGGGGTCAGGGCGAGCTTCGCATTGTTAACGGCGGCACGTTCAACGCTAACAACAATATGACCGTTTGGGGCCCCGGCAGCGGTGATCGTGGCACACTTTCAGTCGATTCGACCTACACTCTCAATGTTCCAGGCACCCTGACCTTCTCCGGCGGCCGGCTGAACGCCGTCGGCGATGGCGTCGACTTCACGAATGACGTCATTCTCAACAACGTGCCCGGACCGGATCTCAATGGCATGCATGTCAACGTCAGCGACGATAACACCATGACCCTTGACAGCTTCCTCTCCGGCAATGGCCAGCTAGTCAAGAACGGCACCGGCACGATGATCCTGACCAACGGCGCGAACGCTTACACCGGTGGGAACGTTGTAAATAACGGCACATTCGTTCTGGCCACTAATAATGCGCTCGGTATCGCCAATAGCGGTGACCTGACCCTGAACGGCGGCACCTTCAAGACCGTGACCGGAAGTCCGCTGGTTTATTTCGAGATCCGCAACTTCTTCGCCAACGGCGGCACCCTTGTCACTCAGGTTGGCAGCTCCACTACCGGGGTCAACAACGACGAGATGCTGGTTGCTGGCTTTGCCAACTTGAGCACGAACAGCAACCTGTTTGCGCATCAGCTGACCGGGTTTATGCCTAACAACGGCGACCGTATCACCATCATAGACACCAACACCGGTGTTTTTGGCACCTTTGCCCAGGGAGAAGGTGATCTGGTTCCCAACGATTTCGTCGGCCTGATTCAGCCTTTCGCGGAGTACGGCGACCCTTTCACGGTTGACCTGGTCTTCGGTTTTGCCGCCAGCTTCCAGTCGGTGGCCAAAACGCCTAACCAGATTGCCACCGCGGCTGCTCTGGACGCTGCCGTTGCCGCCAACTGCATTCCGGTCGCAACCAACTTCCTGGGCAACGTTCCGATCAACACTCTGCGCCACGCCTACGATCTGATTGCTCCTGAAGAGTTGGCTTCCATGTATGAAGCCAGCTTTGCCCAGAGCTTTGTCAATTCATCCAACCTGCAGCATCGCATGGACGATATCCGCTGGGGTTCGACCGGCTTCTGCGCTGACGGCTTCGTCATCCAGGACAACCACGGTTACACCAAGAACGACGGCAAGAGTGTGGCCGACAAGAACGTGGTCGAGCAGACCGCTCCGCCTAACTATCGCTGGGGCGGCTTTATCACCGGCAGTGGTGAGCTCACCAAAACGGGTGACGAAAGCTTGAACGACCCCGGTGCCGCTGGGTATCAACTCAATGAGGCTGGCTTCACCATGGGTGTGGATTACCGCGTGACCGATCACTGGGCCATTGGTTTGAGTGGCGCTTACAGCCACACCACCGGCAACCTGGTCGACAACGGGCGCTTGAACACCGACGGGGGCAAGATGGGTCTTTACACCACCTGGGGCAACAACGGCTTCTATGTCGATGCCGCGGCCAGTGGCGGTTGGAACCAGTATGACACGCGCCGCTCGGCTTACCTGGGCCAGGAGACCGGTTCCACTGATGGAGCCGAGTTTAACGGCATGGTCGCCGCCGGTTACGATTGGAAGAAGGGTTGCTGGACCTTTGGGCCGACCGCTTCTTTCGAATACACCTATGTGGAGTTTAACTCCTTTACCGAGAGCGACACTTCCCTTATCCCGCTGCACTTCCCTGATCAGAACCAGGAAGCTTACCGCTCTAACCTGGGCTTCCGCATCGCGCACGAGCAGGTGATGAAGCCGGGCGAAGGCCTGACCGTGGTGCCTGAGCTGCGCGCGGCCTGGAGACACGACTTTGGTCCAAGCGCTTACGCGATTGATTCCAACTTTGTGGGCTGCGACGACATCTTCACCGTGCACGGCCCCTGGGTTGGGCGCGACAGCGCGGTGGTCGACTTGGGCCTGACGGCCTACTGCACCCCGGGTCTGTCGGCCTACATCTTCTATGATGGCCAGTTCGGTCGCGACAACTACAACAACAACGCCATCAGTGGTGGCTTCCGAGTCGCGTTCTAAGAAACCAATTCCTGTAACAAGTTAGTCTCCCTTGAGAAAGGGCCGCGGGTTAAAATCCGCGGCCCTTTTTGTTTTGCTCGCCTAAGCGGACGAGACAAGCTCGTCCCTCCCGATGTGCAGCGCTGGAACGCGCGCTGACTCGGGAGGGACGAGCTGGTCTCGTCCGTGTCTTTTCCTTCTGTAGCGGCGGTCTATGACCGTCGCATTATTTCCCAGCTAAAGGCGACAGTGCGACGGTCATAGACCGCCGCTACAGAAGAGCCCCCCAAGTAGGAGGAAGCTGCTAATGCTTGGGCGCCCGGACCGTCCCGGTCTCGATGGCCGTCCGGCGCTGTTCTACAATTCGATTGGCTGTTTCTTCGACCATCTGCTCGAGCAACAACCGCAGATGCGTGTTCGGCCTGTAATCCGCCGGCGCGATATGCTTCACGCGATCGGCATGCGCCGCTAACTGGTAACATTTCTTGAATCCCGCTCGCTGCGGATCATCCGGATTGTAAACCGCAATCGCCTGCCCGCCGTTCTTCTTCATTACCGTGAAGCAGGGAACGTCCGTCGGACCGTCACCGATGTAGATCATGTTTGGAAACGGGATCGGCCGAATCTCCGCATCCATGTGGTCGTTAACATCCTGCGACATGTCGAGCAGCCCTTTATTGATCCGGAAAAGAAACTGCGTCTTCTGAGTGTGGCTGATCACACGCTTGGGGAATGTGATTCGCCCCTGCTCGTCTTCATCGAACTCGCAGCCGAAGACTGCGCGGACATAAGGCCGTAACCGGCTTCCATCGATCAGGACCTTCATGCCTGACGAAATGATGTAATGCTCAACCGTAATGCCGCTGGCCTGCTGCTCGGCCGTCAGGAGTCCATTGGCAAACTCATCAAACATCTCCGGCAAGCCCTTGTAAAAATTGAGTTTCCGCCCCATCTCCTTCAGCTCTTCGTTTGTTGGGCGATCCATCCCAAGCTGGTCGAGCAGTACCTTCATGTAGGCGAGCTCGTTGTCATAACCGTTCTCGCGCACCAGCTCGGTACAGCGTCTCCAGAACTTCGCCCCGTCGATCCCAAAGGCCGGGAAAACAACCTCGTCCTGCATATAGCTCGGGCTCAGCGTTTGATCGTAATCATATACGATCGCGATGGTATTCTGTGGTGTCGACATGGAGAGTCGCTCGATTAAACGACTTAACGTTTTACCGATTCAACGTTTTTCTAACGTGGCCGAAAAAGTCATCGAACAGCGCATCATAAATCTGCCCGCGCTCCGGGTGATATTGGACGCACAACCCAAAAGGATAATTACGCATTCGCATTTGTTCGATAATCCCGTCGGAGGCACACCAGCCTTCGACCTCGCACGCATCTGCAACGCGGTCGACCGCCTGGTGATGTGAGCTGTTAACGCGAGCGAACCGGTGCGGCGCAGCCGCATCCATCCGCAGAGGCTGGATGTCGTGGTCCTTCTGCTCAGGGAGATTATGTCCCGGCAAATCCAGAATGAGAGTGCCCCCAAGAGCCACATTGACGGTTTGCATGCCTTTGCAGATGGCGAAGAACGGCATCCCCCGATCCACCGCAGACTTTATCGCTGCAAACTCCCACGCGTCACGCGGAGGGTCTGGATCTTTATCGAGAACAGCCAGGTCAGGAATATCCTGCGTCAGGAATTCCGGGGCGATGTCAGGACCGCCGGTCAATAAGAGGCCGTTCATTTCCGACGAGCGGCACTTCTTCCGTCAGCGCGTTCCAGATTCGCACGTCCGGATAACGCTGGAAGATCGGTTGAAACCACTTCTCGTCCTTCGGCCTCAGCCAGGTCGCCACATTCGGCATTCCAACAACTTATGGAGGGACGACCTCCATGTCGTCCGAATTATATGGGGCATGGACGACGATTTCGCAGCCGTGTGTCGCGCGTGGCTCCTGATCGTGGAGGGCGGAGCTCTGCGACGCCCGGGGGCGCGCAGTCTCGCAGGAGCTCGACCCTCCGTCGGCTTGGCGCTTTTTTTTGGACACGCTGTCTCTTTTCCCTCGGCCTTCTTTAGAAGGGAGAGGGTTAGGGTGAGGGCTCTTTCGAGGAACCTGCCCTCAAGGCCACTTTCACAATCCCATCAATTCCCGCACGTATTTCACTGGCGGACTGCCATACGAAAGACCTGGTCGTTATACTTCTTCAGATCGAATGCAGCGCCGGCCTTTGCCTTGGCTCGTTCCCGCAGTTCCAGATGCTCGGTCACGCCAACGAAATAGGTGGAAAGTTGCGCCGATGTTAAGCGGGCGCGCTTCCATTTTGCGACCGCTTCACCTTCCTGCTGAAATCCTTCCTTCGTCATCAGGTCCATCGCTTCCTGTTCGCTCATGTTTCCCGGCGTGGATGCTCTGATCGAGAATGGCATTGCAGATCACGCGCAAACGCATTTTCAGCTGCTGCATTTTCACTTCCGGCCCGCCGTAGCCTGCTTCGGCCATCATTTGCTCGGTATAAACCGCCCAGCCTTCGATGAACGTGCCGCTCTGGAAAATCGCCCGCACCATCGTCGGCGCGTGGAATTGATTGGCATGCGCCAGCTGCAGATAATGCCCCGGCATGGCTTCGTGCACGGTCAGGTCGCGGATCATGAAGTTGTTGTACTCGCGAAAGAACGATTCCTTCCGCTCTTTGGACCAGTCTTTGGGCGTCGGTTCCACCGCGAAAAACGTTTTCCCGTTTTGTCTCCAGCGGCCCGGGAGAATCGCAATAGGCAATTGCCAGTTCCACGCTTGAATTCCGGCATGACGATGACGTCGAGCGGCTTCTCCGGAACGGTCACCAGGTTCTTTGACTTCACGAAATCGGTCGCCTCCTTAACAACCGTCTGGCAGTAGCCCACGATCGTACCGTCATCGGGATGCTTCTCGGCCAGTTTGTCCAGCACCGCCGTTATGACCGCCTTGCGATCATTCAACTTCTTCTCGTCCGCCTTCGGAAAATATTCCTTATATAAGGGAAGCGCGGTTTCGTAAATGGCCGCCTGGGTTCGTCCCAAATCGGCCTTGGCCCGCGTCATGAGCTCTTCCATCGGCAGATCCGACGAAAGTGCGAACTGCAGTTTCTTTCGAAACTTGTCGGCTCCCAGCCGAAAATCACCAGTCGACCGCGGTAAAAGATCCTTCTCCAGCCATTGCTTGTAATCTTCCAACGCCTTCGCTGCCGCCTCCCGCGCTGGCGCCGACATCCTTCTTCATCTCAGGCGCAGCATCGATGCAGAGGGTCCAAACCGTGCCGCACGAGATTGATCGCCCCACCGATCTGCTCGATTGCCGTTTCCGTGTAGACCCGCGGCGGATGCTGCAGATTCTCCTTCGCCTGATCAATGACGAAGGGAATGGCTTCCAACCGTTTTTGCAGGTTCGGGATCCGCTTCTGTGGCGTATCGAAGTCTCGCGCGAGAATGAGGTAAAGGCTGTTGGCGAGACTCTCGTTGTAAACCAGTGGGTTCCATTCTGGTTCCTTGAGTTCTTCCAACTCGAAGATTCGGCCTTCGACATTCTCGCGCAGAATCCGGACATCGACCTGGTTTGCGCCTGAAAGCTTGGTCGGATCCGAAAATGCCTCGAGCGCCTTTAGCATTTGTCTTTCCCGCGTCAGCAGACGGAACTGACTCGACGCGGAATAGTCGGTCAATTGATCGTCGAAGCGATGATCGCCCAGCTGGGTGGCAGCTTCGGGGTGCGAAGAGAGATATCCCTCGATGTAATCCTTCGCGAGTTTTTCAAAATCCTCATCCTTCGAACTCGGATCCACCGCTAAGATTGAAAGCGGCAACGACAAGCCGATCATCAGCGCAATGATTCTCATTTGTTTACTCTCCCCCGTTAAAGTTCCGGCTGAGCCGCCAATCCAATATTGGTCGGGACTGCTTCAACGCTTTCTGCCTGGCCTTGCAGGAAGGTACGACCCCTGTAGAAGGGCATGACAATCACGAAGAGAACCCCCGTTACAAGCATCACATAACCGAAAAACGTGAAGTAGCTGGAGCCCTGCAGTTTGACCGACCCGTCTGGATTCTGGATGAAGAAATTAACGCCCGCTGTAAAGACATTGCCCAATGAAATCGCCAAGAAGGTACGTGCACATGACAAGCGATTTCATTTTGAGAGGTCCCTGGGTGTAGGAAAACTCGAGGTGAACCGGCGAAACGAGCGTTTCGCCAATCGTCAAAACGACGAAGGCCCAAATCTGCCAAATGATGTTCGGTTTGCCGCCGGCATCGATCCACTTCTGGATCATCGCCACCATGAAGAAGGAAGCAGCGGTGACGAACAAGCCCGCGCCAATCTTTCGCAGCGGCGTCAAAGGAATCACTTTCTCCACCAGCGGATAAACCACGTAGGCGAAAATCGGCAGCATAATCAAAATGAAAATCGGATTGGCCGTCTGAATCTGAGACGAGAGCCAATCAATCCCGAAAAGATGCCGATCCATGCTTTCCGCCTGTACGATCCAGGAGGAAAAGTTCTGCTGCCAAAGGGCCCAAAACATGGCCACAAACGGCACCGGCATAAAAACGTACCGCAAGACAGGGCGAACCCCCCAAAGGACAAGGCCGATAGCGAGGAGAATATCGCCGGCAAAGAACAGAGTTCCGAGGTGTCGCCACCAGCCCACCGCCAGGCCGAGCGCGAGAAGGATAAAGAGACAGAGAAACGGCATCTGTTTCTCGCGCGGCATGGCGTCGTCGATGAATTGTCGGCCAGCCGGGGGAATGTGGACAAACTTCTTGCGGCCCATCCAAAAGAAAATTGTGGCAATCACCATGAATATGCCCGGCAATCCGAAAGCGACATCGGGGCTATGCAAGCGCGGGCTAACCAGGAAATCAGAAACTGCCGCCGGCAGGAGATTTCTAAGCCAATCCCATATTGATCCTGGCTCGAGCAACCACGGAATCAGGAGAGTCGAAAGCGCGGAGCCGCTATTAATCGAAAAATAAAACCAGTTAAAGAGCTTCGGGAGAAGGTGTTTGTTTGTTTCCCCAAACTGATCGCCCACATTGGTCGAAACACACGGTTTGATACCGCCAGCGCCGAGCGCAATCAGCACGAGACCGATGGCCAGTAGGTAGCGCGGTTCGATCATGTGCGCGACCGACGATCCCATCAGCGCGAGTGTCGCGTGTCCAAGGCAGTAAACCACCGAGAGCCAAAGGACGACCTTGAATTTACCGAAGACCGCGTCGGCCAGAATCGCGCCTAACAAAGGAAGAAAATAGAGCACGACAACAAAAGTATGATACCAGGCCTCGGCCGCCGTCGCCGGCATCACGCTGAGGTGCCCCATTTTATCGACTAGATACTTCGTCATGAAGATCGTCAGGATCGAATTCATGCCGTAGTACGAGAAACGCTCGGCCGCTTCGTTGCCGATGATATACGGCACGCCCGGCGGCCACCCGCTGATTCGAGGTGGCGACGTGAGATAGTCGGATTTCGCCATCTATTCCAATTCTGTGGGGCCTAACGACCGCTGTCAGGAAAGAAATCCGCCGGCGTCGGCTTCGCGGACGGCGTCTGGCCCGGCGAGGCCGCCGGTTCCCGGTCGCTCGCAACGATCGGATAGATGTGCTCCTTTTGGACCTCCGGCAACTCCCCGACGGTGTGCTTCTCGCAAGAGGCAAAAACCGCCAAACCTGCCGAGGCCGCCAGCAAAAGCGACCGCCCGATACGTGATCCCATAAGCGGAGGCAGATTAATGTTCGCTTCCCACCCTCTGCAAGGTCAAAACCTTCCTTCTTCTGTAGCGGCGGTCTATGACCGTCGCACTATGACCCTGTAGATATTAGACAGACCACAGACCCGGCGCTGTTAGCAGGTCGCTGCGTTGAAAGCGCTCACTATCCTAGTTAGCGACGGTCACAGACCGCCGCTACAAGGGCCACTAAACGAAGAAGGCCAAAGACCGCGTTTCTAGCTTGGAATTTTGGATTTGAGGTTTTCTTGGATGTTGGAGCTTGGAATTTGAAAGTTCCGCAGCTTCGCTGCGGCGTTTCTCCATTGAAACACACCACGGCAAGATTACTATTCGTCAACGGTGGCTCGATCCGTAAAAAACAACGCCTGGAATGAAGTCTTCGCCCTTATCCTTCTCGGTGTTGGGACCCTCCTCTTTCTTGCTCTGATTTCCTACGCTCCCAAGGACCTTCCATCCTGGATTCCATGGAGTTATCTCTCGCCGCCTAACCGGCCGGCCCAAAATTTCATCGGCCCCTTTGGCGCCATCCTCGCCAGTCTTTGTTACTTCCTCGTTGGCGCGGCTTCTTATCTCCTGGCCGTCATTCTCCTTGGGTTCGGCGGAGCGAAACTTTTCCATCCCTCACTCTACGTCAGCCGCAAGCTGCTTTGGATCGTTCTCTTTGTCGTTTCCGGTGCCTGTCTTCTCCAGTTACAGACCAGCCATCTTCAGGGTTGGAAGAGACACTTCAATATCCCCGGGGCCGGCGGCTGGCTCGGTTTTTATCTCGGCGCCCGGTTCCTTCTCGGTGCCATGGGCAAGGTCGGCTCAATGGTCCTGCTTATTGGCGTTTATGTCTCAAGCCTGATTCTGATGACCGGCCTGCGTCCAATCCACGTGGTCCGGCAAAGCGTCGCCGGAATGCGCCGCGGCCTTGCAAATTTTTACGAGTGGCGACTTCACCGGCAGCTCCGCCGTTCTGACTTAAAGGGCCAATTGGAAATCAGCCAGAAAGAGCTCACCAAACAGCGGCGCGTCATTGAAAAGGAGTTAAAGAAAAAAGGCGCCCCCGTTCCGGATCCGGCTATCGCGCTGATTTCTCCCGAGGAACTGGCGGGACGTCCGAAGCCCAAGGTCGTCGATACGACCGCCTTGCCGGCGGAATCGGTGCGCGCTCGCCGTAAACCCTCGCTTGCCGAGCTTCGTGGGAAAGATGAAAAACCGAAGTCCGCGCCCGCGATCGCGCCCAAGTCCTGGAATGTAGAAAACTACGTGCTCCCAAGCCTCGATCTCCTCGATGCGCACAATCCGGAAGGCCGCACCGCAGCCGATCCCGCGGAGTTGGAACGGGTGCAGCAAACCTTGATCGACACGCTCGGCCAATTTGGAATTGCCGTCGCTCCCGGCGACATCACCAAGGGACCGACGATCACGCGTTATGAGGTTTATCCGGCCAAGGGAGTGCGGGTGGACAAGATCGTTAGTCTGGAAAGAGATCTTGCCCGGGCCACCCGCGCCGAACGCATCAACATCCTCGCACCAATCCCCGGCAAGGACACCGTGGGCATCGAGCTGGCTAACAGCCGCAAGGTCACCGTGACCCTGCGCGAGCTTCTGCAATCGGCCGATTGGGACGAGGGCAAAACCAAAGGGCGATTGCCGCTCGCCCTTGGCAAGGACGTTTACGGCAAATCGATTATCGCCGACCTCGCGCAAATGCCGCATCTGCTCGTCGCTGGCACAACCGGAAGCGGAAAGAGCGTCTGCATCAACGCGCTCATCGCGAGCATGCTCTTCCGGTTCACGCCGGAGGAACTGCGTTTCATCATGATCGATCCGAAGGTCGTCGAGATGCAGGTTTACAATACCTTGCCGCATTTGGCTTTCCCGGTTGTTACCGATCCAAAGAAGGTGCTTCTGGCTTTGCGCTGGCTCATCGACGAAATGGAGAAGCGCTACAAAATCTTCGCCCGCGTCGGCGTGCGAAACATCGTTAGCTTTAACGCGCGACCACCCAAGAAGACCCAGAAGGAGCTCGACGAAGAAGGCGCGAATGGAGGGCGGATCTCCCGCGACGCCACAGCCGACGCCTCCGCAGAATCCATCAAAGTTCCTCGTGAAGATGAACTCGTTATCCCGGACAAGATGCCTTACATCGTGGTCATCATCGATGAGCTGGCCGATCTCATGCAGACGGCGCCGGCCGATGTCGAAAGCGCGATTGCGCGAATCACGCAAATGGCTCGTGCCGCCGGTATTCACATCATTGTTGCGACTCAAACACCGCGGGCAGACGTGATCACGGGCGTTATCAAAGCGAATATCCCAAGCCGGATCGCTTTCCAGGTCGCCTCCAAGATCGATAGCCGAGTGATTCTCGATGAGAACGGCGCCGACCGTCTGCTTGGCCAGGGCGACATGCTCTATTTGCCGCCCAGCACCTCACGGCTAATTCGCGCACAAGGCGTGCTTGTGACCGATGATGAGATTCGACGGGTCGTTGACTTCGTTTCCGCCCAGAGTTCGCCCATGTTCGATTCCGCCATGCACGAAAAGCTTCAGTCGACCGCCGGGCCAGCCGAAGAGGTAACCGATGAAGACGAGGAGCTGGTCGAGAAATGCCTGGAGATCATTCGCCAGGAGAAGCGAGCCTCGACCTCCCTCTTACAACGCCGCCTGCGGCTTGGTTATACTCGCGCGGCAAGGATCGTTGATATTCTCGAGCAACGCGGTATTCTGGGTCCCGGCGAAGGCGCGAAGCCGCGAGAGATTCTGGTCGATCTTGACGCCGCCGTCTAACCGGGATTCCCCCAATGACGATCGAAGGTCTCGGTAAGAAATTTCAGGAAGCGCGAGTCGCGCGAAAGCTGACGCTCGACGAGGCGGCTCGCATGACCAAGATCCGCCCGTCGCGGCTTGCCGAAATCGAGGCAGATGATTTTTCGCAGTTTCCCAGCCTGACTTACGCAAAGGGCTTCCTTCAGATCTACGGCAAATTTCTCGACGTCGATGTGAGCCCTTACATGGAAGCGTTCGAAGGGTCGGACGCCGTCACGGTGGATGGTTACTCCTATCTTCAGGACAATCCGGCCCCGAAACCGGCGCGCACACCTGTCGTTCCGCGCAGACCTCCGCCGAGCATGCGATCATCCGGCAAACCGACCTCGATCATGCCGCTTTTCATCGGCATCGCCATCATCGTTGTCGGAGTGATGGGAATGAAATTGCTGCTCACCTTGCGGCGAATCTCTCCGTCCCGCGTCGAAGCAACGGCCACGGCCTCGCCGACACCAGCGTTCACCATCGCCCCGCCTCCATCTCCGTCTGTCCAACCCACGGAGGTAGCGCGCTCCACGGCCTCCGCGACTGTCGCGACCGCCGCCGCAACCACGACGCCTCCCGCGGCGACACCGACGCCGGCAGCAGTTGCTGTCGCCTCGCCTTCAGCAACTGCAGCACCTCCGCAGCCGGAAGTTCGCCGGGCCCAGCCAGTCGCCCCCGAGGATCTGGCAAAGGCGACAGCGAAAGCCCCGGAAGGAAGTGGGCCCAACAAGATTGCGATCCGGCCTCTTAAGAAGACCTACGTCAAAGTTGTCGTGGATAACGATACTTCCAAAGCTCCTTACGAACGCTGGATTTCCCCGGGCGACCCTCCGGTTGAATTTCATGGCCAGCATTTCGCGATTCGTGTGCTCGATCGCGACGCCGTCCAAATCAAGAAGAACGGCAAATCAGTCGCGGACGACGACTCCGACGTCACCATCGAGTAGTTAGGTTATGAATTCTCCACGTCCCGCCGGGAGGGACGAGCTTGTCTCGTCCGCGTCTTCTTTCAAAGCCAACCAACCCGTCAAGGTCGGCATGATCAGCCTCGGCTGCGCAAAGAATCTGGTCGATGCCGAGATCATGCTCGGGAGTGTCCTGCAAAAAGGAATGCAGGTGACCTCGGATGCCAGCGACGCCGACGTCCTCGTGGTCAACACCTGCGCATTTATCGACACGGCCAAGGAAGAATCGATTGAGGCTATCCTGGAAGCGCGTCAACAACGCGTTTCGGCAAGAAATCCCGATCAGAAACTGATCGTCAGCGGCTGCATGTCGCAACGCTTCGCCGGCGAACTGCAGGAGTCGTTACCCGAAGTGGACCTCTTTATCGGCTTGGACCAGGTCAAACAACTCGGCGGCATTGTCGAAGATCTTTTGGCGCGCGCGCCCGCAGAGGCTTCGCAATCAATTCCCCTCCCCGCCTTCTTCAAAACCCGGCCAACCTACATTCCGGATTACGATACTCCACGTTTTCGCCTGACTCCGGCGCACTCCGCTTTTCTGAAAATCGCCGAAGGCTGCAATCACCCATGCAGTTTCTGCGTCATACCGCAGATGCGCGGGAAACACCGCAGCCGTTCGCCGGCCTCGATCGTTTCGGAAATTCGCGGACTGGTCGCGGAAGGCGTGCGGGAGATCAATCTGATCAGCCAGGATACAACCTATTACGGAATGGATTTGTGGGCCGAGAAGGCCGGCCCGCGCCAGCCGGTGGATTCGTCACGCGGCCCGACGTTGTCCGCTCTGTTGAACGAGATCGAAAAAATCGAGGGCGACTTTTGGATCCGCCTTCTTTACACACATCCGGCTCACTGGAGTGATGAGTTGATCGAAACAATCGCGCAGTGCCGCAAAGTCGCGCGTTACATCGATATGCCGCTGCAGCACATCGATCACGGCATGTTGCAGAGGATGCGCCGTGAAACTTCGCGCGCCCACATCGAAGATTTGATCGGCCGTCTCCGATCTGGAATTCCTGGCGTCGCGATTCGTACGACTTTCATCGTCGGTTTCCCGGGCGAGACCGAGGAAGAGTTCGGAGAGCTTCTTTCCTTTATTGAACAGACCCGCTTTGAGCGGCTCGGGATCTTTAAATATTCACAGGAGGAAGGATCGCGGGCAGCGAAGATGACCGATCAGATTTCGAGCAAAACCAAAAACGCCCGTTACAAAACCGCGATGCAATTGCAGCAGAGAATTGCACGCGAACAAGCCGAAACCAAAGTCGGGGACACGCTGAAACTTCTGGTCGATCAGCCTTTGATCGCACGCACTGAAGCCGACGCTCCCGACGTCGATGCGCGAGTCGTCCTCGGAACTCCAGCACCGGTCGGAGAGTTTCTCTTCCGAAAGATCACCGGCGCCCGTGGATACGACCTCGTCGCCGAATAACGACAAGGAAATTCCAAGCCCGAATATCGAAGCTCCGAACACTATCTAATACCAGCTCCAACTCCGCGGGATCTCACGCGTTGCTTGGAGGGTTAAGCTCAGTCTCGTCCCACTTATTTTTGAGATTTAGTCGTTGAAGTTCCTTGGAGCTTCGTGTTTCGGAATTTGCAATTTCCAGGCGCCGGCGGGCGATTTGGAGCTTCCCGCCGTCAGGTGGGCATGGTATTTTTAATAACTCTCCAATCGCACCCAATGGCCGATCAAAAAGAACCCAAAAAGGAAACTGTTCGCATCGCTCTTCCGCCCCGCCCGCCAGGTGCGCCTGCTGCCCCCCGTCCGCCCGGGTCTGAAACTGTGCGGATCAACATGCCTGCTCGGCCGCCGGCCGGTCCGGTAGCCCGCCCGCCGACGGCACACGCTCCGGTTCCGCCCGCTCCTTCCAAAGCGGTCGCGCCGCCGCCAACTTTCCGGCCACCGCCTGCGCCTCCGGGAGTCGGCAGCTCGGCATCGGCGCGGCCTGCCCCGCCTCCGCCCCCTGCGCCCATAGCCTCATCTGGGATAGCCTCGGCCGCTGGTCCTAGAAAGGAGACCGCGCGTATCAGCCTGGCTCCAGAACCACCTGCGCGCCCGGCAGCGGCGGTTCAAATGAAAAAGACGCAGCCCCTGGTCACCATGCCGGAACCGTCGAGGCAAACCGCCCCCATCGCCGTCAATGTGGCTCCTCACGAATTCGAGGAGGACACCACCTTTATCGAAACTTTACCCATGTCCCTGTGCTGGGCCGTGGTGGCCGCGTCCGTCGTCATTTTGACAATTCAAATTTGGAATTACGTTAGCTGATGGAGAACTCTGCTACCATCGAGCTGAACGAATCTAATTTCGAAAAAGAAGTCACCCACAGCGACAAGCCCGTCATCGTGGATTTCTGGGCTGAATGGTGCGGCCCTTGCAAAATGATCGCGCCGCTCCTTGATGAAATTGCCAAGGAAAAAGCCGACGCCGTAAAGGTCGCCAAGGTCAACGTCGACCAGAACCAGAGTCTCTCCTTTAAGTACAACATCCGCGCGATCCCATCGCTGCTCTTCTTTAAGAACGGCCAACTACGCGATCAGGTCACCGGGATGACCAGCAAGAAGGATTTGTTAGGTCGCCTCGAAGCTCTCGCTTAAGGGAGCTTTAAGTTTTAAAGAGCTTAAGTTTTAAGAGGGCGAGCGTCGTCCGGCCTCATCCCGCTGCTGATCGTGGAGGGCGGAGCTCCTGCGACGCCGGATCTTTTAGGCGGGTTCCCGCGCGGTAGACCCACCAAATCAACACGCCTTGTAACGGCAGGCGTGCCCAGAGCGCTATCCTCCAGACCGAAGAAGATTCGACCGCATGCGCCTGGCGCAGCATCTCAATGTTCGCCGGAAAAATGGCGACCAGTAAAACGATCAAGCCCCACCCGGTGGCCATGCGAGTTAATGGAATCAGCAGCCCGATCCCGCCCAAAATCTCGCATGCTCCGCTGAGTTTCACGATGAAGGCATGATCAGGAATCCAAAAAGGAATCACGCCCTCGAATCTCCCAGGTATAACGAAATGCAAAACACCGCCGGCAATAAACAACGTTGCCAACAGAAAGATTGACCACGAGCGCCTCCGCATGGCCGGATCAGATACCACCGGTCCCCATTTCAGCGTTTCAGTTTTCAGCCTTCAGCTTTTCAAGAGAGTGCGCCCGGCGGGGGTCGAACCCACAACCTTCGGCTTCGGAGGCCGACACTCTATCCAGTTGAGCTACGAGCGCGTTTCGGGGCTGAAATTAGCCACAGATTGGGCAGATTTCGACTTCTTAACCACGGATTCCGCCGATTTACGCTGATCCAGAGAACGCGCCGCCTCTTTTGCCTGGGAAAAATCCGTGTAAATCCGCGTAATTCGCGGTTAAATCCTCCCCTTGATTTTCTGCCTACCCTGACTGAAAATATCGGCCCTTCGGACCCCGCCATTTCGGCGCAGAGGATAAAGGAAAGGAAGCCATGAACCGCATTATTGATTTGATCGAGAAAGAGCAGCACAAAGCCGAAAAGAGTAACTTTTCGGTTGGGGACAGCGTCCGTGTCCATACCCGCGTCGTCGAAGGCGACAAGGAGCGCGTCCAAATCTTCCAAGGCATCGTCATTGGCCGGAAAGGCCGTGGCCTGAACGAAACCTTCACTGTTCGCCGCATCTCCTATGGCGAAGGGGTCGAACGCGTGTTTCCAATCCATTCACCCCGCATCGCCAAGGTGGAAGTAGAGAAGGCCGGCACCGCTCGCCGCGCCAAGCTGAATTACCTTCGCAATCGCAAGGGTAAGGAAGCGACTGCGGTCCGCGAATAGCGGGCGGCTCTCGCCGTCCCAGTAGTCAGCAGTCGGAGGCCAGCCGGAAGGGACGAGCTGGAAAGCCCGGCCGCTCCTTTACCCGCGTTACGGGTCTCGTCCGATCTCGAATCCGCGTCAATCCGCGTAATCCGCGGTTAAGTTTCGTCATTGGTATTTGGCGCTTCCTTGGAACTTGGTGCTTGGGACTTGGGATTTCATCGCCGACTAGCGCTTTGCGTCTTCAAGAGACGTAAACTTCGCCATTTCCTCCGCGGCCAAATTTCGCTAATCTGCGGCGATGGCGCGTTGCGGCTTCCGATACGAGAATAAACTGCGCGCCATCGGGATCGTCCGCATCGCTGGAATCGATGAAGCCGGACGCGGCGCCCTCGCCGGCCCGGTCGTGGCTGCCGCCGCTATTCTTCCGGAGAAATTCCGCCACGACAAACTAAAGGACTCCAAACAACTTGTGCCGGAGTTACGCGAAGAAGTTTACGAGAAACTCGTTAACCATCCGGATGTCAGATGGGCCATCGGCATGGTCGATCACACCGAGATCGACCAGATCAACATCTTGCGCGCCACGCACAAAGCCATGCGCGCCGCCGTCGAAGCCCTGATGGGGCCCCCTGATCATGTTTTGATCGATGGCCTGCCCGTCGCGCCATTCCCGTTTCCGCAAACGGCCATCATTGACGGCGATTGCATCAGCAAAAGCATCGCGGCCGCGAGCGTGATCGCAAAGGTCAGTCGCGACCGAATGATGCGCGATTTCTGCGCCATGTTTCCGGAGTACTGTTTCAGCCAGCACAAGGGCTACGGCACCGAGCTACATCTGACGAAACTTCATCAGCTCGGTCCCTGCCCGATTCATCGCCGCTCATTCGAACCGGTGGCGCAGCCGCTTCTCGCGCTCGAAGGCGTCATCTGATTCCGAGCACATCCAATTCTCCTGCATTTCTGCTTTCCTGATCCGTCTTTTCGTTAGAACCTTCTGCGGATGGCCTTCGCCGGTTTGTTCGGGAGAAAAACGTTCTCCGACCCGCGCCATGAAGCTGGCGACCGCGCGGAGAAACTCGCGGCAAAATTTCTTCGCAAACGCGGCTACAAAATCCTCTATCGAAATTTCGTAGCCACGAAGTACGGCCGCGGCGGCCAGATCGACCTCGTCTGTCGCGATGGCGAAACCCTCGTCTTCGTAGAAGTCAAAAGCCTGAGCAGCGACGAATGGATCCGCCCTCTGGACCATCTCGACGCCAGCCAAAAACGCCTTATCTCCCAGGGCGCCCTGACCTGGCTCCGCCTGCTGGATAATCCCGACATCTCCTTCCGCTTCGACGTCGTGGAAGTTATTTTCGACGAGAGACGACGAACCGAAGTTCGAGCTGATCCAGGACGCCTTCCACCTCTCGAAGCCGTATACATATTAGTGTCGGTGAAAGGGCAACGGAACAGAATTCAGAGTGAGACCACCGTTTACCCCGCATCATCGTGTTCACGGGAAAGAAACGGCAGCAAAGACTCGAACCCTTTTTTATTCTAGGATTAACAGGAAGTGCCGGACAAACATCAGCGACCGCGCGAAGCGAAGCATAACGCATTAGTCGTTCCTAACTGGATTGTCTGGTTGGCGCTTCTGATCATCATCGGGTTCGCCGCGTTCGTTAGAATTAGGCTCATTAACGCAGCCTTGGAGCGTGACGAAGGCGAGTATGCGTATGCCGGCCAGCTAATGCTGCAAGGCATACCTCCCTACCAACTGGCCTACAATATGAAGCTGCCAGGCACCTATGCTGCCTACGCTGTTATCATGGCGTTTTTTGGACAAACAATCGCAGGCATTCACTTCGGCTTGCTTCTCGTTAACGCGACTACGATTGCGCTCGTTTACCTTTTAGGGCGTCGACTTTTTGGCACAATTGCTGGCTTGGTAGCGGCCGCAACGTTCGCGCTGCTTTCCATGAGCCCCTCGGTTCTCGGATTAGCTGCTCACGCAACTCATTTTGTTACACTGTTTGGTGTGTTAGGAACGTTGCTACTCCTTTGCGCTTTGGAAATGGAGACCAAGAAACTCCTCTTCTGGAGTGGACTTTGTTTCGGCCTGGCGTTTGTAATGAAACAACAGGCGATTTTCTTAGATTTCTTCGGAATAGCAGCGGTCGCCTGGCGGGAATTAAAGCGACGCCCAGTCGTCGTGTCAAAATTGTCTCTTAGCCTCGTTCTGTTCTCAAGCGGAGCGCTTCTACCTTTCGCAAGTATTTGCCTCGCTCTTTTTGCAGCAGGCGTGTTTCCGAAATTTTGGTTCTGGACTTTTTCGTATGCCCGCCAGTACGTCGGAATCGTTTCAGTCAAAACCGGCTTGGGAAACTTATGGCGTACGGCGCTGCCAATTTTTGTTTTCGCGCCTGGGCTTTGGATTCTCACCGCCGTCGGCGCCGTGTTCCTTGTGCGGGGTGGTCTAACTCGACAGCGACGACTGCTGCCGATCGGATTTTTGCTTGCAACGATAGCAGTGACATTTCCGGGACTATATTTCAGGCCGCACTATTTTATCCCTGCGTTGGCGGCCGCCGCGATTCTGACTGGTTTAGCCGCTAAGCTTTTCGTCGACCAACTAGATCGATTTGATCTCAGCTTTTCTTTACGGGCTGGTCTCCTAGCACTTTTCGCATGTGCCTTTGTGCAGCCAGTCCTAAGTAATTGGCGCCTTTTCTTTCGGCTTAGTCCCGAACAAGCGATAATTAAGATATATAATGAGGAGCCGTTCCCCGAATCCCTAAAAATTGCGCGCTACATTCGGGAAAACTCGTTGCCATCGAGTCGAGTAGCCGTTCTGGGATCCGAACCACAAGTTTATTTTTACAGCAGGCGGCACTCAGCAACGGGATACATTTACGTTTACGGCCTGACAGAACAGCACCCTTATGCTTTAGCAATGCAAAACGAAATGATCTCCGAGATTGAAGCTAATAATCCCGAGTTTATTGTGATGTGGAACACAGTGGGGTCATGGATGGCCCCGCCGGATTCGAACCGACGGATCTTCGATTGGTTCGAGCACTACGGACCGCAGCACTACCGTCCCGTGGGATTGGTAGACGTTCAATCGGAACGGACAATTTATAAATGGAACGAGGAATCAGTCGGAGCAGTTCCAGTCTCGAAGTCGTATATTTGGCTTTTTAAGCGTCTCGACCTTCCCTAGCTGTTAGTGACGCAGCCTGTGACCTTTCGCCCTAAACTGCCGGCCCCTCATTCGCCAGGGTGAGCGACCTCTTGAATACACCCCCACCCCATCAATCGAAACCTCACTTTACTTCAAAGTGGCGATTTCCGTTTGCAAGATGGGTCATTTCGCTCGCCCTGGGGTTCGGAACCTTGGCGGTCTACGCCCCAGTGCGCCACTACGACTTCTTAAACTATGATGACGACGATTACGTTTCCGACAATCCGCATGTCCTAGGAGGATTCACGCGAGAAAATATCGTCTATTCCATAGCTCACTTTCACTCCAATAACTGGCACCCGGTCACATGGTTTTCGCACATGGCAGATGCTCAGATTTGGGGCGAGCGAGCTGGTGGGCATCACGTTACCAACGTCCTGTTCCATTCGCTCAACGCTGTTCTTCTCCTGCTTGTTCTCGCCCGGATGACAGGCGCATTCTGGCGAAGCGCTTTCGTGGCAGTAATCTTTGCCTGGCACCCGTTGCACGTAGAATCCGTGGCGTGGATCTCCGAGCGGAAAGACGTCCTTTGCGCGCTCTTCTGGATTTTAACGGTGGGAGCCTATACGAGCTACGTACGCAAACCGCTGGCGCTAAGATATCTCCTCGTTGTCCTGCTTTTTCTTCTTGGGCTGATGTCGAAGGCGATGATGATTACGCTCCCTTTTGTATTGCTACTTCTCGACTACTGGCCTCTAAACCGCGTAACCCTGCGTAGAACCGACGGGCGTAAGTGGTTCAATCTTTTCCTCGAAAAGATCCCGCTTTTCTTTCTGGCCGCTCTGGTCGGTGCCGTAACCGTTTCAACGCAAGCACGGGCCGGCGCTTTGAAATCGTCTCTGGAATTTCCCTGGCAACTCCGATTCGAGAATATTCCAATCAGCTATCTCAAATACGCCTTGAGCGCGCTATGGCCGGTAAGACTTGCAGTCCTTTATCCGTTTCCTTCTTCCATTCCGATGTGGCAAGCCCTGACTAGTGCCGCCTTGCTGATTGTGGTAAGCGTCGTCGCCGTTCGGGAACGCATCCGGAGCCCGTACTTCTTGGTCGGCTGGCTTTGGTTCGTCGGGAGCCTTCTGCCTGTTATTGGGTTGGCCCAAGTTGGCTCGCAAGCGATGGCGGATCGATACATGTATATTCCTCTGATCGGGTTGTCGGTCGCTCTTGTCTGGATGAGCTGGCGGCTTATTGAAATGTCGTCCCGGCCAATGCTGCTTGGTGCGATAGTCTTCGGCGTAAGCGCCGCGTTGATGGCCCAAGCCACCGCGCGCCAGTTGAGATACTGGCAAAACAGCGTTACTCTTTTCCAGCGCGCCATTTCAGTCACATCAAGTAATGGCATTGCTTATGGCAACTTGAGCAGCGCATTGTTGGGCGAATCCAAGCCAGACGCTGCCATCGCCAGCGCGTTGCAGGCCATCCGATTTCTACCTAACCACCCCGTAGGCTACATGGACATTGGGATGGCCATGCTTATGAAAAGGAGGCCGAACGACGCAATTGTTAATCTACAGCGAGCCGTCGATCTGGAGCCGCACTGGCCGGACACGCAGCAGAACCTGGGTGGAGCTCTGGTGTTGGTGGGTCGACCCGCTGACGCCATCCCGCATTTCTACGGTGTTCTAGAGGTTAGCCCCGACCACATTCCGGCGCTAAAGGCCCTGGCCTGGATTCGAGCCACCCAGCCTAACGATAACTTGCGAAACCCGAACGAGGCGCTGCAACTGGCCAACCGGGCGGTCGCCCTGACCGCGCGGAGGGACCCCCAGGCTTTAGATATTCTAGCCGCGGCCCTTGCCTCTGACGGTCATTTCGAGGAAGCAATCAAGATTGACGAAGAGGCCTTGGCGAATTCGCGGACGCTCAAAAAACAGGAACTCGCAGACGAGATCAGTGAGCGCCTGGACCTTTACCGGCTAGGACTGCCTTATCGAACCCGACGCTGAGATCGAACTCGTGACGCTCTTGTTTATTTCGAAATTCGGTATATTCGCCAGCGATCTTCAAAGCGCATCCCGCCGTACGTATAAAGCTGCATTCCGATTTGCTGCAGTTTCGGAGTGGTAATGAGCCAACCTGGAAGTTCAAATTCGCTTCCCATGAGCTGGGCAGCGAAGATTTTTCCAGCTGCGACCTGGTCGATTTTTCCTGTAGAAAGATAATAAAAGTAGGTCTGGAGGCGATTACCCTCTTGGACGACGACATGGGTAAGGCGCCGTTCGTTAGCCACCGCTCTGGCCCGCTCCCCATCGTTGGCACCGAAGAATCTTGTGGCAGCATGAAGGCCATCCATATCTTCCCAATAGAAAGCGACAACGCCTTCACCTTGAGCGAAGTACCTCCAGGGCGGGAACGAAGTCCGGATCGGCCATAACCCGAAGACCGGTTCCTTCCTGGTCGCGCAAAGCGAGGGCAAGCCGTTTGTTCAGAACCGGATTGGCCACCTCTTTGGGAATGGTTCGGCGCGTAATAATATCGTCAACCTGGCCTTCGCTGCGCAGAGCGAAACGAATGGGCTGAATGAGCAGCACTGCCATCAACAGACACCCAAGTGGCCATCGCCATCCGGCCGTGAATCGCTCACTTAAGATACGCCACGCGCAGACCCCGGTAACAAGCGCCATCCAGGCAGTCATCGCGACGGCGAGACCGAGCCATCTTACCTGAAGATAACCGAGTCCTAGCATCCCTATCGCGACCGCGAACGATAGCCATACGACAGCCCATTCCAGCAAGCGCAACTTCGTGAACGCTGCAATAGCGACGGCGAGCACAAGAAACAGAGGCAGGATGCCAAAGTTCTGAACAATCATCGCATTAAAGTTCGGGCCGGCGAACCTCGGAAACGAGTAGAATTCCTGAATAAAATCATGCAGCCGCCGCATCTCGGGATCCTTGAGAGCATGCCAACTTGCTGGACCTAGAAGAATGGCCACCGGGACTAACGCGACGAGACCTACGCAGACGAGACCCTTAACGAAGGCAACGCGCGCATGACCCGGCTTGGCATAACGAGCGCGCATGAATTGACATAATCCTTCACCCATCGCCACGGCGGCGATGCTGTAGAGTGGCCCGTTGATCTCCAGACGGAACTCAAGGTGATTGGGAAAGTATTCAAGGAGATAAAACAGAAACGAACCAATGCCGGCAATCATTCCCCAACGACGCCAGAGTTCCGGCTGCACCTCGATCTCGCTGCCTTTGGCCAACCGCGGTGCGCAATAGGCGAGCAACATTCCTGCGCCGAACAACATCATTAAAAGCATGACGGCAACGACGGCGCTGATCCAAAGACTCAGGGCAGCGCACAGACCCGAGACACCAAACCACCATCGTGCGTGCGACACGTCCGGGACTTCGAGAGGATGCGTCGACCAGGATTTTTTTGGGGGTCCATCAGACTGCGGCCGAACCCAGCCGGCGCCTCCGATAACCAGTCCCGCGAGCAACAGCACGCCAAAAAGGGCCTGCAAACTTTGGTGATCGGGACGAAGGGCTTGAAACTCCCATCCCACATCGCCAAGGGTCACGAGATAAATGCAAAAGAGGCCGCATGCAGCCGGTCCGATCCGTCGCCACAGCGTCCAAGCGAGCACACCGACAAGCGAAATGAGCAGAGCCGGGTTTATCCAGATGGACGCCCGTTCCATCGCGGTTGTCCAAGTTTCACCAGTGAACCATTGTCGCGTCTTGCCGAAGAGCACGAGCAACCAGGTAATGCTCTGACTCCAATGAACCGGACGACCATAAGGAGCGTTGTCATTATGGGTATAACGAACTCGCCATGTTTCTCCGTTGCCGACTCGGTTCGCGTAGCTCAGCCAATAATAGCTGTCGCTTTCCAGGTAGATCGCGCCGGGATGGTCCGTTGTTGTGGTAGTAGCCAGTTTGCGAAATCCCGTGTCAACCACATCGACAGCGCGTTGCCATACCCAGGCATCGTGAATGACAAAGCCAACAGCGGCCAATACCAGCAAACCTCCGAGAACGGGATTGAGGGCGCGCTGCACGCTTCCGTTATAAAAAGAAAAAGCCCGTTCGCCAAGGCGAACGGGCTTTCAAAAGTTAAGAGATCTTAATTAGATCTTACGGGCGCGGCGCGCAAAGGCGACTACGCCAGCCAATCCAATGCCCAACAAACCGAGCGTTGCAGGCTCAGGGACAGCGGCTCCGAACCCATTCAACACGAGATCGTTTCCAGCGATGTTTGCGATACGGGTGCTGCCAGCGCTGGCAGAGGCGCCAGTGCCAATACCCTGGGTCCCAAACGCCCAGAAGCGAAACTCAACGGTGCTACCTGAGGACACGTTGAAATCCGTGAAATCCCAATCGGCCAACGAGCCGGTGATTGCGAAGGGAGTTTGGGGATTCCCACCTGTGCCCGCGCCAGGATTTCCAGTACCATCACCGAGTGTAAACGTGGCACCGCCGTCCGTGCTGTAACCCCATACGCCGTTACGGGGGCCGGTGTTGCTGCCGTTCATTGAGAATTGCAGATCTGTTAGCGTGATATTTTGAGCCGCCGTGATGTCGAATTCGAAATAATTAGTGTTCTGACTGAACGTCGCGCTCGTGTTCCAGTTGTTGCTGTTAAACGAGTTTGCCGCAGCCGATCCCAAAATTGTCGTCCGGGCGAGCGCGGGAGTATTGCTAATAAGAGTCGCATTAACAGTAGACGCCGGAAGCGTCGTGTCCGCAGGGCTTCCATGTCCTGCGACATCCCATGCTGTGACAACATCAGCGCGGGCGCTGATGGCCGAGACGGTAACGAGTGAGAGTGTTGCTAATGCCTTTTTCATGTCTTTGTTTCCCTGTGGGTTGATCTCCTGTTTTTAGGTTCGGACAGACTGCCAGATGTAGCCGCACGCAGGCAAGCCTTTTTTTCAGTTTTTTTGAAAATTTTCATAAACCCCTGAATTTCCCTCGGAAAATGGGGTTTTTAGGCCGTCACCGGACCGTTACATAGAGGGAAAATTGGGAAATTCGAGATATTATAATTCTATTAGACTGGTCCGATGCCATGCCACCAGGAAGGCGGACGAGACAAGCTCGTCCCTCCCAGCTACGGTCAGACTTCGTGGGCTTACCGCGCTTCTATATCTCACCTGAAAATTGGACGGCTGATGCGCCCGTTCTAACGGGAACGGAGGCGCATCATGCCCGGGATGTTTTGAGGCTCCGTGCAGGGGATCAGGTGGTTCTTTTTGACGGGCGCGGTCATGAATTAACGACCGAGATTAGCGAAGTCGGACGTCGGGAAATGCGTCTGCACGTCCTTCAAGAACGAGAGGCCCGGCCGCAGTCGTGTCGAATCACCCTGGCGCAGGCGATTCCGAAAGGGAAAAACATGGATATGATCGTTCAAAAGGCCGTTGAGCTGGGCGCGGCTGAGATCGTTCCGATTATTTCCGAACGGACAGTCGTTAGTCTCAATGGAAAAGAGGCTGCTTCGAAGCAGGCAAAATGGCAGCAGGTTGTCATCGAAGCTTGCAAACAATGCGGGCAGAACTGGATGCCAGAAATTCGCGCGCCCATGGCGCTCGGCGAATTTCTCGGAGGTCGGTGGCCGGGGGTCGGCAGTCGGACGGCAACCGGGAAAAGAGGCCTTGGCCGGTCGTCATCGTCTTCTTCCGACTTCCGATCTCCGACTTCCGATCTCCAGGTGGTGGCGTCTCTGCAATCAGATGCGCTGCACCTGAAGGAAATTCTGCGGAACTACGAGGCAAACCATGAAGCGAGACCAAACAGGGTCACCGTTCTGATCGGGCCGGAGGGGGATTTTACGCCGGCGGAATATGCAGAAGCGTCCGAGGCCGGATTTCAGCCGATTACCCTGGGAGCGATCATTCTGCGAGTGGAGACTGCGGCGATTTATTGTCTGAGTGTTTTGTCTTACGAATTGTTAGGGGAAGAGAATCGTTAGGGCCACGGAAGCAAGAGATCACCCTCACCTCAGTCCTCTCCCGAACAAGGGAGAGGAAGGGGACCCATCCGCGGCATGGCATAATCCGCGGTGTCCCCTAACGAAAGAAATTTTTGGCGCGGTCGAAGAAGGATTTTCGCAGCGGAGTGTTTTCTTCGCCCATGAGATCGGCGAATTCTTTGAGCTTTTGTTTTTGCTCGGTGTTCAACTTCGTCGGCACCTCGACAATCATCCGGGCTAACAAGTCGCCGCGGTCACGGCCGTTGATGTTCACGATGCCTTTGCCGCGAAGCTTGAACATCTGCCCGCCCTGCGTGCCTGGAGGAATCTTCACGTGCGCTTTGCCGTCCAGCGTCGGCACCGGGACTTCGCCGCCAAGAGCGGCTAACGAGAACGTAATCGGCACCTCGCAATAGAGGCTGTCCTCTTCCCGCTGAAAAATCGGGTGCTCCTGAACGTGGATGACAACGTAGAGATCGCCGTGTGTGCCGCCGCGAATGCCGGCTTCTCCATTGCCCGATGATCGAAGACGCGAGCCTTCGGCGATTCCCGGCGGAATCTTCAGTTGGATGCGACTTGGCTTTTCCAGGCGGCCTTCGCCACCGCAATCGCGACACGGCTTCTCGATCATCTGGCCGACTCCACGGCATCGCGGGCAAGTTTGCGAGACTTGGAAAAAGCCGCGGGATGTGACGACCTGCCCTCGCCCACCGCAGGTTGGACAATTGACGGTGCGAGAGCCACCCTCCGCGCCGGTGCCTTTGCAACGGTCGCAGCTATCGAGTTTACGAACCTCGATCTCTTTCTCCACGCCAAAGGCGGCTTCCTCGAGCGTGATCTGCATATCGTAACGAAGATCGGAACCGCGCTGACGATCTTCAGCGCTGCCACCGCCACCGCCGAAGAAGGTTTCAAATATTCCGCCGCCCCCACCGAAGACTTCGCGAAAGATATCGAAGGGATCATGAAACCCGCGGCCCGCAGCCGTGCCCTGGGCAAAGGCAGCGTGACCGAAACGATCGTAGGCAGCGCGCCGGTCGCCATCCATCAGGACATCGTAAGCCTCGCCCAGTTCCTTGAATTTCTCCTCGGCGTGCGGGTCGTCGGGATTTTTATCCGGGTGAAACTTAACCGCCAGCTTCCGGTAGGAGCGTTTGATCTCCTCCTCGGTGGCCGTTCGCTCAACGGAGAGCACTTCGTAATAGTCTCGCTTATTCGTTGTTGCCATTCAGTGAGTCGCGAATGCGAAAGGAATGCGTCTTAACATCCAAGTTCCAAGCACCAACATCCAGAGAAACTCCAATAACCGATATTCAACCTGTTGCCGCCGGCGCGAACTTTGAGCTTGGGATTTGGTTACTCTCTGGAGCTTGGAGCGTGGTTTTTGGTGCTTCCGGACGAATGAGCCGGTCCGCTGGAGACGACCACGCTTGAAGGACGCAGAAGGCGATCCTTGAACCTGTAGCCGCGCCTTGTCTGGCGAATGACGGTTTCTTCGGGGACGGAATTGCTCGGCTCATGCGCGATGGCTTCGTGCAAGTTCGGGTCGAACTTTTTGCCAACGGCATCAATGAGCTGAAGGCCGTTGTCGCTCAGAAAATCGTTCAACTGTTTGGAGACCAGGCTCATTCCGGAATAGATGGGAGAATTTTCTCCCTCCGCTTTGGCCGCGGCCAGCCCGAGTTCGAAGTTATCAACGATCGGCAGGAGGCGCTCGAGCAGCGAAGAGTTGGCATATTTAATAGCGTCATCTTTTTCGCGGGCGGTGCGTTTCCGGTAGTTTTCGAAATCGGCCTGGCTGCGAAGGGCGAGATCGCGAAATCGGTCGAGATCGGCCTGCAAGCCCGCGAGGGCGTCCTCGTTCTGCGACCCGTCGGAGGCCGGCGATGGATCGGCCGTCGCATTGGCCTCTTCGGCCCGCGTCTTTTCAATATTGACCTGGATGCGCCCGTCTCCGGGTGAATTCACAGAAATCTTTTTCATGTTTGTGGTTCTGCGCCAGCACTCACCTGCTCCGCCTCGCGGCCGGCGGAGGAGATCGGCTGAACGTCAGAAATCTTTCGGATGGCAATCATGGTGATGTCGTCATGTTGCGGCTGCGCTCCAGCGAAGTTTCGCACATCTTCGATGACTCGCGTGACGATGGCTGCAGCTCCCTGCATGGCGCTGGCGCGGACTGATTGGATCATGCGATCCATACCAAATTCGAGACCCTCGCTATCCAAAGCCTCGGTCACTCCGTCAGTGTAGAGAACCAGGCAATCGTCGCGTTCGAGCGGAACGTCGAAGTCGCTCATTAACCTATCGAAGACGCTTCCGGAGTCAATTCCGAGGACCATGCCGGGCGGCTTCAGAGCGGTCACTTTTTGGGTGGATCGCTGATAGAAAAGCGGGGCGTCGTGACCAGCGCGCGCGAGCGTCAAAACCCCGCGCTGATGATCCAAAATGAGATAGGCCATGCTGATAAACATGTCTTCCTTGATGTCGGGATAAAGCTGCCGATTTACCGCGCGCAGGACCTGTGAAGGCGAAGGACTCTGCGAGGCCTGGCTGCGCAAGACGCTGCGACAAATGGCCATGATCAATGACGCGGGCACGCCTTTGCCGGAGACGTCGGCGATGGCGATGCCGAGCCGGTTTTCGTCGAGGCGAATGTAATCATAATAATCGCCGCTGACCTGGCGCGCGGGCACGTTCACTCCGCTGATCTCGAAACCGGACATGGCGGGCGCCTTTTCCGGAAGCAGAATGCGCTGGATGTCCCGGGCGATTTCGAGGTCGTGATCGAGCCGTTTCTTCTCGTTAGCCTCGGAATAAATAATCGCGTTGTAGAGCGCGAAGGCGGACTGTTCGGCGATCGATTTGAAGACAACGAAATCGCTCTGGGTGAACGGCGCGCCCATGGGGCCATTCCCGAGCGCAAGCAAGCCAAGGTTCTGTTTGCCGTAGAGCAAAGGCGCGATCATCACCGACACGGTGGAGAGCGCACTGTCACGCAAGCGCGCCAGCTCCGGCGCCTCGGAAAATTCATTCAGGCAAACCGGTTGCCCGCCCTGCCAGGTCCGGCCCATCAGACCTTCCCCCTCTGCGATGGTGTGAAGCCGAAGGTAGCTCTCGAGAGCAACCGGCGTCGTGGAAGTTTGTTGCAGGATGTGCGCCGGGATCTCGATCAACGGCGGACAGCCTTTGGAGAGGAACGCCGGGACGAGCTTGGTCCCGCTGCGGTCCGAAAGGTAGAGCGCGCCGCCATGGGCATCGAGAATGCGGGTAGCCCCCTCCACGATCAGGCGATGCAGATCATGCGGCCGAATGGTTTCACGAAAAGCTTCGCCGAGGCCGTGAAGAAAATCGAAGACCAGCGTCTCCTCGACCTGGATCTCCTCCTTCGAGCGCTCCAGTGCGCGAATCCGGCGGCCTTGCAACCGCGCAGTGACGATCCATCCTGCGAGACAGGCCAGCAACAGAACGAAAAGGAGCGTTGGCCACATGAGAGACTGGCCAGTCTACTTTACAGTTGTCTCGTGATGCAGGTCCTGTTTCAGGTAATCGAGAACGTCCTTGAACCGGGTTAAATTTTCCGGCGCCGCCTGGCAAAGAGCTTCGTGCGCATCCAGCATGGTTTGAGCCTGTTCTTTCTTGGTGGCTGCGGCCCCCTCGCCGGCATCTTTGCCTAACGACTCGCATTCCGGCGCGGAGGATCCATTGGACTGAATACTGAGAATTTGGTCGAGCCCGAGCCCGGAAAGAAGATCCCGGCTGCGGTTGCCGCAATGAACGACCCGGAGATGGCCGTGTCCCAATTCCCGAAGTCGCAGGGCCACGCCGGCCATGGTGCCCATAAAAGTAGAATCCATCATGGCACAGTTCTGTAGATCGATCACAAACTCGCGGTATCCACGGTTGACCATTTCCTGGGCGAACTCTTTGAGATTACCGCTGTTCAGGAAGCTACCCCGTCCTTCCACTCTTACCCAAACAGCAGGTCCGTTCACCCCTACTAGAATCGACGACTGCACGGTTTCGTTAGTAAGGATACAGGATTTAGAGGGGCAATGTCAAACCACCCCAAAAGGAGGAAGGTTCTAATAGCTATAATCCTGCATCCGAGGCCGCCAGAATTAAGGGACCAAATCCGGCCGCTACCCAGGCTGGGCCAACGCAAGTGGCATTGGCTTCCAGCCAACGATCCGCGATTCATCGGCAGGTATGCCGATACCACTCACCGCCACAAATAGGAGGGATTTTCCGCCACGATGACTCCATTCTCGATCAACAGGCATCGCCACGCGATCACCCGGCCGTTATCGAAGTAATCGTCCCCCACCACCTTGAAGGAAGTTTTCTGGTTTCCGTGGACCGTGCCCAAAAAAACTTCCTGCGCCTGCACGTGGGCGTGCAATTTTTCCTGACGATATTCGAGGCGGACCGTGATCGGGGCGGATTTCGTCGCCCGCCAGAAGAAGTCGAAATAATCGCCAAAGCGCTGGCGTCGATCGAGTCCCGTGACCGCGCCGAAGAGCCGATACTGGCGCTCAAAAGTGATGGATGCGTCCTGCACGGCCCCGGTTGATTTCTGTTTGCTCTTGCCGGTGGCCTGCGACATTGGGTCGTTAGACGCATTGCTGTCGCGCGCGAGCGTCGGGTCCTGTTCGGTCATGTGAAACAGCTTTGTTTTGCGAAACTTAAAAGCGGGATCGGGCGCCATCGGCAAAGGCCGGACCGTCTGGAGAAGCCGCGGCTCGGGAGGGCGTGCGCAGGCGATAGAGGCGATGGTCAAAAACAAGCCAGCAGTGAAAATGAATCTCATGAGTCGTTGATCACTCACTGCCGAAAGCTCCAAATTCCAACATCCAATGCCGCAGCTTCGCTGCGGAAGGTCCAAATTCCAAGAACCAACCTCCAAGGAACCTCCAATATCCAAATTCCAAAACGCGTGCGAGTAGATTTGAAGGCGGTCAGGCAAATGATTCGAGCGCGGAGGGATGAGCTCCTGCTCGTCCCAAATTTTCGGAATCAAGCCGGCGTCTACTCCCGCTGTGATCAGCGCCTTCAAAGAATGGGACGACACGGAGGTCGTCCCTCCATGCAGCCTCCAGCGCGAGCATGTAAGTTTTCGTGGCTCCTCTGTTTTCGATTTTGAGAGCTGAAATATCTTTTTTGGAACCTGCGGTTTGGGTTTTGGGATTTCCGCGGCGAACCTTTGGCGATGATTGAAGTCCGTTACGAACGCGGCGTTCATTTGCCGCAACTCGATCTTTGGCTGGATCCGCGGGATCCGAAGCCATTCGCCTTCGTCTCACATGCGCACAGCGATCACATCGCGCCGCACGAGGAAATCATTCTTTCCGAGCGAACGGCTCGCCTGATGCAGGCCCGGATGCCGGGAGAGCGACGTGAGCATGTCCTGCCTTTCGCGCAGAAGACGTCTGTTCGCGGGATCGATATGACACTCCTGCCCGCGGGACACATTTTTGGTTCGGCCCAGATCCTGGTGGAAGCCGATTCGGATACCCTGCTTTACACGGGCGATTTCAAATTGCGACCCGGTAAATCGGCTGAATCGACCGAATGGCAACAGGCCAACACGCTCATCATGGAGACAACCTACGGCCTTCCGCGCTACCAGCTGCCGCCGACTGAGCAGGTGATCAAACAGATCACATCGTTCTGCGCCGAGGCCCTGGCCAACGGCGAAGTGCCTGTCCTGCTTGGCTATTCGTTAGGCAAGGCCCAGGAAATCCTTTGCGCCCTCGACGGCGCCGGGCTGACGCCCATGCTGCACGGCTCAGTCTTCGCCATGACCCGGATTTACGAACAGTTCGGGCAGGCCTTCTGCAATTACGTTCGCTACAATCCGAACGAGATCGCGGGGAAGGTTCTCATTTGTCCTCCGAGCGCGAATCGGTCTCGCATGCTTGAAAAAATTCCACGCAAACGCGTGGCCATGATCACCGGATGGGCACTCGATCCGGGTGCCATCTACCGTTACCAGGTGGATGCGGCGTTCCCGCTCTCCGATCACGCGGATTACACGGATCTCATCCGCTACGTCGAACTCGTGCAGCCGAAACGGGTCCTCACACTCCACGGGTTCGCAGAAGAATTTGCGCAGGATTTGCGGAGAAGAGGACTCGAGGCTTGGGCGCTGACGGCCGCGAACCAGCTCGAGCTTCAGATCTAGCAGACAGAACCGAACCCGCTCTAGGTCCGCCCAAGCCTCGAGAAACTTCAAACTCCAAGCACCAAGCTCCAGGGAAATTCCAATAACCAAACTTCCAAATGCGTGGCGACGACCTCCCTTTGATTATTGAAACTTGGAGCTTCCTTGGAGTTTGGATGTTGGAATTTGGTGCTTACGGCGGCGGCCCGAGACGCTAGTTCGCCTCAATCATCATCGTCTGTCGAACGTTTCGGAAGCTTGGAACCCTTATCCGCCGCCGTCTGCGGTCCTTTGAAAGGATCAACGTATCCCGGGCTTTCATCGTGCGGCGTGGCTGTGCGCACGATGTCGGGCTGCGACCACCATTTCTGGTAGAGCGCTTTCAGTTCCTCGAGTTTCTTCGGCTCTTTCCCGGCGAGATCGTGAAGCTCGGTGCGGTCCTCGTCCATGCGATAAAGTTCCCACGCCTTGCCTTCGTGCGAAGCCAGCTTCCAGTTGCCGGCGCGCACCGCGCGATGATCGCGAAACTGGAAAAACAGCGCGTCGTGCCCGGCCCATGTCTCGCCTTGAAAAATGGGGAACAAACTCGTGCCAGCCAGCGGAGGAACCGGCGCGGGAGCTCCGTTAGGCTTGGCCGTTCCAGATTCACCGGCAACAACGGGTGACGGCTTTCCTTCAAAGGCCGCGGTGTAATCACATCCCGCCAGCTTCACGCAAGTCGCCATGATATCGACAATGTGCGCCGGCTGATCGGTGATCACGCCTCCCTTTTTGATGACCGAAGGCCAGCGCGCAATGAAAGGAGTGGCGATGCCGCCTTCATGCTGATTGCGCTTATAAAACCGAAACGGGGTGTCGCTCAGGTTGGCCCAGCCGATTCCATACTCCCAATTTGAATCCGCTGTGCCGGGTTCCTTCTTGCGGGTGTTGCTACGGTCGTAAGGATCGGCGCCGTTATCACTCAGGAAAATGACAAGCGTGTTTTCTTCAATCTGCCATTCGTGCAGTTTCGCCAGGAGTCGCCCGATATTCTGATCCATTCGATCGACCATGGCGGCGTAAACCGCCATTCTCTGGTCCTCCAGTTCGCGATGGGCCGAGTCCAGACTGGACCACGCGGGAATATTTTCGGGACGCGGCGAAAGGGCCCATTCCTTTTTGATCACTCCGAGCTGAATCTGTTTTTCGTAACGCTCCTGCCGAAGTTCGTCCCAGCCTTTGGCATATTTTCCGCGATAGCGCGCGATGTCTTCCGGCGGCGCCTGCAAGGGCGCGTGCGGGGCGTTGTAGGCCAGGTAGAGAAAGAAAGGTTTTTCCGGAGCCGTCTTGCGGGCCGATTCTGCGAAACGAATGGCGTAGTCAGTAAACGCATCGGTGGTATAAAAACCTTTTGTCGGGACTTCAAAATTTTCGTGATCGAGCCGGAAAAATTTGTTGCCCAGAAAATAATTCGACGCGCCGTTGAGGAACCCGAACCAATGATCAAATCCGCGATCAACCGGATTGCCGTCGAGATGCCATTTGCCGGCCGCCAGGGTTGAGTAACCAACCGAATGAAGGGCATCGGCGATGGTAATGCCCCGCCTGATTCCTCGCTGCGCTTCTTCCCAGTAAAGTCCGGAAAGCAAGGATGCGCGCGTCGGCTCGCACTTGGACGCATTATAGAACTGTGTGAAACGCATGCCTTCGCTGGCAAGTCTATCGAGATTTGGCGTTCGGATCTCTGAGCCATAACAGCCGATGTCGCTGAATCCCATGTCGTCGGCCAGGATGACGATAATGTTGGGACGAACCGATTGTTCGGCCGCGATGACATTTGTCGCCAAGATGAGGAGAACTCCGATGATCGATTTCATCGAGAAGCGAACTTCGATGCGGGGCACACTCCGAGCAATTTGGAATTTGATCCTGTAGCGGCGGTCTGTGATCGCCGGAAAAATAAGGAGAAAACAATCCGACGCTCACAGAGCGCCGCTATACGGAGAAGTAGTTCCCCTCACCTCCCGCCTTCGCCAAGGCTACGGCGCGGCAGGCAATCTTCTCCCCGCCTTGCGGGGCGAGGAAGAAGCGGTGCCATCGCCGCACGGACGTTTTCTTCCCTCGCCCTTCTCAAAAGGGAGAGAGTTAGGGTGAGGGTTGAGTCAATCTTGTAGCACTTGGACTGGCCGCATTCTCAATTTCGCGGAAATTAGCGGGATGGACTCAGAGTTCGCTCAATTCGCCGAGGTCGGGGAAGCGATCGGGCAAACATCGGCCAAGTTAGAGAAGATCCGGATTCTTGCGGAATACCTGAAGTCGCTCACGAGCGAGCAACTCCCTATTGCCGTCACTTTCCTGACGGGACGCGCTTTTCCTCAAAACGATCTTCGCACCTTGCAGGTCGGCTGGGCTGTGATCGTGCGCGCGCTCCAGGCCGCCAGCAAACTCAGTGACTCGGAACTGCACGGCATCACCGGCGCCCATGGTGATGCCGGCAAATCGGCCCGCGAAATTCTGGAAGGAAGGACGAGGCCGGAACCTTTCGGACTATTGGCATCACGTGACTTCTTCGATGCTCTGCAGCGAGCGCGCGGCCCGATCGCGAAAGCTGAGATTCTGCAAAGGCAATTGCAACGCCTTACCGCGCTTGAGGGCCAGTATGTGGTTAAAATCCTAACGAGCGACCTGCGGATCGGACTTAAGGAGGGACTTGTGGAAGAAGCGGTCGCGCGCGCCTTTGAAGCGCCTCTCGATGAGGTCAAAGAGGCAAACATGCTCTTGGGAGACATCGGAGCAACGGCAACGCGCGCCTCCACCGGAACACTGGCCGGCGCTGAGCTGTCGGTTTTTCGGCCGATAAAATCGATGCTGGCAAGCCCGGAGCCGACCGCCGAAGCCATCTGGGAACGGTTTCTCGAAATGCACGAATCGTCTTCATCAGGTGAGGCCAAACCTGGGGAGGCGGTCCTTTATGTGGAAGACAAATTCGACGGCATTCGCGCGCAACTGCATCGAACGCGCGATCGCGTGGAAATTTTTTCGCGCGACCTTCGGAGGATTACCGATCAATTCGGCGACATCGCGGAGCGCGCACGCGGGTTATCCGATGAAGTGATTTTGGATGGCGAGATTATCGCCTACGAAGAAGGCCGGAGATTGACTTTTTTCGATCTCCAAAAACGGTTAGGCCGAAAAGACGAGGGACCGGATTTGTTCGCTTCGACTTCATCCGATGTCCCGGTGGTTTTCATCGCCTTCGACATTCTCTGGCTTAACGGACAGTCACTCCTGCGAACGCCTTTGCGGAACCGGCGGGAGCGGATGCGGGAACTTAGCTTGCCCGCGCAGTTTCAGAGTGCGGAAATGTTTCCGGCAAAATCCGCCGCGGAAATCGACCGCATTTTCGATCAGGCACGGGCGCGCTCGAACGAAGGATTGATGGTGAAGGATCCCGGGAGCCTTTATTCGCCGGGTCGCCGCGGACTCTACTGGTTCAAGCTAAAGAAAGAACTCGCCACGCTCGACGTAGTCGTGGTCGCAGCAGAGCTGGGTCATGGGAAACGCAACCATGTCCTGAGCGATTACACCTTTGCCGTGCGCGACGAAGATTCGGGAGAACTGCTTCCGATCGGCAAGGCTTACAGCGGCCTAACGGATGTGGAGATCGCCGAACTGACCGAGCATTTCAAGGCCAACACCACCGTTGAGCGTGGACGTTACCGGGAGGTGAAGCCGGATATCGTGCTTGAGATTGCATTCGACTCGATCCAGCCGTCGAGCCGCCACGCCAGTGGCTTGGCCCTGCGGTTTCCGCGGATCAAAGCGATTCGGAAGGACAAAACGGTAGAGGCTATCGATACCTTGACCTACGCCCGTGAGCTCGCCGCGAACGGCGGGTTCAAGGTTTAAGATCACTGCGCGCTACGGCGACAGAACCAGTTTTGTTTATCGGTCCTGCGGTGTGGCAGAAGGTGAAGGACTTTCAGTCCGGCGCTCTTTTTGCTGCCGCGGTCGCAGGCCCTGGCGCTCGGCGCGTTCCTGCTGCAACTGTCCAGGCGAGCTGGTTGATTCGGCGGGTGATCCGCCTGCCGGGGTCGGAGTGGCATCTGTTTGCGGTGGTCGCTGAGGCTGACCCTGGGAATTCCGTTCGCGTTTACCTTCAACGGGACGGTTTGCTTCGCCGGTGGTTGTCGGAGTGGCGTTTTCCACCGGAGTGGAAGAAGCCTGCGGCGTCGGTGTCGGCGACAACAAATGGCGAGGACCGGAGCCCGGTGCAACTCGCCGAACACCCGGCGCGAGAGAGGGCAAAACCCTTGGCCCGGCGCCCGGACTCATCATTCGATTCGGCCGATGCAAAGGCGAAGGCGTCGTCTCTGGTGAGGGAGCTCGAACCGGTGTCGCAGAAACAGATGGGCTCGCTTCGGGAATGGGAGTCGAGCGTGGACTCGTCGCGGGTGAAGGAGTTACAGCGGGCGAACCGGGGCGGACACGGGAGACCGAGCCTTCCGGCGACGCCGCGGCGCTGGATGCGGGAACAGGAGTGCCCGCGACCGAAGCGGACGGGGCAACCATTGGCGCAGCCGCGCGCCCAGAGGGAGCACCCCCACTTGGCCTAACGAACGTGCGTGACGGTCCATTGGACGGCGGAGTGGCTTCGCTGCGAATCTTTTCCCGGGCCTTCTCAGCGGCCTGGCGATCGGCAATCCCGTCCCAGCCATGCTCGGGAACAGCCTGGGCAATGTTTTCCCTGACGGTGCGCGGCCGTTCGACTGATTGCGCGCGGGCGAATGCCGGTGCCGCCATCTGGACGACTTCGCCCCTAACGACAGGATGCAAATCGCCATTTACATTTACGGAAACCTGGCGCTCCAGGCGGAGTCGCTCGATCGGCCGTTGTGAGCGCGTCCGCACTTGGTCGTAACTCGGCCCATTGTTGGTCACCATGTTGTTGCTGAAGGTGATATTGGTCACGTTGACCGTTTGGTTAACGATGGTCACGTTGCGTTCCGCCGGGACGATGGCGCGCTCGAGCCGTTCGTCTCCAAGATTGGAGGTCTGCACAAAGGAATATTGGTCGGGGCCAATGTCGTAATAATTGTCGGCCCAGTTGTGAATCCCGCTGCCGCGCTCGAAACGCGCTTCCGGAGGAAGGGGCGCCCAGCCTACGTAGTCGTTGCTCGTGCGCCAGGAAACCCACGCCGGGGCCCATTCACTACCCGGCACCCAGATCCAGCCGACGTTCCGCAGGCGGGTCCAGCGGCCGTAATGATAGGTCGCCCACCCGAACGGCTCTTCAGAGATCCAGGTCCATCCGGCATCGGTATAGACCCAGCGCCCATCTGTGTAAGGCCGCCATGCTCGAGATTGCTGCGCGACTCGTGGCTGCCAGACGTATCCATAATTCGAAGTTTCAATCCAATCGCCGTCGGCCTCGAGCCTCGTGTAAAATGTCGAGTAGCTTGACCCCGCACGGCCATCGGGTTCGTCGCGCACGCTGTCTTCATCGGAGCGGCCGGAATCGCGTTCGGGCCGATCGCGCTCCGTTACTCTTTCAGCAGGCGTGGCGGCGACATTCTGTGCGCTTTCCACGTTCACTTGGCCCTCGCTCAGGGGCTGCTGATTCTGGGCCTGATGCTCAGCGGCAAGGCGTTCCTGGACTTGCCGCTCAACCTCAGCTTTTCGTTCGGCTTCCGATTCCTGTTTTTGGCAGCCAAAAGTGAAAAGTGCGGTGGCTAGGGTAACGACCAGGATGGGTTTCATGAAAGGGTTAGACATAACTTGCAGAGGCTTATTCGAACAAAATGTCATCCGCGGCCTTAGGTATCTTCAGGGACTCGGAGTGGGCGTCGCGATTGGCGTGACGGTTACCTGTTCGATCTTATCCCGTCGCCAGTGGATCCAATTCAAATGGAGAGCCACCAGTGACATGACCACCAGAACGACAACCATCATTAACAGTGCGGTCTTGGAGGCTTTGTCCGCCGCGGGTTTGTCGCTCGTGTTCGGGTCCGGCATGTCTCGCCAAGCTTACGGATGAAGACTTGGCTGGCCAGCATTAGCTATCAGGAACCAACCCTCACCCTCCCCTCTCCCTTCAGAGAAGAGCGAGGGAAAAGAAACTAAGTGTTCAATCAGTCCTTCTTCTTCCTCGCCCCGCCATGCGGGGAGAGGACTGCCTGCCACGCCGTAACCTTGGCGAAGGCGGGAGGTGAGGGGCCCTTCGCTTTGTAGCGGCGGTCTGTGACCGTCGCACTATCAAATCCCAAAGTTTGCGACGATCACAGACCGCCGCTACAAAGCAGCCGAAGGACGGCAGAACCCCCGCGCATCATCTTTGGTTAGGCAAAGGTTGCGCCCCAGGCTATTCCAGCTGAATGGCCGCGATTGCATCCATGACACGCTGGCTTAGCCGGCCGTAAGCTTCTTTGCCGCCGTCTTTGAAGTCCGCATCGGTAAAGACAATCGGATGACCGACGACAACGGTGACGCGCGCGAAGCGAAGCTTTCCTCCGCCCCGAGGCAAGGCTTCGAAGGCTCCAAAGATTCGCAAGGGCACGACGGGCGCACGCGTTTTCGCGATAATCAAACCGATCCCTGGCTCTCCCGGCTGCAGGTTTCCATCCATGGTGCGCGAGCCCTCCGGAAAAACGAGCGCTCCATTACCGGCGCGAACGACCTCGATCAGTTTTTTCAGGGCGCGGCGATCAATACCCTCCTGATCGACCGGGATGACATTGAGTTTTGGAAGAATTCGGCCAAGCAGCGGGACATTGAGAAGAGTGTTGCGCGCCAAAAAATAGATCGGCCGGTCGCAGGCGTTTCCGGCCAGCGGCGGATCCAGGTAGCTCTGGTGATTCATGGCCAGAAGCAGCGGGCCGGATTGGATCATTCTCTCGCGATGGAGGATGCGGAAACGGAAGAAAACCTGCGCCAGCAGGCGAGACGCGTGATAGCCGAACCAATACCAGGGATTCACGTGATCGAAGGAGGGTCGTTAGGCCAGGCCATCGAGCCCGCTCATCTTGAGCCGGCCGATGATCTCGCCCACGACGCCGTCAATGGTCAGGTTCGAGCTGTCGATCACGAGAGCGTCTTCCGCGATGATCAGCGGAGACGAACGCCGCGCGGAATCGGCGCGGTCCCGCGCGGCAATCTCATCGCGCAGCCCTTCGGCGGCCCGGCGCCGGGAACGAACCTCCGGCGACGCGTCGATGTAAAACTTGTAAGGCGTATCCGGGAAGACGACCGAACCGATATCGCGTCCTTCGACGACGAGATCGTGGTCGCGCGCGTAATTTCGAAGTTTTTCCACGAGGATGACCCGAACCTGAGGGACCGTGCTGACCTGCGAAACGTTTCGGTTAACCCGGTCATCCCGCAGGTGCGGCCCGGGATCAACCTGGCCGATAAATACTCGAGATCGATTATTGATTAGTTCGCATCGAATCGGCGCTGCCTGCACAAGGCGAATGATTTCTTCGCTGTCGTTAGGATCGATTCCATGCTCGAGAACGTCCCATGTGACCGCTCGATACATGGCGCCGGAATTGACGTAAACGTATCCGAGCCGGCGGGCGAGCTCACGCGCCACACTGCTTTTCCCAGAGGCAGCGGGACCATCGATGGCAATGACACGGTGAAACGCTGAGGTCATCCGAGCCTGAGTTTGTCAGCCGAAAAATTGCCCACAGTTCGCCAAGCCGGCGGTCCCTCCATTATTCTTCGTCCAGCCTAACCGAGGAAAAGGAGCCGATCACCGGAGTGGTCGAGCGTCCGCGCTTCGGGCTCACGAATTCCTCCAGGGCCGTTTCGAAACTCGGGTAGGACTCGCGGATACATTCAGCATCCTGGACAATGGTTTCGCCTTCGGCGAATAGACCCGCTACCGCGAAAGCCATGGCGATGCGGTGGTCGCCGAAACTGGCAACGCGCGCGCCTCGCAAAGGAGCGGGTCCATGAATCTCGAGGCCATCATTCATTTCCACGACTTGCGCGCCCATGATTCGGAGATTGTGGGCGATGGCGGCGATGCGGTCGGTTTCCTTCACTCGCAATTCAGCGGCGTGCCGAATGATCGTGGTGCCGCTAGCCAGTGCTCCGGCCACCGCCAGGATCGGCAGCTCGTCGATCAACTGCGGAATTTCTTTTCCCTGAATGACAGTGCCTTTCAAAGGCGCGCCGGTGACCTCAACGATTCCGCGCGGTTCGACCTGGTCCACGTCTTCGATCGCTTCGCGCACCTGTGCGCCCATTCGCACCAGGACACCCAGAATGGCCGTGCGGGTGTCGTTCAGCCCGACGTTTCGCACCAGCAGATGCCCGCCGGGCTGCGCCGCAGCTGCCGTTAGCCAGAAAGCGGCCGACGAGAGATCGCCGGGAATGGTGAAATCGCGCGACTCCGGCATTTGATCGCCAAAGACGCTGATGGCTCCGTTTTTTCCCCGGGCTGTGCGGAGAAGAAAGTAATTAAAGATCAGCTCAGTGTGATTTCGGCTGGTGGCGGGTTCGTCCACGGTTGTTTTCCCTTTTGCGAAGAGACCGGCCAGCAGAAGCGATCCCTTCACCTGCGCGCTGGCAATGGGCGAGCTGTAATGGATTCCCTTGAGCGAACCGCCATTTATCCGGAGCGGCGGAGTATGCTCCGGTCCCTCCGCCACAATGTTCGCTCCCATCTTACGAAGCGGCGTGATGATCCGATCCATCGGGCGCCGTGAAAGCGATGCGTCGCCCACGAGCCTGCTTTCAAATGTCTGGCCCGCGAGCAGACCGGCGAGAAGGCGCATAGCGGTGCCGGAGTTCCCGCAATCGATCTCGCTCGAAGGCGGAGAAAGCACGCGCTTTTTCCCGTGAACAATCAGCTCAGTCGGTTCGGGCTGTTCAATCTCGATCCCGAGCGCGCGCAACGCGTTGACCGTGTGCATGCAGTCGTCGCTCGGAAGAAAACCATGGAGATGACAAATTCCGTTGGATAACGCACCGATGATGGCCGCGCGATGCGAAATGCTTTTGTCACCCGGAACGGTGATTTCCGCGTCGATCCGTGGGGCTCGCTTGATGCGCAATTCCATAGGTAACGTGCCGGATTGAATACGCTCAGGCGGGCGCGGCAGCCGTCTTACGGCATGCGCCAACCAGCATCCAATATCGCGTGCGCTTGTCCAGCTTTCCCGAACAAAAGGCGACCAGCCGATGTTCTTCCATGATCATCGGCAGGATGCCGATGTCACATTCCCTTACGGAACCAGAAAGATTTTCTGGGTGTAAGGATCTTTCACTTCCGTGCCGGGAGCGAAGCCTTCCACATCGACATATTTGCCAGGCGAGTACGGGCTCTCGACAAGATGCGGCTTGTTCGGCACGGGAATGCCGTATGGATAATCGCCTTTGGCAACCCTGGTCGGAGCCGCCGGTTGTGACGGTGCCGAATTGTCGGGAGCGGCCGCGTTCGCGTCCGGTTGAGCCGGACCGTTCGGATTAAACGGCTGTTGCTGAGGCGGATATTGACTCGGGGCCGCCTGGCCCGTTGTTGCCGGAGTCCGGCGCGTGTGCGAGGGAGGTGGTTCATCCACATCGCACGAGGCGAGGATCCACGCGCAAACCATCAAAGCAGACAGCGAGAATTTCATAAGGCCAGTAGGACGAGACTACCGATGTTCTCATTCATTGCCAAGGCGAAAGCGCCAAACCGCTGCAAAGGGGTTTTTTCCGTCGCAAATGGCTCACCGTGTTCCCTCAAAGGAGGGAAGTTGCCAGATTCATACGGTGAATTATCGATCGGCATTCGAATGTGAGGTTGAGAATGGCGCAATCTACGGGTGACACGATCCTGGTGGTCGATGACGATGCGCTCAGCCGACGGATGCTGGTACGTTCGTTATCGGAGCTTGGCTACCTTTGCAAAGAATCCGAAAGCGGGGAGGACGCATGGTCCCAGTTGCAAGCGAGTCAACCGACCTTGCTGTTGCTCGATTTCGAGCTGCCGGGGTTGAACGGCGCCGACCTGCTCAGGCGGCTGCGCGCCGAAACAAATCCTGAGATCGCGCAGATCCCGACCATCATGCTCACGGGCCACGGCGGAGAAGAAAGCGAAGTGGGCTGCCTTGAGGCCGGCGCCGACGATTTCGTAATCAAGCCGATCAATCTCGCGATTCTCCGCGCTCGGATTGAAACCCAGTTGCGTCTGCGTTCGCTGAGACGGCAATTACAGAAACAAAACGAAGAATTGGAAGAATGGCGGAGGAATCTGGAGCAGGACCTGGCGGCGGCGCGCCTAACCCAGCGGTCTCTTATTCCGCATAAACCGCCGAATCTCCCCGGATGGGACATCGCCGCCTGTTTCCGGCCGGTGATCGAAGTCGGGGGCGATATCTATGGATGGCTGCGCCAGCGACCGGACCAAATGTTTTTCTGGATCGCGGACGCCACCGGTCACGGCGCATCCGCGGCGCTTCTGACGACCTTGAGTAAGCTCCTTTTTCATCACGGAATATCAGAGAATGACTCGCCGGGCGCGATCATGGCCGCGGTGAATAACGAGTTCCAAGCCATCTTCGGCGCGCGCTCTTTCATGACTGCCATGTGCGTCCGACTCGAGTTGGAAACCGGCCGGGCGACCGTTGCCGGAGCCGGCCATCCGCCTTTGCTCATCTCACGGCGGGGTGGAAAAACCGAACTGATCCCTTCGAGCGCACCGCCGTTAGGCCTGGTCGATCAGCCGCAGTTCGATGAGACGACTGTTGACCTCCAGGCCGGCGATTCCTTCGTTCTTTATACAGATGGATTGTTCGGCGGTGCCGACGATGCCCGACATCGGCTGACGCCGGAATTGCTCGCGGAAGTCGTTGACGGGACGGCAGCAACGGCCGAAGGCGTCCTCGGCAGTATTCTTCGACGCATCCTTCCGGCAGACGGCCGGACCCGCCTGCCAGACGACCTGGCGGCCGTGGCCGTCCAAAGAAGGAGCTAAAAAACTTTTTCCTAGGCGAAATTTAGTATTGCCCTCCCACGGGGGAAGCATTAATCAGCCTCTATGCCGAAAACCACCAAGACTCCTTCCAAACGCAAGCCTAACGCCGCCTTCATGAGACCGGTGCAGCCCGATGACAAACTTTCCGCCGTCGTAGGCTCAAAGCCACTTCCCCGCTCTGAGCTGACCAAGAAACTTTGGGACTACATCAAAAAGAACGGATTACAGGATAAGAAAAAACGCACACAAATTAATGCGGACGACGCTCTCAAGCCTGTCTTCAACGGCAAGAGCCAGGTGAGCATGTTCGAGATGACCAAGCTCGTCTCGGGTCACATTAAGTAACGGGTTTTCAGCAAAAAATTTGGAGGAGCCCGGCGCGGCAACGCGCCGGGCTTTTTCTTTGCAAGGGGCGCTGTGGAGGGACAAGTCCCAATATCAGGGACGACACGGAGGTCGTCCCTCCAGCCCTTAGACAGGCGGTTGGCACAACCGCCTCCACAACGTCGCGGCCCTATTTCACCCGCACGTTCTTCCGCAGGAACGTTGGAACGTCCAGGTCCTGGCCTTCCACGATGGTCGGCTCGCTCTTCTCAAAGCGTCCGCGCGTCACCGGCTCGAACTGCATGACCTCCTGCTTCGCCTGAACAAACTTTTCGGGTTTGACCGGTTTAATCGGGTTAATCGGTTCCTTGATCAGCATCGGTTTCTTCTTCGGCATCATGACGCGGGGACCGAGCACCGGTTTCTTTGGCTCCGGACTTGGGTTCATCGGAGCTTCGATCGATACCGGCGCTTCTGACGGAATCAGTTCTTCGGGCGCGGGTGGCGCCTCGGCTTCGATTGCCTCAATGACATCTTCCGTCTCCACCGGCGGCGCTGATTCAATCGCATCCACTGGCTCTGGCTGTTGTTCCCAAATCGGCGGGCTCGATGGCATGAAAGGCGCCGGCGCGGGAATCGGAGGCGCGAGGGTTTCTTCGAGCGCTTGTTCCGGAGCGCCTTCGATCGCGATGGAACTGAGGATAGTGACACTGAGCCGGTTGCCCATCCGTCCGTCGACCGCCGTTCCGAAAAGAATCTGCGTGTTGTCGCGCACATGGCGCCCAAGCTCCTTCATCAGGATTTCGACTTCCGACAAAGTCATTCCCGGTCCGCCGGCGACCTGCACGAGCACATTGGCGGCGTCCGCCAGCATGCGCCCTTTGTCCATCAACGGGTTCTTCAGTGCCTGCGTTAGGGCGTCGTGCGCGCGATTGTCGGAGTCGCTTTCACCAAAACCAAACAGGCATCGGCCATTCTGGCTTCGAAGCGCCGAGAGCAGATCGTCGAAACCAATTCGGATCAGGCCGGGCCGCTGAATGAGGTTCACAATCGAACGGACGCTCTGGCTGATCATGACATCGGCAAAAGCGAAGGCCTGATGAATGCCCGCTTTCGGCGCGACCATGTCGCCCAAACGATCGTTTTCGAAACAAATAACGGCATTGGCGACCTCGCCAAGGCGAGCGAGAGCTTCCTGGGCCTGCTCGGCACGGCGCTTTCCTTCAAATGAAAAAGGCAAGGTCGCGAAAACGATGACTAACGACCCGGCTTCGCGCGCCAGTTGCGCAACCACAGGCGCCGCTCCCGAGCCGGTGCCGCCGCCGAGACCGGCGCAGACGAAAATCATGCGCGCATCCGTTAGGGCGCGACGGATCTCATCGACCGATTCCATGGCCGCCTGATAACCCAGGTCAGGATCGCCCCCCGTGCCCAGGCCGCGAGTGCTCGATCTTCCGAGCTGAACCTTCTGGGCGGCCACGGACGCGGCCAGCGATTGCACATCGGTATTGATCGCGATCATGTCGGCCTTCTCCATCCCATCGAGCACGATGCGATCGAGCGCGTTCGACCCGGCGCCTCCAACGCCGACAACCTTGATCGGGATACTTTCCTGTTCGCGTTCGGGCAAACTGTAATTGTGACTGAGTTGAATCATGATGTTGAGTTTGGGATCACCGCATTCCGCTGAAAAACTTTCCAAAAATTCCAAACCGGCGGCGCGGCCGGTCCGCCTGGACCGCTTGCGCGTATTTGATCAGGCCGATGGCAGTGCTGAACTGCGGATTTTCAAAAGCCGATGTCAGGCCCGACATGGTCTGGGCGTGGGCCACGTGCGCCGGCATCTCAAAAATTTCCTCCGCCAGATGGTCAATCCCACTCAATTGGCTGCACCCGCCGGTGATGAACATTCCAGCGCCGGTGTAATCGATAAACGATTCTTCGCGCAGTTGCTTCTTCAAGAGCTCGAAGCTTTCGCGTAATCGCAGATGAATGATCGTGTTCAGGGTCTCGCGCTCGATTTCTTTCCCGGCGAAACCGGAATCGTCCTTCAACAGAATCGTTTCGCCCGGGAGCGAGTTGCCCAGGGTCACGCTTCCCTCTTCGACCTTGAGTTTCTCGGCGCGCATCATCGGAATGCGCAATCCCATGGAAATATCGTTGGTGATGTGATCCCCGCCGACCGCGAGAACCCCGCTCTGCTTCACCGCTCCGTCGACGTATAAAATGTAATCGGTAGTCCCTCCGCCGATATCGACCACGAGCGCTCCGAGGTTTTTCTGATGCTGCGTCAAAACGACCTGGGCCGAGGCGAGCGCGCCGAAGACGACGTCTTCCACATCGAGAGGCAACTCTTTTACACAGCGAATCGTATTTTGAATTCTCGTTCGCACGCCGTGCACGATATGAAAGTCAGCTTCCAGTTTCTCGCCGAGCATTCCCACCGGATTAAGGACCCCGTCCTGCCCGTCCACGTGGTAATGCTGAATGATCGAATGCAGAAACGCGTTCTGCGCGGGAATACTGACCTCCCGGGCGTTGATTTTCACATCTTCGATGTCCTGCTCGTCGATCTCGTCCTTGTCCTCTGGAAGGATCACGCAACCGCGATTGTTGAAGCTTTGGATATGGGCGCCCGCCACCGCTACGTAAACGCTCCTGATCATGACGTCGCTTTTTTGTTCGGCGTCGACCACGGCTTCATGCACACATTTCATGGCCGTTTCGAAATCCACGATCTCGCCTTTGCGCACGCCGCGTGATGGCGCCTGTCCGACGCCCAGAATTTTTATCGTGCCATCGGGACGGCTCTCGCCAACCACAACGCAGATTTTCGATGTCCCGATTTCGAGACCGACCATTAAATCGTTACTAGCCATTTCTAATTCTTCTTTGGTTGATTGACTGGCACTGCCCGCCGGACCTCAGCGGGAGGAGTCGCTTTAGGATGAGGTTTGGTTACTGGAAGAGCCTTCTTCGGTTTCGGAGAAGCCGGAATTGCAAGCGCCGGCGCCGAAAACGTTCCGAACTTCGGTTGTTCGTTAGGTTTAATCGTGTCGTTAATGACCTCTGTTGGGGTCTTGCCGAATGTCACGGGAATATTCCGTTGCACCAACAGGTTGACCGTCGCCAATTCCTGTTTGGAATCCTCCGCATACGCCACCAGTTGTTCGAGCCGCTGGACTTGCTGCTCGAGATTATCGAAATCAAAGGCTACCCGGATGTGGTTCTTGTCCGTCACCGACAGACAGTATCCTTTCGACAAATCAATCTCGCGGATCTGGAACCGCGTTTGCATGAAGCTCCGCGTGCTCATGCGCAAAAGCTCCAGGGCCGCGCGGGCCTCGTACGATTCGACGATTTTGCCGGCTTCGAGCGATTCGCTCTTGCATCCCGAGATGAGCGGCAGCCCAAGATGTTCGGGCAACAATTTCTTTTCTTTCATCAAAACGCCGCGCGCGTCCACCAGAAAGGCGCTCTCGGTCGAAAAGGGATCGGACATCTCCTTCTCACTCGTGATCCACGCGATCGGCTTGCGCTCGACCAGTTTGATATCGATCTCGGCCGGCAATCGTCGCACCAGCTGTACTTCGTCGACCTGGGGAAGCTGCTGCAACCGGTCGTGCACATCCGACAAATTGATCCGGAAAATGTTTTCACCTTCGCGGATGCCGGCGGTGCGCAGCACCTGATCGCGCGGCAGCGTGCCGTCGGTCTGGACATCGATCATGCTCACCCGGTAGTCGGGATTCTCGAAAAAGAAGCGATCGGCCAGGCGGCGGCCGCCGAAATAGAGACCGATCAGGATGGCGACGAAGAGGCCTAACTTCGACAGGACCACGACGATCCGGCGGTTGCGGTGTTGCGAGACGCTTCGCGAGCGCACTTTCACGTCCAGCAAATGTTGCTGACGCCGTTGGCGAACATTCGATGCCCGCTGGTTCCGCGGGCGCGGCGTGCGACGCTTCATTCTCATGCGCCCACTCCTTTCCGCGCAGCCGACAATTCGATGATGCGGCGGCACAGCTCCACATAGGAAATACCGGCGACGGCGGCTGCCTCCGGCAACAGACTCGCTTCGGTCATGCCGGGAATGGTGTTGATCTCCAAGACTGTCGGCTTGTTATCGGCCGGCAGAAGCACATCCACCCGCGAATAGACCTCGAGTCCAAGAGCGCGCGTCGCCGCCAGGGCAAGCTCCTGAATTTCATTTGTGATGTTTTCGTCGATTTTTGCCGGGCAAATGTGTTCGGCGCTTCCGCCTGCTTGCGGATTCAGGAACGGATACTTGTTCGTGAAATCGTAGAACCCGCCCTTGGGAATGATCTCGATAATCGGGAGTGCCTGCGTCCCAAGCACGCCAATGGTCAGCTCGCGACCCGGAACAAATTTCTCCACCAAAAACTCGCGGTCATACGAGGCCGCATCCTCCAGCGCAGCGCCGACCTTGTCCGCACTCTTTATTATATAGACACCGACAGTCGACCCCTGCCGCGGAGCTTTGACCACGAAAGGCAGGCTCATGGTGGGACGTGCGCCTTGCCCAACCACTTCCCACTCGGGCGTCGGGACGCCGTGTTTTTGGAAACGCTCTTTCGTGGAAATCTTGTTAAAGGCCATCTCGCTCTCGGCCGCGCCCTCGCCGGTGTAAGGCACACCGCGTTTCTCCAAAATCCGTTGGACCTGCCCGTCCTCGCCGAAAGTCCCGTGGATGGCGATAAAGGCGAGCTCGGTCCCCGCGGGCAATTCGAAATTCTCGTTTCGCACATCGACGTCAGTGACCTCGAGCCCGAGCGAGCGAAGTGCTTTGGATACGCCTTTGCCGGTGGCCAGAGAGACCTCGCGTTCCGAGCCGGGCCCTCCCATCAAAACGGCAACTTTCTTCGGTAATCCCATTACGCGTTCTCCCCTACGATTTGAACTTCCGTCTCTAATTCGATGCCGCGCTCTGTTCGCGCGACCGTCTTCACCTTGTCGATCAGTTCCAGCATTTCAGACGCGCTCGCTCCGCCATCGTTCACGAAAAAATTGCCGTGCACTTCCGAAACGCGCGCATTCCCCACCCGCGTGTTCTTCAAGCCGAGCTCTTCGACCAGCTTTCCAGCGGGAATACTGCGCGGGTTTTTGAAAATACAGCCTGCGCTCTTGGCCGCCGGTTGTGATGAGCGGCGCTTTTCCTGCGATTCTTCGAGCTTTTTCTCGATGACGTCGCGCGGCGCGGGTATTCCCGCAAAAACCGCCGAGACCACGTAGTTGGTGTCGAACAACGGCACATGCCGGTAAAACGCTTCGATCTCCGAGCGCGTCTTTATGTGCGCGTTCCCCTCGCTGTCCAGAAACCGGACGCTGACGACGTTATCAAATGTCTGGCCACCCATGGCACCGGCATTCATGCGCAGGCTTCCGCCGACCGCCCCCGGGATTCCCTCCATCCACTCGAGACCGCCGAGGCCCGCCGCCTTGCCGGCGTACGCGACCTCTTTCAGTTTCGCACCGGCGCCGGCCGTAATCTCATTCCCGTTCACTTCGATCCGATCAAATTCTCCGCCGCTCGGATGAACAACCACACCGCGGATTCCGCCATCGCGCACGAGAAGGTTCGAACCGCGCCCGATGACAAAGAGCGATAAATTTTCGCGGCCGCAAAGGCGAATCACTTCGGCAAATGCGTGTTCGGTGTTGGGTTCCACCCAGAACCGTGCCGGACCACCGACTCGCAGCGTGGTGTGCCGCGCCAGCGGTTCGTACAATCGGGCCTTCCCATCCGCTCCGACGGCGGCCTGCAATTTTTCGAAGATCACCAGATCGGCTGCGAGAATCGCCAGCTCCTCGTGAATATTTCCGGCACCGAGACTAACGACCAGATCGCCCGTCATCGATGATATTACCGACATCGCAATGGAGCATCTGCCGCATGGGCTGATAAGAAACGCCATCGTGGCCGTGCGCGATGATCTCGTCGACGATCGTCTGGCCGCTCACTCCTGGAATTGGTTTCTCGCTCGCGGGATAAACGTCGGTAATGACCACGCGGTCGGCATCGTCGAAAGCGGCGCCAAACTCGTGCCGAAGAGCCTGGGTGCGCGAATATCGGTGTGGTTGAAACATGGTCAGGACTCGCTTGCGCCCGGCGGATCGAGCCGTCTTCAAGGTGGCGCGGATCTCCGTTGGATGGTGCGCGTAGTCGTCCACCAGCAGATACCTGTCGCTCGCATATTTGATTTCGAATCGTCGCCGGGCGTGTTCAAATTTACGGAGCGAAGCGGCAATTCTTTCAAACGGAACGCCCAGCTCTGAGGCAATGGCGATGACCCCGAGCGCATTGTGCACGTTGTGGCGGCCCGGAACATTGAGCACTGCCTCTCCGAGTTGCTTGCCTCTTTGATGCACGCAAAAGACCGAGGCGAAATTCCGGAGCTCAACCGCGCTACCCCGGTAGTCGGCCTTGTCCGAGAACCCATAGGAGACGCCTCGGGCGCACGACTCGCACGAGTGCGTCGCGTTCACATCGTCGGCGCTGTAAAAAACCGTTCCCGACGTCTGCGAGATTAGCTTGGCGAAAGTCCGCTCGATGGCCGCGAGATCCTTATAAAAATCGAGGTGCTCCTCTTCGATGTTGAGAATGAGCGAGTGCTCGGGATGGAAAAATTCCAGTGTCCCATCACTCTCATCGCCTTCGGCGACAAAATATTCTCCGCGACTATCCCAATGCGCGTTCGTTCCAAGAATGGGAATTTCCGCGCCGACATAATGGGAGGGATGCAGTCCGCTCTCGCGCAACACATGGGCGGTCATGGCAGAGGTCGTTGTCTTGCCATGCATTCCGGCAATGACGATTCCGCGTTTCCCGCGCATGATCGCGGCCAACGCTTCGGCGCGGCGCGCGCAAGGCTTACCGAGCTTCCGCGCCGCCGCCAGCACGGGATTCTCTTCCTTGATCGCCGAAGAATAAACGATCAGCTCGGCGGCCGCGGCCTCTTCAGCGCGGTGTTCGGAATGAAATTCAAGGCCGAGCCGCTGCAGCCGGCCGGTCTCCTGGGTGATCGCCTTGTCGGAACCGGAAACCTGATGCCCCAGCTCCAGCAACAAGGCCGCAATGCCACTCATCCCACTACCCGCAACGCCGATGAGATGAATCCGATGACGTTCCCGGGTTAGAAAAGGAGCGAGATCCAATTCAGGCGACATTGGTGTACTTCTCCATGGTCGTGGCTACAAGAGCGGCGGCATCCCGCGGCGCAAGAGCAGCGCATTTTTCTGACATCGCTGCCAGAGCTTCGCCATTGCTGCCCAGGTCGCGAATCGCTTTCGTTAACCGGTCGCCCGCCAGCTCGCTCTCCTGCATCAAAATCGCTGCGCCCGCGCGGGAGAATATTTCAGCGTTGCGCGTCTGGTGATCGTCGGCCGCGTACGGGAACGGGATCAGGATCGATGGCAAGGCATAGAACGAAAGTTCCGCGAGACTGGCGGCACCCGATCTGGCCACGGCAAAATCGGCCGCGCTGTATGCCTCCTCCATTCGATGATGGAAAGGCGCGACAAAGGCGCGGATGTTATCGCGCTGGTAATTGTCCGCCACCAGCCGCTCGTCCCGAGTCCCGGAGAGATGGATGACCTGCAACTCCAGGCCTTGCAATGCCGACAACGCCCGGATCACGGCTTGATTGAGGCCGCTCGCTCCCTGGCTTCCGCCCATCACCAGCAGCGTAAGGACGTTCGGCGCCAGCCCGAGTTTAGCGCGCGCTTCTGCGCGATCGAGACGACGCAGCTCCGTTCTGATGGGAGTGCCGGTAACTTCCGTGTGCGAACGCGGAAAGAAAGGCGCGCATTCCTTAAAGCCTAACAACACCGCGCGCACCATCCGCGCAGTCAGACGATTCGCTTTTCCCGGGATGGCGTTGGACTCATGGATGAAGGTCGAAATCCCGCGCATTCGCCCGGCAAGAATCGGCGCAGTCGAAGTAAATCCTCCCATTCCCAGAACCGCCTGCGGTTTAAACGTGCGATAAATGGCCCGGCAACGCGTCAGGCTTTCGTTAAACCGCCTCAAAAAGCCGAAGATGGCGGGAGAATAAAGCGAGGGCAGACCGACGGTCGGCAATTTTTCAAAAGGAAAAGATCTTCCGGAAAGCGCCAGCGCATCGACCTCCTTTTCCGAGACAAACAACAAAACCTCATGTCCGCGCGCGCGAAGACTTTCGGCAACCGCCAGCCCGGGAAAGAGATGACCGCCGGTTCCGCCGCATGCAATGATCGCGTTCATCATCAAATCCGCGGAGTCATGCGCACCTGCAGCGATTGGCGCTTTTTGTTCAGGGGTTCGAGAATGCCCTGTCGATAAATGTTCAGCAAAATTCCCACGCTGAAGAGACAGGCCATGAGATTGGATCCACCGTAACTCATGAACGGAAGGGGAATTCCTTTGTTAGGCAGGAGCGATGTGGTCACCGCGATGTTGACCGCGGCCTGAAGGCCAATCAGAGAGATAATCCCGCAGGCCAGCAGAAGGCCGAAACGGTCCTTCGCGTGCAGGGCAATCATCATTCCGCAGACGACGATGACCAGGAAAAGAAACACCACCAGCAAAGTGACCCGCAAACCCAGCTCCTCACCAACCATCGGAAAAATGAAATCAGTGTGCGCGTACGGCAGGTAGGATATCTTCTCGCGGCCGTTGCCAAGGCCGAAGCCTTCGATCCCGCCGCTGCCGAAGGCAATCAGGGAGCTCAACTGCTGCATGCCGGCGCCGGTGGGAGATCTTTCCGGATGGAGAAAGGCGGTCAGACGCGCCATGCGCTCCGGCATGAGCATCGCGATCGAGAGAAGTCCGGCGAGACTCGCCACGGAAATTCCGCCGAGGAGAAATGAATTCGCTCCGGCAACGAACATGACGATGTATGCGGTCGCGCCGATCAGTGCCGTCGTTCCAAGGTCCACTTCCCTGGCAATCAGGCCGACCAACGGCACCATGATCAAGAGGGGATAAACAAAGCCGTAGAGCCATTGGCCGCTGATTTTTTCATAGCGCGAGAACCACCAGGCCAGGAAAAAAACCGCCGCCAATCGTCCAAGCTCCGACGGCTGCATCTTGAAAGGCCCCAGCCCGATCCAGCGGTGGGCTCCATTCTTCAAAACCCCAATGTGCGGAACGAAACAGAGCGCCAGCATGACCGTCGCCAGCCCAAACCAGATCCACCATGTCTTCTGCCAAAAATGGTAATCCACCAAGGCGCCGATCACGCAAAACACCAAACCCCCGGCGATCCAGACCCCCTGGCGTTTCACAAACAGGTAAACGTCGCCCTTACTTTCACGCACGGGCGCGAACGCGCTCGTGCTAAAAAGCATGACGATGCCAATGACGAGAATGGCCAGCACGGCAACAAAAAGAAAATAGGCGCTTTTGCGATGCATCGAAATTAGTTAGGCGCTCGGATTACTCGGATTTCTTTGGCTTCGGCTTCGCGGGTATGGTGAGCTTTTGCCCAATCTGCAATTTCTTGGGATCATCGATGTGATTGATCGCGAGCAGGTCGTCGTAGGAGACCTTAAATTTGTGCGCGATCGTCAGCGGATTTTCACCCTTGGCGACCACATAGGTCTTTCCTGAATCTGCTGGGCCCGCCTTGGCGTGTTCCGCCTTTCGATCTTCCTTCGTCCCTGATTTTGCCGCCGGCTTGGTCGCCCTGGCGTTGTCAGAGTGCGCGATCTCCTTGCTTGTCGCGGCCGGATGGAGCGCGGCGTCGGTCTTTGTGTCCGCATCAGTCACGACCGCCGGCGGACGCGACACCGGCAAAGCCACGCTTTGATGTGTCTTGATGGCGTTGAAGGCAATGATCCCCGAGACCGCGACCACGTGAAGCAGCAGCACGATGAGCAAGGCGCGCGACAACTTCATGTTTGGCTCAGCCAGATCGTCATAGTCCGCCGTGGCGGCGATTCGGAGTGGCTTTCGCACAGCCGTGGCGCGCAGTTTTTTCTTCGGCTTTGAAGTCAGGAATTTCGGGAGTTGGATTTTCATTTCGGCAGGGCCTGGACAAGCGTCCGGAATTGGTCGCCGCGATCGGCGTAGCTTTTAAACATGTCGAAGGAAGAAGTACCGGGAGAAAAAAGAACCACGTCGCCACCGCGGGCGGCCGCATGAGCTTTTTCGACCGCATCGGCTAACGAACTGGCGAACTGACAAGGCACCGCGCTGTGCCAGTCACGCTCGATGCGCGTGGCCATTTCACCGATGAGCACGGCGCGTTTGACCTTTTTGGCAACCAGCGCGCGCAGCGGTTCGAAATTGAAGCCTTTGTCTTTTCCGCCCGCAATCAGAACCACCGGGCGGGTTTGCGCCTCGAGCGCCTTCTGCACTGCATCCAAATTTGTCGCCTTGGAATCGTTGATGTAGTCGACGTCGGCCACTTTCCTGACGAACTCACACCGATGCGGGCGCGGCTCGTAGGAGAGAAGCGCCGGCACCATTTGCGCGAAGGAAAGCCCGCGGGCCTGTCCGGCCGCGAGCGTTGCCATCATGTTCTCAATATTGTGCGCGCCGCGCAGCTTCGCCTCCGCCAGTCGCAGAACAACTTCGTCCTGAAAAACGATCGCGCCTTCAACCAGCCGGAAGTCGGCGCGATCGGTATACGCGCTGAAGGTGACGCGCCGCGCGCGAACGTTTCGCAGCTTTTCCACGGCATTAATAATCGCGACATCCTTTTCCGTCTGGTTCTCGAAGATGCGCAGCTTCGCGTCCCGATATTCCCAGACAGAGCGATAGCGATCGAGATGATCGGGCGCGAAGTTCAACCAGATGGCAATCTCGGGATGAAAGGTCTGGATGGTCTCGAGCTGGAAAGAACTGACTTCAATCGTAAGGACGTCGAAGTCCTGTTGTCGCTGGACGATTTCGCAGAGCGGTTTGCCGATATTTCCGCAGGCAATGGTGCGCTGGCCGCACGCGTTCAACATCTGCGCCAGCAACTCGGTCGTCGTCGTCTTGCCGTTGGTTCCGGTAACAGCGATCACCGGCAGACGGCACGAGCGCCAGCCGAGCTCGAGCTCGCCGATGACTTCGATGTTGCGTTCGGAAAAGTTGCGCGCCAGCGCCGAGGCAGGATCGATTCCCGGGCTCAGGACCACGAAATCGTAAGTTGCCGAATCGGTCTCGCTCTCTGGCCCGGCAATAATGCGGACGCCTTGCGTGCGCAGATTATCCAGGGTGGACTTGAGCAGATCTTTCTCGGCTGCGCTGTCGAGCACGGTCACGTCAGCGCCTTCGCTTCGGAGCAAAAGCGCCGCGGCCATCCCGCTCAGGCCGGCTCCAAGAACTGCGACATTTTTGTTGGCGTAACGCACGTTATCTCAACTTCAGGGTGGCTAATCCAAGCAGCGCGCAGATGACCGACAGGATCCAAAAGCGCACGATGACCGTGTTTTCCTTCCAGCCGACCAGTTCGAAATGATGGTGCAACGGCGACATGGCAAAGATGCGACGCCCCGTGAGTTTAAAACTGAGCACCTGGAGAATCACTGAGACCGCTTCGAGCACGAAGACGCCGCCGACAATCGCGAGCAGCAGTTCCTGTTTACAGCAGATGGCGATAACGCCGATGGTGCCGCCAATGGATAACGAACCGGTGTCGCCCATGAAAACGCGCGCCGGATAGCAATTGAACCAGAGAAAGCCGAGGCCCGCGCCGACAAGCGCGCCACAAATCACGCTCAGTTCGCCGGTAAACGGATAGAACGGAACCTGCAGGTATTCCGCGATTCTAAAGTTGCCCGCCGCATAACAAATGAGCGCGTAAGCCAGTGCCACCGTGATCGTGCAGCCGGTGGCAAGACCATCGAGCCCGTCAGTCAGGTTAACCGCATTGGAAGAACCGGTGATGACAATGGCGAAGAAGATCAGAGTAAACCAGCCCATGTTCGGAATGACGGGTGTCTTGACGAATGGCAGGTAAAGCGAGCGCGCCTGAACCTCCAGTAACGGGCTCGTTAGGAAAACCAGCGTGACGGCCGCGGCCAGCAAAATCTGGAAAGCCAGCTTCACGCGCCCCGAAATTCCATCGCTTTTTTTCTTGGTGACCTTCAGGTAATCATCCATGAACCCGAGGACGCCGAGGTAGATCATGGTAAAAAGGACCAGCCAGACGAAACGGTTATCCCAGCGCGCCCAGAGCAGACTCGAGATGAGAACGGCGCCAATAATGATCACGCCCCCCATGGTGGGCGTTCCCTGTTTGGAGCCATGCAGTTCGGCGAGGTGACGAACTTCTTCCGCGCCGCGAATCGGTTGGCCGATCTTCAGACGAATCAGCTTAACGATGACATATTTCCCGCTGAACAGGGAGATCGCGAACGCCGTCACGGTTGCCGCGACCGCGCGAAAGGTCACGTAGAAGAAGACGTTGAAGCCGATGAACTGATCGCTGAAGCGATGAAGATAGTACATCATCGGGCCACACCTCCTGTGCGCTCATGCGCGGCAAATTGCTCGATCACTTTTTCGGTGCGCGCGGAACGGCTGCCTTTCACGAGCACGAGATCGCCCGGCTCCGTCACCTCAGCCAGCAGCTCGGCCGCAGCCGTGGTGTCCGGCACCGTCGAGGTCGAACCAAGTCCCGCCTTTCGTGCGGCCGCGGCAATCAAGGCGCCGCGTTCGCCAATGGTGATCAGGCGATCGATCCCGAGCGCGGCCGCTTCCTCGCCGACTTCCCGGTGCCCTCGGTCCGCTTCCGCCCCGAGCTCGCCCATTTCACCCAGCACGGCGATCCGCCGGCCGTCCGTTTCCAGATCGATCAGCGTTCGCAGAGCCGCCTTCATCGAATCGGGATTGGCGTTATAAGTGTCGTCAACAAACTGCACTCCGTTGATCTCCCGGATCTGCAGACGCGCCTTCGTTAGGGGAGCTGAGGCCAACCCGGCGGCGCATTCTTCCAGAGAAAGTCCGAAGGCTCGGCCGGCCGCAACCGCGAGCAACGCATTTTGCACCATGTGCAGGCCCGGAACCGGAACCTTTGCGCGGCACCGATGCGCGCCTTCCAGGATTGTGAACTCAGAGCCATTTGCGTCCTGGCTGATTTCTCCCGCGCAAACCGAGCCCTTGCTTGTTCCAGCCGTGATCACGCGCGCCTGAGTTCCCGCGGCGATCATTTCAGAGAATGGATCTTCCGCATTCAGGACGACCCACCCTTTTGCCCCGACGGCCGTGGCCAGCGCGCCTTTTTCCCGCGCAATGGCTTCGCGCGTTCCCATGAATTCAATGTGCGCGACGCCGACGTTTGTGATGATGGCTGCGTCGGGCGCGGCAATCTTTGCCAGAGCCGGAATCTCGCCCGGATGATTCATTCCAAGCTCCCACACGGCCACTTCGTCTTCGCTGGTCGCTTCGAGCATCGTCCGCGGCAAACCGACGTGATTGTTGAAATTGCCTTCTGTCTTCGCGACCCGGAAACGACGCCCCAGGACCGCTGCCGCAAAATCCTTCGTGCTCGTCTTGCCGTTGCTTCCGGTAATGCCGAGCACTTTCAGGGACAGCGACTTCCGATAACGGGCCGCCAAATCCTGGTAGGCTTTCAAGGTGTCGGAAACGCGCAGCAAGGCGAACGATGGCGGCACGGTTCCGTTCCAGTCATTGGAGACAATCGCGCCGGCGGCTCCGCTCTTTGCCACCGCCTCAACGAAACGGTGACCATCAAAATTGTCACCGACCAGCGCGACGAAGAGTTCGCCCGGCTGAATGGTTCGCGAATCCGTGCTGACGCGGTCCACGCTCTGCGCCTTGTCGCCGGCCGCTATGGTCGCGCCCGCCATTCCTGCAATCTGCGAGATCCGTAATTTATCCATCAAAGTGAACCGGGTGATTCTCGAGAGCGCGTTTTGCCACCTGAATGTCGTCGAATGGAATCGTGTGGTCGGCGAACTCCTGATAATTTTCGTGACCCTTGCCGGCGATCAGGACGACATCGCGAGGCTGAGCCAACTCAATCGCGCGTCCAATCGCGGCCGCGCGGTCCGTCACTTTCTCGTAGTGCTTGGAGCGAAATCCTTTTTCGACTTCAGCGATGATTGCTTCCGGATTTTCCTTTCGAGGATTGTCCGAAGTAATAATCGCGTGGTCGGCGTTTTGATCGACCACTTCAGCCATCAAGGGGCGCTTCTGCCGGTCGCGATCGCCACCGCACCCGAAGACAACGATCAATTTCCTTGGCTCGAGTTCGCGCAGCGTCTTGATCACATTGAGCAGTGCGTCCGGCGTGTGCGCGTAATCGACAAAGACCTGGAACTGTCGTTCGCGCCGGAACGGCTTCGAGACGGCCGGGCACTTGCGGAGACTTCCCGATGCTCAGAACCGCTTCGCGCAGGCCGATGCCGAGCGCGTGTGCCGAAGCCAGCGCGGCCAGCGAATTCGCGACGTTGAAACGCCCAATCAGCGGAACGCGCACAAAATAAATCTTCCCGCGCGCATCGAGCTGGTAGGAGGTTCCGCCAAACTCCATGCGATAATTCGAGGCGCGGAAATCGGCCCGCGCGCTCATTCCGTAAGTGACAACGGCGACCTTTTTTTCCAGCCGATCGACCAGCTGCGCCCCGTAGCGATCATCGATATTAATTACGGCGACCGGCTTCCGTTTCTTTTGCTGTTCCGGCAATTGGGTAAACAATTTTGCCTTGGCCTCGAAGTAATTCTCCATCGTGCCATGAAAATCGAGGTGGTCCTGGGTTAGGTTCGTGAAAACCGCCACGTCCCACTCGAGGCCGCGGGTGCGTTCCTGCGCAAGCGCGTGTGACGAAACCTCCATGGCGGCAGCCTTGCAGCCGGCTCCATGCATTTGCGCGAGTAATTCCTGCACATCGAGCGATTCCGGCGTGGTCCGCGTCGCCGGAAGAATGCGCTCGCCAATTTCGTAGCGAACCGTGCCGATCAATCCGCAACGCATTCCCGCCTTCTCGCAGACATGTTTGATCAGGAAGGTGGTCGTCGTCTTGCCGTTGGTGCCAGTGACGCCGGCCATTTTCAATTTCCTCACCGGAAATCCGTAAAAGGCCGCGCCGAGATCGGCCAGCGCCGTGCGTGTGTTCTCGACTTCTACAACCGTGACGCGCGGCTTTTCAGCTCGTTCCGCCACGATCGCTACCGCCCCCTTCTCAATGGCCTGGTCGATAAAATCGTGCCCGTCGCTTTTCTCGCCGCGAAGCGCCACGAACAGCCCATTTTTCTGCACTCGCCGAGAGTCGTAGGCGATGCTGTCCACTGGGCGATCAACCGGGCCTTGTATCTGGCGGACGGAAAGCGTGGTCAGGAGATTCTTGAGCTGCATGTACTTTCACCATCCAGTCGGCAGCGCGCTCAACGATGCGACACATTGCTCACGGCAACTCGTTCCACCGGCACAGCCTTGCGAATTTCTTCGTGCGGCTGCAGATCGAGGTATCGTACCGCCTCCGTCGCGATATGCGCGAAAATCGGACCCGCGACCGTGCCGCCATAGTTTTGCTCCGGCGTCGTTTGTGCGTCATCCAGAACCACCAGCCCGACAAACTCCGGATGGTCGGCTGGGAGATAACCGGCGAAAGAGACAACGAATTTGTCACGGTCATAGCCGCCCTTGGGATCGACGCGCTGAGCCGTGCCAGTTTTGCCTGCGATGACAAATCCCGGCACCTCCGCCCCTTTTGCCGTGCCGCGATCGCTGACCACACCGCGCAGGGCTTTGCCAATCTGCTGGGCCGTTTCCGGCGAAATGACCTGGCGCAATTCTTCCGGCTTCATCGTGCTGATCGTTTCACCGCGCTCAGTCGCGATTGATTTGACGATGCGCGGAGTCATCAATTTGCCGCCGTTCGCGATGACGCACATCGCCGTTGTCATCTGCAAAGCGGTCACACCCACCTCGTGGCCCATAGGCATGTGGGTAATGGAAGTTTTGCTCCATTTGCGTGGCGGGTAGACCACTCCCGAAATTTCAGCCGGAAGTTCGATGCCGGTGCGCTCCCCGAACCCGAATCGGCGCATGTATTCATAAAATTTTTGGTCGCCCACGCTCATGGCCAGTTTCGCTGCGCCGATGTTGCTCGATTTGACGAGGATATCCTGCACGGTCAGATCGCCGAATGGCTTATGGTCGTGCAGCTTCGAGCCGCCGTAATTGTAGACCCCGTTCTCGCAGAAAATCCAACTGTCCGGCTGCACCTTCCGCTCGTTCAAAGCCGCCGAGACCGAGACGATCTTAAAGGTGGAACCAGGCTCCATCTCGTCAGTGATGGCTCGGTTCAGCATTTCCTCAGGCTCCGCTTTGGACTTCTCGTTCAAGTCAAAGTTGGGCCGGTTCGCCATCGCCAGAACCTCGCCGGTTTGCGGTCGCATGAGAACGATCATCGCCTTCTTCGGGTGATACTGCTGCATGGCCGCGTCGATCTCGTTTTCGACGATGTTCTGCAGATGGAGATCTATCGTTAGGCGTACCTGATAACCGTTTCGCGCCGCCCGCTCCTGCCCGCGATAAAGCACAATCTCGTGTCCCTTGGAGTCGTGCTCGATATAGCGGTATCCATCCTCGCCCGCGGAGATATTCATCCAGCGAAGCTTCCACGCCCGCGATACCCTTATGATCGAAGTCGGTGAAACCGATCACGTGGCAAAGCATCGACTTGTTAGGATAAATCCGCACGGAATCGTGCTCAAACTCGATCCCGCGCAACTTTTGCGCATCCAGCTGGGCCTTGAGCGCATCAGCCACCGGCTGCGGAACGTCGCGGCGCAGAACCACGTAGCGCTTATCGGCCTGAATCTTGTCGACCAGTTCCTTTACCGGGATTTTTAGCGCCTGGCTAACGAGACGCACGGTCGCATCAAGATCGGTTACGTGCGTGCCATTTGCGACCACCGTCTTGGTGGGCGCATTGTTTGCCAGCACTTCGCCGTTGGCATCGAGAATGGCACCCCGCTCAGCATAGATGGGAACCTTGGAACCATGCCTGGTCACCGCGATTTCCAGATAGTGCTCGTGCCGGATCATCTGCAGGTAGACCAACCGGAAGGAAAAGATGCTGAAAAGGATGATGAACCCGAAACAGGCCAGGGTGCATCGGAAGCGACTATTCCACCTCATCGTCCGCCGCCCCGCTGGTTAACCACCGGTTGAACTGCGTCGTCCTCCGCCCTTCGCGAATTCAGGCGCACGATGTCCCGCTCGGCAATCGGGATCATTTTCAGGTAGCCTTCTTTCAGGCGATGCTGCAAGGCAGAGCGCGACGTCAGCGTGGCAATCTGCACCTTGGCCATCTCATTTTGCATGCGCAGATCGGCCAGGGATTTCTCCAGCGCCTTTTTCTGGTCGCCCAGATGATAAAGCTGGATCGTCAGGTAAACGTAAACCAATCCGGTCACAGCAAGCAGACCCGTAATAACGATCCAACGCGCCAAAGATGGCGCGTTGATCGCGTTCCAATTCTTTCTGCGGCTTCGGTTCATCCCAGTTTTTCGGCCACGCGCAATTTGGCACTGCGAGCGCGAGGATTGGCGCGTTGCTCATCCTCCGTCGGCTCCACCGGCTTGGCGGTGATGAGCGAAAGTTGATATTGCGGATTCCGTTTCGGCTCGGGCCACTCCGGCGCATCGAGCCACTCGCGCGATCGATCGCGGAAGAAGTTCTTCACGATGCGATCTTCCAGCGAATGAAAGGAAATCACCGCGATTCGCGCGCCCGGTTCGAGCCGGGAAGTGAGAACCTCCAGCCCTGCGCGCAGCGCACCCAGTTCGTCGTTGACCTCCATGCGCAAGGCTTGGAACACCTGCGTCGCCGGATGCCTTCGCCCATGACGGCTAACGACTTTTTCAATCGCCTTCGCCAGCGCCGTCGTCTCCCGGAAAGGCTCTGTCTTGCGCGTCTTCACAATTGCGCTCGCGATTCTGCGCGAGGCCGGCTCCTCGCCGAGTTCGCGAAAAAGACGCGTGAGTTCTTCTTCGCTGTAATTATTGACGATCTCGCCCGCCGTCAGCAGGCGGCGCGGATCCATCCGCATGTCGAGCGGGCCGTTGCGCATGATGCTGAATCCGCGGCGCGCGTTCTCCAGTTGGCGCGAAGAAAGCCCTAGATCGAGCAGCGCGCCGGAAATGGACGTGATGCCCAATTCGTCCAGCACCGAACCGGCATCCCGGAAGTTGGCCTGGCGAAAGGTGACGCGTGCGCCGACATGCGACAGTTGTTCGCGCGCGAATTCGATCGCCTCAGGATCCTGATCGAGCGCGAGAACATCCGCGCCTGCCTTGAGCAAAAGCTCCGTGTGACCGCCGCCCCCGCAGGTGCCGTCGACAATTAGGGTGCCCGGGCGTGGCGCGAGTAATTCCACCGCTTCCATCGCGAGAACCGGACGGTGATAGCTGAAATCCTCCATCTCCTGGGCCTCCTCCAATATCAGTGGGCCGGTCGCGAACCAGACTGGCCGCTCAAACAGTAATGCGTTCATATGCCGGCTCCTTACAGACCAACAACATTGGCGACATGCTGGTAGGTCGGCGTCTCATCCTGATGAGCGCGCTTCCAGCGTGACAAATTCCAGATCTCGAACCGGCCGCGGCCGCCGACGAGGGCCACTTCGCCTTTCAAACCGGCTCGCTGGCAAAGTTCTTCCGGCAAAACCAGCCGGCCCTGGCGGTCAGCCGCTCCATGCTGGGCGCGCGCATGGAGTTGGCGAAAAAAAACGCGCCGATCGCGCGGAGAAACATTGCCGTCAATTTCAATCGCCGCGCTCATACGGGAAAACTCCTCAGGCGACATGACCAACAAAAATTGATCATTCGCTTCCGGAAGAATGACGAGTTCTTCGGCGCCATCGCGGCGCCAGCGCGAAGGGATGGTAATGCGATTTTTTTCGTCGATGGAGTGTCGGAACTCACCGGCGTAGAAAGTTTGGGCTGGCGAAGACGTGTCCATACGCGGGAGGAGAATTCAACCATTCTGACCCACTTTCCCCCACTTTTAACCACCTTCCGTGCCAGGGGTCAATACTAAATATAGTGTTTTTTAGCCGCCCTTTTACGCCCCTTTTCCCTAAACAAACTTGCGGATTCCGCCCCGCGGGCGTCTCTTCCTCACCACCACCCCTTGATGCGCCCCCGAAACGCCGCCTTCCTTTGCCTCGCCGCCCCGCTCCTGCTCGTTACCCCGATCGCTTCGAGCCAAACCTCCCCTAACGATTCCATCCGGGTCAGCGTTACCCTCAACGAGGATGGATCGCGCACCTCCTACCAGTTCGACCCCGCCAACCACAAAGCCGTCGCCACCACCACGGAACGTGATGGCAAGCCGCGCGGGAAAATCGAGTACGTCCTCGACGACGCCGGGCGCTTCGGAAGCGGGAAGATCTACGGGGCCGACGGGAAATTCCTCTTTAGCGCTCTATATAAGTATGATGCCGCCGGTCGCCTGAGTGAGGAGCGCCGGGTCGGGAAGGATGGCCAGCCCCTGGGCAAGATCGCTTACGATTACGACGCCACCGGTAAGCAGACCGGTTATTCAATCCTCGATCGAAACGGCAAAATGGTCGGCCACACTTCGACGCCGACTCCCGCACCAAAGGCGCGGCCATAGCTGAAGGGCAACTGTAGGGCGCCCATCTGGACGCCATTTACACCGGCGGCGGCCAGGATGGCCGCCCTACAATTCCCCACGCCTTGCGGGTCCCGAGGAAAGGCCTTAAAAGGGATGATCTGTGATTGATTATATCCAGAAGGGTGGACTGCTGATGTGGCCCATTCTTATCTGCAGCATCATCTCCATCGGCGTCTTCGCCGAGCGGCTTTTCTACCTGCACCGCGCGACCATCCACGTCGGCGAATTTTTGAAGGGGCTCGCAAATCTCGTGCGGCGCCGGAATTTTGCGGAAGCCCTGCACGAATCAGCCGGGACACCGGGCCCGGTGGCTCGCGTGATTCACGCAGCCTTAATCAGGCACGATGCTCCGCGCTCGGAGCTCAAGGAAATCGTCCAGGAAGCAGGCCAGCTGGAAGTGCCGCGACTGGAACGTTTTTTGGGTGTTCTCGCGACCCTCGCGTTCCTGGCTCCGCTTCTCGGGCTGCTTGGAACGGTTTCGGGAATGATCGACGCGTTCGGAACCCTGGCCTCGAATGGGGGCTACGCGACCGTGACTGAGCTTTCGTCCGGCATATACAAAAGCCTTCTCACCACGGCCGCCGGCCTGGTGGTCGCCACTCCGACCTTTGTGGCCTACAGCTACCTCTCCTCGAGGGTCAACGCGATGATGCACGACATGGAACGGGCCGGCATCGAGATCGTCCATATGTTGACCGAGACCACGCCGATCTCAGGCATCATTAGCTTCCAGCGGCCGGAGGACGAGCGCGCCGAGCGTTAGGCGCCCCAAAATTTCAGGAAATGAAGCTGACGCGAACGAAGCAATATTACTTCGGCTGGATGGTGATGCTCCCCTTGTTGGACGTCGTTTTTCTTCTTCTCTTCTTCCTGCTGGTGAGCTCGAACTTCGTTCTTCAGCCCGGAATCAACATCTCGCTTCCATTTTCAAAATTTCAGCTCGCTCCACAGTTGAACCAGCAGATCATCAGCATCACCGGTGGCGCTGTCCCGACGATTTATTTTCGTGACCAGAAAATCACGATCGATCAGCTCGGACCCCTTCTCGACACCGCCAAGCGCGAAGGCCGCGCCATCGTGATCAAAGCGGATCGGCTGACGCCTTACGAAACAGTCGCCGCAGTGACAAATGCCGCTCTCGAGCATGGCATTACTTCGGTCGCGCTCGCCGGTGCTGCCGCGCGATGACTGCTGAGGCCGCGGAACCCACTCTTTTATTCAACTGGCGTCCGCCTCGGTCGCGCAAGGTCTCGATCGCGCTTTTCATCGCTCTCTCGGTCCTGGTCCACGCTGTTTGCTTTTACGTCTTCCAAATTATCTATCCGGCGGCCGTCGTGCTTCTCCCGCCGCCAGCCCGGGTCTCGTTGATCACGCCCGATTCGGAGCAGGGGCGCAATTTGCTGCAATGGGTCGAGGCCGAGGACCCCGCTCTGGCATCGGCTCCGCAGCGACCGCCGGAATCGCGGCGCCGTTCTCTTCCGCGAACGCCTCATATTCCTTCCTACGTGGCCGAACAGCCCCAGCTGAAACACGTGCCCCTGCCACAAGTCCAGGTTAAGGCCCCCGAGGTTGACCCACCGGCCCCAATCGCTCCCAGCTCACAGTCTTCCCCTCATTCGTTAGGCCGACAACCAACCGGGGTAAACTTTTCCGAGGAATTTGCCGGCTGGGGCGTTCCTTTCATTCCCAAGCCGGATTTCTCCGCTGGCACCCGCGAGACACCGCTGGCCATTCGTTTCCGCATCGCGGTGGCTCCCGATGGAACGATCCGCTTCTCCCTCCCGTTGAATTCCTCCGGCGACCCGGCGCTCGATGCGCAGGCGCGCCACCATCTTAGCATGGTGCGATTTCACCCTGCCGAGAGCGGAACCAATCAGGCAGCGGCTACTTGGGGCATCGCCACCATCGAATGGGGCAACGATATCAGGCGACCAACCGAGCCGGCTCGATCACCCTCCGAACAATGATTCGTGTCAGCCTGGGCACACTCGCCACCATCTATTTGCTGCTTTTCCTTGCGGCCGTTTTTCTTCTCTGGATAGTTGGAGAGTGGAATCGGCGGCGACGCGAACGCCGAGCGTTGGAGCATCGGCTTCGCTGCGTTATCTGTGCGTTCGAGTTCGAGGACCGGACGGCAGTGCTTCTTCCACGCTGCCCGCGCTGCGGCAGTTTGAACGAAAGATTTAAACTGGAACGAATTTAATCATGGGAATGTGGATTGGGCGCAATCGAAAGGCGCGCGTTACTTACGGTTTCGATGAGATCGCACTCGTGCCGGGACGAGTGACGATCAATCCGAATGAAGTCGACACGACCTGTCGGTTCTCTCGCACCGGCGGCGAACCGATTGAGCTAAAGATTCCCATCCTCGCGAGCGCCATGGATGGAGTGGTCGACGTTCGGTTCGCCATCGCCATGAGCAAGCTCGGCGGACTCGCGGTTCTGAACCTCGAAGGCGTTCAGACCCGCTATAAGAACCCAGTGGAAGTCTTGCAGAAGGTCGTCGAGGCCGACAAAAGCGAGGTCACAGGTCTGCTTCAAAAGATCTACCAGGAACCGGTCCAGCAAGATTTGATCGGGGCGCGCATTCGCCAGATCAAGGACGGCGGCGCGCTCGCAGCCGTCAGTTCCATTCCACAACGCGCAGCGGAGTTTGGCCGCATCGCCCAGGAAGCCGGTGCGGACGTTTTCGTCGTCCAAAGCACCGTCTCGACCGTGCGGCATATTTCCTCGGAATATAAATCGCTCGATCTCGAGAAATTCTGCCGCGACATGCGCATCCCGGTCATTGTTGGGAACACGGTGGGTTACGACGTCACGCTCGACATCATGGAATGCGGACCGGCTGCCATTCTTGTCGGCGTTGGCCCCGGTGCCGCCTGCACCTCGCGTGGCGTCCTGGGATTAGGCGTGCCGCAAGTGACGGCGACGGTCGATTGCGCGGCTGCGCGTGACGCTTATTTCAAAAAGACCTCGCGCTATGTCCCCATCATTACCGACGGTGGCATGAGCAAAGGCGGTGACGTTTGCAAAGCACTCGCGTGCGGTGCCGATGCTGTCATGGTCGGCAGCGCCTTTGCCAAGGCGCACGAGGCCCCGGGGAGCGGATATCACTGGGGTATGGCCACGCCGCATGCCAACCTGCCCCGCGGCACCCGGATCAAAGTCGGCACCACCGGCTCCCTGCAGCAGATTCTTTTTGGCCCGGCAGAAGTTGACGACGGCAGCCAGAACCTCGTCGGCGCGATCACAACCTGCATGGGCAACGTCGGTGCGCGCAATCTCGCGGAATTCCAACAAACCGAGATCATTATTGCGCCCTCGATCAAGACCGAGGGCAAGCTCTTTCAAACAGTCCAGAGCGTTGGAATGGGGACGCGCTGAGTTTCTTCAACGTTCAGCACACTCGCTCCGGCTTAGAGAGCGAACTCGGGAGTCGGGAGTGAAGGGGGCAGAGCCAGGAAAACTCGCTACTGGCAAGGGGTCAGCGATTAGTTAGATTGGACGCCGCGATTTTCCCCGGCCACTTTAGTTTCGATCAGTCGCACCTCCTATGAATCCTGACCGCAGAGTCGTTATCACCGGAATCGGCGTTATCACGCCGCTGGGAATCGAGCTGGAACCGTTCTGGAACAATCTGAAGAACGGCGTCAGCGGCATTCGCAAAATCCAAAGCTTTGATACCTCCGCGTTCGATACCCGCATCGGCGGGGAAGTCGTCGACTTCGATCCCAAGCTCTATTTCAAAAATCCAAAAGACGTGCGGCGGACCGATCGCTTCGCCCAGCTGGCCATGGGAGCCGCCCACACCGCCATGAAAGACGGCGGCCTCGAGGCCGACAAAATCGAACGACGCGATCGGTTCGGCGTGATCGTAAGCAGCGGCATTGGCGGCCTGAAAACGCTCCAGGACCAACAGAACGTCCTCATGACCAAGGGGCCGTCCCGAAATTCCCCTTTCACCATCCCGATGCTCATCAGCAACATGGCTTCGGGCCTGATCTCGATGGAATACGGATTACAGGGCCCAAATCTTTGCATCGTCACGGCCTGCGCGACTTCGAACAACGCGATCGGAGAATCCTGGCGCATGATCAAATTCGGTGACGCCGATATCTTTTTGGCCGGCGGCTCGGAGGCTTCCATTGTTGAAATCGGCCTGGCCGGATTCGGAGCCATGCGCGCCCTGAGCACTCGAAACGACGACCCTGAGCGCGCCTCGCGCCCCTTTGACAGGGATCGCGATGGTTTCGTCATGAGCGAAGGCGCCGGAGTGGTTGTGGTGGAAGAGCTGGAACACGCCAAGGCGCGCGGGGCCAAAATTTACTGCGAGCTCGCGGGTTACGGATTGTCGTCCGACGCCCATCACATGACGGCGCCGCCGCCGGAAGGCGAAGGCGCGGGGCGCGCCATGAAGATGGCGCTCGATCATGCCGGCCTCACGCCTAACGACGTCGATTACATTAACGCCCACGCCACTTCGACCGGCCTGGGAGATATCAGCGAGACCCACGCCATTAAGGGCGTTTTCGGAGATTACGCGCGCAAGGTTGGAATCAGTGCCACCAAATCCATGACCGGCCACTTGTTAGGCGGCGCGGGCGCGATCGAGATGGCCGCCTGTGCCCTTGCGATTCGCGACGGAATTATTCCCCCGACGATCAACCTGGAAAATCAGGACCCGGAATGCGATCTCGATTACACCGCCAACACAGCGAAGGAACGACCGGTCCGGGTCGCGATCAATAATTCCTTCGGCTTCGGCGGCCACAACGCCACCCTCGTGGCGAAGCGTTTCGACGGGTAGACAAATGGAGGGCCCTTTCGCGATCGGCGCAGACGATGGGAGAGGACGAGCTTGTCTCGTCCGCTTGTTGACTGTTAATCCGACTGGATGCCGCTTCCGGCCCGAAAACACCCGATGCACACCGCGACACGAGCAAAATTCAATAGAGCGATCATCGTCTTCGTGACGGTCTGCACAAAAGACCGAAAAAGAGTTCTTGCGAATACGCAATCTCACGGTGTCATCCGAGCGGCATGGCAGGCTCACTCGGCATGGTCCGTCGGCCGCTATGTTGTTATGCCGGATCATATTCATTTGTTCTGTGCTCCCCAAAATACCCTCCTGGATCTCTGGAAACGTGGATTCGTCTTTGGAAGTCGGGATCCGCGCAGCCACTGGCCTTCGCCGGATCGATAACCCTATTTGGCAGCGACATTATTGGGACAGACAATTGCGGAGAGGTGAAAATTATTCGACGAAATGGAATTATGTGTCTGCAGAATCCCGTAAGAGCGGGTATTATCAAAGCACGCTGACGATTGGCCCTTCCGGGGCGAACTCGAATATTTTCTCTTGGTAGAGACGCTGGACGAGACAAGCTCGTCCCTCCCGATCGCGAATCTCGGTGTATCGACAGTTCTCTGGTATAGCCCCCGAGGATACTCAGCGTCTATTCCGTCGTAGATGGCCGACGGGAGGATGAGCTTGTCTCGTCCGTCGATTTAGCATTTGAGAACCGCGCCTAACTACCCGCTGGCGTATCGATGAAGATCGGCGCGGCTGTTATGTCCGCGGCGGTAAACTCAAATCCATGCCCCCCGCGCTGCAGAGCTTGCAGCAATGCGGCCACATTTTGCGCCGCGGCTGCGGAATAAAATCTCACCAACCCGACGGTCGTGCGCGTGCCGAACACGGTGATCATAATGGTGTCTTCATCGACCGAATTCATGAGCATGTGACTACCGTTACCCTGGTGATAAAGCGCATTAAATTCCACTTCACCGATACGATGGGCCAGCTCACGGGTAGCCGCGAAGGATCCGGCTGCGAGCGCGGCGATGACGGTTATGTCTGTCACATCGCGATCGCCAAACTGAGAAATCACATTTCCACCGCGATCGATCACGACGGTCAAATCCGCTTCGGCTTTCTTGAGGAAATCCCCCAGAACGCCGTCAAGCGCCGCGACATCTTCGATCGTTAGGACAGGAATTCCGGTCATACCCCGGCCCCCTGACTCGGCGTCGGCTCAATTGGTATTGCCACCGGCGGCGCGACTGTCTCGGGCACCTCATTTTGTTTGCTGAACTTGTGCAACAGGATCTGCGAGACCGCATTGAGCGCCGCGAAAACATTCTGTCCCGTGCTCGAAATGACCTCAAAGTTTTGCAGGCGCTTCTTCCGGTTGTTCAGCACGTACTCCATGTAATGCGCTGGCGCGATGTTCTGCAGATCGCGTTTGTTGTACTGCAGGACACAGGGAACGTCGTCCAGGGCCACATTTTGTTTGGCCAGATTTTCCTCGAGATTTTTAAAGCTCTCGACGTTCTCCTCCATTTTCTCCCACTGCGAATCGGCCACGAAAACAATTCCGTCGGCACTTCGCAGGACCAGTTGCCGCGTGGCGTTGTAAATAACCTGACCGGGCACGGTATAAAGCTGAAACTTGGTCACGAAGCCTTTGATCACGACCGCGTTCAAAGGGAGAAAATCAAAAAACAGCGTGCGATCGGCCGCCGTCGCGAGCGAAACGAGATCGCCGCGATTCTGCGGGTTAATCCGTTGATGAATGTAGCTAAGATTGGTGGTCTTACCGCAGAGCGCCGGCCCGTAGTAAACAATCTTAAATTGGATCTCTCGACTGGCGTAATTAATGATCGACATTTTTCTCCCCTGGTTGTGCGTAAATGCGTGAAAGTTCCGTCGCCTTCGCGAGCAACTGGCGGTGCGTTTCCGCCGGCAACACTGGCTGCGAATGCAAGGCCGCCAGACAGACGGTGCCGGTCATGAAAAAGCTCAGCTGCGCATCGCGCCAGCTCAGCGTCATGGAACCGAACGGACCAAACTTGGGATCGGTCGCATGCCGCTTAATCCTTTGCAGGATTGAAGGAGCCATCGCGCAAAGGCCTCCCGCTTGAACGTCATCCGGAAGTTTCCCGGCCAGACTCAATCCATCTTCAAAGATGACCGCCGAACCACTTACGCCCGGCAACGCGTTCGCCTGCTCGACCACTGCTTTCGCATTGGTATTGACGTCGGGCTTCTGCTCCGGTTTTGCCGCCGGTTTCTCCGGAATCGCAGTGGTTGATTTTGATTCGTTAGGCGCCCCGACTTTCAGCTTGAGCTCGGGTTGAATTTTGACCTCGGCCTGCGGTTCGACTGGCGTTTTCGGTTTTGTATCGACGGGCGGTTTCGCGGTTAGGAAAGACTGCGGTATCGCGACTTGTAAGACGGGCGCCTTTTCGACTCGCGCTGGTTGCGCCACAACCGGGGGCTCTTTTGCCTCAGGCTTTTGAACATCCGCCTGCGTAGGGACCGCCGGATTAGCGACCTGTGGGTTAGGGACCGCCGGATTGGCCAACTGCAGGGCTGGCGTTTTGGGGGCCTCAGTCTGTCTTACCTCCGGCGATTTCACCACCTCGGCCGATTTCGCAGGGGCCGCCGGATTTGCCAACCGTAGGGCCGGCGTCTCGGGGTCTACAGTCTGTTTTGCCTCGGGCGCTTTCAGCACCTCGGCCGGTTTCGCAGGGGCCGCCGGATTAGCCAACCGTGGGTCGATCGGCTTCTCTGCCGGCTTCGCTTCGGATATTTTTGAGACGTCCAGCGCCTTGACCTCTGGCACCTTGGCAGCCTCGGGTTGTTTCACTGGGGCCGCTGGATTAGCCAGCTGTGGGTCCACCGTCTTTACTGCCTCAGCCACCGGCGCTGTCGGCACAGCGGGAGCTTCCTCTCCCTCAGCCGGCGCCGTGAAACGCTTAGCGTCTTCCGCCGCCTTGATTGAAAATGGCGTCTCGAAGCCTTGCGCGACTTCGTCCGCGACCTGGTCGTCTCGCATTTTCAGCAAGTCAGGCGAGAGATTTTTCAGGACCTCCTGCAACGGGAGCAGAACCGGTGATTCGGCGGCGTCGATCACCAGCAGTTCCTTGTGATCTGCCGGAAGTGCCTCTTGGAAAAGCTTGATCGGAATCGCGATTCGGCCGGTCGCCAACTGCGATTCAACAAGCCCTAACGGCAGTTCGATGCGTGCTTCCGGGGCAACGCTCTCGGCCGTGCGATGCAGTTGAAAACTGGGCATGTTCTGGATAACGGGGCGAAGCCCAAGCGAGATTTTCGCTCCCGCGGGCGCACCGCTTGCCGGAGCCTTTTTTTCCGCGGTCTCGGCGGCCGTAGTGCCCGGGACCAGTCGCAGCTTCGGTTTTAAGTCGTCGCTCGGCGGCGTCATCTTGAAAGGAATCCGCGTTGCACTCGTCGAAACCGGCACCGAAGGTGGAACGGACGAACCGCTCGAGGCTGGAACTCTCTCTGAGGCAGGCTCGTCCGCTCCTTTCGGTGGAAGCTTGAAGGGTATTCGAGTGGGCGAGACCGGATCGGGTGAGCTCGGGCGTGGAGTAACTTTCGGAGGAGTCGTTAGGTTGAGCGGAACCCCGGCAGGTGGCGGCGTGAGTTTTTCGCTGACCGCAACTTCAGGCTCAGCGTTGGAGAAGGCGCGGGCCGTTGGCGGTTCAACCCGAACCCGCGGATGGGCCGAAGTCTGAGTTGTCGGGGTCTTTGTCCCAAAACGCTGAGTGTCCTCGAGGGCGACCTTCAGGATCGGTGTATCAACCTGCGGGACGGTGCTCTCGGTTTCCTGATCGTCGCGGATCTGCATTTTTCGCAACTGGTCGAGAACCTTTGCGTGCGGCACCGAAACCTGCGTGGCGTCATCGGGACGCACCGTGCGGAGAAAAATATCGGGCACCTGCTCGTAAATGGAGAATAGGGAGACCGCCGGCTTGCCGTCAGCCATCCCCTTCTCAATCTCGGAGGCCTTGAGAAGAATGGCTTGTTTGGTGTCGAACGATTCCGCCGGCTTCAGGAAGCCCACCGGCACACGCTCGATCACATCACTTAGCTCCAGCGAAATCGCTCTCTCAACGTTCGGTTGCAACGCCAGCGCCACAGTCGGCGGCAAGGCGCGCGCCCCGGCTGCTCTCACATTCGGTGCGCTATCACCCGCGGCCTTGAAAAAATCCGACGAGGTCGAACGCGTCGTGTTCGGCATCACCGTCTTGCTCAGTCGCTCGCCGGCGGCCTTGGCCGTCGGAGGAGTGCCTGCCCGTGACGCTGACGGCGCCGGTGAGCTTTGGGCCGGCCGGACGCGGTCGGTCAATTTCTTAAAGAGATCGAGGAATGGAATCGTCATGTTGGGCTAGTGGCTATCTTCTGACGTTACGCGCCAGACTTCTTCGAGGGTCGTTATGCCTTCCTGGGCTTTTTCCAATCCGACCATGCGAAGAGTTTTCATTCCTTCGCTCACGGCCTGATTTTTGATCACGGCGGCAGAAGCTCTCTTAATGATGAGACGGCGGATGGCTTCGCTCACCGGCAAAGCCTCGATAATGGCCGCGCGGCCGAGATACCCGCGCCGTTTGCAACGGTCGCAACCATGGCCGTGATAAAAGGTCATGTCCTTGCCCGGCTCAAACCCGAGTCTTTGAAACATCTCCGGCTCAGGCACAAATTCCTCGCGGCAATTGGTGCACACACGCCTAACGAGACGTTGAGCGCAGCTCATCAGGATGGAGCTGGAGATGAGGAACGGCTCGATGCCCATGTCGTCCAGACGCGTGATCGCGCCGGCGGCGTCATTCGTATGCAGCGTGCTCAACACCTGGTGGCCCGTGAGCGCGGCCTTCACCGCGATGTCAGCCGTTTCGTTGTCACGAATTTCACCGACCATGACGATGTCAGGGTCCTGTCGAAGAATGGATCGAAGCGCAGAGGCGAAGTCCAAACCGATATCGTTGCGCACCGCCACCTGGTTCACGCCGACGAGCTCGTATTCGATCGGGTCCTCAACCGTCACGATGTTGTATTGCGGGCTGTTGAGTTCGTGCAGCACCGAATAAAGCGTGGTCGTTTTACCGGAACCTGTTGGACCGGTAACGAGGATCATTCCGTGAGGCGCGTCGATCGCCTTCCGGAATTTGTCCAGGGTCGACTCATCCATCCCCATCTGGTCGATGCTCGCCGTCAGGGAAGACTTATCGAGGATACGAATAACGATCTTTTCGCCATGCGCCGTCGGCAGGATCGAGATACGAAGGTCGATCTCTTTTCCCATGACCTTGATCCGGAAACGGCCGTCCTGCGGGACGCGGCGCTCGGCGATGTTCAGGCCCGCCAGAATCTTGATACGCGAAGTGATCGCAAGTTGCAGCGCTTTCGGTGGCGACTCCGCGAGCATGAGCTCGCCGTCCACGCGGTAACGCAGTTTTAACGATTTCTGGAAAGGCTCGATGTGAATGTCCGACGCCTTCTCCTTCACCGCCTGCGCCAGGATCAGGTTCACGATCTTGATAACCGGCGCGTCTTCGCTGTCGGTCGCCAGACGATCGAGATCGATATCTTCGCGCTTGGTGCTTTGGACTTCGACCGACTCCGCCGATTGCGCGGCCTCTTCAGCCGCCTGCCGAAGGACCTCGCTCATGTTGGCGCCGCTATGAACGCCTGAGAGTGCTTCGACTACCGCGCGCTCAGTCGCGATCATCGGCACGACTTCGAGCTGGGTCGTGCGCTTCAGGTCGTCGACCGCGAGCACGTTCGTCGGGTCGGCCATGGCCACAAAAAGTTTGCCGTTAAGGCGCGCAATCGGGACGAGCTTGTTAGCCCGCGCCACGTCGCGCGAAACCAAGGCCATGATGTCTTCCGGAATACTGATCTTGCTCAGGTTAATCGGAGGCGTGTTCAGGCAGCGGCCCATGCTGAAGGCCATGTCCTGTTCGGTGACGAACTGTTTGTCCGTCAGAATTTTGAGCAGACGTCCGCCTTCGCTCTTTTGAATGGAAACCGCTTCTTCGAGCTGGTTCGGCAGAAGCAAGCCATCGTCGATTAGAACATCGGCGATTCTTTCTCCGAAAGATTTGCTGCGTGTCCGGGTCATTTGTTAGGCGCGGCTTTCGAGCCGGTAAATGGATTGCAGGCTCTTGATCAAGGCCCCCGGCCTGGCGAGATACCACATGACGGTATAATCGACCGATTGCTGCACGGCCTCGCGCCCCTCGGCGTCGAAGGGATTGCAGCAGGCCACCATGAGCGTGCGACTAACGAGGTCGAAGGGGACAAACAGCCGCCCAAGGGTCAGGTGCTCCGGAAGCATCGGTGCAATCTGCCGGTCGAGATCGTAATACTCGAGCGGCACGTAAGCGAAACGCGTGCGATCGATCAGCGCCGAAAGTACTTTCTCGAGCTTATCGATATTATCGCGGCACAATTCCTCGAGCAGCGAAACTGCCAGAGCTTGCCCGCTCAAATTCTTGTTCAACCGTTGAACGTCCTGCAGCGCCTTCGCCACCTGTTCTTCGCTGAACAGTTGCTGCACGATCAAAAATTTTGCCAGATGTTCGTCGCCGTGGTCGCCCAGATTGGCCGGCTTGCCTTGCCCGGCGCGGTTCCCAATGTCGATCAGCGAACCGTCTTTGCTGTTTGCGCCCGAGTCTTTTGAACCATTTTTTGCGTTGGCCGCGTTGGCGATCGCGTGACCGGAAGCCTGGAGCCGGGTCTCGATTTCGCCGAGCATCGACAGGATATCGGGAGCGTTTGGTTCCTTGGCGATAATGGCCTCGCACTCCTGCATGGCCAACGTGAAGGAACCGGCGTTGAAATAGGCCTCGGCCAGACGGCGGCAAATCTTCAGAGATTCGGCCGGCTTCCCGATCTTTTGGTAAGCCTCCTTCAGGATCTCAAGTGACTGAGAATCATCGGGATGTGTTTGAGTGATAGCCTCAAACATCTCGATCGTTTGAACGATCTGATTGTGTTCGTCTTCCGACAACGTGTGTTCCAGCACAGCCAAAGCTGAAAAGCTAGAAGCATGCTAGGGCGGCAGGGGCTGCCCGGGGGTCGGCAATCGGCGGTCGGAGGTCGGAAAAGCAGGGCGACTGGTCGCCAGCCGTAACCTTTAGGCGAGGCGTCAGAACCCCGAATCGAATGGTGGTGGGACAAGCCCCCGTCTGGCCCGCCGTCCGTCACGCCTCGGTTTGAAAGCCCGGCCGCTCCTTCACCCGCGTTACAGCCGCTTTCCGCTTTGATTCGCCTACCCCAAAATCTTCGGGGACGTCCACCGCTTTGCTCGGCAAACTTAAGATTGTCAGCTTTGGAAAGCCCGGCCGCTCCCTTATCCGCGTTACGGCAGCGCTTTGAGCTTTTCTCCCAGGTCTATCACCATTATAATTATGATGCCTGCAGTCTCTCGCCCCGCCCGATGAAAAATTCCCGTCCGCCGTCTTCGCTTTCAGCTTTTCAGCTTTTCAGTCTTTCAGCCTTTCAGCCGCGTCAGAATCGACGGGGCTTCACGCTGATCGAATTATTAGTCGTTATCTCCATCATCGCCATCCTCATGGGCCTTCTCTTCCCCGCGTTCAAAGGCGTGCAGGATCAGGCCAAGAAAACTCAGGCCAAAAACGATCTCACGCAGATCGTGACGGCCATAAACGCTTTCTACACCGAGTACGGCCAATATCCCTGCGGCCCCCAAGCCGGTGGTGACGCAAACGATTTTTTCACAAGCAACGATAATGACCGGAAAACAATTATGGACACGTTGCGCGTGCCTTTCCCCACAACTCCTCCTGCCATGAATCCGAAGGGCGTCGTCTTTCTGCAACCGCCGAGCGTTAAGAACGACACCGCCGGTAATCGAAAAGGCGGTGTCGGGAGTGACGGCATCTTCTACGATCCTTGGGGAACAGGCTATCGCATCCGGATGGACAACAATTACAACACGCTTGTGGTCAATCCATATACGTCCAACGCCGGATTCAGCACTCTCAACACGGGCGTGATTGCTTGGTCTTTTGGCAAAGATGGCCAGTCGCAGGCAGACCCGGGCCCTGCCTCCGACAAGAAAACTGGGGTCAATGAAGACGATGTCGTTTCCTGGCAGTAGACGAGAGCGAATTGGTTCGAGGACCGCTTTCACGATCCTCGAGCTCCTCGTGGTCATGACAATCATCACCATTTTACTGGTTGTCCTTGTTCCGGCGGTGACATCGATCTCGAAGTCAAACGCTCGCAAGGGCGCGCTCGGAACTCTCACTGGGGTGCTCGAACAAGCGCGCAACACGGCGGTCAAGGACGGACAGGCCACTTACGTAGTGTTTCCTGATCAATTGCCTAACAGCACCGACACGTTAAAGACTCAACAATATTGCTACCGCTCGTTCGCGATTTTTGAAGATGACGCGATAACGCCTGGCTCCGTAAAGCAAGTAACTCCCTGGAAGAATCTTCCAACCGGTATCAGCATTCGCAGCGGAAGCCTTAATAACTTGGCGAATACAACGTCATTTCCTTTTACCCCAACAAATGCGCCGGGGGCGAAATTTCCATTTTTGAAATTCAACTCCAACGGCGAAGTGGATGAAGCCAGTTCTCGAAATCCCTCCACTAGTACTACGCCAATTCCATTGGATATTTTCGAGGGGACTGTGACCGGTGGAAGTGACTTCGACACGAACAGCTCAAAGCTCACGGATAGTCTTGCTGTCTCCAAGCTAACGGGCCGCGCTCAACCCGTGGTGGGAGCGACCCCAAAACCCTGAACCGAATACACGTGCGAAAGGAAAATGGATTCAGTCTCGTTGAAGTCGTCCTCGCTTTGGGCGTCATCGCGTTCTCTGTCGTTGCGATTCTCGGAGTATTTCCAATTGGTTTAAACACAGGCCACGCGGCGCAGGACGAAACAAGAGCGGCTCAAATCGCGCAAGACATTCTCGACTCACTGGCCGCGCAGGCTCCGGCGCATTACAGCGATCCAAGCCACCTTCCCCACATCGTCCAGCCTTCCGGCTTTCAATATGACGTGCCGCTCAACCGTTCGTATGACTACCAGCCATTAGGCGCGGATAACGATGGAAATCTTAAGGCAAACTGGACTGCGGGTAATCCATATCAGATCACCCTTCACACCGATATCAATCCTCCGGGATTCGATCCGGGATATGCCTGCAAGGTAACGGTCCGAGTCGCGTGGCAACCGTACAGTCAAAACTATCGGGACTATGTTCGCATCATTTCAAAGTACTAAGGCTTACCGCTCGCACTTCGCCAGTGCGAAGGCATTTACCATCGTCGAACTGTTGATCGCTGCGACGATCACGGTTGGGATCGTTGTCTTGCTTGGCTCGATGTTCAGCTCACTAGCAAATACCGCTTCTAGAGCCAATCAGAGGATCGATTCATTCCGGGACGCGCGCGCCGCGTTACAGACGATGGAGCGCGACCTAACGAGTTTAGTAAAAGCTCAGCAAACAGCTTACTTCGCACTCGATAAACGCTGGCAACCAGGAGGAAGCGACAAACCAGACGCCTACGCCAACCAATCCAGTAACGCTCCCAACCACCAGATATTTGCACTCGTCGCGACCAAGGACCGGCCACCGGGCACAGCCGCGAGCGCCATCGGCGATTTGTGCGCGGTGGGCTATTACTGTCGCTGGGAAGGCAATCGATACACTCTGCGTCGTTTTTTCCGTCACAGCCCGGATGTTTACCGCGCCATACAGCAGCAGGTCAGTGGCGGCTCATTATCGTATACCGGAGCATCAGCTCTCTATACGCCATCGAGCAACCCATCCAATGATGACGATGTGCTCGCATCCTATGTCTTCAACCTTCAAATAACAGCCTATAAACCGGATGGAACGCAGGACACAACATACCCAATCGTAATTGATCCGAGCAATCCAAACGCGGTTCTACCAAGTGCCATCGAGATCCAATTCAATGCCATCAGTCCAAACGCTGCCCGGACGATTATGTCGGCTTCTACTGACCCAAAGGACTGGATGGATACCACGAGTTCCAATTACCAGCGCTTGATTAGATCCAACGTTTACCAATTCCGCAGCCGAATACAGTTTGATTAACAAGTAATGAAGACAACAAAACGGCCCAACGCTTTTGCACTGATCGTTACCTTAATCATGGTCGTGCTGGCCGTCACAATCGTGCTCGCCCTCCTATCGAACGCCTCGCTCGACCGAATTAGCGCCAGCGCGACCAGCCAGCGAACCCGCGCCGAAATGGCCGCCCAATCGGGCTTGGCGGCGGCACTAAACGCGCTCGTAGGCGCGGGTGGCCCAACTGACTTTCAATATATTACAGCAGCGGGTAACGATCAGAAGCCGGTGCTGGCCCCTCTTACAGTCGATGCTACGACCGGCGCCGCCACCGTTGACGCTAGCAAACAAAGGCCTTTGTATTCTCAAGGAACCTCCGCCGCCACCATTACACTGTCGTCGACCACGAGCCCCAAGACGACTCGCAGTCCAGGCTACGTGTCCATGACCGCCAAGATAAATGGGAACGACCAGGAGGTTCAACGGTATGCCTTCTACGTTGACGAAGGAGGAAGCCGACAGAATATCGCCGTCCAGGGCGGAAAGGATCGAACATACGCGCGTGATCCTAACGAGGTGCCGCTGATGACAACGGCGGCGGCGGCGGTGCCTCTATCGGACGTACAAATGACCGCTGTTTCAACCTCAAGGCCGGCCCTGTTCACTGCCGCGACTTTGAACCCCCTCCTTACCGTAAGCTCCGCTCCACTGACTCCCGCAGCGGACGATTATAATTTCGCCACCGCTTCAGCGATTTCGAACCTCGCACCAAACGGAAAGCCGCGGGTCAACCTAACGAAACTAAAAGCGTACCTCGACACCACGCTAACCAGTGTCGACCAGAAGAAGGGAAACGACCGTGCAAAGCTGGTTGATCGACTTTTAAACCCCGGCGAGCAAGGTGTAGAATGGGGACCCGATCCAGCGAATAGCAAACCGGGCGGAAATCTTTCGTTTCTCACACAAACGGGACACTACAATACGCAGCAAAGCCATCAAATCGTCGCCAATCTGATCGATTACTTGGATTCGGATTTGATTCCGACAACTGACGATATCGACAACCCGACGTATTTCGGTGTCGAAGGCAAAGCCGACGCCAGTGGAAACGTTGTCGGGCATCCATACGTGAACTTTGTGGGCACCGGCTTGATCTTCAATCGCAGCAGTGACGCCACTCACAACAATGTCGGCGGACTCAACTCAACCCGAATCGTTATGGTCTTGGGCCTTGTGAATCCGTGGACGACCCAGACTAAAGATTGGGATGCCTTCTACATCGAACCCGAGGCAGAAATAATCGTCAACGGACAAGCCAGTGGGGGAACATTGGGACCCAATGCAAGCGACTACTTTCAAAAGACGTTTAATTCAGCCAACGCAGATCCCAGCGGCAATCCGGAGAAGCTTTACCCGGTGAAGAATATCGCCCCCAACGCCGGATACGTTTTCCCCTCTCCTATGAGCAGCACCAAGAGCTACGCAACCTATATGGAGCTTAAAGGCACTGGGTCTAACGGACTTGGTCAGCCGCCGGGGATGACGTTTACCGGTCTCAGTTACAAGATCAATAAGTTGCGCATCAAGTTTACCAGTAGCGACGGAACCATTGGATATGTGCAAGTCCTAGATCACCTAACCGATACAAGTCCACAGCCCGCGGTTCCGTCGACGGCTGATATGGATCACTCCGCCAGTCCGTCATCGCTCATATACAAGTTTGCCGGAAGCGGCCTCGCCCCGGGCGCAACCGATAAAGCCGATTACCATCTTAGCAGTGATCCGCGACTGAACTTCTTGGTTCCAGGCACTTTGCAGAACTGGACATTGTCTAAGTCTACCGAGTCAAATCCGGCCCCTCCGAACCCGGTCACAGCCGTAGCTATCTTCACCGGCTCCGATAGCAACAATTCCGATTTCGCGAAAGCTAACCCCTCGGTCTCAAATCATCTGTGGTACACCAAGACCGATATTACGTCCGACTTCTATGTGAAGAGCCCTCCGGCCGATGGAAGTGATCCCAAACTGAACACTTCAGGCGAGATGGGTTACATCCACACAGGAATTCCTTGGGAAACTCTTCGCCTCTACGTGACCGGAGACGAGGCGAACGGAAAGCAGCGTGATAAGGAAATCCTTTCGTATACCTACTCCGGCACCTTTAATAGCGTAGACTACGGAACGGTACCCGCCCATGTTGGCCAGGGAGCCGCGGCTGCGCCAGTTCCGCTGGTCGGCGGCCCCTTGAATCTCAACACTAATAAGGAGCCGACTCTTCAGGGACTTTTCCGCGGGGCAACGGCTATTGCCGACAGTGACGCCACAACGCGCGCGAAGGGTGGCAACGACGACGATTCTAAAACAATTGCGGACGCACTCGTAGGAAATGCCGGAGTATCACTGCTGGCGCTTCCGTCCGATTTTCTGGCCCTGCCAGCTATAAAAAGCCTGACGAACGCGCAGACAAAAGATTTCGATCGAGAAATTGTCGCGCGCCGTGTGGCTAACATGATCGGGGCACAATCAACCCGGTTCACCGTTTATGCTCTCGGCGAAGCGCGCGACAAAGCCGGCGTCGACGGTTCGGGAAACCCTAATTTCAAGACCACAAGTACCGTTACCCTCAAAGCTGAAGTTGAACTCCAAGCAGATTCGAGCGGCAAGCCGATGCCAAAGGTTTTGAGTTCTGTTTACTATCTAACCAATTAGAACCCACACATGTTAAACGCCAAAACTACCTCACTTCTCGTTGTCTTCGTCGCGATCGCCGCGACTGTCTTCGGACAACAGCCCGCGGCAACCCCACAACAAGTAAAGATTCAAAGCGTCACTTTCGAACCAGGCGTCATTCAGGGATCTAACAGGCAGTGGATTAAGGTCGTAACAACCTTTCAAACCGCCCCAACGTGGGCTGACGGGGTGATGTTCACCTATGCCGTCCTCCTTGGAGGCGAAAATCAATTCAAGGTGCTACCGGGGACTCTCCGGTACACCAACGTCAAACGCGGCGTCAATCGCGCAGTCATGTATGTGAGCCCTAATACGGTTGAGCGTTATGGTGCGCCCGTCGCCGTTCACGTCCGCGCATTCTATAAAGACGACGTGGCCGATGATTTTTCCCTTAAACCGCCGGCAAGCGTGAGCGGTACATGGGAGACATCGTACAATAGGTATCCGGGATTGCTCCTGAACGTTCTGCAAACCCCCTGGGTCTTTTCGGATTACTCCGCTTCTCCGGACATCTTTGCGTCCCAGTAAAGCTTCGGAGCCTTACCCTAATGCGGAGTGACCGCGGGATGCGCAGGATCCAAGGTCGAGTGGTGATTTGGATCGAACAGCCACGATCCTGGCTTGCTGGGTGTAGCTGAAATTACGGCACCCCCGACGCGGGCCTGTCGAGCGGCGTTCGGTGATTAGGATCGTGCATCCAGGCAGGCTGCGGCGGAGTCGTCGGGCGTGGATGTGACGGTGCAGTTGCGACCGATTGCGGCCTTCGAATTTGGCACCCAATCGCGGAAGGCCTTGTCCCAGCCAAGGTAAATCAGTGCGCTAACGAGAAGTATTTCAACAGCGAGACGCATAATCGGTAAGGCGTGTTGCGGTCACAGAGCAACTAGTGCAGCGGGAGGGTCACGTGTTCGCCCGCGTAATCTACCACGACGGCATCCGAGGTCTTTGAGACGATGTGCAACGAAAGGCCCGCCGGTAATGTCGCGTTGCCGTACTTGAGTCGAACAGGCGTCGGCTGTTGTAAGACGATGTGGTCATTATCAGTCGTCGATCCGCCATTGGAGCCGCCAGTCTTCGAAGGCCTTCCAGATAAGGCGGCTTCGGCGGGCTTGTTAGTGGACAGCCTTTCATGGAAGGGCGTCTCCCAGCCGAAGTAAACAATCGCACCCATCACGACCAACTCACAAAGCAACCGCATGCCTAATAGAAATGTCAGACACTGCCTCACCGGACAAGCGCTTTTTCGTTAGGGCCTAAGTGGGCCAATTCCAGTCAGTTATGCGAGCGCACCCCAACGCGCCCCTCCCAATACCAATAACAATGACTCGTCGCGCCCTAGCCTTGCGCGAAGGCGGAACCGATAACCCAGAGAAACAGCCTGTGGCGCTGATTTTGCTCTTTCTCTGTCCATGATCACCGGTTTCGCGCCCCGCATTTCACGCAACGAGATTCTTCGCCTTTCGGTTTTCTTTCTGCGCATCGCCAGTCTCGGCGCGGCCGTCCTTTACGCCTTCGCGGCGCGATAGCGTTGACGCGCTCACGGGTTATCGGTTGTCGGTTGCCCGCTACCGGTTAGCGTTCCTTTTTTACACATCGTAAGCCGCTTACGATAGCAAAATTGTTCGCAAATCTCTCGGTCGGCAGCCCAGCGCGCACTTTTCGTCCCGGAGTCCGACTCCTCTCTCATAGACCACGCCGGTCCCTCGCGAAGTCTTCCGCGTTCCCGCATCGTAAGCCGCTTACGATGATTGATTTTCGTTCCAAATCCTGCTGCGAACGAAAAGCCCGAGAAGTTCGCTCCTCCTTCTGCTTGCCTCCCGCTGGCGCAACGTAAGCGGCTTACGATCTTGAACCGCGTTTGATCTTTCCGGGGAGATATTCGTAACCGATCTTTGGAGCCGGCTTTCGAATGTCGGTGTATTGCGCTTTGACCTTGAGAGGCCAGCGCTCCCAGGTCAGTTCTGGCTTCCCCTGTTTGATCAGCGCCCGCTTCGCCTCTCGGATCGCGACCATTCTGCGTGCCTGATTCGCCGCAAGATCACGCCGGCTCGTGCCGCCGCCAATGGAGCCTATGAATTGCAAATACTCACGGGCGCTCTCTGAAATTGGACGCGGCGACTTCGATTTTGATTTCGCTCTTTCTCTCCTTCTCGACCTGGTCACAATTCACGCATCGTAAGCCGCTTACGATGCCTGAGTAAACGCAGAATTTTTGCGTTTTTTCTAGGGAGCAAACGCCTAGCCGTCCGGAGCCGGAATGCGTTCGGTCGGTCATGACGCAGGCAAGCGGCTATTACGACGAATCCCAAACGTCCCCGGGCTGCCGCCAACTACTGACCTCTGCCTGGGACGCCGTAGCTCGGCGAAGGCGACATTGCCGACCTCCTGAAAAGGCGCAGGCCGTTTCAGTGTTCCTGCATCCGCAGGAGCTTAATGGCGTCGCGCAGTTCAGCGGCGCGCTCGTAGCGTTCTCCGTCGATGGCGTTTTCCATTTCGCGCTGCATGATTTCGAGCTTCGAGAGCGGCCGTTTGGCTTTCACTTCTTCGAGCCATTCATCGAGAAACGCGATCTCCGAGCTTTTGGCGGCCAATTCCGGCGCGCTCGATCGTTGAAAGAAATCAGCGATGGCGTCGCGGCCATATTGAATCTGCAACATGGCTTCGGAAAATTTTCCCTGGCCTAACAAGATGGAAGCTTTCGCCCGTGTATTCATCATGAGCACGTAGGGACGAAATTGTTGCATCGTCCAGGAAAGCTCTTCGCGATCCGTGTGCTCGGTGACGAAACTGAAAAGATCCAGGTTGCGCTGCGTGTCGCGCACCACGCCGGCGAACTCGTTAATCTGAAAGAGACTCAGGTAGCGATGATAATACTGAATGCCTTCCTGTTGCAGCTCAGTGCATTGCTCCGGCGAAAGGTCGTAATCTTCGCCGCGTTCCTCGGCGCGAAGAGCGCGCTGCTGGTGATAAGTCAGAAGCGATTCGCAACCGTTTGGACGGACACCATCGGGACGCCCGGTCATCTCCATCTGGAGAATTCCGAGGTCAATCCGAAGCTGCAGCTTCTCCCGGCCATCCAAACCGAGGATCTTGCGTACTTTGATGGCGCCAGACTCGTGCGGCCAATCCTTCAGGATCGTATTCAGGTCCAAACTCATCTTACGAGAAAGCATCGGATATTTAACCTTCGATTGTCAATAAGGTCGCGGTTTGGCAGAAGTGTCGCGGGGTTGGGCGGCATGCCAGATTAGACGACGAAAATGACGGATTGTTCGATTACAGGCGAAGCGCGACTCCTCACCCCAACCCTCTCCTCGTTTCGAGGAGGAGAGGGAGGGCTGAAAGACGCTTCGAAAGACTCTGGCCCACCGAATCGGACAAAGTGGGACAACACGGAGGTCATCCCTCCAAGGAAATCCGGACGAGACAGGCTCGTCCTCCAAACTCTCCGCTTTCCGCTTTGAAAGCCCGGCCGCTCCTTCACCCGCGTTACGGCCGCTTTCGTTATTGGACGGCTCGACGGAGTCTCGCCCCGACGTTACGCTTTGAGCGTGCAGTCGGCCATTGACGGCTTCGTTCAGTTTCTGGCGGTCGAACGCGGGCTTTCGGAGAACTACCAGCTTTCCACGCGTCGATCGCTCGAGGAATTCGCGGCCTGGGCCAGGGATCGCAAGTCGATCGAATCTCCGCGCGATGTCGATCTGGCCATGATCAGTGAGTATCTGGCGGACCGGAAGCGCAACGGGTTATCCGCCTCCTCGATTAAGCTCATCGTCGTCGCGCTCAAGATTTTCTTCCGCCATCTCGCGGCCAAGGGGAGCCTGAAGCGCGACCCGACGGAAGCGCTCAGCCTGCCAAGAATCGAACGATACCTCCCGGAAACCTTGAACGAGCTGGAGGTGCAACAACTCATCGAGAGTGTCGACGCGAAGGTGCCGCTTGGCCTTCGCGACCGCGCCATCCTGGAACTGCTTTACGCCAGCGGTTTGCGCATCTCGGAACTGGCGCATGCGCGTCTGGAAAATTTTTCGAACGACGAAGGCATTCTGCGCGTCACCGGCAAAGGCAACAAGACGCGCCTGGTTCCGGTCGGCAGAAAAGCCTGTGAAGCGTTGGCGGCGTATCTGGAAAACGAGCGGCCGAAACTGGTTAAGCCGCGCAGTGGCAGCGAAATTTTTTTGTCGACGCGCGGGACCAGGCTAACGACTGCGCGGATCTGGCAGATCGTGAAACATCACGCGCAACATTCGGGACTGGATCGAAACATTTACCCGCATCTCCTGCGCCATAGCTTCGCCACCCATCTTCTCAGCAATGGCGCGGACCTCCGCATCATCCAGGAGATGCTCGGGCACGCGGATATCTCCACGACCCAGGTTTATACGCATGTTGACCAACAGCGTTTAAAAGCCGTTCATCGCCGGTTTCATCCACGGGCCTGAAAGGGATCGTGGAATGACGAATTCCTAATGACGAATGACGAAACAATATCGAAACCGCGCTCATACTCATGCTCCTTATCTGATCCATCCCCGTTAGAGGCGATTACAATTCAATTTGGGACGACACGGAGGTCATCACTCCAGGGAAAATTCGGACGAGACCAGCTCGTCCCTCCCTGCTACCTCGCTCTGCCGTTTCCTCTTTGCTCTCCGCGCTTTCCGCTTCCGCTTTCCGCTTTGGAGTTTCCTTGGAGCTTGGTGCTTGGAATTTGGAGCTTCTGAGGTGAATCTCTGTTCACCTCAGCCATGTCTCGTCTCTTCCTGTTTCTAATCACCGTTGTTGTGGTTGTGCTGGCCGTTGGTTACGCCGTTCGGTCGCGGCACGCGCCGACCGTGGCCGTCGCGTCGCTTCTGCCTAACGGCACCATCGCACTCGCGCATGTTCCGGATTTTGAGAGAACCCGGGCTGACTGGCATCGCTCGGACATCTACCAGCTCTACCTCGAGCCTTCCGTTCAGGATTTCCTGCGGAAACCATTGAGTCATGTGCCCCATTCCGGCGCAGCCGGACAGCATTCAAAGGAACTGGAACAACTCGATCCGAAGGACGCATTCCTGGCTTTGACCTCGACCGAGAATGATCAGCCCACATTGATCGCAGGGTTCCGTTATCGCGGCAGCCAGGCGGATGCGGACAAGATAATCCGGCAATGGAAAACCAAGTTGCTCGGGACCTCGGGCGCGAGTGTCACGACCGAGACAATCGATTACCAGAAGGCATCGATCGAAGTCAGTCGCATGTCGACGGTGACGCTTTGCACGACATACGAGAAGCAATGGTTTCTGGCCGCGAATCGCGTCGAATCAATCGAAGCGACCATCGATCGTCTCCGCAGCACGGCCAAGACAAGCGACAATTCGCTCGCGACCGACCAGAACTTCCGGGATGCCATGAACCACATGCCGGCTGAATACAGCTTCGGCTTTTATGTTCAACCGAAGAGCCTTGTCGATAAGCTGATGAATCTTCAAAAATCAGCCGGCCGGTCTCCAACGGCGGCCCAGCTCGAAACCCTTTCCAAGATCAAGAGCTTTTGCGGAGCCACCCGTTTCGACGGAGGAAAACTGCACGACTTCTTTTTTGTCGGCACTCCGGAACTCATGAAGAGCGGCGACCTTACGAGAAGTTCTTTGGCATTAACGACCCCGGACACATTCCTTTACGGCGCGACCCTGCTTGATCTCTCGCGACAATTCGCCCTGACCGATCCGTCGGTGAACTCGAGTTTTCTCGGTGAGCGACTGCAAAAGATCGGACGCGGCCTGGTGGCGGCGGGGATAACTCCGGCTGAGTGGCAGACGGTGTTCGGAAATGAGATGGGAGCGGTGGCCGACTGGCGATCCGACAATCGCATGCCTGCTCCGTTGGTCGCCTTTCCGGTGAAAGATTTCGCCCGGGCAAAACGGATGGCGGTTTCGTTGGCCCACATCCTTGATGATGACGGCGAGTGGGCCGAATCGGATAAGGACGGCGTTCATTACGTTTCGTCGCCATACAAAATGGGATTCGTGACGATCCAGCCAACGATCGCAGTATCGGAGCGTTTTCTGGTCGCAGGCGTGGATCTCAGGGCAGTTCAGGCCGCGCTGACACGTGTGGCGAATGGCGCCGCGGATGTTTCAAGTGGCGCAGGCTACAAGCAGGCGGTGAAAGCACTCTCTCCTCCAACCCGAGGGTTCTCATATCTCGATCTCGCGTTGCTTTACAGCCGGGTGGACGCGGCATTTCGGCCGATGCTCCTGATGGGCGCCGCGTTCATGCCGGCAATGAACGAATACGTGGACGTCGGGAAAGTGCCGACGGCGGAAACGATCGCCAAACACCTTGCTCCCATCGTGTCGTCTCAACGCTACGAGAAGGATGGTTACGTCGGGGAGTCGATTGGGCCGATTACCGTTTCACAGGCGGCCATAGGGCTCACCGGGGCCGTGGTCGCGGGGGTCATCGGCTATCGCTACCAGGCGCAGTCTCTCGCACCCTCTCTTTGGGGAGCGCCCGCAGGGCATGGAGCCCCGTCGCCCCCGCCTGGTGGCAGCGGGTGGGCCGGCCAAAAGTTTCGCGCGGCCCCGTCCCCAACACCGACGCCGGTTAGTACTCCCTGATTGGGTTTAGCCGACTAAAAGGCGCTTTCGGCCGCAAAATGATACCTGTGCCAATTCGGCGCACTTGTTGGGACAAATCCTATCGTTTTTGAGAGAAAACTACTGCGGTCCGGCCAAAACATGTTATGATCCCGGACCTATGGCTATTCTTAAGAAAAATGCATTTTCGCGTCGCGTTCCAGACCTAGTGACAGAAGAGCTGGTAGCGGTGCTGTCGCGTCGTGCATCGTTCGAGTTCAAACAGCTTTTCGACATCGTGCATGAGAACCTGCGGGCTCGAAATGCCGCCAGCGGTGGCGAAGAGATGCTCCGACTTCGGGCCTATGAAAAGCTGCAGAATCTGGTCGCCCGCGGTGCGGTGAAAAAGAATGGCAAGAAGTACAAGGGTCTTCCTTCGGCTTTAGCGAATGCGATCGCGCCGCAAAACGGCCACCTCGCTCCTGTAAGGTAATCGCCGGCGCGAAGAGCGCCCCTCCCGATCGACGCCATGTTGCAGGATTATCTGCCAGTCCTACTGCAGATCATCGTCGCAATGATTTTTGCCGGCAGCGCGCTCTTGATCAGCGTGATCGTCGGAAAGACCGGGCGACGGACGCGAACCAAAGACATGGCTTACGAATGCGGAATGATTCCGCAGGGCGAAGGCCAGTCGCGGTTCAGCGTGAAGTTTTACCTGGTCGCGATGCTCTTCATTCTTTTCGATCTGGAAATCGTCTTCATGTATCCGTGGGCGGTCGTGTTTCGGGAATTGATCGCGTCCGGAGCCCAAAATGCCGCGCGGGTCGCACTGCTTCCGGGCGTTTTCTGGAGCATGCTCAGTTTCGTCAGCATTCTGATGGTCGGCTACATTTACGCGCTCAAGAAGGGCGCTTTGGATTTCAAGCGCTAAAGGCGCGCGCTTTTCAATTTCGGGCGGTTCGGTGAACCGCTCCTGCCGCTAACTTAGGGTCTCCGTGTCGTCCCAAATATTTGGGACAAGACAGAGCTTGTCCCTCCATTCTCGGAAGGCATCAGAAGCGTCCAACTGGATCTTTGTGCTTGTTCACGCCTTTTCGCCGGCGCGATGCTGCCGGCGTGCGAAGCGAAACGTCGGCGGAGCGGATCGGCTTGCGACGAATCGTTTACCTGACGGCTTCCGACAAATTTCGGGAAGCGGTTTGTGGGATTCTGATCCTCGTCCTGGCGACGGTGATGCTCGCGCCGGTCTTTCGCGGCGATTGGCCTGTTGGCCACGATCATCCAGTTCATCTTTTTCGCATCTGGCAGTTGGAACAGGCCATTCGACATGGCGGCATCCCCTGGACGTGGAGCCACCGATGGTTCGCCGGTTATCCTCAGAACGTGGTTTATCCAATTGGGGCCGACGTTCTGGTGGTGGCGGTGCATGCGGTTTCTTTTGGCCTTCTCCAAATTGGCCAGGCCTACGGGATCGCCTTCTGGCTCTTCTACGCGGCCTACGGATACGCGGTGTTCTATTTCGTTAGGCGAGCGACCGGTTCGCGCGCGGCCGGGTTAATCGCAACACTCTTTTCGCTCACTGATCCCGGCAGTAACGACGTGGGCGGTTGGTTTTGGGTCGTAGACGTGGGCGTCTGGACCAGTGTTCTCGGCCTGGTCCCGGCATTGATCGGCACCGTCCAGTTTTGCAAACTCCTGGAGAAGCCAGGCCCATCCGTCGCCGCTTCTGCCGGTCTTTGCTTTGGCCTCGCGCTTCTTTGCCATCAGATTCATTTCATTTTCTTCGGCCTCGTTATTCCCCTCCTCTGCCTGAGCCATCTTCTATGCGGAATCGAAACGCCCTGGCGACGGGGATTGGGCTGGCTGGCCGTCGCGACGTTACTCGGGCTTTGTCTGGCGGCGTTTTGGTACATCCCATACGCGGCCGCGCTTCCTTACGCCGGCGAAGTTGGGGCTGAGGGATACGACCTGGCGCAGCTGGGAGATGCGTTGGCCGCGGGAACACTTTTCCCGAGAATGCATTTCCTCGCTGTCGCCTTTGGTCTGATCGGCTCGGTCGCCCTGCTACGCACGCGTCAGCCTTTGGCGGTGTGCAGCAGTCTTTTCATTCTTACGGCCGCCATCGCCTCAAGCTCGACTTTCGCATCGTTATTCGGACCCTCGATGGCTGATTGGGCGCGCCATCATGTTACGGCCAATCGCATCTTTGTATTGATCAAGCCTTTCTGGTACGGAGCGGCTGGATTCGCGATCGTCGGCGCCTGGCGCGCGGCATCGCGTTTCAGATGGCGCATGGTGGAATCAGATCTCCGTCCGGCTTGGAATCGTTTCGATAAATTACGCCGGAACGCTCCACTGGTTCTTGGGTGTTTGATCGCCATGCCGCTTGCCTGGGGAGCGCTCCATGACTTTTATCGCAGCGAGATTCTCCGGCCAACGATGTGGCACTCGGAGCGGCGTGATCAAGAAGCTCGCCAGCAGTTTATTGCCTGGACCCGCGAGACGCTCAATCTGACGGAGCTCGGAAGAATCGCTCACGGATTCGACTACAACGATCACGATTTAACCGATCTGGGCATTGAGGTGCCTTACTCGTTTTACAAGGTCTGGCCGACTCCGACCGGCCATTTCAAGTACGACATCAACGACAGTTCCAATGAAGCTTTTCGGGCGGTCAATGTGCGGTTCGCGCTGGCAAAGCACGCGATCGATCGACCGGATTTCACACTCGAAAGAGTCTTCAATCAACAGCTTTGGCTCTACCGGTTTGTTGACTGGAATCCGCAACCTTTTCAAATCGATGGAACCGGACAAGTGGAACTCATTCGTTTCGACGCAGAGGAAATTCGTTTACGAGCAAACAAGGATGCATCGGGACGTTTGCGGCTAAATGTTTCCTATTTTCCAAAATGGCGGGCAACCGTGGATAACACCGTCATCCCGATTCGCGCGGTTTCGTTACCGGGAGTGACGAACTCTGGTTTCATGGAAACGGAGCTGAGGCCCGGGGAATATCGATTTTACTTCCGGCGATCCTGGACCGATTACGCGGGCACTGGTTTAGGACTGGTCGGCCTCGGCGCGTATTTGGTTCTCAAGAGACGGGATTACCTCGCAAGCCCCGCGCGGCGCACGCGCTCATGATATTGGAGGGCGGAGCTCCCGCGACGCCGCCGCTGGGACCCGCCTCGCAGGAGCTCGACTCTCCATTGTTAGAAGGCCCACCAGCCTCGCGCGAAAAGGATGGCAAAGAAGGCGAAGAAAAGCAGGCTCCAGGCGCTCAGTGCGCCTAACCAAAAGCGTTTTTCGGCAAGTAACCCGAAAAGGATGAAGATTGGAAAACAAGCGACGGCGTATCGCGGCCCGCTTTGAATAAACGTAGCGCCGGTGATGCCGAGAAAGTGCAACGAGATCCAGGTTGCGTAGGCGGGTCGAAGCCGAATCCAGCTGAGGATTGCGCAGACGAACATCAACCCGGCAAAGAACAGTTCTTCCGCGCCGACCATGTTGGCCTGGCTGGGAAGTCGGTGCAGGTCCGTGATGGCGTGGCCGATGCCGACCCACGGCCAGGCCGGGACAATGCGGAAGACCATTCGCCGAATATCCACGAAAGCGAAGGAACTGCCGCCAACGCGTTGATTGATCGCCAGATAAACCGCAAATCCTGCCGCCACCAGAGCGATCCAGCACCAGGCCCAGCGCCATTTTCTGGTCCGGTAGAACTGATGGCCAGCTTCGACCGCCAGGGCCAGCAATAAGGCCAACCCGTTTGCGCGTGTCATCGCGGCCAACATTCCCAGCAGTCCCGCGAGCCACCAGCGATCCGTGCGACTCGCGAGAAGCGAGCCGAAGACCAGAGCGAGAAACAGGCTCTCGGTATAACCGATTTGCAAAAAATACGCAGTCGGGAAGATGAGAAAGAACCAGCACGCGCGCATGGCGATTTGGGGGGAATGATCAAGCGCGACCAGGCGGCGCAACAGAAGAACGGCCGCGATGAGGGCGACCCCGGAAATAAGCAGAGCGCTGGCGAAATAATCGCGGACCACAAATTCGACGGCGCGAATGAGCGTAGGAAATAACGGATAAACCACCAGGTCCGGCCCCGGCTGGTATCCCCTTCGAGCGACTTCAAGGTAATGAGGCGCATCCCAGCGATTCCAGAGCTCGAGCCAGGAATACAAACCGCTCAACTCACGGTTATCGAAAACCATGACCGCCTTTATCCCGAGGACAAGGAGGAGGAGCTTCAACACCATCGACCAGCCAATGACGACAAGGTCATCATTTCCAAGCCGGGGGACATAACTCCTTTCGAGAGTTGAATTTTTCTGCTCCGACGACGTCATATGAAGAGAAGAAGCACGTGATCTGGTCTCGTTTTCAGCCTTCCAATTAAGCGATTTCGGGCGCTTTGTGGCCATTAAATTAATGTCATGGGAAAGGCTGGATTACCGCTTGCGCGCCTCCATGGAACCGCCTAATACCTTTAACTTCGATGATTCACCATATCGTGCTCTACAAGCTGAAACCGGAGGTCACTCCGGCGCGGGTCGAGGAGATGATGATGAACACCCGCATGCAGCTCCTGAAGATTCCGGAGGTTTTGAGCATCAAATGCGGCAAGCGCATCGACCCGGAAATGCCCTGGCCGTTCTTTATCGCGATCGATTTCGAATCGATGGACAAATACGGAATTTTCCGCGAGGACTCGATTTTTGTGAAATTCATGGAGGAAGTGATCAAGCCGAACACGTCGGATTCACTCACGCTCGATTTTGAGATGGATCCCGGCAAAGATGTCCGGTTTTCCTAGCCGTCGCAGTCATTTCCCTCGGTTTCGGATTCAAAATTGCTGACAGCGAAGTCGGCGCATGAACAAGAAAGCGATTCTTCTCGCGGGCGGAGCCGGGACACGCCTGTTTCCGCTGACCAAGATCGTCTGCAAGCAGCTCCTGCCGGTTTACGACAAGCCGATGATCTGTTACCCGCTGGCGACGCTGATGCTCGGCGGCCTGCGGGAGGTTCTGATCATTTCGACTCCGAAAGATCTGCCGATGCTGCGCGACTATCTGGGCGATGGCAGCAGGCTCGGGATCCGGATTGAATATGCCGAGCAACCGAAACCGGAAGGCATCGCCCAGGCATTTCTTTTGGGCGCGAAATTTATTGGCGACTCCGGCGCCTCCCTGATTCTGGGAGACAACATTTTTTACGGCAAACTCGACTTCTATCGCGAAGCCCTGGCCATCGAGAAGGGCGCCTCAATCTTCGGATACCAGGTCCGCGATCCGGAACGTTACGGAGTAGTCGAGTTCGGGTCGGATGGACGCGCCATCAGTCTGGAAGAGAAACCGAAACAGCCGAAGAGCCATTACGCTGTTCCCGGTCTTTACGTTTACGACAACCGGGTGGTGGAATTCTGCCGGGAACTGCAACCGTCCGCTCGGGGCGAATTGGAGATCACCGATCTCAACATGACATACTTGCGGCGTAATGAACTTCTCGTTAGGCCGCTGGGCCGCGGAATGGCGTGGCTGGACACAGGAACGCAGAACAGCCTGCTTGAGGCCGGAAACTACATTGCCACGATCGAGCACCGTCAGGGCCTAAAGGTTGCCTGCCTGGAAGAGATCGCCCTGCGCATGGGTTTTATCTCTCAAAAAGGCCTCACCGAAATCATCGACGCCCTGCCTAAAGGTGAATATCGGGAATATCTCGAAATGGTTTGCGAGGAAGGGCCCTGATCTAAACCCGTCTGTCACTTACCGCGGCGACTCCCGCAACAGGTGGCTCGCATCGGCGAGCACTTTAGTCACTCCGTCCGGCGCGAGGGCGTCGTAATAGCCGCGGATATCGCCATGTCGATCGACCAAAACGAAACGCGTGCTGTGAACCGGTTGGCCTGGCTCATCACCTTGCTCTGAGACACCCAGCTTGAAGGATTTGGCCGAGAGATCGTAGATTGCGGACTTGGGACCCGTTAAGAAATCCCAGCGACCTTCCTGCGCCTTTAGCTTGTCGGCGTAGGTGCGCAATACGGCCGGAGTATCGGTTTCCGGATCGACGGAAAAGGAAACGAGATGAACATCGGTATCTTTGAGTGGTTTTTGAAGCTCGCTCATGCGCGAACTGATAATCGGACAAGGCCCGTGGCAGCTGGTGAAAACAAAATCGGCAATCCAGATTTTCCCGACAAGATTTTCGCTGCCAAACTTTTGATCGAATTGATTCGTTAGGGAAAACGACCCGACCGGGCCATAGTTTGCGAGCGGTCGATGCGCCAGAGACGAAACTTCCATCTGGCGAAGCACCAGCAAACCGGCACCCACAACAATCGGAAACAAGAGAAGCACCCAGCGCCAGGCAGAGGAAAACCGGGTTGGCTTCGGCATTTGGACCGATGACGCAATATTGACACTCATATTTTCGTAAGGACCAATGCCACCAACAGCAAAGGCAGGTAGATGATGGATGCCAGAAATAGCCGCCTGGCAGCGACGGCGGTGCGTTGGTTGAGAAAGCGAAGGCTCATGGCGACGTAAAATCCTCCCAGGACTAGTTCAACGGGAACATAAACGGCGGAGACAACACCGACAAACGCCGGTAATCCGCCCACCCCGAGCAACAGCATGGAAAATAGAACGCTTTGGCTCGCGCTGCGGCCGCCTGATTCATCATCGTTAGAGATCATTTGAAAACCGGCTCGAGAGTAATCGGCGCGGCACATCCACGAGATCGCGAAAAAATGCGGCAATTGCCAAAGCATCATGATGGCAAACAGGCTCCATGCGCCCGCGTCAATCCGGCCTCGCGCCGCGGCCCATCCAACCAGGGGAGGAAGCGCGCCGGGGACAGCACCGACCAGAGTATTGAAAGTGCTGACGCGCTTGAGAGGCGTGTAAGCGAAGATATATATGGCAATGGTCAGGGCCGCGAGAATCGCGGTCAGCGCGTTGCAGGTCAGCGCGAGATATACGACCCCAAGCGCCGACAAAACGCTCCCCGCGATCAGAGCTTCTAACGGCGCCATCCGACCTCCGGGTATCGGCCGGAATTTGGTTCGTTCCATGAGCGCGTCGACACGCCTTTCCCACCATTGATTCAAGGCAGCGGCGCCGGCGGCGGCGGCGGCGGTCCCGAAAACGACATGAAAAAATGCGCGCCCATTTACGGGCGACGAAGCTCCAAGGTAATACCCGGCTGCGGTCGTTAACAGGACAAGCAACGTCAGCCGCGCCTTCACCAACTCGGCATAATCGGCAGCGATCCCCGACCGTGACCGGGGAGAAGCGCCCAACCCTTCTGTGGTCGATTCCGATGGATTCGCTGTTTCCGCTTTCATGCAAATACCGGCCGGTCGCGGGCCACGGCAGGCTGCGCCATCCCTTCGCTCCGGTTTCCTGAGAAGCGAAATCCGAACGCGGCCAGACAAACACCCAGCGAAAGCATTGTCGCGCCCACGGCTACGTGCGCGGTGGCAATGTCCGCCGCCTTGTTACTCCAGATGGTCCACGCGCCCAGGGTCACTTGCGCAAGAAGGAGAACGATCCACAACATCGACACCTTCTTCAAAACGGATGTCGCACCTGAAATTCCCCACAAACGACCGACGGTAAGAAAAACAAAGACGGTTACCAACAACGCGCCGAAACGGTGAGCCATCTGCAGCCAGATCTGGGAGGCTGTGACATCGGATAAGCCGCGAGCATCCCGCCACTGATTAATTTGCTTCAACGCTATCGTGCTCGTGTCCGGCCACCAAGCATGGTTCGCCGTCGGGAAATCCAAAATGGAAAGATCCTTGTGCTCATGACGCATCGTCGCGCCAAGCGCCATTTGTCCGTAGATCAAGACGGTGGTCGCGACAGCAAACACAGCGAAGCGCCGCCACGCAGGATCCAAACTAACCGGAGACGACCGCCACAGGTTGCCCCGGGCAACCCCGATAAAAACCAAAAGGCCAAGGAATGCCTGGGCGAGGCATGCGTGAAACACGCCGATCTGATCTTTCAGGAGCGTCACACGCAGTCCGCCAAGAACCCCCTGAAGAATCACCGCGGCCAGCGCAATGAAGCCAAGGCGACGAACCCAGGGCCGGTCTTCAACAAGGCAAATCCAGACAGTCAGTATGATTGTCAGAAATCCGACGGTCGAAGCGATAAGCCGGTGGGTGTGTTCGAAGAAGACTCCCCCAACCCATTTCGAGACGGGGAATAAAAACATGTTGTAACCGAATGTGGTCGGCCAATCAGGGACCGCAAGGCCGACGCCTTTGCTCGTGACCATTCCTCCGCTGCAAATCAGGAGCAGAGTCGCGGCCGCGGTGAACCAGATAAATCGATTCAACCAGGTCGAAGAACGATCGGACGGCATTAGGAAAACTTAGCTGAAAAGCGACACAAGTTCCCCTCAATTCGACCAAGCCATCTGGCCGCCGCGGGTGACGAATACCGCCTGGCAGTCTAGGGACTGCCGGCTGGCGAGGCGGCGGGATTGGCGTTCCGAGGCGCGCCTGGCGGTGGAATGGTGCCGGGCGTCGGACCGACGGCGGGTTCGCCCGGGGGACGCGTCGTTGGCGGCGGCGCACTGGAAGTATTCCCCGAAAGCTCCACTCTTTCCTTTAACCAAGCCTGATAATCGGCCGGCGAATCGACAACGATGCTGCCTTTCATGGAATAGTGGCCGAGCCCACAAAGCTGGCCGCACACAATTTCGTACGTGCCCGTCTTAATCGGCTTGAACCACAGCGGTATGATCGAGCCAGGGATTGCGTCCTGAGCGATGCGCATGGCCGGAAGAGCAAAGTTGTGGATTACGTCCTTCGAAGAAACTTCCACGATCACCGGTCGATCGACGGGGACGTGAAGTTCGCCGGTAAATATGAGATCATCCTTCGCGGCTGGGTCGTTAGGGTCGAGACCGAGCGGATTATTAGTGCTAACCAGGCTGACATCGCGCCTTCCAAACATTCCATCCGGCCCCGGCATGTGGAAATTCCAGTTGAACTGCTGCCCGACGGCGTGAACGAGAATGGCGTTCTTCGCTGGAGGAAACTCATTAACGCGTTTGGCCCAGATCGGAATAGCAAAGCCAACCAGCAAAACGGCATCGATCAGGACGACAGAGAATTCCAGGTGCGTTGAAATGCCGCTTTTAACTCCATGGTAATCCGCCTTCGGTTGCCGCCCCTGGCGGTAGCGAATCAGGACGTAGATAAAATAGGCCGACCAGCCGACAAACAATGCGCCCATGAACCAGTGGCTGAACTCGATGATATGATCGACCTGATAACCGTGCTCGGAGGCATTCGGCGGCTGCCCGAGAAATTCGTTGATCAATGCCAGGCTATTCATACTGGTCGAGATCTTCCTCGGTCAGTTGCTGGTGAGGTTCCAGCGGCATCTGGCTGTGCCGCCAAATATGAAAGCTAAACGCCCCAATGCCTCCAAGGACTGACATGACCGCGGCGAATAGAAACCAAATGGCCACGGCCATGTGCTCGGTTTCTTTTCCATCCTTCGCGCCGTAGCAAAACGAGCAGGCCATCGCCTGGCTCAGCGGAGAGGCGAGCAAAACAATCAAAAGATATCGCAATTTTGATTTCACGAGATGATGCGGAGCCGTTTCATTTTCCGATAAAACCAGACCCCGTAAATCACCAGGGCCACGGCCGCGGCGAAGGATCCGATGGCGCCACCGAGATACATTCTGTTTCCCTCGACAAGGTTTACCCAGACGCACCAGATGCCGAGGGTCACGGCGAGGAGCGTCGACGAAATAATGAAAACAATATGAAAAGCCTTCAGGGACATGTCAGCGAACGATCGGGTTGTACCAGGCCAGATAAGTTAGCCAAAAAAGACCCAGGACAAAAACGATTGTGAAAATCAGGATGCGATAGATCAGGCGCTTCTCGGCCGCGAGGTGCATGAACACCAGGACGACAAGGGAGACCTTGATCGCCGCAAGAAGCATCGCCACTGCGATGTTCAATTGCCCCCCATGCGAAGGCGCTATGTGAATGTGAAAAAGCCAGGAGAAAAATGCGCCAAAGTCGATGTACGAAAGCCAGACGGTGACACCCGTGAAAAAAAGCAAAATGCATCCGACGAGAACATAGCGCATGACGTGCTGATGCACGCCGTGGGCGTATTCCTCATGTTCGGCCGGGTCCTGCGCGATATCGGGTGGATTATTCATGCGCTACAGCAAATAAAAGAGCGGGAAGACAAAGATCCAGACGAGATCGACGAAGTGCCAGAACAAACCACACACTTCGACGCGGTTGGCCAGATGCTCCGGATTCTGCTGATAGAGCCTTCGACTCACCGGCAACCACATATAGATAAAGACGAGGACACCACCGAGCACGTGCAAACCATGCAGGCCGGTAATGGTGAAATAGGTCGCGAAATAGTTGTTATGCCAGGGGCCAAAGGTAGTGATGCGTTCAACATCGGCCTTTTCAATTGTCCCAACCGTGTCCGTCGGCGGCAGATAAAAGAAATGTGGCCGGTCGTTAGTCGGATTATCCGGATCGGTGTAAACCGGATCCAATCCGATCTCGTACTCCTTTGCGTTGGGATCGTTCAACGCTTCGGGATTGTGCAGGTGCCCGGTGATCTCAATTCGCGGCTCCAGCCCTTTCTCGGTGCGCCGCTCGTTACCGAGATATTTTTCGTACTTGGCTAACGCTTCCGGCTTAATGAGCGCTCCAAAGTGCTCAAACTTCTGTGGCCACTCATAACCAAGTTTGACCACGAGAAAGATGACCCCGCAGAGGATACTCACCAGCATCCACCACCAATAGGCATTGTAACGCCGCATCTTCAGCGATGCCCAGGCCAGCACCACGGTGACCGAAGATAAAATGAGAACGGCGGTGTTAAACGCCCCGACCGGAACGTTGAGAAGGCCGTGCGGCCACATCCCGGGCGCGGCATCAAGGCGCAGAAAGATGTAGGCCGAGAAAAGTCCGCCGAAAAGCATGACTTCGGAGGCGAGGAACAACCATATGCCGACCTTGGCATTCCAAAGGCCGGTATCAGGCCGGTTCGAAACCGTGTAAGGAATTTCCATGTGGCTTAAACCAGAACCGGCTCGGTTGTTGCGGGAGGGCGAGACCGTTCGGTCTGTTCGACCGGTTCATTTTGCATGGTGAAATCCTTGGCCGCTCCCGGAAGGCTGTAGTCGTATGGCCCGCGATAAGCCACCGGCACTTCCAGGAAGTTACCGTGAGGGGGCGGCGAAGGCGCGAGCCACTCAAACGTGGTCGCGTCCCATGGGTTATCGTTCACTTTCTTGCCGTGTTTGATGCTCCAGAAGAAGTTAATGATGAAAGGAATCTGAGCCAGACCCATGGTCCAGGCGGCCCATGAAATGGGCGTGTTCCACTGGAAGCCGCTGAGTCCCCAGACTTTTTCACCGGCAAGGTTCCAACCTTGGCCACCGTCGTACCAGCGACGGTGCATGTTCAACATGCCTTGCAGGAACATCGGAAGGAAAATGATGTTCATGCAAACGAACGATGGCCAGAAATGGACCTTGCCCCAGAACTCATTCATGGTGCGCCCGGTCGCTTTGGGGAACCAATAATAGACACCGGCAAAGAGGGCGAAGATCGTTCCCGGCGCGACGATGTAATGGAAGTGCGCGATGACGTAATAGGTGTCGTGCAGGTAAAGATCGGCAGAATTAAACGCAAGGGGAATACCCGTTAGGCCGCCGATTCCGAACATTGGCAGAAAGGCAGTCGCGAAAAGCATCGGGACGTTGAACCGGATCGATCCGCCCCAGAGCGAAATAAAGAAGGCGCTCAGGATGATGACCGAAGGAATCGAAATCAGTACCGTGGTCGTCTGAAAGAATGCGCTCACGGTTGAACCCATGCCGGTCAGCCACATGTGATGGGCCCAGACGATGAATGAGAGAAACCCGAGAACCAGGACGGAGAAGACGAGCGACTTGTAGCCCCAGAGCGGCTTGCGCGAATTGTTCGCCAGGATTTCGCTGACGATCCCGAATGCCGGCAAAATCAAAACGTAGACTTCAGGGTGGCCGAGAAACCAAAAGAGGTGCTGCCAGAGCAACGCACTTCCGCCGCCACTGATGTGGACGGCGGCGCCGTTTACGACCAGGCCGGTCGGCAGGAAGAAGCTGGTCGCGGCCAGACGATCCATCAGCTGCATGATGATGGCTGCCTCGAGTGGCGGAAAAGCGAGAAGCAAAAGGAACGCGGTGACGAACTGGCACCACACGAAAAACGGCAGCCGCATCCAGGTGAGGCCCTTGGCTCGCAACTGAATGATGGTGGTGATGAAGTTAACCGCCCCCAGCAGCGAGGAAGTGATCAGAAAAATAAAGCCGATGAGCCAAAGGGTTTGGCCGTTAAAAACCGGATCAAATCCCGGCCCGGAATCGGAAATGCCGGCCAACGGCGTGTAAGAAGTCCATCCGCCCTTTGCGGCGCCCCCCGGGACAAAAAAGCTGAACACCATGATGACAGCGCCGAGGAAAAACGCCCAGAAACTGGCGGCGTTAATCTTCGGGAAAGTCATGTCGATCGCCCCGATCTGAAGTGGCACGACGAAATTGCCAAAGGCGGCGAAGGCCACAGGCACGACCCCGAGGAAGATCATGATCGTTCCATGCATGGCACCAAGAGAGTTGTAACCCTCCGGCGCTAACATGCCGCCCTTAGCGAGTGGGCTGATCAGGCCGCGCAACCAAAACCACGAATCAAAATGGCCCGCTACGATAGCGTGCTCCGGCCGCTCCAAAAAATTTTGAATGGCAACAGCAAGCGGGCCGATGAAAGGGATCGGTTGGCCAGGGTAAGCCAGCTGCCACCGCATGATCATCATGAGGTTGAATCCAAAAAAGAGAAAAAGCAGGCCACTGATTCCGTATTGGATCCCGATCACCTTGTGGTCGGTGGAAAAAACGTATTTGCGCCACCATCCCAGTTCGTGGTGATCGTGATGGGCGTCGTGTCCGTGCGATGAATGATCGGTGGGCAGAGAAGTCGAAGCGTCCATTTCAGGATGAGATTAGCGTTTCAATATCAAGGGGCAAAGCGCCATTGCAAAGGACGAAATTGCATCGATTCAAGCCTGTTTTTCTTGTTGCGCTTCGTTTTTTCCCGATCCGGGCTGCTTCTCCTAAACCACCCCACATCGCGACTTTGTCGGGCGTTCCTCAAAGAAATCGCGGTTGATCGGCTGTGCGGTCGCACCCTGACCGAGCGGCCATTATCCGCCAAATCAGGAGTCTTTCCCGCTGCCGTGGTCCCACCACTTTGAAAGACTCGCCGTCGGAGCAGCCGGGATGGCATGCCCTTCCCTTTCATAGTGCGAGGTGTCGTTAAAAAGAGTCAGGCGCGCGCGAGTGGCGCCGCGAAAATCGACAATATTCAAAGCGGCCGGTTTTTGGTCGAGGTTATCGCGGTAACGCCGCGGATCGAATCCCAACAGAGAGCTGAGCAAGAGGCGGATGGTCGCCTTGTGCGAAACCACCAGGATACTTTGGCCGGGAAACTCGCGAACGATTGCGATCAAAACCGGCAGGGCGCGTGCCGTCACGGCCAATCCGCTTTCGCCGCCTTCAGGCGCGAAAGTATAAGGATCCTTTTCCCATTCAGCGGCTTCTTCGGGAAATTTCTCCTCGACTTCACGCCTTGTCATTTGCTCCCACCGTCCATGCGAAATCTCGCGCAAGCCGTCACGCGGCTGCACCTTGAGATTATGGGAAGCCGCGAGGATAGAAGCGGTTTCAATCGTGCGGCCTAACGGAGATGCGAAAATGGCCGCGAACTTCTCGTCAGCCAGCCTTTTCGCGAGGCGTTGGGTTTGTGCGCGGCCCTCGTCGGAAAGAGCCACATCTGTGGCCCCGGCAAAGCGATCCTCATCGCTCAAGACAGTAGCGCCATGTCGAACAATGAAGACACGAGTTACATCAGAGGCCACGAGCACCTCCTTATCGAATCCGGAGAACTTGGCAACCGCCGGCTCGAAGCAAGCCTAACGAGGGTCCCGAGGAAATCTCTCAGGCAATCCGTAAAACAGAACTGGAATGAGCGCGGCCATAATAGCGGCGCCGATGGCCAGGACTCGCGTCAGCAGGTTCAATGGATCATCCGGAGCCCGATGGGCCAGACCAACAAGCACTGCGCCCAAAAGGACAAGAATTGCCACGGCTTCATAGGTAAGACAACGCACCAGCCGACTTCCCCACTGAATCTGAAACCGGAGGCGCGGACGCCGTTCAGAAGTCCACGCAGCCTCTTCCTCCCACGGGTCTGACTTGATGGGATCTGGTTCAGCACTCATCGCCGGCGGCGAAATCGGTGCGAAATTGTGCGGAGTTTCGATCTGCTCGGCTGGAACAGGCGCCAACGGTTGCCGCGCCAGCTGCTCTTCCTCCAAACGAGGCCGCATGAGGATTTTTGGCCGAAGCCGCGGAGCCGCGGGCGGAAACACGACCGCCGCGGGGCTCGGCGAAGGTGAAGATGGCGACGGTGAAATATCGTGACCGTTCGTTTCCACGGCCATTCCCCGACCATCCCCGTGCGGGTCTTGTTTCGATCGAGCGACACGCACAATCGGAATGGGACGGCGCGGAGGTTCATCCTCCGGCTGGATCACTAATGGCGCCTTGATAGTGGGTTCCTGGCGAACTGGTTCCAGAGGTTGAAGGGGCTCAATCAATGTGACCGGCTCCGGGGCGGCTGGCTCTTGGATCGGGAGGAGAGCGACGGGTGGGATAAGCGGCGAAACTGGTTCCTCCTTGAGCTCTGGTTCGATGATGGCCGGCGGCAACGGTTCCAGAACGACGGGCAATGGTAGAGAAACCGGCTCCTTTTTTATTAGTGGCGCCAGAGGTTTCTTAGCCTCTTTTTTGCTGGCTGGTGCCTTGGGCGCCTTTCCCGCAACTTGTTGGGACTGAGACTTCTCCTTGAGCACAGGAGATCGGGCGGGAGACTGGGGCGGATCGGGAAGCTTTGGTGGCTCGGGAACGGGCTCCCGCCACTTCGACTTTTTCGATCCATCCAAACCCCGACCCAATAAGTCGGCAAAGCTGCTTGATTCGCTGGGGATGAGGGACATTTCCGCAAAAACTCGCGAGAGATATCATAGCCTCAAGCGTTACCGGCAATCAACCGGTAAAGCCCTCTTTAGGACGCTGTCCTACGGGATTAGCGGAGAATTGCCGCTGCCAGGGCCCCGATGGCGGCGATTCCAACAGCGATACCTGCTGCAATCCTCCAGCGGTTCCCGTGCAGTTTCGTGACGGGGAGGGTCACCTGCCCATTGTTCTCGACCGCGCGCATGATGCTCTCGAGAAGGCCTTCGTCGCCGTCACGGCGGTGGTTCAGGACTATTTTGTCGAGGCATCGATTAAGGGAACCGAATCCGGCGACCGCGGTCGCGTGGGCCCAGGCGTGCCCATGATGCGGGTAACGAGTCACAGGAAAACGGGCGCCCCATTTGGCCATCGTTTTCGCAGGGAACCTCATATTATAATTTCTATAAGCATAAGGTTTGCCAAGGGCTTGGACGCCCGGCCACTCGGCCGGCCGTTTCCTAACGACACCTCGCCCCACGGGGCCCTGCAAAGGCCCATTTGCTCGGAAATCAGTCCCCCACGAATTTTGCCTGTGCCCTCGGATTCCGCCCCGACAACTCGTCACATCATCCATCTGGATATGGACTGCTTTTACGCGGCCATCGAAATGCGCGATAAACCCAGCCTCCGCGGAAAACCGATCGGGGTGGGCGGGATGCGGCGTGGCGTCCTAACGACCTGTAATTATGAAGCCCGCGCCTTCGGAGTGCATTCAGCCATGCCGACCTTCATGGCTTTGCAACGCTGTCCTCACCTGATCGTGGTTCCAACGCGCTTCGACGTCTACCGCCGCGAGGCCGCTGTCATTCGGTCCATATTGTTCCGTTTCACCCCGCTGGTTGAACCTCTCTCACTGGACGAAGCCTACCTCGATGTGACCGAGCATCCTGGCGCGCCGGCCGCTCTGGCCAAAGTGATCCGCGACATGATTTTTCGCAAAACGCGCCTGACATCTTCGGCCGGGATCGGGCCTAACAAGTTGGTAGCCAAGATCGCAAGCGACATCAACAAGCCAAACGGCCAATTGGAGGTCACGCCAGAGCAGGTCCCGACCTTCATGGAACAGCTTCCCGTCCGAAAGATTTGGGGGATCGGCCCGGCGACGGAGAAGAAACTTCACGAAATGGGGATCACCACCTGCGGCGACTTGCAGCGCTTCTCACGAATTGAGCTCCAACAGCTTTTTGGCCGCTTCGGCATCGAACTCTACGATCTCGCCCGGGGCATCGACGCCAGACCAGTCGAGCCCGACCGGCCGCGAAAATCATTAAGCACTGAAGAGACTTTCTCCTCGGACTTGGAAAGCCTGCCGCAGTGCGCCGAACAGGTGGGGCAATTGTTCGAGGAGCTCATGGCTGAGTTGGCTCAAAAAGAGCCGAAGCGTGCCGTCACAAAGATTTTTGTAAAACTGAAGTTCCGCGATTTCACCCGAACAACCGTCGAGCGCGCTGGTCTTGGGGTGTCGCTCGAATCCTTCCAGGCTCTTCTCAGCGAAGGGTACGCGCGCACCAACAAGCCGGTCCGTCTGATCGGAGTGGGCGTTCGCTTTGCCGACGATGCCGACCGCGTCGATGCCCAGCTCTCGCTGCTTTGATTGAAAATTGCAGTCTGTCCTTTGCGAGCGTGTTAACTTCACAACCGTGACGCCGCTCGAGAAAAAGCTCGCGGGGACGGGATGCGAAGTCCGCTTCGATAACCTCGCGCGGCAGATGTACGCGACGGATGCGTCCATTTACGAGATTCAACCGGCGGGCGTGGCCTTTCCCCGAAACGCTCAAGAGGCCGCGAACGTCATTCGCACAACGGTGGAAGCAGGCATATCCATCACACCTCGCGGCGCTGGAACGAGCCTGTCGGGAGGCGCGATCGGGGAAGGTCTGATTGTGGATTTCTCTCGTCACAACCGAGGCATTTTCGACCTGAACATCGAAAATCGGACGGTCACCGTGGGGCCCGGTGTGGTGCTCGATCAATTGAATGCTTTTCTGCGCCCCCATGGCTTCTGTTTCGGGCCGGACGTCGCTACCAGCTCCCGCGCAACCCTCGGCGGAATGATCGCCAACAATTCCTCCGGGGCGCGTGTTCCCATCTACGGGACGACCGCGGATCACATCGTCTCGCTCGAAATTGTGCTCGCCGATGGGCGCATCGAACGAATTGGAAAGCAATACGATTCGTTAGGCACGGAGAAAAACTTCATCGAGCAATCGATCGAGTCCCATCGGACGGCCATCGCCGAGCGCATGCCTCCCGGTTTGTTGAAACGATGGCCGGGCTACGGCATTGAGCGCTTTCTTCATCGTCGCAGAGATCTCACCGAAATCATGGCCGGCAGCGAAGGAACTTTGGCCGCGATTTGTTCCGCCGAGGTCAAGCTCAGTCCCCTGCCGCGGGAAAAAGGTCTGGGCGTGATTTTCTTCGCATCGATCGGTGAGGCCATGCAGGCGACCGTCGAGCTTCTCGACCTAAACCCGGCGGCCATCGAACACATTGATCGTCCGCTGCTCGATCAAACCAAGGGTCAGCTTCTCTTTCAACCGGCACGCGACCTTCTTGGGCCTCGACACTTTGCCGTGCGAAGCCCTCCTTCTGGTGGAGTTCCAGGATGAGAACGTCAGCGAGCGCCTGGCGACGCTCGAATCGAGAAGGCTTGGGTCGCGCAGACAAATCCTGCGAACGGCCCAGGAGATGAACCTTGTTTGGGCGGTGCGGAAAGCCGGACTGTCGTTACTGACCGGTTGCGTAGGCCCGGCCAAACCGGTGGCTTTCATTGAAGATGCCGCCGTCAGGCCCGAACAACTTCCCGATTACGTGGCCGGGCTGCAATCGATCATGAAATCCCTGGGCCTGGAGGCTTCCTACTATGGGCACGCCGCCACCGGACTTCTGCACGTGAGACCGGTGGTCGATCTTCATGACCCGGGCGATCTCGGAAAATTTCGGATGGTAGCGGATCAAACATCGGCGCTCGTTAGGCAATTCAAAGGCTCGCTCTCGGCCGAGCACGGAGTCGGCATTGCCAGGACCGAATACATGGAGGAGCAGCTCGGCGCCGAACTTCTCGGCTTGATGAAGACGATCAAGAAGACCTTCGATCCCAAAGGCGCTTTCAACCCGGGAAAAATCCTGGCCGACGGCCGGCACCGCATCGACACGCATCTGCGTGACACCTTTTCGCGACCGATCGAGCTGCCGTTCGAACCGCGTCTGACCTTCGCTTTCAAGGACCGTTCTTTCATTGGAAACCTTGAGCAATGCAACGGATGCGGAGGTTGCCGTAAGGACGCGCCCATGATGTGCCCTACGTTTGTCGCCACGGGCGATGAGGTCATGTCGACTCGTGGGCGGGCGAACATCATTCGCGCGGCGCTGCAAAGGCGCGTGGAGGGCGGCGACCCTCTGCGTTCTGACGAACTCGAGGCCGCCCTGAGCAATTGTCTTTCCTGCAAAGGGTGCACGCCGGAGTGTCCGTCGAATGTGAACCTTGCATTGCTCAAGGCCGAACTGACGCACGCGCGCTACCGAAGAGATGGACTTCCCTTGCGCGAACGAATGCTGAGCAATGTCGACCTTCTGGCGAAACTCGGATGCGCTTCTCCCACGATCGCAAACGCGATGCTCGAAATGGGTCCGTTGCGACTTCTCCTGGATCGAGTGCTCGGGCTCTCCGCCAAACGGACCCTGCCACACTACGCGCGCGAACGGTTTGATCGATGGTTCGCCACGCACAAGCCGCACGGCAACGGCGCCGCCAGAGATGAAGTGATTCTGTGGGATGACACCTTCGTTCGCTATCACGAGCCACACATCGGAAAAGCGGCCGTAAAAGTCCTGGAAGCGATTGGCTACCACGTTCGACTGCTCACTCAACGCGAATGTTGCGGCCGTCCCGCCTTCAGCCAGGGCAATCTCGATTTCGCGGCGAAAATGGGGCAACGGAACCTCGACCTTCTTCGAACAACGGAAAGCTCGATACCAGTGATCTTCCTGGAACCATCGTGTTACTCGATGTTTGCGGAGGATTATCGAGAGCTTGGATTGCGCGGCGCAGCGGAAATCAAGGAGCGCGCGATTCTCTTCGAATCATTCCTCGACAAAGCGCTTCAGAGAGATGTCAGCAGATTTTCCTTCAGCGCGCGCGGAATTCCGATGAAGGTGGCGATTCACGCTCATTGCCATGCGAAGTCGCTCATGAATCCAGGCTTCATGTCAGCGTTGGTCGAGCGTTTGCCGAACCGCAAGGCGACAATGTTGAACACGGGCTGCTGCGGGATGGCGGGAGCGTTCGGGATGCTTTCTTCCAAATACGATCTTTCCGTGAAGGTCGCGCAACCGTTGGTTGAGCAAATCGCCGCCTGCGGCCCGGACACCGTTGTTATTGCCTCGGGAACGAGCTGCCGTCACCAAATCTGCGACCTAACGAGTGTCGAACCCAGACACATGGCTGAAGTCTTCGCGGACGCGCTGAACTGAGCGTGGCCGACTCCAAATTGAAAGGACTCGCTTAACCTTTCGGTTGAGCAGAAGCAGCCGGACTAGCGCCGGGACCCGGGGGCTCACCGGGCTTGGCGCCGCCCGCTTCACCTCCGGGCAAATCCTCGTCGGGGGCACCCAGGATATCAGGCTCGTGGAACGACGTGGGATGACTGGCGAGCTCTTTGCGCAACGCCGCGATCTGATCCGCCGTGACAGGACTACCGTGATTGCCCCAGGACGTGCGCTCGAAAGTCAGGACATCAGCAATCTTCTGATCGGTTAAAGTTTTGTCCCACGGCTGCATCACGGCGCTTCCGTACATCTCGCCTTTCACCTTTACCGGTCCTTCCAAACCTTTCAGAACAATCATGGCGGCGCGACGTGATCCGCCATTGGTAAATTCCGAGCCGGCCAGAGGCGGATACTGTCCGGCGACGCCGAGACCAGTCATTTGATGGCAGGTCGCGCAGTTGGCCGAGAAAATCTTTTTGCCGCGCTCTGCCGGGGTCAGCGGCTGCTCGGCGCCTCCGCCCCCTCCTCCGCCTGGCCCGACATGCGCTTTACCAGGCGTTAGACCGACATCGAGACTATCGCCGGTGAAATTACCCGAGTAACGACCGAGATAAGCACCGCCAGAAAAGAGGGCGAGGCCGTAGACCACAATCAGCCACATAGAGAGCGGTTCCAAGCCGACACGTGGTTCTCGTTTTTCACGCGCAATGGCCGCATGCACCTGTTGCACATCGGAACTCTCCGAATAATCGGTGCCTTGGCGAATGTTGGAAGACGCGTCGCTCATTTTGCGGGGGCCGTTCCGGCGGCTGGCGCCGCGGGTGGCGCGTTCGATTTCACTTCTTTCAAAGGATGCGATTGATCAAGCGACATCAAGTAGGCGACCAAACATTTGGCATCGTAAGTCGGCACGACTTCCCAACCGGTTGGCGGCGCGTCGTCTCCGTTGAGCGTCAATGCATCAGCGGAACGCTCACCGCTGATTCGGCGCTTCTCATAAAGAAATCGATAGGCGGGCATGTTCGAATCTGAATCGAGGGAACGCGGTGCATACAAATGCTGATGATGCCATGCGGCCGAATAGGGCAGTGGGCCGCCCTCAGGATTCGTTGAGGTGGCGGCAGCGACCGCCGGGTTGCCTCCGGTAGCCGTGGTTTGTGGCGGCGCCGGCGCGGGCGAAGGGGCAGCGGTTACCGCAGTCGCGCCACCTGCTGCGGGCGCGGCCGTATTTCCGGCAGGCGCAGGCGCGGCGGCCTCGTCTTCAGCGGGCGCGCGCTTGCCGACATTGGACAGATCCGGGCCTAGCCGATTTTCACCTAACAAGACCGGCCGGCCGTAAATGTAATCGCGCGGAGCACTGCGGCGCTCTCCCCATTTGCGTTCGATATCGGCTGAGTCGGAATCAGGACGCACCTGTTGGGTATGGCAATAAAAGCAGCCATTGGCCGCGTAAACTTTGCGGCCGCGTTCGGCCATGCCGGATTGCGGAACGGGATAAACATCCGTCCCTTCTTCATCCGATTGCGGGGCGAGTTGTCCGATCTGGAAGTTTGGCACCAGAGCAAGCCCGGCCCATGAGAAGGCAAAGGTGGCGAAAATACCGAGGAAGAGCGAAGCCAAACCTTTCATTGATGTTCTTCGCCTCCTTCCGCTTCTACAGGATTAAGAAACGTCGGCACGCTCGCGGTGCGGCCAAGGCCGAGGAGCATCAATCCAAAATGAAACGCGAACACGAAATGAGCCACGGCCAAAAGGACGACGGCGAGCGAGTGAGCGCGCAGATACGGCAATACCGACTGACTGCTTTCCGAAAATGCGATCGTGGGGTCGCTCATCCCGGCGCCCTGTGCGATGCCTCCGGCAAATAACATCAGGGTCATGAGACCGATACCGTAAGCCGCGGCCCAGAAATGAAGTTTGATCATGGATGCATAACGCCATTCCCGTCCGACCAATCGCGGCACGATGTAATACATCGATCCGAAAATGATCATGGTATAGAAGGCGTAGAGTCCAAGTTGCGTGTAAGCCGCACTCGCCTCCGTGAAATGGAGGTGGCCGGCGACCGAGCGGAGTGAGAGGAGCACACCGACGGCGCTGAAGACAGTATACGAAATCGCGCCAAAAACGGTGAAACGCAGCGTCGGACTGTAACGCAGAAGCTGAAAATTCCCGTCCATGGTCATGTGGTGATTCAAACCAACGGTGGCGACAGGGATGATGGTCAGAATGGTCGCGGCGATGCTCGCAGTGATCATCCAGGCTGGAAATGGTCCATCGACCAGTCTCTGCATGCCGGTCCAGCTCGAGAAAATCGCATACGTCCAGAAGCCGATGGTCGCCAGATGATAACTGTAAACCGGCCTCCCGATCACCTTGGGGATCATGTAATAGGCTGTCCCAAGGGCGATCGCGCCTAACCACAGGAACATCAGGTTATTGACGAACCACCCATCGACCGCGGCCTGCAACACACCTTGCACCGGCACTGCGAAAAGCATCAGGTTGGCTGCGCTATACATCCACGGGAACCAGAGGAAGGCGCCGATCAGATACCATTGGGTGATGTAAATCTGTTCCCCACGACGGAAGCGAAACATCAGCACCGCCCACGACATGATGAGGGTGTAAGCGACAAAAAGGATAAGGGCGGCGTAGGGTGGAAATTCGAGCCACGGGTAACCGGTGCTGTCACCGACCAAAATCGCGCCCGTTCCGACAAGGACGCCGAGGTTCCAGAATGCTGCGCCGGTGACCAGAAGAAGCGGATAACGCAGCACCGTTCGGCAAAGGCGCGCCATCATCCAGATGGCTGTTCCCATTCCGGCCATCGAGGCCCACCCGTAAATCATGATGTTCATGTGGGCAGGATGGATCCGCCCCCACGTCAGAAAGCTCACATTGCCTAACAAGTCGGGCGAATGCAGCTTAAACGAAACCAGACCGCCGATCAGTGTTCCGATCAGGAGCCAGCCGATCGCCGAAGCATAAAACATCAGGACCGGCAGACGCGTCGAAGCGTCAATGAGAGCGCGCTCCACCTGTTCGATGTCGCTCGCCGGGACTTCCGGCGAGATCGAGGGGGCTTTCAGTGGAATTTCAGCGGCGTCCATATTCAAGGAGTCGGAGTTGGAGTTTGGCCAGCCACTGGAAGCGGTGTCCCGGGGGCTTTCTGGTTAGGCGTGCCCGTTGGACTGGCCGCTGGCTTGCTGCTTGGCGCCGAAGGCGAGGCTGGCGCGGCGGAGTTCGCGCCAGGCTGTGAACCGGCACTGGCGTTTGGTGGATTGGCCGCTCCAGCTGGCTGTGATCGAATCTCGGAGCGCGGACCTTCGGCTTCTTTCGCCTTTGGTGAAGGAGTGGGCGCAGTATTAGAGGAGGTTCGCGATGGACTGAGGGCGGGAGTCGCTCCCGGTGAAGGAGCGTTCTTCGGCGCAGCCGATGCCGCCGTTGCCGGTTGCGCCGTGGCCGCGGCGGGAGCGGGAGCCACCGTGGCAATCGGATAGGCTGCAGCCGGTTTCTTCTGAGAAATCTCTGCCAAGGTTAACTGCATCGCCCGCTCGATCGGGATGTGCACAGTCCCTTTGGCTTTGTCGATCCAGCCATATCCGCTGAGCGTCTTGGCATCGGCTTCATGAAGCGTTTTCAAATTGTCGAGACGCTTTTGGGCGCGCGGATTTTCGTAATGATCCCTCAGCGATGCGGGGCCGATGAGCACCAGGACAATGGCGCCGAAAAGCAAAAAGAGCAGAACCGTGCCGAACCACACCGAAAACGGCGCGCGGGAATGAGCGATTTGGCGAAGTGAATCGGCGTCGTTCATTTCTTAGTTCGTCAGTTTCAAAGATTCGACCAGACGCGGATCGCGCACCGGGAACAACGATGAGCGCGGCAACAGTCTCAGGAAAAAAAAGGCCAGGGTGGATCCCATGGCGATCAAAGCGACAAAATCCCAAATGCTCACGTGCACGCCTGTGCCATGGAAAGCGGGCATGACGATGACGTACATGTCAACGATCTGCATCAGGATGATCCAGCCCGCCATCCAGCAAAGGCGGTTAGGATGTTTCTTTATCGACTGAGTTAACAAAAGCGCGAACGGTCCGAAGAAGCGGCCGAAAACAAGCAAGAGACTCAGTCCCCACCAGCTTCCGGTGTTCCGGGCAAGAAAATAGAGCGTCTCTTCCGGAATGTTGGCGTACCAGATCAGCATGTACTGGCTGAAGCCGATGTAGGCCCAGAAAACACTGAAGGCGAGCATCCACTTTCCCATGATGTGGTAATGCTCAATCGTCACGACGCCTTTCAAATACCCGGCACGACGCAGTCCGGTGATGATCAGAACAAGCAGCGACATCGAACTACCGGCGGCCCCGGCAAAAATGTAGACCGCCCACATGGTGGAGAACCACTTGTAATCCAGGCTCATCAGCCAATCGCAGGCGCCGAAGGTCAGGCACAATGCAAAAAGCGGCAGGCTAAAGAACGAAACCTTTCGAAGCGTGAGCGTGTATTGCGGATTGCCGTCCTTGTCTTGGCGAATGGAAAGGCGGCGCAACAACTGCGATGCGATGATGAAAAACACAAACGTGATAACGGCGCGGGTCAGGAAGAATTCCCAATTCAAATAACCGCGCTTCAAATCGAGCACATGATCCTGCCCGGGCGGCGTGCTCATCCATCCATAGAGATGATGTCGCAAAAGCAGGACCGGAATAAAAAGAAGCGCCAGGATCAAAAACAGGGACGCAACATTTTCCAGCTGCCGGCGAACAACAACCGTCCATTCCGCATCCGTGGCGTAGTGCACGATGGTCCAGAAGAAACAACCGGCGCAAAGTGTAAACACAACCGCGAAACCAAAAAGCCACGAGAAAGCAAATTGTTCCGGCTCAATGTACGCCCCAACGACCGAGAGAATCAGGGCCACGAACGCGATCGCGCCCAGAAGAACCGATAAGCCGGCGAAGCGGCTGCTCTCGAAATATTCGCCTTCCGGTTGTGGTAAGACTTCGGAACGCTCGCTCATTTTGCCTCCAGGGCGTTATGCTGATCCGGCGGAACGTCGGCCTGCGTTGCGTTTTGGCTGCGCTGAAGCGCACGTAAATAGGCAATAACGGCCCAACGGTCGCGGACCGTCAGATTTGGGCCGTAGGCCATCATGGTGTTTTTGCCGTTGGTGATGGTGTTGAAGATTTCGCCGTCCGCCATTTTGCGAATCCGGTCGTCTTGAAGCGTCACCACAGTGGCGAGTCCGTATTGCTTGGTGATGCCGTTGCCGGCCGCGGTCGCACCGTGGCACATCGCGCAAGTGATGCTGAAACGCTCGCGGCCCCGTTCCATGAGCGCGGCATCAATCGTGAGTTCCGTAGGCAGACCCGTGCCCCAGCTGCTACCCATCTTCCCGGAGTTGTAGTAGTCGCCGCCGTCACTGAATGCCAATCGACTACGCGCCGACGGACCAGCCACGGCGGCCGCAGGACTCGCGAGGGTTTGCGCTTTGGGCATTTCGTAACCGATCGGAATGGTTCCCGCAATCGGGAGGCGCGAGCCCCTGCCATCGGCGAAGAATCCCGACGGCGCCTGCGCGCGCACTTTGGGCTGACGCACCATGTCGGGAAATATCTCGAGCGGGCTGCCGGTACTGTGTTGTCCGCGAAATCCGAAAACCGCCACGAGAGCGACACCAGTGAGAATGAAAATGAGAAAGAAGCCGCGCAGCATGGTTAGTCCTCGTGCACAATAGTGATGTGTTCGCCGCCGGTTTTCTCGAGGAGCTCACGGGCCTCGATTTCAGTAAACCGCGGATCACGCGCTTCAATGGCCAGGAAAAAGCCGTCGTTACTCACGCGGTCGAATCGCTCCCAGTTAAACATCGGATGATTCCAGCGCGGCAGCCCGTTCATGATCAGAATGGAGAAGAAAGTGGCGAAGGCGGTAAAAAGAATTGTCAGTTCGAACATGATCGGGAAAAACGCCGGCACCGTGCGCCAGTCGTACGGCTTTCCGTGGACGACCAATGGATAAATGATCCATGAAGGTCCGAACTCCAGGATCATCGCCGTGAGCAGCCCGCTGATACCGCCGGCTAACGAGACGGCACTGAGCCACGATTTGCCCAATCCCATGGCGGCGTCCATTCCGTGAATCGGGAATGGCGAAAAAACATCCCAGCGCTTGAAGCCGGCATCACGAACCTGCTTGGCCGCTTCGTAAAGAGCGGCGGCTGAGGAATATTCCGCCGCCATCGCGTAAACCTTATGCCCGGAAGGAGTTCTCATGTACGCGTGGCCCCTCCGGCCTGGACGGTGTGATGTTCAGCCGCCGAAGCGAAATGCGGATCCGCTTCCGGAAGCACGATCTTCACTTCGCTCATGGCGATCATCGGCAGGTAACGAATGAAAAGCAGGAACAGGGATGTGAAGATTCCGAAGGTCCCGATAAAGGTCCATACGTCGACCCAGGTGGCGGTGAAAAATCCCCATGACGAGGGCAAAAAGTCGCGGTGCAGGCCGCCGACGATGATGATGAAACGCTCGAACCACATGCCGGCGTTGACGCACATGCAGACGAAATAAACCACGTAGATGTTCCGCCGGCACCATCTGAACCAGAAAAGCTGCGGCGACAGGGTGTTGCAGAAAAGCATTCCGACCCACCAGTACCACCAATAGGGGCCGAAGATTCGGTTATAGAAGGCGAATCGCTCGTAATGATTGCCGCTGTACCAGGCGATGAAGAATTCCATCGCGTAGGCGTAGCTAACGAATGATCCGGTCAACAAAATGATCTTGGCCATCTTGTCGATGTGCTGCGGCGTAATGATGTCCTGCAGCTTGAAGATAGCCCGTGCCGGGATCATCAAAGTCAGGACCATGGCGAACCCGCCGAAGATGGCGCCGGCCACGAAGTAAGGCGGGAAAATTGTCGTGTGCCATGTCGGCAACACGGAGGTGGCAAAGTCGAACGACACCACGCTGTGCACTGAAAGCACCAGCGGCGTGGAAATACCGGCCAAAACGAGATAGGCCATTTCGTAATGCCGCCAGTGGCGGTTCGCGCCGCGCCAGCCGAGGGCAAAAATGCCGTACAAGAATTTTTTCGCCTTCGAGGTCGCGCGATCGCGCAAGGTCGCAAGATCCGGGATAAGGCCGGTATACCAAAACAGAACCGACACCGTGAAATAGGTCGAAACCGCGAAGACGTCCCACATCAGCGGGCTGCGGAAGTTCGGCCAGATGCCGTAGTTGTTAGGCAATGGCGCCAGGAACCACGCCATCCAGACGCGGCCGACGTGGATTCCCGGGAAAATGGCCGCGCACATGACCGCGAACAGGGTCATGGCCTCGGCCGAGCGATTGATCGAGGTGCGCCATTTCTGGCGCAGCAGGTAAAGGATGGCGGAAATCAGAGTGCCGGCATGGCCGATACCGATCCAGAAAACGAAATTGGTAATGTCCCATGCCCAGCCGACGGGATGATTCAATCCCCACGTGCCGACGCCAGTGGAAATTTGATAGCCCAGACAGAAGAGGCCAAAGGCGGCAACGCTGGCCGTAATCGAGAAGGTGACCCACCACCAGCGCGGTGCGTTTTGCTCCACCGCTCCAGCGATTCGCTCGGTCAGCCAGCTGAAGTTCCGCTTATTCAGAACCAACGGGACGCGCGCCAACGGCCGCTCGACCGAAGCCGACGCTTCGCCTCTTATGACATCAGGAGCTGTGGATCCGGCTTCCATGATCTGGTTCAGTGTTTCGGTTCGCCCGGTGCTTTCGGACTGGGCTTCTCTTCTTCGTGTTGCGGCTTCTCGTCGTGCTCCTCCTCACCCGGGCTGGCAACGGCAATGTTCTGCGCGTCGGGCATCTTCGGGTTGGGATTGCGAATGCGGGCGAGATAACTCGTGCGCGTATTCACGTTGAGGTACTCAAGCAGGCGATAGTTGCGATCCTGCGCCTTCATTTTCGAGACGCGGCTTTCCTTGTCGGAGATATCGCCAAAAACAATCGCATCGTTAGGGCAAGCCTGGGCGCACGCGCTGGTGAATGAGTCCCGCGGAATTCTGGTGTCGCCGCCGGACGCCCCCACATGAACGTGCGCGGCGATTTTCGCTTCCTCGATCCGCTGCACGCAATAGGTGCACTTCTCCATGACACCGCGCATACGCACGGTCACGTTCGGATTTTTCTGCAGCTTAACGATATCGGGCGCGCCTTTGCTGGTCAGCGGTCCAAGGTACTCATTATAGGTACTGAGCGCGCCGGCGATGTGTTTCTTGCCGACGGGACGCTGGCTGTAATCAAAGAAATTAAACCGGCGAACCTTGAACGGGCAGTTGTTCGCGCAATAGCGGGTGCCAACGCAGCGGTTGTAAGCCATGACGTTGAGTCCATCCTCGCTATGAACGGTCGCGTTGACCGGGCAAACGGTTTCGCACGGAGCGTTCTCGCAGTGCTGGCACATCATTGGTTGATGCACCATCTCGGGATTGTCCGGCCATTCCCGGCGATCCTGATCGTAGCCCTTCTCGCTGGCGTAGTAGCGATCGATGCGCATCCAATGCATGGCGCGTCCGTGAGTCACCTGCAATTTCCCGACAACGGGAATGTTGTTCTCCGCCTGGCACGCGATGACACAGGCGCTGCATCCGGTGCAAACGTTCATGTCTACGGCCATGCCCCATTGCTGCGCGGCGGTCAGCGGCGGATGGGTGTAAAGAGAAGGCAGGACCGGCGGTAGTTCGTCGTCGCCCGCGAGTTTCTTTACGAACTCGTTATCGCCGCGATATCGATCGAGCGTTGCTTCGCGGACAAGGCCGCGGCCTTCGATGCTCCAATGCTCCTGCGTGACGGCGAGCTTGTAGGTTCCGGGCACCTTCTCGACCTTGATACTCTCGACATTCTTCCCATCGGCCACGACAAAGTGCGGACTAAGAGCGGTTCGAAGCAGATAGGCATTGAAGCCGACCTGATCGGCACGCCTTGCACTGTCTTCGACAGCGGCACCGGCGTACGGGAGTGAGTCAAAGCCCGGCATGTTGCGCCCGTAGCCAAGAGGAATCGTGACCGAACTATCCGCGTGGCCCGGAACAATGAGCGCGGCGATAACAAGCTGATGAAGTTGCCCCTTGTCGCCTGCAGCCATGGTCTTAACCGAAATCCGCAGGAGATCGCCCGTTTTCACCCCGAGATTTGAGGCCATAGCCGGACTGATCATGGCGGCGTTGTCCCACGCGAGCTTGGTGATCGGATCAGGCATTTCCTGCAGCCAGCCATTATTAATGTAGCGGCCGTCATCGATGGAATAGCTGCGCACAAAAACGATTTCGGGCGATTCCGCCGTGGGGGCGGGCGCCTGGTTCCAGAGCTTTTGGCCAAGCGATCCGGCCGTCGCGCTGTTCAACGCCGCAGAGCGATCGCGCGCCACCACGTGAGCCGCGAAGCCGTCATGCAACAATTTCTCCCACGCGCCCTGGAAATCTCCCGGTGGCGCCGAGGTCCGGAAAGTTTCCTGAATCAGCTCAGGACCTTCCACAGGTGCACTGCCAAGGAGCGCGTTCAGCAGCTCGATCTCCGAAAGTCCGCCGAACAGCGGCATGATCATGGGTTGAATCGAGACGTAACTGCCATCGCTCGTTAGGGCATCTCCCCAGCTCTCGAGATAATGCGCCATGGGGACGTGCCATGCGCTCAGCTGAGAAGTTCCATCTTCGTGATAACCAAGCCGCACAACCTCCGGCACCTTCTTTTGCAGATCGGCCCAGTCGAGAAAATCGCCTGTGGCCGGATCGTTCGCCAAACCCCGGGGCGCGTTGTAGACCGGATCGCCCCCGAAGATGAACAGCTGCTTCACGCGTCCGGCAGCGATATCCGCCCCGAGCTGCAGCAAGCTGATGGTGCGAGGATTGCGCACAAAATCGCGGATCAGAAGTGTCGTCCCGATATTTTTGAGCGCGGAATTAATTCCGTAGACCAGCAGTTGAACCACGACCGGCTGGTTCGCGCCCGCAATCACCAGGCTCGTTCCACTGCGCGCCACCAAATCACGGGCCGCTTCTGTGATCCATTGATCGTTGAAAGTGGCGTTGTTGGCCGACGACGAAAGCGTCGTCAGGATCGCCGAGAGGCCAGCGTCAGTGGTGGCTTCGGCGATCTTGCGGGCCAAAGCCAGGGTAAAGGCGGGAATCTGGCTCGCGGGGCATCGCAGCCGGTGATCCGCCATGGAACCCGTTAGAGAGAACCGGTTCTCGACCACATAGAGCCGATTCATCGAATCCTTCGCGCTGCTTACACGTCGACGCGAAGTAAAGGCGCGCACTCCCGCGACGTCGCCATCACCGCAGTCTACAAAATCGCTATCAAGCGCGAGAATAACGTCGGCCCGATCGAAGCGAGGCGTGAGCCGCGTATTTATCCCGAAAGCAGCCTGGGTTGCGGCTGCTTGCGCATCGGATCCGGCGGCATCGTAAACACACCAGCGCATGCGCGGGAACATCCGTTCCAGCTGAACGCGCAACCGCTCGCGTGTCGGCGAATGCATTTCTTCCACCAGGAATGCCAGCCCCTCTCCGCCGTCAGCCGAGAACTGGCCCCGCAGTTTATCGAGGTAGGAATTAAATGCCGCGCGATCCGCCGGCTTGCCCTTGTTCAGGAAGGTACGCGAGCGGGACGGATCGTAGAGATCGATAATGGAAGCCTGGGCGAAAGCATCGGTCGCTCCACCGCTCGCGGGATGAAGCGGGTTTCCTTCCAACTTGATAGGCCTTCCATCGACGGTTGTGGCAATCAGGGGCAAGGCGCCATTGCGACGCGGCATCGCGGTCGCGTAGTAAAGAGCCTTGCCGGGGATGGTCCACTCAGCGCTCTTGGTAAACGGAACCAAATGAGCTTCCGGCCTGCGGCAGCTGCTCAAGCCAAAGCCGGCCAGCGCCATCGAAGCTCCCATCAATTTGAGGAAGCCCCGTCGCGACCAATCGTCGTCGCTCAACTGGGCGGCGCCATCGGGAAATTCCCGTTCGAGCCAGGCGCGAAATTGCGGCGTGTCGCTGAATTCGTCGACGCTGCGCCAGTAATGTTTGCCCTCGGCGGTTTCAGGCGGGTGTTGATAGATGCGTTTCATCGATGACACCCCTGACAGTTTGTCGGCGGTTGAATGTTCCAGCGTTCCTTGAGCGTTTGCCCAATTTGCTGCTGTGTTAAGTGCTCCTTGGTTCCCCAGTCGTCGCCCACCCCGGCGGGCTTGCCATATTTCGTGACAAACTCAGATGGCTTCACGTCCTCGGGTTTCCAATCAAGATTGTAAACCTGCTCCTCCGGGCGCAGAAAATTTTCCGGATGCCGGTGACATTCCAAACACCATGCCATGCTGTGTGGTTTGGCGTGATAAACCACCGGCATATGATTGATCTCACCGTGACAACTGGCGCAGCTGATCCCGCGATTCACGTGGGCAGCGTGGTTGTAAAAAACGTAATCGGGCGTGCGATGCAGCTGCACCCATTCGATCGGTTTGCCGGACTTCCAGCTGTCCCGCACCGGCGCCAGCTTGGGGTTATCCTTTTGCACCTGCGAGTGGCAGTTCATGCAGGTCTGAGTGGTGGGAAGATTGGAGTGCGCCGCCACATCAACAAAGCTGTGGCAGTAACGGCAATCCATCCCTAGCTGCGACACGTGAATGTCGTGCGGAAAGGGCACCGGCTGGACCGGCTGATAGCCGACACGGGTATACTTCGGCGTTACGTAGTACCAGGTAGCGGCGGTTAAGCCGCAGACGATCAGCCCGCCGCAAATCGAGATTTTTAGCGGCAGCCAGTTGGTCCAGCGTGGAAAAAAGTTCGCCATAACTTAGCGGACGCCATCGCTGCCCAGCCGCAGCCGCCAATTTAGAAACGAAACCGGGCTGGGTTTAGGATGTGCAGGTTTCAGAGGCGGCAAAATTGAAGTTCTATCGTGCGGGCTGACTCTATGAATGAGAATTGGATCGGCAAAAAGAAAATTGTCGTTCATGAGGTTCTCACTAAGAGCCGAACAGCTATCCGATACGGAAAACCGCGCAATTAGCAAAACTGATAACGTCAAAAGTTCACCGGGACGTCAAGGCAAAGCCAAGGGCGGGCAAAAGGGGCCGATTTGTCCTGACAAAAACCCGCGCATGTCTTAAATAGAGAGTTGCTCATGACCAAGAATCGCGAACTCCTTGCAACGATCGGCCTTGCCGTGGTTGCGCTCCTGATCGGCGCCGGCATCGGTCATTCCTTTACCAAAACCCCACCGGCCAACGTGCAGGCTGTTCAGACGCCGGCCGCCTCGGTCGCCACGAAGACTCAAGCGGTCGAACAAAAGACTTTGTCTACGGAAAAAAAGAGCGACGACAGCTCCAAGACGGCGGCGACGAACAAATCACTCGCGGAGATCCTGAAAAATCCAAACGCCGCCCAACGGACGAAAGAGCTGGAGGACTTTGTGCGCCATCTGGCCCCGTCCGATATCGGCGCGGCCCTGAAGCAGATTCGGAAAATGCCGGACGGCACTTCGAAAACACTCGCTTCAGGATTGCTGGTTTCTCACTGGATTGAAACCGATCCCGAAGGCGCCCTGAAGTTCGCCGCGGAGAATCACGATTTTGACTACATCACCAGCGATGTTTTTCAGCAGTTTGCAGCCGGCGACGTCCAGGCCGCCCTGGCGCGCGCGCAGGCCATTTCCGACCCTAATGCCAGGTATCAGGCCCTCCGCGGCGTTCTTAGTTACATGGCGGACTCAGATCCGTTAGCCGCTCTGCAACTCGCCAGCACTCTCGGCACTTTCGCGAACAATGAGCCTTTGAGCCAGATGATCTACCGGCAATGGGCTCAGATCGATCCGCAGGCAGCGGCAGCCGCAGCGGCCCAGGCTTCGACCGATGGGGGATGGCGCTCGCCGGTCAACCAGGTTTTGCGAAATTGGGCCAGCCAGGATCCGTTAGCCGCCCTCGCCTGGATCAATTCCCAGGTCGACCCTTCGATGCAGGCGCGCGACATCGGACAGATCATTCGCCAATGGAGCCATGACGACGAATCGGCCGCGGTTAATTACGTGAACAATCTCGGGCCCGGCGCGATGCGCGACGCCGCCGCGGCTTCGCTTGCTTATTCGTTAGGCGGAAGCGACCCCTCTTCGGCCATCAGTTGGGCGCAAAGTATCGGCGACGAGGGGATGCGGGATCAAGCCATCCAGAGGGTCATGCGTGAAATCATGGCCTCGAATCCTTCGAACGGCGCGGCCATCCTGGCAGCAGCCGGGATTCCGCAAAACATGATTCCGGCCCCCAATCCACCTGGTGGCGGACGCGGGCGACGCGGCGGACCTTAGCCATCGCCTAGGGCAGCCCGAGCTTCGCGCGCTCGGCGATGACTTCGCTGGCCATCAGTGGGAGACTGCCGGCGCGCGCAACCAGCGTTTGGCCGACCTCGGACAGGATGAGATTCATGAGCTCGCGCGAGTAACCTCCGCTGTCCTTAAGCGAGGGAGCCGCGACGTAAGCGTAGAATTTTCGCTGCAGCGGATATTTGCCCGAGTAGATGTCTTCAGCGGTGGTTCGATAGGCCGGCTCACCCGAGTTGGGAGCTACGGAGATCGCGCGAACACTCGCGTTGCGCGGCCGCAGAGTAGCAAACCCGATGGCATTAGCGTTACCCGTCACATCCTTCTCAACACCGTCCGAATAAATGACGTCGCTGTGTTTCATCTCCTTGCGGAACTCGCCACCTTTCAAAACCAGCTGCTGGAAAGTTCGCGTCGTGCCCCAGTTCAGCTCTCCGCCAACGACATTAATGGGCCCGCCGCTGCCGCCCAAGGCGCTCCAATCTTCGATGCCTGCAGGCGCACCGGCGCGTAATTCAGTTCCATAAACGGCATCAAGCTGAGGCACCGTGATCGATTTCACGGGATTGCTTGCATTCACCAGCACTTCGAGCGCGTCGTGCGCAATTGGCAGCTCAACAATCGAATAGCCATTCGCGCGAAAGAACTCCTCTTTCTCGGCCGAGCTGAGCGGCACGCTCATGAAGCCAATGTTATTGTGCTTCTTCAGGAGATAGTAGGCCACGCCATCACTGCTGGTCATGAATGGTTTCGGCAAGACGCCGTTAGAGCGAAGCGCAATCGTCCGGAACGCGTTGCGCAGAATGTAATCGGTTGTGTTCGATGCGGCGATGGCCGGCGGCTGCAAGTTCCCCTCGGTCAGCGGCCGGTACGCCGGATAGTTAGGCTGCGATAGAACGGCCGCTCCGATGGCGTTGCTTTGGCTCAACACCGGCACCGTGTGCACGTTCCCTAGAGCCGACTCCGCCGATGCTCCCGCGCCTTCCGACCCGGTCTGCGAAAAAATCCAGTGGTGCGGACTGAGTAAGAGTCCGAGTTGCGCCGCCAGGGCTTTTTCATTGTCTGCTTTCGAAGTCACTTCGCTCAGCACTGGAAAAAGCGCGCCGCTCACAACCCTAAGGTCCCCGCTCAGGCGGCGAACGGCGATGGTGGTTGCGTCCGGGTAACGGTTCAGCGGAATCACGAACGTATCCGTCTGCACAAGCTTGGCGTTGTGCTTTGTTTCCCCGAAAAGATCGAGCGCGAGCGCGCGCCCCTGGGAATCGAGAAGTTGAATGGCGACATCGGTGTCCTTCTGCCAGTCGGCATGGAGAACCAGAGCCAGATCTCCAGAGAGTTTCCCGCGATCGACACTGAACTCGAGCTGCCCCTGGCCAAACGTGCTTGCGGATGCGACATGCCACCAGCCGTTGGTGATTTCGCCCCCGGCTCTTTTCATTCCCTTGTAGAAGGAAGCGTCGCCACTCGTTTCAATTTTGAGGCCCTGAGGCGAGCCCGGGTCGAAAAGAAACTCAACCGTTGCCGGAACCGAAGTATCGGCCCAAACGTGACTGGCAAGCACCAGTGCCACACCGAAAGCCAAAGCCCTCATGCGCGTAATCCTAACGAGCGGCCTAACCGCAACTCAAGAATAAATTACGCGCCAGTTCTTTGTAGCGGCGGTTTATGACCGTCGCACCCTTTTCACGCCCTGGTTTGCGACGGTCATAGACCGCCGCTACAAGGAATTACGAATAAAGATATTCGTCGTGATACTCACGCTGCGGAGCGAACTGGACCGATTTGTCCGCGCCCGTTTCCGGATACTCGAAGATCTTGCCTTCGAAGTTCCGAATCACAATTTTTTCATGGTCGTGATAAAGCACGTAACCGGGATTGATTGGCACCTTGCCGCCGCCGCCGGGGGCGTCGATAACAAACTGCGGCACCGCGTAGCCGGTGGTATGTCCGCGCAAGCCCTCAATAATCTCGATTCCTTTGGCCACCGAAGTGCGCAGATGCGATGAGCCGTTGATCAAATCGCACTGATAAACGTAATACGGCCGCACCCGGCACATGAGGAGTTTGTGCACAAGCATCTTCATGGTCGGCAGGTCGTCGTTCACACCGCGAAGCAAGACGCTCTGGTTCCCAAGCGGAATGCCGGCATTCGCGAGACGCTCCAGTGCCTGCTTTACCTCGAGTGTGAGCTCGCGCGGATGGTTCACATGGATGCTCATCCAGAGCGGATGATATTTCTGAAGCATCGCGCAAAGCTCGGGAGTGATTCGCTGCGGCAGGAAAACCGGAATTCGCGTTCCAATTCGCAGAAACTCAATGTGCGGAATGCTCCGCAGCCGGCTCAGGATTCGCTCGAGTTTATCGTCGGTGAAAAGAAGGGCATCGCCGCCGCTCAAAAGAACATCGCGAACTTCCGTGTGGGCTTCGAGATAACGGAAGGCTTCTTCGAAATTGGTGTGTAGCTCCTGTTCCCCCACACCGCTGACCACGCGCGCGCGAGTGCAATATCGGCAATAACTCGCACACCGATCCGTCACCAAAAACAAAACGCGATCCGGATAGCGATGCACCAGCCCCGGCACCGGCATGTGCGAATCTTCGCCACACGGATCGATCATGTCGTACGGTGACGACCACGTTTCCTCGATGCGCGGAATCACCTGCCGGCGGAGCGGATCTTCCGGATCATCGGCGGGCAGCAAATTGAAAAAATGCGGAGTGATCGCCATGGCGAGCTTGTCTCCGGAGAGAAGGACACCGCTGCGTTCTTCCTGATTGAGAACGAGTTTGTTCTCGAGCCCCGCCAGTGACGTGACCCGGTTTTTCAGCTGCCATTTCCAGTCGTTCCACTGTTGTGGCGAAACCTCGGGCCAGTATCCCGGGGCATACGAAACGAATTCTTTCCCATCTTCCCTGCCCGCGACACGAGTAAGCATTTTCTGTAACGAAAACGTTAAGACCCCTAATTATCGTGTCAACGGAGGCACCTGCCGGTGCCTATCCCACCCGTGCGATGGGGAAGGAATCAATAGAAGCGGACGAGACAGGCGGGTCCCTCCCAAGCGGGTTCCGAAGCGCGCGATTGATCGGGAGGGACGAGCTTGTCTCGTCCGGCTCCTCTCCTACTTAACGCTTACGAGCGTTCCGACCGGGATCTCGGCAAACAAGCGGCGCGCGATGTCACCGGGGAGCCGAATGCAGCCGTGGGACGCAGGGTAATTCGGGACCACGCCTTCGTGCATTCCGAAATCAAGGCAGCTCAGTCGCATGAAATAGGGCATCTCAACCTTATAAATGGTGGAGCGGTGGCTGCGCTCCTTGTCGGTGATCACGTAATCGCCCGGCCGCGTGGGATATCCCTGGCGGCCGGTCGAACAAACAGTTGTCAGAATGGAAACGCCATCCTTCCACACCTGTGCCTTCTGCTGGGCCAGGGAAATTTCTACACGTAATTGGTCCGGTGACGGTCCGCCGCCTAACAACACCTGCGTCGTCTGCCAGTTGCCCTGCTCGGCCGCGAGATACAGCGCCATCATGTGATAACGGCCGCTCGATCGATTCCGATCCGCCCCGGCCGAGAGAAGCGCGCGAACATCTTCCACCTGGCCCAAACCCGCCGCCAGCATCAGCATGGTCACGTTTCGATCGTCCTCCACATAACTGCGAAGCGAGCGCGACTTGATCACGTCGAGAAACTCCTTGTCACAGTTCGCAGGCAAAACCGTGTTCGGATCAAAACCGGCCGCCAGCATGGTCTTCAACTGCGCGTCGTTATTCGAAGTGATCGCATAAGCGAGCAATGGAACGTTTCGTCCCTGGGGCGTGGGCGGAACTGCGTGTTTGCTCAGAAGCAGCTTCACCTGGTCTACCCGATTTTCAGAGAGCGCGGCCTCGAGAGCCTGGCGCGTCTTCGATGTCCACTGCGGGAAGATCGGCAACCGGGCGACGATCATATCCAACGTTTCCTTGTCGCGCGAACCAAGCGCTGTGCTGAGTATCGCGTCGGCGTTTGGTCCGAGGTCGTGGCTCAAGCGAAGGAGAAGCTCAACCACCTCCTTGTGGCCTTGCATCAATGCATATTGCAGCGCCGAGAAACCTTTCCGGTCGGTTGCATTGATGTTGGTTACTGCACCGACGAAACGGCGCACGAGATCGAGGTTCCCGTCGCGAGCGGCGACCATCAGTGGGGTCAGTCCGGCCTCGTCGGCCAAGTCGGCGGAAGCGCCCGCATTCAACAGGCGGGTGACGGTTGCTTCATCCTGCTGCACGGTCGCCGCCAGAAGCAGCGGCTGATCATTCTCCACTCGCGCATTCGGATTGAGCCTTTCCCGAAAGTAGAAATCCAGCACCGGCGCCCGGTCGGTCACCATCGCTTTGATGAATTCCTGAGGACTGATCGGACTAGTGACGACAGGCTCCGGGCCAAAGCCAGTGGTCGCCAGAAGCACAAGGATTGCAAGCGCCTGACCGAGAAAGATTCTTAAGGGGGGATAGCGAAGTGTCACGTCGTGAGCCTCATGATACATCTAGCGTCAAGCCAGTCTGGGACCATGGGGGCTATTACGAGGGAAAATGGCGAATCTTTCAGAATTTCTTCCCCCTCCGGTGTATGGACAGCAGACGTTGAACAGTTGAGCTTCGCGGCTGGTCCAACGTCCCGAACCCATGCTTTTTCGATCCATTTTCACCCTGATAGCCGCCTCGGCGGCCGTTTTTCCCCTGGTAGCCGCGCCGACCACCCCGGTCGCGCCCTCACCGACGATCCCGGCTGCTGCCGCCGAGGCTGGCAAGGACGTCGTTCACCAGTTGAACAACGCGTTTGCGAAAGTCTTCGAAACCGTCGCACCGGGCGTGGTCATCATTGAAACCACGAAAAAGAATGACGACAGCGATGGGGCCGCCCTCGAAGACCTGTTTCAAGGACCGCCCGATGACACCAATCCGCGCGGATTGCCGCAGGGAAATCGTCCCGTCCAAAGCGAAGGCTCAGGATTCATCATTCGGGCCGATGGATACATCGTCACGAATTTCCACGTCGTGGAAGGTGCCGATAAAATCCAGGTGAAGCTGCGGGATGGCCGCGAGTTTGAAGGAAAAATCGCCGGCACAGATGAGAAGACGGACATCGCGGTCATTAAGATCAACGCGACCGAACTTCCCGTTGTCCACCTCGGTGACAGCGACGCTGTTCGCGTGGGGGAATTCGCCTTCGCCATCGGCGCCCCCTATAACCTCGAGTACACATTTACTTATGGAGTGATCAGCGGGAAAGGGCGGAACAAGCTTATCCCCACGAACGGCTACGCCATTTCCGATTACATCCAGACGGACGCCTCGATCAATCCGGGAAACAGCGGCGGACCTCTGTGCGATATCGATGGCGCGGTCATCGGGATGAACACTCTCATCAATGGCCTGAACAAGGGCCTGGGTTTCGCCATCCCGGTCAACATGATCAAAGACATCAGTGGCGAACTCGTCGCCGGGCACAAGATCGTGCGGCCGTGGCTCGGAGTAGCGATTCAAACGCTCGGTGAGAATGAACTCGTCCGGGATTTTTTGAAGGCCACCGGAAAAGGCGTGCTCATTGGCACGATTGTGCATGATGCCCCTGCCTCGAAAACTCAGCTCGATGTCTTGGACATCATTACACAAGTGGACGGAGTACCGGTGACGTCCGATTCACAGCTTCAGCGAGAGATATTGAAAAAGAAAGTTGGGCAAACGGTCGATCTGACAGTGTGGCGTGATGGCAAAACGCTGAATGTTCCGGTCAAGACGGAGGAGGTCCGCACGGATAATCTGGGCCCCGCCTTTTTACGTCCGGCCCCGCTTCAGAAGGCTCAAGAAGGGAGCAGTCTCGGGTTGCAAGTTCAGGATTTGAGCAAGGAAATAGCCGAGCGCTTTCATTTGGGCGCGACCAAAGGAGTGATTGTCAGCGACGTCGCCGAGAACAGCATTGCCTATGAGCAAGGCATCGAGCGCGGAGATGTTATTACAAAGGTCGATAGCACTCCGGTGTCGAGCGTTCAGTCGTTTCGCGACGCTCTCGCGAAAGCCGATCCGCGCCACGGTGTTCTGCTTCATTTAAACCGCAAGGGCGACAGGACCTTCGCGGTCTTGAAAGCCGGCAACCCAGGCGATTAACGCCGCGGGTTTTTCAGTGAGTCCACCACATCCGCGATTCCGGCGGAGGCTTGTAGCCCTGGAGGAGGAATCGGTTGATAAACGCAGCCAGATCCGGGGTTGGCCGCTGTTTCTGCTCGTCGAGCACGAGGGCATTTCGAAACCGGCCCAGCTCGAAGTAACTCGAATAGGAACTCGTTAGGCGCCGTTCCTGCGATTCCACGCTGGAAGGGGTCACCGCAGCCGTTGCCGAGCTCTGCGAAATCCGCGCCAATAATGCTCGCTGTCCGGGCGTCACAATTTCGATCCGTCCCACCATCACGCGGGTCACGGACGCCTCGATTGGCTTCTCACGCAGCCTTGGCTTGATGTGCAAAGGCAGGCGGCTATCCGTCCATGAACTGGGCACGAGAAAAAAAACGCGCAGACCTGCGCTCTTGAAATACGAAACCTGCCACGTCTTGAGAAGCGCAGTCGCTTCATCCTCAAACAGCCCGGCCGCCACGAGCGCGTCATACATCCGTGCTTTCAACTCCCCCACTCGATCGATGCCATACTCATCCGATTTAAATTCGGCGGACGTCCTCGCCACTAAGGCCGGGCCTTGCTCAAAAGGCTCCACCACGCGGAACGCGGCCTGCCCATCGCTGCGAACATCCAGGAGCCACAACTCTCGAATGTCGAGCCGGCTTTGTTCGCCGTTATCCCGCGTGGCCTTCACGAAGGTGAGTTCGGGGCCATCGCGCGTGACTTTGACCGGAGAATCCAGATGGGCGACGCCACGATAAAAAAGAAACTTCTCGTGTTCTCCCCCGGTCTCCACGGTGGCAGCCTTCACGTCCCGCGGCGCCGTCCACACGGGTGCAGAGGTCGCGGGGCCTTCCTCCGAGCCAGTCAGAGAAATGTCACGCCAATCCAGCGTGGAAATCGCGGCCGGGGGAAGTGCACCCACTTGTTTGTCCTTGATCCCAATCGCACGGACGCTCGCTTGCGGATAAAATTGGGTTAGCCATCCGGCGCTGAAACCCACTGAGACATCAAAATGGCGATCAAAACCTTCGCGCGGATGAAAATAAACCACCGGCGTCTCCAAACGCATGGTCACATCGGTATGGCAACGCGGGATGCCCTTTGAAAGAGGCGGTGGCGCCTCCGGAGCCGCCGGCATCAGGAGAGTTGGCGCAATATCGCAAACAAACTCGGGAACCGGTTCGTCATCGGTATTGATCCCTCCGACCGCGCGACCGTTTTCATCCTGAAGGCTGGTGAAGGTGCCCCACTCGTGCACCACCAGATCAGGCGCGGGCAAACCCTGCGCCAACGAAATCGAAGTAACAATAACGCCAGCGATTCCGTGAAGAGTCAGCCGCGCGAATGTCGCGAGCCAACCGCATGTCCTCAGCGAAGTCGCGAACTCGGCCACGACCAAGTGCAGCACAACCCGCCTTCTTGCGAAAGGCGAAAAGACTGCTCCGACGCTAATGCACTCCGGCCGGGTCCTGCTACTTCCGGCCGCCAACGGCCAGCAGCACAATCCCGCCAACCACACAAAGTCCTCCGGCGATCGGCGGAAACGAAACTCCGTGCTCTTCGTTGTGACTAATCTCCAACGGCCCGAGCTTGGCGTCCTGTTTATGCTCGGTCCAGTGAATGCCGCCGTAGGCGAAAATCACCAGCCCGATCACGATCAGTAGTATTCCGACGATCCCGGCGGGCTTCATCTAAACGCGCCGACCCTGTATCAACTGCAGGATCAACACGACTAACGCGATGAGCAGCAGGATATGGATGAACGAACCGAGGACGTGAAACCCAACGAAGCCGAGAAGCCAAAGCACGAGCAGAATAACGAATATGGTCCAAAGCATAGAATTTTCCTTAAGGTTGATTGATTAACTGAGCTTCGTGCGTGCTTAAGTTCTTGCGCTTATGAGATCTGCAATTTTTTTCTGGGCAATCCTATCGAATTTTATGTAACGGGCAGAATAATTAGCTTCCCGCAGCGCTGTGCTTGTCTATCGCTTCCCGCAAATTCCAGTCGCTCTCTTCCAACAGCCGGCGCGCCGCCGCGTAGTCCGTTCCCGTTAATTCGACCAGCATCCGAGTGGCGCGATCGCGCAGCTTCACGTTGGAAGTATGCAGATCGATCATCAGATTTCCGCGTACTTTCCCCAAAGCGACCATCGCTCCGGTGCTGATGATATTCAGCGCCACCTTGGTCGCCGTGCCACTCTTTAAGCGAGTTGATCCCGTGAGAATTTCGGGACCGACCTCCAATCCCAAAAGAAGGTCCGGCTTCATGGTCGTCGCGCCTTTCGGATTGCAGTTGAGCAGAATGGTCTTGGCACCGATTTCCTTCGCCCGAGCAAGCGCCCCCGCAACAAACGGTGTGCGTCCGCTGGCGCTGATGCCTAAAACGATATCGGTAGATTTGATTCCGCGCCCCGTCACGACGGCAGCGCCGGCGCCGCGTTCGTCCTCGGCTCCTTCGACGCTTCGATACAAAGCGCTTACACCGCCGGCGACGATCCCCTGGACCAAGTCAGGCGAGGCACCAAACGTCGGGGGAATCTCGCTTGCGTCGAGAACCCCAATTCTTCCGCTGCTGCCCGCGCCCAGGTAGAAAAGGCGTCCACCTTTCTTGAGACAGTCTGCCACCATTTGAATGGCCCGAGCGAGATCGCCCGCAGCTGCCTCGAGCGCCTTCTGCACACTTCCTTCTTCTTCCACGAAGAGTTTCACCAGGTCCTGAACGGAAAGTTTTTCCAAGCCCTCAGACCGCGGATTGCGCTGCTCGGTTAACGACGCGGCGAGATTGTCTACCTCTTCCTGAGGATGCTCGATGCGGATCGGCGGAAGATCATGCATCTCGGTCGCGAGCCACGCAGCCCCCATTTCTGGCGCGCGCTCCGCTGCGGCCACTCGCGCATCGGGCAAATTTTTCTTCAAGCGTCTCCGGAAAGCATGCGCATAAAGAGAATCACGCTGAAACAACCCTCCCATCAGCATCACTTTCGGGGCTAAAAGATGCAGCCGGCTGGCGACGGCTTCCGTATAGGCCGAAAGCACGCGCGCACCTTCTTCGATGATCTCGAGGACGCGCTCGTCACCCGCGGCGGCGGCTTCAAAGACAACCGGCGCAAGCAGAGCCACCTCCATCTTGTCGGCCTCCTGGGCCCAGCGCACCAGCTGATCGAGATCGTTCAGAGACAGGGCCTGCAGAATTCTGGCGGTGAATTGCACTTCGCCGCGATGAAGATCGTACTCACGCAGAATCAGGCGAAGCGCCTGAACGACGAGGAAGTAAGCGCCACCGGCATCACCAAGAATGTGGCCCCAGCCGCCCGCCTTTTCGAGACGTCCATCACGACGTCCCGTAACGGAGGAACCGCTGCCGGCGTTGACCACGATGCCGTCGCCATTCCCCAACGCGGCTGCCATTCCGGACTCGCGATCGCTGCCCGTGACGATTTTCGCACCCGGCCATGTCTCATTACAGAGCCGCGCGAGCAGCACTTTATCCTCCTCAGTCACGCAACCGGCTAGAAACACACCAGCGCGATCAACCGGGCGGGGAAATTCCTGGAAAATTTCTCGCAACCGCTCCGGTGTCGTTAGGCGCAAATTCGAGGGAGGAAGCCTGCCCTGTTCGAGGACATGCATCTCTTCCCCCTTTCGTTGCACCAGCACCCAGGCGGTCTTGGTCCCCCCTCCCTCCACTCCGAGGATTCGCTCTTCGGACTGCACGAGTCGTTAACCTATCGGATCGGAGGAATTTTGAAAGAGCTTAAAGGGGGGTTCAGGAAACGGACGAGACGAGCTCGTCCCTCCCAGTGTGAGTTCATTGCCGCTAGCGGATCTGGAGGGACGAGCTTGTCTCGTCCGCCGACAACTGATACGGGCGCAATTGCCTCTCCACCCACGGTTCGTATGGTCTCGCCGGATGAAGGAAGACGCCGCGCACGCCAGGAAACGAGTGGCGGAGTTGCGGAAAGAAATCCTGGAACACAACCGCCGCTATTACGAGGAGGCGGCGCCGACGATCAGCGATCGGGATTACGACCGGCTTTACAAGGAACTCACGGACCTCGAGACGCGCCATCCCGATCTGGCTACTCCGGATTCCCCCACGCAACGCGTCGGCGGCACGCCCCTGAAAGCCTTTGCGCAGGTCCGCCACCGGACGCCGATGTTGAGCCTCGATAACACTTATTCGGAGGAAGAGGTGGCCGCATTCTACCGGCGCATCGCCCGCTTGCTGCCGGATGAAAAAATTCCGGTCGTGATCGAAGCCAAAGTCGATGGCGTGGCCGTTTCTCTGACCTACGAAAAGGGCAAACTTCACCACGCGGCCACCCGCGGTGACGGCGTTGTGGGCGACGACATCACGCAAAATATTCGTACCATCCGCTCGATCCCGGAAAAACTTCGCGGCCATCCGCCGGACTTCATGGAAGTGCGAGGCGAAGTCTTTATGGACAAAGAGGGGTTCGCCAAACTCAACGCCGACCGGGAGAAAGAAGGCTTGCCGGTCTTTGCCAATCCACGAAACGCGGCCGCCGGTTCACTCAAGCAGCTGGATCCGCGAATTGTCGCGCGCCGGCCGCTGGGACTCGTTTGTTATGGCACCGGAAGCGCCGAAGGCCTCGATGTCGATCGCCACTCGAAGATTTTTTCCCGCCTAACGAACTACGGCCTGCCGGCCGCGAAAAAATGGTGGGTGGCCGATTCGGTCGAGGAAATTCTGTCGGCCATCCATGAGTTGGACAAGATCCGCCATGACTTTCCTTATCAAACCGACGGCGCGGTCGTGAAAGTCGATTCTTTTGCGCAGCGCGAAAGGCTCGGGTTCACCGCCAAGGCACCGCGGTGGGCCATCGCCTATAAATATGAGGCCGAACAGGTCGAGACGCTCCTTCACGACATTCTCGTGCAGGTCGGTCGAACCGGAATTCTCACTCCGGTGGCGGCGCTCGAGCCGGTCACAGTCAGTGGCAGTCGTGTAAGCCGCGCCACTCTTCACAACGAGGACGAGATCAAACGAAAAGACATCCGCATCGGCGACACCGTGGTCATCGAAAAGGCCGGCGAGGTCATTCCCGCCGTGATTGAAGTCGTCAAAGCCAAGCGGCCCCGCGGCTCCAAGCCCTTCGATTTCTTCGAGCATGTCGGCGGGAAATGCCCCGCGTGTGGCAGCCCGATCAAGCGCGATCCGGAATTCGTCGCCTGGCGTTGCCAGAATCTTCAATGCCCGGCGCAATCCACGCGGCGACTGGAATTTTTGGCCGCGCGCGGCGCTCTTGATATCGAAGGCATCGGCGGAATCGTGGCCGACAAACTGGTCGAACGCGGACTGGTGGAGGAACCGCTAGACTTGTTCAAGATCACATTGCCGCAACTGGCGACGCTGAATCTCGGGACCGACGAAGCTCCGCGGGTGTTCGGCGAAAAGAACGCCACCAAAGCGGTGGAAGCGCTCGAACGCGCCAAGACTTTCCCGCTTTCCCGATGGCTCTTCGCGCTCGCCATTCCGGAAGTTGGCAAGACCACCGCGACACAACTGGCGGCGTTTCACAAAACGATCGAAGACGTGGCCGATTCATCACTGCTTCGGGATGTGCGTGATTTTCGGACTCGCTCGTCGGAACTTAAGGACACGCGCAAATCGGCGCCTGAGAAACATGCAAAGCTGAAAGCCGAGTTTCAGGACATGGCCGACCGTCTCATCAAAGCGGGGTTCGCCTCACCGTCGAAGGCCAAGAATGAAAAAGAAAACAACATCGTCACGGAAGTGGGGCCGGCCGTCGCGGAGAGCGTCCTCAATTTCTTCAAGTCGTCCGCTGGCCAGAAAACCCTAAAGAAACTGAAGGAACTTGGGATCTCGCCAAAACCGGAGCTGGCGGCGCGCAAAAAAGCCGCAAGCGGAATTTTTGCCGGAAAAACTTTCGTGCTCACGGGAACGCTCCCGAGCATGACGCGCGAGGAAGCGACCGAAATCATCGAATCTCGCGGCGGGCGCGTCAGCGGAAGCGTGAGTCCAAAGACCGATTACGTGCTCGCCGGCGAAAGCGCCGGAAGCAAACTCGACAAAGCGCGCGAATTCGAGGTCAAGATCATCGACGAAGGCGCATTCCGAAAGATGATCAACGCGTGAAAATCCCCGACACAGAAGTTAGCGGCGAAAACGAGCGCGCCGAGAGTTCGGCAGAGATCAGACCCTGGCGTTGGTGGCTGTTTCTTGTCCTCGTAGGCGGATACTTGGTGCTACCTATTTTCATGAATCGCGCGCGCCGGCGCCCGGCGTTGACCCATTCCGTCGGCGGCCTTCTGATCGTGTCGGCCATTGATCTCGCGCTCTTTTTCCTGCTTTACCTTGTGGCCGCGCGAGTGACGCGCGCCACACGTCAGGCAGTTGTATCTGGAGTGGAGTTCTGGCTGGTGGACCATTCCGTTAGGGGCAATGTACTCGGTTGCGATCCGCCTGGCGGCGGTTGTAATCGTTGTCGTCATTGCCTTTGTTCTCCTGATCACTCACGCGGTAACAGCGGCGCAGATCAGCAGCCTTACGCGGTCGCATCTGCCCAGCTTTGATGTCCTGGTGGATTCACAGGCCATGCATCCGAGCAACGCATACTATTGGCTGACAATCACCGTGATCAGTTTCCTAAACGCGGGCTTGCGCGAGGAACTGTGGCGCGGCGGAACGCTCGCGGCCTTACGTGAACTTTTCCCCAGGGCATTTGGCTCCCGCCGGGGGCAGGTCCTGGCGGTGGCGCTGATCGCGATCGTTTTTGGCGCTGGCCATCTCTCAATGGGTTTGTACGCCGCGATCGTCGCAGGACTACTGGGCTTGATGCTTGGCCTGGTGATCGTCTGGTATCAATCCATCTGGCCAGCGGTTTTCGCGCACGGATTTATTGACGCGACATCCTTCGCCTTATTGCCGCTTGTGGTCGATCGCCTGCGCGGCTTCTAAAACCATCGCTGGCCTAACGAATCAACGTCCCTACTGCGGAACGGATTGCGGCTGCAGGCTCAACGGGATCCCGTGATTGACCGTTGATGAGGGCAGAGCAGAGAAGATCGGCGGCTGCCGCACGCTCTTGGGGTGAAAATCCGATTCGATGCTCAAGGTCACCTTGTGCCCATCTCGCATCACCGTGATCGGAACCGTGTCCCCGGCAGTCAGGAAAAACGAGGCATCAATCACATCCTCCGGCTCGTGAATCTCAACCCGACCCACCCGCAAGAGAACATCTCCGCGCCGCAAACCGTCATCGGAGACCGTCACGGGTCCGAGGATGTCGGTTACCACAGTTCGCGAGCCTTCGACCGCGTCCTTGGCTTCGCCAACCTCCGCACCAATCCATCCGTGACGCACTTCACCAAAGCGGACCACATCGCTGCGGATTTTTTCAGCCGCTTCAATCGGCAAGGCGTAACAGGAAGAATTATTCTCCAGGCTGCTGGACCAGGATTCCGACCACTTCGCCTTTTAGGTTCAGGAGTGGAGCGCCAGCCTCGCCACGCTGCGTCGGAAGATTGACCCGCAAATGCCGGGTCGAAAGATAACGGCCCATGTACTTGTGATCGAAGCCGGCAATCATTCCGAACCCCGGTGTTTCCGGAAGATCCAGGGGATATCCGATGGTGACAACCGGAGTGGCTACTTCGAGCTCGTTCGCCTTGCCAATCGGCAGAGCCGGACTAACGACATCGACTTTGAGCAAGGCGATGCCGCTACGAGCATCCGCCACCACCAGCCGCGCGGAGTACTGTTTCCCTTTGTAATCGATGCTGAAATTTCCGGCATCTCCAACAACACTCGTGGAGGTGTAGAGAGTTCCGGTGGGATCGATAAAAAAACCGGTGCCATAAATGTCGCTATGCTCATCCTGAGCGTGCACCTTAACGACCGCGCGCCGGGCGCGATCAAAAATATCCTTCACCTCGCGGCTTACGGTAACGGTTGAAGGCGCCGTTGCCTTGTCGGGCGCATCGCCTGTCTGCGCCATGGCAGCAGCCAGCGAGATAAGAAAAGCACTGGCGAACATCACTTGAAAAGATTTCTGGCGGCCCCTAGTTACCCGGGCTCTCGCGAAATTGCTAAAACCGAACCGTCGAATCATAACTCACGGGCACGCTATCGAGCACGTAGCGCGGCTGCGTGTGAGTGGGCAGCATTGAATGGCTGCGGAGTGGCTTTGTGTTCAAGACCCGCGTCGCTGAAACCGGCGAAGTGAGTGTCCATTCATTGTCTGACTTGGCCGGAATGGTCAGGACCTTGCGGTTCTCGGCGAGGGTGGGTCTCTCGGACGTTTGATGGACCTTAATCGAGATAACAGCCGCAAAAACCAGCAGCGCCGTCGCCGCCGCCGGATAAGACGTCAACGAAGGCACGTTCAACTTGAACATGAAGTCATGCGCGCGCTCGAGGCAGATACGCCAGAGCGGCTGCCGCAGAAGGTCGTCACGCTGGCGGCGATGAAACTCGTGCAAAAAATTCTCGAAGTAGCCGGGGGGCGGCTGCTCAAATTTTTTCAGGCGGAGCAGCGTGGCGATATCGCGGTCTTCGGAGTCGTGCATGGGCGGCGGGACGTTAGGAAACAGGATTCTTACGGAACTCGTCCAGATAATTCTGGAGCTGCCGATTGGCGTAAAAGAGCCGGGAGCGGACCGTCCCTTCGGAAACTTTGAGGATCTTGCTGATTTCAGCATGGGGCATCCCCTGGATATGAAACATGGTAACCACAGCTCTGTGTTCTTCAGACAATTTCATCATGGCCTCGTTCAATCTTCGCTGCAGTTCCGCCAGGTCCGCCTCCCGGACCGGGCTGCTGGTGGCCGTCAGCTCCAGAAACTCCTTGTCGTTCTGAATGCTGGCATCCACATCATCTAGACTTAAATGATACCGCCGGCCCCGCTTCTTGAGGAAGTTGAGGGTCATGTTGACCGCGATGGAATGGATCCAGGTGTAAAAGGAGGACTTCCCCCGGAACCCCTTGATCGCCTTGTAGGCCTTGGCGAAAATGTCCTGTAACAGGTCGTTCGTGTCCTCGTGGTTCGAGGTCATGTTATAGACCAGCCCGTAAATCCGGGGGGAATACTTCACCACCAGCTGGTCGAAGGCAGCCGGCTCCCCGGCCTGCGTGCGGGCCACTAGTTGTTGATCCTCCTCGCTGCGGGCCTGATCCATCGCCTTGCGCTTAGGCTTATCACTCGCCTCGGGACCCGACGATAACAAATCAGAGAGCCGCCGAGCAGGCGTGAGACTAAGGGAAGCGGCGCTCATTTTCTGCAAAGTATTCCGCCTTTACCGGCGGTCGCGCGAAGCGAGGAAGAAGTAAAGGAACTGACCGAGCGCAGCGACGAACGCCGCCACATAGGTCAGCGCGGCCGCGTTCAGGACATGGTTCACTCCTGCCATCTCTTCCCCTGCATGCACGATCCCCATTTGTTGAAGGATGATCTTCGCCCGGCGCGAGGCGTCAAATTCCACTGGCAACGTGATCAATTGAAAGACCAGAAGAATGGCGAAGCAATAAACCGCCAGCGTGATCAGGCCGCCCATGTGGAAGAAAAAACCACCAATGAAAATAAATGGCAGGATGCTCGAAGCTGCCTGCGTGATTGGCACGACGGTCATGCGCGCCATCAATGGCGCGTAAGCCTTCGCATGTTGAATGGCGTGACCCGTTTCATGAGCCGCGATTCCAAGAGCGGCCACAGACGGCGTGTTATAGACATTCGATGAAAGGCACAGCCTCTTATTCGTCGGATCGTAATGGTCGCCGAGAAAGTCGTTCGTCTCAACCACCTGAACGTCGCGGATCTGGGCCGCCTGCAGAATTTCCCGGGCGCATTCGGCGCCGGTAATATTCGATGCCGACCGTACCTGGCCCCACTTCTTGAAGGCGCTGGTGACACGAATCTGCGCGATGATCCCGATGACCATGGGAACACCGATCAACAGGAGCCAGTGCTGACCGAAACCGTAGGGATACAACATCTCTGTCTTAAGTGAGTCTTAAAGCTTAGACCGTGGAGGGCGGTTTTCGTTCACCGTGCCTCCATCAGCAGCGGTGGGACGTCGCAGCCTGCCTTGTCTGCTTATACCTCCAGTTGCTTCGGAAAACTGGAGAGCATCTTGTGGCCGGTCTTTGTCACAACAACAACGTCTTCGATCCGGACGCCACCCAAACCCGGATAATAAAGTCCCGGCTCAACCGTAACCACCTCCCGCGCCTTCAGGATTACCTTTTGCAGGCGCGGATATTCGTGAATCTCCAAACCAAGCCCGTGACCGGTCCCATGGAAAAACCCTACGCGCCGGCCTTTTACCACACCCGTTTTGTAGCCGCGCTCGGCGAACAGATCTTGGATAGCCCGATGAATGGTCATGCCATCGACGCCGGCCTTTATTCGTCGAAGCGCGAGAGCTTGCCCGTCCTTGACGGTGTTCCACAGTTTGCGTTGCGCTTCGCTCGCGCGGCCTTTCACAACCGTGCGCGTCAGGTCGCCGTAGTAGCCGGTCTTCGCGTCGCGCGGAAAGATATCGATAATAATCAGGGAATTCGCCCGCAGCGGCCCTGATCCGCGCTCATGTGGATCACAGGCTTGATCGCCGCCGGCAACGATTGTTCCGGATGGAGTTCCCCCGGCTCGTAGAACGGCCGAGTCGATCTCCGCGCGAAGCAATTCCGAAGTCAGAGTCTGCTTCGACCAGCGCAATTTTTTTCCGGCGGACGGCCGCGATGCTTTCAACACTTCCATGGCACGCGCCAATCCGGCTTCCGTAATACGCGAAGCTTGTCGCATCATTCGCAATTCCGCGTCCGTTTTCGATGGGCGCTCCGGCCAAAACAAATCTTCTGCCGGCTGAACATTAATGCGCGCCCGACTGAGCTCGCGAGCGTAGGCCAATGGAAAATTTGGCGGGACCGTTGCCTTTTTGACGCCGCGCTTCTTCAAGAAATGGGCCAGGACCTTTTCGTATGAAGGCGGCGCCTTCGATCCGTTCTGAAGCTCACGCTCGAGTTTGCTGAACTGAACAAATTCATCCGCCGTCGCCACTTTTCGCGCGCGATCAATTTCCAAATCGCTCAGGACGAGGGTGCGCTTGCCGTTTTTTTCCAGGTAGATAAATGGATCCGGGGCAAAGAAGCGGGTCGCATACAGAATATCGGCGTCGATCTCGCTCGTCGCCACGATCAGGCGCGTGTCGCGCTTTTTAGACGATTTCATAGGTTTATTCGTTAGGCAAATGCGTGCCTGCGTCAGCTACGGCGAACTTGCAGCTGCCGCCGCAGGATCCAGTGCAGGAAGGCCAGCAGGCCGACTGTCGAAAGAACGAGGACCATGGTGTTCCAGACGAACACGTCCACTTTGAATCCCAGATAATTCTTGTTCGCGCCGAAGAAGACGTTCGGGTGGGTCCCGCGCCGGTAGTCCGCCTGTTCCATTTCCGCGTTCGAAATCAGGTCGGAGACCTTTTGATTCACGTAAAGCTGCTCCGCGGTCACGGGACCGGACGCGCCTCTGAAGACCGTTCGATCAAACGGCTTCTTTCCATTCAGCACCTGGTCGATCAATCGAAGATAACGATCGAGCTCACTCGCCGAGGAAGCTTCCAGCCCCGAAAGCACCGCGAGAGCTTCCTTCAAATCCTCGAGACGCTTCACCTTCACCGGGTCATTGCTCTTGCTGGCCACAATCTCATCGATCTGGCGCTGGGCCCAATCCTGTCGGCCCGTCAGAGGGTTCAGCTTGGCCTGCGCCACCACCAGTTCTTCGTACGACCAGCGCATCGCGATGAGCTGCGCGACAAATGGCACCTGGAGTTTGCTCTCCATTTTCTTTCCCTGGTCTTTCGTCGGATGCTCCTTGAACCAGTGCGTTAGCGAATAAACGAAGCCGAGGTTCCGGTTCATGTCCTCATACTTGATGAGCGCGCCACCCATGATGATCTGCGGAATCAGGATCAAGGGGACAATATTCGCAGCCGTTTTCGGGTCGGCTACAAGCGCTGAAACCACCAGGCCGAGGGCGATGCCGCTGAGCGCGGTCATGAAGACAATCGCCAGATCGACCCAAAACATTCCCCGGATCTGCAGGATATAATTGCCAATCAGGACGAAGAGAACGCACTGAACGAACGCGAAAATGCCGAGCGTGAACACCTTCGAGGCGATGTAATACGAGAGACGCACATTGAGATTTCGCTCTCGTTGCAGGACGGCGCGATCTCGAATGATGTCATCCGCGCTGTTCGTTAGGCCAAGGAACATGGCCACAATCAGACTCAGGAACAGGAACGTCGGAATGTGGTAGGCCGAGGCAAAATCATACCTGCCGCTATCGGAATAACGCAGAAGGGTCGCAATCAGGACGGCCAGGAATGGAGCCACACACAGGGTGATGACGACGTTCGCCTTGTTGCGCAGCTTGCTGATGAAGGAGCGACGCAAGAGCGTGCGAAACTGCGTCCACTCGTCATGCCACCGAATCGGCGTGCGTTTCTTTTTCTGAGTCGGCGCCGCCGGCAATGCCGTCATCGGTTCGCGGCGAAGCGAAACCTGCTTCACGTCCTGGATCAGACGAAAGGCCTCGTACTTATCGCGCCAGAACTCCGGCGAATAACGGCGCGCCGCCACCAGTTGGCCGCGGTTGTTCTCTTCGTAAATCACGTCACCGCTGAGATCGCGCAGCGGCGTTTCAAGGACATCGAAGATGAATTCAGGCCGCGTCGTTCCGCACGACGGACAGGCGCCCAATTCCGCACCGAACTGGTGCTGGTGCTCGGCTTCGGCAAAATAACGCAGCATGTCCGATGGCGTGCCGAAGAAGACCAGCCGCCCGCTCTTGTCGAGCAGGATGGCTTTGTGAAACATCTGGAACAGCTTCGAGCTCGGCTGGTGAATGGTCACAATAATGATCTTGTTGTGCGCCATCCCGCGGATGATTTCGATGACGTGCTCGGAGTCTTTTGAAGAAAGGCCCGAGGTCGGCTCGTCGAAGAGATAGACGTCCGACATTCCGATCATATCGAGCCCGATGTTGAGGCGCTTGCGCTCACCGCCGCTCAACGTCTTTTTCACCGCGCTCCCGACGACAGCGTCGCGGCGTTCCCCGAGGCCAAGCTCGATGAGTTTGCCTTCGAGTCGCCGGTTGCGATCGCGCTGCGACAGGTGAGGCGACCGAATCGCGGCCGCGAAATTCAGGTTCTCACTGATGGTCAGATGCTCGTCGAACGCGTCCTCCTGCGGGATGTAACTCACATAGCGCTTGAGCTGGTCGAGGTTTGGGTAAAGCGATTGACCATTGAGCAAGACATGGCCGCTGCTGGGCTGGAGTTGGCCGGCAATCACCTTCATAAGTGTGCTCTTGCCGGAACCGCTCGCGCCCATGACGCAAACGAGCTCGCCCCGCGTGATCGTAAATGAGATTCCGTCCAGACCGACGTCGCCCGTGCTGAAACGGTGCGTCACCTCGCTCATCTCGAGAGTGCGAATGATGTTTCGCTCTTCCTCGATGATGCGTTCCGAGAAGTTGCACCGCAGGAATTGACCAATGTCGATCCGGATGGTGTCGCCGTCCTGCAATGGAGCGGTTGTTCGCACCGGCACATCGCCGACAAGAATCGGCCGATCGGCTTCGATGACTTCAAGCTGGCCCACGCGCTTGTCGTAATCGCAGAAAATTTTCAACAGGACGTCGCCGCTGGTTCCGGGCGACAAAAGGATATCGTCGGCTTCCAGCAGGCTCGGATTATTCGAAACCAGGTACTCGGACTTCGAGGCTTTCAGCTGAAACCGTCCGCCAAGAGCGCGGGCGCGCCGGCGCAGATCGATGAAGTCGAGTTCGCTGTCGTTATGGAAAATGATCCGATCTTCCAGACCCGCTTCCACCTGCGTGCCGGCTTTCAACTTGATGCCGTTGAGAACGGCATCGACGTCGCGCAAAGCTTTCACGCGCACTTTCAGTCCAAAGGTAATTTCCAGCGCGCTATCGCGCGTGCGCGCCCGCTCCAACTCGACTTCGTCGACATCCTTGCGCACCCGCACGAAAATCTGCGGCAGAGAAACGTTCTTCTTGGCGTTGAAGTAAGTCGCCAGCTCCTGATAGGTCAGCACCTGGTCGCCTATGAGAATGCGCTGCCCCGGATAGATCCGGCAAAAGCCGCCGCGGACTAACGGGCGGCCGCGAACGGAGACGCTCTGTCCGCTGTAATTTTTCAGGAGGATGAGATCGTGATATCGAAAGGCCAGCAACCGGTCGTTGCCCGCCAGGCTCTTGATGGTGACGTCGGCCCGGGCATTGGACCCAAAGGAAATCGATTCGAGCGGAGATGCGCCACGCTGATAAATCGACGGGTCCGAGTCCTCTGAAGCGTTCAACTGATAAACAATGTCGATCGCCTGCGCGGCCATGCCGAGCTGCGACATGAACGAATAGAAGGCGACGACCTGTTCCTGTTTCAGGCCGGCTTGCGAAATAAGATCGTAAAGCTGAACGCCGAGCATGATCTTGCGCTCGGTGCTGAGCTGGACGCTCAATTTCTGCGCCATCGCGGACAGGTCCTGCTGTTCGTAAAGCGCCTGGCGAAAAAGCTGCCGCAACTCCGAGTAAACCGTTTCCGGATAGTCGTAACGCAGGAAGCCCAGGCTGGAGTCGATTTCCTCTTCCAGCAGCACCCCATCGGCTTTGGAGAAACTCGCCAGCACCTGGATCAGCAAAGGCAACAGGTTCGGGCCTTCGGAGACGCTGCGTGGTTTACGCAGGGCACGACGCATCCACCGTTTGCCCCGGCGTTGAATTCGGTAGGCAAACGGAGTGACTTTTTGGACCGCCCGATCGATTTTATCGGCGACTGTGCTGACTAGCTGCGTCATCTCCTGGCGAGTTCATGTTACCGCATTCAGGGCGGCAAGCAATCAGGAGAGCGTCGTGCACCCGGCGAAACGCTGTAGCCGCAGAACGCCGAGATGATCTGTCCGCGTTAAAAATTTGCGACGGTCTCAGACCGCCGCTACACGAGCACCCCGCCCCCACCGGAACGGCTCCTGCTCATTGCATTGACCTGTCTTCATGTTAGCCTGACTTTGCCTCGACAAAGTCTCTCCTTTAAATGGCTCAATCCGATAGAAATCCTCAACGCGACAACAAACCCCGCGGCAGCGAACCCAACTTCAATTGGCGCGGCGTCATCCTGATTGCCATCGCCTTTGCCCTTATTGGCCTGGCGGTCGTCTTCCGTGGCGGACCCTACGCCAACGTCGAGGATGTCCCGTTACCAAAGTTCTTCGAACTGCTCGACAACAAGCAGATCGATAAGAACGCCCTCACTTTGGTGGTGCCAGAAGGCCAGGCCACCCAAAGCCTCGTAGGCATCTATTACAAGCAGCCGGGACAGCCGGTTAAGTTCAGGACCACCGTCTATCTGGCTCTGACCAAGAACCTTCAGGACAAGCTCGAGGCCGCCGGCATTCAGGCGACCGTGAAGCCGGACTCGAACATCATCGGCACGACAATTCTCGGGTTTTTGCCCATCGCGGTTTTCCTTTTCATCCTTTACCTGCTTTTCCGCCAACAAATCCGCGTAGCCGGCAAAGGCGCATTGAACTTCGGTAAATCAAAAGCGCGCATGCTCGCGCGAGACAAAAACAAGATCACGTTCCGCGACGTCGCCGGGGTTGAAGAAGCGAAAGACGAAGTCCAGGAGCTGGTCGAATTCCTGCGCGACCCGAAAGAAATTCCAGAAGCTTGGCGGCCGAATCCCAAAGGGCGTGTTGCTCGTCGGACCCCCGGGCACCGGCAAAACGCTGCTGGCTCGCGCGATCGCCGGCGAAGCAGATGTCCCGTTCTTCTCAATCAGCGGCTCTGATTTCGTGGAAATGTTCGTCGGCGTCGGCGCGAGCCGCGTGCGCGACATGTTTGAGCAGGGTAAGAAGTCCGCGCCGTGCATCATTTTCATCGACGAGATCGACGCGGTCGGCCGTCACCGCGGCCATGGCGTCGGCGGCGGGCACGACGAGCGTGAGCAGACGCTCAACGCCTTGCTCGTTGAGATGGACGGATTCGACACCCAGGAAGGCGTGATCATCATCGCGGCAACGAACCGGCCTGATGTGCTCGATCCGGCGCTTTTGCGCCCCGGTCGCTTTGATCGGCAGATCACGGTTAATCTTCCCGATGTCAAAGGCCGCGAAGAAATCCTGCGCGTGCATTCGAAGAAAGTGAAACTGGCCGAAGGCGTCGATCTCGCGGTGGTCGCTCGCGGCACTCCCGGTTACTCCGGCGCGGAATTGGCCAACGTGATCAACGAAGCGGCTCTGTTGGCCGCGCGTCGCGGCTTAAAGGGAATTACCCTCGCGGAACTCGAGGAAGCGCGCGACAAAGTGCGCTGGGGCAAGGAACGCCGCAGCCTCGCCTTGAGCGAAAAAGAGAAGCAGAACACGGCCTATCACGAAGCGGGACATGCGCTTCTCCTGATGTTGCTTCCGCACACTGAGCCCCTGCACAAGGTCACCATTATCCCGCGCGGCCCTTCGTTAGGCTCAACCATGTGGCTGCCGCAGGAGGACAAATACACCAATCGCAAGAACGAGCTCATCGCCGGCCTTGCCGTTGGCATGGGCGGACGCGTCGCCGAAGAAATCGTTTTCGGTGATGTCACCAATGGCGCCCGCGGCGATATCAAGACGGCCACGCACATTGCCCGCAAAATGGTGTGCGAATGGGGCATGAGTGAGAAAATGGGCATGGTCGAATACGGCGAGCACGAAGATTACGTTTTCCTCGGCCGCGATATTTCCCGGTCACGCGATTACAGCGAAGCGACCGCCGAAGAGATCGATAGCGAAGTCCGGAAATTTATCGACGACGCTTACCAGACAGCGAAAGATACGCTGCTGGCGCACCGCAACACTCTCGATGGCATCGCCAAAGCCTTGCTCGAGTACGAAACGCTCGATGGCAAACAGATCCAGGAAATCATGGATCACGGCCGCCTGCTCAATCCGCCCCCGAGCATTCCGCCGGCCACGCCAAGCATGCCACCAGAGAAGCCGCCCAAACAGGTCATCGCACCCGACGTGGGGCCACCCTTGCCCGGCGCGCTCGGCGGCGCCCCGGCCTAACGGGATTCGCTCGCGACTCCGCGTCGCACATCGCGGTAGCGCGCGACTATTCGTGCCGCTGCTTCTCGACCAAATGACGGAGTTGGCGCTCCATCGTCTTGAAGGCGTCGTGGATGACTTTCGTCAGCGGTTCGTGCGCTCCGTTGTCCTTCTGGTGTTCTTCCGCGACGAGCTCATGGCCGCGCGACACGGTCACGTCGATCCGGACGCGAAACGGATTTCCCTTGTGATGGGCGTGGTTAGGCTGCTCGATCGCGACATCGCATCGGTTGATGTGATCGCAAAATTTTTCCAGGCGCGCTGAATAATCAGTCACCAGGTTGTCGATCTCTTCTGTTTTCTCCAGGCCGCGGTAGGTAATTCTAACAGCTTGCATAGTGTTTACCCCTGAAGTCTAGGCTCGCCGCCAGCTTGTGCGACGAATTTTTTGCCCATCCGCCCCCCTCTCCACGCCAGAAAGATCCTCAGACCGGTTGGAGGGAACGGAAATGTGACCCTAGCTTTGCCGGCTCGATTTTCACCAGGTCCGCTTTTACATGCTCGACAATGCGGTCTCTGGCCGCCGAAGGAAGCAAATCGACAATCGTGCTGTAAATCGCCGACGGCGCTGCAAACGACCAACCGGCCGCGGTGTCGTTCTTCACGATCTTGACGATCTCGTCCACCAGCTGCCGGCAAATGCGGCGATCCGTTTCCGTTTCGATCTGGCTCCTTTCGGCAACGCTGCTCATGTGGCGCCCATTGCCGCCATCGCCAATCGGAGTGCGGCCGGCCGCATCCGTTACCTTGTCCCCCAAACGTCCGTGCGCGTCCGTGATATCAAACGCCTGCACCAGTTGCAGACTCGGACCGCGGGTGGGCGTTTCATTAACCTTGTAAGCTTTCAGACTGCCGCGATCGGCAACGATGATCAGTGAAGTAGTTGTCATAAGAAAAGAACGGAGGCTTGGTCCTGGCCGAAGCAGGCCTACAAGATATCTCTATAATCAATCGCGCTACCAGACAAGAGCGGGTGCCCGATCTTTATTTCCGTTTTGCGTCGGCCCGCTTCTTGCCCGCGGCGCGTTCCTCCTCGGCCGTGATTGCGGGCGGCAGACCGATCTGGCGCTTTTTCCACGATTCCTGACGCGCCTGGGCCTGTGCGCCACCAGCAAGACGCAAGAGACAAGAGGAGCGATCGCTGATTTCGATGTCATCGCCGGAAGGGAAGATTTTGTTTTTCTCGAGGAAACCTGCCTCAACGTCCGTATCGAGGATCAGTTCCCACTCAAGTTTCTCAAGGCCGGGTAAAACAAACGTGATCGGCTCATAATGCGCATTGATCACTAAAAGAAACGTCTCGTCGCGTACGGGCTGACCCTCGTAACTCACAACATCGATAGTGTCCCCGCTGAGCAGCATGCCGACGCAGCGAACGAATGGAGAATTCCATTCTTCCTCGCTCATTTCGTTGCCGCCCGGATTGAACCACATGACGTCCTTGATCTCAGAGCCGCGAATTCGCCGGCCCTGGAAAAATTTCGGACGCCGAAAAACAGGATGATCGCCGCGAAAACGAATCAGACGCTGCGTGAATTCGAACAACTGTTTCTGTTCTTCGGATCGATCCCAATTAAACCAGCTGACCTCGTTGTCCTGGCAGTAGGCATTGTTGTTTCCGTTTTGCGTCCTCCCGAATTCGTCGCCTCCCAGGAGCATCGGCACCCCCTGCGATAGCAGGAGGGTCGTCAGCAGGTTACGACGCTGCTTTCGCCGGAGGGCATTGATCTCGGCATCGTCGGTCGAGCCTTCGGCACCACAGTTCCACGAGTAATTATTGTTATCACCGTCGTTGTTGTTCTCCCCGTTGGCTTCATTGTGCTTGTCGTTATAGCTAACGAGATCGTTCAGGGTGAATCCGTCATGCGAACAAATGAAATTCACGCTCGCGTACGGGCGACGCCCATCATGCTGATAAAGGTCCGGGCTTCCCGTCAGGCGATAAGCGATCTCGCCAATCCGGCCCTCGTCGCCTTTCCAGTAACTTCTGACCGCATCGCGGTATTTGCCATTCCATTCAGACCACGGCGCCGGGAAATTCCCAACCTGATATCCACCATCGCCGACATCCCACGGCTCCGCGATCAGCTTGGTTTGGCAAAGCACCGGGTCCTGATGAACGGCTTCGAGAAAAGGATGCGTGCGGCTCACCCCATGCAGATCGCGCACCAGCGTTGAGGCCAGATCGAACCGAAACCCGTCAACCCGCATCTCGGTTACCCAGTAACGCAGACTGTCCATGACCATCTGAAGAGTGCGCGGATGCAGGAGTTCTACGGTGTTGCCCGTGCCCGTGTAATCCATGTAGAAACGGGGCGTATCCGGGACCAGCCGATAGTAGGCCCGATTGTCCAAGCCGCGAAAACTCAGCGTCGGGCCAAGCTGATTTCCTTCCGCGGTGTGGTTGTAGACCACGTCCAGAATCACTTCCAGGCCGGCCGCGTGCAGATTACGCACCATGCTCTTGAATTCCGTGATCTGCCCACCCATGTCACCACTGCTGGAATACTCTCCGTGCGGGGCAAAAAAACCGATGGTATTATAACCCCAGTAATTCGTTAGGCCCTTGTCGAACAAAACCTTGTCGTTGATGTGCGCGTGCACCGGCAACAGCTCGACCGCAGTCACGCCGAGGTTTTTCAGATAATCGATCGCTTCGGGAGTGCCGAGCCCAGCGTAGGTGCCGCGCAATGATTCCGGAATCTTGGCATGCAGTTTGGTAAAACCTCGCACGTGCACTTCGTAGATGACCGATTGATGCAGGGGCGTTGATGGCTTCTTGTCGTCGCCCCAGTCGAATTGGCCGTCGACCACGATCGACTTGGGCATTCCCCAGGCGTCGTCGCGAAAATCGCGCGCCAGATCCTCCAGCTCATCGCCCACGACATAGGCAAACATTTCATCCGCCCAGTTGACTTGTCCGGCGATGGCGCGGGCGTATGGATCGATCAACAGCTTCGAGCTGTTGAAGCGAAGCCCACGCTCCGGATCATAAGGTCCAAAAGCACGATAGCCGTAAAGCTGTCCCGGTTTGACGTCAGGGAGAAAGACGTGCCAGACCTGATCGGTCTGCTCGCGCAGCGGGATTCTGATGTTTTCCTGCCGCGCATCAGGCTGGTCGAACAAACACAGATCCACCGAGGTCGCACCCTCGGAGAACACCGCAAAATTGACTCCATTTCCCTTCCAGGTTGCGCCCAGGGGATAGGGAACTCCCGTCCATGTTTTTATCGGATACATGCTCGTGCAGGAAAGAATCGTTCCTATTCACCAGCCCGATTGCATCTGCAATGCCCGAAATTCAAAACGCGTAACATCGCAACAAAAATGCGGCTTCACGCGAGCTTTGCCGCGATTAATCAAGCCCTTAGGTAATCGACATCAGCGCGGCTTGCGCCTTTTTTACATCGCTGGCGCGGAGAATCATCAGCCCTTTGTTCGATTTTGGACTGGTGGCAAGGTATGCGTATTCGATATTCACAGACGCCTTCGAAAGTGACTCGGCAATTTTTTCCAGCGTCCCCGGTTCGTTGTCACTTTCGATCATGAGAACGTCCATTTCGAGGGCAAGCGTCCCGGTTTCGCCTAACAACATCAGGGCTTTGGTCGGGTCGCTTACCACCATGCGTACGACCGAATGGTCAACCGTGTCCGAAATGGCCAGGGCATGAATATTTATTTCTGCTTCTGCCAACGCATGGCATACTCTGGCCAGCGCCCCGGGTTTGTTATCCAGAAAGATTGCCAGTTGCGTCGCCGGCTCCAACGAAAGTTTAGGATTCATCGCACCGGGAGAATGAGCCTCACTTGCGAGTCTGACAAGATGCTATCACAAACGCCTTCCGGGCGGCCGGCTCAGCCGGGTCGAAACCTTTCCCGAAGGTTGCGCCGCCTCCAACGTCCAAGTTGAACGTGTCTTCGCCCGCTCGAATCGGATTCCTCACGAGTTGCGGAATCGTCGTCGCTAACATCATCGGCACCGGTGTCTTCACCAGCCTTGGCTTCCAGGTCGCCGAAATCCATTCCGGCTTTGTTCTTCTCTCGCTCTGGGTGATCGGAGGGATCGTTGCTCTCTGTGGAGCGCTTTGTTACGGGGAATTGAGCGCCGCTCTCCCGCGATCGGGCGGAGAATACCATTTCCTTTCCGCGATTTATCATCCCGCGCTCGGCTTCATGGCCGGTTTCGTTTCCGCCACGGTGGGCTTCGCCGCCCCGATCGCTCTCGCGGCCATGGCCTTCGGAAAATACGCCGATGGGGTGCTGCACTGGGGCTCGCCCGTCGCGCTCTCCTTTGTGCTCGTCTGGATCAACGCCCTGGTTCATCTGCGCGGCACGAAAACCGGCAGCGTGTTTCAGGATTCTTTCACTCTGCTGAAAATCATTCTCATCGCCGTCCTGATCATTGCCGGATTCTTATCCAAGCCATGGCAGCCGGTTTCTTTCCAACCCGCCGCCGAAGACTCTGGCGCGCTCCTTCAGCCCGGCCTTCGCCGTCGCGCTGGTTTTCGTGATGTACGCTTACTCCGGGCTGGAACGCCGCTTCCTATATCACCAGCGAAATTGCTCATCCGGAAAAAAATGTTCCCCGCTCGCTCATTTGCGGAACGCTTGTCGTCCTCGTCCTCTATGCCGCGCTCAACGCCGCCTTTCTCGTCGCCACTCCGATGAGCGAGATGAGCGGCCAGGTCGAGGTCGCTCTCATTGCCGGCCGCCACATTTTCGGCGAAAACGGCGGCAGAGTTGTCGGAGGGGTGATCTGCCTTGGCCTGATTTCTGCAGTCAGCTCGATGACGTGGATCGGACCGCGAGTCATGATGTCGATGGGTGAGGATCACAAGTTTTTGCGAGCGTTCGCGAGAAAGACTGCCAGCGGCGTTCCCAATATCGCCATGCTGTTTCAGTTGCTCATCGTCAACCTGCTGCTTTTGACGCGCAGTTTCGAACAGGTCGTGATCTACATTCAGTTTAGCCTTCTGCTTTGCTCGTTACTGACCGTCGCCGGGCTCGTGGTGCTTCGGCAGAAATCGCCCGCGCTGGAAAGGCCGTATCGCGTTCGGGCTTATCCCCTGCCTCCCTTAATATTTTGCGGCGTAACGACCTGGATGATGATCTATCTCTTGCGCTCGCACCCAACTGAATCTTTGTTCGGCCTCGCCACCATGATCGCCGGACTCATCCTTTACTTTGCCGGCCGAGGCGCGGCGCGCCAGCCTGTATGAATATTCGACCTTTCCTGATTGCCGCTTTTTTGGCTTCTTTAATCGCCGCACCCGGCGAGGCGCGCTCGCATCGCCATGCGGCCCAGCCGGAGGAGCCGGCACCGGTTATTCCCGGTCCGCCTCCTAATGATACCGCTCGCTTCCTCGCCGGAATGCCGTTGCCTCCCAGTTCGCCACTCGCGGCCCTGACCAAAGATCCTGCATGGCAGGAACATTCCGGCTTTTTCGAAAAAGCCTTCGCGAAAGTAAATGCCCGGCAATTCGAAAAGTTGCGTAACTGGCAGACAGCCTACTTGCCGGAATCGCGCGATCGTTACCCAGTGGTCTACTACATGTTTAGCGGCCCCGATTTACTTTATGTCGATCAGTTTTTCCCTAACGCTTCCGTTTATGTCATGTGCGGCAAGGAGCCGTTAGGTCCACCTCCAGATCCGTTGCGAATCGCGGACCTCAGCGCTGCCTTTCGAAACCTTGAGAACGCCATGAACGCGTCTCTCACCACGAGCTACTTTATTACCGAAGACATGAAGGTCGCTCTTCAGCAGCAGAACCTCGGTGGAACTGTGCCGATTCTTTATGTTTTTCTTGCGCGCGCCGGTAAAGACATCCAGGAAGTCAGCTACGTCTCACTGGATCACGGCGGCGGAGTTCATCAGGCACGGGGCGGAACACCGGGAGTGAAGATTGTCTATCGGGACCACAAATCCGGCCTCGTTCAAACGCTTTACTATTTCACCACCGACATCTCCGATGGCGGAATCAGCTCGAGCCCCGGGTTCATGAACTTTTGCGCGCACTTCGGCGTCGGGGCGTCCTTCCTAAAATCCTCCTCGTATCTCATGTTCGAAGGCGGCTTTTCGCGCGTTCGAAATTTCGTTCTCGACCACAGTCAGTTGATTGTTCAGGACGACTCGGGAATTCCGCTGGCCAATTTCAGTTCATCGAAATGGAATCTGCGACTCTTTGGAACCTACGTCGGGCCGCTCGACATCTTCCGGCAATACAACCAGCCTCGGTTGCATCAATTATTCTCTGAAGGGAATACATCGCCCTTTCCAATCGGTTTCGGTTACCAGTGGAACTTCCACAAGAGTAACCTGATCGTCGCCAAGAGAAACTGACATCGCGTCATCCAACGCGCGCTCCTGTCATCCCGAGTCCGGGAAAACGCCGGGGGAGGTCCTTCGACGCGCTAGGAAAGAGTCGAAGGAGGCGCGATTAAACGCTCCTCTCACTGAAACCGCCGGAACCAGGAATACGGGAAGGCGTCGCCCGGACAATCGGTCGCCCAGCGCGGCGGATTCATCTCCCGATGCGGTTTCACCAGCATGTAATGATTGCCGACTTTGCCGCAACGCTGCCGAAGATAACGGATTAATTCCTCGCAACTCTGCAACTGCGCCGCGGTCGGCTGGCTGCGGTTAAAATCGCCCACCAGGCAGATGCCGAGCGCAATATTATTAAGGTTGTCGCTGTGCACGTGACCGCCATTGATCTGTCGGCGCCAGCGATCGCCCACCTCGATCTGGCCATTGCCCGTCGACGTGCCGTTGCCAATCACGAAGTGGTAGGCCAGCCCGTTCTGCATGTGGCGCACATGACGATGGTAGTAATCGAAGACGCGGGCGTTGCCCTGCCGTGTTCCGCTGTTATGCACGACAATGAATTGCCACTGCGGGTTTCGCCGGTCAGCCGGCGCCCGATCGATCTCAGCGCGCACCGACGCTGTCAGATAACGACTGCCCGCGCCGCGGCCAGTGCCCCGATCGTTCCCATGGAAGAATCGATACCAAAAGCCCGGGCGTTTCTCGGAACCGCTTTTCTCGATCGTCAGCTGCGCGGGATCAGTCGCCGCGGTATCGTTAGGCACACTTGAAACCGCCGCGATCGGTGTCGCGGTGGGGGCCACTGGAGCTTCTCGCGGCGCCGGTGAAGCCGGCTTCGGGGTAGGCGTCTCCGCCGGCGTATCGGAAGGAGAAGGATGTTTCGGAGCGGTTTTCTCTGGCGAAGGCGTTGCCTTGCTCGTCTTCTTGCGCGCCGGCGTGGGGCTTTTTGAACCGTGTCCCGTTTTCTTTGAGGGAGTTGGTGATTTCTTGTGCGTTTTCGCGGCAGGCGAGGCAGACCCATGCGGACGCGGCGTCGGACTTTTCTGCGGCTTGGCCTTCGGTTTCTTTGGGCGGGGCGTCGGAGACTCCTCCGCAGAATCGGAAGACTCTGACTGAGTCCGCTGTGATTTCAGGAAGGCGGCGCGCTTGCGATCTTCGTCGTCACTGACCTGCGCCCTAACCAGCGTGACGATCAGGGCGCTAAGCAGGATCGCGGTAAACCAACCACTCGAGGAGCGCGTCACTGGTGCCGACCGTATCAGAGTCGGCCTCCCGTTCAAGCCGACTGCGCTGCCGCCGCCGTCTCCGCGGGCGATTTTTCAGCCTGTTTCGCGCGCTCGCGTCGGAGAATGCCGTTCAGTTTTCCACCGAGCAAGAGCAACAGGCAGGTCAAATACATCCAGGTCAACAACACCACGATCGATGCCAGTGCCAGATACGTCGGGTTATAGCGATCGTAATGCGCGACATAAAACTGAAAGAGCTTGGTAAAAACAATCCAGCCGGCCGCAAAAAAGACCGCTCCTGGCAACGCCTGGCGCGTGGTCAGATAATTCTCCGGCGTTAAAAGATAGAGCGCCAGCGCCAGGATCACGAGAGCCACCGCGGTGAAGGGAACATTCAGTGCCGCGACCCATTCCTGAAGCGGAATCGCGAGCTGAAAATTCACTTCCGCCATTCCTGCGAGCGCTTCCCCGAAAACCATCACGCTCAGACAAACGAAGATCGCGATCCCGAACCAGAAGAGCAAAAAGAAAGAGATGATGTATTTGGACCACCAGTTTCGATCCTCGTTTACGCCGAGCGTATGGCTGAGGGCTCGCGAAATAGTGGCGATGAATACGGTGCCGAAATAAATTCCCAGGATAATTCCGGCGTTGGCCAGCCACCCGTTGGGTCCGGTCACGACCACGTTGGCCACGGCGGCATCCAGGATGTCCGGAACTTTGGCATCCGGCGGCATGAATCCCTTCATGACCAGGAAGATTTTATGCAGCTTGGCCGGGTCGGTCCCGAAAAGGCCCAGCAGGTGCCAAAGAAAGAGCAGCCCGGGCGCCAGAGCGACCAAAAGGAGATACGCCATCTGCGCCGAGAGCCCGGTGGTGTTATCCATGGCGGTCTCCCAAACCAGGCGCCGGGTCACTCTCCAGATAAATCGCAGCCACTTCATTGTCGCCAGGAGTTTACTTTACCGACTTGGAATATCCATGGATTCTCTTCCCCCTTCACTAGTCCATGAAAATCCTGATTTTGACAGCCGGCTACGGCGAAGGTCACAACAGCGCCGCGCGCGGAATCCAATCCGCCCTGGCGCGTTTCGGGTCGCGGGCCGTCGTCGATTACCACGATCCTTTCGCTGAAACGTATACCTGGTTTCATCCGCAGGTCCGCAAAGCCTATCTCGGTTTGATCAACAACTGGCCGCGCGCCTGGGGCTACGTTTACAACTGGCTCGATCGCAAGAAAGATTTCCCGGCCGATTTTCGAAAATTCAAACGCCTCCGGGAAAACCTCCGGCAACTCCTGGAACGCTTCCAGCCCGACGCCATCGTTTCGGTTTTCCCGGCTTATCCGTATATCCTCGAGCCCCTTCTTCAGGGCACAAAAACGCGCAGCATCGCGGTGGTAACCGATTCGATCACGGTCAACGCCATCTGGTACCGTTCGCAGGCTGATTACTTTATTTTGCCTAACGAACAGAGCGCCGACGTGCTTCGCCGAGCCGGTGTTGCCGAATCCAGGATCAAAGTGCTCGGCTTCCCGGTCGATCCGCGCTTTGCCGATCTCCCGCGGCGGCCGGCTCCTTCGGCTGAATGTCCGGCACGCGTTCTTTATATGATCAATGCCGGAACAAAACGAGCCCCGGAGACGGCCCGCCTGCTCAGCCGGCTTAACATCCAGCTTACCGTCACCGTAGGACACGACCAAGATCTGCGGAAGCGCGTCGAAGCAGGCGGTTGCCCCCGCGAAAGTGGAGATCGTAGGGTGGTGCAGCAATTTGCCCGAGCTTCTCTGCCAGCATCACCTCCTTATCGGGAAAGCGGGCGGCGCCACCGTCCAGGAAACCATCGCAGCCGCCTGCCCGATGATTGTGAATCACATCGTTTCAGGGCAGGAAGAAGGCAACGCACAGCTGCTCCTCGAAACCGGTTCAGGCGTGATCGCCAACGATCCTACGGCCGTCGCGCACGCAGTCGAAGAGATGATCGCAAACAATGCCGCCGGTTGGCGTGAGAAAGCCGAAAATATCGCGCGAATTAGCCGGCCCCGCGCGGCGCTCGACATCGCTGAATTTCTCTTGTCCGAAAAGAGCTAAGCGCAAGGGTCACGGCGGCGGTCTCCCGAATCTCGCCGAAATTAATTTTCGTCTGCGCGATAAGGCGCCGCCCTTTCAAGAACGCGGGGGACCCGGGTGTCGAGAAGCTTCTCCTTTAGAGACTTGACCGATTAAAGCGGTCAAGTTCACAAGCTCATGTCTGCGGTTCGCGCGTGTCAGCCAAGGATTTTCGATAGACTTGCCGTCCCTCGACAAACGTTCGCATCACTTCGAGCTCAGGCGAGATGACAACGAAATCAGCGTCGCTGCCAAATCGGAAATTTCCCTTGGCCGTCAAACCAATGGCATGCGCCGGCGTATCAGTGGCCATGGCGACCGCTTCGTGCAAGGGCACGCCGACTTTCGTCACCATGGTGCGCACGAGATCGATCATGCGCGCGGCACTTCCGGCAAGCGCGGAGCGATCGGCCAGCAAACAGACGCCCTTCTCAACAATGCATTTTGTGCCGGAGAGCGAGAATTTCGAGCCGTCCTTCAAACCCGCGCCGGCGGTGGCATCGGTGACCAGGCTAATTCCGCGCGCGCCCTTCGCCTGATACAACATCTTCATCAGCGTCGGCGAAACGTGGTGGCCGTCGGCGATTAATTCACAAATGATTTCCGGTTCGCTCATGGCGAACTCGAGCAGGCCGGCCACCCGATCGATCCCCCGACGCCGGGCCGAGGACATACAGTTGAAAGTATGGGTGACACTGCGCATGCCATGCTCAAAACTATGAAGCGCATCTTCCTCCCAGGCGTCGCTATGGCCGCCGCTGACGCTGATTTCAATCTTGCGCAGCTCATCGATGAAAGGGATCGCGCCGGGCAATTCCGGGGCAATGGTGATTCGCCGAATAACGTCGCCGTGCTCGAGCAACGGTTGGTAAACTTTCGGCGTCGGATTGCGCATCGAAGTCTTGCGCTGAGCACCCGCTTTTTCCTTGGAAATAAACGGTCCTTCGACATGCACACCGGCGATCTGTTTGATGGATGATTTGGCGCGGCGGACGGATTTGATGACATCAACAATCGCTTTGATCGGCGCCGTCGCGGTGGTTAGGAGCAAGGAAGTCGTCCCGCCGCTCGCGTGATACTCGCAAATGGCGCCAAATGCTTCCTCCGACCCTTCCATCGTGTCCCGACCATTCCCGCCGTGGATATGGAGATCGATGAAGCCCGGCGCGAGATAATTTCCGCCAAGATCGATCACCGGCTCGCCGACGGCCGCTCGCTGTTCGCGAATGTCGGTGATCTTGGCGCCATCAACCACAACTTCCAGGCCCTCGCGAATCCCGTTGGGAAAAATCAGGCGAGCGTTCGCTAAGATCATGATCCTTCAGGCAATCGTAGCAAGCTTGCTGCCCGCTCCAGGACGTCAGTTCCAAATCCAAGCGCTTCTTTGAATCGCCAGTCTCGCTCCAGCGGGTTCGACAGTCTTTGGATGCGGCGAAAATCATGACGATTAATCCAACCCTGCAACCAGAGGCGATGTCCCAGAACGGGCACGGGAAAATCGCTCCCATGCAAAATTCGCGAACGAATTTCAGGTTGAAGGCAACCGCGGAGATGACCGCAACGGTTCAGTGACACCATCGCGCTGATATCGCCATAAAGATTCGGAAACTCGCGAAGCATGGAAGTCCAATCCCCGAAGTAGTCGGGATCGAACGCCCCGCTTCGCGTCGCGCAATGCGCGGCAATGACCGTTACGCCGCACTCCAAGGGCAAACGCAGTTTCTTAGGATCGGCCAGGGCGGCATTCACAATCGGCACAGTATGTTCTCCGCCGGTATGCGCCAGCAATGGCAGACCGGCTTCGGCCATGCGCTCCCAGAACCGCTGATAACGCCGGTCCGAGCAATCGATGTTCTGGCAGTTAGGCAGACACTTCATCAGGACAGCACCCTCTCCCAGGCATCGATCCAGTTCTGCCATCGCGTCAGCGCGGGCCGGATGAATCGACACACCGGCAAGAAATTCCGGATGCTTCCGGGCCAGCTGCAATACGAGATCATTCGGCACATACATGGATCCGAGATCCTCCCTCACTTTCCCGTCAGGGTCGTAAACGCGCTCGTGAGCCAGCAGCACAACACAATCAAACGACGACGAACGGATAAATTCCAAGAGTCGTTCCGCGTAGAATCCATCCAAATCGCCTTCCAAGATTCGGGGATGCAATCCAAGCTGTCGCACCATGAAGCCGGCGAGAACCCGATGCCAGCCTTTGAGGCGGATCCAGCCACCGGTGCCGCTGCTGCCGTTGGCCACCATATGGACATGCATGTCGATCTTTTGTCCGGTCACGGTGGGCTCCTTCAGTATCGCTCCGATGTCACTCCAGTTGCGGTAATATTACAAACAGCAAAGTTGATTTCGCCCGGCATCCCTAACGAATCGTACGGTCCAAGCTAATCGATCTTCATGAGTAGTTCAGGAAAACCCGGCCGGCTCGCGGTCCAAAGCGTCTTTTGGAGGCGGCGAATCGATTGGATCGTGCTGCATCTTCCTGCCTGGCTGCACCCGCCTCTGGTCCCCCTTTCGACTTTCATCTTCTTTTTCGTCGCGGCCGCCGCCCGCCGGACCGTCTTGCATCACCTGGCGGTCATTTTCCCGGGGTCGGCAGCGCCGGCCAATTGGCTCAGGGCTTTTTGTGTCTTTCACGACTTCGCCTGGACCCTAACCGATTCCGCGGTCTACCGGCTGTTAAAGAAACCTTTCCGCTACGAGGTCGAAGGCGGTGAGTTTCTTGATCAGCTCGCACGCGGGGCCGGCGCAATCGTGATCACAGCGCACATGGGCAATTACGATCTCGGCTCGGCTGTTTTTGTTGAAAAACTTCACCGCGAAATCCGCATGGTCCGCGCACCGGAACCGGATTCGGCGGCTGCGGCGCATCTCAGCCAGGCAATTGCAGAGTCGGGCAGCGGCGGGGTCAAAGTGGAATATAACACCAACGGCGGTTTGCTTTCGTTCGATCTTCTGAACGCGCTTCGACGCGGCGAAATTATCTCAATCCAGGGCGACCGCGCCATGGGCGATGTCGCACAGTTCCCGGTGAAAATGTTCAATCAAACCGCCTTGCTCCCGTCAGGGCCGATGGTTCTGGCACTGACCGCCGAAGTTCCGATCTACCCCATCTTCGTCGTTCGCTCCGGCTATCGTGCCTACCGATTCATTACCCGGCCACCCATCGTGTGCGCGCGTTCGCGCGATTCGCGCGAAAAGGATATCGCCGCCAGCATGCAACAGTGGGCCGATGTGCTGAGCGAAGTCATTCAGAAGTATTGGCCGCAATGGCACGCGTTCACGCCCGTCTTCGCGGATTACGAGTAAGACGGTTTTTGTAGCGGCGATCTATGACCGTCGCAAAACTGGAAAATGAAATAATGCGACGGTCATAGACCGCCGCTACAAAGACCTGCGGTCCTATCGCGGCGTCAGCAGGTCCATATACCACCCGATGAACGCCTGGCCAAAGAACATCCAGGTGAGCGCGCCGAAAGCGAGATAGGGACCAAACGGCAGCTTGGCCGACCAGACGCGCTTGCCCATGATCAATGTCACCAGCCCGACGACCGAGCCAACCACAGAGCCTGCGAAGATACTAAATAGAACCGCGCGCCAACCGAGAAATGCGCCGATGGCAGCAAGAAATTTCAAGTCGCCCCGGCCCATGGCTTCGCGCGGGATCTGAAGCTCGCGCACGACGCCCGCGATTTGGTCGAGCGTATCGAGGACGAACTCCTGTTCTCCGACGCGCACCCGATTGTAATAGAACTCGAGAGTGACTTCGCCTAACGAACGATGATCGATCGTCGCCTCATTGCAGTAGAGCAGGAGGCGATCGGTCTCACGCGCAAAGTATTCGCTCCAGAGACTGTGTTCTTCGCCGACGGCGAAATCGGCATCCTCTCCTTCCCGCTTCCAGAGGAACGGTGTCGGCGCATCAAGCTGGACGCGCTTGCGCCCGAAGGCGACCTTTCCCGCTTCGAGGACAATCCAAAGAACGACATAGCCAAGCGCCGCCGCCAGCACCGACCTAATGACGGCGGCAACCCGCGAATCGACATCCATCAATTCGGGTACCGCCAGGCTGGCCACAATTCCCGCTACCGCTCCCCCAATAGTGATCTGGTCCGGAATAATGAAGTGCTCGAAATCGATAAAAGTCGCCACAACGACGAGCGAGACGAAAACCCAATAGGCAACCGCGACCAGGGGCGGGAATGTTCGCCAGACAGCTAAGAAAGAGAAGCGCCGTGAGCAATTCGACGCCGAAATATCGAAAGGCGATTTTTGCACCGCAGTTTGCGCAGCGCCCGCGAAGTGTCAGCCAGCTGACCAAAGGGATGTTTTGATACCACGGGATCGAGTGTTTGCAGGAAGGACAGAACGATCTTTTCGGGCTGATTAATCGAAAGATCGAGGGGAAGCCGGTAAATGCAGACGTTAAGAAAGGATCCAATGGCGGCACCGAGGACGAACGCCATGATCTCGAACAGAATTGGTTCTTCCACCTTCGTTACCGGCTAAGAGGCGTTTCGACGGCGCTCCATGAACCACGCAATCCAGATGCAACTCTCGTAAAGCAGGCACATCGGCAGCGCCATCGCGACGAGCGTAAGAATGTCCGGCGTCGGTGTGATAATGGTCGCGAGAATAAACACCAGGACGATGGCATACGGCCGGGTGCGCGCCATCAGGGCATAACTGATGAAACCAAAACGCACAAGAGCCAGCACCACCACTGGGAGTTCGAAGGCAAGCCCGAACCCCATGGTGAAGCGGGTCACAAAAGAATAATATTCCTGCACCGTCCAGGCCGGCGCCCATCCGAGAGATTGAGTGTCGTGAAAGAAAAAGAGGATCGTCTTCGGTAGAAGCCAGAAGTAGCAGACAGTGACGCCGACGAGAAAAAGCGCGAAGCTCCCGACAATACCCGGAATCAAGAAGCGTTTTTCGACCGCGGTCAGCGCGGGTAACACAAATTCCGCCAGGAAATAGAGAAGAACGGGAAACGACAGAACAATCCCGGCGTAAAAGGCCAGCCGGAAAGAAATGGTAATGGAATCAGTGATCCCGAGCGCGCGCAAGGCGCCAATCTGCGGATCCACCGCCTGCAACGGAGCCTGCATGATGTGAACGAGCATCGTTCGGAAAGCCAGACACAGGACCATCGAAACGAGCAGAGCGATCGCCATCTTCACGATGGTCCATCGCAAATCTTCCAAATGCTCGAGGAAGGGCTTCGAGGTTTCGTCGTCAGGAAGCTCGCGGAATTTGAAAAAGTTGCGTAAGGCCATGGCTATTCCCCAGGACGGTCGACTCGAATCAAGTCGCGCGCGACAAGGCGCGCGAAGGTGCTCAGGGTGTTGGCATCGCGAATCTGGTTGCACGCGATCATCTGCCGGATCTCATCGATCGTAAACGCCCGGCAATCCACGATCGCTTCTTCCTGATTTTCTTGCTTCTTGATCTCCACCGGACTGAGCAGAAAAAGATGCTCGCGCTCGTCCGTGAACCCGGGGGAAGAAAAGCAATCGCCTAGATGAACGATCTTGCCGTCGCCCGCGAGAACGTAACCCGTTTCCTCCTGCAGTTCACGCAACGCCGTCGCTTCAACCTCTTCCACAGTTGGGTTGCCTTCATCCACCTGCCCTGCGGGCATCTCCCAAATCGCTTCCCTAATTGGAATTCTTTCCTGTCTAACAAGCACGAGACACTTATCGCGCGTCATGGCCGCGACCACGACGGCCTGTTTCCGATGGATCGTCGTCCAAGACTTCGGCTTTTTACCGGCTGGCGAGATCACGCTCTCGGTGACCACCGCAAGGTGATCGTCGGCATAGCGCGTAATCCTTTCTTTGGTCGCCCAGCCTGCGGGCGATTCCGGTTCGGTCCATTTCACCGCCGGAAAATAGGGAAGACGCCGGGAAAAGCTAGCTTTCCAACGTAGGGCGGCATTGGGGCCGCTCCCACCACCCGCTATCTGGAATCTGAATTCTTTAGCAGGCGCAGGCCGGATCACCGAGCCGCCCTCCCATCGTCAGGTGGTGGCTTCGAGCCGTTTTCGCCAAGCGGCGATCTCGTTAGTCACGTTTCCCGGTGCCCCGGCTGCAGTTCGCTTGGCGATGGAGCGTTGTGCATCAAAGGTCTCGAGAACATCGGGTTCGAACAGCGGCGAGATCTTCTTGAATTGTTCCGGCGAAAGTTTGTTCAGGCTTTTTCCCTCGGCCTCCGATTGGGCGACAAGACGACCGACCACTTCATGGGCTTCCCGAAAAGGGAGTCCTTTTTGAACCAAATACTCGGCAAGGTCAGTCGCGAAAAGTCCCGGATCGCGCGCCGCTGCCGCCATCCGTTCAGTGTCGAAGGTCACCTCGGGCAGCATCGCCACCCACACTTCGAGCGCGTGGGTAACAGTGTCGACTGAATCAAACACCGCCTCTTTATCCTCCTGGAGATCTCGATTGTAGGCCGCCGGCAAACCTTTCAGCGTGGCAAGGAGGCTCATAAGATTTCCGTAGAGCCGGCCGGTTTTCCCGCGGGTCAATTCCGCCATGTCGGGATTTTTCTTTTGCGGCATCAAACTCGATCCCGTGGCAAAAGCGTCGCTGAACTGCACGAAACCGAATTCGCGCGTGCTCCAGATAACAAAATCTTCGCTAATCCGGGAGAGATGAAGCCCGACCATGGCGAGGCAAAAAAGAAACTCGCAGGCAAAATCGCGATCGCTTACCGCATCGACACTGTTGCGGCTGATCGCGGAGAAGCCGAGGTGCTTGGCAATCAATTCACGATCGAGCACGAGGGTCGACCCGGCGAGCGCGCCGGACCCAAGCGGAAGCACATCGGCCCGTCGCAGACAATCGCTCAAACGATCGCGGTCCCGCTGCAAAGCTTCGACCTGGGCAAGCAGGTAATGCGCGGCGGGAATCGGTTGGGCCCGCTGCAAATGCGTATAGCCAGGCATGACGGCGTCGCCGAGTCCCTCGGCGCAATCAATCAGGGCTGTCTGCAGTGTTCTTATGAGGTCATCGGTACGTTTTCCCTCATCCCGGACGTAAAGACGCAGATCGAGCGCAACCTGGTCGTTGCGACTTCTGGCGGTGTGCAACTTCCCGCCAGCCTTCCCAATTCGTTTCGTTAGGGCGGCTTCGATGTTCATGTGCACATCCTCGAGGGCCGTGTCCCATTCGAAATCTCCGCGTTCGATTTCCTTCTCGATCGCGCGCAGGCCCGCCTCGATCTCGGAAAATTCCGCGGCACCGATCAATCCGGCAGCCTGAAGAGCGGCAGCATGCGCAATCGATCCGGCGATATCCTGGCGAAAAAGCCGGCGATCAAACGAAACGGATTCGCTAAAACGCTTGGCCGCGTCAGCGGCCGGGCTGTCGAGTCTTCCTTTACGCACGGTCAGGTTTGCGCGGCGCGCGTCAGGGTCACGGACACATACTTGGTGTTAGGCACAACGAACTTGCGAACCTGAATACTGATCCGGCGAATCGGAAAACGCACCAACATTTCCTGGGCGAGATTTCGCGCGAGTGTTTCGATCAGTCGCCCGGAACTCGCCTCGACATAATCGCGCGCGGCGGCGCAAGCAGCCGAGTAATCAACCGTATTGGAGATTTCATCGTTGGTTTGGTCGAAGCCGGTCCGCGGCCAAATCGTCATGGAGAGCGACAGGCGTTGAGGGACGGCACGCTCACTATCGGTCACGCCGATACGCGTGAAGACCTCCAATTCCTCCACATGAATGCAGTCTTCCGTCGGTCCGGTTGTCATTCAGCTATAGCACTGACACGGCATCGCTTTTTCGCAAGAATTTGGAAGGTCCTGGTCTTACGGTTTTTGGGGCTGCAACGACGACACAATCGCGTCGAATCGCGGATCGCCGCGCAACGGATCCCAAAACGGATGAAGCTTTAACTGCCCGTAATTCACGTCGCTCGGAATCTTTGCCACCACGGCAAGCTCTTTCAGGGATTCATCCTTGTCGCCGACCCAAGCGAGCGCAATCGCCAGATATTGAATCGCGAGCGCGCCGTTGATAGCGTCGCGCGAAACCGGGAGCAGATCCACACCGCGCCGGCATTCAGCGATCGCGTTGTCTCGATTGCCGAGGCCTGCGTCGATGAGCCCCAGCACAGTCAGCGCTTCCGCGTAATCCGGCTGGTCTTTCACAATCGCGGCGACCTCCCTTCGCGCTTCTGCAAACGCGGCAGTTGCGGCGGCTTTGTCACCTTGGACGCGCGCCACCAGGCCGGCATACCATCCGCGCGGAAAAGCGAACGATTCCTCGGTCGACCCTTCGGCAATAATCAGATCCACTGCACGGCGAGCGGCAACAAAATCTCGCTGGCACAGTGCGAGATGAACCAGGTTCACCGCCACGGGTGGCGCCATTTCCGGGGTCTCGCGAATGATCGCATCGAGCGTTTTCTGGAGCGGCTTTAAATCGGCGCGGGCAAAAAAATCCGCCTCAGCGAGATGAATGCGCGCCCCGGGATCATTGGGCACTACCGCGAGCGCGCGCCGAATCATGTCGGCCATGTGATCGAATCGACGGAGCTTCTCGTCACTTTGCGAAACCTGCTGCAGGTAATAGAAATTGAGCGGGTCGAGCTCCAGCGCCTGCTTCAGATCTTCGTCGGCTTCCGGCCAATGTCCCTGCCGCCGATTCAGAAACCCACGGAATTCCCAGGCCAAAGACTCGTTAGGCAATAACTTTAGCGCAAGGTCGAGCTCCGTCCGGGCGCGTTTATAATCCAGGCTGCAATACGCTCGTATTGCGGAAGCAAGGTGGGTCTCCCCTGCGTCAGGCTTTAGGCGAATCGCCCTGGCCAGCATTTCATCCGCTTTTGCCAGCCGAGCGGGCGTATGGTCCATCCCAAATAAGTAAAGCTCGCTGTGCACGCGCACCGCCTGGCAGAGAGCCCGCAGGAAGGAAGGATCGCGCGCCAGCGCTCGATCGAGCAGGCGGAGCGCTTCCTCCCGGTTTTCCCGGCCGCGTGTGTAGACTGACGCAGCCAGGACGTTCTTGGACTGCACATAAAGTTCGTGCGCCTCCAAATCGTCCGTCGGCCGCTGCTCAATGGATGCCTTTTCTTCCGGCGACAATTTCGACTTCAGCTGCGCCGCGATCGTCTCCGCAAGGGCGCTCTCCAGGTCGAAAATGTTTGATACATCCCTGTCGAAATGATTTGCCCAAATGTGAGCATCCGTGCGCGCGTCGATGAGCTGCGCGCTCACACGAATTTGCCCGGCGACGCGCTGGATCGTTCCCTCGAGAATGTGCGCCACGCCCAGGCTCGCTGCGATCTCCCGAAGATTTCTTCGCGTGTCGCTCTTATACTGCATCGACGATGTGCGGCTGATCACCTTCAGATCCGAGATACGCGATAAATCAGTCAGGATCTCGTCCATGATGCCGTCTGCGAGATTACTGTTCTTCGGATCATCCGTTAGGTTTTCGAATGGCAGAACGGCGATGCTCTTCGAAGGGATACGCGAAGGAGGAGGAGGGCGCCGCGTCCCGAATTGGAAAGCGACGAAACCGGCGATAAGGATTGCGGCCAGGCCGACAATGACTCCGGCGGTCTCGATGTGCCTGCGCCGACGGTTGGAGCGCGCGGACGCTTCACGAGAGAGCCGCGCTTGCAATTCATTCTTCAAACAGGCCGGCAACTCGGGGTTGCCGATTTCGCCATTGCAGAAATTAATGATGGGAATTTTGACGCCATGCTTCACTTCGCATTCGCCGAGATCATGGAAGAACGGGTGCCAGCGCGGATACTGGGCCAGATCGTCTGCCGCCCTTCTGGAGAGGAGAATGTGGCCGGCGTCTCCGCAGTTCATCACCCGTTGGGCCGTATTGATCCCTGCCCCGGTGATGTTTACGTGATCGTTAACATCAACCACACGACTAACGGGTCCGCTGTGCACGCCCATTCGCAAGGGCAGCCAGGAAGACCCGCGAACGACACGCTCAATTTCCATGGCACACCGGACGGGCGCCTCGGGATCATCCGCGAAGACCAGCGCCATGCCGTCTCCGGTCGGCAGACGAACCAAAGATCCTTTCGCTTCACTTTTCCGAAACATCTCCGTGCCCCGAACCAAGGAATTGAGATCCGCCAGCAACTGTCGTTGCTCGTGAATAAGCAGCTTGGAAAAGCCCACCGTGTCGATGAACAGGATGTGGGCAATTTCAAGTTCGGGTTCCGGTATGGCTTCGCCAGACATCGGGCACTAACCCTCTCGTTAGTGCATTCTTTCAGACTTGGCGGCGAGCGTCGATATCAAACCGGCTGCGCCGGCTTGCCCTCCACCCGACTCCATGGACCGAAGGCCGCCAGGTTCAGGACGATCATGACGAAAGCGAATAGATAAAGGCCCAGCGTCAGGCCGACGACTACATGCATCAAAATAATGGCACCGAGCCACCAGAAGCGTGATCGGGCCGGCCAAATGAATATTGGATACGCCGTCTCAAGCAGGCAGACCATAATCCCGGCGATCGGCAACACGCCTCGCCACGCGACAATCAAATCCGCCGGAATCACATTGAATGGCGGCCGGATGAGAGCCCGCCAAAGGCTATCCCCATTCCACCAACCGACGCCGAGACATTTGGTGACGCCTCCGACAAAGTAAATTATGCACATGTGAAGTTGCAGGTACTCTGCGGAAAAAGCCGATCCCGTCGCGATCGCGACTAAGGCGGCCTAACCAAATGTGATCCAGCGAAAGCCGATCGGGCAGCGGACCTACGGCAAGATAGAACAGCCCGATGGTCATAAAGTTATCCGAACCGTAGGTTAGCGAGCCGCTGCTTTTCACCACACACAAATGGAGAAAGACCGCCGCGATCGCGGTTGCGCGGCTAAAAATTCCTGCGAGCAGCAGCAGGCCCGATCCGAACAAACTCCACCATATCAGCTCCAGTGTCGCCGGTTCGCTCAGGCCGAGATTTGCACCGAGCTCAATCACCCAACCCATCCGCGGAATCCATTTACTCGCGCCGGCCGACAAGATCGCCTCGGTAAACTCGCGGTTTACTGGGCCAAGACTGTCGGACAAAAAAAAGGAGACCCAATCTTTCCGCAGTGAGAGGCAGTAGAAGACGACCGTCAGCGCGAGACCGATTCGAAGAACAGCAATCCATCGGTCGTCCGCCGGATTAAACAGGAATTTGACGACTCTGCGCCCAAAACTCTCCATCACTGATTTTCCTTTTGAGTTCGCTGGCGAAAGGAAAACGTATATGCCGCAAGGACCTCGTAGGAAGGCCTCTGACCGCGCGCGTACTCCTCCGCGGTGGGCAACATGGAAATTCCGAGGACCGCCTGAATTGAATCCGCTTCGCGGTGCTCTCTCCAGACAGACTCGCTAAGAAACTTCATCACTACTGTCCTTTGCTCCTCCGAGTCGATTTCAGCGAAGGAGTCGAAGAGATTCAGCAGCCTCATCCCAGCGGCTGCGCTTCCTACGATTGGAACTTCGTCTTCGGTGCGGCCGTCCGGATAATGAATTTCGAAGGCGACTTTGTAATTTTCGGGAACATTGGGAGCAAAGAAGCCGTAACCCGCTTCAATCCCCGCGGCGTGCGCGTAAAGCTGAATCAAATTTCGCGCCGGATTCCCGCTACTCAAGCTCGCTCCGAGCAAGCCATTCGCGGCCCGGTCAGCCTTCCCGAAAAATGGACTCCAGGAAGAAGGCAGGACCGTTTCCGCGCGGGCGAGAATTCCACAAAGGTCGCGAGCGGAAACAATCAGGATGAGCGACAGATGAAGGGCGAGCCAACCCAGTCGCCAGCTCCTCAGCACAACGAAGACCGAACGCTATTTATGGTGATGCCTGGTTCCCGGGACAGGATAACCGAGCACCTGGTGCGCAACGGCGTCGGCCGCTTCATAGGATTCCCTATACAGATTACTCCCGCCACCTGGGCAGGAGGTCGAGCAGCTCAGCCCAACTACCCCCGCATACGCGGTCGCGGCCACTTTGGCGGACTTGCCGCCGGTCGCGTGGTTCACCCAAAAGTTGATTTTCCCTTCCAACTCGCACCCAATATCTTGAAGTGTCCCGATGGGATCTCCCACAGGCTTGCCCTCGCTGTATTCCTGAATCCGGTAAACCTGCTTGTCGAAATGGCTCAGGATAGAGAGCAACTTCGTTCGCTGTGCATCAGTCGGCTGGAATCCAACTAGCTCGACTGTCTGGTGGGCTACCGGCGTAGTGGTAAACGGCTGCGAGGAGTCATAGGTGCAACAACTGGCGATCAGACTGCCTGCCAAACCGGTCGCGAGAATTCGATTTATTTTCATAGGACTAAATACAGCGCCCTTGGTTCCCCGGTTAACGACTACGGTTTGAACGAAAACCTACCGACTAACAAGCACAAAATTCCGGCCGCTCAGCCGGCGGCGTAGGTCGTTAACCGACGCGGAAACGGATCTCGCGAATAACGGAACCGCCGAAGCGCGCCTTTAGTCTCCGCAGAATTTCCTTCTTGGAAATCTGTTCGAACTGGTAGTGCAGGGACGGCTGCAAAACACGCACGCACAAGACGCCTTCTCGCAAGGAAACCGGGGTCGAGTGAGCAGCAATAAAATCACCGACAATCTCGGACCAGGCTTCAGCCACATCCCTTTCCTGGAGTCGCTCTTTCAGCCCCAGGCGCTGCAACAGTCGCGGCAGCAAACCCGCGGTCGATTCAAACCGGTCCGGCTTTTGTTTTGGCTCCGGTAATCCGCGCCACTCGGCGATAATTCGGGCACGCAGGGAAGGATTCATGAACTCCTCTGTTTTAGTCGCACATGAGGCTGGTTGAAACCTGATTTTCAGCATTCGAGCTTCCGTGCGCGAGATTCGCTTCCTAACATTTCGCCCGTGCGCGCCTTACCGGACAAATTTCTCGGAGCAATGATCGCCCTGGCTCCCCTGCCGGGCGCGCCACGTTATCGCGGGAACGACCAACAGATCATAAAGTCCGCGCTGTCTGATTTGCAGCACTACATCGATGCCGGAGTCGACGTGGTCGTTCTCGAGAACAGCCACGATCTTCCCTACATCAAACCGCCGCTTCCGGAAGCCGCCGTCGACCTGGTGAAACGGATCGCACGCGAGGCTCGCCAAAAATTCGGCGGACCAATCGGAATTCAATTGCTCGAAGCCGCCAACGAGACGGCGCTCGAGGTGGCCGCCGAAGCCGACCTCGATTTCCTGCGCGCGGAGGGATACGTCTTCGCGCATGTCGGCGGCGCCGGCATTATCGAAGGTTGCGCTGGAAAATTGCTTCGAAAACGCAAGGAACTCGGCTGCGAGCACATCAGGGTATTCGCCGACGTGAAGAAGAAACATTGTTCCCACGCGCTCACAGGCGATCTCGATATCACCGATGAAGTAATGCAGGCGGAGTTCTTTCTGGTGGACGGCATCGTCGTCACCGGCGCCCGCACCACCGAGCCGCCCGACTTGAGCGAATTGCTCCGCGTGAAAGAGGCGGCTCACGTGCCGGTCATCATCGGCTCCGGCATGACCCCGGAAAACATCGAGAGCTTCTATCCCGTCGCTGACGGTTTTATCGTGGGCTCGACCTTTCGCCGAAATGGCGACTTTCTTGAGGAGCTAGATCCCGCACGGCTCGAAAAATTCACCGCGGCCTTTCGAAGGAGAGGTCGCGGCCGATAGGCCCCTCCCGCATTGGACTGAGCGGAAGGGCTCAGTATTTCCGCCGCATATTGCTCGGCAGAATATTCAGCTCAGTCCGGTATTTGGCGACCGTGCGGCGCGCGATTGGAATACCGCGTTTACTCAGGATTTCGACGATCTCCTTGTCGCTCAAAGGCGAATTGCCTTCTTCGCCTTTCACCAGGTCGAGGATCGCTTCCTTAACGCTGGTGTTGCTCATCGATTCGCCGGTGGCGGTCTGATAGCCGGGGGTGAAGAAATATTTCATCTCGAAGACGCCCTGCGGGGTCGACATGTATTTCCCGGAAATAGCGCGGCTTACGGTGGTCTCGTGCACGCCGACCGCATCGGCGATCTGCACCATCGTCATCGGTTTAAGATGCGCACTGCCCTGATCAAAGAACTCGCGCTGCCTCGAAACAATCTGATGCGCGATGTTCGAAATCGTTTGCTGGCGCTGGTGAATCGATTTGATGAGGAATTTTCCGCTCCGGATCTTATCGCGGATGTAATCCTTCACTTCACTCCCGTTACCGTCCTGCGACATGATGTCCTTGTAGGTATTACTGATGCGAAGGTGCGGGATCTGTTCGCCATTCAGGATCACCTGATACTCGCCGTTGATCTTTTCCACGGTCACATCAGGGAGAACGTAATTCTGGGGCGCCTGCGCAAAGATGGCACCGGGTCGCGGATCAAGCTGAGCTATACAGTTGGCGCACTTCTGGACCTGCTCGACGCTGATTCCCATGCGCCGGGCGATCTCCGGGAACCGCCGTTTCCCAAGGTCGGCCATGTGATCGGAAATCATCTTGTACTCGAGGCTGCTGCCTTTTCCTTCGCGGCGTAATTGAATGAGAAGGCACTCGCGCAGATCGCGCGCGCCCACGCCCGGAGGATAAAAACTCTGGATGAGCGTGAGCATGTGCTCGAAATCGCCCTGAGCGATGCCGGTGTTGAGCGCCATCTCCTCGGGATTGGTCTGCAGAAAACCGTTGTCGTCGATGTTTCCGATAATCAACTCGGCGGTCTTGCGGTCGTCGCCGTTCAGGGCCGTCTGGTTCAGCTGCCCCATCAAATGCTGCTGCAATGTTTCTTGCGTGGCGATCGAGTCGAAAAAGAACTGGCGCTTGTCTTCCGCTTCCTGCGAACGCCCGCTGTAACTGCTCGATTGCGCCATGTAATCGCGCCATTCCTCATCGAGCTTCGCCAGTTGATCGAATTCAGCCTTGAACTCGTCATCGCTGGAAGTGGTCTTCTTCTCTTCGGGTTTCTGCTGTTCCTCTGCCTCGTTAGCGAGTTCTTCGAGGACGGGGTTGGTCTCCATCTCCTGCTGGACGAGGTTTCGAAGCTCGAGCAGCGGCGCCTGCAGAATCAGAAGGCTCTGCTGGAGCTGCGGGCGCAAGGACCTGTTGCAGAGATAAATTCTGCGACTGATGCATTCCTTGGCCGGCCATGTGCGGAGTTTACCGAGAGAGACGGCAGCTGGCAAGCAACTTACGGGCCGTGCGTGTTTGGCCTCTGGGACCGCGATACCGGAACACGACTTGCTATATCAATGGAAGGCCATCGTACCATGCGACGAATCACCCTCTTACTTTTCGCCTCTCTGTTCCTGGCGATCTCTGGATCCGCACAAGGCCCTGCCACAGACAACAAGGAACTGCAGACGTTGATCGATGATGTCCGCGCACAACAGCAACGCATCGCGGACAACCAAACGAAGATCGACGAAAAACTCGCCGAGGTCGTTGAAGCGATTCGCGTCGCCCGAATCTACGCAGGCAGAGGGAAATAATGATGCGTTTCGCCGCACTTTGTTTTGCTTTGGTAGTCTTCAGTTCGGCCGTCGGGTATTCCCTGAAGGCCCAGCAGCCGTCCCAACCCGAACTGATCGTCCCGGCGGCTAACGCCGCGGCAACCCCGGCGCTACAGAAAGCCGCTGCCCCTTCGGTTGACGGAACCGCGCAGACTGCGATCAAGGCGCTTCAGGAGGCCAAAAAGGCTAACGACGAACTCCTGAAAAAACAGGAAGCAACTCTTCAGCAACTCGATGAGTTGCAAAAGGCGGCTGATCAGCTGCGCATCTTCTCCAAACGAGGTTGAGTCCCCAAACCAGCGGACGGCCTTAAAGGCCGGCCGCGTCCCATCTCGCGACCGTCTCCGTGATCAACGCCGCGATCTTCCGATTCACCTTGTCGAAATAGTCTTTCGCCTTCTCTTCATCAAAGACCGGCAATCCTTCGCCTTCTTTGTATAGAAGAATGCTCGAAGGAAACGGATACGCGCTCCAGGTATTCGGCGCCGGAATCGCGGTCGCCATTTCTGGACCGGTGTAGCGATCCTTTTTCACGAGCTCTGGTTCAACCGCCAACATGACCGCCGTCTCGGTGTTTCCGGCGTGTCCGCCATCTTCGCCGTAAACCTCCTGGACGACGTCGCTGCAATACGACCACCAGTTAATGACGAGAATTCTTGTGCGCGTTTCGCGTCCAACTTCCTGCGCGAGTGCCGACAGAATTGCCGTCTGTCCGCCACCATGGCCATTGAGAAGGATGATGTTTTTGAAGTGATTCCCAGCGAGGCCAACCACAACCGCGCGCACATATTCCCTATAGACTGGTTCAGGAACGGTGAAGCTTCCCGGATAAGCATCGAGAATTCCGGTGAACCCGTACGGCACCACCGGCGCGATCATCGCGTTTACCATTGGCGCGATGACGCGCGCGATTGCCACCGGCGCGATAATATCCGTGCCGTTTGGAATAACGCCGTGAGCTTCCAGTGTCCCCAGCGGCAGCAACACGGTATTAATCGCGGCGGGGACAACCTCGCGGAACTCCATCCAGTTGATCCGCTCCATTTCGCGCGTGCTGGGATTCGCCGATGCCATTGCGTGTTTATTAATGCCGCTGGGGCGAGACTCTGTCGAGCCGACTCATCGCGCGGCCAAAGCCTCCCCTCCCTGTCATCCCGAGCCGCGTGGGAGATCCCTCGGCGCGCTTCGCCTGCCTCGGAATGACCGGCTCGTTAGTGCGGCTTCGCGCGATCGCTACTTTTTGCTCTTCGGCTCGACCTTGCGGTAGAGCGTAGCCATGCTGATGCCGAGAACGCTGGCCGCTTTTTCCCGCGAGCCATCGCAATGCTTGAGCGTGGCTTCGATGTAACCGCGCTCCTGCTGCTGAATGAAATCGTCCAGCGATTGACCAACCGGCATGGCAGCAATTGCCTGACCGGCTTTGTCCCCCTGCGCATGGGTAATGATGTTAGGCGGAAGATCCGTCGGCAGAATCAGTTCGTTCTCGCAAAGCGCGCAGGCGCGCTCGATCGCGTTTTCCAGTTCGCGGACATTGCCCGGATAATCGTAGTGGCAAAGAATGTCGACCGCTTCGGGCGCGATCTTCTTTGGCTCGCCGCCGGTGGCGCTGGCCTGTTTTTGCAGGAAATGATTGACCAGCAACGGAACGTCTTCCAGGCGTTCACGGAGCGCCGGAATTTCCACCGGGATGACCGCGAGCCGATAGTAAAGGTCCTCGCGAAAAGTTCCGTCCTTTAATTTTGGCATGAGCGCCTCGTTAGTCGCACCGACAACGCGCACATTCACCGGCGAACTTTTGTTGTCGCCCACACGACGAACCTCGCGTTCCTGCAGAACCCGCAGAAGCTTCGTTTGAAGCTGCGGCGCCATCGAATTCACTTCATCGAGGAAAATCGTGCCAAGGTTTGCTTCCTCGAACAGGCCTCGCTTGTCCGCGACCGCGCCGGTAAATGAGCCCTTCTTATGACCGAATAACTCCGACTCGAGCAGATTTTCCGGAAGAGCACTGCAATTGATGGCCACGAAGGGATGATGCTGGCGGTTGCTGTTGAAATGCAGACCGCGCGCGACCAGTTCCTTACCGGTGCCGCTTTCGCCGATGATCAGGACGGTGCTGTCGGTGTCGGCGACCTTGTTAATCAGATTGTAAACGTGCTGCATCTTTCGGCTCGTGCCGATGATGTTCTCGAATCGATATCGGTTCTTGAGTTCTTTGCGGAGATAAACGTTCTCCCGAAGCGCGGCCTGGTAATCGAGCGCGCGCTGCACCGTCATCTGCAGCTCGTCGATCTTGAAAGGCTTCGTCACGTAGTCGTAGGCACCCATCTTCATCGCTTCGACCGCCGTCTCCACGGAAGCGTAAGCGGTGATCAGGATGACAGCTGTCTGCCGATGGTGCTCACGCACATGCCGGAGAACGTCGAACCCGGTCATCGTCTCCATCTTGATGTCGGCGATGACAACTTGTGGCTGGATGCTATCGAGTTGCTCGATTGCTTTTGGGGCAGCGTTGAAAGGAAACACCTGGTGTCCCTTTTCGCGACAGAGCGTCACGATGACCTCAACCATTGCAGGTTCGTCATCGATTATAATGATTTTGGCCATGAAATCTCAGCGCGGAGAATATTTCAGTTTTGAGAAAAATAAAGGCGAATTGAGAAAAGCGTCAGCCTAGAGTGTGCCAGTCTCGCCCCCGATCATTACCCAGGGCTCGCCTTCAAAGGCGATGATTCGGTCAAAAAGGTCTCCGCTGGACCCCTCGGATGGCAGCGCAATCATGTCGGCGTAGACCACTTCGGGACGAAGTCTTCCAACACGAGGCAGACCGGGTGTTCGAGTGACCATTCCAAGAATCTCTTCCGGAGCGCTATTCGAAAATGCCGCCTGAAAACAGCGCATTTCGGCGAACAGATTCAGGTCCTTGTTGCTCGCCAGGCTGTCGGTTCCCAAAGAAATGGGAAACTGCTGTTTCAGCCGGTCAAACTGAAAGGGAGAGTGACCGAAAAATTCGTGGCTTCGCGGACAATGCACGATCCCGAACTTCGGATCTCTTTCCTTGAGCAGCGCAAAATCGTCATCAGTCAGCTCATTCAAATGCGCCATGAGCCAGGACTCGCCGCGATCCAACTTCTCAAGAAAATAAGCGACCGGTGTCAGACCACCGCTTTCAAAAGCCGGGTTGATGCTACGGATAAATTCGTGGAGCTCGCCCGTTTGATCGCGAAACATGGACATCTCCTCGTGCGACTCGGCCAGATGGGTGGTCAACACGACGGACTTGTCCTGGCACGCCTGATACAGCGGGGTCGAGGCTGTGTAGGGCGCATGCGGCGCGAGTCCCCGGAGCGGAAGATTTTGCAGCGATTTCATGGCGTCATTCACTATATCGATGGCTCTCTCGGGCGTGCGCACATCGATCAATTCAGCCATCCAGTAAGTTCGCAGCGTTGGCCTAACAAATTCGGCTAACTCAGGAAACGCTGTCAGGTTGATCACCGTGGTGGTGCCGAATCGGCGGGACTCGACGAATCCGGCGTTGATTGAATTGATATAATCGTCCCGTGTCAGTTGCGCCTTGGCAGCGTTGATCGCGCGAACCCAGCCCGTGAAGGATTTCTGCGGCGGTATTCGCCCGCGTAGACAGGTGTAATCAAGATGACAATGGGCATTGATCAGACCGGGCAGAATGACCTGTTCGCCGAGATCGACGATTTCTCCCGAACCTCCTCGCCCTACCGCGGAAAACGGTCCCACGTCGGCGATCGATTCACCTTCAACGACGACCGCTCCGTCCTCAATCGGGGGCCCATCCATGGTCGCGACAAAACGCGCGCGCAGAATGATGGTTTTGTTAGGTCGCACTCGAACTCTTCCCGGCTTGCGCGGCTTTTCGGCAAGCATCGATCAGGACTGTGCAGGCTTCCTGGCAAAGCATTGGAATAAAATTTCCTTCGCCCCGATCAACCGCTTCAACCTGGTTTTGTCGAACGTCGAATTTCTGCGCTGGCAACCGTTGCGACGGCAGATCACCCGTGTCGTTTTTCCTCCAAAGAATCGTTCGAAGACAACCGCCGTCGGAACGGCAGACCTCAGCGATAATACGATCGATGCTGTCGTCCGAGATACTCGCCGCCACCCGATACATGCCTGTTTGCCGGCCCAATGTCTGGCGCAACGGCGTCTGTTCCAGCCGCCCATCGTTGAACGCCTTGAATACTGCCAGCCGTCCCGGATAGAACGAATCGATCGCGCGCTGCACTTGGCCGATGCTCTTGAGGTGTAGCGACCAGCCATGTGAAAGATTGGGCGCTGTCTTCAGAGGCCGGTATTTTCCAGAATCATCAAAGCGCGCCAAATCGTCGGCCGCATCCGCATCTCCGTAAACGCGCAAATCTGTCCGGGTGACATCATCGCGATGACAAACCACGTATTCGCCGTTGCCGGGCTTGATTCGAACCTGTCCGACATCGCAAGAGCCGGCCGCCAGGGCAGATTCCAGGGCGGCGTCAGCCATTCAGCGCAGCTTTACGACAAACAATGCGCGATGAGCCCGCCGGCCCGTTCCAGAAACGCGCGATCTTCAGCCGTGAATGCGTTCAGCTTGTCGCTTTCGGCATCCAGCATTCCGACAATTTTTTCCTCATCGATCATGGGCACGATGATCTCCGAGCGCGTGTTGTGGAAAGCAGGGAGGCAGCGCGCATCTTTCCGGACGTCGCCCAACATGATCGTCTTCCCGCTCTCCAGCACCGCGCCGCAAACTCCCTGGCCCAAAGGAAACCGCGGGTAGGCCGGCGGTTCGTCTCCAGTCGACGCGATGACAACGAAGTCCTTTTTCATGACCTTGTAGATGGCCACCCACCGATAATTGCGGGCCTCTCGAATCAACTCGGCCGCTTCCCGCAGCCCGGGCTTGTTGCATCCGTTCGCGAGCACAAACGCTCCAATCTCCTGGAGCTTCTTGAGGGTCTCGGGCTTCATTTATTCAAGTGCCACTATCGACGGAAGCGATTCTCCGTCGGTTTGCAACTCTCGCCCACTTCCAGCGCAAAGCTATTCGGCCTGTCCAGTCTTCGCCTGAGCAGCGTCAAAGGCCCCAACCTGCTGCAGGATCAACTCGGCAAAGCCGGGTTCGGAGCCGACCGAGGGAGCGTAATAGAGCGACCGTTCGCCGATTCGGTGAGGGTTATCCCGAAAGATTTCGCCAGGGGCATTGTTTACACCGTCGCGACGCCCAATTCCCAGCAGAGCCGGAATATCTTCATAACTGTGCAGCCCGTCGGAGATGAAGAAAGGAACCACAACGACATTGGGAGTGTTTGTCAGGTTCTGCCAGTCGCTCACCAGCGGTGGTTCTTCCATGTACACGTTCAAAACAGCCGCGTACTCGCCACGGGCGCGAATCGCTTCCGCCTCGCGCTTTGCCGCCACCGCGCTGTTTTCATTCTGGTCGGTCCCGTGACCCACAATCAAAAGGCTCGTCGTGGAAGGTGAAATACCGGGCGCAATTTCACGCGCGCGACGCAGAAGGATTTCGGTCATGGCGGGATTGCTGCCCACCGGCAGGCAGTAGTTCCACACTTGTCCGTTAGGCCGGCGAGTGCTCGAACCACTCAATTCAAGCTCCCGCGGAATTACTGTCTGCGTGAAATATCCTTCACTGATAAAATTTGGGACCACATAGACCTCGCGAATTTTTAAGGGATCGAAAAGGAATCGCGCATCGCGAAGGCTCGGTTCTTCCTTCCAAAACGCACATGCAACCTCATCGAAAACGCCTCGCCGCCTTATTTCCGCCGCATGATGCAAGGTCGGCGTACTGGAGTCGGCGTTCACGGTCGAGCCATGTCCGGCGATCAGGAGAGCGCGAGATGCCATGGATCGCAAACTCCCGCGCCTTAACCTCTGTGTCCAACGACCAACTTACAACGTCTCCAACTGCGCAGCGTCGCCCACGCTTCGGGATACAGAAAGAACAGCGCGTTTCTTCGGTTAGACGCCCCTCTTCTTTTCGCTAAGTTTCCCTATGCGGTTTCGCGCCTACAAAAATACTGATTTATCCGTCAGCGAGGTCGGTTTCGGCCTTTGGACCATTTCCACCGGATGGTGGGGCCAATTCACCGAAGGCGAAGCAATCGCCCTGATGCACAAGGCGTTCGACCTTGGGATCACGCTCTTCGACGCCGCCGATACCTACGGAAACGGACTGAGCGAGGAATTGATCGCCAAAGCATTTCCGACCCGCCGCGACGAGATCGTCATCGCCACCAAAGTCGGCTACGACTTCGTCGCGCACGGTGAAAGTCGTGGACGGGGACAACGGGAAATTCCGCAGGATTTTTCACCCGAAGCTATCATCCGGGCGACCGATGCGGCGCTCAAACGGCTAAAGACCGACCGGATCGATCTGCTGCAACTGCATAACATCCGGATGGAACAGGTTTCCGATGATGCTCTGTGGCAAACGCTCGACCGATTGAAAAGAGACGGAAAAATTCGTTACTACGGGATTGCGCTCGGACCCGCGGTCGGCTGGCTCTACGAAGGCGTAAATTGCATTCAAGAACGCGATCTCACCAGCGTTCAACACATCTACAACATTCTGGAACAGCATCCCGGCCGCGCCATGCAGGATGCTGCGACGGCCGCGGGAAAAGATACCATGTTCCTGATTCGGGTAACCCATTCGTCCGGCATGCTCGAGGGAAAATACAATGAGGACACCGTTTTTCCCCCTAACGATCATCGAAACCATCGCCCGCGCAGCTGGCTGCTCAACGGGATCAAAAAAATCGAGCAGCTTCGCTTCCTGGAAAATTCCGAGCGCACTCTCGGCCAGGCAGCCTTGCAATGGCTGCTGGCCGATTCGCGAACGGCATCAACGCTCCCGAATATCTACAACGAGGAGCAACTGGTCGAATTCGCCAGGGCTCCGGAATCGCCGGCGCTAACCAGCGACGATCTCAATCACATCGAGTCGCTCTACGCGGAAAATTTCGGCCTCGAACGTGAAGAACCAAAGTTCAAGGGAACGATGACGCTTCCGGTCGAAGCTGCGACGGCTTGATCCGCAGTAACATCGCAATGGAAAACATCCGGACGAGACAAGCTCGTCCCTCCCACTGCGCGATGGCGATGTGACGACGCTGGGAGGGACGAGCTTGTCTCGTCCGCTTCTTCACCGTCCCGCTGGACCGGCCACGAATCGAATCGCTTCGCCGCCGCCGGGCGCGAGCTTTAGTGGAAGCGTGTCCGCTGAGGTCACGCTCTTCGATTCGATCACAATGTCGAAGCGCGCGGCGCCTCTATACCCTGCCTTGTCGCCATCGCGATAAATCTGCGCCGTATATTTTCGATTCGGATCGAGAAACTTCAGCGGCAATTGCAGCGTGCGCCCATTCTCATCCGTAATGGAACCGACATACCAATCGTCGGAACGGCGGTCTTTCCGCGCGATGGTCGCGTAGTCTCCCGGTTCGCCGTTAATCATCAAGTCTGCTCCCAGTCGGTCGGAACGTCTTTGATGAATTGGAATGGCTTCGGATATTTCGCATAGTTCTCCACTAGATCCGCCGCCATTTGAATCGGCGAATAGATGACCACGTAGAGCGCCAATTCCTTTGCCTGGGTCGCTTGAATCTCCTGATCCTTGCCTTGGAGGCTGAGAACTCCGGGAGTGAAATCCATCGGCCCTGATAGCATTCGGGTAAAAATCAGATTCGCTTCGTGCTCGGGCGGATTCGGCGGATGTCCCCACGCGTTGTATTCCTGGCCGCGCTCGCCTTCTCGCGACACCCAATTCGGATACGTGCGTCGCAAACCGGTATCCTTGATCGGCTCGTGCGTGTCGATGGCGATGTGATACTTGGCCGCTTCCACCACCACTTTTTGGTAATGACGAACCATTTCCTGGCTGTCGTTCCAGGTATAATGAACGGTGCCGTCAGGCCCTTTGACCTGCGCGCCTCCGGCATCCGCGACATATCCGGTCTTAACGCTGTCGACGCCGTACTGTTGGTAAAGCGCGAAGCCGGCGTCCATCTGTTCTTCGTAATGCGCGGCGTTGCCCGCGGTCTCGTTATGCCCGACGAGATGAACACCTTTCTTCAGGCCGTATTCGGAAACCGCCTTGAGATCGAAATCCGGATAACTCTCGGTGAAGGAGTACTTGTCTCCCTTGGCGAACCAATCTTCCCAACCGAGGTTCCAACCCTCGACTAATACACCGCGGAATCCGTTCGCAGCCGCGAAGTCGATGTATTTTTCTGTTTCCTCAGTGGTCGCACCATGCCTCGGTCCCGCTTCCCAGGTTTTTAGATTCAAGTGCATGGCCCACCAGATGCCGACGTACTTGTAGGGCTTCACCCACGACACGTCGCCCAACTTGTTAGGCTCATTCAGGTTCAGCTCGATGTTGGATTCATAAAGTGCGGGCGCATTGTCAGCTGATGATCAATCGTCCGCCAAGGAGTCGAGAAGGGCGCATCCCGCTCGACGCTTGGGCCGATCGAAGAAGGCGCCAGCGCGCGTCTTCAATCGCTGGCCTTCAACGCGCCGCAACCAATAGGCCGCGTAATCCACCAGGGCGGCCTCGTGGATCGACATATAAAGTCCCTTGGCGGTCTTCAAGCGTCATCGGAGTTTGCGCTTCGCTGACCTCATTCAGTGGCGTCTTGTTGAAGAGATACTCTTCGCGGTTCCATTCCCCGGCCACGTCCCACCAGGCGGTCGCCGGATCGACGATGGCAAACTCGGTTAACTCGTCGGTGATCTTCAGTGTCTTCAGCTGCGGCTGGTCCGGGAAATGAATAACGAAAACCAAATCCGTCGTCGAAGACACGGAAGACCACCGTCATTTTGCGGCTCTCGATCGTCTTTTGCGACGACGGTGACCTCGATCTCGTTGTAGTGATTGCGCACGGACCTTCGCTCGCCCCAGGGCTGCTCCCAGGTTTCGTCATGGGCCGAGGTTTTCGGCTCCTCGAAGGAGAAATTACGATCGAGTTTGGGAGCGTTTGCTAAAATCAATCCCAGGCGCGAAGGCGCGATAATCTCCTGCTCCTTCTTCTTCACGGCATAAGCCAGGTTCCCGTCATTTGTTAGGCTGAAATCAACCGTGAGCTGGCCATTTGGCGAGCCGACCGACCCGATGATCTGCTCGCCGTGCGCGTCTGAGACGATCAGGCCGACGGCAATCGCAAGAACGGAGACCTTCGCGCGATCCGGACAGGCAAACATTTAATCAGACTGATCGTCTTCCACCGGCTCAGCGCGAGGCGTGCTCTGCGAGGGCGAAGCCCGGCGAGCGCGGGTTTTGGCCTGCCCTTTGTAAACCTGTCGGAAAATTTCCCCGATCATCGGTGCCGCGGTGGTGCCGCCGTGCTCCTTGCTTCCCGACATCGCCCTCGTAAAGAGCGGCAAAGGCAAATTGCGGTTGCCGGCCGGGAGGAATCCGGCGAACCACGCAGCGGTTCGTTCGCGATTCTTCGGCCCCCACTGCGCGGTGCCGGTTTTACCGGCAACATCGATATTATCCAGACTGGCGGCGTGAGCCGTGCCGGTGGGCGCGTTAACGGCGTCGACCAACCCTTCCCGCAGCTGTCTTGTGTTTCCGCCGAAATATCGAGCTCTCGTTTGGCTCGCACCGATAGGCATTCACGATCTCGTTGTCGTAGGTTTGAATCTGATGAATCAACCGAGTCTGGATAAAGTGTCCCGCCGTTCGCAATCGTGGCCATCGCCTGGGCCATCTGCAACGGAGTCACTTCGGTATCACCCTGCCCGATGGAAAGATTCGCGATGTCGCCATTGAGCAGCTTTCGCTTGTGCGTGACCTCATGTATTGATCGTTAGGGATGCGGCCCTCCACTTCGCCGCGCAAGGGGATGCCGCACTTGACGCCAAACCCGAGCTTGAGCGCCCAGTCGATGATTGGCTCCGCGCCGGTCTTGATGCCCACCTGGTAAAACCATGTGTCGCACGACTCGGTCAGCGCCTGCACGAAATCGATGTCGACCGCGGTCGGTCTTCTTCCAGTTATGAAAAGTGATGTTTCCGACATCGATCGCGGGGGCGCACTGGATATTCGTCGTTAGGCTGAATGGCACCGCTTTCGAACGCTGCGATCCCGACGGCCACCTTGAAAGTTGAGCCCGGCGGATAGGAAGCGCGGAAAGCGCGCGGCAACAATGGAATATCGGGATCGTCCTGGAGGGCCTTGAACTTCTCCGCCGAGATCGATGGAACAAAAACGTTCGGGTTATAGGTCGGCCATGAAGCCAAAGCGAGAATGTCGCCGTTGTTCGGGTCGAGAATGACGATGGCGCCGCGTTTGGCTTTGCTCTCAAGGCTTTCTCCGCCAGCTGCTGCAAATGCAGATCGAGCGTGGTGACAACGGTATTTCCCGGAACCGGAGAAGTGATCAAGTTTCTCCGACGTTTTTCGCCCATCCTTGTCGAAGGTCATTTTGTATTCGCCATGCTTGCCCTTGAGCATCTCGTTGAAGGTCTGCTCCAATCCTTCGCGCCCTTCTGTCTCCGGCCAGAGCGTCTCGTGATTGTCGATAATGCCGTCGAGGTTGCGGCCAGTTCGGCCGGTGTAGCCAATGATCTGGCCCCCCGACCTTACCGTTCGGATACGTGCGCACATAAATCGGGCGAAGCGTCATCCCCTCCGGCTTTCGTTCTTTAACCTCGTCACATTCGGATTGCGGAGAGGTTCTGCGCGACCTCCAGCGGAAGAATGCCGCGGTTGTGATAATGCCGGAGAATTGTCTCGTCCGAGATTTTGACCTGGCGATCGATCAATTTCTCGGCCCGATTGATCTTTTCCCTGGCAAACGCGACCGCCTGCGCGTCGGAAAAATCGAGCGGCGTCGGGAAAATTGATGGCGAGATTGTAACTGACCTTGTTCTGCGCCAAGGGCGCGCCGGTTCGGTCGGTGATCTGCCCCCGGGGCGCAGGAATATCAAGCACGTATGCCCGCGCCAGCTTCTGAGTTTCAAAGGTCGGAAGAATTTCCTCGTCCGCGCGGCCAGTCGACGGGCTTGGAGAAGGCGAAGGGCCGGATGGTTCCGCGGCGAATCCCGAGCAGGCGAGCGCGCTCGAAACTCCAAAATAGTTCGAGACGTTGGGCTTCTCTCATCACGAAACAGGCGCCTTTACTCCGCTAAAGTCTCGCACAACTCAATGCCGTTCTAGAAAACGGTGGATGTCCTCGGCAAGCTTTCGCCCAATTCCTTCGGTGGATGCGATCTCTTCGACACTGGCTTTTCTTAAACGGCTGACGGATCCAAACTTTCGCAAGAGCAGGCTCTTCCGGTTCTGACTGACCCCGGGACAATCGTCGAGAATACTCTCTCCGATTCGCTTTTTCATTAGAAGCTGATGATAGGAGTTGGCGAACCGGTGTGCTTCGTCGCGGATTCGCTGCAAGAGACGCAAAGCGCCTGAATCGAGCGGGAGTTGCAGCGGAAGGGCCCGGCCGGGCCGGAAAATCTCCTCATGCTCCTTTGCCAGCCCGATGATTGGGAGATCATGCAAGCCAAGCCGCTGAAGTTCGCGGCAGGCAGAGGAGAGCTGGCCCTTGCCGCCATCGACGATGATCAGATCTGGCAATCTCACCGCGACAAAAGATTTCGTGGTATCCGCCGTCGTCCCCGCCGGCAGATAATCGCCCTCGGCTTCCGAGGCGGACGCAGCGGCAATTCGCTCCACCGCTTCCGCGGGATTTTCCTGCGAAAACTCCGCGCGATCAGGATCCGAATCGCCCGCGCCTCGAGCAGAACACGCGAATACCGCCGCCTAACGACTTCAGCCATACTTGCGAAATCATCCTGGCCTTCGACGGTTCGCACGCGATAGCGCCGGTAATTGTCCTTATCGGGAACACCGTCGCGAAAGCAGACCATTGAGGCGACCACGTGCGTGGTCGAAATATTTGAGATGTCGAAGCACTCCATGACCGCGGGTGGCCGGTGCAGCTGCAAAGCGTCGGCCAGCGCCCGAACATCGTCCTCAGGATTGATCGTGCTTGGGAGCGATCCGCGGGTGAACCGGCGCGTCGGCTTGGTGGTATTGCGCAGGTCGGAAACCATGTTTCGCAATTCAGCCGCCTTCTCGAATTCCATCTTGCCGGCCGCCTTTCGCATCTCTTCTTCCAAGGCCCCGATCATTTCGCGCGAGTGACCTTCCAGAAAATCCGCCGCCTCATTTACGCGCTCGCGATATTGCGACGCGGAGATTTCGCTGAGCCGCATCGGCACCTGGTAGGTCGAAGACTTTAGTTCGCGCGGCGTGGGCGATCCGCGGCCAAAAGTCAGCACACCGAATTTCTTGCGCATAAAATTCAATGTCTGCCGAAGCGCCCCGGCGTGCGCGTAAGGCCCGAAGTAACGCGCGTTGTCTTCTTTCTTGAATCGGGCCAGGCGGAAACGCGGCCACTCTTCGGTCAGGTCGACTTTGACCAGGAGGAAACGTTTATCATCCCGGAAAGAGATGTTGTAGCGCGGCCGGAACTCCTTGATCAGCTTGCCTTCAAGCAGCAGCGACTCCGCTTCGCTGCGAACAGTGTGGGTTTCAAAGTCCCACACACTCTCGAGCATGGCGCGGGTCTTGATGTCGGCCACCGCCAGCTTTGAGGGCATAAAATACGACGACACCCGTTTCCGCAGATCGCGCGCTTTCCCGACGTAGATGACGCGATTAAACCGGTCCCGCATGAGGTAGACCCCGGGCTTATGCGGGACCTCGTGCACTTTTTTGGCCAGATCAGGTTTTTCCAATGCCGCGCGCGCCATGATTTCCGCCTCTAGTTTAGCGCGGTGCTGCTAAGGTGAACAATGCGATCTCTGTGGCTTCATGGCTGACGAGACTTTCGACGTCATCATTGCGGGCGGTGGACCGGCCGGGGCCGCCTGCGCCTCCTTTTGCGCCAAGAGCCGGCTTCGCGTTCTTGTTCTGGAACGGGAGAATTTTCCGCGCGAGAAAGTTTGCGGAGACTGCCTGAATCCCAACTGCTGGCCGGTGCTTGATCGCCTTGGCCTGCGCGAGGCGGTGATGAATCTGACTCACAGCCCGCTCGATCGGGTCGAGTTCATCGGAATCAACGGGCGTTCCGTTTCCATCGATCTGCCGCGGGGACATAATGCCCAGATCGGGATCAAACGAAGCTTGTTTGACGATCTGTTATTGAATCGGGCGAAGGAAGCCGGGGCCACGGTTAAAACTTCTTGCACGGTCACGGCCCTCAGCTCCGAGGCTACGGATGTTTGGCGCGTAGAAACCTCCAACGGTGAAACATTTCGCGCGAAGATTATCGTCGCAGCGGACGGACGGAACTCGACCGTCGCACGGATGTTGAATCGCGCGCGGGCGGCGCACGAAAGATCGAGTGGCCCTGCAAACGCACGTTCCGCTTCCGCGCGACTTTGGAAATCGCATCGTTCTGCAGTTTCTTCGTGAAGGTTACTCCGGGCAGGCGCCGACCGGAGCGGACCAGCTCAACGTTTGTCTCGTTTCAACCGCGCCGCGGATTGGGGCTTTGAAAGACTGGGCTCAAAACCACTTCAACATCTCCAAGGATCATCCGTGGAGAACGGTGACGCCGCTGACCCGCGCTCCGCTCCAGCCCGCTCAAAACTCTGCCTTCTTTATCGGCGACGCCGCGCGCGTGGTCGAGCCATTCACGGGCGAAGGGATCTATTATGCCCTCGCTTCCGGCGAGCTCGCCGCCGGATTCATCGCGCGCCGAATCGAGAGAAAGGACGACGCGGCCGCAACTCAGCAATTTATCAGGGAACATCGCGCGCTTTATCGCGGGCGGCTCTGGATCAATCGTCTCGCGCGCGCGGCCGTGCTCTCCCCACGACTCGCGTCAGCCTTTGTTCCGCTGGCAAAAATCCAGCCGTCGCTGCTTCGTCTGCTGACAGCAAAAATTGTTAGGTGATTACGGGCCAGACGTTGCGGGATCGAGGACAACTGTAGGGCGGCCATTCTGGCCGCCAGCGCAAAACAAACGGCGGGCGGATGCCCGCCCTACAGTTGCGTTACGGATTCGCGAGCTCGCAGGCCCTGACAGTATTGTTCATCAACATGGCGATGGTCATCGGTCCTACTCCGCCGGGCACCGGCGTGATTGCTTTGGCCTTTTTCGAGACAGCCTCGAAATCGACATCGCCCACAAGCCGATAACCACGCTCGACGCTTTTGTCTTCGACACGATTGACCCCGACATCGATGACGACCGCCCCTTCCTTCACAAAATCCGCTTTCACAAACTGCGCCTGCCCGATCGCCGCAATCAGGATGTCAGCCGAGCTTGTGATCTTCGCCAAATCGCGCGTTCGCGAATGGGCAACCGTGACGGTGGCGTCTCCGCCCTTTCCTTTTTGCATCAAAAGCAGGGACAGAGGCTTGCCCACGATCATGCTTCGCCCGAGGACAACCGCACGAGCTCCGGCGATCTCAACGCCCGTTTCCAGGAGAAGACGTTGTATTCCCAGCGGCGTGCACGGCACGAATCCGCTCCGGTCTCCCATGGTCAGTTTTGCGACATTGGCCGGATGAAACCCGTCGACATCCTTCGCCGGATCAAGCGCTAGAACGATGGCCGCCTCATCGATTTGCCGGGGTGGCGGCGATTGCACCAGAATTCCGTGGACCGCCGGATCGCGATTGAGTTCATCAACCTTGCCTAACAACTCTTCCTGAGTCGTTTCGACCGGCAATTCCAGCTTCACCGAATGCAGGCCGAGCTCGCGGCTCATTTTGTCCTTGGCTCGCACGTAAGAACGCGATGCGGGATCGTCTCCTACCAGAACGACTGCCAGGCCAGGAGTCAGGCCGCGCGCTTTGAGGGCGGCAATTCGTTGCCGAAGATCTGCGTAGACCTTCTCGGCCACGGCACGTCCATCGATCAATTCGGCCATGGGCGACGCTAAATGAGTCAGTGCGCTTGAACCAGCGCCATCAACACTTTCTCCAGTTTCAAGCGCTCGGCCTCGAAGGCTTCATCGGTCGAAGTCGGCGCAACAAAATGCAATTCCCCGAAAACGATCCGTGTTTTACTGAAAGGCTTTGGGAGGAAAAACCGATCCCAACTCTTGAGGCGCCAGTAACTGGAATATTCCAGATGCATCGGCATCACTGGAATGCCCGTTTTTTGAGCGAGAAAAATAATTCCCGGACTGACCTGATAGACTGGGCCTCTCGGGCCGTCGGGTGAGATGACAACGTCACGGCCTGAGGCGAGTTCGTCGGCCATTTGCAAGACCGCGCCGACTCCCTGGCGCGACGTGGAACCGCGCACCACTCCGAAGCCGGCTTTCTTTACCAGTTCGGCAATCCACGCGCCGTCGCGACTGGCGCTAACCAATGCCGAGCCTGGGTGATCCCCGACGAAACGATGCAGGGCCAGCGGGAGCATGAGCAAACGATTGTGCCAGGAAGCGCCGATCATTCGCTTCGACGGGTGACCAACAATGCCGGGCCCATCGACAAGCTCGTATCGAAGGGTCGATTCCCACAGGCGCAAAACGCCATAGCCAAACCAGATGAGCAGCCGCGCCGGCCAACTTTCTATTTTCAATCGCGCGTTTCTTCAGATTGCCAGCGGTAAGCCCTGGCACTCGGCAAACCCATTTGATCGAGCACGCGCCAAACGACTGTGTCGACCACGTCCGCCACGGACTTCGGGCAGCTGTAAAAAGATGGCATGGCTGGCAGAACGACCGCGCCGGCTTCAAGCAACGTGACCACATTGCGCGCGTGAATGAGATTCCATGGAGTCTCACGCGGCACCAAAATGAGTTTGCGACGTTCTTTCAGAAAAACGTCCGCGGCACGCAGAAGGGCGCTATCACCGGTTCCCGACGCGATGCGCCCAAGGGTCGACATCGAGCATGGCATGACAACCATGGCGTCAAAGCGGGCCGACCCGCTGACAAAGGGCACGTTTAAATCGTTTTCGCCATGCTGTAGAATCCCCGGGGGAACCCTGAAGTCCTTTAATTCCTGGGAGGCGACCTGTTTCGCATAGCCGCTCATGACAAGGTGAACCTCATGAGCGGAAGCGTCTATCTGGTCCAGCAACCGCTGGAGATAGATGGTGCCGCTGGCACCGGTCGCCGCAATCACGAGTTTCATTCGCTAAAGAGTTACTATGGTAATGACGCGTCTACAATTCATGAGAGAAAGAATGCGACGGTCTGTGACCGTCGCACCATTCAGGCTGTTAGCTACGCCATCACCGCCGTATTTGAATTTCGCGCGCCGCTGGGGCATTAAAGGGATTCGTGATTACCAAACTCCTGCACACGCGCTATCGGGTTGAAGATCTTGAAAAGACAGTGGCCTTCTACAAAGACGTCCTCGGCCTGAAGGAAGTCCGGCGTCATACTTCCGGCCGCGGATCTCAGCTAGTCTTTTTTAAAGCGCCGGGGAGCGATGAAGAAATCGAGCTCTGCAAATTCGATCAGAGCGGTCCAGTTAAAGTCGGTCCGGATCTGACTCACCTCGCTTTCGAGGTCGAGAATATGGACGAATTCGCGCGTCAGGCGGCCGCCAAAGGTTATCCGCTATCGGATGGTCCTCATCGCACCCAGAGCGGAGATTCCATTGCGTTTATCGATGCCCCTGAAGGTTACGAGATAGAACTCATCGAGCGGGGTCGAAAATAGTTGGTCGCGCGGTTTCACCAGTTGGCCTTGTGCAAAAGGGGATTTTGCGTCTGATTCACTGCTTTTCATGAAGGTTCCCCGCAGCCTCATCGGCTTTTGTTTTCTGGCGTTCGCCATATTCGGCAACGCACCTCTGCTGACCGCGACCGAGGTCGAAGTCATGCCGCGGGACCCGGCCTATCCCAAAGCCCAGGCCGTGGCGGCGGCCGATCAGAGCGACAGCCCGGTGCCGAAAGCACGTCACACAACGCGTGCCCGATCCGAAGATGACGAAGATGATGACGCGACACCTGCGCCGAAAGGAAAACGCTCGGCCCGAAGCCGCACGGCTGCCGGGACACCAATTACCGAGCCGCCCCGGCCGACCGGCGGTCCGCCATCCAGCGGCGCGCGATCCGTCATGATGATTAACGCCGGAACCGGCCAGGTCTTATACGAGAAAAATGCCGACGAACAGCGGGCGGCCGCCAGCACCCAAAAACTGCTCACCGCATTGATCGTCGCGGAGCACGGGTTCCTCGACCGGCCAGTTACAGTCGAGCAGGTCGACACCATGGCAGAGCCGGTGAAATTGAACATCAGGCCCGGCGATACCTACCAGCGAATCGAACTTCTGCGCGCGTTGCTTGTTAAAAGCCCTAACGATGTTGCCCGGTGCCTCGCGCGAGATCAGGCCGGCAGCTGCGAGGCTTTCGCAACGGTCATGAACGAGAAGGCGCGCGAGCTCGGCGCCACGCACTCGCACTTTGTTAATCCGAACGGTTTGCCGGTGCCGAATCAGTATTCCAGCGCCCGCGATCTGTCGATTATTGCCAAGGCTGCCTACGCCAACGCTGTCATCCGTTCGATCGTCTGCATGCCAAGGCTGATGTTTCGTTATGCCAACGGCCGCATGCGCGAACTGGAAAACACCAACAAGGTTCTGGGGCGATCCCCCTATTGCAACGGCATGAAGACCGGATACACCGAAGCCGCCGGGCATTGTCTGATTTGCAGCGGTTCCCGGCCAGGACGCGATATCATTGTCGTGGTTCTGGGCGACAGCAAGGCCGGTGTTTGGCGGGACGCATCCGCCCTGCTTGCCTGGGGTCTGTGGCTGTAGTCTCCCGGCCGCTCGCATGAGCAGTTGGTTAGGCAATCGGCTGCAGGATCTGCGCGAACGTTCTCTTTACCGGCAACTCCGTCTCGTCGATTCCGCCCAGGGCCCGATCGTCCAGCTGAACGATCGGTCGGTGGTTAATTTTTCTTCCAATGACTATCTTGGCCTGGCCAACGCTCCGGAGCTTCGCGAAGTCGCGCGGGCCGCTATCGAAAAATGGGGCGTCGGCGCGGGCGCATCGCGGCTCGTCTGCGGAACCCAAACTCCTCATGCCGGTCTCGAACAAAACCTGGCCGAATGGAAACAAACCGAAGCGGCTTTGAGTTTCAGCAGCGGTTACGCCGCCGCCGCCGGCGTGATTCCCGCGTTGCTGACCAAAGATGACGTCGCGATCGCTGACAAGTTGTGCCACGCGTCGCTGATCGACGGCGTGAAACTCAGCAGAGCCATCCTGCGGGTTTTTCCGCACAACAATACCGAGATGCTTGAAAGCCATCTCGCCTGGGCGCGTAAGACTCATCCGAACGCGCGCGTCCTCGTCCTGACAGAATCGGTTTTCTCGATGGACGGCGATGTCGCGCCCTTGAAAAAGATCATCGAATTAAAGGATCGGTTTGAAGCGATGCTGTTGCTTGACGAAGCCCACGCCATCGGCGTCATCGGCCCTAACGGACGAGGCCTGGCTGCGGCGGAGGCGTTGGATAAGCGAATCGAGGTGCAAATGGGCACCATGAGCAAGGCGCTTGGCGTCAGTGGCGGATACATCTGCGGTTCGCAGCGAATTAGTCGAATGGCTAATCAACCGGTCGCGCTCATTCATTTTCTCGACCGCGCCGCCACCGGCGGTGGCAGAAACCGCGGCGGCCTCAGTTCGAATCTTGCAATCGAAGGCGGGCGACGAACGACGAAAGCGGCTCAGCCTTAACCTTGATCTGATGCGCAAGGAGCTCGCCGTGAAAAATGACGAAATTCACCAAAGCGCAATTTTCCCGTGGATGATCGGCGACGAACAGCAAGCGCTCGATGCCGCCGAAAGCCTTCTGGCAAAAGGGTTCCTGGCACCGGCCATCCGTTATCCAACGGTGGCCAAAGGCAAGGCGCGCCTGCGGATTACGGTGACTGCATCCCACGAGGGAGCGCAGATCAGTTCGTTAGGCGAAGCGTTGTCCGCGCAAGCGCGGCAGCGCCCGGCTTAGAGACCGGCAGCGGCGTTCTGGCGAAGCGACGGAGTCGGAACCAGCGCCGGATTATTCTCGATGGTGTTCGGCGCTTCCGCGGGAACATCATCTGGACCTTCAGCTGGAGGCGCGGGCTCGCCTACTTTGGTATCAGCGCTGGCGTACTTGGCCGTCAATCTCTGTTCGAGAGTTTGATGGGAAGCTGTCGTCTGGCTCGTGGAAGAGCAGGCGGAGAGCAAGGCAACGCTAAGTAAGCAGGTGGCGAATTCAATTTTCATGATGCGATGTAGTTGAAGGGAGACCGTTAAAAGATTGTGCTGACTCCTTTATAATTACTATAAAACGCGCGCGGGTTGCAAGAACTTTTTTGGCTACGTTTTGCCCGGGAAAACTGTCGGGCGGCCATCTTGGCCGGCGGCTCGGACAGGACAGCGGCGCAATCCCCCAGGCTACGAGAACCGAGCCAGGATGGGCCCCAGCTTCTTGACCGTCGGCGGTGGCCAAAGCCCGCGGTCGGTCGTCAGAGCGCTGTCCAAGGCCCTGTGCTCCGGCCAGACGGCCTCTCGAGGGATGTGAGGGATGACGTTCACCAAAACCTTCCTGGCAGTTTCCGCGTTGGCCGACAAATGCCCAAAAACGGTCTGGGCCGAGACCGGCTCTTCCTCGACCTTCCAGCAGTCGTAATCGGTGATCATGGCCATGGTCGCCAGGGCAATCTCCGCTTCCCGCGCCAGCTTGGCCTCGGGTAGATTCGTCATCCCGATAACGTCGAACCCGTGCCGGCGATTCAGCTCCGATTCCGCCCGAGTGGAAAATGCCGGGCCGTCCATGTTCACGTAAGTGCCGCCATTGTGAACCCTCACGTCCAGACGGGTGGCGGCATCGAACAAGAGAGCGCGCAATTTGGAACTGATCGGCTCAGCGAACGTGATATGAGCGGCGATGCCATCACCGAAGAAGGTGTGATTCGCCCGCAGACTTGTGCGGTCGTAAAACTGCGACGGAAGCAGAATGTCGCGCGGCGCATATTTCTCCTGAAGGCTGCCCACTGCCGTGACGGCAATAATCCAGCGAACATTGAGCGACCGGAGGGCGTAAATATTCGCCCGATGATTGAGCTCGTGCGGCAAAATGCGGTGGCCGCGCGCATGCCGCGGAAGGAAATAAACCTGACGATCGGCGACACGCCCGCCGAAGATCACATCTGAAGGCGGCCCGAACGGAGTTTCGACCCGGTGTTCCGTCGGATCCTCGACCGAGTCCATTTGGTAAAGGCCGCTGCCGCCGATGACGCCAATCGCGGGAATATCATTTTTCATCTGAGACCAAACTTAATTGGAAAGACGCGATTCATTCAAAACGTATCTCGAACGATGCACCAACGCTTATTTCTCCTCTTTGCCATCACTTTCCTGGCGGGGTGCGAGAGCTCGCCGGTCGCCACCACAGCCGCGCGCGGCGGCTCGTCAGGGACAAATTTCGCGCAAAACACCAATGAGCGGCCCGGCTTGGGAACAAAGTGGGGAGAAGATCGGACGTCACGCGCCCGATGGGAAGATTTTGCGCGCGCGAACTGGAATTTCCCGACCGTCAGTGCCGCGATCCGTTATGACGATCCGGAGGGGATTCGTGCGATGATCGGTCGCACTACCCTGGTGAAACGCGCCGTGGATCTGCCGGCCTACCGGGGTTCGGCACTCATTTCGGTTGGCCTTCAGGATGACCGCGGTGTTTACCTTCCGATCGGGAAGATCAACGGACGCCACTTTGTCGTCGGCGAAGCCGGGCATCGATATCAAATTGTGCTGCGCAACAACGGCGAGAATCGGGTTGAGGCAGTTCTTTCAGTCGATGGCCTTGATGTGATGGATGGCCGCCGTGCATCGTTCAAAAAGCGCGGCTACATCCTTCGTCCACATCAACGCCTTGTGGTCGACGGTTTTCGCCAAAGCATGGACAAGGTGGCCGCTTTCCGCTTCGGCTCGGTTGGCGAGTCTTACGCCCACGAAAAATATCACAACAGCAGCAACGTCGGGGTCATCGGAGTCGCCGTATTCGACGAACGAAGAACGGACGATCCGCGCCGCGAGAAAGAGGCGAAGCGACGGCTCAACGCGCAACCATTCGCCACTCCGATCTACTAAGGCCCACTTAGGCTGGGCACCTAGGAGACCTGCAGGAGGACCGTGGCGCTCACAGGCGGGCCGTGTATTATTTCCGGCTCAGATGCCGAAGTTCTTCATAAAGACCTACGGGTGCCAAATGAATGAGCGCGACTCGGAAGAAGTCGCGCATTCGCTTCTCTCCCGGGGTTACGAGCGCGCGCTTCACGAATCAGAGGCCGACGTGATTCTGCTCAACACCTGCAGCGTGCGCGACATGGCGGACCAGAAGGCTATCGGCAAAATGGGAATGCTCGGCAAAATCGCAAAAGAGCGGCCCCATGTAGTCTTCGGATTCCTGGGATGCATGGCGCAGGCGCGCGGAACCGCGCTCCTGGAGCAGGTGCCACACGTCGACCTGGTGATCGGCACGCAAAAGTTTCATCGCGTGGCCGATTACGTCGATGAAACCCTGAATCGTAAACTTGAGCGTCGAATGGACGACGAGCGCTGGACGATCGTCGATATCGAAGAAGAACTGGGCTCACAGGAAACCATCCGGCATCAGACGGTGGAAGCGCAGCAGGCGACCGCGTTCGTTTCCATTATGCAGGGCTGCAATATGCACTGCACCTTTTGCATCGTTCCACAGACACGAGGATCGGAACGCAGCCGTTCAATTCCGGAGATCGTTTCCGAGGTGCGCAGTCTCGTAGCGCAAGGCGTCAAGGAAGTCACGCTTCTCGGTCAGATTGTAAACCTTTATGGGCGACACGAGTTCCCTTCCCTCGACGGCAAAAGTCCTTTCGTTCAATTGCTCGACGCTGTTCACGACGTCGACGGCTTGGAGCGTCTTCGCTTCACTTCTCCGCATCCGATCGGATTCCGGGGAGACTTGATCGACGCGTTCCTGCGGCTGCCGAAGCTGGTCGAGCATGTGCACCTCCCTCTTCAATCGGGGTCCGATCGAATCCTGAAGGCGATGCATCGAGCTTACACAGTCGATAAATACGTGCGCCTGGTCGATCGGCTTCGCGCAGAGCCGGCGAGACATCGCCCTAACGACCGATTTGATCGTCGGCTTCCCCGGGGAAACCGAAGCTGAATTTCAGGAAACCTGCCGCGTGGTTGAGCAGATCGATTTCGATAATGCCTTCGTTTTCCGCTACTCCCCTCGTCGTGACACACCGGCGGCAGTGATGGAACAGCAGCTGGACGACGCGACGAAGGAACGGCGAAATCAAGAACTGCTTGCGATCGTCGACAAAAGCGCGAGGGCCCGCTCCGAATCACTCGTTGGCCAAACGGTCGAGGTCCTCTGCGAAGGTCCGAGCAAGACCAACCAAGAGCGATTGAGCGGCCGCACGCGCACCAACAAGATTGTGATCTTTGAAGGCGAGGCCGACTGCATCGGCCAGCTTGTCGATGTGCAGATCGGCCACTCGAACGGATTTAGCTTGCACGGTAATCTTGTCGCTCCAGTGTCACCAGCTTTGACCGCTTTCTCATGATTTATCATTTCCCATTGCAAACTGTGGGGCTGATCGTCGGCGTCGCGCTGCTCCTGCTGGGGTTACCGGGTCTTTTTGTTCCCGGAAAATTGCAGACTTGGGCGAAGAAGCTTCCGCGTTCCTACCCGGCTGGGGTGATTCTGCTTTCGATCGATCTCGTCTGGACGCTCTGGCTCGTGGCCACGATGGAGATGGGCGAATTCCAGACCTTTCGCCGTCCTCTGCTCATCCTCCTCCCGATCGGTTATATTCTTGCCCTGCGGTTCGTAGATGAATTCCTGGCGGTGCGCGCTTTGGGGATTCTCTGTCTGCTCGCCGCCGAGCCGCAATTGGATGCGGCTTTTTTGCGCACTGATCCAGCACGCCTTGTCGTCACGGTGTTCGCTTATGTGATGGTCGTGTTCGGCATTCTTTGGGTAACGATGCCTTACTTGCTTCGGGATCAGATCGACTGGACGACCCGAAGCCCACTGCGCTGGCGAGCCATGCACGGACTTTTGGTAGCCTACGGTGTGGCCGTCTTGGCCCTCGCGCTGACGGTCTATTGACTGTTCACGCCGCAGGGACCGCCGGATTGGCGAACTGTGGGTAGACGCCTTTCGCGGCCATGAAACGAATCCTCGTTATCCGAGGCGGCGCCATCGGTGACTTTGTTCTGACGTTGCCTGGGTTGAAAGCCCTGCGGGAGAATTATCCGAGCGCGCACATCGAGATCCTTGGTTACGCGCATATCGCCGCTCTCGCTGAGAAACGCTTTTACGCCGATGCGGTCCGCTCGATCGAATACGGCGCGCTCTCGCGCTTCTTCGCGCGCGGCGCCGACCTGCCGGACGATCTTGCGAATTATTTCGCCGATTTCGATTTGATCATCAGCTATCTCTTCGATCCCGACAGGATTTTTCAAACAAACCTCGAACGCGCCGGCGCGGACACGATCGTTGTCGGTCCCTCCAAGATCGATGGTGCGCAAGGTCACGCCGCCGATCAGCTGGCGCGGCCAATGATCGAGGATCTGGGGCTCGAGATTTCACGGACAGGCGCGGAATTTTTTGGCGCGCCGGAAGACCTGAAGGAAGCTGAGGACTTCCTGCGAGGCCTGCAGCAACCGGTGGTGGCATTGCACTCTGGAAGCGGTAGCGAAAGAAAGAACTGGCCCGTTCAAAACTGGCTGGGTCTCGCTGAATCTTTATTGGCCGACAAAAACTTCACCGGCTCACTGCTCGTTGTTTCGGGAGAAGCCGATGAGGTCCAGGCACAAGCATTTCACTCACTCAAGGCCAACCCGCGAATTCGATTCGCCCACAATCTTCCTTTGCCCAAGTTGGCGGCCGTCCTTGGGAAAACAGTTTTCCTCGGCCATGACAGCGGCATCTCTCATTTGGCCGCGGCCGCAGGAGCGACTTGCATCCTCCTTTTTGGACCAACCGATCCCGCGATCTGGGCGCCGATGAATCAAAAGGTCGAAGTCATCCGGACTGCTGATCGCGACCTAGGGACGCTTTTGCCAGACACGGTGCTATCCGCGTTGCGCACGAAAATTCCCTGACGCTCTTCTGTCATCCCGAGCCAGCGCGGGATCGCGACCGGGCGGAGCGCTGATCTCTCACGCGGCGATGAAGTCACGCGAACAATCGTGCGCGGGGTAGTGAACCCGAGCGAGCAACCATCCTGATCACGCACCAAGCAGGATTGTGTGACATGGACTTCGACTGAGAGATCCCTCAGCGCGCGCCGCCTGCTTCGGGATGACAACGAAAAGGCGTGGCTTGGAGTTTGAAGCTTGAGAGAGCTTGTTTGGATTTCCGGCCCGAACGGCCGGCTAGGCGCTGATGCGCATGGGCATCAGGACGTAGAGGAACGGGCTCTGGATCTTCAGAACGCCCGGACTCATCTCGTCAATCAGATCGAGGAAAACTTCGTCCTCGGTCAGGTTACGAAGCGGCGCCATGAGGAACTCGGGATTAAACGCGATTGAGAAATCGCGCCCCTTGTAAGTGACCGGCAGCGATTCCTTGGCCTCACCCACTTCCGGAGTGTTGGCCGTGATATCGATGTTGTTCTTCCCGAAACTCAACTTAATGGAGTTCGACTTGTCGCTGGCCAGGAGCGAAACACGGCGAAGAGAATTCAAGAAAGTTTCGCGCTCCAGGGTGACTCTCTCCTTCGCCTCCGAAGGAATCACCTGTTTGTAGTTTGGATAATTTCCCTCGATCAGCTTTGAGACCAGGAGCGTCCCGTTCAAATCAAAAGCGATCTGCCCGGAGCCAACACTCACTTTGACATCGCCATCGTCAGTCAAAAGACGGTGCAACTCTGTGACTGCCTTTGTCGGGACGATGATCTCGGTCTCATGGCTGCGTGGAAACTCGAGCTCAATGTCGAGCATGGCGAGGCGACGCCCATCCGTGGCCACAAGGGTGAGCTTGTTTTCCTTAAAGCTGAACAGGACCCCGTTAAGGACGTATCGCGTTTCATCGGTCGAAATCGCATAAGAGGTCTTGCGCAACCCATCGCGCAAATCCTTCTGCCGCATGGTCACGACCTTGGCGCTTTCAAACTTGGGCAACGGCGGAAATTCCTCCTCGGGCAAACCGAGGATTTTGAAAAAGCTCTGCCCGCTGCGGATCGAGGCCGTGTTCTTGCCATCGACATCGATCTGGATCTCGCTGGACGGGAGTTCGCGGACAATGTTGAACAGCCTGCGCGCCGGGAGTGTGGTCGCGCCATCTTTTTCCACCTGCGCCTCGAAGCTGCCGCGTACGCCCACGTCGAGATCGGTCGTGGTCACGTGGACTTCGTTGCCACTGGCCTGCAGAAGGACGTTCGACAAAATCGGGAGAGTCGTCCGCGTGCTGACGACGTTTTGGACCTGTTGCAGTCCCTCAAGCAGTTTTTCTTTAGTGACGCTGAATTTCATGAAGCTAACGGGCGCCTAAGATGTAAAGCCTTCGATTTTGTTCGGCAACCGCAATCTCGCTGCGAAGACCTCAGCGTTTCAAGGAGCTGTCGATAAAGGAAATCGTCTGGCGCACGCTGTCCTGTTCTTTCATCCGGCGCTTCACCAGTTTGCAGGCATGGAGAACGGTCCCGTGGTCGCGTCCGCCAAAGGCTTCGCCGATTTCGTTGAGCGACGCCTTGGTCAGTTCGCGCGCGAGATACATCGCCACCTGTCGCGGGAAGGCAATGTTTGCCGGCCGCCGCTTGCTCGTCATATCGGCGAGGCGAACATCGAAATGCTCGGCCACGCGGCGCTGAATCTGTTCGATCGTCACCGAATTGCGCGCTTCCTCCTGGAGGATGTCCTTGAGCATGTGCTCGATGACTTCCTGGGTGAGCTGTTTGCCGCTGAGCGAGGCAAACGAGGCCACGCGCATGAGAGCGCCTTCCAAGCGCCGGACGTTTGTCCGGATACGATTGGCCAGGAACTCGAAAACCTGGTCTTCCAGTTTGATCTGCAGGGTCCGCGCCTTTTTGCGCAGGATGGCCATGCGCGTTTCAACATCAGGCGGCTGAAGCTCCGCCGTCAGGCCCCACTCGAACCGTGAAACCAGCCGGTGCTCGAGATTGGCGATCTCGGAGGCCGGGCGGTCGCTCGAGAGAACGATCTGCTTATGGCCGTCGAAAAGCGTATTAAAGGTATGGAAGAATTCTTCCTGCGACCGTTCCTTTCCGCCGAGGAATTGAATGTCGTCGATGAGCAGGAGATCCGCCTGGCGATAGCGTTTACGGAACTTCACCAGATTGTTGTGTTGAATCGCGTCGATGAAGTCGTTGATGAACAACTCGCTCGAGAGATACATTACCTTGCTGCCTTTTTTCTTGCCGCAGACGTACTGCCCGATGGCTTGCATCAGGTGCGTCTTGCCGAGTCCCACACCACCGTAAATGAAAAGCGGATTGTAGGTTCGCGCGGGTGACTGGGCGACCGCGAGACTGGCCGCGTGCGCGATCTCATTGTTCGGGCCGACAACGAAGGTCTCGAAATTATTTCGCGGATTAAGTCCGAGCTGGCCGGACGACTTCGAATTGGGCCCGCGATCCGGGACGGTCTCCACTTCGACGTCGGACGCGACCTCAATCTCTGCCAGGCCGGAAGCCGGCGGACAAAACTTGACCTCGCGCGGTGAACCTAAAACCGCCGTGATGGCGGATTGCAGTGCGCTAATGTGGTTACTCTCGATCCAGAATTGATAGATGTTGTTCGGAACGCTGAACGTCAAAGCATCGCTCGTCGCCTGGACCAGCGTGACGGCTGAGAACCAGCGCTTAAAAGTGTCCGGGCTGACCTGGGGTTTTAGAGCAAGCGAAAGCTTCTCCCACAGATCACTACACGTCTCGTCCATGTGACTTGTTAACAACGTTACAGAATTGCCACAAAGGCTGATACCCAGTGGAAAACGGTTGTTGATGGAAAATTCCTGCCCGCGTTACCACGCGAAAATTTTTCGGCTCCCGGACAAGCGTCTTGGAGAAAATCGGCAAAATACGAGGGAAAACAGCCGCCCGAATTTTTTTGCCGGCCTCTCTCGCGAGATTTGATTACGAGCGATAGTCCTAGCGCTCTCGTAGCTGTGATTATTTCGGTCATCGAAGGGCGTTGGGGAATTTCGTATCTGTTAACATCTTATTCACATCACTGTCCTTTGCGCCCCTGCCAGCGGCTTGAGATTAGAAACCGATGCAAAGGGCGACAAGAAAAAATCTGAACTTTATTTTGGGAAATGGGTCAAAAAAATCTTGACTGAAAATTCATCTGAGAAGCCCTATCGAATCGAAAAAATCACACCGGGAGGAATCGTTGACGCCGCCTTGTCAGTTACGCATGATCTCTCCCTCGGCTGGAAGAAAATCCCTTTCGGCGTCGCAAGAGAAATGAACTTCCGCACTTACTTTATTCGTTTGGGGAAGAACTAAATGGCCGGGCGCGCGCGAATATTTTTACTCTTATTGCTCTGCGCGTTTCTAACGCCGGCGCGCGCAGCTGACGAACTTCTTCCGCCCTTTGGGTTCCGCTGGAACGATTCCGTTCCGCAGGTTGAGCGTGTCTTGCAGGGCGCAAAGGCTCAGATTGTTGCGCGCGAAAAAAAGGAGAATCGCGAAATCTGGACCGTCGAGGGATTGGTCCATCCAGGACTCAAACGGACCGTCTTCACCTTCAAACAGGGAACACTTTGCGGGATCGAGCTGCAGTACGAATATCCCGACTGGACCATCGAGCGTTACAATCAGCGCATGGGCGACATTCGCCGGTACTTCGACGCCAAATATGGCACCGGAAAACTGGTTTCACGCGCGCGGGATAGCGACAGTGACGTGATCCAGACCCTGGTGGGATATCAATGGATGGTCGGGACCACTCTCCTGGAGCTGTTTTACTTCTCAGCCCAGCACGACGACCTCGTCTTTCGGACGATCAGCGTCGATTACAAAACCCTTTGACCGGCCGGTGCGCGGCGCGCCTGGACACGATCGGCGTCCGCTTCCTTTTGCAGCCGCTTCAGCCGTCCTGAGAGACCGGCTCTGACTCCCGAGCTCATCCGGTCTATAAATAGAATCCCGTTGAGATGATCGATCTCATGTTGCAAGGCGCGCGCCAGCAGCCCCGTGGCCTCAATTTTGATTGGCACTCGCTCGAGCGTTTCGGCCCGTACTTGAACGGATTCGGTCCGATCGATTTCCGCCGTGATCTCCGGGAAACTCAGACAGCCTTCCGTTCCTGAAACAGTCTCCTGTCCCAGTTCGACCTCCGGATTCAACAAGATCATGGGCATCGCCCCCTCCAGTTCGACCTCGTGCCCATCGATTTTCAAAGTACTGGGCCGGTCTTCTACCTGGCTTACATCGATGACCGTAAGCTGCAGCGCCTGGCCCACCTGCTGGGCCGCTAATCCAACACCGTTGGCCGCATGCATCGTTTCGATCATGTCGTTAGCGAGCTGTCGAATTCGCTGATCGACCTCGCCGATTTTCTTACCTTTCGTCCGCAGGATCGGATCGCCGTAAAGGCGAATTTCGAGTTTCATTTCTGCGGCTGAGTAAATGCGGGCAAATTTTTCACGCCCGCAAGTTTCAGCGCATCCATCACTTTAATGATGACACCGAAAGAGGACTTTTGATCTGCCTTAAGCGCTATGGATGATTTTTTGGTGGGCGACAGTTCCTTAACCGCTGTCTGAAGCGTGTCTGCATCGACCACTTTTCCATCCAGCTTAATCTCATCGTCGGCATCGATGCTGATGAGTGTGTGATCGAGTTCGGACGGTTGCTCTTTGGCTGTCTTTGATTCTGGAAGATTAATTTGCACCTCAGGCTGATCGGTCCGGAAAGTCGTCGAAACGACGAAGAAAATCAGGAGGATGACCAGAATGTCGACCAGCGAAACAATAATGATCGACGGTGCCCGCTTCTTTTTTGACGGCAAACTTCATGCCGCGATCGTTATCTCGCGACCGGCGCGCGAGCCGGCACAGTGCCTCGAGTTACCGGCATCTCCCCGCCCATCCGGCCGTAGTAACATTTTGAGAGCAGGTCGGTTACAAGCGATTCGATTTCTACGGAGAGCACTTCAACTTTCTTTGAAAAATAAACGAAGGCGATCAGCGTAACCACAGCGATGCCGAGGCCAAAGATCGTGGTGCTCAACGCTTCGGAAATGCCGAGCGCGATGCGCTTGGCATCGGCGGCGCCGGCGCTCAAACCCAGGCTCGCGAAAACGTGTATCAGTCCCGAGACGGTTCCGATCAGCCCAAGCAAGGGCGCGATGCCGACGATCACTTCCAGAATTACCAGGCCGCGCTCGAGCCTGACCATTTCGTAACGCGCGCGTGTCTGGACGGTTTCGGCATTTTCCGATCGCGGCCAATGCAGATGTTCAAGGGCAACGCGGACAATCCGCGCGAGCGATGAATTATCCTGATGAACGATGCGGGCAAGCCGCTCGGCACTGGCGCCCGGCACGAGACGCTCGATTTCGCTTTCGATGACCAGTGGTAGCGCGTGTTTCTCTCGCAGGGCAAAAGTGCGGAGAATAATGGTGGTCAGGGAAACGATAGAGCAGATCAAGAGCGGCCACATGAAGAGGCCACCCTTGGTGAAAAAACCCGTGAAACTTTGAAGCGCCTCGGGAATCTGCGCGAGAAAAACAGGACTCATTTAGTTCGCGTACATCGTGAACGACATTTCCTCCTCTAAACCCTCTGACGGCAGACTGCTGGCGACATCCTCCGGGATGGGCGGCAGTTGCACTTCGATGACAGAGCGAAGGCAAACGTTGGCGAACGATTCATTAGACGTGTTTTGAACGATCCTGACGTTCCTCATGCGACCGCTGCGGTCAACGGAAAAGACGAGGTGCGCTGTGCCAATGCTGACCAGATCGGATTGTTGCTGCACGTAACGATACCAGCGGGATCCGATGGCGTCGTAGACCAATTTTTGATATTTCCCCAAAGGGGTCCCAACCGTATTGAACGACGCGGGGCCTCGATTCGAGATTGCCCCGGTCATTCGCTTTGCCTGGGTCATCGGATGATAGACTGAACGCTGCTGCTGTGGAGTCGCTGTCGGCTGGGCTGCCGGCGTGGGCGTGGCTCGTAGCATGGCCAAGGCATCCGGAGGCGTTGGCGTCGGTGCGACACTCGGAGCGACCGACGGACTCGGCTGTTCTTGGGGCCGGACGCTGGGCTGCGGCTGGGCTCCTTCCTGGGCCAGCGTCGCCTCACGCGTCTCCAGATCGGCCTGCGGGCGATTACCGCCATTCTGACTCGGCGCATCCTCGCGCCCGGTCGCAGGCTGCTCGCTCGCCGCCAGCGAATTCGCATTTGATTGGATGACCGCGTCTTTTGGTTTCTCGGCGGTTTCGCGCTCCGGGTCCGTGATCCGAAATTCGGGATTCTTCGGCTTCTGCACGTCCAGATTCGCCGGAACTGGAGTTTCGACAATGGTCAGCTCGACCGGTTTGTCATCCAGCGGTTCCGACGACGAAAACATACCGCTGAACGCCGCCATCAGTGTCCCGACAACAACGTGCAAAAGGAGTGCGGCCAGGAGCGCCCAGCCAATCTTGCGCAGCTCCTGCTTCCTTTCGGCCGCATCGCCCGCCGATCGGCCAATCATGAATTCTGCCGTCGTATTCATCGGCTCGGTAGTGAGACTAACGGCCTCAGCCGCCTGTTCACAAATTTCCGGAGCCCCGAATTTAGCCCAGCGCGGAGGCTCTCACAAATGGGGCTCACGAGCGCCCGAGCCCAGAGGGATGCCGCCTTCGCCGAATTCGCCTGTGGGTTTGAGTCTTACGGGCGTGGTGAAAAAGGTACTGTTGCGCGTAACCACCATGCGGGCCGAAGTAATCCTGCGAAAACTCGCGCATCATTCGCTCGGTCATCTTTCGTTTTCGCGGGAAATAACGCTCCCGCAGGACGCGGGCGATCCAAACGTCGATCGGGAAGGCACTCAACCGTTCATAGGCAAAAAGCATCACACAATTAGCAACCTTCGCACCGACACCAGGCAGCTCGCAGAGCGCGGCGCGAAGTTCGAGGTCGGGCAAGGTCGCGAGCTTATCGAGATCAACTTCCCCGGACGCGATCCGCCGGGCTGTTGTCAGAAGGTTCGGCGCGCGATATCCGAGACCGCACGCACGCAGTTCCTGTTCCGACGAATCGGCCATCGCCCGCGCAGATGGGAACGGATAGATCGCATGATCACGAAAGCTGAGACCCGGCGAGAACCGCTGACGCAGCGCGGCCGACATCTGCCGGATGTGCGCCACTTGTTTCATGGACGAACAGATAAATGTCGCAAGACATTCCCACTTCGGTTGACGAAGGATGCGCAGGCCGCGGCAAAAAGACCGCGCATCGTTCATAGCCGCATCGTTAGGGAAAGACGCGCAGATTTCGCTCAAAGGATGATCGAGCGCGAAATAATGCCTCAGTAGTTTCTCGGACGCGCCTTCGAAGCGCAGCGCGTCCCCGCGTTGCTCCGCATAGACTGGCTCATCACCAATCAATCCGACAAAACCTTTACCTTCCGCACGCCAGTGAAACACCTGGCCGGAATCCAGCGTCATCGCGAGGTCGAAGTCGGGCGCGCTGAGAGAATTGAGCATTTTCGCCACAGATTAACACGAGGTTAATGACGAAGCCCGAATGACCAATGACCAAGGAATAACAAAATCCGAAACGCGTCGGTCATTGAGAACATTCGAGCTTATTTCGTCATTCGACATTCGTCATTCGTCATTAAAATAGAATCTTCATGGACGGCCGCCTTTTCATCGACTCCACGGTTCTCCTCGCCTACTTCGTCCTCATCATCGGCATCGGCCTGCGTATGGGGCGCAAGGAAGAGAGCCTGCATGATTTCGCCCTTGGCGGACGGCGAATCCCGTGGTGGGCCGTGCTCGCCTCAATCGTCGCCGCCGAAACCAGCGCCGGCACATTTTTCGGCACTCCGGGCGAAGGCTTCGCCCTGCGCAATTACACTTACCTGCAGCTCGCCTTCGGAACCATTCTGGCACGCATTCTCGTTAGCTACATTTTCATCAAGCCGTACTACGACTACAAGGTCTTCTCTATTTATGAATATCTGACCGCGCGTTTCGGAGTGGCCACCAAGAATGCGGCCTCGGCGGTTTTCATGATCACCCGCCTGCTCGCCTCAGGCGCACGTCTTTACGTCGCCGCCATCGCGCTGGCGCTCGCTTATGAAATGATTCGCGGTGCGCGCCCGAGCCAAAACGAAACTGTCCTGATCTACGTCGGCGCCTGCATCGCCATCGTGGTTCTGACCGCGATTTACACGACCCTGGGCGGGATCAAAGCCGTCATCTGGACGGATTTCATTCAGGCTTCAATCATGATGGGAAGCGCTCTGGTCGCGCTTGGGTTGCTCTATTCCGCCATCCCCGGAGGCTGGCACGAAATCGTGGAGCGCCACGGCGGCTTTCATCTTTCCGATCTCATCACGACCGGACTCGATCCCGCTCGTCACGGATGGGATCGCGTCAAAGGAATGTTCGAGGTGGAATACACTATCTTCGCCGGACTGATCGGCTCGACCTTTATCACCATGGGCACGCACGGCACCGATCAAGACATGGTGCAGCGAATGCTGACCGCCCCTGACATCAAACGGAGCCGCCGCTCCCTGGTGTTGTCCGGACTGGCCGATATCCCCATCGTGCTGACTTTCCTCAGCATCGGCCTCCTGCTCTGGACGTTTTACCAATCGCATCCCGATCGAACCGTTCCGCGTACCCCTAACGAAACGTTCTGCTACTATATTCTGCATGAAATGCCGGTGGGCCTGCGCGGATTGTTAATCGCCGGGATCTTCGCCACCGCCATGGGATCGCTCAGCACCGCCATCAACGCGCTCGCGACCAGTTTCACGCGCGATTGGTACGAGCCCTATATCAATCCGGCGGCCACGCAGGAACAAAGCCTGCGCGCCGTGCGCTGGGCCACCGTCTGGTTTTCGATCCTGATGATCGTGGTCGCGTCGACGACTTCCTATTTGGTCATCGTCCATCCAAACGTTCGCATCATTCCTATTGTCTTGGGAATTTTTGGTTATACCTACGGATCGCTCCTGGGCGTTTTCCTTTGCGGAATGTTCACCAAACGCCGCGGAAATAATTTCGGCAACATCATCGCGATGATTACCGGCTTCGTCGTCGTTGCCATCCTCAGCGGTCTCCCGAACGCGGTGGCAAGAATCGTCACCGCAGCACCCGCGAATTCCTTCCCTTTATATCCTCAACCGGACTGGCTCCCGGTGATGGAGTTCCCGTGGTGGATTTGTTTCGGAACAATCGTGACCTTCGGTATCGCGATCATGTTCAAGACCGATCACGACCGGGTGCCGCCGACCGGGGATTAGCAAATATTGGGCGGCGATCTTCGCCGCCGGTGTTTTGGATTGGCGGCCAGGATGGCCGCCCTACAGTCGCGTCGTGCCTCGGCCTCCTCACATACCGGTTCGTTTACCTTCAGGCCAGGCGGTTACCTACTTCATTACTATCTGTGTTGCGCGCCGCCACCTGTCCTAGCTAACGACACCGTTTTCAACGCGATCAACGAATTCTGTCGAGATTGCGAGAGCTGGCGCACGGTTCACGGGGTCGTAATGCCGGATCATTTGCACGGTCTCATTCGTCCGATGAAAGAACGCGACGCAAAACCAACCACCTTTTCCGCTGACTTGAAACGCCGAGTGCGCGAGCAAACAAATGCGCGATGGCAATGGCAAGAAGGCGTGTTCGATCGCCTGCTTCGCAAAAGCGAGTTCGCCGAAGCGAAGTGGCATTACATGCGCGAAAATCCGGTTCGCGCCGGCTTTGTACCCTCCTGGCAGAACTGGCCGTACCTCATCGAGGGCGAACTGTAGGGGCGGCCATCTTGGCCGCCATCCAAAACCCACGGCCGGGATGGCCGCTCTATCCAAGCTCTATTGCTTCTCTTTCGCGAGCTTGATCCCTAAATCGCGCAGCTGTTTGGGATCCACAATTGCCGGCGACTGGCTCATCAAATCCATGCCGCGATTGTTTTTCGGGAAGGCCATGACTTCGCGGATGCTTTCTTCGCCGCAGATGAGCATGACAAGGCGATCGAGCCCAAGGGCAATGCCGCCATGAGGAGGCGCGCCTAACCGAAATGCTTTCAACAAATGACCGAACTCGGCCTGTTGCGCCTCGGGCCCAATGCCGAGCACACCGAACATTTTCGCCTGCAAATCCGGCTCATGAATCCGAATACTGCCGCCGCCAACTTCCACCCCGTTCAAAACGACGTCGTAGGCTTCAGCCCGAATCTCGCCGAACCGCTTTTCGTCGTCGAGCAAACCAAGGTCATCCGATTTCGGCCGCGTGAAGGGATGATGGACCGCGTTCCATTTGCCCGATTCCGGATCGCGCTGAAGCAGCGGAAATTCAGTGACCCAAAGGAAATTCAATTCCTCTGACCCGGCGGTCAGCTTTTGATACTCGGCGACACGCAGGCGCAGACGCCCCAAAATTTCACACGCAACTTCCCATTTGTCCGCCGCGAACAGAATCAGATCGCCTTCTTCGGCATTTAGTTTTGCTCGCAACGCCTCCTTCTCGGCATCGGAAAAGAATTTCACGATCGGGCGACTTCCACTCGCCGCCCTCAACCTTGATGAAGGCGAGCCCTTTGGCGCCGAACAATTTCGCGCGCTCCGTGAGATCATCGATCTGTCCGATGGTAATACCGGCGAATCCTTTCGCATTGATTGCTTTCACCACTCCGCCGGAATCGATCGTGCCGCGAAAAACCTTGAAGGCGCTGGCCCGGAATTCCTCCGTGAAATCCACCAGCTCAATCCCGAAGCGGCGATCCGGCTTGTCGCTGCCGTAACGACTGATCGCTTCGCGATAAGTCAGCCGATCGAAGGGCAACTTCACCTCAAGGCCGCGAGCCGCGCGAAAAACGCTCGCGAGCAAGCCTTCTGTCAGTGCGTAAATGTCCTCGGGCTCGACGAACGAGCTTTCAATATCGATCTGGGTGAACTCCGGCTGGCGATCCGCCCGGAGATCTTCGTCGCGAAAGCATTTCGCGATTTGAAAATATTTCTCAACGCCACCGACCATGAGCAGCTGCTTGTATTGCTGCGGCGCCTGCGGCAACGCGTAAAATTTTCCCGGGAGTTAGCCGGCTCGGAACCAGGAAGTCTCGCGCGCCTTCCGGAGTACTCTTTGAGAGAATCGGCGTTTCAATTTCGTAGAAGCCTTTTGAATCGAGATAATCGCGCGTCGCTTTCGTAACCTTATGACGAAGACGCAGATTTCTGCGTCAGTTGGGGCCGGCGCAGGTCGAAATACCGATACGTCAGGCGGAGATCTTCATTGTGAATCGCGCTGTCGAGCGGGAATGGGAGATCGTCCGCGCGGTTCAGGACGACAATCTTCGAAACGACCACCTCGACGATGCCGGTCTCGAGTTTCGGATTCTCTGTGCCCGTCACGCGACGCGCGACCCGACCGGTCACCTGAATCACGTCCTCACTGCGCAAGGTGTGCGATGCCTTCGCAGCCTCGGGGTTTTCTTCCGGCCGAAACACCACCTGGGTGAGACCTTCGCGGTCGCGCAAATCGACAAAGATGACTCCACCATGGTCGCGCGTGACATGGACCCAGCCGGCCAGCGTGGCCGTTTGTCCAATATCCTGCTCGCGCAACTGATTGCAGTGGTGAGTCCGGTACATGGGAGCGGAAACTAGCGCGTCCTTCCCGTTAAGCCAACCTTCTCGAAGACTCTCGCCGACGGATGCCGTGTGCGAATCGGACGGACCGAGCTCGTCCCGTCAGTTCCGCGTCGACATGTGATGCTGTTCGGGAGGGACGAGCTTGTCTCGTCCGCGAATGAAGAATTTTATGTTCATCTTGGCGGCCACTCTAAAATCGGCGGGCAGGATGGCCGCCCTACAGTTGCGCGTGGAGCAGGGCTCGAAGACGCGACAGGAGCTCCTCCTGACCGACCAACTCCTGCTTTCCGCTGCGCAGATCTTTCATGGCAATCTGCGGCCATTCATCACCGAAGATCAGGGCCGCGCGCGCCCCAAGATGCTCGGCGGCCTGAAACTGCTTTGGAATCTTGGTCGCGCCAAACGAGTAATCGACCCGCAATCCGTTCTCGCGAAGTCGCTGCACGATTAAGAGCGCATCCGAACGGCGTTCTTCTTTCGCTACAATCACGAACGCGTCCAGATTCCCATAAGCCTGCACCGCCTGGGACATTTTCCCGGTCGCGCCAGGCACGATCTTGATCAATTCACCGAGAACGACATCTCCCATGGCGAAACCGAGCGCAGGCATCGAGACGGCTCCTTCGCTGAGTTGTTGAACGAGATTATCGTAGCGGCCGCCACCGGCGATGGCGCGCAATTTCCCAGTCCGGTCAAAAGCCTCGAACACTACGCCGGTGTAATAGGCCAACCCGCGGACGATTTGCACATCCACTTCGACAAACTCGCCCAGCCCCCGCGCGCGGAGCGCGGTGACAACTTCATCGAGCCGCTGGCTGCGACCACCACGATCGAAGACCTCAAAGACGGCATCCGCCAGCGGCCCGAGTTTCGCTGCCGTCTTCTCGCGCGGCTCACGTTCTGATTTATCAATCGCCTGAAGGATCGCCTGCCAATTTTCCGGCGGAACTTTTCTTTGCTCCAAAAACTCCGTCCAAAATCCCCGGTCACTAATCCGGACAACGAAATCTTTCTCCGTTAGGCCAAATCCCCGCAAAACATCGACGCACAGTGCGACCAGCTCGACGTCGGCAGCCGGGCCGGCCTCGCCCAAAATGTCGCAGTTCAATTGGAAGTGCTCGCGCAAACGGCCGCGCTGCTGCTTTTCGTAACGAAAGAACTGGCCGATGGAAAACCACTTCAACGGTTTCTTAAAATTGCGCTCGTTCGCCGCGACGACTCGCGCCAGCGTGGGCGTGAGCTCAGGCCGCATGGCCACTTCGCGCTCGCCTTTGTCGACGAAATTAAAGAGCTGATCGACGATCTCAGGGCCGCTCTTTTTTCGGTAGAGTTCGGTCGGCTCAAGGACCGGGCCGTCCCACTCAACAAATCCGTAGCCGCGAGCGACTGTGCGCCACGTGTCGAAAATGTAATTCCGCGAGGCGCAGTCCGCCGGCAAAAAATCGCGAAAACCAGGCAGGGTTTGCATCAATTGCTTCCCCCGCCGGCCTCCCCGGCCTGTAAAGCACACGTCCAACGGACCTTGGGTTTACGAATAAAGCGTTGGGAGCGAATAAACTTCGCTGAACAGGCGTCAAATTTAATCACGACGGAGGATCATCCGTTTAACTCAAGAAAAGGACAAATATGAAACACACAAAATTGGTAAGATTATTGGCTACCGGCGCGGCTTGCGCTCTGGCGACGACCGCGGCCTTCGCCCAGACATCCACCACAACAACGACGAGCGACGGTCGCGGCAATAGTGTCACGACCACCCGCACGGTTGACGGGACGGGCGTGGTTAGCGCATACACCCCGGGGCAGGATTACATCTCTTTCCGGTCTGAAACCGACGCAGCGCCAGTCCGCTATTACTACACCAAGAACACGACCGTGGTGGACCCAGAGGGTCGCACGGTTGAATGGTCCGCGCTGCGCCCCGACATGCCTGTTCGTTACACCTACGTGAACGACGGCGGCCGGATGGTGGTCAGCAAAGTCACTCTGGTGAAACCGTTGCCTGTGGTTGAGAAGGAAACGACCAGCACGACCACGACGACGATTAAACACTAACGAGATCGCTTAGTTCGAATTTGAGCGCCCGCGCAAAACGCGGGCGCTTTTTTTTGGGGGATGCCGTCGCTCCTCATCCCTGCAACTATCAGTCTTCGTAACCGCGCGGGAATTTCTGGTGCCACTTCCACGCGCTCTCGACGATTTTTGAGAGTGATTGAAATTGCGGCGTCCATCCCAGTTCCCGTCGAATTTTTTCCGATGACGCGATCAGCCGCGGTGGATCACCCGGCCGCCGCGGCTTTTCCACAACGGCAATTTTCTTCCCCGTCACCGCCCGGGCGGCGTCGATGACTTCACGCACGCTCGACCCACCGCCGGTGCCAAGGTTGTAAAAGGCATTCTTTTCTGAACCGAGAGCGAGGATGTGCGCGCGCGCCAAATCCAGGATGTGTATGTAATCACGAATGCAGGTTCCATCGGGTGTCTCATAGTCAGTCCCGTAGATCTCGACCTGCTCTTTCTCGCCGAGTGCGACCTTCAAAATATTCGGGATCAAATGCGTCTCGGTGCGATGGTCTTCGCCGAAACGCGCGGAAGCGCCGGCCGCGTTGAAATATCGCAAAGACACGAACCGCAGCCCGTGAATCTCGCCGTACCAATGCAGGATTTTCTCGAAGGCCAGCTTTGATTCGCCGTAGGGATTGATTGGCCGCTGCGGCGTCTCTTCGTCGATCGGCACCTTTTCCGGGGGACCGAAGGTCGCGCAGGTGGATGAAAACACCAACCGTTTGGTCCCCGTCTCGATCATGGCATCGAGCAGATTCAAGCCATGGGCGACATTGTTCCGAAAATACTTAGAGGGATTGACCATCGACTCGCCCACGAGCGCGTTGGCGGCGAAATGCATCACCGCGTCGGGACGAAGCTTGCCCAGCGTGGTCGCCAGCGTCTTGCGATCAGACAAGTCTCCCTCGATGAATTCGGCCCTCTGATCGACCGCTTTGCGGTGCCCTTCACTTAGATTATCGAAGATGGCGACATCATGCTTCTCATCCAGCAGCACTTCGCTGCAGATACTTCCGATGTAGCCCGCGCCGCCGACGACAAGGATCTTCATGCGCCGCAAATCTGGGCCGCAGTCCTAAACAATCAATCCGTGGCCCACACGGGACGATCGGCTCCGCTCTTTTTTTGCAAATCGGCAATCATTCGGCGGATGTAAGAATGATGCGCGCGGGGCGCCAGGACTTTCAGGCTCTTTTCCGATGAACCCCATTCGAGAACGTCGATATCGACTCGCCGAACACCCCATCGTTTCATTTCCAGCCGGCTCGGTTTATATAAATCGATCGTGTTCGTTCCGACCAATGCCACACCGTAGTCATCAATCTCGTATTCATCGTTTGTCCCCACGATTCGGAAGCGCGTTCCCAGAGGAAAGCGCGACCAGTCTGAAGCCGCGCTCATAACATGATGACCCGCAAGCGAGACTGCCGACCGCGTTATGTTTTCCTCCTCTTTCGCCCCGGGTATACGCAGTTGTTCGCACCTTCTTCATGCGGTGACCAGCGGTGGCGCGCGTCGTTACCGTCTTCGGTTGCTTCAGCGCAACTGGCGAGAAAAAAGCAGGCCAACAGTGCGCCCGCAAAAAAATATTGCTGAATCTTCTGAGACACCGCGCCTGCATATCACCTGGCGGAGGTGTAGCAAGGAATATTTCTTCGCCATGATCAGCCCGCGTCTCGAGAAATCAACATCGGTCCAATGGGCCGCGGTCGCGCCAAATCTGACCCTTGATGGACGCCTGGCACTTTTCCACGAGAGCGACCGATGGCTCACTGTAGCCGATCTCCATTTCGGCTATGAACTCAGCCAGCGTGCGGCGGGAAATCTTTTTCCGCTTTGGGGAATGCAAACCATTGAAGCACGTCTTCTCGAGCTCTTACGCGACTACGAACCGTCGCACCTGGTTTTGTTAGGCGACCTTGTTCATAACAGAGCCGGCGGCGCCGAGCTCGAACGCCTTCTCCGGAAGTTGAAAGAGAAATGCGACGTGATTCTCATTGCCGGCAATCACGATCGATACCTGGCTGCAGACGCCCTGGTTGAATCGTGGTGCTGCGGTGATTTCCATTTTCATCATGGGCACTGCAAAAACGAGATTGCTTCAGGAATCCAAATCGTGGGGCATCATCATCCCGCGGTGACCATTCGCGACGGAGCCGGCCTGCGCCTCAAGTTGCCCGCGTTCATCCAGGAAGAAACATGCTGGATCATGCCCGCCTTTTCACCCTGGGCCGCCGGAGCTGACTGGGTCGGAAGCGAACGAACAGGAAGATGGCTTTGCTCGCCCCAGCGTGTGATGAAGATCGAAGGGTCAGCGGTGGAGGGCGGAGCTCCTGCGACGCCGATTCCACCGTCTCGCAGGAGCTCGACCCTCCATTGAGCCTCAGGGCGAAAGCGAGACGCCACTCATGCGGAACGCAGGTCGCTGGTGCAATGCGGGCAGCGTGTCGCCTTGATCGGAATCGACATCGTGCACGCGGGGCAATCCTTGGCCACTGGTGGCGTAGTCGCCGACGGCTTCTTCATTTTGTTAAACGCCTTGACCATCAGGAAGACGGCGAAGGCCACGATCAGGAAATTGATGATCAGGGTAATGAAGTTGCCATAGTTCAAGGTGACGGCCTTATCCGCCACCGCCAGCGCGGGCGTGGCGTAGTCATGAGCGCCGCTCGCTCCTGTCTTCAGGACAATGAATTTGTTCGAAAAATCCAGGCCCCCGGCCAGCAGGCCGATAGGTGGCATGATGACGTCCTTGACCAGCGAATTGACAATGGCGCCAAAGGCCGCGCCGATAATCAGACCGACCGCCAGGTCGAAGGCATTTCCCTTAATAGCGAATTCTTTGAATTCTTTCCACATATCCAATGAGTAGTTAGCCGATGACGATGTTTACAAGCTTTTTCGGGACGACCACGATCTTCCTGATCTGTTTGTCGCCGATCAAATCCCGAATCCTGGGAGACTCAAGCGCCAGTGCCTTAATCTCCTCATCCGTGGCGTCGAGTGGAACGGTCAGGCGATCGCGCACCTTGCCATTGATTTGCACGACAATTTCAATCTCGTCTTCGACCAAAAATCGCTCGTCGAATTCAGGCCACGTCTGACCCGTAATCTCACCCGGCAATGCGAGCCTTTGCCACAGTTCCGAGCTCAAATGCGGGGCAAAGGGGTTGAGGATGATCAGGAAAGGCTGCATAGCCGCGATCGGCACCCGGTCGGCGTTCGTAAAAGCGTTCACGAAAATCATCATCTGCGAGATGGCAGTGTTAAAGGAGAGCGACTCAATGTCGTGGGTCACTTTCTTAATCGTGGCGTGCAGGATTTTTTGCTGCGCCTTGGTTAATTCGGCCGTCCCGATGTTTGGCGAGAGCTCCCATTCGCCGGCCTGGTTCTCGGACATGATCAATCGCCAGACCCGGGCAAGGAAACGCGAGACACCCTCCACTCCGTGCATGCTCCACGGCTTCATGTGCTCGAGCGGACCCATAAACATTTCATACAAACGAAACGCGTCCGCGCCGTACTGCCCGATGACATCGTCGGGATTCACAATGTTCCCGCGCGACTTCGACATCTTCTGGCCGTCCTCGCCAAGAATGATCCCCTGGTTAACAAGTCGCTGAAACGGTTCCGGCTTCGATAGAAAACCAAGGTCGAACAAAACTTTGTGCCAAAACCTCGCGTAAAGAAGATGCAGGACCGCATGTTCGGTTCCACCAACGTAGAGGTCCACTCCGCCAGGCTTTCCAGTGGCATCGGCATCCTGCCGATGTCCCACGGGCTGGAAGCCCGTGCCACCAGCTCCCATCCAATAACGCTCGGCTTCCTCGCCAACGAAACGCTGATCGTTACCCGGATCGCAGAACCGCAAGTAGTACCAGCACGATCCCGCCCATTGCGGCATCACATTTAATTCGCGCGTCGCGCTCTCGGAATACCTGACCCAATCTTTGGCCTTCGCCAGCGGCGGCTCGCCCGTTCCGGTTGGTTTGTAGTCTTCCAGCGGCGGCGGAACAATCGGCAGTTCGTCTTCGCCTAACGAGCGATGGCAGCCGTTCTCCCAAACTACTGGAAATGGTTCGCCCCAGTATCGTTGACGCGAAAAAAGCCAGTCGCGAAGTTTGTAGGTGATCGCACTTTTTCCGTAACCGCGCTCTTCCAGCCACGCGGTGATCTTCTTCTTAGCCACCGGGGTCGGAAGGCCGTCGATCACCGGTGAATTGATCGCCGTGCCGTCGTCGATATAGCCGATCGATTCTTCAGGCGTCTTCCCCGGCGCCTGAACCACGGGCAGGATGGGCAGTTCAAATTTGCGCGCGAATTCCAAATCGCGTTCGTCATGTCCCGGCACGCCCATGACCGCGCCCGTCCCGTATCCCATGAGAACGTAATCGGCGGTCCATATCGGAATCTTGGCATCGTTCGCGGGATTGATGGCGAAGGCCCCGATAAAAACGCCGCTTTTTTCTTTCGCGAGCTCGGTGCGCTCAAGATCCGATTTCGCGGCTATCGTCGCGCGATATTCTGCGACGGAGTGCCGGTGTTCATCCGTTGTCAGTTGATCCACCAACGGATTTTCTGGCGCCAGCACCATGTAGGTCGCGCCGTAAATGGTATCGGGACGCGTTGTGAATACGCGAATGCTGGCTGTTTCCTCATTCCGCAATTCGACATCCGAGATTCGAAATTCAACCTCCGCGCCTTCACTTCTTCCGATCCAATTCCGTTGCAATAGCTTGATCGATTCAGGCCAGTCGAGTCCATCAAGCTCGCCCATCAGGCGGTCTGCATAAGCGGTGATGCGCAGCATCCATTGGCGCATAGGGCGTTTCACCACCGGGAAGCCGCCGACCTCACTTCGGCCGTCGACGACTTCTTCATTAGCGAGGACTGTCCCGAGTTCCTGACACCAGTTCACCGGCACACTGGCTACGTAGGCCAGCCGCACCGAGTCGGGATCATCACCGCGAAATGTCGAAATCGGTTCCGCTTTTCCGGTCGCCGGATTAAACCAGGAGTTGTAAATCTTAAGAAAAATCCACTGAGTCCATTTGTAATAGCCGGGATCGGTCGTGTTGATCTCGCGATCCCAATCGTAGGAAAAACCGATCGCTTTCAGTTGGGCCTTGAATTTCGCAATGTTCTCGCGGGTCGTTAGGGAGGGATGCTGACCGGTGCGAATGGCGTATTGTTCCGCCGGCAAACCAAAGGCATCCCAGCCCATCGGATGAAGCACATTGAAGCCGCTGAAACGCTTGTATCGGGCGATGATGTCCGTAGCGGTGTAACCTTCGGGATGACCGACATGCAACCCGGCTCCGCTCGGATACGGAAACATGTCGAGGACGTAGAACTTCGGTTTGGCCGCATCAAACCCGGTTTCGCCGGGATTCGGAGCATGAAAAGTGTTCTCCTTTTCCCAGACGCCCTGCCATTTCGGCTCGAACTGGTCGAAGGGAAATGGTTTACGGCGCTCGTTGCTCATCAGAGTGAAGGATTAGGAAAGCAGGAACGCAGGAAAAAACTAGGGAGAGAAATCAAATCTGGACTAAATCTTTCGAGTGGAGCTTCGGATCGCCACTCGTAATCACGGCAAGACGCGGGAGTTTCGCGAGCTTCTGGGCGACGGTTTGCGGATTTCCGATTTGAACGATTACCCGGAGATTCCCGACATTCCGGAGACCGGCAAAACCTTTGAGGAAAACGCTGTCATCAAGGCCCTTGCCGTATCAAGGCGATCATCCGGGTTGGTTCTTGGCGACGACTCGGGCCTGGAAGTGGATTCGTTAGGCGGCGCGCCTGGAATTTACTCGGCGCGCTACGCTGGAGAACCTGCGAATGACCGCAGGAATATCGAGAAGTTGCAGGACGACCTGGCGAATTTTTGCAAAGAGCAGCGGGTGGCGCGTTTTCATTGCGTTCTGGCCCTGGCCGAGGAAGGCAAGCTCCTTGGCACATTCGCCGGAACCGTCGAAGGCGCGGTCATCGACCATCCCCGGGGCGTGGGAGGCTTTGGCTACGATCCAATCTTCGTTCCGAACGGTTTCGAACAAACCTTTGCGGAACTGCCAGCCGAGGTGAAGAACGTTATCAGTCATCGCGCGCAAGCGGTGAAGGCGCTAAAAGCGACGCTTCAAAGTCGCGACCGGCAACTGTAGGGCGGCCATCCTGGCCGCCGCTCAATTATGGGCAGCGCGGATCTGGTAGCCGACCTTTTGAATATCGGCGCGGCGCACCATGTCGAGGACCTCGATCACATCTCCGTGAAGAGCCAGCATGGAGGCACTGATGGAAACCTTAATGTTGGGATTCTCCTCATGGAGCTTGAAGAGGCGCGGCATGACTTCATCGTGATTAACGGGGACGTTATCAAAATAGATTTGGTCGCCCTCCATCACCTTGATGGAGACGGAATCCTTCACGTTCGGTTGCGGAGGCGGCGCGACCGCTGCCGGCAAATTCACCCGAATGCCCTTCATATGAGTTTGGCTCAGGCTCACCATCATGAAGCTGGCGAGCAGAAAGAACATGATATCGATCAAAGGAATGATCTCGATACGCGCGTGTTTTTTGGGAAGAGGAGATGAAATACGCATGGCTAGTAGGACGCGCCGGTCATGGTGAAGGTGATCGGGACTTTTACCTTGGCGACCGTTCCGGGCTTGAATTTCCACTGCCGGAACGTGCTCGTGGCCGCGTTATCGAGTATCGAATTTCCAATACTTTGCGCCATCGACGCCTCGGTTACTGAGCCGCTGCCAACATCAATCGTAAGCACGCACACTCCACTTCCGGTAAGATGCCGTGAGCGGGCTTCATACGGATAGGGAGGCTTCGGTGCATAGGTCGCGAGCGCCTTGGCTCCGGAAATGGACATCGTTCCGGCCGGCTTCGAAATACCAGTCTGTGGCGCCTTGATTGGCGTTTGCGGCTTGGGACGATTCGTTTGCTTTGGCGGAGGGGTCGCTTCCTCATGGAACTCCGGAATCTCCTGCGGCATCGGCGGAGGTTCAGGCATTGGAATGTCTTCCGGTGGCGGAGTGGGCTGATCCTCTGGCTGATCGAGAGATGCTTCCACCGTGGCCGTGGGAATGTCCTCCAGGTTCGGTGGCGGCGCTTCGCGCTTAATTGCGGCTACGACCGCGCCGCCGTAGATCACGGCAGTGCAAGCGAGCGCGCCCCAAACGAGCTTTTTGGATGGCGGAGCGTAAAGGATCGGTTTTGCCATAATACGTTACGGCCCTTCGTGCGGCCCTGGGACGCCCTTGGCGGCTTCGCTCTTGATTTCGAATGCTATCTTGTAAAAACCGACCGACCGAAGGATATCGAGGACTCGAATGATGTTTCCGTGAACCGTGCCGGCGTCGCCGCGCACGAACACCTTTGCCTCCGGGTTCTCGTCATGAACGGTCTTTAGTTTCTGCGTCAATTCCTCGTAACTCATCTCCTTCTTGTCAAAGTACGGGTTCCCCGCCTGATCGACGGAGACGCTGAGGTAATCCTTTTTCGCCTGGGTTTCGCCTTTTTGGCCGACGGGCAGATTCACTTTTATGCCCTTCATATGCACCTGGCTCAGGCTCACCATCATGAAGCTGGCGAGCAGAAAGAACATGATGTCGATCAATGGAATGATCTCGATACGCGCTTTCTTGTGCGGAATAGGCGTCCCGATTTTCATGTTCTTAGGCGAGGCTCATTGCCTTCTGGTCGCAACCCGTGATTAGCGGGCTGGACTCATCTCTGCTTCGCGTTTGGCCTTGGCATTCGCTTCCAACATCACCTCCAGGTTCGTCGCAGCCGTCTGCAGTTCGAACTCTAGGTTAGACACACGCGAAGTGAAAAAGTTAAACGGAATCAGCGCAAAGATAGCGATGCCGAGACCGCAAGCCGTGGCGATAAGCGCTTCCGCGATACCGCCGGTGACCGCAGTCACGGCCAGCTCTTCGTTTCCGAGGAAGCTGAACGACCGAATCAGACCGGTAATCGTGCCCAACAGACCGAGCAACGGCGCCAGTGTAACCAGGGTGTCCATGACCACGAGGAATCGGCCGGCGCGTTTGATCTCGATGCCGGCGGCCACCTGCAGCGCCCCTTGCAATGAGGCGTGCTGGTGATTCAAACCATTCCACATCATGCGCAGGACCGGGTCGCGTGAATCTCTGGAAAGACGCGAAGCTTCGGCCACGTCGCCCACTTCGACGGCGGTGAAGACTTTCTCGATCCGCTTGGGATCGCGGCGGAACCAGCGACCGGACCACCAGAAGATGCGCTCGATGACGACGGTCAAGCAGATGACCGACACGATCAGGATTGGCCACATGATCGGCCCGCCCTTGCGGAAGTTATCGATGAAGAAATTTCCTGTCAGCGCTGGCCCAGCCGGTGTTCCCGCGGGACTTGCGGAGGCGGATGGAGCCGGCGTGAGACTGCCGCTTAAAGTCGCGGTCACACTGGCGCCGGGGGCGACGGAAGCTCCCGGAGCGGTTTGAACTCCGGGTGCGCCGGGCATGGTGCCTGCCGGCGGCGGATTCGTCACACCAGTTGTGGTACCAGGCGCGGGATTAACGGGTGCGCCTGGAGCTGGATTCGTTACCGGTGCGCCCGGCGCTGGATTGGCCAGGGCTCCCGCATTAGCGGGTGCGGGGTTCGCTGGAGTGATCGCCGTATTTGGCGGTGGCGGAGGAGGCGGCTGGTTTCCCGGCCGATTCTGTGCGAACGCGCCAAGAGCGAACATGGTGAGGCAGAGAGTCGTCAGTGTTTTCATAAGTGCGGCCATTTGTTTTAGATAGGAGCCTAATAGCTCGGACCCATATTTATCCCAGACAGATTTGCAGAGAGTCCAGCTAAAATTTTCCCTTTCATTAAGTAAACCCCGCAGAACGGAGTCTTATTTGTGTAAACTAATTCGAATCTTCGGGGCTTGTGGGATGTAAGTCAGGCCCAGACAGTTCCAGAAAGGCTCGGTTGGGCGTTCGCCCACAGGAGAAGGGCTAGCTGCGATTTTCGACCTTAAGCGCCAGAACCGGCCAATCGGAAATCCGCGCTTCGAGAGTGTCACCCGCATTTATGGGCCCGACGCCAGAGGGCGTGCCGGTCATAATAATGTCCCCCGCCATAAGCGTGAGCGATTGGCTGGCGAAGGCCACGATCTGCGCTACAGAATAGATCATCTGCGATGTGCGGGCCTGTTGGCGCACCGTTCCATTCTGCCGGAGCTCGACTGGAACGTCGCCGACATCGACCTCGGAATAAACAAACGGACCCATCGGGCTGTAGGTGTCGAAGGACTTGCAGCGCGAGAACTGCTTTTCCGTTTTCTGCAGATCGCGATCGCTAATATCGAGACCAAGGGTGTATCCGAAAACGTGATCATGCGCGCGATTTTCCGGGACATCGCGGCCGGTCCGGCCGATGACGATGGTCAGTTCCGTCTCAAAATCGGTTTGATGATCCGGATAAGCGATCCTGATGACGCCGTTGTGCGCCAGGAGGGAGCTCGGTGCCTTGAACCAGATCAAGGGCGTGCCCAAAGGCGTGCGCTTCATCTCCGCGATGTGGTCGGCATAGTTGAGCCCGACCGCGATGATCTTGGAAGGCGCGACCGGTGGCAGGATTTCGAGATCGCTTAGCTTTTTCGTTAGGCCAATTTTTTCGGAGCCTAACCAATACGGCTGCTTCAGCAGATGGACCTCGTCGCCAAGGACCTCGCCGTGAAACGTTTCCTCATTTAAGCGAAAGATTCCAAAAGAACGCATGGCCTAATGTAGGGCGGCGATCTTCGCCGCCAACCATCGAAAATCGGCGGCCAAGATGGCCGCCCCACAGTCACCTCGAGGTTACTGGGGCAGCGATGCCCACAAAATCGCGCACCGTCTTTAACTCCGACTGGGAAATCACTGTCCCGTTCGCGCGCTTAAACCAAAAGGCGGTGGACGATCCGCCGTCGAGATTCATGGCGCGAGCGACTTTCAAATTCTCACCCAGGCGAATGGTGGCGAGGATAGCGGCTGCGTCCGCCAGAGTGATATCCGATGAAACCCCCACTCCAAACGTTCGGTTCCCGACAACGGCGAAGGTTCGCCGCGCCAACCGCGTGTGCTCCAGGCCTTTCACGGGATGGCCGGCGTCGACCAAAAGCGGGCCGCACTGCAGCGCGACATTCATTTTCGCGCGAGGCGAATATTCGTTAATCCGAAGGATTTTCATATAGCCCGGCCCGGAAGCGAGAATTCCGGTCAACAACCGGGCGCGCCGTATTGGCCTAACGATTTTGCCGTCGGTAATCCGGAGTCCCATGGGGAGAAACTCCGGGTCGAAGTAGCCGCCGTTTACGCCCGCGATGCACTCAGTGCGATTCATCGCTTCCGCCAATTCGAGCGACCCCCCCGGATTATCAACCAGTCGCAAGGAAAGATCGGGCTTGCCCGCGTTGACCAGCGCGAGGTCAAGTTGCGCGGTGTCTCCGGAAGAATTCTCGAGCTCGACGTGATGATGGACCAGGGCCGGTGATGTTGAATTCTCGGTGCTGGAAGATTTTTCGATCCATTGACCAAAACCGGTCGCGACGGCGAGAAAAAGCCCGGCGACAACAAATAGAAATCTGTGCAGCATTTTAGTCGGTCGAAAAAATAAATCGCGAAAACCTATGTTTTGGTTTCGTGATCGCTGATCAGTTTTTGAAAACCAGGATCGGCTCGGATGGGGTCCCACACCGGGTTGATTTTCAGCATCGTCACCGTGACCGGACTCGGCTTGCGCAAAAGGCCATCCAAAATTGCGACGGCCTGGGAGGCATCGCCGAGGGTGGCATGGATCTCCGCTTCCGTCTCGGTGATGTCCGGACCATTAAATGCATCCTTGGTTTCGGGGAGAAGATTCCGCGCCTGCGCAATCTGGCTCAGGGCCTCCTCGCGCTGACCAAGAAGGGCCTCGGTCGAGGCAAGGTTTGCATGTGAAGAAGCGTCCTGCGGATCCTTGCCCAACTGGAGTTGCGCTGCGTCACGCGCTTTCACGAAAGCTTCGCGGGCGCCGGCTTCGTCTTTCAGCGCGTTCTTGCAACGACCGATGGCGAGATACTTCGCGCAGTAATCGGCCGGGTCTGTGGCCAGTGAAGGATCGGGCAACTGCTCGGCCTTTTCGAGTGCCTCCTGAAACTTTCGTCGCAGAATCAGGATATTAAACCGGGCAATGGCCACTTTTTGCTGTATCTCCGGCCGGGGCGAGCCGGTGAACTGATCAACCAGACGCTGGGCGGATTCGAGGTCTCCCTTGGCTTCAATGAGCAACTTCAATTTTACCTCGTAAGGCGAAGGATTGCCGGGGCTGGCGTTGATCGCTCGATCAATCATTGAATTGGCCTGATCGAAATTCCGCTGCATCTCATAATTCAAGGCCAGGTTATGCATGGTCCAAGAGTCGTTAGGATTCAGCGCTACGGCGCGTTCGAGGCTCTCATTCGATTCTTTCCATTTGCCCTTGCGCCGCTCGATCGCGCCCAGCGCGAGATAAACTTCGGGTTGGTTAGGCAACCCGGATCGCGCCTTCTCGAATTGCTGCTCCGCCGCATCGAAATCTGAGTCCACATAGTAATCGACAAAGCCCTGCGCGAGGTGCGCTTCGGGCAGCGAAGGAGCAATTGCCAGCGCCTGCCGGGCGAGGGTCCGCGCCTTGTCGCGATGATCCGGGGAATGTTCAAACGTGTGGTAAATCCAGCTTTCAAGATGGGAATAGTTCGCCATGGCGAGAGCGAATTTGGGATCGGCCCGCAGTGCCTCCTCATATTTTGACGCAGCCTGCTTCAACCTTTGCGGATCTTCGTAATCGCTCACCAGGCCTTGCGCATCCTGGTAAGCCAGGCGCGCCGCCGGATCCTGCGTTGGCTCGCCTTCCAGCTGCGCTTTCTCCCCGGGCGAAAGTGTCGCCTGCAGCGCGCGGGCGATCTTCTCGGCAAACTCGGTTTGCACTTTAAAGACATCGCTTAGATCGCCGTCATAATCCTGCGCCCAAACGTGCTGGTCAGTCCCGGCGTCGATCAATTGCACGTTGATGCGCACCTTCTTCCCATCACGGCGCACACTTCCCTCGAGAATGGTGGCGACGCCGAGCGCTTTCCCGATTTCCTTGATGTTCTTTCCCTGGCCGCGATACGGCATGACCGAAGTTCGTGAGATGACCTTCAGGTCGCCAATCTTGGACAGATTAGTCAGGAGATCATCCTGCACACCATCGGCGAAGTAAGCATTCTCCTTGTCGTCGCTCAGGTTCTCGAAAGGCAATACCGCGATCGATTTGTCGACCTTGTGCGCAATCGCGCGCGGCAGGACGAAGAATCCAGCCGCGAGCGAAACAATGATCCCGGTGGCGACAAGGAACAGCAGGTTTCGGCGACGACCGGTCAACGAGGATGTCGCCGTAGGCGGCGTCGCCTGGATACCGCTCGGCGTAACGTCGTATGCCCACGCGAGAATGAGCGCGATCGGGAATCCAATGAGAAGCAAAACGATGACAAGGCGAAGGGCCCAGTTAGGCAATTCCCACGCCGGGAAGGCGGCCGAAGCGAGCTGAATAATACCGCCGGCAGCAATGACGTAAGCCACCGCCACGCGGTAAACTTTTCGCCGCTGCACTTCCTCAAAAAAGCCCGCCATGGCGCAAATTCTACCGGGAATTCCGATGCATCACCATAAAATCGATGCCTTGGACAAGGAGAGGGAACTGAGCGTTCACACGCCTTGGCACGGGCGCAGACGCAACGTAGAGGCCGGACGCCCGGTCACCAGGAATAATGGACGGTGTAATGAATCGTCTTTTCCTCGTCCGGCTTGACCTGAACGCGAAACTCCGCCGTCTGCGCGTTCATCTTCTGAAAGGTGTCCGATTTGTCGGTGATGTCCCAGGTGTACCAACGGAACATGTGTTCGACGACGCGGATCTCGGCCTGCTCTTTCGTATGATTACGCAGCTTGATTTCGAAGCCCTCGTCTATCCAATGATTGTTTGAATCACTCTTAAAGAAAGTGCGGCGGCGTTCTCCGGTGAGGTCAAAGGCGTTGCCAGTGTAAATCCGCACGGTTTCGTCCCTGGGCGTGTGATCAATGGTGTTTTCACCGGTAAACTCGATCTGCTTGTCCTTGTCTTGCTTGTAGAAGCGAACCTTCCCTTTCGGAAGAGGCATGCCCAGATGATTCGCCTCTGAGTTCTTGAACTCGCGCATGACGGCCACCTTTGTGTCCATTTCCGCGCCGACTTCCTGGTTATTGCGCAGATTCTCCATCCCGTAACCGCGATACCGGGTCCAGTCGATCTTCAATCCGTCATACACGTAAACCTTTTGGGACTGCACGTTGCTCGCGCGAATGAATTCCACCTGTTTGCTTTCGCGATCATGCAGCGTGGCCGGTCGCGCCAGCGTGTAGAGGTGATAATCTTCGAACGCCTTTTCCCTGACGGTCGCCGAGGGCCCGCCAGCGGTTGAGGCTAATTCACCTCGATACATCATGCCGCTCTCAGGAGTCGGCTGGATTTTGCTAACGTCGCCAGCCATGAGTTTGATCTTGGCGTTCTCGAAGGTTTTGCCGCTCTGGTTATCCATCGTTACCCAGCCAACCACATCCAGCTTATCGCTGTCTTCCGGTGCGACGATGTTGTATTCCGCTTCCCAGCTCATTCCGCCGGTGACATACGCGAGTTCCGCATCAAGCTTGGCCGCTTTGTCGCTATTTAATTTCCAGGCGATTTGCGGTTTGAGAATCGTGTCGTCGGTCAATGCGGGAAAGATCGGCTTGCCCGGCATTGAAAATTGCAGCTTCCCATCGACTTCGATGATGGGTTGCTGCGTCCCGGTGGCCATGGTCATCTGCGATTGATAGTAAGGCTGCCCATAGCGCTGCATGGCCTGCTGCGAGTGGGGAGTGTAGCCGCTTCGGATGATCTTTCCGGTGACGATTTTCTTTTGGCCCCAGCCCAGATCGGTCTCGAAGTCGATCGTCTTGCCTTCGTAAAGAGAGAGCAACTGTTCCTGGGAAATGGGGTCGTTGCGATAATTCTGCTCGAGTACCTGCAGCGCTACCTTCCCCGTCGGATCGCGCAGAATCACGGAATCGGTCTCCAAATGCGCGGTCGTCTCGGTAAATTTTACTTCGTTCACGCCCGCTTTGAGATCGAGCGGCAAAGTGTCTCGCACGACGGCGAAGTTCTGATTGTAGATCGTTAGGGCAGGCGAATCAGCGGCGCAGGCAAACCAGGGGAGAATTGTCGCGAGCAAAACGGGCACCAACAATTGATGGGGTTTCATGCGCCGAGTTAAACACCCGGGATGAAAAAATCCGAGAAGGAATGAGATTGCTTCCTGCGAAACGAGCACAAGGCCCGATGGAGGGGCGACTATCTCGCGGCTGTTCAGCTACTTCACGCCGGTTGCGAAGACCGTTTGAAAATGCGGGCTCTGTTTTTCGCGCGAGACCACCCGCACATCGATGTGAGTGAATCCAGCTTCCTCGAGCAGATCGTGCAGCTGCACTTCGCTGAACCCGAGCCATTGATCGAGATAGAGCTCGCGCGCCTTATCAAACTGGTGGCTCAGCAAATCGAGAATGACGACGCGACCGCCCTTTTTCAAATATCGATGGGCGCTCGCGATGGCGCGCTCCGGACGATTCGCATGATGCAGCGCCTGGCTGAAAATCGCCAGATCGACGCTTGCCTTCTTGATCGGCGGATCCTGGATATCGCCGAGCCGGTATTCCAGATTCTTGAAGCCGTGTTTCCGCGCGAGACTCGAGCCGAACTCGACCATCTTCGCGGAGTTATCGATCGCGATCACTTTGCGGGCAGTCCGCGCGAGCAATTGCGAGAGGGTGCCTTCGCCGGCGCCGAGATCCGCCACCGTCATCGGCGGAAGAAGCGCGATCAGAACATTGGCCAGCGCCTGCCACGAACGGCCGGGGACGTAGTCGCGTCCGAAACGGCCGGCCAGTTCGATCGAAATACTCGCGCGCCTTGTCCTGCGCGTTTGCGCAAAACCAGCTCGAGCGCGGTCCGATCGCTTGGCCGCTTCCGGCATTTCGCGCCCGAGTCCGCGAACGATCTCGCGGACACGCGTTGCCGGCGCCGTTCCTGCGCGGTCGCCTTTGGATGCGCCGTAATAAACATTCTTGCCGGAACGCCGTCGCCACAACCAGGCCAGCCCGTTTCAGCTGGGCCAGATGGGTGGAGATGCGGGACTGGCCCATGCCGAGAATTTCCTGGAGCTCGGCCACGGAAACTTCCTCTAGATCGAGCAGAAGGAGAAGGCGCAAACGGGTGGGATCGGCCACCATGCGGAGCAAATTAATGGTTGACGCCATTCCCACCCTCTACGATATATCGACATATCCTGATTCGTCAATATGACGTCTCGGATTGCGGCACGGTTCGGGCTTCAACATGCCTCGAGCCCGCCGCCTAATCCTGTAACCGAACACTGATCCTCGTTCCATGCCTCGACGTTTTATCTTTTCCTCCGAGTCCGTCGGTGAAGGTCACCCTGACAAAGTTTGCGACACCATTTCCGACGCCATTCTCGACGCCTGTTTGGAACAGGATAAAAACAGCCGCGTCGCCTGCGAGACCTACGCCAAAAGTAACCTGGTCATCGTCGGCGGTGAGATCACCATTCCGAAACTGAAGAAGGAGAGCAAGTCGCTCACTTCCGTTCTCAACATCGATAAGATCGTGCGCGATGCCATTGCGGAAATCGGGTACGTCCATGAGGACGACGTTTTTCACGCCAACAAGATTTTCCTGACCAATATCATCACCGACCAATCGGCCGACATCTCGCAGGGCGTCGATCAAGCAGAAGCAGAGGGCAAAGGTCACGCCGAACAGGGCGCGGGCGACCAAGGACTGATGTTCGGTTTTGCCTGCGACGAAACGAAGGAGCTGATGCCGGCACCGATCATGTTCGCGCATCGCCTTGGGACGCGAATTGACCCGCATCCGCAAGAGCGGCAAATGCGGCTGGCTTCGTCCCGATGCCAAGTCGCAGGTCTCGGTGATCTACGAAGACAACAAACCGGTCGGAATCTCGAATGTGGTCATCTCGACCCAGCATTCCGCCGATGTGAAGCACAAAGAGATCAAGGATTTCTGCATCGAAGAAGTGATCCGCAAGGTCCTACCGGCCGAAATGCTGAATAACACGACCGAATTTCTGATCAATCCGACCGGACGTTTCGTCGTCGGCGGGCCGCAGGGCGACACTGGCCTAACGGGTCGCAAGATCATCGTCGATAGCTTATGGCGGCATGGGACGTCACGGCGGCGGCGCCTTTTCCGGCAAGGACCCAAGCAAGGTCGATCGGAGCGCCGCTTACATGGGGCGCTGGGTCGCGAAAAATGTCGTCGCAGCCGGACTGGCGGCGCGTTGCGAAGTGCAATTCGCCTACGCCATCGGTCATCCCCAGCCAGTCAGTGTCCATATTAATACTTTTATGACGGCCACGGTGGATGAAGAAGCGATCGAGCGAGCGGTCAAATCCGTCTTCAGCTTCAAACCGGCCGACATCGTCCAGCAGCTCGATTTGCTGCGCCCGATTTACTCCAAGACCACGAACTACGGCCATTTCGGCAAGATCGATGATCCCGATCTGACCTGGGAAACAACGAACAAGGCCGACGAGCTGCGGGACGCAGCTCACTAGCTTTAAGCTTTAAGTCTTAAGCTTTAAGTAATGGCCTATCAATCCTTCGAAGATTTGAAAGTGTGGCAGCGCGGATGCGCGCTTTCTGTGTCGATCTTTGAGGCCTTTGCGACTTGCAAGAACTTCACGCTCAAGGATCAGATTGGTCGAGCGTCGTTATCCATCCCCTGCAACGTCGCAGAAGGCTCGGAGCGGGGAAGCACCAAAGATTTTGCGCACTTTCTAAATTTCTCGAAAGGATCCTGTGCGGCGAGGTTCGCACACAGGTTTATATCGCGCGCAAATTGAAGCTTCTCGGCAAAAGCCAGAGTTCGACAATTTCGTCGCCGAGACGAAAGAGATTTCCAAAGATGCTGGAGGGACTGCGGCGTTCCATGCTCGCGAAGAGCCGTCCTAAAGCAGAAGCGCATCCCACCGCAGAAACTTAAAGCTTAAAACTTAACACTTAAAGCTGACATTTATGGCAACAACAACACACACACGACACAAAACAAGATTACAAAGTCGCTGACATCTCGTTGGCCGAATTTGGGCGCAAGGAACTCTCCATTGCGGAGAAGGAAATGCCGGGATTGATGGCGATACGCGAGAAGTACGCCAAGGAAAAACCGCTGCAGGGCGTGCGCGTCACGGGTTCGCTGCACATGACGATCCAGACGGCGGTGCTGATCGAAACGCTGGTCGATCTCGGTGCCACGTGCGCTGGGCAGCTGCAATATTTTTTCGACCCAGGATCACGCGGCCGCCGCAATCGCGCAGAGCGGAGTGCCTGTTTTCGCGTGGAAGGGTGAGAGCCTCGAGGAATACTGGTGGTGCACACTCAAGGCGCTTTCGTTCCCGGACGGCAAAGGTCCGCAATTGATCGTCGACGACGGCGGCGACGCCACCTTGCTGATTCACAAGGGCTACGAGCTCGAGGAAGGCAGCGAGTGGGCTAAATCAAAGTCCGGGAACAAAGAAGAACAGGTCATCAAAGATTTGCTGATCGAAGTGCAGCGCGAAAATCCGTTCCGCTGGCACGAGATGATCAAGGATTGGCGCGGCGTCTCCGAAGAGACCACCACCGGCGTGCATCGTCTCTACAAGATGCACCAGGAGAACAAGCTCCTCATTCCTGCGATCAACGTGAACGACTCAGTCACGAAATCGAAGTTCGACAATCTTTACGGCTGCCGTCACTCGTTAGTCGACGGACTCAATCGCGCGCTCGACGTCATGATCGCCGGCAAAGTCGCGGTCGTTTGCGGCTACGGCGACGTCGGCAAAGGCTGCGCGCAATCGCTTCGCGGCCAGGGCGCGCGCGTCGTGATTACCGAAATCGATCCGATCAATGCGCTTCAGGCGGCCATGGAAGGCTACCAGGTGACGACGCTCGAGGATACTCTCGGCTGGGCCGACATTTACATCACCACCACGGGTAACATTGACATCATCAAGCTCGAGCACATGGAGAAGATGAAAGACCAGGCGGTGGTCGGAAACATCGGCCATTTCGACAATGAGATCCAGGTCGAAAAGCTCAACGACGCCAACGGCGTCAAACGCACCAACATTAAACCGCAGGTGGATAAGTATACCTTCGCCGATGGGCATGAGATTTTTCTGCTCAGCGAAGGCCGGCTGCTGAATCTCGGCAACGCCACCGGTCACCCGAGCTTTGTCATGTCGAACTCGTTTTCGAACCAGGTCCTGGCCCAGCTCGATCTTTGGAAGAACCGCGACACCTATAAAGCCGGGAGTTTACGTTCTCTCCAAGAAGCTCGACGAAGAAGTTGCGCGTCTGCACCTCGAAAAGATTGGCGTGAAGCTGACCAAGCTAACGAAGGACCAAGCCGAATATCTCGGCGTTCCGGTCGACGGACCGTTCAAGTCGGATCACTACCGGTACTAAGGGCCGGCTGCTTCTGTAGCGGCGGTCTATGACCGTCGCAAACTTCAATCCGAGCAATTAAATGCGACGGTCATAGACCGCCGCTACAAGGAGCTCGGTCGACGTCACTCAGCCCTCCCGCTGCTATAGATGCAGCGGGGCATTTGCTGGACGTTTGTGGAGGAATCGTTAGTCGGCCAAGACTCTGGTCACTTCGACAAAACGGCAGAGCTTGTCGCGGCCGTGCCGCCAGATGCCGGTGATATGCACCGTGCGGCGGTGACGGGCCGCGTCGGTTAACACTCGCGACTCACGAAATGGCGCGGCCAGGCGAATGGTACTCTTGGGAAACGACTGCCGCAGATCGAACATGATCTGGGGTGAACACGGCTGTCCTTGAAACAGGAGGACACGACCTTTGCCCTCAAAGTATTTCTCCACCGCGATGGCTTTCGTCACCGGATGGGTGGGACGAGGCGCCGCCCCTGCCGTGACCGCGAGAAGAATGAGCAGTGGCCCAGTCAGGAACAAATATTTCATTCGAGCAAAGACGGGGAAGTTCAGCGATTGGGCTAACCGGGCAAGCCAATTTTTTTCGCGAGATAGGTTGAGAAATATCCGCGATACCGCTGCTGCAACTCCGGTCGCTGCCAATCCTTGCCCGCAAGCGTTCCGCGACATTTGCTCGCGCCGCACTTGCACTCAATCGAATAATCGTCGTTGTCCGTTGTGGCCCAGTCGTGAGTCAGTTCTTCGCCGGGCGCGATCTCGCGCATCGCGACAAACGTGATTTCACCGCGCATCCCGAGGTTCGCGTCGCAGGAATGATTTGAATAGAGCATCGACGCTTCGCGTTCTTCCTGCGTGACCGGCGCAATGAATAAATCATCATCGATCTGGATCTCGGCGGGGCCGAGCGTCTTCGATATTTCCTGCCATTGCGCGCGTGTGACTATGTGACCGCCTTTGATGGCGACGATTTCATCTTTTGCGATCGGAACGGCGGCGAACAGACCTCTTCCATGAATCGGGCTTTGCCGCACTTCAGTTTTTGGTGAGCGGTAAGAAAGCGGGGTCACGCTGATGATTGAAGATTCGTCTCCCGATTTGACCGAGGCAACCATCCAAATCGAGTGGGCCTCGAGACCGTCCGGTCCTCGGGCAGCGCCATCGAAGAGCCTCAGGGATACGCGACCTGGTAGAAGCGCATCGTTCCCGGATTGGCATCGGTATAGGTAAAGCTACCATCACCGGCCGCGGTCACGGTATTGATCTGGATGAACTGCTGAGAAAGATCGCTCGTCGCCTTCACCTTGTGAACGTTGAAGGGGACGCCGTAGCCGTGAACCAGAATATGTTGGGTTGCGGGATCTCTGGTGACAGCATCGATGCTGACATTTGGCGTCACCGGAACAAGCCGGTAGACGCTGCCGTTAGGCGGATTAGTTGGCGGGACGCTTCCGAGATTCGTCGTATAGATTTCGCCATTCGCATCTTCCCCAAAGGAACTCAGGCTGCCCGGTGAGAAGCCACCATTCGTGTTGGTGTTGAGTTCCGGCGTTATGGTCTGGAAGTTCGTCGCCACCAAACCGTCGTAGTTCAGCGTGAAGATTTTGGCCGCCAGATAATCGCCAAAAACGTACGTGCTCAGCAATGGCGGAATCTGCCGGCCCCGATAAACTACGCCACCGATGGTCGTGCCGCCGACGGAGCGGTCGTAATCGAGAATGGGATCGATGCCTCCCGGCGGGCGATTACCACCGACGCTGCCGGTGGGCGTCGCGATGGTCCCCTCGCGCAGGCGCCACTCATAATTTTCGCCACCATTCGGATTACTCGCCTGCTGCACGTCAATCTCCTCGCGCGTATTTTGGCCGACATCGCCGATAAACAGGCGCCCGTTTGCGCGATCGAAGCTGTCCCGATAGGGATTGCGCAATCCGAAACAAAAAATCTCCCCTCGATCGCCGCTGATGCCAAAAAATGGATTCGTTGGCGGAATTGAGGCAGTGCCGGCAAGTGGATCCACGTGAATTCGAAGGATCTTGCCGAGCACCGTCGTCAAATTCTGCGCATTCCCTCCCGGCTCGATGTGGCCGACACCGCCATCGTAATCGTTGGAGCTGCCGCCGTCCCCGGTGGCAATATAAAGGTTATGGTCATCGTTAGGCCGCGGACTAAAGCCGATCCAGCCGCCATTGTGATTAGTTTCGGGGTGATCAAAAGTGAGCAGAATTTTTTCGACGGAGGTATCGGCGACGTCCGCATTGCCCGAGACCTGAAACTGCGACACATGGGTCGTCCCGTTGCCCCAGAATCCGCCGGGAACGACAAAGTCCAGGTAGAACTTGCCATTGGTGGCGTAGTTCGGATCGAAAACCATGCCTAACAAGCCTTGTTCGCCGTTCGTGCTGGTGAGCCGGCTTTGGATGTTCAAAAAAGGCGTCGCGTTTACCACGCCGGTATCCAGTTTCAGAACGTAAACCTGCCCGGTCTGGCAGACGATGAAGAGCCGGTTGTAATCCCCCGGCGGCGCGGTGACGAACAGTGGCTGGGGCAAACCCGAAGCCACCCTGGTCATGGCCAGATTGGGAACCGCTTGCGCGAACGTCCGTCCGCTAAAGGCGGCCAGGATAAGCACCGCCATGGAAGCGCCCCACGCAATCAGACCCATTCGCCTCTTCTTGCTCATCCGACCCAATCCCCTCGCACATTGAAACAATAACGACCTCCAACAGAAAAGGCAAAACCCGCTCCGAAACGTTTCTCACTTTGCAGGCGGAAGGTTCTCGGCCCACCTTTGCCGCTGTGAAGTCGCGGAAGGCTGCGGTCATTTTCATTCTGGTCACGGTCACGCTCGATATCCTGGCGATGGGGCTGATCATTCCGGTTCTGCCGGATCTGATTCTTCGCTTCCTCGGTCGCAATATGACCAGCGCGGCCAACTGGACCACGGCGTTTACGCTCGTTTTTGCCTTGATGCAGTTTTTCTGTTCGCCGATCCTTGGCGTACTTTCCGACAAGGTCGGGCGGCGGCCGATCATTCTGCTCTCCAATCTCGGCCTCGGGCTCGACTACATCGTCATGGCGCTAGCGCCGACCATTGGGTGGCTTTTTCTCGGCCGCATCATTTCTGGTATCACCACATCGAGTATTCCGACGGCCATGGCCTATATCGCCGATGTGACGCCGCGCGAGAAACGAGCCGCTGCCTTCGGAATGATCGGCATCGGGTTTGGCATCGGCTTTGCCTTCGGCCCAGCTCTTGGCGGCTTCTTGAGCCACTTCGATCCGCGCCTGGCCTTCTGGGTTGCCGGCGGCCTCTCCCTGACAAACTGGATCTGGGGATTTTTCTTTGTGCCGGAATCGTTGGCTCCTGAAAAACGAAAAGCATTCGAGTTGCGCCGGGCGAATCCGATCGGCTCGCTCAGGATCCTGCGTTCCCATCCGGAAATTTGGCAGGTGAACATCATTCAGCTCCTGGCCTACACCGCCCATAATGTTTTTAGCGTCTGGGTGCTCTACAGCATCTACCGCTACAACTGGAGCCAATTGACCAACGGCTTTTCGCTCATGGTCGTGGGCATCGTCACCGCTATCATTTCCGGAGTGTTGACCGGACGGATGGTGAAACGATTCGGCGAAAAGAAGACGCTCTACACCGGACAATATTTCGGCGCCTGCGGCATGGTCGTGGCCGGTCTCGCGAAAACCGGCGCATGGCTGTTCGGATCGATACCCATCATTTCGCTTTGGAATATTTCCATGCCCGCAGCCCAATCAATCATGACCCGTCGCGTGACTGAACAGGAACAGGGCGAGCTGCAGGGCGCGATCCAAAGCATGCGTTCGATCACTTTCATCATCGGGCCGGTGATTTTCCTGCAGACCTTTCGCTGGTTCATCGATCCAAAACACGGAACACCTATTCCGGGCGCTCCATTTTTTCTGGCCGGTCTTCTGCTGGCCGCAGCCGCCACCATGTCGACTCGTCTCAAAGTCGCCGATTCCAAGACAATTTCTGCAGCCGCTCCTTCGGCGGAGCCCGAGACAATGCCCGGCGCAATTCCGCCGGGAGTGCCCGAACCGCCGAGCCTGTGAGCAGCCGTTAGGCAATGGCTTGCTTAAACTGACCAGCGGAAACTCTGGCGGTATTTTTCCGGCTGTGCCATTAGTAGCATTTCCAGTGAGCCCGCCGTAATCGAATGCCGCGCCTGCCCAAACAAAATTATCCCGACATCGAGCGCATTATTGAGTTCGATTTCGTGCGCGCGACCGAAGCGGCTGCGCTGAACTCGCTTCGCTGGCTCGGCCGCGGCGAAAAGGAAAAAGCCGATGCGGCCGCCTGCGACGCCATGCGCGGCATGTTCGACCTGATGAACATCTGCGGTGAAGTCGTTATCGGCGAAGGAATCAAGGATGACGCGCCCGGAATTTTCAAAGGGGAACAGCTCGGCACCTGGCTTCCCGGGTTCGCCGCAGTTCGATATCGCCATCGACCCGATTGATGGCACGACGAATATTTCGAAAGGCGCGCCCAACTCGATCAGTTGTATCGCGGCTGCCAGCCCGGAGGACGGAATCAAGGTCGCACTGCGTGACATCCCCTCCTTTTACATGTCGAAGCTGGCCTACGGGCCGCGGGTCGTTAGCTACATGCAGAAGCGCGGCGACACCCTGAGCGTGGACGGACCTATCGCTGAAACTCTCGCCATCGTGGCGCGCGCGGTCGAAAAGCGCGTCCAGGACATTGTCGTCATGATGCTGGATCGCCCGCGCCATAAAGAAATCGTTTCTGAAATCCGCAATGCCGGCGCTTCTTTGCGACTAATCGGTGACGGTGACATCGCCGCGGCCATGGCGCCGGCGTTACCGGACACCGACGTGGATCTTTACATGGGCATCGGCGGATCGCCCGAGGCGGTGCTCGCAGCCGCTGGAGTCAAATGCCTCGGTGGCAACATGCAATGCAAGATGTGGCCGCGTGACCAGAACGAACGCCAAACCCTCATTGATGCGGGATGGGAAAAGGATCTCGACCGCATCTACACGGCCGACGATCTGGCCCACGGAAAAAACATTATCTTTTGCGCCACCGGCATCAGCGACAGCGCGCTTCTTCGCGGCGTGCGGACAAAGGGCGCGGCGAACGCGGTGACGCATTCCATTCTGATGCGGGCCAAGAGCAAGACGGTCCGCTTCGTCCGCACGGTTCACAATCTCCAGACAAAGACGATCCGGCTCCGCTCCGATCAGCGCGAGCATCTTATATAATATAGAAGGGACCGCTCCTTCGGAGCGGAAGCACCCCGTAACGCGGGCGAAGAGCGGCCGGGCTTTCTAACTTCAACATCCAAGCTCCAGAGAACCTCCAAGCCTCCAGATGACAGCTGGAGAAAGTCGGGGGTTGTTCGGCGCTCATTAGAGTTTGGCAGCTTGGACTTTGATGCTTCCGGCCATATGGCCGGTTTCGAGACTCGACAGGCCGAACGGCCTCTGTTCAAATTACAGAAATCTTCGCGCCTTTATGAGACAAATACCAAAAACAGATCTTTCTCCGACTAACGGCTGTATCATCGATACCAAATGGAAACTTGGAAACCTCGGTTACCATCCGCACGCTGCTTCCAAAGATGCGCCTAACAACGACATTAATCGCCTGCCTGAGCTGGTTATCTACGATCACATTTGTTTCGGCGGAGCCTACGCGCGCACCAATCTGAGCTTCCATTTCATCGGCGATTTTTGGAACGACCGCATCAGCTCACTGATCGTGGTCAGCGGAGTCTGGAGATTTTATCGCGACGAATACTATAAGGGCGACCACTGGGACCTTGGGCCCGGTTATTACGAAAGTTTCTTCACCGAAAAAGGACCCGACGACGTCGTCAGCTCCTTCCAGGCGATCGCCCTGACATAGGTGCCCGGCATCTCAGGCCGCGGCGGCGGTTTTTCGATCCAACTCGAAAGATCGCGCGGCTTGGGCTAGGGTTTTGGCATGGTATCACTCAACGGCGAGGCCCTGAGCGAAAAGGTCCTCTCGGGCGAGCGCATCTCCGTTGAAGACGCGCGGCTGCTCTCGCGTTTTCCGCTCGAGGAACTCGGCGTCCTCGCGACCGCCCGGCGCAATCAGGCCAAAGCGGCAGCCTATGGCGGCCGCGGACGTGAGATTGTTACCTACATCGTCGATCGCAACATCAACTACACCAACGTTTGCAACGTTTACTGCAAGTTCTGCGCGTTCTATCGGACGGAAAAAGATTCCGATCACTACGTTTTGTCCTTTGACGAGATCGATCAGAAACTGGACGAACTCTCGTCAGTTGGCGGCGTGCAGATCCTGATGCAGGGCGGCCATCATCCGAAGCTTTCGTTTCAGTGGTACCTCGATCTGCTTCACCATATCCGGAGCAAATATCCGCATATCAACATTCACGGATTCAGTCCGCCGGAGTTTCAGCATTTCGCAGAGACATTCGGTATGCCGCTGCGCGAAGTGATCGCGCAATTCAAGGAGGCCGGGCTCGGATCAATTCCGGGTGGCGGCGGCGAGATCCTGGTCGATCGCGTCCGGAAAAAAATCGCGCCGTTAAAGTGTTCCTCAGACGCATGGCTGGAAGTCATGCAGGTCGCGCACGAGCTCGGCCTGCGCTCGAGCGCCACCATGATGTTCGGTCATATAGAGACCATGTCCGACAGGATCGAGCACCTTGATCGCATTCGAACGCAGCAGGATCAGACCCGAGGGTTCACCGCGTTTATCTGCTGGACCTTTCAACCGCAGCACACCGTGCTGAAAATCGGCCACGCCGCCGGTGTGGCCCAGTATCTCCGCACCCAGGCGCTCGCCCGGATCTTTCTCGACAATGTTGAGAATATCCAAAGCTCGTGGGTGACCCAGGGGCCGGGAATCGGCCAGGTGGCCCTGAATTTCGGCGCCAATGATTTCGGCTCCGTCATGATGGAAGAGAACGTTGTCAGTTCCGCCGGAACCACGTTCAGACTGAACGCCGAGCAGATCGAATCGCTTATTCGGGACGCCGGTTACGAGCCACGACGCCGCGACAATTGGTATAAACTTCTGAACTAAATCGCGGGTCGGGTTGTCTACAAACTCCGGTCGGTTCGGAAAATCCTTCTTGACGATTGTCCTCTTATTCCTCATATAGCCGCCTGTCCCGCGTGGTATCTCCCCGCGGGATTCGCCATCTCTAATCCCTGTTTATGACCCTCTTTTCCGCGTCGATCCGCCATGCAGCCTGGGCCCTTCTGCTGGCGACGATTTTTGCGGTATCCGGACCGGTTTTGGCCCGCAGCAGGCCCCGCCAATTATCCGCTCAGTCGAGGTCGAATACACCGGCCCAGCGACCGTGAGCAAGGAACGCATTCTGGCGCAAATGCGGACCGCTGTCGGCCAGCCGTATTCGGACGCCGTCGTCGAGCAGGATATTCGGAATCTCTACTCCACCGGCAACGTCCGAAACGTGCGAATTTTTGCACAACCGCTGTCTGAAGGCGTCAAAGTCATTGTCGCCATTCAGACGCGGATGGTCGTGCGCGAAATCGAAGTCGATGGCGCGCAGAAGATCGCTGCCGAAGCGCGTGCGAAAGGATCTCGGGGTCAAGATCAACACGCCGGTCAACGAAGAGGAATTGGAGACGGGCCGGCAGAAGATCCTCGAAACCTACAAGGGGCACGGCTTTAACGACGTGACCGTTCAATGTCGCGTCGATCCGCTCGAGGAAAGTCGCGGCACCGCGCGCGTTGTTGTCACGGTTAACGAAGGCGTTAAAGGCGCCGTCCGCACGCGTTGAGTTCGAAGGCAACCAGCATTTTAGCGCCCAGTGTTTTGCGCAAGCAGATGAAGACAAAAGGCAAGACCATGTTGGCCTTCATCGATAAGTCCGGCCGGCTCGACGAAGTCCAACTGCAGCAGGACCTCGAAAGCATCAAGGAGTTCTACCAGAACAAAGGATACCTGGACGTCGAAGTGAAGGACGTTCGCGAAGAACGCCAGAACGGCCCAATCGTGATCAAGATCGCCATCGCCGAAGGCGCGATCTATCACACCGGCAAAGTCACATTCTCTGGTTACAAATTGACCAGCGAGGAGAAGCTTCGCGCGGTTATCAAGATGAAAGAGGGCAAGATCTATTCGCCCAAGGGCCTTCATGATGACTCCAAGGCAATCGCCGATGCCTACGGAATCGGCGGTTATGTCGATCTGGTCGTTCTGCCGGAAGGCGCGCCTGCCGGGCCCGGCGTGATCGACGTTCACTACAAGATTGAAGAAGGCGATCGCGCGTTCGTGGAACGCATCAACATCATCGGCAACACGCGCACAAAGGATAAGGTGATTCGCCGCGAAGTTCTGGTCGCGCCGGGCGATGTCTTCAACACCGTTCGGGTCGATCTTTCGAAAAGGCGCCTCGATAACCTTGGATATTTCGCCAAGGTCGAAACCTATCCGGAAGATACTGGCGTCCCGGGGCGTAAAGACCTGACTATCCAGGTGGAAGAGAAACGCACCGGCTCTCTGAGTTTCGGCGGCGGTTTCAGCACGGTCGATCAGTTGGTCGTCTTCGCCGAATTGACCCAGGGAAATTTCGACATCACCAACTGGCCCGGCCTAACGGGTGGCGGCCAGAAGTTCCGTATCCGCGCACAGGTCGGCACGCAGCGGAAGGATTTAATTCTGGCCCTGACCGAACCCTATTTTCTCGATCGGCGTCTTTCTTTAGGCGGCCAGGCTTTCTTCACCGAAGCCGATTACCTCAGTTCGGAATACGATCAGCGAAACTACGGCATGTCGATTGAGCTCCGGAAGCCAATCTTCAGTTTGATGTACGCGACCCTCGGTTACCGCCTCGAGAACGTCGAGCTCTACAATATTTCCTCGGGGGCCAGCGCTCAGATCAAGGCGGAAAGTGGCACGACCACCAACAGCGAAGTGCTGGGAAGCCTGGTCTACGACCATCGTGATAGCCCTCTTCTTACCCGCAAAGGCACTCGCATCACGTTTTCCCCTTACGTCGCCGGCGGACCGCTTGGCGGAGATGTGAATGTTTATGGCCTGGATCTGGAGGGTTCGCAGTACTTCCACCTCCCCTGGGATTTGATTCTGCTCTTCAACGGCGAAGCTGCTGTAGTTGATGTCTGGAAAGGTTCTGAGACCCGTCAGGTTGATACCGGTTTGACCGCCGGCACCCCTCCCCAGGAGGTTTTCGCGACGGTTTCCAACGTGCCGATCTTCGATCGTCTTTACCTCGGCGGTTCGAACAATCTCCGCGGTTTCGCTTTCCGTGATGTCGGCCCAAGAGACGCCAGCGGCGAGCCGATCGGCGGCAATTCCATGGCCCGGGCGACGGCTGAATTGACCTTCCCGATCATCGAAAAGGCCCGCGGTGCGATCTTTTACGACACTGGGTTCGTTAACGCGGACGCCTACGATTTCAGCACACGTGATGTTGCATCTGACGTCGGCGTCGGTATCCGTTTGGACCTGCCCGTTGGGCCGCTCCGGATCGACTACGGTATTCCCATCCAAAAAGATGGCCGTAGCGGCACCGGGCACTTCAACTTCAACGTCGGGTATCAATTTTGAACAAACACTGAACAATCGGGTCTAAAGGGGTCACACAAAAACAACTGCCTAACTGTCTTATGAAACACATCCTAACAATCACGCTCGGTGCGATCCTCGCTCTTCCGGCGTCCGGCTTTGCCCAGGGCTCACTGAAGGTAGGAACGGTCGATATGAGCCGTGCCTTTAAAGAATACAACAAAACCAAGGACGCCGAGGCCAAAATCAACGAGGCCAAAAACTCCGCTAAAAAAGAATACGACGAGCGCGCTGACGCCTACAAAAAAGCCCTCGACGAGATCAACAATCTTAACAAGCAGCTCGATTCCAATGCTCTCAGCGCTGAAGCGAAAAGCGCCAAAGCGAAAGAGCGCGATGACAAGATCACGAACATCAAAAACATGGAGCGCGAGATTAACGACTTCCGCCAGACGCGTGAACGCCAGCTGCAGGAGCAGGCCCTCCGCATGCGTGAAGGAATTGTAAAAGAGATCACCGACGTGGTGAACGCCCGCGTGAAATCTCAGAACCTCGACCTCGTTTTCGATAAGTCAGGCATGAGCTTGAATGGCGTTCCCCTGCTCCTCTACTCGCGAGACAACGTCGATTTCACAACCGACGTCGTTACCGAATTGAACAAGCCCGGTCGCGTCAGTTCGACCACCACGGACCGGCCCGCAACCGCGACCAGTCCAGCTTCGCCGGCAAAAGCGACCAAGCCCTGACCTAACTACTCGGCTAATTTGAAACGCACGCGAGCGCCCCTCTCGCGTGCGTTTTTTTGTACCGGCCGGCCCGCGTTTGCCCCGATTCCCAAACGCCAGTAGGTGAAACGGACTTGCCATGAACGTTCGGCTCGCCTTTGCCATTTTTGCGATCAGCTCTGCGGCCACGGCCGCGGCCCCGCCGTGGCTGAACAGCCTGACAAAGAATCCTCCGGGGAACTTTTCCGAACCTCGGCCGCTGCGCGCGATTTATCACTTTGGCTGGTCGGGCCTGACGGCCGCCACCGGAGAAGCACATCTCGACCGCATCTCACCGGATCGATTTCAAATCGACGCCGCTGGCCGCACCATCGGCCTGGTCCGCGCCCTCTGGCGATACGACGTGACATACAAGGCGGTCGATAACGCTCACAGCCTCATGCCGATCGAGACGAATCAGGATGAAGTCTTCCGCGCAAAAAAAGTAGGAACACACCTCACATTTGGAACCTCCGGCGTTACCCGCGCGCGCACCGACGGCAGCACTCCGACGACTTCCAAAGAGTTTACCTTTCCGCGCGTTCTCAGTCTGAGCGCGGCCATGCTTTATCTCCGCAGCCAGCCCTTGCAGGAACAAGATGTCTATCGGGTGGTCGTTTATCCCACGACTTCGCCTTACCTCGCCACCATAACGGTGACAGGCCGTGAAAAAATCTCACTGCGGGCAGGCACTTATCCGGCCATCAAAATGGATCTGCAATTGAGCAAGGTCGGCAAGAACCTCGATCTCGAGCCGCATAAGAAATTCCGCAAAGCGACCATCTGGCTTTCCGACGATGCCGATCGTCTTCCGCTTCGCGTCGAAGCTCAGATTTTTGTCGGCAGCATCTTCGCCGAACTTCAGTCGGTGAAGTTCGATTAGGCTTGGCTTCCGTTAAGGCCGGATCCACTCGCCCCGGACAGGAGGCTCGTTCGACGGAATATTCCTGGGCCGCGCAATTGGCCGCCTGTGCGATCCTGGCAAGAGCTCAAGGGCTGCGAGCGTTTCCAAATCGAGACGTCCCGTCGGACGCAAGCCGACCCGCGCTTGATAAGCCCGAAGGGAAAACTCCAGGTTTGGGCTGAACAGACCATCCACCGGAGACTTGAACAGGCCATGCTCTGAAAGCGTTCGCTGCGCGTCCATGATCACTTTTCGCTGCATCGCCGGTGGCGCGGTTTCGTAAGGCGTGCGCGCGAACACGTCGTTTCCTTCTACGACCGGCCGCCCATCGTAAACTCCATCGGGCGCTGGCGGACCTGCCGGCACAACAGCGGGCGGTTGCGGTTCCAGTCCCACGCCGGCCGGGGCGCGATTTTGAGCATTGTCGATCGGCCGAACAGGCTTGGGGGCACTCGCGACACTCGGCGCGGGCGCAGCCGTGCGCCGATTCCTCGGCCGTGCCCGTTTTCCGGATTGCCGCCAACGTTTGATCGTCCAGATCGCCAGTAACCGAGAGACCGTTTCGAATCTGATACCGTCGCACAGCATCGGTCGTTTCGGTGTTCTTCTCGCCGTTAACGTCGCCGTAAAAATATCCCTGATCCTTCAGGCTCTGCTGCGCTTCCGAAATCTTCTGGTCCGCCTGCGCCACCGCCAGGCTCGCGGCAAAAAGAAAAACAACCAGCAATTTCCTCATATCTTCTCGCTCATTGGACGGGGAAACCTAATGGTTATTCGCCCGGACTCAGGTTGGAAACCGCCAGGGTCGTCTGCCGTTGGCGCAAAGCATCGCGATAGCGCAGAATTCCCTCGCTAATCGCCCCGGCCATTTTCTCCCGGTAATCTGCGCTCGTCAGTTTTTGAGAATCGTCCTTGTTCGAAAGAAAGCCTCCCTCGACCAGCACAGCAGGGTGACGCACATTAGCAATCACGAAAAACTGTTCGGCTTTAGTGCCCCGGTTAAAGGCGTTGGTCCGCGCAATCAGGGCCTCCTGAACGGATGAAGCCAGATTCTGGCTCTCGATGTTCGGCCCCTGACCGGATGCGCGCTCGAGAAAGGGCAACCAGGAGAAGATCGGGCCGCCCGAGCATAATCTGATGATCGGCGTAATAGGTTTCGATTCCGTTTGATACCGGTTTGTTTCCCTCATTGAAATGCAGGCTAACCATGATGCATGCCGAAATTCGGTTGGTCATGGCCGCGCGTTCGGCTAACGAAATGTAGCTGTCATCCATCCGGGTCATCACGGTGGCGACTCCCGCTTGTTCGAGAAGCCGATCGACTCGTTCCGCCAGATCAAGAGTGAGATCTTTTTCGGCTACGCCGCCGACGGTAGCACCGGAATCTTGTCCGCCATGGCCGGGATCGATCACGACGACGCCGAACGGCTGCGACTTCGCGGAGGCCGACGCCGGACGATCAAACCGCGCGTTCCATTGCTCAATCGCAAAACACAGGGCCATCAAGGCCAAACCCAGCCACGCCAAAATCGTGTCCGCTGGGTGACGACCACTGATGCGGCTGGACGCCATATTCGTTAGACCTGCACCACCGCGCGAACTTCGTCGTCGGAAAGCGATCGGTAACGCATCGGCACGCGCGAGTTTCGCTCGAGAATGGCGGCTTCAATTCCGACGGTCGCGAGCTGATCCTGGCGATATTTCGCAATCGCGCCCGCGTCGGGCATTTCGCGACTCGAATCCTCTTTCAGGGTCATGTGGCCGACACTCCATGCATCAACCGCTATGCTGATCGCCTCCTCCAAGCTCGCCTCAGGCCGGTGCGCCTCGCGAAGAAAAGTCTCCATCATCGTGGTGGAATGGGCCGTCGCGCAGAGCGCGGCAAACGTTTCCATGCTTCCACCTCGATTCGATCCGTTGGTCGAGATTGCGCCGTCGTATTCGAGGCGAAGGTAAAAATCTGCCTCGGGCGTCGCGCCCACTTCCGCAAAAAGAAGGCGCGCCAGGTAGGGCGGACCATAAACCTGCTCGAAAGCCGCTTTCATCACCGGGCTTAGCGAATAATGGGCCAGCCGTCGCAAAGAGACATCGGCCGCCGAACGCGCGAAGCCTTCCGTGCTCGCCAGCTCAATCGCCGCCATTCGCAAACGTTCGATGTCGCCCGGGTGGCCAATCGCTCCCATGGCAATGCGATCGTAAATCTCGAAAACCTTCTGGCGTGCGCGCCCGAGGGTGACGAATAAAACTCCCTCGCCGCAACTGACCGCCGCGATCGGGCTTCCCGAAGCAAGCTGCGCTTCGATGTACTCGCGGCGATTCGCGACCGCTTCGACCCAACGATACGGCTCTTCAATCATGCGACCGAGTGATGGAAAACTTCTGCAATACTTTCTTCAGAAAGCGTTTTGATGCCGTCGCGCGAAACCGTTTTGATCACCGGAAAGATTCGCGCTTTCCGATCGACTCCACCGGTGGCCGTGTCGGTCTCCGCTGCCGTATCGAGAGCGCGCAGCGCCACTGCCACCGCTTCCCGCTCATCCAGATCCCGCAGCGTTTTTCCGCTCCACCGGTCGGTGTAATAAAGAATCCCGCGCACTGCCGGCGAGCCCGAACCAGTTGCGCAATAGTCAGCCGCTTCGAACTGCGCCCCCATGGCATCGTAAAAATAAAGCCGCGCCGATGGGTTCACCCCATTGTCGTAGGTCGCGAAGATGGGAACCACCACGCCAACGCCCTGGATGACAAACCCGAGGTTGTCTCGCAGGAGCTTCGAAAGAGCGCGCACTTTCCCGTCCACGCTCATCTCCTGCAGTTGGGTGCGCCGAAAAAATTGAAAGGAATGTTCGAGCACGCGTGCCATTTCCCACGCCGTCGCCGGCACGCCGGCAATCGCCATGATCGAGTGCCGGTCGATCTCAAGAACCTTGTCGGCGCGATCGTAAACAACCGTGTTCCCGGAAGTCGCGCGGCGATCTCCCGCCACCAGCACGCCATCCTTGAACTTGAACGCCAGGATGGTTGTCGATTCGGTCTGATGCAGCGCGCTCGGCGCGTTGCTCACGACCGCGGAGGGAGCCGAGTTCAGGAGGCCTTTGCGTCTGAGCAGCCCCGGAAAATCTTCCGAACCGCTGGAGAAAGCTTGATCAAGCGCCATGGGCCTTCCCTTCGTCACTCGCCCGTGCGCTGGCGGTAGCGTTTGGACTGGTTCGGATCGACTTTTCTCATCTTCTTGAGCAGGTCCCTCGTGTCAGGCCGGGAGATGTCAGGCGAGCGAGGTCCGTCCCCTTCACCCTCCTTAGGTCCCCATGGCATCGGATCGACGGGTCGTTGAGTACGTTCCGGCATAAACGAATTTACGAAATTTACCGGGTAAAGGCAAGCTGGCCCATGCTTGCCTCCGTCGGCGGCCAATGCCAACATCAGGGGCATGAGGGTTTTTGTCTGGGGCGTTTTGCTCGCTTTCGTCGCCGTAACCGGGTCGGGTCACATCGGCGCCCAGACCTTCACCCGTAGCCCCGACACCGGCACGGCCACTCAGTTGCAGGTGCTCAGCAAAAAAATCGACGAGCAAAACACCAAGATCGACCTGCTTTCGCAACAAATCCTGAAGCTCGAGCAACAACTCACGAACGCGCGGCCCGGAGTCATCATCGGAGAGGCCACGCCTTCCGCTCCGGCGTCGGTGGCGGCCACGGAACCGGCCAGTCACGGTGTCGCCGGAAACACCCATGTCGTGGCGCGTGGCGAAACGTTGACCTCCATTGCCAAGCAGCACAGCGTGACCGTGAGCGAGCTACAAAAGGCCAACCACATCGAGAACGATCGCAAATTGCAAATCGGCCAGACGCTTATCATTCCGCAAGGATCCTCTGGAAGCTCGCCCTCACCGGCAGAGTGACTAACTAATGGAAAACCCGATCGGTCAATCCTGGTATCTGCGAAAGCACCATGACAACACCGTTTTCGGGCCGTTGACATTCGAACAACTCGAAGACTGGGCCCGCAACGCGCAGGTCGCCCCGCATGATGCCATCTCCACCGACCAGGCCGGGTGGATGAAGGCGCCGATGCTGCCGGAGCTCGGGATGGATTGGCTGGTGGAAGTGACCAGTGAGCGTTACTACGGCCCGACAACTCTCGGCGCCGTCCAGGAATTCATCCGACTGCGTGAGATCGATGCCGAGACGTTCATCATCAACGCGTGCGATGGCACGCGCCGCCAGGTCCAGGATTTTCCTCAGCTGAAATTGCCTGCGCCGGAGGAAGAAATCGTCGAGGGGGAGACCTTTGAAGCCGTTGAAAATCCTAACGAACCGGCCGCAAGCCGTATCTCGATCGATTTACAGGATCGCATTCGCGATCTTGAGCAAAGCCTGCGGGAAGAACGTCGCGCCTTCGATGATCTCGAGTCCCGCTACCAGGAATTGCAACAGCGCTACAACGCTCTCGAGTCGAAAGACTAGATTTCGTTTAGGAAGCCCTTTCTTTGTAGCGGCGGTCTGTGACCGTCGCACTAAAAAGGCGAAAGAATGCGACGGTCATAGACCGCGGCTACAGACGAGGCCCCTCACCTCAATCCTCTCCCCACTTCGCAGGGCGAGGAAGAAGAAGTCACACTGCGTGTCGCGTCGCTCTTGGATAAAATGGAGGGCGGAGCTCCTGCGACGCCGGGTCTGGCGGTCTCGCAGGAGCTCGACCCTCCATTGGCGCTAACTGTATTTCACGCGCCCCGGCAATCTGGTTCGCCTTTTACGTCGGCTGAATTTCTTCGAGCTCCGTCGGCACCGGACGATCATCGTCACTGATCACCTCTCCTAGCCGGATAGCGCGCTCCTCCGAACCCTCGAGCAGACTTTGCTGACAGAGCCGCGCGTATTTTCCGCCGGCGGCAATCAATTCCTCATGCCTTCCGCGCTCAATGATCCGCCCCCGATCAAGGACCAGAATCTGGTCCGCCTTCACAATCGTCGAAAGCCGATGCGCAATGACGATCGAAGTCCGATGCGACATCAGGTTATCAAGCGCCTCCTGGATGAGCCGCTCCGTGGCCGTGTCGACGCTCGCGGTCGCCTCATCCAAAACCAAAATCGGCGGATCTTTCAAGAGGGCCCGTGCGATCGAGACGCGCTGCTTTTCCCCTACACTGAGCTTGACGCCGCGTTCGCCGACAACGCTCTCCAATCCGTTAGGCAACCGCTCGATGAACGCGCGCGCATTGGCCGCGTCGATGGCCCGCCACAAGTCGGCCTCGCTCGCGCCTGGGTTGCCCATGAGCAGATTTTCCCGGATCGAGCCGTTAAACAGAAAACTCTCCTGCGTGACTACGCCGATGGTTTCCCGCAAGGTGCGCAGCCGGTAGTCGCGAATGGATTTTCCGTCGATGTAAATCTGGCCGCTGGTAAACTCGTAAAAACGAGGGAGCAAATTGACCAGGGTCGATTTGCCGGCCCCGGTCGCGCCGACGAGCGCGATGGTTTCACCTGGCCGGGCATGCAGCGAAACGCGGTCGAGCGCGATCAATCCTTCAGCGTAACTGAAAGAAACATTGTCGTATCGAATGTCTCCAGCAACGCGGCCGGTCTCTTGCCCCTCGTTCCACCCGGGCTCGATCGGCGTATCGATGATCTCAAAAACACGCTCCCCGGCCGCGCGCCCTGACTGAAGAAGTTGATTAAGCTGATGCAGGCTGCCGACGGGCTCGTAAAGGTAGTAAGACAATATCGTGAATTGGATAAATCCGCCGAATGGCATTGTTCCCGCCAGAACGAGTTGCGTTCCGAGCGCGACCAATGCCACCAGACCGAGCGACCCAAACACATACATCGATGGGTTGTAGATTGCCCAAACGCGCATGACCACAAGAGTGGCGCGGCTCAGTTCGTTGCTGGCCTTGTTGAAACGCTCGTGCTCATTCTCTTCGCGGGCGAAACTCTTGATCTGGCGAATCCCCGCGAGGTTGTCGTGCAGAAGCGAATTCATGCGCCGAGGCCGCTCGCCGTTGTAGTCGATAGCGGCGGTGCGCCGTCAGCGTGTACCACAAGGCGCCGCCGGCCAGGAACGGAACCGGCGCCAAGGCCACGAGAGTGAGTTTCCAGCTGAGATAAAACATGTAGCCCAGCACGATCAGGATCTGGAGGACGGCGACTGATCCCTGTTCGATGCCATCAATCAACACACGCTCGACCGAGGTAACGTCTTCCAGCACTCGTGTCATCAAATCGCCCGTGGCGCGATTGTCGAACCAGCGCAGCGGCAGAAGTTGGATGTGGGAATAAAGGTCGCTGCGCAGATCAAAGATCACCCTCTGCTCAAAAGTGTTATTGAGAAGAATGCGCAGCGAATTCAGAGCCTGCTGCAAAAGGAGGGCCAGAGCAGCCAGGCCGGCCAGATGCATCAGTTTTTCTGGATGATGCTTCTCTATCACCTGGTCGACCACTTGTTTGGTCAGATAGGGTGGAACGAGCACCATGGCGGTTCCCACGATGGCGCACGTCATCATTCCCGTGGCCAGCCACGGATATCGCTTCAGATAGGCAAAGACGCGCCAGACCGTTCCCATTGAACGTCTACAGTCGTTGCAGTTACGAGGCGGTTCAAGATCCCCATCAAAGAGCGCGCGAAAATTGCAGATCTCTTTCGGCTGGTTGCCGTTGGCAAACTTGACCGCTTAAAGCGGTCAAGCCTAACAACTTCGACGCGACTATCACAGGGAACTGTGCTACGCACACTTCTGTCATCCTGAGCCGCGAAGACGGTGAAGGATCTTCTGACGGAGTGTGCGTTTAACGAAGCGCCATGTGTAAGCGGGATCCGGAGTTGTTCGCCCCGGGTCTTCGCTATCAACCATCCCGATCAGCCCACGACTAACTCGCGTGTCCAAAGCTGCGGTTGAGGGATCCTTCACCGTCTACGCGGCTCAGGATGACAATCAGACGAGGGGGCGCGCTCGAAGTTCAATCAGACGTGATCACCCGAATGTTTGTGCCGATCCTTGAACGTCAGCTCGGCGATCCCGGATTTATCCAGTTCGCCGAGTCCTTCCGCGATCATGCGGTCATACTGCTCTTTGGTCGCGCGCGCCAGCGGTAGTTCGAGCCCAAGCTGACGCGCAAGTTCCAGGGCGATGCCGCTGTCCTTGGCCGCGTGCGCCGCGGAAAAGAAACAACTGTGCTCGCGGTTCTGCATGTCTTCGCCGTCTGTCTGCAAGACGCGCGAGGCTGCGCCCGTCTGCGAAAAAACTTCGCGCAACATCGTCAGGTCGAGCCCAAGCGCCGCGCCAAGCCCAAGTCCCTCAGCAAGGCCGGCGGTGTTGATGTTCATGACCATGTTTACCAAGGCTTTCACTTTGCCGGCTTCGCCCGCCTTGCCAATGAAACGAATATTGCCGCCAAGTTCCTTCAACACGGGCCCGGCTTTTTCAAAGGCCGACTTCTCACCGGCGCACATCAGATAAAGAGAACCTTCGCGCGCCTGCGTGATGCTCGAAGCCATACAGGCTTCCAGACTTTGCGCGCCCGCGGCCTTGGCTCGTTTCTCCACTTCAACATGCACTTCCGGTGAAACGGTCGCGCAATTGATAAACAATTTGTCCCGCGCATTGACCAGCAGGCTGTCGCTTTCGCCGCTGAAAATCTTGTACATCGCGGCATCATCCGAAACGACCGTGATAATCACATCGGCGCTCGAAGTCACCTCGGAAAGATCCTGGCTCGCAGCCGCTCCAAGCTCGCTCGCCAGCTCCGTGGCGTGCGCGCGACTCTGATCAAAGACCGCCGTGACATGAAACCCGCGGTCCTTCAAGCGCCGCGCCATGTTCGCACCCATCCGGCCGACCCCGACAAAACCGATATTCATGAATAAGGCTGGAAGCGGATGCGCGTTTCCGCAAGCAGGACGCTTTCTGCAGCGGCGGTCTATGACGGCCTTTCTCAGTGGACCGAAAGGCGGACGAGACTAGCTCTTCCTTCCAAATGCCGCTGCCCGGCGGATGGACGAGCGGCTTGTCGCGTCCGCTTCTCAAGCTCGGTCCTTAGACCTGCCCCGCGAAAAACGGATTGTGCAGCTTCTCCTCGCCCACGGTCGTCATCGGCCCGTGCCCAGGACAGATGATGGTGTCATCGGGCAGCGTGAGAATTTTCTCGAGATTATTCTGCAGCGCGTCTTCGTAAGAAACGCTCCCGCCGCCCATCGAGCCGGCAAAGAGCGAATCGCCAACGATGGCCACGCGATGCTTCAAGACCTTCGATCACAAATGTCATGCCGCCACGCGAATGGCCCCAGGTCAGCCGTGAAGTGACATCGAGTTTTCTAACACGAAACTCCGTTCCTTCTTCAACCGGCTTCGCGCCGTCTGTCGGTTCGCGCGCTGAAATGTAAACCGGCGCGCCGGTCTTCTTCTGCAGACGATCGAGATCAGCGATGTGATCCGGATGCGCGTGCGTGAGCAGAATCATTTTTACGGTCAGGTTGTTCTTCGCGACTATTTCGAGCATCGGCTGGCAATCGGCACCGGTATCGAATGCGATCGCCTCCTTCGAAGACGGCGACCAAACAAGATACGCGTTCACCACCATGTCGTGGAAACGCGTCGAAATCTGAGCGAGCCCATCCATCTCCACTTTCTCCGGACGCCATTCGCCCGTGGCGCAGTTCGCAAAGCGGCGCGCGCGGCCAGTTTAAGAACGCCAGCCACGCGCAGCAGTGCCAGCTCGTCGAACTCTCCCTCGCGCAAGCTTGCGAACTTTCTGCGAACTGACCCGCGCTTTCTCGGCCAGTTGCGTATCGGACAAACCCAGCCCGCGCTGGGCTTTTCCGAGCACGTCGGCAAAATTATCCTCCAGGAAGCAATCATGCGTTAGGCGCGACGCTCGCTTCGGAGCGCGCAGCGAGAGCTCCCAGGCTCTCACCGGCCAGTTTCTCAAAATCCTGCGCCACGTCGATAACAGAAATCGCGCGCCCGGTCTCTTTTTCGATCGAGGTCATCTCGACCCCGGAGATGCCGCAGGGAACGATACTCGCGAAGGGCTGCAGATCGCCCGCAAACGTTCAGGGCAAAGCCGTGCATGGTGATCCAGTGCCGCACCCCAACACCGATGGAGGCGATCTTGCGCTGCTCAACCCAAACACCCGTTAGGCCATCACGCGTGCCGGCTTCGATCGCCGTAGGTCCCCAGCAGTTCGATGAGCACGTGCTTCCATCCAGCGCAGGTAGCGATGCAGATCCTGGCCGTAGCGTTTCAGATCGATAATCGGATAACCGACAAGTTGTCCCGGACCGTGATAAGTCGCCTGCCCGCCGCGATTGATCGCAAAAAGCGGATGCGGCAGCGAACGCTTCGCCCAGCAGGCTCGAACGATCCGGCGTCCGCCCGATGGTGTAAACCGGATCGTGTTCGAGCAGGAAGATCTCGTCGACGATGTCGCCGTTGGCGCGGCGCTGCGGCGACCGCGTGTTCCTGCAACTCGAGCGCATCGGCAAAGGCGATTCGCCCGAGCCACCGAACTTGCGGCTCGGAAATCATATCTGAGTCGGGCCGGGCAATCCGTGCGCGCTGCACTTTCCTGCGCGCGCAAATGCGTCAGTCCAATCGCGAGCGCATCGGCCGCGTCGGCATCCGGGGTTTCCGTCAGGCCGAGAAGCGCGCGCACCATGAAGGCCACCTGGTTTTTGGCCGCGCCGCCCTGACCGACAGTCGCCTGCTTGATTCGCTTCGGGCGCATATTCAAAAACCGGCAGACCCTTTTCCGCCGCCGCCAAGAATGGCCGCCCCGCGCGCGGCGCCGAGCTGGATGGCTGTGCGTAGCTCTGCACGTAGATGACCGATTCGAGCGCGCAGCTCTCCGGTTCATGTTCGTGAATCAATTCCGCCAATCGATCGCGGATCGCGACCAGACAGGATGATGACGTCAGTGCCGCCTTATTGTGAATCGTCCCGTAATAAAGCGCGCGCGGCTTCCCGTTGTTTCCGTCGACAATCGCCACACCCGTGTTCCGGAGCGACGCATCAATCCCCAGAACACGCATGTCTTAATGCGTCAGAAATCCGAGCACGAGGAAAACGCAACCGGCGGCGCCGAAACGCCAGACTGACGAACCAAAATCGCCGCTTGGCCGTTAGCGCGGAAATCGCGGCCACGGCGATGGCAATCTGAAACATGGTTACGCCCCGCGAGAAAACTCTCGTGCTGATGAAAGTTTGTCTTGGCTTCGCGTTTCCTTCTCCTTCGCTTCCTTTTGGATCTCGTTCTGCTCTTCCTGGTAACGCTCCGCCTTGGCGTGATCCTGTTCGTTAGGCTGTCCGCTCAGAGCTCATCTTGGCATCGAGCACCGAGGCCTTGATTCCCTTGGCCTGGTAATAGGCCCACTTATCGGACGCTTCGATCTGGTTCATCATCGCTTCATTGACCCGGGCTGCCCGACAAAAGACCGGTGATGGCGGCCAGGACGGCCAGCACCGCCGTGCTCAACGCCACCCAGGAAATCCATGAAGCGCCGTGCTCGGCGCTGTGATGAATGTGTTCGTGCAAATCTTCCAGCGGGACTTCGGCTTCTTCCATGACTTGAGCTTAAGAGGTCGCGCGGAAATGGTTCAAGATTGAACGGTGCGCCGGCGGTTCGATGGCGCGTATAGGTTACTCATGGTTACCCCGTCCCCTTCCTGTCGTCCCGAGGCTGGCGGAGCGCGCCGAGGGATCTCCCATGCGGTCCAATAATCACGCGAGCCAACCCCGTGCGAACACCTACGGTTCTCACGCGAGCACGCAGCGAAACCCGTAAATGACATCGCGCTCGCTCCGATCGACCACGTTGCGATAGGAAGACTGGCACTCACTGCGCATGCTCGTGGCCCAGGAACCGCCGCGCAGAACGCCCCAATCGCGCCCGACTCCGGTGCTATCGCCTTTGTAACCTTCCGAGCACCATTCCCAGACGTTCCCGCCCAGATCGTAAATCCCAAGCGCGTTCGCCTTGAAACTGCCGGCCGGCGATGTCTGCGCGAAAGCCATCGGAATAATTGTCGATCACACCACCCTTGGCCCGCTGCGCACCGCGATCGGCGTAATTTCCCGAACCGGTTGGCGGCGGCCATTGTTTTCCCCAGGGAAATTCGTTGCGAATTTTGCCGTCACGCGCCTCCGGCGTATTTCCTCCTTCGGCTTTGAGTCCGACGGCCATGCTCCACTCGGCATCAGTCGGCAAACGATAACTCTGGCGCGCTTCCAGCAGGTTCTCGTCGTGTTCCTTATCCGTCAGCCATTTGCAAAACGCGACTGCGTCGAACCAATTCACTTTCACCACCGGATGTGCCGGGCCTTGCGCAAAATCGGCCGCGTCCCGATGACGACCTGTGGCAGCGCAGAAGGCGTCGTAATCCTGGACACGCGTCTCCCAGATCGAAAAGCGAACCGCACCCACCGGGACAAATTTCATTCCGAGCGAATTCGTCCATGGCTGGCCCGGCTCCGGGCTGAGACTTCGCTCGAGACGCGCAGCCAGAAATGCCTGCTGCTGCGGCTCGACCTGCGCCTTGACTGTGGTCGGTTTATATCCGGCCATGCGCAGCTCGTAGGAAACTTCGCCGGGCTTCACGTCCTCGATCACCAGCGGCGTTCGCCCTTTCTCCTGTCCGTCGGCGAAGACCGTCGCGCCGCCGGGCGCGCTGGTGATTTTCACGCTCCCGTTTGCGAAAACAAAACTGAATTCGTTTTTCCGGTCAGTCTGGACGACAAACGTTTGCCGCTGATCGGGCCATCCATCAAGGTGCGCCACCAGATTCGTGCGCGCGCGCCGGCAGATTCGATTTGCAACGGCGTCTTGCCGCGCGACGTCCGTCGATGCTAATCTGCGCGCCGGTCGGATCGCTCGTGATCACGACCGGCAGCGGTCGCAAACGCGAACTCTTGCGCGCGGTCTCGCCGCGTTTTACTTCAATCGCATCGGTGATCGTCCAGTCCTGATGCTTCGCCACCAGGGAATATCTTCCCGTTGGAATGTTCAGCAGATGCGCCGGCAATGTTCCGGTTCGCGAGACTGAGCCGTCTTCGCTTCTGCACGGTGTAATCCGACTCCGCCTAGCGATGAGTCGATCTCCAGCGAGCCTCTGCTGCGAGCCAGCTGAAACTTTCGGTGATCGAGAGTTTTGCCCGCAGCTCAGGTCCACCAGTGCCTCGAGAGGATCATAACCCGGGCTGCATGATGTGGATGGCATACTCGACGCGCCTCCAACTCCTTGAACGTCGCCGGCGTGTGCTCGTAATGGCCATCGAGCACCACCTGCGCGCCTGGTGGGTCGCTCTCGATCGTGACCTCAAGGTTGGGCGCAACCGGAGGCGGAGCCGTGACGTCATCTTTCGCCACAGAAAAGCTCCGGCGGCGAGCGCGAGAACAACAATCGCAAAGGCCGCGATGCTTTTTCCTGGAAATCGGCGGCCGTTTCGGCCGGCTTCCGGCCGCGAGACGGCAGAGATCTTCGTTCATCGCCGCCGCCGACGGATAACGCTTCTTCGGGATCGCCCGCGCACGCGCGAATCAGGACCTCGTTCAGCCGCAGGGCCTCTTCCTTGTCCGATCGCTTCGTTAGTTCGAATCAACCTCTGGAAAATCGAGCCGATCCTTCCCGGTGCTGACTTCGTAAATGACTTTGCCGAGGCTAAAAACGTCGGCTTGCGCCGTGCCCGGGCCTTCCGGCGGAACATATCCTTCAGTGCCGACGAATGAATTTTGCCCGGTGGCCGCGACCAGGCCGATGTCGGCCAGCTTCGGCACGCTATCTATAAAGATGATGTTCGACGGTTTGATGTCGCGATGGGTCAGGCCGTGTTGATGCAGCGCCTGCAAACCTTCGGTTAACGAAATGCCCAGTTTGATCGAATCGGCAGCCGACAAGCGCCGGTGGCGATCAAGATCGGCTTTCAATGTGCGGGGCACGTACGATTTCCGGAACAACCTTGCGGCCGGCGGCGTGGTCGTCCGCCAGTTCCATGATGTAATACAAATAATCGCGTGTTCGTCCGACGTGGAGGATGTCGACGAACCCGGGATGGGCGCGCGAGATTGGTTCAAAGCTCGACATTCCCTGGAACTCCCGCTGAAAGGCGCGCTCGCTTTCAAATGTCGTTCGATAGACCACTTTGACCGCGCGCCATGCGCCGGTCAGGCCGCGCGCCAGCCAGATCTCGCCATAGGCGCCGCGCCCGATCACGCGAAGGACTTCGTGATCGGGAATAACGGGAACAAACGCGGAAGATGACACTTCCGGCGGTGAATCTTTCACAGGGTCAGCGATGCCGCCGATCTTACACAAGCCGCTCCTAAGAGGCAACGCCGCGGGGGCCGGGCAGCGACCCAGGGAATTGGACCTGGAGTTGCAGGTCTATAATGGAATTAGGCTCAATTTTGGCGCACAATCCCTCTTCGATGGAGACGGCCTTCCCTCTTCTCGCAACATTTCCGCCATTGCCGACATTCGTCGTGCTCTACAGTGCCCTGCCGTGCTCCTGTGCTTTTTTGCCGCGCTGTTGCTGGTGGCGGGCGCCGGCGGCCTTTTCCTCGCCGCCTGGTATTTTCACTGGCGACTCGCCTTAGCCAGCTTCGGCGTTCTTGGTCTGGCCACCGTGTATATTTCTGCGGCCAAGCCTGGCAGGCCGCTGTAAACTGTTATATCCCATTCGCTAGGCCGTGCACGAATCGACTCTTCGAGATTTTTTTGCGGGCGACATCGACGCCGTCGCCTTGCGCACGGATTTCATCGGCACGCTCACCGTGGGCGAGGACATGCTCACCTACGACATCGTGAAAATGACGGAACCGTTCCGCGTCATTCCGCGGCACCTCGTTCGCTTATGCGATGCGATTCTCGACCGCTCGCTGCCAGCGGAGATTTTGAAACCGGTCGGCCTTTGTGTCGTCGCTTCCGATAATTTCGCGTGGGCCGACACGGCCACGGGCGATCTGGTGGCCCAGACGATTAATGATTGGGCCAGCCCGGAGACGAACTATCCGCTGACGCAGACGAACGTCGAGCTGTTCCGCGAACGCCTTTTGACCGGAAAAGACGTGTTGAAAAAACAGACCCGCTGACCTAACGAGCAGCGCCCTCGGTTGCGGCTAGGAGCGTTTCCCGGTGACTTTGGCGCTGCCGGAAAAGCTTGCGTCCTCGCTCAAGGCGAGCCGGGGCGATTCAACATCGCCTCGCAGGGTTCCGCCGGCTTCCACGGCGCAGCGTTCCGAGGCGAAAACATCGCCGTCGACCGTGCCGTGAATTGTGACCGAGGCGACGTGGATTTCGGCCTTGATTCGGCCGTGCTCGCCCACAGTGAGCTCGCCAGAGGAGGTGATCTTCCCAGTGACCTTGCCATCGATCAGGAGTTGGCTCCCGAATTTGACGTCGCCGTCGATGGTGACGCCCTGAGACAACACGGCCCCGGTTTTCACCGGCGCTTGCGGTTCATTTCGAGGCTGAGAGATGACGGTTGGTCGTGGCGCCGGAGCCGGCGCCGCCACGTTGGCGCTGAGGGAGTCGGTTTTGATCCAAACACGCCGTACCTATAGCACGACGCGTGCAACAGAGCGAGGCGGGGCCAAAAATTCAGCCGATACGTCGCGCTACACGAACCCCCTGTAGGGCGGCCATCCTGGCCGCCAAGCCAATAAAACGGCGGCCAAAATGGCCGCCTTACAGTCGCTTCTCGGCGAGGAACACGATTACCGGGCTTCCTTCTGGAGAACGCGAATCTCTTTCTTCAACAAGGCGGTTACCCGATGCCGCGCCAGGTAAACCTGCCCCATGCTCACCCCGAGTTCGGCCGCCACTTTTTGGGCCGGCCACTCCTTGCGGACGTAGCAATCGAAAATCTGAAACTGTTTCGCGTCGATCCGCTTCTTCAGGCGCTGCATCGCCGCCGCTAGAAGGTTCTCCTGCCATTCGCGTTCCCAAAAATCATCCAGCTCCTCCGCCTTCGGATCGGCCACCCGCTCTATGGTCGCGGTCAAGCGCGTGTCGCTCGAGGCGCGTTTCTGATTTTCCCCCGGACGACGTTTGCGGAACTGATCCGCGATCCGCCAGCGCGTGATGTGCAAAAGCCAGCCCTTGAATGAGCCGCGCGCCGGATCGTAGCGCAGTTGCCCGATTTTTTTTGCGACCGTGATTATCGTTTCCTGAACGACTTCCTGCGCTTCGATCTCCGTCAGCCCCGATTTCAGCGCCGCCGAGAAAATCAGTTTTCCGTAGGTATCGAAAAATTCCTGCCAGTGTTTCCGGTCCTCCCAGTCGTGTAACCGGTCCACCAAACTCCGCCGGGTCGCAATGAAGTGCAGCTCTGCTCACAGGCCGGTTTTAGCCGAGGCAACGCCCGAGGCAAAGAATGTTCCGTCTTTCCAACGTTCAGCATTTGCTCCCGCTGCGGCTTAGAGCAGCGGGAGGGTGAGTGTTGGCGCGCGATTAGTAGAGCAGAGGACCGCCGGATTGGCGGACTATGCGTCGAATGCATGAAAGAACGCCCCTGGCCCGACGTATTCCGGCCTATGAAAGAAAGCGTCGCCAAACTCAATCAATGGGCGTCAACCAAGTGCAACATTTTCCTCAGTCGAACGGGGGGCGTGATCCGTTCGGCCTTTGGGCAAGTCTCGTGGAATCCGCCCGGCTGGGCTGAGCCGCGGAGCCGGACGCTGGCGCGATTTCTCAAACGCCCGGCCGAAGCTGGCCGCCTCCTGGATCCTGGGCGTATTTCGCTGGCGTGCGCCGGCGGCGAGGCTGGCATTACTACAAGAACCTGTCCGCAACCGCATCGGGTCACGGCCAGCATCAGCCCGATCCCGGTCACTTCGCTCGAGAAAGATCTGAAGTTTCCGGCGTTACGCATCACCTTCAGCGAATCAGCCGCGCAGCTCGAAGATCTGAAGAAGAAATCGTTAGGCGACGGCGTTGGACTCGATCCCTCGCTGCCCGGGACGCTGGCATTGGGACGACGACAAACATCTGATCTTTCAGCCTTCGGAAGATTGGCCGGCGGAGACCAAATACCGGGTCAATTTCGCGCGCACATTTTTTCCCGAAGCCACGTGATCATGGAACGTCTCGCTTACGATGTTCAAACGCCAGCCGTTCAACATCGCTATCAAAGACCTGAAACTTTACCAGGATCCTAACAATCCTTCGCAACGGCAGTTGAGCGCCACGTTCGAGCTAAGCCACCCGATCGAGCCGGGCGAATTGGAACATCACGCGCGTCTCGTGATGCTCGGCCAGTCGCAAATCTTCTCGCCGGCGGAGGCCGAGCCGCATTTCACCGTCACCTACGGATTGCATCACCGGCTCGCTTATCTTGCACAGCTCGAACGTCGTCCTTCCGGACAAGGAAGATTTCGTGAAGTTCGCTCGTCCAAAGGAACACGCACCTCGCTCGGCGGCGCCTCGACGCAAAAAGACATCGAGGAAAAACTCCGCATTCCATCGGTCGCGACGGTTTTCCGAATCGATTCGAGCGAAGGAATCATTGCCCGGAACAAGAATGGCGAGCCCGAACAGATCCTCGTTCTCGAAACGACCACCGACATCAGCACGAAAGAGCTCGCTAGCGCGCTTGAGGTGCGGCTGTTACCGAAAAAAACCACGCCGGCCGCTGACAGGAAGATTCATCGGGCGATGACACCGCAGATGAAAACGGAGCAGGCGATAACGAACAAGCCGCAGCACCAAAACAGCGATGAAGAAGAATGGCACCGACGGACACGAACAGACGCTCGAGCCAAGAAGGACGACGAACAAATGGCAGAGCCCCGCGGATGTGACTGATGAAATCCTCGAAAAGGCGAAGAAGCTTGATTTCACCGTCCTGCCGTCTCGAAAAGCCGCAGGATCATCAGCATTCATTTCGGATTCGCGTTGAAACCGCCGGCGAACTTTATGTTCGGGTCAAAAAGGGCATTCGCGCGCCCGGGCAACTATCCGCTGGTCGATGACTACAATTCCGTTCTCGACGTCCCGGCGCTGCCGCGTGAAGTTAAAATCGAAGGCGACGGCGGCCTGCTCGCCCTGAGCGGCGAAAGAAAACTCTCCGTCCGATCGCGCGGCCTGAGCGCGATCGAATACGAAGTCGCGCGCGTGGCCACCGCGCAGATCAATCATCTCGTTAGCCAGACCGAAGGACGCTTTCAATCGCCGGAATTTCAGGCCCCCGGACGCCTTCAATCAGGAAAACATTTCGCGCATCGTGCTCGAGCATCAGCCGATCGCGATGGAGAACGCCTGGAAGGCGAACTATTCGGCGTTCGATTTCACCCAGCACCTGGCCAAACCAGTCCGACGGCGGCAGCGAGCGCGGGCTCTTTTTCCTGACCGCGCGCGGCTGGGATTCCGGAAAGAAGAAAGTCATTAAAGAAGTCAGGGACGGCCGCTTCCTTCTCGTGACCGACATCGGCATCGTCACCAAACGCGGCGCCGACCACAGCGAGGATGTCTTCCTTCTCTCGATCAAAAACCAAAAGCCGATCGCCGGCGCCACGGTTGAGATCCTTGGCAAAAACGGAATCCCTCTGCAAACGCGCGCAAACCGATTCGGAAGGACATTGCGCCTTTGCCTCCGTGGCCAAAGAAGCAAAGGAACGCGCCCCGGTCGCATTCGTCGCGCGCCTCGGAGACGACGTCTCCTTCATTCCCTACGCTCGCGAAGATCGAATCCTGAACTTCTCACGGTTCGACATCGAAGGCGTCGAAAGCGTGCTGCCCGAAAGCCTGGATGCTTTCGTCTTCACGGAGCGCGGCGTTTATCGCCCGGGCGATCTGATTCATGCCGGACTCATCGTGAAGCGGCGTGACTGGGCCGGAAACCTAAAGGGACTGCCTGTAGAGGTCGAAGTGCTCGATGCGCGCGACACCAAAGTGCAAACGAAAACCCTGAGCCTGCCCGAGACCGGCTTCACCGAGCTGACCTACCAAACGGCTAACGAATCACCGACGGGCCTCTATACGATCAATGTTTATCTGGTTCGAAACAGCAAGCGTTCGACCCTGCTCGGCTCGACCACCGCGCAGGTAAAAGAATTCCTGCCTGATCGGATGAAGATCAATGCCCATCTTTCGAAGGGCACAGCGAAAGGCTGGATCAATCCGGAAGACGTCCGCGGCCTGGTGAACCTGGCCAATCTTTACGGCACGCCCGCGACCGACCGCCGCATGACCGGCAAGATCGAGCTCGATCCGTCCGCCTTCACCTTCCCGACCTTTCCCGGCTACACCTTTTACGATCCACTCCGCGAGGACAAAAAAGAGCACCAGGAACAATCGGTCGATCTCGGCGAACAAAAAACCGACGACAACGGCGACGACCCAATTCGAGCTGCAACTGACGCGCTTCGCCGATGCGACGTATTCCATGCGCTTCGTTTGCGAAGGCTTCGAAGCGGAAGGCGGCCGCAGCGTCACCACTGACGCCAGTGCGCTCGTTTCCGCCTTGCCTTATGTCGTCGGCTGCAAAGCCGATGCGGACTTGCGTTACATCGACGCGAACTCGCCGCGCGCACTCGATCTGGTCGCTCTCGATCCCAGCCTGAACCGAGATCGCGATCGATAACGTCACCGTCAACGTCATCGCGCAGGAATATGTCTCCGTTCTGATGAAACAGGAGAACGGCAACTACGCCTTTGAATCCGTCCTCAAAGAACGGGTCGCGAAATCAGAAAAGTCTCCGTCCCGGCCGAGCGGCCTTGCGTTATAACCTTCCGACTACCGAGCCGGGGAATTTCATTGTCGAACTGCGCGACGACCAAAATCGCCGCCTAACGAAAACGGGATTTTGCGTTGTCGGCCGCGGAACGCGTTAGCCGTTCGCTGGAAAAGAACGCCGAGCTCGAGATCAAACTGAACAAGACGGAATACAACGGCGGCGACGACATTGCCATCAGCATCACCGCCCCCTACGCCGGCAGCGGCTTGATCACCATCGAGCGTGACAAGGTTTACACGCATCAATGGTTCCAGGCGACCACTGCCAGCAGCGTTCAACACATCCGTATTCCGGAGAATTTCGAAGGCAGCGGCTATATCAACGTCTCTTTCGTCCGGTCGCTCGACTCGAAGGAAATCTTCGTTAGTCCACTGAGTTACGGGGTCGCGCATTTTACGGCTAACCGGCAGAAGCGCGCATTGCACGTGCAGATCGATACGGCCGAAAAAATCAAACCCGGCCAGCCGCTTCATATCCATTATAAGACCGATCGCCCCGGCCAGATCGCCATCTTCGCGGTCGACCAGGGCATTCTACAGGTAACGGATTTCAAGACGCCCGATCCGCTCGGGTTCTTCTTCCGGAAATGCGCTCTCGCCGTGCAAACCGCGCAGATCGTCGACCAGATCGTTCCGGAATTCTCGCTGCTCCGATCGGTCTCCGCATTCGGTGGCGGCGGCGACATTCAAAAACTGAATCCATTCAAACGCGTTACGGAGAAGCCGGTGGTCTACTGGTCGGGCATCATCCAGGCGGACGACGACCGACCGCGAAGTCGTTTATGACGTGCCCGATTTCTTTGATGGCACTCTGCGGATCATGGCCGTCGCGGTCACGACCGAGCGCAACCGGCTCTGCGCAAAAAGACACTTTCGTCCGCGGACCATTCGTGATCACGCCAAGCGTGCCGGTGCTGGCCGCTCCCGGCGATGAATTCGAAGCAGGCGTCACCGTGGCCAACAACGTCGAAGGATCCGGCGCGGACGCGGAGATCACTTTGGTGGCCGAGGCGAGCTCGCAATTGTCGATTGTTGATGGAGCAACGCAGAAGTTGCGTGTCGCCGAAGGCAAAGAACAAAGCACGACTGTTCGCATCCGGGTGAAAGACGAGCTCGGTTCGGCCGAACTGAAACTGAAGGCCAGCGTTAACGGACAGGAAACACAACGTCATGCGACCCTTAGTGTTCGGCCGGCGGTTCCGTTCATGACGGACGTTCGCAGTCGGCAGCTTCAAAGGCGGAAGCGTCGACGTGCCGGTGCAAGCGAATCTCTATCCGGAATTCCGTAAACTGAACGCTACCGTGGCGGCAGTTCCGTTAGGCCTGGCCAACGGCCTCGACCAATACTTGCAGGCCTTCCCCCACGGCTGCAGCGAACAGGTCACGAGCGCGGCCTTTTGCCGGCTGCTCCTGGCCGATCAAGCCGACTTCGGACTGAACCGCGGTGAGGTAAACAAACAACTGGACCGCACGTTCGGTATTTTGCGGAGACGTCAGAACGATCAGGGACTCTTCGGATACTGGGCGCCGGAGAGTGGCGATCACATCAGCTTCGTTTCTGCTTACGTAATGGATTTCCTGAGTGAGGCAAAGAGAGCGCGCTTCAATCCTCCACAGGAGATGTTCGCCAGCGGACTTCTCGGTTTGCAAAAAATTGTGCGGCACGATCCGGAAAACCTGGGCGATGCGCGCACCGTGGCCTACGCCATCTACGTCTTGACGCGTGAAGGCGTGGTCACAACAAATTACATCCTCAATCTCGAGGATTACCTCGACAAACATCACAAGGACGAGTGGCAGAACGATCTGACCGGCATCTATCTGGCGGGCGCGCTCCATGGTCTGCATAAGGATGCCGATGCCGAAAAACTGATCGCGCAATATCGAGCGGGCGACACGACGAGGCCGGCCACGGATGATTTCTGCCAGCCACTCGGGAGCGATTCACAATATCTCGCGGTTCTCGCGCGGGATTTCCCTGCCCGGCTGAAAAAAATTTCCGGCGACCAGCTGGAAAACATTCTGCGGCCGATTCGCGACGGCGAGTTCAACACTCTCTCGGCGGCATACGCTGTTCGGGCGTTGAAAGCCTATTCGGAAGCCGCTTCACAAACTCTGCCGGAAACGAGCATCACCGAGGTTCGCCCGGATAAGAGCGAAACGGCCCTGACACAAGGCCGCAAATTGATCCAACGAGCCGACTTTTCCGACAAGGCCAGGGCGCTTCGGATCAAGGCGAACGGCGCCATGGCGGGCTCCGCGACATTCTTCCAGGTCGTCCAGGCTGGGTTCGATCGCGCGACACCCACGCAGGCAATCAGCAAAGGTATTGAAGTTTACCGCGAGTTGTTAGGCGCGGATAATCGCGCCACCACGACGACCAAACTCGGCGAACAATTGCGCGTTCGATTGCATGTTCGCTCCATAACCGGCGCGGCCCTGACGAATGTGGCCGTCATCGATCTGCTCCCGGGCGGATTTGAGATTGTCGATGCTTCACTCCACGGCGGCCCCGCGAGTGTGCCGGGAGTCGACTACGTTGACCTGCGGGAAGACCGCGCCCTCTTTTACGCCACGGTTCCTGAATCGGCTCTCGAAATCGATTACCAGATTAAATCGTGTAATCGCGGCGAGTTCATCGTTCCGCCGCCGTACGCGGAATCGATGTACGACCGCAACGTGAAAGCCCGCGGTCAAGGCAGCCGCATCAAGGTCACGAAATAAGGAGGTCGACGGTGATTACGGTGTTACGCGGCCTGGCAAACAAACGAACGCTGTTCGTTTGCGCGGTTCTCGCGGCCCTCTTCGGCTTCTGGCTTTTCCTTCCAAAACCGCCGCTGCTCGAGGGGATTCCCTTTTCGCAATGTGTCCGGGACCGAAACGGTCAGCTTCTCGACATTACCCTGACCCCGGACCAGAAATTTCGGACCTGGGCGCCGTTGGAAGACATCTCACCGCATCTTGTGCAGGCGACGTTGCGCTACGAAGACAAATATTATCGGCAACATCCGGGAATTAATCCTGTCGCCCTGGCCCGTTCGGTTTACCAGATCGCGCTCCATTCACAAGGCCGCACCGGTGGATCCACCATCACCATGCAGCTCGCTCGCCTTCGCTTTCATCTTCGGACACGCACATTCTCGGGCAAAGGCATGCAGATGCTTCGCGCTCTCGAATTGGAAAGGCATTACTCGAAGTCGGACATTCTCGAGGCTTACCTGAACCTGGCGCCTTACGGGGGCAACATCGAAGGCGCCGGCGCCGCGTCTCAGATTTATTTCGGAAAGGAGCCGTCAAAACTAACCGGACCTGAAGCGGTCGTCCTGAGCGTCATCCCACAAAGTCCCACCAAACGCGCGCTTCGATCCGATCGGCCTAACGACGGCGTGATGCTGGCGCAGAATCGCTGGTACGATCGAACGCACATCGAAAATGATGCGGAACTCTCGGCGCGGTCGTTTGAAGCGCGCGCCACCGATGCGCGCAAACGATTCGCGCCGCATTTTGTTCGTGAGATTCTGGAGGCAAGAACGCCCGGCGCCAAACTGCCGCTGCCCGCGAGCAAAGCCAGCTCCGCTCGACTTTGGATCTGGAGAAACAAAGCTGCATCGACAGACGCGTCGCCGCCTACATCGAAAGAAACCGTCCTAACGGAATCGAAAACGCTGCCGTCCTCCTGGTCGACAGCCGGCAGATGGACGTGCTCGCGCAGGTCGGCTCGGCGGATTTTTCAAACGTGCAAATTCACGGCCAGGTCGACGGCACGCGCAGCCGCCGATCGCCCGGGTCGACCCTCAAGCCCTTCCTGTACGCGCTCGCCATGGAGCAAGGCCTGATTCATCCGCTCTCGGTGGTTGCCGATTCGCCTCACAGCTTCGGCGATTACAACCCGGAAAATTTCGATCGCGAATTTCTCGGACCAATCCGCGCGTCTGATGCTCTCGCCCGGAGTCGAAATGTCCCGGCGGTCGCGCTGGCCGCAAAGTTGTCACACCCGACGCTCTATGAATTCCTAAAGCAGAGCGGCGTGGCCCTGCCGCAGAAAGAGGAGTTTTACGGTCTCTCTCTTCCCCTCGGCGGCGCGGAGGTCTCGATGGAGGAATTGGTGACGCTCTACGGCGCGCTGGCAAACAACGGCGAGCTGCGCCCTCTGCGTCGCCTAACGAAGCGAACCGATCACGAAGGGCCGACGCGTTCTCTCACCGGAAGCGTGCTTCCTCACGCTCGAGATGCTGGCAAACGTCCCGCGCCCGGAACTGAACAGTCTCCAGAGCGCCGGTGCAGCGCCGGTTTTCTGGAAGACGGGCACGTCTCACGGATTTCACGATGCCTGGTCGATCGCCGTCTTCGATCATTATGTTCTGGCGGTCTGGGTTGGAAATTTCGATGGCCGGCCTAACAATGCCTTTATTGGACGAACCGCAGCCGGACCGTTGCTTTTCCAGATCATTGACAGTCTCCGTTCGAACTGGCCCGAGCCAAATCAGCCACATTTGCCGCCGCCCGGCGCAAATCTAAAGGCGGTCGAGTTCTGCGCGGTTTCCGGCGAACTTCCCGAACCGTGGTGCACTCAGCGCGTGACCGGCTGGTTCATCCCGGGCGTTTCGCCGATCAGAACCTGTGAGATTCATCGGCAGGTCCTGGTGGATAATGCGACGGGGCTTCGTGTGGCCAGAGACGACGGGAGCCGTTCGTTGCGCAACGAAGTTTTTGAATTCTGGCCGAGCGATCTTTCAGCCTTGTTTGAGAAGGCCGGTCTTCCGCGTCGATCGCCGCCACCGTTCCTGCCTGGAGTCGATGCGCACGAGCTCGGTCAATCGGGGAAGTCGCCACGCATCGTTGGATTGCCTGAGGGCGCTCGAACGCGCGAGATCGCTCTGGTGAGTCTGCGATCAGGAGTGGTTCCGTTGCGCGCGCAAACCGATGGCGATGTGCGCGATGTCTATTGGTTCGCCAATCGCGCCTTCCTCGGGAAAGCGCCGCCGAACGAGCCGGTGTCATGGATTCCGCAGCAAGGGAGTTATGAAGTCACCGCACTGGACGATCGCGGGCGATCGGGCACGTGCAAGGTGACCGTGCGGTAGAGGCCGATCCGAACGGACGAGACAAGCTCGTCCCTCCCGAGTCACGCATCGGCTCCCTGGCATAGCCGGGAGGGACGAGCTTACCTCGTCCGTGTGCGCCTCAAAAGTTGCTTAATCGTGCATCTTTCTCGGTTGAAGTGTTCTCGCGCTCACAGCAGCGTAACGCTCTCCCATGTCCCGCGAATACACGTTGCAACGCACTTCCAGCGCGGGCTCCATCCACATCGATTACGCGGCCGAACTCAACGAGCAGCAATATGCCGCGGTGACGGCTTCGCCCGGCCCGCTTCTGGTCATCGCCGGAGCTGGCAGCGGGAAAACGCGCACCCTGACTTATCGCGTCGCTTATCTGCTCGAGAACGGAATTGATCCGCGAAACATCCTGCTGCTGACCTTCACCAATAAGGCCGCGCGACAAATGCTCGACCGCGTTTCGCCAATTTGTTGCCGGTCGACGCCAGCGGATTGTGGGGCGGAACGTTCCACTCCATCGGCAACCGGATGCTGCGACGCCATGGCAGCGTCCTCGATTACTCCAGCGGGTTCTCGATCATGGATCGCGAAGATCAGAAAGACCTGATCAACACGGTGGTTGCAAACGCCGGGATCGATCCGAAAGAAATCCGTTTTCCAAAAGGCGATGTGCTGGCGGAGATTTTCAGCTTCGCCATCAACACCGAGCAACCGATGGAAGAAATTCTCGCGGGAAAGTTCCCGTATTTTCTTCCGTTGCTCGACAAGATCAAAGACGTGCACGCGCGCTACGAGAAGAAGAAAAAGGCGACTAACTCGATGGATTTCGATGATCTGCTCGAGAAAACCCTGCGCATGCTGAAACAAAACGAAGAGGTCGCGGCATTTTATCGGCGGCAATTTCAATTCGTTCTGGTCGACGAATACCAGGACACAAATAAAATCCAGGCCGACCTGATCGACACGCTCGCGCAGGATCACCAGAACGTCATGGTCGTGGGCGACGACGCGCAATCGATCTACTCGTGGCGCGGCGCGAACTTTCAAAACATCCTCGAATTTCCCAAGCGCTATCCGAATGCGCAGGTGTTCAAGATCGAGATGAATTACCGGAGCGTTCCGGAAATCCTCAGCGTCGCGAACGCGGCCATCGCGGCGAACGTCAAACAATTCCGCAAACATCTGACGCCGACGCGAGAATCGAAATCGATTCGGCCCGCGGTCGTGGCATTAAACGACGGCAGCGAGCAGGCGCAGTTTGTGGCCCAACGAATTCTCGAGCTGCGCGACGAAGACGTCGACTTGAGCGACATCGCGGTGCTTTACCGGGCGCATTACCACGCCATCGAGCTTCAGCTCGAATTGTCGCGACGCGGCATTCCCTACCAGATCACGAGCGGCATCCGCTTTTTCGAGCAGGCGCACATCAAGGATGTGGTCGCGTTTCTTCGCATCGTGGCCAACCCACGCGACGAAGTCGCGTTCAAACGCATGATCAAATTGTTGCCTGGAATCGGCAATCGCAGCGCCGACAACATTTGGAACACGTGGGAGAAGGCCTTGAACGAACAGGGGGAAATCACTTCATGGACCGAGCGCTTGTCGCCTATCGGTGTCGGCGCAAAATCGAAGAAGTCGTGGGAGCAACTCGTTCACACCATGGAAGAAATGGCGCCGGGCGGGAAACCGAACCCGCCATCGGAGATGATCATCTCCGTGGTGGAGGCGATCTACGACGATTACGCCAAGGTGAACTTCACCAACTACGAGCTCAGACAGGAAGATCTGAATCAGCTCGCGGCCTTTGCGCGACAGTTCAAAGACATCCATGAGTTCCTGGCTCAACTCGCGCTGATCAGCAATGTCGACGCCGAGGCTGCGCCTAACCAGGGCGGCGACAAGGAAGCGGTCAATCTTTCCAGTGTTCACCAGGCCAAAGGACTCGAGTTCCACACCGTCTTTGTGATTTGGCTAACGGACGGAATGTTTCCCAGCAGCCGCTCGCTCGACACACGCGAAGCGCTCGAAGAAGAACGCCGCCTTTTCTATGTCGCGGTCACGCGCGCGCGCGACGAGCTTTACCTCTCCTATCCGCACATGCGGCTGAACGCCGGCTACGGCGATGTCTTCCAGCGGCCTTCGCGGTTCCTGAAAGAAATACCGCCTGTGCTGGTCGAAGACTGGAACGTGAAACGGGCCTGAATTCCCGCAAATGACGAAGCTACGAAGTCGAAGGAATCCGAATTTCCAAACGACGAAGTGCCGCCCAACGTGTGAGTTTCGTTATTAGAGCTTTGTCATTCCTTCGTCATTGGTCATTCGTCATTAGTCATTGTCGCATGATTCTTTCCTCAGAAAAAAAGATCGCCGGCATCCTCGTGCCGCTTTTTGCACTTCGCGGGGCTAACGACCTCGGCATGGGCGACCTTGGCGCGTTGCGCGAATTTATTGATTGGTCGGCCGACGCCGGTTTTCACCTGGTGCAGCTTTTGCCGGTCAATGAGACCGGCGGCGACAACAGTCCGTACAACGCCATCAGCTCGATGGCGATCGAGCCGACAACGTTGCTTCTTGCTCCCGGTTCGCCGGAAGACCTGACCGAACAGGATTTCGGTGAGGTCACGAACGTCTTTAACCTGGAGCGCCTTCGACGCGGGCCGGTGAATTATCGGCAAGTGAAGAAGCTGAAACGGGCTCTTCTCGAAAAAGCTTTCGCAAAATTTTTGGCCGACGCATCGGCGCTGCGGCGCGAGCAATTCGCAAACTTCCAAATCGCCGAGGCGGGATGGCTGGAGGATTACACGCTGTTCCGGGCCCTGATGGAAATGAACCGAGGGAGCGAAGCGTGGGATCAATGGAAAGAGGAACATCGATCGATCGACAAAGCGCGCGCGTGGTTCACAGCCTTGCGATCAGACAAGGCCGCGCGCCTGGAAAAGAAGCGGCAGTTCTTCGCTTATGCGCAATGGATCGCCTACACCCAATGGGGAGACGTTAAAGCCTACGCCGAGCAGCGATCGGTCGCGCTCATGGGCGATATCCCATTCGGAGTGAGCTACTACAGCGCCGACGTTTTTAGCGACCCGACTCAATTTGAACTGGAATGGTCCGGTGGCGCGCCGCCGGAACCGTATTTCAAAGATGACGCCTTCACGCAAAAGTGGGGACAAAACTGGGGAATTCCGGTGTATCGCTGGTCGGCCATGCGCGACAATGCCTTCGCATGGTGGAAACGCCGTGTGCGCCGGGGTAAGAAGCGTATTCCACGTTTTCCGCATCGACCACGTGCTCGGTTTTTATCGAATCTACGCATTCCCATGGCGACCGAACGAAAACGAATCGTATCTTCCGCTCGAGTGGGAGCAGATGCTTCAGCGAACCGGCGGGAAATATCCGCACTTCGCGCCTCGAGACGATTCCAATCATGACAATGCCATGGGCAATTTGCGCGAAGGCGAAGAATATCTGCGCGCCATTCTCACAGAATGCGGCGAAACCCGCCTGACGGGCGAAGACCTGGGAACCGTCCCGAACTACGTCCGACCGAGCTTGCACTCGTTAGGCATCGCCGGGTTCAAGATTCCGCAATGGGAAACCCCGCAGGGACACGTAACCGGCGGAGAACATTACGAACGCCTCTCCGTGGCCACCTACGCGACCCACGACCACAAGCCGGTTCGCGCTCTCTGGGAAGAGGCTCTGGAGAAACAGACCTCGACCACCGATCAGGCCCGGGGCGACATCTGGAAGATCGCCGAATTCGCCGGGTTTCACCACCTCTCCGGGGAAACAAACTTCGATCGCGATTTTTTTCCGGCGATCATGAGCGCGCTCTTCCGTAGCAATGCCTGGATCGCAGTCGTTATGATCACCGATCTGCTCGGCCTAAAAGATCGCTTTAACGTCCCGGGAACCGCCGCCAACACGAATTGGACCCGGCGATTGCGGCTGAACGTTGATGGTTTGAGGTCTAACCGGTCCATAACGAAGCGGATGCGACTACTCAAAGGATTACTCGAAGAAAGCGGGCGCGCTTAACAAATCCGCGGATTCGACCTTGCTCGCCACGGCGTCTGTGGCAAAGACATACTAAACAACGTTCAGCGCTTGTCCTCCGCGGCGTCTGTCCAACGTTCAGCACACTTCGTTCCGGCTTAGAGGAGCGGCGGGTGAAGAAGGGGCAGAGCTCAACCACCGAGGCGGGTGAGTGATGGCAACAGAGTTATAATGAATCTATGAAAGCTCCGATCAAAATCGCCGTTACCGGCGCAGCCGGCCAAATCGGCTATTCCCTTCTCTTTCGCATCGCCTCTGGCTCGATGTTCGGCCCCGACCAGCCGGTTGCCCTTAGCCTTATCGAAATTCCACCGGCTCTTGGGGCCCTCGAAGGCGTCGTCATGGAGTTGCGCGATTGCGCGTTTCCACTGCTCAAATCAATCACCCCGACAGCTGATCTGGCTGAAGGGTTTCGCGACGTGAACTGGGCGCTGCTTGTCGGAAGCATTCCGCGCAAAGCGGGCATGGAACGCGGCGATCTGCTCGGCATCAATGGCAAAATCTTCATCGGCCAAGGCCAGGCTATTCAAAAGAATGCCGCCAAAGATGTGCGCATTCTCGTCGTCGGAAACCCGTGCAACACCAACTGCCTGATCGCGATGAACAACGCCAAGGACGTCCCGAGCGACCGCTGGTTTGCCATGACGCGATTGGATGAAAATCGCGCGCGCGCTCAGCTCGCGGACAAGGCGAAGGTTGATATCACAAGCGTGTCGAACATGACCATCTGGGGAAACCATTCCGCCACGCAGTACCCAGATTTCTACAACGCAAAAATCGACGGACGCAGCGCAAACGAAGTCATCGGCGACGAAAAATGGCTCAAGGAAACTTTCATCCCGACCGTGCAGCAACGTGGGGCTGCCATTATCAAGGCGCGCGGCCTTTCGTCCGCGGCATCGGCGGCCAATGCCGTAGTCGATACCGTTCGATCGCTCGTTAACGACACGCCCGGCGGTGACTGGCATAGCGTGGCTGTATGTTCGGACGGGAGCTACGGCGCCGAGAAAGGGCTGATCTCCGGTTTTCCAATCCGGTCAAAAGGCGGCAAATGGGAGATCGTGCAAGGCGTGCCAATTAATGACTTCAGCCGCGAACGCATCGACAAATCCGTCGGCGAATTGAAGGAAGAGAAGGCGTTGGTTGCGGAATTGCTGAAGGGTTAACGCCTGGAGTGACAAGCTCCGTCTTGTCCCAAATATTGGGACGACACAGAGGTCGTCCCTCCACCTAGGAAACGGGAAGCTAACAGCTTCCCCTACAAGGCCAACGCCCGCCCGGTTAGACGCTCGAACGCTTCTAAATATTTCGCGCTAGTCTTCGCGATCACTTCCGCCGGCAGACGAGGCCCTGGCGGCGTCTTGTCCCACGCCAGCGTCTCCAGATAATCGCGGACAAATTGTTTGTCGAAACTGGGTGGGCTTTTGCCAACGACATACTGATCCTTCGGCCAGAAACGCGACGAATCCGGAGTCAGACATTCATCGATTAGCAGCATTTCATCACCGATGATGCCGAATTCGAACTTCGTATCGGCCACGATGATTCCGCGTTCGTCGGCGTAATCGCTTCCTTTTTCGAACACGGCCAGGCTCTTCTCGCGCGCAGTATCCGCGATTTCGTCACCGAGAATGCGACGACATTCCGCCATCGATAAATTCAGATCGTGTCCACTTTCATTCTTGGTGGAGGGCGTAAAAATCAGCTCGGGCAGTTTGGACGCAAGCTGAAGTCCCGGCGGCAACTGTTCGCCGCAAACGCTCTGCGACTCCTGATATTCTTTCCAACCGGAGCCAGCCAGGTATCGCCTAACGACGCATTCCACTGGCAGCGGTTTCGTCTTTCGCACAATCATGGAACGACCGGCCAACTGGTCCCGGAAGGGCCTTAGGGCCGCAGGAAACTCATCGAATGCATCGGTAATGAAGTGACTGCGCACCTCCGGGAAACGTCGAAACCAGAAAGCCGAGACTTGATTCAGGACGGCGCCCTTCGCTGGAATCGGGTCGGGCAAAATGACATCGAAGGCAGATAACCGATCGGTGGCGACAAAGAGCAGCGTTTCACCAAGATCAAAAACCTCCCGCACCTTCCCGCTGCGCAGTTTAGGGATTCCCGGCAGATCAATCGAGGATAGTGGCGCACCAGCCATCACGCTTCATCATCGGAATTTGCGGCCGAAGAGCAAGTCAACGCGAGCGATAGCGTCGGGGCATCGACGATTTTGCGTAATCCCATTAGCATCGGCCTTCAGGCCGGTGAATCATCAGACACAATGCAATATTAGCCGTTGAAACGGCTTCGAGCGCAATGTCCGCGTGTCATCACCGGCCTGAAGGCCGGTGCTAACCAGAGATCCCTCGCCGTCTCCGCTGGCTTCGGATGACAACATGCGGGAGTCGCGTCTGCCGCATTCGTCATTCGTCATTGGGCATTCGTCATTCTACCTTTGGTCGCATGGCTGGCCTCGTCATTAAACCGCGCGCGCGCATTCTGCACGGGCACGACTGGGTTTTTACCAGCGAAGTCCTGAAAGCGTTCGGAAAACCGGAGGATGGCGATGTCATCTCGCTCAAGGACGGTCGCGATCATCTGGTCGGCAGCGCCATCTACAATTCCAAGTCACAGATCGTGGCCCGTCGTTTTTCTCGGAGAAAACAGGGGCTTGATCTCGATTTCTTTCAGCGACGGATCGAACAGGCGGTCGAATATCGCTCCCGACGGAACATCGATCCCAACCTTTGCCGGCTGGTTTGGAGCGAGAGCGACGGGCTTCCCGGCGTCATCGTGGACCGGCTTGGGGATTATCTCGTTCTTGCAAACGCTGACTCTCGGGATGGATCAGCGAAAGGAGCTCATCGTCGAAGCTCTCGTCTCGATTCTAGGAGATGTTCCTATCGTAGAGCGCAACGACGCCGCAGTCCGGCGTGCCGAAGGCCTGGAACTCAAAGCAGGCATGCTTCGAGGGCCTGCGCCAAGCGGTCCGGTGACGATGCGGGTTCCAAACGGTCCCGGAAAATCGCTGGAAGTTGAAGTGGACCTCATGCATGGGCAAAAAACCGGCTTTTACCTCGATCAGGTGCCTAACTACGGGGCTGTTTCCGAACATGCACGCGATCGGAGGGTCCTGGACTGTTTCACCGGCCAGGGCGGTTTTGCATTGGCCTGCGCCCAGGCTGGAGCGGCCGAGGTTACCGGTGCCGAAGGTAGCGGGGAAAGCCTGGCGATCGCCCGAGCTAATGCGCTTCGGAATGCCGTGGCTATCAGTTGGATTGACCAGGACGTGTTTCAATTCCTGCGGGCGGCTGAGAAAGCGAAAAGCGAATACGACCTGATCATCCTGGATCCGCCTTCGTTTACCCGCACCAAGGGAACTCTGCGCGACGCTCTGCGTGGCTATCGCGAATTGCACCTGCGCGCCTTCAAACTCCTTTCGAAGAACGGCATGCTTGCCACCTTTTCGTGCTCGCATCACGTGAGCGAAGCCGCCTTTCAGGAGACCATCGCCGACGCACTCGTCGATGCGCGCCGGTCCGCCCGGCGGTTGCGACGTTTCGAACAGGCACTCGATCATCCGGTGCTGCCCACAATTCCCGAGACCGAATATTTCAAAGGCTTCCTTCTCGAAATGATGCCGGGAAGATGAGACTGCGAAATCTCGAAGAACGCCCGCGAAAAATCTGGAATTCTCGAGTGCACAATTTAATGTGAGGCACAGCGGCAGTCGAAACGGCGTAGCCGGCGGTTTTTGAATGCGAAAATTTACCATGGCTGAAAAAATTCGACCGATCGAACAGATGCTTGAGCTCAACGAAGACGAACACAGCCCCGAACATCTTGACTCACAAGTCCAACGCGCCCAGGAAGCACTTCTCTCGCTCAAGCGCCAGCAGGAGCAGATCGAAAAACAAAAGCGCGAGCTCGAAGAATTAAGCCGTCGCCAGGAGGAACTGGACCGCGGCCGCGCCGAGATGAGCGACAAGCTCACGCGCTCACTGGTCATTCTGGAACGCGAAGCCTACGACACGCAAAAAAAGCTCGAGGCTCTGCGGGCAACCCGCGAAAGCTTTGGACAACATTTGGAACTGATCGAAGCGATCGATCCAAAAAGCTGGAACCACGGGGATTTGCAGAAGGAATTGAGCCGCGCCCTGAGCACGGTGGACGACGCGCGCGCGGAATTCAGCCAGCAAAAAAGCCGTTTACAGGCGTCCGATGAACCGAATACCGATGTGCTGCCCGAGGCCGGGCCTGACGTGTCCGAGTTGATCAACGGCGGCGAATCGTTTGGGCACTGGGTCAAAGTCGGTTTCGCGATCACCCTGCCGCTGATTATTTTCGGAGTTATCGCGCTCATTGTTTTCGCCTGGCTCGGTTCCAAGCCTTGATCCTCCATGCTCCGGCGCGCCCGTAAGTCGGCTACTGCCCTCGATCAGACGAAGGACGAACTGGCGCAGCAGGAATCTGAGCTGCGCCGGAAAATGGCCGAACTCGAGCAAATGATCGCCGACGCGCCGCGCGTGGCGGAGGAAATCACCCGGCAGCAGCGGGAGTCATTGATGACGCGGGCGAACGATGGAGGTCGCCGGCTCGATGTCGCAATCGCGCTAAACGACAAGCGTTACAGCGACGTAGCCAGCGGATCGCGAAGGCGTCCCGCAATGCGAAAACAGCGCCGCGAAGGCCGGATCATTTTCATCGTGCTCCTGATCGCGCTCGTAGTAGCGGTGGTCTGGCTGATGACTCATCTCAAGTTTTAAGCCGATGAAGTCTTCGCCCGATATCGATGTTGCTTACGTAGCAAACCTGGCGCGTTTGGAACTGAGCGACGAGGAAACCGCGCTTTTCAGCAATCAGCTCGGCGATGTCCTAACGTATGTCGCACAATTAAATAACGTTCACGTGGATGATTCGCTAGATTCTACGCAGGCGCCGACACCCGAATTGCGAGCCGACGAGCCGCGCGATTGGTTCACCGCCGAACAAGCCTTGGCTAACGCGCCGCGGCAGCGCGATCACCTTTTCATCGTTCCAAAGGTTGTTGAATGACCGGCGCCGAACTGACGGCGCTCTCCATCGCAGATCTCCAGCGACTGCTGCGCCGAAAGGAGACTTCGCCCATCGAGGCGTTCGACGCGCTCATCGAGCGAATCAGCCAGGTTGATGAGAAAATCGGGGCTTACCTCTCCCTCGATCACGAAGGCGCGCGAAAGGAAGCCGCACAAGTAGACGTCAATCTACCGCTTGGCGGCGTGCCCATTGCGATAAAGGACATCATCAATGTGGCCGGGCAGCCTTGCACCTGCGGTTCGAAAATTCTCGGAAACTACCGGTCGCCTTATGATGCCACGGTCATTCAGAGACTTCGCCGCGCGGGCGCGATTCCGTTCGGCAAAACGAATCTCGACGAGTTTGCCATGGGCTCTTCGACGGAACACTCCGCGTTCAAGCTGACGCGGAATCCCTGGGACCTTTCTCGTGTGCCGGGCGGTTCAAGTGGCGGTTCGGCAGCAGCCGTGGCGGCGGATGAAGCCTTCGGCGCGCTCGGCACCGACACCGGAGGTTCCGTCCGGCAACCGGCTGCGTTCTGCGGAGTCGTGGGCCTAAAGCCAAGCTACGGGCGCGCCTCACGTTTTGGGGTGACAGCTTTTGCGTCTTCGCTCGACCAAGTTGGTCCCCTAACGAAGTCGGTGCGCGATTCGGCAATGCTACTGAATGCCATCGCCGGGCACGATCCGCAGGACTCGACCTCAAGTTCCGAGCCAGTGACAGACTACGTAGCCCGACTCGAGCAACCGATTAAAGGGATGCGCATAGGGTTGCCGCGCGAATACGTTTCCGAAGGAATCGACGACGGCGTCAAAACCGCCATCAGCGCCGCCACTAAACAACTGCAAAGCCTCGGCGCCGAGATCATTGAGTTGAATCTTCCCCACAGCGAACAGGCGGTGGCAGTTTACTACGTTCTGGCTACGGCCGAGGCTTCGGCGAACCTGGCGCGGTTCGATGGCGTTCGTTACGGGCATCGTTCAGAAAAAGCGCAGGGAATTCTCGAGCAGTATGCCAGGACGCGGGCCGAAGGATTCGGCTCAGAAGTGAAACGGCGAATCATCCTTGGCACCTATGTCCTCAGCGGCGGCTACTACGATGCTTACTACGATCGAGCACAAAAGGTGCGCCAATTGATTCGCCGAGATTTCGCCAAGGCGTTTGAGAAGGTCGATGTCCTGATGTCATCGACAACGCCGACGGCAGCGTTCCGGTTCGGCGAACGCGACCAAAACCCGCTGCAAATGTATCTGGCCGACATTTTCACCATCGCCGCGAATCTTGCCGGAATCTGTGGAATCAGCGTCCCCTGCGGCTTTGATTCCAGCAGCGGCACAAAGCTGCCGGTCGGCCTTCAATTTCTCGGCCTGCCCTTCGACGAGGCCCGTATTCTGCAAGTCGCGCACGCCTTTGAGCAGAGCACCGAGTGGCACAAGGCGAGGCCGCCGGTGTGAAATGACAGCCGAAGACGGGATTATCCAACGCTGCGCGTTGGCTCTGGTTTGAGAGCTTCGCTTTGAACCCTGCGCTTCGCGCCTCGCCAGCCGAACCCGGAGGTCACGGGTTCGATCGTAGCGAGTGGAGAGCGCCGCGATCATTTCGATTCGAGGGCCAAAGAAAATGTGGAGCCGAAGACGGGATTATCCAACGCTGCGCGTTGGCTCTGGTTTGAGAGCTTCGCTTTGAACCCTGCGCTTCGCGCCCCGCCAGCCGAACCCGGAGGTCACGGGTTCGAATCGTAGCGAGTAGAGAGCGCCGCCATCATTTCGATTCGAGGGCCAAAGAAAACGTGGAGCCGAAGACGGGATTCGAACCCGTGACCTACGGTTTACGAAACCGTTGCTCTACCAACTGAGCTACTTCGGCGGTTGAGGGCCATAGATTACATCTTCATCGGTCTGGCACAAGCCGCCGCCAGCCGGTTGGCGCTTCGCCTCCCGGGGAGCTAACTTCGGGACTTGACCACGAATCGCCTCGACGAAATTCTCCATCTTCGGCGACAGGACATCGCCCGGTTGAAGCCGCATTCGGCCGAGCTGCGGCGTCAGGCTCTCTTGCGCAATGATTTTCGCAGCCTTCGCGTTGCCTTGCGTCGGGCGGACGAAAAGATTGCTGTCATTGCGGAAGTAAAACAGGCGTCGCCCTCAGCTGGCGTGATTGTCGACAACTTCGATCCCGTGGAGATAGCCGACCGTTACCGTGCGGCTGGCGCGGATGCCATCTCAGTGCTGACGGAAGAACAATTCTTCAAGGGAAGCATGGATCATTTGCAGCAGGTTCGCGAAGCCGTGAAATGTCCCGTTCTCCGAAAGGATTTCATTCTCGATGAAATCCAGATTGCCGAATCGGTTGTTGCCGGGGCGGACGCGATTCTCCTGATCGTGGCCGCTTTGTCGCAGGAAGAACTCGTCCGCTTCCGCGAAATTGCGACAACCTATCAGCTCGACGCGATCGTTGAGGTCCATTCGCTGCCCGAGATGGAACGCGCTCTCGAGGCCGAAGCTGAGATTATCGGGATTAACAATCGCGATTTGACCACGCTCTCCGTGGACCTCGACGTGACTGAGCAACTGATTGAGGAAATTCCGGCCGAAGTTATTGCAATCAGCGAAAGCGGCATTCGCACCGAGCAGGATTTCGTGCGCATCGCGCAGTCTGGGGTAAACGCCGTCCTCATCGGCGAATCGTTCCTGCGAGGCGACCTATCACTCGAGAAAATTCGCCAGGGCCGTTTTACGACCAACGGCTCGTCGACGAACTAACGCGCGACGACACCGATTTCGGCGCGGCGATTTTTCGCCCAGGCCGCTTCGCTGTGCCCGTCGTCCGCCGGCATTTCCGCGCCAAAACTCACGGTTTGAATTTTCCCGCCGTCCGCGCCGGCGCTGATCAAGCTCTCGCGAACGGCGCCCGCGCGCCGATCACCCAATCCGCGATTGTATTCGGCCGTGCCGCGTTCATCGGTGAATCCGGCGATGATGATCTGCCCTGAACCTTCCTTAAGAAAAGCGGCGATCTCCTGGATCTTACCCGTCTCAGAAGCGCGAACTGACTGGCTGTCGAAATCAAAATAGATCGGGCGGAACCGCCCGCGCTGAACGTTGCTGCTGAAGAAGGAAGTCCCTTCCTGGCGGTCAGGCAGGGGCGTTCCATTCACATAATCACCCGTGCTGCCGACGGTTTGACCGCTGCCGCCCTTCTTGTTGCACCCGCTCGAGGCGAACGAAAGAATCAGCGAAAGAAAAAGCCAGGCCAGCGGTCGCGAGCACCGTTCGATTCGGGAAACATTGATCATGATGCGGCAGAATAATGTCTGCGGCTCCGTGCGCAAGCGAGCTTAGCGCGCAGCGGATGAAAAGATCCGCCGGAAAAATCCAGCGCCTGCTGACAGGTGTTCCGGGCCGCGCAACCAACACCGGACAGTTCGCACGATTGACAATGCTACGCGTCAAATCGCCCATGATGTAATGCCTAACGATTCCAGTTCCGGTGGACGAACCGGCTACGATGAGGTCATATCCGCCCTCGCTCACTTCCCGGAAGAGTTCATCGAGCACGAAGCCGTGACGAATACGCACCGTCGTGTTCACGCCCAGGCTCTCAAGGTCGGCCTTTTGTCGCGTTAAATTCATTCCCAACTCGGATTTGGAATCCAACAAGCGCTGAAGATCCTCTTCCATCTCAATGAAACCGGCATACAACGCCGGGGGTTCCGCCATGACGTGCAAAAGCGTGACCGTGGCTCCAAGAGCCGCGCCGAGCGTCCCGGCCAGCCGCACCGCCGGGGCGATGAATTTCTTTCCACCGGTGCAAACGAGAAACTTCTTCAGCTCGGTGGTTGAGCCGATCGCAACCAGGACGGGCGGAGCGATCGACTTAATGACTTCATATGTCCTCCGCGAACGCCAGTACGGACCGCTGCGCGTTTTTTGTTCAGCGCCGATAACCACGAGATCGTAGTTGCCGCCGGAAGTTTCCTTCATGATTTGGGTGACAGGCTCCCCTGCGCCGACAACGATCCGCGGCGCCACGCCTTCGGCTTGCAGTGTCTTGCTTTCTACTTCCAAAGCTTGCCGCAGATCATTTTCATCGCTCGGCTGCTCAGCCACGCCCAGTAGCGTCGTCTCCGCGCCGCAGCGCCGGGCAATCATTCCGCCTAACTGCGCGGCCTGATCGGCTGCCGGCATTCCGTTACTGCAAATCAAAAGACGCATGGCTTACAGCTTGTGCCCGGTGAGCAAGGTGTAGATAACAACGCCGGCGCCAATGAGCGGGAGCGGCACAAAAGCCAGCCGGATCTTCGGCCCGGCAAAATATTGGGTCGCGATGGCTCCGATCTGCGCACCGATGGCGGCGCCGGTATGCATCACCAGCGCAATCATGATGTCGACGTTGCCCTTAATCGCGTGCGTAAAGGTTCCATAGCTCGCCGAGATAATGATTTCAAAAAGATCGGTTCCGACTGCCAGGTGCGTCGGGATGCCGAGAACATAAATCATCGAGGGCATGCGAATGTAGCCGGCGCCGCCGCCGAGGAATCCGCTAAAGACTCCGCCGACGAAAGCGACCAGAATAATAACCCACAGGGAGATCGACTTAATACCCGACACCGGTAGGTCGATCATTGGCGGGAGATGCAGTTTCTGGATTCGAGTGGCGAAATGAGAAAAGGCGGAGTGATCTCCTTTCTTTTTTCGTCCCCGCCGGCCGCTTCGCAGCGTCTGGATGCCTTCCCACATCATGAATCCGGAAATGCATACATACACGGCGATGGCGACGACGCTGACGACAAAATCGACATGACCGGTGCGCTTAAGAAACTGAATGAGTTGAGCGCCCACCTCGGCTCCGGCAATGGTCCCGGTGGCCATGATGAAGCCCAGCTTCAAATCGACGTTTCCGAGCGCGCGATGCCGTTTCGCGGCGACAACAGATTTGCCGACGATGTGAGCGAGGTCGGTGCCTACCGCAAAATTCCACGGCAACCCGACAATTCGCAGAGCCGGTCCGGCGATGAAACTTCCGCCCACCCCGAAAAAGCCGCCGAGGATGCCGATAACGAACCCGACAATAACGAGATAGAACGGGCTGATGTGGACGTGTGAGATTGAAAAATCCACGGGATTATTCCGAACGACCGCCGCGCAAAAGGCGGAGGAGAAAACTTGTCAGGATTTCGAGCAGGACGGCCTGAACGAGGATCAGGAGGACGGCGACGATGGCGTAGCTGTATTTATGATGCTCGAAGAGCGGCGGCAGCCATTCCCCCAGAAAGTGGAGAACAAAGAAGAAATAGCCGACCACCAGCACCGAGTAGATCGCCAATTCAATCGAGAAGGCTTTGAGGGTTTGGCTGGTCTCCTTTTTCATCTCAAAACCATGGGTTTACACCAGTCATCGTCTGTCGCCCAGCGGCTGGCCGCGCTAATACTCCTTCGTTCGGAATTTCTTTGCACCTGGCGGCTTTCATCCTAACGTTCCAACTCACCGAACGGCAAACTATGGCAGACGCGGCAAATAAGTATGCGGAGAACGTGGACGGGAAGTTCTATGTCGATGACCAGTGCATCGATTGCGACCTCTGTCGCGAGACGGCCCCGGCAAATTTCAAACGTAACGACGACGGCGGCCACTCCTACGTCTATAAACAACCGGAGAGCCCTGAAGAAGAAGCCCTCTGCAAAGAAGCAATGGAAGGTTGCCCGGTCGAAGCGATCGGCAGCGACGGCGCCTAGGGCGAGTCTTTTAAGGGGCCAGCGGCCTCATTCATCTCGTGAACGGGAAAGAGAGGCGCGCCGACGATTCGCCCGTTGTCGATCGTCCCGTTGCTCTTACCATCGCCGGCTCCGATAGCAGTGCGGGCGCGGGTATCCAGGCAGACTTAAAGACATTCTCGGCCTTCGACGTTTATGGATTAACCGCGATCACGTGCGTCGTGGCGGAAACGCCCGGAAAAGTTTTGCGCATTTCTGGAGTCGATCCCGGAATCGTCGAAGACCAAATCGCCGTTTTGCTTTCAAGTTTTCCGGTCGCCGCCATTAAGACGGGGCTTCTTTACTCTTCGGAAATTATCCAAGCGGTCATGCGCGCGCTGGAGCGTGCAACCGCTACCATCCCTTTGATCGTCGATCCGGTGATGATCGCGACCAGTGGGGACCGGCTCCTGAAAGAGGATGCGGTTGATCTCTACCAGACCCGTCTTTTTCCGCGAGCCTCTTTGATCACGCCGAACCTGGCCGAGGCCGGCGTCCTTTTGAATCGGCAAATCGCCACTCGCGATCAAATGGAAGAGGCCGTCACCGCGCTGTCGGAACAGTTCAAAACCTCCGTTCTCTTAAAGGGCGGTCACCTTGTCGGCGACGAAGCGGTTGATCTCTTAAGACACGACGGGCGGACCCGGAGTTTTAGCTCTCCTTTCATCAAGGGAGTGCAAACACACGGCACCGGTTGCGCTTATTCTGCGGCCATCACCGCCGGCCTTGCCCTCGGGCTTCCTCTCGAGCAAGCCGTTGAACGCGCAAAGATTTACGTGCACTCCGCCATTCGGGATCATTTCGCGTGGGGAGAGATTCACGCGCTCAATCATTCGCCGCCCCCTTCCTCACCCAACCCTCTCCCCTTCCGATAAGGCGAGGGAAGAAAGGCGGCTGACGTCACAGCGTTCTCCTTCCTCACCCCGCAGCACGGGGAGAGGACTGAGGTGAGGGGCACTGCGCTCTTTGTAGCGGCGGTCTATGACCGTCGCACTTTTTCCACCTGCACCTTCACTTACTCTTGCACACTTCCGTTTGTGGACTTTTGGAAGGGCAAACGCATGTGAAAGAGCAGGCTTGAAGGTTTCATTTTTGCGACGGTCATAGACCGCCGCTACAAGAGCGGCAAGGCTCGTTAGGCCGATTTCTTTTCCCACAAGCGCGCGCGCAACGCTTCTTCGGCCGCGGCGGTTTCGGCCTGCTTCTTATTTCGGCCGCTACCTTTACCAAGGAGGATCCCACACCAGCGCGCCTCTACGACAAATGTCTTATCGTGCTCCGGACCGCTTTGGCCGATGACCTCGTAAACCGGGCTCGTCGGGGAAATGCTTTGCAATAACTCCTGAAGCTCGCCCTTCGGATTGATATCGACCGGCGCCTCCGCGATCTGCTCCAGATCGCTTTTTGCCTGGGCGAGGATAAACCGCCGGGCCTCTTCCAATCCGCCGTCGAGATAAATCGCCCCTATGAGCGCTTCGAATCCATCCCCCAGGGTCGAAGTGCGATCGCGACCGCCGCTGGCTTCTTCGCCCCTTCCCAATTTCAGATGGGATCCGAGGTCGATGGCAATGGCATACGTTCGCAAAGTTTCACGGGAAACGAGGCGCGAGCGCAATTTCGTCAGGCGCCCCTCCGCTTCCTCGTCGAAATGGTGGAAAAGCCTTTCGGTCATGACCAGCTGAAGGACGGCGTCGCCGAGAAATTCCAGGCGTTGATTGTCGAACGAATCGCGCTGCATCTCGTGCCGGACGCTCGGATGGGTCAGGGCCTCTTCGAGCAGGCGCGGATTGCGAAAACTGTAGCCGATTCGCTCTTCCAGCGGAGTCACCTTAGCGCTTCTGGTAAACTTCCAAGGACGTGATCACATCGAGCGCGCGTTGAAGAACGGCGTCGCGCGGGAAGTGATCGGAATTGCGCGTGCGCCGCTGCTCGGCTGATTCCAGTTCGGGGTTCGTGCCGGAAAGAAGCGCCGCTTCGTTAAAATGCGGACGCTCGGCATCGTGCACAAACGGGCCCATCCCGCGGTCCATACTCATTTGAAAAATTTGCCGCTTATCCGCAGTTGCCAGCTCGACCGGCAGATCAGGCTTCACTCCATTCGGATAAATTGAGTGACCGTCCGAACCAGCGATTTCCGCCGTCGCAACCCTGAGGACTTTGCCGCTAGGCAAAGGGAGATCGGCGTATTCCACGGCCCCGCCGGCTGTGGCCGCTCCGATCGTAAGCACTTTGTTCAGCGACCTGATCGCGCTGGCCACGGCTTCAGCGCCACCGATTGTTTCATCGTCGATCAGGACAAGAGTCAGTCCCTGAAAAGTAGGGTCGCGATCCGAGGCAAAGGTTTTCTGGGTTTTTCCTGCCTTTTGAAGCGTGAAAAGAGTTTTTCCGCGCCCGCAAAAGCGTTTCGCGAATTCCGCTGCCATGGCGAAATCGTCGGTGGCGCTGTTTCGGAGATCGATGATCAAGCCATCGATCTTCTTGCTGGAAAATTCGACGAGCTTCTTGTCCAGGAGTTGCAGGCTGGCGTTTTGAAGGGAGCCCGGCCGGACATAGCCGATGTGATCGTCGAGAATTTCGCCGTAGAACGGTGTCGTAGGCGGCGCGGGAACCGAAGCCTTATCCGGCACCACCATCAGGCCGTGGCCTAACCGCGCCATCAGACCCTGAAGAGTGGCCCTGTTAAGCTCGGTTTCATTGATCACATCGGGCTGGGCAAAGTTCGATTTGATCAAGCCGAAAGCCGCCTGCAGATCAGCCGCGGTAAGCCCGTTAACGAGTTGAGAGTTCGAGACCGGCGCATCCTGGCGCGACGGAGAAGACGCTGCCGGAGACGCGGAAGCCGCGGGAGAGGGCGAAGGGGACGGAGTTTGCGCCGGCAGCTGTATCGCTGCCACTCCTAGCGAACATAGAACCGGTAAAAGCGTGCCTCGCATGGCTCTCGTCCCTATAACCAGATCATCTTCACAGAGCAATATCTCTGCGGAAATGACAGCCTTCGAATTGAATTCGAGAGGCCGCCTCATAGGCGAGCTTCCGGGCCGATTCTCGAGAATTTCCAAGCGCTGTGATGGCCAGGACACGGCCGCCGGCTGTTACCACTTCATCGTTTACCCGCCGCGTTCCGGCATGAAAAATCTGCACATCCGGAAGCTTGGCCGCTTCGTCCAGACCCGAAATCCATTTCCCGGTCTCGTACTTTCCCGGATAGCCGGCGGACGCGAGGACGACCGTAACCGCGGTCCGGTCATCCCATTGCACATCGCAATCGCTTAACTTTCCATCGGCAACGGCCTGGAGGAGCGGTAATAAATCAGACTTCATCCGTGGCAGGATCGCCTGTGTCTCCGGATCGCCGAAACGGCAATTGAACTCGAGAACGCGCGGCACGGTGCCGTCGATCATAAGGCCGGGGAAAAGGAGTCCGCGGAAAGCAATGCCCTCCTCCTTCAGGCCGCTCAAAAGCGGCCCCATGATACTGCGATCCAGTTGCGCGTGGATGGCGCTGTTCCAATTATCAGCCGGACTCACGGCTCCCATCCCTCCGGTGTTAGGACCGACGTTGCCGTCGAAAGCTCTCTTGTGATCACGCGCCGTCGCGAGCAGACAGTAATCGGTCCCATCGACCAGCGCGTGGAGCGAGCATTCGGATCCGCGCAGAAATTCCTCGATAATCACGCGGCTCCCGGCATCGCCGAAGCGGCGCTGATTCATCATCGCTTCAATGGTGGACACCGCCGCAGCCTGGTCCTGCGCGATGACCACTCCTTTGCCAAGCGCGAGTCCGTCGGCTTTTATGACCACCGGAAATTTCGCTTCTTCGCAGTAGGAAATCGCGTCCTGGCTGTGACTGAAAGCCTGCGAGGCAGCGGTCGGAATGCCTGTTCGCCGCATCACTTCCTTGGCAAAAATCTTGGAAGACTCCAGGCGCGCGGCTGCTTTCCCGGGCCCGAAAATTTTCAGGCCTTGCGCTGCAAAGAGATCTGCGATTCCAAGAGCCAGCGGTTCGTCCGGTCCCACAATCGCGAGATCGATGCCGTTCTGTTTCGAAAAGCGGACGAGAGCCGCCAGGTCCGAGGGGCCGATGGCAACGTTCTCCGCAATCTGCGCGGTCCCGGCGTTTCCGGGCGCGCAAAAAATGCGGTCGACGAAAGGCGACTGCTTGATTTTCCAGGCGAGCGCATGTTCACGACCTCCGCCTCCAATAATGAGAATTTTCACGTCAGCTCCTGCGCCTAAAAGCGCAGAAACGAACCGTGCGCCACCAGTCGCACGAAGGCAAGCCGGCTTCAGGTCTTTATGGCTCTGTCGCCATCACTCACCCTCCCGCTGCTCTAAGACGCAGCGCGACAGTGCGCCACATTGGCTGAACGTTGTTAAGCTGGCTCTCTCGTGGCTCACCCGCCTCCGCTCTCAGCCGCGGAGACAAAACCGTAGCGCCTAGGCCATTCGTTCGCGGGACCTCCAAGTTCCCGGGAACAGTCTTCCAGCTCCTGGCGAAAGAAGTTAGCCATTCCTTGTCGGACCTCGTCCGTCAGCCGGAGTTTCTCCAAACGAGCCTTGCTGTTATGACCGACGGGCAAATCGCCACTCCCTTTTTCCGGATCGGCCCTGAGAACCTTGATAATGGAATGGCGAACTTTTGCCGGAGCGGCTCTCAAATCGTCAAAAAAGTAAACGTGAAACTTCTCCGGATCGACCCGTTGTTTCCAGCGCCTAACGATTCTGCTTGCATAGGAACGCGCAAGAATTCCGGGGTGCGACAACACTTTTAGCACTGTCTCGGTATCGTCAGAATCGAAACGCGGAATCCGGCCGTGTCGGACCCACATCGAGATTTGTGACCAGGCTCGCTCGACAGGATCACGCGCGAGAAAGAGAATCTCCGCCTCCGGAAAAGACTGTGCGATCAGTGCCACCATCTCATCCGGTAGAGTTGAGTAGCCCGGCGTGATGTCCCCTGAAATCAGTGTTCCGCGAGATTCGAAAAGCCTGGCATAGAGCGCCGGCGACAGCTCCGGATCAGCAAAGATCTGCCGGGCAGTCCCGACAAAGGCCTTGTCGCGCTGATCACAGGATTCCCTGAGCGCTTCATCGAAGCGATCCTCGGCCCCGGGACGCGGTGAGCGCATCTCCCGATCGAAATAATGGAGCTCCTTGATCGGCGGCATCCAAAAATCAGGATGCGCCCGCAATTGTTCATAAAGCCATCCGGTCCCGGCTTTCTGCGCGCCGATGCAGATAAAATTCGGTCCAGTCATTCTTCCTAAAAGTGGGACGAGACGGAGCTCGTCCCTCCATGCTACTCCAAATGTGAAAAGCGAACATGCGCGACATGGAGGGACCCCTCCGTGTGGTCCCATTATTGTTTTGGCTGTAACTCTCCATTAGACGGTAACCGTCCCGCTTGCGTGTGACGCGAATCCCCGTAAAACAATCTCATGCCGAAAAATTCTTCGAACGGCTCCGTCCTCGATGCGCAATGCCCGTCGCGCCTGGTGCTCGATCGCATCGCCGACAAGTGGACCGCCCTGATTATCCAGGTCCTGGCTCACGGCACCAAACGTTACGTGGAACTCCAGCGCGACATCGGTGGCATTTCGCAAAAAATGCTCACCCAGACTCTCCGTAGCCTGGAACGGGACGGACTGGTGCAGCGCACCGTCTATCCGGTGGTGCCGCCCAAGGTTGAATATTCCCTCACCCGGCTCGGCCGCACATTGATCGAGCCTTTGCATGGTCTTTGCCGCTGGTCGGAAAAGCATTTACACGAGCTTCAGGCCAATCGCGCGCGGGCAAAATCCGCCGCACTGGCTCCGTCCCCGTCCAAACGCGCGTAAAGGCCGCGCTATTTTCCGCCCTCATGCATCAGGCAGAGATCGTCGTCCTACTTTTGATGGTGGCGGTACTGCTCGTGGTTGCCGCGCAAAAGCTCGAACTGCCTTACCCGGTAGTCCTCGTGATTGCCGGCCTGGCACTGAGTTTTATTCCGCACCTTCCCACGGTTCAACTCCGGCCCGATGTCGTTTTCTACTTCTTCCTCCCGGCGCTTCTTTATCCGGCCGCGCTCTTCACTTCCTGGCGGGATTTTCGCCGGAATCTTCGGCCGATTTTATGGCTGGCGATCGGTCTTGTTCTCGTGACCATGGCGTCGGTCGCCATCCTGGCTCATGCCATTATTCCGTCGCTACCGTGGGCGGCAGCCTTCGCTTTGGGCGCAATTGTTTCACCGCCCGACGCAATTGCAGCCACCGCAGTTATTCGTCGCCTCTCCGTGCCCTATCGAATTGAGTCGATCCTGGAAGGCGAAAGCCTGGTCAACGATGCGACCGCGCTGGTGGCGCTGCAATTTGCCTTAGGCGCCCTAACGAGTGGCCATTTTTCTCCCACGGCCGCTTCCATTCGTTTTGTCGGCGTCGCTCTCGGCGGGATTGGCTTCGGCCTCCTCGTTGGCTATGTGGTTCGCTGGATTCACCGCCACCTCGACGATCCGCCGGTTCAGATCACGATCTCCTTGCTGACTCCGTTTATGGCCTATCTCCCGGCGGAACGCCTTCATGTGTCCGGAGTTCTCGCCACCGTCGCGGCCGGGATCTACCTCGGCTGGCATTCGCCGACCAGCGTCTCAGCGCGCTATCGGATACAAGCGTTTTCCTTTTGGCAGATGATCGTCTTCCTCTTGAACGGATTCGTCTTTATCAGCATCGGCCTTCAGCTCCCCGGCATTCTTTGGAACTTGCGCGGAGAGTCAATCCTCAGCCTAATCGATGAAGCCATTTTCGTTAGTCTGGCTGTGGTCGTCGTCCGGATCGCCTGGGTTTTTGTGGCCACGTATCTGCCGCGCTTGCTGTTCAAGCAGATTCGCGCGCACGATCCATATCCGTCGTGGAAGCAGGTTCTGCTCTTGGCGTGGGCCGGCATGCGCGGCGTCGTTTCTTTGGCCGCCGCTTTCGCTCTTCCGATCACGCTGGCGGATGGCCGTTCGTTTCCCGCGCGCAACTACATCCTCTTTCTTACTTTCGCCGTCATCCTGACAACCCTGGTCGTCCAGGGTTTAACTTTGCCATTCCTGATTCGGAAGCTCGGCATCAAAGACGATGGAGCGACCGACGAGGAAGAGAGGGTCGCGCGTCTCGCGGCTAACACAGCCGCGCTCAGTTTCATCAGCGATCTCGCCTCGCAGGGTCATATCCCCTCGGATTTGGTATCGCGCCTGCGCGCGGAGTACGACGATCGCGTTCAGGAACTGGAGGCCTGTTGCGGAGATCAGGCCAACCCGACCGGGGAGATTGTCACTCCGCAGTACCAGGATCTGCAACAGCGAGCTCTGCAGATCGAGCGAAAGACGATCATCGGTCTTCGAAACGATCGGGTGATAAACGATGATGCCTTGCGCCGGATCCAGCGCGACCTCGACCTCGCCGAGGCTCGCCTGACCGGATTGTGAGCAAGGGACCGCCGGATTACGCTCCCTGGCGCTAGCCGGACGAGTTAGGTCTCCCGATGTTGAACTGTCGCTAACGCGACGGTCCGCGGCGAACCTTCGGTCATTTGCGAGCAACCGCCGGATAGGCGAAACAAGTTAGTGGCGCGCCGCGTTTTTCTTCTATCTCCGGCTTACGCCGGCGGACAGCGTGCCCGGATGATCATGAGCGAGCGAGCGCAATTCGATCTCGCGCACCGCCTTCAGAAGGAAGGAGCGACCCTGGCTGAAGTTTTTACCTTTCTCAGCGGTCTCTATTTTCGCGGCAAAATCGCATACGCGCGCGCATTCGGCTGCGTAGCACCGGGAATCTGTTCGTCGATTGTGATTACGCCCACGCGCGGGTTGGTCGATGCAGAGACTCGCATGACTCTGACGGATCTTCGGGAATTCGCATCGGTCGATATCGACGAGCAGGACCCGCGGTATCGAAAACCTCTGCAGCGTGACGCGCGCAACCTCGCAAGAAACCTTCCCGCAGATGTTGAAGTGGTTCTTCTCGGCAGCGTCGCCACCGGCAAATACGTTGACATCCTGCTCTCTTATTTGGGGGAGAGGCTTCTGTTTCCTGCAGATTTCGTCGGGCGCGGCGACATGAGTCGCGGTGGCTTACTGCTTCGTTCGGCCGCAGACAGGCAGGAACTTTCCTACATCCCGGTGGCCGGCGCGGTTCGAAGTGGCAAGAGACCGCCCAAGCTCACGCCAAGGCGCTACCCGAAGTCATGTCCTTCCTGATCAAACCTCCGCTTCCGCCCATGGAAGCGAAATCGATTGAGGAGATTCCGTCTGATGACGGATGGCAATACGAGCCCAAGTGGGACGGCTTTCGTTGCCTTGCCTTTCGGGATGGCGGCAAGATTTACCTGCAATCCAAAGCGGGCCAGCCGCTCGGCCGCTATTTCCCGGATGTCGTCGAAGCTCTTGGAAAAACTTCACAGAAACGGTTCGTGCTCGACGGTGAACTGGCCATCCCGATCGGCGCTCGTTTCTCTTTCGACGAACTCCAATTGCGCCTGCATCCAGCGGCCTCACGCGTACTGAAACTCGCTCAGGCGCATCCGGCGTGGTTCATCGCGTTTGATCTTCTTGCCGAAGGAAAATCCAAACTTCTTGGAAAGCCTTTGATCGAACGCCGGGTACTGTTGAAAAAATTCGCGGAAAAGAATTTCGCCACCAAGGGTGTTCTCCGGCTTTCGCCGGCAACGACAAACCTGAAGGTCGCGAAAAAATGGTTTCACAAAGTGGGTGGAAACCTCGATGGCGTTATGGCTAAGCATCTCGATGCCGTTTATGCGGCCGGCGAACGCTCGGCCATGGTGAAGGTGAAGAACATTCGAACGGCAGATTGTGTTATAGGCGGTTTCCGATACGCCTCCGGAGAAAAGGTCATCGGTTCCCTCTTGTTAGGCCTGTACGATGACGACGGTCTGCTGCATCACGTCGGGTTCACATCGGCCTTCAAGGCCACGGAGCGGCGTGCTTTGACGAAAAAGTTCGAAGCAATCCGCAAACCGCCGGGATTTACCGGCAACGCTCCGGGCGGCCCAAGTCGGTGGAGTACCGAACGGAGTGGCGAGTGGGAGCCAGTCGCTGCCCAAGCTCGTCGTCGAGATCACCTACGATCACTTCACAGGCGAGCGGTTCCGGCATGGGACCAAAATCGTCCGTTGGCGTCCCGACAAAGCGCCGCGTCAATGCACCGTGGACCAAGTGCAGCACCGCGAAGGCAAATCACTCGCGCTCTTGTAAGGCGGGCGCAGCGAAACCCTGGCGCCTAACGACACGGAAGCCACCCATATAAAGAACATCGATGGTCGACTCGGTGAGAAAACGCACCGCATCGTCGGGGGATTCCACGATGGGCTCGCCGGGGCCGTTTAAAGAGGTATTGAGAAGGACGGGCACGCCGGTGATTGCGAAAAAACACTCGATCAGGCGAAAAAACTGGCCGCAGGAAGCGTCAACGGTCTGGATCCGGGCAGAACTGTCGGCGTGCGTGACGGCCGGCAAATCATGAGAGCGCACCACGCCGGTGAAGAGCATGTAAGGCGACGAAGAAGGCTGGCCCCGGAACCATATCTCGGCTTCGGATTTCAAGACCGCGGGAGCAAAAGGCCGCCAGCTCTCACGACCCTTGAGCGCGTTAACACGCGCCCAGTTTGCCGCGGGCCGGGGATCCGCCAGGATGGAGCGATGACCGAGAGCACGCGGTCCGATTTCACTGCGTCCCTCGAACCAGCCAATGACGCGGTCCGAAGCCAGATCCTCTGCTGCGATCGCGGCGCCATCGGTGCACGCCGTGAACTCCACTACGTCGCTGGCGGCACGCAGCGCAGCCGTGATCGCATCGCCGCTGATCCTGGCGCCGCGGTAGGGACTAGTGTGCGCTTCCGGTCCGCGCGGCGGCAAGGGGTGATCGAGAATGTTGTGAAAAAGCCAACCAGCCGCACCGATGGCGAGGCCGCTGTCATCGCAACCCGGTTCCACAAAAACTTCCCCGAAAGGGCCTTCACGGAAAATCCTGCCGTTCGAAGGACAGTTAAGGGCGCAGCCGCCGGAGAGACACAGTTTGTCCGGTCGCAATCCCATCCGCTCAATAATCCGCGCGAGGGTGTCCGTGGCAGCGAGGTACGTTTCCTCTAATACCTTCTGCGTGCTGGCGGCAATGTCGACGTTGATCGGTTCGCACGCGCGAGATGGATCGCCGAACGGTTCGAGGTCGTAACCCTTTTCACGCGCCGACGCCAGACAGTGCTCAATCCATGCGTTTGCATCCACCCCGGCCTGCTTCCAGTCATAGTGATTCCCAATGAATCGCGGGTCGAAGAATACCGGCTGCCCATAGCCGGCCAGTCCCATCAGCTTGCCTGATGGCCCCACATCTCCCATGCCGAGCCGTACCCCTACCTCCTCGTAGAAACTGCCGACGGTCAGATGATGCGGAGTGAGGGGCTGGATGCGATGACCGTCTCCCCAGAAATACATTCCACTGAGGTAACCGACGCCATTCGAGTAACCATCGTGAGTGAGAATAGCCGCGCGTTCGAAGCCGGACTGATAGAACCCCGAGGCCGCATGCGCCGCATGATGGGCAATGAAGTAACCCGGCACGACATGCCCGGACAACTGAACGGTCACCGGATAATGAAAACCATGCCGCACCGCATCGTTCGTTAGAAAGGCCGAGTAATCGGAAGCCGCGATCTGGGCGAGCGTCTCGCCGGGCCATGCAGGTGAATCGATAAAGTGATCCAAAGTCCCGAAGCACGCGAAATCCTGCGGCTGGCGAGTCCGATGCTCGGGAAAGGCATGCCCGTAATAACGATAGTGAAAAGAGTTCGCGTATCCGGGGTCGTAGAAAATCTGCATCAAACTGTGAACGAGCAGCCCTGCCGGATCGATCTTCTGCGCTTTGAGCAGCCGCGCCATGGTGCATGGAGCGTGATGTCCCGGATGCGCTTCCAGGTTGAGCGAGAACCCAGAAGGGTCATCAATGATTAGCTCGACGTTCTGCGTGGAGGTAATCGCGCAATAATCGATCTGGTCCCAGCGCAGTTGCGCCTCGTCCATGGCTGTCTGGATGGTCTTGCACTCCAGCGAAATGGCGTGCTTGATTCGGGCGTGGCGTTCCCGCATGACGTATGCGGCCACCTCACCGCTGCGTAGCACGCAAACCGCTGCGTCATGCCCGAAATGGAGGCCGAGGATGTTCATGCGGCAATGAACGAGCGTGACGTTTTGAGAGGGCAATTGCACGCTGCAAACCTGCGCGCATGCGCCCTCGCTTCGTCAGGAGATCCTTCACCGTCTCCGCGGCTCAGATGACAAAACGTTCCTACCGGGACCAGCTCGGCTCGGTGATGCGGCCGATCCCATCGACCACCTTGGTCCTGCGACTCGTTAGGGTGTCGAGCATGTACAAACCGCCGCCTTCAGTGAAGATGAGATGGCGCGAATCAGCGCCCCAGACCGGATTTTCACCGCTCGAAAGCACGCGTGTGCCGCCACCGTTCAAATCAAGCACGGCGACCTGAAACGAGCCGCCACCGCGGATGTTAAAGGCAATCTTCTTCCCATCCGGCGACCAGTTAGGCTCGGTACAGTAACCATGCCCAGTGTTGAGTTGCTGCGGGGAACCGCCGCCCGATGAAATCCGATAAAGCTGCGGGCCGTGGCCATCGTCGTAAGCGAAAACCAGTTCGTCGCCATTGGGCGACCAACTCGGGGACGATTCTGCGCCATGTGAATGAGTCAGCCGACGCGCGCCGCCTCCACCGGAACTCACGATATAAAGCTCGGGATTTCCATCCTTGCTCACGCTCAGAGCAATCCGGCCACCATCGGGCGAAAAAGCCGCGCCGCTGTTTGTGCCCGGAAAATTGACGATGCGATTCCGCGCACCGCTCCCGAGATCGATCACATAGACATCCGGGTAGCCGCTTTGATAACCGGTGTAAGCGATACGGCGCGCGTCCGGGCTGATCGATGGATGCACGCTGATGACGCCGTCGTGCGTCATTTGTCGCACGTTACTGCCATCGTAATCGGCCACATAAACTTCCTTGTGACCGCTTCGGCTCGCGATGAAAGCGATCTTACTGGTGGCGAACCCCTTGTTGCCCGTGATCGTTTCGACGATGTCATCCGCAAATCGATGCGCGTTCTCGCGCGTCCCGCCGCTGTAATTCTTGGAGAGCACGGTCCCGCCGCTGTGATCGGCTACCTGACCCTGAAGACTTCCGCCGTTAGCGGTTCCTTTGACCACGTAACCTGAGTTCGGACTGATCGTGAAGTAACCGGAGTTAACCAGATCGTTTTGCAGCGTCTTTGTCGCAGCCGCGCCTTCCCCTCCACCGAGTCCGGCAATCGCGATACCGATCTTATCGCCCTTGCTGACTGTAATTGTCGGCGCTTCCTCGGCGCAAAGGGTGAGAGGCGAGAATAGCGCTAGCGCGGTTGCGAGCAGAACGACACGATTAGAGAGGTTTACGATCATTGATCAGGAGAAAATTCGAAATTGATTCTGACGGTATAATGGTCGCCGCTTCCGAGACCATTCGGCAGAGGATCAACTTGAGTCACGCGCTTCGCAACCGCTGCAACTGAATCATCCAGTTCGGGGATTCCCGACGGCTTCACCACTTCGAAGTGAGAAACGCGGCCGTCTTTCTCAATCCGAACCTCAACCAGCGCGGAGGCTTTTCCTCCGATGCTTGGCTGAACCCATTCGCTGTAAAAGCGGTCGTGGAGCATGCTGCCGTACCAACCGAACTGCGATTCTCCATTTCCGCCACCGGCGTGACCACCCGCACCGCCCGTTCCCGCTTTCTCTCCACCCTTGCCGCCGGCGGTTTTTTTCGGAGCGGCCGAATCTCCCGACTTGGCGCGCTCAATCGCTGCCAGCGCCATCTTCTTTTTCTCCTCCGTCGCCGCATCAGTGGCGTCTTTATCTTCGTCCTTCTCCTCAGCTTTTTCCGGAGTCGCTTTGGGTGATGGCTTCGGTGTCGCCTTGGCAATCACCTTCTTTGGCGTCGGCTTGGGCTTCGGCTTCGGGGTCGCTTTGGGCGTAGGTTTCGGGGTTGCCTTTGGAGTTGGCTTGGGAGTTGGTTTCGGCGTCGGTTTTGGAGTGGCCTTCGGCGTAGGCGTTGCAACCGGAGTCGGTCTCGGTGTTGCCGCCGGCGTCGGCGTCCCCATTTGGATATCACTTGGCACCGAGGTCAGAACCGGACGGTCTTCTTCCGACACAGGGGTCGGCTGTTTCTCCACCCGCGGGGTTGGAGTCGCTTCCGCCGGAGTCATTTTTGCAGGAGCCGGAGTTTCTGCGGCCGGAAGGCTTCCTTCTCCTTGCCCGCCGCCACCGTTGTTGAGCCAAACCATTTCCGGCGGTTTGGCCGTTTTGCTTTGGTAACTCCAGCGAATCAAGGCGCCAATCAAGACAACGTGTGCCAGCGCGATCAGCGTAACATTACGCCAAAACCGAAGATTCCGGGGCATCTCCTACTTGGTGTCGGACGTGGTCGCAATGCCCACCTTGGTAATCTCAGCCCTTTGCAATGCGTCCATCAAATTGACCAGCTTCTGCACCGGCAGCTCGCGGTCCGGCCGGATAACCACCGCCAGATCGGGGTTTATCCGTTTCAACTCCAGCAGCCGATTCGTTAGGGCATCCAGATCGACGACCTCATTGTTGAATTTGATCGTCTCCGTCCGGTCGATCGAAACGGTCTGCACTTCCGTCGCCTTGACCGGCTGGGCCGGCGCGCCACTCGAGGGAATGATCAGGTTGGTGCTGTTCTCCAGGAGTGGCGTCGTGAGCATGAAAATAATCAGGAGCACGAACGCCAGGTCGAGCAGTGGCGTGATGTTAATCTCCGACAGCGACGAGAGATTATTTCGCTGCGAATAACGTCTCAGCCGCGTCATCTTTGATAGGCCGACTCACGCGTGCCGTGATCGACCAGCTTGTGCTCGAATTCGGAGGCGAGCTCAGCGGCGAAGTTATCCATCTCCACCGTGATGGCCCGGATGCTGGTAACGAGAAAGTTGTAGCCAAACATCGCCGGAATCGCGACGCACAGCGCCGTCACGGTGGTGATAAGAGCGCCGGACACACCAGGCGCCATGGCGGCCAGACTGGCCGATGAGGCTTCGGCCACTCCGGTGAAAGCATCCATCACACCCCAGACCGTGCCAAGCAAACCCAGAAACGGCGACCCGCTGACCGCGGTTGCAAGAAGGATCATTTGCGACTCCAACTCGAGTGCGGTTTCGCCCACAGCTCTTTCCATGGCCACACTGACCGCGCCCATTTGCACCGGGGAAACCTTCTCCGCGATATCCAGGCGCGCCCGGAAGGTTTCGTCCACCTCGGAGGAGCCGAGCAAATGAAAGGTCATTTCCTGGCAGCCAGCTCGATAGACGTTAAAGAGCGGCGATCCGGGAAAGCGCGCGTTCTTCTCGAACAGGCGCAACGGCTGCCGATCCTGGTGGAAGGCCGCCAGGAAACGCGCGTTCTGTTTACGGGCAAACTGGATTACCCGCAGCTTGGTCACCATGATCGACCAGCTAAAAATCGATCCGATCGCCAGAAGCAGCAGCACCAGTTTCCCGGCAATAGTGGCGTGCTCGAAGGCGAAGAGCAGACCGCCGGCTGCGATCAATTTCGGAATGAGCATCGAAGCGTCACCAGAATAATTAATAACGGAATTCGACGAAAACGAAAGGCGGGAGTTGTAAGAAGCGGCGGCTGGTGGGGCGAGACTCTGTCGAGCCTGCTAACTTTAGAGCGAGAAAAGACTAAGGCTCGACCGAGTCTCGCCCCACCGGCTTCAGACCGCCGGCATCCTCTTCGGGTAGGTCGGCCGCATTTTGGCGACGACAATGAACACGGCGCCGATGGCGATGAGGAAGAATGAGAAAAACTGCCCGCGAGTCACGCCGGCAATAAGACCCGCGTCCGGTTCGCGAAAGCTTTCGACGACGATGCGAAAAATTGCGTAACAGATGAAGAACAATCCGCTCAGAAATCCGTTAGGCTGCCGTGTGCGCGTGCGCACAAACCAGAGAATGGCGAACAAGACGATCCCTTCGAAGAAACCCTCGTAGAGTTGAGACGGATGACGCGGCGTCAGTATGCCACGCAGAATGTCGCGGACCGGCGGGCTGTTATGGGCCGCGGCCACGATGGCTTCGGGAGTTGAAAACGAGGGATCAATTTTGACGCAGGCTGCAACCGCGCGCCTTGCTTCTTCCGGTTGATCGAGCAGCTCCTTGGGAAACTGCATGGCCCAGGGGACACTGGCCACCCGTCCATAAAGTTCGCCGTTGATGAAGTTGGCGCAGCGCCCGAAGAACAAGCCGATCGGCGCAGTCACCACCAGGTTGTCGCCGAGGTTCGTCCAGGTCAGATGATGCCGGCGAGAATAGAAAAATGTGAACAAGAGCACGCCGATCATTCCGCCGTGGCTCGCCATTCCGCCTTCCCAAACGCGCAAGATCGATAACGGATCGCGGAGCATCTCCGGCTTGTAGAAGAAAACGTAACCGAGACGCCCGCCGACGATGACACCGAGCAGTGCGCAGCCGGTAATAAAATCGGCCACCTGCGCCGGCGAAAGATCGGCGAACCCGCGTATCGCCAAAACTCGAAGGAGCGCATAGCTGCAGGCGAACGCGAGCACGTAGGCCATTCCATACCAGCGCGGCCCGATATTCGCGGTGACGTGGAAAATGAACGGATCGAAAGTATCCAGGAAATAAGCGAGCATTCGGGACGACGGACTCTAGCAGTGATAGGCCGGAAGCGAGAAGCGAATCCCGGACACCGCCGGCCAATATGGCGTTCTGCAGTTACTGTCGATCCGTCCGTTTTGCCTTCGTGCCTTTTGAGCTGCGCGAACCCTCCGGCTTCAAAGTCACCTTCACGGGATTTGGATAAAGGGAGTTATATGCCCCGGTGGCGGCGTCGACCCCAACTCCGATGGCCCCGCCAATAAGGAGATTCCCCGCCATCGCCCCTGTACCGGTGCCGCCGGCCTTGCTCACCACCGTCACAGTCTGCGGAGTGTATCCCGGCTTACTCACCGTCACGGTAAAATTGTCATGACGCCTTTTTTCAACGAATACCGCTGGGGTGACACCTTTCTCGCCGGTGGAAAGCGCAACGTTGGCCCCACTTGGTTCGCTTTGAACCCGCAGCTTCTCATGCACACCGCGAGTGACGGTGGCGCATGAACTCAGAAAAACCGCAGCGGAAACTAACGACAGACTCTGAAAAAAATTCATCGCGCGGAGACTATCGATCGCCATCGGCGTGACAAGCAAAATCGGTACAGCGAGTCCAGGCTTGGTCTCACATTTCTTTCTTCGCCATCCAGAAATCGTTAGGCCATCGAAGCCGCCCAAAATCTTCGTGCGTCCTATGACTTGTCTATTAGCTAGGCGGAAACGTCGGCCATTCGCGGATGCCCGTTCGCCTTGGCACTTGTTCCAAGGGTCTCACGCAAGAACGGCGCTGTGCGGCTGATTCGATTCCTGGCCACATCTTCGGGTGTGCCCGCAGCCACGATTTCGCCGCCTTGAGCGCCCGCTTCGGGCCCGATATCGAGAATGTAATCCGCTTCGGCGATGACACTCAGGTTGTGTTCGATCACGACCACCGTATTGCCCTCATCGACGAGCGCATGAATGACATTCAGCAGCAGCTCGACGTCCGCCATGTGCAGCCCGATGGTCGGTTCCTCAAGCAAATAGAGAGTCGAACCGGGTTTGCGCATTTTGCGGATCTTTTCATTCTGCGCGCGGCCGATACCGCGCTTCAATTGCGTGGCAAGTTTCAGCCGTTGCGCTTCGCCGCCGCTTAATGTCGGACTGGGCTGTCCAAGTTTGAGGTAACCCAGACCGGTTTGAGCAAGCAATCCCAGCGGCCGGGCAATCTTCTGGTGCGCGGAGAAGAATGAAGCCGCCTGCTCAATCGTCATCTCCATGACGTCGCCGATCGACCGCTCATTATAGAGCACCTCGAGTGTTTGCGGATTGTAGCGTTTCCCGCCGCAATCCTCGCAGGGCACATAGCTGCTCGGCAGGAAGTTCATCTCCAGCTTGATCACGCCCTGTCCCTTGCAGGCTTCGCAGCGCCCGCCTTCGGTATTAAAGGAAAAGCGGCTCGAGGAATATCCTCGCACCCGTGAAACCGGCAGCTGTGCGTAAACATTGCGAATCTCGTCGAAGACCTTGATGTAGGTCGCCGGCGTTGAGCGCGAAGTCTTGCCGATCGGCGATTGATCGACCTCGTATACCGCTTCGATGTCCGGCATGTCGTTCCCAAGTTTGAACAAATCCGGTTTATCCTTTCGCGATTTCTTTTCCGTCAGGGCATCGCGCACCGCCGGCCAGAGAACTTCATGCATGATGGTCGATTTTCCGGAACCGGAGATGCCGGTAATAACGCTCAGCCGGCCTAACGGAATCCGAATATCGACCTTTTTGAGATTATTCGCGCGCGCGCCCGCGATCTCGATCCAGCTCTCGACTTCCGAGAGAGACCGACGCGATTTGCGCAACGGATGGACCAGAGGAGCGCGCAGACACCGCGCCGTCTCCGAGACGCGTGATTTCGCGATTTCTGCCAGCGTTCCCTGTGCGACAACCTGGCCGCCATGCGCGCCCGCCCGCGGACCCAGATCGATGATGTGATCCGCCTGGCGCATGGTTTCCTCGTCGTGCTCGACGACCACGAGCGAATTCCCCTTTTGTTTCAAGGCCGCCAGCGTCTCGAGAAGACGCAAGATTGTCCCGTGGATGAAGACCGATGGTCGGTTCATCGAGCACGTAAAGAACACCGCGCAGATTCGAGCCAAGCTGAGCGGCCAGACGAATCCGTTGCGCTTCGCCACCGCTCAACGTCTTGGCAGAGCGACCGAGCGCGAGATAACCGAGGCCTACGTTGCTCATGAAACGCAGCCGTTGCTCCATCTCCGGCAGCAGCTCGGCTGCGATCGTCTTCTGCGTTCCGCGAAAGCGCAGTTTCGACAGCAACCCGGCCGCCTCCTCCGCCGATAGCGCGGTGAAATTATCGATCGTGTGACCTTGCAAACGAACGTGCCTGGCCACTTCATTCAGACGCGACCCGTGACAGCTGGGGCATTCCTGCGCCTCGCTCTCATCGATCCACTCGGACTCGCGCTCGGCCGCGAGCTCATTTTCCAAAACTGAGTCGCCGTTATCCTCGTTCCCCGTTTGCAGCGAGCGATTCCAAATTTCACCGAATCCTCCGCACTCTTCGCAGGCGCCGTGCGGCGAATTGAAAGAGAAGAGCCGCGGATCCAGTTCTTCAAAGGCGCGACCGCAGCCCGGGCAGCTCATCTCCGTGCTCATGACCGTCAGGCGATTCTTGTTGTCCAACAGATGGGCGGTACCGCGCCCGATCTGGACGGCGCGCTCGGTCAGGTTCCGCGCTTTCAGAATTCGTTTTGCGTCGATCGAACCGACAACCACGTCGATGGTGTGCTCCTTGAATCGCTCGAGCTTCTTGAAGCTGCTTACCGGAATCAATTTTCCATCTACATAAAGCGTCTCGAAACCCTGGCGTTCGGCCCAGCGCGCGACATCGGTGTGAAAGCCTTTGCGCGCTTTCACCAGCGGCGCGAGGACCTTGAGCGGTCCGCGTTTTGCGGCCACCTCAACCTGTTTTACGATCGTGCCAAGATTCTGTTTCTCCACCGGCAGATCGCATTCCGGACAGAATTGGGTTCCCGTCTTTGCGAAGAGCAGACGAAGAAAATGATAAACCTCCGTGACCGTGGCCACGGTCGATTTACCGCCGCCGCGCGTGACGCGCTGTTCGATCGCAACCGTCGCCGGAAGGCCCTCGACCAAATCGACATCCGGCTTTTCGAGTTGCTCAACAAACTGCCGCGCGTAGGGCGACATGCTGTCGAGAAAGCGGCGTTGCCCTTCCGCGAACAGAATATCGAATGCGAGCGTCGATTTACCCGAGCCGCTTAGGCCGGTAATCACGACCATTTTATCGCGCGGAATCTCAAGAGAGATATTCTTCAGGTTATGTTCGCGGGCGCCGTGTACGGCGATTGCGCTGCCTGAACGCGGAGGCGAAAACCTCCGGGAAAGATGGGCCACACCCTCACCGTTTCGCTCCTCACGTTCTGGCTCCTCGGCAACCCGAAGTGAGATCTCATCTTCGTTCGCGAAACTGGATCGACGCTTTTCCGCGCAAAGCTGACTTCCCGCCGAGAACTTTCGTTAGGAACTGGCCGGTATGCGACGCCTTTATCTTCGATACTTGTTCCGGCGTGCCCGCAGCCACAATCTGGCCGCCCTCGTCGCCGGCTTCGGGACCAAGATCAATCACCCAGTCGGCGCACTTGATGACCTCGAGATTGTGTTCAATGACGACGAGAGAATGCTTTTGCTCCACCAACCGCTGAAAAAGACGCATCAGGATGGCGACGTCGTCGAAATGCAGGCCGGTCGTCGGTTCATCAAAGATAAACAGGCTGCCGCTCTTTGCCGAATCGCCTTTGGCATTCGCTTGCGAAGAATCGGCCAAATGCCTAACGAGCTTCAGACGCTGCGATTCGCCGCCGGAGAGTGTGTTCAAGGGCTGGCCCAGACGCAGATAGCCCAGGCCAACCTCGGCCAGCACTTGAAGGGGCCGAGCCAGCGTTTCTTTCTCGCCGATTTTACTAAAAAATTCGATCGCTTCCGTGACGGTCAACTCGAGAACGTCATGAATCGATTTGCCCTCCAGCTGAACTCTCAGGACGTGCGGCTGAAAACGGCGGCCTTCGCACTCCGCGCAGCGTACGTAAAGATCGCTCAAGAATTGCATCTCGATCTTTTCGAAGCCCGTCCCGGAACAACGTTCGCAGCGGCCGCTCCCGGAATTGAAGGAGAACGCGCTCGCAGTCAGTCCTTGCGACATCGCTTCGGGTTGCACGGCGAACAACTCTCGAACCCGGTCGTAGAGCCCGAGATAAAGAATCGGTGTGGACCGCGGCGTCCGCGCCAGTTGCGACTGGTCGACCATGACAACTTCGCCAATCCGATGCGCGCCGGTAACTGATTTACAGAGACCGGGCTCTTGCTCGGGAGCCAGGCCTTTTGCACGCAAAAGATTCCGATACAGCACGTCGTGGATCAGGGTCGATTTCCCGGAGCCCGAGACACCCGTGACACAGGTGAAAATCCCAAGCGGAATCTCCAGGTCGACGTTCTTCAGGTTGTGCTCGCGGGCGCCGGCAATCTTAATAAACGATGTCGATTTACGACGCGATTTCGGCACCGGAATCGATTTGCGACCCGACAGGTAATCTCCCGTGAGAGATCCCGGCATGGCCCCATTCAAGCGGCCGCTGAAAACCAGTTCGCCCCCCTGCTCGCCGCGACCGGGCCCGATATCGATCAAATTATCCGCACTGCGAATGATCGCTTCCTCGTGTTCGACCACGAGCAGGGTGTTTCCTTTGTCGCGAAGATCGTGCATCACACGGATGAGCCGGCCAACATCGCGGGGATGCAGGCCCACACTGGGCTCATCCATGACGAAGAGGGTGTTCACCAGCGAAGCACCCAGACAGGTCGTTAGGTTAACGCGCTGAACTTCGCCCCCGCTGAGCGTGCGTGTGGATCGGTCCAGGGACAAATATCCCAGACCGACGTGCCGCAGGTAGGTCAGGCGGGAACAGATCTCCCGGCGCAGCATGATCGCCGTTGAGTCCTGCGGCGAAACTTCGATCGCCTGCAAGACACCACATCCATCGGCGATCGAGAGTGCCTGAAACTGCGGCAGCGTCCATTGCCGCTGTCGTCGCACGGCGGCATTGGCCGGCACCAACAGCTGGTAATTCAATGTGTCCGGCTGGAAACGAGACCCGTGGCAAGTCGGACAGGTGACATAGGCGCGGTAACGGCTGAGCAAAACGCGGACATGCATTTTGTAGGTGTTGCTCTCGAGCCAGCGAAAGAAGCCACGAACGCCATACCAAAGCCCGTCATCTTCGTATTCGTCATCGCCAGGCTTTCTTTCCCCGTCGATCACGAAATCCTGATCGGATTTTGGCAACTCCTCGAAAGGCAGATGGATGTCGACCTCTTCACGAGCGCAGGCGCGCAGCAGATCCTTTTGCGATTCGCCGAACTCCTGGCCCCGGAAAACGCGCACCGCCCCTTCAGAAATGCTCAGAGCTGCGATCGGGAATCGCCTTGTTCAAATCGATGGCAATGGTTCGGCCAAAGCCGCGGCACTGCGGGCAGGCGCCTAACGGATTGTTAAAACTAAAGAGCCCGGGCGTCGGCGGCCGGATATCGAGATCGCAATGGGCGCAATGCCAGCCGGTCGAGAAAGGAATTTCACCAGGAGAATTTTTTTTACCGCGCCCACCACCTTCATCGGCGACGGGGACGACGTTGATCCGATCCTTCCCAAAGCGAAGGGCGATCTCGACCGCTTCCGCAAGACGACTGCGATTTTCTTCGCTGATCCGGACCCGGTCCTGAATGACCTGAACACGCGCGCCCAGGCGTTTAACCCCGTCCTCGGCATCGACTCTCAGAATTTTTCCTTCGAGATAAACCCGGAGATATCCCTGTTGCTGCAGAAAAGAGAAAAAAGTCTTCGGCTCGGTTTTAGGTGGCACCGCGACCCAGAAGGTGATCAGAACGGTTTTCCCGTCGCACTCGGCCATGACGTGCTCGGTGATCGATGAGGCCGTCTCCGGCTTCACCTCGCGGCCGCAGCTCGGGCAAAAAGCGTGCGCAACCCGCGGCCAAAGCAGCTTCAGGTAATCATTGATCTCCGTCATTGTGCCGACGGTCGATCGCGAGCTCTTTACCGGATTCGCCTGTTCGATCGCAATCGCCGGCGGAATTCCACGGATCTCGTCAACCCGCGGCTTGTCCATGCGATCGAGGAACTGCCGCATGTACGGACTGAAGGTCTCGACGTAACGGCGCTGGCCTTCAGCATAAATGGTATCGAAGGCGAGGCTCGATTTCCCAGACCCGCTCGGGCCGGTGATGACCGTCATTTGGTTGAGCGGCAGGTCGACGTCGAGCCGCTTCAGGTTGTTCTGATAGGCGCCCCTGACCTCAATGCAACCGCACTCCGGCGGCGCAGAAACGCAATCTTTCGAGACAACCTTTGAACCCACTGGAGACTATCAGGGAAGCGAAGCCCGTTCGCAAATTTTGGAGCGAATTGCGGAGAATTACCTGGAGCGAAACACGGTGCCTTACGCCAAGGCCTTTACCCTGTCATCCCGAGTCGCGAAGACGGCGAGAGATCCCTCAATCGGAGCCACACTCACACAAAGTCACAAAGAGTGTGAGCGCGATGGTTGCCAGAGGCCTGTCCGGAGTCACGACGACGCTAGCGGCAATTCGTGTGACCTTGATCCCGCATGAGAGATCCCTAGGCGCGCTTCGCCAACCTCGGGATGACAGACTAAACGCGCGATGACAGGAGTCAGCCCTTCAGCCGACGCAGGATCTGCTCTCGCTCTTCGAGAAGTTCCTTTGGAACGACGCCGCCCAGGGATTCAAAGAAGACTTTGTGGGCCTCCAACTCTTGTTCCCAATCCTCGCGATTAAGGCTGAGCAACGTCTTCATCGAATCCTCGGACACCTCCAGCCCTTCGAGGTCGAGATCGTTAGGCCGCGGCAACCACCCAATCGGCGCCTCCGCAGCCGCCTGGCTGCCTTCGCAACGCTCCACGATCCACTTTAGGATGCGCATATTATCGCCGAAGCCAGGCCAAAGAAATTTTCCGGCCTCGTTCTTTCGAAACCAATTCACGTTAAAGATGAGCGGCGGTTTGCTGAGGCGTTTCCCGGTCGCAATCCAATGCTTGAAATAGGATCCGATGTTGTATCCGCAAAATGGCAGCATCGCCATCGGGTCACGCCGAACCTGACCGACTGCGCCCGTGGCCGCCGCCGTCGTCTCCGAAGCCATGGTGGCGCCAAGGTAGACCCCATGGTTCCAGTCGAGCGCCTGCAAAATTAAAGGAATCGTGTCGCTACGACGACCCCCGAAAATAATTGCGCTGATCGGAACGCCCCCACCTTTTTCCGCCTCCGGATCAAGCACAGGGTTGTTATGCATGGGGGTGGCGAATCGGCTGTTGGGATGGGCCGCTTTTTCCTTCGACTCCGGCGTCCACGAATTTCCCCGCCAATCAATCGCATGAGCCGGCGGCGGCCCGTCCTTTCCTTCCCACCAGACATCGCCGTCATCCGTTAGGGCGACATTCGTGTAAAGGGTGTCGTGCGAGATCGACTGCATCGCGTTCGGGTTCGATTTGGTGCTCGTGCCCGGAACCACGCCGAAGTAGCCGTTCTCGGGATTGACCGCGTAAAGCCGACCATCGCGAATCTGCATCCAGGCGATGTCGTCGCCCACCGTCGTCACTTTCCAGCCGGCGAACCGCTTTGGCGGAATGAGCATGGCAAAATTCGTTTTGCCACAGGCGCTCGGGAACGCAGCGGCCACGTAATGCTTTCGGCCGTCAGGCGATTCAACCCCCATGATGAGCATATGCTCGGCGAGCCAGCCTTGTTGAAAGGCGAGATACGATCCGATGCGAAGCGCCAGACACTTCTTGCTCAGCAGGACGTTGCCCCCGTAACCGGATCCGACGGAGATGATCGCGTTATCCTGCGGAAAGTGACAAATGAAGCGGCGTGAGGGATCGACATCGAGAAGCGAATGAATTCCGCGGTTCCACTCCGCTTCAAGATCATCACCGAGCCGTTGCAAGGCGACCGCGCCCATGCGCGTCATGATTCGCATGCTCAGGACGACGTAAATCGAATCGGTGATTTCGATCCCGACTTTCGCCAGCGACGAATCTGGCGGGCCCATAATGTAAGGAACGACGAACATGGTTCGCCCTTTCATCGCTCCCGCCAACAAGCCATTCAGTTTGTCGTAGGTTTCAGCGGGATCAGACCAATTGTTCGTCGGACCGGCTTCCTCACGTGTCGGTGTGCAGATGAAAGTAAATTGCTCGACGCGCGCGACGTCGTTCGGATTCGATCGGTGCAGGTACGACCGCGGAACCTTTTGATCGTTGAGCTTAACGACGACATCCTGACGCGCTGCTTCCTGAAGGAGATAGGCGTTCTCCGCTTCCGAGCCGTCACACCAAAAGATGTTTGCCGGCGTCGTCAGTTCGGATACTTCGGCCACCCAGTCCGAAACGACGGCGTTGGCCCCTTTCTTCTCACCCATCCCGGGAGGAGGAGAAATGGCAGGAGCAATGTCTTTCATGAAGGCGCGGTCTATTCAGGAAACCCGGAAGGGATCCTAATTTTGGCTGTCCTTCCGTGTTCTCCAAGAGAATTCTGCCGGGGCTCTGGCAACGTCTCTTGCACCGGCCAGTGGTCGGCTGTCTATTTATGCATGTTCGGAGTTACTACCTCCGATGATTACCGGCCGGTCGCCTGGATCGGGCGCTATCCTCTTCGCGTCACCTCGATTCTCTGCGGCTTCTTTGTTCTGGGAATGTTCGGCACGGTCATGGCCGAGACAGCGGGTTGGAACTACATGTGGCTGGCCTTTCGGACTTATCCTTTTCTCCACGGCTACCTTTGGCAGCCGCTCACGGCCCCGCTCATTCAGGACGTAAACTTCTTTTTCCTCTTCAACATCCTCTTCTTCTATTGGTCCGGGAATCAGGTCGAACAATTGCTCGGGATAAGGCGATATCTCCAACTGATCGCTATCCTCGTCCTCGTCCCGGTGATTGTTTTGCTCGCTTGGGGGCGGGCTGGAACTCTTTGGACATACGCCGGGTCGTACGAGTTGATGGTCGGCATGTTTATCGCCTTTGCCGCGCTTTATCCGGATTTACAGGTGTTCGGCTGGGTCGATCTGAAGTGGCTGGCTTTCGCGGGGTTGGTGCTCGCGCTGATGTCGTTTCTGCCGACCCACGACTGGGGAAACCTCACGATCCTCCTGGGGATGTGCGCCGCTGCGTTCGCCTTCATTCGTTACGTCCAGGGCCGGATCCCGGTGCCGGCACTTTCCAAATTCAATCCCTTTCGATCGAAACCAAAGATTTACGTTGTGCAAAAATCTGCTTCCAGGCGGGTGGTCGAACCCGAGGACATCTCGAGCTCGATCGATCCCATTCTCGACAAGATATCCCGATCCGGCATTGGCAGCCTAACGGATGCGGAACGGCGCCAGCTCGATCGGGCCCGGAAGGAGCTGCTGAAGAAATCCGATTAGGGAAGAGACCTAAAAACGGTCCCCCTGCGGCGCACGCAAGGCGTCGAGAAATTCGCCGACAGTCTCGGAAACCAACAGACGCTGCCGCACCTCCGCGTTCTTGAGTAGCCTCGCCAGCGCTCCGACGCACACCAGATAATCGCTGATCAGCTGGCGGGGCACACCAATGAGAAAGATCAGCTTCGCGCTCTCGCCATTCGGCCCAAATGAGATTCCCGTCCGGCTTCTGCCGATGGCAAGAACGATGCGATCGACCAGCTCCGTACGCGCATGCGGAAACGCGATCTCATTTTCAACCACCGTCGGGCTGATTTTTTCACGGGCCACAACCTGTTCCAAAAACTTCCCGGGCTCGCGGATTTGTTCGTCCACTTCCAGCAGCTTGATCAGTTCTTGCAGGGCTGTCGTCATGGTTGGCGTGCGCAGGTCGAGATCGACATGCGTCTCCTTCAAGAGATCGGCGAGAGACAGAGCCATTGAGGAACAGGTTTTCTTTGGAATCGGCCGGGAAACCAGTTATCCACTTAAGTGATATTTAAGTCTGCGCCAGCACTCTCCCTCCGCCGCCTCTAAGACGGCCGAGGACAAGCGCTGAACGTTGTTCAGAAACAGTGACAACTGCAAACATAGACCCGGGGTCAAGCAACGAGGCAACCGTATCGCTGCAGAAGAGCATTTATGATCCCGGATACGTCAATGCGATGTCGCATTTCTATCGCGGCGAAATGGGACGCATCATGATTTGGCGCCAGCGCCTCGATATTACAACCAACTGGGCCATCACCAGCAGCACCGCCATCATTACCTTCGCCTTTTCCAGCCGCGAGGTCCCGCACATCATCTTCTTTTTCAATCTCGTCATCGTCTCCGTGATGCTCTGGATCGAAGCGCGCCGGTATCGTTTCTACGACGCTTTCCGCGCGCGCGTGCGCATGCTGGAAGCTCATTTTCTTGTCCCGATGGTCATGGAAAATCGCGACATGCTTCAAGGCGAATGGAAGAAACTCGTTTGCGAAGATCTTATCCTGCCTTCGTTCAAGATCAGCGCCTTCGAAGCTGTTGGGCGCCGCCTGAAGCGCAATTACGTTTTCATTTTTGTCCTGATCATGATCGCCTGGGTCACGAAAATCTTTTTGCATGCCCCTACGGCGATGAACAACTTCAGCTCATTCTATCAGGCCCTGCGGGTTGGCCACATTCCGTCATGGCTGATCGCATCCGTCTTTGTGGCCACGCTTGCCGGCGTCGTCGGAATGACTTCCTACGTCAGCCGGGTGACTTCCGGCGAAATCTCCGAGTTCCGGACGCATCGTTCCCTCTGGCGCATTTAGTAAGGTTACCCATGTCTAATGCGACAATTTCGGCGGAGAAGCTGTCTGAACGACAGGCGGCTTTCGACCGTTTATGCGAAATTGTGGCCCGCCTTCGCGCGCCCGGAGGCTGTCCGTGGGACCGCGAGCAAACTCACCTGTCGATTTTGCCGCAACTGATTGAAGAGGCTTACGAAGTCGTTGAGGCCGCGCGCTCCGGGAACGTTCCTCATTTTCGCGAAGAGCTTGGCGACCTCCTTCTTCACGTGGTCATGCACGCCGAAATCGCGCGCGAAGCTGGCGACTTCAATATTGAAGACGTCACCCAGGAAATAATCGAAAAACTCATCCGGCGTCATCCGCATGTCTTTGGTGAAAGCGATGCGCGCGACACCGGCGCGGTGCTCAAACAATGGGAGGCAATCAAGCATTCCGAGAAAAAAGAGACCCACGAGCATTATCTCGACAGTTTGCCGACCGCACTTCCGGCCTTGATGCGCGCCCAGAAAGCGCAAAAGAAAGCCGCGCGCGTAAATTTCGATTGGTCCCGGCTTGATGAGGTGGTGGCGAAAATCGATGAGGAGCTGGGGGAAGTGAAGGAGGCGCTTGCGGGCGGCAACGCCCCGGAGATTGCGGATGAAATTGGAGACCTGCTGTTCGCGGTCGTGAATCTGGCGCGAAAAACCGGTTCCGACGCAGAAACACTCCTTCAGGACGCCACGAGCAAGTTTGTCCGGCGTTTCAACCGGGTCGAAGAGGAATTGAAACTGAGCGGCAAGGAGCTAGGGCAAGCGGACTTGCCTGAGCTGGATGCGATCTGGAATCGGGTAAAAGGAGAGCTGCGATAGGCGCCTTGCGCTGCCGCTCTTGCTAGGCATATTCCCCGTCCCAATGTCGATCCTTATCACCGCCTTACTGACCATCTGGGCGATCGTTGCCGTCGTTATGATCCTTGTGATCCTGATGCAACGTCCCAAAAGCGAAGGCCTTGGAGCTGCCTTTGGCGGTGGGGTCACGGAGAATATCTTCGGAGCGCAGACGACGAACGTTCTCGTCAAATTCACGACTTATTTGGCGGCGTTCTTCTTTGTGCTGACGTTTGTTCTCTCCGTTTTGTACGCTCATCAATCTTCAACCAAGAGCGTATTGCGCGAGGAGCTTCTGAAGCGCGAATCCACGGCGTCAGGCGCTCCCCCGAAGGCCACACAATCGCCCGCGACGTCTGCATCCGTAAGTCCGGGCGCATCTCCGCAGGCGTCGGTTCAACCGCCGTCTTCAACGCCTGCGGCAAGCACAGCACCCAGCGCGACAGCAGCGGCGCAGCCTTCTCCGAAAAAGCCCTAGCCGGGGCGCGGTGAAAGGTTGGTAGGTGCGACGCGCAGAGAGCGCTGCCACAGAAGACCGTCGGCGGACGCGCCAAATCTCGGTCGTTAGGAGAGCAGCAATTGTTTGACGCAATTGATCAGGCCGTCGACCGCAAAAGGCTTGACCAGATATTTCACGTCGTGCTCGAGCAGAAAGCTGTTCAGCTTCGGATCGGCCGCGAAACCGGTGATAAAAATGAAGTGGTCAGTCAACGACGGCCGCAACTCACGCGCTCGCAGGTAGAACTCATCACCGCGCAGCTTCGGCATCATCAAGTCGCAGATGATGGCGTCGTACTCATGCGCTTTAACTTTTGTCAGGGCTTCCTCGCCATCGAAGGCGATATCGACCAGGAAATTTTCGTCTGCCAGGATCCATTGCAGGGCAGATGCCAGTTGCTGGTCGTCATCCACGACAAGGATCGCCTTGAGCGTGAGGATGTTAACGTCGGGTTTAGATTGTCCCGAGGAGGGTCGAGGTTCCATGCAGACGGTCCTGCTTTAGCAGAGGTAATGCCATCCTGCCCCTCCCAGCAGCTCAAAGCACCGATTGACCCAAATCTGGCATTCCAGCTCCGCATGTCCGGACTGCGAAACAGGAGACGTCACGCGGCCATCGCCACGGAATCGTAACAATACCAGCGTTGCCTTCTGACTCCCCCTAACGTTTCGTTGCCGCGACCGCGAGCGACATGGCTTTCACAGACGGAGCTGCTTCACCCATCAGCCAGAATTGTCCGGAAAAAATTCGTACCGCTTGGATTTCTGACGTTCATCTCGGGACCCGCGGAGCAAACGCCGGGGCCTTGCTGGATTTTCTAAGAGATTACGACAGCGAAGTTCTCTATGTCGTAGGCGACTTGATCGATATCTGGCAATTACGCCGGGGAATTTACTGGCCGCAGCCGCATAACGACGTCATCCAGAAGATCCTTCGCAAAGCCCGCAAAGGGACTCGGGTTATTTACATCCCCGGCAACCATGACGAAATGGTGAGCCAGTTCGCCGGCGTCTACGGCAATATTGCCGTCGAAAACCAGACCATCCACGAGACCGCCGATGGCCGGCGCATATTGATCATCCACGGACACGAGCTCGACACCGTAGTGCAAAACATTCGCTGGCTCGCCGTGCTTGGAGACGCGGGCTACCAGTTTCTGCTGTCCCTTAATCCGCTGATCAATTTTTTCCGCCGCCGCTTCGGGCTCGGCTACTGGTCACTCAGCGCTTATGCAAAAAAGCGGGTTAAGGACGCGGTCAGTTTTATCGGTCGCTTTGAGGAAGCCGTTGTTCGTTATGCAACCGATCATCACGTCGACGCCGTGCTGTGTGGTCACATCCACAGCGCCGCCATTCGAAGAATCGGCGCGACGACCTACTACAATTGCGGTGACTGGGTCGAGACCTGCTCGGCTCTCATTGAGCGTCCGGATGGCACCATCGAGCTGGTAAAATACGATCCGCTGATTCGCCGCGACTCGACGGCTCTCTCGGAGTTCGAGGTGATTGGGCACACTTCTCCTGTGGCCCCAGCCGTGCCGGCTGCATCGATGCACCCGACGGGCGTGCCTCCACAGAAGATCGAGGCCCGTCACCCCGTCGTCACCGAAGCTTAACCCTTCGTAACCTGACATCTGCGTGCCGGCGGATTACCGGCAAGGAAGATGAAAATTCCTGCTCCCCACTCTACGCATGATTGGCAAATTTTAGCCGAGGCGGTCTTGTTTCTACTTATGGCGGCGGTTTCAGCCTGGCCGATGATCTCGGCCATCGACGCAATCCTGCACTTGACCTAACGACTATTAATTCGCCTCGGCGAAAGGCTGATGGCGAATGTCTTCGGCCGCGGCGGCGTAAACCGCATCCTCGGCGATATTGGTGGCGTGGTCGCCGACGCGCTCCATGCAGCGCGCGATAAAAATGAGATTGAGGTAGCCACGGAGTTGCTCCGGATCCTGGGCCATGCGCTCGATGAGCTGCTTCTGCACGGTCGCGTTCATTTCATCGAGCTCTTCGTCGCGGGGAATCGTTGCCATGGCCAGGGGAACGTCCTCCTTCACGTAGGCGTCGAGCGCGTCCTTGAACATCGACATGGCCAGCGCATAAAGCGGCTCAATGAGTTCGACCTCGCGCAGCGGCGGATGCTGGTTCAATTTGCGCGCGCGTCGCGCAACCGTCGTCGCCTGGTCGGCCACGCGCTCGATGTTCGGACTCAGCTTCATGGCCGCGACCACACGCCGCAGGTCTGAAGCCACCGGTTGAAACTTCATGAGAAGATCGACGCCTTCCTTGTCGACTACTTTTTCCAGCTGATCGATCTCTTCGTCGTCCGCGATGGCGATGGCACAGAGGTCATCGTTGCGCTCAAGCAACCCTTTGATGGCGCGATCGAAAGCACGCTCGGTCAGGCCGGCCATCATGAGAACGTTGCCGCGAAGCGAATCGAGCGCTTCGTCAAAACTGCCGAGAATATGGCGTGGTGCGATCATGAGCCTAACCAAACCGTCCGGTGATGTAATCCTCAGTCTGTTTCTCGCGCGGATTGGTGAAGATCTGGGTGGTATCGCCCATTTCGATAAGACGCCCCATGTAAAAGAAAGCCGTCTGATCGGAAACGCGCCCGGCCTGCTGCATATTGTGGGTCACGATGACGATGGTGTATTTTTCTTTCAACTCGTCGATCAAGCCCTCCACTTTCATGGTTGCAATGGGATCGAGAGCCGATGCCGGTTCGTCCATCAGCAGGACCTCGGGTTCCACGGCGATCGCGCGCGCTATGCACAGCCGTTGTTGCTGGCCTCCGGACAGGCTCATGCCTGGCTTGCGCAGATCGTCTTTCACTTCATCCCAAAGCGCAGCCATCCGCAGAGCCTTCTCGGTTTGCTCGTCCAAAATTTTGCGGTTTCGCACGCCATTGAGCCGCAGACCGACGACGACATTTTCCTGAATCGACATCGTTGGGAAGGGATTCGATTTCTGGAAAACCATCCCGATTCTCCGTCGAATCGTCACCGGATCGACCGAAGCTCCGTAGAGCTCGGTTCCTTCGAAAAGAATGCGCCCTTCCACTCGGGTATTCGGCACCAGTTCGTGCATTCGGTTGAGGCAGCGCAAAAATGTCGACTTCCCGCAACCGCTTGGACCGATGATCGCGGTCACTTGGTTGCGACGAATATCGAGCGAAGCGTTGTCAACCGCCTGCTTGCTGCCGTACCAGATTGAGAGATCGCGAACCTGGAAGGCCACGGGGTGCTCTTGCTCGGACTCTTTTTCGCCCAAACCACCCTGCGTTCGAATCGACTCAGCTTGAACCGGCGTTTCCATGAGAAGCATCGTGCGGTTTTCTTTCTTATAAACCCGGGTGTGTCCGATTGCGCGTCAAAACACGCACCGAAACATTAACGACAAAGATTCCCGCGAGGAGGACGAGCGCACCGGCCCAAGCCTGACGGTGCCAATCTTCGTAGGGGGAAATGGCATAAGTGAAAATCTGCAGCGGGAGCGCCGCGATCGGCTGGGTAAGGTCATGGTTCCAAAAGCGGTTTCCGAAGGCGGTGAAGAGAAGCGGCGCGGTCTCGCCCGCGACCCTCGCCAGGGCGAGCAAGATGCCGGTGATAATCCCCTTCGAGGCCGTCTTCATGACGATCTTAATAATCATTTTTCGTCGTGGAATTCCCAGCGCCAGAGCGGCTTCCCGGTAGCCGTTTGGAACGAGAAGAATCACCTCTTCGGTCGTGCGCATGATCAGCGGAATCATCATCAAACCGAGCGCGAGGCCTCCCGCGTAAGCCGAGAAACCTTTGAACGGCAGAACCGCGAGTCCATAAACAACAACGCCCCAGATGATCGAAGGGACGCCGTTCAAAACGTCGGCAACAAAACGAAGCATGGAGTTGCCGCGGTTTGACCCGTACTCCGCCAGGTAAACCCCGCCCAGAATGCCTAACGGAACGCCAAGGGCAGCCGCGAGACAGAGCAATTGGACCGTCCCCAGGATAGCATTAGCCATCCCGCCGCCGGCGGCACCTACGGGTGCCGGCAAACGGGTGAAGAAGGCCCAGTTAACTGATGAGGCGCCGTTCTTCAGGAGATAATAAAAAACCAGCCCCAGCGGAGCCACCACCAGAATGGCGGAGACGAAAAAGATGCTCGAAGCCAAAGCATTCTTGATCTGCCGCCACCGATGATTCTTCGCGATCATTGGGCCGTTCGCGCGGGAGTGGTCCCGCCAACTGTGCGCAATAACAGTTGCGCTAAAAGATTCGCCAGGATGGTAATTCCAAGAAGCACGAGACCAATTTCAACCAGAGCGCTCACGTAAACGTCAGTGGTCGCCTCGGTGAATTCATTGGCGATGACGCTCGCGAGCGTGTAGCCCGGCGCGAACAGCGATTTGGCAATCTGCGGCGTGTTCCCGATCACCATTGTCACGGCCATGGTTTCGCCGAGAGCGCGCCCGAGCCCAAGAATGATGGCGCCGAAAAGTCCTTTGCGCGCGTAGCTGAGAACGGATAGCCGTGTCACTTCCCAGCGCGTCGCGCCAAGGGCATAGGCGGCTTCACGTTGCAGATCAGGAACCGCCCGGAGAATCTCACGCGATACCGAGGTGATGATCGGCATGATCATGATGGCAACGATGACGCCACCCGCGAGCATGCTGGTGCCGTAGATCGGCCCGGAAAAAACCGGCGTCCATCCCAAGGTCTGTTTCAGAAATGCGAACGGGTAGACGCGAAGCCACGGAATCAGGACGAAAATTCCCCACAACCCAAGAATGACGCTCGGAATTGCCGCGAGCATTTCGATCAGAGAAACCAGCGGCTGTCGAATCCAGCGCGGGGCCAGTTCAGTCAGGTAGATGGCCGTGCCGATGCTCAACGGAACTGCGATGACGAGAGCGATCAGCGAAGACATGAACGTGCCGTAAATAAACGGCAGCGCGCCGTACTGCTCGGCTACCGGGTCCCACGTCGAGGAAGTCAGGAAATGAAAACCGAATTTCTTTATCGAGAGATTGGATTCGCTGATCAGTTCCCATCCAACCAGGAAAAGAAGGCCAACCACCGCCAGGGAGGCGACAAGAGTCAGTATCTCGAACGCCTTATCTTGTCCGGCGGATGGAGGTGCTAGTGAAAATCGGCGGCGCTCCACCGGAGACACCGGGACTTCGCTAAGCACCCCATTCATAACTCTCCGCCGAGCTAAAACTTGATCTGATCGACCTTTTTCAGGACGCGATCGCGCAGTTCCGTCGGCAAAGGCGCATAGTCGAGGTCGCGGGCCATTGACTCGCCTTTGGTCAGGGCCCACTTGAGGAACTCGACCATTTTCTTGCCTTTGGCGGCGTCCTTCTGCTCCTGATAAACCAGCAGCCAGGTCGTGCCGGCGATCGGATAGGAATCTTTGCCCGGCGGATTCGTCATGGAGAACCGGAAATCATCCGGAATCTGCGCCGTACTGATGGCCGCGGTGATCGATTCCAGCGTTGGACTAACGAATTCGCCCGCGCTGTTCTTGATATCGGCGAAGGAAATTTTGTTCTGCTTCGCGTAAATCAATTCAACGTAACCCAAAGCGCCCGGCGTCTGTTTGATCTGGCCGGCGACGCCTTCGTTGCCTTTGCCTCCGAGTCCCACCGGCCAGTTTACCGCCGTGTTCGTGCCCACCTTCGTCTTCCATTCCGGGCTCACCTTGCTCAGGTAATCTGTCCAGATGTAGGTCGTGCCGCTGCCATCGGAACGATGCACCACCACGATCTCCTGGTCCGGCAGGGTTATTCCGGGATTGAGCGCAGTGATTTTGGGATCATTCCATTTCGTCACTGTCCCGAGGAAAATCGCCGCAATCGCGTCGCCATCCAGTTTCAAACGCGGATCTCCGGGAAGGTTGTAAGCGACCACGTCCGCCCCCGCGACGGTGGGAATGTGCAAAATCTTGCCGGGCGCCTTGCTCAGATTGTCATCGCTCATCGGACCGTCGGAAGCGCCGAAGTCGACGGTTTGCGCGCTGATCTGTTTTTGGCCGCCGCCCGAGCCGATCGATTGATAATTGAAGCGCACGGAAGGATCGACCTTGGCGTATTCGTCGAACCACTTCGAGTAGATCGGATACGGGAAAGTCGCGCCGGCGCCGTTCATCGTCATTTGCGCCGAAACATTCGCGACCGAAGCCGCGAAAATAAGCAGGCCTAACAAGCGGGAGAGAGAGGTCGTCAGGGTCATGCCGGAAGCTACCCCACCCCCGAGACCAGCCTCAAAGCGTTTAGTGTTACGTTTCTGTGACGCTGTCCGCTTTGGGACCTGCGATCGGAAGGATTACGCGAATGGTTGTTCCCTGGGCCCGCTTGCTTTCCGCTTCCACCCGGCCGCCATGCATCTGCGCGATATGTTTCACAATGGACAGGCCGAGCCCGGTTCCGCCCATCTCGCGGCTGCGCGCCTTGTCGGCTCGATAGAACCGCTCAAAGATGCGCGGCAGGTCCGCTTCCGGAATTCCAGGACCGTTGTCGGCCACCGATATGACCACCTCATCTCCCTGCCGCGCGGCCGCGAGACGAATTCGGCCACTGCGCTGAGTGTATTTGAGCGCGTTATCGAGCAGATTATAAAGAATCTCCTGCAGGCGCGTCTCGTCCGCGCGCAAAATCGGCAGATTTGGCGCGGCCTCGATATCGATGCTGATTTGTTTTTCCGCAAAGCGCCGTCCCCAGTCGCGAGCAATGCCGGCGAAAAGCTCGGTCAGCCGCACGGAACCCACCTGCACATTCGGCGCCCCCGATTCGAGCTGGGACAACGTCAGCAGATCATTCACCAAAAGCGCAAGCCGATCGGAATGGCGGTTCATCACTTGCAGAACGCGTTCAAATTCGTCCCGGCCCATTTCCGGATCGTCGCGCAAAGTTTCGATATACCCGTGAAGGATCGAAAGCGGCGTGCGCAGTTCGTGCGAGACGTTGGCGACAAATTCCCGCCGCACCTGATCCGCTTGTTTCAGTTCGCTGACGTCGTGAAAGAGCATGATCGCGCCGGTGTTTTTGCCCCCGTCATCGCGGATAGCCGCAGCGCTCAGCTGCATTTCGCGATCCCGGATCCGTTCCAGCGAGGTCACCGTCAGTTCGCCCCGCTCCGGCTGACCACTCTTCAATGCAGCCTCGATCAAGCGATCGACCACGGGATCGCGAATGACCTGCAGAATCGGCCCGCGCAATTCCGCTTCGTCCACCGGAAAGAGATTCTTGAACGTCTGGTTAACGAATCGAATCTCGCGTCGCTCGTTGACGATCAGAAGACCGTCGCTGAGAGATTCGAAGACGGCGTTCGCCCCGGAAGCGCGATCGGCAATGCGGCGCTCGAGTTCCCGTTGGTGCTGGTAGATATCTTCGAGGGCGAGTCCGACGCGGTGCGGTCGCTCTGCGCCGGAAATAAGAAACGTGCCCGGACGCTCCCCCTCTGAAATGTTTTTAAGAATCGCGGCGATCGCGTGCCATGGACGAACCCAAAGCTGCCATAAACGAATGGCTGCGACGAGAAGCGCGATCGCCGCGGCGACGAGGACCCATTTCATAGGGCTTCACTTTTCGCTGAATCGGTAACCAAACCCGCGAATAGTCTCGATATAGTCGCCAGCCTTACCGAGCTTGTCGCGCAACCGCCGCACATGCGTGTCGACAGTTCGTGTGTCGATGATGCTTTCGTATCCCCAAACGTCGTTGAGCAAACGGTCGCGCTCCTGTACCCGCCCACGCCGCTCGATTAGGGTCTGGAGAAGCTTAAATTCAATGCTGGTTAGATGGATCGCTTTTCCGCCCACCGTGACTTCGTGCCTTATCGGATCGATCGAAATGGAACCGGCCTGCAAAGGTTCCGAGCGTGAAACGCTATCACGCCGGCGCAGGATGGCCTGAATTCGAAGCACCACTTCACGCGGACTGAATGGCTTTGTTACGTAATCGTCGGCCCCAAATTCAAGCCCAACGATTCGATCCACTTCCTCCGCCTTGGCCGTCAGCATCATGATCGGTATGTGCCTGGTGGCGGCTTCGCTCTTGAGCGCGCGACAAACTTCCAGGCCCGACATGCCCGGAAGCATCAAATCAAGAATGATGAAGGCCGGCTTTGCGCTGCGCGCCTTTTGCAGACCGGTAGCGCCATCCGCCGCCGTGACCACCGTGTAGGCATCTCCCTTTCGGAGATGGAGCGACAGCAAGTCGAGTACGTCGCGCTCGTCTTCGACAACGAGAATGGTTTTTCTGGATGGTCCGACTCCGGTCGACATGGACGTGACCAGAATTAGCCGTCCTGGTCATGCATGCTCAACTACGAAGTTGCAGTTGGGAAGCGGAGGAAGGTTACAAGTTCGTGACGACCCTGGGAAGGCCGCGCCGCTAACTGGCCGGTGGCACTTCGGGCTTCGGCCCGGCCTTGTCGTTTAACGCCAGGGTGAATTCCTGGAGGCTGGAGACAATTTGCGGCGCTTTCGCCAGCACGGTTGTAGCCAGTTTCTCGGCATAATCCGGCCGGCGCTGGGACATCTCGGACAGGGCCATCATGACGGCGAGTGCATTATTTATGGAATGCTTGATCTCGCTGAACTTCTTTTGCAGCTCTCCGAGTTCTTCGGCGGTTACGACAGGTGGGGAATCACTCATGCGGGGGGCGAATTTCGCTGGAGAAAAGAGGCTTCTATGCTTGACTGAAAGGTTCGAGAAATTTGGTTCCCGATGCCTGCGCAAGTTATCAAGATCACTGGGGCACGCCAGCACAATTTGAAGAACCTGAGCGTGGAGATTCCACGCGAAAAACTGGTGGTTATCACAGGTTTAAGTGGCTCTGGTAAGTCATCCCTGGCGTTCGACACGCTTTACGCCGAAGGCCAGCGTCGCTACGTCGAGAGCCTATCCGCTTATGCACGGCAATTTCTGGACCAAATGGAAAAGCCGGACGTCGATTTTATCGAAGGTCTGTCCCCAGCCATTGCCATCGAGCAACGCAGCGCCGGGGCCAACCCCCGGTCGACCATCGCCACGACCACGGAGATCTACGATTATCTGAGGGTCCTCTTCTCCGCCGTGGGCCAGCCGCACGACCCCGCGACCGGCCTGCCGGTCTTCCGGCAGACACCCCAGCAAATCGTGGATCAAATCCTGGCCTATCCGCCCGGGACAAAGCTGATCCTGCTGGCGCCGCTGGTTCGAAATGAAGCGGGCGAATTCCGCGACGTCATCGAAAAGGCCCGGCGCGAGGGCTTCGTGCGTCTCAGGATTGATAGTGAAATTGTCGAACTGGCGGGTTCGGAGGCGATTCGCCTGAAGAAATCCGCTCGGCACACGATTGAAGCAGTGGTTGATCGCCTGGTGGTTCGCGATGGCATCCGCGTACGCCTGACTGATTCGATCGAGACCGCGCTCAAATGGGGGGAGAGCCGGGTGATCGTGCTGCGCCAAACCACCGACGGGGCCGCGGACGCCTGGGAAGAGGTGCGATATTCGACGAACTATGGAAACGCTGATAATCCTTTTTCGTTAGGCGAACTCACCCCGCGGCATTTTTCGTTCAATAGCCACCTCGGGGCCTGCCCGGTATGCCATGGGCTCGGCACTGAACTGGTCTGCGATCCGGAGCTGATGATTTCAGATCCGGCCAGAACAATTGCCGAAGGCGCCATCACGCCATGGCGTCGCGGGACGAAGCGAATGCAGGCCTATTATCGGCACCTGCAAAGCGCACTCGTTAGGTATTTTAAAATCGACGAGGACGTGCCCTTCGCCGAATTGCCCGACTCCTTCAAGGAAGCGCTCTATTTCGGGACGGGTGACGAAGAGATCCCGATGGACGGCTCTAATGGCAAGGGGACGGTGAAGACCCGCCGATTCGAAGGACTCGTCCCGCAGATGCAGCGGCTTTATGTCGAGACGGAGAGTGAATTCACCCGCAATCGCATCCGCATGTTCATGCGCAAAGTCGCCTGTAGTGCCTGCGGAGGAGCCCGGCTTAAGCCGGAGATTCTCGCGGTAACGATCAAGAACAGCGCCGGGCAGGAGCTGAACATCCACGCTTTCACGCAGCAAACCATCACCGCGGCGGCACAATACATTGCCGCACTCGAACTGACGCCTTCCCAGCGGACCGTGGTCGCGGAAGTCGTTCGCGAAATTCAGTCGCGCCTCGAGTTTCTTCTCGAAGTGGGCCTCGGCTATCTGACGCTCGATCGCGAGAGCGGAACGCTTTCTGGCGGAGAAGCGCAGCGGATTCGTCTGGCCACCCAGATTGGCTCGGGATTGGCGGGAGTCTTGTACGTTCTCGACGAACCGAGCATTGGACTGCATCAACGCGATAACACCCGGCTTCTCGGAACGCTCCGACGCCTGCGCGATCTCGGTAACTCGGTCATCGTTGTCGAGCACGACGAGGAAACGATCCGCAGCGCCGATCACCTGATCGACCTCGGTCCCGGTGCCGGTCCGCGCGGCGGCGAAATCGTTGCCCAAGGCACTCTCGAAGAAGTCCTGCGCGCGCAAAATTCTCTCACGGCAGATTATCTGACCGGCCGAGTGAGCATTCCGATTCCGAAGAAACGGGTACAGCCCGGCAAGATTTCGCTGGATGTCGCGCGCAAGTCAGAGCTCTCCGGCTGGCTGACCATCGTCGACGCGACCGAGAACAATCTGAAGAACATCACTGTGTCGCTCCCGCTCGGGTGTTTTACCTGTATCACGGGTGTTTCCGGCAGCGGCAAATCGACCCTGATCGATGACATCCTCCGACGGGCGCTCTTCCGTCATTTTTACAATTCGAAGGATAAGCCTGGGAAATTCAAGACGCTCCGCGGGCTGGATCAGATCGATAAAGCAATCGTGATCGATCAAAGCGCGATAGGACGCACTCCGCGATCGAATCCGATCACCTACACCGGCGCTTTCACACCCATCCGCGAATTATTCGCGCAGCTTCCGGCCGCCCGTGTCCGCGGTTACGATGCCGGGCGTTTTAGTTTTAACGTCAAAGGCGGTCGCTGCGAAAACTGTGAGGGCGGCGGCCTGATCAAAATCGAGATGCATTTCCTCCCGGATGTTTATGTGGAGTGCGAGGTTTGCCACGGGCAACGTTATAATCGGGAGACACTCGAGATCACCTACAAGGGAAAAAATATCGCCGACGTCCTGAACATGACCGTTGACGAAGGCGTCCGCTTCTTTCGGAACATCCCCGGCGTTTCCGACAAATTAACGGCCCTGCTGGACGTGGGACTCGGCTATCTGCAACTCGGACAGGCCGGCACCACACTCTCAGGCGGTGAAGCACAGCGAGTTAAACTCGCGGCCGAACTGAGCAAGAAGGCAACCGGACGCACGGTTTACATTTTGGATGAGCCCACCACCGGCCTCCATTTCGCCGATATCGAGAAATTGCTCCAGGTGCTGATGAAATTGCGGGCCGCGGGAAATACTCTCGTCGTTATCGAGCATAACCTCGAAATGATTAAATGCGCCGACTGGATCGTCGACCTCGGGCCGGAAGGCGGGGAAGCCGGCGGTGAGGTTGTCGGTTTCGGACCACCTGAAGAGATCGCTCGCCTAACGAACAGTTTCACCGGACAGTACCTCAAGTCCCTCTTGAAAACTGCATGAGACCGACAAACCTCTCCCGGACTTGCGGTATGGCCGTTTTCATAACGGTCTCTCTGGCGGACTTTGCCTCGGCAGATGCTGTTGCGTCGTCGCCTAACCAAATCGAAGAAGCGACTCGGGCTGGAGATGAAGGAGTGCCCGAGGTCGCGGTGGCCCGATTACGCGTGCTCCTGCCGGGGGCGACAGATGTCGACTCCTGGCGAGCATTGGCCACAAAACTGGCCCCGGCGTTAGTCGCAGCGCAGCAGCCGGAAGAAGCGCTCAAGCTCCTGGCGGATTCGCGCTGGGAAAAATCGTCCGTATGGAATTACTTTCGTGGCCAGGCATTCGCAGCCCTTGGCAAATGGAGCGACGCGTTGCCCTGCTTTCAGGCGGCAACCAACGGCTCACTCTCAGCCGATGCGACTTTCGCTACGGGACAGGCCTATGAGGCTACTGGACAGGTAGATCAGGCGCTCAAAACCTTCGGTTCGCTTTTCAGGAACAGCCGCTGGAACACAGCCGCTCGCCTTCGTTATGCCAATCTGCTACTTGAGCGTTCCGATTGGAGCGGAGCGGAGCGCGTCCTCGATCAGGCTAGCCCAACGACGGCGACCGACCGCAAGAAGCGGCGCTTGCTGAAGGCGCGCGTCGACCTCGCCCGGCATCGTCCGGACCGCGCGCTGCCAACCTTCGAATCGCTGGCGACGCGCAAAGAAGGAGCCAATCACGAGCTGATCATGGCGGCGCTGTTCGGGGTCGCCGACAGCCATCTGCAATTGAAGACGCCCGAACAGGGGGACGATTTCCTGGAGGACTTTATCGAACATCATCCGCGCGATGCGAGTTTGCCTGAACTTTTTGCGAAATTAGATGCGCTCTACCAGGCGGAACGAAAACCCTCGCGCACGGAGTTGGAACGATGGTCGCGCGATTCCGAACAGCCGCGGCGCGCTTTCGCGCAGTTGTATTGGGCGAGAATGGATATGCGCGCGGCGCGGCGCGAGCATGCCCTAAAACTTTTCGACGACTTGCGCAAAGACGGCGCGCGGATCCCGGGAATTTCCGGAGGGTACCTGGAATTTGCGCAGGTCGCCGCCGCTGAAGGACAGAATGACCGAGCCATCGCCATTTTGGAAGAAGCTCGCGCTCAACAGCCGACGCCAGACGAACTGGCGCGTATTGAGATGCTCCAGGGAGAACTCTTGTTTGCGGCCAAGAGATTCGACCAGGCAACCAATCGTTTCGAGGAAGCAGGACGAAATTCAACGATCGTTTCTATTCCGGCACGCTACAATGCTTCGTTAGGCTGGCTCGAACAGGGCAACCAGGATCAATTTATCAAGGTACGCGACGAGCTGCAAAAATCCGGCGCGGATCCCGATGCGTTAGGCGAGCTTGAACTGAACAAAGGGCTGGTCGAAGCCCAGCAAGGAGCGCCATCGGCAAATGGATCGCTCCGGAGCTTTATTAGGAACCATCCCGGAGCGCCTCGGCTTTCCGAGGCCTGGGTCGCGCTCGGCGAGATTGCCTTTCATTCCACGCCTCCGCAATTGGACGAAGCTCGCCGCGATCTTCAACGCGCCTCCGAGTCCAAACCAACACCGGCCGCGCGGGAACACGCCGACTATCTTTCGATCTGGATCGCTGACTCTGCCGTCGGTCACGAGGCGGATGTGATCGACCGAGCGAGCAAGTTTTTGGCAGAGCACGCCACATCGTCGTTTGCCATCGATGTCCGGATGAAGCTCGCGGAGACTTATTACCGCCGGCAGGATTTTGCGAACGCCCAGACGCAATTCGAAATCATTTCCGGCCAGGCCCCCGGCGGGCCGCTGGCGGAAAAGGCTCTCTTTTTCGCCGCCGAATCCGCCATGTCGACAATGGGCCCCCGGGCGCTCGACCGCGCGATCGAGCTTTTCGACGCGGTCGCACAAATGAAAGGAGACCTGCGCTGGGCCGCCAGAAATGAAGAGGCTTTAATTGAGCGAAGATTAAGCAAGCCGCAGGATGCCCTGCTTTTATATGACGAAGTCCTGCAAGGCGCGGCAAAGCCAGCCGAGAAACGCGAAGCGCTGTGCGGAAAGGGCGACATCTTCTTCGAACTCAGCAGCGAAGATCCAAAGAATCTCGACAAAGCGATCGAAAGTTATGACCAGCTCGCCACTCAAAGCGCTCCCGATGGGCATTGGCATAATCAGGCTCTCTTTAAGAAAGGAGTCTGTCTGGAAAAGAAAGCCGACCGGGACGGTGCGCTTTCGATTTTTTATTCTGTTCTGGAAGAACAAACGCGGCCCGGACATTCGCCGGAGTTCTTTTGGTTTTACAAGGCTGGGTTCAACGCCGCCCGCTTGATGGAAGAAGCGTCCAAGTGGCAGTCAGCCGCATCCATTTATGAAAAACTGGTCGCGGCCGGAGGAACACGCAGCGAAGAAGCGAAGGCGCGGCTCGATAAGCTGCGTCTTGAGCACTTTCTCTGGACCGACTAAACGGTTCGTCTGCACGCCACTCAACTTTTCCATTCCTCGCTGCGCGGATAACCGGCGGGCGATAGGGCGGCGACGCTATGGCATCCGCAGTCAAACGGCGCCGTGGCTGTCTGCTAGTTGGCCGACGCTACGGCACGGAGGCGATCGACCTCGGTGAGTGCATTGTGCGCTTCACTTGGCCGGCCAGCTTTCTTCAGCAAATCCGACAGCAGCATGTATTGCTGCGGCTGGTCGGGTTGGCGAGCGACGGCCCGCTTTTGGACGGCCACCGCCTCGCTAAGGCGATTCTCCCGGAGTCGGATCATTGCGATCAGATTGAGAGCGTCCGTCTCGTGAATATCGAGCCAGCTGGCGTGGCGCAGAGCCGCGACCGCTTCGTCATTACTTCCTTCCTGGGCGTAGAGCCGCCCGAGCGCGAGGAACGAGTTGTAATTCCACCAGTTGGCTCTGGCAAATGGTTCGATGATCGACATCGACCGGTTGATTTGATCATTGCGCCGCAAGAGCTCAGTCTCTGAGCAGATGATTTCCCACGTTCCGGGATACTCCTGGCGAGCCTTTTCGAGTATTTCAATCGCGCGCGCGTCGTCATTCTTGGCATGAGACAGGTGAGCCATGTTCAGGGCGGCAATCCATGTCCGCGGATAATCTTTTTTCTGCTCGTGAGCCGCGTGAGCCGACCCGGCGAAGAGTTCGTTAGCCTCTTTCGTCTTTCCAAGCTGGAGCAGGGCGTGAGCAAGATTGTTACGCGCCAGGGGATACTCTGGGCAAAGTTGGACCGCCTTACGCAAAAGGGGTTCCGCCTTGGCGTACTCCTCCCGGCTTGAATAAACTCCGCCTAACAATAGCGCCGTGCGAATCGTTATTCCGCCGGCGGCGATAGTTTGCCGGGCAAATTCTTCATTCGATCTCCAATTGCAACTGCGGAGTGTGCTTCGAACGCCAAGGGCAGCCACTGCAATCATGGCCACGGCGACAAGCGCCTTGCGCCACTGCGGGCGTGATAAATCAAGAACACAACCGGCCAGGAAAAGAAGAAAGCCAACGCTGGGCAGATAAAGCCAATGCTCCGCCACCGTGGCGTTGAGCTCAACGATGTTCGAGGTCGGGAGGTAGGCCACGAAAAACCAAAGAGCTCCAAAGACTCGCAGGCGTTGCCCTTGTCCTTTAAGCAGCGATAGGAAAAGAAACACTGCGGCCAACAATAATCCGCCGATGGAGAGATACTCGAATCCGATGAAATACTCGCGGCCGAGCTCGCTGCCCGTTGCCACTCCGGTGAAGACGCTTCTCTCCATGTGGAGGTTACCAGGAAAAAGCATCAGGCGACCGTAATCACCCAGCGCTCGCATCATGAGCACGGCGCGTTGCACGCCCGACCAATGCGACGATGGGCCGGGAACCGAAAGAGCCGGAGGCAGATGGCGGAAGAAGACGTAAACGCCGAAAAGGGCCAAGCACGCCACCAGGGTTGCGAAGCGTTGCCGGTTAACCGCACCTTTCTGAAAGGCAAAGAGATAAATCAAAAAAAGAACCGGCCAAAGGCAGGCACTTTCGCGCGAACACAATGCCAGTAATCCGACAAACCACGCCATCGCCAATCCCAGTGCTTTTAGTCTAATGCTGACAGCCTCGGAGCTTTTTATGTAGATCAACCACGCGCCGGCTCCAAACATGGCCGCGAGACTATCCGCCCGCCCGGAAACATAATCGACCGCCGCGCTGTGGACGGGATGAACAATCCAGATGAGTGCCACGAAGAATGCGAGCCATGAAACCTCCGTGCCAGTCCAGGTTCGCGCGTTCAAGCGAACAGCCGTCGGGGAATTCGTCAGGTCGCTCAGGAGCCGGCGGACCAGCAGATACAGAAGGACGCCAGCGGCGACGTGAAAGAGAAGGCTGGAAAGATGGAACCCGTAAAAGCTCCCGTTCCAGACCATGTAATCAAACATGTAGGTAATGTTTTGAACGGGCCGGTAATGGCCGGAGTAGGATTCCGGGAAGAGTCGTTGCCGGAACACCTCAAAAACGAAAAGAGGACTCTTAATGAACGGATTTCCTCGGGTGAGGAAGTCATCGTCCCAGACCCGCTCGCCGTTTAACGCCGGAATCCGAACGACGAACCCAAGCAGGCCGAGGAGAACGCAGCGAATCCACTCCCGATTGAGAAATGAGAGAAACCTGGCGCTGGTCCTGACCGCGCCGACCACTTCGGGATCGTCGAGTTTATTCACGTGCGGGTTGAAAAGCAAAAGAGCGGAAGAAGCTGAGCTTCTTCCGCTCCCTCAGAGCGATTCACGTACCGCGCAGGGCGCGGGTGAGATTTCAATTATGGCCGTAGGGCGACCAGAAGGTCGTATCGGCAACGTCGGACAGGGAAGCCCACGCAGCCGCAGGGGCAGCCGGCAGTGAGTCAACGGTCTGAGGACCGTAATCATCACCGAAGAGATCCTGGCCGGTGTTAAACAGCATGGAGTCTTTCTTAACGTAGTTGGTCCAATCGGTCGTTGAGACCGCCGCGCTCGAAACCTTGCTTGTTTCGATTGCATATTGGTCGATCGCTGAGTCGATCATACGCAGGTCGTTCAGAATCTTGGCTGCCTGGGAACGTTTGCGTGAGCGGAGGAACCCCGGAACCGCAATCGCAGCGAGCAATGCAATGATTGCTACCACGATCATGATTTCAACCAGAGTGAAACCAGCGCGTTTGGTTGTGAGTTTTTTAAGCATGACTGCTTTTGTACTTTCTATTTTTAATTGCGTTTACGAGTCCGAGAAGGCCGTGGGTTCCTTGCTCGCAACTCATTCCCTGCCACCGGAACCCGGTGACAGGCGAATGAATCGCGGAGATTCTTAATGATACGGTGACCAGAAGGTCGTGTCGGCGACGTCGGACAACGAGGTCTTCGACGCTGACGGAACGCTCGGCAGCGAGTCCACGGTCTGAGCGCCGTAGCTGTTGCCGAAGAGATCTGCTCCCGTGTTGAACAGGATTGAGCCCTTCTTCATGTAGTTGGTCCAGTCGGACGTGTTAACCGCTGAGCTGCTCGCCTTGTTCGTTTCGATCGCATACTGATCAACCGCTGAGTCGATCAGGCGCAGGTCGTTAAGAATTCGGCTGGCCTGGGAACGCTTACGCGCGCGCAGGAATCCGGGAACAGCGATCGCAGCCAGCAATGCGATGATTGCCACTACGATCATGATTTCCACAAGGGTGAAGCCCCCGTGGCGTTTGTTGATTCTATTTAACATTGTTATTGCTTCCTTTGTTTCGTTTGATTGCAGCCCGCGCTTACGCGCGAGCGGTTGCAGGGTATTAAGCAGTGTTGATGCCAAACGATGTCAGTCTTTATAATTACTAGACTGGGACGGCTGGGCCATTTCGTCTTCCAGTCAGAGGCACTTCGGGCAGGCAAATAGCTTCAGGTCGACCGTTGCAATCGCCTCGCATTATCGCCCGCCGAATCCAGCAGTATTCCCCTACCCTGGGAGTCTACGTCTTCGCGGGCGTCTTCCTTCTCCAGGTCTTTGTCCTCTTTCGACTAACGGCGTCTCCCTTCCTGCTCCCCAGCCGGGGGGACATGTATTTTTACAACGACTGGGCGCTGCGAATCCTCCACGGCCATTGGACCGATCACCTCGCCTTCTACGGACTTCCTCTCTACGCCTATCTTCTCGCGGGAATTTACAAGGTTTGCGGCTACACCCCGTTTGTTCCCGGCGTTATTCAGGCAGCGCTGGATGCCGGGACCGCGGTCCTGATTTTTAGAATCAGTGCCGCCTTGTTATCCGCTTTGCGGGATCGGCCCTCGGGCGAGGCAGCCCCCGCGGCACTCTCACCTTTGAGAGACACCCGTGTTTTCGCGGTATTCCCAGCCGTCGGGTGGGCCCTTTTCCTCCCCGCACAGGCCTATTCGGCCATCCTCATGCCGACAGCTTGGGCCGTGTTCATTTTTTGGCTGCTCGTTTGGCGAATGGTCCGGTCTGACCGCGCGCCAAGTCTCCGGGAGCACTTTATTACCGGCTTGGTCATCGGGGTGGCCGCCATGGGCGTTGCGACCATTCTCTTTTTGATACCGTTATTATTATGGACTGCCTGGACCAGACTCGATGCGTCGCGTTCACGCGCCAGACATTTCGCGCTCGCGACTGTTTCCCTTTTAGCGGGGGTCACACTGGGCACGTCGCCCTGCTGGATTCATAACTACTTCGTTGCCCGCGACCCCGTAATCTTGTCGGCCCACAGCGGAATCAACTTCTGGATCGGCAACAATCCTGACGCCAACGGCTATCCTAGCTTTCCCCCCGGATTACGCGCCGGCCAGGCTGCTTTGCTGCAGGATTCTATCGAGGGCGCGGAAACTGCCGTGGGGCGCCCCTTAAAGCATGGCGAAGTTTCCGCTTTCTGGGCCGCGAAGGCCCGCCACTACATCGCCTCGCATCCCATTGAGTGGCTAAAACTCATCGGCGTAAAATTCCGCAATCTATGGAGCGCGTTTCGTTACGACGACCTCAGCATCATCACGGCCCTGAGCGCGGCGCACGTCCTTGTTCCCGGTATTTCCTTCGGGCTAATCGCTTCGCTCGGAATCCCGGGAATGATTCTTTTCTGGCGCCGCGTTCCGCGTTCCCGTTTGGTCATTGCGGCAATTCTTCTCCAAATTGCCGCGCTTCTTCCCGTGTTTGTCACCGAACGCTATCGAATGACAATCGTGCCAGGATTACTCATTCTCGGCTCATTGTTCCTTTTCGCCCTCTGGCACTCATTGGTTACCGGAACGATAAAATTCTCAATGGTCTGCGTCACCCTCCTGATTCTTTCCACCATGGCCGTTTCGTGGCCGCAGCGAAATCCGTCGCTCTGGGCATTGGATGCCTACAATTCCGGATGGCAGGCGCTGGAAACAGGCGACCTCCAGCGCGCGGAGAAAACCTTGCGCCTTGCCTACTCATACGTTCCGACAAATCCGGAGACGAACTTTGCTTTCGGAAATTTACGATTGGAACAACATCGGCCTGAAGCGGCCGCGGAAATGTACCGGCGCGCGCTTACGCTCGACCCAAAACATGAAGGCGCGCTCAACAATCTCGGCGTCATCGCCCTGGAGAATAATCACGCCGAGGAAGCCATCGGTTGGTTTCGTCACGCCCTGGCGTTGAACGCGCGCAATGGGAAAACGCATTTCCTGCTCGCAAAAGCCCTGCTGCTCAAGGGCGATGCCACTGCCGCGCGCGGTGAGATCGACCAGGCCGTCTCCATCAATCCAAACCAGGAGGAATTTCAAAAATTCCGCGCCTCCCTTCCCTAGCCGTTTGCCGTTGCATCGCCCAACCGGCAGTGCAACTTCGCCATGTCGTTTCCGAAAGCGTCAATGAAGAAGTCGTTATACGTTGTCATCCTTCTGGTTCTCATCGGCCTTTTCCTGCGCTTGCCGCCGTTTCTTTTCACCAGGGATTCGGGCGCACTTCAATCGATCGCGGCTCTCCATCCCCAACCCGGTTTTCAAAACATCGGGTTCGATGAAGGACTTTATCGCGGCTACGTCAGCAGCCTCGACGCTGCCGGTTTGGCATCGTATCCGGATTTGGCTGAGCGTTACGTTGTCGATCAAACCCGACTGCCGGCGGCGATTCTGCCGCCGACACGGTTTCTCTACATTTTTCTGGGCTACTTATGGCACAGCTTCACCGGGCAGGAGGCGCTACAATCGCTAAAAGTTATCTCGAGTATTTTCAGCATGCTGCTCCTGATCGTCAGCACGGTCTTCGCCATTCGCGCCGGCGGCATTCGCATCGGCGCAACGGTTTGCGCGCTGATGGCTTTTGCACCAACGCAGCTTCACATGTCCCAGCACGCCTTGATTGATGGCGTCTTCGCATTTTGGGCCGTCACCTGTCTCTGGCTTCTCTGGGAAAATCTTCAAAGACCGAACGACTGGCGGCTGCTGCTTCCGTTGGGGGCGTCTCTGGCTCTCCTCGTCTTGACGAAAGAGAATGCTTTTTTCGCCTATATCGCTCTCTGCGCCGTCCTAGCGGTGTGTTTCTGGCAAAAATATGGCCGAATCACACAAATACTTCTCGGCACAATGATCATTGGCCCCCTCGTCGGGCGTCCTCATCCTGGTCAGTCTCTGCGGATCGCTCGGAACCACTATTCACATCTACCAATTGCTCGTGAGCAAGGCTTCCGTTCTTCCCTACGCCATCGCCACCGGGGACGGGCCCTGGTATCGCTATCTCATCGACCTGATGATCGTCAGTCCGATTGTCCTGATTCTCGCGCTCGGCTCTCTCTTCCTGATTCGCCCGGCTGACAAGGTGCCGATCTATCTGGTTACCTTCGTGGCCGGAAGCTACGTCCTGATGGCCAATGTGCGTTACGGGATGAATCTGCGCTACGCCAATATGTGGGACATGCCGCTGCGCTTTCTGGGCGGATTCTGCCTAACGAATATATCGGATCGTTTCGGTAATGCCTCCCGCTGGCTCTTTCCGTCAGTTGTGACGCTGCTCTGCCTTTTCGAGTGGAACCAGTACCTGATTTTCTTTGTGCACCACAACCTTTACGAGCTCGTCACCGCAGGATTGCTGCGGGCAATCCAGGTCCTTGAAGTAAGCCGCCCGCCCTTTGGCGACCTAACCGCGAGAGAATACGCTCTCGGCTACCGCCGGGCTGTGATCCTGGAAAACGGGCCTGGCCGTAACCGACTTCAAGAGTTGCCCGCTACTGGCAATCGTTTCGTGAAGCAGATTGTTGGTCGTAGGCAGAGCCTTGGCACGGATGAAAATCTGATAGGCAAACAAACCGCGGCTCACGCGGATCAGGACTTGATTCGCTTTGATCAGGCAGCGGCTGACAAAATTATCGCCCAAAGCTTTCGGGAATGGCGCCGGAACTCCCTGCATCTCCACAATCTTGTAACCGCACTGGCGGAAAAGCTCACGAACCGAGCGAAACGTGAAAAGGCGTGTGTGGGTCGCGTCCAAAATTCCCTTTTTCCCATAGTTGAACTGGCCTAACAAAAGCATCAGCCGCGTGGCAAAAAAGCCGATATTTGCCGTCGTCAGGATAATTTCGGGACGTTTACATTCCGTGGCGAAGCGAAGTTCGTCCATGAACTGTTCGGGCGCCTTCAAGTGCTCGATGATATCGAGCAGGAAAATCTGGTCGTAATCAGAAACATTCACCGGAAATTCCGCGCGATCGAGATCCCATTGGATGAATTCGATTCCTCCCGGGGCAAAATGAGCCGGCGGAAGGTAACGGTCCATGCCGGTGACTCGACAACCCTTGCGAACCAACTCCGCTCCGACGAATCCCTGTCCGCAACCAATGTCGAGGACGTGCCCGCCAGGCTTGGCGGCGTCGAGTGCCATTGTGTGCGACGATTTAAAACCAAGTTTCAGATCGTAGGTCATCTCCGGCGGATGAACGTCGAACTTCTGATCGAAGAAAAGGTTCATCTCGTGCAGCCGCACGCGAGCCATGGCTTTGAAGATGTCCCAGGCGTACTTCAACCCGTTTACGTGGCAAATCTCTGTTCCGTAATAAGTCGGAATCGGCAGCTCCGCGATCCGCAGTTGTTTCAGGACCAGCTGAATGATGATTTCGGTGTCGAAATGAAAGTCGTTTGTGTTTCGCTCGAAGGGAACCTGCGCTAGCGCTTTGGTGGAATAGATGCGGTAGCCGGAGTGAAACTCTGAAAGCGACGTGCGAAGGATCCAGTTCTGGAAACGGGTCAGAATCCGATTCCCAATTCGCTTATAGAAAGGCATCCCGCCGTTTCGCGCGGCGCCTGGAACCAACATGCGCGAACCGAAGACCGCATCGGCTTGGCCGCTTTCCAGTGGTCCGAGAAGGTTCGGCAGCTCTTCCGGCGCGTATTGGCCGTCACCATGGACGAGCGCCACGATGTCGAACCCATGGTCGATTGCATAGCGATAGCCGAGCTTTTGGTTTCCGCCGTATCCCTGATTTTCCGGCGTGCGCAAGACTGTGATCTTGAGACCACTGTTCTGCTGCTGCCATCGCACGCCCTCGCCAAAAGTATCGTCGCCGGAGGAATCATCGATGATGAGCACTTCGACACCTGGCCGTTGCAGGCATCGCGGTATTCGGTTCAGGACCTTTTGAATCGTCGTTTCCGCGTTGTAGGCGACGATAAAAATGAGGATGCGTTGATTAGAAGACGCGCGCGAAGACGGCGCGCTGAGTTCCAGCTCGGGCAGACGCATGCCGCTTTTGCCAGCTAGAATCAAGCCACCAGAAGTGAATCGATCGGCTCAGGCGAGTCCGCGACAGGATCGGTTGCCCGGCGAGAGCCATACACAAGCTCCGAAACCGCCAGGCCGATTCCCAGCAGCGTCACTGGAACAAGCTGCATCAAGAGCCGTGGAATCGAGGAGGCGACATGATCCATATAGTGGTTCCAGGCACTGAACACATAGATGCCCGAGTAAAGAGCCAAAGGCGTCACAATCAGCAGAATGAGCAGACGCTCCGTCAAATATCGCCAGCGGCAGATGAGAAACAGCAAGGCCACGCCCGCGACCACCCAGAAGATTCCCCAGTTCTCGGGCGTTGAGACCTCGGCAAGGATCACCCGGTAAATTCCCGGCAAACGACTAAAATTGTTCATCAGACTCTCTTTGCTGACTGGCACAAAATCTACCGTCGAGACCACCTGAACGCTGCGCAGAAAAAGCCGCCAGCTCAACGCGACCAATAGTCCTGGAACCAAGGCGACGAAAAATCGGCGAGGCAACCGGCCGGCCACCATCAGGAGCCCTGCAAAGCCCCCCGCGACGAGGCAGAGGATCGCGCCTTCGTTCTTAATCCACGGCAAGCAGGCCAGACACGTGGCGAAAATCGGAAAGAATGATTCGCAGGATTCCGGACGTAACGACGCCAGGAGATATCCAACCGTGGCGAGATAAAAGATCGCCAGAGGAAAATCGGCATAACCAACAATGGCGCTTCCGGTGGACAAGCTTGCCTGTGGAATGAAGAACAGGAGAACAGCCAGAAGTAGCCCGATCCATCGTTTGCCGATAATTCGATTCCCGAGAAGCGCGAGGAGCGATGCGCCCACCGCATAGAAAATCGGGAAAATGAGCTTCGCCCAGAACTGGTTCGGTTCGCCTAACCAAAGATAAATCCAGAGCTGCGCGAACGGAATCGCCAGCGGATAATCCGGATGACTAAAAGCCCGGCCCGCTCCCTGAAAATATGCGTCAGGAAGAACACCGCCGTTGAGGAAGGCGTAGCGGGCCTTGATCTCCCATACCAGAAGGCCGTCCCAGCCAAGGGTGTGCTTGAATGAAATTACGAAGATCGTTGCGATCTCAACCGCGAGGACGGCGAACAAGATCCACTCGATCGCGCCGCGCGGCTTCGGAATCCGCATTACTGGTCGCAAACGCGCCAAGCTTCGGCGACCGAGCACGGCCGAGGCCACGGCAAGCCCTCCCACGACGGACTGTAGGATTGCGCCACTGAGAAAATTGCCGCCGATCCAAAGAAGAAATGAGATCGCGCAGACACCGACGAGCCAGGAAAGACAAATCCATTCGACGACGTTTATCGATCCTCTGCGCGCAAGCAGCAGCGTTGAAATGCCTCCGCCGAGGAGAAAAACTGTTCCGATGGCGCACGCGAGTATCAGGAAGTTCATTCTGTTTTCGCCGGGCGGTTCCCGAAGGTGATTAACTTGCCGCTTTCGCCCAGCAGAATTCCACCGGGGATCCAGGGCGGCGACTTGATGTCACAGAAGGCAATCCCTCCAACAGAATTCGGTGCAATCTGACCGAGTTGCTGATCGCACCGCGGGCCATCGATGGTTTCAAATCGTACCTCATGCGGCCAAGCCAGATAGGCCAGCGTCATTCCCAATAGCGAACTCACCGGATCTCTTTCCCGCTCAAAAATCAGGAGCGGCTTTTCCGGGGGCAACGAATCCATCACGTCGATAATTCTCTGCGACGCATAGGGTGATCCTGTCACTTTCTGCAGGTATGCATTGCTGGAATGAAAGGCATCCATTCGATCGGGCAACGGTCCCGCGAGCGCGCGGATCACCGAGTGCGCGTTCGACCAAACGAAAAGGACAACCAGCCCTGCACAAATCGCGTAGCGAATCACGCTCCCGGCGGTCAATCGCGCAGCCGTGCCGCTTTCATTGCGGTGAATCGCCGTAATCGCTCGGACCCGGAATAGAGCCGAGGTCAGTTCCACTAGCCTCATTTTTTCGAGACTAAAGCAGGATTGCGGCCGTCATCGCGGCTCTCATCGGTGGCACGCAACCTGATGCCATCCGAGCAGGAGCTCGCCTTTTGAGGCTCGGCTCCGCAAGATGATTTCCTCAACCCTCATTGCTGGAAACCTTTCCCATGGGCGGCGTGCGATGATTCTCGCCGCGCTAATTCTGGGAACCTGGCTCGTTTTTGGACAGACGCTTGGTCACGGTTTCGTCAGCTACGACGATTCGGGATACGTTTATCAAAACGAAATCGTTTCGCGCGGCCTGACGATCGCCGGATTGAAGGCGGCCTTTCTGCAGCCGCACGCCCGCAACTGGCATCCCCTGACAACCATCTCTCACATGGTCGATTGCCAGTTGTTCGGCCTCGAGCCGGGCGGACATCATCTCGTCAGCGTCCTCCTCCACATCGGCGCAGCCTTGCTTCTCTTTGAAGTCCTGGGACGCGCCACGGGCGCGTCATGGCGCGCGGCTTTGGTCGCCGGTCTTTTCGCAATTCACCCGCTCCGAGCAGAATCGGTCGCGTGGATCGCCGAGAGAAAAGATGTTCTGAGCGCCTTCTGTTTCATGCTCGCCCTTGGTGCTTACGCTTCCTACGCGCGCCAACCATCAATCAGGCGTTATCTCGTCACCTGCGTCTTTCTTGGTCTCGGTCTGATGGCAAAGCCGATGTTGGTCACGCTGCCTTTGTTGTTTTTACTGCTCGATTACTGGCCGTTAGGCCGATTCGGAACCACAGAAGCCGGCGGCGGTAAACCCGCGCTCTCGATGTCTCGGCTCTTGTTAGAAAAAATTCCCATGCTCGCCCTGGCGACTGGATCGGCCGTCGCGACACTGCTCGCGCAACGCTACACCGTCGGATACGGCGCCACGCTGCCCTTGTCCTGGCGGGCCGGCAACAGTCTTCGCAGCATTTTCATCTACATCGGCCAGATGGTTTGGCCGACGCATCTTGCAGTGTTCTACCCCTATCCGGCCCGTCCGCTCTCCTGGTGGATCTTCGGTCTCCTGGCTGCTGCGCTCGCTGGCCTAACGATAATGGCTTTCATTCTTCGAAAAACTCGCCCCTGGATTTTCGTTGGTTGGTTCTGGTATTTGATTTCGCTCCTGCCCGTCATCGGCCTTGTCCAGGTCGGTCTTCAAGCGCACGCGGACCGCTATACTTATCTCCCACAGATCGGTTTGTATTTGATCATTGCCTGGGAAGCTGCGCAGTTCGCGCGCTCGAGACCTCACGTTCGATTCGTTGTCGCCACCGCGGCGGCAATGGCTCTGGTGACACTCGCCCGGCTCGCCTGGCTACAAACCGGCACCTGGGAAAACACAGAAACTCTCTGGAACCACGCGGCCGCGGTTAACCCAAAGAATGTCCTCGCGCAGTACAGCGTGGGCTCGCTGGATCTGGCAAAGGGCGACGTCGACGACGCGATTTTTCATTACCAGCAGGCTTTGAAATTCGCTTCGGTTGAGGCCGTGGAAGTGGGCCAGCCCCATGTCGGCTATCTGCACAACAGCCTTGGGAATGCCCTTTTGGCGAAAGGTAATCTGAGCGCTGCTGCTTCGGAATACCGTCAAGCCGCCACGATGAAACCGGATCTTGCCGATGCCCACTCAAATCTCGGGATCACATTCGCGCGGCGGGGCGAGATTGACGAAGCGATCAAGGAATACGAAATCGCGCTATCGATTCCGCCGGAGGACGCCCAATCCCATCTTGCCCTCGGGTCCTTATTTCTGCGGAAAGGCCAGGGCTTCGACGCCATCGCGCACTTCGATCGCGCGGTCGCACTTGAACCGCACTCAAAGGCGGCGCTGACTGCTTTGGCGAACGCCTTGGTGACAATCCCCGACTCAAAACTGCGCAATCCGCGCCGCGGCCTGGAATTGGCGCAGCGCGCCGCTCAACTCGCGCGGACGCCCGATCCCGTTGCTTTGCGGATCGCCGCCGTCGCCCGGGCGCAGTTGACCCAATAGGCAATCTATTTCGCGCCGTTGGTGGACGGGGCGGCTTTGCCTAACACCGATTGCGCCGTCTTCAGCACGGCCTTGTCATCGTTGTCATTCAGGGCCGCCAGATGACCGCGGATGCGCCGGAAGGCCTGTCGCAGGAACAGATCGGCTGCGCGATGTTGCGTGCCGACGGAACCGCCATTGCGATAGGAAGCTTTGATTTCGGAATCCCAGCGGGCGAGCACGCACGCCGACGCGAATAAATCCATGGCCACGTTCGCGATTCGTTCCTGCACCAATTGCATGTCGAGAATCGGCTCGCGGTAGGCGATCAACGCGCGGTTGACCGCGATATTGAAGCGCCAGATTAACCGGCCCAATTGCGAGGCGATCGAACGCAGCTCCGCGCTTTCGACCGGAACGTTCGGGACACGCACCGCCGCGCCTAACCGATTCATCCCTGCGGTCCAGGCCTTGCCGATCCGTCCACCGAGTGGTTTCAGCATTGTGTCGTGGATCTCCTTGAATTCCATGCCCGGTCCGCGCATCCCGACGAGAGCCACGAACGAGGTCAGCACTTCATTGCTGCCTTCGCCGATTTGGTTAATACGGGCGTCACGCAGCATGCGCTCCAGCGGACGATCGTTGAAGTAAGCCGATCCACCGCAGATTTGGAATGCGTCGTTAACCGAGTCCCACAACATTTCTGTCGTGTAAATTTTTAACATCGCCGTCTCGAGCATGTAATCCTCCAGGCCTCGATCGATCAGCGAAGCCGTGATCGTCGTCATCGCTTCCATGGCGTAAGCATTGGCCGCCATGCGGGCGATCTTCTTTTGCACGAGTTCAAAGTCGCCCAGTGTCTTGTTGAACTGGCGCCGCGAATTCGCGTGCTCGATTGCGATGCGCAAGCAGGTCTTGGCCGCGCCGGTGCAGCATGCGCCGAAGGTCGTTCGGCCGAAGTCGAGCACAGTCAGAGCCACGCGAAGACCTTTGCCTAACGGGCCGAGAACATTTTCCTTCGGCACTTTTACATCACGGAGGGCGAAACGGCCGGTGGCGGTTCCGCGGATGCCGAGCTTCGGCATGCGTGGTTCGAGCATGGTGAATCCGGGCATGTCAGGCGTGACCAGGAATGCGGTGATGGCCGTCTTGTCGGATCCGGGAACCGGAGTGCGCGCCATCACTGTAAGAACCTGTGCGATGGCGGCGTTGGTAATGTAACGCTTCTCGCCATTCAAAATGTAATGACTCCCGTCCTCGCTTGGACGCGCCACCATCTGGACGTTGGCCGCGTCCGAACCGGCCTGCTCCTCGGTCAGGGCGAAAGCTGCCAGGTGTTCGCCGGAAACAAGGCGCGGCAGCCAGGTCTGTTTTTGCGCGGGGGTTCCGAACAACAACAAGGCGCGAATCCCGATCGAGTGATGGGCGTTAACAAAAACCGAAGTCGATGCGCAGCGGCTTCCGATCTCCTCGAGGATCTTGCAATTGGCCATCTGCGAAAAACCATGACCGCCGAACTCCTTCGGCGCGGTCATTCCGAGAACGCCGGTACGCCCAAGGCCATCAATAACACTGCGCGGAATATCGGCATTGCGATCGATCGCGACCGGATCAAGGCCTTGGTCGAGAAATTCTCGGATTTCCACCATCGCCTTGTTCAACTCGGTCTCCTCCGCCGCGGCCAGGCGCGGATAGGGCATAACCCAGTCTGAAACGAAACGGCCAAGGAACAGTCCCTTGGTCAGCCCCAGTGCTTCCGGCCCGGAGAAAAGTAATTCTTCGGCCTGTTGAATTTCCTTTTGTCGTTGTGCTTCTGTCTCGGTCATAGAAATCGGATCCTCTTAAGGCTTCATCCGGAGCCGGAGAAGCGGTGCGAGCGTAATGTAGCCACGCCGCATCGGCTGTCTACCCGTCGGCGGACAGACGCTGATGAATCGGCCGACGACGGCTCGGCGGACGCTTGATCCCTGCCCGGTCGCAGGATTTTTTCGACCCGGGTTACCGCTTCAGCTGCAACCCTGACTGGTTCCGCACTCCGTGCAAACTCCGCACGCGCCGGCGCGAATGACTTTTTCGCTGCCGCAATGTGAACAGGTAATATCCATGAACATGTTGCCGAGCGCCTCCTGGACCCTTTCAGCGTGCGTGTTGCCGTGCCCGTTCCCCTGAGGCTGACCCTCGTTGGCCGTGTGGTTCGTGATCACGTCGATCACTTCTTTTTCGGCGGTGCGCGCGAGATCTGATACCGGGCGATTGATCCCTTTTTTGTCGATCTCCGGGATTTCCTTCATCGGTAACTCCGGCTGGCTTCGGTGGGGTGCGATCGCTTCCTTGTACCCCTTGATGAACTGGCAGCCGAGCCAGCGGAAAACGTAATCGGTAATGCTGGTGGCGTTGCGAATGTCGGGATTCTTGGTGAACCCGCTGGGCTCGAACCGTTGATAGGCGAATTTCTTCACCAGGCTTTCGAGCGGCACGCCGTACTGCAACGCGATCGATGTCAAAGTCCCGACCGTATCCATCAGACCGCCAATCGTGCTGCCTTCCTTCGACATGGTAACGAAAAGCTCGCCGGGCATGCCGTCCTCGAAGAGACCAACTGTGATGTAGCCCTCGTGTCCTGCGATTTCGAATCGATGAGTCAACGACATCCGCGTGTCCGGCATCTTGTGCCGAACCGGTTTACCCCTTGCCGCCCGCAGCTCCGCTTCCAGATCGAGAATTCGCCTTTGTAATTCCGGCCCCTCGACCATGGCGATGTCGCCTTCGATGATCCCGCCCATGTCTTTCGTCTTTCGAACATTCAACGGCGCCGATCGTTTTGAATTGTCTCGATAAATGGCGATGGCCTTGAGTCCCAGCCGCCACCCTTCGACATACGTATTCATGATCTCATCGATCGTGGCCGCTTCGGGCAGATTGACTGTTTTCGAAATCGCGCCGCTCAAGAACGGCTGCGCCGCCGCCATCATGCGAAGATGCCCCATGTAACTCAGCGAACGCTCGCCGCGCGCCGCCTTGAAGGCGCAATCAAAGACCGAGAGGTGTTCAGGTTTCAACCCGGACGAAATCGTCGAGCCGTCGGCATCGAGCACGTCCTCGATCGTGTCGAAGGTATCGATGTGCGCGATGATGCGCTCGCTCTCCTCCTCGTTATACCCGAGGGTCTCGAGGCCGAGACGGACAGTCTGATTCACGATCTTTAGCATCCCGCCGCCGGCCAGCAGCTTGTATTTCACCAGGGCTGTTTCCGGCTCGATCCCGGTCGTATCGCAATCCATCAGGAAACTGATTGTGCCTGTTGGAGCGAGCACTGTGACCTGTGCGTTTCGGTAGCCGTGTTTCCTCCCAAGCCGAGCCGCGGTTTCCCAAGTCTCGATCGCATCCTGCTTTAAATAGAGGAAGTGCTCCGTGTCCGGGATGTCGGCCACCGAATCCTTGTGCAGCTCGATTACCTCGAGCATCGATTGCACATTATCTTTCTCTTCCGGATGTGGCACACCGCTGCAGCGGGCATCCGCGTAACCAGGGAAAGCTCCCAGCCCGCGCGCCATGCGCGCGCTTTCCGCGTAGGCTTCGCCAGTCATGATCGCTGTGATCGCGCCGCACAGCGCGCGGCCTTCGACACTGTCGTAACCGTAGCCATAGCTCATGATCAACGAGCCGAGATTCGCGTAGCCCAGGCCGAGGGTGCGGAAGATGTGCGAGTTTTCCGCGATCTCCTTGATCGGGTAGCTCGCGTTATCGACGATGATTTCCTGGGCGGTAATGAAGAGTCGCACCGCCGCTTTGAAGCGCTCGACGTCGAAAACGCCGTCGGCGCGCTTGAACTTCATCAGGTTTAACGAAGCCGAGATTGCAGGCCGTATTATCGAGAAAGAGATATTCGCTGCAGGGATTGGTGGAATTCTGCCGGCCGGTGCCTTTGCAGGTATGCCACTTGTGAATCGTTGAATCGAACTGCATCCCGGGATCGCCGCAGATGTAGGTTCCTTCAGCGATTTTGCGCAGCATCGTCTTGGCGCTTTTGCTTTCGCACGGCTGTCCGTCGCGCACCCGCTTGGTCCACCATTCGCGGTCTTCGACGGCTGCATCCATGAACTCGTCGCTCACGCGCACGCTCAGATTTTCGTTCTGATACATGACCGAGCCGTAGGCGTCACCGTTGTAGCTGCCGTCATAACCGCTCTCGATCAGCGCCCACGCTTTCTTCTCTTCTTTCTGTTTCGCCTCGATGAATTCTTCGATGTCGGGATGCCAGTCCTTCAGGGTGTTCATCTTGGCGGCTCGACGCGTTTTGCCCCCGCTCTTCACTACGTTCGCCACTTGGTCGTAAACTTTCAGAAACGAAAGCGGTCCGCTCGGTTTTCCGCCGCCGCTCAGTTTCTCCCGAGTCGAGCGCAGCGATGATAAATCTGAGCCGGTGCCGCTGCCGTACTTGAAGAGCATCGCTTCGCTCATGGCCAGACGCATGATGTCTTCCATGGTGTCGTCGACCGACTGGATGAAGCAGGCGCTTCCCTGCGGATATTCGTATTGCGTACGGGCCCTCTCTGCCTGGCCGGTGCGGCGATTGTAAAAGTAATTCCCTTCGCCGGCGCCCTTCCCGATTCCGTAAACGTGGTAGAGACCGACATTGAACCAGACTGGCGAATTAAACGCGCCGTGTTGATTCAGACACAACCAGGTCAGCTCGTCGTAGAACGTCTCCGCCGCCTTGCCATCTGCAAAGTAGCCGTCGGCAATACCGCAATCGGTGATCGTTCGAGTGACGCGATGAATGAGTTGCCTAACGGAAGTTTCGCGGCCACCGCGATGCGGGTCGGTGCCGTTGGCGATGTCGCCGTAGAAATATTTTGAGACCGCGATTTTTGTCGCCAGGGGACTCCAGCTTTTGGGGACCTCAATGTTTTCCTGTTTGAAAATGACTTTGCCGCTGTCGTCCGTGATTTCAGCAGTCCGCGATTCCCACTCGATCTGGTCGAAGGGACGAACATCCGGGTCGCTGAAAACGCGATCGAAAACCAATCCGCCCTTCTTTCTTTTCCCTGCGGAAGCGTCCTTGCGACGGGTCGCTTTTCGGGGGGTGGAAAGAGAGGAAGTGGGGATTCCGGTTTTCAGTTGGATCATGGCGGTGAAGAATGGTTAAAAGTTGTGAATAACTTTTGTTTACGAGGCAGCAAGGCAGCCAAAAACCTGTGAATTGCCGGGGGAAACCAGCGAATTAGCAATTACACAAGATCTTGGGGGACTTGGCCTCTCGGACATACAAGATGCAGGTTCTGGGCACCCCCGGGCAAGCGGAAAATTGTGACATTTTTTGAAGTCGTTATCCGCCGGGCGGTCAAAGGCTTGAATGCCCGGGAGATTTCCGCGATCACCGTAAAAACTAGCCCGCTTCCTCGAGCTCTAGTTGGCCCCTCCAACTCTGCATCGGCCCGGCGTTCGTGTGATCGGTTTGCAAATTCTCCCCCGCGTCTAATAGTGAGCGCGCATCCCTTGATGCGCCTTTAAGGAAGGGTGGCTGAGTCCGGTTTAAGGCACTCGACTCGAAATCGAGCGTGGGGTTAAACCCACCGTGGGTTCGAATCCCACCCCTTCCGCCACATCCTGGGTTCAGCCAAACTCTACGCTCGAACTCGCTCCACGTGTCGCCTTACGGAGATTCGAACGCAGTTCGGCTGGCGGGGGCGCGTTACGCGCAGGGTCGCGAAGCGAAGCTCAATATCCAGAGCCAAAGCAAAGCTTTGGATAATCCCACCCCTTCCGCCATCGCCTAACGCTCCTGCATACATTCCGTTTGCGCCCCGCTCCTCGTTCAGCGCTACGGAGATTCGAACGCAGTTCGGCTGCCGGGGCGCGTTACGCGCAGGGTTTCGGAGCGAAGCTCATTTCGCAGAGCCAACGCGCAGCGTTGGATAATCCCACCCTTTCCGCGGTCTTTTGCAGCCTTTGTTTCAAAGGCCTAACTATTTCGACGCTTCGCACAAGGCATTCTCTAATCCCTTCTGGATTGTTCGCGTTTCTCGCGTCTGATCGTCCGGTTGTGTCGGCTAAACCAACCTGTTATCCATCCATCCGTTGAAAGCGCTCTCCGATCGAACCGGTCTCAGGCTAAGCATCGTCGCCGGCGCGCTATTTTTCTTCGCCGTCACCGCGACTTCCTGGGCGCGCTGGGCCAACTTCGAATATCGCACCTTCGATCTCGCCTTTTACGTCCAGGGCATCTGGCAATTTCTTCACGGGCGCTTCGATGTGTCGCTTCTTCAGGTTCCGCTTCTGGGAAATCACGTCGAACCGATCGTTTTCCTTCTCGCGCCCGCTCTTTGGATAACGCGGCACCCGCTCATCTTTGTGGTCGTCCAAAACGCCGGGCTCGCGCTCATGGCGCCGATCGCCTTCCGCATCGCGCGACGGCTCGGTTTGGAACCTGTCGCCGCCCTGGCAGCGGCCGCCTCGATCCTGGTCGCACCGGCCGCCTGTTACGTCGCACTCCACGAGTTTCATCCCGAAGCGTTCAGCGCTCCGCTGCTTCTGCTCATTTTCGAGGCGCGCCTGGCGCAAGCGCTCCGTCGCTATTGGATCTGTTTCATTGCCGTCCTCGCCTGCAAGGAAAACATGGCTCTTCTCCTTGTCGCCTACTGTGTCGTTAGTCTATTCGTTAGTCGATCGCGCGATTGGGCCGAATTAAAACGCTGGTATCTCTGGCCGATGGTTGCCGCCTTTGTCTGGCTGCTCGTCTGCGTGTGTGTGATCACGCCGGCTTTAAATCACGGGAATGTGGATTACGGTGTCTTGTACGGCCGTCTCGGCGGATCAATTGGAGAAATCCTGCGGAACCTTGTCGTTCGCCCACAGCTGGCAGCCGGCGCCCTCCGGCAATCCCTTCTGCACGGAAATCTTCTTTGGGCGCTTCTTCTTCCCTTCGTCGGTTTGCCGTTGCTTCGACCGCGTTGGCTGCTGATCGCCTGCCCGATCCTTTTGCAGCATTTGCTTTCCTGGCGGCAATCGGAATGGACCATCTACTTCCATTACGCTGCGCCATTGTTGCCGCTCGTTTGGATGGCCGCAATCGAAGCGCTCGGAGAACGGAGTTCGCTCCTGCCGTCTTCGGTGAAACGCTGGGGCGCAGTCGGAATGCTCGCAGGCTGTGTCATCGCTCAGGCTCTCATCGGACCACTCCCGGAAATGTCCGGTGAAATCGCGAGCTATCCGGCTAAACGCGCGGGACGCGACCAAAAGAATTCCGTCATCGCGCAAATCCCGACCGACGCGAGCGTGGTCGCACCACTTTCGTATCTCTCTCATCTGGCCATGCGCGAACACCTCTATTCGCTCCACTTCATTTTGAAAGGCCTTCGCACCTTGAGCCACGCGCCATATGAACCGCCGCCGCCGACCGATTTTGTTCTCATCGATCGAACGGACTCGGCCACCTACGATACCGCCGCCGGGTTTTATCATCCGGTAATGAAAACCAATGATGGCCGGGTGATTCCGTCGAGCGAGGAATTGCTCCAGCAATTTCTTGGCAAAGCCGATTGGGATGAGCGGTCGACCGCTGGAATTATTCTCCTGCGAAACAGATCTCCGCATGATGCGAGTTCACATTAATCGGGCGAACGCTTGGAGAGAGCCATCTGTAATCTTGTAACTGGCACTTGCATTGCTCATAATGAGATCCGTGATCAGGGCGAATTGCCGGGAGCGATTCACTGCGGCGGACTTCGATTTCGTCGTTCGGACTCTGGCCCGTTCATCGACCGAGCATGTCTCGCTGGTCGATCTCCTGAGCGATTGCGAAACACGCGACGCCGTTCTCGATAGCCCTCGTCTGATCGACGCCATCCTTTCCAACGCCGGGCATCTCCGGATTTCGTCGCAGTTTTATTTCTATGTGCTCGCTCGCCACGTCTTGCAGGGTGCGGGAATCAGCGATCGCAAATTGTGCGACTATGTAGGCTCTCTTTTGGAAGCATTCTCACGCGCCAGTGTCATGCGCGCACCGCACACCGCCGATTCGGTGCAGCAGTACATTTCCGATATGTTGATCGCCTTGCAGCGCGTCACTCCCGAGCAGGCTTTTTTGCTGCGCGCGCACGTCGGCAATTACTCCCTCTTCGTCAGCGGCATCTTCCACGAAAACATGCAGAAACGCAGCGAACGCGGCGGCCCGGACGTCCGGTTTTACGAACAGGTCGGGCGCAGCAATTACCAGCTTCTCTCAAACCACGCCACCGCGCGCCGCTGCGATCTCCATGATGTCTACGAAGAACTGGCCGATCGATTTCGTGAAATACGCTGCGCCTTAAACCGGTTGTCCGACCAACTTTTGAATCTCGACGATGACATGCGGCCGGCGTTGAACTTGTGAGCCAGACTCTCTTCAGCCAGATCCAGCAGGTCTTCGAGCGCACCTACGCTCGGGTGGGCATTAATCTCGAGGATTGCCTGATCGATCGGAGTCGCTGCGCGCAGCTTTCGGCTTTGGCTGGAGCTTCCGCGCGCGAGCTCAGCGAACTGGCGCGAACGTTTTTGCGTCGGGCTGACGACCAGCTTTATGTCGGCATCTATTACTCGGGCTGGTTGATCGAACAGCTGGAACGGCACGATCCGCGGGCCGGATTGAGCGACCGAAACATCCGGTCGCTCATCATGTTCGTAGAGGAAATCAATCACGCCCTGCACGCGGCTCTCGAATTCAAGAATGGGCGGCGCGAGATCGGCACGGAAGATTTCGCGCGGAACCTCGAATTGCAGGCCCAGATCGATACCTATCTTGTGCTTCTCTTGTTTGTCGCCTTTTTCCGGCGCACACAGCGCGTTTCGAAAGTCGATCGCCGCTGGCTGCGGTTTCATCTCTTTGCGCGGCAATGCCCGAACGCATTTGCCGACGCGAATCTGCGGAGCCGCTACCTCGAAGTCACCGAACTGGCCTCGAGCTACACTTATTATCTGGATACGCTCAACGGAATGCGAAGACTCGAAGAAATTCGTCGGTTCCGCTCGCTCGAATACCCGGAAAAGAAGCGGCACATTCTCGCTTTGCTGGGACCATCAAAGCGAAATGACGAATGACGGAATGTCCAACGACGAAGGATGGAATCCTGATTTTTTGTCATTTAAGCATTCGGTCCTAGTTCGTCATTGGTCATTCGTCATTTCTTATCTCCTAGCCCGCGGATTCTATTTGCGAAAGATGCGGTGTCGTCTCTAAATACGGCGTGTTCAGTTTGACCATGCTCGGTAGCGGCAGCTCCGGGAATAGCGCGCTCCTCGCCACAGATCATTGCAAGGTTTTGATTGATGGCGGCTTGAGCGCGCGCCAGTTGGTTCTGCGCCTTGAACAATGCGGCGTGTCCCCTGAGCAGCTCGACGGCATTCTGATCACGCATGAGCACGGCGATCATGTCTGCGGCCTCGAAGTTCTTTGCCGCAAGTTCGCTGTCCCGATTTACTGCAATGCCCTCACCGCCGAGGCCATGCGTTACGACAGCCTGCTTGATCAACACCAGAATTGGCGGCTCTTTCGCACCGGCGCGGAATTCTCCATCTGCGATATCGTCGTGCAAACCTTCTCCGTTCCTCACGACGCGGTTGAGCCGGTCGGATTTGCTTTTCATGTCGGCAACAGTTCAGCCGGTTACATCACCGACCTCGGATACGCGACTAAACTCCTGATCGAACGGCTCCGGCAGGTTCACACACTCGTGATTGAAACCAATCACGACGAGAAAATGCTGCAGAACGATCCGCATCGGCCATGGCCGGTAAAACAGCGAATCCAGTCGCGTCATGGACATTTGTCGAACACGGCGGCAGCGGCCGTGCTCGAAGAAATCATTCCTGCAGGCCGAATTCAACGCGTCGTCCTGGGTCATCTCAGCCGCGATTGCAACACACCCGAGCTGGCCTCGGGAGCGATCGAAGCGCTCCTGGAAAAATGCGGCCTCCGTGGAACGGAAGTTTACTGTGCGGGCCAGTCCCAGGTTAGCCCGCCTTTTAAAATCGGGGAAACGCCCGCTGGTGCTTTTCAACCGACGTTTGGCGATTTATTTTTCTCTGCCGCCGTCGCCTGAAGCGACCGTGCGCGCTGAGAAAAATGCAACCCAACGCAACCATGGCAGGATCGCCTTCTACCGGCTCCGAACTCCAGCGAATTCGCGACGCCACTCCCGCGGATTTGCCGGCCATTATTGAGATCTACAACGCTGCCATCACGTCACGGATCGCCACTGCTCAGCTCGAGCCCGTAACAGTCGAGTCGCGAAAAAATTGGCTGAACGACCATCCCCCGGACCGACATCCCTTCTGGGTCTTGGAAACGGACGGGCGCGTGATTGGTTGGCTTACGTTCAAAAGCTTTCTACCGCGATGCGCTTATAGCGGCACCGCCGAACTCAGTGTCTACGTGCACGATGATTTTCGCCGTCGCGGAGTGGCGCGCGCTCTCCTCGAACAGGCCATTCAGCGCGCCCCCGCCCTCGAGATTACCGCGCTCGTAGGGCTCATTTTTGCGCATAACGAACCGAGCATCCGGCTTTTCGAACAGCTCGGCTTTAGCCGTTGGGGCTATCTCCCGGCAGTTGCGCAAATGGACGATAAAATGCGCGACCTGACCATTATGGGACGACACTGCGGCACGTGACCGTGCCGGAAATCTCAAATCCCAAGCTCCGAGCTCCAAAATTATAGAGGCCGTGTGGCAACGGCCTAACTAATCAAGCAGGAGCTCGCTGCAGCTAGCTCCTCTAACTTCTTTGGGATTTGGAGCTTGGGATTTTGGGATTTCCGCCGCTCGGCCCGAGCGGCGACGCTATGCTTCCTCGTGGCCGATGACGAGGTGGATCACTCCGTTCGGCGCGGAGACAAAAAAGCCGTCGAAATCTTCGCGCAAGGCTTCGACTTCATCGCGCCGGGCGACGCCGTTGACCTTTAAAAACGAAGCGGCTGCTTCGGTGTCAGTTCGTCTCAAGCTCGAGCCAGATGTCCGGGTGACTCAGGTTCGGCACCTTGTCGAGCCAGAGCCGGTTCGGACCGAACTGGAAAATGCATCCGTCCGCTTCTTCTTCGATCACCGGCAGACCGAGAGTGTCCCGGTAGAACGCCACTGTCTGATCATAAGTGTGCGCCGGACATTTGATGGCAATATTTGCGCCGCCTGAAAATTGCGGGCCGTGAACGTTGGCAACCATGAGAGAAGATTCCTAAGGGATTGCGGCGACGATCTTTTGTGCGAGACGTTTGGTCTTATCGAGCGAGATTTCGTCGTCCATTCCCGACAAGCCGACCGTGACTAACGAGTTCCCTTTCACGACATAAAGCATGACCACGTTGTTCGGAAGGCCGCTCTCCGGGCCATCGTAGATTTGCGCCTTGTCACCCAGTCCAGAAACCGACTTGGGGGCGCCGGTGCTCGCGCGAACGCCATCCATCTCTTTCGACGGGTCAAGTCCGGGCGCGGCTTGGTAAACCCGCAAAACCAGCGCCTTGGACGATGTCGCACTGTAATAATTGCATTTCGAATAATAGCCGTCCTTGCCTTCGACGTTCCGCGCCGCCGCCGGTTTGACCGCCTCGCCAATGGCGGATTCCGCCGTGGCCTTGTCGATAACCTTCGAGACGTCGAGGTGATCATCCGCCGCCAGGATCGCATCCGAACCGAGCGCGCTGAGGAAAATTGCCGCGACCGCGGACAGTGTTTTCATCCTCCGGCAGCGCCGGTTCCGCCTGGCTCGGTCATCGCGATCGGGTCCAGCGCCTGTTTTAATTCCGATTCCGGCAAAACCTTTTTCTCCAGGCACAGCTCGCGGACAGTCTTACCGGTTCTGGCGCTTTCCTTGGCGATCTCAGCCGCGCGATCGTAACCGATCCGGGGCGCAAGACTCGTGACCATGGCCATGGATTGCTCGACCAGTTCGGCACAGCGTTCCCGATTTGCGGTGATTCCTTCGATGCACTTCTCGCAGAGCGAATCGCTCGCGTTTGCCAGCAGCCGAATCGATTCGAGAAGATTATGCGCCATGACCGGCATCATGACATTGAGCTCGAAATTTCCGTTCGCTCCCGCCCAAGTGATGCAGGTGTCGTTTCCGAAAACCTGCGCGCAAACCATCATCATCGATTCACACATCACCGGGTTGACTTTGCCCGGCATAATCGAGCTGCCCGGCTGCGTTGGCGGGAGTTGAATTTCCCCGATCCCGCAACGAGGCCCGCTTCCGAGCCAACGCAGATCGTTGGCGATCTTGAACAAGCTGGTGGCAATTGTCTTGAGCTGGCCGCTGGCTTCGACCACGCCGTCCTTTGCGCCTTGTGCTTCGAAATGATCGCGCGCCTCGACAAAGGCGATGCGGGTCCGGTGCTCCAGGTGCCGCAGAACCTTGCCCGGGAAATCGGGGTGCCGATTTAAACCCGTGCCGACCGCGGTCCCACCCAAGGCCAGCTCTCGCAGGGCTTCCAGGGCCTTCTCCGAGCGGTTCACGCCATAACGAATCTGTTGCGCGTAACCGGCAAATTCCTGCCCCAGGCGAACGGGCGTGGCGTCCATCAAATGCGTCCGGCCGATCTTGATGATGTCCCAAAACTCCTTCGCTTTCGCGTCGAGCGATTGCTCGAGTTTCTTCAGCGCCGGAACGAGCTTTTCTTTAGTAAGCTCGGCCGCGCTGACATGAATCGCTGAGGGGATGACGTCGTTGCTCGACTGCCCCATGTTGACATGGTCGTTAGGGTGAACCGGTTCGCGCGAGCCGATCGGTTTTCCGGCGAGCTCGGCGCATCGATTGGCGATGACCTCATTGGCGTTTGTGTTTGTGCTCGTGCCGGAGCCAGTTTGAAAAATATCGAGCGGGAAATGCTCATCGAGCTTTCCTTCCATGACTTCCTCGGCCGCCTGAACGATGAGCGCGCTGCGGGTGGCATCGAGCAACCCAAGATCATGGTTCGCCTGGGCGGCGGCCCATTTGATCATCCCAAGCGCACGAATGAACGGCCGCGAAAAACGATAGCCGCTCACCGGAAAATTCAGAACCGCGCGCTGGGTCGACGCCCCGTAGAGCGCCTTCGCCGGGACGGGCATCTCCCCCATCGAATCTTTTTCGACCCGGGTGCCCGCGCTGGCGCTCATTGCCGGGCCGATGCAGAACGAACCGAATGAGAAGCCGTGGCCGCCGGATGAGAATGCCCGTTGCGCCCAATGGTCTTGCGAAAAACGGTGATGAACATTGGCGGAATATTTTGCAGGCAATATTCCGAGTCCGCCTGTTTGAAGAGCGTGGCGTGCTGCTTCAACTCGTTAGTCACCTGATAAATGATAAAGGCGCCGCCGTCCGAAAGCGCGTCATGCGTTTTCTGCAGAAGCGCGCGCTTTTTATCGATATTCAGGATACTGAAAGGAATCCCGGACAGGATGTAGTCGCACGAGGAGATCCCAAGGCGCTGCAGTTCGTCTGGAAGGGCGGCGGCGTCGCGATTGTAAACGTGGACGCGCGGGTCAGTCGGCAAATTGGCGCTTAAGATCGCGGGAAAAAGCCGCGTCCACCTCGAAGATAAGCAGCTGTGCGTCAGGCCCCATCCTACGTGCAATCTCTCGCGTGTGCACGCCCTCGCCGGGCCCGTATTCCGCGATCACGCGCGCCTTATTGAAATCGATCTTGTCGGAAACTCGCTCAACCAAAGCGCGCGAACTCGGCATGATCGAAGCCACCTGAAATGGCTTTTGAAGGAAGCGTTTAAAGAATAACGCGCTCATGCGAGTCGGAACAGTTCACCGCCAGCCTCTGGTTGTCCAGTCGTCATCTCTTCACCATTCCGCCGCTTACAGCCCCGTAATGTGCCTGTTTTGCGAGGAACACGGAAGAACAGATTGACATTCATTATAAAATTTATAATGCTGGATCGAGCGAAAAATGTCTTGCTCACCGCGTTCCGAATTGGTGTCTATCAACCATGCATAACCTTTTGACGGTCAAGGAAACCGCCAAGTATCTCCGGATTCCTCTTCCGACCGTTTACTATTTGGTCCAGCGCGGTCAGCTTCCAGCGATCCAAATTGGCGGTCGTTGGCGGATCAAAAAATCGTCGCTCGATAAGGATATTCTCAAGGAAGACAAATCCGGCCAGCCGACCGTGTTGGTGGTGGACGACGACGAGAGCCTGCAAAATCTTTTCAAACTTTTCCTCAAAAAAATCGGCTTCAGCCGGGTTGTGGTCGGCACGGTGAAGGAAGCTTTGGCGGCGCTCGATAAGCAGAAATTCGATCTCATATTCCTCGACCTGAAATTGCCTGATGGGCCGGCCGACGACGTCTATGACCAGGCGAAGGAAGAGCAGCCGGAGTGTCCGATCATTATTATTACCGGCTATCCCGACAGCGAAATGTTGAACCGAATTCTGGCCAAGGGTCCGATCACCGTCCTGAAGAAGCCGCTCAAAGTGGAGCAGCTCAAGGAAACGGTTCGCATTCTCGGCCACAAAGACGCCGTCAAACTGGCGGCCTGATTTTTGTCTGCGGCTGCGGCCGCAATCGTTCTGTGGCGGCAGCCGTGTCGGCTGCACTGTCATCCTGAGCCTGCGAACACGACGCAGGATCTCTCACGCCATGAACACCTCACGCAAATCGCGCGTAATGGCATAAACCCGGAGGGATCATCCGGCCCAGAGCCCAGCTTGCCAATCGTGGCGCCGCATCCGATAATCCCGCCCGTATTCTTCACGCGCGGTTAGCTCAGGGGTAGAGCACTACCTTGACACGGTAGGGGTCGGAGGTTCGAAACCTCCACCGCGCACCATCTTTTCGGCGCGTCATGTCTCATCTGTCACAAGTTCTTTCCAACTCCCTCGCGGACGCACGCGAAGTCTTCGACGCGATCAAGAGGATGGAGCCCGAACTTCAAGTGGCTTTGGAAAAAATCGCCGTCTGCCTAACAAGTGGTAAAAAAATACTTGTCTGCGGCAATGGCGGCAGTGCGGCCGATGCCGCGGATTTTTGTACGGAGCTCGCCTGCCGGTTCCAAAAAGATCGGAAACCATTCCCAGCCTTAAACCTCTCACAGGGCGGAAGCCTGCTTACCGCCACCGGCAACGATTATGGCTTCGATGAGATCTTCGCCCGCCAGGTTTCAGCCTTCGGGCAGGCCGATGACGTTCTCATGGCAATTTCCACCAGCGGCAAGTCCGCCAATATCCGCCGCGCCCTTGAAGAAGGAAAATCGCAAGGCCTGAAAACCATCGCCCTCCTCGGCCGCGACGGCGGAAGCTGCAAGGGCATTGCCGACGTCGATTTGATCGTGCCGGGTGAAGCGACCGCTCGCATTCAGGAAGCCCACAAATTCCTTCTTCATGTGCTTTGCGAGTCAGTTGAGCCGCAACTGATGGCCGCAAAGGCCGGGCCTCGATCCGGAGGACGCTAGTTTTACGCCCGGCTGGTTCGGTAGCGCGAGACGGCAAAGGCCACGAAGGCAAGATCGAGTGCCACAAACGTGGCCACATACGTTTCGCCGCCAATGCCAAAGCCATAACTGTGCAGGCCTTTTCCGAGAACGAAATTGACCCCGTACCAGGCCATCAAGACAGCTAGAAAACAGACCACACTCGCGACGACCAATCCGAACTGCGTCCACCAGCCGGCCAGCCGCCCGTGAAGCGTGGTGATGTAGCAAAGAAGAGCGATCAACGCCCAGGTCTCCTTTGGATCCCAGCCCCAGAATCTTCCCCACGAATAATTCGCCCAAACGCCACCGAGAATCGTCCCCGCCGCCAGCAGCAAGACGCCGAGTTGGAGGATGCGGTATAACCAGAAATGCATCGAGGCATCGGACCGCGCCTCAGATGGCTCACGCGCGTAGCGCCAGAGAAGAATGTGCCCGAACCCCATGGCCAGCGCGAAGGCAGCGTAACTCAAGGTGATGGTCAGAACATGGATCGTTAGCCAGAAATTATCGCGCAACACCGGCACCAGAGGATCGATGCTCGCAGGCATCGCGATCGGCATTTGATGAACCAGGAGAAGGGCGATCAAGGTCACCGGAAGCGCGGCCAACAGATAAATGCTGGTGCGATATCTCAGGAAAAAAATCATCCCGAAAAAAGAAACCGCGAACGATACCCAGATGATGGACTCGTACATATTTGTCACCGGCGGACGGCCTGCGATCAGGCAGCGCATGACGATCCCGCTGGCATGAAGCGCCAGACCGATGACGGCCAGGGCAACGCCGATGGCGCGCAGGATGCGGCCGCGGCCGCGCAGATGCGCAATCACCAGGGCCAAAAAACCGAAACCATAAAACCAGACAGCGCGATAAAATGCTTCAAAGTGATTGTAGGTCGACTCGAGCCGCAGTTGTTTCTCTGACGGATAAATCGACGAATTCAGAGTCCGTAAGGCATCGCGAAGCTGGCGGGACGCGGTGGCAAATGCAAAACCGTCACCCTTGGCATAAGCGGTGGCGGTGTTTTGCAGTTCATGTTGTGCGGGCGCAAACTGCTCTTCCGTGTAATAGCGACTGAACTCCGTTGGGCTCGCCCAGGCCGCGCCGGCGCTCGAGGCCGGGACGACGGTAAACGCGCTTCCATCCATGATGCGGGCAAGAAGAGAGAGGCGTTCTTCGACGCTGTTCGCTTCCTGTTCCACACGCTCGAGTGATTGTTCGGCTTTGCGTTTGGCTCGGGCCACGTTGGCCAGCCGCTCCAGCTCCGGACGCGTCGACAGTTCCGCGAAGGAGAATCGGCGCCGGTTTTTATCGAGCCCGGCCTGTTCGATCAGCTTGCCTAACGACACCAAAATCAGCGGCTCGTTTTTCCAATCATGCGTCTCCAGCATGGCCGAGAGGAGAAAATCGCGGCCCTCCCATCGCCTTCCGGATTTATCGGTGTAACTCGAACGGCCACTGAGCCTAATAAGCGCCTCTTTAGCAAAGGTATCGACTGGTTTACGGCGGCCTCCCTCTTGGATGGCCAGCAGGCCGAATTGCCGAAAATCAAACCCACTCGTGTCCGCGCCGGCAAATCGGGGCGCATTCTCTTCCGCGCGGGCGAAGCCAAGCCCGGCCGCGGTCACGAGAAGGAGAGCGAGTATCGGGCTTTTCACAGGAGGCCAATGTAGCGGGCATCGCATCTCTCACAAGACAGCCCATCGGTGCTTCTCAAATGGCGCCGCCTTTGGTATCCTTGCCGGCCTCATGAGAAAACTACTCTCCCTGGGTTTGTCAGTGCTCCTCCTGTTGGTCATCCCCTGCTTCGGCGAGATGCATGTCGAAGCCAAAAATTGGAAACAATTGCAGACCTATGATGTCCGGACGCTTGCTCCCATTATGGGCGACCATAACCGCGAGCTGGTGGCGGTGAAATTCACCTTTCGCGGCAAAGACATTCATCATCTCAAGCCTAACTGGTTCGAAAGCTCTCTCTGGCAACCCGATCCGAAGCTCCGCAAACACTTTGCCGACGTCCGCGTCATGGTATCAAAAGCCGACCTCGACGCTTTCAAAGGCATTACGACCGATTCATCCTCCGGACAGGAATTGACTCTTTACGGGACCGTCCTGCGCGATTTCGATTCTCACTTTCTCTTTGTCCGCTTGATAGGCCGCAACGTCACCCTGGACTCAGCCGGCAACGCGACCGTTACTTGGTAGGGCGATCGACTCAATCGCCCGAAGCGGTTTCGGTGCCCACAGTAGTAAGTTGTCAGATGCCGATCCTGCCCTGCATGTAGGTCGCGGCATAGCCGGCGATGCGCACGCGATCGCCGCGATCTTCGCAGAACAGTTCGCCGCCCCTGGGCGAGATTTGCCGGGCGACCAGACTTCGTTTGCCCAAACGCTCGCTCCAGTACGGGATTAGCGTGCAATGGGTTGAGCCAGTCACCGGATCTTCCGGAATTCCCGCGGCCGGAACAAAATAACGGGAAACGAAATCGCATTGGTCTCCCGGCGCGGTCACGACCACGCCTTGAGCGTCGAGCGAGGCAACCATCTCGAAGTTAGGCTGAACCGCCGCAACTTCGCGTTCGTTGTCCAGCACGGCAATGTAGTCGCGCCCTTTCAAAACCGTATGCGGAAGCGCTCGCAGAGCGTCGGAGAGTTTTTTTGGCACTGGACAGGGCTTGGCCGGTTGGGCGGGAAAATCGAGAACGAGGCGGCCGTTCTGCCGGCTCACGCTCAGCTCGCCGCTCTTGGAATCAAAATAAATCGCATCGCCCTTGTAGCCGCGGTGATGAATCAAGACGTGCGCGGACGCGAGTGTTGCATGGCCGCACAACGCGACTTCAATGGCCGGTGTCATCCACCGGAGATCGAAACGATCGCCGCGCGGCACGATGAAAGCGGTTTCGGCGAGATTGTTTTCCGCCGCGATATTCTGCATGACGTCGTCAGGCAGCCAGTCATTCTCGAGCAGGCATATGCCCGCCGGATTTCCGGCAAACGGCTGACGCGCAAAAGCTGCGACCTCGAAGTACGGAATCTCCATCAGGCAACTTGGCAGCGGATGTAGTCGCCGCAACAATTTGAGCCGCGGACATCAAGAAGCGGCGGCTTGGGCAGCCGCCGAATTGGCATCCGGCGCACGGGAGACCGCCGCTCCTTGAAGCACTACGCCACACTGCCCGCCTAGGAGACACCGAAACGTGGCAGTTTTTGCAATAATTCGACGCGCCCGTCGCGTTTTCCCGCGCAGCGAGGAAACGTTTGGCAACTCCAAAACGCCTTTCCCTGAAGTCCACGCTTCAAGCTCATGCGCTCCTGACAAAAAGGACAGTTTGGCTCGACCACTGTGACGCCGGAGGCAAAGGCGTCGAGCCAGCTTCCGAGATCGCAAAGGTCTTCACCAGGCTCCGCAACGTCGGCGATCATCTTGTTCAGGCTGTTTCCGTCAACCAACTCGATCGCCCGTCCGCGCGTCAGGAGGCGTGCTTCATCGGTGTATTCTCCTGTTGTCACAAAAATTCCGCCATCCGCTCCCGCGTGATCAAGCGTTTCGATGAACTCCTGCACGGAAGGAGCGCTGACCTTCCAGTTGCCCCATTGCCGGCATTGCACGAGCACGACTTTGTCATCTTTGCGCAGGCACAAATCGCTTCCGCCATCCGAACCTATCCCGCCGGAGATTTGTACTTCATAGCCCTGCCGCCGGTAAAGTTCACCGACTAACAAGTCAAAATCGGATTGCTCGAGGTCGCCAGGCAACAACGATTTTCCAACCGCCATGGCGTCGTTGATTGGGCGCGGAGTGACCACGCGACGCGCCGGCGTTGCGGCCACAGTTGCTTTCGGTTTTCGACGAACAACTAGCGAGACAATCAACAGAAGAACCGCCGGGATGGCAAAGACGAGCGGAAATCGCTGCACAAAACTGACGGCAACGCCGAAATAATCGGGCGCGCGAACCGGCGGAGCGACGCTCTTTTTCGGCTCCAAGGCATAAGCGGCCGGCGAATTCTCTGCCACCACTGACGCTGGCGTTCCTTCGACCAATGCCTGTTGCACCGGCTGCTCCGCGCGTGGCGGCGTCTGTAGAAACGTGATCGACGCCGGGTGAAGGCGTTTGCATTCGGCCGTGGCAAAATCGGTTCGTTGCCAGCTTCGCTTTACCGCCGTCGCCTCTTCCTCGTGCCACTCCATGCCGCCGGCATTCTGCGAAAGAATGGACTGTATCTCCGCGTCGCTCAGCTCGCCGACACGCGAAAAGGTGACCTTGCAGGCCACATCGTCGCGGTATTGGAGATCCACTTTCCAGCCGTCCCGCCGGTAGGTCGCCGTATTCTTGCTGTGGTTTTCCTCCGTTGCCCGGCCGTGCTGCGCGACAATAGCGTCCCTGGTCTGGCCGAATTCCATCGCCCCTGCGGGCAAGGATGCGACAAGAAATCCGAGGCAAATAAGGAGGCGCACGCGGGAAGTCGAGCAAGGCGCAGACCATCTTCAGCGGCTGCCCGGGGCAATTTTCTTGCTAAGCCTCGGCGAAACGTGCTAGTTTCCCAGTGAGACAACTGACATGAAACCGCTCACCGCAGCTCTAATTTTCACCTTCTTTCCGTCCTTCCGCCGCCGGGGCCGACTACCCCCGCCGGTCGAGGGAGACGATGCGATCCTTCGACGATTTCCATTTTGCATCCGGAGAAACGTTGCCGGAACTGCGGATCCATTACCGAACAATCGGGCAACTTCAGAAAGACGCTTCCGGCCACGCGAAAAACGCGGTCCTGATAACACACGGAACCACCGGCAGTGGAGCGCAGTTCATTCGGCGCGGAATTCGCCGATGAACTCTTCGGAAAGAATCAACTGCTCGATGCGGAGAAATATTTCATCGTGCTCCCTGACGGCATTGGGCATGGCAAATCGAGCAAACCGAGCGATGGCCTGCACGCCAAATTTCCCCGTTACGGTTATCGAGACATGGTCGAAGCCCAGCATCGCCTGCTCAAAGAGCTCGGAGTGGATCACGAGCGGCTGGTCATGGGCACATCGATGGGCGGGATGCACACCTGGCTTTGGGGCGAAAGTTACCCTAACGAAATGGATGCTCTCATGCCCCTGGCAAGTTTGCCGACGCAGATCTCCGGACGCAACCGTGGCTGGCGCAAGATGGTCATCGATGCCATCCGCAACGATCCCGGCTGGCATGATGGAGAATATTCCGCGCAACCGACAAGCCTTCGGACCGCTGCGGAGATGCTCTGGTTCATGAGCAGCAATCCCATCCTGCGCCAAAAAGAAGCGCCTTCTCTGGCGCAGGCCGATGAAGTGGTGGATAAATTCGTTAAGCAAATCCTTGAAACGAGCGACGCGAACGATGTGCTCTACGCGCTCGACGCCTCCCACGACTACGATCCCGGGCCGGCTCTGGAGAAGATTCGCGCGCCGCTGCTGGCCATCAATTCAGCCGACGACCTGATCAATCCGCCGGAGCTCGGAATTCTCGAACGCGAGATCAAACGCGTCCCACATGGCCGCGCAAGAGTGATCCCGCTGAGCGACAAGACACGAGGACATGGAAGCCACACGGTGGCCGCGCTCTGGAAGGAAGATCTGGCGGGATTGTTAAAGGAATCAGAGAAGTAGGGAGGGGTTTTCCAACGGAGACGGGGTAGAGCCGAATCACCTCGGGAGGGTGAGTGGTGGCAACAGAGTCCTAATAATAATGAGCAAGGCTTTCACGCGCGAAGACGATGCCGAAGCCCCGGAGCTGGTGCGCCCGCTTTCTGCGCTTCCTCCCGGCGCGATCAATTATATGACCGCGGACGGCGCCGAACGGCTCCGCCAGGAACTGGCCCACCTGGTCGAGACGGAGCGGCCACGCCTTGTCGCCGATCAGAAAGCGCCGAAGTCGCAAGAAACTGGCGGTGATTGATCAGCGTATTTACCAACTGCAACAGAGTCTCCAATCCGCCCAGGTAATCTCTCCTCCGAAAGGTCCGGCGCCATCCGTGACCTTTGGCGCGACCGTGACCGTTCGAGGCCCCGACGGACCCGAAGTTTTCAAGATTGTGGGCGTAGACGAAATCGATCACGAGCTTGGACATATCAGTTGGCTCTCGCCCGTTGCCCGCGCGCTCATGAGCGCAAAAGTTGGCCAGCAGGTTCGTTTCAAATATCCCTGCGGCGAAGAAGAACTCGAAGTTATCTCTATCGCCTACGAATAATTGGATTGGCCGCGCCGCTGCGCGCGCCTGTTTCGCGCTCTGGAACAGCTAATTTGCACAGGCGCCGTTGGGGTAGACGTTATCTCTAAATGGATCCCGTTCGCACAGCCCGACTTCATTGGGTGCATGGCGCTTTGAGCGACGCCAGCTATCACCTTATCCGATTTCGCTTCTCGCGACACTCACCCCACGCATGGCAGCCGGCAATCAACGCTTATCGATGCAAGAGTTGTATCCGCATTTGTGTAGATTTGGCCGGCGTCGACAAATCAGAAATCGACCTGCAAATCGAACCGCGGCGTATCTTGCTCCGCGGGACTCGCGATAATCCCGAGCCGGCAGCCAAGGACCATCGCACCACCCAAACAATCGCCATGGAGATCGATTACGGCCCTTTCATTCGCTCCATTTCGTTGCCGGCAGAAATCGATCCGGAAAAAACGACGGCTTCCCAGGAAAACGGTTTTCTTTGGATCTCTCTTCCAATCAAAAACGCATGAGCGCGGAACTCGTCAAAGCCCTTCAAAGCGGAGAGGCGGCCGTTCCGGTACCTGGCCGCGCCGATCAAGCGGGCACCGCCGGGGGAGTGCGCATGCCCGAGATTCCCGAGACTCTTTCGATTTTACCCATTCGCGGCTTCGTCATTTTTCCCGGGACCGTGGCCCCGTTAAACGTTCGCAGGCCGGGATCAATTCGCCTTCTCGATGACACCCTTCCGCAAAGCAAGATCATCGGGCTCATCGCGCAGCGTGACGATCAAAAAGAAGATCCGGCGCCGCAGGATCTTTACGAGGTCGGAACAGCCGCCCTTATCCTGAAACTACTTCGGCAGAGCGATGATCATGTGATTGTGCTCGTCCAGGGCCTCCGCCGGGTCGGATTACGAAAGATCACGTCGACCGATCCGTTTCATCCGCGCGGAAGTGACTCTACTGAATTCGACTCAGCCGCCGGATAGCAAAGAATGGCAGGCTCTTTTCCGAAATCTGCGCGACTCAGCCGCCCAATTGCTCGATGCCACTCCGGACGCGCCCGATCAGGCCGGGGCGATCGTCCGTAGCATGGAGGACCCAGAGCAGCTGATCGATTTTCTCACTCCAAATCTGAACATCGACGTGGCGCAAAAGCAGGCTGTTCTCGAGGAACTGGACCTGGAGAAACGCCTTCGCGCGGTCCAAACGCACGTTTCATCCCAGCTCGAGATCGCCCAGATTCAGCAAAAGTTGCAGAAAGATGTTCAATCGCATTTCTCAGACGCCCAACGCCGCGCTTATTTGCGGGAACAGTTAAAAGCAATTCAGCGCGAACTCGGTGAAGGCGAGACCGGCGCCGACGAGCAAATCGCGCGATTGCGTTCCCGACTCGAAGAAGCCAAGCCACCGGCCGAAGTCATGGCGCTGGCGGATCGCGAATTAAAGCGGCTGGATTTCATTCCGCCGGCCAGCCCGGAGTACTCCGTCATCGTGACCTATATCGAGACGATTGCGGAGTTGCCGTGGTCGAAGATGAGCGAAGACAATCTCGACCTTGAACAGGCGCAGGCCGTTCTTGATCGCGATCATTACGACCTCGAGAAAATCAAACGCCGGCTGATCGAATTCCTGGCCGTTCGAAAACTTAATCCTAACGGGCATGGACCCATTCTCTGTTTTCTCGGTCCGCCGGGAGTTGGCAAGACCAGCCTGGGACAATCGGTGGCCGACGCGCTCGGGCGAAAGTTTGCTCGCATCAGCCTCGGTGGAATTCGTGACGAAGCCGAAATACGCGGACATCGGCGAACTTACATCGGATCGATGCCCGGCCGGATCATTCAAGAACTGCGACGCGCCGGCACGAGCAATCCCGTCTTCATGCTGGATGAAATCGACAAACTGGGAACCGATTTTCGCGGCGATCCGGCGAGCGCTCTTCTCGAGGTGCTCGATCCGCGCCAGAACCACGCCTTCGTCGATCGTTACCTCGACCTGCCGTTCGACCTATCCCAGATCATTTTTATCGCCACGGCCAACTATGCCGATGGGATTCCCGAGCCGATGCGCGATCGCATGGAGGTCATTTCGCTGCCCGGGTACACCGAGCGCGAGAAGCTGGAGATCGCCCGCAAATATCTCGTTAGGCGGCAACTGGAGGAAAACGGACTCAAGCCCGAGCAATGCGAATGGGAAGAGGAGGCTTTGCGCTTTGTCATTTCGGATTACACGCGCGAAGCCGGCGTACGGGAGCTGGAACGACTCGTCGGCTCGGTTATTCGGCGCGGAGCTGCGCAGGTGGCCCGGGGCGAGATTCGAGCGCGTCCAGATCAACCGGGAATTTGTTGAGAAGGCGCTTGGGCCCCCACGTTATATTCGGGAATCGAAGCTAAAAACGAGCAAACCCGGCGTGGTCACCGGTTTGGCCTACACTCCCATGGGCGGCGAAGTGTTGTATATCGAAGCCACTCGTTATGCCGGCAAAGGAAATGTGACCCTGACCGGACAGATCGGTGAGGTCATGAAGGAATCGGTCCAGGCGGCCTTGAGCCTCGTCCGCAGTCGCGATGGCGAGATCGGAGTAAAGTCGGAAGATTTCAGAGATTTCGACATTCATGTGCATGTCCCCGCGGGAGCCGTGCCCAAAGACGGGCCATCCGCCGGAGTGGCCATGTTTACCGCGCTGGCGTCGCTTTTCAAAAATACTCCCGTGCGCGCGGATGTCGCCATGACTGGAGAAATTACTTTGCGCGGACTGGTTCTACCCATTGGCGGACTGAAAGAAAAAAGTCTCGCGGCCATGCGGGCCGGAATTACCACGGTGATTATTCCGAAGCTGAACGAGAAAGATCTGGTCGACGTTCCCGAGGAGGCGAAAGAAAAGATCCGTTTTGTTCCGGTGGAAAACGTGGATCAGGTCCTGGAGGTTGCGCTCGAGAAACCGGCGACGACCGCGAAGAGTGCGCCTTCCAGTTGAGAAAATGGAAAACTTTACTGGTGCGCTTCCGCGTCGGCGTGCTGCTCGATTTGTTCCAGGCTGGGCTCGTTCCCGCGGATCCAATTGCGGGCATCATTAATTTCGACCGGATTCACCGGAGTGGCCCGTGGAAATTCCTCGTTTCGCGCCAAGGCCGCGGCTTCCTTCGGCTTTACCGCCTTGGCTTTTTTAACTTCGAATTTCCAGTGATGGCCAAACTTGTAGAGCGAGTAGTACATCGTGCCCGCCTCGACCGCCCCGACCCCGCTGCAACGCATGGCGTTGTAAAACATCCGGTCGCATTCCTGCCACGGGCGATCGTGGCGATCGTAGGCGACGTCATGTAACACCGACGCGTTTCGGTATTTCCCTTCAAAAGGACCGCCCATAACCGACCAGAGCGATCGCGGAATGGACGCGCCGTCGACCACGGAGCCGGCGGGCGCGACCCAGACTTCGCCCTTGGGATCGGTGTAACGAAGCTCGCTCAACAGAGTCATGTTGCGACCGTCAGAATCCCATCTGGTCACGGGTGCCCCGCTGTAATAGCCCCACTTGTGCGATTGCTCAGCGATCGATGTCCATTTGGGGCCATGCCCAGACGCACAACCGGCAAGAACCAACGCCCCGATCATCATCCATTTTCGTTTACCCTTGGTCATCACTGGAGCGCAGAATTAAGAAGACCTCGGCTACCGATGCAAGCGATTATCGTGTCAGGCGCGGCCTCAATTCCGAACCTGCTCGTTAGGCGCTTCCTACGAGAGAACCGTTTCTTCGATCGCCGGCTTGTTTACCCCGGGTGATTCGGCCTTCTCCGGTGCTGGAAGGATCGGCCGGCCCACCGTTTGGCGCCGGTAGGGTTTCAGGTAGAACATCATGAACACTCCGGCAACGATCAGAAGCGAACCGATCCATTTCAGGAGCCAGCCCGGGTCCCGTAATATCTGCACCGTGCTCTGTGAAAGATTTTCCGGGTTCCATGAGGCCTGGGAAATCTTGTAGGTCAGTCCGGTCCAGGTGCGCCACCATTCACCGGGATAACTGAACGGGTGATTCATCCAGCATTGCCCGGTTGCGGAATCCCCTTCGGCGGTGGTGACTTTCAAGGTACTCTTAAAAGAAGCCGGACGATCGGTTCCTTCGTCCCGCTGGACCTCGAAATCGAGCAGCTCCAGCCCGATAGCCAGTGGGACAAGCTTCCAGCCGTAAGCCACCGCCGTTGGCCCGGGCGATGTGGGAAATGCGATCTGCCATCCGGCGGGAACCCATTGTTCGGTGACGGCGCCGTTCTGCTCGGTGCGGACGAGCAATCCCTCGGACAACTCGGTCGAAGGCCCCTGGGCAGATTTTTGAGTTGGAATGAAATCCGTCCAGGCAGTCGCATGCGGCATGACCTTATCGATCGTGACCTGCCAGTCTGCCCAGCCGGTTGCGAGAGGTTGGTTCATCGGCAGTTTGCCGGTGCTTTTGCCATTTTTCCGCGAGACAAGCTCGTAAGTGATCGCGCCAGTATCGTCAACGAACACAAAAAGGTGATTGGCCACTTCGCCGCCCGCGGGAGGCATCGTCGGAGGTCCCCCATTCGTTTCCGCGGGCGAAGCAATCACGCCATGCCGTTCCGGATTCACTTTGGCATCGACAGCCGGTTTGCTCTTGCCGCTGATGGTCACCAAAACCGCCGGGTTGTTAGGCTGATCGCTCAATGTTCCGGGTTTTCCATCCTGAATCCTGAAGTCCGGCCAGTAGTTCTCGATCTTCAGGCTGAACGGCGTTCCCGCGAGAGAAATGTCCCGCCCGAGATTTTCGCTCAGGTTGATCGTGTTTTCGCGGCCACCGATCTGAGTCACCAGTTTCGGTGTGCTCGTTCCCTGCGGGCATCAGCAAACGAACTTTTGCACCGGTGCTCCCGCCTTTGCGTACCCGGCCGATTTGTTCGGAATCCCTGGCGAATGCGAAGATCGATTCTTCGAGTTCAACCTCGTCGTTAGGCGAGGATATGGTCTGCGACTCACCGGAAGAAGTCGAATTGGCCGAAACCGCGCCGCGCTTCAATTGGATTTCTGCCAGACCCATTCCGAAAGTCGCGTGCTGCGGATCGTCCGCCAGAAGCCAGGTTTCCAGGCTCTGTCCCATCATGGCTGTCTTGATTGCCAGGTGCAGCGCGGTCGCGCCGCCTTCCGTGGTCGTCCGGGGATTCAATTTTCCCTCGAGAGAATCAGAATAACCGACCACGCTCAGTTTGGCGCCGCTCGTTAGGCTTCCAAGGTTATAGGGATGGGCCGCGTCCGGCGGATGATGCAAAAACTCGGCGCGATAACCTTTGACCACGCCGTCCACGTCCTGCACGCGAAGCTGATGCTCGTCGAGCAGGAGCCGGCTGGTCGGCGGGTCGCCTTTAAAAAGCGTCACCGTTCCCTCGATCCCCCAGATCCGGCCGATCAACGACCCGGTCAGCAAGGTGATGATCCCGAGGTGGGTCACCAAGAATGCCACGTGATGTTTTTTCCAAGGCCAGCGCGAGAGCGCCGACACGGCTAGATTCGTGGCCAGCAGAATCAGCCAAATGTTGAACCACGGCGCGCCGTAAACGTAATACCGCGCCACCTTCGCATCGAAGCTCGATTCATAGATCGTGCCCGCCATCGCGCCGATGATCAGCACGGCCAGAAGGACAACCGCGAGCTTCAGCGACGCGAAGAAGCGAAAGAGTTCGTTTCGTTGCCAGGCAGGCTTGCCTGAGGGCGGGGTCAACATGTGGGCGTCTAAAGTCCGCCAAAGCTTTAGAGCTTCAAAGGGATTTAAGGCGAATTCTCTGAACGTTTAGCGGTTGTCCCGCTGCGTCTTAAAGCAGCGGGGGGTGAATACTGGCGCGGGGTTAGTTTCGAGGCTAAATCAGCACGTCAGCCCAGTTGGGATGCCGGCGAAATTGCACCACCGCGTAGCTGCAGATGGGTTGGATACGGAAGCCTTCGCGCCGCGCATCGGCAATACAGCGTTCCATCAGGCGAAGGGCAACGTCGCGACCGCGGAATTTGGGCGGGGTAAAGGTATGATCGATCGCGATCTCAGCCTCAGCGACGGTGCGATACGTCATTTCGGCTTCCAGTCCCCCGGGGAGACGGATGAAATAGCGGCCGCCGCCGGATAAATCTTCCCGCTCGACCTCGAAATGCTCGGACGTTTGCCGAGTTGCGTCGCTCAATCCGTCCACGCCTTCCAGCGCTTCCGGATCGGCTTGGTGTAACGCTTGACGTCGATCTCGCGAAGACGGTCCACCCCCCGTTCTACCCCGTCTTTTACGGTTTCGGCGGAGTCGTCGTATTTCTCCTTTACCGATTTCAAGAACGGCCAGAGAAACGGCAGCGAAAGCGAGCCGAGCCCGAGTTTTCCCAAGCTGGAGGGAACAGCGATTTCCTCCTCGTCTTCAGCGGTGGCGTAGCGCAGGGCCCATCCGATGGCGACTCCGAGCACTAATGCCCCGACAATGGTCGGAACCGGATTTTCGCGCAGGAAACTCTCGGTTTTTTCGCGGGCGATGCCGGTTTTCTCCTTGGTTGTTTGCCAGGTTTCCGCCGCCGTGCTCGAAGCTCGTTGAGCCACTCGACGGAGACGCCCGTCATTTACCAAACCTGAGTCCGACGCCGGAGACATGGATGGTTCCGGATCGTGCTGTGTAAAATCGCCTTCGTTCGCATTCATCATAGTAGTAAGTTATTTGACTCTTCGCCCGCACCCACCCTCCTACGCCCCTAGTTCGCCAATCCGGCGGTCCCTGCCTCTGAGACGGCGGAGGACAAATGCTGAACGTTGTTTAAGTTTAACTCTGCGCCAGCACTCACCCTCCTCCGCCTCTAAATCGGCGGAGGACAAATGCTGAACGTTGTCTAAACAAGTATTCGAAACTGGACCCCTCTCTGCGTTTCTCAGGACAACCAAGACAGTTCCGAGTCTCGAAACATTAAGAGAAGCGAAAGGATGTAAATGGAAAACTCAAGCAACGAAGCCGATTACTGGCGGGAACAGCACGCGAAGCAGCCCTATGCGGACAAAACGAAGAAGTTTGAGCACTACGAGCGGGCTTATCGGACCGGATCTGAGGCTGCGGCCAAGCATACAGGTAAAACCTTTGAAGAAGTTGAGACGGATATTGCCCTGGACTACGAGAAAGGCCGGCCGGGTGACGCTCTTCCCTGGGACCATGTAAAACCCGCGGTCAAAGCCGCTTGGGACCGCATCGGAGGAGTGATTTCCCCGCGCGATCCGGATCGCGGGACCAGATCAGGCATCTGAGTTAGCCCGCAGACGCGGCCCATTCGGCGCCGAAATTTGCCGGACGTGAAGGTTCTAGGGAGCGAGGCGCTCAATGTTCCAGGTTCCCGCACTATCCCGGCCATAGCGAAATCGATCGTGCAATCGGTTTGGACGGCCCTGCCAGAACTCCATCATGTCTGGCCGCACGATAAATCCGCCCCAGTGGGGCGGCAGCGGAATTGGCCCCTCAGAAAATCGTTCGGTCGTTTGAGCCAATTTCGCCTCCAGCACGCGACGACCGTCGATCGCGCGACTTTGCGGCGAGGCCCAGGCACCCAGTTGGCTGCCCGGGGGCCGGGAATGAAAATAGCGCTCTGACTCTTGCCGTGAACATTTCTCGACCGAACCACTGATTCGGATCTGGCGATCCAGCTTGTTCCAATAAAACCCGAGCGCGGCGTAGGGATTTTCAGCGAGCTGCTGCCCTTTTTGACTTTCGTAATTGGTGAAAAAAACGAAGCCATCCTGATCGAATCCTTTGAGCAAAACGATTCGAACGAACGGCCGGCCATTGGCGGTCGCAGTCGCCAGGCTCATGGCGTTGGCGTCGCGAATGCCGGCTTCGACGGCCGCAGTAAACCAATTCGAGAACTGTTTGATCGGGTCGGGATCGAGGTCGCGGCGGCGCAATCCGGAGATGCCATGGTCGTATTCAGGGACAGTGCTTGAAGCGGCATCCATCGTTTCGAATGGTACGCCGCCGGACAGGCGTTGTCGATCTCCCCTGGCAGCCGTTAGGTGACAGCTGCGAATCAGGCGACTGACTTGCGTCTCTTTAGCTTCGCGAGATTTCGCGAAAACAACGGCGCCCGTGCAAGAAGGACTAAAAGTGCGAGCACGCCCGGCAGGAAAGTTCGCACCTCCGGGACTGGCACTACCTCGCCGTTAGCCAGGATGAGCGCTCCGACAGTATAGGCCCCGGTACCCGTTCCGCTATAGAACTGGATGTCGGCCAATTGAGTTGCCGTAAGTCCGGTCGAGTCGGTGCCAAAGAAGAGTTCGTCGGTGCCTCCTCCCGTCCAAGGTGTGCCGGACCAGTTGTAAATATTGAGCGTGCCCGTCCAACTGATGGAATGACTATTGGCAAAGGCGATGACGCTGGCGCCGCTGCTCAGATCGATGGTGGAAGTGCTTTGCAAAGTGAGCGCGCCGACGTGTTCGGACAGGCCCCCCGTATTGAATGTGCCGCCGTTCAGCGTCGTGGTGGCGCTGTCATTAATCTGATTGCTGGCGCCGAGCTGCAAGGTCCCACCAGAGTTGACAGTGAGGCTGCTGACCGACCCGAGGGCGCTTCCCGAGCTGGCCGCCAGCGTCAAGGTGCCGCCATTGACCGTGACCGTCCCGCTCAGAGTGTTCGCCCCGTTCAAGGCCATCACTCCCGCGCCCGCTTTGATGAGAGATCCGTTCTTGATGACCGCGCCGATGGCGAGGTCGGTCGCCGCCGCACCATCTTCAACGGTAAAGGTGCGCGTGCCGGTGCTCAGATCGATCGCGCCAGCGTTCGTGTTGGAAAGACCGCTGCCGATTTGCGAGGTCGTACCGGAGGCATGACTCGTCACGTCGCCCAGAAGTACAAGCTTGCCCGCCACGCCGTTATCGGAGTTCAGAGTCAATGTGCTCCCGGTCATTTCCATTCCGATGCCACCGCTGTCGAGCTGCAAAATGCCGCCGGTGGTTCCGCCCTGCACCGTGTTGGTGCCGCCGGTGATGACGATGTGTCCATCCTCGACCATGCCGCCATCACTTACCGTGTTCATCCCACCCGACCAGGTGGTGGTGGCGCCCGTCCCGATCAGATGGCCGGTCCCGGTGGTGAATGTGCCACCGCTATTGCTGAAGCCGTAAATGGTCTCGTTAAAACCGTTCAGGTTAATTGTGCCCGAACTCATCGTGACCGTCGCACTGTTCGCGATCTGATTGCTGGCGAGCCATTTTAATGTGCCGCCGGCAACAGTCAGATCGGCCGTGCTGGTGTTGCCGTCGCCGGCGATGGCGTTCGTTCCTGCCTGCTTGTTTAGATCCAATTCGCCCGCGCTAACGGTGGTCAAGCCGTTAAAGGTGTTGGCGTTGGTATCGTTGCTGCCGATGGTCAAAGTGCCGCTGCCTTTTTTGGTCAAGGTGCCACCGCTGCTCGTTAGGGCAGTTGTCAGAGTCACGTTTTGGCCGTTGGTATCAAAGCTGTAGGCCTGATTGAGCGCGGTACTGAAACGACTGGAGTAATCGGTCGTGTTGGCGGACGAAAATTCCAAGATGCCGCCGTTGAAACTGATCGTGCCACTGGAACCGAGCGCACCGGATGAAGTCACATAAAGCGTTCCGCCATTGATGCTGGTACCGCCGCTGTAAGTATTCACTCCGCTCAAGGTCACCGTGCCGGAAGTTGATTTCGTTAGGGAGCCGGTTCCCGCCAGAATGGCGCTGACCGAGCCGCTTTGCAGGGTGTAAGACGAGCCGGTCAAAGCACCGGTGCCGGTTCCGATGATTGATCCGCTGCTTAGAGTGACTCCCGCAACCGTGTCGGTAAAAGTCTGAAGATCGAAGATGCCGCCAGAAATGGTCAGGGTTCCGGAATTCGCCAGACGATCGTTGCCATTGAGTTGCAGAGTTCCGGCGCTGACGATAGTTCCGCCAGTGTAAGTATTGCTGGCACCGAGGACCATCGTTCCAGCCCCCGTTTTGTTGAGAGCCCCGCCGACGGTCCCGGCAATCGCGCCGGTCACGGTCAAAGTCTGAGAGGCATCGATTTGAAATGTGCTCGAGGAACTGCCGAGGGTGTAAATGCGCGATGTGCTGAACCCGCTTGCCACTTCTACGGTGGCGGCATTCAAGGAAACTCCGCCGGTGGTGGCGCCAAAACTGGCGGCGCTGTTGATGATCACGGTCCCACCGTTGACGGTGGTTCCGCCGGTGTAGGTATTCGTCCCGGATAAAGTCAATGTTCCGGATCCGGCCTTGGTAAATGCTCCGCCGCCGCTCATCACGCCGGTGACGGTGGTGTTGCCGCTGCCATCGATGGTGAAGGCTTTGTTGTTCAGGCTGATTCCACCCGACCCGATGGTCAGGAGGTTGGCTGAACTGTTCCGCCAAGTTTGGGCGTTTCCGATTTTTACCGGAGCCGCGATGGTCAGGGTATAGGCGTTCGCGTTATCGATCAGGATGCCGAGACCGGCCGTGCCACCGGTGGTGGGGATGGTGTTGCCGTTCAGCGTGAGGGTTCCGCCGCCGGCGCCAATGGTAACATTCTGACCGACGCTTCCCGTCATCCAAATGCCACCGATGTTCTGGTTATTGGTCACGCTAGGCTGATTCGAGAAGGTGCTGTTAAAAACGGCGTTATCGCCCGCGCCGGGCGCGTTTGCGCTCCAGTTGCGAATTGGTTCCCCAGGTCGTATTGGTCGTGCCGACTCCAGACTGTATCGGCAGCGAACGCGCCATCGGGCTTAGCCAGGAGCAGGCAAAGCATGCAAAGGAGAACTCGCCCCAGAAGAACATTCCGCGGATGGAACGAGAGAGATGAGCGTAGAGGACAGGCCGCCACCCCCTAGGAATTAGCCGCTGCCATGCCAGCTGTGGAATTTACAGCTAATAAGGCCGTTTTATTACAGAAATGTGCGAAACCCAGCCTTGTCCTTTTCGGGGCGCGATTCCACAGTGACGCACCTTCTCGAAAGGCGCTCGCAGGGTCGAAAATGGTCAAAGCGCTCTTCCCGTCGTTTTTTCCGCCGGTTCTGCGTCAACCAACCGCAACCACGGGAGCAAGACTCAACCCATGAAATCATCGAATCCCATACCCGCCCTCGTTAAACCAATTCTGCCAGCGATCGCCCTCCTGTTGCTCGCCCTCTCGCCGGCCGCGCAAGCCCGGCCGCAAAGCGACACCTTGTTAGGCCAGAACGCCCTTCACAACGGCGCCACCACCGGAACCGACAACACCGCCATCGGTTTCGATTCCATGTTCAATGATTCGACCGGCGGGCAAAATACCGGGCTGGGTTCGCAAACCCTCGTCTCCAACACCACCGGCGGTTCCAATTCGGCCACCGGCATGCAGGCGCTCTTTGCCAACACCACCGGCAACATCAATACCGCGGACGGTTTTCAAGCGCTCGCCAGTAATACAACCGGCGCGGCCAATACCGCGACCGGCGCGCAAGCCCTCCTCTCCAGCACCGTCGGGAACGAAAATACTGCTACCGGCTATCTCACGCTTTTTGCCAACACCACCGGCAACGACAACACCGCCAGCGGCGCGAACTCGCTCTCGCACAATACGACCGGCGGCTTCAACACTGCTGACGGATCGTTCGCGCTCCAGTTTAACACCACCGGCCAGTTCAACGTCGCCAGCGGCTCCTTCGCCCTCAATGAAGTGACTACCGGCAGCAACAACACCGCCCTCGGCTACAGCGCCGGCAGCAACATCATGACCGGCAGCGCCAACATCGACATTGCCAATCAAGGCGTGACCGATGAATCGGGCGTAATTCGGATCGGCACCCCCGGGAATCAGACCTCAGCCTTTGTGGCCGGCATTTTCGGAACCGTCGTCGGAGCCGGTGTCCCGGTCGTGGTCGATGCCAACGGCCAGTTAGGCACAGTGGTCTCCTCCGCGCGATTCAAGGAAGAGATCAAGCCGATGGACAAGGCGAGTGAAGCCATCCTTGGACTGAAACCGGTCACCTTTCGTTATAAATCCGCGGTCGACGCCAGCGGCGCGACGCAGTTTGGGCTCGTGGCCGAGGATGTGGAAAAGGTGAACCCCTCGCTGGTTATGCGCGACGCGCACGGGAAAGTTTATACCGTCCGTTACGACGCGGTGAACGCGATGCTGCTGAACGAGTTTCTAAAACAACATCGCCGGGTTGAGGAGCAGGCCGAGCGCGCGCGGGAGCAGAGCGCTACCATCGATCAGTTGAAATCGACCATTGCGCAGCAGGCAAAAGATATGGCCACGCTGAACGAGAATCTGCGCAAGCAAGCGTCCCAGATTCAAAAAGTGAGCGCACAGATCGAGGCCACCCGGCCCGGACCGCAGGTCGTCGAGAACTCGCGCTAAGGCGTCCCAAACAAGATTCGTTAGGTGTCGCGCCTGCAAAAATCAGGCGCGACACCACGACTCTGCCAGCCTGCTCGAAAACCGCCGGCCTTGTCGGAAGGGTCAGGCGCGGGTAATGATACGGTCGAGCTCCTTTTCGAGCACGGCATGCGCTTCTGCGTCGTTGTCGTATCCCCAAACCGCCAGCTCGAGCATCTGCGCTCCGACCTCGCGCTGTCCGCGCACGGCCGCGCGGATTCGTCCCTTGACGGTCCAGTCTTCCTCAACCGCAGTCGAGGAAGTTTGGTAAGAGGAACGCGCGTCCCAATAGCAATAGAGGACGTGCAAAGGCGTCCCACTGCTGTCAAACCGGTAAGATCGGATCGGTAGCTTGCCCCCGTTCGTTTCGAAAAAGCGAATTCCATCGTCCTTGCTCAGGGTCATCCCGCTGGCGGGAAGACAGACGTCCGGACGATGCACCTTGACGAAGAGTGCCGCCGTTCGTCCGGGCAACCATTGAAAATGATACAGAACCCAAGTGTGACCCTCGTCTCCCTGCCAGGTGGCGCCACCGCCTTCATTGTATTGCAGCAACCCCTGAGCTTCGGGCGCGATTGGGACCCGCTTAAAATCCGCCAGATCGTTAGGCCAACGCACTGTCCAGTGCGTCGCCAGAAGGCGCGACTGATGCGCACCGTACCACCATTGAACACCGACTTCGGTAAATAACAGCCAGGCCGACACGATCGCGAGAAAAGCCGGCCAGGGTCGCGCCAGGGCAGGCGTGTAAGCACCCGGCTCACTCTCCGCCTTCTCACCGACTCGGCGGCGGATGATTAAACTGATGATCCACAGTCCGAAAAGACAAAAGAGCAAAATCGTTAGGCCGGCAGGATCGTGCCAGGCGTGAATAGCCTCGGCACCCTTCTGGGTTCCGACATAAACCAGCAGGGCCGTGCGAACGAGGTTGCAGAGAAAGGCGAGAAGCGCGCCGGCCGCGACCAGGAGACAGCGTGCCGCGACCGGGAACGAGTATAGTTCGCCGAGGAACAGCGAAATCATCAGCGTGGCCTGGAGCGAACGGACTCCGCTGCAGGCCTCCTCGATTCCGATCAGACCTGAACCGACTTCAATCACGTTGCCGTGCTGTAACGCCGGAACGCCGGCGAGATGCAGGCCGAAGACGTTCAAAGCCGTCACCGCCTGCATCAAACCCTGAGTGATGTGCTGCTCGATCTGCACCGGCCACGGCACGGCCACGAGGAAGAATAGAAACGGAAAAGCGAAATGATAAAGCCAGGCTTTTCCCCCTAACGAATACACTGCCGCTAAAGAAGCGGCTACGGCAAGAAGCCCTCCTGCCCAACTCAGGAGGCGCCAGTCCGGGTTCGCTTCCGAAAGAAATCGCACCGCTGAGATCCCCACGACGCCCACTGCCATGATGGCGGCAGGCCAGAATCGCGTTTTGCAGTCGCCCGGACCCGGCCGTGTCAGCCAACGGCGCCAGAGGAGAAAAAGAACAAGGAAAGGAACGCTCCAGCCGTAACTGTATTGCGGATTGTAAGACCACTCCCCGCGCAAATGATGAACAATCGGAAACCAAGTGAAGACGAGGAAAACGGCGATCCACCAGCCTGAACTTTGAGCCGGCGACTCATCCGACCGAGCCACCGAAAGCTCTCGCACAGCAGCAACATTCACGTCGGACATAGGATAACGCGCTGCGAGCAACTTGCGAGCCTCTGCCAGACCGGCGGAATGGCCTTTGCTGATCCTGTCGCGCCACCCCTCCGCGGCGCGTCGCGTTGAAGTCGGCCGCAAGATGACTTACCAAAGACAAAGCGTGGAACTCTCCTCTGCAAAACAGGAGCGAACGTTCATCAAACTTTCGCTTGGTATTCTCATCGCGCTGATTGCGTTTATCGCCTTCTGCTGGGCTGGGCGGCGGGCGTATGTGCGCTGGCAGGAAACGCGGCTGATCGGTCGCGCCGAGATGGCTTTGAGTAAAGGCGATCTTCGCCAGGCCAGCCTGGCGGCGCAAACTGTGCGCCAGCTTAAACCAGAGAGCGATCGTGCCGCCCGCATTTTGGCCGAGATTGCCGATCGTGTTTCTGACAAACCGGGCGCCTACGAGTGGCGCAGGAAAGTTGTTCGACTCAAACCCGATTCGATTCCGGACAGACTGGCCTGGGTGCAGTCTGCCTTGAAATACAATGATGTTCCGGAGGCGCAACGCGCGCTCAGCCAGTTGCCAGCTGATGCAATGAACGATGCCCGCTACCACGTTGCCTTAGCGCTGCTGGCACAGCAGAAGCATCAAAACGACAAGGCGAAGGAGGAATGGATGGAAGCCGTCCGCCTCGCTCCCGACGAGAACAATTATCTTCTTCAACTGGCGCTTAATCAGATCCAGTCGTCAGACGAAAAAGAGCATGCTGCGGCGGTTGACCTACTGGACAGATTACGCAAGGAACCGAAGCAGCGTTTGATCGCTACACGCGCGATGATTCAGGACGCGGTCAAGCATCGCGAGAACTCGCAAAAAATCATCGCCCTGGCGAACGAGTTACGATCTTACCCGGAAGCAGCGCTATCGGATCGGCTGACTTATCTCGACATCCTTCGCCAAACGGACCAACCGCAATTTGCCGCCTACCTAACCGAGCTCGAACAAACCGTTCAGGCGCAACCGTCGGACCTTGGCGGCCTCCTAACGTGGCTCAGCCGCAACAATCTTAACTTGTTGGCGCTCGACTTCATCAAGACGGTGCCGCCGGATCGCCTTGAAGAATGGCCGGTGCCAGGCGCCCTGGCGGATATTAAGATCCGGCTGAAAGACTGGCGGCAATTGGAACGGTCACTCAAAAACGCCAACTGGCGGCAATTCGACCTTTTCCGTCACGCATACCTGGCCCGCGCACTGCGCGAACTCGATCAGCCAGCCGGGTCCGCGCACGAGTGGGCCGCGGCGGCAAAAGCTGCCACGGAACACGCGGAAACAACCTGGGCGCTCCTGCAGCTGGTCGATGAATGGCATTGGGCGCCGGAAGCGATCGATCTTTTGTGGGAACTCACCAAATATCCCGACCGTCAGCGTGAAGCCCTAACCACGTTGTATCGGGTACTACGCGAAACAGGACGATGCTCAGGGAATCTATCGCGCCCTTCTCCGGCTGGTCGATCTCAATCCCGACGATCTCGATATCAAAAATAATCTCGCGCAAGTCGGCCTGCTACTCGACGCCCAGGTCGAAGACGCACGCCGCATCTCGGCAGAGGTTTATGGAAAACAACCTTCTAACCCCGCTTATCGGACGACTTACGCCTATTCGCTGCTTACACAGGGAAAAAAAGAGAAGGCGGTCGAGGTCTTGAGAGCGCTGACGCCGGAACAGCTTCGGGATCCGGGCATTTCCACATACTACGGCATCTGTCTTGCAGCGGTGAAGGATCCTGAGGCCGCGACCTACCTGAAAGCCGCGGACAAGGCGCAACTCCTTCCGCAAGAGAAGGCTTTGGTTGAAAAAGCCCGGAATAGCCTTCGTTAGGCGAAGGGAATAATCTCTCGGGTGAACCCCGAAAAGTGGCGCGATCCTAGCTATAAGTCCGGCAGGTCATGAACCGCCGCACCATTTTTTGCCGGGCCATCGCGCTAGCCGTGTCGGTTTCGACGGCCTTTACGGCCTTCGGCGGGAACAATGCCGAAGACGACGCCAACCAGGCGAAAAACCTTGCCCGGTTGAATTGCGGAGCCCATATCGACCGAATTCTTCCCGGCGGGAAAATTGTCACCTTCACAAATGGGCCCGCAAACCCGGCCGACCCGTCGACGCTTCTACTGGACGACAACACGCTGAGCTGCGCGCTGGCACTGGGCGACAATGTTTTCGTGGTTACGCTGCCGCACATTTCCGTTTTGCAGCGGTTCGCTTTCATCAATCGCAGCGGCATCGCCCAGGGCGAATTTGAAGTGGCTGTTTCGAATTATCGGCTTGGTTCGACCGATCCCGCGTGGACCTCAGTGCAACGGCCGACTGCGTTCGACAAGGAACGGATGATCAATCTGCCGATGTTGGGCGTCGAGGCACGCTATGTCCGGCTGACTTTTCATGTTCGCAGGGAAGGCCTGTTGGCCGCGTTGGCCTTGTACGGCATCCCGACTCTCGAAAGTTTCGCTCGAGGTCACACGGTACAGGCCCATACCAATTTCAGCTTCGGTGACCTGACGCTCGTTACGCATCTGCAGGACACGCTCAATTTCAATTTCGCGAATCAATACGCCTTTGGGCACGTAGCCTACGTGAGTTCATCGGGGGTGACTTCGCCTTCGCGAATGATTGATGACGACGCCTCCACCTTCTTTTCTTTCGCACCGAACGATCCAAGGCCAACGATTGTTGTTGGTTTGGCCAGCCGTCAAAAGCTGCATCGCATCAGCGCTCTCTCCGCGATTTCGGACGCACGGGTTGAAGTTTATCTGCTCGACCGACTGGAAGCCGAGCCTGGTGACCTGAGCCATGCGCGACTGGTCGGCTCGACCACGACGAACGGCACTGATGAAGCCTTGGCAATCGATTTCCAACCGCAGGCAGCGAATTACGTCGCGCTGCGCTGGTATCCGAAACATCCGCACAATCAGACCGCGACGATCGCTGAGATCTGCGCCTTCGGGAGTGTGCCGCTTTCCGTAGTCGATCTCGGAGAACAGCCCGATCTCCTGGCCGACGCATCCCAGCCTGGCGAAGGCAGTCACGATTTCAGCAACAGCCTGGGCACGCTGGCCAATCCCCCGGACGTCAAGCCGGCCAGTCCCTAACAGGTCGACTGAAATGGACAAGGCGGCGATCGATGCGCTTCTCGCCGGGATGGTGCAAAGCGCCCATCAAGTTTCCGATCTCATTTTCATTTGCGGCAAACCACCTTTGGTCGAGACCCACGGTCAGCTGGCAAAATTTCCGATCGATACAGCGGACTCGCTGCTCACGCCCGAAGTGATCAATCGTCTGGCCGATGAATTCATCGCCGGAAACGAACGCCTTCTCTCAATCTACGAGAAAACGGGATCCTGTGATACCAGCTACGAAGTGCCGGGGATCGCGCGTTTGCGGGTTAACGTTTTTAAACAGAACGCTGGCCGCGCCATCGTCATGCGCAAGTTTCCTTCGGAGATTCCAACCCTTGAGACCATGGGTCTCCCTCCGGTTTTCCGCGAGATCGTCAAGGAACGAAACGGAATCGTTCTCGTAACCGGCGCCACCGGCAGTGGGAAAACGACCACGCTCGCGGCCATGCTCAATCATCTGAACCAGACAGAACCCATTCATGTCCTGACACTGGAGGATCCAATTGAGTTTATCTATCCGCCAGGCCGCGCCGCCATCAGTCAGAGAGAATTGGGCCGCGATTTTGAATCCTTCGCCCAGGGATTACGTGTTGCCTTGCGGCAATCTCCAAAAGGGATTTTGTTAGGCGAAATTCGCGACCGCGAGACGATGGAGATTGCCCTAACCGCCGCGGAGACAGGGCATGTCGTTTTCAGCACGCTACACACGATCAATGCCGGGCAAACGATCAACCGCATTCTCGGCTTTTTCGGACGTGACGAAGAGGAACAGGTTCGCGTGCGACTGGCCGACATCCTTCGTTACGTCGTTAGCCAGCGTCTGATCACGAGTACCAGCGGGAGCCGGCTGTTAATCACCGAAGTGGTGGGAAATAGCCTTCGGACCCGGGAAACCATTCGCTACGGGGAAGCGGAAGGGAAAACCTTCGGCGAAATCATTGAAGCCGGCACCGTGTTTGGGTGGCATTCCTTCGACCAATCACTTCTGCGGGCATTCGAGGCCGGCCAGATCACGGAGGAAAACGCCCTGCTCTATTCTACGAACAAAGGCAAAATGCGGCGAGAGCTCGACCTTCTGCTGAAAGGGCGCGGAACGCATAGCGGCGACGAAGCCTCTATGTCCGGACTGAAGCTCGACCTTCTTCCTCCGAGAGTCGTCGTCGAAGTCGAGTCGACCGACGCGACCGCATAACAGCTCATTGGGCGGCAGAACTTTGGCAGTCCCGCGTCCTATGGAGATTATATAATTGGTCCGGCAGCTGCTACTCCAAGGCCAGTGACCAACCAGCTCCGCCCACTTCTTTTCCCCTTGTTCGTTATGGTGGCCAGTAGGCCCTCGAAGCCCGAGGCGTCGGCGTTTTTTGATAGTTCGAGGTCATAACCAAGGACAACACGGGGCGCTACGCATGCGCAAAACGGTGATTCCGCCACAGCTCAACTTATCGATCAAAGAGGCTGCCCCTGGTTTTGCCGCGATCCGAAATCTTGCTTCGGGCGGATTCACGTTTACCGAACTCTGCGTCACGATCGTGGTGGCGGTTCTTTTCGGCGCCGGCGCCTTTGCCACCAATTCGCGCCTTCTTTACGCGTTGAGAACTCAGAAAGAAAGCACCGCCGCTACCATGGTGCTGCAACAGCGTATGGAAAGCCTGCGCGCCCTTAGCTTCACCAACGTCGCAACCAAGGATTACCTGAAGAACAACATCTTCAATGCTGCCACCGGTTCGGAAGGCCCCCTGAAAAATCTTAACGAGCAGGTATCGGTCGGTGTGTACGGAAACACCGCCGTGGCGCCGATCATGTTGCTGCGAAATGCCCAGCATCAAACCAGTCCGCAGGAGCTGAGCAACAACGACACTCTGACAAACTACAATCTCCTCCAGGTCGATCTGCTCCTGCAATGGACCAGCGAAAACGGGCGCCTGCGCACCCGCCAGTTATCGGCCGTCTTCGGAAAGGGAAACATCGCGCAATGAATCGAGCGCAGCGCACATCCCTGCGTGGGTTCACACTGGTCGAGATGCTCATGACTCTCGCGAGCAGCTCGATTGTTTTGGCCGCGGTGCTGGTTGGCGGTGTCGCCTTGCAACGCAGTTTTGCCGCCGTGGAGGGTTACTCGATTGCCGAAGGCGATCAGCTGCGCGTGGAAGATTATATCGCGATGGATTGCCGGCGCGCTCTCACGGCGTCGGTAGACGCTTTCAACACGCTGACCCTGACGATTCCCAACTACTACGACGCCAATAACGACAAACCAAAATGGTCGAATGCGCACGCCGTCGCTCCTACTTTCACAAGCAACGGTGCCATCCAGTACGGCGCAGGCACGACCACGATCAAATACTACGCCTCGGCGGCGAATTTCATTCGAGAAGTGAATGGCACGCAAAACGTCATCGCGCGCAACGTGGCCTCCTTCACGGTCTCTTCGCAGGACCTGACGTCGAGCGTCAGCTGCAGCATTACCTTCTCGCCGGCCTTCACTTCCCTGCCAGGGCCCGGGCCGATCGCAGGGACGACCGTTTACTGCAACACATTCCTTCGCAACGCCGTCGCACGCCAATGAAAATCGACCGTAACGATCGCGCCAGTGTGCTGATGACCACGATTCTCACGATCAGCATTTTGACCATGATTTGTGCAACGAGTCTTTACGTGGCCACGCAAAATGCGAACTCCGGTTCCCAGGCTGCCAGTTGGCAGCAAGCTCTCGGCGCTGCCGAGAGCGGCATCGATCAGGCCATTGCCGCGCTCAACACCGGTTCGTGGACGGGTTGGGTGATCATGAATGGTTCCGTGCCCAATCTGCAGCCGTCGCCAGGAGCCAGTCCCACGCCGGCAACCGGTTCGCCAACATCAGCGCAATACAATTACCTAGCCACACCCATATCTTCGCAGATCGCCGCCTATAACGTGAATGGCAGCCTAACAAGTTCAAGTGAAGGCAACCCAACGATATCTGTGTGGACCACACTCGAAACCGGGGGCCTGCCAGTCGATAACAACGGCAACCAATGGTATCGCGTCCGCGCAACTGGCACCGCTTCGACTTCCGGCCCGGTGAGAGTTTCGAATCAGGCGCTGGATAATGACCTTCGCAAGATCAGCCTGCGCTTCGATCGCCGCTCCAACGCGGTTGTTTCCACGCCCCAAGCCACGCGATCGATTGAAGTCGTCGTTCAAGCGCTGCCTCAAAGCATTTGGGTACGCGGAATCACCATGAAGGGCTCAATCACCATGAGCGGAAACGGCGTCATCGATAGCTACGACTCGAGCAACCCGTTCAAATCTACCAACGGCCTTTATGACGTTAGCAAACGGCAATCGCACGGCGACATCGGCACGCTGAATAGTGGCAATTCGAATCTGAACAATACCTACGTGTACGGCAACCTCGGCTATAGCGGTTCGGCAGTGAAGAATACAACGCACGTTCAAGGCACGGTCTCGACCCCGTTCAATTCCTCCATCCCTACCTTATCCGATCCGAACTGGGCGGGAGGCAGCTGGGATTCGTCGGTCTCGCAAGTGAACAACAGCAACGCAACGCTGACCGCAGGAACACAATCCTCGCCAGCAAAATACAAACTGAGCCAGATTACTCTAAGTGGAAACAACGTCCTCACTATTAACGGAAGCTCCGACGGGAGTCCGACATATATTGAGATTTGGGTCACGGGAAAGATGACCACCTCGGGGAATGGAATCATTACCCAGGACCCGACAGTTCATGCGACCTACTACGTCGATAACGACATCACCTTGAGCGGAAACGCCTACAACAACCAGAGTGGGTTGGCGGCAAACGTGGTCATTAATGGTGTCGGCTCGAATCATTCCGTGACGATTTCGGGCAATGGAAACTTTGTCGGAGTCGTCGACGCTCCCGGATTCGACCTGACCATTTCGGGAAACGGCGCTTTCGACGGCGCGGTCATCGGCAATAGTCTCACCATGAGCGGCAACGCAGGCCTCCACTATGACCAGGCCCTGAACGCCAACAGTACGACCACGGCGATCGGAAACTACGCCTTCGCGAGCTGGTTCGAGGATACGCGCTAGGGATCAGGCGTTTCATATTCAGCACCACTGCCGGCAACTGGCTCAGGGGCTGCTATAGAAATTATAACAATGCGGCCCTTATTTCGCCCAATACTGTTCCTGGTTCTCATGTTCGCAGCTTCGACCGCTCCGTCGAAGGCAGCCATCATTTACACTTACGATTTTCCAGGCAATCCCGGGTCGGGGCTGGCCGCAAACCAGACAAATGGCCAGCCGTTTTTAGGCACCTTCAGCGATTTCACCCGCACCGGCGGTCTCACCCAGATGCCGGGGGCGCCGGCCAATAACACTTATGGGACTGAGAGTTGGAACCTAACCGGGAGCATCGATACCAGCCAATACGAAGGTTTTTCGATCACAGCGGCCGCCGGTTGTCATCTAAACCTGAGCAGCCTCAGTTTCGACCTGCAGTTGAAGCCGAGTGGCCCGGCCAATTTCGAGGTTGGATTGTTTCTAAACGGCTCGTCCACCGCCTTCGCCACCCTGGACCTCGCGCCTACGTCCACTCTCACTACCTACACCTTCGATTTTACCGACCTGACCGATGCCGATAACGTGAGCTCGGCAGCGTTCCGTTTTTTCGGCTGGAATGCAGCTGCCAGCGGAGGCGGCATCGTTCTCGATAACGTGATCACGAACGGTGTGATCCTCCCAGAGGCAAATCCGGTTTATTTCGCGGGCTTGCCGGTACTGCTCGCGTTGGGCTCGTTAGGCCAATACATCCTTCGACCGCAAAGAACTCGCGTCAGAGACGCCTCTCGGGGCTGACGGAACGGGGTCCGGGCGCAGAAGAATCTTACTGGCAATAGTTTGCCACCCGCTGCCGACAACGCCGACGTTTCCGTCGACATCCGACGAGTCGGCAAGGTCGACCGTCTCACTGATCCCCGCCTGACAAAAAGACAGGTTAGCCAGCAGGTTTCCAAGCGGAAGGGAGGAATTATGTCGACCGAGGCGGAGGGCTGCGAACGTCTGCGAAATGTGGAAGGGACGCCTAGGACCCTCGTGAGATGCAGCCACGTACCATAGAGGCGCGCCACGTGCGCCGGGCCGCTCATCGTGCGCCTCAGCCGTGAAGAGGTCGCGAGAAAAGCTTTATTGACTGATGACCTGGCCGCCGCTGGTGATGACTACCTGATCGGCCAGAACGCGGCCGAACACCTTGCCACCGCTGAGATCAACCTTGCGAGCCATGGCCAGCAACGTACCGGACATCTGTGTACCCTGGTTGAGTGAAACCTGACCGCCACTGCCGACGACGTTGAAAAGAACGTGTGACGCGAGCAAACCCCCACTCAGGATGACCGATGAATTGTTGAGCGAAAAATTACGCGAAACGTTGACGATATAGGTCGTCGCCGCCGTGCCTTGCAACGTGAAGGTTCCGTTGGTCCGCACGAAATCCGTGAGGTTCAGGACGATGTGCCCTCCTCCAAATGGATCGGCTACGATCATATTCTGGACCGCTGTTGACGGTTGTCAGCAATCTGTGGCTGCCATTGACCGTGTAAGCCGCTGACGAGGACGCTGGATCTGCCGCTGCCGAGGTCGAAAGCGCCTGCGCGTCTGCGATGGCGGCATTCAGGACAACGTCCTGGTCGTAGTATTGGTAAAGCCGTGATGATTCGCCGGTCCCGAGAAAGTGATCGTGCCACCGTGATGGATGTAGATGTCTCCATAGAGATCACCGTCCGACATGCTGAAGTTTCCCTTGCCACCGATTCCGACGTTCCCGACGACCTTTGAGGGACCGGTAATGTTATCGTCGGTGAAAGAGGCGTCTCCCTTGGCAAGAACGGTGAACAGATTGGCACTACCGACGTTGATGGTCCCATCGGGATTCGTGTCAGACGCTGCGAAGGAGTTTCCGCTGACAAAAACAACGGGCAGTATGGCAATTACGAGAGTCCTTAGTCCAGAGCGCATGGGTAGGGTAGACAAATCGAACCCCATGGTGACGGGAAAGGACCCGACCAGTCAAGCCCAAAACATCACTAAGTCCCGCTGCCTCCAAGCGACTAAATCGCGCCCCTCGGCATCCCCTCTTCGCCGGGCTACCTGTAGTGATCCAACCCGGTCACGGCTTTGGCCGTTCGCCAGAACCCCACCGGCTGTCCACGGCCCCGCCATCGAAAGGAGCCACCACGATGCCGCCCGAAGCTGCGGGGGCGGGCCTCGGCGTCTCAGCCATTGCCTGCACACGGTAGTGTACAGGCGTCACGATCGGCTCTTTGTGCCGCACGTGGACATAAACTGTGACTGTGGCCGCCGTCATGACGAAGGCCCAAATGGATTTCATCGGGGGCTTTCTCCGTGAGCAATTAATACGCCCTGTGGGTCTCATGTAATCCCCGGTCTGACTACGCCGATCAGCCCCTAAACTCGATGTTCCGTATCGGGGCATGGAGGAGCAGAAACACCACAACCGCGAATACGAGAAGTGTGATGCATTCCCGCAAAACTTTGAGTTGCGGGACGGCCCAGTGATTCCGCTCCGATCCGACTTCCCAGAACTTGAAAACGGATTCAAAGGCGATTCCCCAGCGCGCGAGTATCACAATCCAAAACGACGGACTCTTGACTTCAAATGCCCGTACCGTCCGAGGCGAGGTTCATAAAAATATTCGAAATGATGAGCAGCGGATGGTCTTCCCAATCGATCGCGGCGCAAGGTGGCTGGGTTGAAAACACCTCGAAAGATTTGGCGTTTCCCTGTATCGTTGAGGGGCCCGACCAAGGTGGGGCTAGCGTGACCTCACCCGAAGAAACTTCTATCCGGCCGCTCCTGGCTGAGTTTGGCGACTTCCTCATCGCGAACCAGGAAGAGATCGCCCGGCGTTGGGTGACTGCGGTCGACCGCAGCCCGGATATAGCCGCGTCGGAAGATCTGACTTACCGCCAGCTTCTCGATCACCTCCCGCAAATGTGTCAGGAGTTGGCTGAAACTCTGAAGAGGCAGTTGCACGGAACGGATGCTGAACCCGCGGCGCGCGCGCACGGCCGGAAGCGATGGCAACAAGGTTACAAACTTCAGGAGCTCATTCGTGAGGTCTGCCTGTTGCGCAGGAATTTCATCGATACCTGGCCGGATGCTTTTGCGGCTGCGAACTCGAGATTCGACGCGGTCGCTCAACGGTCCGCTCGTCGAATTGCCGGGCGTTTCTTCGACGATGTGATCATCGATTCCACCGTCCAGTTTGTAGAGGAACAGACGGACGTTCTACGCAACATCCAGACGGAATTGGAAGCGGAAAAGAGGGCTGCTAGGGATGCAAAGTCGCAGGTTCTGCGTCATGTGGGCCACAACCTGCGCGAGCCTCTTGGCGCAATCATGTTTGCGGCCGAGGCGCTACTTTCAGAGGAGCGTCTGTCCGCCGAAGGTGCGAACATGGTTCGCATTATCTTGCGCACCGGAAAACTCGAGACAGAAAACGTCGAGGAACTGCTCCTGAGCGCGGAACTTTTCCTGAAAAGTGAAGCCGACGGCTAACTCCGAAGAAGTCACTCGACGCCTTCTAAAGTCCCGATAGCCGTTAGGCAAATAGCCCCGGCCTCTCGGCGATCGAGGACGTTTGACTGTCAGCAATCGCTGATGTTTAGCGCCGCGAACCGGCTGAACGCAGCTTGCGGAAGCGCGCCAACGCGACAGCGCCTGCGATCATCAGCCCGATGGTTCCCGGCTCGGGAACTGCCACTTGCGAACCCGACACGATTTGCATATGCCCATCCGTATTGATGAGCTGACCCGTGAGACGAAGGTTCGAAAACTGGAAGTCGCCACCTCGGGTCGCCAAAAAGGTACCGTACAGAAGGTCGCCGCCCGAAGTCTGAAAGATGTTTCCAGACGTGCCGGTCATGTTCCACAGGATCTGCGACGCGTTGACACCCTTGAGCACCATCACGTGATTCGTCGCAAAATTTCCGGAGATGTTAAACACAAAGTTGTCGTTAGGGCCTCCGGTAATCGTTAAGTCGGGATTCGAAAGCGAATTGATATCGATGACATTCAAACCGCCGTTGCCGGTGATGGTGAGTGCGCCAGTGACGTTTCCGAAGGTTTGCGTGGGCGACAGGGCCGAGGCCGTGTTGGACAGAGAAACCGCGTCGTTAAACGCTTGCACGCCAACGCTGGATGCCACCTGGGCTGTCATCGGGGCGTTCTGGATATGTGCCAAATTATCGCCGGACACGGTCGGGCTTACGTCGACTCTGCCGGTCACCTTACCATTGTTGCCGCCGGATGAACTCGACGTTGTTCCATCACCCAGAAGAACGTTTCCTGTTATTGGCCCACTGTTCACCATGATCGAGGAGTTCGGGCCCACAGAGACCACGGCGTAGTTAGGCAATACGGAGCCCTGGGGTAATGGCGAGTCCAGCTGCATCCAGCGCGAATTACGGGTCGACATCTGGAGATCCATCTGGAATGGCATCTGGTTCACGAAGGTATCGTCAGAGCCGTCAGGGGATTGGCCGAAAGACGAGGCGGCTCCGAACCCACCCAGCACCAATGCCGCAGCAGCGGTTACCACCAACAATTTCTTTTTACTGTTCATAAAATGGTCCTGTTACACGTGTCCTAGAGACAAAAACCCTACAGGGTTATGAAAAATCTCCTCACGCGCCCGATTTTGCCGGCATTGACGGTCAGGAGGCAAGCATATTTTTCATAAAAAACGACTAAAATGGCGAAGAGACCGTATAAACCCTACAGCCTGCTTGGGCATCCCCTCTGCAGCGCATCTCGAACTCGGTGGTTGCCAGTGGAGCGTCGGTAACCAGGGTGAGCTCCATTTTCCCGGCTAGATACCCAGATTTTCGCTCAAGGCCAGCACGGGCGGGCTCGACCACCGCCGCGGTCTGTCCGGAGCCGTCCAGTGCCAGCGCATCCGCCGCCGCCGGCGTTAAAATACTGTGCGGCCGTGGTGAGATTTGCCGACCTCGGCTCTGCCAATCTCGAAACGGCAACTCGCGATAGAACGCTTTCGCGTTGCCTCGGGCGGCTAAGGCACAGTCGCTGCTCAAAAGGTATGGAGGCCCTAAGCGAGGAAGAAGACCAGAGGAAACCGCCCGAATGAGGCTCCGCCTATGACCTATCGGCATATTTATTGCTTTTATAATTTTGTCCGGCCTTCCCAAATGACTTTAACCTTGCGTAACTCTCACACCCACGGCGCTTTCACGATCGCAGAGGTCGTCGTCTCCTGCGCAGTAGCGGCGCTATTTGCCTTGGCAGCCTTCAGCACGAACCAGAGGCTTCTTAACTCCATCCGGGACCAACGCGAGAACGCTGCCGCTAGCATGGCTCTCCAAGAAAGGATGGAACGGTTTCGCGCCGCAAGCTACTCGCAGATCGCGAGTACCAAGCCAACCTACGACAACTACGTCCAAAACAACGTTTTGACATATAATCCGAGCCCGAGTCCCGCCCCGACACCGGCTTTTCCAGCAGCTCATGGCAAATCTCAAGGCAAGAGTGCCACTTTTTCGGAAGGGCCGCTAGGAAACCTAACCGAAACGGTCACCATCAGTGGATACCAGGCGGCTGTATCGCCTAGTCCGAGCCCCAACGGATCCGGACAAATGACTTGGATCCGGGACACCTCATCCGGCAATGGCCAGCCCAATCAGCAAGCCAATCCAGACAATAATATGGCTACGGAATACGACATTCTGAAAGTGGACATCCTTTTGCAATGGACCGGGACCGGAGGTCGCAGCCGAAGTCGAGAACTCTCCGCTCTTTTTGGAAAAGGAAACATCGGCCAATGAAGACAAGCACGACAACCCGCCAGGGCGGTTTCACTCTTGTCGAGATGATGATGGCGCTCGTAAGCGCGACCATCATTCTGGCGGCCGTCGTGGCTTCGGGCGTTTCGCTGCAGAAATCTTTTGCCGCCGTGGAAAAGTATTCCACCAACGAAAACGACCAGCTGCGGGTGCTTGATTACATCGCGATGGACTGCCGGCGCGCCATTCGCGCCACAGTAAATGGGACCACGACTCCAGCAGTGGTCAACGGCTCGTGGACCGGTGGCACAGTGGTGAACGGCGTGATGACCGGCAGCACCTGGACGCTCTCCTCGAGCAGCCCGCAAACACTTCTCTTGAGCTTGCCGGTCTACTATTCGTCATCCGCCGGCGCGGTGAACCCTCCCAGCCTGAGCACTGGCTCGTTAACCTACGGAACGGGCAGCGTCAGCGTCGCCTATTACCAGAGCGGCAATAATTTCAATCGCGAAGTCGTTATCATGGATGCCAGCGGCACTGTGACGAGCGACACCACCACGGCGATCGCAACAAATGTGTCTAGCTTCACCGTCACGCCCCTCGATAACACCGCCACTGACGGCACCGTCAGCTGCAACATCATGTTCTTCCCAACCTTTTCGCACATGCCTGGGAACGGCACGTGGCGCAGTGGCGTAACCAACCCGGACACAGCCCCGGCCAGCAGTATTGGGAGCGACGGCGACTGGTATGTGATCAATACCACAGCGACTAACCAATCGACCGTCGGTAACGTTTACTGTCGCGCGGGGGGCAATTATTCACTCGTGCAAAACGTCAAGGCTACCGTGCTCTACTGCAATACCTTCCTGCGGAATGCCAGCGGCCGATAAACGAGCCTAACAATATGAAATCCAATATCTCAAAGCGCGAAGACGGAAGCGTCCTCATGGTGACGATGTTTTCGGTGCTGATCATGACGCTCATCTGCGCAACCAGCCTCTTCGTTGCGGGTCAAAATAACAGTACCGGCTTACAAGCCGCTGGCTGGCAGCAAGCGCTTACCGGAGCCGAGAGTGGAGTTGATGCGGCGGTTCGCGCCTTGAACACCAACGTGTGGACTTTCCCCGATGCCTCTGGATCGCCCATTTCGTGGAGAACGGCGTCAGTCAGCGGCGGTTCGTTGCCAACTGTCGAACCCTCGCCGGGCACTGGATCGGTCGCCATATCCACCCCCACTGGAGGCGGCGCGCCGACCTACAACTACTTGCCGTCGCAAGTAAGCCTGCCGATGACAGGACAAGGCGCCACCAGCGTCTCTAGTTGGACGACGATAGATACCGCCGGCACCAATCTTCTCGATACCAGCAGTCACCAGTGGTATCGAATTCGATCGACTGGATTTGCCGCGATGTCCGGACCGCGGCGGGCTTCTGCCAACAAACTGGATAACGACTTACGCAATACCATCGCGCTCGTGTTCGATCGCAGGTACACCACTAGCACGCCGACTGCGGGCAATGGCGCTTCCAGAACCATCGAAGTCGTCATGCAACCCGCGATCCAGAGCGGATGGCCAGGCCCCATCACACTCGGCAGCTGGATCTCTCAGAGCGGCTCAGGCTTCATAGACAGCTTCAATTCCGGCACTGCCACAGGACATATCTGGTCGGCCGCAGCACGGATTACCCCACAGACCGCGACGCTGGTAAACACGATGAACAACAGCGGCCAAGGCGACCTGCGAAATACTTATGTCTACGGCGGGGTCAATTACAGCGGACCGGCGGTTCAGAACACGACGAACGTTCAGGGGCAGATCTCAACGCCGGACAACGCCATAATTTACCCCACCTACGATCCAACTCAGTCAAACCCGAACAATATTGCCTGGCAATACACCGACCCATCGGGCTTCGTGAGCAATTACGCCTGGACTTCTAATGGTGGTGGTGGCGGAAACGGAACGTACCCCCCTCAAGGCGGAACATACGCGGTGGTTACCGGCGGGAATGCCTTGCCAAAGAACCCGAGCACCAATGCTACCATCACCTCGTTCACCGCGAATGGTACAGCCGCTTCCCCGACACTCGTTGTCATCAACGGCGGTTTCACCGTCAGCGGAGGCAATACATTTGCAATTAACGCCAGCGGCAGCGGGTCGGCGAATAGTTACATTACGATTTGGGTGAAAGGCGGAAGCTTTACCACCTCGGGTGGTGGCGTGGTTTCGCAGGCAGCGGGAACGCACGTGACATGGGTCATCGATAAAGACATCACAGTCAGCGGCGATTCCTACAACAACCAAAACAATGTTGCTTCGTCGACCTCCTTTATTGATGTCAGTGGGGCGCTGACGAATGGTAAATACGCCAATCAAAACAAGATAACCGTGTCGGGCCAATCAACGTTCATTGGTACGGTTGACGGCCCCGGGCTGGACGCGACCGTATCTGGCAGCGGTGGTTTTAGCGGAGCGCTTATATCGAACACACTGACGATTAGCGGCAGCGCAAGCTTCCACTATGACACGGCGCTCAGCAGCAGTGGCGGGAGCACCACGGCAGGCAATTATTCTTTCGCGAGCTGGTTCGAGAATAACGCGGACGGTTTTCGAAAGATTACCTACTAGTGGGAAAAACATGTTAACGCCCGACGGTAAGCGGCCCGCGATTATGCTCTTTCGGGTGATTCGAAAGTAACTCTACTCCCACGCAAGTACGGAGAAGGACGGTAACGACGTCGTCTATCGTGATTGCAGTGTTCCTGGATAGATGATCAGAACGTTATCTGGGGGCTCAGTCCCCGGTTACTGGGAAATCCACCGAGAAATTTAGGAATTCAGGATTACTTGAGTAGCCGTTGATCTGCTTCGTGACATCAATCGCACTGAGACTGGCCATTATCGGGGTAGCAGGCTGGCCTCATGCTGCGTCCGTTGAGCGCGATCGAGCTAAGACCGTCCTGGAAGCATAATCAGTTGGAAGCGGTCTTCCGCGTCCGTCCATCCCTGCAGCAATCGTGGCGTCAATCTGAGCCTTCTGCGCTGCGGTGGCCAGCTGCTCGGTGAGTGCGCTATGGAAGGTTGAGCCAGAGTGAAGGCTCTGATCTCAAAAGGGGCCAACCAGCCCACTCGAGATCACCCCCAGACACCCAGGGGGAGAACGTCGGTTGAAAACGGCCGGGCGAGATCGGCCCGCACAATGTAAAAACAAAAGTGGCGGTCACACCCGTGACCGCCGCTTTCGCTTAACCAAACGATACGTTACCAGGAAAGTTTACTTACTGCCGCGGATGGCGACTGGGCTCAGCCGCTTCTTCAGCATCCGGCGGGAGCTGACCGCCACAACCAAACCGAGGAAGCCAATCAGCACCGAGGCCGGCGTCACTTCAGGAACATTGCTGAACACGAGGGCGCCTGAGGAGGTCGTCAAGAGCTCGGTAACGACTTCGCCGTTGATCTGTCCGGGATGGAGATTAACCGAAGCGTTCGAACCGGTCGCGAGGACGATACCATTGATCTGCTGGGCATTGCCGCCGCCGCTGGTGGTGAGATTGCTGTTAATCCCGGTCAAATTGTAAACCACATCGTTCGAGGTCAGACCGCCGGCGAGGAGCAGGCCATTGCCCTGGCTGCCGCCGTTGAGGGTGACATTCCCGGAAATGTTCAAGACGAAGGTCGAGCCAACCGGAGCGCTCAGGGTCAGAGCCGACTGGTTCAAGTTGATGTTCGAGATGCTCAGGACGTAGTGCCCGACGGTCGACTCGCTGATGGTCATACCGGAGTTGATGTTGCCCAGGACCTGCGTGGGGGCGAGCGAGGCCAGCATGGCCGAGGCATTCACGGCATCAGTCCAAGCTGCGTTCAATCGGTTGGCATTGTAGACGGTTGTCTCCACGTTGGATGGGCCGTGATTCGTGTGACCGGGACTGAGCATGATCGTGGTCGGCTGCTGCGTATTCGTCTGCCCGCCGCCGCTTTGATTCCAGTCGCCATTAACGACGCCGATCAAGGGCGCGCCTTGGAAGGCGGAATCGGAGCTGTTATTGCTCTGATAAGTGAGAACGGAAAACCCCGAGGCCTGACCGAGGTCGACGACCGAGGCCCGGAGGGAAGGAGCGACGGCGAGTGCGGCGACGGTGAGAAGAAGAGCAGCGAACTTTGATGATTTCATATATGTTTGACCCTGTTTAATATCGATGTTTCCCATAATTGTCATAATTGACTCTCACCGTCAACGACAATTTCCATACCAACTAAAATTATTTTCCCGGCCTTTTTCTAGCGGGTTTGCCCCTAGGAAACAAGAAAAAACCGCTCTAAGGGTAAAAAAGGAGTCCCCAAGGCAGGCAGCCCGGCCGCTCCCCCCTTAGGGAACCAATTTTGCTACCGAGGGATCCATCCAACCGAGGCCTCCTTTGTCCCGCCCCCGCTCACGAAAACCCAAAAATCCCCGGCATCCCGGGAAATGGTTCCTAGGCATTGCGCTTGGCCTGATTCTCCTGGCCGTCATCGGGGTGGTCGGCTTCGATTCGTTCCGCGCCTTTCAGATGCGACGCCTGAACAACCGGGCGCGCGCGTTTCTCTCGGTCGGTGACCTCAAGTCGGCAGCCCTGGCGGCAAAAAACATTCTGCAGATTAACATCCACAACGTCGACGCGCTCAGGATCCTGGCGCAAATCGCCGAGCAGAACGGCGAGTCATCCGCACTCGACTGGCGCCAGCGGGTTGCAACCGAAGCGCCGGAGTCGGTCCCGGACGAGATCGCGCTCGCAAAAACGGCCACAAGGGTCGGCCAGCAGAACATCGCGGAAGCGGCCCTGAATCATCTAGAGGGCCGGGCCAACGGATCGGCTCCCTATCACGAAGCTCTCGCGGCTTTTCAATTGAGCAAAAAGAACCAAGCCGCGGCAGAGCAGGAGTATTCCGAAGCCATTCGATTGGATCCGCCTAACGACAACTACCGTCTCGCTCTTGCCATTCTCCAGCTCGGTTCTTCCTCCGATGAAAAAAAATCCGCCGCACGCGAAACTCTCCGAGGCCTTCTAGAAAAACGCCCTCTCCGCCTGACAGCCGCGCGTGCGCTCCTCGAAGATGCGGTCGAGCGCAAGGACCCGCAGCTGATGACTCTGGCCAGAATGATCTTCAAATGGCCGGAAGCGACCCTGCAGGACCGCCTTCGGTATGTTGAAATTTCATCAAAACTCGGACTGGACGGGTTTGCGGGGGCGCTCACCCAAGTGCAGGACGAAGCCGCCCTCGATCCCTTGAAACTCACCGAGTTGCTCTCGTGGATGAGCGCCAATCACGAAGCCGTTCTTGCAATCGAATGGACCAAACGCCTTCCACCCTCGGCTCTCGAGCGACGTCCCGTCTTCGTGGCCGTGGCCGATTGTTTTGCCGCCGCTTCTGATTGTGCCGGACTCCGCCAGTGGACGCGAAAGTTCGGTTGGAAAGATTTGGAATATCTTCGGCATGCCTATCAGGCTTATGCCCATCGCAGCTGTGGCGACACCCGAGAGTCCGACCTTGAATGGGCCAAGGCGCTCCAGGCGGCCAATAATGTCGATGCCGCTATGACGCTGCAACGTGCGGCCGCGAAATGGCGCTGGGAAGCGGAATCCGTCGAACTTCTCTGGCAGCTGGCCAAGGACCGCGGCCAGCAAAAGGGCGCGCTGGCTACGCTGAATGAATATTACACCAAGGAAGAGGACACGAATAATCTCTACAAGGTTTCTTCGCGATTACTGCAGGTGTCACCTAACGACGCAGCGACCAAAAATAATTTCGCCCAGCTTTCGCTTCTCCTCGCGATCAATACCGAAGCCGCCGAAGCCATGGCCAAGGGGCTTCACCAGCAGTCGCCGAAAGATCCGAACTTTGCCTCCACCTATGCCTTCGCACTCTACCTTCGCGGCGACTGGCACGGGGCTCTCAAAGTAATGAACTCTCTTTCAGCCGACGACCTGCGACGGCCGGAAATTGCCGCCTATTACGGAGTCTTTCTCGCTGCTGGAAGCGATCGTAACAAGGCGCCCTCGTTCCTCGAGCTCGGGCGCCAGGCGAAGCTTCTACCGGAAGAGAGAGCTCTTGTAGAAAAAGCGACGGGCGCCATAAGCAGCCTGCGGTAAGCAGGCCACCGAGGCGCCCGGCGGCGACAACGAGATTTGTTAGGCCTTCGCGCCTTTGCGCTTGAGGGACAAGCCGGCGATGACGAGGGCAACCAGGCCCGCGATGTAGTTGGAAGCTTCCGGCACAACTGGAATACCGTTGCCGATCGCCAGCAGGAGATAAGGATCGCTATTCGATGTTTCGCCGTTAGCCGAGTCGGCCGAGAGAACGAAGCCAGTGATCTGGCTGCTGGAGAGGTGCAGACGCGTCAAAAGGGCCCCGAAGTTAATGTCCCAGACATCGGACTCGCCATGACCATTGGCGGTCGGCCTCTCGGTCATGGCCGGAAAAATGTCCGACGGGCTGAAGGTCGCGATGATGGCGTTGTTCGCGCCGAGGAGCGAAATGGTTGGTGCGACCTTATGGGCAAAATTGAACCCTCCGTCGCTCATCTTAATATCAAAGTCTTCCACGGTGATGGTCACGCTGGCCGCATCCACAGGCGCGGTGTAATTCACGCGCAGACCGGTGGATTGGGTGGCATGACTCGCGTCCTGATAGAGACCCAAACCGAAATCGGTCAGGTGCCCGCCGCCGGTGTCATAGGTCACGCCGATCGACGGATCGAATTCAAAGTTATTGTTAACCTGCGGACTGAACCCACTCGCGCCTAACGGATCGCCACTATCCACGCCCTGCAGGGCGACGATGGTGAAATCAGCTCCGGTGGGGCTGTAAGAAGCACCCTGACGGATGACGGCGGCGGAAGCCGACACCAAGGTGGCCAAGGCGATGAGGATTGAGAGGGGGAGAGTTTTGTAAGTCATGAGGTTTCTGCTCCGAAGTTGATTTGTGGTTCCCTTATAATTCCCATATTTCGAACTTGGGGGTCAATGCTTCTTTTGCCCCGACTGCAAAAAAATGTCTTCGGTCACGAAGTGCGGACCAGCATCGACTTCTTCAACCGAATAACGGTTCACTCCTCCGGCCTGGGTTCGGCGCCGGGGTGGACGGCGTGATGGTGGGTGTAGCGGAAATAGAGGTTTCGAAGATAAATCGGCAGGGGAAGAAGGCTTTGCAGGACTCCTACGGAGTCGTGACGATAGATGGCGAAATAGGCCAGCAAGAGGAACGACCCCACCGCGCTGCACTCCCAAAAGCCGACCGGAATCACGCTCCGCTTGGCCCGCTCCGACGCGAGCCATTGAATCAGGAATCGCACGCCGAAGATGAGGCTCCCGCTCCATCCAATGACTTTCCAAAAATTGAACGCGATGCCGAAAATCATGACCTCGCCAAGCGGAAGATGAAAATGCATAACGCAAAAAATGTTCGCCAGAAACGCGAGGCCTGAACAGCTTTTTACGCTAAGCGACTCGCCGCCCCCGGCCTATGCCTACGGTGATTAATGCTTTTCGCGTCCTAGGGTTGTCCCGCCCGCGGCAAGGGTGGCCTCGGCTTTCAGCCGATGAAATCCCTGGAAACATCGGCAGGATGCCGATGCCACGAAGACCTTTAGTCAGGAACATGTGTAATCCATGAGCGCATGGGGGATCCCTCGGCGCGCTGGCGCCTGCCTCGGGATGACAGAACGAGAACGTGGGAGCGACGGGACGATTGTCTTTGACGGAATGCCCGTCTCCGCGGTTTTTTTCTCTCGAAATTCGCCTACACTCGCCGCGATGGATTCGATCTGGAACCTGGCTTGTCCGCAGTTACGTGATCTGTCGGTTTACGAGCCGGGCAAACCGATCGAAGAAACCGCGCGCGAGCTTGGGGTCGATCCCACCGAGATCGTCAAGCTGGCCTCGAACGAAAATCCGTTAGGCCCATCGCCCAAAGCGATTGCCGCGGTGCAAAGCGCCATGGCTCAGGCGCAGCTTTATCCTGACGGAGGCGCCTTTTACCTGCGCGAAAATCTGGCGAAACGGCTTGGTCTGGCCCGGGAAAACCTGATCCTCGGAGCCGGGTCTAACGAAATCATTGAGTTTCTTGCCCACGCGTTTTTGCGGGCTGACGACAACATTGTCACTTCGCAGCACGCTTTTGTGGCTTACAAGTTGGTGGCCAAATTGTTCGGCGCCCAAACGATCGAGGCGCCCAGTCCGGATTTTCGTCATCATCTCGACGCTATCCTCGCGGCCATCACTCCGCGCACCCGGCTGGTATTCATTGCCAATCCTAACAACCCCACCGGCACGCTGGTTTCCCAGCAGGAGATCGATGATTTCATGAGCCGGGTACCGGAGGCAGTCGTGACTGTTTTCGACGAGGCCTACTACGAATTCCTGGACGACCCGCCGGACACGCTTCGTTACGTCAAAGACGGACGGAACGTCGTCGTACTCCGCACATTTTCCAAGATCCACGGGCTCGCCAGCCTTCGCGTGGGATATGGAATCGCGCGACCGGAACTGATTGCCGTGCTGCAAAAAACACGCCAGCCATTCAACGTCACCGGTATCGGCCAGATCGCGGCATTGGCGGCGCTCGACGATCAGGAGCATCAGGCGCGCACCAAACGCGTGGTCGATGAGGGTCGCGTTTATCTCGCGAACGAACTCCGATCGATGAAGCTCGAATTCGTTCCGGGCAGCGGAAATTTTATCATGGTCGATGTCGGTGATGGTCGCGCGATTTTTCAAGAACTTCTGGCGCGCAAAATCATTGTCCGGCCGATGAAGGGCTACGATCTGGCTCGAATGGATTCGAATTACCATCGGCACCACGGAGCAAAACAGGAAATGCATCGCCGCGTTGCGCGAAGTGATGGCAAAGGCACCGAAGCCGGCGGCCTAATGATGTAATGCAGACGCGAGGGGAAACGATTGCCGCCATCTCGACGGCTCCGGGCGAAGCCGCCATTGCCATGGTCCGACTCAGTGGCCCGGGGGCGGTCGCGGTGGCCGACGCCATTTTTGCGGGAACGGAAAAGCCTTCGGAGTTCCCGCCGCGCATGCAGCATTTCGGGGCCATCGCTGACGGGACGGCTGTCATCGATCAGGTGCTCCTGAGCGTTCATCGGGCGCCCGCCAGTTACACCGGCGAAGATCTCGTCGAGATCAGCTGTCATGGGGGTGCTCTTCCGGCAGCTCGAATTCTCGAGGCCGCTTTTCGCTCCGGCGCGCGGGCCGCTCGCCCCGGTGAATTCACCGAGCGGGCGTTTCTAAACGGGAAAATGGATCTTACTCAGGCCGAAGCCGTGATCGACCTGATCCGCGCCAAGACCGATCTCGCGCTGAGATCCGCCATGGAACAATTGGAAGGATCTCTGGGCCACCGGATCGGATTGATACGCGATGAATTGATCGACCTGACCGCGCACCTTGAGGCGTCGCTCGACTTCGCGGACGAAGATATTGCTCCTGACGAAGGCGAGAAAGTTCAGGCGCGGCTGCGTTCGATCATGCAAAAGATGGACGAGCTGCTGGCCACGGCTGACCGCGGCCGCGTTTTGCGGGAAGGTGTTCGCGTGGTCATTTACGGACCAACGAACGCCGGCAAATCGAGCCTGCTGAACAAGCTGTTGGGGTTTGATCGGGCGATCGTCAGCGCGGCGCCCGGGACCACACGAGACACGGTCGAAGAAGCCGTCGAACTTGCGGGAATATTAGTTAGGCTGCGTGATACCGCCGGCATCCGCGAATCCCATGACGATGTCGAGCGCGAAGGCATGGCGCGAACAAAGCAATCTCTCGAACAGTCCGACCTGGCTTTGCATGTGATGGACGGCAGCGCACCGCGCCCTCCGAAATTCACCATCGAAGAACCGGATCGCCCGACCCTCCTCGTCCTGAACAAGAGCGATCTGCCGGAGCACACCGACTGGAAGGGCACCCTGGCACTAAGAATCTCCTGCAAGACGGGGACCGGCCTGGATGGTTTGCGAAACGAAATCGCCCATCGAATCGGCGCGGGGAACCTCCAGGCGGAGAGCGCCGTTTCCATCAACAGCCGCCATCGCGATTGTCTTCGGCGCGCGCTGGACTCCTGCCGGCGAGCCGATGAGATCATCACCGGCGGATCGACGCCGGATATTTATGCGATCGAAATTCGGCGGGCACTGGACGGGATCGGCGAATTGATCGGGGCAGTTGAGCACGAAGAGATCCTCGATTCCGTCTTCGGACAATTCTGCATCGGAAAATGAAGGCGCGCTCCTTTTTCGACATGGCGGTACGCCCTGTTCTGTTCCAGCTCGATTCGGAGACAGCTCACAATCTTGCCATCCGGAGCTTGCAGAGCGCCTCGTCGTTAGGGGTCGCTCAGAGCTTGCTGCGCCGATTCACACCAACGGAAAGCCCGCGCACTCTGTTTGGCCTTCGCTTTAAAAACCCGATTGGTCTGGCCGCCGGCTTCGACAAAAATGGCGTGGCTTTGCCGGCGCTGGCCGCCATGGGCTTTGGGTTCGTTGAAATTGGAACGGTCACGGGCCGGCCTCAATCGGGCAATCCTAGGCCGCGAATTTTCCGTTACCCCGAGAGGCGTGCACTCGTTAACCGCCTGGGGTTCAATAATGACGGTGCCGATCTCGTGGCAAACCGTTTGCGAAAACTGCGCGAGTCCGGTCGATGGCCCGAGATTCCTGTCGGCATCAATATTGGAAAATCGAAGGATGTGTCACTGGACCAGGCGCCGGCGGATTATCTGCATTCGTTTCGCCGTCTTCAGCCCTTCGCCGATTACGTGGTCTTGAACGTCAGCTCGCCTAACACGCCTGGTCTGCGCACGCTTCAAAAATCGGAGCTGCTCGCGACTCTGCTCGACTCGGTGCAAAACGAAAATCGTACGAACCGCCCGATCGTGGTAAAATTTTCACCCGACCTCGCCGACGAAGATGTTGGCGAGATCCTGAGGACATGTGAGGACCACCGCGTGGCCGGGATCATCGCGACGAACACCACTTTGAATCATTCGGCTCTTCCGTCGAACAAGGACCAGGCCGGCGGGTTAAGCGGGGAGCCGCTTCGGCAAAGATCGACCGATCTTGTGCGCAACATTTCCACGCGCACCACAATTCCCGTGATCGGTTGCGGCGGAATCATGGACGCCGAGTCCGCGCGCGAAAAATTCGAGGCCGGCGCCCGGCTTATTCAGGTATACACCGGTCTGGTTTATCGCGGGCCGGGTTTTTTGCGCGAAATCTCCAGCGCATATTGACTCTCGCGGGACCAATGGAGGGTCGAGCGCCTGCGAGACCATACACCCGGCGTCGCGGGAGCTCCGCCGCCCATTTCACCCAAAACCGCGTGACACGTGGGGCACCCTCTTCTTCCTCGCCCCGCAATGCGGGGAGAGGACTGAGGTGAGGTGTCAACTAGTTAGCCGCCCACTTAGGGCGGCGGGGGGGGCATTTCTCCGCCCGGCGGAGGCGGGTGCATCCCACGATGCAGATGCCAGGTGCGATGGCGTTCCTCCATTTGCGCCAATTGCTTTTTCTGTTCCTCGGTCAACACGCCCTCCATCTCATGATGCGCATCGTGCATGGTCTTGCGAACGCGATCGCCGGTTTCGCTTCGAATTTGTTCCAGCTGGGCGGACATTTTTTCCACGATGGGAGAAATCTTCTTTTCCTGATCGGGCGTCAGGTTCAACTGGTTGCGCAGATGTTCCTTCATGCGCATGGACACGAGGCCTTGCTGGTGAACCTCGATGAAGACATGCCGCGCATGAATGGCGAAGAAGAACCCGCTCATTCCTCCGGCAAGAAAGGCGAGAAGAACCCCTACGATCAGCTTCCAGCGAAGCGATCCGTTCACTGTGAAAACTCCGCCTGGATCGCGGAATCCGCGATGGCAAACTCGTTTGAGGAGACGTCTCCTGCTTCCATTCCCTGCTGATATTCACGGAAGGTCGCCGCCGCGGAAACAATCATGATCACCGCCGACGACACAATAATTCCGCGGAAAAGCCGGCCAAACCCGTTCGCCTTCGGCTTACTGGAACGCCAGAGCGCAACGACTCGCGTTTCGAAACCAAAAGGCGGCTCCGCCGGAGCCTCCTCGGGCGCCTGCGCGGCCGATCGTAACAGACGATCGATATCGTTCTTATTTGCGCTCATCGTTTTTTCTCAAGTTTTCGAGCTGCGTCCTCATCTTGTTTCGCGCGCGGAAAGCCCGCACCTTCACCAACGTCCCGCTCCAACCGGTCACTTTCCGAATTTCCTCCACTGAGCGGGATTGAAGATACATCAGGTCGATCACAAGGCGTTCAGCGGGTTTTAACGATTGTAAAAGGTGTTCGACCAGCTCGCGGGAAGCAAATTTTTCATCCGGCCCGAGTTCGTCCGGGCTGGCAGCCATTGATTCAATCACGGCGGCCTGTTCTTCGCTCAGGTCGGCCTGGCGCAGCTCCGGACGAACTCGCTCCGATTCTATCTGGTTAAGGCAGGTGTTCACGGCGATTCGGGACACCCAATGTTCCAACGGCACTTTGCCGGAGAAACTGGGCAGGTTCTGAAACATCTTGATGAAAATCATTTGGCAGAGGTCCTCTTCGGCGGTGCGGCGTGTCCGGTGCGCGCGGACGATTTTTGCGACCAATGGATAAAGCTGACGCACCAGTTCTTGAGCGGCCGCATCGTCATGCGCGAGCGCGCTTTGAACCAGCGCGCCTGCATCAGAATTGTCCATGTAGAAATAAGAGTATCCACACCAACTGAGAAGACAGCTGAGGGACCTCCTTGGTTACAAAGTATCTCCAACGTTCAGCATTTGTCCTCCGCCGTCTTAGAGGCGGAGGAGGGTGAGTGCTGGCGCAGAGCTTATTTTCCAACGTTCAGCAAATGTCCCGCTGTGTCTTAGAGCAGCGGGAGGGTAAGTGTGGCGCAAACTTCAAATAAACAGAGAGGCCCCAAAGATTCTTGTAACCTTTTCACGCCATCGCCGGTCACTCCACTTGAAGCGGATGCATTGAAAAGCCTCCGCAGAACCAAACAGAAAAAGAAAAAACATGAAACGATCCTTACTGACACTCATAGCGATCAGCGCGATTTCCGCAGGGTTGGCAATTGCCCAGGCCGAAGGGCCCGGGGGGTTCCATCACGGCGGCAATCCGCTCGAACATCTCACCAAATCGTTGAACCTGACGGCCGATCAACAGGCCAAGGTTCAGCCGATTGTCGATGCAGCGAAACCTCAGCTTCAGGCCATCCATCAGGATGCCATGCAGAAGGCCAAAGCGGTCATGGATAGCACCATGTCGCAGATCCGCCCTCTGCTCACACCGGAGCAGCAAGCGAAGGCCGATAGCCTGCAAAAGGCGCATCAGGACATGCACAACGCGGCCAAGGAAATGCACGACGCCCAGAGTAAATAATTCGGTTGGTTGCGGTCAGCGGCGACGACTGCACGGGTCGTCGCCGCATCTTTGTACACTGGCCCGGTGGGGCGAGACTCCGTCGAGCCTGCTACGGTTCCTCAGAGAATAGGCTCGAGAGACTCTCGCCCCACCGCGCGAAATCGTCCGCTCCTTGGCAAGCGGGGGCTCTGTCCTACATTGCTCGCGCGTGAAGCTCTCCCACAAACTGGCGAAACTCGGACAAAAGGAATCGTACACACGATTTGCGCGACGGATGCGTCGCCGCCTTCATCCCGTTCCTCTTCGCCCTCTTCTCGAGCGGCTCGATCAAAAGCGCATGACTGAAATCGAGGAGCGCTACAAGGATTCGCCCGTCGGCATATCGAAGTACGCGCGCGTCCCGGAATTCATGAAGTTGAATATCGCCCGGGTGCAGGATCTCGATCTGCACCGGCTTCCGCCGCAAGACATTCTCGACCTTGGCTGCGGAGGCGGATTCTTTCTCTACGTTGCCCAGCAACTCGGACACGGCTGCGTTGGTCTCGATGTGAGCTGGTTCCCGGTCTTCGGCGATCTGGTCGAGTTAATGGGGGTCGACCGGCGCATTTGGGAAATAAAAGCCTTTGAGCCGCTCCCTGATCTCGGGAGAAAGTTTGACCTCATCACGGCTTATTCCACCGGCTTCAATCGTAAGCCGGACAAGACGCTCTGGGGGCCGGCAGAATGGAATTTTTTCCTGGATGACCTAACGAATCATCTCAAGCCTGGCGGCAGAGTTTTTTTTGGACTCAACCCGCAGGAGAACGGCTGGTACTACTCGGACGAATTGCGCGATTTCTTTTTTTCGCGCGGCGCACAGATCGAGCGCGAGCGGGTTTACTTTCCGAGCCTAACGAAAAGACCCGCGTAACTGTGGAGCGGCCATCCTGGCCCCAGCCAATTAAGGCGGCGAAGATCGCCGTCCTACAATTGCTTTGTTTGTAACGACGCTATTTCTTCTGCCCCTGCGCGGCGACTGTCTTCAGATCGCTGATGCTGCCGTCGGTAAAGATAATCAGGTTGCCGTTCCCGTGAACGTCACCCACCTCGGCAAACCATGGCTGCCGTGGCCACCGATGCGCTGTAGTCGGCTTATCGTCAAATGAAGTCGCGAGATAATCGACGCGCATATTTTCCGGATTCGTTAGGTCCGGCTTCTGAATGAAGTCCCTGGATCGTCGGGCAAATCCACGTTTTTTGCGTCGGACCGAATGGCGACAGCGCGGCGATCCAGTTTTTGGCGTAGACGCTCGTGCCCCGTATCAGAATCGTCCATCGGCATGGGATCTGCGGCCAGTTTCCGTTTTGTTGAATGTACATTTCCGCGGCCGCATAGAGGCTCCGTGAATTGGCCATACATTGAACACGCTGCGCACGCGCCTGCATGCTGCCAATGGCCGGGAATAAGCAAGGACCATCAGGATCCCGAGCACCACGATCGTGACCAGGCAGTTCCATAAGCGAGAACCCCGCGTGCTTGCGGGATCGCAAATCCCTGACCCGCGTGCCCACATTAATGCGCCGACGGTCTAACTGGTAGCTTCGGACTGCTTGAATCCGATGATCCGATATGGAATCGGGCCGCCGCTGTCGCCATTCGGATCGGGTACTCCAGTATCAAAATGCTGGTTGGTATAACTGATAGACGCCGTGCCGCGGATCCGGGCCGTTGCAGAGCTATTATGCGGGTTTGCGACGATTTTCGCATTTTCGAGTTTTCCATTGGCGCCGTACTCGGCCGCTATGATATTGATGTCGGTCGATGCCCGTTTCGCGGTCGCTAATAAGTAAGAAAAAGGAATTGAGAATCCCTGTGAGCTTCTGGGTGTCGGGATCGGCGAGGCCGACGATTGTTGCCGGTATAGGCAATATCCGTTGCGAAAAATGGCGCTCGTGCCCGTGGCCAATCCGACGGCTGGGATACTTGATCGTAAAAAGCGCCAGCGAATTTCAGTTTCCATGACCGGGGGCGGCCCTGGATCAATAACCACCGGAATCGGAACCAGAACGCCTGCGTAATTACCGGTGGTCACGCCGCCTCCGCGCCTCCCCACGGCCCCCCATCAATGGCGAAGCACTGCACCGTGTTGAGCAGCATGCACATCAGGCAGGCGAGGAGGATTTTCATGGAGAATAGTTAAGAAGGGAAGGGGACGCCGGTCAATCTGAAAAGGTCAGTTGCCCATCATTAAGGAGCCCGCGTGACAAGAAAAGTGGGACATAGAACCGTCCCTTCAAGCTTCCCCTAAGGTATTCCATAACCCAGGGCGACTGTAGGGCGGGCATCCTGCCCGCCAATCTATCAGTCGGCGGCGAAGATCGCCGCCCTACAGTCACGCGTGCCTAAGCGACGCTTAAGCCAAGTTCCTTCAGCAGCCCAAGATCGGCATCGACCGCCGGATTCTTGGCGGTAAGCAGTTTATCCCCGAAAAAGATAGAGTTGGCGCCCGCGAAAAAGCAGAGCGCCTGGCCTTCGCGCGAAAGTCTTGTCCTCCCCGCGGCCAGACGGACCCGCGCCCGCGGAATTGCCAGGCGGGCGACCGCGATTAGCCTAACGAGCTGAAAAATATCGACCGGCGCCTGCTCGGACAAGGGCGTCCCCGGCATCGCCATAAGGCAATTAATCGGGACGCTTTCAGGCTGCGGATCGAATTCGGAGAGGACCTCGAGCATTCGCAGGCGATCTTCCTCCGACTCGCCCATTCCGATAATTCCGCCGCAACAGACCGACATTCCGCTCTCCTGCACCGCCGCAATGGTATCGAGGCGATCCTGAAAAGAATGCGTGCTCACAATCGAGGGATAAAACTCCGGCGAGGTGTCGATGTTATGATTGTAGGCCGTGACACCGGCCGCCTTCAGCTTCTGCGCCTCGATTGACCCGATCTGGCCAAGAGTGACGCACACTTCCATGCCCAGCTGGCTCACTTGCCTAACGGTTTCAAGGACTTCTTCAAACTTTTCCGTGCCATCGCGAACGCCACGCCAGGCCGCCCCCATGCAAAAACGACTGGCCCCTTGTGCGCGAGCTTGCTCGGCGGCGCCGACGATTTCATCGATCGGCATGAGTTCCTCGCGCTCGACTCCGGTCGAATAGTGAGCACTTTGCGCGCAATACGAGCAGTCTTCGCTGCAGCCCCCGGTCTTGATGCTCAGCAAACTGCACCGCTGCACCTCTTCGCCGCGCCAGTGCTGCCGATGAACTGCGCGGCTCTGCTCAATTAGCTCGAAGAACGGCTGGTCATAAAGCCGCTGAAGTTCGTCGAAATTCATCGCGTCCTGGCGATGTTAATCCGAAATTTGGATTTCGAAATTCGAAATTAACGAGGGGCGGACGAGACGAGCTCGTCCCTCCAAGACGTGAAACCCTCCCGGGCAACTGTAGGGCGGGCATCCTGCCCGCCAATCTATTCAGTCGGCGGCGAAGATCGCCGCCCTGCAATTTCCGGTGCACGCGATCACACGTGCAAATTGAAATCGTCAGGTCAGAACTGGACCCATTGCCCGCCCTGCGAGCTCAGGATCGGCAATTCTTCCATCATGAATTGCGTTTTTCCGATGGCGCCGATCATGTGTGTGCCGGTGGCGTTATACCATTTCTCCGACATTTCTTCGCCGGTATGGCAACCCCAGCTCTTAATGTAAGGCGCTCGCGCGAAATCGCGCCGATCGATCCGGACAAAGTCGTTCTCGTGCAGCCATGACTTCGAGGCGCTGTCCAGGTTGCTGGAATAATCGAACATGAAACAGGCCCTGTTGGAATGACCGAAATATTCGAAGCCTCCGATCTTCACGCGGCTACGATCCTGTCCGCGATTCAAATAATTAATCACGTCCGGGCCATTGCCGAAATAAACGACGTTCACGCCAAACTTCTCGTGAATGGACTCGATGAACCCGAGCAGGTCCTGTTTTTCCTGCTTGGCCCTATCGACATAGCCTTGTTTGTAAACCAGCCATGTGATTTTGGCGTTGGGCCCCTGGGTTGCCCGAATCTGCTCGGTTCGAAGACGGGCCGCGTGGACGAAATTAGCCCACCAATGGTCGTGCGGCTGCGCCTTGTACTGTTCCCACTGATGCATCGAAGGACCGCCGACGAGAAGGATCCATTCGTCATGGGAATTGTTGGCAGCCCGGCTGGAGGACAGGGCGACAAAAACGAGGGCAATAACCGTTAAAACCCGGGGGAAACGCATAGAAATAATGAGGGAGCACTATTTATGCACAAAACGGCCTTCCGCAACCTCACCGGGGGGTTTTCGCACCGCGGAGCGGCGGAATTCGGAAACCGCTGGCTCAGGATGACCGAATAAAACGTGGAGTTCGCTCACTCCCAACGCGCTGTCCTCGATGGTTGTGCTCGGGATGGCAGAAACGGAGCCTCCCTTGTCGGTATGAATCTTGGAACTTGAAGTTTCCGCTCCAACGGAGTGGCCTCACTCCCAGACCGGCTCAACCTCATCCTGAACCAGCTCCTCCACCTTCTGGCGCCGCCGAATCAGGGCAATTTGATTTCCGCGAACCAGCGCCTCGGCCGGAAGGGGCCGCGAATTGTAATTCGATGCCATGACAAAGCCATAGGCACCGGCACTCATGATCGCGAGCAAATCGCCTTCGTGCACATCGGACATTTCGCGATCGGTCGCGAAAAAATCTCCGCTCTCGCACACCGGTCCGACGATATCGATCTTTGATATCGTCGTCGTATCCGAAGGCTCTTCGACCGGAACGATCTCGTGATAGCTGCTGTAGAGGGCGGGCCGGATCAGGTCGTTCATCCCGGCATCAACGATGGCAAATGTCTTCCTTGTGGTTTTTTTCAAATATCGAACGCGGGTCAGCGAGCACGCCGGCGTTCCCGACAAGGAAGCGGCCGGGCTCCAACAAAATGCGCAGACCCGCCCCCTCGAGTGAAGGCACGATGGCCTCGGCGTAATCGCGCACGCTAAAGGCGGAGGGTTCACCGCCGTTATCGTGCCACCATTTTCCCGAACCGCTGGCCAGCGCGCGTCGATAGATAATTCCCATGCCGCCGCCAATGCTGAAAAATTCAATACCGTACCGGTTCGTTAGGTCGCGCGCCAGGGGCAAAACTTTCCGGATGGCTTCGGCAAACGGTTTCGCCTCGGTGATCTGCGACCCAATGTGCATCTGCACGCCGGCAATACGGATGTTCGACATGCGCGAGGCCGCCTCGTAAGTCGCACCCAGTCTATCGAGGCCGATGCCGAATTTGTTCTCGCTCGCACCGGTCGAAATGTAAGCGTGCGTGTCCGAGTGAACGTCCGGATTCGCGCGCAATGCAATCGGGGCACGCACATTTCTACCCGCCGCGATGCGATTGATGTATTCCAACTCCGCTTCGCTTTCGACATTGAAGCTGTGCACCCCGCACTCGAGGGCATATTCGATTTCCTCGCGCGACTTGCCCGACCCCGGCGAAGGTGCATTTCGATGGATCGCCTCCGGCCTGAACGACGCGATAAAGCTCACCGCCAGAAACGATGTCGAACCCGGCGCCGGCATCGGCGAACAGTTTCAGGATCGCGCGATTAGAATTCGCTTTAACGGCATAACAAATCAGATGATCGAGTGATCCGAGGGCGGCATCGAGGCGGCCGTAATGGTCGAGGGCCGTCTCCGCACTATATATATAAAGAGGCGTGCCGAATTTCTCCGCCGCCGCCCGCAGATCGTAACCTTCGCAGGCGAGAGTGCCGTTTCTGTAATGAAAAGAATGCACGGTGGACTGTAAGCAGCGGGCTTACAGTCTCCAAATGACCAATGACCAATTCTCAATGATCAATGAATGATTAAGATCGGCCATCATGACGCGGCAAACGTATCATAACAGGGAGTGAAAATTAGTTGGGAATTTGTCATTAAACATTCGTCATTTCGGCGACTGGACGGGTGAAGCAGAACTCCGCCTTTGGAAAAGTCCAAACACAGAGACCGCTACTAACAAGGCGCCGAATGTGCACACAATGGCCGCGCCGGAAGGCAAATCCCACCAGTAGGACGCGAAAAGCCCGAGGATGCCACCGGCCAGAGCGATCACCCAGCCGATGAGAAGGCGCGATCCGATGCGTTTCGCGAGATTGATTCCGCAGACCGCGGGAACGATCAGGTAACTGAACACCAGCAGAACGCCGGCGATGCGAACGAAGATCGTCACAACCAGACCAAAGAGCGCGTAAAACAGAAAGTCCCACCAGCGCACGCGCAACCCGCTTTCATAGGCTTTCGGGCGATTGAAAGAAACCAGCAGAAAATTACGCCGCAACGCAAAGTGAAGGAGACCCACGGCGACAAAAACGGCAAAACAGCTCCAGACATCGAACGGCGAAACGAGCAGGATATTCCCGACGAGCATCTGTTTAATTTCCTCGTCGCCTTCGGCCGCGCGACTCAACAGCAAAACCGCCGCGGCCGCCGCGACCACATAGGCGATTCCGATGATGGCTTCCTGCGGCACCTGGCTGGCGCGCTTCCCGGTGACCGAGAAAATAGCCGCGCCCACCAAAGTGAATCCAAGAGCGATCGCAAAGGTCTCCCAACTGTGCAGATCGATGCGAAACAACAAGGCCACGCAGATGCCTAACGACGCCATCTGGGCCATGGCAATATCGATAAAAATGATTCCGCGTTGAACCACATGCAGCCCGAGATAAACCAGCAGCCAGGGCAACAGAACGCAGGCCACGATGGGCCAAAACATGACTTCCCACATATTAGTTGGGTAAAATTTGTCTCGGGCTCATTCCTTCGACTGGAGGGACGAGCCTCCGTGTCGTCGCCAGAATATTTCGGGACAGGACGGAGCCTCGTCCCTCCACCGACACAAATTGCTGGGAGGCAGTTCATTTCAGCGCCGCCGTTAATCGCGCAATCAGCGCGTCCTGCAATTTGACGTACGTCTCCGTATTCGGCAGCGCCCCCGGATATTGCGCGAAATCAACCACCTTGGCACCAGTCGCGCTGGCGACGCGCTCGGCAATCTTCCGATCGTGAAACGGTTCTACGATAATCGCCTTCATCTTCTGCGCTTTGACCTGCGCGATCACCTCCGCGAGGTGCGCCGGCGAAGGCGGAATTCCCGGCTTTGGCTCCAAAAAGGTATCGATCCCAACGCCATAGCGATGCGCGAAGTAGGGCCACGAATCGTGATAAGCCACGATTTGCTGACCCTTGAATGGCAGCATCGCCGTGCCCCACTCCTGCAGCTTGGCGTTGATGGTTGACTCGAACTTCTGGTAATTCGCCTCGTAGGTCGCCTTGTTCGCCGGATCAATCTGGCCAAAGGCGGTGGCAATGTGCTGCGCGACCGCTTTGGCAATGATCGGATCGGTCATGAAATGCGGATTGCCGAGAGCGTGAACGTCGCCGGCCGCCCGGGTGACATTCGCGGGCACGTTCATCAGGCGAATCCCCTGTGAAGCGACGATGCGCCCCGGCTGGCCCAGCTCGATTTTCGGATTGCGCGCGTTTTGCAGAAGTGGCGGCAACCAGCCGATCTCCAATTCCGCGCCGCCCTCAATGAGGACGTCAGCCGTTCGCAACTGCACCACAAAGCTCGGGCGCGCATCGACGAAGTGTGGATCCTCCGTCGGCTTGGCCATCACGCTGACATTCACCAGGTCCCCGCCCACATCACGCGCGAGCGATCCGAAATCCGGCAGTGTCGCAACGACATTTAGTTTCGCCTGCGCCGCCATCGGCAGAAGCAGGAGTAATAGAGTGATGGAGTGTTGGAGCAACGCCTTGCGCCAACTGCGCAGGCGGTCAGAGAGGTAAGCGAGCATGACTAATTCGTGTCTATTCGTGTTCATTGGTGATTAAAATTTGTGGGCGCCGTGCGCGCCGAGGATGAATTCAAACTGCAAAAAAACCGAATCAACGTCGCGACCCGGCAGGAAAAAATTTTCCTCAAAGAAATCGTGGTTGTACTGCAGACGGATCTTCGAGAACTCCGTCGGATACCAGGTGATGTTCGCGCTGATGCGGGACCGTGTCTGTCGCTCGAGGTCGTCGGTAAACTCCGAGTCGGTCATGTGCATGTAGTCACCGCGCAGTCCCGCGACCCACCCCTTTTTGAAACCCCACATAACCTGCGAATACATCCCCCAGTCGTGAAAGGTTTCGGCGACCGGGAACATCTCGTCGACACCGCGGCCGGCTTCGAACCGGCGATACATGAATTCGGTCTGCCATTTCACGAAGGGAAAACCGCCTTCGGCTTTCGCGCTCTTCCATTTGTAAAGCAGATCAGCCCCATAAATCTGCGTGCGCGTGTCCCCGCCGGTGTCGTTGGATCCGAATGCTCCGGACACGCCCGCCAGCACCACCTGGGTCGGTGACAAATCGACCGAATTCTCCCAGCGCGGAATCCAGACAAAATCGTACCAGCCCGCGCATCTCGCGATCCGTCGTCTGTCGATCGAAGAAAATTCCGTCGCTACCGGGATTTCGAAAAGAGTATCCGGTGCCGCCCCGTCCATTTTGCACGCCTAACAAGACTTGTGAATACCATGGCACAGGAACAACCCACGAAATCTGCGCGCCGACCCCTCGAAGTCCATCCGGTCCGAGCAAAAGGCCGTGAACCAATGGATCATCCGCAAAATCCCATGTATGGGGATGCGTCGGATTGATCCGGCCGAAAGCGGCGAAAAATTGCCCGCCCTTCAATTGCAGGTTGAACGGAAGATTGGTCGTCTGCAAAAAGGCTTCCTCCACTTCGACATCGGTATTGTTGTCGTTGTCGAGTTTGAAAACGATGTTGGCGAAGCCTTCGAAATACGGGTCGACCGCGCCATCAAACGCCAGCTCGATGTTGCGGGCGTTGAAACCGCGCTGCTGCGGGTCGTGATCGCCTACCTCGAGACGATCGAGATGTTTGTCGCTCGAGTAAGCCCCGGCAAACATCGCGTCGAAGGAGATGTTCATGTAATTCTTGCCCCCACCGATCGTGATCGGCGCGACTAACGAAGACACCGGGTTGGTGATGGCATCCGCGGGTGCGGATGAAGCGACCACGCTGCTGTCGGTGGTTGGAATTGAACCGGGTAATGCGTTGCCGTTCGCATCCATACTTGATGGCGTTGAAGACCGCGGCCGCGGCGCGGATGCGACCACCGAGGTGTCCTCTGTTGGAATCAAAGCCGGCGCCGGGAATTGCACTTGCCTTCGTTCCCGCCGACGCCGGCGTCGCTGACGGCGCCGGATTTTGCGGAAGCTCCGGGACCAGCGACGATATTCGCTTTCTCGAGCACAGCGTTTTGGTCCTGCACCTGTTTTTGCAAGGCTTTGACGGTTTCACTCAAGGCCTTCACCTGTTCTCGCAGCATCTCGACATCGCTCGCTCCGCCGGATGACGGAGCGGGGGACAAAACCGGGTCCTGGGACGCGGCTCTTCCCGCGCTCACGAGCACAAGGATCGCAATCAACTTCAAATTTGTAGATTTCTTCATCAGTAGTTCAGAGGTGTCGGGCAACGGCGGCTGGTTTCGAGAGGAACTCCCGTCGCACCGGACCGGCGAATTTTTCTGGAAACGTCGGCCCGACGGAGCGGGACGATTCGCGGAATCAGGCCGCTACTGGCGGCGCGTGTTCCAGAGCTCTGACGATCAGGAAAGGAGATTGAACCGTCGGCGTGATCACGCGGACGGGCGTAAGCAGAGGAAGGAAAACAGGAGACGTAACCGGCGGGGTGGCCTGCGAATCCTGACAGTGACCGGATGCCAGGAGCGTGGCGCCGCAGTGGTGTGCTACGTCGGACGCATGCGCATGAATACTGGCGTGCAGTTCCGGCGAAACGCTCAACGCAACCATCCAGAGAAATGCGATGGAGACGATCCCGACGACGATGGCGCGAAAAGAATTCAGCCGCGTGCGTGAGGCCAAGCCGCTCGTCATGGCTCGGACCTTCTGACTGTAGCCGTGGTTAAGCAAGGTGAATTCAGCGCCAGTCTTCTCGCTCGGAACCGACGCTGAGTCCCTTTCCTGTCATCCCGAGCCTGGCGCAGCGCGCCGAGGGATCTCCCATGCGCTCGTCGATAGCAACCATCCCGTCCTGACCTGAGGGTAAATCGCGCGATCAAGGATACCATCGCTTGCTTCGCTTCGGCTCCTAGATTACGAATGCCCGGGCAGATGATTGGTTCAGCCAAAATCTATTTTCTCGTCTACGGCGCCCTAACGATCGTCGGCGGTTTGGTCGGCTACTTGAAGGCTGGCAGCACGATCTCCCTTATCTCCGGGGGAACAGCCGGCGCTCTTCTCATCGTGGCCGCCTTCTTGTTGCCGTCGCAGTTCCTCGTCGGAATTATTCTCGCGCTGGTTATCTCCCTGCTGCTGGCCGGCCGGTTCGTTCCGAACTTTTTCGCGTCCGGCAAAGTGATGCCCGCGGGAATCATGTCGCTTCTGAGCGTCATCGGCATCGTGGTCGCAATCGCCACCTGGCTGAAGCGCTAACGGTGCGCTGCTGTTTCTAAAGTGAGAACCTGGCGCGCGCTCCTGCTTATCTGTGGGGCGCTGATCTTCAGCGCGATCATCTACCGCTGGATATCGCTGGAGCGCCTGCAGGGACTGGCCACGCCCGAGCCAACGGTCACGCCGACGCCCGAGCCCACAGCCACGAAACCGCCGCCGATGCCTAACAAGGTCGATATCGTGAAGCTGTTTAACGGCATCAACCTTCACGCAACCGTCGACGCTCCGCCGGGGGCCGATGCCACCACCGAACGCAGCGATCCGCGCAGTTATATCGTCGAACTGCAGCTAAAAACGAAAACGCCCACGCCTAATCAAACCATTGAGGAACTCGCCAGGGTATCTCCGGACCTTCCCAACCTTCTTCCAGGTCTCGGCGCGATGTTGAAACCGGAAGCGGTCTCCCCGCTCTTCGCCGATCTTTACGCGAACAAGATCAGGATCTTGCGAGAGAAACTCTATCACCTGGAGGAGTTGCTTTCGCGGCACAATTTTTACGACTGCCAGACGATCCTGCAGTTCCAGCACCCGCAAACGCATCGCAAGGCGTTTTTGCTTCAGGCAGACATGGACGTGGACGCTGACGGATCGGACGGCGACCGACTACCGAGCGGCAGCGGGGTGAGCACTAATTTCAAGCCATTCACCAGTTATCGCTGGCCGAAGAAGAGCGCCTTGCTCAATCCCTACTCCGAGTTCGAGGAACAGCGTCTCAAGCGATATGAAGACGAAGCCGCGCAAAAAACCGTCACTCCGGAGCGGAAGCGCGATCTCATGGCCGGAATCAAACAGGTCCAAAGATGAAATCGGGGCGCTGAAGAAGTTCAGCTACCTCATCGGGGCAACAGATCCCTACATTGTTGTCCCGGGTGTCTTCACTCACGCCAAGGACGGGCCTAAAGTTGGCGATTATGCGGTGGTGGTTTTCGGGAAAGAGATATATCCAGCGATTGTGGGTGACGTTGGGCCTAACGATAAAGTCGGCGAAGCGTCTTTGCGGATCGCCAAGGAAGTCAACAATCTGGCTACGGCTTACAATCGCCCGGTCAGCGACCTAAAAGTCACTTACCTGATCTTTCCGGGCTCGGCCGACAATCCATTCGGACCGCCCGATTACGATAAACTTCAGGCGCGTTGCCAAAGTCTGGTCGATGAAATCGGGGGCGCAGGCGTCCCGCTGCATCATTGGGATAATATCATTCCGCCGCTGCCGACTCCGACTCCAAGCCCAACCTCTCCGTCACCAACCGCATCGCCGGAAGCGAGCGTTTCGCCGTCACCCAATCCCTCGGCGACCTTCGCTTTCCCGACCGCCTCGCCTTCAGCCAGCGCTTCGCCTTGATCGAAGGCGTTGGAGGGTCGAGCCGGCTAAACGCAACTGTAGGGCGGCCATCCTGGCCGCTAATCTATGAAATGGCGGCGAAGATCGCCGCCCTAGAGTCACGCATCGACCTAACGACCGTCGCACGAATTACAGGAGTTTTTAGTCGCCCTGGTAATACGGATAGCCGGACGGCTGTTGCGGGGCTACTACCGTGCGCCGAGGTCGATGATATCGCCGCACAGGATATTCGTCTCTGGGTGGGGGCAGGACAGCAATCTCTCCGTTTGGTAAACGCAGGATAACGCTTCCGTCCGAAGCAATTCGCGCAACTGATCCGCGCCCCGTCATCGATCGACTCGGCCTGCGAACCGTAGTCACCGGAACGCCTGGCCTTAACCGCGGTCGCACGTTCTCGGAATTGTCAGCCTGCTTCCGAGGTTCCGCGGCGTCGCTGTCATTCTGATCATTGGCCCTGGAAACAATTCGATTCTCGGCGCCCGCCTTAGATTCTTGCGACGACTCGACCTTATTGTTGTCGTCGGGGGTCTCCGCGCTGCTCGCGCTGGCGACGCCATCCTTGCTGACCATGCGTTCGCTAAGCGGACGATTTCCCGCTTTCTCCCAAACGGACTGCGGCCCCGCGGCCGGAGCGGATGGTTCGCCGTCACCCACCTGCGCCACCGTCGGCGGAGTTGGAGAGGATGCCGGAACGGCCGCGGCAGGTTGTTCAGCTGCCACCGAATTTGAAGCAGCAGGAACGGATGGCGCGGCACTCGCCTGGGCCGTCGCTGCGCTCGGAATGCGATTCTTGTTCATGACCAACGGCTTGCCGTCCCAGACCGGGGCCGGTTGTGACACGCCGATCGGAACGCCGATATCCCCCGATTTATCCTTGTTCTCGTGAGCGAAGAAAAGATGGCGTGCCGGAACGATGGCGGCGCCGATAATCCCCAAGCCTAACAAGACTGCTGCCGCAATAGCGAAAGCCGGTGACCACCGACGGCCGACAGGGAGGTCAGGCTCCTCTTCCTCCGGAACGTCCGCGCGTGAAATTTCACCGCCGATCGGCGCGAGAATCTGTTTTGGCAGCCGTTTGGGAGGCTTAATCTTGGCGGGACGGGACTGAACCGCCAGAAAAGGAATGCCCACGCGGCCGGCCAGAAGTTGTCGCCGTTCCACCGCCTCAAGACAGCTTCGGAGCGTTTCGGTAAGCACGACCGGGTCCTGCGGACGTTCGTTCGGATTCTGCCGAAGCATTGGCTGAATGAGTTTGCGCAATGGCCTGGCGAAACGCCGCGTCTGAAGGGATCGCGGCTCCGCTGAATAGAAAGCACCCGTCAGCAAGAAACACATCGTCGCCCCTAACGAGTAGATTTCCGACCGAAGATCAACCGTGCCATCCTTCATTTGCTCCGGACTGGCGAATTGACTCGAATTGGCCGTGGCCAAGACACTCGCTCCGATTCCGCCGGTAGCCAGATTGGTCAGCTTGACTGAAGGCCAGCCTCCTTCGGCTGTCTGCCCGGGAGTGATAACCAGATTCACTGGCCTAATGTCCGCATGGAAGATCTGGTGATAGGCGGCCGCGCCAATTGCGCTCACCACCTGTAGCGCGATACGCAGAACGGCTTCGGGAGGCATTCGTCCGTTTTGTCCGACCCATTGCTCGGTGGTTTCGCCACGCGGATACTCGGAGACGAAAGCATACTCATCGCCTTCCTTTCCAAAGTCGACTGTGCGCGCGATGTGAGCATGGTCGAACTGCACGATGGAGCGCGCGTTGGCCTCAAATTTCTCGCGTTGCTCCTCGCGGAATCGCTGCCACCGGAACCCGCGTCAGGAGCACGGGAGCGCCTGAGCGCACGTCGGTAGCCCTGATGGTTGAGGCCGGCCCGGATTCGGCAACAGGAGGAGGCAGCGCCTCGCCTTCCGTGCGCAGGCGGTAGTACTTCAAATAGAGATTCTTGTTCATGTGCGGGGAGACTGCGATCGGAAGCAGAACCGCCTCCTCGCGCCACCTTCTATTAGACCGTAGAGCCTCACGATTAATTCAATTGAGCTGGGTTCTTCCCGGCGACCACCGCTTGGGCAAATTTTTCGATCTCGGCCACGAGGGAACGATCCACCCCCTCCTGGGTAACGCCTTCCGCCCGAAGACGACGCTTGGCCACCATCAATGAATGGTCGCCATCAGCCACTACATGCAATCGAGCCGGAGCCTTCATCCCCGCACGAACCTCCTCTAATAAATCGAGCGGACAAAGGTTATCGCGCGTCCCCTGAAGAAACAGGATTGGCGTCGACAGTTTGCGCAAAACCGCATCACGCATCCGGCTGCGATCGCCGGCGCCGCAGAGTGGATAACCGAAACAGATCAGACCCGAAACAGGTTCCTCCAACGACACATGGCAGCCGATGCGGCCGCCCATGCTTTTGCCGGCCAAAAAAACGGCGCCTTTATGTCCCGCTCGAGCCTCCTTGAGGGCGGCGCGATGAGTCGCGATGAGTTGTGGCAGGGGATCAGGCCTTCGGCTGCCGTTACTCATATATAAGTAATCAAACAACACCACCTCCCCGATGTTGCTGAGATAATCACGCCACCTCCGCATCCAAGGGTGGGTAGACGGCGCCCCCGCGCCAGGCGCGAAAAGGATCAAAGGGCGCTCCGCCATACGTTCTTGGATGTTGGAGCTTGGAACTTGGAATTTCCAGCGACGAAAGTCGGTGGCGCTACCCCGCATGGATTTGAACCATGAATAACGCCTCCAAAGGGCGCTGTGTTACCGTTACACCACGGGGTAAATGGCAGACCCGACTGCCGTGGAAACAGTTACGATTCTCCGGGCGAAATCGCAATCGGGAATAGCGCCGGCCAGCCCGAACCAGCCAGGCTCAAACCGAAACGGATTGGGAAAGGGGAACCGAAACTGGGAAGACTTCCGCGGTCGAATCAATCGCGCCTTCCAAAACTCGTGCTTCGCCTTCCCGCGCGGCGTTGATCGCTAGTCTGGTTCCGGCTGAGCGCTGTCGGGCCATGGCGAGCATGGCATCGATCTGTCCGTCGTGGTGGGATGGATCGTGATGGAAAAGGACGAGCTCGCGCGCGTTGGCCGCGAGCGCCAGATCAACGCTTTCGGGCAAAGAACCGTGTCCCCATCCGCGCCGGCCGGCGTATTCCTCCGCGGTGTATTGGGTATCGAGCACGAGCAGATCCACATTCTTTAAAAACTCAATCAGCGCGGTTTGGGAAGCCAAGGCCTGCGGCGTTGCTGAACCGAACGGCTCGTGATCGGGAAGATAGGCGATCGACTTCCCGCGAGCGTCCAGTCGAAACCCGGTGCAACCGCCGGGGTGATTGAGCGGGAACGTCGCAACCGCAAAGCTTCCTAACGTGCTGCGTTTCGCGCCCAGCTCCTGCAGAGGAAGAAGACCCATCATCTCTTCAAAACGAACGGGAAAATGCAGGGGTGACATCTGGTCGCGCAAGCCTTGCAAGATTCGACCTGCTTGCCCGGGACCGACGAACAGCTGAAAACGATTTCCCGCGTAATAACCCGCGGCAAAAAAGGGCAGCCCCTGGATGTGATCCCAGTGGGTATGCGACACCAGAAGGGAGCCTTCAATTGGGCGATCCCTGCGCCTGGCGGTCCAGTTCAATGCCTAACGACCTCAAGCCGCTGCCGGCGTCGAGAATAACTAATTCATCGCCACAGCGAAGCTCGAGACAGGAAGTGTTTCCGCCGTAACGCGACATTCGCGGCATCAGGTGCGGGAATAGATCCGCGAACCCCCCAGAAACGAATCGACAACCCGATGTTGGACAACGAGTTCACGATTCGGTTTGCGGGAGAGGAAGATCCACGGCGAATGTCGTTCCAGCCTCGCTGCTGGTCACACTGATCTTGCCACTATGCGCGTCGACCACAGCCTTGCTGATGGCAAGGCCGAGACCGGTCCCATTACTTTTCCCATGCGTCATAAAAGGTTCGAAAATTTTCGGCAGAATATCGGTCTTGATCCCATGCCCCGTATCACTGACTTCGAATCGAACCGCCTGGTCAACCTGGCGAACGACAAGGCGCAGAAGATTCTTGTCACCTGCCTTCATGGCTTCGCGAGCATTCTTGATCAGGTTCCCGAAGACCCGAAGAATCCGATGCCGATCAATCCGCAGCGCCCCGGTAAACTGAACATCCACCTCGACCTCGCTGGCCACACGGCATTTGCTCAGGTCGGGCTCGAGCTGGCTAACGAGTTCCGGAACATTGACCAGCTTTAATTTTAACTGCGTGTCGCCGCGGGAAAAATCGAGCATCTCGCGTGTCATCGTTTCCATCCGATCGATCGCGTCCTTAATCAATCCGGACATTTGCGATGGTCAGCTCGTCGGTCGCGCTCGATTGAATCACCTGACATGCACCCAGAATGGTGGTGATCGGGTTGTTCATGTCGTGAATGATCGAGCTAATGGTTGTGCCCAGAAGCGAGAGCCGCTCGCTGCGCATCATCTGTTCAATAAAGTGATCGTTGTTATCCCGGAGGCGCTGGGTGGCCGAGCGCGTAAAATTTCCCATGACCTCGTTAGGGGCAAAATGGAGCAGCAGATCCCAGATGGTCCGGTCAACTCGTCCCAGGATTGTCTGTCCGACAGCCGCGGCTTGCGCCGAGCGCGGAGCTCGATCAACCAGGGCCATCTCGCCGAAGTAATCGTTCTCGTGCAGGAAGGTCAGCGTCTCCTGCTGTCCGCCACGACCCCGTTTGGAAATCTTGATTGATCCCCTCGCGATCAGGTAAAGCGCATCTCCGGGCCCGCCTTCATCGAAGACAACGGTGCCGTCGTTCAAATCGAGAACTTCGAAACGGGGCGCAATCTCCTTCAAGACTGCCGGCCCAATTCCCTTCAGTAACCGGTTGGCCGCGAAAAGCGATGCCGGATCGACGACACCAGCCAGCGCGGCCGGCGGTATCGTGAGCCTGATCGGATCTGAGCTGGGCGACTCGAGCGTGGCCATTCTCGATCAGAAACCCGGAGGCTGATTGTTTACGCTGGGATGAATGGTGACGGCCCCGGCTCCCGTAAAGGTGCCATACCCATGCCCGATTCCGCCGAAACCGGTATAGTTTGGATTGTTCGTGTAAACCTGCGCCGGACTCGCGCCGCCGATGAAGACAAGCACGCTTGGCTGAATCGTAACCGTGTTCGCGCTGATAATTTTCGTGCTGTTGCCGTTCAGGTTAACGTTGCTAACGAAGTTGACCACGCCGCTGCTGGAGCCGGCATACAGCTTAAGGAGAGTGTTGGCGTTAATTGTCCCGCCACCGATCGTGAGCACGCCGCTCCCGCCCAACGCGCCGATTTTAATTGTGTCGGCCGAGAGGACGGCATTCGCCAGGGTCACTCTGCCCGACAGGCCGTTATTCTCGATGTCTATTGTGCCGCGATCGGCCTGAACGGTGCCGTTCACGTTTACGGCGCCACCGGCCGATTTAAAGGTGATATTGCCGCCAGGTCCCGGAGCCGCAGCATTCAGGAGTGCCAGAATTTGCGCGCTGCTTGCGATCGAAATGGCGGTGCCGTTCGTGGCCTTGCTGTTCAGGGTAACCTTGCCGCCTTTGGCGCTTACTCGCCGGTTTCCATCGTTCGAAGACGTTTCTATACGCGAGTTGACCGTGATTCCCGAATTGGCGGTCACGTTAACCGTTCCGCCATTTCCACCCGTCATGCCGGTCTGGCTGTTCTGGCCGGTCGTGGCCAGGAGCGGATTGTTTACTGTGACCGAGCCGGTCGAATTAATCGTCAACTGACCACCGTCACCGCCCGCATCATTCCGGGTAGGATCGGCATCGCCACCAGTCAGAGAAGCCGATTTGATCGCCGTTCCAGTCGAATCGAACGAAACCGAGCTGGTGTTCAGGCTCAGATTGGCGGCATCACCCGGCGCCGTACCTGGCGTCCCGGCTGTGCCATCCATGTCGATTCCGCCGCTGCCCCAGACAATCGTCGGTGCAGTGATGCCAACGTTACCATTGCCACTTCCGGGTCGAACACCGCCATCGCCGATGGTCAGGATCGTTCCGCTCGTTAGGTTTTGCGCGCTGACTGTTCCGGCGTCGATCGACTTCGTGGCGGTGACCGTGTTTCCGTCGATGACGCCCTCGACAGAAATGGAACCTGGCGTCGTTACCTTGTTTCCGACGTAAAGATTTCCGGTCAACGTCAGGTCGCCCTTTTGGTTAAACGTCATTGTGTTTACCGAGAGGTCGTTTCCCGTATAACTGCTGTTGGTCAGGGTGATATTATTGAATCCAGACAGATCGAAGCCGGCGGCATTAACACCTCCCGACCCGACCGTCAGGTTCGACGATCCCTGGGCGAGGTTGAAGTCGCTCAGGATGTCGACGGTTGCCGCGCTCGCATTGAGCGACTGAAGCCGCGCCACATCGATGCCGCCGCTTCCGGCCGCGCCTGCGGCCAGGCTCAAGGTGCCGGACGGCGTGTTCAACGTGATGTTGTTGGCGGAGAGGAAGCCGGTCGATATATCAAAGGTCAGTCCGCTTGTGCCCGTGATGCTGACGGTAGGCGCGTTGAGATTGCCGCCCAACGTTGCCGTTAGGCCGGACAAGGTAATCGAATTCGTCGCCGTCAACTGCGCGCCGGCATTGACCACGACATCCTTGAACGCGCTCAAACTGATGTTGGTCGCGCCGATGTTTCCCGACAGGTAACCGGAGCCGTTTGTCGTCGTGGCACTGAAATTATTTACCGCACTCAGATTGCTAGCCGAACCAGTTGTTAGGTCGCCGGTCAGAGTTAGCGCAATTCCTTTGTTGCTCGTCAGTGTTGAATTCAAGATAGCCCCGGCCGCGCTGGCCTTGAAATCCTGCGCCTGGATGGACCCGTTGATCGTCAGATCTTTCGTCCCAGTGAGAGTATAAGTGCCTCCGCTGCTCGAGCCGTTGAATGTGATCGCCTGCCCGGAAATCGTGTAATTCCCGCCACTGTTCAGCGAACCGAGAGCACCGAGCGTGAAATTCTGCTGCGCGGTGAAGCTCATGTCCGAGGCAGAATTCACGTTCCCGTCAATCTGCACATTCTTGGACTGAACGCTGACCTGCTGCGCCTGCGCGCTGCCGTCCATGGTGACGTCCCCCTTCAAGGCGATCAGGTTCAGTCTGTTCGACGATGTCGCGCCGCTCAGCGTGATACCCTGGTTCGTCGAGGTGAGATTTATGTCGTGAACGGTGGTTAACGAACCGGTCGCAGCCAGGCTCACGCCGTTTTGGGCCGTAATGCCAACCGAGTCGGCGGTAATACCAGAGTTTATGAATGCGCCGCGCACCGTCGCGCCGAATGCGCCAGGCGTCTGAACCAGCGCGTCAGTCGTCAGATCCTTGCCTGCGCTTAGCGTAAACGCTTTGCCGCTGGCAGCGCCATCCAGCGTGATCCCGTTCCTGGCCGTGATGCTAACGAAGTCACTGGCGGCAAGGCTGCCGCTGGTTGTGATCAGGAAGTCGCCCTGATTGTTAACCGTGAAATGCCGGGCATTAACGGCGCCGTTTATCGTCACCCCGGTGCCGGCGATGGTGAAGTCCTGCGTCGTGACTGCGCCGCTCACGGCCATGTTGGCAAGGCCCGAGAAGGTGAGCGATCCATTGACCGTGCTGTTCCCATTCAAGGTCAGCGTCCTGGCCGCGGTGATGCTTCCGGTGCCGGTCAAATTCATTCCGCCTGCGTTCGTGAGCAAGAAATCATTGCCGGCAGTAAAGGTGGCGTTGTTGCCTGTGAGCAGCGCGTTCAGCGTGATCGTTGGTCCAGTCGCGGTGAAATTGTTTTGCGACTGGATCGCGCCGTTAAGATTCATTGCTCCAGCGAGGTGACTGTTCGTGCCCGAGGTCAGCGTGACGCTGGTTCCCATGATCATCCCGCCAAGCGTGACTTGGCCCGCTGCATTCACCGTCAGGCCTGCGGGCCCGCCATTAGTTGTGGTGATATCGCCGCCGACATTGGAGAGAAAGTCCTGCGAAGCATTGAAGGTGACCTGCTGTCCGGAGATTGGTCCGTTTACGGTTAGGGTCGTTCCACCGGCAGTGAGATTGTTCGTCACGACCGGACCGTTGAAAGTGATGGTTCCATTGCCTAACAAACTGTTCTTGCCGGCGGTCAGGGTTACCGAATGAGCGCTGTTGATCGCAGCCAGGGTCATTCCTCCGCCCGTCGAGATCGTTAGGTCGGTGCTGTTGATGGTGCCTGGCGCCGTCATGTTCATGGCGTTCCCCAACGTGAACAACACGGTCTTGCCGCTCACCGTATTGGTGATGTTGGCGTTCTGAGCCGTCGCATTCAGCGTGTCGGACGCCGTCAGGATGCCTCCGATATTAATATTGGTGCCCGCAGTGAGAGTATAGGTTCTGCTCGTGCTGTTGGAGTCCGACTGATCGGCCGTCGCACCATTCAGGTTCATCGCGCCGCCGGTGGTGATGGTGAGCTTGTCGCTGGAACTCAAGGAGCCTGCCGGCGACAAAGTCAGGTCGCCCGCGATCTGAAGGTTCACGTTTCGGCCGGTAAGGCTTCCGTTAATCGTCCCTGAGTTACCGAAACCGAAGAAGTTGTCCGAATTCACGCTGCCGTTAACGGTTAGGATTCCGCCGGCATAGACCTGTCCGAAGTGACTGGTGATGTTTCCGTCGATTGTAGCATTCCCGAGCGCATTCAAGATGGCCGAGTTGGCGAGAATACTCGCAGTACCGTCGACAGTGACGTTCTGCTGCGCACTCAGCAGGAGGCTGCCATCTTTCAGATTCATCAACGACCCGAAGTCGACGCTTCCCCCTCGCGCGTAGAGTTCGATTTCGTTAAAGGATCCGCCGTCGACTTTGGTGAAGGTAAACTTGTCGCTGAGCGAGATTGAGCCATTGACCGTGCCGAGGAAGAGGCCATTCAAACCATTCAGATTCACTGTCCCGCCGATCGGCGAGGAAGTGATGTCGCCTTGGCTGATCAATGCGATTTCATTCGCTCCGTCTCTCGTGATGAAACTTGGATTATCCTGAATCTGGAGAGCGCTGAACTTGTAGACACCGCTATTGGCGAAATCCTGCGCGAACTGGGCATCGAAGTTCAGCTGATTGTCGAAGGCCGATTGGCTTCCAAAAAGGAAGAGCGACGCCGAACCCGTCTGGGCCGCATTCTTAAAGAAGAGACCATTCGCGGTCACACCATCAGTGGTGATTTGTGGCGACGTATGAGAGGTATCAATCGTTGTCGTCGCCTTGATGATGTAAGGGTTCGAGTTCGCTACGGTGGCGGGTGTACTCGTCGGCGTCGCATTTCGATTAGGCGTCGGAAGCGGATTAGGCGTGGGCGCGGCGCCGGCGATCGGAGTGCCACTCGGCATTGGAGAGGCTGTGGGTGTTGCCGTTGGCGTCGCTGTTGGTGTTGCTGTGGCGTCGCTGTGGGTGTCGCTGTGGGTGTCGCCGTTGGTGTCGCCGTTGGTGTCGCTGTTGGTGTCGCTGTTGGTGTTGCCGTTGGTGTCGCTGTTGGTGTTGCCGTGGGTGTTGCCGTTGGTGTCGCTGTTGGTGTCGCCGTGGGTGTCGCCGTTGGTGTCGCTGTGGGTGTTGCCGTTGGCGTCGCTGTGGGTGTTGCTGTGGGTGTTGCCGTTGGCGTCGCTGTGGGTGTTGCCGTGGGCGTCGCTGTTGGTGTCGCTGTCGGCGTGGCCGTTGGTGTCGCCGTTGGCGTCGGCGATCCAGATGAATTCAGCTTTGCCAGCAGGGAGCTGGTAGCGTCTCGCTTCTTCTCCAGCGTGCTCATGACATCGTCGTCGGCGACAATGAGGCCGGTGCCGCGCCCAGCGATCACCAGGTTTGTATCGTACAGTTTTCTCCCCTTGGAATTCTGCTGGAGATCGATCTCCTTCTGAATCAGCGCGATGCTCGGCAGGACGACGTCCGATCCTTTGTCCGGCATGTTCACCAGCGACGAGGTCAAAACCAGGTTCTTCAAGTCGAAGGTCACCGGGTCAGGGATGCGCTTCGCATCCGGCGGCATGATGACCATCTCGCCCGGATGCAAAATTACCGAGTCGCCAAGAATGCCGTGGGTCGACAGCCGAAGACTTCCTTCGAGCACCGCCGCCTTCAGAGGATGGCCGGGAAAATATTCCAACATCACGGTTGTTCCCGTGATCGATGCGGTAATAGCAGCCGTGTGAATCGTCGCTCCGCCAATTCCTTTCGGAACCTGCAGAAGCATTGTTCCCTGCTTTAAGGCCATCTCGCGCGTGCCCGCTCGAAAGCTAAAGAACGTCTCCGGTCCGATTCGGGTCAGGGTGTCGTCGGCAAAAAGTAGTTCGGAACGGGACTTCTGCCCCGTTTGCAATCCGATATCATCCTTAATGACGTCGTTCAGAACCGCTGGGCGCGTACCTTGCGGCTCCACGACGCGGACTTCTTTAATGATCTTGGTTACTTTGGCTTCGGTGAGGGGCCCAGCCTGAAGGCCCGTCGAGAAGCAAATGTACAGGAGGAGGAACAAGCCCCTTCCGAAGGGACACTTGACGTTGTGCATATGTTATTTCGTTTTTCTTAACCGGTGTTTCGTTAGAAATGAAACGTTAGGCTTAGGGCACCACCGGTATTGAAAACGTCGTAATCAAAGACACTGTTACTGGATCGGTTAGACCCAAAAGAGAAAAGCGCGCCCGCATCCATCCAGCGCGTGAAGTGGTAGCGAAGAGCAAGGCTGAGCGCCTGGTTGAAATCGTCGCGCCCGCCTTTGTTATAAAAGAAGCCGCCTAACCGATAAGTCAGCTCGGCATCGAATTGGCGCGTAAGCGCCACATGGTAGCCGGCGAAACCGCTTATCTGATCGCGTTGCGCCGCAAATGGATCGGAAATTCCGGCCGACCCGAGAACTCCGACGGTCAGCGCGTGCACCCGATTGAAGACCCACGTCTTCTGCGCGCCGGCGGTGAATTCGTGATCCTCCAGCAGCTCGCGACTGTGCTTGTCCAGGAGCTCGCTGAAGTCGTAGCGGGCAAAGAATGAAATTCCCCAGGGATTGTGAGGAGCCCAGGCGAAGCCGAGCCCGGCTCCAAGATTTTCGAAATCGAGCGCGGAGTTATCAACGTAACGAAACAGAGATGCATGCACGCCTGCCTGAAATTGCAGCTCCGGACTTAAATTGTGGTTCCAGGCCAACGCCCCATTCGTTACCGAGATTCCGTCTTCCCTGGTGTTGCGGCGGGTTAAGGCCGCGTTGCTGGTGTAGAACAGGGACGAGTCCGCACTGGCAACGAATTCGGGATTGGGCGGTGGCTGCGACTTCAAAATCTGTTGCGCGCCGAAACTGTCATCATCAGGGTTCCCGCCGGAATTCGGCAAAGGCGTGCCGTCCGCCGTCAGGCCGGTCGATTCTGCGCCCGCTGGCCGGGCGAAAAGCCGCGCTTGCTCGATCGCTGAATTCTGGGCCAAAAGCGTGCCATTGGCGTCTATTGCCTGCGCAAAAGCGGTTGAGGCCGCGAGCGGAAGCAGACTAGTCGCCAAGAGGACGATGAGCCCCTTTCGGGTTGGGTAATAGCTCACGCCTAACTCCTAGCAGAGGCTATGCCCTTGCGATTTCGACAGGCATGGTTTCCGCTCACAGCCCACGAGAAATGCCTTCGACCCGAAGCCGAATCCTGATCGGCCTGGCCCTGGTCCTCTATTGCCTGATCTATCAGGTAAACCAGAGCCAGCCGTTTTCCTACAACCGGCTGTCCAATTCCCTGCGGGACGCGATAACTCGCTCGGGCCGCTTCGCTTCACCTAATCCTGACCTCGTCTTTCTAGCGATCGACGCGGACTCAGTCACCCTCGACGCCACCACCGATACCTTGGAAATGTACGGACTAACAGATCCAAACAGCATCGAGGCCCGCGCGTTCTCCTTGATGACACAGCGTTACCCGTGGCCTCGGGAAATCTACGGCCTTGTCCTGAAAAGACTGGTCGACGCCGGCGCCAAAGTCGTCCTTTTCGACCTCACATTTCCAACTGAGACCGATGGCGACAAACCGTTTCGGGAGATGCTCGATCGTTACAAGGAGCACGTGGTCATCGGCAGCAACTTCGTTAACCCGAGCTGGAATGGGCCCGCCCGTGTCGGCGCAGCCCTCACTCGCCCCCCCGAGACTCTTGTGCCGCCGACGTCCCCAATGGACGACCGGGTAGCGTTCACCAATTACTGGCCGGACGCGGATGATGTCGTCCGCCAGACCCAGTATCAGGTTACTTTCGAACAGGTCGAAGGCCAGCAGCCCCAACCCGGCAGCGAACGCTTTCTCTCAATCGCGGCCGAAGCCTGCGTTAAAATGGGGCTGGCCAAGGCTGTTCCTCAGGATCTCGATTCACATACCATCCGTTTCGCCGGGCCGCCGAGGCAGGCGTTTCCACCCCATTCACTCTTCGAAATTTTCGTCCCGGATTACTGGAAGCATAATTATCGAAATGGCGACTTCTTCCGAGGAAAGACTGTCATCGTCGGCGCCGAAGGAAATTGGCAGCACGACGAACATCAGACCCCGTTCGGATCCATGCCCGGCCCGGAACTGCATCTCAACGCAATCAACGCCGCTTTGCACGGGGAATTCATTGGCGAGATGCCGTTGGCCACCGTCCAGTTGCTAACCGCACTAACGGCTATTCTCGCTGTCGCCCTCTCGGTCTTGATCGGCTCCCCCTGGATTCGCTTTTTGGCTCTCGTTGCCATCGATACCGCCGGCACGCTTGGAGTTCTCTACATTTTCAATCACGCCTCCTTTTACGTTCCGGCTTTAGCACCGCTGACACAGCTCAATGCCACCGTGCTCCTCGGCATGATCGTCGACTTCACCCAGGAACGTGTGGAAAAAAAACGCGTCCGCCGGACTCTGGAGCGCTATGTCTCGCGCGATCTTGTCGGTCAAATGCTCGACAAACCGCATTTATACGAACAGTCGCTAGGTGGAATTCTCAAGCCGGTTACGATTCTTTTCTCGGACATCCGGGGATTCACTGCCATCACCAACCAAAGCGAGCCACACGTTCTGGTGCGTCAGCTGAATGAATACCTCAGTGCGATGGTTGATTGCGTCTTTCTATTCGAGGGCACACTCGACAAGTTCGTTGGTGACGCCGTCATGGCCGTGTGGGGAAATATCCATAGCTGCGGCGAGCAAACCGATGCCCTCCGAGCCGTCCAGGCTGCCCGCGCCATGCGTGCAGCGCTAGAGCGGCTTAACGAATCGTGGAAGGAGCGCGGCTGGCCCGTTCTCAAGGCCGGCATCGCCGTTCATCATGGTAACGTCATCGTCGGAAATGTCGGGTCCGCCCAACGAATGGAATTCACCGTCATCGGCGAGGCCGTTAATGTGACCTGGAAACTTCAGGAGCATACCAAACGAATCGGTTACCCGTTCGTTATGAGCGAGACCGTCCACCGATTGCTCGACCAGACGATCAAGACAACCAGCCTGGGGCAGGCAGAGGTTCCCGGCTTGAAACACCCGCTCGAGATTTTCACCTTCTCTGAGTTGGTGGCCGTTAGGCCAACGCTAGATTCGGAAACGGCCGTCTTCGCCGAAACATCAGGAAGTCTTTCCAACGTTCAGCATTTGTCCCGCGCCGGCTGAAAGACGCGGGAGGGTGAGTGTTGGCGCAGAGCCTATGTAGGACAACGCTCGGCAAGGGCCCGCCGAATTGGCGAACTGGGCGTAGTCCCGCCCGCGGCGGAATTACATCGCGGCCGAAAAATCGCGAGGAGTAGCCTGTCGCGCGTAGCGAAGCTCGGCCAGCGTGCGCCTAACCAATGCAACGATTTCGTCCGGCGCGATTGGTTTGCGGAGAAACCCCGCAAGACCACTCGACATCAGTCGGTCCAACCGTGCCTGCTGAATAAAGCCCGTGCACAGAAGGACCGGAACATTCGCCCGGATATCCTTCAGTCGGGCAAAGGTTTCTTCGCCATCCATAAACGGCATGGTCAAATCCAGCAGCACCAGCGCATAAACAAACGGGCGTTGGCGAAATTGTTCCAGGCACTCAAATCCAGATTGAGCGGTCGTGACTTCGAAACCGGCCCCTGTCAGGACGTGCTTCATCAGGGTCAATCCCATCTGCTCGTCGTCGACCACCATGATCAGTTGCTTCGCCGGTTTGTTTGACTCCGCGCCTTTGCCAGGACGGGCGTTGGCGAGATCCGCTTGCGTGAGGGCTCGCTTCTCGGTTCCACCGGCCTGTGTCGCCAGCCCTGCGGCCACCTTTTCCGCGCGCTGGATGCTATCCTTCAGCATCGTCCGATAAGTCTCGGCGTTTTCCGGCGTCGCCTCACTAAGCATGGAGGTAGCGCTTCCAATGATCTGGAGCAGATTATTCAACTCACTGCTCGCGGCTGAAGACTGCTCGGCTGACAAGCCCCCTTCGGCCTTTGGGGTGGGTTCGCTATCCATTGTATGAATTAATGAGCATGGCCGATGCCGATGAGGCGCCTATTCCAGCTATAGGGCTTTCTAGAATCCAGGCGCGGCAGAGAAGGGATGCGTCACTGCACCCTGGCCGGCAAACGTTCCCGTGGTCGAAGCATTCCCGCCGAAACCTGTATAGTTCGGATGGTTCGTGAAAACGTCGGCCGCAGACGGTCCATTGATCGTAACGATCTTGCCGTTGAAAATCGTGACGGTATCGCCGGCAATTGTTTTCACGCTGTTTCCGCTGAGCGTGACATTGTCACGAAAGTTCACCTGACCATTGCTGCTGCCGGCGTAGAGCTTGATCACTGAGTCTGCTGAGATGGTGCCTCCGCCGATGTTGAGGTTTCCGCCCTGGCCAAGAACGCCCACTTTGACAACATCAGCCGAGAGCGTCGCGTTCGTTAGGTTAATATTACCGCCGCCGGCATTCGTATTCGTTACCAGGATGGTGCCTTTGTCCGCTTGAACTTTCCCGTTGATGTTAATGTCCCCGCCTGGTGAGGTGAGCTTGATGGTTCCCCCAGGTCCCGCGGCGGTCGCGTCCAGTAAGGCAAGCAACTGAGCGCTACTGCTGATATTTATTGCCGGGCCTCCGTTTGCTGTGCTCGTTAGGTTAATGTTTCCCCCACGCGCGCTACGTCGCCGATTGCCATCGCTCGAGGAGACTGCGATCGTATTGTTAACAGAGATATTCTGCGCATTCAGATTCACCGTTCCACCCTGCCCCCCAGTGAGGGCATTCGTGCTGTTCTGCCCGGTGGTCGCGGTAATCGGAGCGTTGATAGTGAGATTGTTATTACTCGTTAGATCAAGCTGTCCGCCGTTGCCACCGGCATCACTGGCCAGCACATCTCCGTCTCCACCGTTCAGATTCAAAGGAGTGGCCAGGGTGAAGCTGCTCGTCGTAATGGCAAGATTGAAGGAGTTCCCCGGCGCCACCAGCGCAGTGCCATTCGCGCCGTTCAAGGTCGCTCCGGTTGTGAGCGTAAGCTGTGGCGTGCTCAGCGAAATCGTGCTCGAGCTGTAAGGCGCGAAGTCAGAACCAGCCACCGTTAGGGTCTTGTTCGCCGTCAGACTATCCACGTGAACGGCATTTGCCGTAATGGTATCGGCCGTAATCGATCCACCCGAAAGAGTCCCACCCACGACCAACGTCTTCGCGACAAGGCTTCCAGCGGTCAAATTACCAGAGTTCAGCGAAATTTCGTCGAACCCGGCCAAAGAATGGCCCGTCGCATCGATGTTACCATTGACCGCCGTAAGCTCCGCCTTGGTCACATTCCCAAAACTCAGGTCGGTGCCAAAAACCATATCGTGCGCTGTAATGGTCAGGTTCCCATTGTAGGGCGCGTTCATCGTCACCAGCCCGCCCGCCGTGATCTGAAGGCCGTTACTAAGGGAAAGCGTTGCCGTTCCCGAGATCAGGAAATTTCCAGTCACATTCGCGGTGAGATTCTGGCCGGTGAAGCTGCCATTAAAAACCACCGAGCTCCCAAAGAGAAAGCCGGTTTGCGCGGTCACGGTTCCGCCGACCTCGAGAGTTCCGCCGTTCATTTGGAAAAGGCCGTCGCCCCCGTTGGTTAGGGCGGTGCCATCGAACTCCGCCGATTGCAGCCCCGTAATAACAATTCTCTTGGCCGTAATTGAACTATTGGAATTAAAATTCGCGTCGTCTTCGGCGGCAAAGTTCAACTCGGCCTGGGGCAGGACAAAGGTAGAACCGACATTCAAATCGCCGCCCCGCGCGTAAAACTGAACGAAGTCCAGCTGTCCCGAATTGTTAGTCCCAAAGGAAGTCCCGGATGAGAGCGTGATATCCCCCGCCTCGGTGCCAAAGAATACCTGGTTTATTCCCGCCAGATTAATCGTGCTTCCACCGATGTCGGTGATCCCGTTGAGGCCCACAAAAGCGACACTGTTGGCGCCGTCTGGCGTAGTAAACGTGAACCCTCCGCCTAATTGCAGCGATGAAACTGAAAAGACCGCTGTCTGTCCAAAATTGTGCGTAAACATGGCGTCGAAACCAGATGTGTTATCGAACGGCGACGTTGCGCCGAAAAGGAACGCTGACGGCGACCCGTTCGTCAGGACGTCCTTGTAAATCACGCCCGTCTGCACCACGCCCTGTGTCGTGATGGTTGGTCCGCTATTGGACGTCACCACCGTTGTCGTCGTGTCGGTGGCGTAGCCACCCGGGGGAGGCGGAGGTGGCGGATTTACCGGCGGCGGATTCGGATTGGGGGTCGGATTTATGTTGGGCGTCGGCTCAGGCGTGGCCGCCGGAACCGGAGTGGGAATCGGGGTCGCATTCGCCAAGACGCCGTCTCTGTGCTCGGAGAGGGCTTCCATCAAATCATCCGAGCCCAAAACGACGTTTGTGCCCTTACCAAGAATGACAAGGTTCGTTTCCGCGAGGCGGTGCGCCGTCTTGCCGTTGTCCTGAAATGCGATTTCCTTTTCAATCAGTTGGGTGCTGGGGAGCACCGTCTTACTCACTGCGGTTTTCTTTCCACCCGTGAGATTCACCAGCTTGGACGTCTGCACCACTTTCTTAAGGTCCACCGTGACTGGATCGGGAATTCGCTTCGCGTCGGGAGGCATGATGACCATCTTGCCCGGCAGAAGCATCAGCGAGTCGCCCATCAGGCCACCGGTTGACAAACGAAGACTCCCTTCCAAAACCAGAACTTTAAGGCTCTGATTTGGACGGTATTCCATCATGATGGTCGTGCCGGTGATCGAAGCCGTAACCGCAGCGGCATGAATTTTGGCGCCGCCAAGGTTCTTGGGTACTTGCAGGAGCAGGCTTCCGCTCTTCAGGTCCATCTCGCGTGTCCCGGGGCGAAAGGAAAAGTAACTTTCCGGCCCGATGCGGGTAAGCGTGTCATCCTGGAACAGCAGCTCGGACCGAGACTTAATCCCTGTGCGAAGGCCGATTTCCCCGCGAATAGTGTCGTCCAAATGAGCCGGACGATCGCCCGCACTCGGATCGACCACCTTCACGTCGTTAATAATCCGTGTGACCTTGGCCTGATCCAACGGGCCAGCAAACAGCGACGAGCTGGTTAAGACCGAAATAATGCAGAGAAACCCGGGGAAGCGCGCCATAAGTATCATAATTAAAAAGCACTCCCCGTGCCCCTTAGAGCAGAAGGCCTAACAACGTCTCAGATTTCGTTAGTCCAGGGATTCCTGCCTTCCGCGTCGGCTTAAAAGCGGCGTTCGCTAAAAGGGCCAGTTCGGCCTATCTTTCAGGCTCTCTTTTATGAACCAGCTCAGCGTTGAAAACCTCCATGTCCGCATAGGAGATAAGGTGATTGTCAGGGGCCTGACCTTGAACGTTCCCCGAGGGGAAGTGCATGCCATTATGGGGCCCAACGGCTCCGGAAAGAGCACCCTGGCCAAAGTTTTGGCCGGTCACCCGGATTACGAAGTGACTCAGGGCAAGGTGTTTATGGACGGCCAGGACCTTCTTGCCTTGGCACCCGACGAACGCGCCCGCCGCGGCCTCTTTATGGCCTTCCAGTACCCAAGCGAAATTCCTGGGGTAACCATCGCTAATTTCCTCCGCGCAGCCGTCCAGGCGCGCATGCCGGAGGGCGAGGAACTCGAAGCCACCGATTATTACGCACGGCTCTATGAGAAAATGGAGCTTCTTGGGATGGACCGCTCTTTCACCTCCCGTTCGGTGAACGAAGGCTTTTCCGGCGGCGAAAAGAAGCGCAACGAAATCCTCCAACTGGCCATGCTCGAGCCCAGCTACGCCGTCCTCGACGAGACCGACAGCGGCCTCGATATCGACGCCCTGAAGATCGTTGCCCACGGTGTGAACTCATTGCGCGGCCCCAAATTGGGCGTACTTTTGATCACGCACTACCAGCGTCTGCTGAACTACATCGTTCCGGACCATGTGCACGTCATGGTTGCAGGGCGGATTGTGCGGAGTGGCCGGAAGGAGCTCGCCCTGGAATTGGAGGAGCACGGGTATGACTGGGCCCGCGAAGAGTCAGCCGAAACGGTGGTAGCGAGGTAAAAAATTTTGGGACGTTAAACATTTGTCCCGAGGCGATCGAGGCCGAGGGAGGATGAGTGGCGCAGAGTTATTAAGAAAATGAAAACCGAAACATCAGCCGTAAACATCGACCGCAGCATCGGCGATTTCTCTTACAAGGTAGATTACAAGAACGACGCCGGCGTTGGTTTGAACGAAGGCGTCGTCAATTACATCTCCGACGTTAAGGAAGATCCGGACTGGGTTCGCGAATTCCGGCTCAAGGCGCTCAAGACATTTTTCGACAAGCCGATGCCTACTCATTGGGCGAGCAAAGATCTCGAGGCAATCGACTTCAATAAGATCCGCTATTACCTGAGCGGCGGCACTCAGCCGAAACGAAACTGGGAGGACGTCCCCGAAGACGTGAAACGGACCTTTGAGCGGTTAGGCATTCCCGAGCAGGAACGGAAGTTTCTCGCTGGCGTGGAAGCGCAATTCGATAGCGAGGCGGTTTACTCCAACATCAAGAAGGCCGTCGGCGAACAAGGCGTCATCTTCGTCGGATCGTGCGAAGGCTTGAAGAATCATCCTGAAATATTCCGGAAATGGTTCGGCAAAGTCATCCCGACGGGCGATAACAAATTCAGCGCACTCAACTCTGCCGTGTTCAGCGGTGGCTCCTTCATTTATGTCCCGCCGGGGGTGAAGGTGAAGCACCCCCTGCAGGCCTACTTCCGAATCAACGCGGAGAATTTCGGGCAGTTCGAACGCACACTCATCATCGTCGATGAAGGCGCTGAGCTGACTTACATGGAAGGTTGCACCGCCCCCAAGTTCAACACCGCCACCCTTCACAGCGCCGTGGTTGAGTTGGTCGCGCTCAAAGGCGCCAAGATCCAATACATCACAGTTCAAAACTGGTCGGCCAATGTTTTCAATCTCGTGACCAAACGCGGCCTGGCGCACGAAGACGCCGAGATCAAATGGATCGACTGCAACATCGGTTCGCGCCTGACCATGAAATATCCGGGAGTGATCATGAAGGGTCGCAAGGCGCGCGGCGAAGTGATTTCGATCGCCTTGGCGAACGACGGCCAGCACCAGGACACCGGAGCCAAGATGATTCACGCGGCCGACGAGACGACCAGCAACATCATTTCCAAATCGATCTCGATCGGAAGCGGCCGCGCCACTTATCGCGGACTCGTACAGGTGCCGAAGCACTTGAAGAACTGCAAAAACAACACGGAGTGCGACGCTCTCCTAATCAACTCCACCAGCCGGACTGATACGTATCCAGCCATCACCGTTCGAGGCACCGGCAATGCCGTGCAGCATGAAGCCAGTGTCAGCCAGGTGAGCGCAGAACAAATCTTCTACATGCAGCAACGCGGTCTGACCGAGGCGCAGGCCATGAGCTTGAGCGTTAACGGATTCGTTAACGATCTTGTCCGCCAGTTCCCAATGGAATACAGCGTTGAGCTGAAACGTTTGATTGAACTGGAGATGGAGGGCTCGGTCGGCTAACCCCTGATCCATTTGTTGACAAAAGGCGGTCTCGCGGCCGCCTTTTGTTTCTCCCGAAGATGTTAGAAACGCCCACTACCAGAAAAGCGGAGTCGATCCTGTCTGAGCCTTCGCCCATGTCCGAGGCTCCTTCCTGGTTCCAGGAAGAGCAGCGCAGTGCCTGGACGACGTTCGAGAGCCTGCCAGCTCCGGCACGAAAAGATCAGCCGTGGCGTTTCTCCAGTGTCAATCTTCTTGACCTCTCTCCTTATCGCCGGGCCGCGTCGTTAGGCCAGCGGGAACGCGACCTGGTTCTCGATCGATCCAAACCAATCGACACGGCTTCCGTGCGGCTCGTTTTTGCTGACAACCAATTGCTCGAGCCCGTTGCCGTGCCGGCGGATCTCCAGAAGCGCGGCGTCATCATCAAACCTCTCGACCAGGCCATCAGGGAGCACCCCGATCTCGTCCGCAAACATTTCATGGCTCAGCCCGCCACTCTTGGCTCGGCAAAATACGCCGCCCTCCACCGGGCAATGGTTTCATCCGGGACCCTTGTCTCTGTTCCGCGCGGCCTCGCCCTGGATCGCCCGATCGAAATCTTTCACTGGCTCGTCCAGGAAAATTCCGCCGTTTTCCCCCACCTTCTTCTCATCACCGACGAACTGGCAAAGGTGAAGGTGATAGAACATTTCCGCTCGTTCGATGCTGGCCGGCCAGGATTCGCCTGTGGCGTGAATGACCTCGTCTCCGGTCCGGGCGCCAAGGTCACCTATGTCTGCACGCAAAACTGGGGAGAGCACGTTCGCGCTCTCCAAATGAACACAACCACGGTCGATCACGATGCCGCGGCCCTGAGCCTGAACGTCAATCTCGGCGCTCGTTATTCCCGTTTCGAAAGTCTCAGCCGGTTAACCGGAGAGGGCGGGCGCAGCGATCTGCTCGCCATCGCCATCGCGGATCAAGACCAGGAATTCGATGCCCGCACCCTGCAAGACCACGCGTCGCCCCATACCAACAGCGATTTGCTTTACAAAAATGCGCTCTCCGATCGCTCGCGCAGCATTTTCGGCGGACTCATTCGCGTTGAGCCGCACGCGCATTTCACCGATGCCTACCAGAAAGTCCGAAATCTTTTGCTGAGCGATGAGGCCGAGGCCGATTCCATGCCCGGCCTGGAAATCCTGGCGGACAATGTAAAATGCAGTCACGGCGCCACTTCCGGTCAGATCGACGAGGACGAAATGTTTTATCTCCTGAGCCGCGGAATCCCTCCCAATGTTGCGCGTCGCCTTCTGGTAACGGGATTTCTTGCCGAAGTTCTCCGCCGTCTCGACGACGCAACCATCGGCGATCACCTTCAAGGATTGATCGAAGAAAAATTCGCCTCTGAAAAAGAGCGCGCTCGCACGGCCGTCTGAGTTTCCTTGCGAGCGGCGGCCGCCGGTTCTAACATGTCTTGGCCCTCATGGAAGTAACCGGAAACATTGGAGCTATCCTGAACGAAAAGCCGCGCGAGATCTTTTCGATTTCGCCTAACCATACCGTGTTTGAGGCGATTCAGATGCTCGATCAAAAAAATATCGGCGCTCTTTTGGTCATGGAAGGGGACAAACTGGTCGGCATGTTTTCCGAGCGCGATTACACCCGCAAGATCACGCTGCACGGGAAACGTTCTCGCGAAACAAAGGTTTCCGAAGTCATGACCACCGATGTGAAACTGACGCATCCGAACGAATGCGTCGACGCCTGCCTTCGCCTTATGACCGACAAGCGCGTTCGTCACCTCCCAGTGATGGAGAATGACAAGGTCATCGGGCTGATCTCAATCGGTGACCTCGTGAAACACGTGATCGCCAGCCAGAGCGCCGCTATCGCGCATCTCGAGAACTACATCAGCGGCGGCTACTCGAGTTGATCTTTTCTTCCGCAGCGACGGTCTGAGACCGTCGCACTTTTCTGTTCGTCAGGATTTTTGAGGAACAACCCTCACCCTGCTCTGCCTTCAAGGAAGGGCGAGGGGATAGGCGGCGCGGTGTGAGCACCTTATTGCTTCTTCCTCGCCCCCGCACCGGGGGAGAGGACTGAGGTGAGGGGGCACTGGCAACTCGAATTAGCTTACAGCTTCCAAACCGTCCTCCCGCCGACAATCGTGCGCACCGCACGTCCTTTCAATTTCCAGCCATCGAACGGCGTGTTGCGCGACAGCGACTGAAATTGATCCGCCTGCACCGTCCACTCCATCTCCGGATCGATCAGGGTGACGTCGCCACTCGCGCCGGCCGAAAGCGTTCCCGCTTCCAGTTTCAGAAGCCGGGCCGGCTCGACCGTATACATCTCAATGATGCGACGAAGATCGATCGCCTTGTGCTGGTGAAGAAGAACCGTCAGAAAAAGTCCCAGCTCCGTTTCTAGACCGACAATCCCGAAAGGCGCCTGATCGAATTCCACTTCCTTCTCAAATCCGGCATGCGGTGCATGGTCCGATGCCAGAATTGTCAGCGTGCCGTCCGCGATCCCGCCTAAGAGTGCCTGCACATCTTCCGGGCTGCGAAGTGGCGGGTTCATCTTGAAATTCGTGTCAAAAGTCTGCACCGATTCGTCCGTCAAGGCGACGTGATGCGGACAGACTTCGCCGCTGATCTTCACCCCGCGGCTACGCGCTTCGCGAAGGAGTCGGACACTGCCGGCAGCACTGATGTGCTGGCAGTGAATGTGGTGATCGCATAACTCCGCCAAAAGAATGTTGCGCGCGACAATCAATTCTTCACCGGCGGCCGGCCATCCGCGCAATCCGAGAAGCGTGCTCCAATATCCCTCATGAACGATTCCGTTCCCAACCAGGCTGTAATCCTGGCAATGATCGAGCACCGGCAGATCGAACATGCGCGCATATTCCACCGCGCGGCGCATCAGCTCATGATTCTGAATACAATGGCCATCGTCCGTGATAGCAACCACCCCGGCCTGCGCCAGCGACCCAATCGAGGCGAGTTCCTCGCCGGCGATGTCTTTTGAAATTGCGCCTGTAGGAAGCACGTTCACGCAGGCCACTTCCTTCGCCCGATCCTTGATCCATGCGATTGTGCTCGGATTGTCCGCCGCCGGACCGGTGTTCGGCATGCAGACCACCGTGGTGAATCCGCCGGCCGCGGCCGCGCGCGCACCGCTTTCGATCGTCTCCTTGTGAGCAAACCCCGGCTCGCGCAAATGGACATGAATGTCGATCAACCCGGGAGCCACGATTAGTCCCGAAGCGTCAATCTCCTCCATTTCGGATTTCGAATTTCGGATTTCGAATTTCGCGACGATCCGTCCGTCGACGATTGCAAGATCACCCACTTCATCCCGTTTGTTTGCCGGATCAATGATCCGACCGTTGCGAATAATCGTCGCACTCATGTCGCGATCCCTCCGCAGAGATAAAGCACCGCCATTCGCACCGCCAAACCGTTGGTTACCTGATCGAGAATCACGCTTTGCGGGCCGTCGGCCACTTCGCTGTCGATCTCAATTCCGCGATTGATCGGCCCGGGATGCATGATCAGGCAATCCTTCTTCAATAAGCGCGCCCGCGCCTTGGTTAGACCGAACAGTCGGGTGTATTCCGAAATGCCTGGGAAATATTCCTTTCGCTGGCGCTCATGCTGGATGCGCAGCAGATTGACCACGTCCGCATGCGGCAACACCTCGTCGATCCGATGAGAAACGGTCACGCCGAGTTTCTCGAAATCGCGCGGCACCAACGTGCTCGGCCCAACCAGCGTCACGCGAGCGCCCAGCTTGGTTAGGCCAAAGATGTTAGAGCGCGCGACCCGGCTGAAAAGAATGTCGCCAATAATAACCACGTGCAGATTCGCCAGATCGCCTTTCCGTTCGCGGATTGTGTAAAGATCGAGTAACGCCTGGGTCGGATGTTCGTGCGCCCCGTCACCGGCGTTGATCACGCTGGTCTTTAATCGTTCCGCCAGGAAAAGGGCGGAACCCGGCGATGAGTGACGCAACACAAGAATGTCCGCGTGCAACGCCTGGAGATTGCGGGCCGTATCCTTTAACGTCTCGCCTTTCGTCAGGCTCGAAGCCGAAGCCGAAATATTAATGACGTCGGCGCTCAGCCGATAGGCGGCCAGTTCGAATGAGGTCCTCGTTCGCGTACTCGGTTCGATGAAAAAATTTACCAGCGTCTTGCCGCGCAAGGCCGGGACTTTTTTGATCTCGCGCGTTCCGACTTCCTTGAACGCGTCCGCCGTCTCGAGAATGAACCCAATCTCCTCCGCTGAAAGCTCGCGCAAACCCAGCAGATCCTTTCTCGTCCAACGCGTGTTCATCCCTTGATCAGCCACACGCCCTCCTCTTGATCCTTGCCCGAAATGCCCACCTTCACCTTGTCGTTAGGTGCCGTCGGAAGATTCTTCCCGACATAGTCCGGCCGGATTGGCAGCTCGCGGTGCCCGCGATCGATCAGTGCCGCCAGTTGGATCCGGGCCGGCCGACCGAAAGAACTGATCGCATCCAGGGCCGCGCGAACTGTCCGGCCGGTGTAAAGGACATCGTCGACGATGATGACGGTGCGACCTTCCAGCGGCAGTGGCAGACGGGAAGCGCGCACCACCGGCAGTTCCGCGCGCGTGCCGACATCGTCGCGATGCATCGAGACATCGATGACGCCGAGAGCGATCGGCTCTTTTTCAATTTCCCCGATGAGCGATGCGATTCGTTGGGCAAGATCGTTTCCGCGCGTCGGGATTCCGGCCAGAATAATCGAACCGAGGTCGGGATTGCGCTCAACGATCTCGTGCGCGATGCGGCGCAGAGCGCGCTGCATCGCAGCCGCGTCCATTACCAGGACGCTATTATCCTGTTCGGGCTTTTCTTTCATCTCATCCCTTCGCGACCTCGCAGGATCGCATTAAAGGAACAAAAAAATCAGGAGGGCGTCTTGGAGCCCTCCTTCATTCTCTTCTCGCGCCAGCTGGAGCGATGTTTCACAATCCAGTCGAGAAGTGCTTTTTCAAACCCAATGTCGGTCCCGGCCTTCTCGCTCTCGATCCACTTGTGTTTCAGGATCTCTTCGCGCTCGGCCAGGAACTCTTTGTAGAGCACAGAGTTCTTCACGAAGTCTGTTCGGTCCTCAGTGCGGCGCGGGCATCGGGCGACCTTTTTCCATATAATTCGAGAAGGGGTCAATAGTTATATGACGAAGCATCGGCCATACCGATTCAACAATTTCGCGCTCCGCTGAGTTGCGGACGGCTTCGCCTGGCAGCTTGTTTGGCGGCCATAACCGGCTACAATTGCGCCTGTGAGAATGCAAGTTCGCCCGCTGACGCTTGGCGCCCTTCTGGGACTCCTTCTCCTCGCGCCGGCGCAGCCACTCGCAGCCCAGACCCCGCGGCAAACCCGCCGAAAGCTCCTGCTGCCAGATGACGAGCGGCGAGCAGACAGCTTGTGCCATGATGTCGCAGCACTGCCCTCTTAAACCTGCCGAGGCCATCCAATGCTGCGCCACCTGTCTGTTGACTCTTACTCTGATCGATTTCGCCTCACCGGCTTTTGTTTTCGATGAGGGCTCCGGTGAAGTCTTGAAGCTCGAAGATTTCGAGTCGACAACGCGGCCGGCCCGGCCGCCTTATCCGCCGCCGCGCTTCGCCTGAGTGAGTTGCGCAGGCCGCGTGTTTTTCTTTGTCGTCCAGAGACAGAGCTAAGACCGCGCGGAAAATAAACCGAATTCCTAACAGAAAGGATTTATGAAATACCTATTGATACTAATCGTGGCGGTAGCTTCGTTAGGCTTGGCCGGCGTTCAGGGCGCTGACAAGCAGAATAACAAGTCATGCTGCGACGGCGGAAAATGCTGCGCCAAGCAGCAGGCCTGCTGTCAAAAGAGCCACAATAATCAGCTCTCCAACGTCAGCATTCGGCTGACGCAGAGCATCAACAGTTAGCAAAACCCCCGCTGGCGAAAGTCGGCGGGGGTTTTTGCGTATTGCAATTCCGTAAGGATCGCTCATTTGTATGGCATGGCACTGATGAAGAAAGAGCTGTTCATCTGCGATCGTTGCGGCATGCGCAAACGATTGCCGAGTGCAGCTCGCCATTGGTGCGACAATTGCGATTACGGCGGTCATCACGAAATGCGACCGGCCCGCGAGAAGAAACTCTTGCTCTCCGGCCGGGATCCTAAAGAACCACAGGCTCCGATTTCGACACCGCCACCGAAAGAGCACGATCGCCACCGTCTCTCGTCAGAAGACCTTGGACTACGCCATCGGTAGGAGAAGTTAGGGAACCGCCGGATTGGCGAACTGGGGCAAAGAGCCCAATTCGTTATTTTTCATCCCAGCGTCTCGCGCAATTCTTTCGCGATTCGAAGAAACTCCGCTGTCACCGGCGAATCCGGTTTTTCCGCTGTGATCGGCATCCCCCGATCGCCCGACTCGCGTAGTGCGATGTCGATCGGCATCTGACCGAGCAGAGGCACCTTCAGCCGTTTCGCTTCCCTCTCGCCGCCGCCGCTCCCGAAGATGTCGAATCGCTCCCCATCGTTAGGGCAAACGAAATAGCTCATATTCTCAATGAGCCCCAGAACCGGCACGTTCACCTTTTCAAACATGGCCGCCGCTTTGCGTGCATCGATCAGGGCCACCTCCTGTGGCGTTGTCACGATGATCGCCCCGGCCAGCGCGACCGTTTGCACAATCGTCAGTTGAATGTCGCCCGTGCCCGGCGGCAGATCGAGCACCAGGTAATCCAGTTCGCCCCATTCGACCTGCCGCAAAAATTGTTGCGTGTAACGCGTCACCATCGGTCCGCGCAAAATCGCCGGCGACGCGTCATCGAGTAGAAATCCCATCGACATGAGCTTGAGACCGTATTGTTCGATCGGGACGATTCGGTTTTCTTCCGTCGCCAAGGGCCGCTCACGCGAACCGAACATCATCGCGATGCTCGGTCCGTAAATGTCGCAGTCGCAAAGTCCGACGCGGCTCCTGGTCTGTTGCAACGCAATCGCCAGATTCGCCGCCACGGTCGATTTGCCGACACCACCTTTTCCGCTCGCGACAGCGATGACGTGCTTTACTCCCGGAATTCGGCTCGGCCCGACGGCCGCACCAGCGCCGGCCGGGGGCGCGTGAATATCGATCAACACCTTCGCGGTCTTAACGCCGGCGAGACCGGTCAGAACCGATTCGGCGTCTCGTTTAATCGTCGCCGGAACGTTGGGATCGTTCGTCGCCAACGAAATTTGCACGCGCACTTCGTCGCCCTCGATCTGAACGCCTTTGACGAGGCCAAACGACACAATGTCCCGCGAAAATCCGGGATAGTGGACCTTGCCGAGTGCCTGCTTGATCTCCTCTTCTGTCAGCGCCATGGGGGCGACAAAGCTAGCCCACGACTGGAATCGGTAAAGCGCGGGCGTACGAAAGTACCATTAGCACCGGCCTTCAGGCCGGTGAAAAATTCGGCGTTTCGATCAAGGAGCCGTTTCAACGGCTTACCCGCCCTTAAAACCGTTAAAACGGTTCGTCACGCGAGCCTTTGAGATGTTCTGTAGCGGCGCTCTTTGAGCGTCGCACTTATCTACTTCTCCGGCACCGCCCAGGGGAACGGCCGCTCGCTGTTGGCAAACGCATAGGCCGCCACCGCAACCACCGCGGAGTTTTCCGCCAGCTCCTTCGGAACGATCTTATCCAATGTGTCCGCCGCCGTGTGATGATAGTTAAAATAGAAACGGGCGTCCTGGATCGGACTGAAAGCCGGCACGCCCAGTTTTTCCATCGGTTCAATGTCGGCGCCGCAATGCTCCGAAAAGGTCAGCATCCCTGCTCCGCACTCCTGTAAAATCGCTGCCACCGGTTTCAGCATCGGCTTCAACTCCGGTTTCCATTTGATGTTCAATCCGGTCGGATGTCCGGCGCCATTGTCGGTTTCCATGACCGCGAAATGGTTAGGCATTTCTTTGGCGTAATCTGCTGCGTAAGCCTTTGATCCCGCGCTTCCGTTTTCCTCATTCATCCAGGCAATCACGCGAATGGTGCGCTTCGGATGAAGCCCGAGCTTTTGCACAAGGTTTGCCGCTTCCATCGAAACAGCCACACCGGCGCCGTCGTCAATCGCGCCGCGCCCCAGGTCCCACGAATCAAGGTGCCCCGACACAACGACAATCTGTTCCGGATGCTCACTTCCCTTCACATCTCCGATAACGTTAAAACTTTCCGCGTCGGGGAGGGTTTGCGGCGTAAGCACAAGTTTCATCTTCACCACGCCTTGTTGCACGAGCTCGGCGATCATCTGCGCGTCTTCGGCCGCCAAAGCGGCCGCCGGAATTTTGGGCGCGTCGGCCGCGTACCTGGTCATTCCGGTGTGCGGCAATCGATAATCCGCCCCGCCCACCGACCGAATCAGACACGCCACAGCTCCCTGTTTCGCCGCCGCCGCCGGCCCGTCCGAGCGATATTGAACACCTTCGCCGTAGGCTTCGCCCGCGCGGCCCTCCATGGCCATTTCTTCGTCGAAGTGATAATTGAAGACCACGATTTTGCCTTTGACCTTTTCCGCGGACAGCGACTTCAATTCGTCAAAATTGCGCACCGCAACAACTTCCGCCGTTAGGCCATCGGGCGGTGTCGCCACGCTTCCACCGAGCGCACAGAGGACAACCTTTTGCGTCGTGTTCGGCGCCTGGCCCGAATACTCGGTCAGCGCCGCCGTTTCTTCGCCGCGGACCCAGTGGGGCACCATTACTTTTTCGAGATGAACTTCGCAGCCGACCTTCTTCAACTCGTCAGCCACGTAAGTAACCGCCTGCGCGGCTTGCGCCGAACCGCTCAGGCGCTGCCCGATGTTGTTCGCCAGATGCGCAACCTGCCGATAGGCATAATCGCTCGTTAGGGCGGCGTCCCGCACTCTTTTGAGCTCGGCCAGGGTCTGGGCCGAGAAAACTTCCGGTGTCGCCGTGGGCGACGCGCTCGCGGAAGCGCTGGCTTCCGGCTTGGACGGCTCAGCCGCAGAAGCGGCTGCACATGACACAATCAGCAGGACCGCATAAAGAATGCGCATCCGAAAACCTGCCAGCAAATGATGCAATGACAAACGGCGCTATCGCGAATGCCGAATATCCAATGACGAATGACGAAGCCTGACTGTAGGGCGGCGACTTTGGCCGCCCTTTATTGCTGACTTCTGACCTCTGACTGCCGACTTCCGACTTCATCCCCGGCGCCCTTCCTCGAAATCAATCACGTCACTAATCGTCTTGATATCTTCGCGCTCGGCCAGGCCAGCTGCTTTCTTCAAGCGTTCAAACACGGGCGTGGCGAAATCGTTCCACCCATGTTTCGAGATGAAGTTATTCCAGACAATCAGGTCGCCCTCGTTCAGTCGCCGACCCTTTTGGTAACACCACTCCAGAATCTCTTCATCGCTGGCGCCCGCCCGGACGCGCTCTTTCAGATCGTCGTAATCGATCCGCAGAAAATTCAGGCAAACACCATCGGCTGACTGCGCGCGCCCCATGTTCCGGTGATATTCCTCCGGCAGGTCACCGCGTTCGTGCAACCGGATCTTGTCGAGCATGCGACCGAAATATCGCATCCCGCCCACCATGTCGTTAGGGCTTTTGGGGAACTGACCCACTACTACGGTCTCTTTACCGCCTCCGCCTTCGGAGGAGCCTCCGATTTTTGGGTGTTCTCCAATTCCTTGATCATATCGTCCATCGCGACTTGCACCTTAGTCGACATCGGAGCCATCTTCGCCTGCATCATCGTTTGGGCTTTCTGCATCACCTGCGGATACTTCTCGGAAATCGCCTGGCCCGCCGGCGATTTATAGAAGGCGATGATCCCGTCGACTTCGTCCTGCGAAAACGTCTCCTTGTAGCACTGCAGATAGATGGCGCGGACTTTGCCCGGGGAGAGGTCCTCCTGGATTGTTTGGGAGAACTTTTTGCGGAACCGGTCGATGGCCGCCTTTTGCGCGGGAGTCAGCTCGCGCGACCCCACAGTCGTTTGAAGTTTCTGCTCCATCCCCTTGTTCATTCCATCGGTCATTTGCGCTAAGGCGCCGGTAAGTAACTTGTCCACCTGAAGGCACTTAAGCATTTCCTCCACGGAACCCTCCGACGGCGGAGCCGCCTGCACCGGGAGAATCGACACCGCCAACAAAGAGAGAATCATCACGTAACGCATAGGGCGGAACGCTACGCGTAAAATCTCGGATTTCGAATTGCGAATTGCGGAATTTGCCGACGCCCATTTCGTCCCCAAATCTGTCGTCCTGAGGTGCGAAAACGAGGAAGGCCCCGTCACACGCATCTCACGTCACACAAAGCGGTAACGACGAACTCGCGACCTGGAGCCGGAACTTCTTCCCATTCCGCTTCCCCGTCTCCGCTTTGCGCTTTGCACTTTGCGCTTTTAGACCAGCCCCTGGTCCATCATGGCGTTCGCCACTTTCAGGAACCCGGCAATGTTCGCTCCGTTCACGTAATTCCCCGGCGTTCCGTATTTCTCGGCCGTCCGATAACACACCCCGTGAATCGTCTTCATTATATTATAGAGACGATTATCGACCTCCTCCCGGGTCCACGAGATCCGCATGCTGTTCTGCGCCATCTCCAGACCTGAGGTCGCGACACCGCCGGCATTCGCCGCTTTACCCGGTCCAAACAGAATTCCAGCCTCGAGGAACTGATTGATCCCATCAATCGTGGTCGGCATGTTCGCGCCTTCCGAAACCACATAGACGCCGTTCTTTAAAAGATTGGCCGCGTCTTTCCCGTTGATCTCATTCTGGGTTGCGCTCGGAAAAGCGCACTGCGCCTTGTGATCCCACAGCGGGTTGTGATCAAGCTTGGGATCATGCGGCGTGTAAACCGCGCCTTTGAATTTGTCGGCGTACTCGGAAATTCGGCCGCGCCGGACATTTTTCAATTCCATGACGAACGCAAGTTTCTCGCGCGTGATTCCTTCCTCATCAAAAATGTAACCAGTCGAATCGGAGAGCGTCACCGGTTTCCCGCCTAACGAATTGAGTTTCTCGACCGTGTATTGGGCCACGTTGCCGCTCCCGGAAACAAGGCAGGTCTTGCCCTTTAAATCTTCCTTTCGCGTCTTCAACATCTCGTCCGCGAAATAAACAGCCCCGTAACCGGTCGCCTCCGGCCGAATAACCGAGCCGCCCCAGGTCAGGCCTTTGCCGGTCATGACGCCGGTGAATTCGTTCCTCAGCCGCTTGTACATTCCAAACATGAACCCGATCTCGCGCGCGCCCACCCCGATGTCGCCTGCCGGAATATCAGTATCGGGACCGATGTGGCGGAACAGCTCCGACATGAACGCCTGGCAAAAGCGCATAATCTCGAAATCGCTTTTTCCTTTCGGATCGAAATCCGCCCCGCCTTTGCCGCCGCCCATCGGCAAAGTCGTTAGGGCATTTTTAAAGACCTGTTCGAAGGCGAGAAATTTCAGAATCCCAAGGTTTACGCTCGGATGAAATCGCAGCCCGCCTTTGTACGGGCCGATGGCGCTGTTCATCTGGATGCGGAACCCGCGGTTCACATGGAAATTGCCGCCGTCATCGCGCCACGGCACCCGAAACATGATCACCCGCTCAGGCTCGATGATGCGCTCGAGAATCTTGTGCTCCCGATATTCCGGGTGTTTCTCCAGGACCAGCGTGATCGACTCAACAACTTCCTGGACGGCCTGATGAAACTCCGGTTCCGCCGGGTTCCGCGCCTTCACGTCGGCCATCAGTCCCGCCACGTAATCCTTCATCAAGGCCATGTCTCGCTACCATACGCCCCGCGTCAAGCGGGGCACATCCCTCTCCTACTCTGAATCTCATGACTCCATGATCGTGAATCTTAATCAGGAACGCAGGAAAACAGGAATTTTAACCGCGGATTTACACGGATTAGGGAGCCACGGAGCGATGACAACTGTAGGGCGGCAATCCTGGCCGCCGTCTCTCTGCTTCTGGAGGGATGACCTCCGCCTGCCGTAATCCGCGGTTAAGAATTCTTCAAGACCCCCATCAGATTCTTCACGCGCTCCAGCTCAACCGGATTCGCCGCCAAACCGTCCTTCTTCAATGACGTCCCGACAATAAAACCATCAGCCGCATCGAATTCGTTAATCGTCTCCGCAGTCACGCCGCTCCCGATAAACACTGGCGTGCCTCCGGCAAACCTCTTCACCTCTCGCACCTTGCCCGGATCAGTCGCCTTGCCCGTGCCGGCGCCACTAACAATAATTGCATCAGCCAAGGCGCGCTCGATCAAATCATCGACCTCATCCTGAAGCGGTCGAGCGGCCAGGGGCGCCGAGTGTTTCACATCCACATCAGCAAAGATCTTAATCTCTTCCGCCTTGAGCGCCGCGCGTTCGCGCAACAGATCATGCGCAATTCCTTGAATCAATCCCTGGTCAGCCACGCGAGCGCCCGCGAGCACATTGACCCGGATAAAATTCGCACCGGTCGCATGCGCTATCGCCAGCGCGCTCAACCCGTCATTTCTTAAAACATTAATCCCAAGCGGAAGCTTCGTTTTCCCGCGCACCGCGTAGGCAATCGTAGTCATCTGTTCCACCACCGCCGCCGGCACACGCCCCGGATAAAACGGGACGTCGCCGAAGTTCTCCATCATCAATCCATCGACCCCGCCGTTCACCAGCGTGTCGACATCCCGCAAAATAAAATCGCGAATCTGCTTCGGCCCGAGTCGCGACAGCGGCGCGCCTGCCAAGGCCGGCAAATGCAGCATCCCGATAACAATCTTCGTCTTCTCAGCCCACGCCGGATGAAGCGAATTCACGGAAATCATGGACGCGGAATTTAGACAGGATTAACAGGATTTTGCAGGACCTTAATTTGGAACCCGGGAAAGGGATTCCTTGGCCGCCGTAGCTTTTAGCGAAGGAGGCTTAACCACGCCGTAACGCGGGTGAAGGAGCGGCCGGGCTTTCCATGAACACAAAGGAACACGAATGACTTCAGGTCACCGAGCCGCCCGATTGGAACTGTAGGGCGGCGATCTTCGCCGCCAACCTTCGCACTTGTAGCGGCGGTCTATGACCGTCGCACTTATCGGAACCAAGACACCCTGATCTCACGCAAAGACGCCAAGGCGCTAAGGTTTGGAATTGAACACGCTTTGGATTCTCTTTCCCCTTTTGCGTCTTTGCGCCTTGGCGTGAAAAACATTCCGCCCAAATTCTCTCTACAAGACAGCTGGTGTTCCGCTGACCTCAGCTTCGGGCGTATCAAGGCTGCGCCCCGCGAAAAACTTAAAGATAATAAAACAAAGTCCCGCACCAGCGGCCAGCCCCGCATGCAATAACCAGAAGGTCGGGGTCGCCATTTTTTCGTAGAGGCCGCCGACCCAACCGACCATTGTGTTGGCCGCGAAGAACGCCAGATAATACAGGCCAATGATCGTCGCGTTGACCGCTTTCGGCGCCATCTTCGCAAAGAGAGCCAGGCTGATCGGCAACAGGTGCGCAAAACCAATGCTGTTCAGGAAGTGAAACGCCACCGGCCAGAACAACCCGATCTTTTGTCCCTCGCCTTGGGTCGCAGCCGCGGTGAACAGACACATCATCCCCGCGATCGAGAAGACCGAGCCGATGATCAGCTTCATGACTTCGTCCGGCTCGCGCCATCGTTTGCCGTACCAGCGATAGAAGAGGGCGACGATGGCGAGGAAACTGACGCTAACGATCGCATCGAGCGTCACCAGCCATGTCGTGGGCAACTTCTTGCCCATGAAGACGAGATCGAATTTCTGATCGCCCCAGATGAGATAGGCGTTAAAGATCTGGTTGTTAGGCACAATCGCGACCGCCAGCACCGGGATGAGCAGGACGAGCGCGATAACGGCGCGCCATTCGCGTCCCGTCAGTTTCGCGCGTGGCGCCGCCACCACTGATACGCGACTGACGACGTCGACTTTTGGCAAATATTTCTGACCGGAAAGATAAATGCCGGTGGCCAGCAGCATGCCGACACCGGCCGCGGTAAAACCGTAATGCCAGCCGTAAACTTCGCCTAACGTCCCGACAATAAGCGGCGCAGCGATCACGCCCGCGTTAATCCCGAGATAAAAAATCTGAAACGCATCCGCCCGCCGCAGATCTTCCGGCTTATAAAGTGATCCCACCTGACTGGCGATGTTGCCCTTGAACATTCCGCACCCGAGCACCAGGCAAAGGAGGGCGAAAAGGAACGCGCCCTCGATGGCCATCAGAAAATGTCCCGCGGCCATGGTGAGCGCGCCGAGCAGAACGGTTCTCCGTTTTCCAAGCACCCGGTCCGCCAGAACTCCGCCGAAGATCGGCGTCAAATAAACGCTGGCGGTGTAAGTGCCAAAAATCGCAGAGGCCAAGCGCCTGTCCTTCCAGCCCGCCATACAGCCGGTGAAAACTGCTGAACCCAACCACATGCTCAATGCGTCCCGGGTGAAGGAGATACTTGACCATGTAAAGGACAAGCAGCGCCTGCATTCCATAGTACGAGAAGCGTTCCCATGCTTCGGTGAACGCCAGATACCAAAGCCCCTTTGGATGCCCAAAGAAATCAGCCACATGATCTTCCGCCACCAAGGGCGCAGCATCTTCCGGCTCGGCGATCGCGGTCACTGCTGACCATGTAACGACAAACGTGGATGCCTGTAAACGGCGGTCTTACCCACGAATCCGGAAGGATCCCTTAACCACTAATGAACACCAATGAACACTAAGGTCTTAAAGCGAAGGACCCATCCGTGTAGATCCGTGTCAATCTGTGGCCAAGTTCTCTGCGATCTCCGCGCCCTCCGCGGTAAATTCCTCCACCGGCAGAAACGGCGCGAACACCTCGAGCGACCGTGTCGGAATGGTCGCGGTGACATGAGTGAAATCATGTTCATAACGCACGTCCTGAACCGTTCCCTCCCGATGCAGCCGCGCCAGCAAATCGGCGCGTGCGGCCGGAACGCGCAGCTCCACCGAGATCGTCCCGCGCGCGACGAACTCCGAGATGCGCTCGATCAGCTCGTCCATTCCTTCACCGGTCTGGATCGACACGAAAACCGCATCAGGAAAATGCCGGCGCAAAGCGGGCAGCGCATGTTCGTCCGCGACTTTGTCGATCTTGTTAAACACCACCAGCATCTGGCGAGTATCAGCGCCGAGATCGGTCAGCACCTTCATGGTGGTGTTATAAAATTCCATGACCTCAGGCTGCGACGCGTCGAGCACGTGGATCAGGAAATCGGACAAGGTCGCTTCCTCGAGCGTGGCTTTGAACGCTTCAACCAGTTGGTGCGGCAGGTTGCGGATAAATCCGACCGTATCGGTCAGGAGCAAGCGGCTGCTTGTTAGGCAGACGCGATCTTGCGGGTGGTCGTGTCGAGCGTGGCGAAGAGTTTGTTCTCAATCAAAACATCCGCGCCAGTCAGTCGCCGCAGCAGCGATGATTTGCCGACGTTGGTGTAACCGACGATGGCCGCGTTCGGGACCGGCGCGCGTTTCCGATCTTTCCGCTGGGTCGCACGCGCGCTGCGCACTTCGGTGAGTTCGCGTTTCAACCGGTCGATCTGCAACCGGATCTTGCGTTTGTCCTGTTCGAGCTGGCTTTCGCCTTCGCCTTTTGCCCCGATGCCGCCGCCCTGCTGTCCAAGGTGACTCCACGCTCTGGTTAGGCGCGGCAGCGAATATTGCATCCGGGCGAGATCGACCTGGATGCGCGCTTCGCGCGTCTGCGCGCGCGCGCCGAAAATATCGAGGATGATCTCCTGCCGATCCGCCACGGTGATGCCGGCCAGCTCTTCCCAGTTCCGCTGCTGCGAAGGCGAAAGGTTATTGTCGAAGATCAGCACGTCGCACTCGTGCTCTTTCGCCAGGTCGACAATCTCCTGCGCCTTGCCCGACCCAATCAGATAGCGCGCATGATTTTCCCGATGAAAGACCAGCTTCCGCTCGATCACCGGAATGCCAAGAGTCGCAACCAGCTCCTCAAGTTCCTCGAGCAAACTTTGCGCGTGCTCTTCTTTGGCCGTCTCAGTAAACGCACCAATCAGGAGCGCCCGCTCGGTCATCTTCGCCTTCTGCTTGATCTCAAACATCCTCGGGCCAACATAGCAGTGACTAGACAGGATTCATCGGATTAACGAGATTTTGAGGGGCGCTCGCATCATCATGCTCACGCTGTTGCTCATGATCCTGAACAATCCGAGTAGCCACAGATGAATCACGGATCTACACAGATACGGGAATCAATCAGGAAGGCAGAAAAGCAGGAAAACACGATACGATACTGGAGGGATGAGCTTCTGCTCGCCCCACTTATCGACGAAGACTCTCTAATCGCGGATTACGCAGATCACGCAGATTTGATTTTTAGGTAGGGGCGGATCACCGGCCGCCCGTCTGTCGGCCAAAATCTAATAAATCCCGTTAGTCCCGTCTAAAACCTGAAGTCTCTGCGATCTCTGCGGTAAGATGAATCTTAGCTCGATTTGAAAGCCCGGCCGCTCCTTCACCCGCGTTACGGCACTCGCTTTACGCTTTGCACGGACCCTTTGTGATTTGAATCGAACAAGATGGTAACGATTTGAGTACACGTCTGGCCCCATTGGTCCCCTCCGTCCCCCTTGTCCATCAAGTCTTCCGAACGCACTCTAAGCACAAGCGTGCTTGGGCTCAGCCATTTTTGAGGCGCAGTCGTGGACTCAACTGTTTTGACACGATTTTCCCCTTCCTTCGTGGGGCTCTTGCACTCGGGAACATCGGGCAACTCGAATTGTTCAAAGCCGGAGCCAGTTCGAAAATAAACGGTCGTGCTTCCGCCGCGACGATCCGGTTCGAAGTAGGCAACTCTTTGTGAATCCTTCGACCATACCAGGTGGCCTTGTTGAGTGAAGGAGTCGGCCTGATTTTCATAGATCTCCAAGGCCACGACATCGTCCTTACCTTTTAGATCGATAATGGCAGCTGACCAACCTTCCTCCTTCTTGGTCAGTCGCAGCGCGAACTTTCCATCCGGCGATTTATCTTTGATGATTTCTTTATCGTGCGCTTGAAGTGACGAGACGATGAACAGCGCGCCGAACGCGACCATGAGCTTCATGCGCCGATTATGCCTGCCTCTCTTTGATCGACAATAAAATCTCCGCGATCGCTCTGTGGCGCGGTTTTGCGCCGAGATTGCCTTTGCCGTGCACGCACAAGGTCACGCTTATGAAAGACTTCGGTTTCTCGGAAGTTGAGCTGGCCGAATCTGACTTCATGGAGCCGGGCCAAATCATCCAGCCGGGGCGTCCGCCGAATCGAATTGATCTTCTGACTTCGATTACCGGGATCGAATCCTGACAAAGAATTCCTAACCACGAATAGACACTAATGAACACCAAGGTCTTAAACGGAAGGACCCATTCGTGTTAATTAGTGGTTAAGATTATTCGCCCGCCGGCGAGGGCGTCGGAGTCGCACGTATAACATCTAAAACCCGCGATTTTAAACGTCGCTTACTGCGAGGGAGGCTTTATGGCTTACGACATCGGTGGCTACTGCTCGGTACGCCGTATCGAACAAAGCATGTAACCAAGGTTCGACGAGACTTACAGCGTCTCGCTTTGTTAACACACGGCGCCGCTGTACCTCCGACCCCAGTTCTCGACTTCCTTTGGGCTATCCTCCCAAACAAGCGTCGCGGGTTTCGGTGGCTCTCAGAACACAAATATGCTGATAACTTGGTAACTGCGAATGACTTGGAAGTGTTCCGCAACTTAGTCGGCGCACATTTCTCAGACGCTCGACGGCGTGAGTGGGCAGCGAACGTAGCAAAGTGGTCGGAATCATCTAATGAGGCTGTTTTACCTACTACCTGCCCCTTGTTGATCTCCCCAGCGTCACGCGACAAGGTATACCGTAACGTTCTCGGATACAGTCGCCGAGTTACTCGAGCGGTTTCTCATCCGCCTACGAGCCCTCGTTGATTATCGCCAGCGTGAAACGGTGATTGTTAGGCATTCCTGATGCGCTCGTGACTCCATCGTTTCAATCCTTGTTCAGCGCTTGGTGTGAGATCACATCGCCAATCACTAAGACGGCTGAGGACAAGGTATACGGTAACGTTCTCGGACGCTGTCGCCGAGTTAATCGAGCGGTTTCCCATCAGCCTACGAGCCCTCGTCGATTATCGCCAGCGTGAAACGGTGATTGTTAGGCATTCCTGATGCGCCCGTTAAACGTATCATTTCATCGACGGCGTAAGTGGGCCGCGAACTTCCCATAGTGGTCGCAACCATCTCATGCGGCTGATTTACCTACTACCTGCCCCTTCTTGAGCGCTTGGTGTGAGATCACATCGCCAATCACTAAGACGGCTGAGGACAAGGTATACGGTAACGTTCTCGGACACTGTCGCCGAGTTAATCGAGCGGTTTCCCATCAGCCTACGAGCCCTCGTTGATTATCGCCAGCGTGAAACGGTGATTGTTAGGCATTCCTGATGCGCCCGTGACTCCATCGTTTCAATACCTCCATGTTTCTTACGTTGGGTCTTCCAGTTCTCTCGTACCGCCGGCTCGTTAGAACGTCGCGCATGGATCCCAAACAAAACAGCCGGGCCTTTCGAGTCCGGCTGTCTGAATTGTTACATTTTGGTTCGGCTTAGTAGTCCATGCCGCCCATGCCACCCATTCCGCCGCCGCCGGGCATTGGAGGAGTTTTTTCCTTCTCCGGGAGCTCGGTGATGATGGCTTCGGTGGTGAGCAAGAGGCCCGAGATGGACGCGGCGTTTTGCAACGCGCTGCGTGTCACCTTGGTCGGATCGACCACGCCGGCTTTGACGAGGTCGACGTATTCGCCGGTGACCACGTTGTAGCCTTCGTTGCCTTTGCGCTTCTTGACTTCCTGCACGATGAGCGCGCCTTCCTGGCCCGCGTTATCGGCCAGCGTCCGGAGCGGCTCTTCAATCGCGCGACGCACAATCTGCACGCCGACGGCTTCGTCGCCTTCCAGTTTCAGGTTATCGAGCGCTTTCTGCGCACGGATCAGAGCGACACCGCCACCAGGGACGATGCCTTCTTCAACCGCTGCGCGAGTCGCATGCAAGGCGTCTTCCACACGCGCCTTCTTCTCTTTCATTTCCGTTTCGGTGGCTGCGCCAACGTTAACGACAGCAACGCCGCCGGCCAATTTGGCCAGGCGTTCCTGAAGCTTCTCGCGATCGTAATCGCTGGTCGTCTCTTCAATCTGACGACGGATCTGCGAGACGCGGCCGTTGATATCGATTCTTCTTGCCTTCACCCTCAACGATAGTGGTGTTCTCCTTGTCAATAGTGACACGTTTTGCACGCCCTAAATCGTCGAGTTTGATGTTCTCCAACTTGATGCCGAGATCTTCGGTGATGCACTGGCCGCCGGTAAGAACCGCGATGTCTTCCAGCATCGCCTTGCGACGATCGCCGAAACCCGGGGCCTTAACCGCTGCCACCTGCAAGGTGCCGCGGAGTTTGTTCACCACCAGAGTCGCGAGCGCTTCGCCTTCAACGTCTTCAGCGATGATGAGGAGCGGACGACCGGCTTTCGCCACTTTTTCAAGCAACGGCAGCATGTCTTTCAGGCTCGAGATTTTCTTCTCGTGGATGAGGATGTAAGCGTTATCGAGAACGGCTTCCATCGCTTCCGCGTTGGTCACGAAGTAAGGCGAGAGATAACCCTTGTCGAACTGCATGCCTTCGACCACGTCGAGCGTGGTGTCGATCGAGCGCGCTTCTTCAACCGTGATCGTGCCGTCCTTGCCAACCTTGTCCATGGCGTCGGCAATGATTTCGCCGATCGTCGTGTCCCAGTTAGCCGAAACGGTCGCGACCTGCGCGATTTCGGTGCGGTCGCTGACTTTCCTCGAGATCTTCTCGAGTTCTTTCACGATCGCTTCGACGGCCTTGTTGATGCCGCGCTGCAGTGATGTCGGGTTCGCACCCGCGGTGACGTTGCGCAGACCTTCCTTATAGATCGATTCCGCCAGGACCGTTGCGGTCGTGGTGCCGTCGCCGGCAATATCGGAAGTCTTGGAAGCGACTTCGCGAACGAGCTGTGCGCCCATATTTTCATACGGATCTTCGAGCTCGATCTCTTTGGCCACGGTCACACCGTCCTTGGTGATCGTCGGGCTGCCGAATTTCTTATCGAGAATGACATTGCGTCCGCTCGGCCCGAGGGTCGCTTTGACGGCTCTCGCCAGTTTCTCGACACCGCGAAGCAATGCATGCCGCGCGTTTTCATCGAATTGTAATTGTTTAGCTGCCATATATTTATTTGGTAGTCTTTGAGTTGAGAGTTAGAGTTGAGGCGGATTAACCAATGATGCCGAGGATGTCGTCCTCGCGCATGATCAGGAAGCTGTCGCCGTCGATTTTGATTTCGGTGCCGCCGTATTTCGAGATCAGCACTTTGTCGCCTTTCTTGACGGTGAACTCCACCTTCTTGCCGTTGTCGTCTACTTTGCCCGTCCCGAGAGCGACGACTTTGCCCTCTTGCGGTTTCTCTTTGGCGGTATCGGGAATGATGATCCCGCCCTTTTTCACTTCCTGCTCTTCGAGCGGCTGCACCAGCACCCGGTCGCCGAGAGGTCTTACGTTAACGTTTGCCATATTTTCTTTTTTCTAGTTTTGGGTTGAGCCGGCGGCCGTCGTGGGGGCGACGATCGCCGGCAAATCTTATTTGAGGTCGCGGCCAATAGGCCCCTCCCACATTTTTTTTGGTTACTTCTTCTTGTCTTCGTCGACGACTTCGAACTCTGCGTCGACCACGTCATCCTTGGCGCCACCACGTGTACCGGCGCCTTGTTCAGCCGCCCTGCGTGACTGCGTTTCTGGACCGGGTTGCGGACCAGCGCCGCCTTGTGCGCCTGCGCCGGCCGAAGCCTGCTTGTAAAGCTCCGCGCTCACATCCTGGAACTTGTTCTGCAGATCGTCGTAAGCCTTCTTGATCGCGTCGGTGTCGCTGCCGTTGAGAGCTTCGCGCACTTTGGCAATCGCGTCTTCGACTGACTTCTTCTTGTCGGCCGGAACCTTGTCGCCGAGATCCTTCAGCTGCTTCTCGCTCTGGTAAGCGAGCATGTCAGCGTTGTTCTTGATCTCGATCGCTTCCTTCGCCTTCTTGTCTTCTTCGGCATGCGATTCGGCTTCACGCTGCATCTTCTCGATCTCTTCTTTCGAAAGACCGGAGCTGCCGGTGATGGAGATTTTCTGCTCCTTGCCGGTGCCAAGATCCTTGGCCGAGACATGCAGAATGCCGTTGGCGTCGATGTCGAAGGTCACTTCGATCTGCGGAACGCCACGAGGCGCGGGCGGGATTCCATCGAGATGGAATGTCCCAAGATTTTTGTTGTCGCGCGACAGCGGACGTTCGCCTTGCAGCACCTTGATTTCCACGCCCGGCTGATTGTCGCTGTAGGTCGAAAAGATCTGCGACTTCCGGGTTGGAATGGTGGTGTTACGCGGAATCATCGGCGTCGCGACTCCTCCGGCGGTTTCAATCGCCAGCGTGAGCGGAGTCACGTCTAAGAGGAGGACGTCTTTGACGTCGCCCTTGAGCACGCCACCCTGGATGCCGGCGCCGATCGCCACGACTTCATCCGGGTTCACGCCCTTGTGCGGTTCCTTGCCAATGAGCTGCCGAGCTGTCTCAACAACTTTCGGCATACGGGTCATGCCGCCGACGAGCACGAGCTCGTTGATTTCTTTCTCGCTCAGTTTCGCGTCGGACAAGCAATCCTTGACCGGCTTGATCGTGCGCTGAAAGAGATCGTCGCAAAGCTGCTCGAGTTTCGCCCGGGTCAGCTTCTTCTGAATATGTTTCGGACCGCTCGCATCCGCCGTCACGAACGGCAGATTGATTTCGTACTCCTGGGTTGAGGAGAGCGCGATCTTCGCCTTTTCCGCTTCTTCCTTGATGCGTTGAATCGCATCCGGCTGCTTGGTCAGGTCGATGCCGCTGTCTTTCTTAAATTCGTTAACGATCCAATCCATGATGCGCGAATCCCAGTCGTCACCGCCGAGGTGGGTGTCGCCATTGGTCGCTTTGACTTCGAAAACGCCGTCGCCGATTTCGAGAACCGAAATATCGAAGGTGCCGCCACCGAGGTCGTAAACCGCGATCTTCTCGTCTTTCTTCTTGTCGAGCCCGTAGGCTAACGAGGCCGCAGTCGGCTCATTGATGATTCGCAGAACTTCGAGCCCGGCGATCTTGCCGGCGTCCTTGGTCGCGTTGCGCTGCGAGTCGTTGAAATACGCCGGAACGGTGATGACCGCCTGGGTAATCTTCTCGCCGAGCTTCGCTTCCGCGTCGGCTTTCAGCTTCGCCAAAATCATCGCCGAAATTTCCGGCGGCGAGAACGTTTTGCGTTCGCCGCTGACTTCGACCTGCACATGAGCGTCGCCATTAGCGGCCTTTACGATCTTGTACGGAACGCGATGTTCCTCTTCGTGGACCTCATCGAACTTGCGTCCCATGAAGCGTTTGATTGAAAAAACGGTGTTCGCAGGGTTGGTGACTGCCTGACGCTTAGCGGCCTGGCCGACGAGCCGCTCGCCATTCTTTGTAAATGCGACAACGGAAGGGGTCGTTCTCGCCCCTTCGCTGTTCTCTAAAACTACCGGGTCGCCACCCTCCATCACGGCCATGCAGGAGTTGGTGGTGCCCAGATCGATACCTAAAACTTTTGCCATTTAATTAAAATCCTCCGTGCCAGTCTTTAGCAGGCCATAGACCGCTGTATGTTTTCAATGCACAAGTCATTGGCTATCAGCTATTTGTGATAAGTTTGACATCGCTAGCTTGGGACAGGGTGTCGCAACTCGCCGCTGCGAAGTGTGACAAAGGGTAGCTAAAGGGGCCTCCTCACACTCTTTCTCATGCTCATGCTCATGCTCTTAATCGGTCTGCCTCCCGTCCTAGGCGGTTCCCCGAACCGTCCACCCTTTGAGCAGGAGCATGAGAAGGAAGAGTAAGACCTCAGGCCGGAGTTCCGTCATTCGGAATTCGGAATTGGTCATTCGACATTCCCGCGCCGAGTAAGGCGCGGTCGGTATGTCTCGTGCTCTAATTTCGGGACTCATGGAAATAGCGACCTCGCCGCCGAAGCCGACAACAGAGCCCGCCGACATCACTTTTGCCTGCGTTCATTGTTCTTCAGCCCTGGTGGTCGACGCCGCCGCCCAGGGAATGACGCTCGAATGTCAGCGTTGCGGGAAACCGACGCCGGTTCCAAACATTCCGGTGCGTGTCGAAAAGCCTGCGGGAGAAGAAAGTCGCGTCGCGGATATCCGGCGGCAGCTGCGCGAAAACGAATCGCAACGCACCGAGATCACGACTTACATCAACCAGCTCAGCATCCAGCTGCATCGCTGGCAGTTGCGCTTGCAGACGCTCAACGAACGCAAGAAGGATCTCGAGACTGAGCTGAAGAAGACGGATTAGTCTTGAAGGTTTGACCTCCGCGTCGTCCTAAGCGTTTTGGGACATGACGGAGCATGTCCCTCCACGCCAAATCACGGACGAGACAAGCTCGTCCCTCCCGGCCGCAGATTTTTTGTTTTCGGACGCGACCGATCCGCGGTACTTTTGAAGAGTGCGCGAATATCACGACCTCCTCCGCCTTGTCCTGGAGAATGGGAATGAGCGCACCGACCGGACAGGGGTCGGCACCATCTCGGTGTTTGGCGCGCAGGCGCGCTTTGATCTTCGCAAAAATTTTCCTGCCCTAACGACTAAGAAACTTCATCTCAGATCGATCATTCACGAGCTTCTCTGGTTCCTGCGCGGCGAGACGAACATTCGTTATCTCCACGAGAACAAGGTCACCATCTGGGATGAATGGGCCGATGAAAACGGCGATCTCGGCCGGGTTTATGGCGCCCAATGGCGCGACTGGCACGGCGCCAACGGCGTGCGCGTCGATCAAATCAAAAACGTCATCGAACAAATCAAGCGCGACCCTCAAAGCCGCCGTCTCATTGTGAGCGCGTGGAATCCGAGTGAGATCGAAGGGATGGCGCTCCCGCCGTGTCATGTGCTTTTCCAGTTTTACGTCAACGACGATGAGTTGAGCTGCCAGCTTTACCAGCGCAGCGCCGATCTGTTCCTCGGTGTGCCTTTCAACATCGCGTCGTATTCACTGCTCACGCTCATGGTTGCGCAGGTATGTGGTTTAAGGCCGGGCGAATTCATCCACACCTTTGGCGATCTTCATCTTTACCTGAACCACATCGACCAGGCGCGCGAACAGCTGACCCGCGAATGCCGGCCGTTGCCGATCATGCGACTGAATCCGGCGGTCAAGAACATCGAAGATTTCCGCTTCGAAGATTTTCAGCTGCTCAATTACGATCCGCATCCCTCGATCAAGGCGCCGATCGCGGTTTAGCCGGAATTTCAGACTGAGGGAGCCGAACTCCCTCGTTTGTCATCCCGAGGCGCGAAGACGTCGAGGGATCCCTCACGCGCTCACTGATCACGCCGGAATCGCGGGAATACATCGGGAACCCGGATTGCCCATAAGAAAGGCAACAACCATCCTTGGCCCCCTCGTTCGGAGATCGTGTGATCGCCGCTGCGAATGGGGGATCCCTCTCCGTCTGGCGCGGATCGGGATGACAAGAAGTCATTCAGCGACTTTTTCGTCGTTAGCGTGTTGAACTAACTGTGAAAGGGTTTTGGGGATTCATTGTCGTCATCGCGTTTGTTGGCTCGGCCGTTGCAGAGACGGACACGCGCGTGGAAATCGATCTGATGCAGCAACGGGCGTATCTCATTCGCGGGCATCGCCTTTTGCTCGAAAGCCCCATCTCTTCCGGCCGTTACGGACATCTAACCGAGACCGGGTCGTTCAAGGTGATCGAGAAGGAGAAGAACCATTTCTCGAGCATTTACGGGCAGATCGTCGACGCCGGCGGCAACACCATTGTCCAGGATGCGGATGTGGACATGAAAGTGCCGCCGGGCGGGAAGTTCATTCCGGCGCCGATGCGTTACTTCATGCGTTTCCACGGCGCCGACGGCATGCATGCGGGATATCTGCCCGGTTATGCGGCTTCACACGGGTGTGTGCGAATGCCGGAACGCATGGCCATTGCCTTTTTCGATGCCGTGGAAGTGGGAACACCGGTGACTGTGTTCGGACACACGCCGCGAAGCAATGGCTACGGTCGCTACGGGCCGCAACCGTCTCGCCAGCAAGTGCCGCCCTGGTTTCAGCGGCCTAACGAACCGGTTTACGATCCGCGCTACCGGGACCCACGGTTCGATCCGGGGTGGAGATAGGGATCAATTTCAAAATTGCAGATTTCAAATTTCAGTTTGGGGGGCTGCTTCTCCTGTAGCGGCGGTCTGTGACCGTCGCCGACTTTAGGGACTTTAGGATGTAGAAGTTTCCGACGGTCACAGACCGCCGCTACAAGAACGACGTGATCGCCTCTACGGCTTGGCTTCCTCTTTCTCCGCTTTCCAGACCGGGCCGACTTTTGCGAACACCGGGGCTTCGGTGGTTGGATGGGCCACGGTGCTCTCAGCCAGCTTGAAGATGGGCAGGATCGGATTGCCTTTGGCGTCTTTCTCGTACTGTACGCCTTCTTTTTCGAGCATCAGAAAGACTTTGAATTGTCCGCCGGGCCATTCACCAATCAGGATATCGATCGGATAGCTTTGGCCGCCGGTCACCTGCACGGGGTCGCCTTTGCCGAGGCCTTTATAAAAACCCATCTTCGGATCGAGCTGTAAACCTGCGCTCGCGTAAAAGGTCGAGGGCTGATGATCGGTTAGGCTGCAGAAACCGGCGTCCAGGACCACGCGCCCGTTAAATCGCACAACAAGAACGTCGTCGCCCACACCGACAAAGTGAAAGGTGCCGGTCTCGGTCGGAATGACGTTGCCATGATAATGCACGACCCACATTTTGGGCTGCACGCGACCGCCCAGTCCGAAGGCCAGCGGCCCCTGGTTGGCGTCGATGCTGGGGATATAAATCTGCGTGGTGTAGAGCGGATTGGGGCCAGCGAAGAAACGCTCCATGTTTGCGGTGTTAAAGCCGCTGTTCACGAATTTCTTTAGTTCGTCAGGGTAATCCTTCTCCTCGAGTTTCGATGGGGTGCCGTTCTTCAACTGTTTGAGATCGTAAAAACGACCAGTGAGTGCTCCGCCGCCTTTGGATTCACGGAAACCAAAGAAAGGAACGGCTGCGCCACCGGCGCCACTGCCACTGCTGGCAGCAGCACCGCCCGGATTAAAACTGACATCAACACCACCCGCGCCGGCCATTTTCACCGGAGGCGCGCCGAGCTTTGGCATCGCCGGCATCTCCGGCAACGAAACCTTGGAAAGCCCGGTGCTGACAATTCGTTTGGCCATCGAGGGCGCGCTCATGCTGCTCTGTTTTTTCGCCAGCTGAACCTTGTGCTCGAGCGCGCGTGACGAGGGATTCGGCGAAGGCGGACCGCCTTTGAATGTCAGTTTACGCGCCGCCTGATAGCGCGACACAACTACGTAGGCCGCGATCGGCGAAGAAAAACACGTGCGCCGCCACGCTGATCGCGAGAAATCTGCTGCTCGCGATCCTGTTCATCCACGTCCGCCTTTTCGCAATGGCGGATGAAGCGCCGGCGGCCTGATCGCTCATTCTTCCTCGCTCACGGTGAAGGTCACGTTATCGATCTTCGCGACTGCGAGAGCGTCGAGGACGTCAATGGTGCGGCTGTATTTCGCCTGTTCGTCACTAATAATTGTCACCACCGCGGGCGTCTTGGCGGCGTCGGCGTTTTGTTTGAGTCGCATCAGGGTTGCCTTGAGCTGTGGCAGGTCGGTGCTCTTGGGCGAATCGAACGGCTCATCGTTCAAGCTCACTTCGCCGGTGTCGGAAATGGTGATGATCTGTTCGTCAACGAAATCGGTGCTGTTGGATGTGGCCGCGGTTCCCGGAAGCTGCGTATTCAGCTCGTTCTCAATCTTCACCGCCCCGGCCATGACCATGAAAAAAAGCATGATCACGAAAACGACATCGATCATGGGCGCGATCTGGAATCCGAAACTGCCTTCGTTGAGATTTTGTTCGAGCCTCATGGGAGTTAAATGACGAATGACCAATGACCCGTAACGCGGGTGAAGGAGCGGCCGGGCTTTCCAATGACGAAACAAAACAATCTCATTCTTCGAACTTCCTCCTTCTGAATTAATTCGAGCTTCGACATTCGGATTTCGTCATTCCTTTTCAGTCCTTATTCACCGCTGAAAAGGAGATATCGGTGATGCCGGCTTCGGCGCAGGCATTCATGGCTTGGGAGACATAGATGGCGGGGACATCGCGATCGCCGCGGATGACCGCGCGGAATGTTGGGTTGGCCGTTCCGGTTACTTTCTTTTCGCCCGTGATCCTGGCGACCTTGAGCGGTCAACCATGTCGTTAGGACTGTTGTAAACCTTGTCGTCGAAGACGAAGCCGGCCTTCTTGTCTTTCCAGCGGACGTTGACCACGGTTTCGGCGCGCGAGTTATCCTTTTTCTGCGCGTCTTTTGCGATCGGCAGGTTGATCGTCTTATCGACCTTCAGCACCTGAGCGGAAGTGATGGTCATGAAGAAGACGAGAATCGTCAGCAGCACGTCGATCATGGGTGCGACCTGGAATTCAGGTTCACCCGATTCAGCTCCGCCAGCTCCCGAGGCCATGGCTATCGCAATGACGAATGGCCAATGACGAATGACGAAAACAAATCTTCGCCACCGCTCTTTCGGTCGTTCATCGAACTAGTGGAGGGTTGAGGTTGAGGATTAAGAGACATGGAGACTAACGAGCTGGTTCGGTCATGATTTTGCCGGTCTGGCCTGAGCCGGAGGGTTGCACGAGCCAGTTCGGGATGGCTGCGTAAAGCTCATCGTCGCCCAGGTGCACGCCGGCGAGCGATTCGTAAGGCATCTTGCGGAACAGGCTGTTGATGATGTCCTGAATCTTGTGCAGGGACGCGGCCGCGCGATTGCGCAGAAAATAGAAAGCGCCGAACGCGGGAATGGCAATGATCAGACCGCTGGCCGTGGCCACAAGCACTTCGCCAATGGCAGCCGACAGGCCTGACGGGTCGCCGATTCCGGCAGCCCCGAGTTTCTCAAAGGCTTTGATCATTCCGGTGACCGTGCCGAGAAGACCGATCATGGGAGCGCAGACACCGATGACCGAGAGATAACTGATGTAAGTCTGCATGGCGGAATTCTCTTTCGACAATTCCCCGACCATGCCTTCTTCAGCCATCTCCTTTCCTTCGCCAAGCAGGCTGATCCCGACACGCATGACGTTATTGAGCGGCGAGGGATTCTCTTTGGCGAACTTGAAAGCGCCGACGTAATCACCGTGGCGGAAGAGCTCCTTGAGCTGTTGTTCCTGTTCCGGAGGCGCGACCTTCTTGGGCGAGGTGCGAATGACACCATCGCCGATCAGGTAAAGTGTCGCGATCGAGCAAAGACCGATCGGCACCATAACCCAGCCGCCTTCGACAATTTTTTCCCACAAGGTTTTGCCACGCGTGTTTTCGCCCGGCGCGGCTGGCGAAGGCGATTGCGCCAGGGCGGGCAAGGCGCCGAGACAGACGCTCAACAAGAGAAGCAGGGCCAGATAATAGGTTTTTAGTTTCATAGTGTCGTTAGGGTGTTTGAAGTTTGCGCAATTCGGTTGCGGCCAAAGTTGCCTCGGGGGACTTGGGATATTCCGAGATCAAATCATTGAAGGTCTTCTTCGCGCGCGTGGGATCGTCGATTCGGCGATAAGCGCGGGCGGAGCCGAGCAGCGCCGGCGGAACAAGCGCCGTTTCGTCGCTGTAAAAGACCGGGATGTGAAGATAGGCCAGGAGCGCGTCGTCCCATTGTTTCATTCCGGCATAGGCGTCGCCTTTATGCAGCCATGCCTCGCCGAGCACATGAGGATCGGTGCTCGCCTTAATCGCGCCATCGCAATACTCGATCGCCTTCTCAAATTCCCCCCGTCGAATCAGGCCGCTCGACAGATTCACGCGCACAAGGCGGGCGGTGTCGGGATCGGTAGAAGATTTCTCAATCAGTTGCGCAAGCAGCTCTGCTTCCTTGTCGCGTTGCAGCGCGGTCAGGGCCGAGACCTTGATTAAGGCTGCCTGCGGCCACCAGGTGCCGGGCACTTCGCGAAATCCATCGTAATAGGCCACCACCGGGTCGATTTCGGCGATCGCCTTTTGCGCCTGATTCTGGGCCAGCAAATCCGACGCGGCTTTGATTCCGCGCGGCTCCGGAAAATCGATGTTGGCGATTTGCACAACGTTGTAACCGATTTCGCCCTGGCCGCTGCCGACCTGAACTTTGGCCATGACCATGGCGCCGTCGCGGCGAAGAGCCAGCGTTTCGACTTTCTGGCCGGTTTTTAGGGTGATGGTTTGAGCAAAGGAAGGCGTGTGATGGATCATGAGCATGAGAATGATCAAGAGCAGGAGGATTCTGCCGCTGACTTCTGACCTCGGACTTCTGACCTCTGATTCCATCATCCCTGTTCTCCCAGCGCCTGCAGCCTTTGGCGTGCGGTTTGCGCTTCTGAAAAACTGGCAAGCTTTTCGTTTCGCAGAAGCTCCTTATAAGTATTCGCCGCCTCCTGATTCTTATTCAGCTTCTCAAAACATTCCGCGCTCTGGATGTAAGCCTTGGCCACCCAGGGCAAGAACTTTTGATAGCCCACATAGACGCGCTGGAAATAAGCGTTCGCCTCTGCCCAGTGCTGCTTTTTCGCTTCGATTTCGCCTAACGAATAAACACTGTAGGCCGTCGATTCGCCGCGCCATTCACGCACCGATGCCACTTGCTCGAAAACTTTTTTTGCTTCATCCAAACGATTTAACGCCAAAAGCGTCTTGGCCTGGCCAACGGTGAGCTCCTTCATCTTTTGCGAGGCCGCGATTTTGGTTGTTCCGTCCGTGAAGTCGCGCAGGGCCGTCTGAAAATCCTTCTTTTGAAACGCGATCTCGCCCAGCCCGTTGTAGGCGTAGTCGAGATAGTCGCTCTTCGGGTAATCCTCCATCAGGTTGTCAAAGAAGGGCTTTGCCTGGTCCGGTTTTTCTTTGCCTAACAAATAATCGCCCACGCGCCCGAGAAGGACCGGACTGAGTTCCGCGGGCTTGAATTCCGCCAGCTTGGCAATGTTCCGCTCTTCTTCGGCCGGCTGCCGCCGCAGTCGCGCCAATTCGGCCTTCGCATAAATCACACGGGCGCGGGCCGTCCCGTTTTGATCGCTTTCAGTGGAACCGAGGAGAGCGTCAAGTTCGGCACCCGGGTCTGTTTCAGGAGCCGGCGTGGGCGACGCTTCGGCAACAATCGTCGGGGACGGCGACGCCGAGACGGCGGCTGCGACAGAGGGGTCTATCGGGCTCAAAGAGGAAGACGGCGTCGCAGGAGCTCCGCCCTCCACGTCCGCGGGCCGTTTCTTTTTCACACACATCTGCGCCAGCTGCGTGAGGAGAAGCTCGAGCGCTTCGCGATCCGGCTGGCCAATGTATTTCTTAATCGTGTCGGCCGTGATCTTTTTGGCCTCATCCATTTTCCCTTCGTGCGCCTTGGCTTTGCCGATCCAATAAAGCGCCGAGATGACCGTGGGGCTGTCGGGTTTGTTCTCGAGGAAACCGGTGAACAATTCGCCGATCTTTTCCCAGTCGCCTTTTTTCTGCAGAAGCTTGCTCGCAGCGAAAAGCGAATAGTTCATGACTTCGTCGGTCGCGGCGAGTTTATAGGAACGAATGTAAACCGGCACGGCGTCGTTATCATGGCCGCTGGCGGCCTCGGCATCAGCCAGAAGAGCCAGGACTTCGCCTAATTGCTGATTCTTCGGGAATTCCCGCTCCCACGCCTGGCAATCCCTGATGACCTCGTCGTACATGGTGGGATTGGTGGCCGCATACTTGCACACGGCCAGGCGATATTTCGCGTCGCTGACATACTGGCCCGTGGAATAATTATTCAGGTACTCATTGAGCAGGTTCATCGCGTCCTGATATTTCCCGGCGAAGAGAGCGCTCAAGGCGAGCCGGTACTTCACGTCCTCGACATTCTGGCCCTTCGGGAAATCGCTGAGATACTGGCGATACTGCGAAGTGGCGTCATCGTATTTGCCTTCCATGAACTTCGCGTTCGCCAGTAGATAACGCATCTGATCGCGCAAGGCGCTCTTCGGCTGGCTCTCCAGCATTCGGCCGAGGTGGGTTTCGGCGGTTTGCGGGTCGTTAGCCTGCAAGGCGACCGATCCAAGGAGATATCCAACTGTTTCGGCGTTCGGCCCGTTCTTGAAGTCGCGCAGATATTCCTGGCAACGCTGCACGGCCTTCTTCGCCTGATTCACTTCGGCCAGTGATGCAATTAGTCCGAAGAGAGCCGGCTCGTGCTCCGGCTCTTTCGGATAGCGATCGATAATTTCCTGATAAACCAGGACCGCTTCCCACTTTCGGTCGACTTCGTAAAAGCAGCGCGCCAGGCGAATGTAAATCGCCGGCGTGATCGTGGGCAGCTTCTGGAATTGATCCAGCATCTGCTGAATGCGCGCGATATCGGCTTTGAGTTGCGAATTTACCGCGGCCAGTTGCGCGAATTGGGAAGTATCGAGCCGGGCGGCCGCGAGATTGTCATCGATCCTGCGCTGCATCGCGTTGATTCGATCGGTCTGGAGTTTGACGATCTCTTCCCGCGGATAAGCCGCCTTGTAACATTCCAGGGCATCGCCAAACGCCTTGGCTTTGAAAAGGGAATCGCCAAGTTCGACGGTGGTGGCGTTGAGTTCGACAATGTCGTCGACCAGGCCGATGTGCTCGTGCAGTTTCTTGATCAACGCGATCGTTTTGGTTGACTCGTTCTTCTTGGAATAAAGCTGCGCCAGCATGATGGCGCCCCGGACAGAGAGCTGCGTGCGCAGTTCACCGCCGCAAAGTTTTTCCAAAGTGGCGATAGCCTGATCCGGCTTGCCACCGTCGCGGCTGGCGATGGCCCCGAAATACAAGGCGCGCTCCCGGTAGTTAGGATCTTTTTCGAGGGCGGCGAATTGCGAGATGGCATCGCTGTAATTTTTTGCCAGAAGATTTGCCTGCGCGATGGCGAAGGCGGATTCACCCGCATGCGGGCCGTTGGGAAACTTCGACAGATAAGTTTTGAAAGCAGCGACAGCCTTTTTGTAATCAGGCACGTTGAACCAGGCCGATCCGACAGTGAAATAGGCCGGCTCAAGCTGCGGACTGAACTCGGCCTTGTTCAGAAGTGATTCCAGAGTCGAGGCCGCCACCGGATAATTCCCGCCCTGAAAGGCCGCCATCCCCTGGGTATAAAGTGCGGCCAGCTCCGCGCCGTTCCCTTGCGATTTCGCGTTTGAATCCTGCGCCGAAACGATAATCGGCAGCGACAGGAGCGTCGCGCAGAGGAGAAATTTCAAGGCAAACAGGCGCCCGGCACACTGCGGCATCCGGCGATTGTAACAGCGACGGTTACCTCTTGGAAAGCGCGAGCCGCCGCGTAACTCCAATGTGGCGCTCAAATCCTCGCCGGCTTAGAGGCGAGGCGGATAAGGAGGGGCCGGTTCTCCAACCTGGCGTCAGGGATGGACGCTGGCCGTCCTCGGACCGTGTGAGAGGTCGACGAGGTCTGCGAGGATATTCAGTGTCTCCTCCCGTTCCGGGTCGATGGCCGGTTCCTTGGTGTCGTCTGCACCGGACGCAACATCCTCATCGTCGTCCGATGGGGCCGCTTCCGGAGCAACTTTGGGCGTGACGCCCTTGTTCTTCGCCTGGGCCAATTTACCCGGGAACATGATCAGCTGAAGATTCGGCTTATCGACGGTGTCGAGCGTCAGGCGATACACCTTCGGTTCTTCCTCTTTACGGGCGAGCCGCTCTTTTGTGCGCGTTTCTTTGCGAAGTTTATCTTCCTCGAGCTCTTTCTTGCGAACGTCCTCATTCAGGCTGATCCGGTTCTCGTCCAGCTTCTTCCTAAGCAATTCCATGTCCTGCATGACGTAATGAAACTCGGGGTTGGCCTGGACTCGCTCAGCCGAGCGGTGCTTCAATTCTTCGATGAAAAGAGAATGCGTATCCGACCACTTGGTGTAGTGGGCCGGCTTCACTTCGTCATAGCCGAGGCAATTCTTGAGAGCGCCTTCGCCATACTCCGGCAGGTCGGTCAGAGTCGGCAGGACCACATCGGAGGCGACACCGCGAAGCTGCGTCGATCCACCGGCCACGCGATAAAACTTCTGAATGGTGAGTTTCAGCGCCCCGTCATCCGCGGAACGGCTGCCCAACAGCGACGTGAATCGGCCGATCTCGAGAATCGTCTGGACCGTGCCTTTGCCGAAAGTGTTTTTGTCGCCAACAATCACGGCGCGCCCGTAATCCTGGAGGGCGGCGGCAAAAATCTCACTGGCCGATGCACTCTGCCGGCTCGTTAGGACAAGCAGCGGACCGGCATAGGCGATTCCGGGATCCGGATCCTGCGAAATCGTAATGCTGCCGTTTGAGCCCTTGGTTTGCACCACCGGACCGGACTTCAGGAACAAACCGGTCAGCGCAATCGCTTCCTCGAGCGAACCGCCGCCGTTCTTGCGAAGATCAACCACGAGACCCGCGATGTTTTCCTTCTTCAAGCGCTTCAAAAGAGCGAGGACGTCGCGCGTCGTGCTCTTCTGGTGCTTGTCCATGTCCGCATAGAATGATGGCAGCGTGATCCAGCCGAGTTTCACGGGATTCCCGTTCTCGTCTTTCTTAATAATAATGTCCGCCCGGGCTTCCTGGTCCTTCAGCTTAATTTCATCGCGAACGATCTCGATGTTCTTGCGCTTGGACGGATCAGCCGCATCCGTGGGAATTACCAGCAGGTGCACGTGAGTGCCCTTCTTTCCGCGGATCATCTCCACAACCTTGTCGAGGCGCATGTCACGGCAATCGACCAAATCGGACGAACCCTGACCGACAGCGGTAATGCGATCGCCGACCTTCAAGCGGCCATCCACTTGTGCCGGGCCGCCGGGCACGAGGCTTTCGATCTTGGCGTAACCGTCTTCCGTTCGCAGCATCGCGCCGATGCCGACGAGCGAGAGGCCCATATTGATGCTGAAATTCTTCAGGTCAGCCTTGCTGAGATACTCCGAGTGCGGGTCGTAGGTCTGGGCGAGCGCGTCGAGAAATAATTTTACCTGCTCATCCTGATCTTCTTCGTGAACGTTGCGCGCGAGGCGTTCGTAACGGCGAGCAACCAGTTGAGGGCCGGGTTCAATCGGGTGCTCACTTAATTTTTCCTGCAAAAGTTCGCTCTCAATTCGTCCCTTCCAAAGTTCATCGGCGGCGGCTTCATCCTTCGGCCACGGAGCTTTCTGCCGGGTCAGCTCGATGCTGCCATCGGTTTTGAAGTCCATCGGCGTCTTGAGCAGCTCTTTGATCTTCGCGAGACGCGCATCCACGCGCTTGGTGTAGAGCGCATAAACCTCGTAGGCCGGTTTCAAATTCCCGAGAAGAACATCGTCGTCGATGGAGGTGCCATATTTCGCGGTCAGCGCGTCAACATCCTGCTGGGTGAAGAACAGATGGCTGAAATCGAGCAGCTCGAGGTAAGTGCGCAGAAACTTGCGCGACATGTCGTCGTTCAGCGCCTGATGGGTGTAGTGGCCTTCCTCCAGCAGGCGGCCGACTGACACACAAATTTGTTCTTCGTCCGATTTGGCCTGTGAGGCTTGAGGCGGAAGCGCAAGGGTGAGGAGGAAAACTGGAAGCGCTACCAGTCCGGCTGAGGCGAGATTTCATGAAAAATGCAGTTTTCGAATGTCGCAGATTCCGTTCCCCAGCGCAAGGTAACCGGGTTTCGCAGCTACTTCGTAGAGGGTTGAGACAACGGCCGGGCTTTAACATTCAAAAACAGGGAAAAGTTTCTATGGCGGCTCGACGGACTCTCTCCCTGCCGTAGGGTGGCGTCTGCGGCGCGAGTTTTGGCCGTCGAACACATGCAATACGAGACGTTTACCGGCGGCCTATTCGAGACCAACTGCTACCTTTTCGAGGCACCGGAGGGCCATATTCTCTTCGACGCGCCGGACGGCGGTCTGCGATTGGCTGGTCGAGCGGGGTGTCTCACTAAGCCTTCTCATCCTGACACACGGCCATATCGATCATGTTCAGGATGTGGCTGTTATTAAGGAGACCTTTCAGTGCCCGATCGGCTGTCATCCGGAAACGGAGCCCATGATTGCCGATCCCGAGTTCTTCCGCCGCTTTGGCTTCGGCTTCGATCTCAAGCCGACCAAGCCCGACTTCTTTATCACCGAAACTGACGAGCAGGATTTTCTTGGACTGAAAATGCAGGTGCTCGAAGTGCCCGGGCATTGTCCGGGGAGCCTGTGCTTTTTTGAGCGAACAGTGAATTGCTTGTCGGAGGCGACGTGCTCTTTCAGGCGGGCGTGGGACGCTGGGATCTGCCCGGCGGCGACGCCGAACTGCTGTTTAGCGGGATCCGAGAGAAACTCTTTCCGCTCGGTGATGAGGTGACGGTGCTTCCGGGACACGGCCCTCCGACAAAAATTGGGATCGAGAAAAAGACCAATCCGTTCCTGGCCTAACGGAGCGCGTCGTAAGCGACAGGGCCATCTCGGACTGGTCATGCTCGGCTAACGCCAACGCCAGCGAGTTACCAACGGTAGAAGTCGTTCTTCTTCACCTTCAGGCGAACTTCCAGATCGTGCAGCCGGCCGTGCAGGCGCTCGATATCCGCGCGCATCTGGCCATGATCGTATCCGCCCTTTTTGTAGCGGGCATTGAGCTGATCGACCTCGTGGCGGATCTGCCAGTATTCGCGCTGCATCGCTTTGTCGCTGTGGTAGCGCGTGAATTGCCAGCGCACATGTCCAACCATCCGGTTTAAATGGTTGATCTGTCCCTGAAGATTCGACCAGGGCATCCAATCGAAGCCGTAAGTGAGCGAGCGCGCTCCGCGGGAATTTCAGAAGCAGGAATAAGAGTCGCGCTGCAGCAAAGCAGACGCAATGGCAAGGAGCGAAAGTCGTTTCATCAGATGTTTCGGAGAGTTCGTTAGGCTACGGCTTCAGGCAGGTTATGCAACACAGTTCGCAAGCGGTCCACGCCGGGGATGTCTTTTATTACCGCGCGCAGCGAGTTGATAGCCGCGGGAATGTGCGAGAGGAAGGCGGCCTGCCCTTTGACCAGACCAAGAAATCCATAGGCGCCGAGTGCCTGCATCAGCCGTTGCATGGCGCAAAGCTTCAGCACCTCGTCAAAGTTCTCACCGTGATCGCCTCCACAATCGTGGCGATAATAGCCAAGCAATTCCGCGCGTTCGGCTTCACTCAAGTTCGACGTAGGGATCGTATAAGTAGTGAGGCCAGGTCGTATTGAGGAAGGCCAGGGCGCATCCCCTGGAAATCAATCAGGCAGGCCTGGCCATTCCGGATGATGATATTTTGCGATTGGAAATCGCGGTGAACAAGGTGGCGGGGCAAACCCTCCAGGCGCTGAGCGATGTCAGTCAGGGCGGGCAGATCGCCAAGGGCGGCAGCTCGGACGAGTCGACCTTGAAACAGCGGCCCAGACAGTTTTCCAAGAAATATTGCTGTTCCCATCGATAAAGCACGGCGGTGAATTCAGTCGGAAGGCTGTGAGAAATCGAAGCGATCTTTTCAGCCGGCAACTGATGAAGCTTGGCGACTTCATCCAGCGCTGATTCGTAAAACGCGCGCCTAACGAGCCAGCCCTCATCGCGATAACTGTGCAGGTCGCGTTCGCCCAGGTCTTCGATCCAGATCAATCCTTCCTGAGCATCGTGAAAATAGATCTTGGGCGCGCGGATCGAATTCTCGTCGAGAAACGTCGCGATCTCGACGTAATGCCGGTTTTCCTCCCGTTCGGTGTTGTACTTGACCAGGATGAGCGTCTGATCCGGAGAGCAACGCACCCGGTAAAACTTCCGATCCGATCCTCCCTTCTCGATTGCAGAAATCTCGATATCGGTCGCGTCGAAGCGCGGAAAATGGATCCTGGTCTGGCGCAGCAGCAGGTCGGTTTTCATTGAATCTAAATATCCGCGTCGCGATGGGTGCCTTCGACGGATTTCCGGCTGCGGACAATACAACTCTGCAAGTCACTTCGTGAAGCAATTTGTGCACCGGTCCACGCGATGGTGTTTCGTAGAACGGCGCCGGCGCCGACGCTGGCAATTGTCGCCGACGACGGAAGCCCGATCCACCTGAGCAGTCGGATCGACCGTGGCCGTTTGCGCGATCGCGCGAGGCCAGTCGGGGTCCGTCAGATATTTTGGCCGCCATCCTTCTTCCGTGATCTTTCGGTGGACGGCCAGGTACTCGCCGCGGTTGCCGATGTTGAACCAACGGCCCTGATCCAGGACCAGGCCGCCGATTCGTCCGCCGTTTTCAATCCATTCAATCAAGACCGGAATGAAGGAGATCTTTACCGGCTCCGGTATTCGCTCGAAAATCTTTGGCGTCCAGACCGAGACATTCGCGTAATCGAATCTGCCAGGCGCTTCCGATACTTCCCGGCTGATCGAAACGACGCGCCCGTTTTCCAAAGTGACACCGGAAGCGAGTCCAGTTTTCCGCAAGCCCAGCGTAACGTCATTCCCGGCTGCGTACATGCTCATCAATCAAACCCCTCAGGTCGACGTCCGTCAAAATATCGCCGCTATAGACGATGAACGGCTCCGATCCGAGAAGCGGCTGGGCGTTCTTGATGCCGCCGCCGGTTTCGAGAAGAATCGGTTCGTGAACTAATTCCACTGGCAAATCCCGATAAACGCCTCCCGCGAACAAGGCTCGGAAATGATCAGGGAGATGATGAGTGTTAATGACGAAGCGGCGGATGCCGGCGGCAATCAGATGATCCAGACAAAAGGTAATCAGCGGCTTTTGAAAAATCGGCAAGAGAGGTTTTGGCAACTCGTCCGTTAACGGGCGAAGCCGCGTGCCGAGGCCGGCGCCGAGAACAAAAGCCTGGGTAATCATGCCGCGATCAAGTCAGGCACCATGGCTTTTGAATCACAAAAAACCAGCGCGAGCTAGCGACCTTGTGCAGAAATCGTCCCTGCGGGAGAATCCGCTTATGGCTGAAGAGATCGTCTGGCGGGGAAGCCCGTCGCAATGGAAGAACGCGGGGCACTTCGCCCTGAACGGAATCGTTGCCCTGATCATCATCATTGTCGTGCTCGCCTCCACTCACCTGTTCCCCCAAACGGTTCCGTTTAATCACTTGCTGCTGATTCTCCTGATTTTGCCGATTTTCGCGGCCGTGAAACGTTTCCTCACCACGCGAACTACGGTTTACGAACTGACGACGGAACGCCTGAAGACGAGCGAGGGTGTTTTCAACAAGGTCACCGAGACGCTCGAACTATACCGGGTAAAAGACATTGAGACCCGACAGCCTTTTTTCCTTCGGATGGCCGCCTTGGAGGATGTTCATCTGCAAACCTCAGACGCCTCTTCGCCTGTGGTGGTCGTGGCGGCGGTGCCGCACGCGGTTTCTTTCGGAGACAAAACGCGCAACCAAGTCGAAGCGATTCGATCTCAAAAAGGCGTCCGCGAAATCGACGTCGAATAGGACTGATGCTCTGTCGCCGGCGCTCACGTTCGCAATCATCAGGCCGGCCGGTTTTCGTCGATCGCCCGTTTGAGATCGATCAGGGCCTTTATTCGGGCCTGTTCGAACGGTTCAAACCACCCGTGCCAAGCTGGCAGAGCGGAGTCGGATTCAGGTAATGCAATTTGGATCGGCCGCGCCAAAGAGGGATGACGAGGTCGGCTCTTTTTAATAGATTAAGATGCTTCGTGACTGCCTGCCGGCTCATCGGTGCGCCCTGACAAAGCTCGGTGAGAGTCTGACCATTACGATGCCGCAACCGGTCGAGTAACTTGCGGCGGGCGGGATCGGATAGCGCTCGAAAAACTGCGTCGATAGCATATGCAACCATTTGGTTGCGTATTGGTCAAGCGGGCTATTTGCCTGGGGAAGAATCCCGTTCCCGCCTCAGTTTCGCATGTAAAGCGTGCGCGTCCCGAAGTCGATGACCCCATGGTTCTTGTTCAGGATTTCGGCCCCGAGCAGGCCAGCCACAGGCGGTTTGCCACGGAGTAGTTTGTCGTGGATCAACCCTTGAAGATCGATCACCCCAACCTCTTTCCCGCTGATCACAGTCGATCCCACCGCGATCTTCCGAATCCTCGCCATTTGAACTCCGCGTTGGCGGAGATTCACCGCTGCGGAACTGAAAGGGGTCTCGCGGACCGGGATCTTCATCTGCTTCACAAAAGACCGGTGCAGCAGCGTGGTAAATGCGCCCGTATCCACCATCAGTTTCGCGGCGGTACCGTTGATCGAGGCGTTCACGTAGAGATTGAACCCGTCGCTTACCTGGATCGGAACCCCGTTCAGTCCTCGCAAATCAATCCCCGGGGTCGGACCGCTCCGCTGCGGGTCGAGTTTCAGGATCAGCAACAGCCGCTGGCAGTCGAGCACCGCCTTCGTTGGGAAAAGAATGTCGGCGCCGAGAATTCCGTCGATCTGCTGTTCCTCGAGCAAACGAGCCGCCCGCGCGGTGCTGCCGAGGTCTACTGTCACGACGGGTTCATCGAGTAAATCGAGCCCGCCCAGACGAAAATGACGCACCACCGCGACGCTATTGAAAGCGCCGTTGATTTGAAGGCGCGCCGGCAGATTCGAGCTCGTGGGAATGTCGGTGAGTTTGAAATGCTGACGCCGGTTCACGGCGATGGCGCTAACGGGCGCCCCGCTATCCACGCCAAGCCAGGCTTCGCGACCGTTGATCGATGCGCGGACCAGCAGGTGATTCTGCCGCGATCGAATGAGCGGCAGGGCTTCAAATTGGATGCCCTTCTCGGGTTGCGCGGTTTTCTGCGCATTCGCCTCAAGCGGCGACAGCAGGAACAGGCTGACAAGAACCCGGGCCATCGCCCCATGCCGAATTTGTTTCACGACTGCCGTCACGCCGCGGAGGATAGCATGCGAACGGGGCCGCGAAAGGAAGGGTTTCGGCAAAGAGCTCGATCATTCGCGTCTTTTCACGTTGCCGTTCCTACGTGCGGGATGGTTAACTCAAGACCGGTTTTGCTGATAACTCTCCTGCATGTCCAACTCAGCGCCTGACGAGAGCGGAAAATTTATCCGGGGTCTCGGCCTCCTCGATTCGACCATGCTGGTGGCGGGATCGATGATTGGCTCGGGAATTTTCATCGTCTCGTCAATTATCGCGCGCCAGGTCGGCGCGCCCGGCTGGTTGTTAGTCGTTTGGCTCGTTACCGGTCTGCTCACGCTGATGGCGGCACTCTCGTATGGGGAATTGGCGGCGATGATGCCGAAGGCCGGCGGGCAGTACGTCTATTTGCGCGAAGCCTTCTCGCCTCTGTGGGGTTTTCTTTACGGGTGGACACTCTTTCTAGTAATCCAAACGGGGACGATCGCGGCTGTCGCCGTCGGCTTCGGGCGCTACATGGGGGTGCTTGTTCCCTGGGTCTCGGAATCGAATTATCTGATCGCACCGATTCGGTTTGGTGGCTACGCGCTCTCACTTTCCACCGCGCAGTTCGTCGGCCTTGCGCTCATCGCGCTCCTGACGTTCATGAACACGCGCGGCCTGAAACTTGGCAAACTCATCCAGAACGTCTTCACGACCGCGAAGACGGGCGCACTCGTCGCGCTGATTGTGCTCGGCATCGTTGTCGGTTTGAAGTCGGGCGCAGGCTCAGGAAATTTCACTGACATCTGGACGCTGCGCGGCGGCTTGCAGGAGGTCGGCGCCGGTTTAACGGCCGCCACCGCCCTTGGCCTCTTCGTTGGCATCTGCGTCGCGCAGACCAATTCCCTTTTCTCGGCGGACGCGTGGAACAACATCACGTTCACCGCGGGCGAGGTTATCAATCCGCGTCGCAACGTTCCGCTTTCGTTGGCGCTCGGGACCATCCTCGTGATCGGTCTCTATCTTCTTGCCAACGTGGCCTATCTGGCGGCGCTTCCGTTCGCTGCGATTCAGAATGCGCCCAGTGACCGAGTCGCTTCGGAAACGGCCAATGTAATTTTCCCGGGCGCAGGGGCCACGATCATGGCCATCGCGATCATGGTTTCGACATTCGGCTGCAATAACGGGCTCATCCTTGCGGGCGCGCGCGCTTACTATGCGATGGCACGCGACGGACTTTTCTTTCGCCGGGTTGGCGAACTGAATAAGAATCACGTGCCCTCGTGGGGCTTGATCATCCAGGGAATCTGGGCCGGCTTCCTGGTTTTGCCACGCACGGTCAAGACCGACGCGGCCGGGAACGTCACCGGATACGGAAATCTTTATGGCAACCTGCTGGACTACGTCATTTCCGCGGCGCTAATTTTCTACATCCTAACGATCATCGGAATTTTCGTGCTGCGTCGAAAACAACCCGACGCTGAGCGCCCTTACAAAGCCTTTGGTTATCCGATCGTGCCGGCTCTCTACGTTATCGGCGCGACGGTGATCCTCTGCGTCCTGTTCATTTATCAGACTGCCACCACATGGCCTGGCCTCATGATCGTGTTAACCGGGGTCCCGGTTTATTTTCTTTGGAAGAAATCAAGCTCAGCCGCTCCACCGACGGCCGGCACGGCCAGCGAAACCGAAACCAATTCGCAGAAAATCTAATCACCCGATCAAGGAGAAGAATGGCACACCTATTCGCAAAAAAACCGCTCGAGAAGCTGATGGCCGAATCCCAGGAAGTGGGAGAGCACAGTCTGAAACGGTCGCTCGGGCCATGGAACCTGATTGCGCTGGGCATCGGCGGAATTATCGGCGCCGGTCTGTTTGTGCGAACGGCCGCAGCCATTGCCGATCGCGCGGGCCCATCGGTTGTCCTCGCCTTTATGGTCGCGGGCGTCGGCTGCGCCTTTGCCGGCCTTTGCTACGCGGAATTCGCCTCCATGATTCCCGTCGCTGGAAGTGCCTACACCTATTCATACGCCACCATGGGCGAACTGGTCGCCTGGATCATCGGCTGGGATTTAATTCTGGAATACGCAGTCGCGGCCGCAACGGTCGCTACCGCATGGAGTGAATACGCCAATCGCGTGCTCGACTGGTTCGGGCTCAAGATTCCGTACCAATGGTCTCATTCACCGTTCGAACACGACATGGCGGGCCTGTACGGGACGATGAATATCCCGGCGGTTGTGATTCTTTTCCTGCTAACTCTGCTTCTGATTCGCGGCACCAAGGAATCGGCCTTCGTCAACGGTCTCATCGTTATTCTCAAGGTCACGATTGTCCTTTTGTTCATCGGCCTTGGCTGGCACTTCATCAGCCCGGTGAATCACACACCGTTTATCCCGGCGCCCACGACCTACACCACTGCTCAGGGCATTACCCATCCTTTCGGTGGCATCATGGGGATCCTTGGCGCCGCCGGCGTCGTCTTCTTCGCCTACATCGGCTTTGACGCCGTTTCGACCGCGGCTCAAGAGGCGCGCAATCCCGCCAAAGACATGCCGATTGGAATTCTCGGTTCGTTAGTCTTTTGCACGATTTTATACGTGCTGTTCTCCTACGTGTTAAGCGGCATTGCCACGGTTGAAGATTTTCGAACCGCCGGCAAAGAGGCGTCGGTCGCCTTTGCCATCAGCAAATACATGCCGGGCTACGAATGGCTCTCCAAGTCGGTTACGGTGGCCATTCTGGCCGGTTTTTCCTCGGTTATTCTTGTGATGTTGTTAGGCCAATCCCGCGTCTTCTTCTCCATGAGCCGGGATGGATTGGTGCCGAAGGTCTTTTCCGACGTGCACCCGCGTTACCGCACTCCATGGAAATCGAATATGCTGTTCTTCGTCTTCACCGGTCTGCTGGGTGGCTTTGTCCCGGCCGACGTTACCGGCGAAATGACCAGTATCGGGACGCTGTTCGCGTTTATTCTTGTTTGCGCCGGCGTCTGGCTCCTGCGAAAGAGCCGGCCCGATCTTGAACGGGCTTTTCGCGTGCCGGCGGTTCCGGTGGTTTCGACGCTCGGTATCGTGGTCTGCGCGGCCATGATCTACGGGCTGGGTTGGACGAACTGGCTGCGCTTGATCGTCTGGCTGGTGATCGGGTTGGTGATTTATTTCTCCTACGGGAAGAAGCATTCCCACCTGGACGCGCCGAAACCGCCTGAAATGCCTGAAGGCATCAGCATGGCGAAAAAATAGCCTTAAGCCGAAACGGCTCCAGCTTTGATTTAAGACGAGGGGGAGGAGCCGCCCGATCCCCAACTGCTTTCGCCAAAGCCGTGGGAGGGACTGGTGGCGCCGAAGCCAAGAACGGCTTCGGCCTTGCGGCGCAGCGATTCATCTTCGTCTTCGAATGATTTTGAGGCGGAGGTGAGATCTGCTGCGGATATGTCCATTGCGCGCAAAAGCTCGTCATCCTCATTCGTTAGGCCACTCCCGGCCCGGGCCTGCAACCGGCTCAGAATCGGCCCCAGGGAGTTGCCGTTGGAAGCGCGAAAAATATCGATCATTCTCTGAAAACTCAGGTGGAACGGCACCGTCGCCAGATCCAGCTCGGCATTCGCAGAAACGCCGTCGCGCGGCATTTCCACGGTCTCAGAGGTCGCAACCGCTGACCAGCCGCTGGCGGCCCCGTAGAAACCGATCTCGGTCTGGTACTGGCCGCCGGGCGTCGCTACAGTGACATAGTGGCTCCCGAAGAGCGGCTCAATGACCGTTTCCGATTCCTCGGCACCGTCGCTCTTTCGCACCCGAAGAAAAACCTGGCGATCGACCGGAGCGCCTTTGGCGAAGATGGTTTCCCAATCGATATTCCAATAGGCGAAAATCGTCTGCGGATCGCGCGGGATGGCAAAAAGCAGGGGCGGCCCACCGGCTCGCTGAAGTTCGAGCAATTCGACCGGCAGTTGAAGGTCGGACAGACCCTGGCGTATGACCGGCCCGGCAGAGATACGAAATCCATTCTCCGTCCCGCCTTCGCCGTTCGTTGGGTTTCTGGCCATAATAAATCGCGCCTACAAGTTGGCTAAAACGGGGGAAACGCAACCTGAATTGCGTTAACTCTAAAGGACTAGGACATTGTCGAATCCTTTTGCTTCCCCTCGCCTAGCAATGAGGTTGAGCGCTTCGTGAAGATCGCGGTGATCATCAATCCCAGGGCTGGCTCGATCAAAAGCTTTCCCGCGTTGCTTAAACAGATAAGCCGTCTTGCGCCCGATCGCCGCTATACCACTCGTAAACGCGGAAACGCCAAACTTTTTGCCGCGCGTGCAATCCGCGAAGGATGCAATTACATCATCGCGGCCGGTGGTGATGGAACCCTAAACGAAGTGGTTAATGGCATCGGCCGTTCGTCCAGGATAGTTCGCCTCGGGCTCTTGCCACTTGGGACGGGAAATGATTTCGCGCGTTGCCTTGGGCTCCCATCGAGCGTGGATGAAAACATCGAAATTCTTCGTGCCGGAAAGACGAGGGCCATCGACATGATAAAAGTCACCAGCGACCGCGTCAGATATTTTGTGAACGTTTCCGCCGGAGGATTTAGCGGAATCGTAGACGAAAACCTGACCTCCAGGATGAAGAAGACGTGGGGACCTTTGGTGTATCTGCGCTCGGCTGCGGCGGCCTTTTCCGACCTTCACTCTTATCGAACCCGAGTTCGCTTTGGATCGAAGCATTCAGTATCGCACGAGCTTTATAACGTCATCGTTGCCAATGGCCGTTACCTCGCTGGTGGCTGGCAAGTCGCCCCCAGGGCTAACCCGGCCGACGGACTTCTCGACGTGATCCTGATCAAGAAGGCACCAGCGGCCACACTCGCCTTTCTCGGCGCCAAGATGATGATGGGGAAACATCTAAAGAGCGACGCGGTCATCTTTCGCCGGGTACGATCAGTTTCCATAAGCTCAAGACCCCGAATGTGGTTCAACGTTGACGGCGAATTGGTCGGGAACCAGCCAGCAAAGTTTGAAGTCATCCCGCGCGCATTGCAGTTTGTCGTGGGTAAGAAAAAATGAATCCCAAGATTGTCGACGCAAAGAAGCTCGCCGACGTCGCCCGAGAAATGAAAGCGCGCGGCCAGAAACTCGTATTCACGAATGGCTGTTTCGATCTGCTCCATGCGGGACACGTTCGTTATCTCACCGCCGCCCGCGCTCTCGGCGACACGCTCGTTGTTGCAATCAACGGCGACGATTCAGTTCGATCGCTCAAAGGCGCGGGCCGTCCAATCAACAAGGAGGATGATCGGGCCGAAGTGATGGCGGCATTGGAACCGGTCGATTACGTGACGGTCTTTCCGGAAGCGCGGACAACGAATCTTCTCCGCCTTGTCCGCCCGCAGGTCTACGCAAAAGGCGGCGACTACACTCCTGAAACGCTAAACGCCGAGGAAAAAAGCGTTCTCGATGACATCGGCGCGGAGATCCGGATCGTACCGTTCGAGCCCGGATATTCCACGACAACACTCATCAACCGCCTCGGGTCTGGGAAACAGTGAGCCGTTTGCGGTTGGCCATTCTCGGATCGGGTCAGGGCACGAATTGTCGGGCTATTCTCGAGCGTATTGGGGACGGCACTCTTCGGGCGGACGCGTGCGTGGTGATTTCCGACGTCCTGGACGCGCCTATTCTAGATATCGCGCGAGCCCATTCGGTTCCGAACGCCTTTCTCTCTCCGGGCCATTTCCGCACCCGACTGGAACCTCAGGTCGAACAGGATCTCATTGCCATGCTGAAGGATTCCGGCGCCGAACTGATCGTTCTTGCCGGCTTCATGCGCGTTCTCAAAGCGCCCACGGTGGAAGCATTCCGCCGGCGTATCATCAACATTCATCCCTCATTGCTTCCGCGCTTTCCAGGTCTGATGGCATGGAAGCAAGCGCTCAACGCGGGCGAGAAAGTGACCGGATGCACCGTCCATTATGTCGACGAACAGATCGACCACGGCGATATCATCGCCCAACGCGAGGTTCCGATTTTGCCTAACGACACGGCGGAAGCCTTGCACGAGCGCATCCAGGTGGAAGAGCGAAAGCTCTACCCGGAAGTCATCTCGACTTTCTGCCGACCGGATTAGTATTTCTCGGATTTCTGGTCGCGCTGCATGAGATCCTCAAGACTCTGCATAGGCGACTTTCCCTGGTACAAAAGGGCGTAGACTTCGTCGATGATCGGCGTCTCAAGCTGCAGTCCTCGCGCGCATTCATAAGCGCTCTTGGTCGTCGGTACGCCTTCGGCGACCATTTTCATCGATGAAGTAATTTGCTCGATCGATTCACCGCGGCCGAGTCGCTCGCCCACGCGGCGGTTCCGGCTTTGCTGACTAAAACAGGTGGCCATAAGATCGCCGGCGCCGCTCAAGCCATAAAAGGTGCCGGCGAAACCGCCCATGGCGCCGCCCAAACGCAGGAGTTCGGCCAAGGCGCGCGTCACGAGCGCGGCTTTGGAGTTGTCACCCAGACCGAGGCCGTCGCAGATTCCAGCGGGGATGGCGAAAACATTTTTCAAGGCCCCGCCAAGTTCGATCCCGATCACTTCATCGCTCCGGTAAACTCTAAAACGCGCGCTCCCGAGAAAGGCCTGGAGTTCTTCGGCCACCGCCGCATCGCGACAACCAAGAACCGTTGCCGTGGGCAATCCCCGCGCGACTTCCGCGGCGAGATTGGGTCCGGAGAGGACAGCGGAAACATGATCCGGAAGAATCTCGGTGAGGATCTGGCTCATGCGCATCCCAGTCTTGTGCTCGATGCCTTTGGTGCAACTCAGGAGAACGGATTTCTTGTTCTCGACCACGCGTCCGAACTTTGTCGCGATTTCGCGGAAGGCGGTTGAAGGGACGACAAAGACGACCAGACCACACGAAGCGCAGTCCTGCAAATCGCTCGTTAGGCGAATATTTTCCGGCAAAGTCACGCCGGGCAAGTAATCCTGGTTAACCCGGGTTTGGCGCAGATGCTCGATGCGGGCCGGGTCGTGGCCCCACAACAAAACATTCCTCCCGTTCTTTGCCCAGAGTGAGGCCAAGGCTGTGCCCCAGCCGCCAGCTCCGAGAATGGCCGTCGTTTCAATCTTCACGTCGTTTGAAACTTTCTTCGGTGCCACGGCGGAGTCGCATCAGGTTCGAACGATGTCGCAGTATCACGACGGCCGACAAGGCGGCGCATGTGCAAAGGATGAGCGGCCGGTCCACTCCGGAGACCCGGTTGATCACCCACACCGCCGCCGGCAAGGCGACTGCTGCAATGATTGAGGCTAACGAAACGTAGCGAGAGGAAAAGAAGACGATGACCCACACGATGATCACCGCAACGGCGGCCTCGGGAATCAATCCGAAAAGCATGCCGGCCGACGTGGCGACGCCTTTGCCACCGCGAAACTTGAGCCAGACTGGAAAAGCGTTGCCGAGAACAACCGAAACTCCGGCAACGACACGAAACGCATCGTCCGATCCGGTGGAGGCGAAGTGATGGCCTAACGACGGAGCCAACAGCACGGCCGTGAGTCCCTTGGAAAAATCCGCCAGGAAAACCGCATAGCCGTATTTCTTGCCGAGGGCGCGGGTGACGTTGGTGGCGCCGATATTGCCGCTGCCGAATTTCCTAATATCGATGCCACCGATTCTTCCGCCGATGTATCCCGACGGGACAGATCCCAGTAGGTAACCGACAAGTATGATACATAAGTATCCGAACATGAATATATTATCAATATTATTTTGGCTGCAAGTTTCTCCTTAACCAGACCTGTAGGATCGATACATCGGCGGGTGTGATCCCGGAGATTCGCCCAACCTGACCCAAAGTGGCCGGTTGGACGGCAGTCAGTTTCTGACGCGTCTCAGCTCGTAGGCCGGGCACTTGGGCGAAATCGAATCCTTCAGGAATGGGTTGCTCGGACCGCCGTATGAGGGTGTCATTCTCGACCGCCTGACGTGCAGCGTACCCTTCGCAGCGCAAATCTCCCTGCACCAATTGCCATACTTCGTCTGAAGCGACTGAGCGAACGTCATTGGGAATTTGCATGGTGGAGAACTCCTGGCGTTTCATCCACTGGGCTAGGAGAAGACCCTCGATACGATGCCGCTCGGCCGCCGCGCGTGCCGCAGTGATTTGGCACAGTTTATCCTCGAAGGCCTTCCGCCGAATCGAGTCAATCAAACAAATGGCGATCCCCCTCGGGGTGAGCCGTTGATCGGCGGTATCCTGACGTAGGCCGATCCTGTTTTCGGCGCGACTGGTAAACATCCGATACGGCTCATCGGTGCCCTTTGTAACCAGATCATCGATCAGAACACCTATGAAAGCTTCATCCCTCCCAAGAACAAATGCCTCTTTTCCAAGTGCCCCGAGAGCCGCGTTGGCACCCGCCACGAGCCCCTGCGCGGCCGCCTCCTCATAACCGGACGTGCCGTTCACCTGGCCGGCGAAAAACAAACCGCGAACACGCTTTGTCTCAAGGGTGTGGTGGAGCTGCGTCGGCGGGAAATAGTCGTATTCAACGGCATACCCTGGCCGAAGGATCTCAGCTTGCTCGAGTCCCGGCACCGATTGAACAAACGCGAGCTGAACATCGAAAGGAAGGCTGGTGGAGATGCCATTCACATAGAACTCATCCGTGTGCCGCCCCTCTGGCTCCAAGAAGAGCTGATGCGACTCTTTATCGGCAAATTTAACCACCTTATCCTCAATGGAGGGACAATAGCGGGGGCCGGTCCCCTCGATTCGACCCGCGTAGAGGGGCGATCGATCCAGGTTTCGGCGGATGATTTCGTGGGTCTTCGGGGTGGTGTGAGTGACCCAGCAGGGGATTTGTTCCACGTGGAACTCTCCGTCCGCATCCTCATTCAAGGTAAAGAAATCGTCCGGGCTCCTCTTCAGGGTCCTTTCAAGAAAGGAGAAACGCGGAGGCGGAGAATCACCCTGCTGAGGCTCGCACTTCGAGAAATTGATCGACCTCTTGTTGATCCGGCAGGGCGTCCCCGTCTTGAAACGGCCCACCTCGAACCCCAGTTTTCGCAACGACTCACTTAGACCCGAAGATGTATCCGCCATTCGACCGCCAGGTCTCTGTGTCTCGCCGACGTGCAGCAATCCCCGCAAAAATGTCCCAGATGTGATGATCACCGCCGCCGCACGGATCTCCGCCCCTAAGTCAGTGATCACCCCGGCAACTTTGCCGCCTTCGTGTAAAACTTCGGTGACCGTGGCTTGCTGTAACTCGAGATTCGGCGTTCGCTCCAAGATTACCTTTAGCCGAAATTGGTATGCCTTCTTGTCGCACTGGGCTCGCGGAGCTCGGACAGATAAGCCTTTGGTCCTGTTTAGCATACGAAATTGAATACCGGTTGCGTCGGCATTGAGCCCCATGATTCCGCCGAGAGCGTCGATCTCACGGACGATATGACCCTTGGCCAGGCCCCCAATCGCTGGGTTACACGACATCTGGCCTATGGTGTCCAGGTTCTGCGTCAACATGAGGGTTTGACAGCCGATGCGGGCGGAAGCCAACGCCGCTTCGATCCCCGCATGACCACTACCGACAACGATGACGTCGAACTGTTTTGGCCATTTAAACGCCATCGGAATCCTCCATGCCCTCGAACGGGTGCGGCAGTAACTCGGCGAGAGTCGTTGTCTCCCGAATGCCGTCCGTGTTCGCGGTGATGACTTCCACATCTGAACTGAATTCTCCCAGCGTCTGCCTGCACGCACCGCATGGCATCGCCGGCCTCGCCAATCCCGTGACCACGGCGATCTTCACAAAATCCTTTTCGCCGGCGCTCACGGCCGCGGCCACGGCCGATTGCTCGGCGCAAATCGTTAGGCGAAAAGAGCGGTTCTCCACGTTACATCCCGTGAAGACCTTCCCCGACGCGGTCAGGATGGCCGCGCCGACAGCAAACTTTGAGTAAGGCGAATACGATTTCTCCCGTGCTTTCGCGGCCGCCTGGATCAATTGATCATCGTTCACAAATATCTTATTATAAATTGTTTATGTTTGTTTTCGACCGCGAGCGTTCAATCTCCCTGAACGCCATTCTGCTTACCAGGACAAGCAGCGCGCAGGTTATAACGAACGCTCCGCCCCAGATCCAATACTCTACCACGCGCGGGTGCGACTTTCCCATCGCGAGGTTAAGGCCGAGCTGGCCGAGCGTGCCCAGGTAAACATAGACAAACAAACCCGGTGCCCGGCCCACGGTCGTCCAAAGCATGTAAGTCCGGAACCGCACAGTCGTTAGGCCATAGAGATAATTGATCAGGCTCGTGGGAAACAGCGGATGAAGTTGCGTCAGCAGAATGATCTTCCAGCCATCGCGTTCCACGATCGGCTCAAGAAAGTGCAGTAGCCGGCTTTGCGACAACCGGCGCCGAATCGCCCCGGTTAGGAGCGAGCGGCTGATGGCAAACGAGAGCGCGGCGCTGATCGCGTTGCCCGCCAGAACAATGAAGAAACCCCACCACAGTCCAAAAAAGAAGCCGCTGCCCACGCAGAGAATTCCACCCGGCAACAGCAGGAGATTGCAAAGGGCAAAGAGGAACGGATAACAAACTCCACTCCACGCGCCCCAGTTCATGACTGCCTGTTGGGCCGCCAGGATAAATCCCAGCACGTCAAAAAAGCGCGACAGGAAAAACAAGCCCAACAGAACCAGCACAACGGTCCCGAGTTGAAAGTAGAACGCGCGCCGGGTCTCCAGCATCGTTGGATAATCCCGAATCGCACCCGCGGCGCAAATGCCCCACGGCGATTACTTTCCCGCTCGCTCGTTAGCGCGGAGGCATTATCCGCGACTCGACTAGGCGATGGGCGCCTGGACGTCGCTCCGGCGCGGGATGCCAAGGCTGTCGAAGATTACCCGCGTGGCGTCGGATCGATTGAGCGTATAAAAATGGATTCCGGCAACGTTGTTATCGAGAAGATCGTGACATTGCTCGAGTGCGTAATGAACGCCAACGCGCTTCACGCCTTCCGGATCCTTCTCACATCGTTGCAACGCGCGGAGAAGCTTCGCCGGAAATCGCGAACCGGCCGCGAGATCCGCCATGCGCTTGAATCCGCTCATTGACGTGATCGGCATGATCCCGGCGATGATCGGAATGCTGATTCCGGCAAGGACGCAGCGCTCACGAAAATCGAGGAAGTCGCGATTATCGAAAAACAACTGCGTAACGATGTAGTCCGCGCCGGCATCAACTTTCGCCTTGAAGTGATCCATCTCGACGAGCCGATTGGGAGTCGCCGGATGGCCTTCGGGAAAACCGGCCACACCTATGCCAAAACCCCGCCGGTCCGGATGCGCGCCCGAGTCGTTAAACCGGCGAATAAATTTCACGAGATCAACCGCGTGTTGAAAAGCGTCACCCGACTTATCGTAGTTGCATTCCCTCGGAGCGTCCCCGCCGAGCGCGAGAATGTTCCCGATGGAAGTCCTGGCGTACCGCGCCAGGATCGATTCGATCTCTTCCTTCTTATGACAAACACAAGTCAGGTGAGGGATCGGATCCAGCTTGGTGGTGGTTTGAATGCGTTCCACCAGGTCGTGGGTGAGATCGCGGGTCGATCCGCCGGCGCCATAAGTCACGCTCACGAAGTCCGGGCCATACGACTCCAAATCGCGGATCGTTTGATAAAGGACCTCGGCCGCCTCCGGTGTCTTGGGCGGGAAGAACTCAAAGGAAAACGTCGGGGAATCCCTCTTTATGATTTCGGTGATGTGCACGGCTCGGTGCCTACTTTCGCTGGTTCACGCACTTTTCGCCAATGGGCCAAGCACTTTTTCGACCACCCGCACGCGCAGACGCCGCGAGCGACTATGGCACAATCGCAAAGACCCGCGCCGGAAATCCCGAACCGCCCTTTGGCTTCGGGAAGGTTGCGATGACGATGGCTCCGCTTTCCGGTACCTGGTCGAGGTTGGTCAGCAGTTCGATTTGATAGTGATTGGTCTTCAGGATGTAAGTCTCAAGGGTGTAGTCATCTTTTGTCGTCGCCGAGCCCGGATCGGTGTCGGTGGTTTCATGGCCCGACGCCGTGATCTTGCGCTCCTCGTAAAGCATCTTCAACGCGGGCAGGCTCCAACCGGGATAATGCGCCACGCCTTTGCTATCTTTGTTCTGCAACTTCTCAGCATCGGGCCACCGCTTTGACCAGTCGGTCCGCATGGCCACGAACGCGCCCGCCGGGATGGCGCCATGCACTTTTTCCCATTGCCCGACCCTTTCGACCGTCAGTGTGTAATCAGGATTGTGAGCGGCCTCCTGGTGAACATCGATGACGACCAGGGGCAGAACCATTTCCTTCAATTCAATTTGGTCGACCGTGCGAAGGCCTTGAACAAAATGCGCCGGCGGATCGACATGAGTGCCCCATTGCCCGACATGCGTGAAGACTTCAGAATAAAATCCCGTGCCCATGGTATCGGGCTTTTTATCGTACCAATAGATGGTCTTTCGGACTTCATCCGGGAATCCTGGCCAACGCGGGATGCCCGGTGCGAACGAATGAGTGAGATCGACGAACTTGTGAGAACTCAACTGCGCCTGAAGCGGCCAGAGCGATTGTTCCTCACCGCAGACTACGCTCGCTGTTAATATGAAGACGAACCAAACAAGACCGAAACGTTTCATTCATTCGTGTTAGCGGATTGCGCAGCAACACGCCAATAACTTCCAACAACTCTTAATAAGGAGGCCTGATTTCTATTCGGACTGTCTTGTTGAAAATCCGTCGGCCTTCTATTCACACCGGTTTTTTGATGTGTTCTGGAAGGAATAAGCAGCCGATGGCGGCAGTTATTACCAAACAGAAGATGAAGAAGATGAGTTTAGAATAAAGAAATTCTTTATCAGCGCTGCCAACAACTTTGATTTCATGATCTCGAAAGAACGATTTCTCGATCCCGCGCGAAGCCGTGTTCAATCGGGACTATGCGCTCTCGGTATCATGACCAAAGCACCCGAGCCCGGCCGAGTGAAGACAAGGTTGTCGCCGCCGCTTACTCCAACTGAAGCGGCCGAGCTCAACCAAAAATTTCTGAGCGACATTGGGCAATCGATTGAAGAAGCGGGTAAAACAACAAGCGGCCGAGGCGTCGCTATTTACACGCCCGTCGGCACGGAATCGCTTTATGACGGGATTTTTCCGGAGAGCTTCCGTTTTGTTCCACAGCGAGGAACAGATTTCGGAGAGCGGCTTCGGTTTGCCGGGGAGGATCTGCTCAAGGTTGGGTATGATTCTTTCTGCCTGATCAACTCAGACAGCCCGATGGTTCCGGCTTCGTCTTTCGCTAGAGCCGCAGAGTTACTGGGAAATTCTGGAGACAGGGTCGTTCTGGGGCCGTCTGAAGACGGTGGCTACTACCTGATTGGTCTCAAGCGGATGCACGCCGGTCTTTTCCAAGAGATTGAATGGAGCACCGAGAGAGTATTCGATCAGACGGTGCGCCGAGCAAAGGAACTAAACCTCGAGGTAGAGACACTGCCTGTGGGCCTCGACGTAGATGATCACGCGACGCTGCAAACGCTTTGCGAACGACTGCTACCGGGCGTGAATGAGAATGTAGCGCCTCAGACGAAACAGTTTCTTTTGGAGATTATGGAACGCGAAGGCCGCAGCAGAATTTGGCCTGAATGAGACGCCGCTGGCACGCGGCGCTTGGCACGAACTCATCTTCAACCTAGCGTCGCCTTCAATGGCTGGACAACGTGCTTTGGTGACCGGCGGGGCGGGCCTGATTGGCTCTCACGTTGCCGATCTTCTTCTCTCCAAAGGCTGGTCTGTTCGAATTCTTGATAACCTGGAGCCGCAGACGCATCGGCGCGGGAAACCGGCTTGGATTCCGGCAGGAGTCCGAATTTAGACACGCCGATTTGCGCGATCGCGCCTCCATGTCCGACGCGCTCAAAGACATCGACGTCGTTTTTCACCAGGCGGCTTATGGCGGCTACATGCCGGAGATCGCCAAGTATGTGCAGGTCAATTCATTCGGGACCGCGCAGATGCTCGAGATCATTCGTGAAGAGAATCTTCCAATCCGAAAAATTGTCGTGGCGAGTTCGCAAGCCGTTTACAGCGAAGGCGCCGGCATCTGTCCGACTCACGGTCTTGTTTTTCCAGGTGTGAGACCGGTGGAGCAGCTTCGCAAAGCCGATTGGTCGGTTCATTGTCCCAAGTGCGATGCGGCGACGACTCCGGCACCGACGCCGGAAGATGCGCCGGTTGGAGGCGAAACAGTTTACGGCCTAACGAAAGTGGATCAGGAGAAACTGGTCTTGCTCTGGGGCAAGCAGACTGGGATTCCAACAGTCGCGCTGAGATATTCGTGCACCTACGGGCCGCGACAATCGATCTTTAACCCATACACCGGTGTGATCGCGATTTTCTGCACGCGGCTCCTGAATAACCTGGCACCGATTCTTTATGAAGACGGCGAGCAAACCCGCGACTTTTCATTTGTGAAAGACATCGCACGCGCAAACCTGATCGCCGCTGAGTCGGACAAACTCGACGGACTGCCGGTCAACGTCGGAAGCGGCAAAGGAGTGACGATTCGAAACATTGCCGAGCAGGTGTCCGATGCGCTTGGAATCAAGATCGAGCCGGAAGCGAAAGGGGAATTTCGTCCGGGAGAGATGCGGCATCTCACCAGCGACACGCGACGGATCCAGTCGGCCGGATATCAACCGAGGGTGGACTTGGCCGAGGGAATCGGGCGTTACCTTGATTGGATTCGAAAACAGACCGATGTGCGCGATTACTTTAGTGATGCCGAAACGGTCTTGCGCAATAAAGGTATCGTGCAAAAGGTCGGCCGATAGATAGCCATGATGGACGACGCAAGCAGACAGGCCAAGGCGGACGAGTTACAGGCGTTTCTGGAAGAGAACGCGGAACGGCTGCGCATGAACGTGCCCAGCCCGAGCGCAGTCCGTGAGGCAGTCGACTTTCTGCTGGAGAAGGAAGAAGATTGGCCTAACGACATGTCGGTGTCGAAATTTGCCCGGGTCATGGTACAGCGATACCCCGAGCTGCGTTTCGAATGGACCGGGAACGTTGAGAACGAAGCCGGGCAGGATGAGCCCGCGACGGACAAGCAGATCGCCTACCTCAGGGTTTTGGAGGTGCCGATCGAGGACTATCTCAGCGTGCGCGAAGCGTCCGACCTGATCGATCAATACAGGAACCGTGTGTCCGAAGGCCAGAAGCGCCGCCTGAATTTCTACGGGTTCAGTTACGCGCCGGACATTACCCGCGAAGAAGCGACCGAACTCATCGATCGTTACAAATCGGAACATCCGGAAAGCGAAACCGCTTACCAGGCCTGGAAGGCTTCTCAAGGCGGAGCGGCCCAGCGGTGAACACGTCGGGCGCAATAGAATTCGACGCTCCGGCGTTGAAGTATGCGCGCCGCGATTTTCCCCAGCTTAATGCGGACTCCAGCGTCGACGCCGCGCTTTCAGAAATCAGGCGCAAAGGCGTGGGGGAACGGGTGGTTTATTTCTACGCTGTGGACGCCGACCGAAAACTGGTTGGAGTTGTGCCGACGCGCCGGCTTCTGACGGCGTTGCCGGAAACGATGGTCGGGGAAATCATGGTTCCCAAAGTCGTAGCCTTGCCTGAATCCGCCACCGTCCTGGAGGCCTGCGAGTTTTTTGTTTTCTACCGGTTTCTGGCGTTTCCGATCGTTGACCGGGAGACGGCGGATCATCGGGGTGGTCGATTCGGATGTTTTCACCGAGAGCGTTTTGGAATCGGAGGAACCGAAAGAAACCTCACGCGACGACTTTTTTGAAGCTCTCGGGTTTCATCTGGCTCAAGTTCGCGATGCCTCCCCGTGGCGGAGTTTTCGGTATCGATTTCCGTGGCTGACGGCCACGATTGCCGCGGGAACGGTTTGCGCATTCCTGGCTGGCCGATTCGAAACGACGCTCGCGCGTAGTCTCGTGATTGCCTTTTTCCTCACGATGGTACTCGGCTTGAACGAAAGCGTGAGCACGCAGTCGATGAGCGTTACAATCCAGGCGCTGCGATCTGGGCCGTTTTCCTGGAGATGGTTTCGCATGGCCCTTCGGCGCGAGCTCGCAACCGCGCTCCTGCTTGGTCTTGCCTGCGGCCTGGTAGTCGCGGCCATTGTCTGGATTTGGCGTCAAGACGGGCGCGCTGCGCTTGTGATTGGCGGAAGTATCGGGCTCTCGCTCGTTACCGCCTGCCTCTTCGGTTTGAGTGTTCCTTCATTTCTGCACCGTTTGAATCTCGATCCGAAGATCGCAGCCGGGCCGATCACTCTCGCTCTGGCCGATATCTGCGCGCTTCTTTTTTACTTCACCGGCGCCTGGCTCGTCTTTGCATGAGCGACCCGCGCGCGCGTGTCAGCGTTGTCATTCCCGCGCTCAACGAGGAGGAGCCGATCGGCGGAGTCGTGCGCGAAATTCTCGCGACCGGTGTGCCGTCGGAAATCATCGTGGTGGACAATGGCAGCACCGATAGAACCGCGGACCGCGCGCGTGAAGCGGGTGCGCGCGTTGTGTCGGAACCGCGGCGCGGTTATGGCCGCGCTTGTCTGGCTGGTGTCGCGGCGGTTTCTCCTGACTGCGAAGTGATCGTCTTTCTCGATGGAGACGGAAGTGATTGCCCGGAGTTTATGAATTCATTGGTCAAACCGGTCGCGGACGGCCAATACGATTTTGTGATTGGCTCGCGGACACGCGGCCAGCGGGAACCGGGAAGCATGAATTTTCAACAGGTCGCCGCCGGCCACCTGGCAGGATGGCTGATCCGTCTGATTTACCGAGTGAAGTTCACGGATATGTCTCCATTCCGGGCGATTAGTCCTGCAGTTTTGAAGTCGTTAGGCATGCGCGAAGAAACCTATGGCTGGAATCTTGAAATGCAGATGCGCGCGGCCAGGGCGGGTCTGAGGATCCTCGAGATACCGGTCAATCATCGTTGCCGGACTGGGGGCGTTTCCAAGGTGTCGGGAACGATCCGAGGCACGATTGTCGCAGGGACGCGGATTATCGGAACCTTCGTTCGAATCGCTCTTGGCCATTAGATAGCGATGTCGTCCTTACCGACGCCGAATTTCATTCTTCCCAGACCGGTAATTGGTATGATCGCGGGATGACTCAGAAGAGAGCTTTTCTGGCTGGGCTTCTTGCGGGTTTCGTTGCCGCGCTGGCTATGACCCTGGTCATGTTGCTCCTGGCATGGGCCGGGGTGGGGACGCCCCTGGTGATTATTGGCGATCGTCTCTCGGTCTTCATCCCGCCGGGCCCGTTCCTTTCCATCATGGGGAAAGTCGGAGGATACAATCACCTCAAACAACTTGGTGTGGGCTCCACTATTGGCGGCATCCTGCTTGTGGGCGCGGTGGCCGGGCGGAATCTTCGCCGCCTTTTGGCGACAAAAGATATCAGAACGGTCGACGATCTTTTCCTTCGGCTTTTTTATTCTGCTACCGCTGGTGGGGCTGACACTTGTTCTTTGGCCCGTCCTTGGAACAAGCTATCGCGGGTTGCCCGGTCAGGCGGCACGGCTGGTTACCCTGGTAGGCTTTTGTCTCTCACTGGCGGTCTTTGAGCGGACTTTTGCTTTCTGCTTCCGATATTTGATTCGCACTCCGTCTCAGGCGAGCGAAGGCGAGCAGCCCTTTACGCCAGTCGTCGGACGGCGCGCCTTGATTCTTGGAGGGCTTGGCCTTGTCCTGGCCGGTGGAAGCGCGGCTGTCATGCGGAAGTTGTATCGAAAGGCAGCATTCAGCTATGACGGCACTCAGTACAAGGGTCGTGGCGTCTTGCCAATCACGCCTAACGACTTGTTTTACTGCGTGACCAAGAACGTCATCGACCCGACCGTCCGCACGTCCGTGTGGCATCTGGAGATTGACGGGCTTGTGCAAGCGCCGCGAATTTATCGATACGAAGATCTCATGGGAATGGACGCGGTCGAGCAGGAGACGACGCTCATGTGCATCAGCAACGGTCTCGATGCCGGCCTGATGAGTAACGCCGTCTGGAAAGGAATACCGATGCGCGACCTTCTCGACCAGGTTACGCCATTGGCCGATGCGGGCAAGGTCAGGATGCACGCGGTCGACAATTACACCGACACCATTCCGATCGAGAAGGCGATGGATAGCACCACGCTTTTGGCCTTCCAAATGAACGGCGTTCCGTTGCCTAACCGGCACGGCTTTCCGTTTCGCGCGATTGTTCCGGGATATTTTGGGGAGAAACACGTGAAATGGATTACGCGGATCGAGGTGGCTGCCGCGAATGCAAAGGGTTTCTACGAAACCCAAGGCTGGGGACCGGACTTCATAACGCCGACACGCTCACGAATCGATGTGCCGGATGACTACGCCACTTTCTCGCTCGCGTCGTTAAAAGGTCCCATCGAAGTCAAAGGAGTCGCTTACGGAGGCGATCGCGGGATCTCGCGCGTGGAACTCAGTTTCGATGATGGCGAAACCTGGGACGAAGCGGACGTGTACTATGCCGGCGGGGATCTTGCGTGGTCTCTCTGGAACGCGCATGAAGGTTGGACTCCATCCGAGCCGGGAGAATACAACATCCTCGTCCGCGCAACCGACGGCGAAGGCGCCGTCCAGGAGGTGGAATACGATCGCAGCCCGTACTCCGGCGCGACCGGTTTTCACCGCATCACGGTTTACGTGATGGCATAGGTTTCCGTTTTTGCCTAACGGGTTCCAAACCTTCAGCCAGAATCTAACGTCCAGGCTGGCACTTCGGGCACCACGCAGTCGTGCGGCCGCCGATAGTGGCGCGTTTCAATGGAGTCCGATGTTTCGGACAAACTCCTTTGGAATTCCATCGCTGGTGAATCAGCCACGTGCGCGGCAGATGAGAATCGTCCATGCCGAGGATTTTGAGCGACTGGCGGGCGACAACCCGCGTCTCGCGCCACATAATTTTTCGTTCCTTCTCGCTGAGAGTCTCTGCCGTCCTGCCCGGAAAGATGTGCGCTCGCCACAGAATCTCGTCCGCCATCCAATTGCCAATTCCAGAAAAACCTTCCTGTCGCAGCAAGACCGCCTTGATCGGCGCGCGGCGGTGCCTTTGAAGAAAGCTGTTGAAGAATGCGTAGCTAAACGAACCTGGAAGCGATTTCCGGGACGCCGTCATTCCACCAGTCCGGGGCACCTGTCCCGTGATGAAAACGGACGCGGCCGAATTGGCGCGAGTCACGCAGAACGAGTGTCTGCCTTGCTTGTCGCAAAACAAGGTGATCGTGTTTTCCGGCGACAAAAGCGGCGCTTTCCACGCGCAGGCTTCCGGTCATCCCGAGGTGGATGCCTAACCAATTACCGCGCGAAAACTGGAAAACCATCCGCTTTCCTGCGGGCTTCCGATGACAACAAAGTAGTCCCTGTCACCTGTCTTTTCAGGAGCCTGGTGTTAAGGCCGCGGAAGATGCGCTTTTTCTCGTGCATCTGGACCGCGAGAATTTTCGCGCCCACACCGGGGTGCCATCGCCTTCGAAACCATTCGACTTCTCCCAACTCCGGCATGGCCGCAGGTTACGCCCTAACCTGCGGAAGCTCCAAATTCCAAGCACCAACGCACCAAAGGGTGTTCGGGCCGCCTTTAAGCTGAACCCCACGCGTGCTAGATTTCATCATGGAGAAGGTGATCATTATTGGGAGCGGCTGCGCGGGCCTGACTGCTGCGATTTATGCGGCACGCGGCAATCTCAATCCTCTCGTCCTGGAGGGTCCGCAACCGGGCGGGCAGCTCTCAACCACGACCCTGGTCGAAAATTATCCCGGCTTTCCGGACGGAATCGACGGCCCGCAGCTGATCATGAACATGCACCAGCAAGCAGAGAAGTTCGGCGCGCGTTTCTCCTATGCCGAGGTTGAGGATTTCGAAATCGCAGAAAACCGCATCCGAATCAAAGCCGATGACGAATGGCTCGAGACGCAGGCGTTGATCATCGCCAGCGGCGCTTCCGCAAAATGGCTGAATCTCGAGAACGAAGAGAAGCTGATCGGACACGGGCTGACCTCCTGCGCGACGTGCGACGGCGCCTTTTACAGGAATGTGCCGGTTGCTGTCATCGGAGGCGGCGATTCCGCGGCGGAAGAAGCGCTTTTCCTAACAAGATTCGCTTCGAAAGTTTACCTGATCCATCGGCGGGACCAGTTGCGCGCCTCCAAAATCATGGTCGATCGCGTCCTGGCAAATTCAAAGATCGAACCGGTCTGGAACAAGGTCGTGACAAGATATATCGCCTGACGAGAAAGGGGAGATGAGAGCGGTCATGTTGCGAGATACACAGACGCACAAGGAGCAGGAGCTCGAGGTCGCCTGCGTTTTCGTGGCCATCGGCCACGACCCGAATACGAAAGCCTTTCAGGGAAAACTGGAGACGGATCCCGATGGTTATCTTCTTTCGAAGCGTCTGGTCGAAAGCAAGCATCCCGGTGTTTTCATCGCCGGCGACGTGTCCGACCGGCTTTATCGACAGGCGGTAACGGCCGCCGGGGCGGGATGCGCTGCGGCCATCGAGGCCGAGCGTTATTTGAGCGAACTGGAGCATAAGTAATTGCCAATTGTTGATCGCCGATTGCCGATTCAGGATCGGCGCATGACAAGCGAACAACTGAAAGATAGGACGAAGCAATTTGCGCTTCGGCCGATGAAGCTGCTCGGCAGCCTGCCAAACATGCGCGGATGAAGATTTGCGATCTCACGCAATTCTATTCGCCCGTGAGCGGCGGGGTGAAACGTTATGTGCACGAGAAGATCGCGTTCATTCAGCGTCATCGGCCTAACGATGAGCATCTATTGATTGTTCCGGGCGAAAAAACGGAGTCAATGGTGGATGACCGCTCGCGCATCTGCACGATTCATTCGCCGCTGATCTCGCGGAGCTCGCGTTATAGGGCCTTGTTGAATCTACGCGCCGTTGGCGAAATCCTGGAGCGCGAAAAACCGGATATTATCGAATCGAGTGATCCCTATCAGGTCGCGTGGAAGGCAATCTCAGCCGGTGCGGCTCTTCGCAGGCCGGTGGTTGCGTACTATCATTCACACTTTGCTGAAATCTATGAACGTTCATTTCAACGTCACCTGGGTCGCGCGCTGGCAAAGCAGGCCGGCCGGTTTTTGCGTTCCTATGTGCGGGATCTTTACAATCGATTTCAGTGCACCCTGGTTCCATCGGAGGCGCTTGCCCAAATCCTGACAAAATGGGGCGTCAAGAACGCTCGCGCTTTGCCATTGGGTGTGGATACGACAGTGTTCAGGCCCGATCCGGACGACCGGGCCGAGACTCGAAAGTCGTTAGGCATTCCCGCTGAAAGCGAATTGCTTCTCTATGTTGGGCGGCTGTCGAGCGACAAGAATGCCCGCCTCCTCTTCGATGCCTTTGATCTCGTGGAAGAAGCGCAACCCGGCCGGTTCCATCTCCTGGTGGTGGGCGATGGGCCCCTGCGGGCGCACCTGAGCTCGAGGCAGCGCAAAGGGGCCAGCATTGCCTGGGTCAGATATGCGGCGGAGTCGACTGGCCTGGCGCGACTCTATCGGGCCTCCGACCTTTTCGTTCATCCGGGAGTTCACGAAACCTTTGGGCTGGTGGCCTTGGAAAGCCAGGCTTGCGGCACACCTGTAGTGGGCATTCGCGGCAGCCGCATGGACAAAATCATCCAGGGTGGAACGGATGCCTGGGCGAACGGGAATTCTGCCGCGGCGCTGGCCAACGCGATTAAAGGCTTCGCCGCGAGCACTTCGTCCATGCCGCGGGCCACGCTATCTGCCCTTGTGTCGGAGCGTTATGACTGGAACCGGGTTTTTTCGCATCTTTTTTGCATTTATGACGAGGTTTGGGCACAGTACCACCGCCAGTAATGGAACCCTCCTTCACCATACGCAGCTATAGGCCCTCTGACCGGCAGGCGGTCCGACAGCTTTGTTGCGAAACCGGGTTTCTCGGAGAACCGATCGACCCGGTATATAGCGACCGGGAAATCTTTGCCGATTTCCTGACGACATATTACACCGACTGGGAGCCGGAATCGTCGTTCGTCGTCGAGTCCGAAGGTCAGATCTGCGGATATCTGCTCGGGTCGCGCAAACCTTTCCTGAACCAGCTTTACGCTTTTTGGCAGAACGTTTCTCTCTTCTTCAGGGTTCTCTTCCGATATCCGCGTTACAACGAACGCTCGCGAAGGTTCATCCGGTGGACGATCACAAATGGCTGGCGCGAAGTGCCGGCCGCGCCGCGCCGTGTCGCTCATTTTCACATCAACCTGCTGCCGGAAGCGCGAAAGATGTCGACCACGCGCGCGTTGATGAGCGCTTACCTGAGCTACCTGTATCGCTGTGGGGAACGGCGCGTTTACGGTCAGATTGTGACCTTTGAAAGCCGGCGTGGGGAAAAGATGTTCGAGCGCTACGGGTTCAACGTTATGAATCGAGGCGAGATCACCAAGTATCGCGCGCTCTATCCCGAATCGGTTTATTTGAGCACAGTGGTTAAGAACCTGGAGACGGCGGAGCCGCTCTCGGTCACTTCGCGTTCGCGATAATTCCGCACTTGGTGCGCTTGTTAACTGAGGAAGCGGTTGCGGCTATCTTCCCGCGTCATTTTTCGCCGGCATAGCTCAGCTGGTAGAGCAGCTGATTTGTAATCAGCAGGTCATCGGTTCGAACCCGATTGCCGGCTCCCTCTGGCACATTCGAATCCTTTCAAACCGTTTTGTTTGAATGTCGCAAATCATCGAGCTGGTTCGTAAATTCGTCGATGTTATCGATAACCACGGCTCCGATCATCCAAAGAGCGTTTCGGAATAAGCCGGCGGCGGCGCGTCCGCCTATGAAAATTTTTATGTTCGGCGGAAGGAAACGGCGAAGGTTCGTCAGTTCCTGGGTTAAATCCGGGATCGTCTTCCGGATACACAATGCTGAGCGCCACAGCCAAAGCGTGGTTCTGAAGCGGCGGCCCCGGCGATTTCAGCTGCGGGTAAACTGGCGCCCAGATATGTCGTGTGCCAGCCGATCTGCGCAGCGGCGTCGTTAACGATCACCGCCCCGAGCTCGTGCAGCTGTCCAGCCGGAGTTGCAACGATGATGTGAGGAGCATTCGCGGAAGTGGCGAACTGGCCGGAGAGATGGCCGAGAAAAATCTTCAGGTGAGCGGTAAGAAAATGTTCATGCGCGGCCGTGACGACTCCGCTCCGCCAAAGGTCGCCAATGGTCTGTGCCAGAGGAGCAATGACTTGCCGAAGCGCTCCTTGATGTCCGAGGGCGACGACCGTCTTTTGCAATGACGTGGCAAAGGCACGCGCATCGAGCGACCGCGTAGCGGCGAGGCACGAATCATAAAAGGTCTGCGCCGGTGAGGTTGATCCCTTTGCAGAGAGGGCTCCGTCCTCGCTCAGCTCCGCTCTTGAGACTAACGACCTCAACCGGCTAAGCGGGAGCTTTGCAATGTTTCCAATACTGTTGCCTGCCGCGGTTGCCAATCGCAGAAAGTTCAAGCGCTCGATCTCGGCATCCGAGTAAAGCCGGCGATTCGTGGCTGTTCGTTCCGGCGAGACGGCGCCGTACCGCTTTTCCCAAATGCGGAGCAGATGAGGTGAAAGCCCGGTCATTCGGGAGGCTGTTTTGATGGAGTGATGCGGGAACGGCCATATCTGTCACTGATATTAGACAGATATTAAACACAACGCAACGCCGAGAGCCCGAAAGGGTGAGCCGTTCCCTTGGTGATGAAGCGGAATACCGAGGGAGAGCCCAAAACATAAACAAATCTTTGACATAGTCGGCAAATCATCTACAAATGTTAGACATGACAACAAGTTTCAACGTCTCACCCGTCTCGTTACCGAGCCTCTGCTTATGTTTAACAAAGTCGATCAGCCCTTTCTCGTCCGCTGCGTCCGCTAGCCTCCTTGCCAGCGTCACTCTCTGGTTCCTCGTCAATCGCGATTACGGGGTCTTCGTCGGCCTCTGGGTTCCCAGCATTCTCATTCTCTGGGTCGGAGTTCGCGTGGCTCTCCTCGCCAAAACGATAAGCCGATCAAGAAGGGACGTGGATGTTTGATTATATCTTCCCCATTTTTGTCTTCGGCACTCGTCATCACCGGCATCGTGATCAAAGGGCTCCTCATGGCCGCAGAAATGGCGGCTTCCCTGGCCGGCGATCAGGCAAACGCCAAATTGGAACGACCGCGCTCCGCCCGTTCGGCTCCGGAAATCTTGCGCTCAGTGTTGATCGGAAACGATGGCCGAAATGGAAACGAGAGCCGTTGAAAAAAGCGAAATTTAATCCGGTCGCGCGGAACATCGATAACAAAGGCCGACTCTTTCGCGCCACCGCTGCCGTTGTGACCGGGACCGCCGCGCTGCTGCTCTGGCCAAGCTCTCCGATCGTTAGCGGATCGCTCGCCGCTGCGACAGTCTTTATGGGCTTCGAGGCTGCGCGTGGCTGGTGTGCGCTCCGTGCCTGCGGGATCAAAACGAAATTCTGAGCCGCTTTCAGGGCGCTTCACTTTTTCCATGAGCAAGGATGTCATTATCATCGGCGCCGGCCCCGGCGGTCTCGCTTCCGCCATCCTTTTGGCCGCATCGGGAGTGAAGGTGAAGGTCCTTGAAAGGCTTCCAACCATCGGGGGACGCACCTCGTCAATCCAAGCGGACGGCTTCAAATTCGACCTCGGTCCGACATTTTTCCTCTACCCCCGTGTCCTTGAAGAAATTTTCGCGACGGCTGGAACGACATTACGCGCCGAGGTTGAGATGGTTCGGCTCGATCCGCAGTATCGCATCATTTTCGGCGAAGGCGGCCAACTGAATGCCAGCCCCGACATCACGCGAATGGAACAGCAAATCGCGGCGATCGCGCCGGATGATGCACCCGGGTTTCGGCGATTTCTTAACGAGAATCGCACCAAGCTTGCGCGAATGGAGCCCTGCCTGGAATCTTCGTTTCTCGGCTGGCAGGATTTGATCAACCTGCGTCTGCTCAAGATGCTCCCGATGCTTCGGCCGCATCAGTCGATCGACCAGTACCTCAAGCGCTTCTTTTCCGACCCGCGCATTCGCCTCGCCTTTTCTTTTCAATCGAAATACCTCGGCATGTCGCCGTTTCGCTGCCCGAGCCTTTTCTCGATCCTTTCCTTCCTGGAATACGAGTACGGCGTTTTCCATCCGATCGGCGGTTGCGCAGCGGTGACCGCGGCCATGGCGCGCGTGGCCGAGAGACTCGGCGTCGAGATCTGTGTCGATACGCCGGTCGAAGAAGTCATTTTCGAAGGAAGACGCGCAATCGGCGTGCGCACCGCGGCGGGTGTGGAAAAGCCCGGCGCGCTTGTGATGAATGCCGATTTCGCTCGCGCCATGAAACGTCTGGTGCCCGATCGCCTTCGCCGCCGCTGGACTGATCGCAAAATTGCGGGGAAAAAGTTCTCCTGCTCGACCTTCATGATGTACCTCGGGGTTGAGGGCGAATTCGATCTCCCGCACCATAATATTCACATCGCGGCCGATTATGCGCGGAACCTCGACGAGATCGAGAACCGGCACGTGCTCTCGGACGATCCTTCATTTTATGTGCAGAACGCCTCTGTCACCGATCCGACGCTCGCGCCTCGGCGGAATGAGCGCGCTTTACGTGCTTGTTCCGGTAACCCACCGACATCCGAACGTCGATTGGTCACAAGAACGTGAGCGTTTTCGCGCAAAGACGTTCCGCCAGATTGAGAAGGCCGGCTTCAAGGATGTGGAGAAGCGGGTCCGTTTTGAGCGTGTCATCACTCCCGACGATTGGGACACGAAGTATGAGATTCACCAGGGGGCGACGTTTAACCTCGCCCACAGCCTCGACCAAATGCTGCATCTGCGCCCGCACAACCGCTTCGAAGACGTCGATGGGATTTACCTCGTCGGCGGCGGCACGCATCCAGGCAGTGGATTGCCCGTGATATTCGAATCCGCTCGCATCAGCACTCGGCTCCTTATGGCCGATCTCGGAATTTCCAGTTCCCCGGTTCTTCAAACTGCCTCGGAATATGCGCCGATGAATCTGGAACCCGCCTGATGCACGCTTTAATCGATTTTTATGAGGGAGATGCGAACGACTTCTGCGAGAACGCGCGCGCCGCGCAGGCGCGGTGGGCCTTGCAGCCAACCCGGCGGCGCTTGCGATTGTTCCGCGAACTGCGCCACCTGATTGCGGCGAACGCAGAAACGCTCGCAGCAGCGGCCGGGGAGACTCGGCGATCGACCCATGGCCGAAAAGCTCGTCTCGGAAGTTCTTCCGTTGGCCGATGCGTGTCGCTGGCTGGAAAAAAATGCTGCGCGGGTTCTCGCGTCGCGTCGCTGCGGAAAAAGTCAGCGGCCTTTTTGGTTGAAAGGAGTTTCGTTTGAAGTTCAACGCATGCCGTTTGGCGTTGTTCTTGTGATCGGGCCCGGAAATTACCCGCTCTTTCTTCCCGCGGTCCACGCTCTCCATGCGCTCGCCGCGGGCAACGCGGTCCTATTAAAACCGGCGCCCGGCACCCGTAGCGTAGCGATCATGTTCGCGAAGCTTGTGCACTGCTGCCGGCTTCGATCCGGCGCTGCTTACGATTCTGCCTGAGAGCGTGGAGGCCGCGAAAAACGCCGTGGCCGATGGCGTGGATAAAGTCATCTTCACCGGCTCATCCGGGAACGGTCGAGATGTGCTGGCCGCGCTCGCCCAGACGAACACTCCTTCGGTAATGGAACTCTCCGGCGAAGATCCCGTCATCGTTTTGGCGGATGCCGATCTCGATCTTGTGTTTCGCGCGCTTCAATTTGGCGGACGCTTGAATGATGGCGCCACATGCATCGCGCCGCGGCGACTCATGGTCGAGCAATCAGTTGCGCATGACTTGCGGCGACGATTGGCACGGGCGTGCACAAGGCAAATTCCTCTGCAGATTTTTCGCGACGATGAAGACGCGCTCGACCAGGTCAATCGTGCGGTCTTCGCGCTGGGTGCGTCGATCTTTTCACGCGACGTCGCGCGTGCCCGTGCATTGGCCAGGCGAATTCAAAACGGCTTTGTTTTGATCAACGATCTCATCGCCCCGACCGCTGACCCGCGGATGCCGTTTGGCGGCGTCAAATCGAGCGGGTTTGGCAGTACTCGCGGCAACGAAGGCCTACTGGAAATGACATTTCCGCATGTGGTCGCTATCCGGCGGGGAAATTCGCACCGGCATTTTGACGAAACCGACACGAACGACGCCAAACTCTTTTCGTCGCTACATCCGGGTCGCGCATGGGCGAGGTCGAGGTCGCCTTGCGCGCGATTGCCGATCTTGGACGCGAGGCGATCGCATGCATTAAACGGAGAAGGACAATAATCATGAAACCGGTCGGCATTATCGGCGGCGGCCTGGGCGGATTGTCGGCCGCGTGCGTCCTGGCGGCGCGCGGATACAAAGTCATCCTTTTTGAACGGAACCATTGGCTCGGCGGAAAAGCGGCCCAGCTTCGCGGCGACGGTTTCCGCTTCGACATGGGACCAACCATCGTGACGGTCCCTTCCGTCTTGCGGCGCATCTTTGCACGAAGCGGACGCGCGCATGGAAGATTATCTCGAGCTCGTTAGGCTGGATCCGCAATGGCGCTGCTTCTTCGATGACGGCGCAGTCCTCGATCTCGCTCAGGATCCGGATGAAATGGCGCGAACGCTTGAATCGTTTTGCGCCGGGCACCAACTCCGGCCAGCGCTACCGGGATTTTATTTCCTATAGCGAGCGGCTTAACGGAATTTCAGAACGCCACTTTTTTTACAAACCGATCGGGGTCTCCGCGACATGTTCGATCTGAAAGCTTCCTTCGATCCGAAGATGCTCGGCGACGTCATGGCCATGCGGATGGGCCGTTCGGTCGCGAGCACAGTGCGGAAGTTCACCCCCGACCCTCGCGTCGCCCAGATGATTGATCATTTTACGCAATATGTCGGCTCGTCACCTTACGGTTCGCCCGCGGTGCTTTGCGGCATCGCGCACATGCAGACCGACGAAGGCGTCTGGTATCCCATCGGCGGAACGCGGGCGGTGCCGGATGCCTTGGTCAGGCTTGCCACAGAACTTGGGGTCGAGTTTCCGCACGGAGACGAAGATCGAAAGATCCTGACCGCATGGCGGCGAAGTGACCGGTGTGCGCACCGGCGCGAACGAGGAAATCGCGCTCAGCGCGGTCATTTCGAACTGCGATTCCGTTCGCACGCATCGAGAATTAATTGACGGCGCCGGCCAGCGCGGCGTTTGCGCGTCGCCGCAAATACGAGCCCGCCTGCTCGGGCGTTGTGCTCTATCTCGGTCTGAACAAGCGTTACGAGCATCTGGCGCATCACGATTTCGTTTTCAGTCGCGATCCGCAGGAGGAATTCGAGTGGATTTATAAAAAGGGCGAGCCGGCTCCGGACCCGACTTGTTATCTCGCCGCCACCAGTTGGCACTGAGCCGCGAGACGGCCCCACCCGGCGGCGAAGCCCTCTATGTTCTCGTTCACACGCCTTATCTACGCCCGCATCATGATTGGAAAAAAATGTTGCCCGCGTACCGGCGCGTCATTTTGGAAAAACTGAAGCGCACCGGCCAGAATGCCCGATATCGAATCGCGCATCGTGTTCGAGAGCGCGCTCACACCGCAGGATATTCACGAGCGCTACCATGTTCTCAATGGAGCGATCTACGGACTCGCCAGTCACGGAAAATTTCTCGGCGCATTCAAACCAGGCAATCGCAGCCCGGACGTGCGAGGTCTTTATCTCGCAGGTGGTGCGGCGCATCCCGGCCCCGGCATGCCGATGGTGCTCATGTCCGGTTGGATCGCGGCCGATACGCTCGACCGCGACGGGTTCGGCGGGAAATCGACCGAGCCGACGGTCGAGCGGGAATTGGAGTTCGCCAGATGAAGGTGGCAACGCCGGAGATGTCGCAGACTGAGCCGCCGCACGTTTCGGCGAGCCTGGTGAAGTTGTTCTCGTCTTACGCCCGCGGATACGCGCGCCGACATTTTCATACGCTGCGTATTCTGAAAAGCGGATTGCCGCCGCGAGATCTCCAGCATTCGCTGGTGATTTTTCTCAATCACGCATCCTGGTGGGATCCGCTTATTTGTTTGTTGCTCGCGCGTGAGTTTCTAACGGATCACACTTCCTTCGCGCCGATCGAGAAATCGATGCTCAAGCGATACAGCTTTTTCAAACATCTCGGGTTTTTCGGCGTTGAGTCACAGACAGCCACCGGCGCGCGTCATTTTTTGCGATCCATGCGCGCGATACTCGCTTCTTCCGGCAACGCTGTTTGGATCACGCCGCAGGGACGTTTCATGGATGTGCGCGAGCTGCCACTTCGCCTGCAAAAAGGCCTCAGCGACGTTCGCGATACAGTCGCCGAACACGGTTTTTCTTCCGCTGGCCATCGAATACACCTTCTGGGACCAGTCGCGGCCGGAGATTTTAGTTTCGTTTGGCGACATAATTATCTCCCAGCCACGACCTACCGGGTACCTCTGAAGAGTGGACACGGCGATTTGGCAACGCGCTTGAGGGCGTTCAGGACGAGCTGACCGCGCGATCCTGCGAGCGCGATTCGAGCGAATGGATTGTGCTGAATCGCGGCAAGTCCGGGGTGAACTTGATCTACGATTCATGGCGCTGGCTGCGCGCCCGCATTAGCCGGCGAAGAGTTCGTGCGAGAGCATCGCGCGCGAGGCGACCCGATGATGGCGTGGCTTGCCGGCGGCCAGTTGTCTGCTCGCGATTGTTCCCGTCATGCTTGTTCGTGCGGAATCTTTCTCTCTACCGGCCGCTGCCAAAGAGTGGCCGGCAAGGTGCGAAATGTTCCGTGCTTATCCCGGCGCGCAACGAAGCGAACAATATCGCGGCCGCCCTGCGCTCTGTTTTGCAAAGTAATGGATGTCGATCTTGAAGTGATCGTTCTAGATGACAATTCGACCGATCAAACCGCGAAGATCGTTCAAGAAATCGCCGCAGACCGACTCGCGCGTGCGCCTTGAGACCGCGGCGGCACTTCCGGACGGCTGGTGCGGAAAGAATTTTGCCTGCTATCAACTGGCTCGCCTCGCGCGCCATCCGCTCTTGTTCTTCATGGACGCCGACGTACGCGTATCGCGAAACGATTCGCTTTCGCGGCTGGCGCAATTCATGGAAGAGAGCAAGGCCGCGCTGGTTAGTGGTGTGCCCCTCGAAGAGACCCGCGGGCTGACGGAAAAACTCATCATTCCATTGATCCACTTTGTGCTCCTTGCCTTCCTGCCTTTGCGTCGCATGCGCGCCATCCACCGATCCGCACCTCGCCGCCGCGTGCGGACAAATCGTCTGCCTTCGACGTGAGCGCTTATGAAGCGGCCGGGGGACACGCCGCCATCGCGGGCCATCTTCACGACGGGGTCGCATTGGCCGGTCATTTTCGCTTGCGCGGCTTTGCTACCGATTTGTTCGACGCCACGGATACCTTTCCACTGCCGCATGTATCGAACACCTGTGGCGGTGTGGAATGGCTTCGTTAAAAATGCGCACGAGGGCCTCGGCTCGCCGCGCATGATTGTTCCGGCAACGCTCTTGTTGTTCGGTGGACAGGTCCTGCCGCTTTGTCTGCTCTTAACCTCGTCGGCGCCCCGGGTGCTCGCCTTCGCGGCCATCGGCACGGCGATGATCTTTGTTCCGCGTCTTCTAGCGGTTGTCCATTTTCGGCAGTCGTTGCTAGGCGCCCTGCTTCATCCACTCGCGATTTGCGCGCTCCTCGCTATCCAGTGGTCCGCTTTCTTTCGTTCAGTTCGACGACGCCCTGTCTATCTGGAAGGGCCGCTCGTACCATCCCGCGCCCACCATATCATAATCCCGCTCTCCGGCCCCCCCTTTTCGTCTGTTTTCAAGCTGAGAACGGAAGGGCAGCATCAACCATTCGGTGGAGCGTTCCCAGATGGATCGGCTCTTGAACTGTTCGAGGGTGTATTCCTTACACTGCGCCAGGTTTTGTTCGAAACGGTGTTCCATTCGGCGCGAAAAGTCTTCGTCGTAAACCGCTACGTCGAGTTCTTCGTTAATCTCCGAAGAGCGCGCATCCAGATTGGATGATCCGAACATCGAGAACAGGCCGTCGATCACGAGACTCTTTTCGTGAATCATCGTTGGCTGGTATTCGAAGATCTTGACCCCGCCTTTGAGCATCTCACCATAGGCCGCGCGACCGGCGGATTTAGTCAACGGCTGGTCGTTGTTAGGCCCGGGTAATATCAGGCGCACGTCGACGCCGCGGCTAACCGCCTTGATCAGTTGTTCCACCTGATCCGGTGTTGGTGTGCAATACGCGTTCGTTATCCAGATTCGCTTTTCGGCGGCGGTAAATCCGACCGCTTCCACCAACGGAACGGGCGCCATGGAAAATGAATGAGATAAAACGATCTGCGCTTTGGTATCTCCTGCGGGAGGCAGCGCGGGAAACTGGGCCGCTCCACCAAGCGCTTCGTCGGAAGTCTTTACCCAATGCTCCTGGAAAGCGGCTTGAAGAACAGAAACGAGAGGCCCTTCGATTCGCATGTGGGCATCGCGCCAATGATCCTTATCCTGCGCGTGCCCGGACCATTTCGCTGCGAAACCGACTGCGCCAGTGAATCCGACTTTCCCGTCCGTCACCAGAATTCGACGGTGAGACCGGCGATTGGTACGATCGACTCGCCAGGAGTGAGTCGGATGATAGTAGGAAAATTTACAGCCGGCCTTACGCATCTGGCGAACGTCCGAGTTATCGAGCTGCCACCCGGAGCCGATTCCATCCAGGATGATCCTGACCTCAATTCCAGCCTGGGCGCGCCTGCACAAGGCATCGCGAAACGCCCGACCGATCTCGTCCGAGTAAAAAATGAAGGCCTCAAAGTTGATCGTTTTTTGGGCCTGCTCGATCGCCTGCAGCATCGCGGGAAAATAAGCGTCCCCGTTGTCGAGAATTTCGAGCTTGTTTCCACTAACAAGCGCCGGATTGGCCAAGGCCAGAGCTGAGCCGATGAACTCCGGACTGCTCACGGCGAAAGTGTGTTCAAAATGATAGGCAAGGGTGTGGCGCCGGATGAAAAAGAGGCAGAAAACGACAACGATCCCAAGGAAGGCAAGAGTCAGGGCGATCCACTCGCCGATGGCAAGGCGCCATAGCTTATTGTTCAGCCAGTGCGCTTTTCGCGCGCGTTGTTTTGCCATGGGCGTTAGTTCTTCTACTCTGAACGTAACCCAAGGCCGCCGCAGCCTTACAAAAGCTGATAGGGATCAACGTCGACCGTGACCAGAACGTCGTCGGGGAACGGAAGCTTATCGAGGGTTGCGCGAACTTTCCGGCTCAGCCGAACGATCGCCTGTCCGCGGAGAAGAATGTGAAATCGATATTGGCCCTGAAGTTTTTTCAGGGGGGCAGGCGTTGGTTCTCCGACCACAAATTCGTCGCCAAGGTTTTCCTTCAAGCGGCGACGCAAGGTTTCGGCCGAAAACTGGGCGCGCTCCGGGTGCGTTGATCGCACCGTCATCAAGACAGCGTGATTCGATGGCGGGAAATTGCATTTCTCGCGAAACTCCAGTTCCTGTTGGAAGTAGCCGGCGAAGTCGTGATGCCGCGCGAACTGAATCGAAGGACTAAACGGCGTGAAGGTTTGCACAAAGACCTCTCCCAACGCTTCCCCGCGACCAGCGCGTCCGGAAACCTGCGTAAGCAGCTGGAAGGTGCGTTCGCCTGCGCGGAAGTCAGGCATGTGCAATGCAAGGTCGGCGTTGATGATTCCGACCAGGGTCACATTCGGGAAATGCAGACCTTTGGCGATCATCTGAGTGCCGACGAGGATATCGATCTTGCCGCCGCGAAAACTTCGCAGGACTTCGCGATACGATTCCTTGCGCGTCATGGAATCAGCGTCCATTCGGCGCACGACCGCATGAGGGAAGATCGCGGAAACGGTCGATTCCACTTTCTCAGTACCCGAAGCCCGAATAGATCAAAGCGTCCTTGCTGCAGGCCGGGCATTTTTTTGGAACGGCAGCTGTGTGTCCGCAAAGATGGCAGCTCAACCGATTGAGATCGCGGTGAAAGGTAAGCGCGACGCTGCAATTAGGACACTCGCGTGCTTCGCCGCAATTGCTGCACAAAAGCGAGGTGGAAAACCCGCGCCGATTCAGAAAGAGAATCGTCTGTTCTTTCTTTTCCAACCGTTCGCCCACGGCTGTTCTTAGTTTCTCGGAAAGGATGATCATGGATTTATTCTTTCGCGCTTCCAGGCGGAGATCGACGATTCGAATCAGGGGCATCCGGTTTTCATCAACCCGCTGCAGTAATTCGCTCAGGACATAGCGTCCCTTAACCGCGTTATGATAGCTCTCGAGCGAGGGGGTGGCGGTGCCCAGAAGGACGACGCATTTCTCGAGCTTCGCGCGGACGACCGCGACGTCGCGCGCGTGATAGCGCGGCGCTTCTTCCTGCTTGTAAGTGCTCTCGTGTTCTTCATCGACTACAATCAATCCGAGATTTTTGAGGGGAGCGAAGACGGCGCTGCGCGCGCCGATAACGATCTTCGCTCGACCTGAATTAATCTTGTGCCATTCGTCGTGGCGTTCGCCTTCGGAAAGATGGCTGTGCAAGACCGCGACCTGATCTGGATCTTCGGCGAAGCGTCCCTTGAAACGCTCGACGGTTTGCGGCGTTAACGAGATTTCCGGGACGAGAACGATGGCGGTTTTTCCCTGGTTGAGCGCGAGGCGAATGCCTTGCAGATAAATTTCCGTCTTTCCACTGCCGGTGACGCCGTGCAACAGGATCGGTCGCGCGGATTCGGGATCGCGCAGCGCGTCCTCGACCGCTTTGAGCGCGGCCACCTGTTCCTTGTTCAGGGTCAGGCTGTTGGTGCGCATGAATTCTTCGTTGGCATGCGGATCGCGCGCGACCGCTCCTTCCTTGAGTTCGACCAGACCGCGTTTTTGCAGCGCCCGGAGCGTTTGGTTATCGAGCGATGTTTTCCGCAACAGGTCCGTCGCAAGCACGGGCGCTGAAAGTTTCATGACCGCTTCGAGAAGCTCGGCCTGCCGCGGCGCGCGCCGGCGAAGAGCCTCGAGTTGCTCAGATGGAATGTTTACTGATGGCTGGACGAAAAGCTGTTTTTTCCAGCCGACCTCGCCTTTGCGCACCACCTGCGGAAGCAGGCTCCGGATCACGATCTCAATCGGGCAGCAGTAATACGTGCTGATCCACTGGCCGAGTTCGAGGAGCGCCGGGCTAAGGATGGGCGCGTCGCCCACGACCGCTTCGATTTGGCGAACGCCGGGAGCGTCGGTTTCATGGAGGACCTGGACAACCGTGCCGAGCGCGGATTTGTCGCGAAAAGGCACCCGCAGGCGTGAACCGATGGCGATGCGTTCCCGCAAACCCTCAGGAATGGCATAATCAAGCTCGCGATGAATCGCGCGGTCGATTATGACACGGGCGTATTGGGGAAGCGCGGTCATATCGGCGAATTTAATTGAACCGCGAAACGATGCATGGATTCATGTTGGCCGTGTTTTCCACCGCTCCGGAGCGACTGACGGCAGCATGATCCGATTTGTCTTTAAGCTCACGCTTTGTCTTTTGCTGGCGCTGGCCGCGGGATTGCTTTTTCGCGCGATCAGATCGGGCGACCCCGTTTACACGTGCTTCGAATGGATCAGTCCGGCGCGTTTTCAGCAATACGATGCCCTGATCAAGTCGGTGGCCAAGGCGCATGATCTGGATCCGATGTTGGTCAAAGCGGTGGTCTGGCGTGAAAGTCGATTCGATCCCCAGAAAGTGGGCACCTCCGGCGAACGCGGGCTGATGCAGGTGAGCGAGAAGGCAGCCAGGGAATGGGCTACCGAGAACAAGATCGAAGATTTCAACGTCGATCAGCTGTTTGATGCAAAGACGAATTTAGAGGCCGGGAGCTGGTATCTGCAGCGCGCCTTGAAACATTGGGAGCAGCAGGCTGAGCCCATTCCTTTTGCGTTGGCGGAATACAACGCCGGCGCGAGCCGGGCGCAGCGATGGGCCGGTGGAAACCCTGGACTGGAGATTTCGGCTAACGACTTTCTTCGGCAGATCGATTTTCCGAGCACTCGGAAGTACGTCGACTCGATTACCGAGCGGTATCGCTTCTACAAGCGGCGCGGGAGAATGTAATTTTTTCCCGGCCGCTTCTGAGGCGTCCGTCCGCCAAACCATTCGATCCGCCGACGGGCGACTAAGTCGCGCCTCGTGCTGGAATAGGGAAGGGTAACTGTAGGGCGGCGATCTTCGCCGCCAGTCCTCTAGTCGGCGGCCAGAATGGCCGCTCCACAGTTGCGAAGGACGGGTTCGAGCTAGTTCTGGGTCACGCTCAGACGCAGAAAAAGCGGCGAGCTTCCGCTTACGGTCGACTTGATTGTGGTGACGTTGCCTTGTGTGGCAACGACCGAATCCTGCGAGCTTGCCGGGCCCCAGTGAACGAGGTCGACGGATTGTTGAACCTGGTACTGCAGCGACGGTTTATCGGTGAGCTTCTTGTAAACCAGCGCTCCGCCTGACAGAGCTGATTGCGCGATCGCCGGGCCATAGCCTAACGGCGGCCCGTCATTGAGAGTCTTGGCGTACTCGAGGAGATTTGGAATTCCGTCGGAGTTAGCAATGCCGGTGGGATCGATCACGCTCTCGATCCACGCCAGCTTGGAGGAAACCCGGGTAGCATAGAAACCGGTAGGAGTGCCATCCGGGATTTGAATGTAATTGCCCGGATTGGCGTCGTCCTGGTAATAGAGGCCACCAGCATTAAAGAGGGCGGCGATAAATTCGCCCCCTCCCATGTTGTCGGTGAAAAAGTTGCCGTCCACGGCATAATTAATTCCGGCGAGTTTCCAAACTCCGCCGTCACTGATAAAAACGGCCCCGCCGGAATCGCCGCTGGAGAAATGGCATTCGTTAGGCAATCCGTTCTGATCGAAGGTCGCGTAGAGGGCATCATTCGGTCCTGAGCTGAAGACGGCAATGTCGGAGACAATGTTTTCTCCCCAACGCTTGACGCCATCGCCCGGGCCCCAGGTCCAGCCGCGAAATGTGGCGTTAAAATCAAATTCACTCCCGCGCTGCGTGCCGCGACCGACGGCCACCACCCGTTGTCCTTTTTCGTCGTTCTTTGTGTAGAGCGGAGCAAATGAAGAGAAAGTCTCGTTTACCTGCCACAGGTGAAGGTCGCTGAAGGGATCGCCGAAGTCCCCTGCCAGCGTGTAAGTCGTGCCCTGATAAACGAAATTGGATCCGGCCTGTCCGATGTGAGAGGCGCTCAAAAAGAAATGCGGCGCCATCGGTGTGCCGAGAAAACCACCCCAAACGCCTTCATAATTCCAGCCGCTTCCGGCAGCGTCGTTAGTCGGAGCAGTCGTGTTGGCCGTGGGATCCGCCGTGCGGAAAAGGATGATTGCCTGAGCCGATGAAAAACCAAACACAGCGACACCGATCAACGGAAAGCCGATCGTTCTTATCCACTTGGTTAGGATTTGGCCCCTCTCTTCCATCTTCAACGAAAGGCGCCATGTTACACCAACGCCGAAAATCCGCGACTCCGGCGTGGTCGACGGGGAGATAAATCTGGCTGATTTTGAGTGGAAATATGACCAAGGCGGAAATAGCGGGCGTTCTCGAGCAGATCGCGACCTTGCTCGAGCTCAAAGACGAGAACCCTTTCAAGATCAGGGCGTATGCCAATGCTGCCCGCGCGATTGACGCCTGGGGCGGTAGTCCAAGCGACCTGCAGGATGAGGAGGCTCTCCGCAAAATGCCGGGAATCGGCAAAGCGATCGCCGAGAAAGTGAAGGAACTGGCCACCACGGGCTCGCTCAAGTTTCTCGACGAACTCCGCGCCGAATTTCCGCCGGCCATCCTGGATCTATTTTCCATCCCCGGACTCGGTGCAAAAAAAATCAAGGCGCTCTACGAGCAGTTGAATGTCAGTTCAATCGAGCAACTGCAGGAAGCCTGCAAGACCGGACGGGTGGCTGAGCTTCCGGGTTTCGGTGAAACCACCCAGACCAAGATATCAAAGGCGATTGAAACGCGGCTGCGCCATTCTGAGTCGTTTCAAATGGGACAGGTCGCAGGCGATGCGGAGACGTTGCGTGCCTTCCTGGCCGATCAGCCCGATGCCTTGCAGGTTTCGCTGGCGGGCAGCTATCGCCGGCGCCGCGAGATTGTCCGGGACCTGGATTTCATTGTTGCCACACGGAATGCCGAAGCGATTACAAACGCGTTCGCGAAACACTCGTTAGTCGAATCGATTATCGCGCAAGGACCAACGAAAACGAGTGTTCGACTGCAATCCGGAGTGCAGTGCGATCTTCGTGTCGTTCAGCCGGACGAATATCCGTTTGCGCTCAATTATTTCACCGGCAGCAAAGAACATAACATTGAGATGCGAAGCCGGGCCCTCAAGCGCGGTTGGACTCTGAATGAGTACCGCCTGGCCTTGTTGCCGGTGGACACGAAGTCGGCAAAGGCTGCGCCCAAGAAACCGCCGGTAGTGCGAGAAGAGGCCGATCTTTATGCCGCTTTGGATCTGGATTTCGTTCCGCCTGAGCTCCGGGAAAATTCCGCGGAATTTTCGGCGGCCGAAAACCACACGCTCCCGCGGCTGATCGAGAAAGAGAACCTGCGCGGAACGTTCCACTGCCATACGACCGCGAGTGACGGGCACAACACGCTCGAAGAAATGGCGGCGGCCGCGCAGGAGCTTGGCGTGGAATATCTCGGGATCGCGGATCACAGTCGCAGCTCAGTCCAGGCGCACGGCCTGGACGAGGCGAGATTGAAAACGCAACGCGCACTCATTCGAAAGCTGAACAAGACGTTCGACGGGTTTCGCGTTTTCGCCGGAGTCGAATGCGACATTCTTCGCGATGGCTCGCTCGATTTCAGCGATGAGATTTTAGCCGAACTGGATTATGCCGTAGCGTCCGTTCATTCGGTGTTCAATTTGCCCGAAGCGGAGATGACCAAACGCGTCATTCGCGCGATGGAAAATCCCTACATCACCATGCTCGGCCATCCGACCGGACGACTCCTTTTGAAACGAGAGGGGTACGCTATCGATATTCCTGCCGTTCTCGATGCTGCGGCAGCCACGGGAACATGGATTGAAATTAACGCCGCTCCGAAACGTCTCGATCTCGATTGGCGTTGGTGGCCGATGGCCAAGGAGAAAGGCGTGAAGTGTGTGATCAACCCGGACGCGCATCGCGTTGAGCGGCTGCAGGATCTTTGGTTCGGTGTCGGTGTGGCCCGGAAAGGATGGCTAACGAAAGGCGATGTCATGAATTGCCTGCCGCTTGCCAAAATGGAAAAAGAATTGGGACGGAAACGGGAGCGTTAAGCTTTAAGACTTAAGTTTTAAGTCCGGAGCCGCTTCTATCACGCGAACCGCCAAGAACCTCGTGATAGGCGTGGCGTAAACTGGGTTCTGCTGCTTAAAGCTTAACACTTAAAACTTTAAGCGAATTCCCTCTGCGGCAGGAACATGGTCAGACACTTGCAGGCACCGCCGGCTTTGAGAAATTCCGTCATTGGCAGCGCATGACATTCATACCCGCGCTCCTCGAGCGTCTTGACCAGGTTAGGCGCGCCTTGAGGCAGAACGATCTGCTTCCCGAGAACAACGGCGTTGCACGAGAAGTGTGCGGCCTCATCCTCGGAAACATCAATCAAGTCAGTGACATGCTCGCGAATGGCGCGCTGGCCGTATTCGTCGAAGGCGTTCGAGAACCAGAACGCGCCCCCGTCAGGCAAAGGACAAAAACACGTATCGAGGTGATAAAATCGCGCGTCGACAAGTTCGACCGATACGGAGAGGCAGCCGAGCATTTCCGCGACGGCGTTATGCGATTTGATATCCGACCGGAATTTATAGCCGCAGAACAAAACGTCACCGCCGAATAGAGCGTCGCCTTCGCCTTCAAAATAGAGATCCTTCGGAAGCCACGTGACTTCGTAGCCGTGTTCTTCCATCCACTTTGCAAAAAGGGGAGCTTCCCCGGCGCGTTCCTCGTGTCGGAAATTACTGGGAATAAAACGCTTTCCAACGGTCAGCCCGGCGTTGGCCGTGAATACCATGTCGGGAAGGCGCGGTTGCGGAGGAACGAGGAAGATCTCGCATCCTAACCCGGTGAGAGTCTTCTCCAGTCCCTTCCATTGTTCGCGTGCGACAGGGACTTCGGCACCACGTGCGCGGCTCATCCATGGATTAATTTCGTATTCGATCCCGTAGTGATCGGGAGGACACAGCAATAACTTCCGCATGGTTCAGGTGCTGGCGGAAGATCGCTGATCTTTTTTTTCCGAGCTGAGAACCTCAGCCAGCTCACGGAGAAACGGGGCCACGTCTGTCACCAGCCCGATGGATTGGAACGGTTGGTTTTCAATTACTCGTTCAACGGCCCAGGAATCGATATCCACACATACGGTCTTAACAGTGGGGGCCAGGAGCGTTGCCACAGCCATCGAATGTTCCACCGTGCCGAGAAGAAGAGCGTGAGTGATATTCGAGAGCTTATCGCGCATGATCTTCTGCGCTTCGACGACGTCGGTCGTTACCCCCGGGATCGGCGCGTCGTCGCGAATGGAGCCGGTGAGAACGATGTCGACCTTGTGTTTTACGCATGAATGCATGACGCCGTCGTTGAGGAGCTTCTTTTTTACGGCGCTGGCGATGCCGCCGCATTCACGCAGGAAGTTGTTTGCGCGGATATGATTTTCGTGGCCGCCGCCGGCGAGAGCATGCTTGGGATTGAATCCGAGCGCGGTGCCGAAAAGCGCGCGTTCGACATCGTAAACCGCAAAGGTGTTACCGGCGAAAAGCCGATCGACATACTTTTGTTCAATCAGACGTTGCAGATGTTCGCCTGCGCCTGTCCGGATAAGCGCCGGGCCGGCGACGATCGCAATTTTGCCATCGCCATCGCGCGCGCGGGCTAGCTCTTTCGCGAGTTCACGAATGAAGGGCCCTTTCGGTTCGTCCGCTCCGATGATGCGGTTAATGAATTCAAAAAGACTGGTGTGCGAGGTTGAACGCTGGACCGGCACGACTCTTACGCCGTTATGGCCGACAATGATTTTGGCCCCTTTGCGCACATCGAAAAATTTTACTGCCCGCGCGGTGTCGCCCTCGACGGCGATAGCGCTGTCCATGGTGGATGGGCGAACTTCAATCTCGCGGCCACTCAGACGCACAAAGGTTTGCTGGTTGGTCGTCACATAAAAATCGTGCGGGAAAATTCCGTCGGCCGGCGCGACGCCGAGCTGCGCATCGCTCTTCTTAACCACTTCCGCGCCGTGCTGCAGGAGTCGCCGGATCAGGTCGTTAAGATCGTCCGCATTCGGAGCGGTCACTTCGATGCGAGCGAAACTCTGATCGACGCGGTTCTGCCCAACCTTAATCTCGGCGATCTTGAAGGTCGCGCCGCGCGTCAGGATCTGGTCCAGCACTTTTGGAAGAATGAGCGAGTCGATGATATGACCGCGTAATTCGATTGTCTCGGAAGCCATTGGAAGAAAAGTAATCTAACGAAAAGCGCCCCGCCACAAGGGAAGGAGGATCAGACTCCTTGCAGCCGTGGGGGAACAGACGACCTTGCAGCAAAGCTTTCATAAGGAAAGGGATGAATGACAGAACTTGATCAAGCGGGCCGACTGATTGCAGTGCAATCGAAGATTGCCGGCGTTCTTGCGGTGAAGCCGCAATGTTTTATCACCCATCCCTCCGAGCTCTCTTGCCTCCGGGAGCTGAATCCTGATGAACTTAGCCAGTTCGCAAAGCGAAACGGATGGCGCTCAGTTCGTCGCGTCGGTGGACGGCAGATCGAGTTTTATAACGACGCGACCGTCCAGGCGCAGTACCGTTAAGCCGGCTTCAAGGCTTCATCCCTCACCCTAGCCCTCTCCCTTCCGAGAAGGGCGAGGGGGAACAAACAGCGCATTGAGTCGCGATATGCCAATGGAGGGTCGAGCTCCTGCGAGACCGCACACTCGGCGTCGCACGAGCTCCGCCCTCCATTTATTGAGTGGGGCGACAGGCGGTGTAACGTCTTCCTCCTCGCCCCGCGCAGTGGGGAGAGGACTGAGGTGAGGGGTCGTCCCGTTAGTCCTCTTTGAAAAATCCAGTCAACGGACTGGACGCGCTCGCGAACGGAAGTCTCTCGGCCAATCCGACCTCATGCGCTTCTCTTCCGGCTTCGATGGCTTTGCGAAATGCCTGCGCCATTCGAACCGGATCCGGAGCGATCGCGATGGCAGTATTTACCAAAACGGCGTCGGCGCCCATTTCCATCGCTTCCGCAGCCTGGCTGGGCGCGCCCAGGCCGGCGTCGACAACCACTGGGACGGTCGCCTGTTCGATAATGATTTCGATTTGCGCGCGGGTTTCGATTCCGCGGTTACTTCCGATCGGCGAACCGAGCGGCATCACGGTAGCGGTGCCGGCGTCCTGCAAACGTTTGGCAAGCACCGGATCGGCGTTGATGTATGGCAGGACGACGAAGCCTTCTTTCACGAGAATCTCAGCCGCAGCCAGAGTTTCGATCGGGTCCGGAAGCAGATACCGCGGGTCGGGATGAATCTCGAGCTTGACCCAGTTAGGCAGTCCCGCCGCAACCGCCAGACGGGCCAGTCGCACCGCCTCGGTGGCATTCCGTGCACCGCTTGTGTTCGGCAAAAGCAGAAAGCGATCGCGGTCGATGAAATCGAGGATGTTGGCAAAAGGATCGTGCTTACCCGAAAGATCCGCCCGTCGAAGGGCGACCGTTACGATTTCGCTTCCGCTGGCGACAAGCGTGTCGCGCATCAATTCGTTCGAGGCGAACTTCCCGGTCCCAAGCAGAAGGCGGGAACCGAATTCGCGGTCGGCGATTTTCAGGCGGGCAGGCTTGTCTGACATCGCGGCAATTTAAGGCAATTCGTCGCGATGCAAAGCCGGGTATCCGCGGTCCAGCCGACTCATTGTATCGCGCCGCTCTGTGAAGCGACCGTCTCCGCTGGCTCGGGATGACAAGAACTTGCTCCTTGTACTAGCCGCAAAGTTTCACCATCTTAGGTGGCATGGCACGGTTCGACCTTCGTCTGCAGGATTGCGTCGCGGGAATGCGCAGTCTCTCGGAAGAAAGCGTCGATCTGGTTGTCACATCGCCGCCCTACAATCTTTCAATCAAGTACGGGACGTATTCGGACCGAATCGACCGGGCCTCGTATCTCGAGTGGTGCGATGAATGGGCGGGAAACCTGCGACGAATTCTCCGGTCGGACGGTTCCTTTTTCCTGAACGTCGGTGCGTCACCTTCAAATCCTCTGTTGCCGCACGAACTCGTTCTGAGGTGGAAAGATCTCTTTGTGCTACAGAACACGTTTCACTGGATCAAATCGATCTCGATTGAGGATAAGGACGGCAAGGTACGATCGCATGGACATTTCAAACCAATCAGCTCGAAGCGTTTCGTGCACGATTGCCACGAATACATCTTTCACTTCACGATTACGGGTGACGTGCCATTAGATCGTCTGGCGATCGGTGTGCCCTACGCAGACAAGAGCAACATCGCGCGCTGGTCTCACACCAAAGGCGAAGATGTTCGCTGTCGTGGCAACACCTGGTTTATTCCCTATCAAACCATCCAGAGCCGAAAAAAGGAACGGCCCCATCCGGCCACTTTCCCGGTGCAGCTCGCGGAATGGTGCATCGCGTTGCACGGTACCGATCGTGTGAAAACGATGCTGGACCCGTTTCTTGGGATCGGGAATTCAGCTGTGGCCGCAAAAAACTGCGGCGTGAAAAAGTTTATCGGCTTCGAGATCGACAAAGAATATCTCGACGAAGCGAAACGCCGGGTGAGAGGGAAAGTGTAGGGCGGTGATCTTCGCCGCCATCTAGAAGGTCGGCGGCCACGATGGCCGCCCTACAGTCGCGCAATACGCAGCCCCGGTCTCAGAAGATCGTTAGGGGACTGTTACCATGGAACCCTACAGGAGTTCGCCGTTCTTGGTAGACTCACTTTGGGTGAATCGCTCCAGTGGCTTAACGAGATTGCCAGGCAAAGGACGCACACGATCAAGGATTCGCGGCGCGAGATTCTTCGCGTTCAAATAGCCAGCGGCAAACATCTCCAGGCGCGCGTCGAGATTGTCGATGTAATGCAAAGCCATTGCTTCCGGTGTTTTCGGGCTAACGGGTGAACCGAATTCCGGGTCTCCGTGATGCGCGCCAATTAAATGCAGCAGATGCAGCCGAACATCCTCTGAGGCTGGCGACAGATTTTTCCAGTTTTCGCCATGTTCGCTAATGATTTTCCGCCAGAGCGAATTCACCAGCTCCATGCCGATGGTGATATGTCCCATGAGCTCGCCACGCTCGTCGTAGCCCATGGTGAATCCGGTTTCGGGCAATTGGTTTTCCCAGAGCTTCCCGGAGTCGTGGAAAAGAATCCCGGCGATCAGTAAATCGGAATTCAGTTGCGGATAGAGCGGCGCGATCGCCAGGCCCGATCGCATCATTTGCGCTGTGTGCTCGACCAGACCGCCGCGCCGGGCGTGATGATAATTTCGGGCCGCGGCTGTTCGCCGGAATCGCTCGCCGAAGTCGTTCAGAAGCGCCTGGCAAAGAGCGCGTAACCGCGGATCTTTGATCGCGCCCACTGTTTTGAGAATGAATTCCCAATCGCTCGCCTGTCGCGCCCGCAGCTCTGGAGGGCCTTGCAGAAGTTCGTTTCTCTCCTGTTCGGTGAGCGGACGGACGGTCCATTTGCCGGCCTCTAATCCGAACTGCGCGTGCTGCTGAAACTCGCCGGAGACTTCGATGAAATCACCTGGCGCAAGGGCGTTGCACGCCTTGTAGGCAGGATGATCTCCCCAGACGCGTAGCGTCATGCGATCGCACGCGTCTGCCAGAGTGAGCTCACAATACTGTTTGCCTTCGCGAGTGAATTTCGGCGTGGCCGTGTCGACCTGAACATGGACATGCGCTGAAACGGGTTTGCCGTTTTGCGCAGCTCGCCGGACTTCGCTGAGCGATTGAACTTCCATGCAACCTGATTGTGAGCGCGCCTTAGCGTTTAGGGCTTGGCCACCCCGATCACTCCACAGGCAACCCGGCCGCCCGCGTCGCCCGTCGGCTGCGTTTTCATGTCGTCGGCCTTTTCGTGAACGATGACGGCGTGTCCGATGATCGATTCAGCGCCGGCCATTTTCAGGATTTTGTCGGTGATATCGAGATGAACCTTGCCGGAAGCGTCGGCTTCGATGTTACCCAGGTCGCCCTCATGGCGGTCGGCCGCGTCGGGCGCGCCATGTTGATGGTTGGTGGGATTGAAATGACCGCCGGCAGATTTCCCATCAGCCGAGGAACAATCGCCAAATTCATGAATGTGGAATCCATGTTTGCCGGGCGTCAGACCGCTGATGTCGGCGACGACTTTTACCGAATCACCCGAGGCGGTGAACGTTACGGTGCCGGTAACATTGCTTCCGGCGGTCGGATGAAGCACGGCGACGGCCTTCGTGGGATCGGCGCCATGAGCGAGCGGCACCAGGGCAACGGCCGCGAGAGCCGCCAGGATGGAGATTGAGAGGGATGGAATTTTCATGACCGCAAACCTAACGCCGGTCGGCGGAAATGAAAACTAATCGAGAAGACGTTGCTCGAGGCCGGCGTAGGCGTCGATCCTGCGGTCGCGCAGGAAAGGCCAGTGGGTGCGATGTTCGTTCACGCGCTTCCAGTCGATCTCGGCGGTCAGGATCTCCTCCCGATCCACCGAAGCTTTCGCGATAATCACCCCGTCGGGTCCGCAGATGAAACTTTGGCCCCAGAATTCAATGCCATCGCCGCCGGCGGGCGTTTCGTGCCCCACTCGATTCGGCACGGCAACGTAGCAGCCGTTCGCGATGGCGTGACTGCGTTGGATCGTTTCCCAGGATGAATGCTGGGCTTCTCCAAATTCCTTTTTCTCTTTCGGATGCCAACCGATGGCGGTGGGATAAAAGAGAATCTCGGCGCCGCGAAGAGCCGTTAGGCGAGCCGCCTCGGGATACCACTGATCCCAGCAGACGCACACACCGATTTTGCCCTGGCTGGTGTCCCAGCTTTTGAATCCCAAATCGCCCGGCGTGAAATAAAATTTCTCGTGGTAGAGGGGGTCGTCGGGAATGTGCATCTTGCGATACTTCCCGAGCATTTTTCCATCGGTATCGATGATGATGGCGGTGTTGTGATAGAGACCGGCGCTCCGCTTTTCGAAGAGCGAGGCGACGATCACAACCTTGAGTTCGCCAGCGAGCTTGCTGAGAGCGTCGCTCGAATTCCCAGGGATGGCCTCCGCGAGTTCGAAGTTCGCATGATCTTCCGTCTGGCAGAAATACTGCGAGCGAAACAACTCGGGGAGACAGACAATGCCAGCGTCCTGCTTGGCGGCGGAGCGGATGAACTCGACCGCGCGCCGGAAGTTCTCTTCCGGGTCAGGGCCGCAGGCCATCTGGATGACGGCGATTTTCGTTTTGTCTGCTTCGGTTTTGCCCATGTTAGTAACACCGGGCTTTAGCCCGATGAAGTTAAAAAACGGCGGCCGGGAGCCGCGGCTCCTTGAAATTACTTCACGGAATCCGCCGGCACGATTTCGCTCTTTTCGATCGTTACGCGCTTGGTCGGTTTGCTCTTTCTCTCCGGATTCTCCCACGACCACCGGGGTGCGGGCGATTTTTTCCAGAACGTCATCGCCTTTCACTAATTTTCCGAAGGTGGTGTATTGATGATCGAGGGACGGCTTCGGTGCCAGGCAGATAAAAAATTGCGAGCCGGCCGAATCTGGATCGTTGCTTCGCGCCATCGACAGAACGCCGCGTACATGTTTGTGATCGTTAAACTCCGCCTTGATGCTGTAACCGGGATCGCCCGTGCCAAAGCGGGCTTCGTTCGCGACATCCTTGGTTAACGGGTCGCCGCCTTGGACCATGAATCCGTTGACGATGCGGTGGAAACTTGTCCCGTTGTAAAACCCGGACGTGGCGAGTTTTTTGAAATTCTCAATCGTCTTGGGCGCGGCGTCAGTCCAGAACTTGAAGACCATTTCGCCTTCGGACGTTTTCATGACTGCGACTTGTTCGGATGTTTGCGCGGCGTTCCCTTCCTTTTTTTCTTGGCCGTACAGTTGTGTTGGTGCTGAAGGCCAACGCGATTATGCAGCAGACGGTGAGTAGCTTCATCAGGCAGAGTAATCGCCTCTGGGAGGCCTTGAATCAACCCCCTCGGGTCGGCAGCTACTCGTGATACTCCTGCAGGCTTCGCACCTGGACCTTGTTGGTCTGAAGGGAGCGGATGCCATTCACGCTCGCCTGCGCGGCCCGCACGGTCGTCATGATGGGAATCTTCTTCGCCAGGGCCGCGTTTCGAATCAAGACCTCGTCTTCACGCGGTATTTTTCCGCTCGGCGTATTGACGATGAAATTGATGTCTCCGTTCTTGATTCGATCGAGGACGTTGGGGCGGCCTTCGCGGAGCTTGTGCACTTTGGTCACCTTGATCTTTGCCCGCGTAAGGGCGGCGGCTGTTCCACTTGTAGCAATGACGCCGAACCCGAGTTTCACAAACTCGCGTGCTACCGGCAGGATAGCTTCCTTGTCGCTGTCCTTCACGCTGATGAAAACCTTGCCCGATTTTGGCAATGGCGGCGGCGCGGCCATCTGGGATTTGGCGTAAGCCAGGCCGAGATCGGTGTCCATGCCCATGACTTCACCGGTCGATTTCATTTCCGGGCCTAACGAAATATCCGTTCCCTGATATCGCAGGAACGGGAAGACCGCTTCTTTCACGGAATAATGTTTGGGCGTTTTCTCCTTGGTGAATCCGAGTTCCCTGAGAGATTTGCCCACCATGACTTTGGCGGCGAGTTTCGCCAGCGGCACGCCGATGGCCTTGCTCACGAAAGGGACCGTGCGGGAGGCGCGCGGATTGACTTCGAGGACGTAAACGTCTTCGCCTTTGACGGCGAATTGCACGTTCATCAGCCCGCGAACACCGAGCTCTTTGGCCATTGCCTTCGTGGCCGAGGCAATCTCGCTACGAACCTTTTCCGAAAGCGAGAAGGTGGGAATCACACAGGCGCTGTCGCCGCTATGAATGCCGGCTTCTTCGATATGCTCCATGATCGCGCCGATCACGCTGGTTTCGCCGTCGGAAATGCAATCGACGTCGACCTCGACGGCGTCTTCAAGGAATCGATCGACCAGCACCGGCCGATCCGGTGTGATTTCGATCGCGCTCGACATATAGCGCTTGAGATCCGGTTCGTTGTAAACCAGCTCCATGGCGCGACCTCCGAGAACGAAACTTGGCCTAACGAGAATAGGATAACCAATTCTTTGCGCGATCTTGACGGCCTCGTCCGTGGTCACGGCAGAGCCGCTGGGCGTTTGGCGCAGTCCAAGTTTATCGAGCATGGCCGCAAAGAGCTTGCGGTCTTCCGCCATCTCGATGTTCTCCGGCTGCGTCCCGAGGATGGGAACCCCAGCCGCCTTAAGGCCATCGGCCAGATTCAGAGGAGTTTGACCACCGAACTGGACAAAAACTCCCTCCGGCTTTTCCTGGTCGTAAATATTGAGGACATCTTCGAGCGTCAGCGGTTCGAAGTAGAGTTTGTCGCTCGTGTCGTAATCGGTCGAAACGGTCTCCGGATTGGAGTTCACCATGATGGTCTCGAACCCGAGCTCTCGAAGAGCAAAGGCCGCGTGAACGCAGCAGTAGTCAAACTCGATCCCCTGGCCGATGCGATTCGGTCCGCCTCCGAGGATCATCACCTTGCGCTTCTGACTTTCGCGGCGCTCGTTCTCGTCCCCGTAAGTGGAATAATAGTAGGGCGTATAGGCTTCGAATTCCGCCGCGCACGTATCGACCAGCCGATAGGTGGGCAAAACCTTTTCCGCTTTTCGTTTTGCCCGGATGGTTTTTTCGGAGATGCCGGCGGCGACCGCGAGCTGGCGATCGGAGAAACCGAGCTTTTTCGCGCGGAGCAAGCTTTCGGAATCGCTTTGGCCACGGCCTAACTCTTTTGCTTCGCGGCCACGATCTGTTCAATCTGGCGCAAGAACCATCGATCGATCCGGGTCAATTCGAAGACGGCGTCGACGGACATGCCGTCTTGAAAAGCCTGGGCGAGATAAAAAATGCGCTCGGCATTCGGCGTCGACAGACGAAGGCGCAAAGCATCGGGATCGACCCGCTTTTCCGCGCCATCACCGCACAGCCCGAAGCGTTTGATCTCGAGTGAACGAAGCGCCTTTTGCAGGGCTTCCTTGAACGTGCGGCCGATGGCCATGGCTTCGCCGACGCTTTTCATCTGCGTCGTTAAGACTGGATCGGCCTGCGGAAATTTCTCGAAAGTGAACCGGGGAATTTTGACGACGCAATAGTCGATCGTGGGCTCGAATGATGCCGGCGTTTCGCGCGTGATATCGTTCTTGATCTCGTCGAGCGTGTAACCGACGGCGAGTTTGGCAGCAATTTTCGCGATCGGAAATCCAGTGGCCTTCGAGGCGAGTGCGCTCGATCTCGACACGCGCGGATTCATTTCAATCACGACCATTCGGCCGTTATCCGGATTAACCGCGAACTGGATATTTGATCCACCGGTTTCGACGCCGATCTCGCGAATGACCGCAAAGGAAGCGTCGCGCATCAGCTGGAACTCGCGATCGGTAAGGGTCTGAACCGGAGCGACGGTGATGGAGTCGCCGGTGTGAACACCCATCGGATCGAAGTTCTCGATCGAACAAACGACCACGCAGTTGTCCAGACGGTCCCGCATCACCTCCATCTCGAATTCTTTCCAGCCAACGAGCGATTCCTCGATCAGGACTTCATTCACGGGAGAGAGGGCAAGGCCGCGTTCCGCGATTTCCTCCAACTCATCGCGGTTGTAGGCAATTCCGCCTCCGCTTCCGCCGAGGGTGAACGCCGGCCGAATGATCAGTGGAAAGGCGCCAATTTCATCGGCGATACGGCTGGCATCGACGAAGGAACGAGCGATTCCGGAGCGCGGAACGTCCAGACCAATGCGCAGCATCGCTTCCTTGAAAAGCTGCCGGTCTTCACCTTTCGCAATTGCCTGCGCGTTTGCCCCGATGAGGCGAACACCGTGCCTGGCCAACGCGCCGTTCCGGTACAGCTCCATGGCCGCGTTCAAGGCGGTTTGGCCTCCCATGGTTGGCAGAAGCGCGTCGGGCTTTTCGCGATCGATGATCGCTTCAATCACTTCCGCGGTGATCGGTTCAATATAAGTACGATCCGCGAATTCCGGATCGGTCATAATGGTGGCCGGGTTCGAATTAACCAGGATGACCTTGTATCCTTCTTCCCGGAGGGCCTTGCAGGCCTGCACGCCGGAATAATCGAATTCGCAGCCTTGCCCGATCACAATAGGACCGGAGCCGATGAGGAGAATCTTCTTTAACTGGTCATTCCGCGGCATCTGCGCGCCCGACCATAGATCAATTCACGCGAAGATCACGCACGATGTTAATGACGAAGGACGAATGCCCAATGACGAAGGAATGACGAACCGCGAAGCATCGGCGTGCAACGTCTCTGCCTCTACTCTGTCATCCTGAGCCGCGTAGACGGCGTGAGGATCTCTCACTCGGCGATCAGGTCACACAAATGTCCAGCGCGGTGCCGGGGATCCGGACACAACCATCCTGTTTTCCTGCTCGGTGACTTGCGTGACGCGGGCTCTGGTTGGAAGATCCTTCAGCGTCTTCGCCGCTTCAGGATGACAAGAACAGGCTAGGCGACGTCGGCCATGCGCCGTTGGCGATCCAGGTAAACCTTGCAGACGCCTTTGATCCTCGTGAGCACGTAGTAAATCGTCTGGCTGCGAATACGCACGAGCTCGCCCCGACGATGCGGGTGACGAATCCGGCGGGCAAGATCGAGAATTTCCTGCGGAGTGCAGCCATCGAGGCCTTTGCAGAGAATCGCAGTCATGGCGCGGGTTAGCGTTTGGACTTCCGGGCCGAGGGTCATGCGAATGTGTGCCTTGCCCTTTTCGTCGACCTGCAAATAGACACCGACGGTGTCGGCGCATTCCTCATCCTTGCGGACATCTTCGAGATCGAATTTCTCTCCCGGACGCGGCTCCTGGTTCTTCGCGTGATCGGCATAGGAGACAATCGTCTCCCGCCGCTCGTCCTCGGGCAACATCTCGAAAAGATTGATAATCTTGTCGAGCTTCGCCGGGTAATTGGGTTTTGCTTCCTCGTTGCCGGCCTCATCCAGTTTGGCGCAGTCGCTCATGGTTAATGGTAGCGGCGCCCCTCTCAGGCCGCCTTTAGTCACGAGCCCTTTTCGATCGGCGCGCCGACGCGATTGCCCCATTCGGTCCAGGATCCGTCGTAATTGCGCACATTATCGATGCCTAACAAATAGGTGAGGACAAACCAGGTGTGGCTGGAACGTTCGCCGATCCGGCAGTAAACCACCGTGTCTGTGCCGGGCTTCACCGGTCCGTTGTTAAGGTAAATTTTGCGAAGCTCCTCCGGGCTTTTGAAGGTGTTGTTTTCGTTGGCGGCGGTTTTCCACGGGATGCTGGTCGCGCCGGGGATATGGCCACCGCGAAGGACACCTTCCTGCGGATACTCCGGCATGTGTGTGATCTCGCCCTTAAATTCCCCGGGCGAACGCACATCGATCAGCGGTTTTTTCGCCTTGCTTTGGGCCAGGGCCTCATCAGCAAACGCGCGGATCTCTTTGTCGAAACGTTTCGCCGGCACCGGATAATCCGTTTTCGGATAATCGGGACGCTCTTTCGTCATCGGCTTCCCTTCCGCTTTCCATTTATCGCGCCCGCCATTCAGAATTTTCACTTTTTCGTGGCCGAAAAGACGAAAGGCCCAAAGCGCGTAGCACGACCACCAGTTCGCCTTGTCACCGTAGAAGATACAGGTCGTTTCAGGCGTGATGCCGTTCTTCTGGCAAAGCTCCGCGAATTTTTCCGGCGAAATGTAGTCGCGAATCACTGAATCCTGGAGATCGGCGCGCCAATCGATATGGACCGCACCGGGAATGTGCCCAGTATCATAAAGCAACACGTCTTCGTTGGATTCGACGATTCGTATATCCTTGTCCTGCAGATGTTTCTCGAGCCAGTCCGTCTCTACCAGGGCCTCGGGATGAGCGTAGCCAGCGGCTTCTGTTGTCATGGCAAAACCTTCATGTCCGTCCGGCCGGCCTGCAACTGCAATCGGAAGGATGAGCCCTGGAATTGCGACGAGCGGCGTCTAGTCCGCCACGGGTGCCGGCTTGTAGCCGCTCTTGAGGATGGCGTCGTGCAGGTCGGGCGCGTGTGTTTTGCGGGCGTCGAACTTTACAATTACGCGTTCGTGTTTGAGATCGACGCTGACGTCCCGGACGCCGGGGACTTTCATAAGATTGGCCCGAGCTTGCGAACGCATTCATCGCAATCTTCGCCTTCGGTTGCGATCTCAACTGTCTCGACGGTTGGTTTGTCGCCATGCGAGGAAGAAAACGGGTCTGCCGGATCCGGATCGTTTGGTCGCGCTGGGTCCATCAATTATTCAACGTGCGCCGTGTTTTGTCCGGTCGCAACTTTCGGCGCAATCCGCCCCAAACGCGCGAGACACGTCAACAGCTCGGCCTGCGGGTCGAACGCCCCGGCGGCGCCTCATGGAAGAATTTTGTCCGCTGGGTAAACGACGCCGTTTTTTATGACCGTCTGGATGTCTGAGGCATTTCCGATGTCCTCCGCCGGATTGGAATTGAGGACGACGAGATCGGCGAATTTACCTGGCTCCAACGAACCAATTTGAGCACCGGTTTCGCCTCCGAAGAATTTGGCGGCGTTCCCCGTGCTGCTTTGGAGAATTTGAAGAGGTGTCAGGCCGGCTTCTTTCATCAGCTGAAATTCGCGAAACAATGCCGGCCCGTGAATGGTTCCGATATTTCCAGCATCAGTGCCGGCGGCGATGGTGATGCCTGCGTCTTCGAGTGTTTTCAGATTCTTGAGCGCGACATCATAAAGCGCCTGGATTCGCTTCAAAACCGCATCGGGATCAGCCATGGCGTTCTTGATGCGGTCCGGAATTTTGTCCGCCGGCAGTTTGGTAACATCGAGTGATGAAATGATCTCGGGATTACCCCAGGCCGTTTCCTCTTTCGTCAGGTTCAGCTTGTTCGCGAAGGTCCGACTGTAACGCTCGAAGACCACCAGCGTTGGCGTCAGGATCGTGTGATGCTCCTTGAGCAGTTGGACAAACCGATCGTCTACCGGCTTGTCGGTTACACTGTGCACCAGAACGTCTGCGCCTTCTTCAATGGCGGCGCGGGCCGTCTCCAACTCCGTCGCATGAACAGCGACGCGCAATTTGTGCGCGTGACTTTCTTCAACCGTGGCACGAACCGTCGGACGAAAACTGTCCACCGGATGGTCTTTGTCGACGATGTACCAGATTTTGACGAAGTCCGGATGCTGGGGCGCGAGCTTTCTGACAAACTCACGAGCCTGGTCGGGTCCGTCGATTTTCACAATCGGCGGATCGCCGAGGTCGAGTTGCGGCCGCGAGACGCTTGAGATCAGTGGGCCAGCCACGGCAACGCGCGGGGCCTTGGCCGTATGAGCGGCGGTGTCCCGGACTTTGAAATTCCACATCGGTCCGCCGACATCCACGACACTGGTGATTCCGCAGCGCAGGTACCTGGCGAAAACGTCATCGAGATGTGATTGCACCCACGCGACTTCGTCCTTGTAGGGACGGACGCTGTTCAGGTCGACGGCGTCGGGACGGGTGAACAAGCCGCCGGACTGGAAGAAGTGGACGTGTGTGTCGATGTAGCCCGGCAGAATGAATTTGCGGTCGCAATCGATCGTCTTCGCGTCTTTCGGAATCGAAGTGGTCTTTTTATCTCCCAGCGCAGTAATGCGATCGTCCTCAATGACGAGGACCGCGTCTGGCATAACGCGGCTGGTTGCGGGATTGATGACGGTACCGCCGGTGAGGACAATTTTCTCCGCGTGAAGCTGGGAAGTGAGAAGAAACAGGGCAGCGGCAAGGATGGAGCGACGCATGGAGGAAGAATCTCAAACGCCGAAAGCAATGACAAGGCGTGTGCCTGCCATTCCCAAGAATCACGACATGCCGAGGGCAGCTCGCAGCTGGGAAAACCCGCTCTTGGCGTCGCTATCCGAAACCGGCGTGCTCAGCAGGGTCTCCAGATTCGTCTGATCAAGGTGCTCAGGCGGCAACTCACGCAGAAAGGAACTCGGCTGACATGCAACTGAGCTGCCGAACCTTCGGCGCGCCCGGCAATGAGTGATGGTCAGCGCTCTCATCGCGCGTGTGATTCCCACATATAAGAGCCGTCGTTCCTCATCGAGCGCGCCTTCCGCCTTGGATCGATCATGCGGGAGAATTCCCTCCTCGACGCCGGCAATGTAGACGCTGTGGAATTCCAAGCCCTTGGCCGCGTGCATGGTTATCAGGGTCACGCCGCTCTGATTTTCCGCGTCGTCTTCCTCCTCGCGTTCCTGGTCGAGCAGAATTTCGTCGAGAAATCCGCGCAGCCCCTTGTTCGATCGCTGCCCGTACGCGGTAAGATCGCGCAGCACATCGTGCACGTTCTCCTCACGGCCTTCGGCTTCCTCGCGTGTCTTGCACTGCCGTCGCAGCGCACCGAGGTACTCGATTTCCGCGAGCAACCGTCGCATCGGTTCGGCTGGATCTGTTCTCGTTTTCTGAACAGCCTCGGCGTAGCCTTCGATCAGGCTGACGAATCGTTGCAGGCTGCTCCCGGCGCGGTCGCCGACCTGCTCTCGAAACCCGGGTGCCGACAATGCCTGCCAAAGGCTCTGGTTATTTTCGGCGCTCCACGACACCGCCATTTCGGTGGTGGCGGCGCTAATCCCGCGCGCGGGTGTGTTGATGATTCGGAGAAGACTGGCATCGTCGCGCGGGTTAATGAGCACGGTCATGTAAGCGAGGACGTCCTTGATTTCGCGCCGATCAAAGAAGCTTTTGCCGCCGACAATGCGATACGGAATCTGCAGGCGCCGAAGGTTCTCTTCGAGCAGGCGCGACTGCGCGTTCATTCGAAAGAGCACGGCAAAGTCTTCCCATCGGCTGGCCTCGCGGAAGTGCCGCTGATGGATTTCCTCGGCAATGAAGCGCGCTTCTTCTCCATCGTTAGGGCACGAAACGACCCGGACGTTTTCGCCCGGCGCCGACCTCACTCCATAGTTTTTTGGGACGGCGGCGGGGATTGTTTTTAATCAGTCCGTTGGCGGTGAAAAGGATAGCGGAGGTGCTGCGATAGTTTTGTTCCAGGGTGACGATTTTCGGCCGCGCAAAATATTTTTCGAATTGCAGGACATTGGAGGCTTCAGCACCGCGCCACCCATAAATTGACTGGTCGTCGTCGCCGACCACAGCGACATTGCGATGTTTTCCCGCCACCAGGCCAATCAGGTCCATCTGCAAACGGTTGGTATCCTGAAACTCATCCACCATCAGGTGGGAGAACCGTTGCTGCCACTGCTGTTTGAGGTCCTTGTGTTCTCGAAGAAGCCTTACGGCCAGCACCAAAAGATCGTCGAAATCGACTGCATTGGAGCGCTTGAGTTCGACGTCGTAGCGTTGTCCAACTGCATGTAGAAGAGTCTCTGGAGGCAGCGGTTGACCGGCGTTCTTGGCTTTGCTGATGGCGCTGCGCGCCAGGTTAGGATCCAGCTTCTCGTCGCGCGCCGCGGTCGCGGCAATGATCTTTTTCACCAAACCGATCTGGTCGCCTTCGTCGTAGATGCTGAAGTTATTCTTGTAACCCAGGCGCTCGATGCCGCTCCTCAGGATTCGGAGGCAGAGCGAATGAAATGTCGACATGGTCACTTTTGCTGCCTGATCTCGAGCGGTCATTCCGGCGAGGCGCTCCCGCATTTCGTTTGCGGCCTTGTTCGTAAAGGTCACCGCCGCCACCGCCGCCGGATCAATTCCCTGCGCTATGAGATACGCCACCCGCGCAGTGATCACCCGGGTTTTTCCTGTGCCGGCGCCGGCCAGGATGAGCAGAGGGCCTTCCGTCGTCGTCACCGCGACGCGTTGCGGCTCATTGAGATCGAACAAACGGAATCGGGCCATGGAAACCGCGCGTAGTCTTCAGGTGTTCCGCAATATTTCCAGCGCGTTTTCAATCGACTGCTGAGAATCGGAAAGATTCGGGACGGAGAATTCTTGCGCGGGTGGCTGGACCGCAGGAGTTTGCCCGCTTCAGATTTAGCCGATGCGCACACGATTTTTTTTCTGGGTCGCCAGACTTCTTATTCTAATAGCTGCCTCCGGTGCGGCGGTCGCGGCTCCGGAGGGGAAGCACACCTTCACTTTCGAAGACATGATGGCGTTGAAGCGGCTGGCTGAGCCGGTGCCGGCCCCTGATGGAAAATGGGTGGCTTTTGCGGCGCAAGATGTCGATCTCGAGGCGAACACGAAAAAATCGCATCTCTGGGTTGTGCCGGTAGAAGGAGGAACCGCGCGCCGCCTGAATCAATCGCCTAACGAGGAAGAGCGTCCCCGATTTTCGCCCGACGGCAAACATCTCATCTTCACGTCGAAAGCCACCGATCCATCACAGATTTGGATGTGCGACTTCGACTCCGTAAACGGTGCGCTCAGTGGGACCCCTCGCCAGGTGACGGATTTGTCGACCGGAGCGGACGGCGGAATCTGGTCGCCCGACGGCAAGAACATCGTCTTTGTGTCGGAGGTATATCCTGATTGCGCGGATGATGCGTGTAATAAGGCGCGGTCCGAGGAACTCAAGAAGAACAAGGTGAAGGCGAAAATCTTCACGCACCTTCTTTATCGACGCTGGAATGCGTTCGGCGAAAACAAACGCAGCCATTTGTTTGTCATTCCGGCCGAGACCGACGCTGCGCCGTCGCAATCACGGGCTGGCCTCGATCTCACGCCTGGAGATCATGACGTCCCGCCTTTTCATCTCGGTGGACAGGATATGTACAGCATTTCCCCGGATGGAAAGGAGCTGGCCTACACGAGCAACATTGATGAAGTCGAAGCGACCAGCACGAACAATGAGATCTTTGTCGTCCCGATCGGCGGGGGCTCGCCAAAGAAAATTTCAACAAGTCCCGGGAGCGATTCCACGCCGCTCTATTCGCCGAATGGGGCAACTCTCGCCTGGCGTTCCATGGCGCGTGCCGGTTACGAAGCGGATCGCGCTGTCCTGGTCGTTTTCGATCGCAAGTCAGGACAAACGAGGTCTCTGACCGGCGGGTTCGATCGTTCGGTCGAGAATTTCGTGTGGTCGCCGGATTCCAGCGGAGTTTTTTTTGTCGCCCAGGACCACGGGACCGCGCCCATCTGGTTTATTCCGACTGAAGCCGATCTTCCGCGCGAAGTTTTGCGCGCTCACGCGGACGATCTGGTTTTCGGCCCGCGCAATCAGCTCTATTTCTCGCGCATGTCGATCATGGCCCCGTCGGAAATTTTCCGAATCGACACCTCAGCTGTAGGTGGCGGAGAAATCAAAGCCCAAGCGGGAGCGGTGACCTACATGAACGAAGCGCTGTTATCTCAGATTGAGATGGCGCCGCTGGAGCCGTTCGTGTTCAAAGGCGCGGAGAACGCGGACGTGCAGGGATTTCTGGTTAAGCCGCCGGGGTTCGATGCGAAGAAGAAGTATCCGCTCAAGTTTCTGATCCACGGCGGACCTCACGGCGCCTGGGGCGATTCATGGACTTACCGATGGAACGCGGAGTTGTTCGCGGCCAATGGTTATGTCGTTGTCATGATCAACCCTCGTGGCTCGATCGGGTACGGGCAGAAATTTTCCGACGGTGTCAACAGTGATTGGGGCGGCAAGCCTTTCGTGGATTTAATGAAAGGCCTCGATTATGCGGAGAAAACTTTTCCGTTCATCGACAAGACTCGCGAAGCGGCCATGGGCGCGAGCTACGGCGGCTACATGGCCAACTGGATCCTGGGTCATACCGACCGCTTTCGCTGCGTGGTTTCGCATGACGGAGTATTCAACGCCGAGTCGGCCTATGGCACGATGGACGAGCTTTGGTTGAACGATTGGGAATTGAAAGGTCCGCCGTGGACGAATCGCGAGCTCTATCGAAAATGGTCGCCGCACGAATACGCGAAGAACTTTAAGACGCCCACGCTGGTGGTGCACGGGCAGTTGGATTACCGCCTCGATGTCTCGCAGGGCTTCGACCTCTTCACCACCTTGCAGCGCCTGAAAGTGCCCTCAAAGATGTTGTACTTTCCGGATGAAGGTCATTGGGTGCTTAAGCCGCAAAACAGCCGGCTTTGGTATCGTACCGTTAACGACTGGGTCGATCAGTGGACCGCGCCGAAGAGTTAGGCTCCTTAAAAATAGGCATGAAAGAACTGGCTTCGTATTTGAAGGATCATCTCGCTGGATCCACGGCCGCGGTAGAGCTCCTCAAGCATTTGATGGAGTCGCATCAGGACGGTGCTTTAGGAAAACTCTTCAGGGAGTTGCATGAGGAGGTGACATCCGATCAGGAAGTTCTGCAAAAACTTTTGCGCCGCTTTTCGCGCGAAAGCGCCATCCGAAAAGCCGGGGCGTGGATGGCGGAGAAGTTCAATCGCGTAAAGATCCGCCTGGCTGGTGACAAGGCCGGACAGCTCGGACTGGTCGAGGCGCTGGAAATCCTTGTTCTTGGTATTACCGGGAAACAGCTTCTTTGGCGGGCCCTAAGCGCCTCGTTAGGTGATTCTCCCCTTCTGCGTGGAATCGACCTGTCCCAACTCGAGCAGAGGGCGATCGATCAGTCGGAACGAGTCGAAGCGCATCGCCTGGAAGCAGCGCGTGAGGCTTTTCTCAAGGTGTAGCGTCGGCTTACCGACGGCGCCGGCCAAACGAATATCCCTTATGCGACCGGCCACCGCCGATGGCGCGACGTCCGCCGGTGGCGGATTCGGGTTCGAAAAGAACGGTGTAGAGATAGGGAAAATTCTCCAGCTTCAGGCGTGGAATCTTTTGCCCGATGAAGTGCTCGATCGCCTGGAGAGACGCGACCTCTTCGCCGTTCATCAGGGTGAAGGCATCACCGACGTTCTGGGCGCGGCCGGTTCGTCCGATGCGGTGGACATAATCTTCCGGATGCTCGGGCACATCGTAATTAATCACATGGCTCACACCGGCAATGTCGAGACCGCGCGCCGCGATGTCGGTCGCCACCATGACTTCGTATTTGCCGCTCTTGAAGCCATCGAGGGCTTCGATCCGTTCGCGCTGCGTTCGATTTGAGTGAAGCACAGCAACGGAATGTTTACCTTCCTTGAGTTTGCTCGCGATTCGGTCGGCCCCGTGTTTGGTGCGCGAGAAAATTAACGCGCTGTCGAAATTTGTCCTCTCAAGCAAGGCCATCAGCAAATCGAACTTCTGTTCGGCCGCGACCGGATAGACCGCGTGCGTCACTGTTTCGGCGGGTGAGCGGCGAACGCCGATCTCGACCATCTCCGGATCGCGCAGAACCCAGGCGGCCAGACGATCGATCTCCGGTGGAAGCGTAGCTGAAAAAAGCAGCGTCTGCCGATCGGTCGATATTTTTTCGACGATGCGCCGAACGTCGGGGAGAAATCCCATGTCCAGCATCCGATCCACTTCGTCGAGCACGAGAATATTGACGTTGCGGAAGTCGATCGTCTTCTGTTCGTAGTGGTCGAGCAATCGCCCGGGAGTGGCTGCAACCACGTCGACGCCCGTCTTCAGGTCGTCGCGTTGTTTGCCATAGCCAACCCCGCCGTGAATCACGGTCACGCGGAGGTCGGTAAACCGTCCGTAATCGCGAAAGGCGGTTTCGACCTGCGCCGCGAGCTCCCGTGTTGGTTCGAGAATGAGGCAGCGAAAATCGCCGCGCTTGGCCAGGAGGGTCAGGATGGGCAAGGCGAAGGCCGCCGTTTTACCTGTGCCGGTCTGGGCCGTACCGATGAGATCTTTACCAGAAAGAATAATTGGGAATGCGCGGAGCTGAATTGGTGTCGGCTCCTTAAAGCCCATGGCCTGAGCACCATGAACTACCTCATCGGAGAGGCCGAAATCTTGAAACGACACGGCGTTACCCTATCTAGGGCTGGTCTCCTGTCACCTGAGCACTCCCCATTTTGTTAGAACAGTTCGTGTGTCAGCGAAGGAGATCAGTGTGAGCCCTTGTTGTCGAAAAGCCGTTTTCGTTCTTCGTCCGGCTGGCATCCGCAGAAAATAACGTCGCCCGCGTCGCCCACTTTTTTGGGCGACTTTTCGGTTTCCCGGCCTCCTTCGTCGAGTTGATTAGGACCCACGCTGTAAAGGATCCACTTCCCGTCTTCGCGAATGCGGTAACGGAAAGGCCGTTCATCGAAAGGGTCGAGGGGGAGGCTTGAAAAATATTGAGGCACAAGGTCGTTCAAATCGGTTGCTCGGCGCCCCCGGGTCCGTTCGAACTGACGCAGCGCAATCACAATGGCAGTCGCTCGAAGCTCCGTCGCGCGCATGCGATAGCGAATGAAAATTCCCGGAAAAGCGGGAACGGTAAATCTTGTGAGCACATAGCCAATCGGGTCGTTAGCCAGGAGGATTCGATGGGGATTAATATCGGGAATGAAACCCCTCTCGAGCCGTCCGATTGAATTAGGATCATAGGGCTGCTCAGCCAAAGTGACGAGACAACGATAGACACTCGTTAGGTGTAAGTTGGTCGATTCCCGCGTGCTGCCGAAAAACCAGCCCTTCCTGCTCAGCATTCTCCACATTTCTTCTTCGCCTTTTTTGTCTTCGAAGCCGATGATTGGCTGGCTCGTCGGCCCGTAGATCAGCTCAACCGTGCCGGGGATGGCGCGATATTCTGCCCGAAGGGTCTCAGCGAGAGGCTCAGCTTTGCTATCACCGTCGAGCAGAGAAAGGATGACGGCCTGAGCTACTGGCGCAGGAAGATCATTTTGTAAGGCAATTAAACGGAGATCACGACAAGCCTGCATTTCAAAGGCGTAATCGATTAGAGCGTGAAGCAGGGCTCCTCCTCGAGTGAGGATTCGAGCGAAGGCTATCCCCGCTTCCAGTTCGTGGACCGAGCCCTCGAGGTCTCCAGCCCCGGCCTTTTGCGCTGCCGAGGCCCGAAACAAATCCATCACGCGTCTCGATGCGATGATGTAAGGAAAGTTGTCGGTCATAGAAGTGAAGCTCGGAACCTGCGGGTCAGGCGCGGCCGCGGCGGCGCGAGCCAGAGCAAGTGTGCGTTCGCCGTCGAATAGAGCTTTCGTTAACGAAGGAAATGACGTGTCCGACCATCGCTCCAGATTGATTCGACGGAGTTCCTTGGGGAATTCCGGCAGGCCAGCAGTCTTGGGTGCGGAATCAGCCGAATGCCGCAAGAGGTCGAAAGCGCTTCCAGCTTTTGTGTCCTTCTCCTGGAAGAGCGGCCAGCGAGAATTGAGATCAGCCTGGCAATCCTTCGGAACCCACTGGTACTGCCACAGATCGTGCCTGATGAACAAAAAGATCAGGATCCCGACGGCGAGGGCCCCCAGGCAGGCGAGACCAAGCAAGATTCGTTTGAGCCAGCTCACTCCTTGCGGATATCTAGGTGGCTGGCCATTCTTTGGCCAAAGGAAAATTAGAGGAAAGCAATCGCGTGAAGACTGTCAGGAGTGAACGCCAGAATCGCCGAATATTTGTCCTGGCGGATACTCATGACCGTTTACCGGAAAATGTGAGCCGCCTTGCGAGTGAGGCTGACGAAATCTGGCATCTCGGTGATGTCTGCGCGGAAAACATCCTCGACGAATTGCGCGCCCTCGGTCCGAAGGTTTTGGTGGTGCGCGGAAACTGCGATTACAACGCCGAGTGGCCGCTCGTCCTGGACATCAAGCGTGCAGGCCTGCGAATTCGGCTTCAACATATCCCGCCATCGCGTCCGCCGACGGATGTCGACGTGCTCTTGCATGGTCATACTCATGTGCCGCGCAACGAGCGGCTCGGCGGAGTCTTATTCCTGAATCCCGGTTGCGTCACCCGGCCTAACCAGGGGGCAGTTGCTAGTGCGGCGTGGCTCGAATGTATGCCCGACGGGAAGATCGATTGGAAGCTCGTTCCGCTGAAACGAGACTAGTCTCCTTACTCCGCTCGAAGGGCGATGATTGGATCGACGAGCGTCGCTCGTCGCGCTGGAACGATGCACGCGATCAGCGCGACCACGACGAGTGACAAAACTGCGATGGCGAAAGCTGCGAGATTCAGCGCACCGATACCGTAAAGCACGGCGGTGAGAGCGCGGCTGGCGGCGGCCGCGCCGACAAGACCGATTAGAATTCCCGTTCCGATAAGAGCGATGCCCTGACCGAGGACAATTTTGAAGACATGCGCGCGCGCCGCGCCGAGCGCGAGTCGGATACCCATTTCGCGCATCCTTTGAGCCACGCTCAGTGCCATGACGCCGTAAAGGCCGATGCTTGACAATAGAAGCGCCAGGCCGGCGAAGAACCCGAGGAGCGTCATCACCAGGCGACGGGTTGCCAGGCTGTCGTGAACATTCTTCTCCATGGTCGAGATCAGGGAAATCGGCTGATCGGGATCGATCTGCTGAATTTCTCGCTGAACCGCTGCGACAATGGCGAGAGGATCGCCGGACGATACCCGAATCAGGAGGCTGTTCCGATCCGTCGGGTATTGCGGCTCGTACATGTACATCTGCACAAGGTTGAGTTTCTCTGTGTTGTTCTCGCCAGGGGCTTCGTTACGCGTCCGGGGAACCACTCCGATGATCGTGCATGGCGGAGCATTCTTTTTATTGGTCTGGTTGTCGTCCAGATGCTGACCGATCGGGTCTTGGCCGGGAAAGACCCGGCGCGCAAACGATTCGTCGATGATCACGGAGTGAGGAGCCCCGGCGGTATCTTCGGGCCCGAAGGTCCGCCCCCGAAGGATTGGCATCTTCAGGACCTTAAAGTAGTCCTCGGAAACAAAATTGATTTCAGCCGATGGTTCTTTCCCAGGGGGTGCCGCCGGCGTGAGTGTGACGTGGTAACTGGTGTCGTTTTCCGTGTCGTCGAACGGAACGTTGTCTCCGATGGCTGCCGCAGAAACATTAGGAATGGTTTTGATCCGTTCGAGTAGTTGCCGATTGAACTCGGCCCGCTTTGGGTCGGTATCGTAACGCGCCGGGGGGAGTGAGATGAACATCGAAAGAACCCCGGAGGGATCGAACCCCAGCGGCGCTTTCTGAGCGTTGCGAAAACTTTGCAAGGTCAGACCAGCAGCGGCCAGAAGGATCAGGGCCAAAGCGACCTGTGCGATGACCAGGATTCCGCGCGCACGCTGACGGTGCGCCCCGCCACTGCTTCCGCGCGCGCCTCCTTCATGGAGATCAAAAGAGAGAGAAGCCTGGCGCGAAATGCGAATGGCCGGCCACAGCCCGACGAGCAATCCCGCGATGATCGACATTCCGGTAGTAAATCCCAGCACAATCCAGTCGATGCGGGTCTCACGAAAACGAGGAACAGAGGCGGGCGTCAACGCCAGGATCGCATCCAAACTCCACAATGAAAAAAGAAGGCCGGCGAGCGCGCCGGCGAAGATGAGAACGGCGCTCTCGATCATGAGTTGCCTAACGAGCTTCCATCTGCTGGCGCCAAGAGCCGCGCGAACGGCCAGTTCGCGGCTTCGCGCCAGTGCCCGTGAAAGCTGGAGGTTGGCTACGTTGGCGCAGGCAATCAACAGGACACAGGAAGTGGCGGCGAAGAGCAGCCACATGCTTTGCCGATAATCAGCCACCGCCGCTTCGAGAAGGATCCGAGCGTTGATCCGGCGGCCTGCGTCTTCCTCCGGATAACGCCGTTGCAGATCACGGGAGATGGTATCAAGGTCGGCCCTCGCCTGGTCGAGGGTTACGCCGGGTTTCAGACGGCCCAGAACGGAAAAGCCATTATGATTTCCCCGGTTGAGGATGTTCTCCTCGCCGCGCATTTCGTCGAGCGGGATATAAATCTCGGCCAACCGCGGAATTCGAATATTTGGCGAAAGAACGCCGATAATTTCGCGCGAGACGCCGTCCACCATGACCTGTTCGCCGATAACCGACGGTGACGCCCCGTAACGTCTTTGCCAAAGAGCATCTGTGATCAAGACGACCTTTTTGCTCTTCGCCTGGTCGTCGGATTCCATGAAATCGCGCCCGAGTTTTGGACCGAGCCCGAGGATCTGGAAAAAGCTGTAGGAAACGCGAGCGGCGCCAACACGTTCCGGAACAGCTTCGCCATTTGTCCCGGAAAGGTTGGCGCCGTCGCGTCTGTAAAGCGCCAAGTCTGTGAAGCCCCGCTGAGCCGCGCGCCAGTCGAGGTAGTTGGGATAGCTAACCGATCCCGAATCGAATGTGTCCGAACGTTCACGCAGCAGAACCAGGTTTTCGGAATGCGGATAAGGCAAGGGCCGCAACAGGAGCGCGTTGACCACGCTGAAAATGGCGGTGTTCGCGCCGATGCCGAGCGCAAGCGTGAGGGCAGCAATGGCGGTGAACCCCGGTTGCTTTCCGAGTAGCCGGGTGGCAAACCGAAGCTCTGTCAGAAAGTTTTTCATGTTTTGTTTCTCTTCATGTCCGCTTACGGAACATCAATGATCGCGATGTTGCCGTATTCATATTGCGGAGTTTCCCAGTCCTGATAAGCCACGATGTGGCGGCCATCCGGGGTCCAGGATGGTTGCGCGAATCCTCCCGGACCGCTGGTTATTTGCCGTAACCCCGTCCCGTCCGGGGCAATCAGAAAAATTTGTCCGGCATTGGCAGGCCCCGCTCGATTCGAGCTAAAGGCGATCATCTTTCCGTCAGGTGACCACGCCGGCCATCCGTCGAATGCAGCGCTTTTCGACAGGTTGACTTCACCTGACCCGTCGGCGCTTGCGACAAACACCTCCGAGTTGCGTCCGACGGCGCTCAAATCCCACTGAAACGCGGGTCCATCAATGACTTTGCGATAAGCAATACGCTTCATGTCCGGGGAGAAGGAGCCAAACGAGCAGACCGTCTGACAGTGGGTGTGCTGTCGCACATCGGTCCCATCTGGTTTCATGCTAAAGAGCTCATGCCACTGCTTCGACCAGTCAGCGGCAGGGTCAGGGGTAGTGCGTGACGAATTGAACATGATCCGCGAACCGTCAGCCGACCAATGCGGATGCGAATCGTCTCCACCAGTGTGGGTCAGTTGAACAACGTTCTTGCCATCGGCATCCATGATGAAGATTTCGGAATGGCCGGAAGGCTCGCCCGCGAAAGCAATTCGCTTCATGTCAGGCGACCAGCATGGCACCTGCGCTGGAAAAGGAAGAGTGGTGAGCTGGCGGATTTCGGTGCCGTCAGCCTTACAGACATAGATCTGCACGAGTCCGGAACGGTTTGATTGAAAGATCAGCGTCTGACCGTCTTTGGAGAGTTGCGGATAGGAATCGATCACATTGGTCAGCCGCTTCAAACCCATCGTTTGGCCATTGGTTGCTGAAAACGCCGCCAGCAGCAACGCACCTACAAAAACGGTGAGCTTCACGGCCATGCCAGACGTCGACCCTGGCGTTGGTAGGCCTAACCAGTCGGAATCACTTTGTCGGGCCGCGTAACGACAATCGCTATTCATGGCCCTGAGCTGTGACTCTATTCCGCGCGGAGAGCGACGATTGGATTTACGCTTGCAGCGCGCCGCGCCGGCAGCCATGAGGCGATAAAAGCGACGGCCGCGATCAGGAGAACAATCGCGGCGAAGGTCACGGGATCGGAAGCGCCGACCCCAAAAAGGAGACTGCTCAGAAGACGGGTAGCGGCAAAGGCCCCGACCAGTCCGATGACCACGCTGATCGCCACCACACTCATGGCCTGGCCAACGACCAGCCGGAAAATGTTCGACTTCGCCGCGCCCAGGGCCATGCGGATTCCAATTTCATTCGTGCGTTGCGACACAGAATACGCAATGACGCCGTAAATGCCGACGGCGGTGAGAATCAGCGCTGTGCCGGCAAAGATCGAGAGGAGAAGGGCATTGAAACGAGGTCGGGCTAACGACTGGGAAACATAGTCGTCAAAGATTCGCACACCGCCGAGCGGCAGCGCCGGATCGATGGCCGCAAGTTCCGCCCGCACGGCATTTGTTAGCTGCGCCGCATCGGAGACACGGGTTCGAATGACAATCGACATAAAGTCCAATGGGATCTGCGTCCGCGGCAGATACATCTCAGGCGAATCTTCGTTTTTTAGAGACGAATGCTTCACATTGCCGACGACCCCAATGATGTCGCGCACCTTGTCTCCGCTGTCATCGGCGCTAAACCCCGGCGTAATCCGTTTTCCAATCACGTTTTCGCCCGGAAAGAATTTGCTGGCAAAGCGCTCGTTCACGATCACGACCGGACGCGAGTTGAGCTGGTCCGTCTGGTCAAAAACTCGCCCCTGTCGCACCGGAATGCCCATGGTTTTGAAATAATCCGTGGCAATGATGCGGACGGGTGCGTCGGGTCGTCTTCCTTCAGGGACAGAATGCTCCTCGATGTCGAAGTCGGTGGTCATGTTACTGCCGGTCAACGGCAGAGGAACGATGGCGCTGGCTGACTCGACCGCGGGAATCGTGCGCAATCTGTCAAGAAAACGATCGTAGAACTGAATGATGTTTTCGTTTTTTGGATAGACCTGGCCTGGCAATAGGACACGAGCAGTCAACACGCGGTCTGTTCGAAGGCCTGAATTCACACGACCGAGACGCTCAAAGCTTTGGATTAACAACCCGGCGGAAACCAAAAGAATCAGGGCCAGCGCGACTTCAGCCATGACCAGGGCATTGCGCAGGCGCCCCTTCTGTTCCGCTCCGGTGCCGGTTCGGCCGCCGGTTTTCAGAGCAGAGTTGAGATCGATGTGAGATGCCTGCCATGCCGGAACGAGACCGAAAACGATTCCGGTGGCGAAGGAGATCAGAAGAGTGAACGCGAGGACGACGCCGTCGAGGCCGATCGTCGAGATGCGCGGAATATTTTGCGGGACGGTGCGGATGAGCGCTTCCGTGCCCCACTGTGCGATCAGCAGGCCGCCGAGTCCCCCAATAACGGCCAGAAGAAGGCTTTCAATCAGCAATTGCCGGATGATTCGTGAGCGGCTCGCACCCACCGCCGCGCGCAATGCCATTTCTTTGCCGCGCTCAGTCGCGCGCGCCAGAAGCAGATTGGCCACGTTCGCGTTGGCGATCAGCAGAACGCAAATGACCGCGCCGAAAAGAACGTAGAGCGCGATCCGCACGTCTCCGATCAATTCTTCACGGAGTGGTTTGATTAGAGCGCCGAAATTGGTGTTGGTATTTGGATACTGTTTTTCCAAGTTTGCCGCGATCGCGCTCAGTTCGGTAAGAGCCTGACTTGTCGTGACGCCGGGTTTGAGGCGGGCGATTCCTTCGAGGCTGTGATTTCCGCGCTGTTCGGTTGACGGTTTGGTGCCGTCCGAGGTCGAAGCGTCGTCCGCGATGGTGACGTAAAGTTCAATTGGGTCGTTCTGGATTGGATATTGGAAACGCGGCGGCATGACCCCGACGATCGAATATTGTTTCCGATCGAGGCTGATCGTGCGGCCGAGGACGGACGTATCGCCGCCGAAATGATTTTTCCAAAAGCTGTCGCTCAGAATGACCTTGAGCCCGCCTGGTCCACCGCCGGCCTGCTCGTCGTGCCGATTAAAGCCGTGCCCGATCGCAGGCTGAATTCCTAAAACGTCAAAAAATTCCGCGCTGACTTTTGCGCCGAACGGCGCTCGAAGCTGAGTCTTCGCCGGTTAGAGCATAACTGCGAGTCCGAAAAACGGCCGCGGCTGCAAGGGTGTGATTCTGGTCGCGAAGATCAAAAAAATCCGGATAGGAAAGCGACTGAATCTTGGTTGTGTCTTTTTCTCGCTTATCGCACGCGCCGAAAGCAACGAGTTCAGAGGGTCTTGGAAACGGCAGCGGTTTCAGAAGAAGCGCGTTAACCACGCTGAAGATAGCGGTGTTCGCGCCGATCCCGAGCGCCAGGGTGACGACAGCGATGATTGTGAAGCCCGGACGCTTCATCAGCATCCGGAATGCGTATTTCAGGTCTTGCATTCCGCGGGTCGGGATCCGAAAGCTGCCAGCAGATCAGGCCTCGTCGACAACGGTGACCGTGGCGATGTGACTCGTCAGACCAGGCGCTGATAGTTCAACAGGTTGCTGAGCGAACTGCCAGATGGAGACGATCGCGCTGAGGATGAAGAAAGCGTAGAGCACAGTTTCAAGGATGCCTTGGCTTTTATCCTCTGAACGAACGAGGAGAGCGTAAGTAGATTCTTCGTGTGATTTCATAGTGTCGGGTTTCTTGTGCCGACTCCCTTATGCAATCACCGTGCCACCGGAAATTTTCGAGATGTAATACGCTTGTAATGAGCATATTACATCTGAAACCGGTTTTCTACCGACGCAGAATAAATCTCAACGCCGGGACGCCGGCTGTTCCGGTTTTGGGACAGCCGTTCGGTTCCGCTTTTCGTCTAAAAAGCCGCTAACTCTTGGACGAGTGCGTCCGAAAACTATTTAGTTTTGTCGTCGGATTTCCGGCTAAAGAAACGCCGCTTCGGCTTCACCGGGACAGCCGCTGGCGCTGCCTCTTCCTTCTTGGAGGCCTCGGCTTTTGGAGCCGGAGATTCCTTGGGTGCGGAAGCTTCTTTCGGTGCAGTCGTTTCTTTTGGAGCCTTGGCCGTTTTTTCTTCGACCGGCTTCTCTTCCGTCGCTGGTGCGGCGTCGACCCATTCGAGGAACGCTACCTGAGCGGAGTCGCTTGGGCGCTGGCCGAGCCGGATGATGCGGGTGTATCCGCCATTCCGGGTACTGGTTCGCGGGGCGATGTTCTCGAACAGTTTTTTCACGGCTTTCTTCTGCCGCAACACTGCCAGGGCAGTGCGGCGCGCATGAAGCGATCCATTCTTACCTAACGTCACCATTTTTTCGGCGAGCGGACGCACCGCTTTGGCCTTGGCCAGAGTGGTCTTGATCCGCTCGTGCTCGATCAGGCTGCAAACCTGATTAGCCAGCAGCGCTTTGCGGTGCTCGGCCGTGCGGCCGAGCTTGATCGTCTTTTTCTGATGTCTCATGACGCAGAGGTCTCCGTGAAGCGTTCCAGTTTAGGCTTCCACCGCGGCGGCGCCGTTGGTGCTGGCGCCATCGAGGCTGGCTGGCATGTCGACCAGGCCGGCATCGAATTTCATGCCGAGGCCCAGGCCGAGCTGCTGCAGCTTGTCCTTGATCTCGTTGAGCGATTTCTTGCCGAAGTTCCGATACTTGAGCATCTCGGCTTCGGTCTTCTGCGCGAGCTGGCCGACGGTGGTGATATTGGCGTTGTTCAAGCAGTTGGCCGCGCGAACGCTGAGCTCGATCTCGTTGACGCTCATGTTGAGAAGCTTCTTCAGCTTCATGTTCTCCTCGCTGACGCCGGCCGGAGTCTCGTCGAACTCGATCACGTCTTCGTTGAAATTCACGAAAACATCGAGGTGATGACGCAGGATAGCCGAGCCCTGCAGGAGGGCGTCGTCCGGAGTCAGGCGACCGTCGGTCCAAACTTCGAGAATGAGTTTGTCGTAGTCAGTGCGCTGGCCGACACGGGTGTTTTCGACGGCGTATTTCACGCGGGTAACCGGTGAGAAAATGGAATCGATCGGAATGAGACCGATTGGCTGATCGGCGCGCTTGTTTTCTTCGCCGGTGGCAAAACCGCGGCCGACGCGCACTTCCAGTTCGGCATCGAATTTATGCTTCTTGTCGAGCGTGCAAATGATCTGCTTGGGGTTGAGAACTTCGTAACCCTTGGCTCACTTGAATATCGGAGGCGGTGACTTCGCCTTCCTTGTTCACGCTCAGGGAAAGTTTGCGGGCCTCGTGGTCCTCGGCTTTGAACTTAATCTTCTTCAGGTTGAGGACGATGTCGGTCACGTCTTCCACGATACCGGGAAGAGTGGCGAACTCGTGCTGCGCTCCGGTGATTTTTACCGCCGTGATGGCGGCGCCTTCCAGGGAGGACAAAAGAACACGACGGAGGGAATTTCCTACGGTGTGTCCGTAGCCGGCCTCGAAAGGTTCGGCGACGAACTTGGCATAGGTTTCAGTGGATGAACCCTCATCTTTGGTGAGGGTTTTCGGCATTTCAAAACGACCGTAACGAACAGGCATATGGGGATTTTGGATTGTCGGATTTTCGATTTTCGATTGGTTCACCAGCCGACGCGCAGGCGCGAATGAATGCCCAATCGGCAATTTGAAATCTTAAATCTGCAATTTCTAATCGCCGGGTTACCCCTGGCGAGTGCGGCTTCGCATCAAGCGATGGAAGACCCAGGGACCAACGGCGCAACGTTTAAAAACTCGCTGCGGAACGGGGAATTAACACCAAGACCGGGTAAATGCAAGCCGCCTGGGAAGCTCCAAAATCCAACATCCAAGCACCAGAGAATAACCAATCTACAATGTTCAACGCCGCCGGCCTTAATTTAGGCTTGGAGCTTGGGGCTTGAACCTTCTCTGGAGGTTGGAGCTTGGATTCTGGTGCTTTCGTCGAGCCTCAGGACTCGACGACGTCATCCGGCAGTTCGTTCTTTTCGCGGCCGGTTCGGGGAAACTGTTCGGCCAAAACCTGCCCGATATCCTTGATGGCGTCGATCAACGCATCGGAAAAGAGCTCCTGTTTGAAGTGCGCCTGCATTTTTTGGACGACGCGCTGCCAAAGTTCGTTGCCGCATTTGGTGTGAATTCCTTCGTCGCCGACGACGGCGAACTTGTGGGCGCGCGGCGCGACGAAGATCAAGAACGGCGTTTCGGTGACGCGTTTTGTGCATGCCGGATTTCTGGAACCGCTTCTGCGCCGCCTCGACCGGGTCGCCCTCTAACTCTCCGCGCTGAAGATAGACGCCGATTTGTCCGGAGCTGCGCGCCTCCTGCTCGCGAATCGCTTTCACGATTCGCTCGTGCTCGAGTTTATTGAGGAACTCTTTGGTGCGCATCGGTTTTACCAGCTTGAGCCGGCGCCGCCGCCGCCAAAACTACCGCCCCCGCCGCTGAACCCGCCGGAATCACCGCCGCCGGAACTCCAACCACCGCCTGAGCCGCCCCAGCCGCCGATAAAGGGGCCGCCGGAACCGGAGTACCGATAACCATGCCGAGCCGCCCAAATAAATCGGATCACCAGAAAAACGAAAACGATTATGAAAAGGACCGGCACCTTGGGGGAACCTTGGGATTGCCGCCCGTCGTGCACCGTTCGCCCGGTTCCTTTATATTCGCCTTGGAGAGCTTTGCAGATTAGGGCAACTCCCTCGGACAATCCGCCGTCAAAGTCGTTAGTCCGAAAGTGCGGCTTAATGTGGCGCTCGGTGATATCGTAAGCGGTGGCGTCGGGAATGGCGCCCTCGGCGCCGTAGCCGGTTTGAATAAACATCTTTCGGTCTTCCGGAAAGACGAAGAGAACCGCCCCGTTGTTGACGCTTTTCTGTCCCACCCCCCAGGACTGGGCGACGCGCTGAGTATAGTCCGCGATGTCTGAATCGCTCTGCATCTTGGGATAGATTGCCACCACGACTTGGTTGGAGGTGTCGCGCTCGAACTGCGCGAGCTTGTCGTTTAGGTTTTCCGCCGTCGACGAAGAGACGACATGCGCGTAATCGTTGAAATATCGATCCGGTTTCGGCGGGATGACCTCCGATGAGAACGCGCTAGTTAGGCTAGTTAGGCAAAGCGCGACAAGTAATGGGACGAAGCGGAAGCCCGCCCGTCCGCGCAAATTTTCTTCGCGTATGCACGTCAGTCGTCGCGAGTTAGTCCGGGAACAGCTTCGAGCTCAAAAGCGATCACTGGAGGGACGAGCTCCGTCTCGTCCCTCTTTTCATCAAGGCGTGGCCGCGGTTGTTGCCATCGGACTTGCCGCCGGCGCTGGCGAAGAGCCAAAGGTCGGAAAATTCACCGTCGGCACCTTTTCAGCGCCAACGTCGGCGCTGAAATATGGACGCGGTGTAAAACCAAACATTCCAGCATAAAGGTTCGTTGGGAAGCTGCGGACAGAGGTATTATAGCTTTGAACCGCCTCATTGAAGTTGCGTCGTGAGACCGCGATGCGGTTCTCGATTCCCTCGAGCTGCACTTGCAGGTCCTGAAAGCCTTTGGTGGCCTTCAGGTCTGGGTAGCGCTCGCTAACAACCAGAAGGCGAGCCAAGGCCGAGCTGAGTTGCCCCTGTGCGGCTTGGAATTGCTGGAGCTGGGCCGCATCGGTCGGCGCCTTGGAAGCATCAATCTGCACTCGACCGACACTTGCGCGGGCATTGGTTACTTCCGTTAGAGTGGACTTCTCGAAGTTAGCGGCACCAGTAACGGTACTAACCAGGTTGCCCACCAGGTCTGACCGCCGCTGATACTGCGTTTGGACGTCGCCCCACTTGCTGTCGACGTTCTGTTGCGATCCAACCAGCCGATTGTAACTGCCCGCTACAGCGAGCCCAATAACAACGACAACAAACAGGAGAACGACGACGATACCGCCACAGCCGATTGCGAATTTATTCATAAGAGGTGGGTTGAGAGCAGGTTGAAACCCTTCGGGATGCTTGCCCGGAAGTCAATTCCTCAAGACCAGCTTGTCCCGGGGGTCCTTGTAGGGGCGGTCTTTGCCCGTCGCTTCACTGAGAGGCAAGTAATGCGGTCACAGACCGTCACTGCAAAGGAGCCCCTCACCTCAATCCTCTCCCCGCGCTGCGGGGCAGGAAGAAGAGGTTTATTCGCATCTTCTCTTCCCTCGCCCTTCTCGGAAGGGAGAGGGCTAGGGTGACGGATGATTCGCGGCGCAGCTCAGCTCAATGTTTCAAAAGGATTCGCAGGAATTCGCCGTCCGAAAATTTGGCGTCGGCGGAGGATTGGCGAACAATCACGAGGTTCATCGACGGGATGATGAACTGCCGCTGATAATGGGAACCGATGGCAGCGACCATGTCGGAAGGCGCAGCCTTGGAAATACAGACTCCACGCCAGCTTGCACGTTGCCATGGAAGATCGAGCCGCTTTTCGATGTCGGCTTCGCCCGAGAGAAATCCCGATGGCCGGTTGAGCCAGAACGTCAGGCCATAACTGGGATTGGCGCTGGTTCCAACAAAGGCCTGCTGCAAGACATCGGGGGGAACGATTTGGTGACCGTTGAACGAACCGTGTCCCAGAATCATTTGGCCGAGGCGCACCCATTGGCGGGCCGACAAGCGAAAACCGGTAGCGAACAAGGGATTCCCTTTCTTGTCCTCTTTGTACTCGAAAGAGCCGATGCCTAACGGACCCAGAACGTGCTGCTGAAGATACGAGAAAGTGCTTCCGCCATTGAGCTTGCGACGGAGCAACTCACAAAAGACCTGGGGATGGCTCGGACCGTAAGTGAACGCCGAGCCGGGCGATGCGACGCTGGCCACCCGCAGAGCCAGGGCGTTGCGATCGGCGATGGAATCGTGATGCAGAAACGAAGCTGGCTCCAAACCGTCGGTAAAGGTTAGCAACTGGCGAACGGTGATCTTCGATTTTCTGGGGTCGTTACGCCATTCGGTGATCGTGGCGGAAACGGGCTCATCCAGATGAATGCGGCCTTCGCTGATCGCGACCAGCGCGGCGGTTCCCCAGAAATTCTTTGTTCCGCTGAAGATTGGCCAGGCCGCGTCGGCGGCACCGCCATTGGCGTAATGTTCGAAGACGGTCTGACCATTTTGAATAACTAGCAGTGAGGTTCCATGGCGGGCGTCGGAATACTTGGCGGCTTGGGCGCAGGCGGACGGAGAAATGGCGGCGTTCGAGCTGATTGCAAATCCGAAGCCCGCGAAGGCGCCGAAAAGAAGTGGGACGACACGGAGGTCATCCCTCCAATAGGTCCTCTTCATGTTTGCAATATCACGCCTCGATTCCTTACTTCATGCGCTTGTTCGCGCTGAAAACTTCGCATGGAGGGACGAGCTCCGTCTCGTCCCCATTATTTGTTCTCCGTTGGCTGCTCTGTTTCCGAAGGAGACGGGGCCGCTTCGACAGTCTTTTCCTCTTCCACGGGCTGTGGCCGCGGAGCAACCGGCAAATAGCGCGTCCTGAGTTCCTGCGCGTTCGGAAGTTCGTCGACCGTGCGCAGTCCGAAGTGATCGAGAAAGAGTTGCGTTGTCTCGTAGAGAAGTGGACGTCCCGGAATTTCTGCGCGTCCGCCGATTTTAACCAGCCCGCGCTCCATTAAAGTTTGCAGCACTCCATCGATGGTGACGCCTCGCACGGCTTCGACATCGGCCCGCGTAATCGGCTGGCGGTAGGCGATAATGGCGAGTGTCTCGAGCGCCGGCGAACTCAGTCGCGCGGGCTTGGGCGCGGGGAAGAGTTGCTGCACCCACGGGGCGAATTTCGGATCGGTAACGAATTGCCAGCCTTCGGCCTTTTCGGCCAACTGAAAACCTCGCTCCTGCGAAATGTATTCAACCTTCAGCTCTTCGAGCGCCGCGGCCACGTCGGCTTCCCTGACTTTTCCGAAGTCGTTAGGGATAAGTTCGTCGTCGCCGCCGGCCGCCTTGATCGTGGCTACGATTTCCCCGGCAGGCAGCGGCTTCTGCGCGCTGAAAAGAAGAGCTTCGATAACGCGGGCGAGTGTCATGGATACCTAGTTTGCGCCGATCGCTTTCGTAATGGCGTCGGCGATCCGGTCCGCCTGACGGTCGATTTGTGATAATTCGCGACCTTCGATCAGGAGCCGGATTTTTGGCTCTGTCCCCGAGTAACGCAAAAGAATGCGTCCTTTGCCGGCGAGCTCGCGCTCGGCTTCGTCGCGCAGTTTCGTGACTTCCTGCAACTCTTCGATCGGTGGTTTGGCTTTCACCTTCAGATTTCGCTGGGCTTGTGGATATTTTTTCAGGCAGCGCTTCAATTCGCTCAACGGCTTGCCGGTTTCGTGCATGATACGCAGGATCTGCAAGGCGCTGACAATGCCATCACCAGTGGTGCTGAAGTCACGAAAGATGATGTGCCCGCTCTGTTCGCCGCCGAGATTCATTTCGCCCCGAAGCATTTCTTCTATGACATAACGATCGCCAACTTTCGTGCGGACAACTTTTCCGCCGGCGTTGGCGATGGTTTCATCAAGGCCAAAGTTGCTCATGACCGTCGCGACGAGCGTCTTCTTGAGCAATCGTTCCGAGCGCAGCAAATCGGTCGCGGCGATGGCCAGGATTTCGTCTCCATCCACGATTTCACCTTTCTCATCGCAAAGCAGGACACGGTCGGCATCGCCGTCGTGTGAAATTCCCACGTTCACTTTGGCTTCGCGGACCAGGCGCGAGATCTCCTCCGGATGAGTGCTGCCGCAGCTGGCATTGATATTAGTGCCGTTAGGCTCGTTGTGAGCGACGACGACGTCGGCGCCAAGTTCGCGCAGGATGCAAGGGGTCGATTTGTAAGCCGCCCCATTGGCCGCATCGACAACGATGCGCATTTCCTCCAAAGACATGCCGCGCGGAAAACTGGCCTTGGCGAATTCCACGTAGCGGCCGAGAGCATCGTCGATGCGGGCGGCGCGCCCGATCTTGCCGGCCGTTGGCCTAACGGAATCGATCTCACCGGTGAAAACAAGTTGCTCGATGCGCTCCTCAATCTGGTCGTCGAGTTTGTAGCCGTCGTGCCGGAAGAATTTAATGCCGTTGTCTTCGTATGGATTGTGCGAAGCGGAGAGGACAATGCCGGCATCGGCCCGCAGCGATCGTGTGATGTAAGCAACACCGGGGGTCGGGAGTGGTCCGATCAGCAGCACATCGACGCCAAGCGACGTGATTCCGGCGACGAGCGCATTTTCCAGCATGTAGCCCGACAGCCGCGTGTCCTTGCCCAGGACGATCTTGGGTCGCGCTCCCGAAGGCAAAGTCCGCGGGTTCAATTGCGTGAAGACATGAGCGGCCGCGCGGCCCAGTTTCAGCGCCGTTTCCGCAGTGACCGGTTCCACGTTGGCTACCCCACGGACGCCGTCGGTGCCGAAAATTTTCTTCGTCTGCACTATGCGGTAATTGAAACGCTGGCTCCGGCTTCGTAAATCAAATTATCTGCGGGCTCGAAGGTGGCCGGGTCACTTCGGCTGCTCGGCGCTGCGGTCGTGGTCGCTGAGAAAGACGCATTCTTTATCGATCCCGAGCGCCAGCGTCCCCCATTTGAGAGGAAACTTACTCAGGTCGGCCTTTTGCTGAATGATTCCCGCCCAATCCCGGTATTCGCCGTGGGTGATATCGCCGAACTTGTTCTCCGCTCCACTGATGGGAGTGATATAAACCGCGGCGATGGGGCCGCCCAGGACAAGGTTGTCGCTCAAATCGGTCATGGTTTTGATTGTGCCCGGCAAGAGGACACTGCGGCGATCGGCATACCAGGCAACAGCCCACGGCATGTCTGAGACCGTGATCTCCTGAGGCTTCATCCAGCTATTGAGAAGGCCGATGTAGGGCGGTATGTAAGGCGGCCAGCGGACAGCGTATTTTGGAGTGCCCAGCACCAGCCCATAAAGGGTGTTAATTAGCGGGAACCCGCAAAGGAGAAAGATCAAGGCGAGGAAGGCCGCGCGCGCAAGGCGCAGCTGAAATCCAAGGCGATTCCATTGGACGAGCAGCCACGCCAATCCGAATGCGGTCATGATGGGGACGAACAAAAGATGCAGCTGATTGGCGGCGAAGCCCTGCTCTTCCGTTAGGCCAAAAGTAGCCATACCGACGGCTCCGCCGATCCACATGGCCAGAAGCAGCCATCGCAGCGCACTCGCCTGGGCGCTGCGAAAGCGATGTAGTAACGCGGCAAAGAAGGCCACGGCCACAAGGCTGCCGCCGAGATACTGGATAATGCGCCCGGATTGCTGAATGAGGTTGTTCAGAATCTTGTCACGAAAGGCTGCGATCCCAATGCCTTCGGGATGGAAGGCGAGCTGACGCATCCAGCCGGCTTCGTCGTGGCCCAGTCCTTCGAAGGCGGCATAAAATCCAAGGCCGAAGGGATTGCCGCAGACCATCCAATTCCGGACCAACCAAGGGGTGTAAAGCAGGAGAAAAACACCCAGGACAATTGCCACGGAACGTTTACGTCCAGGGAAAAACCAGCCGATAAAGACCAGGGCTGGAACAAACATCCAGATCGTTAGGGCGTGTGTCAGCGCAAGCAGTCCGAAACACGCGCCCGCGGCTGCCAGCCACTTTTCGACAGGCTGGCCGTTGACTCTCTGCTCAATCGCGCGAACCAGCACAAAAAGGGTGAGATTAAAAAGAAACAGCAGCAACATCTGGGGAAGACCGGAGAGTGCGTACTGCCACATGGTGTCGCACAACAGGATCAGGCTGCAGCAAAGTGTCGCGAGCCATCGGTCGAAAAAGGCGGCTCGTTAGGAAGAATTGAATCGCGATGCTTCCGAAGAAAAGAAGAATACCGAGTGCGGCGATTACGCGGTCACCGAGGAAAACCAGCTGACGTGATGAAAACTGCAGGTGCGACTTGATCGGAAAAAGAGCGATGGCATCCACCAGCGGTGGAAGTGGCGCATTGTAAACATCCGTCCAGATCGCAGTTGGAACGTTGCGGCCATGACGTTGCAGTTGGCCGATGGCGGCCGGTCTGGCGTAATTGGTTTTCCATCCGTGAAAGGAAGCAATCGAGCGTCCAATCTGCGCCTGATCCATCGCCTGTGAGGTGGCAAGGCCGCGGAAGTTGTAGAGAAAGATAGCTGCGACCGTGAAAAGAACGACGAGAATAAAGCTTCGGCGCAACCATCTGGAGGCGGCTCCGGCTTCAATCGTGTGAACAACACGCTGAACGAACTCGGCGCTACCTGGCATCGTCCCCCGTCTTTACAGATGCCGCAGCCGCCGGCGAATCTTCAGCGGACTTTTCCGCGTTCATCTCGTTAATCTTTCTATGGAGGGTTCGCCGGCTGATTCCCAAGCGTCGCGCCGCTGCGGTCACGTTGCCATTTGTCCCGGCAAGGGCCTGCAGGATCAGTTTGCGCTCGGTTTCATGAAGATCGAGAGGATTGGTGCGCTCGCCAAAAGCTCCCGTGGCCGTGATGCCACGGGGCAGGGCCACGCCGCCCGCCTGCCTAACGGGTGCCGGAAGATCCCGCAGGGTGATCTTGGGCCCTGTCGCCATAACGACCCCGTGTTCTACGGCCGTGCGGAGTTCGCGGACATTCCCGGGCCAGTGATATGTCAGCAGCGCGTTCATGGCGTCTGACGTGAGCTCCAAAACGGGTTTCCCATTGATCTTTGCAAAGTGGCGCAGAAATCCGCGAACAAGGACCGGAATATCCTCCTTACGATCGCGCAACGGAGGCATGGTAATGCGCACCACATTCAAGCGAAAGAAAAGGTCGTCCCGGAATTTTCCTTCCTGCACCATTTTCTCGAGATTCTTATTGGTTGCCGCGATCAGGCGCACGTCCGCGTGCAGCGTCTGGTTTCCGCCCACCCGCTCGAAAGCATGATCTTCACCAATCACACGGAGAAGTTTCACCTGGGTGCTCGGATCGATTTCGCCAATCTCATCGAGAAAGATAGTGCCGCCGTTTGCCTGCTCGAACCGGCCGATGCGTCGTTCGCTCGCGCCGGTGAAGGCGCCTTTCTCGTGGCCAAAAAGTTCGCTCTCGAGCAGCTGCGGCGAGAGTGCCGCGCAATGCACGACGACAAATCTGTTTCGGTGGCGACGGCTGAGGTGATGAATCGCGTGAGCCGCGAGTTCTTTTCCGGTTCCGCTTTCTCCTTCAATCAGGACATTCGCGGAAGAAGGCGCGACCTGTTTGATGGTGTCGAGCACTTCCTGCAACGCGGTTGATTGTCCCCAGATATTTTCCAGTCCGTAACGCTCATCAACCTGTTCGCGCAGGGTCCGGTTTTCCTGTTCCAGTTTGCGGCTTTGGAGCGCGCGCGCGATCAACAGCTCGACTTTGTCGAGGTTCAGCGGCTTGGTCACGAAATCGTAGGCGCCTTGTTTCATCGCTTCGACAGCCGTGTCGACCGATCCGTAGGCCGTCATCATGATGCAAATGGGCGGGTGCGGCATTTTGAGAGCGCGCTGAATCACAACCATGCCGTCATCGGCGCCCAGACGGAGATCGGTGATGAGAAGATCGATATGCTCTCGCTGGAGAACGTCGAGTGCGCCCGCGAGATCGCCCGCGACGTAAACGTCGTATTGGTCCTCCAGCAGACGGCGCAACCCATCACGGGTGTGTTTTTCGTCGTCTACTATCAGGATGGTTGATTGAAGTCCGTCCATGTCGCCGTGACCGTGAACCTTCCTTAAACGATAATTGGCTCAACCGCCAATGTGCGACGCTGTGTCGCGGTGATGGAGAGTAGTGGCATCGGCTTCCAGCCGATGTTCATACCACATCGGCAGGATGCCGATGCCACGACCGTTCGATCGGTTACTACGCTCCGCTTTTCATGAGAACGCGCGTGCGCGTCGTGACGCTCATGCCTTCGCTGAATCGCCTGCTTCGAGCATGCGCACGCGTCGATCGAGATAGGGCAGACGCACCGTTACCGTGAGTCCCTTGCCTTCCGTGCTTTCCACGGAGAGTTCGCCGCCATGCTCGCGGACAATCCGGCGCACGATGAGAAGGCCGAGCCCGGAGCCGGTGGCCTTGGTCGTGAAATAGGGCTCGAAAACGTGGCTCAGATGTTCGGCGGATATTCCTCCGCCGGTGTCACTGAACCGGATGAGCACGTGACTTTCGTCCATGTCCGAGCGGATTCGAAGGATCCCGCGACGCTTCATGGCTTCGAGGCTGTTCTTAATAATGTTGAAGAACGCCTGTTTCATCTGGTCGCGGTCCAATTGCAGGATCGGAAGATCAGATCGCAGCTCCTGCTCGACGACGACGTCGCGGTCTTTGATCTCGGGCGCAAAGAATCGAACCGACTCTTCCAAGATCGAATTCACATTTTCAGGCGATAAATTGCGGACGCGTTGGCCGAATGGCGCGAAGAAACTGCGTTACGATCGAGTCGAGCCTGCGCGATTTCCGTGCGCGCGATCCCGATGGATTCTTCAAGATTCTTTCGAGCGACCGGATCGAGCTCGCGGATCTTTCGTTCGATCAATTGCAGATGGATATGCAAAGAGTTCAGCGGATTACCGATTTCGTGCGCGACGCCGGCGGCCAGCAAGGTGAGAGCATTCAATCGCTCCGATTCCAGGGTCTGTTCGGCGGTGCGCCGGCTTTCAGTGATGTCGCGCAGAATCATGGCGTAGCCGACGTGTGGATTCGCGTGATCCGCGCCGTCTTTCTGTTCGCGGTCGGCCCGCGATTCGATCGACAGGGGGACGATGTAGAAATTGATGAATCGATTCGCCGGGTAGAAAATCTCCATGTCCCGGCTCAGCGGGCCCCGGTTCTGCGCCAGGGATTTCCAGTCGAGCCCGCGGACGCGCTCATCCAGAAGTTTGCCTAACGAATCGTCGCCATTCAGGCCGAAGAGCTCGCAGGCGGCGTCATTGAGATAAGTAATTCGGCCGGCCGTGTCGGTGACGATGATCCCTTCCTGGATGGCATTGAAAACGGTCTCGAGAAAACCTTTCTCCTGGGCCAGTCGAAGAAAATAGTTTTGGACCTCTTCAGGTCCGATCCGACCCAGCCGACCAATAAGTTTCTCAACGAAACCGGACTTCATGGTGCCATTACAAGCGTTCGAAAAAGCATCGGTATTCCTCCGCGAATGACAACCTGTATGTACTGAAATTCCTTCAGGGTCTGCGCACTTCAAGATGACGAAACGAGGGCGCGCTTTCTTAGCATGTCATCCTGAGGCAGGCGGAGCGCGCCGAAGGATCTCTCATCCGGAACTGTCAGCACACAAGTTAGGTCAGGGAGTGATCGGGATGGTTGGTTGCGAAAGATCTCGCGGGGACGTCCACCGGGTCCCGCTCACACTGAATGCTTCGTTAAACGCTCGCTTCGTCAGGAGATCCCTCAGCGTCTCCGCTGCTTCGGGATGACAGGAGAAGCCGTGACCTCCCCGACAATGAGGGCGCCGGGTAACGATTAAACCGTTTCCACGGCTGCGGGCTGGCCGGTTTCGACTTCGGCGCGCTCTTTCAGCGCGGCTTTGCGCGAGAGTTTCACGCGGCCTTTGTCGTCGATCCCGATGCATTTCACCCACATGACATCGCCGATTTTGGCGACGTCTTCGGTGCGTTTGACCCGGAAATCGGCCAGCTCGGAAATATGCACCAAGCCATCCTTGCCCGGGAAAACTTCCACGAACGCGCCAAATTCTTTCGTCGAAACGACCCGGCCTTGATACGTCTGGCCAATCTCGATCTCGCGCGTCATGCCGCCAATGATTTCCTTGGCCCGCGCCATACTTTGCGGATTGGTCGCGTAAATGTGAACGGAACCGTCGTCCTCGATATTAATCTCGGCGCCGGTTTCAGCGACGATGCCCTTGATGGTCTTGCCGCCGGGCCCGATGAGGGCGCCGATCTTCTCGGGATTAATCTTAACCGTCTCGATGCGCGGCGCGTACTTGCTGAGATCGGCGCGCGGCTTGTCGATCGCCGCTGCCATGGTTGCGAGAATCTTGGTGCGCGCTTCTTTCGTGCGCATGGTCGCCTCGGCCATGATTTTGTGACTCACGCCGGGCAGTTTGAGATCGAGCTGAAAACCGGTGATGCCGGCTTCGGTTCCACAAACCTTGTAATCCATGTCACCGAAATGATCTTCGGATCCGAGAATGTCGGTCAGGAGTTCGTAGCGCTTTAGTTCGCCACCCTGGCCGAACTCGGTCACTAAGCCGCAGCTAATTCCGGCAACGGGCGTCTTGATCGGAACGCCTGCATCCATCAGCGCAAGCATGCCGCCGCAAACGCTGGCCATCGAACTGGAACCGTTCGATTCCATGATTTCACTGGTGATTCGAACCGCGTATCGGAAGTTTTCCGTGCTCGGAACGACTGGCTCGAGCGAGCGCTCGGCCAAGGCGCCGTGACCAATCTCGCGACGGCTGGCGCCGCCTGTTCGACCGGTTTCACCGACGCTGAATGGCGGAAAATTGTAGTGGAGCAGGAAACTCTTTGAAGTCTCGCCGCCACCATAAGCATCGATGTTTTGCGCTTCTTCGATCGGCGCCAAGGTGACGAGCGCGAGCGCCTGTGTTTCGCCCCGTTGGAAAATCGCAGAACCATGTGAGCGTGGAAGAACGCCGACTTCGCACGTAATCGGGCGGATATCCTGATAGCCGCGTCCGTCCATGCGCTTCTGCTTGTCGAGCACGCTAATGCGGAACGCCTTTTTCTGCACGTAGTCGAAGGCCTGCGAGATTGCGAATTTGTCGGCCTCGGGAAATTTCTCGAGCACCTTCGTCTTCACTTCTTCTTTGAGCGCGTTAACGGCCTTGCTGCGGTCAACTTTCTTCTCGTTATAAAGCGCTCCTTCGATGCGATCGCCCGCGACCTGATAGGCGATTTCGAGAATGTCCTGATTCACCGTCATCAACGGCATTTCGCGTTTCGGTTTGCCGACTTGCGAGGCCAGCTCTTTTTGGATGCGGATCATTTCCTTCGCGCTAATGTGCGCGAATTCGAGCGCCTTGATGAAATCCGCTTCCGGAATTTCCTGGGCCGCGCCTTCGATCATGATGACGTCGTTTTCCGTGCCGACGTAAACAAGGTCGAGATCGCTCTCATTGCGCTGCTCGTGCGTCGGATTGGCGACGAACTCGCCGTTCACTCTGCCCACGCGGACCGCGCCGATCGGTCCGGCAAAAGGAATATCGGAAACGCACAGGGCTGCTGATGCGCCATTGATCGCGAGAATGTCGGGATCGTTCTGACCGTCCGCGCTGAGCAGCATCGAGATGATCTGGGTGTCGTAAAGGTAACCAGCCGGAAAAAGAGGCCGCAGCGGGCGGTCCGTCATGCGCGACGTGAGGGTTTCCTTTTCCGAAGGGCGACCTTCGCGTTTGAAATAGCCGCCGGGAAATTTCCCGACCGCGGCCGCTTTTTCGCGATAATCGACCGTGAGCGGAAACCAATCCTGTCCTTCTTTAATGGATGTCGCGGAGACCGCACTGACCATGACGATGGTCTCACCGCACGAAACGACGACGGCGCCGTCGGCGAGCTTGGCAATTTTGCCTGTCTCGATGGAGATACTGTTGGACCCAATTTGGGCTGTGACCTTTTGTTGCATATAACTTTCCTGGATGTGCGAGTTCCAGGCCGGTCACCCTGACTGTAGGTTTTAAACCCGAAAGGTTCGGGGCTAAAACCTAGAATCCAAGGTGCCTAATCGGCCTGGTAGACGCGTTTTTAGTTCGTCTCGTTATGAAATCGAGCAGGCTTCGCCTGCGAAAACTGCTATTTGCGCAGATTCAGCTTCTCGAGCAACTGCTTGTAGCGATCAGCTTTGGCGCGACTCAAATAATCGAGAAGACTCCGCCGCTGCGCCACCATTTTCAGAAGGCCGCGACGCGAAGAATGGTCCTTCGCATTGGTCTTGAGGTGCTCGGTCAGTTGCGCGATTCGACGGGTCAGCAACGCGACTTGAACGTCAGCGCTGCCAGTGTCTTTTTCGTGTAACTGGAACTCCTTCATGTCCAGCGTTTCCGTGCTCTCTGCCATAACGAAGCGCCTATTGTAGTTGAAGATTGTTGTTTCGCAAGTGACCGCGAGGAGGGAATTCATGGACTCTGCGCGGCGGTCCCTGCCCAATATGGGAGAGGCTTATTAGCCGCGACCTTAGTTCGCCAATCCGGCAGTCCCTCCGAACGCTCGGAAAAGCTTAGAACGGAAGCGGCAACCGATCGGGCGGCATCCATCGGGAACGGGCCGCGTCCGATCGAATCAGTTCAGGCGAGTAATGCGCTTCCACCGGAAGGCGGGTTCCCCAACGATCGACGATGAGATTGATCCTTGTCCAAAGGGGCAAGTCTACCCGGTACATTTTACTCAGGTGAGTGAGCAAACGCATCCAGAAGACGGTCAGGGTTTCGTGGTAAAGCTGCGATTTGCCATGCGTGGCGGCGAATTTTTGGACGCCGGCGCGCATTTTCCCGAGGGCCATTTCCTCTGGCAGGCGGGAGACATAGCTGAGCGCAACGGCCATGTGCGCGTGGTGGCTGAATTCGGAGGGCAAAAGGGAACCCGACTCGAAACCCTCGACCATGGCCTCGACTTCGGCATCGCTGGCGAAGATTTCTCTCATGAAAATAGAAGTCCCTCCGGCCGTGCCGGTATGAAACCTCGTTCGGAGATTGTTCTGCGGGCGAGAACCAGCGGCCTAAGCCGGATGCAACTTGCCCCAGAGAAGCAAGAGCGCCACCGAACAGATTATCGACATGATGATTCCGGCTGGATGAAACGAAGAGCCGGGTGCCGGTCGCGAAAAGAGCCGGCCGATTAACCCGCCAATGATTGAGCCCGCGATTCCGAGCAGCGCGCATTTCCAAAACCCGAGGGCTTGCTGGCCGGGGATCAGAAGCTCGGCAACACCGCCAATAATAGCACCGACAATGATGGACCAAATGATATGTAGCATAGTTGTTGTGGGATTAGGGCGCGGAGCCTAACACGGCGCCTCTCCGAAAAGCGATTCTTTTCGGCTTGGGAAAATCAGCTCCCCGCCAGGGTCTTCCGGTCGATAGCCAGATACTCTTCCCGCGGCGGGCTGAAAGTGTCGAGCACGCGGGTTTTCTCGTACGTTTCCACGCTATGAGGCACATTGGCGGCCAGATAGTACGAGTCCCCGGTTGTGAGGTCATATCCGACGCCATCCGCGATGACCTTCATCCTTCCGGAAAGAATGTGGATGATCTGTTCATTGGGGTGCGAATGCTCCGGCATCTTTATGTCGGCATCGAGTTCAGCTACCATCTGGTACATTGTCTGGCCGCTTGTCTGCGTGCGTCGCCGGATTCCCGGGCAAAGTTCGATCCATGGATTGTTATTTTTCATTTTTGTCGTCCTTGATGTGTGGGTAGCCCTGTTGCCATCACTCACCCTCCGAGTTCAGCGACCGTCCGAAATGATAGGAAGTGATCGCCAGGCGCTTGCTAAAATAAAACCGATGCGCGTCCGCCCGTTGCACGCCGGAATCCAACTCGAGACGCGCACAGCCGTGTTTGATGGCTTCAGCTGTGAGCCAGTCGATCAAATCGCCCCCGAATCCGCGGGAACGATCTGTTTCAAGCGTCACCAGGTCATCGACGTAGAGAAATTTTCCGGAAAAGAGCGACTCGAGATAGCGATAGCCGGCCACGGCACGGACCTCCCCGCCCTCCTCGAGAAATGCCAGCACGTAACCCTGTTTCTGCTGACGCCGCACCTGGTCAACGAAATCCGGGGCGCGTTTGAATTTTGGCCGCAGCTCTCGCATGACGTTGTGGCATCTGCGGATCGCGTCGGCTGTCCGCGCGATTGAGATTTTGAGTCTCCCTTCGGCCTTCGGCGGGCTCATCCGATCCGGTTTTCGCGCTTGCCGTCGTACCAAATATCGAGTCGCTCTCGTGAATGGTACGATTTCATACCACCGAGAAGCATGCGGACGGATTGGCGCCAGAGATGGCGGCCGGAATGCATTCGCAGCTTTCGCCCGGATGTCACCATCGGTTCGGGGATAATTTTGAAACGGCCGATCTTCTTTAGCGCAAGGCTTAGGAAAACTTCTTCACCCGCGAAATATTTTTCATCGAATCCGCCGACGGCTTCGAAGTTTTGCCGGGTGGTGAAGAGAAACGCGCCCGCACCAAGATTGTTGGCAAAATAAATTGCCGCAAACAGGCGGATCAAAAGGCCTCCAAGGAATGGGACATCCTTGTCCGTGAGCATGCGCGCGCTACCGCCGGCATAACCTTCGGCAAGGGCGGCCATTCCTTTGGAGACATGGATTGGATCAATCCGCGTATCGGCATCCACAAAAAAGAAAACGTCGCCCCTGGCGTGACGCGCGCCCGCGTTTCGGGCGGCCGCGATCTGACGGCGATTAATTGTGACAAGTTCTGCCCCGGCCGCACGCGCGATCGCGGCGGTGAGGTCGGTTGACCCGTCGTCCACGACGACGATCTCGAAAGTCGATTCGCCGGCAGCGTGCTTAATCGCCTGAAGAGTCGCCGGAAGCTCCAGCTCTTCATTGTAGGCTGGGACAATAAAAGAAATCACAGATCAATCGTCCATCCGCCCTTTTCGCCCGCTCGAAAATTCCCCGATTTATTGGACGGTGATATTCCCGCTCGTTAGGGTGCCACTCTTCTGGTATTCGGCGCTGCTGATCGTAATGGAGAACTGATCGGTAGAACCGCTTGGGTCATTATCAGTAGCCGTGACCGTCGCGGTAACCAGATTCCCCGCCTGCGGCATCCGAATCGATGAAGTATTCATTGTGCCCTTGGCGGTGAAATTCGCGGTGTTGCCGCTGAAAGAGAGGGCGGTGATTTTCGTCGCCGTGTAAGAGATCCCGGCAGAGGAATCCGTGTAGGTGAACGTGCCCTGACCTTTCCCGGCCGTGGTCTGGGTAATGTCCATGTCGAAATTGCCTCCTGAACCGGTAGCATTGACGTGAGCCCCGGCGGTGCCACCGCCAGTTGAGATCGTTCCGCTACCGAAAACGTGCGAAGGCGCGGGAGTTGGCGTTGGGGTCGGCGTCGGAGTCGGCGTTGGAGTTGGAGTCGGTGTGGGAGTTGGAGTTGGAGTTGGCGTCGGAGTGGGAGTTGGCGTCGGTGTGGGAGTTGGAGTTGGAGTTGGAGTCGGTGTGGGAGTTGGCGTCGGAGTTGGCGTGGGAGTGTGGAGTGGGAGTGGGCGTTGGCGTTGGCGTTGGCGTGGGGCTGGCCGCAGTAACAACGAATTCTCCGCCCAAAGTATTTTGATTCTGCATTGCCGGATAGGTCACCGACGAAAGCTGAACCCCGGCCTGGGAAAACTGGTAGAAAGTCCCTTCAGAAGTCTGCGAACCAAACCAAAGAGTGTGGTCGGACGGATCCATCGCAAGGCATGTGATGCTATTGAAAGGAATCGTGAAGGAAGAGAGAACCGCTCCGGTGTGGCTTCGGTGCTCAACGACCCCGGTATGAAACTTTGAGATCCAAAAGGTGTTCGTGCTGACGTCAAAAGTGATCCCGAGATAGTCGGAGGTAGTCGAGAAAATCAGGTGAGGATTGGCCCAATTGAGGTCGAACGAGTAAACACCACCGTGATTGAAGTCGACCGAGTAGAGGACATGCCCATCCGTGGCGCCGTCCCAAAACCCGGCCTTGGCAATCGGGTAGGCATAGGTGACGCCGGTGAAGGTTCCCGTGAGGGTGTATTCCGAACCTAACGAGGTCACGCCTTGGTAAAATGACCCGAGAACGCGGACAAAATCGGAGACGGCGACGGCGTATTCGCCCTGCCCTTTCAGATGTTGCTGCGGCCAGTTCCGGAGAACGCTGTTGCCTTTCACCTCCCAATTTTTCCCCTGTTCGCCTGCGGTGAGATAATAGGCGCTGTGCGGGCCGCCGGCCGCTGCCGCCGTCAGGGTGATCGCACTGAAGAGAGAGATGAGGATGTTTTTCATGGTTTCTGGAGGTGGGCGGCTCGTCCGCCAAAAATTAGCGTAACGAATCGTACCCTTCGATCCGGCTCTTTACAAGCGAAGTGACCGCGCTGCGACTGCATTTTTTCCCGGCCAAACGGAAGCGGGCGGCCCGGCAGATCGGCTTATGCATGCTTCCTGCTTAAGACCTTTTCATGCAGGGACAATCCCCGACTCTCCAACTGGAAACTCTGCTGCCGCTGGCAGTGAGCTGGGCTCGCGAAAACCAGGAACGCATTTTGGCCGAAGGCGTGCCTTTGTCGGAACCGGAACTGTTTGAAGCCCGGCGGGTTGGGGTGCAGCAACCCGAACGGGTGCGCTTGCTTTCCGTGCCGACGATCCCATTTCCGGCGCATCCCCTTTTGCAGGCCGCTTGTCGTGCAACCAACTTTGTTCCGGAATCGCCGCGCGGGTTGACATTATTTTACGGCATCTACCTTCGCTCCGACTGTTGGCGGGATCGCTCTATCGTGGTTCATGAATTGGTGCACACCGCTCAATATGAACGCCTCGGAGGAATCGCTGCCTTCCTTCAATCGTATCTTGGGGAGTGCATGACTTTTGGTTATGCAAGTTCCTCCATGGAAAACGAGGCGCGCAGAGCCGAGAGCCGGCTTTATCAACACGCCTGAGCGTCATTTTCGTGAACCTGCTGCTCCAAACCGTTCACGACGCCGAAGTTCACTTCGGGCAGAAGGCGACCATGGCCCCCAATGTCCTTGGAATGATCGCACAGGGAGAACAGGCCTATGAATTTCTCACCGGCGACATGAGCGAAGGCTTTGCTGTCACCGTTGGTGCGTTTAACGGGCGTATCCGCTACGCCGCATTTAATAAGAGAACGGGCGAACCGTGGAGCGAAGGCGACTTACGGGCCGCGCTCATGCAGATCGGCCCTTACGCGAATTGGTCGGTTAAGAAAGATGCGGAGTATTTCGACTACCAGGAAAAGAAGGGCCGCACCATTGTCGCGGAAGCGAGCGGCTGGCAGGCACCGCGACGACGTTATGCCTTTGCCTACGTGCCGGACCTGCCCGGCGAAGTCGGCCTGATGCCGGATCGTAACGCCATCGACAAAAACTTTGGGTTTAGTTAGGCCGGCGCTCCTTCGGAGCGGAAGCTCCAAACTTCAAGAGCCGCGCGGCGCTTTCTTCCTGTCATCCTGAAGCGCGCAGAGGCTGAAGGATCTCCTGCCGGAGTGAGTGTCTAACGAAGCGCGGCGTTTGAGCGGAACCCGGATGTGATCGCCGCAGGCCAGTCGTTCCCAACCATCCTGATCACTCCTCGAGTAACTTTGCGTGATCAAAGCCCCGGATGAGAGATCCTTCGGCGCGCTTCGCCAGCCTCAGGATGATACGCTTGGTGTTTAAGAATCGGGTCTACTCTGGGCATCCGGCGTCAGTCCCGCGTTTTTTTCTTTCGGTGGCCAACCATTTCGGCTTTCACCGTCCGGGCATCGACGCGGGTCAGGCGGCGCGCAACCTCCGCTGGGAAGAGAGGGGTGTGCGGGATTACGCAGAGATGCTCCGCTATAAACCAAACTGGCTTCTCCGTGGTTTCCCATTTCGCCCGATCGAATCGGCGAAGATTTACTGGCCGCGAATAGCGCCGAAGCGTCCGTTCAAAGCGCAGATTGAAGTAGATATTGAAATAGCTCAGCGCTAACTCGCGCAACGTCCGGTAAACCGGCTCGCGATATCGGCATCCGCTAAAATTGGATTTCCCAATCGCGCCCCATAGCCCGCGCACCTTGAAGATGGCGAGCACATGATCGGTGTCATGGTCCGCTTCGAGGTCGAAAATTAAGGGAGAAAAGCCAACGGCGCGGAGCGCGGCTGCGCCAAAGATCGCGCCTTCGAGACAGGACGCAGTCCGGTTGAGCAGCACCTCCCGGGGGGACGCGGCCGTGAGCGAAAGATTATATGGCAGTTCATCCAGGAATTTCTGGATGCCGCAGGGCGTCTTCAGCTTCTGCAGGAAGCGAAGTTCGGAGTTGGTCCAGCCAGGATTCGTGGAATTACCTTACAGGCCTGCGGGATGCCGCGCTTCGAACCCTGCAGGAAATCGAATGGTTGATCGCCAGCGCGGCGCCCAACGATCATGCGCGGTTTTGTAAGGCGTCGTGTCGAGACGAAGACCGGCGATCACCGCGAAACGTGTGGCCATTGCGCGCATAGACGGTGATCCATCGGCCGCGACCGCTTTCGCCGAACTTGCGAAGGTCCGATGAGCTGAGCGGCGCCTTAATCAATCCCGCTCCAGCGAGCATGTAGGAAACGGTTCCCGAACAATCATACGCGTTGTCGGTAAAGGAGTGATGTCCGCCGCCGAAGCGATAAGGTTTTGTGCGAAGGTCGTTGGCCGCCCAGATCGCGCGCTTCACTGGCATGGGAGCGAGTTCCGGAGCAGCGGCGACGCTCCCCTGCAGGCGTGCTTGCATTCCGGGAACCGTGGGACCGGCTGCCGGGAACACGAGCACGTGGGTTTTTTGGTCTTTAGTGGCGCCGAAGATCGCTGGAACGGCGCCGAGAAGAAACACTAAGATCAGGCGGTTCATGGGGTAGGGCTCTTGGGACGTGTCGTATGCCACGTTTCCTAAAGATGAAAAGCAAAAAAAATTAGCCTGCTTGTCCTGGCCGGTTTGTTCGAGGGACTTCTACCGCAAATGTCGGAACACTTAATGCTTCCTGAATTGGACCGTTTCTGCGACAATTCTTGTCCCTCCAAGGCATGCCCCAGATTGATTTCGCCCAAGCTTTCGCCGAGGAAGACGTTTCCGTAACCACTCATTCAACACTTCTGCCGCCGAGTGGATCTGGCGAGGCGGCTGAGACGCCTGTCGTTCTCGAGTCTCCGCGTTTGGGTTTGCGAACCGCTCGCCTCGGCCGTTCGGAATGGGCGAACATCCTCTTCGCCGCGATTGCAATTGCCGGCGGTCTGTTTTGCGCCTTTTACTTTTTCAATGGAGCCGACCTGGTCCGGACGGCTCTGAGCTGGCCAGGCGAATACCTTTATCCACGGCCGTTGGGTGAGAATATCCCGGTCGTCACCAAGGCATTTCCCGACGGAACACTTCTGCCAGGGCCACTGCCCGAAAGACGTTCATCGAAGACGGATTCGAGCGGAGATCCTTTTCCTCGCGCGAGCCGAGTCCTTAGCCTTGACCAGCCCATTGGATCGTTTCCTCGAGGAGGAGGCGGCGGTCTGACGGCAGGTACACCTTCGCCGGTTTTGCCTCCTCCGATTTTTGGATCGCCACTTCCTCCGGGCATTCCCGGATTGCCTGGCGGATCTGTTGGCGGATTGCCGGGGCCGGGGACTTTGATCTCTCGACTAACGCTGCTTCTTCCAGGCGGAGATGCATTGACGCAATTTCTGCAGCGGACCGTGGCCAATGTGCTGCCTAATATTGTGGTAACGGTTCGGCACGATACGCCGCGAGTGCGCACGGTTCAGCGGCGGGTTGTGAAGCGCATGCTCGTTAGGCCACCTTTCGTCTCGGCGAACGCGCGCTCAGCTTCTAACGACAGGATGAGGAAGGTTGCTCAAAACACGATCAGGACAGCCGAGGTGCAGCAGGGAATTTCCAGCGGGGCCGGCACAGCCGGAAACGCTCAGGATCGGATGAACGCAGGCACTGGCGCGGTCTCAGTCGGAACGAGTGCCATGGGTCTGGGCGGTGGCGTTGGCAGTGGCGTTGGTGGGGCAATCGGCGGACTCGGTAGTGGTCTTCGCGGAACAGTCGGCGGAGCTGTGGGTGGAATCGGCGGCGCCCTTGGCCTCGGTGGGCACGGTGGCGGAGGCGGGCGGCACTAAGAACGGGCCCTTTGTTTTCCTTTGGGCTCGGCGGCCCGTCACGACGATGGGCTGGCTCGAAGACACCATGTCATGTTAGATTGCGCGCATGCTGCGATGGGTCGTTCTTCCGCTGGCGATTGCGTTTTTTGCGGGAAGACTTTTTGCCGCCGATCAGCTGCCGGCTTCCGACAATGAAGACTCGTTCGATATCGAACCGCCGCTCCTGATTCCATACGAGCGGCCGGAAAAACCGGTGGCCAAAGAAAGCCAGTCCACGGATGCGCCCTCACTGGACGTTGAGAAGCTGGAAAAGGACGTGGAGCGGGCGAAACACAGGGCCTTGAATGCCGAACACCTTTTTCGGATGGGAGTATTGGCAAAGGTTGAGGCGGAACAGCGCGCGCTTCGTGTTGTTAGACTGCAAGCCGACCTGGAAAACGCGCGCCTTGCGCGGGTGAAACAAGGCGCAGGCGAAACCGAACCGGCCGCGGACACGAAGACCGCGACTGCCGCCAAGGAGGCGACCAGGCCCGACAAGCCGACCGATGCGGAACTCGCCAAAGCAATCGAGAACGCGCATGCCGCCGCCAAAAGACGCGAGCAGGCCGAGCTCGAGGCTGCCGAAGCCAACCTGACCCGGCAGCAAAAGCTCCTTTCGTTAGGCAGCGGGCGCAAGGCAGACGTAGCCAAGGCCGCGCAAAAACTCGAAGAGCTGAAGGCAGGCAGGAACTAAGCCCGACGGCGCTTGAAGAAGGCACGCACCGCGTAGAGAAGCGAGGCGGCCACGAGAACGAGACCGTTGACGGCGAACTCGCGGCGGGTGGCATGCGCCAGAATCCAGATGACCGCGATGATGGCGAGTATCGGGACAATCTTCATGCCTGGAAAGCGGAGTCCCTTTTGGTCTGGAGAATCGCGCTGCAGCAAAAGCAGGCAGGCAGCGAAGCAAAGCAGATACATGAGCAGAACGGCCACGTTGGAAAGGAGTGCCAGTTGCTCGAACGAGCCGGTTACGGAAAGGATGAAGGCAAGCAAGGTGTAGGCGTAGATGGCAATATCCGGCGACCGATAGCGGGGATGAACATGGGCGAACCACCCGGGCAGTGTTCCGTCGCGCCCGAGCGCGAAAATCATCCGGGGCGAGCTCAGAATATCGCTGGTGACAAATCCGAAGGCCGACACGGTTGCGCCTGCGAGAAGGAGCGTTCGTCCAATCGGTCCGAGAAAAGTCAGCGCCGCTTCGGCCAAAGGGGCGTCTTTGTATTTGGCAAGATCGGCCCCGAGCGTTCCCTGGCCGACCAGTTGAATCATCACGTAGATCACGGTGGTGATGAGAAGAGCGAGGTAAATGGAACGCGGCACAGTCCGCGTGGGATCCTTCACTTCGCCACTCGGGATCAGGGCCACTTCAATGCCGACAAAAGCGAACATGAGCAGAACCACATTTTCCCCTAACGACTTGCTGCCCGGCCAGTCCGACCAACCGAGATTTGCCGGATGAATGAAAAACACTCCAACGCCAACGAAGAGCAAAATCGGCAAGAGTTTCGCCACCGTTACGAGAGTGACAGCGCCGGCTCCTTCGCGAACACCACGAACGTTAATAAACACCAGGGAAGCGTAGACCAGCGCCATGACGGCGATTCGCAACACCGGGTTGTTCAGTGCCGGCAAAATCCCGGCGACCGACGTGACGAAGACATTAACAATACCGGCGACCGCGCAGATGGCCGTGAGGCAATAAAGGATTCCGGCCAGGAAGCCGATGTAGCGCCCGAAAGCGACTTCCACATAAGCGTACAAACCGCCCGTCAGCGAAACCCTGCTTCCTGCAATGGCAAAGCAGGTCACGAACAAGACCATCGCGAGAGCGCAGCAAAGAAAAGCGAGCGGCGCGGCCGGCCCGAGGCCTTTGGCCATCGCCGCCGGCAGAACGAATATGCCGGCGCCGATGGTGGCGTTAACGATATTCGCCGTCAGCGAGGGAACTCCCATCGCGCGAATCAGCTGATGATCGACCTTCTCAGCCTGCGCAACGAAAATAGTTTCATCCGCCATGAGCCGCGTATCGTGCGCAATCCGAAGACGCCAGACAAGCGCAGGATCAACGTCGAAGCACGATTGACGAATGACGAAGTCCTGGCCAAGCGCCTTGCGAAGTGGTTTGTCATCCCGAGCCGCGTAGACGGAGAGGGATCTCTCAGGCGCCGACGATATCACGCGAAATCACCCAGCGCGGCATCGGAACCCAGATCCGATCGTCCAACCATCCCGATCACCTCACCGGTATTCTTGTGTGACGTGGACTCTGGATGTGGGATCCCTCAGCGTCTTCGCTGCTTCGGAATGACAGTGCGGTGGGTGGGCTCGGACGCGAGGTGTTTATTCTGTAGCGCGGCCGAGTGCCGCCTCAGTATCCCGCCGCCTGGCCGTCCTTGCGCGATTCGCTTGCGCCGACGTAAACGCGTTGGCCGTCGTGCATCTCAACCTTGATGGCCTGATAGCCGCCGTAATCGCCCACGACGTAGTGAACTTCGTGGCCTTTTTTCATCAGCTCTCGCGCAGTCTCGTAGGGGATGCCGCTTTCAAGGTCCACGTAACCGCCGTGCTCGGTCATCTTCTCACCGGTCGGTTCGTTATCCCCTTCATGCTGCCAACGCGCGGCATCGCCGGCTTCCTGCACATTCAATCCGAAGTCGATTTGGTTTGTCAGGACCTGCACGTGTCCTTGAGGTTGCATCCCGCCGCCCATGACCCCGAATGCTTCCCACGGTTTGCCGTCTTTCATGACGAACCCGGGAATGATGGTGTGAAAAGGCCGCTTGCCCGGGGCGTACACATTCGCGTGGCCCGGCTCCATGGAGAATAATTCGCCGCGATCCTGAAACATGAAACCGAGGCCGGGCACAACGACTCCACTTCCCATCCCGCGATAGTTGCTCTGGATGAGGCTGACCATGTTGCCGTCATTGTCAGCGGTGCACATGTAAATCGTATCGCCCTTGCCGAGCACAGGATTGCCGGGAGCGACCTTGTGGGCGGCCTCATCGGGATTGATCAGCTTTCGCCGTTCGGCCGCGTAATCTTTTGAGATCAATTGTGTCAGGGGGATTTTGCTGAAAGCCGGGTCGGCATAAAACTTTGCGCGGTCGGCCCAGGCGAGTTTCTTCGCCTCGATCATGGCGTGCAATGTTTCGGGCGAATTACGACCCAGGGCATGAAGATCGAATCCTTCGAGAATGTTCAGGATCTGGAGGGTCGCGATTCCCTGTCCGTTAGGCGGCAACTCGAAGACGTCGTAACCGCGGTAGTTAGTCGAAACCGGATCGACCCAGGTGCTGGTATGCTTTTCAAAATCTGCCTTTCGCAGGTAGCCGCCGTTTGCCTTCATGAAGGCATCGATCTGGTCCGCGATCTCGCCCTTGTAGAAAACGTCCGTTCCTTTTTCGGCGATCAACTGAAGCGTGTGCGCCAGTGCCGGATTTCGGAAAATATCGCCTTTGGCGGGCGTGCGTCCTTTTCCGTCGAGCGTGTAGGTGCGCAGGAACGCGCCCGGGATGTCTTTGTAAATGCGCGGGCCGAAACCCCAGTAGTAGGCGATCAGTTCGGTTACGGGAAAGCCTTCATCGGCATAACGAATCGCGGGAGCGAGATCATCGGCGAGGGAAAGTTTCCCGAACTTTTGATGCAGCTCGGCCCACGCGTCGACGGTGCCGGGAACGCTGATGGGAAGCATTCCGCGCGGCGGAATGGTTGTGCGGTTGAGCTTTGTCAGTTCAGTTTTCATCTGATCGTAGCTCAGGCCTAACGGGGAGCGGCCGCTGCCATTGAGGCCGTAGAGTTTATTTTCTTTCGCGCTGTAAACGATGGCAAAGAGGTCGCCGCCCACGCCGTTCGAGACCGGCTCCATCAACCCGAGGGTGGCGTTTGCCGCGATGGCCGCGTCAATAGCGTTGCCGCCGCGCTTCAGAATTTCGATTCCAACCTGGGTGGCCGCGGGGACGCTCGTGCAAACCATTCCATGCCGGCCGAGAACTTCCGAACGGGTGGCAAAAGGCTTGCCGGTAATGCGATCGATCTGGCCCCATGTGACCGGAGCGATTGCGAGGCAAATCAAGAAGACAATAGAGCGCATTCACGAATGTTAAGGCGCATCGACAACACGATGCAATGTCTCGCGCGATCAGTGGAGGGATGACCTCCGTGTCGTCCCCGATATTAGGGACAAGACTGAGCTCGTCCCTCCGTGATCGAGTTCGCCTCGCTTCCCCGTTGAACGAGGTGCCCCCCGCACATAGGTTGCCGCCCGAAACCGCCGTTTCCTTTCCAGGTTGAGAATGCCCTCCACATATTTACCGCCCCCGCCGCTGTACGGTTTCGAACGGCCCTGGTACAAGAAACCGATTTTTTATGTTCCGATCGCCGGCTTCCTCCTGCTGGCCGCAATTGTGACGGTTTACCTCGCCATCGTCATGTCCGGGCTCAAAGAGCAGGCGGCGAAGTTCGACCTTTCGCAGCTCGAGCAAATGGAGTCTTCAAGCGTCATTGTCGATCGCAACGACAAGATCTTTGGCCAAATCTATGTCGAGAATCGCGAGACCATTCCCTACGACCAAATTCCGCGCGACCTCGTGAATGCCGTTGTCGCCGTCGAGGACAATAAATTTTATCAGCACGGCGGTTACGATCTTTTTGGAATCATCCGCGCGGCCCTCAAGAATTTTCTGGCCGGTCACGTGCGGCAAGGCGCGAGCACGATCACGCAGCAATTGGCGCGCAACAGTTTCTCGCTCAAGGAGCGAACATTCAGCCGAAAGCTCCTCGAAATCGCCTTGTCGAAACGCATCGAAGAGAATTTCGGAAAACAGAAAATCATGGAGCTATATCTGAACCGGATTTATTTTGGTTCGGGTCTTTACGGATGCGAAGCGGCCTCGCGCGGGTATTTCGGCAAACCGGCGCGCGAGATGACTCTTTCCGAATGCGCGACCCTTGCCGGCCTGATCAAGAGCCCGAACCGGTTGTCGCCCTGGAGCGACCGCACGGGTTCGAAAGAAGCGCGCAATTATGCCCTGACAAGAATGCGCGATCTCGGCTTCATCGATCGCGCGAAATGTGCGCAAGCCCAGGCAGAGGATATTGCCATCGGCAACCGTCAAAGTGCGCAAGGCCAGACATACGCGGTTGATTATATTCGCCAGCAGGTCATTGCGGCCGTCGGTTGGGATCGCGCAATGAACGAAGGGTTCAGGATTCACACGACCATCGATGCTGAACTGCAAAAAACGGCCGAAGAATCGCTGCGCAAGAATCTCGACAAAGCCGAGCAACATTCCGGCTACAATCACCAGACTTACGCCGATTACGCGGCCACCTTCAAGAAAGCGAAGTCGGCCAACACGATGTCGAGCCAGCCGCCGCCGGAATACTTACAGGGCGCGATCGTGGCGCTCGATAATCAGACCGGCGGAGTCCTGGTGCTCGTTGGCGGACGCGATTTCGAGCATAACCAGTACGATCGGGCGCTGCAGGCAAAACGTCCGGCCGGCACGGCCATGAAGCCGTTCGTCTATGCGGCGGCTTTTGAGAATGGTGATTATCCGGGAACCGTGGTCGAAGATTCGGCGCTCGATAATCGCGTCGTCATGATCGGCGGCACAACCGGGATTCTGGGTGAATGGGGCCCTGAAAGCGCCGAGAACCGTTACGAGGGTGCGATCACGGCACGTCAGGCGCTCGCTCGCTCCAAGAATGGCGCCACCGTCCGTATCGGAATGGATGCCGGGCTCGATAATGTGATTCAGCTTTGCAAGACCGCAGGAATTCGATCGGCTCTGAGGCCTTATCCGGCGACATTTCTCGGCAGCAGCGAAGTGACGCTTTCCGAGCTCGCGCTCGCTTACACGATTTTCCCTAACCAAGGATGGCATCCAAACGCGTTGCACATCCTCGAACGCATCGAAGAAAAAGACGGGACAGTTGTGTGGGACGCGCAGCGTGAACTCACCAAACAAAACACCATCAAGCCTGAAACCGCCTACGAAGTTCATTCATGTCTCATCGATGCGTTACAATCCGGCACCGGCAAGACCGCCTTCACTGAATTCGGCCTGAAGAAGGCTCCAGGATTAGCCGGAACAACGGGCACGGCCTACGATTTCACCGATGCGCTCTTCGCCGGTTATAGCAGCAGGTTGACCTGCGCGGTCTGGGCCGGATTCGACAAACCGCAGAAGATTTATCGCGGCGCCTTCGGCCGTGAGATCGCCCTGCCGGTCTGGGCGGACATCATGAACGCATCAGCCGGAACTTATCCCTCCAAAGAAATTCCGCGGCCGGCCACGATCAAAGAAGTGGAAATCTGTTCCCGATCAGGATTACTGGCGACCGACAAGTGTTACGACACGGTCAAAGGGCCTAACGGCGAAAGCGTGCAGCGACGAACGACATATGTTGAAATTGGCACGGCCGCGCAGCTTCCCACCGATCCGTGCAACGTTCACGGCGAACCGCATATGCGTGTCGTGAAAGAGAATGCCGAAACGGAATTTCCGCGCGCGGCCGCCGCGGTCGATCTGAACGAAATACAGCCGGTCATCTTGAAAACACCGTCGTTGATTGCGGACAAGGATCCGTACAACTCGGCCCGGGCGACAGTTCGAGCGACGACTCCGACGCCGGAGCCATCGGCGGCCGAAAGCGCAGTTCCGATAGAGCGACGTCCGGGCGAGGCTGCTCCGCCTGAACGAGGCGCGCCGATTATGAAAGCAATTCCGGTCACGCCTGCCCCAGACCAGCCACTCGAGATCCGGAAGGCGGAGCCGGTTGGACCGCTTGATGAAGTGAAAGACAAAACGCTTCTGAATTCGGCGACTCCTCCGCCGACACAAGATCCGGAAGACAATTAGTCATGGCTTCAGAGGCGGCAGCGGGGAAACCGCAGGTTCGGGATATCGCAAAGGCGCTGGGCCTGAAGGTAGCCGAGAAGGTCGAGACTCCGGAAGTGAGTGGCCCGCCATTAAAACTCACGGTCTTGAGCCCGGGCGGCAGAGATCCCGAACAATATTTCGATCAACCGGTTACGCCGGAGTCGCCCGGTCACGCGCCGGTTAATTTTCACGCCTTCGCCGCGTGTACCGGTGGATCGTTTCATCGCGAAACGAAATCAGCCATCGCTGAGAAAACTCCCATCCTGCTTTTGTTGCGCGGTGATTTCAAAGCGACCCAGCGCGCGCTGACGGAATGCCGGGCTGCCGGGCGGACAACGGTCGTTTCGCTCAAAGAGACCGGGCTTCATCAAATAGCGCAGCAGATGGCCGATGGCGGAAAAATTGAAAGATTTTTGGATATTGTCGGTCGCGCCCAGGGTTGTCTCGCGATCACGCCCGAGTCGGCCGATCTTTATCAGCAGGCGCGTCCGAAACGCGAGCGCACCACAGTTGGGTTTGCCCCAACGCCGTACCCCCTCGAGGACGTGAGTTGGAATTTTTCGGTTAAGCCGGACAAGCAAAAAGGAATTTTTATTGGAACGCGCGAATGGGATGTCCCGTCACGAAACCATTTCGCGGCTCTCTTGATCGCGAAGAGAATCTCCGAAGCCACCGGTGAGTTTGTGACTGTTTTTAATCTCGATGGGCGAAGCGGGGCCAGACGTTTGGCCGGATTAAATTTCGCGGAGGGAAAATTGCGCGTGATCGACGGTCACAAACCCTACGCGGAATACCTCCGAATTGTGGCCAGCCACAAAGTCGTCCTTCAACTCGATCGGTCCGGCGTGCCCGGCCAGGTGGCAGGGGACGCTCTTCTCTGTCGCACAATTTGTGTCGGTGGCGACGGCGTAATTGAAAGAGTGGCGTTTCCGAATTCGAATGGGAACGGGCGCGCGTTTGATCAGATTATCTCGATCGCCACAAGCTTGGTGAAGGATTCAACCGCGCGCGCGACCGCCATCATGGAATCGCAGTGGCGCGCCTTGGAGCGAATTTCGTTTCGCTCGCTCCGGCCGCAATTGGCGGCTTTTTTCGCGCACGTCGAGAAGTTCAAATGAATCGAATGTGCGGACGAGATAAGCTCGTCCCTCCCGACGTGAGTCCGGCGCGTGGTTTGACCGGGAGGGACGAGCTTGTCTCGTCCGCCTACAACGTCATCGTCTCGAGATAAACTTCCTCCAGCCGGCACACTTGATTGGCTTGGCCGAACTCACGCGCGACGCGATCTGCTCCCGCCAATGCCATGCTGCCTAACGATTCCGGATTTTTTGCCGCCTGAACGAGCTTCTCGGCCAGCCCCTCGAAATCTCCTTCCGGGACCAGGACTCCGCTGACACCGTTCTCGATAGCCTCCGGTATTCCGCCGTGCCTGGTGGCGAATACCGGCAGGCCCGTGGCCATGGCTTCGAGCATCGAGTTCGGAACGCCTTCCTGGTTGCCGTCGCCGCCCGTTTCGCTCGGGTGAAGAAAGATGTGCGATTGATAGAAGAGCTCACGCAACTCGTCCTGGGACAGAAAACCACGGAAGCGGACGCTGTCGCCGAGGTTAAGTTCTGCTGCCAGATTCCTTAGCGACGGAAGCAGCGGGCCTTCGCCGGCGATTTCCAACATCGCATGGGAATATTGTTTCTTGAAAATCGCAAAGGCGCGCAATGTCACGGGCAGGCCCTTCTTCTCGATCAGACGACATGCCTGAACCAGCCGCCATTCGCCGTTGCGCGGGAGAGCGCGTTCGCGAAACGGAAATTGATCGAGCGGAATTCCGGTTCGCAGAATTTCAATTTTCCGCTCGTCGCACCCCAGACTAATGACCGCGCGGCGAAGCGATTCGGATCGGACGAGTACGCGCCGAACCGCAGACAGCATCTCGGTAGTTGCCTTTCGGTAGGCCGGTTTCTTCATGTCGACCATGACATCCGCGCCGTGGAAGGAGACAATCGACGGTCGCGCCCACGATCGGATGAGTGGCAGGAGGTGTACCGCGATGTGTCCGAAGTAGATATGAAGAAGACGCGCGTCTTCAGCCTTTAGAAGATGTGTGATCGCGGCTAATTCGCTTCGCGAGATTTGCCAGGGCTCATCGAGCAACTGTTTGTGCCAGATCCGCCGCAGAAAGTGTGTCGCCGGTTTCTTGATGATTGTTAGGCGATCAAAAGGGAAGCGGTCGGCATTCTCGCGCTTTTGAGTAATGACGATTGGCTGCACGCGGCGCAAGGCGACGATCTGCCGGTAGATATGAAGCATCTCCGGTTTCAGAAACGTGGCGCAGTAGGAAGCGACCACCGGCGGTGAATCAGGATCGGCGTTCAACACCCGATGCTACATCGGCCCGCAAGGGGTCGCCCGATTTTTGTACGGACGAATTACCGGAGCGTTGAGCACGCAAGATACGCGAGGAGTGATCACGATGGTGGCTGACGAAGACCTGGGGCGATCCCATCCGGGTCCCGCTGGCACGTCGCTCTTCTTTCAACAGGCACTCCGTCAGGAGATCCTTCAGCGTCTGCGCGCTTCAGGATGACAGCACGATGGCTGCGAATGCGAACGAAAGCTCGTGGCGCGACCGGCCTACGCAGTCGTTAAAAAACGAGCTCGAAGAGCTTGATGCCCTTCCACTTGCCCGGCACATCGGAATCGAACGATGTGCTCTGAACCCAATTCCCGTATTTTGCCGGGGCTCTCGGATTCAACATTTGCAGCGGATTACCACCGCGAACGGCTCGCGGGATCGCCCCAACGACTTCGGATTTTTTCAACGGGGCTGGTTCCTTGGTCGCGCGGACCGCGGAAGGCTTCTGGTGTGCTACATAGCTGCTTTTTTTCGGCGGATCCGCCAGGACAGTTCCAGCCAGCGCCATCGCCACCAAGAGGCTCAAAGTCGTTTTCATAAAATCGGTTCCCCAGGACGGCGCAATATCTTGCCCGCCCCAATGTCCACCCACAATATAGAGCTGGATGGATTACGTTGAAAAGGCGATTCGTGTGCTCGATATCGAAATTCTCGAGCTCCAGCGGCTCCGTGACCGGCTGGGTCCTACTTTTGCCCGCGCTGTCGAGATCATTAAGGAAACCGTCGACGCCCGCGGGAAGGTTGTGGTCCTGGGGATCGGCAAATCCGGACATGTAGGGAACAAGATTGCCGCGACCCTCACGAGCACGGGGTCCCCGGCCGTGGTGCTCGACTCCTCCAACGCCCTTCACGGCGACCTCGGGGTGGTCGCGGATGGAGATGTCGTTCTGGCGTTGAGCGCCAGCGGCGAGACCGAGGAATTGCTCCAGATCCTGCCGGCGCTCTCGCGGTTTCAGGTCCGGGTCATCGCACTTTGTGGCAAGGCCGATTCTACCCTCGCTCAAACGGCGGACGTTTTTCTCGACGTCAACGTCGAACAGGAAGCGTGTCCGTTGAATCTCGCGCCCACGTCGAGCACGACCGTGATGCTCGCGCTCGGCGACGCGCTCGCCATGGTCTTGCTGGAAGCCCGTGGATTTCGCAAAGAGGATTTCGCGAAGTTTCATCCCGGCGGAATCATCGGGCGCAGTCTGTTGATTAAAGTCCATCAGATCATGCGGCCGCGCGATGCCATGGCTCTTGTCCCGAAGGAGACCCTGGTGCGCGATGTCTTGAAAGCCATGAGCAGGGTGCGCGCAGGAGCGGCGGTGGTGGCCGATGGATCGAATCATCTCGCGGGAATTTTCACGCACGGCGATTTCGTGCGGCATTTTCAGCTCGATTCAAAAATCGGCGATCGCATGGTGGCGGATTTGATGACGCTGAATCCGGTAACGGTTCATCGCGACAAATTGGCGGTGGAGGTTCTCAACCTGCTTGAGCGTCATCGAATCGATGACTTGATCGTGGTGGATGACGACAATGTGCCGGTCGGAATTGTCGACTCTCAGGACCTCACCCGGCTCAAGCTTCTCTAGAGAAGCTTGGTCGGGAATAACCAAATCCCAACGACCAAGCACCAGGGAAGCTCCAATAACCAAGCTCCAATCAGGTCCCGCGCACGGCTACGATTGGAGATTGGTGTTTCCTTGGAGGTTGGAGATTGGCATTTGGTGCTTTCACCGAGTGACGTTCTCGGTCGTTTGATTTCGGCACCCGTCCATGCCACAGTCGCGTCCCTTCGTAATCGACACGTTATGGCTGCAGCAAACGATCTTCGGAAAGGAATGGCGATTAAGTACAACGGCAACGCGGCCATTGTGCTGGAAGTGCATCATCGAACCCCGGGAAACCTGCGTGCGTTCGTTCAGGCCATCATTCGCTATATCAACACCGGAAAAAGCGCCGATGTGCGCTTTGGCTCGACCGACAAGGTTGAGCTCGTCGACGTCGAGAGAAAGCAGCTCGATTTCAGCTACAAGGATAACGAGGGCTACCATTTCATGGACCCGGCGAGCTACGACACCATTACCTTCCAGGAAGATTTCGTGAAGGATGTGAAAGATTACCTGACGGAAAATCTTTCGGTGCAGGTGCTCTACACGGAAGGTCGCCCGGTGGAAGTGGAACTGCCGGCCTCAGTGAACATGAAAGTTGTCGAATCTGCCGAAGGCGTGCGCGGCGATACTGCCAGTAACGTCACCAAGCCGGCAGTGCTCGAAAGCGGCAAAACGGTTTACGTCCCGCTCTTCATCAAGGAAGGCGAGGTCATCAAGATCGACACCCGCACCGGCGCCTACATGGGCCGGGCGTAGGATGATAAGTGGGACGAGACGGAACTCGTCCCTCCATGCGACCCATAGGGTCTTTTGAACGCGCGGATTTGCCTGGAGGGACGACCTCCGTCTCGTCCCACTCTTGAATCTTCAAAATCATTTCCCTTTCTGCGGGATTTCTGGTTAAGAACGTCGCGTCATTGTGGCGACGGCAAAGAAGCATAGAGCGGCAGTAGGAGCAGCGCGTTACCCGGGCGGACGAGTTCGGGTTTCGCCTTATGTGGTTCCGAACCGGTACGCGCGCGGATATGGTGAGGCTCTCATGGTGCCGACCCGATGGGTGAAGTTCGTTATCGCCCTGTTTCTTTTGCCGATATGCGGGATCCTGACGCAGACGTTCTTTACGGCCTTTGCGCGTGCCACGGTTACACAGCGGCTCTGGGCGGCGGAAGAGTTCTGGTTCTTTTCGTTAGGGGTGGTGCTGTGGCTGATTGCTTTCTTCGGGTTGAGCCGGCCAATTATCCTGTATGTCTTTGGACATGAGCTGACGCACGCCATCTGGGTCTGGTTGATGGGCGGGCGGGTCAGCCGATTTAGCGTCACGCGCGACGGTGGCCACATTGTAACGAACCGCTCGAACTTCTGGATCGCCCTCGCGCCTTATTTTTTCCCGCTCTACAGCATCCTGGTTATCGCGATTTACGGCGGCCTCAGCCTTTTCATGGACGTGCGGCCTTATGGCAGGCTGTTGTATGCGCTCATCGGTGTGACCTGGGCTTTTCATTTCACATTCACATGCTGGATGATCCCGAAGAATCAGACGGACCTGAGCGATCACGGAACCTTCTTCTCACTCGTGATCATTTATCTGATGAACCTGACGCTCCTGATCGTGCTCCTCGTGCTCGCGGCGCGTCAGGTGACATTTCTTGCGCTGGCGAGCGATTTCATCGCGAACACGAGCAATTTCGCGCAGTGGGTCGTGTACGCTTGCCAACGATTCATGCGCGGCGCGCAGGGGTAGTCGGAAGGCTTCGCTTCATCCCGGACAACTGTAGGGCGGCCATTCTGGCCGCCGATCCAAGCAAACGGCGGCGAGGATCGCCGCCCTACAGTTACGTTGGCTTCGTTAGGACCGCGAAAGGAAGGATCGAAAGCGCGTCGCTGAGGCGAACATGTTGCTCACTCACCGGAACCTCGCGATCGGTGAAGAGATCGCGTGCCTTCGAAAAACCGTCCGGCACTTCGATTGATGTGTCTTTCCACTTTTCCCCAACCGGTGGAAAGCCGACACGTCCCGACAGCCTCGGAGCGATAACGACAATCTGGTCACCCTCATGTTCGCGGGCGAAAGAGATGCACGACTCGGCAAAAGTTCCGCTGGTTTTGAGCGGCCGATAGATCCCGTGACGGAATGCATCCGGCTGGCCCCGTCGAAACTGAAGAACCTTTTGGATAAGAAACATTTTGATCCGTCCATCAGCCCACTTCTGCAGTAATTCGGCCGGTGCGACATTTTCGAGCGATTCCATCGATTTCCGTCTCGCGTCGTAGTCGACCCGTCGGCGGTTGTCCGGATCGACCAGCGAGAAATCCCAGGTTTCATTCCCCTGGTAAATATCAGGCACACCGGGTGAGGTCAGTTTCAGCAACGTCTGGGTGAGCGAATTAACAGCGCCGACGCGGGCGATTTCTTCGACGAATGGAAAGAGATTTCCCAGAAACCGGTTTTTGGGAGACGTTTCCAGAATTCTCGCAACGAATGTGTTCATGGCATCGAGCCATTCATCGTTAGGCTGGATCCAGCTTGTATTTAACTTGGCCTCGTTAAGGGCCTTGGTCATATACGCCTGGATGCGTTTGACGTATTCAGGAGGGACTTCCCTGGCTGCGGTCCCGTCTTCCAGAATCGGCCACGTTCCCAGAAGCGTCTGATAAAGCAGATACTCTTCGTTGGTATCCGGCGCTTCCATCTCGTCGATCGCCTTCTTCAATCTGCGGTTACTTGTCTTCCAGCGCTGGACAGTCTGACGCCACTCCACCGGAAACTCGGAGATCGCGAGCATGCGCGCTCTGGTGTCTTCGCTTCGTTTGGTGTCATGCGTTGAAGTCGTTAGAAGCGTGTGCGGCCATTTCTTTTGTCGCTCGTCACATCGCCGGTGAAAACCCTCGGGCGACAAACCGAACTGCTGCGGTTCGCCTCCAACCTCGTTCAGTGCGGCCAACCGGTTGAAAATATAGAACACCGTATCTTCCAAGCCCTTGGCCGTTATCGGCCCGGTGTATTGCTGGAACTTTAGAACAAAACGGGCGTGCTCTTCACGTGCTTGTTCGTCGAGATTTTCCGGGAATTGGAAAAGCAAAATATCGCGGAGGAAATTAAAAACCGACGCTTCGATGCCGGGATTCCTCCTCTTGGCCGCGGCAATGGCGCGCTCAATGGCCTCCCGATCTTCCGGGCTCACAGGTTGGCCCGGGGCCAGATAAGTCCGGTAAACCGGGAAGCAGGCAATGGTTTCGCTAACCGCGCGGGCCAGCGCCTGAAGCGTGAAATCGCGGAACCAGCGGTTCTGCTCCGAAAGGCGATCGGCCATGTTCCCAAGCACGTTGACGTCGTTAGCCAATGAGAGTCGCATGACCTGGCGTTTCTTTGCGTAAACCAGGTGGCCGAAATGAGTCGAATGCCCGATGAACCGCCGGTAGACAGCCGTCATGGCCGGTTCGGCCGAAGCGTCGACCAGGAGCTGTGCCACTTCTTTTCCGAACTCGTAACCGGTCGTGCCGTGAACCGGCCAATCGTTAGGCAGTTGTTCGTTTCCGGTGAGAATTTTCTCGACGATGAGATAAATGGCTCGCCCGTCCGAGGGTAACTCTGTTCCAAGAGCGGCCGCGCAATGTTCCTGCAAGTGCTGAAAATATTCCCGCGGAAGGTAGAGACCGTCCGGATGGTCGATCCTTAATCCGGTGACCGCTCCATTTTTCACCAACTCGAGCACCAGCTGATGTGTCGCTTCAAAGACCTCCGGCAATTCCATTCGGATGGCCGCGAGATCGTTGATGTCGAAAAAGCGGCGGTAGTTGATCTCTTCCGCGGCCACCCGCCAATACGCCAGGCGGTAGGACTGCGCGTTAAGGAGCTCGTCCAGCTTGTCGAAACTCCGCGGATCACCGGGGGTTCCGTTGATCGTGCTGAGCGCTTCTTCGACGGCCCGGCGAACTTCCGGCGCTTCTTCCATCCGGCGTTCGAGGCGTCGCTTGATGATTTCCTTTTCGCGCACCCGCTCGAGGATGCGTTCCGGATCGGTCTCGGTTCGTTTGGGCAAATATTCCAGCGCGGTCAGAATGCTCTGAAACTCCGCGTAAAACTCCTGGTCTTTGAATTGATCCAGATTCTCCAGTGCGACTTCGAGGATGTAACGATACGTGCCCGGGGCGATGGGCAGCTGATTCTTGTAATAGCAAAGATGGAAGGCCCCGGCGTCCAGATGAACTTTGAGTTCTCCACGCTCCAGGACGCGTCCGTATTGGTCGCCCAGAATCGGGAGAAGAACCTTTTCGTGAAGATCGGCTTTCAGCGGATGCCAATCGATATCGAAATAGGGCGCGTAGGTTGAGCTGGGCCCATTCTCGAGCACATCCATCCACCAGGTATTGAGCGGCTCCCCGATGCCCATGTGGTTAGGGACGAAGTCGAGAATCTGGCCCATCTGACGCGCATGCAGTTCCGCGACCCAGGCGTCATATTCTTCCCGCGAACCGATAGCGGCGTTGAGCTTGTTGTGATCCGTAATGTCGTAGCCGTGCATGCTCTCGGGTCGGGCCTGAAAATAAGGTGATGCGTAGGCATCGCTCACACCGAGCTTGTGCAGGTAATCGGTAATCTTCCGCGCGTCCGCGAAAGTGAAGTCGCGATTGAATTGCAACCGATAGGTGCAATCGGGGATACGCGGATGTTGCATGCTCATTGGAGGGTCAAAACCTTACACCACGAACATACGCAGCGCTTCATTCCCGCACATGGATGAAAGTGGCGGGACGGGCTCCGCCGTCCCTAAAATTGGGGACGACACGGAGGTCATCCCTCCAGGCCACGTCAGGGATGCGCGGAGGACGCCGTGTAATTCTACATTTTCTCGGGGACGTTTATCCCGAGAAGCTCCAACCCTTTTTTCAAGACCCTGCTCGTTAGTTCGGCCAGGGCGAGACGCGACGATCGCGCAGGCTCATCCGACTTCAGGATCGGGCAGCTTTCGTAGAAGGCGTGAAAGGAGTTAGCCAGCTCAAAGAGGTAGTTCGCCAGAAGGTTCGGGCGGAAGTCGTTCAGAATCTGCGCAACGATCTCGGCAAATTGCGTGACCTTTTTGGCTAGCGCGATTTCGGCTGGTTCCGCGAGCACAAGGTCCGCGCCCACCCCGGTTAAACTCACGCCGTCAGCGGCGGCCTTTCGAAAGATTGAGCGGATGCGCACATAGGCATTTTGCAAATACGGCGCGGTATTGCCTTGAAAGGAAAGCATTTTGTCCCACGCAAAGACGTAATCGGTCATCCGATACTGCGACAGGTCCGCATACTTGATCGCACCAATGCCGATAATGCCGGCGATTTTGTCTTTCTCTTCCGCGGACAAATCGGTGCTTTTTTGATCGATAATTTGGCGCGCGCGCGTTCGAGCTTCCCCGACCAATTCGCTCAAGGGCACATTCTCGCCCGAGCGCGTTTTCATCAGCTTTCGGTCTTTGCCGAGGATACTGCCGAATGGAATATGCCGGAAATCGGCCGTGTAACCCTCGCGACGCGCGATCTCGAAAATCTGTTTGAAATGAAGCGTCTGCGGCGCGCCGACTACGTACCAAACGGTGTCGCGTTTCAGATCGTTGACTCGATACTCGACCGTTGCGATGTCCGAAGTCGCGTAATTAAATCCACCGTCCTGCTTGCGAACGATGCAGGGTTTGTCGGCCAACTCGGGGATGTCGCGGAAGAAAACCACGACGGCTCCTTGGCTGATTTCGGCGATACCGGATTTCAAAAGACGCTCAACCACGCCGGCGAGGCGATCGTTGTAAAAACTTTCGCCGTGCTGGATATCGTAATGAATTCCGAGGACTTCATAGGCGCGCGCGAATTCCTTAAGTGAAAGATCGACGCTTTGCTGCCAGATGGAAAGGTTCTCTGAATCGCCAGCCTGCAGCCTAACGAGTTCCTGGCGGCAGGCTTCGCGCACGGCCGGGTCGGCCGCGGAGCGTTCGTTGGCCTCTTTGTAAACTCGGACCAACTCGGCGATCGGGTCGCGCGTCAATGCTTCGCGATCCAGAAAGTTTTTCCATCCGTAAATCACCATCCCAAACTGCGTGCCCCAATCCCCAATGTGATTGTCGCGGATGACGTCATGCCCGAGGAATTTCGCGATCCGCGCAAGGGCGTCTCCCAAAACCGTGCTGCGAATGTGCCCGACGTGCATCGGCTTGGCGACGTTGGGGGATCCGAAATCAATCAACACACGGTGAGGTTTGTCGGTCTTTTCGACTCCGAGCCGATCATCCTTCCGGAGCGCGTTCGCCTGACGCGCAACCGCGGCGGCGCGAAGCCGGAAGTTAACGAAACCGGCGCCCGCGACAGATGGCTTCTCGGTGAGATCGTCGTCGCTCCATGCTTCCACGATACGGTTGGCCAGTTCACGTGGGTTTTCCTTCCGCTGCTTGGCCAGAATGAGGGCGGCGTTAGTCTGGTAGTCGCCGAATTGGGAGTCTGTCGCAATGGTGACATCGCCGGTCTCGGGCAGCCCGAGGGTACGCAGCGTCTCCGATAATTTCGAAGAGAGAAGGCGTTGAAAGGTTTGCACGCGTTGTCGAGACAGTCGCCGCGGCGACCGCCTATTTTAGTTCAGCAGGCGGCCGGCACAACCGCCCGGCTTGGTTACGCCTTCTGCGGTTCGGCGCGAAAAATCGCCAGAATTTCTTCGCGGGATGTTGCCTTGCCCAGATTTTCGCGGATGGAGCGGTCGTTCAAAAACTTGGCGATGGAGGCGAGCGTGCGCAGATGAGTCTGAAACTGATTCTTCGGGACAATAAAGAGCACGACGAACTTCACCGGTGCGTTATCGAGAGCGTCAAACTCGATGCCGGCGGACGACCTTCCGAACGCCGCCACCACTTCGGTCAGCCGATCCGATGAGCAGTGCGGAATGGCGATGCCGAAACCGATGCCGGTGCTCATGGTTTCCTCGCGTTGCTTCAACGAAGCCAGAATGCTCTCGCGATCGTCGGGCTTGATTTTCCCGAGCTTCATCAGCAGATCGATCAATTCCACGATCGCCGGCCAGCGCTCGGTCGCCGTCATCTCCGGGATGATCTGTTCAGCAGTTAAGAGATCGCCAAATGACATGCCGGTAAAGGGAGCGAAAGCTTATCGTCGCGGCTATTAATAACAAGAGGATTTGGGCCCGGAAAACCGCCTAGTCGGGACGTATCCGATAACTGAATCGTCGCGATAGAAGCCAGCGGACGCCAAACATGTCTACAGTTGCGCGAATCGCCCTGTTTCCAAGGCCATACTTGCTGGTGCCGAAGCGCCGGGGCCGGTGGTTTACCGGGACTTCGACGAGGCGATAGCCGGCGCCCTTTACAAGGGCAGGCACGAAGCGATGCATTCCCTTGAATGGAATGAGGGCCGAAACGCATTCTCGCCGCATGGCCTTCAGGCCACAGCCGGTGTCGCGGACGCCGTCCCCGGTGAAACGGCTGCGGACAAAATTTGCGATCCGGCTGGTGGCGCGTTTCACGGCCGTATCTTTGCGAGTCGCACGATAACCGCACACCAGGTCGGCTTCCGTCATGGCCGCCAGGATCTTTGGAATGTCGGCCGGATCGTTTTGCAGATCGCCGTCCATGATGATGACAGTGTCGCCGCGGGCGGCGTTCACTCCGGCATAAGTCGCAGCGCTTTGTCCGGTGTTCTTTTCAAGGCGAATGACGCGCGTGTTGCTGTTCGCCTGGATTCTCTCGGCCGTGGCATCGCGCGAACCATCGTCCACAAAGACGATCTCGAAGTTGCGGCCGGAAAGCGCCGTTTCGATCTCACGCTGGAGCGTGGCGACATTTTCTTCCTCGTTATAAACCGGCACGACGACGGAAATATCCGGAGCGCCAGGCTCGCGAATCACGGTCGTCGCAGATGAATCGTTCATAACGGAAGCGTCCGGTACTGGCGGCAGAGGAAAATCCGCCAGGTGCGGATGGGTTTGCCATAGCGCGTGACGCGCACAAGAGCAACGGGCTCAGCGGATGCAAAAGCCTGCTTAACATTGTGGACCAGGCTCCCATGCTCGCCGTCCCGGATGAACAAGGCGCTTCGCCCGGTGAAAAGATTCACGCCACCTTCGCTGTACGGTTGATCGTCCCCCTGGGGTTTCGGGTCGGCCGAGACGACGAATTCATCGTAGCGCGGCCATAGCGAGAATTGATTTAACAGATCCTGGGATTCGACGATGTAAACCGGCGGATGTCCCGGACCGGCCAGGCGTTTGTCGCGAAGATAGAAGGAAACTTCCGAGGCCCGGTCGCGGTCGTCAGCGATGAGGAACAATTGTTCGCCCAGCTTTGTCTCCCATTCTTTGCGAAGATTTTCCACCGCCTCGCTTCCGACATGCCAGCCTTGCAGCCGGTTGGTTGGGTCGCGGCGCGCGAGATTGAATCCAAGGCTGTGAAGAAGATCGGAATCAATGGCGAAGGTGCTCATGACGAGCGCCACCGCAGCGGCTATGGCGGCGTAGCGATGAGTCCATTCGCTGGATTCAAGACGATCCCGCCATATTCCCGCCGCCAGGAGTGCGAACCCGATAAAAGCGAGCGCATCCCAGTTCGGCGCGGCCGCTTTGTTGATCGAAAGCAGCAAATAGAAGAGAAACACCGGCGCGCCGAACCAGAAAAGAAACAGAGTTTTTAACTGCTGATTGATGCGGCCAAAGCTTCTTACCACTCCGATGGCGATGATGAGAAAAAGAAACGGCGAATAAAAAACAAAATGTTCGCCCAGAAAGCGGAGTGGCTCCAAAAGGTGAACGCCGGCATCGCTCGTTAGGCCACCCTTTGTTTCGAGGTGGTTGATCGTGACCCAGGCGTGGCGGGCATTCCAGACAATCGGCGGAATGGTGCAGGCCAGAAACAATCCGAGCAGGGAATAGACCCCCGGTTTCCTGAATTCCTGCCGCAACCGCGGCGCCAGCGCGAGCACCAGGAGAACGGAGACCAGTTCCAGCGCGTTGGTGTATTTCGAAAGAAAGCCGAAGCCGATGAGCAATCCAGTCAGTGGCCAGTAGAAGGAGAACTGCGGGCTTTTTTCAAGGGCCAGCCAGAAAGTGAACATGGAAGCCGTCCAGAAAAAGATGGAGAGCGGATCGATCGTCATGAGATACGCCCCCCAGGTGAAGATGGGAGTGACGTTGAGCGCGATCACGAGCCAAAGTGCGGCGGCGCCGCCAAAAAGCCGGCGGCCGAAATAGAACAGCAGAAGACTGGTTCCGGCGGCCAGCAAAGGGCTCAGGCAACGGACACCGAACTCGTTAGCGCCAAACAAGGCTGTCCCGGCGCGAACGGCCAGGGCGACACCAGGTCCTTTCGTAAAATAAGCCGGCGCCAGCCGGTCGGACCAAAGCCAGTAATGCGCTTCATCAAATTCGAGATCGCGCGTGCCGATCATGGCAAGGCGGATCGCGGTCAGAAGGATGACAAAAAACCAGGCGGCGCGCGCGTTGCTCATATCTTCAGGCCTAACAAACTGGGATGACGATGATTTAGCGCGGGAAGGCAGCGCGCGGACAGATAACGCCATGCGAGTTCAAACAATCCAAGCAACAGAAGCGTCTCTCCCGCAGCCAGGAAGAGCGTTGCCACGACGTCGCTCGGCCAATGGGCGCCAAGATAAACCCGCGAGTATCCAACGACGGCGGTGACGATCCAATAAAGCCAGCCGCGCCGTGGATAGAACAGCGTGAGACAAAGAGCGATGATCGTGTTGTTGGTCGTGTGGCCCGAAGGAAACGAAGGACCTGAACGCGCCAGGTTCCGATCCGACTGATCGGAGAAGCGAACCGTCGGTTTGTGAAACGCCTTCAAAATCGCCGGTTTCACTTTTGCCAATTCAACCATCCGAACAGAGTCGACCTGTTTCGGCCGGCGCCGATTCACGGCGGTTTTCAAAAAATGCGTTACTTCCCCCCCGGCGAGCAAAACGATCACCATACAGATGACACAGGCGCGTCCGCGAAAACCGCCGAACACGAGGCCGAGAGCGAAGGCGATCAGGAAGAGGGGCTTCCAGATTTCGGCAGCGCTGACGATCGGCATTAAATAATCGAAGAAACCGTTCGTCCAACGTTCGTTGATCAGATGAAGAATGGTTTCGTCCATGAGCGCCAAGATGGGAAAAGCGTGTAGACTTTAGCCGTGTTCAGCCGCCGCACTCAAAACTTAATCAAGGCCGGGCGGTTCTGTCTCGCGACTATGTCGTTATTGCTCGCCGCGGGGCAGGTTTGGGCCGCACAAGTCACACCCTCGGCGCGAGAGATTCTCGATGGAGTCCGGGCGCGCCAGGCCCAGCAGCAGATCGATTTGCACGGGCAGCTGAGGCAGGAGGCGACAGTCGTCCCTTTTCAGTTGGTCGAAGATGGCCCACGGGTTCGCTATATTTTCTCTGATCCGCCGGAGACGCTTCAGCTGCAGATTGGCGAAACCGAATCGCGGCTCGAACTGGTGAAGGAATCCGGCGTGGAAAAGGTCATGCCGGCGGAGTTCGACCAAAAGGTGCGCGGAACCGACGTGACCTATGAAGATCTCGCCCTGAAGTTTCTTTATTGGCCGAAAGCGGAAATTCTTGGGTCAGACGACATTCGCACGCGGAAATGCTGGAAACTGCAGCTGCGCGCGCCTAACCAACGGTCGCAGTACGGGAGCATTATTCTTTGGGTGGACAAGAACGGCGGCGCGCTCATGCGAATGGAGGGCTATAATCCCGACGGTCAGATGATTCGTCGCTTCGAAGTGGTGGCCGCGCAAAAAATCGATAACCGCTGGTTTCTAAAGCGAATGCGGATCGAGCAATTCCAGCCTGGGACGAAGCACGTTCTCTCGCGGACGTATCTCGAGATTAAAGATAAGTAACCTTCGGAAATACGAATGACGAAATCCGAAAGACGAACCAACCCTCACCCTAACCCTCTCCCTTCCGAGAAGGGCGAGGGAAAAGAGAGACACGACGTGTAGCAGCGCGTTCTCCTTCCTCGCCCGCGAAGCGGGAGAGGAAGGAGGTGAGGGAAAACTTTCTTCTGTAGCGGCGGTCCATAACCGTCGCATTATCTTTTCTTATTTTCCCCGCGCGGCTTTGACGATTTGCGCGAAGCTGCGCGGATCGAGACTGGCGCCACCGACAAGCGCGCCATCAATGTCCGGTTGCGACATCAGTTCGCCGGCGTTTTCCGGCTTCACGCTTCCGCCGTATTGGATTCGAATGCGGTCGGCCGTGGATATATCGGACAACTCGCTGAGGACGCCGCGAATAAACGTGTGCGCTTCCTGGGCTTGTTCGGGAGTGGCGTTGAGCCCCGTGCCGATGGCCCAGACAGGCTCGTAGGCCACAATGGTTTCCTGCAACTCCTTCGCCGAAAGCTCGGCCAGGCTTGCCCGCAGCTGACGCCCCAGAATTTTCTCAACCTTGCCAGCTTCGCGCTCTTTGAGACTTTCGCCGACGCAAACGATCGGGCGAAGCGTGGCTTCGTGAGCCGCGCGCACCTTGCGATTCACGATTTCATCAGTTTCGCCGAAGAGAGTGCGGCGTTCGCTGTGGCCCAAGACGACGTATCGAACAAACAGATCGCGCAGTTGTGCGGCTGAAATCTCCCCGGTGAACGCGCCCGAGCGTTCCCAATGCATGTTCTGCGCGCCTACTCTGATGTCCTGACGCTCGGTCAACAGCTCGGTGACCTTGGGAATGGCGGTAAAGGACGGGATAATGACGATATCGACATCGACGATATCAGCGTCTTCGAGAAGAAAGACTTCAATGAACCGCGCGGCTTCCGCCTGGGTCATGTTCATTTTCCAATTCGCGGCGATGATCTTTTTTCTCATGATTTAACCGTCTCGATTCACTCCTTATTCGTTAGGGCAGCCACCCCGGGCAAATCTTTGCCTTCGAGCAGTTCGAGGGACGCGCCGCCTCCAGTTGAGATGAAGGTCATCTTGTCGGCCAATCCCGCTTCTTTGACCGCCGTCACGGAATCACCTCCGCCAACAACGGTCACGCCATCCGACTCGGCCATTGCCTCCGCGATTGCAAAGGTGCCCTTGGCGAAATCGGGAATCTCGAAAATTCCCATCGGGCCATTCCATAAGATCGTTTTGGCCTTGGCGATTTCTTTTCGGAAGAGCGATTCCGTCGCGCTGCCGATATCGACCGCAAGCCAACCGTCAGCGACACCGCTTTGAGCTGACAGGCGACTGGTGTTGCGAACGGTCGCGCCGGCCTTGATTTCCTGCGTCTCACGAACATCGACCGGAAGAATGAGTTGCACGTTGCTGGCGCGAGCGGTCTCCATGAGATCGCGGGCGAGATCGAGTTTGTCGGATTCCACTTTGCTTTTTCCAACGGGAATTCCCTCGCGCCTGGAAGAATGTGTTCGCCATGGCGCCGCCGATGAGGATCGCATCCGCCTTTTTCATCAGGGCCTTTAACACTTCGATTTTATCGGAAACCTTCGCGCCGCCCATGATGACAACGAACGGTTTCGCGGGACGATCAAGCTCTTCATGGAGATATTTCAATTCCTTCTCCATGAGGAATCCCATGGCGGATGTTGAAATGAACTTTGTGATTCCGGCGGTGGAAGCGTGCGCTCGATGCGCGGTCCCGAAGGCGTCGTTCACGTAAAGATCGCCGAGCTTGGCCAGGGATTTGGCGAAACCGGGGTCGTTAGCCTCTTCTTCAGGCTGGAAGCGGAGATTTTCGAGCAGCACAACATCGCCCGCGCACATGCTCGCGATAATCTTCTCCGGAATCTCGCCGATGGTGTCGTGGCTAAAGAGAACCGGATGATCGAGCAGGCCATGAAGGTGGCCGCCGACCGGGCGAAGCGAATATTTCTCAACGCGCTCTCCTTTGGGCCGGCCAAGGTGCGACATCAGGATTGTTTTGGCGCCGTGTTCGCGCAGGTAATTGATGGTCGGAAGCGCTTCGCGAATCCGAGTATCGTCTCCAACGTGAAAATGATCGCCGTGTTCCTGCAGCGGGACGTTGAAATCGACGCGAACGAGGACGCGCCGGCCCGTAACTTCCAAATCTCGGACGGTGAGCTTCGTCATTTCGCGAAGTTTCCTACTTCGCGAGCATTTCCAGCATGCCGACGCAGCGATTGCTGTAGCCCCATTCGTTATCGTACCAGCCGACCACTTTCACGAAACGGTTGCCTAACGTCAGTGTCAGTTTGCTGTCGAAAATACACGAATGCGGATTACCGATGATGTCGCGTGAGACCAGGGGCTCGTCGGTATACTCGAGGATGCCTTTGTAGTTTTTTTGTCCGGCGGCGTGCTTGAACGCTTCGTTGACCGCGGCGGCGGTTACGTCTTTCGACAGAACAGCGGTCAAATCAGTCACGGATCCATCCGGCGTCGGCACTCGGAAGGCGCCCCCGTTCAACTTGCCTTGCAACTCGGGAATGACTTCGCCGATGGCCTTGGCCGCGCCCGTGCTTGAGGGAATGATGCTGACGGCAGCGGCGCGCGCGCGCCGTAGATCTTCGTGCGGAAGATCGAGAATCTTCTGGTCGTTCGTGTAGCTGTGGATCGTGCTCATGAAGCCGTACTCGACCCCGAAATTGTCGTGCAAGACCTTGGCCAGCGGCGCCAGGCAGTTGGTCGTGCAACTGGCGTTCGATACCACGGTGTGCTTGGCCCCGTCGTAAAGGTCATCATTAATCCCGAGGCAAATGGTGATGTCCGGATTCTTTGCCGGCGCGGAAATAAGGACGCGTTTCGCGCCGCCTTTGCTGATGTGCAGCTCAGCCTTGTCGCGCGAAGTGAAAAAGCCGGTCGACTCAAGGACCACGTCGACGGACAAGTCTTTCCAAGGCAGGGCTCCAGGGTCGCGTTCCTTCAGGATCCTGATCTTATGGCCGCGGACAATGATGTTCTCGTCGTCGTAGCCGATTTCGCCGTCGAATTTCCCGTGGACCGAGTCCCATTTCAAAAGATGCGCCAGGGTGTGCGTGTCGGTCAGATCGTTGATTGCCCGAACCTGTTTCACCTGATGGGGGGACATCGCCCGCAGAACATTGCGTCCGATTCGTCCGAAGCCGTTGATTGCGTAGTTTGCCATAGAAAATATTCCGGTTTTCGTTTGCGAACGCTGGCTTATCAGCGCCAGCGAGGGTGAGGCGGGAAAAGTAAATGCGCATTTCTTGGAAGCAACGGCGAACTCGCAGTTTGGGCCTGGTTATTTTTTGGGCGCTCCTGTTAGGAATCGCGTCCGCGCAGGCGTCGAAGAACGATTCTTCCGGCACGAAGACGATTCTCGTATTTGGCGACAGCCTCTCTGACGGCTTTCTTTTGAGGCGCAGCGAAGCTTACCCGGCGCTCCTGATTGCGAAGCTGAAAGCTGCGGGATTGAGCTACGAAGTCATCAACGCCAGCCAGAGTGGCGGAACGACCGAAGACGGGCTTGCGCGATTGCCGCCGCATTTGCGTCAGCCGATCGACATTTTCGTGCTTGAATTGGGAATCAACGATGCCTTTCGCGGAACGCCGGTCGACAAGATCCGTGACAATCTGCAGGCGTTGATCGACGCGGTGCGCGCAAAAAACCCGAAGTTACGCGTGGTCATTGCCGGGATGCAATGGCCTAACCACTCAGGAGACGACTACATCGAAGCGTTCGGCCAGATGTATGTCGATCTGGCGAAGAAAAATCATGCGGCCTTGATTCCATATTTGCTCGAGGGCGTCAGCGGCCACCCGGACTTAAATCTGCCGGATGGTCTTCACCCGAATGCAGCCGGCCACCGCATTTTGGCGGACAATGTCTGGCATGCGCTCGAGCCGGTCGCTCGGGAAGCGTCCGGGAAGGGGAGCGCGAGCGCCCTTCCAAAGGATTCCTTGTAGCGGCGGTCTGTGACCGTCGCCAATCTATGGCGCAAGAAAGTGCGACGGTCACAGACCGCCGCTAGAGCAAGGCTGGCTGCTGCTGGGTCAGGCAATGGAACGAGCCAAGGCCCCAGATCAGCTCCCGGCAATCGATTCCAATAATGCGGCGGGTTGGGAAATGTTCGCGCAAAATGCCGAGGGCGATGTCATCGTTAGGCTCGCCGTAGGTCGGGGCCAGGATGACTTCATTGGCGATGTAAAAATTTGCATAGCTCGCAGGCAAGATCAGGCCTTCGCGTTCCATGCGTCGCACTGTCGGCAGTTCGACGATGTTTAGCGGCTTTCCATTGATCCGAATTTCCTGGAGGCGCCGAAGATTTTTCTGCAACGGCTCATAGTTCGGGCTTTGCCGATCCTTTTCGACGATTGCTAGCACGGTGTCGCCGGAAACGAAGCGGGCGAGATTATCGATATGGCCATCGGTGTCGTCGCCTTCGCAGCCTTCCGCCAGCCACAAGATGTCGCGCAGGCCGAGAAAATCGCGCATCCGCTGCTCAACTTGGGCAGGCGTCATATCCGGATTTCGGTTCTGGTTCAACAGGCAACTTTCTGTCGTTAGGCAGGCGCCCGCTCCATTGACATCGATCGATCCGCCTTCCAGGATCATTTTCGGATGAAATACCGGAAGTCCGAGGACCGCGCCGATGCGCGTGGGCACAACGTCATCCAACTCGAACGGCGGGTATTTTCCGCCCCAGGCGTTATGTCCCCAATCGACGATCGCGAGTCGCGGATCCTCTTTTCGAGTCAGGAAGATGGGGCCGTGGTCGCGGCACCAGGGCTCGTTCGTTGGGATTTCATAATAAGTGATGCATTCGTTAGGTAAGACGTCGAGAACGGCGCGCGCCTCGGCTTCATGAGCGCCGTTGCATACATTGATGCAGACCGGCTCCGACTCGATCAGCCCTGCGACCATTTCTCGAAAGGTCGGCATGACGCGATCGAATGCTCCGGGAAAGCTGATGCCTTCGCGCCGGGGCCAGGAAAGCCAGGTGGCGGCGTGTGGTTCCCATTCTGCGGGCATGTGAAAACCCAGTTCCGCGGGCGTCTGATTTGCCGGATCGAGCATGGGCGAAGGTTCTTCGGCGAAGGGGTGACGTCCAGTGTCCGTTTATCATGCGATGGTATAGTGCGACGGGGCGCTGGAAGCTTGATGAAGCTAGTTGTATACATGGGCCGCGCGTACATTTGAGAGAATGAGCAAGGCGAACCATAGAGTGACCACCGGTGTACCGGGCTTGGACAATGTTCTCCGGGGGGGCTTGCCGCCTAACAGAATGTATTTGCTCGAAGGAAAGCCCGGCTCAGGCAAGACCACGCTGGCGTTGCAGTTTTTGCTCGAGGGAATTTCCAAAGGGGAGAAAACGATTTACATCAGTCTCTCTGAGACTCGCGACGAGGTCGACGAAGTGGCTCGCTCCCACGGCTGGTCGCTTGATCAGCTCGAGATCGTGGAACTCTCCGCCTTGGATGAAAAAATCGCCGCCGAAGCTCAGAGCACGCTTTTTCATCCGGCCGAGGTTGAGCTGGCCGAGACGACCAGATTTCTGCTTGAGTCAGTGGAACGCTTGCGTCCGCATCGTGTTGCTCTCGATTCGTTGTCGGAGTTGCGATTGCTTTCCCAATCGGCTCTGCGGTATCGACGGCAAATCCTGTCGATGAAGCAGTTCTTTTCCGGGCGAAATTGCACCACCCTCCTGCTGGACGATGGCAGCAGTGAAGGCACTGATTCCCATGTGCAAAGCCTGGCACACGGGGTCATTCGCCTTTCTCAGCTGGCGCCCGAGTATGGCGCTGAGCGCCGACGTCTCCTGGTCCGCAAAGTCCGTGGGACGACCTATCGCGGTGGTTTCCACGATTTTGCCATTCAGACCGGCGGCTTGGCGGTTTTTCCCCGCCTGGTGGCGGCGGAACATCATCAGAAATTCAAGGAAGAGAATATTGCCAGCGGCATTAAGGGCTTGGACGCTCTCCTCGGCGGCGGACTGGCTCGCGGCACGAGTAATCTTTTCACCGGTCCTCCTGGAACAGGGAAATCGACCCTGGCTTTAATTTACGCGATCGCGGCCGCTCAAAGAGGCGAGAAGGTGCTCTGCTTCACTTTTGACGAGAGCTTGAACGTGCTCATGGAACGCGCGCGGGGCCTGAACCTTGGACTTGAAAAACTGATCGAGAAGCGACTGATCACCATCGTGAAGGTGGATCCGGCGGAACTGTCCCCGGGCGAGCTGGCCTGCCGAGTGCAAAAGGAAGTCGAAGAGAACGATGTCCGGATGGTCTACCTGGACAGCCTGAACGGTTATATCCACGCAATGGGCGACGAACGTTTTCTCAATCTTCAGCTGCATGAGCTGCTCACTTATTTGAACCAGCAGGGAGCTGTGACTATTCTGGTCCTTTCGCCCCAGGGCATCCTTGGTCAAATGCAGTCGCCCATCGATCTAACTTATCTGGCTGATACCGTCCTAGCGCTCCGTTTCTTTGAGGCCAAGGGAGCGGTTCATAAGGCAATTTCGGTCTTAAAGAAGCGCACCGGGCAACACGAAAAATCCATTCGGGAGCTCACGATTTCCGCGGACGGCGTAGTCGTTAGTCCACCACTGGCACAATTCCGGGGAGTCCTAACGGGCGTGCCGGTCGATTCGGAAACGGTCGGGCCCGCCAAAGGCAAGACCAGATCCAATGCGCGGCGTCGATGAGTCTGACGAAGCGGTCCTCGTGCTGGCGCCGCGAGGCAGCGATGGTAAGCAGGCGACCGAAGCGCTTCTTTCCAATGACATAAACGCCCGGCGCTGCACGGATCTGATCGATCTGGCGCAGAATTTCGATGAGTCGACCGACGCAATTATTGTCGCGGAAGAGGCGCTCGTCCCGGAGGAACTCCTGGTTCTGCTCGATTTACTCGGGCAACAGCCGCCCTGGTCGGATGTTCCCGTCATAATCCTGACCGCCCCCGGCAGTGGAGAACGCGCCAGCGTTCAGGCACTGGAAACTTTCGGGCCGGCGGCAAATGTGATCTTGCTGGAGCGCCCGCTGCGATCGGTCACCCTGGTAGCGGCAGCCAAGGTGGCTCTTCGGGCCCGGCGCCGGCAACGCGAAGTGCGCGATCTCATTTCGGAGCGGGAGACAATTCTCGCCAGCATCAGTGACGCCTTCTCGGCCCTCGATCGGAATTGGCGTTACACCTTTGTGAATGAAAAAGTTGCCGAGCTCGCCGGCCGCCCTCGTGAGGAGATTATCGGGAAAGTCATCTGGGAAGTCTTTCCCGACGCGGCCAAGGGTGAGTTTTATGAACGATGCCAACGCGCGATGGAATCGCGGCAGCCGGATCAATTCGAGTTGTTCTACAAACCCTGGGACCGCTGGCTCGAAACAAGAATATATCCCGCGCCCGATGGAATCGTTATTTTTCGCGCCGACATTACGCAGCGCAAGGAAAGCGAGGCTCTCCTGCGCGAGAGGGGGCGTAAACTCACCGAGCTGGAGGAGCGCGTTCGCCTCGCGGTCGAGGCAGCGGACGTAGGCACTTTTGACTTTTATCCGCCGACCGGCGCGCTGAACTGGTCGCCGCGATGTAACGAAATCTTTGGAATCTCTCCAAGCGCGAAAGTTAACTACTCGACCTATGTGGACGGCGTTCATCCGGAGGATCGTCACATTATCCACCAGACCGTTGAGACGGTTTTGCGGCCGGACGGCAGCCAGCGTTACGATATCGAATATCGCGTGATTCGCGCTAACGACCGTCAGGAGATTTGGGTCTCGGAAAAGGGTCGCGCGATTCTGGACGAACGTGGTCACGCGGTTCGATTCATCGGCACCATCCTCGATATCACGCAGCCAAAAACGGCGGCGCTTTCATTGGAGCGCGCGAAAACCGACGCCGAGGAAGCCAATCGCGCGAAGGATCAATTTCTGGCCATGCTCTCGCATGAGCTGAGGACGCCTCTGACACCGGTGTTGATGAGCCTCGCGGCCTTGCGACGGGATTCGGGTATCTCCGATGTGAATCGCGCCGACCTTGAAATGATACAGAGGAATATCGAGCTGGAGGCGCTGTTGATCGATGACTTGCTCGACCTGACTCGGATTGCCCATGGCAAGTTCGAGCTTCACCCGGAGGCAACCGATGTGCATGCGTCTTTGGAACACGCGCTCAGCATCTCTGGTTCCGACCTGACGCAGAAACATCTGCACTTAACCAGGCGGTTTGAGGCAATTCATCACCACTCCTGGGCGGATCCGGCGCGACTCCAGCAGGTTTTTTGGAACCTGTTGAAGAACGCCATTAAGTTCACGCCCGACGGCGGCCAGATCGATATCTCGACCAGAAATGACGGCCAGCACCACATTACCATCGAGTTTACCGACACCGGCATTGGCATTGATGAAGAGATGCAGCCGCGAATCTTCGACGCCTTCGAGCAGGGAGGCCGCGCGGTGACGAGCCGATTTGGCGGTCTCGGCCTCGGGCTGGCGATTTCAAAACGCGTCGTCGATTTGCATGACGGCACCATTTCTGTTCGCAGCGAAGGCAAGGACAAGGGTGCGACCTTTGTCATCAGGCTCAACGCGATGGAAACATCGCTTCTCGAGGGGCCGGCCTACCTGCTCGATTTCAATGCCGTCACAGCCAGCCCGGCCAACATCCTTCTCATAGAGGATCACGCAGACACAGCGCGCGTTATGAAACGCATTCTTGAATCGGCCGGTTACACAGTTTCGCATGCCTCTCGCATTTCGGAGGCGCGCCAGCTGGCTACCGAACAGAAGTTCGATCTCGTCGTTAGCGATGTTGGATTACCCGATGGCACCGGCCTCGAACTCATGCGTGAGCTCAAGCATGCCTACGGATTGAATGGGATCGCTCTTTCCGGCTTTGGCACTGACGAAGATGTGAATGCGAGTAAAGCCGCAGGGTTCGCGGAGCATCTGACCAAACCTGTCGATTGGGATCGTCTGCGTGATGCCATAGCCCGGCTCGCACCCGCCAAGGGCAAACAGCCGCCGGCGAATCCCGACAGGCGCGCAGACAAAGCGTAGTCGCGCGATGGCGGCTTGATCCCGGGCAAATAGTTTTCTGATTGTGCCTTCCGGCGACGCCACTCTGATCGAGTTAATACGCGAAGAAATTCGCCAGAACGGTCCAATGTCATTTGCGCGCTTCATGCAACAAGCGCTCTACCATCCCGATCATGGATTCTACGCTTCCGGCCGTGCGCGGTTAGGACGCGCGGGCCACTACTTCACTAATGTGAGCGTTGGCCCCGCCTTCGGGCAATTGTTAAGCCGTCAATTTGCTCAAGCGTGGAAATTCCTCGGCGAACCGGAAGAGTTCGTGATCGTCGAACAAGGCGCGCACGAGGGAGAATTTGCGCGCGATGTCCTCAACAGTCTCGGCAGCGACCACTCAAGACTGTTTGCTGCCCTGCGTTATCGCATTGTCGAGCCATCGGCGGTCTTGCGGGAAAGACAGGTGGAAGCGCTCGGCGCGCACGCGGGCAAGATTGATTGGGTGGATGCTCTCGAAAGCATGGAGCCTTTCGAGGGCGTCCATTTCAGCAACGAATTGATAGACGCATTTCCGGTACGGCTCATCGAGCGTGCGCAGAATCCATCTCGATGGGTTGAACGCCGCATCGGTCTGGGCGGAGATGAGTTTGCCTTTGGCATTCAGGAAATAACAGATCCCGAGCTCGTTGCCCGAGTGGAGCGGCTGCCGGCCCGCGACGCCCCCTACAAGACCGAGGTTAACCTCGAAGCGCTACGATGGATTCGGGAGATGCCTTCAAAGTTACGCCGCGGCTTTCTTGTGGCGGTCGATTACGGTCTGTCGCGCGAAAGTTATTATGCGGAAGAACGGACGGCCGGAACTCTGCAGGTGCGGAGAGATCATCGTCTGCTCGATTCGCCGCTAACGGCTGTAGGCGGCGCTGACCTAACGAGTCATGTGGATTGGACGTCGCTCATCGACGAAGCCGAGCGCGCCGGCCTGACCCTGGAGGGGCTGGTGGATCAGCATTACTTCCTGACCGGAATTCTGGCCGAAGAATCCGACTTTCTCGGGAAAGCTTCGGCCAAGATCCGGCGTGAACTGCAAACCTTGCTGCATCCCGAGATGCTGGGACGCAGCTTTCAGGTCCTGGTTCTCAGCCGGGGAATATTTTCTCCGTCGAAACTGTCCGGCCTTCGCTTCCGGCACCGCACCGACGCGACGATGCCGACCGAATAGAATGCGCTCGTGCGCCGCCTTCGATTCTGCTAAGACCGCGATGCGATGTGGAACATGTCGATCGCCTGGTGGGAGTTCATTCTTCGGGGAATTATTATCTATGTTTTCCTGATTGCGTTGCTCCGGTTGACCGGGAAGCGGCAAATCGGGCAAATGGCGCCATTCGATCTCGTTCTCCTGCTCGTTCTGAGCAACGCCGTGCAGAATTCAATGAACGGCGGTGACAACTCTGTCGTTGGCGGAATGATCTCGGCGGTCACGCTCGTCGGCCTGAACTGGCTCGTCGGAATTCTGACTTTTCGCAGCAAGACAGCGGAAGCATTGATCGAAGGGCGCCCCGAGCTCCTGATTCACAACGGTCGTTTGTTTGAGAAGGCGCTGCAGGATTCCAAGCTGACCAGACATGAATTAATGAGTGCCCTGCGCGAAGCGGGCTGCGCCAGCGTGGAGGAAGTGCGCTGCGCGATGCTTGAGGAAGACGGCAACATCAGCGTGATTCCGCGAACCGACAAAGGCTGAACGAAACCTCGCCAGTCGCTGCGGGTTGAATGACCGGCAACGCGGCTTATCCTAGGACCGCCGGATTGGCGAACCATGGGTTGTCTCTCGCCTCAATGAAACGCTTTCTCATTCTCGCCGCGTTCCTGACTCCGCTGGTCGCCCTCGGCAGCAATTGTGTTGTTAACATGTCTCACTACGACACGATGCAGCCTAACTTCGGTGCCATTAAATCACAGGGTGTGATCGGAATAATTCATGAGGCGACATATCCGCGCTTCGACCGCGATTCGGCTTACGGAAGACGACAACAGGAGGCTGCGCGTGCCGGCTTGCTGTGGGGTGCTTATCATTTCGGCGACGCCACGGATCCGATTCGGCAGGCGGATCATTTTTTGTCGACGGTCTCTTCGGCGTGGTCCAACGCCGGCTCGCGTCCTTCCGGAGTGTTACTTGTCCTGGATTTCGAGAAAAACGGCCATTACCCGGGGGGAACGATGCGCCCGGATCAGGCGGCCGCGTTTGTCGACCGAGTGAGGCAGCGGACAGGAACCTATCCGGGTGTGTACGGCAGCGAGAATCGGCTTCGGGCAATCTTGCGTGGGCCCAACGTGAACGAAATTCATCGCCGGACCCTTTCGAATTGCTGGTTGTGGATCGCGAATTATCACTGGCAGCCGTCCGCGCCGGATCCGTGGAGTCACTGGCGCCTGTGGCAATACACCGGCGACGGAAAATGCGATCTACGCCCGGCGTCACAGTATCCGAAAAGTATCGCGAATATCCGGCGCGCGGAGCGGAACATCTTTTACGGCTCGTCCGAAGAAGCGGTCGCCTTCTGGCAGCAGCACGCCTGGCAGCCGGGTGTTCCGAAAGCCAGCGCGGCCCAATAGCGCCCCTCCGGGGAGCGCGCTCGTATCGAGTGCTGGTTGCGACGTCTCGCCGCAACAATCTTTAGTGAAATTTGACCGCTTTAAGCGGTCAAGTTCGTGTGGGTAATTTGTGAAGATCCAAGTTCGTGATCGCGAGACGCAATCACCAGCACTCGAGACGAGTGCGCTACCGACAAGGATACGCGCAGCAGGAAGCGCGATTATGCGTGGGCTTTCAATCCGGCGACACGGTCGGGCGATTCAGATTTTCAAATAGATGCCATTCATCAGTTTGGACGGGTAGTTCGCGAACTAGGCCCATTTGAACGAGCTCTCGAGTCACCCCTTTAAGAGACCAATCCGATCCTTCCGTGGCTCTGCGCACAAAAATTTCCGCCGCTTCTCTGGGATAGATTGCTGCCAGCGGCTGCTCCTTTTCGTCAGCCACCGGAACAAGGCCCTGGCCTTTGTCCGCCAGCCTAACGAACGAGCACAGCCAATCGGATGTCATGAACGGCAGGTCAATTGCCAGGGCCAGTAAATGCGAACCGCTCATGGCGGAGAAAGCCGCCACCAGGCCGCTGATCGGTCCGCGGGAGGGCGGTGTGTCCTGAACAAATCCAATTTCGTTAGGCCGCCATGACGGATCCTTGCGCGCGGAGACAAGAATCTCGTCCGGCTCAAGAGCTCGCAAAATCTCGAGCTGCCGCTTCCAAAGCGGGCTTCGACGCCACAAAAACGTCGCTTTATCCTGCCCAAAGCGCCGCGATTCGCCACCGGCAAGCAGGACGGCGCTGAGCTTCATTTAAGAAACGCCCGAGCGAAGCTTTCCATCGGACAGGATGCGGGCGCGCAAGCCGCCGCCGGTGCAACCTTTCAGGAACTCTTCCGCTCCAGGCGCGATCGCCCGATTCATCCAATAACAGGGACGGCAGTGCTCGGTGCCTTGAAATCGAACGCCCTGTATTTCGAATTCTTGTCCAATCAGAGACGTGAGATCGACGCCGGCCGTAATGACGTTTCGACGGGGAGCCCAGGGCGAGCAGTTGGTGACCTTGAGCGTAGCGCAAACGGCCTCGAAGATTTCGAGCGAAAAGAAAGTGATCTGTCCCTTATAATCCTGGCGATAATCAAAGTATCGATCTCCCTTGATTCCATGACCGGCCACACACTCGATCTCAGGCACCTCGATCGCGGGATGGTCGTCCGGTGGGCGATCGTTGTGGCCAAAGAAGTTGTGGCCCGGAGAAATATAGAGATGACGGACTTCCACTTCCGAAATGATATCACCAGGTGGCCAAACGTCACCCGCAGCCTTGTCGACCCATGAGCGAGCCGCGCCAGGGAATCGGTCCGGGGCAGATCATCAGACATGGCGAGGACGGGTCGCTCCAGTTCAGCCACGACGAGCTTACAAAAGAGGAGCCACTGGAGATCAGGGTCGGGCGCAAAGTTGTGGCAACGACAATGCGAACACCGGGTCACGACGAAGAACTGGCGGCTGGATTTCTGGTTACTGAGGGAATCATTTTCGAGCAAGACTCGATTGAAAATATCAGGCGACCTAACGATTCAAATGAAAACGGCAATATCCTGGTTGTGACTTTGAAGGCGGGACTCAAGCCGCAGTTTTCTGCGTCGCAGCGAATCGGCACCATCAGTTCCAGCTGCGGCCTCTGCGGCAAGCGAAACATTGAGGCAGTTCGTCATGCCTTTGCGCCGATCCCGGTGCTGGGTCGCGGCAGGCGAGTTCCGGTGGAAATTTTGTTAGGGCTTCCTGCCGCCTTGCGAAAAGAACAGGGCGATTTCTCCCGGACGGGAGGGATTCATGCCGCTGGCCTGTTCGATTTCGATGGAAACATGATCGCGGTCCGCGAAGACATCGGGCGTCATAATGCCGTCGACAAAGCGATCGGCCGCGCCTTTCTCGAACGCCGATTGCCTCTCACGGAGACGATCCTGATGGTCAGCGGGCGGGCGTCGTTCGAGATCATGCAAAAGGCGCTGGCCGGCGGCGTTCCGATTGTCGCGTCCGTGTCCGCGCCTTCCACCCTGGCGATGGAATTTGCCCGCGAAACCGGACAAACCTTGATCGGTTTCCTGCGCCCCCCAACCTTTAATCTGTACTCGCACGTGGAGAGAGTGATCCTCCCGGCATGAGCCAGACAGTGTCCGCTTTGGCCAAGGCGGCTACTGCGGAGTTTCGTAAGGCGGCTCGTCCGTCGCGATGGGCGTAGTCTGCAAAGGCGGGTTGATCATGTTGAAGATCAACGCTGCCACCACGGCGGCTGCAAAGTTGGCCACCAGGTAAATCCAGATGTGGTCCCATCCGACCACGCCCAGCATGGTGATGCCCACCGCCACCGCTGGATTAAACGCGCCCCCTGAAATGTTGCCGACGGCGAACGCGCCCGTCATGACCGTCATGCCGATGGCGAGTCCGTAAAAGGAATTACCCGACGTCCCTTCGGCGGTGGCGGCGTTCAGGACGACATAAACGAGGGCGAAAGTGAAAAGGAATTCCGCTAGCAGGGCCGGGCCGCGAAAGGGAACCATCACGGTAAGCGGGTCCATGCCCTTGTGAAAATAGTTTACCGTGAGCGCGGCCACCGCGGCCGCTGCAATCTGCGCAATCAAGTAGGGAATAAAGTCGCCGGCATTCAGTTTACCCCGAATCAAAATTGCCAGGCTGACCGCAGGATTGTAGTGCGCGCCGGAGATATGACCGCCCGCATAAACCATCACCATCAGAGCCGCGCCAATGGCGAGAGGCGCGATGACGCCGTTAGGGGTGTGAGTAGCAGTCAGGCCAATTGTCAGGACGAGAAAAAACGTTCCGATAAATTCCGCGATGTATTTTTTCATAAGAATTTCTCCGCGATTGGATGAGGAGACGATTCCACCGGAAATTTCCGCTTAAAGCAAGCACGCTAGGATGGCTTATTGCTAAGGAGAATCGTCACGCGCAGGCTCTGCTGTAGCGGCGGTTTGAAAGCCCGGCCTCGCACCGAAGAATCATTCCTGCGTTACGGGTGACCGTCGCATTATTTCGTTCTTTGATTTCTGCGACGGTCATAGACCGCCGCTACAAGAAAGGCAGGGACCGCTCTCCTAGCGACCGGAGGCGATTGAATGAATCGCCCCTACCTGATCTCGGAGAGAGCAAACGTCTCTTTAACCCTCACGCCGCGCTCTGTTTTCTCCACCGTGGCGCATTCAATCGCGCGATCGTGTTCGAAAAAAAGAATCCAATTTTCCGCGGCCGCTTTCTCGAGCATCCCCGCCTTTTCTTTCAGAGTAACCAGCGGCCTGACATCGTAGGCCATCACCCATGGCAGTGGAATGTGCGCCGCGCTTGGGAATAAATCGGCGCAAAAAAGCAGCGTCCGGTCATCGATCCGGATCTTTGGAAGCATCATGGCCTCGGTATGGCCGTTGACGATCTCAACCCTGAAATTTCGCGAAATCACGTCAGCGGCGGCTTCATCAAAAAAACGCAACACCCCGGCCTCGCGCAAAGGCAATATGTTCTCCTTAAGAAATGACGCCTTCTCCCGCGCGTTCGGCTGAATCGCCCAATCCCAGTGAGCGCGATGGCTCCAGTAGGTCGCGCGCGGAAACTGCGGAACAATCTTGCCGTCGTTCGAGCGACAAAGCGCGCCTCCGCAGTGATCGAAATGGAGATGGGTCAAAAAGATGTCGGTGATGTCTTCAAACGAATGAGCGAGGCCGCGAAGATTTTGCTCCAGAGCGTCCGGATTATCCGGATGATAATAACTGAAGAAGCGAGCGTCCTGTTTTTTGCCCATGCCGGTGTCGATGAGAATGCGGCGTTCGCCTTCTTCGATCAAAAGACAGCGCATGGCCCAGGTGCAAAGATTCTGTTCGTCTGGCGGATTGGCCTTTTGCCAAAGGCCTTTTGGAACAACCCCGAACATGGCGCCGCCGTCGAGTTTGAAGTTGCCCGCGTGAACAACGGAAACCTTCATGTGAGTTCAGCCGCCCAATTTCCCCAGCCAAAGGCCGACGGCGAAAACGATCCCGCCGCCGACGATCACCTGAACGATGGTATTTAGAAGCGGCGTCTTCATGAAACGATACCGAATCAGCGCAATCGCGATGAGCTCGAAGACGACCACGCCATAAGCGATTCGTAACGCCACATGCAGATCGGAGATCAGGAAAGGAAACGTGTGCAGCATTCCGCCAACGGTGGTGCCGAATCCGGTGATGGTTCCGCGCATGATCGGTTCCCCGCGGCCGGTCACCTTGCCGTCATCGGATAACGCTTCGGCCAGGCCCATGCTGATTCCGGCCCCGAGCGAGGCCGCCAGGCCGACGAAGAAAGTGTCTTTCGCGCTGTGACTCAGGCCGGCAGCGGCGAACAAGGGCGCGAGAGTGGAGACCGACCCATCCATCAACCCGAGGAGTGCGGGCTGAACTTTCTGCAGAACGAAACGTCGATCGTCTCGTTGAGATTTTCGGTTAGTCATGGCGAATGCACCAAGCGCTGATCATGGCGCCTTGGTCACCCTGCCATTTTTTTCCAAACGCGCGACCAGCGCAACTCGGTCGCGTTGCGCGCAAAATTCGACATCATCATGCAGCTCGGGTTGTTCGAGGAGGCGGCGGCCGTTGCGCGACTGTTCGAGCGCGCTCACCAACTCGCGCTCTTCAAGGCGATAAGCTTTCCAGGCGAGCAAGGCGGAATCCGCCAGATCAGTAGCGTTCTTCTCCTTCAGGGAATCAATCACAGCGCCGGCACAGAGAACATCCTCGTAGGCGGCTTCATGGTAGGTTCCGCCGCAAATCAGAAGCAGTTCAGCCGGAGCATCCGAATGAATCCGCTCGCACGTCGCCGAGAGATTGAGAAACGAGGCCACAAGGACGATCGGCGCTGCGCGGCAGGCCAGCAGCGCGCGGGTTCCATTTGTGGTTGTAATTACGATGGTGCGGCCTTCGACTACGTTTCTTTTGAATTCTCGCGGCGAGTTTCCAAGGTCGAACGTCAACGGATTAGATCCTTCCGTGTGAATACGAACTCCTCCGCGCTCACCCGCAAGCAAAAGCTCCGGCCGGTCATGCCTTAGCCGAAGAGCATGATCGATTTCTTCGACCGGAATCAGCGCCTCCGCGCCATTTCCGAGCGCGGTCACCATCGTGCTGGTAGCGCGGAGAACATCGAAGACGACACAAGTAGTGTTCGCAAGATCGCGGCGATGAAGGGCCTGAAACTCCGCCGGAGCCAACAGCGCCTCGACCTTAATCATCCCCTTGGTCTGAGCCCGGGCTATCGATGGGCCCCGGCTGGCGCGCGGTGGCAACGATGAGTGATGAGCGGCTGGAATGCCATTGATAGCCGAACGAAAAGCCCAGCATCGGGGGATTGGTCTGTGTAAATGCCTTCGTTAGGTCGGGCTGCGGGAATTCCTTGAAAAGCGGGATCGGTCCGGCGTAGCGGCCATAGAGTTGAAGCATCCAGTGTTCGTCCGAAAAGAAATGGAACGGAATTCCAGAGTCGTCCTCTAAAATCAGGTCACTATTGCGCAGGAGAAAGTCGCGCACGGTCGTAAAAGTGCCTCGATGCATCAGGTAGGAGGCGGCCTTGAGAAGACTCGTTCCCCGTCCCTGTTGCTCGCAGAATTTCAGGAATCCCGGATTTTCCTTCACCGCCCAATCCGAGAGGTCGGTTGTGAAATAGTAAAGCGTTTGGGTGGCCGCTCCTTCGCTGCTGAAAACAATTCGCACCCCCGGAATGGTCTTCTTTGTTTCTTCAGTGAAATTTCCGTTGGCGTCGAGTCGCACAGGAATGACCGATTCGATGGTGCAGTTGGTCCGCGCGAGGAAGACGAAGAGAATTGGAAGCGTGCCTGTCAGCCGCGATCCCGCGAGATCGCTTTTCATCTTTTTGGTGATGAAAAAACTCCAGTCGAGCGACGACTCCACCGTCTTGCGGAGATTTGTCAGGGCAACATTCAGCTCGGCAGATGAAAGTGTGTTGATGTCCGGAATCGAGCCAATCGGTTCCATGCCGCAGAGAATGTAGGTCGGCGCATTCGGAAAGAACGCACTGGCGTAGAGGAAGTCTGGACCGCTGAACATGTAGAAGTGCGGCTCGTGATCCGCCAGATCCTGCGGCAGAGCCTGCTCGCGCCACGCCTGAATCTTTTGGTGTTGGTTTTCATCGAACCGCGTCCACTGGCCTTCGAATTCCTTGGCATGCTGAATCCATGCGGGATCATTGGCCTTGCCTTCGAGTGGCGTATTTTGAATTGGAAGGCCCGCCAGAAATTTCGCGGTCGCATCCGCAACCGGATCGGCCGCGTGGGCAAGGCGTTGCAAAAACGGCAGGGCCACGATCAGGCCGAGCCGGGCAATTTTTCTCGAGAGGGGAGCGCGCAACCTTACGGCGAAGGGGATGTCGGCGGCGCAGCCGGCGCGGCGGCCGCTTTCTTTTTTGCCGCCGCAGCCGCAGCCGCTTCCGCCAGGCCGGCGTCGACGCGGTCGGCTTCGATCGGCCGGATGGAATGATAATAAGTGTTCGACTTCGCCAGTTCGCCTTTGCGCAAAAGCAGGGCGTCGAAACGCTCACGTGTGCTCAGCTCGAAAACTTTGTCCATCTTGATCGCTTCAAACGGGCAAACTTCGACGCAGATCTGGCAGCTCATGCATACCGAAATGTCGATATCGAATACCGCCGGATAAAACTGCGGTTTGCCGAGGTAATCGGGCTTCTTGTCCTCGCTTTTAACGATGTAGATGCACTGCGGAGGGCATTCTTTTTCGCAAATCTTGCAGGCCACGCATCGCAGTCCGGCCTCGGCGTCGGTGGTGTCGTAAACCAGGAACGGAAAATTCCGGTAATTCTCCGCCAGCGGGATCCGTTCCTCCGGATACTGCACGGTCGTTAGCCGATCTTCCTCGAAATAGCTGCCGACGAAGTTGCGCGCCGTCGCCGCCATGCCTTTGATAATTCCGGTCCCGATCATGAGTGATTGAAGAGGTTAAAGAGTTGAACCGTTGAAGGGGTGAAGGTGCTGCAAGATATGACGCGTGCGCGGAGCGAACTGTTCAACTATTTAACGCTTCAACTCTTCGACTTTGTCTTACCGATCCACCTCTCCCATGACAATATCGATACTCCCGAGAATGACCATGACGTCCGCCACCGTGTGCCCCAGGCACATGTCTTCCAGGATCGTGAGATTAATGAAACTCGGCGGCCGCACCCGGTAGCGATACGGATTTGCCGTGCCATCGCTTATCAAATAAAAGCCGAGTTCCCCTTTTGGTCCCTCAATTCGGCCATACGCCTCGCCCACCGGTGGCCGAAAGGCCCGCACCTTAACCTTGGGATTCATGCTCGGCCCCGGTTTGATGCCGGCAAACGCCTGCTGCAGGATGGAGATGCTTTCGCGCATCTCGAGCGCGCGCATCATCAGGCGATCGTAACAATCGCCGTGATCGCCCAACGGAATTCTGAATTTGAAAGATGGATACAAACCGTAGCCATCGACTTTGCGGATATCGTAATTCACCCCGCAGGCGCGAAGAACGGGACCGGTAAACCCGCTGCTGATCGCCAGGTCGGCCGAGACCTTTCCCACATTCTGGGTTCGCGACATAACGATTTCATTCGTCAGAATGAGTTGCTCGAACTCATCCAGAAATCGCGGAAAGTTTTCCGTTAGCCGTCTGGCGTGGTCGAGCCACTCGGGCGTCGGATCGACCCGGCAGCCGCCGAAACGCATGTAATCGCACATCATGCGCGATCCCGAGAGCGCTTCGAAAAGATCGAGAATTTTTTCGCGTTCGCGAAAGGCATACATCAGTGGTGTGCCCCACGCGCCCATGTCGCTGAGCAGAAATCCAAGCAGGGAGGCGTGATTTTGCAGGCGCGTCAATTCCGCTAAGATCACGCGCAGGTATTCGGCGCGTTCCGGAACTTCGATGCCGGCGAGCTTCTCGACGCTGAGCGCGTAGGCCCAGTTGTTGGTCATCGAACAGAAATAATCCAGTCGATCCGTGTAAGGCATCGACCCGAGATAGCTGGTGTTTTCGCCGATCTTCTCGTGATTGCGATGCAAATAGCCGAAGACCGGTTTCAACTTGCGCACGATCTCGCCATCGAGGGCGACGTTCATTCGGAATACTCCGTGCGTCGACGGATGCTGCGGCCCCATCGACACCTCCAGCAATTCGCCCTCCAGGCGCGAAGTCATCGGCGGCGGCGCCTCGGTCAGCTCGTGAAACCCGGTTGCGCTCATAAGACTTCAACCACGAATGGACACTAATGCACACGAATTTCCTTGAGCGGGAAAATTCTCGGTCCTTCGATTCGTATTCATTCGTGTGAATTCGTGGTTAGGTTTCGGTCTTCGCGGCAATTCCTTCCGCGCCATCCGATGCCGGTCGCGGCGCGTAGTGTTGCTTCGCTCGGTCGAGCACGTCGTCGTGCGGCGTTGGTTCGTATTCGTAATCGTCCGGCTCGACGTAATCTTTGCGCATCGGAAAATCCACGAACTCATCCCACATCAAAATACGCCGCAAATCGGGATGACCTTCGAAACGAACGCCATACAAATCGAAGATCTCACGTTCCTGAAATTCGGCGCTTCGCCAGATTGAGGTCAGGGAAGACAGCTTCGCGCCATCCGTTCGATTAGCCGTCCTCATGCGAAGGATCACCGGCCCGTGCTTCCGCGCCATCGAATAGAGGTGATAAACCGCCTCCAGGTAACCGGGTATTTTCTCCTCGGTTGTTTGGTCGATCTCTTTCTCAACGCCGTCGACGACCGTTTTGATCTTCGTAATCTTCTTCACCGTCCGATCGAGCCAGTCGACGCCGGTGACGTTGGAACAAAAATCCAGGCGAAGCTCGGGATCGTCCCGCAAAAATTTCGCCACCGCCGAAGCGTGATCATTATCGATCAGGAGCGAGGCCTGCTGCGACGGACTTCCGTTTGGCACGATCTCAACCTTCGCGCCTGTCACTGCCGATTCGATCCGAGTCTTTATTTTATCGAGGAGTTCCATGTCGGAGCGGAAAAAATTTCTTAGCCACGGATGAACACAGATTTACACAGATTTTTCGGCCGCTTTGCGGCCCTGTTTTGCTCTTCATCTGTGTTAATCCGTGTTCATCTGTGGCGAATTATGCTTTTGCATCCCGCTCGATCGCCGGCGGCCGAAAGACGGAAGGATTCAGTGGCGGCTCGAGATCGTGCTTACCGAAGGCGGGAACGGGGAATTCGCTCAGCTGCGATTTCTGAAGATGCTCAGCCTTGCCGGCACCGGTCAGCTTTTGGTCGTCGATCTTGTGCTGTAGCTCCATGAAAGCGTGAAGCAACGCTTCCGGCCGGGGCGGACATCCGGGGATGTAAACATCGACCGGGATATAGCGGTCGATTCCTTTGAGAACGTTGTAGCCTTGCTTGAATGGCCCGCCGGAGATGGCGCAGGCCCCCATGGCGATGACGTATTTCGGATCCGGCATCTGATTGTAAAGCCTAACGACCTGGGGAGCCATCTTCTTCGTCACTGTCCCGGCGACGATCATCAGGTCGGCCTGCCGCGGGGATGGCCGGAAAACTTCGCCGCCGAATCTGGCCAGATCGTAGCGCGACGCTGCGGTCGCGATCATTTCAATGGCGCAACAAGCGAGGCCGAACTGCAGCGGCCAGATGGAGTTGCGGCGCCCCCAATTGTAAAGGTCCTGCATGGAAGTGACCCAGATGCCCTGCTTCTGAAGTTCACTACGTAAGCCTTCGTCAATTGTTTCGGTCATGGAGAAGAAGTTGAAGCGTTGAAGGGTTGAAAGGTTGAAGAGAAGCGGTGAGGAGGTGCGCTGGCCATTGGGTTCGTTCCGATTTTAACGCTTCAACGATTCAACCCTTTAACTTTCCCATCATTTCTTCCATTCAAGACAACCCTTGCTCCACGCCCACACCAGGCCTTCGATCAGGAGAAAAAGAAAAACGAGGATGGCGATGAATGCGCCCAGCGGGAGTCCGCTGAAGGAAACAGCAAACGGAACCAGAAAAATCGCTTCGACGTCGAAGATCAAAAAAATGATGCAATAAAGATAGTATTGCGATCGGAACTGGACCTGTGCTTCCCCTAACGACTCCATGCCGCACTCGTAAGTGGCGTTTTTCTGCAGGCCGGGTTTAGGTGGCTGGAAAAAACGCCGCCAAAGCCAGGCCAGCGCCAGTGGCAGGAGCGGGAAAATGACTGCAACCCCTCCAAAGAGGACGATAAAGACGTAAGGATTAGGCTTCATTCAATCCGAGCCACAGATGAGCATAAATCTACCCGAATGAGAAGCGTCTGCCAGCGCCACAAAATTAAATACCTTGATTAAAAATCCCGCTCTCGCTTTCTTCGTCGAAGATGCCTGGTGAGGCTCTCGACCAGATTTTCGTTCGTGCGAAGGGTAGCATCCTTTCGCTTTTGTCCGGCGCGCCCGAGTGGCTCGTGCAGATTGTATCGGCACTTATCACTATCACGGCGTTGCTGGTGGTCTTTCCCGGGCTCTTCGCGTTGATCTCCGTTCTCGAAAGGAAAATCCTTGGCCGGATTCAGAATCGTTACGGTCCCAATCGCGTCGGACCGTTCGGATTGCTTCAGCCTTTGGCGGACGGAATCAAAATGTTGATCAAAGAGGACGTGGTTCCCTTTCGCGCTGACAAGGTGATGCATTTTCTCGCGCCCATCATGATGGTCGTTCCGGCGTTGCTCGCGCTTTCGGTGATCCCATACGGGCGAAACATGACGCCTTTCGTCATCGATGCGGGCATTCTTTTCCTTTTCGCTGTGGGATCGACCACCGAGCTGGCCGTCTTCATGGCGGGCTGGGGGAGCAACAACAAGTTCTCCATGCTGGGAGCGATGCGCGCGATTGCGCAAATGGTGAGCTACGAGCTGCCCCTGATCATCACCGTTCTTCCCGTGGTGATGATTGTCGGATCGCTCTCGGGCGATGCGATCGTGGCCGCGCAGGACGGTTATCACTTCGGAGTCATTCCACGCTGGTTTGTCACTACGCCCTGGGGAGCGACCGCGTTCCTGTTGTTTTTTACCTCGGGTTTGGTGGAATCGAATCGAACGCCGTTCGATGTTCCGGAAGGCGAGTCGGAAATCGTGGCCGGGCACATGACGGAATATTCCGGATTCAAATACGCGACCTTTTTCATGGCGGAATATCTCGGGATGTTCGCCATCAGCGGATTGGGCGTGACTCTTTTCCTCGGGGGCTGGCACGCGCCGATCAGGGTGCTCGAGATTATCCCCTCTTATATATGGTTCTTTGCCAAGCTATCGGTTCTTCTCCTCGTTTTTATTTGGATCCGGGGCACGCTCCCGCGCACGAGAATCGATCACATCATGAATTTCGCCTGGAAATTTATGCTCCCGATGTCCTTCGCATGTGTATTGGCGGCAGCCGTTTGGCACTTTCAAGCCGGTGGATTGCGCGGATGGTTTTGGTCGCTTGCCTTGATTGTGGGGGTTTACGTCCCGTTGTCCTGGCTGCTGCAAACCGGCCGGAAATTCGCGCCGCGCACTTATCGATTCGCTGAATGAATACGGGCGCGTTCGCTGTTATCGCGATTCTCACTCTCGTGGGAGCATTGGCGGCAGCAACGTTACCTCGATTGATTCACGCCGCGCTCAGCCTTGTTGTCGGCTTTGTCGGTCTCGCGGCCTTTTACATTTTTCTCGGGGCTGAATTTGTCGGCCTGGTGCAGATTTTTGTCTATGTAGGTGCGGTCGCGGTCCTGATTGTGTTTACCATTCTGCTCACCCGCCGGGAAGCGACGGAACGCGATCCATTTAACTGGCTGGGTGCCATCGTCGCGGTGGCCGTTTTCGGCGGATTGCTCTGGGCCATTTCCAACAGCGGGTCTGTCTGGCCGGCCCATGTGCCTAACCAGGACCTGACGGTTCGCAGGATCGGTGACGCCCTGATGACGGCTTACATTTGGCCGTTGCTCTGTGTCGGCATTCTTTTGACCGCAGCCATGATCGGCGCGCTCATCCTCGTTTTCGAAGAAAAACAATAAAGTCTTCCAGGTCTCGCTATTTAAACCCTTCAACGCTTCAACCCTTCTCACCATGTCTCTCGGCCTTATCCTGATTATCTCGTCCGGTCTGTTTAGTATTGGACTGCTGGCTGCGCTCAGCCGGCGTCACGCCATCTTCATGCTCATTGGAATAGAGCTGATGCTCGCGGCGGCGAATCTTAATTTTGTCGCCTTCTGGCGGTTCGGGCCGCCCTCGCCAAATCCGCATGGGGCCATGTTCGCCATTTTTTCGATCGCTATCGCAGCCGCCGAAGCTGCGGTGGGGCTGGCGCTGGTCATTGCGGTTTATCGCCACTATCGCAGCACGAGTGTGAACCGAATGACCCAGCTGAAAGGCTAGAGCAGGCCGTCTTTTCGTTAGGCTAAAGTTAATCGCCGTGAATTCCTGGCTTATCGCTCAATTTCTCTGGATCATCCCGGCGATTCCGCTGGTGGCGTCGCTGTTCGTTTTGAGCCTTAAAAGCTCGCGACGAAGAACGGCGGCTGGAATCGCCATTGGAGGACAGGTGATCTCCTTGATCCTTTCGATAGCGGCTTTCATCTCAACTCTCGACGCTCGCGAGTATCACGCATTCTTTAACTTCACCTGGTTTACCGCCGGGTACGATCACGTCCAGCTTGGGTGGCTGCTCGATCCACTGACTGCCGTGATGCTGGTCATGGTCACTCTCGTCTCGCTCTCGATTTTCATTTTCAGCGTCGGCTACATGGCCGATGACGAAAAGTTCACCCGCTTCTTCGCGTATCTCTCCTTCTTTAGCGCGGCCATGCTCGGCGTCGTCATCGCCAACAGTTTGCTGCTGATCTTTGTCTGCTGGGAACTCGTGGGACTCGCGTCATATCTGTTGATTGGTTTTTGGATCGAAAAGCCAAGTGCCGCCGCGGCCGCGAAAAAGGCGTTCATCACTACGCGGATTGGAGATCTCGGATTCTTCCTCGGGATTCTCTGGATCTGGAATAGCAATGGGACGCTCGTCCTCTTCAATGGCGGAGGCGGTTGCCTCGAGCCGGCCGCGCTGCAACACATCGGCCCGGCGATCACTCTGGTGGCGCTGCTCATCTTTTGCGGAGCCGTCGGAAAGTCCGGACAATTTCCGCTGCACGTCTGGTTGCCGGACGCGATGGAAGGCCCGACTCCAGTGAGCGCATTGATCCATGCCGCCACCATGGTCGCGGCCGGTGTATTTCTGGTCGCACGCACTTATCCGCTTTTTGCCTTCGGAAGCGTCAGAGGTGTAACGCCTTCGCTCACCGTCGTGGTCTGGATCGGCGTGATCACGGCACTGATGGCGTCGCTCATTGCAGTCGCCCAGGTCGATATCAAACGCATCCTGGCCTACTCGACCGTTTCTCAGCTTGGCCTGATGATGGTATCGTTAGGCGTTGGCGGAGTTGCTGCCGGAATCGTGCATTTGCTCGCGCACGCTTTTTTCAAAGCTCTCCTATTCCTCGGTTCGGGCTCGGTTATTCACGGATGTCATGGCCAGCAGGACATTCGAAAAATGGGCGGCCTTCGAAAGATCATGCCGGTGACGTTTTTTACCTACGCCATCGGCATGATGGCGTTGAGCGGTGTGCCGCTCTTTTTCTGCGGCGCCTGGTCGAAGGAAGCAGTTCTCGATGCGGTCCACCACTGGCCGGCTTCGCTTTGGCCGTGGGTTTTTACGGTGATCGGCGTTCTTCTGACGGCCTTCTATATGACGCGCCAGATGATCTACGTTTTTTTTGGCCAGGCTCGCAGCGCGGCCTCACAGGCGCATGAATCGCCGCGGGTGATGCTGGTTCCGTTGATTGTTCTCGCGAGCTGCACCGTGATTTTTAGCGTCGTTCTCTCTCCCGCCTGGCCCTGGATGGAAAGTTATCTTGGTGGTGACCGTGCTCACTTGAATTGGAGTGAGCTGCTCACTTCGACTGTTCTGGTTTCCCTGATCCTTGTCGGTGGCGGAATTGCGGCCGCCTATTTGGTTTATCGCCGTGTCGATGGCGCCATCGATCCTCTCCAAAGGGCGGCGCCGTTCCTGTTCCGATTCCTGGAAGAACGAATGTGGATCGACGATCTTTACGAGCAAACCTTTGTCCCGTTGGCAAAGATGCTGGCCCGCTTCTCCGACTGGCTCGATCGCCATGTTTGGGACGGATTCGTTAGGCTTTTCGCCGCCGCCGGCCAATTGACAGGGATTTTGACCCGTGGTCTCGACGAACGTGGCATCAATGAGGGTGTTGACGAAGCGACAATTGGAGCGCGCACCCTCGGCTGGTCCGTTGGCCGTCTGCACTCCGGCAAGGTCCAGGGTTATCTGGGCGTGGTCGCAATTGGCGCGCTCGCGCTGCTTCTCCTGTTCGCATGGCTTTCCTGATCACGACCTCTAATCTTGATCCCGCTCGTCGGCGCGCTCGCGCTTTGGATTGGGCGGCCTCGAAACCCCCGCGTAATAACCCTCGCGTTCCAGGCACTGGCGATCCTTTACGTCTTATTAATTTGGCAGCGGTTCGACAACACATCCGGCCTGCCCCAACTGGTCGAACAGTACCGCTGGATTCCCGCGCTGAAGGCGGATTATTTTGTCGGAGCGGACGGCCTCAGCCTTTTGCTGCTCCTGCTCACCTCCCTCGTCTTCCCGTTCGCCATCCTGGCGCAACGCGGCTCGCGCGGACTGAACGCGCTTATGCTGGTCATGCAGGCTGCTCTCTACGGAACGTTTACCGCCCAGAGCTTTGTCCTGTGGTTTGTTTTTTATGAAATGAGCCTGATTCCGGCGTTCCTGCTCATCAGGCTTTGGGGCGGCGAGAAGCGCGATCGCGCATCCACAAAATTCTTCGTTTACACTTTCCTTGGCAGTGTCGCGATGTTGCTCGGATTCGTGGCGCTTTATGTCGAGCGTCACACGTTCGATTTCCGGCTTCTCGTTCTGCTTCATCAAACCATGCCGCCGCTTTCACCGGTCGTCGGCTGGCTCGCCTTTGCCGGAATTTTTCTCGGTCTCGCCGTCAAAGTGCCACTGTTTCCGTTCCACACCTGGTTGCCTGACGCCTACGAAACAGCGCCCGTCGGGGTTTCCATGGTGTTGACCGGCGCGCTCTCAAAGATGGGGCTGTACGGATTTGTCCGGTTTCTGGTCCCACTTTTTCCGGAGCAAATTCGCATCGCCGGTCCGTGGCTTCTCGCGCTGGCGGTCTGCTCCATTGTTTTCGCCTCTCTGGCCGCCTGGGCGCAGAAGGATCTCAAGCGGATGGTGGCCTATCTCTCGATCAATCATCTCGGTTACTGCTTGCTTGCTCTTTTCGCCATCACCGCCGCGACTGATCGTCGCCTCGGGGATATGCAGGCCGCGTTGAGTGGCGTCTTCTTGCAAATCTTTAACCACGGGATCACCGCGGCGGCGCTTTTTTATTATGTTGGCCTCCTCGAGGAAAGACGCGGCGCGCGTGGTCTCGATGATTTTGGCGGCTTGATGCAGCGCACACCTCTTCTTTGCGGCTGGATGAGCGTCGCGATGTTTTCTTCGTTAGGCCTTCCGGGACTGAACGGATTTATCGGCGAAGTCCTGATCTTTAAGGGATCGTTTGCCACGGCCGCTTCATTTACGGCGGTTGCGGTGTTTGGGTTGCTCTTTACCGCCATCGTTTTCCTCCAGGCCATGCAATCGCTTTTTAGCGGACCGCTCTCAGCGAGTTGCTCGAGTTTTCCCGATCTGCGGCGCCGCGAAACCTTTGTCGTTGTCCCTGTAACCGTCCTGATGCTGGTCGTCGGCATCGCCCCGGAATTCCTGTTCAAGATGGTGAGCGAAACCGTCACCCACATGGCGCGGGTTCTTTCCTGATTTCCGTGATTGCCTGGACGATTTATTCCACTTTCCTCGGCGCGTTCGTCGTTCTGCTGGCGCCGCGGGCATGGTCGCGCCCACTCGCATTGGTCGCTGCGGTGGCCGGCCTTTTCTTCAGCGTCGCGGGCTTTTTCTCGCGAACGATCGATTTCGCGCACTTCACGACCATCGTCCGGCTGCCATGGATTCCGGTCATGGGAATGAATTACCAGCTCGCGGTCGATGGAATCAGCGTCACGCTTTGCCTTGTCACCGGAATTACCGCGGTTAGCTCTGTTCTCTTTTCGTGGGACGTGAAGGAAAGACCTAACGAATTTTTCTTTTGGCTGCTTCTGGTTGTTGGCGGTTCCTATGGCGTCTTCCTAAGCGCGGATCTGTTTCTCTTCTTCGTCTTTTACGAGCTCGTCATTATTCCAAAGTATTTTCTCATCGCCACCTGGGGCTCGACCAATCGCGAATACGGCGCCATGAAGCTGACGCTTTACTCGTTCTTTGGAGGCGCGCTCGTCTTTATCGGAATTCTGGCCGCTTACGTGGGCGCGCAAAAAGCGGGAAGCCTTTCGCCGCTGGATCTTCAGCAACTTGTTCATCTTCGTTTCCCGGCTGAAATGCAAAGCTGGGCCTTCCCGGTATCTTTTTCTCGGGTTCGGAGTCCTCGCTGGCATGTGGCCGTTTCACACCTGGGCGCCGACTGGTCACGTCGCCGCGCCGACGGCCGGCTCGATGTTGCTGGCGGGCATTGTTATGAAACTCGGCGCCTACGGAGCCCTGCGTGTGGCCTTAAATCTTTTTCCGCAGGGATTCCAAATGTGGCGCAACTGGATCGCGATCCTCGCTGTCATCGGAATTGTCTACGCCGCCGCGGTCGCGCTGCGCCAACGCGACCTCAAGTTTGTCATCGGTTACTCGAGTGTCAGCCATATGGGTTTCGTCCTTCTAGGTTTGGCGGCGGCGACCGGCCTTGGACTTGGCGGCGCGGTTTTCCAGATGTTCTCCCACGGCGTGATCGGCGCCCTGCTCTTCGCCATTGTCGGTCGAATGATTTATCCGCGAACGCACACGCGGGATATTCACGAGCTCGCCAGGTTCAATCTAAAAGCCGCCTTGCCATTCGCGGCCGTGGCCTTCGTGATCGCGTCGGCCGCTTCAATGGGCATCCCGGGTTTTAGCGGATTCGCAGCTGAAATTTCGATTCTCATCGGAACATGGACGAGTTATCCGGCGGGCGTTGTCGTTACCGGAGCCGGCATGGTGCTGGTGGCCGCTTTTACTCTACGCGCCCTCAAAGGAGCCTTTTTCAGTGACCAGCCGCAGGCTGAATCGCCCGCGGTTGTTCTTCCTCCTATTACTCTCCCGGAAAAGTGCGGTGCCGTTCTTCTCATGGCGGTGACGCTGGGCGTCGGCATTTATCCGCAACTGCTTTTCGACCGCATCAATCCGGCCCTGCATGACTTTCGCGTCTTTCACCCGTGAGCTACCTCGATCTTTTTAAGCTCGCTCTGCCTGAGACAGTCGTCGTTGTCACGGCGCTGATCGTCTTGACAATAGGCCTAACGAATCGCCAGCGCACCGGGCTTTGTAGTCTAATCGCATGCGCCGGTATCGTGGTCGCGGCTTGCTCGTTCAACTGGCTGCCGCGTTCGGCAAATTTTGCCGAGGGAATGCTGGTGGTCTCGCCGTTAGGATCGTTGTTTCAGATCATTTGCCTGGCGCTGGCTTTCTTCGCTGTCCTCCTGGCAACGCAGGATAAGGCTTTGGCCGATCGCGCGGAATTTATTGCCGTCCTTCTGTTCGCCACCATCGGGCTCATGCTTTTGATCAGCTCGGACGAATTCCTGATGATCTTCATTGGCTTGGAACTGACCGGGCTGTCGCTTTACGTCATGGCCGGCTTCAACAAGCGAGATTTCCGCTCGGCCGAAGCAGGCCTGAAGTACTTTCTGTTTGGCAGCACCGCGAGCGCGTTCACGCTCTTCGGCCTTAGCTTCATTTACGGAACCTTCGGCAACACGAATCTATCGTTGATTGCCTCGAGCATTTTCACTGCGCCGTTACAACCGATGCTCGCCGCTGGAATCGTGATGGCGCTGATCGGTTTCTTCTTCAAGGTGGCGGCGGCTCCCTTTCATCTGTGGGCGCCCGATACTTATCAGGGGAGTCCGATAACATCCGCCGCATTCATCGCTTCGGCGTCGAAGGTCGCGTCATTCCTTGTCCTCGGGAAAATCGTGCTCGCCGGATTTCCGGAACTCGGGGGCAGCGCAGCGTGGCATGCTTTGACTGCCGGCTGGAAACCGATCGTGGCCGTGGTCGCGGCGCTTTCTATTTTGGTCGGAAACTTTGGCGCGCTCGCGCAATCGGATGTCAGGAGACTGCTGGCCTACTCAGCCGTGGCTCACGCCGGTTACACCCTGCTTGGTCTCATTGCGGGCGGCCCGAGCGGATTTTCCGCGACGCTTTTTTACTCGGCCACCTACGCGTTTACCCTGGTTGGGGCGTTCGGCGTGGTCGGCGTTGTCGAAAGGCAAACTGGCGGAACCGCCCTCGAGAATTTCCGCGATCTTCGTTCGCGGTCTCCGTTTCTCACCGCCTGCATGACGCTTGTTCATCTTGTCGCTCGCGGGCCTGCCACCATTGCCCGGATTCTTCGGTAAATTTTATCTCTTCAGCGTTGCCGTTCATTCCGGGACCGGATCAACCGCCTTGCTTTGGCTGGTGGCGCTGGCGCTCTTTGGCAGTCTGGTGTCGCTCTATTATTATTTGAGTGTGCTCAAGGTGATGTTGCTCGGAAACAGGGAGCGGGCGACCGCTTCCGTGTTGCACCCGCACGCGATTGAAGGTTTCGCGGTTGCGGCTTTGGCGATCATCGTGGCGTTGCTGGGGTTGTTTCCCAACCTGCTTCTCGCGCGGATCGCCGCGGCCCTCTCGTAAGTTCCTTTCCGCCTATCCTAATGGCGTTGTTTAGCTTGACGGGATTTGTCGGGCCGGAAAGGATCGGTCTCATGAAAATTCTCCCTCTTAAATACCCCACAATTCTCCGGGCGACATGTAGCCTCGGAATCATCGTGCTGACAGCGGTTGCTCAGGCCCAGACCAGCACACCTGCAACCACCACCACCCAGCCCCAAACCACGACGACCGCTCCAGCGGTCGCGACCAGTCCCGTTGCAGCCCCCAGTGGCCAACCCGATCAGGCTGAGATGATGAAGCAGATGATGGAAATGATGAAGCTGAACGACAATCATAAGCTTCTCGCCGAGACCACCGGCACTTGGAGTTACACCGTGAAGATGTGGATGAACCCGGATCCAAACGCCAAGCCAACGGAATCAAAAGGCACGGGCGTGAGAAAGATGGTTTTGGATGGCCATTATCTGACCGGCGATTACGTCGGCAAAATGATGATGCCGGGAGCCAACGGGAAAATGCAGAACTTCACTTTCCACGGAATGGGAATCGAAGCCTACGACAACGCGAAGAAGAAGTTCGTCTCTTCGTGGATCGATAACATGGGCACCGGGATCGAAAACTCCGAAGGCACCTATGATCCGGCCACCAAAACCTGGACCTACACGTCGGAGATGGAGCCGATCCCCGGGATGAAAACGCAGGTTCGCGAAGTCATTAAAATGACCGACAAGAACCACATGGATTTGGAATGGTACGAGACCACGGCCGGCGGCCAGGAAAAGAAGACCATGGAGATCAACTACACCCGCTCCGGCAAGAAATAGATCTCATTTTTCCTTTTCAAAGGGGCGGGCGGGTCTACCCGTCCGCCCTTTTTTGTGTCATTGATGTCGGACTAATGGAAAGCAACCGTAGGGCGGGCGATCTTCGCCGCCATCTTTTGAGATCGGCGGCCAGAATGGCCGCCCTACAGTTATCATCGAATTTTCCGCACACGCGGCGGTCCGCGCAGCGAGGGTGGCGCGAACACTTGTAATTCGTTTCGCAAGGCTGAGTTTCTTTGGTGCGCGCCTGGCTTCTTTCGATCGCAGTGCTCGCTGTTCTGACGGGAGCCGCCATGTGTGCCCCGAAACCGGCGACGCTCGAGCTTAGCAGTTCCGCGTTCAGCGCCGGTGGAGATATTCCCGCCCAGTTCTCCTGCAAGGGAGACAACATGAATCCGCCGCTTCAGATTCACGGCGTTCCCTCCTCAGCTAAGAGTCTGGTCCTGATTCTCGACGATCCCGACGCGCCCGGCGGATTGTTTACCCACTGGATTGTATGGAACATCGATCCTTCGACCTCCGGGATTGCTCAGAAGAGCGTTCCCGGTGATGGAATCGAAGGGACTAACGGTTTTGGCAAGAAGGGTTACGGCGGTCCCTGTCCGCCCTCCGGAACGCATCGCTACGTTTTTCACATCTTCGCGCTCGACCGGAAACTGGATCTCCACGCTGGTGTGAAACGCACGGCTGTGGATAAGGCCATGGCTGGTCACATCATCGCCCAGGGTCAGTTAATCGCCCGCTTCTCGCACTGATTCGGGTCTTCCCGCTACAAAGAAGCGCCCCTGCTGGAGGAGGTTCAGTTCTTCCTCAACAACGCGCGGTTGGTAATGAAATGCGCAAAGAAACCGATGGCGAAAATGATCATGCCCACTTTGGTATTCAGCGTGATCGCGATGGAAAGCTCGGCGATACCGAAGAGCCAGATGAAGGTCTCCCCGAAAAATGCCTGCGGCCAGCGCGGCGTCGCGCCGCCTGAAGGAACTCGCGCACGCAAGGAAGGCCAGAACCTTGGGACCTTTTCCAAATATTTTTGATAAGACGCGCCTTGGGTCTCTCGAAGCGCGGCTTCCTCTCGAAAGATGAGGCGGTAAACGAAAATCCAGTTGGCCAGTACTAAAAACACAAAACCCGACGTGCTCGCGAGCAAACCAATCCCGGCAGCCATTGGCAGATTCGCAAAATAAAGCGGGTTTCGGCTGTGACGAAACGGCCCGTCAGCCACGAGGGCATCAGAATGTTGCTGGGTGTCGTGAACGATATCGCTTTTCAAATACGCTGCGCCCCATGTGCGGAGCAGGGCGGCGCCGAAAACCAGCAGTGCCCCAATGAAAAGGGCAAGGCGCGTAAATGAAGCGGAGTCCAGCGACGGTGCCAGCCAGTGACGGAGCTGGACCAGGAAATGTGTGCGATCGGTGCCCGAGAGCGAAAAGCCGATGAAATAAATTCCGGCGATGATCCAAAAGCGCCGCTCGAACTCGAACCGGGTTGCCTTCATCAGCAGGCAGATTATCCGCAGGAGCGAATCGCTGACGAGGGGCAAGTAAGGTTAAACGCTTGTCTTAGCGGAAAACTCTTCGAAAGATCACGGCGCTTAGTTCCGTATACAGTTCGTCGTAATCGCTCGATCCACTCTCAAGTTCTGAACACCGAACCCTCCTCGAATAGTAATCAAGTTGAGCCGGCGGTCATCGATCCGCGATTCACCGACCGCGAACGGCAACCCGGCCTCGACCTTCTTAGAGCGCTGGCGATTGTGTTCGTCGTCTTTTATCACGGCGGAATCTTCGACTTCAAACTGCCGTCTCACGTCGATCGCTTCGGATGGATCGGCGTGGATCTGTTCTTCGTTTTGAGCGGTTATCTCATCGGCGGACAATTGCTCGCGCCGCTCGCGCGCGCGGAACCGATCAGACTCGGCCGCTTCTTCGCCAGGCGCGCTCTGCGCATCATGCCGGCCTACTTTGTCGTTCTGGCGATCTATTTCGGTCTGCCATGGCTTCGCGAATACCCCTCCATCTCGCCGCTCTGGAAGTTTCTGATATCAGTGCAAAACATCAACCTGATCGGTGGCACCTCATTTTCGCATGCGTGGTCACTCGCAATTGAGGATCAGTTTTATCTTCTCCTGCCGTTTGCGCTCCTTCTCCTGAACGGTCGTCCACGGGCGAGCTGGTTTGTGGCCGCAACGCTCATTGTCAGCGGCCTTTGTCTGCGCGCATATCTGGCTCTGCACCTTCCCGGGAACGGAGGAGTCTCCTTCCGCGGGTACCAGAAGACTTATCTATTACCCGACATGGACTCGCCTTGATCCGCTTATCCTCGGAGTGGGAATGGCGGCCATCCGAAGATTCCGACAGGCATGGTGGGCCAGGATGACGAATGCGACTGCCTGGCTTTGGTTTCCCGCTCTTGGCGCCATCGTTCTGGCCCTCTATCTGGGCGAGGGACAGACTCTCACCGTCACCGCCGTTATCTCGCAATTTCCGTTAATCGCATTTGGCATGACCGGCCTTCTCGTTTGCGTGCTTAGTCCAAGCAATCCGTTGTCGCGTTTGAAAATTCCCGGCGCGGCCTTCCTGGCTAGCATCGCTTACAGCGTTTATCTCAGCCACAAACTGGTCATTCATCAGGTGGCCGGCGTCTGCGCGGATCAGGGAATTCCGCTGACTTCCGCAACCGCGCTGTTGCTGGTTCAGCTTTCGATTTATGTCGGTGGCGCGGCCCTTTTTTTCGCGGTCGAACGCCCATTTCTTCAGCTGCGCCGTCGCCTGACGAACAATTGATCAGTCGTTGTTAGGGCGAACAGGCTCCGGCTCGTTTTTGGTCCAGACGGAGATGATTAGAAAAAGAACCGCGGCCGCGCAGTAGGCCGCGAAAAAACCCGGCGCCACCATCCAGCCGAACGAATTGTCGACCCCGGCGGGTGTCAACCGGTAGGCATGGATGAGACCGACTGCTGAAAGCGCTGCCGCGATCAAAGCCCACACAGCCGCGGCGCGAAAATTTCGATCAATGAGGTTAGTGGTCAGCGCCGCCAGAATCATTGAGCTCAAAACAAAACCCTGACTGAGTGCGATGACGCCGGAGAAGAAAATTTCCTGGCCGAACCTTGCCGCGCCGGTCACGAAATCGATGTGATTCACGCGCAGCGTTGTCTCGATGAGAAACAATGCCCACGCGGCCAGCGCGGGGATTAGCCCGACGGCCACAGCCAGGGCGTGCGGGCGCGGCACTGCCTGGAAGGCTTGCGCCGTTATGATCACTCCGATCCACAGCAAGATCCCCAGCGCTGCCTCGAGCGGAAGAATGCGCAGGACAACGGTGACAGCCCCGCCAAGACAGAGCAGCGCGATGAGCGTGCCATTGAGCAACGAATATCCCGAGCGCGCGCCCATCGCTTTCCAGCCCGGATGTCCGATATAGATGGTTGTGGGAAACGCACTGCCGAGAAACGCGGCCGCGACAGTGGCTGCGCCGTTGACCAGGAGAGAGGGACGAGTCGGATAGCGATCGCCCGCAGCTTCCGCGCTTTCCAGGCATTGCAGCGAGCCAACGACATTGAACAGGCCCATGGGGATAATGACGGCAAGATATTTCCAACCGGTTGGCTCGCTGAACAATTGGAAGACGTCACTGAAATAGAATTGCGGCAAATGCAGACCGAGCGATGCAGCCGGCGCGCTTGGCGCCGGGGCCAGCCCGAATGCGTGCAGCGTCCACGCCGTGGCCGCGCCAATCACAACCGCGACGAACCCCGCGGGAAGGCCCAAAGGCAGCCGCACTTTTCCGCCGTATCCCGCTAGAATGAGAAAGACCGGCACGAGCGCGACGACGGGAGAAGCAAAGATTTGAAAAACGAATCCCATGGCAATGAACGTGATCGCTATACCGGCGAGGGATGAGAGGAGCGCAGCCCGCGGCGTCACTCGCCTAACGAAATCACCCACGAACGCACCGGCCATCTCCATGACGCCGTTGAGCAGGCAGGCAAAAAGACCGGCGCGCCAGGCAAGGCGGGCATCCCCGGTATCGCGAAAAACCGGGGCCATGATCAGGAAAATGAAGGCGACCAGGCTGACGGTATTGATTCCAAACGGGAGCGCGGTCACATCGTTACGTCCCGATGCCCGGGCCAGACGTCGCGCCTGCCAGGCGTAGAAGAAATTTCCTGCTGCGATCGAAATCGCCGCGCCCGGCAGAATGGTGCCGGCAACGAAGTCGGGCGATAACCCGCAGGCAAGCGGGCAGAGTGTCAGAATGAGAAGAAGCTGAAGGAGATTATCAACAAACAGCCCGAAAAACCCGTCGATGTCGCCGCGCACAAACCATTTCATTGGGAGAGATCCGATTTCAGACGGCGGGCAAACAGCCGCGTTTCGTTAAGGAGCAACTGTCATCACGCCTTTCATTCCGGACACATAATGTCCCGGAAAGGTGCAAACATAATCGTACGGTCCCTGCACCGACGGCGCCCTGAAGATGATCGTGTCCGTCTCGCCCGGGCCGGTTAGTTTGGTCTTGGCGAGGACGCGAGACGAATTCGCCCGCGCGATGTAATCATTGGCAGTCTCCGACTGTCCGGCCTCGATGAATTTTGCCGGATCGGTATTCTTTGCCAGGAGAACAAAGTTGTGCGCCATCGCTTCTTTCGGCTGCGTACCGATGTTCTTTATTGTCAGCGTAATATTTTGCCCGGGCTTGGCCTCGAAAGCGTTGATGTCGTAGCGCATCTGGTCATTCCCGGTCAGCTCAACCGATTTCGGCGGCTGCTCGGGCAGCTTCGAGCAGGCTGCGACAATAAGAACAGCGGTGACAAGAAGAACCCGAGTGATCATGTCCCCAGCTTAACCAGTTGCGCCGGGAAACCTCAATTCCCCGATGATGGAGGGCTCCCTATTTTTTGCCCGCTTCAGTTTGCTTCGTCATCCCCAGTTGCGCGAATAGGAATGCGTATTCATCCGCCAATTGTTTGATTCTCTCGCTCAAAGCCGTCCCAATTCCATGTCCCGCGCTTGTCGTCGTGCGCAACAAAATTGGGTGCTCCGATTTATTCGCCGCCTCCAGCCGCGCCACCATTTTGCGTGAATGGTACGGGGCCACGCGGCCGTCGTTCGCTCCGGTCATCATCAGGATGGCGGGATACTTCGTGCCATCGACCACATGATGGTACGGCGAGTAGGCATAGAGCGCCTTGAATTGGTCCGGGTCCTTCACCGTCCCAAACTCAGTGACGTTAAAGGCACCGTTAGGCGCCAGTTCTACCCGCAGCATATCGTAGATTCCAACGGCCGACACGACCGCGTGAACCAGATCCGGGTGCTGTGTGATTAGTGCACCCATCAGCAACCCACCGTTGCTGCCGCCCAGAATCGATAGCTTCGCCGGCCGCGTCCATTTTTGTTCGCTGAGATACTGGGCCGCTGCCGCGAAGTCGTCGAAAACGTTCTGCTTCTTGGTCAGGTTGCCGGCCTTGTGCCATTCCTCGCCGAACTCGCCACCGCCGCGAATATTCGCCACCACGAAAACTCCGCCGCGATCGAACCAGGCCCGGCGCGTAAAGTCGAAGCTCGGCTGCATGTTGATGCCGTAGCCGCCGTATCCATAAAGCAGAGTGGGATTGTTGCCATCCTTCGGCGTGCCTTTCCTCCGCACAATGTTCAGCGGAACCTTCGTTCCGTCCTTCGAAGTGGCGAATTCTCGCGACACCTCGATGTCGTCGAACGAAACCGGCGAGGTGTTGACCAGCGCGGTCTTTACCGGGGCGTTATCGCCGGTGACTTTGAACCAGGCCGCCGGTGAGGTGAAACTAACGTCACGAAACAAAACAGAATTGTCTTCCAGGCTTTCCATTTCTGAAACGGCCGAGATCGGCGGAATGGCGATCATTGTTTCGCCTTTGCCGTCGAGGCCGAAGCGGCGGATTTGCGACGGCCCCCCTAACAAGTCGCCAACGTAAAGCGCATTGGCCGTTGGTTCGAGGAACGTGATCACGGCTTCGCTCGTGGGCACGATTGCCGTGGCGCTGCTCAGCTCCGGTTGGTCTGCGACCAGGCGGAGGATTTTCCCGCGCGGCGCGTCTTTCCGCGAGAGCAGATACAAGGCGCCATCGCGGCCCGGGCGAACGGTTTTGATTTCATCCTCGAACCTGGTGATCTGCTTCCAGGTCCCGTCGGGGCCCAGAATGTAGTGCGAGTAATAGCCGCCGTCGCCATTTTCGACCGAGGCTACGATGTATTTGCCGTCGCGCGACGACTCCAGCTTTATCTCTGCGATGCGTGGGAAATCTTTCCCTAACGAATAAGTATCTTCCGTTTCGGAAGTCCCGATTTTGTGGAAGTAGATCTGCTGGTAAAAATTCAGGTCGGCATCCGGTTTCTCGCCTTTGCGCGGGAACCGCGTGTAGTAGATGCCGCTCCCGTCACTGTTCCAGGCCGCGCTGCCACCGGCGGTGGGATATTGCACATGCGGAATGGTGTCAGGCAGCGCCTTGCCGGTGGCCGTTTCATAAATTTGCAGCGTGCCATCTTCACTGCCGCCTTTTGAAATCGAGAGCGCGACGTATTTGCCGTCACCTGATGGCACGAACCAGTCGATCGCCGTTGTGCCCTTCGAATCGAGCGCATTCGGGTCGAGAACCATTTTCTCCGAGCTGAGGTCGTCCGCTGACACCAGAGTCACGAGCATTTGCTGCTGCTTCGGCGGCTGAAATTTGAGCGCAAACAGGATTCCAGGCCGCGAGACCAGACCTGAATAGCTCGGCGAGGTCTTCGCGTACCATTCCGTCAGTTGTTTTTCCAGGAGCGCGCGATCGGGTAACTTATCCAGATAGGCGCGCGTCTTTTGATTCTGGCCGTCAGACCATGTCTTTACCGCCGGGTCGTTATCGCCCTCGAGCCATTGGTAATCGTCCTGAACCTTGACGCCCTGATATTCATTGGTGACGGGTTTCTTCGCCGCCGGTGCCGGTGAATCCGCCGCCATCAGGTTTGCCGCCAACATAGTGATCGCGAGAAGAGCAAAAATCCTCATAAGTGGCCTGAACGAACGCGTAAACAGACGATGAAGGCAAACGCCGAATCTGATGCCTGCACCGGCAGGATTGCCGATCGCTGACTTCTCTACCGCCTGTTTTCGTTCAAGAACTTCCCGACCACGTTTCCTTCCTGCGATCCATTGGGATACTGAATCACCCAGTCCTTGATTTCGCCTTCCGGAATCGTGATGCCCTGGCCTTTCCGGTAGTTCGTCAGGATATTAATGCTGTCGATGTTTCCGGTAATGGTGCCGTTCCGGATGCTCCTGACTTCAACGAATGATTCTTCGACTTTGTGGCCCTGTCGCAATCGCACACGCACGAGGAATTTGACCCCCGTCGGCAAACCGGCGAGAAAGCGCTTCTTCGCACCGGGATAAGTCGCCCGGCCTTTTTCCACGGAAGAGGCAATCGCGTCGTCGTAGCCCGCCAGAATTTCCTTAGCGGAATCTCCACCGCCGGCGGCCTTCTTCGCGGCCACTGCGTGATGGCGATTTTCCACACCGACGACAACCGGCCATCCGTCTCGCGGCGGCCGTGGCAATGACAGATTGGCGGGAAAATGCGACATGACACAGTCACCGTAGGGAATTCCAGGTGACGACATTCGCTGAGTGACGTGACCGTCGGCTGCGACAATCAAGGCGATGAGCGCGGGCTCTTTCGTGTCGGGATATTTCTCGCCGCAGGCGTCCATCCCGGAGGTCAAATATTTGTGCAACACGTCCTGGCACTTATCCATGTAAGCCGCGCCCTCGGTTGTCTCGTTTTTGCGGCCGGCGTCTTTTTTCGCGGCCTCAAAATCGATCGCCAACGCGGTGGTGCAGAAAATGACAAGGCCGGGTGCCAACAATCGACCCAAAGTGTGGGAAGGACCCAGGTACCGCTGGATCGGCCGACTCTGGCTCGCTGGCGGCGACTGCATGACTCCAACCTACGCGATTGGATAACAATAAGGAAGTCAGGAAACAGGCCTCGTTATTGGCCGGCAGTCGCTGAACACTTCAGATCCCGTTCGTTACGCCGAAACGACAAACCGATTTCCTTCGCTGTCCTTGAACATGGCGTATGTCCCCCACGGCTGTTTTTCCGGCGGCCCTTCAAATTCAACGCCGCGTTTCTTCAATTCTTCGTAGGTCTGGTCGATGTCGTCGCATTCGTAGGACATGTTCATCATGCTACCGATCCGTTTTTCTTCGCCCTCAGGAGTGAACAGAACGACGCGTGTTTCGGCTTTGGGCACGCGTAATTCGATCCAGCGCTGTTTTTCATCGAACGGCTGGTCGGTGATGATGGTGAAACCGAGCTTGTCAGTGTAAAAATCGAGCGCTCGTTTCTGGTTCTGTACCGGAATGCTGATGAATTTGATTCGCTTGATCATGGGACCACCCTAGAACGCGCTTGAGTGACACGTCCAGAGATCAAGACGTCCGCAGCTCATAAATCGCTGTCCGTTTATCGGTAAAGATGCTTGATTCTAGCGATCGGATTCGGGATCTTCCGGCCGCAGTGAAATCCACCATTCCGATCGACTTGTATGTCCTGGATGTTCTGATGAAGGACCTCGTTGGCCACGATCAGCACCCGGCCGCGTTTCTGGTCTATTTGTATTTGTTCAGGGAAGCGTCACGAACTGGGCGGTGGAGTCCGGTTACGGCAAGTATTCGCACCATTGCCGACGCGACCGGCTTGTCCAAGAGTGCCGTTCAGACCGCGCTGGAACGACTGCGAGGACGCCAACTCATCCTCGCGGCAAGCGCGCATCAAACCGCTGTCCGCCGATACCGCGTCCTCCGCCACTGGCACTGATTGAACCGGGGCGGCCGCTCGTCTTCATTTCCGAAACGGAAACTCCATCATCACAATGGATTTTCCGCAATAGTCCATCCGTTCCACGACCTTCCACCCGAGCTTCTGATAAAGGCTCTCGGCAGACGACGTCCAAAGATGCAACGACGGTAATTCCAGACGGCGCGCTTCTTCGACGGCGCGCGTCATTAGGAGCGAACCCACTCCGCGCTGACGCCATTCCGGAATGACAAATAGACCGCCTAACCAAATGTCGATCTCCGGGCGGATATCGAGGTCGTAATATTTCAGCGAAACCGTGCCGACGAGCTCGCCGCTTTCATCGAACGCCACCAGGGCCAATGGCACGGCGTCGATGTTCAGGCGCTCCTGGTAATTCCTAAGCGCGTGCTCCCAGGTTTGAGCGCGTTGCTGGTAAATCGACCGCCACTCATCCCAGGACCATCGCGCAAGTCGTTCCGCGAATCCTGGATGATGCCCGAGGTAATGAATACTGATTCCGGGCGCGCTCACCGACTAATATCACAGCGGATTTCTGCGAGTGACAAACGATTATCCCTCGCCCATTTCGTCAGGCGCTTTGGGTGATTAAAGACAACAAGGCGCCCTCTGGCTGCCGACCACCAAAAACGGCGGCTGGGAAACCGCCGCTTCTTGTCATGGTTCCCGTTCGGCCTCTATTTCGCCGCGAACTGCCAGTCGTCCGCTTTCTCAAGCACACCGCGCGGACCATCGCCATTCAACCAGGTTAAGGCGGCCGAGTCGTGCCCAAGATACGCATCCCAAAATGCAGTCGTTAGGGCAAGCATCACGCGATGATGATTCGGATTGCGCGGCTCGCGATCGCCCGGCAGAGCGCGATCGGTGAACGCGGAATGCTCGGCATTGTTCAGGACCACCTGGTATTTCGGCGCACCATGAAGTGCTGGATAAACCGCCAGGCGTGATTGCAAATCGGCGCGGCCCAGCGCGGGAACGACATCCCTTGTTCCTGTCATCAGCAGCCACGGAATTTTCACGTCGCCGAAAGCCTGCGTGGCATCGCCATGGCGCGGAACGCTTGGGCTGAAAGCAATGGCTGCTTTGATTCGGGAGTCCGTGAATCTCGTTCCGGTGAGTGGAAAATGTTCGCCGCTGACCGCTTCAGTCGTAACCGCCCCGAACGAATGGCCCGACATGCCAATGGCATCGAGACCAAGTTTGCCGAAAAGCGGGTGTGCCTTGTCCGTGTTCCAGGACGAGAGGCATCCAACACCGCGTGAATGTCCTCGACCCGCGCCTTGAAGTTTTCCAGCGAGATGGCCTCCCGCATCGCGTTCAGCCGATCTTCCTTCGGTTTGTCCTGCCAGACGGAAGTGTCGCTCCCGGGATGCTGGACAAACGCTGCCACGTATCCGCGCAGCGCCCAATGTTCTCCCAAAAACGCGTTTCCCTCGCGTGATCCGCCCAGTCCATGGCTGAAGAGAACCACTGGTGCCGGTGATTTCTGTTCCTCGAAATAAACGCGCACCGGAATCTCGCGTGAACGAGTTTTGTCATGCACGACCAATTCGAGAGTGTGGGGCTTCGCCTGAAATTTCGCCTCCAGTGGGTCGTAGCCAGCGTGGCAGAGAACTGGCGCCAGCAAAATGCCGATGAGCAACACTGCGCAACTACGTTTCGGCGAGCATGATAGTCCTTTCTTTAATCAACCGCGTCGGACGCGGCAAGTTGCACATCACATAGAACTCCTGGCCGCTTAGGGGATTTTGAATCCAAGATTCTTAGCCATCCGGAAAGAGTTTGGTCTGCGATGTCATTTCACCGGGTAACCTCGTCCGGCCACAGAAAAGGACATGTATGGAGCAACAGAATATTAGCCGGCGTCGCGTCCTCACTCGCCTTGGAACCGGTCTGGCCGCAGTCGCGGCCGGGCCCATGTTTGCCGATGAGAAAAAATCGACAGGAGATTCTATGACTGCACAAAAACTTGAAGACCCCACGAAGAAATATCCCAACCCGCCGTTCAAAGAGCAGTCGCAGCCATGGCCGGGTCTTGCGGGAAAGATGGATCCGAAGCCGGATCACGGTGAGAAAAGTTATAAGGGCTCGGGTCGTCTCGCCGGTCGCAAGGCTCTTATCACGGGAGGCGATTCCGGAATGGGCCGCGCGGCCGCCATCGCTTATGCCCGTGAGGGCGCCGATGTTGTCATCAATTATTTTCCGAGCGAGCAACCGGATGCCGATGAGGTCCTCGCCTTAATCAAGGAAGCTGGCCGGAACGGCTTCGGACTCCCGGGAGATCTGCGTGACGAATCGTTTTGCAAAAAACTTGTCGAGGACGCCGTAAAGCAGCTGGGTGGCCTGGACATCCTGGTGTGCAATGCTGCGCGACAGCAAACGCGCGCGTCCATTCTCGATGTGTCGTCGGAGGATTTCGATGCCACCATGAAGACCAACATTTACGCGCCCTTCTGGATCATCAAAGCCGCGTTACCGCATCTACAGCCGGGCTCGGCCATCATTGGCACAACATCAGAACAGGCGACGGATCCGTCTCCGGAATTGTACGATTACGCACAAACCAAAGCCGCGACAACGAATTACGTGAAGTCGTTAGCCAAACAATTGGCTTCAAAAGGAATCCGTGTAAACGGTGTCGCACCTGGTCCGATTTGGACACCGTTGCAGGTGAGCGGTGGTGCTACCATGGAAAAACTGAAGCAGTTCGGGGGTGCCACGCCTATGGGTCGCCCCGGGCAACCAGCCGAACTTGCATCGATCTATGTCCAACTCGCTGCCAGCGATGCCAGCTACGCGACCGGTCAGGTCTACGGCGCGGCCGGCGGAAGCGGACAACCGTAAGAGGAATTTTTTCGGATTTCGGATCGCGGAATGTCGGAGGGGGGCGACCTCCGTGTTTCTTGTAGGGGAAGTTGCCGCCCTCGCCTTGTGCGCAGGCTACGCTAGCTTCCCGACCATCCGTGCTTAATCCGCGTAAATCTGTGGCTCCTGTTTCGATCGCGCCCTTGAACACGAGCGATGAGTTGATCGCCGCGGCCCGTCGGCTTTCCGCCGGAGTTTCCAAGCTGAAGTTCGCTCCACCGGTCACCCACGTTTACAACCCGCTCGAGTATGCCTGGCGGGCGCACGAGGTTTATCTGCAACGCTTCGGAACCGGCCCAAAACGCGTCCTCTTCCTTGGAATGAATCCAGGTCCCTTCGGCATGGCCCAAACGGGAGTTCCGTTTGGCCAGATTGCGGCGGTGCGCGATTGGTTAGGCATTCGCGCAGATATCGGTCGGCCGCGAAAGGAACATCCACAGCGGCCGGTATCTGGCTTCGATTGTCATCGAAGCGAAATTAGCGGCGAACGTTTGTGGGGTTTGTTCGCGAAACGATTTGGCACACCGGCGAAATTTTTTCGGGAACATCTGGTGATGAACTATTGCCCGCTCGCATTCCTCGAAGAGAGCGGTCGAAATCGGACGCCAGACAAGCTGCCGCCATCCGAGCGGAAGGCGCTCTTCGCCTCATGTGATAATCACCTGCGGGACATCGTTAGAATCCTGCAACCCGAATGGGTTATCGGCGTGGGCGATTTCGCGAGCAAACGCGCGCGCGAAAGCCTCGCTGGAAATGAAACCGTGCGCGTCGGGCAAATTCTTCATCCCAGTCCGGCGTCGCCTGCCTCGAACAAGGATTGGACCGGCACCGTGACGGCACAGCTGTTCAAGGTGGGAGTGTGGAGGTGAGTAAGGATACTTCCCAATTTCTTTCAAATCGGTAATCTGCGATTGCAATTATGTTTATCCGCCTGCTCAAATGGCTTTTCGGCATCGTCCTGATCCTCTTGATCGTGGCTGCCGTATTTGTGGCCAACGCGGTCTGGTTCCGGCCGTGGTTCCTGAACGTCTTCTACGAGAAGGTCTTCACCGAATTTGTCTTTGACGAGCCGGAACTGCTCTCCGCGATTGGTTTGGTCGAGCAATTCGGTATTACCGGCCACAACGCGAAGCTGAACGACGAATCGCCCGCCCATCAGCAAAAGCAATTCGATCGGCTTCGCCGAGACATCGCGCAGCTGCATCAGTATCCGCTCGATAAACAGACGGCGTCGCAAAGACTTTCCACCGCCGTGCTCGACTGGTATCTCGGCGTCCAGGCCGAAGGTGAGCGCTTCCAATTTCACGATTATCCGGTCAACCAGCTTTTCGGCGTGCAGAATCAGTTCCCGTCGTTCATGGCCAACACCCACCGCCTGCTCGCTCCGCAAGATTGCGATTACTACGTCAAACGCCTCGACGCCGTGCCCGCAAAATTCGATGGCCTTCTCGAAGGCCTGAAGATCCGCGAATCGAAAGGAGTCATTCCGCCACGGTTCGTGGTCGATGAAGTCCTGAAGGAAATGAACGATTTCGTCGCAACCCCGGCCGAAAAGAACATTCTTGCGACCTCATTCAAAACGCGCGCGGCCAAGATCGCCAAGTTAACCGACCAAGAGCGAAGCGATTACCAGGGGCGAGTCGAATCGGCCATCAACGGGAGCGTTTATCCCGCGTATCACAAGTTGATCGATTATTTTGTCGCGCTCCAGCCGAAGACCACCACCGAAGACGGCGTCTGGAAACTCCCTGACGGTGAAGCCTACTACGCCTATAAGCTCAAGGAGAACACTACCACCACGCTCAATCCCCGGGAGGTGTATTCGTTAGGGATTTCCGAAGTGGCGCGAATTGAAGCCGAGATGCGCACACTGCTCGATGCCAATGGTTTCGCCGGCCAGCCCATCGGCGACGCCATGAAGGCGCTGGGCAAGGATCCGCGATTCGCATTTACGAATGACGATGCCGGCCGCAAGGCTGGTCTGGCCGAATACACCCGGCTGATCGACGACGCGCTTGAGAATTCGAAGAAGCTTTTCCTAACCATTCCGAAAGCCAAGATTGACGTGCGTCCCGTTCCGGAATTCAAACAGGCGACCGCACCGGGGGCCTATTACGAAGGGGCCGCACTCGACGGTACGCGTCCGGGAATTTTCTACGCCAATCTGCGCGACATGTCGGAAGTGTCGCGCTGGACCATGCCGACGCTGGCGTATCACGAAGGTGTGCCTGGGCATCATTTTCAGATATCAACGGCCCAGGAACTGAAAGGCGTACCGCAATTTCGCAAAATCATCCCGTTCACCGCCTACATGGAAGGCTGGGCGCTTTACAGCGAGTGGTTAGCCAAACAAGCCGGTTGGTACGACAAGGACCCCTTTGGCGACCTTGGTCGATTGCAATCCGAGTTGTTCCGGGCGGTTCGCCTTGTCGTCGACACGGGAATACACGCACAGCGTTGGACTCGCGAACAAGCCATCAAATACATGCTGGAAAAAACCGGCATGGGCGAAAAAGAAGTTACCGCCGAGATTGAGCGTTATATCGTTTCTCCCGGGCAGGCCTGTTCCTACAAAATCGGAATGCTAAAGATCCAGGAGCTGCGCGCAAAGGCGCAAAAAGAGCTCGGCGAAAAATGGGACGAACGCGAATTCCACGACGTCGTTCTCAAGAATGGCGCATTGCCACTGGAAATTCTCGAGCAGCAGGTCAACGCGTATCTCGCCGCCAAGAAAGGTTGAGGCGGAAAATTTCGAATTTCGAATTTCGAATGCGATTTCGGAATGTGGGAGGCGCCTACTGTTTTCGCGCGTTCTTGAGTTATGAATACTTCGCTGCGGTTTTGCCGGCGCGCGTTCCGGTAGCGAAACATCCCTGCAGGAGATAGCCGCCCGTGGGGGCTTCCCAGTCGATCATTTCACCAGCCACAAAGACACCGGGCGCCTTGCGCAACATCAGCCCCTCATCCAGTTCATCCCACGAAACGCCTCCGGCCGACGAGATCGCTTCCGCGATCGGCCGCGGCCCGCGCAAACGAAGAGAGAAGTTTTTCGCACGCTCGATCGCCTGGTCCAGATCGACCGGTTCGCCGGCGGTCGCGAGTAGGGCGATCGCGGCCGGATGAAGTTTCCAAATGCGAAGCCAGTCAGCCGCATCGCTTCCCTGCGCCGCGCGTTCACGCAAGAGGTCGGCGGTTAACTGCGGTTTGAGGTCGATCGTTAGTGCGGGGTCCTTCATTCCGCGCAATGCGCGGCCGAGTCGATAAATCGCGCCGCCTTCCAGGCCATACTTCGTGACCAGCAGTTCACCGGAAACCGATTCCTCCCCTGCGCGTACGGTCAGGTTCTTGAGTGGCTTCCCTTCGGCTTTCTCAAGAAACGATTCCGGCCAGTCGACCTCCCACCCGCAATTCGCCGGCTGCCATGGTGCGATCTCAATCCCGAGTCGCCGGAGAATACCCGGCCATTGTCCATCCGAACCGGTCTCCGGCCAGGACGCGCCGCCGAGAGCAAGCACCACCGCCTTGGCGCTGAGTTCGCCGTCTTCCAAGCAGATTTGCCAGCCATCATCGGTTCGTTCGAGTCCGGTAAATCTAGCGCCCATTCGGAACTCCACGCCATTCGCTCGCAAGCGTTCGATCCATGCGCGAAGGAGTGCAGCCGCTTTCTGGCCAACCGGGAAAACGCGCCCGCTCGATCCGACATGGGTCTCAATCCCGAGCGAATGCGCCCATTGCTGCAACTCGGCCGGCCCAAATTCCCCTAACAGATCTCGCCATCGCTCTTTTTCGGTGCCGTAACGTTCGGGAAAATTCTCGACCGGCTCGCTGTGCGTCAGGTTGAGTCCGCCGCGGCCGGCGATCAGAAATTTGCGGCCAAAAGAGGACTGCGCATCGCACAAAATGACGGACCTGCCGTGGGCGCTTGCAACTTCGGCCGCGCGCATTCCCGCTGGCCCACCACCAATTACGACAACGTGATTCACCTGTCCTTAGAATAGGGCGAATCAGGTCAATCGCCTGCGACTTCCGTCGTGCGCAGGTATCGTCGCCACTGGTCTGTCTCCGCCACGGATTTGATGAATGAGTTTCGCGTGACGAGAAAATGTCTGAGGTACGCGCTAAGCACGATCCGATCAGCCACTCGACCGAAAATCCCAAGAGGCGATTCAAAGTCCAGGACGTCGCGCATAAGCGTCAGACCTTCGCATTCGGAAAGGAAATGATCGTGATCGAAGCGGCGAAACGCGCCACGAACGAGGGTGTCGCGAAAGTGACTTGGTCGGTCGAAGGCAGTGATGCGCGTAGTGAAGTTCTGCCAGACACCAAAGTGACGGGCTCGCCAGGTGACCTCTTCGTCGAGACTAATCAAGCCACTCGTTACGCCGGCCAGGGCGCGCTCGCCCGTATGACTGACTGAAGCGGTGTGCAGGTCAATCGAGCGAGAAAGATCGAAGACTCGCTCAATCGGGGCGTTTATCTCAGTTACAAGGGTAATTACAGCCACGGCCTTCCAGAATTACCTGCCGTCGCTAATTCATAGCTGCACTGGCCTCGTTCGACCAGAACGCGTGTCACTCCAAACTGCGGGCTACGAGCTTGCCAAACTGCTTCGATAAGAAGAAGAGCACCAGTCCTCCGACGAGTCGCATGAAAACGCGCGGAAACGCCGACCAGGGAAAGGCGAGAGCCGGCGGCATGCTGTGTGTTCGATCGAATGAGGGGGCGATGGTGGGATTGAATCCGTGTCCCGCAGAGTGGCTGCTGAGAAGCAATAAGGCCATTGTGGCAAGATCAGACAGCGACCAGAGCAGAAGCAGTAAGCCAACGACGCGCAGGGCGATCGTGGCGGTTATTCGCGGCGTCATGAAACAGAAAGAGTTCGAGAAAAATCCGCTCTTGGCGATCACAAAGCGCTGATTACCGCCAAACGTGAACCCGGGGAAAGGAAATAATGTGGAAGCGCCCTTGGCGCCGCGATTGGTCAAGTTAAGCTCGGAGCGTGAAGAGCTGGAGTCACATCGCTCGTTATCGAAAGGCGCTTGTGATCGTCTCGGTCATCATTGTCGCGGGTTTTGGGATTATATTTTCCGTTAATCCGATCCTGGAACGCTACGTAAACAGCTCCGGTTTCCGTAACGCCCTGGAAAAAGAAACCGCCAAAGGTCTTCACTTTTCCAATTTTAAATTCGGTGACATCCGCCGAACCGGTCCGCTTAGTGGGGCCAGCGATCGGGGGATAGGCCGGAACGGACGCAAAGCGATTACCTCGCTCGACGCTGAGAAAATCACGGCCCGCTTCAATCCCGCCGGCATTTTTCTGCGACGATGGTCGATCGACGATCTCCATGTGGAGCACGCCGAGATCGGGATCCAGGTTTACGAGCCAACTCCTGAGCCGACGCCGGCACGTCCCTGGTTCGGGTTTCTTTTGCCTGATCGCGTCTATTTGGGTCATGTGTGGTCGGACCATGCCGACGTCACATGGCAAATGCGCAATGCGCGTGCCGGGATCTTTGACACGCGGCTCGTGATCACACCGCACGGGCGGGACTTTGAGTATCAAGCCAGTGGCGGTGTCCTGAGAAATCCGCCACTACCAAGTCTCGGTGTGAAGAAGGTGCATCTGCTTATCACCAAGACCTTGTTTGCGGTTTATGACCTCGACGTCGTCTCCGGCGAAAACGGGACGATCCATGCCGGGGGGACCGCCGCGACGCATGAAGACAAGAACCTTGATTTCAAAATTTCCTGGAACAATCTCGCATTAGCGGAATGGCTGCCCTCGTCCTGGCGGGAGCATTGCATGGGGAACGCCGACGGCGAACTGCAGTGGACCGGACGTGAATACAAACTTGGTTCAGCCACGATGCGCGGGGGATTACGGATAAAAAGCGGTCGCATATCCAAAATTAATTTTCTTGATCAAATTGCGGTCATCGCCGGACGACCGGACCTGCGAAGTCTGGCACTCAACGAGTGCAGCGGGAGTTTTGTTTGGCAGAAATCAGACTGTCGCTTGACCGACCTTGCGCTGGAAGAAAAAGGAAAGTTCCGCGTTGAAGGCGCGGTCAGTATTTCGGACCGCTCGTTAGGCGGGAAGATCGATTTGGGGCTGGCACGCGACTATCTCACCTGGCTGCCACATTTCGAGGAAGTGTTTCCCAGGGAATCGGGCGGTTACCGTTGGACCACGGTCCATCTCGCAGGCACGCTGGAAAATCCGCAGCAAGACCTCAGTCCGCGAATTATGGAAGCGTTGAAAGGGTCTCCATCAGCCTTGTTCGCCGCGGCCCTTCGCCAGTTTGGCGCCTGGCTCCGCGGTGAGTAGACACGGGAAAGGCGCCCCAATCCAGTGGCCCTTGGCGAGGGCGGATTCGCGGTTAATGTTTTGAATCCAAACAGCGGCCCTGCCGCATCTCACTCTTAGAAGCTTATGGAAACTACGTCTCCTACTCCTCCGCCAGTTCCCGTCAGTGCTCCCTCGGCCTCGAACGTCCGCACCTGGACCATCCTCTGTCACGCCAGCGCCTTAGCTGGGGTCTTCTTTCATTTCCCCGGCCACCTGCTCGGGCCGCTGATCGTCTGGCTGGCCAAGCGCGACGACTCCCCGGAAATCGACGCGCACGGTAAGGAATCGCTCAACTTCCAGATCTCGATGCTGATCTACAACGTTGTCGCCGCGTTTTTTTGCCTGGTCCTGGTCGGCTTCGCTTTCCTGGCAGTCCTTTGGGTGCTGAACGCTGTTCTTGTCATCATCGCCTCGATTCAGGCGAGTGACGGCAAGTTCTATCGCTACCCGATGACGATCCGGTTCATTCACTAACAGGAGACGAAGCCCGTTAGCGGTGGATTCCGCCAGCGTTGTCATCATCTCCTCTTTGTAGCGGCGGTCTATGACCGTCGCATGATCTGGTCCCAATGTTTCCGACGGTCACAGACCGCCGCTACAGAAGGAAAAGACACGGACGAGACGAGCTCGTCCCTCCCGGCCACGTGCCATCCCGCGATGGAACATGCGGGAGGGACGAGCTTGTCTCGTCCGCTTAGGCAGCAAAACAAAAAGGGCCGCGGGATTTTAACCCGCGGCCCTTTCTCAAGGGAGACTAACTTTGTTACAGGAATTGGTTTCTTAGAACGCGACTCTGAAACCACCGCTGATGGCGTTGTTGTTGTAGTTGTCGCGACCGAACTGGCCATCATAGAAGATGTAAGCCGACAGACCCGGTGTGCAGTAGGCCGTGAGCCCCAAGTCGACCACCGCGCTGTCGCGCCCAATCCAGGGGCCGTGCACGGTGAAGATGTCGTCGCAGCCCACAAAGTTGGAATCAATCGCGTAAGCGCTTGGACCAAAGTCGTGTCTCCAGGCAGCGCGCAGCTCAGGCACCACCGTCAGGCCTTCACCCGGCTTCATGACCTGCTCGTGCGCGATGCGGAAGCCCAGGTTAGAGCGGTAAGCTTCCTGGTTCTGATCAGGGAAGTGCAGCGGGATAAGGGAAGTGTCGCTCTCGGTAAAGGAGTTAAACTCCACATAGGTGTATTCGAAAGAAGCGGTCGGCCCAAAGGTCCAGCAACCCTTCTTCCAATCGTAACCGGCGGCGACCATGCCGTTGAACTCGGCCCCATCAGTGGAACCAGTCTCCTGGCCCAGGTAAGCCGAGCGGCGCGTGTCATACTGGTTCCAACCGCCACTGGCCGCAGCGTCCACATAGAAGCCGTTGTTGCCCCAGGTGGTGTAAAGACCCATCTTGCCCCCGTCGGTGTTCAAGCGCCCGTTGTCGACCAGGTTGCCGGTGGTGTGGCTGTAAGCGCCACTCAAACCAATGGCCCAGTGATCGGTCACGCGGTAATCCACACCCATGGTGAAGCCAGCCTCATTGAGTTGATACCCAGCGGCACCGGGGTCGTTCAAGCTTTCGTCACCCGTTTTGGTGAGCTCACCACTGCCGGTGATAAAGCCGCCCCAGCGATAGTTAGGCGGAGCCGTCTGCTCGACCACGTTCTTGTCGGCCACACTCTTGCCGTCGTTCTTGGTGTAACCGTGGTTGTCCTGGATGACGAAGCCGTCAGCGCAGAAGCCAGTCGAACCCCAGCGGATATCGTCCATGCGATGCTGCAGGTTGGATGAATTGACAAAGCTCTGGGCAAAGCTGGCTTCATACATGGAAGCCAACTCTTCAGGAGCAATCAGATCGTAGGCGTGCCGCAAGGTGTTGATCGGAACGTTGCCCAGGAAGTTGGTCGCCGGAACAATGCAACCCGCGGCCAGAGCGTCATCCAAGGCTTCGGCGGTGGCAATCTGGTTAGGCGTTTTGGCCACCGATTGGAAGCTGGCCGCAAAACCGAAGACCAGGTCAACTGTGTCAGGATTATAAACCGCGAAAGGTTGGATCAAACCGAGAAAGTCGTTAGGTGCGGGAGCATTCGGCGGCGCATCTGAGAACTGCCCGTTCACGCCGCCCAAAGCACCAATAATGTTAACGACGTCGCCATTGTTGGGGTTGTAGTTATTGATCCGGTGGACAAAGAGATGACTGTTGGCCGGATCCAGATTGACGCTGCCGACGACACCCATTGCGTCGCTATCAACGCCTGTATTGGTACCGCCCACCTGGGTATAAAGCTGTCCGCTGTTGTCGTTGAAGTTACCGAAAATAACGTAAGTCAGAGGCATTCCCTCGGGGGTTCTCAAGCGAGTCGTAATGTCGCCGTTAAGGTTGACGTCGCCTGTACCAAAAACACTCGCAAGGACAAAGCCTCCGTTACCAACAACGAGCGTGCCGTTGTTGATATCGGTCCCGCCGGAGTAGCTGTTGTTCAGATTCGTTAGGACGAGGGTCCCGTTTCCGGTTTTAACCAGTTGACCGTTGCCCGAAAGTTGCCCGCTGATCGTGGCCGTGTTCCCGGCCGTTACGTCGGCAAACATGCCGTTCTGATCCGGCCCGGGATTGTTCTGCAGGTTCACGTCATTAATGAAGTCAGTGCCGTCGCCGAGAAAACGCAGGCGGCCGCCGTCAAAAGTCAGGAGGGTGCCCACGTTCAACGTATAGCTTGAATCGACCGCGAGAGTTCCTTTGTCGCCGGTGCTTGTGGTGCCGTTGACGTCCATAAACATCGCGACGTTCACCGTGCCATTGTTTTTGATCGTTAGGATACCGTCTCCGCCGGCGACACCAAAATCATTGCCAATGGCGAGGTCGCGCCCAGCGTTCAGGGTAGAGCCAGCGCCTTCGACAAGGGCAGTTCCGCTCGAGCCGGCAGCATCACCGATATTGATGTTGCCATTACCGGCGTTCGTCGCCGAAACGGTCGCGCCGTTATGAACTTCGAGCGTGGCCGTTCCGGCGGTTCCAACGTCGATGTTGCCCGCCACGGTCACGCTTGCACCGGCGCCCTTCACGATGACGCTTCCGGTCGAGTTCGCATTTTCGCCAATGAAGAGGAACCCCCCTACGCTCATGCCGCCGTTGTTGCTGACGTTCACGGTACCTGTTCCATCCGTTCCAACCTCAGCATTTCCCGTAATCTGGAGAGTGCCCTGATTATTGACGTTTACCGTGCCAACGCCGGTGCTCGAGTTTCCGACATTCAAACGCCCGGCCGTAACAGTGCCTTGATTCTCGATCGTTAGGGTGCCGGTACCGGCATTGCCGACGATCAGTGTTTTCGTGCCGGCATTAAAGGTGGCGGAATTCTGCACGATCATCGTACCGGTGCCAGTGGAGGAATTGCCGATGATCGGGTTGAAGGAGCTGGCGTTGGTGGTGGTCGCGTCGCTCAACACCAGGGTGCCGGTGCCAGCATCGCCGACCACCAAAGTTCCGCCGCTAACCGTAAGGGAGCCGGCGTTGAACACGTCAACTTCTCCCGTGGCAGCGGATCCGATGGTGAGTGACGACACCGTGGCCGCGCCGGTGGCGATCGCGGAAGGGGGCGGTGTGTCGACGAAGGCGTCATCTCCTGGGCCGGGCGTGCCATTGTCCCAGTTGCCGTTGAAAAACCAGTTGTTACCGGGGCCGGTCCAGTTGGTCGTCGCCGCCGAAGCCGGCAGAACCGTGATGACCAAAATGGTAAGAGCGCAAAACAGCCCTCTATAAAGTACGTTTCTCATAGATTTCTCCTTGAACGACGGATTTTTAGAAGTCCCGCCCCGGCTTGTCGAGGGCAAATTGGCGATTCAAACGGATTCCTGGTCGTTGGCGAGGGGTCACTGCACCTGAATATAATAGTAATACTAGTAATACGTCGGACCGTTGGGCCCGTGGGCCACGACGCCGCCGGTGCATCGGTTCCTATCTTCTCCGATTTGAGGCGTTGGGATTACGCGCGCCTTCTGCGCGGCGCCGATGAGGGCGGCGCATCCGGAACAGGTTTCAGTTCGAAGGTTCGGAATAAGGATGCCAGGTCGATCACGGAATTAGCCGCCGCTTTCAGGAGGCCGCTGAGGTTCGCTTCCACCGAAGCGACCTCCACACGAATCCCCCGCCGGCGCAGTTTGGTCGCAAGGTAGGCAAAATCGGCATCGCCCGTCACCAGGATCACCACATCGGGTTGCATTTCGGTCGCAAGATCGAGTGCGTCGATCGCCATCATCACATCCACGTTTGCCTTGTAATGGCCTTCCTCCGCCGGGCGCTCCGTCCTTGGTCACGACCAGAAATCCATTCGACCGCAGCCAGTGGATAAACTTATTCTTTTTGTCGCGCTCCTCCTGCCACAAGGGAATGGGTGGCGGCAATCCGGCGTAGACCACCATCTCGATCAGTTCGCGCTCTGACTCCGGGCCGGCGAAAAAATTGCGCAACTGCAACCAGTCGAGGCCTCGACCCGCTGTCCGCACCGAGCTCCCAACATTCGATTCATCGACCAGAACGAGGAGTCTGGGATGACGTGAACCGTCTGGATTTTTCCTTCGCATCTGATTGAGTCTCTCAACCCTCAAAGAGCAACTATCAACCCCGGCGATGGCAATGGCGGAAAATAAGACGAAAGTGACAACGGCCAGCGTCGCGAGCTATTTCGCGGGAATCAAAGACGAAGCTCGGCGCAAGGACTGTGAAGCGCTCGCGAAGTTGATGACAAAAGCGGCCAGGCAGCCGCCAAAGATGTGGGGCAAGAGCATTGTTGGCTTCGGGAGTCATCATTATAAGTACGAGAGCGGTCGTGAGGGTGACATCTGCGCAGTCGGGTTCTCCTCCCGCAAAGGAGATATCACGATGTATGGACTAACGAGCGCACCGGGGCACGAAGAGCTTCTCGGGAAACTCGGAAAATACTCCGGAGGCAAGGGATGTCTCTACATCCGAAAGCTCAGCGACGTTGACCCCAGGATTATCGAGCTGCTTGTGGCCGGCGCAGCGCGAGCAAATCCGGATAGTTATCGTTAGGGCGGCTCGAGAGTAAAAACGCCGTCGGTAATAGTCCAGGCATTCGTTAACGGCATCTTCTTGAGTTCGTGCCCCAGGCCCCATGTGTCGGAATAATAAACTTCCCGGGTTCGAGGATTGAGCCCCACGATCAGGCGCATATGTCCGCCGTGCGCATTTTGGTTGAGCTTTTCTTCGGGTAATAAACCGAGCTGAACCGACCAAAGCAGAGGGACGCCTCGCTCGATGTACCTGCGAACGTTCTGCTCGAATGTCGTCATATAAGCGGGGTTGATCTTTGTTTTGGCTTCCATCAGGAGTTCGCCCTTCATTTCACGGCAGACCGCCGGATAACTCCCGAGGCCGTACTGTTGATCAATGAGCTTTGCGTTCAGCGTTTTCGGAGCACTCCGGACGACACGGTTGTAATCGTTAACTTCGCGCAAGAAATCCGGATAGGTCAGCCGATACTCGGTCATGACCTGCACCCGGAAACGACTGGCCAGCTTCTTCAAGGCCTCGAGCATGACCTCCGGACTGGTCCCGCCCCGCGCGTCCGAGTTAGCGATCTCCGCCAGCTCGTTCTGATCGACTTCGACTCCGTAATAACGCAAAATTCTCTCGGTCGCGGCGGTGACGCAGTATCCTTTCCGGCCCTGGTTGACCATTGGGATACCTGGAATCCATTCGCCTCCGTCGGCTTCTTTCGTGACCCGGCCGGGAAGGTCGGCCGCCCGGACGGTTTTTGATTGAGCGGCGCCGGCGGCAAGCGTCGATTGTGTGCGAACCTGATCAACGAAACTTTTTGGTTGATTGCCTAACGGGGTTACGCGCAGCCGAATGAACTCGGCCCGATACGGAAGGCCTTGCGTGATACTCGCCGCTGTTTCGCTCCATTCGAGCAGGAAACGACTCGCTGACGTTGCCCAGACCAGGCCGCGACTCTGCACGGCGCCGGCGTTGTCAGTCCCGCGTTCCAACGCGGCAGCATGGGTCAGAGCGTTGAGCGCCGCTTTGCTGCGGTCGACCAGAGCATCGAACGCCTTTTTGTCGAGGTCGCCGGAGTCGCCCCGGTTGTAGATTGAAATCTGCACAGCGATAAGATTGCCGCCTGTCGTTAGGGAGGCGTTGTTACTGCCGGGCACCGGCGTGTTTGTATTCTCCGGTGCAAAACGCGCGATCACCTCGGCCATTGGAAGATCGCCGAGGCGCAAGGCCCGCGAACTCGCCCGGGCTGCATCGTGCGCAGTCGAAACCCAGCGCATACCGAAAGCGTGCGCCTCGGGAAAGCGCGTGGTCGATGTTTCCCAAAGACTAGGCGAACTGAGCCATGGATCCAGAGCGACGGTGGAAAGTGTGCTTGTCGGCGACGCCGATGGCGGCGGCGTTTGTTGAGCGATGGTGCGCGTCGCAAAGAAGAGAATTAGGAAACCAAGCGCGCGCATAGCGGCGACATTTACACGGATGTTCACGGATTCAGAAATGGCAAGGCAGCCGAAACAGAGTTCCCTTTCCCCCGAAGGGAAAACCTTCTGTGGTCAATCCACGAAGTCGGCCAGCATTCGGTATTTGCTGATGAGTTCTCGGACCCGGTGTTCGTAATGGTGCAAGTGTTTCAGCGAACGATAAACAAGCCATGAGCCGACTCCGATCAGTCCGAGATTGAGAATCAGCAGCGGCGCGAGCAATGGCATGACTTTCGCAAAGCTGTAGTAGTGCGAAGTCGCAATCAGCAGGCTCAGGACAGAGAGTGGTAATGCGAAAACAGCGATTCCGGTACGCAACGTTGCCAGAGAAGTTCGCTTCTCCGAAAGCAACACCTGAATCTCGCCGAGGATAAAGCTATCGGGCGCGAGTGGTTCTTCTGGATCCATGGGGATGGGAATTCACCGTAGATTACGTGGACTTGCGCAAATTAGGGAGCGGGAAAATGGGCGATCCCGCCTTCGCCAAGGCTACGGCGTGGCGAATACCGAATACCGACTACCGCCTGCTGTTTCCTTAGGGCAGCGTCGGATGAACCATTCGATCCGCGGTGAAGTTGCCCATGGTCGTGCCGCCGGCAGCGGCACCCGTAGGAGAAATCAAGTGAGACTCGTAAGTGCCGGTGAAGTGGTTGCCGGTCCCGTCAATTGATCCTGTAATCGTAACAATCCGCCGGTCTTGGAGAACGCCGTTGTGATTTACCACCAGACTGGTGAACCGGATGAAGAAATTCGTAACCGCCGGTCCGCGTTGCCAGATGCCGTGGCCTGGTGTTCCGCTGTTGGCGATGTTAGTAGCGGCCGGTTGAGGTATGACCTCGGTAGCGTCCGTTTCCACCAGGCTGCCATCGGCGGTAAATGTGGCGAGACCTGGAATCTGCACGGCTGGAACCGTCGTCGGAGTAGGGCTTACCGGCACAAAGGAAAGTTGCCATGACCCGGTGAGAGAAGGCGGGGTCGTTGTCTGAGCGCCAAGACGGGGCTCGGCCAACAGAATCATTCCAAGAAATAGACACGCGAGTAAGGTTCTCATTTTCAAGGTTACTCCTTCGTTGATTGTTTTATTCTTCAGCGAATTATAAAACGACCGCGGGCCCGTTAGGCAAGCCAATACCCGTAGGAATCGAAAGTGGGACCTGATCCTACAACCTTCCCACTGACGGTGAGTTATTCGGAGTGCGATCCGACGGAGCCGACACAGGGGCCGGTGGAACGGCCGCGCACCAGCGGAGCGAGCCCGCCCGAAATAACCCTCCTAACGACTTCTCCGGTTGATGGGTCAACCTTCAACGGAGCATCGCGGAATCTTTGCGCCACCTCAAAGCGGCGCACCGGGCGGCTTTGATCAGTCGTTTCGTAAACGTAAGTGGGCATCAACTAATTTCGGATTTCGGCCGAATTGTTCTCCGACAGCGCGGCGGTGTTCCATGCGATTTCGGCTTCGCTCGCGTCCCTCACTCGTGTTGCCAACAGGTGGCCCCGGGTTTTATCGGGAAAAATACCGGTCACAAAAAGACCGGTCGGGTGAGTGCCGGCGTCGTCGAAGTAAAAAAAATCTTTGGCCGAAAGCTCTCGGCCGTTTTCCCGCATGATCATCATGAGCTTGCCCTTGTGCGCATGGCGATACGCGCGGGCGTCGAGCTGCGCGTCAGCTTCGGGCAAGGGCGCGGTCGACATAAATCACGCGGCCATGCCGGTCGCTTTGCCGTTCGGGAAAGTGAGAATGGTTGGCGGTCTGGTGCCCGCTTGCGCGTCGGCGACGGTGCCGACTTCGCTGACGATTTTGCCGGCGGCGATCTCCGACAAGGCGACGTCGGCCGATAGCATCCCCGGAGGTGTCAGGACGAGGGGCCGATGTCCGACAGACAATTGGCGCACCCGAAGGCGGACCATGTTGATGAGCAATTTGTCGTCGGTAACGACGGAATTGGCTAATGCGAGAAGATTTGCGTTCATATATAGATGTAAGAGAGGCGGATAACCCGCCGTAGGCCGATGAACGCGAGCCGAGCGAACAAGAATCCAGCGGACTCCTAGTCTAACCCGCGGGGCGGGTTTCTCCTAATTATGATTTTTCCGGGATTAGAGTCGGTTAGCGGCAGGCCGTCACAGCTTCTGGCAAGAAGAAGCCGTCTAACGAACGTGACGCTTTTAAGCCCTTCAAGTTAGCGAAGCACAAAGAGCAACAGGGCGGCCATCCTGGCCGTCGCTTGCTTGCTCTACCCGGACGGCATTTTCTTGGCAGAAAATTCGACGTGTTCCCCTCCCGCCTTGCGCACACCCCCCTTGGCGTCCTTCGTTGGTTTTAGATCGCTTAACTTCTTCGCCTTCACTGTTTTTGGTTTGATTGACAATTTAATCACCTCCTCCTCGCTTGGCGGCATTTGTGCCGCTTCTAAGAAATCGTTGTTCACCCGGTACTGCAGCAAAAATTCAGTTTGGTTACGCGCAGATCTGCTGGTAGCGGCGGTTTGAAAGCCCGGCCTCACGCCGATGATTCGGTATTGCGTTACGGCTGACCGTCGCATTAATGATCCGACTTCTGACTGCTGCTTGCCGCGCCGGAGCCGAGCGAAGGCGGGATCTCTAATATCCGGGACGCGCAGCTCTTCTATTGGACGCGCAGCATTGCGCGTCCGACCTTCCCGGTTCCCATGGCCGATACCCCTGCGATCATCGCCAGTGCTAACAACCTTTCCGTTAAATACGGCACCCAGGTTGTGCTCGAGGGCGCCACCATAGCCTTCAACGAGGGCGAGCACATCGGGCTGGTGGGCCGCAACGGTTCCGGCAAATCGACTTTCCTTCGGATTGCGGCGGGCGTCACTCAGCCTGATTCCGGTGAGTTCACCAGCCGGCGCGATCTCGTTACCGGATACATGCCTCAAATCTCCGAACTCGACGATGCCGCCACGGTGCACGCGAATATCCTGAGCGGCGCACAGCGAATCCTCGATCTCATCGCCGATTATGAACGCGCTCCTGGCGACGGCTCGCTCAGCGCCACTCTGCTCGATCAAATCACTCAGGCCGATGGTTGGAATTTGGAACACCGGACCAAGTCGCTCATTACAAATTTGCACGCACCGGAACCCCAGCGCGTCGTCGGCACTCTTTCCGGTGGAGAGAAGCGGCGAGTCGCGCTTTGCCGGGCGCTCCTCGCCCGTCCCGATTTTCTAATCCTCGATGAGCCGACCAATCACCTTGATACCGGCTCGATCGAATGGCTCGAGGATTTTCTGGCTCGTTATGCCGGCACTTGTCTCTTCGTAACACACGATCGCTATTTCCTCGATCGGGTGGCGACGCGCATCGTCGAGCTCTCGCGCGGGCAGTTTGTCAGCTACGAGGGTAACTACACCGATTACCTCCTCGCCCGTGTGCAGCGAAAAGCGGTCGAGGAAATGCAAGAGCATAAGCGGCAAAGATTTTTGAAGCGCGAACTCCAATGGGTTCGGAAAGCTCCCCGCGCGCGCCGGACGAAATCGGTCGATCGGGTGGAACGATATTTTGAAATGGCCGCGCACGAAACGCCGGAGGCCGAGCTCGATGTCGAGTTGATTATTCCCACGCCGCCGAAGCTGGCCAACCGGATCATTGAGTTACGCGAGGTGAGCGTGGAACTGGGCGGCCGAACCCTTTTTGAAAATCTGAATCTCAAACTAATGGCCGGAGAACGCCTCGGCGTGGTTGGCCGCAACGGTCTCGGAAAATCATCGCTGCTTAAGGTGATCTTGCAGGAATTGCCCGTGACGCACGGTGAAGTCGAGATCGGCGCGCGAACCCAGATTAATTACGTCGATCAAAATCGCCTTCTGCTGAATGACGAAAAGACAGTCTGGGAAGAAGTCGGCACCGGCGGAGAGCATGTCACGCTGGGGGAACAGAGCATCACCTTGCGGACTTACCTGCGGCGGTTCCTCTTCAGTGAAGACCGGATCAACACCAAAATCTCGCAATTGAGCGGGGGCGAACGCAGCCGGGTTTTGCTCGCCAAGATTCTGAAGCGCGGCGGCAACGTTCTCATGCTCGACGAACCGACCAACGATCTCGATCTCGGAACCTTGCGTCTGCTCGAGGAAGCACTCGTCGCCTTTGGCGGATGCGTCATCGTCGTTAGTCATGACCGCTATTTCTTGAACCGCGTTTGCACGTCGATTCTCGCTTTCGAAGGCGAAGGCCGGGTCACGTATGACGTCGGCAATTACGATTACTATCTGGAGAAGCGCGCTCTGGTTTCATCGCCCGCTGCTACAATTCGTGATGGAAAGAGTTTGCCTGCCCGCCGTAGCCTCGGCGAAGGCGGGTCTCGTCCTTCTGCGTCCCAACCGCCAGGAGCAACCGCCGATTCGAAGAAAACGAAGCCTCGCAAGCTGAAGTGGAAGGAAGAACGCGAATGGGAGTCGATGGAGGCGAATATCCTCGCTGCCGAAACCGCGGTATCGGATTTGGAAGCCGCCTTTTCGGCGCCGGATTTTTATGCGAAACCGCGGCCGGAAATTTTCGATTTAGAAACTCAGCTGAAATCGGCGCGCGATAAAGTCGCTCAGCTCTACGCCCGCTGGCATGAGCTCGAGTTGCTGCAAGAAAAGCCGCCTACCGACAAATCGTGACACTTCTGGGGGAATCTCCGTGCGAGCGCAACTTGACCGCTTAAAGCGGTCAAGTTAGCGAAGCGCAAGGAACAACTGTAGGGCGGTCATCCTGGCCGCCGCCTGAAGGCGTTTTGTAGCGACAGTCCACGGCTGTCGCATCAATGGCCTGAGTGCTAACTGCTGACCTCTGATACGTTGCTCTGCGCCATCACTCACCCCCAGGTAGTTAGGCTCTGTCCCTTGCTCGCCCGTTCCCCATAGTTCGCAAACTGGAGGTCCCTTGCTCCTCTAACCCTGAAGGAGATGTGTTGAACGTTGGAAGACGTAGCGGAGGAAAGCGCTGGACGTTCTTAAATCCGATTTCGCGCGTGCCTTTGATGCTCGGCCGCGTTACGATCCTGAACTTAGTGTGATGCTATCCAGAAAAATCACGCTCGCCTTCGTGTTTATCGGGTTCGCCCTTCTGATCGGCGGAAACCAGTCGCTTTTAGCACAAACGCCCAGGCCTCCCGATGTGCCATTACCGGCCGACTCGGTCATTTCCACTGTGTCGCTGCCGGCTCCTTTTACGGAAGCTGTTGTTCATCCGAAAAAGGCGCGGGTTCGGTCGTCTGCACTGGCTAAAGGCCAGGCCGCTCCAGATCTTCAACTGAAAGACGTCGACGGGCGCGTCGTTAAACTGTCTGACTTTCGTGGCAAAGTCATCGTCCTGAATTTTTGGGCCATGTGGTGTCCGCACTGCGTGCATGAATTGCCCGACTTCGTTGAGTTGGAGCGAAAGTACAAGGATCGCGGACTGGAAGTGCTCGGCGTGACCATGGATGACTTTACCCGCCTTTATAAGGGGGCGCTTCCGCCGGATGCGCCGTTGCAAGCGAAGCTCAAATCATTCGCATCCGCCAGAAAGATGACCTACCCGATTCTAATGGACACAGCGGAGGCGGGTGAACGCTATCCGCACAACGGTTTGCCCGCGACTTATGTGATCGATCGCGACGGTGTCCTTCGCGAGGCCGGCCTCGGTGAATTGAACCTGGCGCAAGCGGAAAGCGTCGTCGTGCCGCTGTTAACTAAGTAGGTTAGGGCGTTGTTTTTCACTTTCACTCGGCCACACGGTTCACCGTGCTTTTGAGAAGTTGCGCGTTGAGTTCGCGAACTTTTTCGGCACCGCCCATCTTCACGATGAGTGCATCCATACGCGGCCAAAGATTCTGCGCCTCCAGCTGCGGCACGGTTTGTTCGCCGGCGAACACTTTCGCAACCTCGCCATCGGCGTGGCTCTTCTTCTGGCGCTGATCCTCCAGGTAGTGATTGAGGAGCGCTAACGGCAGATGTTCCAAAGCAAGTTCATGCGGGCGAATTCCGACGTGAGCCTTGATATCTTTCGCGCTGACTTTCGGCCCAAAAAGCTGGTCGTAGCGTTCGGGATCGATAAACAAGCTCTTCGGTAATAACGCCGGCTGCTCCGAGCGGAAAAGTTGATTGTAAATATCGTCACCATGCGTCATGCAGGCGTCCAAGGTTGGAAAGTACGGAAGCGAATGACCGGCCGCGTGCAGGTTTTCGACCGGAATATTAACGCTGCGCAGAACGGAGCGAAGAAATCCGGTCGTGCCATGACAGCCGGCCGTAAAATGTTGGACCATATCGGGAGACTTCTTCCCTTTCCCGTCGTCGTAGGTTGTGCCTGAGATGACGCGCGATTCCGGCGGAAATCCATCGTAATGCCATTGCGCCCGCATGTTGGCGGTTTTGTCGTCACCGGTAAAATGCGACAAGCCTTCGCACCAGCCGAGCAAATGGCCCACCGTCCCCAGCTGATTTGCCCCGAAGAAGTGATGACGAAGAATAAACGCGATGCTGACCTCGGGCGGCGAGGGGAGACTTCGGCCGGAGACGACCGGGTTGATTTCGTATATGGCGGGACCCTTTGTGTCTTTGGGAGGCGTCACCAATTGAAACATCTGGCGGCTATCGAAGAGCACTGCCAACTCGTCGTCGGTGTAATCCAGAATGCTCCACGAAACCGTGCGTTGCATTTCGAAAGCCAGGCTCCAGGCGATGCTCGTGAAATAGAACTGCAACGCATCCTGTTCGCTCAACCCCTGGCGAACACGCTCATCGTCGCGCAAAGGAAAAGCGTTCGGAAGCGGATCGGGCAACCCGCTCGGTTCTCCCCGCCAGGCCTTGGCAAACGCAGTCAGCAGATATTTTTTCTGGGCCGGCGTCCAATCCCTGTAATTAAGAGTGACGTGCGGGAACTGACAGATGATGGCGCCGGCCACAGCCGGATGGTCATTCAGAAATGCGACCAGGTCCGGGAGTGGCAACGTCGACGGCAGCCCGGCGTTAGGCGATGTCTGGGCCACGCTCCGGTTAACGAGCAGGCCTGCCGCTACGAAAACTAATGCGCAATATTTCCAATGTGATCTCTTCTGAAAACGTTGAAGCCTGACCATGAGGGGCGTCCTCTTCACCATTACTGACGTTCGCCAGGGCCAGGCGTGATGCTCGTCTCCGGTGTTGCCGAAAAGCTCGGAGGCGACGGTGGAGTTGGCGGCTTGAGGTTCGCCGGGAGTTTTTTCTGCAAATCTTCCATGACGCTCTTGGTGACCATGTTTTTGATGGTATCGCCTAACGAAGGCGACGCCGTCGGGCTCGCTTGTGGTGCCGGAGTCGGGGTGGCCCTGCTCTTATCGACTGAGCGCAAGATGGCCGGCCCAAAAATGATTGCCGGAATGATCATTGCCACGACGGGAATGATATAGACCAGGGGACTGTGAGAAGTTTTGGCGCGAGATTTCGCGGCATTCGCCTTCGGGTGAAACTTCGCCGGCGGCTCCGGATTACCGATGATGTCGGCGTAGAGGTTCACCACCGAAACGATCACGCCATGTTTCACCTCGACGTCGCCGAGATCGTGCAGGTACGGCTGCCAACGGCGCGACTGCCCTAGGTCATCCGCCACGCGTTTCGAGACCAGGATGTGACCGGCGTCGCCACAATCCATCACGCGCTGGGCGATGTTGATTCCCGCACCAGCAACATTATTCCGTTCAGTGACATCTTCGACCTGATGAACCGGGCCGCTGTGAATTCCCATGCGCACGGGCAAACTCGGTTTTCGCCGTAACGACTGACTGAGCTGGAGAGCACATTCAGCCGGTGCTTCTACCGAGTTAGTAAAGACCAATGCCATGCCATCGCCGGTGGGCAGGGGGACGAGTTTGCCGGTGGCCTCGGCTTCCCGGAACGCTTCCGTCTCGCGCACCAGATGATTCAGCTCATGCAAAGCCTCGGCCTGGGCGTCACTTAGCAATTTCGAGTAGCCGACGATGTCGATGAAAAGAATGTGGCCGATTTCCAGGCGCTTGGGCGTCGGTTCATCGGGCATCATGTGTCTTTAGCACCAAGAGGAAAAACTGAAACGCTGAAAATCTGACAAGCTGAAATGTGGGAGCAGCCTCAGGTGCTGCGATGCAGGCACCCGACGCGGCTTGACACTTTCCGTTCCCAGGAGCGAAATGGCCATGGATGACATCTCCCAAGCGCACTTTCTCCGCGGCTCCGGAGGGAACGGCCGCGCTGTTCTTCATTCAGATCTTCTCAACGCTCGGGTTCGCCGTCCTTTACTCGACCCTGGTTCTCTACGCGACCAAGCATCTGAACCTCGGCACGAAGGAGGCGACCACGTTGATGGGTGTGTTCGGCGCGTTCAATTACGGCCTGCATCTTTTCGGCGGCTATCTCGGTGGTCGCTTTCTATCGAATCGTAATCTGTTCGTCGGCGGCATGGCCTTGCAGGTGATCGGCTGCGCCTGCATCTCCAGGGGAACACTCCCGCTGTTTTACATTGGTCTGGCTTTTTTCCTCACTGGCAGCGGTCTCAACGTGACCTGCATCAACATGATGCTGACGCAGCGCTTCACCTCCGACGATCCGCGTCGCGAAGGCGCTTTCCTTTGGAACTACGCCGGCATGAACGTCGGGTTCTTCGTTGGGTTCACTGCCGCCGGTTATTTTCAGGCAACCCAGAGCTACTCGAGCTCTCTTCATCTTCGCGACTCTGGGCAACTTCATGGCCATCGTGCTCGCCTTTTTCAATTGGAAGACGTTGACCGACCGCAACACGCCGCTGCTCGACGCGACGCGGAAACAGTTCCAGCTGCGCCAACTCGCCGGTATCGCCATTCTCTTCGGTCTTGTCCCAGTCGTGTGGTACTTGCTGCAGCGACCCGGCGGGACCGAGACCTTGATCAAAGCGATCTGCGGATTGGTCGCGCTGACCTTGATTTATCTGACCCTGCGTCATTCGGATCGCCGCGAGCGGCGGAATATGACCGCCTATCTGATTCTGACACTTGGCTCGCTGATGTTCTGGTCGCTCTATCAAATGGCGCCGAGCGGTCTGCAGCTTTTCGCGGTAAACAACGTTAACCTGATGATGGGTCAGGTCAGGATTCAGCCGCAATGGATTCAAAACATCAACACCGTCTGCATCGTGATTGGTGGTCCGTTGCTCGCCGCCCTCTTCACTCGCATGCGCGGTCGCGGGTGGCGCATCGACATCCCGCAGCAGTTCGCCGCCTCGCTGCTTCTGATGGCGATTGCTTTTCTCATTCTCCCGTTAGGCATCAAGTTGGCCGGCGCCGACGGCAAGAGCGCGTTCGCGTGGTTGTTCTGGAGTTATGTCCTGCAAAGCATCGGCGAGTTGCTCATCTCTCCGATCGGATACGCCATGATAGGCAAGCTCGCGCCGCGACAGTACCAAGGCGTCATGATGGGCAGTTGGATGCTCGTGACCGGCCTGGCCTCGCTTTTTGCCGGCGACTTTTCAGGCATGATTCCCGAGCCGACGGGAAGTACGGCTTTCACCACTAACCCGGGTTATATCAAGCTTTTCGCCGAGCTTGGCCTCGGCAGTCTCGCCGTCGGCATCGCACTCGTGGTGCTGATTCCGTTCTTGCGCAAGCTCATCACCGACAAAGCCGAAGTGGCTCCGGTCGAAATGGAGCAGACGACGGTTGTTCCTGTCGCGTAACGCCGTCCAGGCTGCCGCGCAACCTGTTGGGAGGAAGCGGAAAGCGGAGCCCGCTTGACAGAATCCAGCTAAAAATTTGATGATTGAGTGACCGGCATTCCGTCAATGCCGGGTGGAAATCGCCTCTGAAAACTCGTCGCTACATCACAATTCTCCTTTTGGCTTTCTGTCTGGCAGGTCATGCACAAGCGCAGCTGACTTACTTGGATAGTCAGGCTCAGCATACGGCGACGGTCACCGGATATAACGGCACGCTGAGTGGCCCGCTAACCATCCCCAGCTCGCACACCGTCGGCCCAAACACTTATCTGGTCGTCGGCATCGGCACCAACGCTTTCCTGGGTCAGACCGGTCTCACCGAAGTGACCATTGCGGATACCGTGATCAGTATGGGAGCGAACGCTTTCAAAGGGTGCGCGGCGCTAACCGACGCGACGCTGAGCGTCAGCCTAACGGGAGTTGGCGCCTCTGCATTCGCCGGCTGCGATCACCTTGCCGGTATCGCCATCCCTAACAGCGTCACCAGTGTCGGGTCGGGCGCGTTTAGCGGCTGCACGAGCTTGACCAGCCTAACGATTGGGAATCACGTGACCAGTATCGGGGATTCGGCCTTCTTCCAATGCCCTGTCCAGGGTAGCGTGACCATTCCCAGCAGCGTCACCAGCATAGGAAGTAATACGTTCAGCCAGGCCAGCGCCCTAACAAGCGCAGTCTTCGTGGGCAATGCCCCAACCATGGGAGCGAGTGTCTTTTTTCAAACGGCTGGCGGGTTCACGGTTTATTATTTCGATGGCGCGGCGGGTTTCAGCTCGCCGTCCTGGACTGATACTTCGGGGGACACCTATGCGGCGGTCGACATGGGAGCTTTTTCTCCCATCAAGCCGTGGCTGATCTCGCATGGATTCGCTTACAACACGGACCCGGCCAGCGATCTGAACAATGACGGGGTCAGTCTGCTCGTGGCCTATGCGCTTAATCTCAACCCATTCCTCAATCTGGCCGGCAGTCTCCCCGAGCCGGTGCAAACGCCTAACCAACTGAGCATAACTTTCTATGGCAAAAGCGCGGGCGTCACGTATACCGTGGAGACCAGCACAGACCTGGTCAACTGGACCAAGAACGGCATCAGCCTCGCGGGGCCGGACGCCAACGGTTTCTACACGGCCACGATTCCAAAGACTTCTCCCAGCGCTTTCCTGCATCTCAAGATCGTTTACTAACGAAATTGCGGAATGCGGGAGCGGGCGAGGGGCCGCGGGACGACGCTCCCTGACGCTAGACGATCGAGTTAGGTTTGAAAGCCTGGCCACTCCTTCACCCGTGTTGCGCCCGATTTTGAACTGTCGCTAACGCGACGGTCCGCGGCGAACTACGGCTATGGGCCGCGATTCTTTTTCACTTCGTAACGCAGCCCCACCGTCCCGGTCTTATAAGCTTTGACTTCCACCAAGTGAAGCGAAACGTCCCGGTCGAGCTTCTCGAAGAACGAGACCCCGTCGCCGATGAGTACCGGCAGCATCGAATAACGAACTTCGTCGGCCAGCCCGAGCCGAAGACATTCGCCCGAGACCATCCCGCCTCCAACAAACCAGATGCTACGGAACCTGGGACGCAAACGTTCATTCACGAACTGCGCGAGATCACCCGAATAAAACTCGACCGTTTCCCGGGTCCGTGGCAAATCGCGATTCGTTAGGACGAAAGTCGGTTTGTCGCCGTAGGACCATCCGAATCCCTGGGATTCAAAGCGAAGCGCGGTCTCATAGGTTCGCGATCCCATGACGTAGCAGTCGATCGTCTTGAGAAACGCCGCGACGTATTCCGGGTCCATCGTCTCGCCTCCGGCGAACTCATCCGAGGTCTCCATCCAATCGACCCGCCCGTCCTTTCGCGCAATGAAGCCATCGAGACTCGCCGCCATGTGAATCGTTACGCAAGAATTCATCTTGGCATTGCGGGTCGGTCAGCGGTGGACAATCAGAATGATTCGGCTGACGGCTTTCATGGAAAGTGAGTGACTGATGATGACGAGAAGGCTGCGTAACATCAGTACAAAAAAGCGCAGGGTAGGTTATTTTAACCGGGTCTTCTGTAGCGGCGGTCTATGACCGTCGCATGATCTGGTCCCAATGTTTCCGGCGGTCATAGACCGCCGCTACAGAAGGGAAAGACACGGACGAGACGAGCTCGTCCCTCCCGGCCACGTTCCATTCCGCGCTGGCAATGGGGAGGGACGAGCTTGTCTCGTCCGCTTAAGAGAGAAACAAAAAGGGCCGCGGATTTTAACCCGCGGCCCTTTCTCAAGGGAGACTAACTTGTTACAGGAATTGGTTTCTTAGAACGCGACTCTGAAACCGCCGCTGATGGCGTTGTTGTTGTAGTTGTCGCGACCGAACTGGCCATCATAGAAGATGTAAGCCGACAGACCCGGTGTGCAGTAGGCCGTGAGCCCCAAGTCGACCACCGCGCTGTCGCGCCCAATCCAGGGGCCGTGCACGGTGAAGATGTCGTCGCAACCCACAAAGTTGGAATCAATCGCGTAAGCGCTTGGACCAAAGTCGTGTCTCCAGGCAGCGCGCAGCTCAGGCACCACCGTCAGGCCTTCACCCGGCTTCATGACCTGCTCGTGCGCGATGCGGAAGCCCAGGTTAGAGCGGTAAGCTTCCTGGTTCTGATCAGGGAAGTGCAGCGGGATAAGGGAAGTGTCGCTCTCGGTAAAGGAGTTAAACTCCACATAGGTGTATTCGAAAGAAGCGGTCGGCCCAAAGGTCCAGCAACCCTTCTTCCAATCGTAACCGGCGGCGACCATGCCGTTGAACTCGGCCCCATCAGTGGAACCAGTCTCCTGGCCCAGGTAAGCCGAGCGGCGCGTGTCATACTGGTTCCAACCGCCACTGGCCGCAGCGTCCACATAGAAGCCGTTGTTGCCCCAGGTGGTGTAAAGACCCATCTTGCCCCCGTCGGTGTTCAAGCGCCCGTTGTCGACCAGGTTGCCGGTGGTGTGGCTGTAAGCGCCACTCAAACCAATGGCCCAGTGATCGGTCACGCGGTAATCCACACCCATGGTGAAGCCAGCCTCATTGAGTTGATACCCAGCGGCACCGGGGTCGTTCAAGCTTTCGTCACCCGTTTTAGTGAGCTCACCACTGCCGGTGATAAAGCCGCCCCAGCGATAGTTAGGCGGAGCCGTCTGCTCGACCACGTTCTTGTCGGCCACACTCTTGCCGTCGTTCTTGGTGTAACCGTGGTTGTCCTGGATGACGAAGCCGTCAGCGCAGAAGCCAGTCGAACCCCAGCGGATATCGTCCATGCGATGCTGCAGGTTGGATGAATTGACAAAGCTCTGGGCAAAGCTGGCTTCATACATGGAAGCCAACTCTTCAGGAGCAATCAGATCGTAGGCGTGGCGCAAGGTGTTGATCGGCACGTTGCCCAGGAAGTTAGTTGCGACCGGAATGCAGTTGGCGGCAACGGCAGCGTCCAGAGCAGCCGCGGTGGCGATTTGGTTAGGCGTTTTGGCCACCGATTGGAAGCTGGCGGCAAAACCGAAATCCAGATCGACAAAGTTAGGCCCGTAAACCGCGAAAGGTTGAATCAATCCGAGGAAGTCGTTAGGAGCAGGCGCGTTCGGCGGCGCATCTGAGAACTGACCATTCACGCCACCCAGAGCAGCGATGATGGTGACAGTATCGCCGTTGTTCGGGTTGTAGTTGTTGATGCGATGGACAAAAAGATGGCTGTTGGCCGGATCGAGATTGGCCGCCCCGAAGACAGCCATTTCGTCACTTTGCACGCCCGAGTTTGTTCCACCAACCTGAGTATAAAGCTGACCGGTATTGGCATTGAAGTTACTCTCTACCAGGTAAAACAGCGGCATTCCTTCGGGCGTGCGCAGGCGGGTATTGATATCGCCGTTGAGATTCACGTCCCCGGTGCCAAAAACACTTCCGAGGCCGGTCGCACCAACCACGAGCGTGCCATTGTTGATATTCGTGCCGCCGGAGAAGTTATTGCTGATGTTAGTCAGGATGAGCGTGCCTGTACCTTCTTTAACCAGGTGCCCATTGCCGGAGAGTTGGCCACTGATGGTCGCCGTGTTGTCGTCGGTGACAATCGCGTGCATGCCGTTCAAGTCCGGCCCGGGAATATTGTTCAGGGTGGCGTCGTTAGTGAAATCAACGCCGTCGCCAACGAAGCGCAGGGCGCCGCCATTGAAGTTGATCGTGCCGCTGATTGCCAAGGTGTAGGTCGAATCAATCGCGAGGTCGGAGCGGCCTCCACTGCCGATGCCCCACACGGTCAGATTACCACCGCCGAACGTAAACACCTGGCCCTGATTAGTGATGCGCAGTTCGCCCTGGCCGCCTACGCCGCCAGCATCACCGCCGACGAAGATGTTGCCGAACATTTCCAGGCCTGACGGGTTTCCCGTATTCGGGCCGACGCCCGTGACTAGAACCGTGCCGACAGAGCCAGCCTGCCGGGCGATGCGAAGATTGCCAGCGAAGTCAGCGAAGCCCGCTCCGGCTCGAATCTCGAGATCGCCTGTGCCCGCGTCGCCCACGGTTGCGTTTCCGGACAGGACGGTAAGAGCGGAAGACCCGACGGCATTGTCGCCGCGGACGATGACAGTTCCGTTACCGGTGGCAGTGTTGCCGACGACAAAGGGGCCGTTAAAAGTGCCCATGACCGCCCCATCGCGAACCGTTAGGCTACCCGTACCGGAATCTCCTACGACAATGTTGTTTGTCACAGCGACCCCGGCAAAGTTTGGAGCCGGGGCTGCCTGCGTGCTGACATCCATCGTTCCAGTTGATCCCGCCTGGTTACCGATCCTGAGAGCGCCACTGATGTTGAGAACGGAGTTGTCGCGGACATCGGCCGTGCCAGTCGCGCCGGACTGATTACCGACGATCATGTTTCCGGTGACGTTGGTGGTCGTCGAGTCCAGTGAAATAAACGTCCCCGTTCCGGCGTCGCCGCTGGTTAGGTTGTTGTTTACGTTCAATGTGCTGCCGTTGTTTATGCGCAGTGTTCCATCCGTTCCCGCATCAAGCCCGAGGATGACGTTGTGCGCAGTCGCGGTCCCGCCCGTGCTTATGCGAGCGAGTGCCGTGGCGAGGGTTGCGGCCGTCCCGATGCGGGCGTTATCAGCTGGGCCCGGAGGGCCCGGCGGCGTCCAGTTTGTCGACGTAAACCAACTGCCGTCAGGAACGTTGAAGTCGAGGTTGGCGGCAAACGATTGCGCGCCGAGGAGAGCGACGGCCATGGCAGTCAGCGCTCCAGTCTTGAATGTGTATTTCATCTGTGTTGTCTCCTTGAGAGATGCGATTTTTCGACTTTGCCGGAGAATGTCGAGGCAATTTGCCTCTGGTTGCCGTGTCAGGCACCACCTGACAGCTATTTCGCGCGATGTTTTGCAAACGGAGACGCCGTCATCGTCAGCTTCCTGCCTCCAGCGCCAGGCTTACCGCCTCCTGCGCGAGTGCAGCTGTGAGCCGCGGGTTGTTGGTTGTTAGGCGCTGTTTCTGGCTGTAGCGGCGGTCTCTGACCGTCGCATTAATAATCCGTCTCCGCCCCTCGGCAAAGGCTGGTCGCTTTTTCCCGGATCCAGCCTATAGTATTCGATGTCTAAACCAGCTGGGGCGTCTTTTTCACGCCGGATGCCCGACAATGTAACCGAAGAACTGGTGGCCGTGCTATCGTCCAAGGCCTCCTTTGAATTCAAGCCCTTGTTCGATCTCATCCTGCTCAATCTCCGGGCACGAAATGCCGCCAGCGGCGGGGAAGAGATGCTACGATTACGCGTTTACGAAAAGCTTCAGGGTCTGGTCGGTCAGGGCGCGGTCGATCGAACCGTCACCGGGATCACGAAGAAATATAAAGGCGTCGCGCCGCGCATCACCGCCCTCAAAGCCGAGATGAAAGTCTTGCGGGACGAGTGGGGCAAAAAACTTCAAGCGAAGGCTCTCGCCGCGAGCTGACACGCGGTCGCACGCGACTGCGTCGTCTTGCCAACGTTCAGCACTTGTCCCGCTGCGACTTAGAGCGCTAGGGACCGCCGGATTATGCTCCCCGGCGCTAGACGGACGATTAGGTTTGAAAGCCCGGCCACTCCTTCACCCGTGTTGCAGCCCGATGTTAAACTGTCGCTGACGCGGCGGTCCGCGGTGAACTTGCCTCGTTAGTCGTTCCCTGGCTTTGCATCTGGCAGTCGGGCTTTAACCCACGTCACCTGACCGTTGTGGTGGGATTCGTGTTCGCAGACGTGAAACCACTTGCAGTAATTGTTCGTTGGCCCCCAAGTCGAGAATTGGTCGATCTGCATCAACCAGGCATCATCACGTTTGCGGAACTCGCTTAAGGTTCGCTCACGTCCTTCGGACAGCGCGTCGAGGTAGTAACTGAGTTCGTTTCCTTTGATGACGCGTCGCGCTTCCGCGCCCAGCTTTGCGGGCACGTCCCACCGTTTGCGGGTGTCTTCATCCCAGCCGTTCCATTTTCTTCCTTCGAACGTATTGATTTGGTAGTGCCGCTCCGTTGCCGCGAGGTGGAGCAGCAGCGCGCCGATCGTATTAGCCTTCGGGTCATGAAGGTAATCCAGATCCGCCATCGAAAGCCCCTCCACGGATTTCAGGATCGCGCGTCGGGTCCATTCCAGCATGGAGACGAGCGTGCCGATCTGCGGCGAGAAGCCTTCGCGAGGTCCAATGACGTTCGGTTCGCTCTGCGCGGACGCGGCGCTCGTGGTGATCTGACTCGCAAACAATCCGGAGCCTATTACTCCGCAACCGACTGCCGAAGACTTCAGGAAGCTCCGGCGATTCATGGTTGTCCGGTTAGACCGCGGCGTGAAAATGTCGATGAGCGCGGCAAGCGAAGAGATCGTGTGGTTCTGTCCGTAATCTGTCATCCGTCCTGTGCGGTCTAGAAACGCACAAGGAACTCCAGCCTGAATAGCGCCTAGAACGTCCTTTGCCTCATTGCCCACGTAGAGAAGCTCGTCCGGTCGGACACCAAGAAGACGAGCAAGAGTAACGTACCCCTCTTTTGCGGGCTTGCGCCGACCAACCATCGTTGACGTTACGACTGCATCTAAAAGCCCGGTAACCTGAGCTCGATCCAAGTCGAGCTGAACGAACCGCTGCGGCATTCCGTAAGGAACGTCTATCAGCGCTCGAGGCGCAGACCCGTGGCGCGAAGCGAGCGCCGTACGGGGAGCGTCTCGGTAAATCGCGTACATTCGTTGCTGAAAAAATGCGAAGAACGAATCTACAGCGACGCGCAAACGCTCTGTGGAATCCACTGACCATGCGCTAAGGACGCGCGAGAATATCTCGTCGGCGGTGACCTCATTTGTCCGCGGGTGAACACGCGTATTGTAGGCCCGCAGAATGTCGCACGCCGCACCCAGCTGCTGCACATCAGGCGCTACTCGACAGGATTTCGCGACCGCCGACAGCGCGTCTCCGTAATGGGTCGACCAGTCCAACGGCGTGTCGGCGTAATAGAGGAGCGTGTCACCGACGTCGAATCCAACTGCGCGAAACATAGAGGCGTTCCGCCAGACCTTGGCAGAGGATATGGGTTTGTTCGTACAAAAAAGGCGCGCCATTGATCACTCGGCGCGCTGGTCTGAAGTCTGATCGCTGACTTTGATATCCGACAACCGATCTCCAGCGCGTCGCAGTCTGCGATGGCCTGATCAGCTTCAGGGTTCCGGCGTTTCCTGGTCGAGAAGCTTTTGAATGGCCGCGTCGACCCGCTTTGGCATTTCGGCTTCAGGAATTCGAGCGATCTCGGCAAATGTCGTCCCATGTTCAAGCCAGTAGCCGACGACGAGCCAGCCGGCGTAATACGCTTCACGTTCCAAACCGCTAGGGCCTTTGCCCATGGTGAAACGCATTACATGCTCAGATTTGTCCGAGGGGAGTGACGCTTCTGACATCGCGCAGGATTTCATTACGCTTTTTGCTGGCTTCATCGAACCAGCCGGGGTGTGCCTCCACATAATAAGATTCACCATGGCCGGGCAGAAGCTTCTGCGTTACGCGCATGGCGAGGCCTTCAGTAAGGACGGTGGTGCCGATGGTTCGAATCCAGCCGCCGGAAAAACTCCCCATCGAAATGTGGATCCCGTGGGTTAGCTCGTGCGTCATGCGCAACGCTCGAGAATCGCTGTCGTCTTCAATCGCCAGGGCGACGGTAATCTTTCCGTCCTGCGCAGCGGTGAAGGCGTTGCCTTCGAGTCCCCCGACGTAGACCAGGAGTGTCACGTTCACCGGGCGGTCAGGTCGGAGAAGGTCCGCAATCTTTCCCGCCATCTTTTGTGTCGCAAGCGATCGGTCAGACATGCAGAGCCATCGCTCTGCTGACCATGAACGCCTTCATGAACCTCGCCCGGCCTCCTCAGAATCTTCAAGCCATTTGTTCAACCTTCAGGATTGGGCGTGCTGGCCGCGAAGTCGTGATCGTTTTTCCAGTATGTCTCCCAGGCGCCAGGGAATCCTTCTGCCGTACGATCGTCCGCCCCGCACTGAAGGTCAGAAACTTCAGGGTGAGATCTTTGATCGTTGGATTTACCGGAGGCAGGACCGCTTCGCTTCCTTTGGGAATCAGCCTGCGTGTCGGCAAACGCGAAGAATGTGGCCGCCACGCCGCTGACTATGAGAACCGCGTTCATTGCGTAACTGGTTGCTCGTTCACAAAAATGTTTATGGCCTAACGGCGAGTAAATGAAGATGCGGAATTAAAAGGGTGAAGGCTTTCGCGTATCATATCCGGGCTCCATTTCGCGGGCAGGCGCGAGGACGGCTAGGAATATTCATCCGAACCCTGCACCCAGATAAAGGACTGAAGATCGATCATGTCGCGTGGGCGGAGATCGCGCGTGTCCCGTCGGACGACTTCGGCAAACTCAAGGAGATTGGCGTAGGTCGACCAGTTAGGCTTCGATTGATACTGGAACTCGAATCCGTATTTCTGCGCGGCCAGTTTGGTCGCGTTCGGCTTGAGAAAAATGTGTTGCTCGGGCTGAGCGATGAATCCCCAGACCGTCACCAATGGCCAGGTCAGGACGCGAGTTTGACGTCGCGGCAGACCCGCCACCGTCTCGCACCACTCCGTGAAGCGAGTTTCAACACCCGCGCGCCCGTGAAGGAACTCGTAGAGCCCGTTCGCAAATCGCCTTGCGCCGTCGCCCGATTTTACCGCATCGCGAAGCGCCATCTTTTCGAAGGAAAAGATCATGCTATGCCGCGACCGCTGTTCTACGCGGACAGCGCGAGCGGCAATCTCCGCGTATTTGCGTTGGTCCAGGAGCGTGCGGAATTCTTTGCGATTGAGCACCTCTTCCCAACGTTCGTGCGTCTCCCATTTATATCCGCGCTCCCACTCGATGTAAGTTTCGTCGCGAAACCCTCCGGGAAAGTACCGAAGAAATTTCCGCCGCGCGCGTCCCGGTCCTGACAACAGTTTGCTTGTTAGTCGCATATCTCCCCTCCGTAATCGTTGGAATCGGCCTTCTTGCTCGCACGGCGCAACCGCGAGCCGCTCAGCCGGACAAGTGCTAAACGTTGCTAGTAATATAGTTCTGTCGCCATCACTCACCCTCCCGCGCCTCTCAGTCGGCGCGGGACGAGTGCTAAACGTTGCTAGTCTTGTTCCAGATCGGCGAAGTCGCGCCGAACCTTTTCGATTCCGCGCCGATATCCTTCGGCATCGCCGTAATCAAAGAAATACTGGTAGCGGCTGTGCACGCCCTTCATTCGGAGCGCGTGTTTGATGGGGCACCAGGACCGTTCGGTGCGAGCCGCAATCTCGGTCGTGTAAGCGAAAACGCCGTTGGCATAGGCGCAATACTGGCAGTTCAATTTTTCAATCAGATTCAGGTAGGCCAGGCGTTGGCGATCGAACAAAATAAATTCCGACCGCCTGACTTTCGGAATGCCGTAAATCGGAAAACAGATTGTCTGATAAATCGTGATGACCAGGTCCAGAAAAACGACTGGGAACAGACAGAACCAGATGATCGGCGTGGTCAGAAGAATGAGAACATTTGAATCGCGAAGAAAGAGAGCCAGGCGTTTCAAAAAGTTCTTCTGGTGAACCTTGGCGGCTTCGGTGAAGTGGATCTTTCCTTTGCGGACTTCGTAGTAAAACTCCTGCCGCTTCCGCTGCAGCTCACGCAGGAGATTCAGTTCCGCCTCGCGGAACTTGGCAAAGACCGCATCAAGTTGATCAATCACAGCGATGATCGGCCGAAGCGGCCGATGCGTTGTCCTTTGCGACAAAGGTTAAAGGGAAGATGCGTGCCCTTACTCTAGTCCGTTTACGGACAAATGCGCGGAATTGAGTTTTGACCCACTTCGTTTAGACGGGCGCTGAAAAGTTCCTGGCCTCCTAATATAAATACCTACACAGCTCTCGGGTTTTTTCTGCAAATAGGGAAAAAGGGGAACCACGCGTATTGGCAGTTCCGTTTCATGTTTATCCAAAAAAAATATGAAACGAATTGCATTACCTTTCCTATGTATCTCTGTCATGGCCGTTTCGGCGATGGCGCAGGATGCTTCACCGGCAGCCGCCGATAATACCGCGAAAAATCAGCGCGATCGTTCCGGCGAGACGAAGACTCCGGGCGATCAAGCCAACGATTCAGCGTCGACTCAGACGACCGCGGCCATTCGTCGCGCGGTCGTGGCGGACGATTCGCTCTCCATGACAGCTAAGAACGTCAAAATTATTACCGCCGGCGACACGGTCACGCTGCGTGGCCCAGTAAAAACGGCCGATGAAAAAACCAAAATCGAACAGCTGGCTCAATCGGCCGCCGGCAATTCGAAGATCGATAACCAACTCGAAGTAAAGGGTGCGAAGTAGCACCGATTACTCGACACACAGAAACAGAAACTAATATGTCAAAATCATCAATATTCGGAATCGTCAAAACTCACGCGCAAGCGGAACAAATCGTCCAGGGCCTGCAAAGCGCCGGCTTTGAGCCATCGGAAATTTCCGTGCTCTTGCCGGACAACGAAGGAAAACATGACATCGGTCACGTTAAAGCAACCAAAGCACCTGAAGGCGCCACCACAGGCGCAGCCACCGGCGGGGTCACCGGGGGAGTCCTCGGTCTTCTCGCGGGTATCGGCGCACTTGCCATCCCGGGTGTGGGCCCGTTCATCGCGGCCGGTCCAATCATGGCCGCGCTTAGCGGCGCAGCCATCGGCGCCACCACCGGCGGAGTCGTCGGCGGCCTGATCGGTTTGGGAATTCCTGAATTCGAAGCGAAACGTTACGAGGACAAACTCAAGTCCGGCAACTATCTGCTCGCCGTTCATTATCATGATGGCGACGAAAAGGATCGCGCTAAAAAAATCTTTGAAGCCGCGGGCGCGGAAGACATCTCGACGACATCGATGTCAAAAGCTCCGGCTAACGTAGCTTAAACGCGAAGAAAAAAGAAAAGGGAGTCATTATTATGAGCTCAAGCACACATGATAAGGTGGCAGGAACGGCCAAAGAAGTGGCCGGGAAAGTGAAAGAAGAAACCGGCAAGGCGATCGGGAATCCCGATCTGCGGGACCGCGGAACCGGCGAGAAGATTGCCGGTAAAGTGGAGAAAAAAGTCGGTGACGTGAAAAAAGTGTTCGGCAAGTAAGACAGCTCAACACTTTTGTTTACAAACCACGCCCCCGTGAAAACGGGGGCGTTTTGGTTTCACGCTGCTTCGCTGGGTTATTTGTTGTGGGGGAAAAGACAGACACTTTGGGGTTAAATGACTCGCGCTCGCCGGGCGGAAATGATTCTCTGGGGCGCGTTAGCGCGAGAATTTTTCCTTTATGAATAAACGACCCCTTTCTGTGTCAATCATCGCCTGGTTACTGATTGTGTTTGGAGCGCTTTCTGCCGTGGCAATCCCATTCACTCTGGGGAATCCCATGACGCAGGAATTGATGGCCAAGAGCATGGTCCCGATTCCGGTGCAGTATTTCATGATGTTCGCCGGGGTTCTCATCAGCATCGTCACCGGCATCTTCATGCTTAAAGGCGCGAACTGGGCGCGCATGCTTTATATCATATGGGGCGCTCTCGGTTTCCTTTTCAGCTTCATTACCAGTCCGGCTAAGGCCGCTGTCATCCCGGGTTTCGTCATTTACCTGATCGTTGCGTTCTTCCTGTTGCGTCCAAAGGCGACGGCGTTTTTCACTGCCAGTAATCATGCCGGGCCGGGCTAGGAACGTATTCGGCGTCATCTGTTGGGTGATCGCCGGGTTTTTCTCCTACACGGTTTGCCTGCTCGCTTTCATCAATCAACCGCTGTGGCCGGTTAAGCTCACCGCAATGGGTATCTTCCTGGTTCCACTCGTTCTCTTTCTTTTAATCGCTGCGTGGTGTCGCGGCTTTCGGCAGATGGGCCGTGAGCTGGGAATCGTTCTGCTGAGCGCTTCGGGACTGAGTTTGATGGTTGTTCTCACGGTTGTTTGCATTTACGCGTCGCCGGAAACGGCCAAGAGGATGCCGCCTAACGGGCGCGAAATGTTTAGCGCCATCTGGTCCGGAGTTGGCTGCCTGGTCTTCTACATTGGTTTCGGACTGATTCTCGTGCTCCGACGCCGAAGCGAAGAGGAAAGCTGAAGTCAGAAGTCAGAAGTCAGAAGTCAGAGTGCTTGCTGATGTCCGCCTCGAGCGTACAGTTACCCTAGTGGGATTGTTCCCCCGGAGGTATCGCATGCGGCCGATCATTTGTTGCGGGCTCTTGGCACTGCTTCTTTCGAGCGGAGCTGTTTTCGCGCAAAGGCATGTCGCGCCGCGACCACGGGTAAGGGTTATCGCGATTCATCGGTTTCATCCGCCCTGTTTCTTCCCGTCGGTCGTCCAGGTTCCGTACCCGTTTCCAGTTCCCTATTCGGTCGGGTATTACGTGCCGGATTTCGTCGCAGCGTCGCCGAATTACATTTTTGTCGGCAGCAACTCGCCCGCCCGCGCGCCGCTCGTGTTTAAGGATGGCACGAGCTACTTCGTCAGCGACTATTGGCGCGTGGACGATCAACTCCACTTCAACACCATGGAGGAAGGCGGTGCCAAGTCCGTGCCGCACAGCGTGCCGTTCGACAGCCTCGATGAGCAAAAAACAAAGGACGCTGGCGCGGCGCAAGGCTTCCGATACGTGATCAGAGACAAACCGATCCAGCAATGGCTGGACGAGCATCACGACGCGCGCGGGCGGTTAGGCACCGAAACAACCGGGAAACGCTAACGACCGCAGTCGGATATGACTGCGAGTTATCGGTTCCGCCTTCGGGCAAGGCTGCGGCGCGACAAGTAATCGTTATTGGTTAGGGGATGGAGCAAAGGTAGGGCGGATCACCGAGCCGCCCGCTCCTAGTGTTGGAGGGATCAGCTTCCGCTCGTCCCAAACTTACCTGCGTACAAGGAAAACGCGCCGTTGCGTGACCTGTTTTAACCCCGTCCCTTGCCGGGCCCCGCATTACTGGTTTTGGAGCCGCCGAATCCGCCTTTGGGATCCTTAGCGGGTTTCAAATCGCGAATCTTGGCTGCTTTTCCTTTGCTCTTCTTTTGTTTGGGCATTCTTCAGCCTCCTTAGGCTGGATCCTGATTTCTCAGCCGAAATGGTCAAGCTTTTATCCTGCCTTCACGCCCCAGCCTGCCAGCCGTAGCCTCTTGTCACGCCGTAGCCCGACGAAGGCGGATGGCGAAGGTTGGAACGCCATTGACCGAGTTTATCTCCGTTTGGTTAAATGACGCACACATGAATCCTCGCCGACTCGCCCGCGCGTTCACCTGTTCCTTTATGCTATTCCTGATTTCCCCCTGGAGTCCCGCGCATGCAGGAGTCGTTAGTCCGGTCACCTTTACCGGGATTGGTTTCAACGGCACGGACAATTATTCGCAAGTCCGCAGCGTCACGGCCGACGGCTCGAAGGCTGTCGGAACCAGCGGCCAATTCGCGTATCCGAACGGATCCGTTCACCAACATGAAATCGGTTTCGTGGACACAAGGGCGGAGGATTCCAGGTGCTCCCGAATCCACCGACGGATGGAACCACCGGCAGCAGCCATTCATTCATCAGCGCGAGCGACATCACAGCGAATGGCAGCTGGATTGCCTACCGGGCCCGGCCTAACGGCACCGGCACGCTCGTGGCCATGCTCGGCGCCGGGGATGGCTCTTCCGGCACGCCCCTCGGGCGTAACGGCAATCTTTCTTCGGCCGCCGTCCAGATCAACGACGCCGGCAGCATCCTCTTTGGTTTCGGCACCGACTCGAATGGCCTGTTGCAGGCGTTTCGCTGGACCGCCGGCGGAGGTTATCAGCAATTCACTGACCCTGCCGGGTATGACGAAAGCCTGCCCGCGCAGCGCGGAACATCGAGCGACGGAAGTGTCAGTGTGGGCGACATCTCAAATATCGATCTTGGTACTGGCACAGAAACCGCGCATCAGGCCTATCGCTGGACGCTGGCGAACGGAATCGTCGGGCTGGGCTATCTGCCCGGCGGCGATCGGAGCGTCGCGCTGGGCGTTTCGGCGGATGGCAATACCGTCTTCGGTATTTCGAATTCCACTACTTCCCCGGGAGTCACTTACTTTGGCGAATTGTACCTTTGGACATCCGGCTCCGGGATGGTCAGCCTCGGTAAGCCGGCCGGATACGATCAGTACAATAACATTGGGGGCACCTCGGCCGATGCTTCCGTCCTGGCTTTCAGCGCCGGTGACAGCACTTCTCAAAATCCTGACGCCGCCTTCATTTTTCCGACCGCGTCACATATCTATTATGATATCGGCGCATTGCTCGCCCAAGCCGGGGCTGGCGCTTCGATCGCAGGCTGGAGCGAGCTGACGCCTTTCGGTGTCTCCGATGACGGGACCACGCTTTTCGGTTCGGGGACGGATCCTAACGGATTGACCCAGGGTTGGGTGGCGCATTTCCCGGCTGGCTACCTGGCCAATGTCAAGAATACCGCCGTCACGTCTGTCTCTCGGACTCCGAGCGGCCCGAGCGCCGGAAACTTTGTCATCAACGGCACGACGTTGCCTAACGCCTCGGTATCGGTTTACGTGTCACCGGATCTGACCAGCGGATTCGGTGTTAGCCCCGCCGGCACCGCCTTCGCTAACTCGTCCGGATTATTCAGCTACACCGACACCGGTGCCGTCGGCCTGACGAAACGCTTCTACAAAATCACCTTGCCGTAAGTCGCGGGAACTGCCGCGGGGTTGCGGCATCTGTTAGGGGACGCGGGTGCTGTGAAAGAATCGGATTCGCCAGCCGTCTTTTCCTCGCTGAAGAATAGCCGATTCCAGCCATGACATATCTTTCGAGCCGTTAGCATCCTGCATCGATCCACGGTTCAGGTATGTGATCCAGGCGAAGTCGTGGTTGATGTGCACTTCCGGCTGTGTGATTTGCCACCGATAAGTGCGGCCTTGGCCATGCAGCGTTTTGATCAAATTCATGAGCGCGTCGCCTTCGAATTTCTTGCCGTTATCGAAGGCGTAGAAATCCGGCGCGGCGATCGCGTGCCATTTGTCCATGTCATCGCTAGTCGCGGCAGCGAACATCGACTCCATCGTTGCGACGACTTTGGCTCGGTCGAGCTCTGGTGATGGCTCGGGACCGTGAAAGAGGCGAGCGAGTCCGATTAAGACGAAGGCGATGGCGATCAGAATAACGCCGCGCCAATTGAAGGATGGCTTTTCCGCGGCCGCGGCTTGGTTAGCACGCCCCGCAGCGAGTTGGCGGCGGAACAGCAAGTAAACAATCAGGAGAAATACAGCAATCGGCAAGAACTGCAGAAGAGTGTCAGGAAACGCACCGGATTGCGCGGCGATGGTGAGAACAAGCAGACTCTTCATGACAATAGTCTCTCTAAAATCCGATTACTCGGCAGTCGACTGAAATCTGAAAGACTGGCGGTTCAATGAGCGTATCAAGTAGAAAGTCCTCTATGAACAATACACTTCGAGTCGCCCTCGTTCTTTTCCTTTTCGCAGTCACGGATAGCAGGCACGCGGCCCTCGCGGCGGATCCAAACGCCGACTGCGCCCAGTTCGTGCAAAAGTTCTACAATTGGTACGTCGCGCGGGAGACGCAGTTGAGAAACAACAGTCACAAGGACGTCATGGAGGTGGCGATGAAAGAGAAGCGGTCCGCCTTTTCGCCGGAGCTGATCAAGGCGTTACAGGAGGACGTCGCTGCGGCGCGGAAAAATCCGGGCGAGATTGTCGGATTGGATTTCGATCCGATTCTCGCCTCGCAGGAAGAACCTGAGAAATACGAGGTCGGCGAGGTGCGCGCCAAAGGCGACCATTATTTGGTGGACCTTTTTGGCTACCTGGAAGGAAAGAAGGATGCGAAGCCCACGGTGGTGGCGGAGCTGATCTCAAAGAATGGGCACTGGATCTTTACCAACTTTCATTACGAAGGCGACACCAGCAATCTTGTCGACGTGCTCAAGCAATTGAAGAAGGACCGTCAGGAGACGAAGACGAAGAGCTAGACAGGATACCAGAATAACAGATATTTACCGTCCAACGCTTTCGAGCGCCTTAGCGTTTCTTTTTTGTTGGCGGCGGTGTGCGCTGCGCTTGCTAGTTGGCGCACGAAAGCCAGCTCCGCCCGGGCTTTCTGATCGTTTGGATTAGTCGCCAGGCAGTCCTGATACTTGCTTTCCGCTTCATCGAGCTTGCCCATCTCAATCAGGATGTAACCCTGGCCGCGCTTCGCCCGCGCGAGCTCCTCGGCCCGATTGAGGTCCGGTTTGTAGTTCGCGTCGTCCTCGGCTTTTTGAAAAAGCTCCGCCGCTTTCGCCCAGTTCTTTTCCCTTGCGAAAATCTCGGCGAGTTCGTTGAGATATTGGGAGTCGAAAGGCGACAGCACCAGCGCCGCCAGGAGCGCCGCCTTCGCCTCGTTAGGTCGATGCAGTTCCTGCAAGGCGAACGCTTCCAGGAAAAATGCCTCGGCCCAGGTCGAAGAGATCACGATCGCCTTCTTGCCATCGGCCGCTGCCTCGAGAAGCGAACCGAGTGACGCCACGGGCGAACGCGCGCAATAGACCCTCTGTTTGGTAGGGTCGTAATAACCCTTGTATGAGTTGATAACGGTTTCGCACTTTGGAATCGCTTCAGCGGGATTCTTGTTTTTGATGAGCTGAACCGCATCCTGCAGGAGTTGTCGCATCTGCGGATCCTTCTCCGGATCCCCGCCGGCGAAGGCGAAGCCAATTGAGACAGCAACAATCGCGAGAACGATTTGAATCAGTCCGCGGCGCATTGAGTCTCTAAACTAGACACGATTAAGCCGCCTTCGCCACCTCCTTTGCCAAGGCTACGGCCGTCGGGAAGGCTTCCGCCGACGCACATCGCGATCCTCGAAGGCATTTCCGGGCAACTCTTTCTTACTCTGCTGGTCGCGCGCCTGGTTAGGCGGCTGCGGCTCGGCCCGTAAACTTGAGTCGCCAGAACGCGAGGAGCCCGAGGGCTCCGCAGATGATAACCTGCGCGACGTGTGTCCAGAACCATCTGTCGACTCGGCCTCCACTGACCAGGACTCGAGTGGCGTCATAAGGCCATATCAACGTGAAAAAAATGAGCAAACCAATGAAGTGAACGGCGATTCCGGGCAATATCGATTTGGTAAAGTATGCGATTGTGCCAAGCATCGAATCGACAAGAAAATAGAAGAGCGCGACCGGCCAAAGAAACCCTTGAGTTAAGCAATGAGCCGGCGCCAGGGCCACGGCAGCGATAACAATCGCGAGTGGGCCAGAAAGCTTCTCCTCGAGAAAACTTTGGAAGTAACCCCTGAAGGCCGCCTCCTCCGGCAGGGAGGAAACGAGGCAGGCCATAAGAATAACTGTGGCAGCGGTGAATAAGGAATATTTGGAAAAATCCGGCAGAGCGCGCGGTGGTAAGTTTACCAGATCGAGCAAAACGATCCATAGCCCTGCCAACGCGATAATACCAAAGATCCCGGCAAGCATTGCCCACCCAAACAAAGGGGCTGAGACGGGAGCCGCCCGTAACAGTCGGCGCCGTGTCTCGGAGGTGCTACGCGGAGGACCGGCGCCATTAAGATACCGGCACATCCGCCATAAGAGGAAACCCATCGCTGCCACGGCCCAGGGAATCTTCGGAGTGGTCCGCAGGTTGGCGATCAATAACCCGGTCCACACCCCTCCGGGAAACACCGCAATAAGGAATGATAGAGCTGCCAAACCAATTGCCCGAAGAGTCGTGAACTTCACGGGCCTAACAATCCGGAGCTTATCCATTTGGGGCGCTGTTCCAATATTGCCAGAAATTGTCGGGTGCGTCAGTACCCAAAAACCGCGCCGTTGATCAATCGGCGCGCATTTTTGTCTCTGACTACTGACCTCCGACCGCCGACCGCCGGCGCGTGGCAGTTCTGCCACGGCCTGCTCACCATTAGGCTGCCGCCGCTGTTCCCGCCGCGTCATGCCTGGATCGGCGACGCCGAAACGCAAGGAGCACAATCGGCGTACCCAGGATTGTGATTATGATCGCGACCAACCCGCCTTCCACTCCGAACTTGCCGCCAGTCATGAGTGACGGCCCCGTGAGATGAAAGAGCCGCCAGCCTGCGTTACTGGCACGGCCGCTGACCGTTTCACCAAGCACAGGTCCTTGCAGAAAGTTCCAACCGAAATGCAACGCGATCGGCAACCAGAGATTTCCCGTGACGACATATGCAGTGCCTAACAAAATCCCCGCTGCAAAAAGGCTGATCATGGGCAGGATGGCCCCCTGGATGGCACCGAGATGAAGCGCGAGAAAGAGTAAGGCTGAGAAAATAATCCCGTTCAGCGGGCCGAACTCTTTTTGAATGGTTTGTTGCACGTAACCGCGGACCAGGACTTCCTGCATGGCGGTATTCGCGATCGTGGCGAGCGCGCCGACGGCCAGGACCGAGCCCACGAAACCGGTGGGCGCTTCAGGAATTGCCCAGCCGCATAAGTAGAGGATGGCAATGCAGCCGGCCATCATTCCAAGCCCGATTATCAATCCGATCGCGCTGTCGCGGAGTGCGTGGCGGGGTTCGAATCCGAGAGATAGAAATGGTCTTCGGTCGATAAAGCGAAGCATCAACCACGCGGCGAGAAGTATGCTCGTGAGACTGGCGATCTCGATATAGGGCTGGAGCCACAGCGGATTGGCGCCATTGAATTTCTTGATCACGGGAAGCGTGATGGGCGTCAAAAGGAGCGCCCAAGCCAAGAAGAAGACGAGGATCCGCCAAATCACCGACCAGACGCGCATAAGTAATCGCATATTATAAGGATGCAGGTTCAAGGGGGATAAGGTCCAAGAAATTACGCCGTTCAGGCCCAACCTCTGGGTGCAATACGTCTAAGGTTCACGGATGAAAAGAGTCTCCGCGGATAGTGATAGAAATGCGTGCTTATTGAGTACGCCAAAAAGAGCGGCGCTGATCACTCGGCGTGCATTTCAGCCTTCCAGCTTTTCAGAAGCCTCAGATGACCGTAAGACTTCCGCCATTGCTCAATTGGACGAAGACAGTTGCGGTGCCTAATAAGCGAGCGAAGGAAGAAAAGCTGTCTCAGGCTGCTGGTATTTCCCCGTGCTCATCAGGTTTGCTGGCAGACCCGCGCTTCGGCCCCGGCGCGCTGATTTGAAAGCCTGGCCGCTGCTTAACTGCGTTGCAGCAGCGTTTTAGAAACGCCCCGCGCTGTGATTTATCCGATCGAACCCACCCTCCTCATAGCGAAGAAACATGCTCAGATGAGCCAATCGCCCTTGGGCGTCTGAGGTCTTGCTCGCCAGTTCCTCGAGGTCGCGCTCAGTCAGCTTTTCCAACGCTGCGCGAGTCGCTATCGCTTTACTGGTGGTCATCACGGGTTCGAACGCATGCATCGCCTCCATCGTATAGGTAAGGATTTCGTGAAACCACGTATAGGTCTGCAACTCTTCGTTCGGCATCAGGCTGAGCGAACCGTTCTGCCGGACGACCTGCCAGGGTCCATCGATGACGGCGTAAAATCCTTCCGAGTAATCGAGCTTGCCTGTAAACGGGGACTTGGACTGCAACGCCTGAATGACGTTAAGGTCCATTTCGAGTTCTTTTTGAATTCGTTGTACTTCGGCCACGTTTTTCGCCCATGCGGTCCGGTTTTGCTCGATCTCCAGTCGCAGGTCGCGTCGTGCCTGCGTGAGTTGATGGCGCTCGTGGAAGTATCCGACCACGCGGTCAAGTCCGAGCGCCAGCAGCAGACCGATCGCGATAGCCGCGATCTGGACAAAAAAGTCTTTCCAATGATGCGGGACTTTATGGACGGAGGGACTGTCATCCATTCGAGGATGATATCATAGCCGTAGCGATGCGGCGACGCCGGGGCCAGATGAGCGAATTCCGACTGCTGACTACTGATGTCCCACGTCCGTTATCTAGGTCTGCCGCCATCACCCACCTCCGCTGTGGTCAAGCCCTGCCCCTTCCACACCCGACGCTCCTCTAAGCCGCAGCGAGATCTGTTGAACGTTGGAAAGACGCCGCCGCGGGATCGAGCACCCGTACCGAACACGAACACGGCTCGCGGCGCACCGGAACCAGAGGGAAAGCTAACGTGACGGATCGCGTGTGATTCGTTAAATCGTTAGATCATTGAACGATAGAGCGGTTGTTCTTTTTTTCTCAACATTTCGCGGCCGTGCCTTGTCAAAAATAGAAGAGCGAGAACTCGCTCATCTAACAAGGAAAGGAGGGGAAATTGATGTCAACAGGAAGAGGCTACTTGCTCGCGCTCGTTACATTGATCGTCGGTCTGGCTGTCGGTTTCGGTGCCACTCATTGGGCTGACCAGGGGCATCACGGCCGGAAACATCATCAGGTTGCGACCGCCCGCGCCGGTCAGGATCACTCCGGCGCCCGCCAGGCGAATACAGCCGCCGCGCGCGATGAGACATGGGATCCCATGACGGAAATGGACCGCATGCAGCAGGAGATTGACCAGAGCATTCACCGGGCAATGCAGCAATTCCGGAATGGTTCCATGCCAGGGCCGGACGGAAAAGCGCTTGCGCCGGGTTACGCCCTAACACTCGATGTTCGCGACAAGGGCGATCATTTCGAAGTGCGCGCTGATCTGCCGAACGCAGATAAGAAAGACGTGAAGGTCACTACTGAAGGCGACCGCCAGGTGCATGTGAATGTTACCCAGCACGAGGAACAGAACAACAATGCTAATGGCGGACAAACGAGCTACCGGGAATTCGGCACGTACGATCAACTGGTAACGTTGCCCGAAGCGGTCGACTTGAAAGACATGAAGGTCGATCAGCAGAACGGCGAGCTCGTCATCACCATTCCGAAAGCGAAAGCTTCATAATGGGAAAACGACGGTTGCGCACGGAGGGGAAAGGCGCGGTCATGAGCCGCGCCTTTTTTTGCGGGGCTACTACTGCGCGCGCGTAAAAGCGAAGCGGGGCTTCGCGAGCTTGCACGAGTTGCAGGTCGCCGCAGCACGACAAGCTACTTAAGCCCGTCACTGTGCGCCACGATGTCGTGTGCTGATTAATGTCTAAAGTGAAGATCAGACCCCAGTAAAGTGCGGCAAAAACAAGCTTCATCCGACGCGCAACCGCGAGATCGCGAATGCCTAAAGTGTGAAGATCACACCACAAGCGGCAACCCTTCTCGGGTCCTTCACCTCGCAGCGTTGATCGGCTTTTGAGAATCAGTGAGTGTCGCGCCGGCGTTGCGCTCGAAACCTGGCGTAACGTTCGCCAAATTCGTGGTGACAATAAAAACAGAGCCGCACTTGTGCCGCTCGGCTTGGAAAATATCCACCGTAAGATTCTGTCCGAGCGCCGCCCCGATGGTCGCGAGATTGGTGGTCGACCCAGTCCAGCTTCCCGTGAGCGCCTTATGAATCCCGCCGAGATCGATAACCAGATGACCATTGATGAAAACCCAGATGTCATCGTCGTTTGTGACGCGTATCGACTGCGCGTTACTGGTCAGCTGGCCGGTGAACCGGATGTGACTGGTGAAACTGAAATTATGCGGTCCGCGACCATCACAGTCTTGTTCGCCCTGAAACCCTTCGGAATTAAAGGCCTGGCCATCGAGCGGGAAGAAGGTCTTGCTGGAAAACTCGTAGGTATTATTCCCGATGTTCGTTAGGATGAGGGTTCCGGGCACATACACGTTGATACCTGGAGTGGTCTGATACCATTGCGCGAAGGAGAGGGCACTGGCGATCTGCCGCGGATTGCCGACTGCATTGAAGACTGGCAAACCATTTTCCCCGAGAGCCGATTCGACCATACCGGTCTCCAGGCCGCCGTCATAGCCCTCGAAATCAGGCTGACCTGCTCCCGCGTATCCCCCGTAGTTGCCGGAAGGAGTTCCAGCGTAAAGAAAATCCCAGTAATCGACCGGGAGAGTAATGGCATTTTGGGCCAGGCTTACCTCGGCCGCAATCACAACCAGCAGCGCAACCATGCATGTAACGAATCGAAACGTAAGCAGTTGTCCTTTCGTGAGCAGTAACCCCCAACAAAAGCGAGGCATGATCACCGCCTTGCCTCGGAATATAGAAAGGAAGCCGGATGAAAGCAAAGGCGGAGCAGTTTGGCAGAGACGAAGGCAAACAAAAAGGGGATGAGCCGTCAGTGGATTGCCAATCGTCCACGCATGCGCTGAGTCTGAAAACGGTGCAAGCCTATTGCGGGCGGGTAAAAGAGAAGCGCGGGTTCGCAAATTTACACGAGCTCCAGGTCGCTGCGACGCGACAAGCTAGTTAGGCTGGCTATCGCCGGGAAGGAGTCGCACGCGCACGATTCACAGACTGACCCCAGCCGTCCCGGGCCTGAGATCTAATTAGGGTCTCTCGCGCTGTTCCGTTCTCAATCGACAGAAGTCAGCGTTTTCAGCGATATTCGAGTGAGGTCGCATGGAAATTTTTGTCATCCACGACGGAGAACGTTTGGGTCCCCTCTCTGTTAACGATCTCCGGCTCAAAATCGATAATGGAACTCTTCGACCGGATGATTACGCCTGGGTTACCGGGATGAAGGATTGGCAGACTATCTCGCAAGTCCTGGAAACGGCCACGAGGCCCGAGGCAATCGAAGCAAACCCGCCCCCAGTCGCCAAACCCCGAAATTATTTCGTCCGGCATTGGCGTGGCGATCTTTCGTTAGGCGTATCGTATTGGGTCAATTTATTCTTGGGCAATCTTGGACCGTTCTTCGTCGCCAGTGTTTTGGTGGGAGCCAAAGAGGAAATCGATCTTCGCGTAGTGAGCGTTTTGTTCCTGTGTTTTCTTGTAGGGGGAACAGCCTTTCTGGTTTGGCAGTTGGTTGGCCTCTGGAGATCAGCATCGCATCATGTTTCGCGGGGCGGCAAGCAGGGCTGGGCCATTACCGTCAAAGCCCTGGTGATTATTGGCTTGGTCCGGGCCACGATGTTGGTGTGGAACTCCTACATCCCGCAAACGAAAGAGTTTCTCTCAATTCTAAATGGAGACACGGGGCTGCCGTCTTATAAAATTCAGGCGCTTCCTGGGGGAACTGCTATTGAATTTCGAGGAGGCATCCGGGCAGGCTGCGCTAACGACTTGGAGAAAGTTCTCGCCGCGAATCCGAAGACGGAGGCACTCGACATTGAAAGCCCCGGAGGACGAATCGGTGAAGCACGAAGGATGATTCGACTCATCCGTGCGCGCGGGTTGAGAACGTATACACTACCAAGTACCGTATGAGTGCAGCGGCGTTAGTCCTGGTATCCGGCAAAGAACGCCTTGTTGCAAAGAAGGCGAAGGTCGGATTCCACGCTGGCAGATTGCCGGGCATGACTTTTTATCAACGACTGGTGATCGAGAAGCTTGATCGCGAAACGATGCGGTCTGCCGGAATATCCGAAGAATTTATTAGCCGCGTTCTGGCTACGCCTTCAAATGAAATGTGGTATCCGACTTCCGACGAAATGTTCAAAGCGCACGCGATTACCGCAGTGTTTTGATATCGAGCGCAAACCGCGCCTTGCAGCACGTCGGGAGTCCGTAAGGTTTCGGACCTGTCTACTTATCTTCAGATCCCCAGAACACAAGACGGCGGAGGAGCGAGAGGTTCTCCGCGGTTCTTGTAGGGGGAATCCCAATGTCTAAAGTAAAATGATCAGATCCAGCCGTCTTTTCCGACGCGAAAAGTTGCTGGCTGGTCTTGCCTCTGCTTTCTACTGAGCCATGCGTGTCTTGTTAGTCGTCTGGGTTTTAACATTTTTCCTTCCGTCGCTGGCTAATGCTCGGCTTGGCGAGACCCCAATTCAGTTCGCGGATCGATACGGCGCGCCAAAAGACACGGCGCAGGACAAGCATCCGAGTCCGTACACGGATTTGATCGAAGGCGCGGTTCATCATACCTACGAGTATCAGGGCTGGAAGATTCGCGCCGCGTTTCTGCAAGTGAACGGACCGGCAGTCCGGATGGATTATCAAAAGATTCTGACCGGTGGGGTCGACCCGAAGATCAAGGACTACGAACTCCAGGCGATCGTGAGTGCAAATACTCCAGCAGGAATGTCCTGGAAAGAGATTCGGCTGCAAATAACCCGAATTCTCCTAACAAGGGATTGAGCAAGATGTTTGAGAGCTACATGCTTGGAGCGATCGGGCAGAAGATGTGGCAGCGATCCGATGGGGCTGTTCTCTGGCTCCGCAGTGTTTTGTCTGCTCGCTTGGAGTTGCCTGCGGCGAAACAGTACGAAGAGCAACTCAAAGCAGCGAGGGAACAGAAGGCGCGAGCCTCCGTGCCAAATTCTAGTTGCCGCAGAAGGATTAGTGCGGCTGTTGCTTTTCGGCGTTTCGGGCGCGCATCTCGTCGTCTTGCTGGCGCCACTTCGCTTCGATCTTTGCCTTTGCTACCTCATAACCGACGTAGCCCGCGACTATTAAAACGGGGATCAGAATGATGCAAAGGACAACTCGAAGGCCTAATCGAAGCGGTCCCACCCTATCTCGCTTTTTATGTTCTGAGGGCCGGGGCGGCGGGTAAGCAAGAAAGCGCGCCTATTAAGATAGGAATCAGCGCTATTATTCCGATGATATAAAAGGCGCCAGCAACTCCTGACGCACCGGTATCGCCCATAACGGCTGCGCATGATAGATGTCATATCGTGGAAGTGACGACATCATTCAGGCGTTTGGCATGGGCCGCCAAACTCTACGGCGGAAGTCACCGAGAGTTTTGAGTGTGACTAGGAAGCCGGCGCGCGATTGGGAAATCGAGAACCACGACCTCGTTACCGAGGAGAGGGCGGCGCTGCAGAAGGGGATGAATTATGGCGTCGGTAAGAAGTATTCGGTGTTCCTGATGTCTGTGCGCGAAGGCGCGCCGTATGCCGACGCTCTCGATGAAGTGAGCGGGATGCTGACGTATGAAGGGCACGACGAGCCGCAGCGGAAAGGCGGCCCTGATCCGAAGACATGGATCAGCCGTTAACGACCCCGAGAGGCTCGTGGACTGAGAACGGTAAATTCTTTCGTGCGGCGATGGATTTCAAAAGCGGCCTGCGCGAAAGCCGGAGCTGATCAAAGTGTATGAAAAGATCTCGCGGGGGTCTGGAGCTACAAAGGCTTCTTCGAGCTAATCGACGCGAGCATGTGTCTCCGATGGAAAGCGAAAGGTCTTCAAGTTCTCGCTGAAGCCGGTGAAAAAGAAAGCATTCGGTCGAATCGTCGAGCTTCCGCACAACCGACTGATTCCAACCGCGGTGAAGGTTGAGGTCTGGCAGCGCGACGGCGGCAAATGCGTCGATGCGGTCAACTAAGAACCTGCATTTCGATCACGACATTCCGTTTTCGAAAGGCGGAAGCAGCCTAACCGCGGCGAACGTTCGATTGCTCTGCGCGAAGCATAATCTCGAGAAATCGGACAAGATTCTGGCGATCGCACCGTGGATCTTCGTTGGGGCTTCGGCGAGTCACGCGCGAGGATTCTGAGCCGATCGGCGCTGCAGTGTGACAAGTAAAAGAAGCCCCAAACGTTAGCTTTCGTTAGCCGTGTCTGGCTTTCTGCCGTTCGTTAATAAGAGTGGCGGAGACGGGGCTTTGTGTCGATCTGCTCAGTGGCCCTTCACGTAAGGTTTTCAAAGCGAGCCGAAGCTCCGGATTGTCAAAGCGAGAACCTAGGTCCTCCGCCATAGAAACGGTGGCTGCCTTCACGTCGCTTAATCGCCCGTTTTCTTCCTTCGCGAGATATATCGCAGCGAGTGCAGCCTGCCTCGCGTTATGATGGTCGTTCGCTAGGTGAATGGCCCGATTATACAGTTCTCTACCCAAACTAATATTTCCCTCCCTGAAGCCGTCATTTAATCCTTCAGTTGCGGCAAGCGGGATCGTCGTGCCTAATTGGGGAGTCCTTTCAGGTTGATGCGGCCCAGAACTTGCGCTCTGGCCGTTCGTCCGAGGCTGCCTAAGGCAAACGCAAAGTTGTTGAGAAGTAAAAGGTCGTCTGGGTTTGAGCGAAGAGCCGCCTTGAGAACTGTGATAGCTTCAGTGTGTAGCTCAAATGCGACGCTAAGTATGAATGAAAGCTGGATCGCTGGATCGCCGGAAAATGGTTCGTCACTCAACCATTTTTCAGCGGCCTTTGAAGCGTCCTCCCATTTCTCTCCACGCACGAGCGCGCCTGCATTTGCTTCAAAGGCGTGCGGCGCTCGAAGCTGCGTCGGCTTGAGTTCTAGCCGGAGTCTAGGGCTGGCCCACCAAGCTTGTGCCAACGCATTCTCCGTCGGATCGGCTAACGAGGCTTCCAACATTTTGCGCCTGTTTTGCCTGCTTGCAGACGAAAATATCTACCGTCCCTAATGCAGCTCTGAGTTCCGCGAGATGGAACGGCGAAAATGACTTGGATTTCGCTAACTCCGCGAGCCTCCTTATAGAGGCGTCCTGTCTTTCCTGTTATTTGCGCGATCGAGAGGTGTGCGGCGACGAGCCATGGATCGGATTTTCCTGCGATAGCACTTCGCAAAATTCGCAGCGCAAGGTCGGGTTCGCCCAAGTGGACGAAACATCGGCTAACGCTACTGAACAATATACCGATTGTCGGGCGCGAGGGTGATAGCAGTCTGGACTGCCCGCCGGGCTTTTTCCAGTTTACCGACAATCGTATAATACCGCTGATCTCGCAACGTCCCATCGCGTCACGGGGATACAAGCGAAGTGCGCTACGTATGCTTTGGACAGCGGCGCGATCTAAGACTGGGATACGGACCGCATTCTGTTCGTTTTCAATATCTTCGATGATTGTGCGTGCGAAGTTCTTGGTGAGTTCTTGCGCAGAAGATCCACGACGGAGAAGATATTTAGCCGCTTCAGCTGCGGTTTCCCAGCATCTTTCCAGCCATGAAGCCGACAATAGCTCGCCCGCGATAATCTCGCTTTGGTGAGTCTTCCAAAGACGAAGTAACGATTGGAGCGCGGAGGGAATCTTGGGCCGTGCCGCCGAGGAGCGTCCAGTCGATAGCTCGCCCAGTTCCGCCGCGGTCCGGAAATCGCGCCAGCGCGGGATGACTCTACGCGGCAAGCCTTCAATTGGAATGCTCACGCTGCCAGGGATGGTTCCATCATCAACTGCATGCGGCGAAAAGCTGAGATGATACTGTTGGCAAGAGTATGGATGAGCAAAGCCAATCTTGTTTGTACGTCTGCAAAAGCGGATCTGGCTCGCATAGGAGTCCTAGGGTCGACAAATAAACTTCTCTGATGCGCGTATCGATATGTGGCTCAGCAGCTGATAGGACCTTGGCTAGCGCCGATTGAAGGATCGGAAGAACGTCGCGATAAGGTCCGGCGAAACCGGACGAACCAACCAGCGACGCTGGTCTCAAAACCGCTGGCAATTCATGCAGTAGGGCGAATGTCATTGAAACGTCGAAAAACATGGAATATGCGAGGCTCCCCAGCATATAAACGTCTGCGGCGTAGTTGCCTCTGCAGCCCAGTCGTGGGGGAGTGCCCGTAAAGCAATTCTGGGGGGGAATTAACTGGCTGACATGGGAACGAGGCGTTGTCGTTCCTGCTGGGACGATCTCTTTTTACCGGCGCGCCCCAAGTCGATAATTTTGATGGTGTTACGGCGGTCGCCGAAAAAGGACCACGTTCGACCGCTTCAGATCCTGGTGCGCAATCTTCGCTCGGTGCGCAACTCTTCAATCCCGATGGCGACCTGGTGCAACGTCGCCATATGCCAGGCGAAGCCTCGTTTTCCGCGATCCAGAAGGGAATGAGCGTCACAATCGGCACGTTCGAATACGATAAAGGGAATGCCAACGCGGCCGAGCAGGGGACGTCAGCCGCGATATCGCCGTGGTCGAGAACGCGAATGACCCTCTTTAGGTTGTACCATTTACACGCTTCGGCTAGATCGACCTCGAACAGATGATTATCGGTAATTCGATTTAGTGCTTCCGCGGTTGAAACACCTTCTTGTTGGTAAATGGAAAGGGCCTTTGCCAGATTTATAACCTTCATGAAGGCGATATCTCCGGTTTCAACGTCCTCGACGACATACGGAACGGAAAGAACCCACCAGTGGTATCCTTGCCTTCAAGATTCTTTCGATCAGTAATCTTCCATCGCTGGTTGATGACCTGACCTACCAACTCCTCCGCAGGATTACCGCCGGAATTAGCCATCAAAAAGTCAGCTTAAAGCCACGCCGAAGGCCAATAGACTGAGTTGTGCTCATTTTGTCGGCGGACCGAGAATCGATTGACAAGGCTATCAGAGGCTAAATTTACGAGCACTGGCGACATGGGCAACAGGAATTGGACGCGCGAGGGAGTTGCTCGGCAAGTTTGTCAGCGGCTGTTGTGAGAAGCCAATGAGGGTCAGAGCTTACTATCGGCGCGCCGGAAATCAGCTGTCGGCAAATCAGAAGTCGGTAGTTCGCCACGGCGAATCCGTCCGATGGCGGATCAGCGGTCGGACGAAGCGACTGGCGGAAGAAGTTCGGTTCGATATTTAGGAGCCAATTCCTGAACTTTCTTTATTAACGCCGCCTGCTCTGCCTGGTTGAGTTCGGGCGGAGTGGAGCGGCGAGTGGGCACAGCGACGCCAACCTGCGCGAAGAATTCTTCCTGTCCGGCCGGCGCGCAAATACAGAGCAGTCGAGCGGCCGCGCCCGAAGTGTTCGTGAACGAATGCGGCGCATTGGCCGGGATGCTCACGGTTTGACCGGCGTGAACCATCGATTTTTCTCCGCGGAAAGTGGCTTCGATCTCGCCTTCCAGGACGGTGAAGGATTCCTCGAAGTCGTGCCGATGCGGCGGCGGTCCGCCTCCGGGCGGGATGTGCATGTCGATGAGACAATAACGGCCGTTGGTATCATCCCCTGAAAGGAGAATGGTGTAGGTATCTCCGACGAGTCCGATGTGGGGCAGGCTTTCGTCAGTGTCGGGTCGCGCGATCTTGAGGGTGCGCGCAAGATTATCGGCGGGAAGCGGCGTGATGTCCTTCGAGGTGGTGGAGTGTTCGTTCATGGTGGCGCAGCCCGGCTGCACGTTATTCGTTATCGGTTATTTATCGTTGGGGAAGACAGAGAGCGCTGCGCGTCCCAGTTAATTGGAGGTTGGCGGTCCTTTTGAAAGCTGACACTCTGCCGTAACGGATGTGAAGCAACGGCCGGGCTTTCAAAGGCTGAAAATCTGAAATCGTATCCGCCTTCGCGCCCTCCTACGCTAAAGCTCCGGCGTGGCAGGCAAGGCCGGCCTGACAAGAAGCGGAGCGAGCGCCCGAGCGTCTTTCCTCAACAAAAATTCGGACCTTACTAATGCTTCGCTGCGCCTTTCTCACTCTGGAAGACCCGAGTGGATTTGTCATCGATGACGAACTCGCCTATCCCGCGTTCGCCGCTCTTGGCTGGACGGTCGAAGCGGTACCGTGGAGTCGTCCGCAGGTTGATTGGGAGAGATACGATGCAGTCGTAATCCGTTCGACCTGGGATTACATCAACCATCTCGACGCGTTCTTGAACGTGCTGTCGGAAATCGAGCGCTCTGGTGCGCCTCTCTTTAATCAACTGGATCTCGTTCGCTGGAACATTCGTAAAACCTATTTGCGTGATATGGCAAGTCGCGGTGTCGACGTTGTGCCGACCATTTGGCGCGACCGCCTCGATCGTGAGGTCTTGCCGAAGCTCTTCGACGAAATTGGCGCGGAGGAAATAGTGATTAAGCCGGTCGTTGGGGCAAACGCCAGCGGAACGTATCGTCTCGATAGCCAAACCGTGCGGAGCCGCGCTGATGAGATTAGCGCTGCCTTCGCCGACCGCGCGTTTCATGGCTCAACCGTTTCTCCCGGCTGTCACGAGCGAGGGTGAGTTTTCTTTGTTCTATTTCGGCGGCGAACACAGCCACACCATTTTGAAAACGCCTATGGCGGGTGATTTCCGCGTTCAGGAGGAACACGGCGGCTTCATTCGCGCGGTTGAAACCGAACCTGCCTTGCGCGACGCAGCTGATGCTGCTCTGCGCGCGATTGGGGAGATGTCTCTTTATGCGCGAGCCGATTTTGTGCGGAAAAACGACGGTTCCGGATTTTGGCTCATGGAACTGGAACTGATCGAACCTTCACTCTATTTCCGCACGGATTCCGAAGCGGCGGCCCGGTTTGCCCGCTGTCTCCATCAGGCAGTCTGGTCGTTAGTCCATTAAGCAAGTGAAGACCCGAGAGCGCGATAAGGCGTTGCGAGAGGAGACCGGAGTTTTTCTTGTTCTTGTTTATGCGGGAGCGCAGCATGTTTATGGCCCGGATTCCAAGGTCTGAATGACAATGGGGCGTAGAAGAGAGCCGGCCGGGACTAATGGGATTTTGAATTATGTGTCATTCAGTAGCGACCTAGCTTCTTAGAATATGAAGGGCGCGGCCTGTACTCTTACTGATAGTCGGCTTTTCTTCGCGGCTGCTCGCGCAGCAGGATTATGAAATCCATCTGAACCGGCCTTTGAAGCCGGGAAATCAATTCAAGGTTTTCGCGCGCGGAAGAAATTTACAGGAGATTCGGATGTCGCAAGGGCACGAACCGGCGCAAGAGAAGAAAGATGCCTTTGAGGTTGAATACGCGGCAACGCGAAAGGTGCTGGAGGTCGAAGAGGCTGGGAGAGCGACCAAAGTCTCGGACGTTATCGAACAACTCTCGGTACTCCGTGCCGGTAATCGCGCGGAGCTCGCCCAGCGTGGCGCGACGCTTGTTGCCTTTGTCCAAGGCACAAAGAAAATCTTTGAGATCGACGGCCGTCGCGTGGATGACCAGACGGAGAAGGCGTTGAAAGTGGTCATCGACATAACGACCGGAGGCCCGAGCGATGACGAGATTTTCGGAACCAAGGCGCGAAAGAAAGTGGGTGAGAGCTGGAGCATGAACAGGTCATCAGCAATCGAAGCCTATACAAGGCATCAGAACATCGATGTTCGAGATCTCGCCGGTGAAGTGACGTTAGAGTCGATCACGCATGAGCCGAGCGGCGACGTCCTGAAAATCGTTTGTCACTTTAAGGGAGATGCGCGGCTCTTGTTGTCGTCAGCTATCACTTCATCGAGCGGACCTTTTGAGGCGACCTGGTCCACGAAGATTCCGGTCGATCCGTCGCTGGCGCGAACGGAGGATTCGATCGCGATGAACTTGCAATTTCAAGGCAAAGGCGGTGGACCGGTAGAGGCAACAGCTACGGCAACGATAAAGATGTCCGTAATCGCCAAGATGACGCCGGCGGGGGAATGAAAATCGGCAATCCGCAGTCGGAAACGGGCGCAGCTTGGCTGCGAGTTACTCGTTAGCGGTTATTTATTATTGGGAAGACGAGAGGTTTACGCCTGGCTGTCTCGACTGTACCTCAACGCTTATGCTTTCTAGCGTGCACGGTTCTCATTGTTCACCGTAAGCGGGTTGGGCTGATTCAGCTCGAGCTTGTCGTTAACCTTCTGGATGGCTGCGGCCTGCGTTTTGATCGCGCTGGCCAGAGTGGTGATGGTGGATTTCAGATCGGCAATCGTTTTGTCCTGGTCCTCGTTTTTCTGATGTTCTTTGAGGAGCTCGTGATGTTCCTTGAGGAACTCGTTAAGCAACATGGCGTTGACCGCGTCGTAGCGAACGGTGAACGGCTTGCCTTGAGAATCGTGTATTACCAGGGCTGGATTGATTTTTTCGACTTCCTCGGCGATGAGCCCGAATTGAGGAGTGTCTTTGGCATCGATGTTTTTCTTGTAACGGTAAGTGACCGGGCGCAGCGAAAGGAGGCCGGCGCTGGAGTCGCCCATGGTCTTGACGCCTTCTTTGAAGCGCTCTGAAGATACGGAAATGCCTAACTGGCCGTTAGCATCGACCATGACGGGGACGCCGCTGACCGGTGTTCCACTGATGCCGGCGATGTAAGCGGCGGTTTGGGTGTTTGTGGTGCCGATTCGGATAACACCAGCCTCATCAGCGATACCGTTGTTTCCAATATCGATATTCCAATCACCGGTCGTGAGAGCGTCCCCTGCGCCGTTGCCGACCGCGATGTTGGATCCACCGGTGGTGTTGGCGTTAAGCGCGTTGGAGCCCAGTCCGGTGTTACTGCCTCCGGTGGTGTTGTGACTCAAAGCGTTTTGTCCGTCGGCGGTGTTGTTATCGCCGTTGTTGTTGTAAAGGGCCTGGTAACCCGCCGCGGTATTGAATGAGCCAGTAGTGTTACTGGTGAGGGCTTGCTGACCGTTGCCGGTATTCTCGCCGCCGGTGGTGTTGTCCAGGAGCGCGAAGTCGCCTTCGGCCGTGTTACTATTACCGGTGGTATTGAAGAAGAGTGCGTCCTGCCCTAGAGCGGTGTTGCTCTGCCCGTTTGTATTATAATAGAGGGCCTGGTCGCCGTCGGCGGTATTGCCGCTCCCGTCGATATTAAAGTAAAGCGATTGATGACCGCTGGCAGTGTTCTGGCCACCGGTGGTATTGCTGTAAAGAGACTGATATCCAGAAGCGGAGTTGCTAGCGCCATCGGTATTGCTGTAAAGAGCCTGAGAGCCAAAGCCGGCGTTGTTCGATCCGTCGGTGGTATTATATAGAGCCTGGTAACCAGAGGCGGTGTTGTTTGTGCCGGTCGTCTCGTTGGCGAGCGCTCCGCTGCCGTTGCCGGTGTTGTTATTGCCATCGGAGCTTCCGCCACTCGGGAGTGTGCCTACGCCTAACTGACCGTTTGCATCAATGAAAACAGGCTGGCCGCTACTCTTATCCACGCCGGTAATACCGGCGATGTAGGTGGCAGTGTGATTTGACGGATCGCCGAGGCGAATGGTGTTGGATTCACCGGAATTGCCTTGATTGCCGATGTCGATGTTGAAATCGCCAGTATCGAGATTGTATCCCGCGGAATATCCCACGGCGATATTAGAGCTTCCGGTCGTGTTCAAATGAAGCGCATTGCGTCCTACGGCGGCGTTCGAAGAACCGGTCGTGTTTACATAGAGCGCGCCTCGACCTTCGGCCAAATTGTCCGAGCCGGTGGTGTTATAGAAAAGTGCATTAACCGCAGTCGCCGTATTGGAGGCACCGGTCGTGTTCTTGTTGAGCGCTCCATCGCCAGTGGCGGTATTGCCGTCGGCCGTGTTGTTCTCCAGTGTGTAGGCGCCAGTAGCAGTGTTGTAACTGCCCGTCGAATTCGAATAAAGCGAAGCATACCCGGTGGCCGTGTTTTCCGTTCCTTCGGTATTGGAATAGAGCGCCTGGGAGCCGGCAGCAGTGTTGCTAGTACCGGTTGTGTTGGAAAAGAGCGCCTGCGATCCGGTGGCGGCGTTGTCGGTGCCACTGGTATTGCTATAAAGTGACTGAGCGCCAAAGCCGGCGTTGTTCGAACCGTCGGCCGTATTATAAAGGGCCTGGTAACCCGCAGCGGTGTTGTCGGTGCCCGTCGTCTCATTGGCCAGCGCTCCGCTGCCGTCCCCGGTGTTATCATTCGCGTCCGAAGTACCACCGCTGGTGGCCGTGCCAACGCCTAACTGGCCGTTGGCATCGATGTAGACAGGTTGCCCACTGCTCTTATCGACCCCGGTGATGCCGGCGATGTAGGTGGCAGCGTGCAGTCCCTGGTATCCGACGCGAATGGTGTACGATTCGTCCGCCGTATCCTGCGAATTAAAAACGTTCCTATTATAGTTACCCAGATAGATATTGTAGATGCCGGTGGATTGATTGAACCCGGCGCGATAACCGATGGCGATGTTGAAGCCGCCGGTCGTATTATTAAAGAGGGCTTGTAAACCCGTGGCGCTGTTCCGGCCGCCCTCGGTATTACTCCCCAGAGCGAGATAACCCTCGGCGGTGTTAGCGTTTCCGGTGGTGTTGCTGTAGAGGGCCTGGTAGCCGGAAGCATGATTGTAAAAACCGGCGGTGTTGCTGTAGAGAGCCTGATAACCGACCGCATCGTTGTAGCCGCCGGCGGTGTTGCTATAGAGCGCCTGCGAGCCGACGGCAGTGCTGAAGGAACTGTCGGTGTTAGCCTGAAGAGCCTGATACCCGAACGCGCTATTATCCGTGCCAGTGTTAGGCTGAATAGCGCGCTATCGCCGGCGGCGGTATTGTTATTGGCCAAGGCGGACGTGCCGCTGGCGCCGGTTGCGCCCGTGGTCGAGCCGGCGAACCCGTTGCGTCGCCGATCAAGTCCGCTTGACATCCGTTCGAACCGGTTGCTCCGTCAGCGCCTTTTTTGCCTGTGGATCCAGTGACGCCGGTGTTACCGGTTACACCCTTTGTGCCGGTAGGACCGTCTGGCCCTGAAGAGCCGGTTGCGCCCGTGGCACCGGTTCGGACCCAGGAGAGCCGGTCGCGCCTGTCGCACCGGTTTGACCCTGAGAGCCGGTTGAGCCTGTCGCACCGATTTGACCTTGGCCGGTTGAGCCTGTCGCAGCCGATTTGACCCTGAGAGCCGGTTGCACCTGTGGCAGCCGATTTGACCTTGAGAGCCGGTTGAGCCCGTCGCACCGATCTGACCCTGAGAGCCGGTTGAGCCTGTGGCACCGATTTGACCTTGGGAGCCGGTTGAACCTGTCGCTCCGATCTGACCTTGGGAGCCGGTTGAGCCCGTCGCACCGATTTGACCTTGAGAGCCGGTTGAACCTGTCGCACCGATCTGACCTTGGGAGCCGGTCGCGCCCGTCGCGCCGTTGACGCCGTTTACGCCAGCGGTGCCCGTCGATCCAGTCGCTCCAGCAGCGCCCTTGGCACCTGTACCGCCGTAGATCCGGTCGCGCCTTTTGCCCCTGTGGCACCGGTCGCGCCTTTTGGCCCGGTTGGTCCCGTTGGCCCGGTAGGGCCAGTGACAGCAAAAGCGCCAGTCGCGAAGACCAGGACACCGAAGGTAACGACCAATCGAGAAACGAGAAAACGGTGTGTCCGAGCTCGGGCACTTTCTGGGTTTTTCGAGGTGATCTCTTCGGGGAGCGGGGATGCAAGACGGGTCATCCGCACATCAACGCAAATCTTCCGCAATCTGCATAGTTCCCAAAAGTATATAGACCTAACTATAGGTTTCTTAAGAGGATCGCCTTCGGATCAAGACCCAGAGCGGCGAAGTGGTCGTTAACTGAAACTCGGACGCGCCAATCGTCAGGGTCAGCTGATCAGACCGGCCTGAAACGAAAATGCAACAAGGCCGGCGACATTCCTGATGCCTAACTTCTTCATCACGTTTGACCGGTGAACGTCGACCGTGCCGACGCTCACTCTCAGTGTGGCAGCGATTTCCTTGCTCGAATTTCCGCGACTAACAAGTTCGAGGACTTCTTTTTCCCGTCCGGTCAGGGACTTCATCTGCCGTTGCAGGCTACCGGGTGTTCCGTTTTGGGAGAAGTGCGAGAGAGCGGCACTGCTCCGCGGACAAAAATAATGTTCTCCCCGTGCGACGCGCTCGATCGCGTCGGTCAATTCGGTCCACTTGTTCGTCTTCTCAATGAAGCCATCAGCACCGGAGCGCAGAGCATCCATGATGCGTTCGTCGGTTGCTTCCGCAGTGCATAGAAGAATGCGGGACTTTGGACACGACTCCTTGAATCGCGGGACCCCCTCGATGCCGCTTTCTCCCGGCAAGTTAATATCCAGGAGAACGATGTCCGGGTCATATTGCCGGCAGGCGACTAACCCACCCTCCACATCAGTAGCCGCCGCAACCACTTCGAAGCTGGCCCCGTCATGGCGGAGAAGCCGAGTAATGACTTCGAGCATGAAGAGATCGTCGTCGACGAGCAAAATGCGCACTGTTTTCAAAATCGCAGGAAGTTTCCTAACAAAAGCAGGTTCGGCTGGCTAACGCCATCATACTGGATCGATGAGAATGCCCTCTTTGGCCTTACAAGCGACGGCTAATTCCACGCCGCATGCACGTGAGGCGGTGCCTTACTGGGCAAGCCGAACATTTCTATGCAACTATATCAAAGTCGCCCCAGTAGGAAGGGCGTTTCGGTCCCGACTCTTGAGCAACGCACGGCTCGCAACGACAACGCTCTCTTCGGTGGAACCAGGGGTTTTTCGAGAATTGGTTAGGCGATCTCGGCGAAGACGGGTTCTCCGCCCTCACTGCCGGCGATCAGACAAAATCTGAAACTGAAATCGGAAAGCGGCAGTCGGAAGGGCGCGGATTACGCAGCTTTGCGATCACGCGGGAAGTTGGAGCTGGACGAAGCGGCGGCGGACCTCGCCGTTGACGGCCTGGCAGACGAACCAGCCTTTTTCGGGTGTGCCATCGTGATTGAAGCGGACACGCGAGCAACATTTATCGGTGGTGACGAGCGCGTTCCGGAATGGGCGTTCGGTGAAACCGTGGAAGTGGCCGCAGAAGACAGCCTGCAGGTTCACCCCGTAAAAGCGCTGAAGTAAATCGTCGGCATTACGCGGCCGGGCAATGACCCCGGCGCCTAACGGAAAATGCGTAAGCAAAATCGTGGGACGAGCCGGCTCCAGTTTCGGAATGTGCTGGTCGAGCCAGAGCAAAGTTGCGGGCGAGATCCGGGACCCTTGAAATTTTTGGCCTTCACAGGAATCGAGTGCGACGATTTGCCAGCCGTGACGGTTAAACGCGTAATTGATTTGCCCCGGAAAAATCCGCTCGTACGCCGAACGATCCGTCGGTGAACGATGATCGTGATTCCCGACGACGGCGTGACACGGAACGCCGAGCGCGGCGAAGGATTCCTTGATCAGAATCAGTTGCTCCGGCGTGCCGCCATCGGAAAGATCGCCGCCAAGAAGGCAAAAAGCTGCGTGCGGTGCGCTCGCTTTCATCTGACGCACGACTTCATCGAACCACGGGCGACACGCCGGTTCGAGCGCATGCAGATCGTTCACGGCGATGAAGGTGAAATCATCGGTAGCAGGAGCGTCGGCCCCGCGAAGGCGGCCCGGCCAAAGTCCGAGAGAAAGGAGTGCGCCGGCGCCGGCGGAGAGTCGCAGCCATTCACGACGGGTCAGGGGTGTGGTTGGCATGAGAAAAAGTGAACCAGCAAATGATAAGCCGGAGATGGGCGCTTTGCTTCCCAGAAGTCCCGCCTTTGCCAAGGCTTCCGCCGACGCACAAGGCTATGGCGTGACAAGACGGCGTGGCAGTCGGACGAGAAGCGAGAAACCGCCTTCGATCGTTTTCGACTATGGCGCGGGTTCTTTGTAGAGTCGCGGATTATGAGCGCTGAAAATCAGATCGATTACATTGAGTTTCAGGCGGCGGATCTTGCCGCTACGAAGAAGTTTTTCGAGGAGCTGTTCGGTTGGAAATTTACTGATTACGGGCCGGACTACACTTCGTTTCAGGATGGCCGGATCGCAGGTGGGTTTGCTCGCGCAGATAAGAAATCATCGATCGAACAAGGTGGTGTGCTGGTGGTGTTTTATCATTCCAAGCTCGAGGAAATTCGCGATCGCGTGATCGAGCTCGGCGGGAAGATTACGGCCGATATCTTTTCGTTTCCGGGTGGGCGGCGGTTTCATTTTACCGAGCCGAGCGGGAACGAATGCGCGGTTTGGTCGGAGTGAGCGGGGAAAAACTGAAAGCGGAAAGGGGGCGCAGCGCAGCTGCGGGTTATTGGTTAACGGTTATTTGTTTTTGGGCGAACGAAAAGGCAAAATCTGCGCTTCACGTCCCGGCGATCGGAAATCGGCGGTTGGAATGGAGCATGGGTTGAGGGACACAGAAGGTAAGTCGCAAGGGTAGCGATGAGCGAGCGCGCGTGCAGCGAACGAGTTTCAAATCGGCAGTCGGAAATCGGAAGACCTACGGCGCCCTCAGAATGAAAAAACTTACCTGGGAGCAAGCGACGCTACGATTTTCTCGAAGCGTGGGTCGCCGCGGAGCGAGTCCCATTGCGGGTAGAGCTTGAGTTCGCCGTAGGTGACGCCAGCTGGAATTTTTGCCGAGATGGCGAGTTGTTCGAGCGCGAGTTCCTTTTCGCCGGTCCAGGCGTAGATCGTGGCGAGATTGGTGATGTAGGAAGGGCCGTCCATTGCGTCCTTGGTGATTGGTAACAATTCACACGCGCGACGCCCTTCGCGGATCGCATCTTCCTTGCGTCCAAGGCCGGCATCGATGAGTCCGAGTCGACTCCATGCCGGGGCATATTCAGGTTGGTCATGCACGATCTGTTCTTCGACGGCGCGAGCGGAGGTAAACGCTGCTCGTGCTTTGGTTTCATCTCCAAAGGTGCGTGCGACGAGGCCAACAAACCAGTCCCGTGCCCAGAGTGAGTTGTTGTAGCTATCAGGCAATCCCTCGGCGCGAATGGATTGGAGTGCACGAGTAGCCAACGCGGAATCCCGTTCGGCCAGTGCACAATTCACAAGGTCATTCCCGATCTCGGTAGCTGCCTTCGGGTCTTCGTTGATTACCGCGGAAAGTTTGGCGCCCCACGACTGGACATCAGCGTATTCGAAAAATGGGATTTGAGCTAGTTGCGCACGCACAAAGTAATCCGCGGGAATAACGGAAAGCGCCCGCTCAAACATATGGGCCGATTCATCGAAACGCCGTTGTACCTGGTAAGTGAATGCCGTTTCCACCAGGTTGCGAAAATTGCGCGGGTCGAGACTAACGCCACGCTCCCAATTTTGAGTCGCCTCAGACCAGCGCCCTTGACGGCGATCGATGGAACCAGTCAAGACGTAGAGGACGGCCGCGTTGGGAAGTGTTTTGCGCGCGAGGTCCAGTTCGGCGCGCGCGCGATCGTAATCCCGGAAAGCCTTATACGCATAGTTGGCCTGCATAAGATGGACATCCCCGGCATCCGGGTCGATAGCGGCCGCTCGCTCATTCGTCGCGCGAGTCAACTCAAGGCGGGCAGCGGTGTGGTCGAATCCCCCCCAATAGAGATCGATGTGAGCAGCGGAGAGAAGACCATACGCATCTAAGAAATGGGGATCGCGAGCGAGCGCTTCATCAAGCAATGATATCGCCTGAAGGAGAGCTTCTTTTCCATCGGGATTGGAAGCCAACTCGGACAGCTGCAGGGCCTGAACATAAAGTCTCTCCGCGACCGGGTCAGTGGTAGGCGGTTGCGCGATGGCTGCTTTCTCGCGCGGCGACATCCGGGCCTGAAGTTGATCGGCGATCGTTTGAGCGATCTCGCTTTGAATTGCGAATACGTCGGAAAGGTCACGATCATAACTCTGCGCCCAAAGATGTGCGTCGGTGCGGGCGTCGATAAGCTGAGCATTGACCCGGATCCGGTTGCCCGCGCGCTGAACGCTGCCTTCGACCACGTGCGCGACGCCGAGTTGGCGCCCGATTTCACTGAGGTTGCGCGCGCGAACAGTTTTGTACTGCATCACACTTGTGCGGCTGATGACTTTGAGGTCCGCGACTTTCGCGAGGTCCGAAAGGATCTCGTCCTGGACGCCGTCGGTGAAGAAGGCGGTCTCTTGATTCGCGCTCAGGTTTTCGAATGGCAAAACCGCGATGCTCTTCTCCGGAATGGAGGAGACGACGCTTAGCGCCAACGGAGCAGCCGGCGATTTGGGCGCGCTTCGTTGCCAGAAAATCCAGGAACCAGTCGCCGCTAACAAGACGACGACCAACAGCAATGTTTCGCGTCGGCGGTTGCGGATGGCCTGCCCCTCCGGGTCGGGCTGCGTGGTAAGCTTGAGCCTGGCCGGTGCCTGGGGGTTGCCTACTTCATCATTATAAAGATTAACCAGAGAGATGACTTCGCGATGCTTCACTTCGCATTGACCGAGATCGTGAAGATAAGGCTGCCAATGCCGGTACTGGGCCAGATCTTCGGCCACGCGTTTCGAAAGAAGAATGTGTCCGGCATCCCCGCAATCCATCACGCGCTGGGCGATGTTGATGCCGTTGCCGGCGACGTTTGATCTGTCGTTCACATCCGTCATTCCACTGACCGGTCCGCTGTTGATTCCCATCCGCACTTTAAGATTCGGGAAATTCTGTAAAGCCTTGCTCACTTGCAATGCGCATCGCACCGGCGCATCCGGAGTCGTGGCAAAGGCCAGTGCCATCCCGTCTCCCGTGGGAAGGCGGATCAGCTTGCCCGCCGCTTCGGCGATGCGGAAAGCCTCGGTGTTACGAATGACCTGGCTGAGCTCGTGCATCGACTCACGCTGCTCGTTAATCAGCAATTTTGAGTAGCCGACTATGTCTATGAACAGGACATGGGCGATTTCTAACTGAAGATCGGATTCGAGCTCGGCAGACATGGCAGTGCGGCGACATCGCGTGCAGCGAGAAGCCGTTAGCTGGAAAACGAAGCTTCTCCCGCGCCAAATCTCCCTACTTTCTGCGGCTTACAGCCCGGAATCCGAAGTCAGGGCGAAGGTCAGGTCTTAGCGAATGCGATCCGACCGGATCAGGGTCAGCTAATGCAAACAGCGCCTTCTGACGAGAAGTCCAAGCGTGTGAGGTCAAGTATCACAAATTGTGTTTTTCCCAACTGGCGCGTCCTGCAGTAAAACGGAATTCGCGATCGCGTGATCGAGCTCGGCGGGAAGATTACGGCCGATATCTTTTCGTTTCCCGGTGGGCGGCGGTTTCATTTTACCGAGCCGAGCGGGAACGAATGCGCGGTTTGGTCGGAGTGAGCGGCGCTGCGCGGAAGCGATACGGGCCGCCACAGAAAGCGGACGAGACGGCTCATCCCTCCAATCTACTTCATTCGGGCGAATGTTTTTTGTAACAACTCCAGATCGCTGGCGCTGCCGGTTTTTTCGCGGGTGCTCTCGATCCATTTTTTCTCGAGAGCATTCTTCGTCGGACGATCGGATTGATAGAAGACACCGAAGACTCCGGGGAATGGCAGTTGGGCGAGCTTATAGGCGGCGAGCTCGTCGGTAACGTCGTGACGGAGTTCGTCCTCGGGAGTGTTGTCCCACTTTTTCTCCTCAATCAAAGAGAAGCTCCCGCCTTTGCGCGGGTTGCCAGGGTCGAAGACGCCGGGGTAAAATTCGACGCACTCGCTCAGACATTCGATCACGGAGAAACCCTGGTGATCCATGGCGCGCTCGATCATCTGGATCATGTGATTGACCTGGGTGGCGTGCGTGCGGGCGACGAAGGTGGCGCCGGCGCTGATGAGTTGTTTCATCGGGTTCACCGGCATGTCGATCGCGCCGGTTGGGTCGGTCTTGCTCTTGAAACCGATCGGTGAGGTGGGCGAGGTCTGTTTCTTCGTTAGGCCATAGACGAAGTTGTCCATGATGAAATAGACCATGTTGATGTTCTTGCGCGCGCCGTGATTGAGATGGTTCCCGCCGATCGAGAAACCGTCGCCGTCGCCGCCGAACAAAAAGACATTCAGATCCGGCCGGGCCAGGCTGACGCCGCTGGCGTATGGAACGGCGCGGCCATGAATGAAGTGGGCGCCGTAACCGTTGACGAAATAGGGGAAGCGCGATGAACAACCGATCCCGGCGAGCGTGACGATCTTTTCGTGATCGATCTGGCGTTTCTCCAGAACCTTGTAGTAGGAGGCGAGCACGGCGAAGTCGCCGCAACCCGGGCACCAGGTCGGGTGATCGGCCGTGATTGCCTTCTTGGTTAACTTTTCCCTGGGTATTTCAACAGCAGTAGACTCGCTCATATCATTTGTTAGGCAAAATTTTGAAGGCAATCACAGCCGATCACCCGAAAGCACCAAATCCCAGCTCCAAAGAAGATTGTTCGCTTCGCTCATTGGCAGGTTCTAGGAAATTTAGAGTTTGGGACGAGACGGAGCTCATCCCTCCATTTCGTTTTTGAGATTTGGTTATTGTTTGGGTATTTGGGATTTGGGATTTCCGCGTCGCGGCTAGCCTACACCTTGTGGAACGACTTCCTTGGTCGACTTGACGCCTTCTGCCGCGGTATCGGCATGGACGACGGCCGGTCCTTGTCTTGGGATTTTGCGGGCGGCCCAGGTGCGGCCGACGAAGACGCCTTCCAAAATTTCTTTGACGCGGTAGGTCAAGCCATCGGTCTTGGTGACGCTTTCGATCTTCGGTTCGCAGAAGCGCGCCCTTAAAATCATGGCCAGTTGACCGAACCCGTAAATTCCCTGGTCGTTCATTTCCACCACGACGACGCGTTTGAATTTGGCGAAGATTTTTTCCAATCCGTTAGGCAATGGATGAATATGGCGCAAATGAATGCAGCCGATCTTTTCGCCGGCTTCACGCGCCTGTTTCACGGCGTCGTGCACCGGGCCGTAGGTTGAACCCCAGCCGACAAGGAGCGTGTCGCCTTCTTTGTCGCCGTAAACTTCCGGGACCGGAATTTCTTCGGCGAGCTTGCGCAATTTGTTGCGGCGCTTGGCGGTCATGACCATGTGCAATTTCGGGCTGCCGGTCGGATGTCCCATCTCGTCGTGCTCGAGGCCTGAGAGCAGCGGATATTTGCCGTCGAGAATGCGAGTCCCGGGCGCAGCGTGCTGGGTGATCTGATCGATCGGGTACGGCTTGAACGTCTGGCGTGGAGTCAGGTTCGGTTTCGGATCGACCATCAACTTCGGCAGATCCGGTTCGTCGAAGGCTTCGATGCGCGTGGCCAGCGAGGTGTCGCTCAATATAAATACCGGGGTGCTGTATTTGCGGGCGATGCGCGCGGCTTCGATGGCGATATAAAAACAATCTTCCACCGTGGCCGCGGCGAGGACCACCCGCGGACTGTCGCCGTGCCCGCCGTAGATCGCCTGGTAAAGATCGCTTTGCTCGACGTTAGTCGGAAGACCGGTGCTCGGCCCGCCGCGCTGCACGTTCACTATAATAAGCGGCATCTCGGCCATGGAGGCCCAGCCGATGGCTTCGGTCTTCAACGAAATGCCGGGGCCGGCGCTGCCGGTGACGGCGAGATTACCGGAAAAGGAAAATCCGAGCGCCATGGAGACGGCGCCGAGCTCGTCTTCAGCCTGCACAAAAATGCCCCCGTATTTCGGTAGTTGGGTACGCAGGATTTCCATGACCGACGACCACGGCGTGATCGGGTAACCGGCGCCGTAACGCACCCCGGCGGCGATGAGTCCGTAGGCCAGGGCGGTGTTGCCGTCCATCGTGATCTGGTCGCGCGCGCCCGGTTGCCGTTCCTTCTTCTCAAATTGGTACTGATGCGTGAGAACTCTGCCGACCGGATAGGCGTAGCCGGCGGTGAAGGCCATGATGGCGGTGTTGGCCACGCTCTCGTCTTTGCCGGCGAACTTTTCCTTGATCAGCCCGGCGAGTTTTTCGACGTCGAGATGGAAAATCTTGGCGATCAAACCGAGGACGAAAATGTTTTTGCCCTTGTCCTTGGCGGTGCCGCCGAGGGCTTCAACGGTTAGGCCGGTAATGGGGACGCCGACGTAAAGGAAACGTTTGTCGTCGAGGTTCGGCTCGACGTTATCGGAATCGTAAAGGAGCACGCCGCCTTCTTTGAGGAAGTCGATGTGGTCCTGGTAACTGTGTTGATAAAAGGCGACCAGGAAATCGGCTTCGTCACCGGCGGAAAGAACTTCGCCCGTGCCCATGCGGACCTGGAAAATGGAGGGACCGCCGGAAATGGTCGCGGGGATGGTCATGTAAGTCATGACGTCCTGATCGGAACGGCCGGCGAGCCGGGCGAGAAATGCGCCGGCGGACTGGATGCCATCCTGCGAATTGCCGGCCAGACGGATGACGGCGTCCTGAATGTTTTCCGGGCGCAGATCGGCCCGCTCCGACTGCGAAGCCGCAGGGGCAGTTGGGCTGGCGGATTTTACAGCAGCGCCGGAACGAGAAGGCGCGCCGGCCTCGCTATTGCTGGCCTTTGCGCTCTGGAGATCGGTGTTATCCGGGATCAGGTCGGTGGAATCGGGCATTTTATCGGACTAGGAATCTGATGCCATTCGTCCGTTTTCGCCAGACGAAAGATGTGAATCCCGTCTCCGCGAGACGGGCCGTGCGTCCGGGATTGACGGCGGATGCGATTGAGGATGAGGTGGTTGGTGTGATTCTGGCTGCTGGGAGCCGGGTCGCCCGACTGCCTAACTTTTGACCTTAACCCACGAAGTTCTCGCCGGGATAAGGAGAGGCCGTTTGTCTCTCCTGCGGCTGCTTTCTTTTCGGCGAAGGGGCCAGCAAGTTCTCTACTCTGTTAGAGAATGGGATGAAAGACGCGGACGAGACAAGCTCGTCCCTCCAGGCCACGCGAGAGGAATAATGGGACGACACGGAGGTCGTCCCCCCAGGTTGCGCGTTATCGTTGTCGTTCTCATGGGGTTGTTAGGGACGCTGGGAAATCTTCCAGCGCAGGTGGCGGTCGCCCCGACGACTGACATTCCGGAGGAGGGGCCGGCGCAAAATTCTTCGCCTTCGCCGACGGAGCTGAAGAAGCTCTCGCTCGAAGCGCTGGTCGATGTGGAGATTACCTCGGCCTCGCGGCGTCCGGAAAAATTGTCGCAAACGTCCAGCGCGGTCGACGTGATCACAGGTGAAGACATTGAGCGAGCCGGTGTAACCAACATTCCGGATGCGCTGCGGCTCGGGGCCGAGATGGACGTGGCGCAAATCGATGGCCATACCTGGGCGGTGTCGGCGCGTGGTTTCGATAATACGATTTCGAACAAGCTGCAGGTCCTGATGGATGGACGCAGTCTCTATACGCCGCTGTTCTCCGGCGTTTTCTGGGATGCGCAGCAAACTTTTCTTCCGGATGTGGAGCAGATTGAAATCATCCGCGGTCCGGGCGCGACCCTGTGGGGAGCGAACGCGGTCAATGGTGTCATTAATATAAGGACGAAGAGCGCGGAAGAGACTCAGGGATTTCTGCTCTACGGCGGCGGCGGTTACGAAATGGATGGCGTCGAAGGGATGCGCTACGGCGGCAAGGTCGGCCAGGACACTTACTATCGCGTCTATGTCATGAACGAGAACGGCGACGGATTGCCTCTCCAGGGCGACGGCAAAGAGGATCGCACCGGCATTACGCAAGGCGGGTTCCGGGTCGATTCGAAATTGAATCCGGCCGACAACGTCACGCTGCAGGGCGATTTTTATGCGGGCAACGACAACCAGCTCGCGGCAGACGACATCACTATCGATGGCCAGAATATCCTCGGCCGATGGACTCATGATTTCGACAAGGATTCGTCACTGATGGTGCAGGCCTATTGGGACCGCACGCATCGATTGAGCCCCGGAATTTTTGAAGAGGATCGAAACACTTTCGATCTCGAAGTGCAGCAGCAGTTCCGTTACGGAGAACACTACTTCGTCGTGGGCGGGGATTACCGATTGTCTCACGACGACCTTGGAAATCTCGGGGCGACCCTGGCGTTCCTTCCCGACAGCGACACGCAACATCTCTTAAGCGGATATATTCAAGATGAGTGGCACATTGTGCCGGACGTCTTTTTCCTAACCGGTGGATCGAAGTTCGAATTCAATACTTTTAGCGGATTTGAGATCCAACCGACGATACGGTTTACCTGGTTGCCGGCACCGAACCAGACCATCTGGGGTGCGATTTCGCGCGCCGTTCGCACTCCATCACGGCTGGACCAGGACCTGGTCTCGCCGAATCCGGCATTCGCGGTTCCGTTCCTGATCGCCAATCCGGACTTTGGGTCGGAGACCCTGATTGCTTACGAACTTGGTTACCGGATCAAGGCGACGGACAGCGTCTCGATCGATGTGGCGGGTTACTTCAATGATTACGATCATTTGCGCAGCGTCGAGCCATTGCCGGGTGGCAAGATTACGATCGAGAACAAGCTGGCTGGGCAGACATACGGCGGTTCGGTCTCGTTAAAATGGCGCGTCACTGACTGGTGGCGTCTGGACGGCAGTGTTTCCGGAATCGAGGAAGACTTTCATACCCGCGAGGGCGGCCACGATATTAACAACGCCCAAGGCGAGGCGAACGATCCGTCCTGCGCGTTCGTCATCCATTCGGGGATGGATCTGCCATGGAACCTGACTTTCGACAGTTATCTCCGTTATGTGGATGACCTGCCGCATCCGCACACTGATTCGTATTTGACGGCCGACCTGCGGCTCGCCTGGTCGCCTCGGAAGAACTATCAATTCGCAATCGTCGCGAGAAATTTATTCGACGAGGCGCACCCGGAATTTGCCCAAAATAACGGGTTAACCAGGGAAGTAGAACGGCAGGTCTACGCGACCTTTAAATGGACTTTTTAAGAGGCCTGAGGGTGGCAGCTGCGATCACGTGTGTCGCGCTGCTGGCGTTGCCTGTGGCGGAGGCTGCCGGACCGCCTAACGAGTACGCGCTCAAGTCGGTTTTTCTTTATAACTTCTGCCATTTCATCGAATGGCCGGACGCGGCCTTTTCTTCGCCTAACGATCCCATGGTCATCGGAGTGGTCGGCGACGATCCTTTCGGCAAGCTGCTGACCGAAGCAGTTGAAGGCGAGGCCTACCACAACCGGCCGATCAAGATTGAACATTACCGGAGCGCCAAGGACATCCGGCACTGCCAGCTCCTTTTCGTGCCGCGCTCGGAGAATTCTCACCTGGAACAAATCCTGGCGGCGGTAGGGGGAAGCAGCGTGGTTACCGTTGGCGAGACGGACGACTTCCTCGATCGCGGCGGAATGATCACGTTGCCGGTCGATCGGAACCGGGTCCGCTTGCGCATCGCCCCAACGACCCTGCGCGCGGCTAACCTGACCGTGAGCTCGAAGCTTTTGCGGGTGGCGGACGTGAAAGGATAATCATGGCGGCCAGTTTTCTTCGCGATACCCCGATCAAGCGAAAGCTGATGCTGGTCATTCTCCTGACAAGTGCCTTCGCGCTTTTTCTGATGGGCAGCGCGTTGATCACCTATGAGTTCGTGACTTTTCGTCGCGCGCTGGCGGTGAACATCAATGTGCTGGGGGAAATTGTCGGCGCCAACAGCACGGCCGCACTGGCGTTTCAGGACGCCAAGAGCGCCAATGAAATCCTGGGAGCGCTTTCGGCGGAGCACCAGATTACGGGGGCAGCGATCTACGACGAAAAGGGGGAAATGTTTGCTCATTTTCCGGCGGACGCGCCGGTGACAAATTTTCCCATGAAGCCCCGTCCCGATGGCAACGAGTTTGGAAACGACCGATTGGAAATGTTTCGACCGATCCAGCAGGAAGGGTCGCGGCTGGGGACGATCTATCTGCAGGCGGATCTGGGAGAAATGTACCGGCGCTTTGCCTTCTATGGGGCGCTGCTTCTGGTCGTCACAGCGGCGGCCGCGGGCGCTTCCATTGCCCTAACGACTGCTTTGCAGGAACGAATTTCGCGGCCCATCCTGGAGCTGGCGCGGGTGGCCACGGCTGTATCGGAGCGGCAGGATTATTCCGTGCGCGCGGTCAAGCACGGCTCTGACGAACTCGGGCAACTGACTGACGCCTTTAACCAGATGTTGGTCCGCATCGGGGAAAGCAGCAACGCGCTCATGGCCAGCGAAGAACGTTTGCGCCTCGCACTCGAAGGATCCGGAACCGGAACCTGGGATTGGAACGTCGCGACCGGTCGCGTCATCTGGGATGATTACATGTATCCGTTGTTCGGCCGGAAAAAGGAAGAGTTCGACGGGACGATCGATTCGTTCATGAAATTTGTGCACTCGGACGATCGCAATGCCTTAGTGGAAGAGACAGATCGGGCGTTAAAGAGCGGCGGCAAGATCGATGTGAACTTCCGGATCGTCGATCCGGACGGATCGGTACGGCATATGGCATCGCGCGGCCGCGCTTATTACGATGGGCAAGGCCGGCCGGTGCGAATGAGCGGGGTCAACATCGACATCACCGCGAGCAAACAAAACGAGAAAGATTTGCACACGGCGAAGGAAGCAGCCGAAGCGGCCAACAAGGCGAAAGATAATTTCCTCGCCATCCTGAGCCACGAATTGCGCACACCGCTGACGCCAGTTTTAAGCGCGGTCGCCATACTCGAAGAAGATGAACGCGTCGCGCCTCACATTCTGAGCGAGCTCGAAATGATCCGGCGCAACATCGAAGTAGAAGCGCGTCTGATCGACGACCTGCTCGACGTCACCGCGATTATTCGCGGCAAACTGGAGCTAAACCGGCAGCCAGTCGATGTGCGGACGTTGCTCGAGCACGCGATGGAGAATTATTGCGCGGCCAGCGCGGCCCAGAAGAATCTCGACGTTTCGATGAACTTCGAGGCCGAAGAAACACACGTCCTCGGGGATGCATCACGTTTGACGCAGGTTCTGTGGAACCTTTTGCAAAACGCCTGCAAATTCACACCCGTCGGCGGCAAGATTGATGTTCACGTTTACAATCCGGCCGGCAAGAACGCCAATCGCGACGCAGACGGTGGTGAAGTGGTTGTTGAAATTTCGGACACCGGCATCGGAATCAGTCGGGAAAACATGCCGCGGATCTTCAACGCCTTCGAACAGGGTGAACGGGCCCGGACGCGAGTTTTCGGTGGTCTCGGACTGGGCCTTGCGATCAGTCGCGCCATTATCGAAATGCATGACGGCTCGATCACAGCCGAGAGCGAAGGAACGGACAAGGGCGCGAAACTGATCCTTCGCCTGCCAACGGTGAAGCCGGTGGCGGTCGCTTCGAATACTCGCGGCGGCGCGCCGAAGGAGAAAGAAAAGGGGACCTGGCGGCGGCTGCGCATTCTTTTGGTGGAAGATCATCCGGACACGGCCAAACAACTCACGCGACTCCTCCGTCGCGCGGGTCATGAAGTGGTTTCGGCGAGCAGCATCCAGGAAGCTCGCAAGGTTGTGGCAGCCGAAGCCGAGGGAGGGTTCAACATTTTGATCAGCGACCTTGGGTTACCGGACGGCAGCGGGCACGAACTGATGCGCGATCTCGCGCGCCATAAACAGCCGATTCCGGGAATCGCACTGAGCGGTTATGGAATGAAGGACGACATCCGTGCAAGCATTGAGGCCGGGTTCGTCCGGCACCTGACCAAGCCAGTGGATTGGCAGGAGTTGAAGGTGGCGATCCAGAAGATCTCGGACGCGTAAGGCGGGTCGCGGCCAATCTTCCGTCGCCAAAGCGGCGGCGCGACAAAATAGGGCCTCCTACATTTTCGTAGGGCGGAATCGGGCAGTAATTCACGTCGCCGCCTTTGGCGAAGTCTGCTAAGATGGCGCTTCATTTTCGGTCTACCCCCCTTCGCCTCTCCCCCGCGTGTCCCCTTTTCCGTCGACGAACTATTTGTTAAGGGCGGGCTGCGCGGTTGTGCTGGCCACGCTTGGCCTGACCGTTGTGAGCACAACAGAGGCGGCTTCGTTTCTGTTTGATGCCACTCATGCCGAAACCGCCGGAAATGCGGACTGGGTCATCGACGAAAGCTCGGGCAGCGTCCCGCGTTTTCCAACGCCAGATCAATCGACGGTCACGTCGACAACACCTGAGACCTATTGGACGGGAGCGCTCTCGGCCTGGGGTATCGAACTGGTTAAGCGCGGGCATCATGTGGAATCGCTGCCTTCGGGCACGGCGATCACTTACAACAACGCCGCGAATGTGCAGGACCTGTCACATTACCAAGTCTTCGTCGTAGATGAGCCCAACACCGTTTTCACGGCTGCCGAAAAGACGGCCATCCTGAATTTCGTGAGAGCTGGGGGAAGCCTTTTCCTGGTCTCAGACCACGCCGGCTCCGATCGCAATGGTGACGGCAAAGATTCCGTCCAGATCTGGAACGATCTCTTTGCGAACAACACCGTGCAAACGGCGCCGTTCGGCATCACTTTTAATAGCGACAAGATTTCGCCGACCACCGAGACGGCCGATACCAACGCAGCCGATCCGATTACCCACGGCGCGGCCGGAACGATTACACATTTTGTCTATAACGACGGCGCCTCCATCACGATCGATCCGACCAAGAACGCGAGCGTGAAAGGAGCGGTCTGGACGACTTCAACGCATTCCAACAGCAACGTCATGGTCGCCTATGGCACCTTTGGGGCGGGCAAGTTTGTCGCCACGGGCGACAGTTCTCCGATCGATGACGGCACGGGCGCGTCGAGCGACACGCTCTTCAATGGCTGGAGTGGTGACAGCGTGGATGACGGACATCTGGTGATCAACGCGTCGCTTTGGTTGGCTACGGCGGCAACTAATGTCCCGCCCCCTAACGATAACTTCGCCAGCGCCACCACGCTGACCGGGTCAACCACTTCCGCCAACGGGACGAACGTCAACGCCACCAAGGAAACGGGCGAACCGAACCATGGCGGGGATGCCGGAGGGAAATCGGTCTGGTGGAGTTGGATGGCGCCGTCTTCCGGAACCGTGGTCATCGACACCAACGGCAGTAATTTCGATACGACGCTCGGTGTTTACACCGGCGCGGCCGTGAGCGCGTTGACGCTCGTCGCGGGAGACAATAACAGCGGTCCGAACCTAACGAGCCGGGTGAGCTTCCCTGTGACCGCCGGAATTGTTTACCAGATTGCGGTCGATGGAACCGGTGGCGCGTCCGGCACCATTCAATTGAATCTTGCCTTGTCCGCGCCCGCGACTGCCGGAACGGTGGCCACGATTGCGTCCTGGAATTTCGACACCACTCCGTACACGAGCCCGATATCAGCCACAGTCGGAACCGGATCGATCGACCTGTCGGGTTGGGGAGGAACATTTACAAACTTCGGTGGCGCCAGCGGGCAAGCCCTGGCGCTGGTGCCGGGAACTTCGGGGAACGGCACCTACATCGAATTCGATTTCCCGATGAGCGGTTATTCCGCTTTGAATATTAGTTTCGCAACGCGTTCGAGCGGTGCGACCAGTTTCACCACAGGCACGTGGTCGTGGAGTGCCAACGGCGGCGCGTTCACCACACTTGCGGGAGTAAACACGGCGACTTCCTCCACGACTTTCGAAACCAAGACGGTGGATTTTTCGGGGGCGACCGCTTTGAATAACGCGGCCTCAGTGCGACTGCGGTATACCCTTTCGGGCGCAACCAATTCCGGAGCAAACGTGCGCATCGACGATTTTGTCATCAGTGCAACGCTCACGCCGACGGTCAGTGTGGTGGTGAACAACAGTGAGGCGTCGGAAGAAGGTCCGACGCCGGCGAGTCTGACGGTGAGCTCATCTTTGGTGGCCGGAGCCGGAGGCTTGCCAGTTTCCTACGTGCTCGGCGGAACAGCGACGCCGCCGGGTTTGAGCGGAGCGGATTATACAGTTAGCGGCAACTCCAGTTCCGGTGTTGTCACCATTCCCGCCGGCGGCACGAGCGCGACAATCACGCTCACACCGATCGCGGATAGTGATCCGACCGAGTTTGATGAGACGGCCATATTCACCCTGCAAACGAACAGCGCGTATTTCATCGGCAGCCCGGGCGCCGGGACGATTACCATTCACGACGACACTCCTTACACATCGCTGTGGACGCAGCAGTTCCCGAGCTTCAAGGGTGTGGCGGCGGCGCCGTTGGCGGACCTCGACGGTGACGGCCTCCCGAACATTTTGGAATTTGCCTTCAACGGGGATCCGTATCATTCCGATCTGAGTATTCTACCGACGGTCGGGATGATGGCGTTTACCGATCCGAGTGACAACACGCTGAAACCTTATCCGACCATTACGTTTAACCGGCGGACGGATGCGGATGACCTGGATTATTCGGTCGAGATTTCGAATGACCTGGTCGGCTGGACTAACAACGTCGAGGAAGTTTCAGTGACGACGCTGAGTCCGACGATGGAGCAGGCAGTCTATCGCGGTCTCACGCCATTGAGCGGCAATGGCGCGGTCACGCCGGTGTTCTTGCGCGTGAGGGTGACGATGCTGCAGTGAGGGTCGCGGCGGACGGTTGAAGGGTTGAAGGGTTGAAGGAGACACAGCGGCCACTTCAGGCGTGCTCTTTCACTTCCACATACACAGCATTTGGGCGAAGTGGCACGTAAGTGAAGGTGTAGGGATAATATCGCGAGGGTGCATTCGACGCCTCGACGGAATCTTATCCCGCCGTTACGGTTGAGGCATGACGCCACTGCAGCCGATTCGGCCGATCACTCTCGATGAAGTGCGTGCGGCAAGGGAGAGAATTGCCGGGACAGTTTTGCGAACGCCGCTGGTGCGGCTGGAGTTGGGTCCTGAGTTTCCGGACATCCGGCTGAAGCTCGAAAACCTGCAGCCGATCAATGCCTATAAATTGCGCGGCGCGGCCAACGCGGTCGCACTGTTATCCCAGGAAGAACAGCAGCGCGGGGTTTGGACGATTAGCGCGGGGAACGCCGGACAGGGCGTGGCCTACGCTGCGCGGAAGGCAGGTATTCCGTGCACCGTTGTTGCGATTGAGACCGCGCCTTCAGCCAAATTGGAACGGATGAAAGCTCTCGGTGCCCGGCTGGTGACGGTGTCGTACGATCGCGCGTGGCAAGCGCTGGATGATCGCGCATTTCCGGGAGTCGAAGGCACCTTTGTCCATCCATTCGATGATCAAAATTTTGTGACCGGGCATGCGACCATGGGTCTCGAAATTCTGGAAGATGCGCCGGACACAAAGGCGATCATCGCCGGAATCGGCGGCGGCGGTTTGATTGTCGGCGTCGGCAGTGCGGTTAAAGCGTTAAACCCCGACATCAAGGTTTGGGGAGCCGAACCGGAAACGGCCGCGCCTGCGGCGCTCTCATTCGAGAAACAGTCTCCACAGATTTTCGAAGATTGGGAGGCGTCGTTTGTCGATGGCGCCGGTGGCCAGAGCATTTTCCCGCGGATGTGGGAACGGATGAAGCCCGTGGTCGACGGCAGCATTGTGGTCACGCTTGAAGAAACGAAGAAGGCGATGCGAATCCTGGCTGAAAAAGTGCGTGTTATTTCCGAAGGCGCGGGCGCCCTTTCGCTGGCAGCGGCGCTTACCGGCAAGGCCGGGAACGGACCGATTGTGGCTATCGTTTCCGGCGGAAACCTCGACCTGAAAAAATTCTCCGAGCTGATCGAATCGGTGGCGTGAGTAAAAGAAGCGGCGCTCGAGGGCAGCGCCGTTCCCGTGATCGCGCATTTGTCCAATCTCAACGCGGAGATATCAACTAACGGAACTGAAAGTTCCGCTTTGCTCCCTGTTCGCGGACGGCAGCGATCATGGCGGTGTCGAGGGTGTTGTTCCCGGATGACTCTCTCGCTTTGGCAGCGACATATTTTTCGCGGTCGGCATTCAGCTGCGCGATCTTGGTTTGGAGATCGGCGCGTTCCCTGGCGTTTTTCGCGATGTAGTCCTTGCGGTCGGCCGTGTTCATCTTTTGCATCGGCTTCGGTAATTCTTCAGTTTTGACTTTCGAAAGGTCGAAGTCCTTTTCCTTCGCCGCGTCGACCAGGTCCCAGGAAGAGTTTTTGTAGTGTATGGAAGCTTTCGCGACCGCGCGTTGCACGACCGCGCCGGTGGCGGGCGCCATCGCTTTGACGTTGGCGTCCTGCGCGGTTTGGCGTTCTGCGCCGACGCGGCCTGCACCGCCATAGGCGATGTAGGTCTTGTTCAATTCTTCGCCGAGTTTGGCGATCTCCTTGTCCTGCGGTGCTTCGATGCTAACGACCGCGCGGTCCTGGTCGATGACCAGATATTTTCCGTCGGCGAGCTGCGCGCCGTCCTTCCATTTTCCTTCAATGCCCTCGCGCTCGGTTCCGCAGTGAATCGTATTCACGATGATCCCCTTGGCGATAGCGGCCCTGCAGGACTCCGAATAATTCACCGGACCCTGAGTGAAGGGTTCGTTACCGGCGATGAAGATGACTTTGTAAACATCGGGGCGCGGACTCCATTCGAGATCTTTAACCGCATCCTTGATCACCCAGCCGCAATATTCATCGCCGCCATTTGTTTTCAGGGCGAAGAGCTCTTCGGAGATCTTGTCGAGATCGGTGGTCAGCGGTTGGACGCGTTGAATCCAGCCGGTTACGCCGTTGAGCCCGTTGTTGCCGTACTGATACAGGGCGACCTGCACTTCCGGAGTGACTCCGCCCTGTTTCGCCTTGATGAATTCGTTGCAGATTTTCCAGAGCTGTCCTTTGGCCTGCTCGATCAGACCATCCATGCTGTTGCTGGTGTCGAGAAGGATGGCGATCTGCACGAGCGGTTTCGTGCTCTCCACCGGTTTCTTTTCCGCGGCGGCGCCACTGAGGATCTGCCCTGCGGCGATGAGCGTTGTTAGGATGAGCGATTCGATTTTCATGTTTTTATTAAGGTTTCCTTTCGTGGATAGGTTAGTTAGTCGGTGATTTCGTAAACGGTGCCGTCGAGCGCGAGCAGGACGTTGGAGCCCAGAGCCATCCAGGGCGCGGCCTCCGGGTGATTCTTGAGAAGATCGTAGTAATCGCTGGAGTTGAACTGAACGCGCTGGCGCTTGTTCACATTTTGCGCGCCGGCGTCGACCCACTGCTTCCCGTTTTGGAAAAAGGCCCGGCCATTCACAAAGCGGGTCTGTTGCGTGTATTGCTGAAGCTTGTCGAACTCCTGTGCGGGCACCGGTGCGGCTGCGGCGTAGGCCCGCAAAGACTCAGACTTAGCACCGGCGATGGAAGTCTCCGCCTGCTCGGCAAACTTGAACGCATTCTGACTCCGCGCATTGGCGACGCCGTCCTCTCCGTCTTTCTTGCTTTTGAATCCGCCCCACGCCTTGGCGGCGGTGCTGCGGGTCGCGGTGTCAGCGCTCATCGACTGCATGGACCGCTGCGCCATCGGCACCTGGCGGTGATCTTCGTCCTCAACGATCAGGTAGGCCGTGTAAGGCGTGACGATCCCGTAACGCCGCGCCAGATCGGTCGTTTCGTCGCGCAGTTCGGTCGTCTCGCCGTGAAGGCGAATCTCATCGAGAAGGAAACCGACACGGCGCGTGGCCCAAAGGCGCGGGACGAAGTCGTTAGTCGAATTGCGATCCTCGAATCGGATTTTGTAGGCAAAGGTTTGTTCACGGCCGTTGGCCGTGCCGGTGAGCTTCGCCTCGATCTCGCCGCTTCCATGATAGCGGCCAGTCACGACCAGTTGATCGCCCTTGAACAGATCGGGTAGCTGCGACGGATAAACCTTGCTCGTTTTTACGTCGCTCCCGTAATCGAGCCGCAGGTTGGTCAGGACTGGTTCCTTGATCCGGGTGTAGAAGTTCGAGACTTTGACTTCGAGGTCTTCATTCGCGAGGACGTATTGGCTGAATGCGCCCGTGCTCTCGGCAATCTGGTCGAGCAACTGCGTGTTCACATCGGAGCCGATCCCAAATGAGAAAACGCGCACGCCTTCGCCGGCTTTCTTTAGATTGGCGAGAATCTCATCGTGATTTCGCGTCCCAACGGTCGGCATGCCGTCGGTCAGAAAGATGACAACGAACGGGCGATCGTTTTTTCCGGATCGAACTTTGAGCGCGGTTTGCAGTGCTTCATCGATGGCGGTGCCGCCAATTGGTTTCAGGCCGTCGATAAAGTCGTTGGCGCGTTTGCGATTGCCTGAGCCGGCGTCAACGAGTTTGCCGAAGAGTGACTCGGCCTCGGTGGAGAAACGGACGATTTCGAAACGATCGTCGTTGTTGAGATTTGCGACGCAAAACTGAAGTGCTTTCTGCGCTTGTTGCATTTTGGCGCCGGCCATCGAACCGGAGGTATCGACGACGAACACGATATCTTTTGGCGCAGGCTTCGGTTCTTTCGCGACGGTTGGCGCGGCCAGCAGGAGAAAGTAGCCGTCGTCGCTGTCCGGCCGGTAACTCACCAGGTTTAAGCCGACGTCTTTGTTGTCGGAGCTGTAGACGATTTGAAAATCGGTGTCGGGTTTTTCGTTCTTCGATTCGTAACCGACCACCGCGCGATAGGAACCGTCGCGTTTGATTTCGACCTTGTGACTTGGCGAATAAATCGAGGCCAGCGATTGCGCCGTTTGGAGCTCGACCTTGATGCTGAGGTCTTTGATCGGCTGGGCCGAAAACTTTTCCGTGCTCAGTGGGTAGAGGTAAGTGACCGAACCGGTGTCGGAGCGGAGCAACTCGGTGTAAGTGATCTTGATCGGTTTGCGGCTGTGCGGCTCAAGGGGAAAGACGCGGACTTTGAAGAGGTCGCGCCCGGCATATTCGAGAAGGGCCGGGTCGCGCATCTTGCGGACGATGTCTTCGTAAATCGTGCGCGCCTTGTCCGCGGGCAGGAGCTCGGCCTCGACCATCTTGCCGCCGATCTCCATGCTGAATTTGTCGATGTGCGCGCCTTTCGGCACCGGAAACATGTAAACGCCTTCGAGACGCTGATCGTTAGGGTTGTAAAACTCCTGGTCGATCGAGGTCACAGCGACCTGGCCGTTGATTTTTACGTCGACGTGATGGCTGGCGACCTCGAGCGGGGCGAACGGGAAATGGCCGGGCGGGACGTAGATGGGACGCTCCACATAAATGAAGCCGTCGCCGCGCGCGATCTGGAGGAGAAGGCCAAGAAGGCATCCGGTGAGGAGAAATTTTCGGTTCATAAGGCGTTAGTCGGGATATAAGAAAAAATGCTCCCGCCTTTCTTTTTCCTGAACCGCAGGGGCTCCGAAGAGGTCAGATGTGCCTGAGATGTTCAGTCGTTCCAACCCGGTGACTGCCCGGCCTGAAAACGCCGGGCCGGCCGGGACCGACTCCATAACGGCGACGTCCGCCGGCCTTGATCAAACGCCTCCTATTAATATGGAGAGCGAGCTGGTGGCACGTTGCCAAGATGGCCAAGGCGACGCCTGGGACGTCCTTTTCGACAAATATTATGCGACCGTAGCGCGTTTTGTTTTCCAGCTGTCGGGCGATTTCAGCCACGAGGACACGGAAGAGATATGCCAGGAAACGTTTCTCGCCGTGGTGCGAAACATCGCTTCGTTTGAGGCGCGCAGCTCATTTCAGACATGGCTGCTGCGAATCGCGGCGAACAAAGCCATGGATTACCGGGAGAAAACGCGTGCCGCCAAACGCGGCGGCGGCAGCGTTCATCTTTCCCTGGACGGACGCAATCATCGGGATGATCCACCGATGGAACTCCCCTCGCAACGGCCGGGACCGGATGCTGTCTTGGTGCAGATGGAGGATTTTCGTTTGATTCGCCAGGCCCTGGATCGCCTGGGCGAGCCGTGCCGCGAAGTCATAGAGCTTCGGTATTACGGGGACCTGAGCTACGAAGAAATTGCCTCCGAGTTGCGCCTCAACGCCAAGACCGTGAGCTCGCGCCTGAGCAAGTGTCTCGAGCGGCTGGCCACGGTGGCTAAAGAAATTTTTCCATCGAAGCGGCCGTTTGCCGTCTAATTTATTGCAGCCAATGGAATCGGAACCGAACAAGACGATCGAGGAGATGCTCAAGGCAAGTGCGCAGGCGCGACGGGCCGAGTTCGGCGCCGATGCGCAGATGCCGAACCCAATGCGGGCCCGATTGCATGACGAGATCGCGCGCAGAAACAAAGAAGAATCGCAGAACGTGACGCGCGGATTCGCGTTTTGGTTTCCTCGCTTCGCGATTGGCGCGGTCGTTGCGGCGGTGCTGATTGGTGGGCCTGTCTTCATGTTGCAACAGAAAACCGGTTCGCACATTGCCGATACGATGTCTGTGACTAACGACTCACTGAAAGCGGAGCCGACGGCGCAGTCCGCTGATAAGTTAACGGCAGAACTGGCCGGGAAGGCCGAGCTTGATGAGGACAAGATTGCCGCCGCCAGGACGAAAGGCGACGTCGCTCAGGCGGAAACGCAAAGCGTTTCGGCGAGCGCGCCGGCCGCGGCTATCGCTGCCGCTCCTGCGCCGGCTGAAAAAAATGAAGAAGATTTGCAGGCGCAGACCAGTAATGGGCTTGCAGGTTCGGCTTTCGCCGATGCGACAAAGGCAAAACAGAACTCTGTCGGGTTGAAACAGTTCGCCGAAGTGACAATCTCGCCGGCGCCTGTGTTGCAAGGCGGTGTGAACGCCAATGCCAATCAGAGGCTTTCTAAAGCGTTCGTCCCCGCGGGTGCGCTTGCCCGAAACCAAAATTTTCGACAGCAGACCCAGAACGTCGAAACGCGGGGAGCGCGCTTTAACTCTCAGCTGCAGCGTGCCGCCAGTGCATTGAACAATTTTCAAGTCGAGCAAAAGGGAACACAGATCCGGATCGTGGATGAAGATGGTTCAACCTACACCGGTAAGATCGAGGCAATCGCTCAGAACGATTCGCGGAGTCTCTCGAACCCCCAGGCGCAGGCGCCGGCCACCCGAAGCTACGCCGCCGCGCCGCGGTCAGACTCACAGGCTGGCGCTACGGAGTTTCATTTCAACGCCAGCGGGTACAACGACCGCCTAGGTAAACGCCTGGTTTTTGAGGGGAATTACATTATTCCGCGCGGCCAGGAGAATTCCAACGAGCCCGCCAAACCGGCGCAAAAAAAGGATGAGGCGCCGGCGCGCATAGTGGGGACCGCCAAGATTAGCGGCGAATCGCCAATCCTTGTCGACGCTGTGGCCGTGCCGCAATAGTCGGGCGCTGATTCATATTCAGCGGGCGGGAACCGACGAAGGTGGCCCCTCTCTCTGGCGATGGTCGCATCCGGGCAAAACAAGACGGGACTTGAGGCCTATTTTCTGATACTTGGGGCGGCCGCAAATGCACTTGAACCAAGCCCATCTTGACGCTGCGGCACGGGCGCGCTCGCTGTACTCTCCGGAGTTTGAGCACGACGCCTGCGGGGTCGGATTTGTCGCCTCGACGCGAGGCGAATGTTCAAACCGCGTTTTGCGGCTGGGGCTGACTTCGCTGTGCAATCTCAACCATCGCGGCGCTATCGACAGCGATTCGAAGACGGGCGACGGCGCCGGTCTGTTGACGCAAATTCCTTACGCGATTTTCCGTGAAGAAGTGGAGCGGCTGGGACATTCACTCGCGGAAGATTCGGATCTGGCCGTCGGGTTTCTCTTTCTTCCGCACGACAACGCCTACGCACAGGCGCGTTGCAAGACGATCGTCGAAGAGGTCCTGGAAGAGCGGAATCTTTTTCTACTCGGCTGGCGCGAAGTACCGATCAACGTGCGCGTGCTCGGTGACAAGGCGCAGGCCACCATGCCGCGCATTGAACAGGCGTTGATCGAACGCGGTCCCGGAATTAGCGGCGACGAATACGAGCGAATTCTATTTCTCGCGCGTAACCAGATAGAAAAGCGCGTTAGCGTCGAAGGAATCCGGAACTTTTATGTCCCTTCGTTCTCGCATCGTTCGATCGTTTACAAAGGCCTTCTGCTCTCGCCCTCACTGGAGGATTTCTACCGCGACCTGAAGCGGCCCGACTACGAGACGAGCCTGTGCATTTTTCATCAGCGTTACAGCACGAACACGTTTCCGACGTGGTCGTTAAGCCAGCCGTTCCGAATGCTGGCGCACAATGGCGAGATCAACACCTTACGCGGCAATCGCGCGTGGATGCATGCGAGGGAAGCGGAACTGCAGGCGGATTTCTGGGGCGGCGACATCGGACTGCTGAAACCCATCATTCAGCCGGGCGGATCCGATTCCGCGAGCCTGGATAACGCTTTGGAGGCGCTGGTCATGTCGGGTCGCGATCTCCTCCACGCCATGACCATGCTGGTCCCGCCCGCATGGGACGAAGAAAAGACGTCGCCCGAGTTGAAGGCGTTTTACGAATACCATCGTTGTATCAACGAGCCGTGGGATGGGCCGGCGGCCCTCATTTTTAGCGACGGCGCAATGGTTGGCGCGTGCCTGGATCGAAACGGACTGCGTCCGGCGCGCTATCAATTAACCGACGACGGAATTTTCTGGCTCGCGTCGGAAACAGGCGCCGTCGAGTTCGACGATCATATGATTATCGAGAAGGGCCGGCTTGCTCCCGGCGAAATGATCGCGGTCGACACGCGCGCGAATCGATTGTTGCGGGACGCGGAAATCAAAGAGGATCTCGCGAGAAAAAAGTCTTACGGCGATTGGGTTCGCGACCATCTCATCGATCTGTCCGCGCGAACCAAGGATTTTTCGGACAGCGAAGGCGCTTGGCAAGTTGACCGCTTTAAGCGGTCAAGTTCTGAGGAGAGCGACAAAGCAGAAACGGAGGCGAAAGATCTCGTCCGACGACAAATCGCGTTTGGTTATAGCTCGGACGAGATCGAGCTGGTGCTTCGGCCGATGATGGAGAAAGGCGTGGAGGGTATTGGTTCGATGGGAGACGACACGCCGCTTGCCGTGCTCTCGCGCCAGCCGCGACTGCTTTACACTTATTTCAAGCAGCAGTTCGCGCAGGTGACCAATCCGCCGATCGATCCTATCCGCGAGAGACTGGTGATGTCGCTGCACACAATCATGGGATGGCGGCGCAATCTGCTGAGCGAAACGCCGGAGCATGCCTCGCAGGTCATGACGTCGTCGCCGATTCTCTCTTCGTCCGAGTTCCGCGCTTTGCGGGATTTGAACGAGAGCGGCCATGGAGCGCGAACAATTGCCTGCCTGTGGCCAGTGGCGGAAGGCGACGCCGGTCTCGAAAGAAGTATCCGCCGAATCTGTTACGAAGCAGAAGCTGCGGTTAACGACAGGGCCCGGTTGGTGATTCTTTCCGATCGTGGTCTGGATGATCGAACCGTGCCCGTTCCGATGCTTCTGGCGGTGGGAGCGGTGCACCACCATCTGACCCGCGTCGGTAAACGAATGAAGGCAAGCATTGTGTGCGAGACCGGGGAGGCGCGCGATGTTCATCAAATTGCCTGCCTGATCGGGTACGGCGCGAGCGCGATCTATCCATATCTCGCGTTCGAGACGGCCGCCGAACTGGTTTCACAAAGCCGAATCGCCCAATCGGATCTGAGTGCGGTCCTCTCCAATTACCGGAGAGCTCTCGAGACCGGCCTGCTCAAGATCATGTCCAAAATGGGCATCTCGGTCCTAGGCAGCTATCGGGGCGCTCAAACCTTCGAAGCGATCGGGTTGGGCGACCGTCTCGTTGACGCCTGTTTTACAGGGACATCTTCGCAAATCGGAGGAATTGGCTCGCGCGAAATCGCCCACGAGAGCCTGACCCGACATGCGCGGGCGTTTAGCGCGAAGGGAGAAGAACCTCTCTCGTTATGCGATTCGGGTTATTATCGTTTTCGGTCAGCCAAGGGCGAGGAGAAAGAGCGGCACGCGATTACCCCGCGCGTCATCCAGGGTTTCCAGAAGTTCATTCGAACCGGGCAGACGGAGAGTTATGACGAATTGGTGCAGGCGAGCCGCGACGCCGAGCCGCATTCGCTCCGGCATCTCCTCGAGATCGTCCCTTTGCCGAAAGCGCTGCCGATAAACGAGATCGAACCGATCGAAGACATCCGGCGCCGTTTCACAACCGCTGGGATGTCGTTAGGGGCACTAAGTCCGGAAGCGCATGAATGTCTGGCCATCGCGATGAATCGCATCGGCGGAAAATCCAACAGCGGCGAAGGCGGCGAAGACCCGGAAAGATTTCACCGGCGCGCCAACGGCGATCTGGCGAATAGCGCGATCAAGCAAATTGCCGCCGGCCGTTTCGGCGTGACCGCAGCCTACCTTGTGAGCGCTGAAGAGATCGAAATCAAAATTGCACAAGGCGCCAAACCGGGTGAAGGCGGCCAGCTTCCCGGTCACAAGGTCAGCGCCCTGATCGCGCGACTTCGCAAGAGCACGCCCGGCGTCGCGCTCATTTCGCCGCCGCCCCATCATGACATCTATTCGATCGAAGATTTGGCGCAGCTGATTTACGACCTGAAACAGGTGAACTCGCGCGCGCGCATTTGCGTCAAACTCGTGGCCGAAGCGGGCGTCGGGACGATTGCCGCAGGCGTGGCTAAAGCGCGAGCCGATATTGTGTTGATCAGTGGACATGAAGGCGGCACGGGCGCGTCGCCTTTGAGTTCGATCAAGAACGCTGGCGGTCCGTGGGAGCTTGGAGTGGCGGAAGCGCACCAGGTTTTGATGTTAAACGGACTGCGGAATCGCGTGACTCTGCGCGCGGATGGCGGCATGCGTACTGGTATGGACATCATCTATGCGGCGTTGCTCGGCGCGGAGGAATATAACTTTGGAACGAGCGCGTTGATTGCTTCCGGATGCGTTTACGTGCGGCAATGCCATCTCAACACTTGTCCGGTCGGCGTGGCTACGCAGGACGAGAATCTTCGTCTGAAGTTCAAAGGCAAACCGGAGAATGTGGTCATGTATTTCAATGCGGTTGCGCAGGAGATGCGCCAGATCATGGCAAGCATCGGCATTCGTAATGTCGACCAGCTCATCGGCCGGGTGGAAATGCTTCGGCAGCGGCGAATCGAAGGACATGACAAGGCGAATACGCTCGACCTCGGGAAGTTGCTCGCGCGGGTGCCGCAATCCGATGAAAAGGCCCCGCGCTATCACACCCGGGAGCGTAACGCCGCGCCTAACGATCGGCCGTTGGATGAAACGATTCTTCTGGAAGCAACCAAAGCGATCGAAGAGAAAACGCCGGTAAGTCTGAGTTACGATGTGTGCAGCACTAACCGCTCGATTGGGACGCGCGTGTCAGGAAAAATCGCGGAGCGCCACGGCGAAGAAGGATTGCCGTGGGGCACGCTCATTCTGAAATTGCGAGGAAGCGCCGGCCAAAGCCTTGGCGCATTCCTGAGCCCCGGTGTTTGTATCGATCTGACTGGTGAAGCCAACGATTACGTGGGTAAAGGCATGGGCGGCGGGGAAATCGTGATCCGTCCCCCTGCCGATCATCGATTCGAGGCGGCAGATAATATTATTGTCGGTAACACCGTGCTTTATGGCGCGACCGGCGGGGAATTCTTTGCCTGCGGACGGGCGGGAGAACGCTTCGCCGTGCGAAATTCAGGATGCACCGCGGTGGTTGAAGGCATTGGTGACCACGGTTGCGAGTACATGACCAAAGGCGTGGTCGTCGTTCTTGGACCGACCGGCCGAAATTTTGCCGCCGGAATGACGGGCGGCGCGGCCTTCGTGCGCGACACTGGCGGTTTTCGTCGGTCGGTCAATACTGGAATGGTTGAGGTGGTTTCGCCGTCTGAAGCGGATTTCATGAGCTTGCGGGAACTGGTGGGGAAACATTTCGACAAGACCTCGAGCAAACTTGCCCAGGAAATTCTGGCCAACTGGGCGGAGGAAAGTGTGAAGTTCTGCAAGATTCACCCGACTCCTCCGGTGGCAGTGTCGTCATCGGATGCGGCCCGAAGCGCGGGGGGCTCAGCGCATGTGGACGCGCCGAGTTCGGCCGTGGTCGCGGGTGTTTAAGTTCGAAGCGTGACAGGGTGTTCGACGCTGCGTATGCTCCCCTCCACGACGGGAGGTTCAGATCACGATGAATGCGAAGAACTTGAATAAAAAAATTCGCCGTTTGATTGAGCGAATTGAGAAAGACACCAGGAAACTGGCAAAACTACGTCTCAAGCTGACGAGCACGGCAGCGAAAAAGAAGAAATCTCAGAAAACCAAAAGGGCCGCCGCCGTGGCCGATTCCGGGAAATCGTCCAAGACAAAGACGAAGAAGCGAGCGAAGCCAAGAATTTCAGCAGAGCGGCGGGCAGAATTGTCGGCTGCGATGAAAGCGCGCTGGGCTGCGAAGCGGGCGGCCGGCTCTGGTGGATCTGATTCAGCGCCCAGTTCGTCCAGTTAGGGACTTCAGGTCGGGTGCGGCCGTTGTAAGGCCGGATTATCACGCGAAGGCGAGTTTGCCGTGAACGGGAATCCAGATTCGACCCGGGTTCTCGGATCGGCATGCGTTGCTCGTGTGACGTAACGCGAATATGATGACGGCGTTGCACGCGTAGCCTCCACTGGTAGAGATAACTCGTGTTCAATTCGTCATTCAGAGAAAGCAAAACTGAATGTCTCGGCCTTGGATTTACTCAGGGAATGAGCGCCGCGCCGCCACCAGGTAAGCTTCGAGCGCGGCCCGATCATCCGTGTTCAATCTCGCGCGCGGCGCCATGATGGCGACGATCTCGTGCCAGCGAGAGGCAGAATAGTTTTGGACCGGCTGCAGCGTATGGCATTCGGCGCAGCTTCGCAAAAAGACGCCGCGGCCGTGCTCGAGAGTCGTTAGGTCATTCTTACGCGAGCTCAACGAGAGCGATTGCACCGTGGGAGCGCTGTTTCCGGTCGTCTCGCAACCGTTGAGAAAAGCGCAGACACCTAAAATAATCGCGCCAAAACATCTGCTTCCGGATGGCATTTCCCTAGAAGCTATAGCCGATGATAGCTCTGGTTTGGAAATTCACTTCGCTGCCCACGTTAGTCGCCTGAAAAAGCTCGGTTAGCGTAATCCACCACCGGCCGTGACGGTAGGAAACATTTGGCCCGGCAAAAACGATGGAGCGATTTCCGCGCTGCCAATCTGGAATATCGATCTCATGCAGAAGTTCGGCTCCGACGGAGCAAGCTGGAACAATTTCGTAACTAATGCCAAGGGCCTCTGAGAACTCCCCCGATTTTTCCGACCAATCATTGCCCTCCCATTCCGCTTCGAGAGTCGCATTGTAAGCCGCGATCCATCGGCCGATGTTTTTTTGCAAAATGACCTTGGACTCCAGTTCAAAAATCTCGGATCCGCCCCGAATTTCCTCATAAACCGCCAGGCCGAGCCAGTGAGTGTGCGGGTCGATGAGATTGTAGATTAACTCGAGGGAAGCGGAGTCGTAATGCCACCCGTGCTCGTTGTCGCGTGGGCTTTCGACGTAGTTCCAATTGGCGAAATAAAGACTCGCCTGGAAACGGTCGGTGATTCCGACCTCAATTTCATTGCGGATATCGAGCTGGTTGAAGCGGTGATCGTTGCGCATGTCCGTGTTCCAGGTAACGGAGTTCTCCGACTCGACGCTGCCGGGCGCGGAAGTGGTTGCTTCGTAGACGTAGGTGAAAGGCCGAACCCCTGCGAAATCATGGGCGACCAAAACCAGGCAAGCCAAATGTATCGTTAGGCGAAGACAACCTTGCCGGAAAATCCGTGATTCCATGACGCAAGCTACCAGTTTGCGCATGGGCTCCGCTAACGCCGCTTTGCGAATTTTTAGCGGTGTTTTGCCGCGTCAGATTGAAGGCGGATTCGCTATCTGTTGCTGATCTCGAAAGTGCTGCTGCTTTGAGCACCGGAGAGAGCTCCGGGCGTTTCAGTGATCGGTAACGAGTAAAGAGCAGTGGGAACCGGAGAAAGCATCTGGCCCTCCATGGTTTCGACATAGTGACGCGTCGCCTCCGGTAATTCGTTCCAGATCCGCCAGGCGATGACTGCGCCGATGAACGCGCATGGCATCAGGAAGATTGGCCACCACAACCAACTGTGATGTGGCCAACGCTCGGCCGTTAGGAGTCCGATACAGGCTGATTCAATCGAGCTCCCGAGATAAACGAAACCATCGATGATGCCCGAACAAGTGGCGGTAGCTTTACGGCCTCCGAAATCCGCGGCCGCGGTTCCTGACATGAGTGAATGCACACCCGTGACGGCGGCGACAATCAGCAACGCAGCGATGCCAGCGACGAAGGGTTGGCTGAACAGCGTTATCGCCATGACCGCAGCCATGACGAACATGAAGGCCGAAAAAAGGGCTGCCGGCGGGGCGCGGCGCGATTGGAAAAGTTTGTCGGAAATGGTTCCGGCGGCGAAGCCGCCAATGATTCCGGCAATGCAGAGCAACAGTCCCCAATGTCCCAGAATGATCTCGTTGCCAGTCTGCTTCACCTGGGCCGCAAAAACTGTGTACCACTGCATGATTCCGTTCCGAAGCGCGCCGGATGTCAGCTCGATGAACGCGAACATGAGCATCAACGGGCTCAAGAAGACCTTCTTCAGAAGATCAGCCGCGCTGTAGTGCTCGTGCATGTGACCGAAGGATGCATCGTAAGTTTCGAGCTCGGGGAAGCCTGCATCTTGTGGCGTATCTTTGATCAGCCACAAATCGATCAGAGCCCAGACACAAAGAATGGCCGCCGGAACGAAAAAGACGGCCCAGGTTGCATCGACGGTTGTTCCTTCTGCGAAAATTGATCGAACAAAGCTCGCGATTGGGCCGCGGGGCGAGGTTGACGGCGCCTTGGTCAGGTTGATGACCGCCTGTCCCCAATCGAAAGCGAAATAGACGCCGAAGGAAATGAGCGTTCCGAAGATGGCGCCGAAGACTCCGCGTTCGCGCACATGGAACCAGTGCGCTTTCACCTTGATGATCGAAACGGCGCCGTAACTCTGGAAATACATATTGAGCGCATAGATGGCCGAAAAGATGCCGAGAAGTCGCACATGCAGTCGACCGGTTAGGACGAGCCATGTGACCACGCCCATGGCGACATTAGCGGCAGCTGCGCCCACGGCAGCGATAAGAATTCCGCGCTTACCGCCGATCCGATCGACCAACGGTCCATTAACAAGGAACGAGAAGGCGTAGACAGCCGTGCCGGCAGCGAAAATGAAACCGAAATCCTCGTTCGACATCAACGTGCCGAGCGAGTTCTTGGCCACGGTCAGGTTGTAGCGCCCCATATAAAGAAAGGCGTAGGTCATCCCGAGCGGAAGCCAGTTAAAGAAGCGCCGGTTCATGAACGGGCGGCCGTGGCCGAGGGGATTGTTCCCGTAATAGAAGGCGAAGACCGCCAGGAGGCAGAAGAGTACGACGATCAGCGACATAACATCGAAGGTGTAGCTGCCTTAATTCGTTTGAGAGCGCGAACGGGAAACCGGGCGAACAAAATCATCTTTCACGACGTTCAGATTGGTGGCACGTCGAATCTGTTTTTGTCACACAATTGTCACATTTTGAACGTGTTCACTTCTCTTTCTGCCAAGGAGGAAACGGGCAATCGCAGATAGTGCTTGGCGCGATGCCGCCCAATACGATTCAGTCAAAGAGTGGGCCGGAGCCATCACGTTTTCTCCCGTGAGATCGAGCGCAAATTCCTGATCGAATTGCTTCCGCCGCAGATTTTGCGTTCGCGCCATTACCGAATCGCACAGGGATATCTCTCGAACGAGCCCGGAGGACGGCACGTCCGCCTGCGCAAGAAAGGGCATCGCCCGACGCTAACTTTCAAAGTGGGCCGCTCGACCGCGCGGGAAGAGCGTGAAATTACCTTAAGCTCGAAGCAGTTTGCGATTCTCTGGCCCGCGACCGCCGGACGCAGGCTGACCAAAGTGCGCTACGAAATTCCCTGGAAAAAGCTGACCATTGAGGTCGATATTTACCGCGGCCGAAATCAAGGGCTGGTCGTTGCGGAGGTGGAATTCCCGAATCTCTCGAGCTGCCGGAAATTTAAGCCCCCCCGATGGTTTGGCCGGGAAATCACAGGACAGAAAAAGTACAGTAATGTTCGGTTGGCTACGGAATAAATGCCATGAGTTATGAATTAAGAACGGATGAGACGCTCGGCGAGAGCCTGAAGCGCATTTTTCGCAAACAGATCGAGAATGCGGAAGCGATCGTGCGCGGAGACAAAGCGTGTGACGACACGCCGGTGCACGCCGTTCGCAAGCATTTGAAGAAAGCACGCGCGGCGCTGCGGTTGGTGCGCAAGGAAATCGGCCGCGGATTGTTTCGTGAGCAGGATCGTCTTTTGCGCGACGCCGGTCGCCTTATTTCGGATGTTCGCGATGCTGAAGTGCGACTCCAGACGGTTCGGGAATTGCAGAGCATCGTCCGTCACCCCGGACGAGCCGCCTATCGATCGGTGGAACTGGCGTTGATGATGGAGTTGGAAAGTTTTATGGGCGCATTCGCCGATTGGCAGGGACAGGCTCTTCCGGTGCTCGAGAAGGCGCGCGCGGCGACGGATCACTGGACGCTGGACCATTTCAATGCCCGCGAACTCCGTTGCGCCGTGCAAGGGACATACAAGTGCGCGCGGAGCGCTCTCTCTCACGCTCGCAACCATCCCACGGTGGAAAATTTTCACGAAGTGCGGAAACAGGCGAAGACACTTTGGTATCACTTGCGCATCGTCCGGCCGGTCAATCAGGTGGTGCTTAAGACCGTCACCGATGAATTGAAGGCCATGATCGATCTACTCGGGCGGGCGCACGATCTTACTTTCCTGGGTGAACGAATTTCGGTGGATCAGGGAAATGGCGGCTGGCGCAAGGAAGGCGACAAGCTCCTGGCGGTCATCGAAGTGAGCCAGCAGGATTTGCAGCGTGGCGCGGCGGATCTGGCGGAAAGATTTTTCGCGGAACGGCCGCGCGATTTTGGCGCGCGCATGATGGGTTGGCTGGAAGAATGGCACGATTCGCGACCGGACCCGTCGCGGTGGCGCTGGCTCAGTGAGCTGGTAGTCACGTTCGCGCATGAGTCTCATCGTTGATGCCTGCGTCGAAACGTGGCCTCTGAAACGGCCATTCACGATTTCACGGGGCAGCATGTCGGACGCTCACGTGGTCGCGGTTACCGTGCGCGATGGAGAAATCAGAGGGCGAGGCGAAGCGGTGCCGTCAGCACGTTACGGGCAAACGACTCAAAGGGTGCTTGCAGTCCTTGAGCCTCTGAAGAAACAATCTGATCTCGACCGGCAGACGATTCAGAAGCTTCTTCCGGCCGGCGCGGCCAGAAATGCACTCGACTGCGCATTGTGGGATCTGGAGGCAAAACGATCTGGCAAACGCGTCTGGGAGATGCTGAACATTTCGCCGCCAGCCGAAGTGCAAACTTCCTTCACCATCAGCCTCGATGAACCGGCTGCGATGGGCACAGTTGCAGGGGAAAGCTGCCACATGCCGATTCTTAAGTTGAAGCTTGGAGGAGATGACCAGGATGTTGGCCGGGTCGAAGCGGTGCGGGCGAACGCTCCGTCGGCGCGCTTGATTATCGATGCCAACGAATCGTGGTCGCCGCAGCATTATCGTGAAGTCATTTCGGAATTATCCCGCTTGGGGGTCGAGTTGATCGAGCAGCCTTTTCCGGCAAAAGACGACGGTGTGCTCGCCGAATTGGACCGGCCAATCCCGGTTTGCGCGGATGAGAGCTGCCATACGAGCGCCGATCTTCCGCAAATCATCGGCCGATATGACGCGATCAATATCAAACTCGATAAGACCGGCGGATTTACCGAAGCGCTGGCGCTTGTTGCGCTGGCGCGGCAGTCTGGTTTAACCCTTCTCTTCGGTTGCATGGTCTCAACCTCGTTAGGCATCGCACCGGCGCGAATCCTTGCTCGCTCGAGCGATCTGGTCGATCTCGATGGCCCTCTCTTGCTGGCCGAAGATCGTCCGCACGGACTCAGCTGCGAGAACGGAAGACTCGGACTGCCATCGCGAGAGCTCTGGGGTTAAATCGGACTACAGCGCGCCTGGTGTCACAAAACTTGACCTGACGGCGTCGGTCGTGATCGTAAAAGCTCGGATCGGGCCGAGCATGCCGCGGGTGGTATCGAGCAGCTGAAACGCAACCGGAGATTGATCATGAAACAAAAAACCACAAAAGAAGTGCGGTCGCTCAAGGACAGGCGCGACGCTCCCCTGGCGACCCGCAGTGACCTGTCGAGTTCCGGAAGAGCGGACATCACGGCGGCGATGAATGGAATATTGGCGGATGTTTTCGCGCTTTATTTGAAGACGAAGAATTTTCATTGGCACATGAGTGGCCCGCACTTCCGCGACTACCACCTGCTGCTTGATGAGCATGGCGATCAAATCTTTGCCATGACCGATCCGATCGCTGAGCGAGTGCGCAAGCTCGGGGGCGGTACGATTAAATCCATTGGTCACATCGCGCGCACGCAACGTATTGTCGACAACGACGCCGAGTACGTGGAACCGCTCGATATGCTGGCCGAGCTGGCAGAAGACAACGGATCCCTGGTGGTCCGGTTGCGCGAGGCGCACAATGTCTGTGACGAACACGGAGATGTCGCAACCGCCAGTCTGATCGAGGTCTGGATCGATGAGACCGAACGGCGAAGATGGTTTCTCTTTGAAACAACCCGGCGTCGCAATTAACCGGCGAAATGCCGGTGGAACTTCCAGCTCCGATAGCAAACTACATCGACGCTGAGAATCGGCACGATGCCGAAGCGATGGCTCTCTGCTTTTCGGAGGACGCGACCGTGCGCGACGAAGGGCGAACAATACGGGGATTGGAGGCCATTAAACAGTGGAAGGCCGAGACGGCCAAAAAATACCGGCACACAATGGAACCTCTCGCTTGTAAGCCGCAGGGCGATGAGATCGTGGTAACGAGTCGTTTGGCGGGAAATTTTCCGGGGAGTCCAATTGAGCTCGAGTTTGTCTTCACGCTCGAGAACGAAAAGATCTCGTCGCTCGATATCCTCTCCTGAGGCAGGCAAGGACTAACCACCCTGGTGGATGTCAGGGCGGCCTCGGTACCGAAGCTGTTGGATTCTCCTTTTGTCGCTCGGCCCACATGGCCGGCGTCATGACGGCGCGAAAACCAAGGTGATTGGTTCCGGTCTGGACGTCGCCTTTGCCGCGCGTGCCAACGATGTAGCGCGAACAATATTGGTCATTGCAAAGAAACGAGCCGCCGCGATGGACGCGCTTTTTAACGCCTGGCTCGGAAGGATCGAGCGATTCGTCGGGACCTTGCGGATTACGGGCAACCCCACCTTTGTCCGCAAGCATTTTGTAGTAATCCGCGCGATACCAATCGCTGCACCATTGCCAAACATTGCCTGACATATCGTAAAGGCCGTAGCCATTTGCCGGAAACGACTTCACCGGTGCGATGCCGGCATAACCATCATCGCCTGCGTCCTTCACCGGAAATTTTCCCTGCCACGTGTTGGCCATCCATTTTCCGCCGGGGCGAAAATCATCGCCCCAGACATAGGTTTTACCGATCAGTCCCCCGCGGGCGGCAAATTCAAACTCCGCTTCGGTTGGTAAACGTTTGCCGGCCCACTTGGCGTAGGCTTCCGCGTCCGGATACGCCACATGGACGACCGGGTAATTTTCTTTTCTCTTAAGATCGCTATCGGGTCCGAGCGGCCTCCTCCAGTTTGCACCTTTAACGTAGCTCCACCATTGCAGGTAGTCGTTCAGGGGCACGTCGTGATCGGTCGGAGCGAAGACAACCGAGCCGGCCACCATGTTCTTAATCGGCGCGGTTGGAAATTCCTCCCTGGTTGGTCTGCGTTCCGCGATCGTCACGTAACCGGTTGCCCTAACGAATTTATCAAACTGCTCGTTCGTTACCGTGGTAGCATCCATCCAAAAACCGTCAACGAAGGCGCGGTGGATCGGCTCGGCGTCATTCGATTGCATGGGCATCTCGGAGTTGCCGTGGCCATTCATCACTGCGCCCATGGAGAACTCGCCGCCCGGAATCCAAACCATTCCCTCCGGCCACGGCTTGGCCGGCCACCCCTTCGTTGAAAGATTTTGGGAGCCGGTCGGGCAGCAAGGTTCTACCCCGGACCCGGCGGGCGTCTTGGCATAGGCGGCCTGCGCTGCGACCGCGACGGCGAACAACCCGATGATAATCCGCGTTGCCAGCTGATTTTCTTTAGCTTCAGACATTATCCCGATCATCAGTTTTCGTCGGTCTTTCACGTTCGGGCGTTTCCAGGATCCCAGCAACTTTCGCCATGCCTGTGGGATATGCTTAGGCAAGAAAGATAGTCTTTGCCGAAAGGGCCTGAACGATCCGAGAGTGCTGGCATGAATAGTTCGAGTAAGAGGCCGGGCGGCGGCGAGGATCCGTCGCGGGAAGCTCCGGATGGTGCGCCGCCCGCGCCGCCGTGCGCCATGGTCATTTTCGGCGCCGCCGGTGATCTGACAAAGCGCCTGGTCGTCCCTGCGCTCTATAATCTGGTGGGAGCGCGGCGTCTACCTAACGAATTTCAGATTGTCGGCGTGGACCTCGCGTCGAAAACAACCGAGGAATGGCGCGCTGGCCTTACCGAGACAATGCAGGGATTTGTTGGTGCAGATTCGGAAGCGGCCCTTGATCAATTGGATCCTAAAGCATGGCAGTGGCTCACCGAGCGCATGAGTTATGTGCAGGGCGACTTGAACGACGCTCAAACCTACAAGCGACTTGATGACCGTTTGACGGAGTTGGACAAGACTGCGGGCACGTCCGGTAATCGGCTCTTTTACCTGGCAATCGCAGATCGCTTTTTCAGCGTGGCGGTTAATGGACTGGGGGCGGGCGGCCTGCTTACAGAAAAAGACGGGCAATGGCGGCGCGTGATCATCGAAAAGCCATTCGGTCACGACCTTGATTCAGCGAAGGCGCTGAATGCAGACATTCTAAAACACCTGCAAGAGCATCAGATTTACCGGATCGATCATTTTCTAGGCAAAGAAACCGTGCAGAACATCATGGCGCTCCGCTTTGCCAACGGTCTCTTTGAGCCGATGTGGAATCGAGAGCACATCGATCATGTTCAGATTACCGCTGCCGAGACTGTCGGAGTCGAACTGCGCGGAAAATTCTATGAAAAGACCGGCGCACTGCGCGACATGGTCCCGAATCACGTATTTCAGTTACTGGCGATGACGGCGATGGAGCCGCCGAATTCGTTCGATGCCGATGCGGTTAGGGCGAAAAAGGCGGAAGTGATTGAGGCCATTCGTCCACTCGATTCCGCGCACGCGCTCAAGAACGCAGTGCGCGGCCAGTATGATGCCGGCACTGTTCTGGGAAAGACTGTCCGGGCATATCGCCAGGAGCCTGACGTGGCTCCGGACTCAAATACCGAGACCTATGTCGCCTGCAAATTGGAGATAGATAACTGGCGTTGGGCCGATGTTCCGTTCTATCTGCGCACCGGCAAATATTTGAAGCATCGCGTCACGGAGATCGCAATTCGTTTTCAGCAGGCGCCGTTTAGTCTCTTCCGCGGCACCGACGTCGAGAGAATGCATCCCAATTGGATGATCCTGCGCATTCAACCGAGCGAGGGTATCGGACTGGAGTTCGCCGCCAAGCGTCCCGGCCCGGTGGTGAAGCTGAGCAATGTCACGATGGACTTCGCCTACGAGGACTATTTCAAGACCGCGCCGAACACGGGCTATGAAACCCTGATCTACGATTGCATGATCGGGGATGCGACCTTGTTCCAGCGCGCCGATAACATCGAGGCGGGCTGGGCAGTTGTTCAGCCGATCCTGGATCTCTGGGCAGATCATCCGCCGTCCTCTTTCCCGAACTACAGCGCTGGCAGCAACGGCCCGGCCGCGGCTGATGAGTTACTCGCGCGCGACGGTCGTGCCTGGCGGTCTCTCGACCTAACGAATCCTCAAAAAGCAACCTGAGTCATGCAAAAAAAGAGAACATCACTTAAGCGGTTACCGGCCTGGAAAGCTCTCGGGCGAACATCACAAGGAGATTGGAAAGCTGCACTTGCGCGAGCTCTTCGCGAACGACTCTACGCGCGGCGAAAAGCTGGCCGTGCAAGGTGCCGGGCTGTTCCTGGATTATTCCAAGAACCGGGTCACTGAAACCACTCTGAAGCTGCTCCAGCAGCTCGCGGTGGAGTGCGACGTGCGCGGAAGGATCGACGCCATGTTTCGGGGCGAGAAGATCAACGTTACGGAAAAACGCGCGGTGCTGCACGTGGCGCTGCGCGCGCCAAAAGGGGCATCGATCATTGTCGACGGCAAAAACGTTGTCCCGGCAGTTCACGACGTGCTCGACAGGATGGAAGCTTTTAGTGACCGGATCCACAACGGCGAATGGGTCGGGCACACGGGTAAACGAATTCGGAACATTATTAATATAGGCATCGGCGGCTCTGACCTCGGGCCGGTCATGGCCTACGAAGCCCTAAAATACTACACCGATCGCAACCTCACCTTCCGCTTCGTCTCGAATATCGATGGCACCGACTTCGTGGAAGCAACCCGCGATCTCGATCCATCGGAGACCCTCTTCATCGTTTCGTCCAAAACCTTCACCACGCTGGAAACAATGACGAACGCGCAGACTGCGCGGGACTGGCTCTTGAAAGGATTGGGCGACGACAAAGCTGCCGTTGCCAAACATTTCGTGGCCGTTTCCACGAATGCCGAGAAGGTCTCCGCCTTTGGCATTGATACGGACAACATGTTCGGCTTTTGGGATTGGGTGGGTGGACGTTACTCGATGGATTCTGCCATCGGCCTATCGACCATGCTGGCCATCGGACCGGATAACTTCCGAAAGATGCTCAGCGGCTTCCATCAGATGGACGAGCACTTTCGCACCGCGCCTTTCGATCAGAACCTGCCCGTGCTTCTTGGGTTACTCACCGTTTGGTATACGGACTTTTTCGACGCACAGACCGTCGCCGTCCTTCCTTACGAGCAATATCTGAAACGATTTCCGGCTTATCTCCAGCAGCTAACGATGGAGAGTAACGGCAAGCATGTCACCTTAGCGGGCAAACGGGTCAACTACGACACCGGGCCTGTCTATTGGGGTGAACCGGGGACGAACGGACAGCATTCGTTCTATCAGTTGATCCATCAGGGCACGCGCCTCATTCCGTGCGATTTTATCGCCTTCGGTCACGCGCTGACGCCGCTCGGCCGGCATCACGACATCCTTTTGTCGAATGTCTTCGCCCAGGCTGAAGCCCTTGCCTTCGGCAAAACCGCAGACGAAGTCAGGGCGGAAGGCACGCCCAGGGGTTTGGTTCCGCATCGAGTCTTTGAAGGTAATCGGCCGTCGAATGTTATCCTGGCTGATCGCCTCACTCCGGAGGTGCTCGGCAAGTTGGTGGCGCTTTATGAACACAGCGTTTTCACTCAGGGCGCGATCTGGAACATCAACTCCTTCGATCAATGGGGCGTTGAACTCGGTAAGGCTCTGGCTCAACGGATCATTCCGGAGTTGGAAGCTTCATCGGAGCCGGAGTTGAAACACGATAGCTCAACCAACAATCTCATTCGCCGCTACCGGCAGATGAAACAACAGCCATGAAAAATTCCATGTTGAACGACGAACAATTACGAATCATGAAAACCCGGCCCGGGTTTGTCGCCGCCCTGGACGAAAGCGGTGGCAGTACTCCGAAGACTCTGGCGGCTTACGGCATCCCGTCCGGTTCGTGGGCAAATGATGACGAGATGTTCACGCTGGTGCATCAAATGCGCACGCGCGTCATGGTTAGTCCTGTCTTCACAGGCGACCGGATTCTCGCCGCAATTCTTTTCGAAAATACGATGGACCGGACGGTTGGCGGGAAACCGTCGGCCGACTATCTCTGGGAGGTAAAGCGTGTTGTCCCAATCCTGAAAGTGGACAAAGGCCTGGCCGAAGAAAAGGAAGGTGTGCAGCTCATGAAGCCTATCCCCGGCCTAACCGCTTTGCTGGACAAGGCAAAAGGGAATCGGATTTTTGGAACAAAGATGCGTTCCTTCATCCACAAGGCGAACGCCGATGGAATACGGGAAATTGTCGCGCAACAGTTTGAATTGGCTTCGCAAATTATCGCCGCCGGCCTGGCACCGATCATCGAGCCGGAAATTAGTATCAAGTCTCCTGACAAGGCACAGGCAGAGGAGCTGCTCAAAGCCGGGATACTGGAGAAGCTCAACCAGCTGGACGCGGACGAACTGGTTTTTCTCAAGCTCACCCTGCCGGAAAAGGACGATCTTTATTCGGAATGCGTCGCTCATCCGAATGTGATCCGGGTGCTGGCGCTTTCTGGCGGTTATTCGCGGCAGGAAGCAAATGATCGACTGCGTCGTAACCCCGGCGTTATCGCAAGTTTTTCACGCGCATTGCTCCAAGGGCTCTCGGTGAATCAATCCGCTGCCGAATTTGATGCCACGCTCGACAACGCAATCGAGAGCATCTTCGAGGCCTCAACCATCAAGAAGGCGTCCACAACCTAGCTCAAGCGACGGAGAACAAGTTATGAATGCACAAATCACAATGCAGCTTGGAATGATTGGTCTTGGCCGAATGGGCGGAAACATGGTGAAGCGCCTGCTGAAGAGCGGTCAAAAATGCGTCGTGTTTGATCGCTCCCCCAACATGGTCGGCGACATGGCCAAAGAGGGAGCAGAGGGCGCCAGTTCATTGGCCGACCTGGTGGCAAAGCTCGAACGGCCGCGAGCGATCTGGCTGATGGTGCCGGCGGCGGTAGTTGATCAGACCATCGGTGAGCTGTCGCCGCTTGCTCGAAAACGGCGATACCATCATCGACGGCGGCAACTCTTACTACGTGGACGATATCGAACGCGCGAAAGGCTTGCGTTCGTTAGGTATTCATTATGTCGACGTCGGAACCAGCGGCGGCATCTGGGGTTTGGACCGTGGTTATTGCATGATGATCGGCGGCGACACCGAGATCGTTCAGCGTCTCGATCCAATTTTCGCCACGCTCGCGCCGGGCCTTGGCCAGGTGCCGCGGACCCCCGGCCGCGACAAACTTGGTGGCACGCCCGAACAAGGTTATCTGCATTGCGGGCCTAACGGCGCCGGCCATTTCGTGAAGATGGTTCATAATGGGATCGAGTACGGAATGATGGCGGCATATGCCGAAGGTCTTGGTGTCTTGAAAGGCGCCAACGCAGGCAAGCGTGAAAGCGAAGTCGATGCCGAGACTACGCCGCTGCGCAACCCGGAGCATTATCAGTACGACTTCAACATCGCTGATATTTCCGAAGTCTGGCGGCGCGGCAGCGTGATTGCCTCCTGGCTGCTTGATCTCACCGCCTCCGCTCTGACGAGCGACCCACAGCTTGCGAATTTTGCCGGCCGCGTTTCTGATTCCGGCGAAGGCCGCTGGACAATCAAGGCGGCAATCGATGAAGGCGTGCCGGTGCCGGCGTTAACCGCGGCTTTGTATGAACGCTTTTCCTCGCGCGGCGAAGCTGATTACGCCGACCGGCTGCTCTCCGCAATGCGCTATGGATTCGGAGGCCACCTCGAGAAACACGCCAGTGTATGACTGGGCCGGTGAAACAGGCGGTCCGCTAACAAGGGACGCGAGGAATCATCCGCAAGACCATCCGCGACCATTCGCCTGCTTCTTGCCGATGTCGATGGCACCCTGGTCACTCACGACAAGGTGCTGACGCAGCGGGCGCGTGAGGCAGTCGCAAAAATGCGGAGCGCGGGAATTCAGTTCGCCATTACCAGCGGCCGCCCGCCGCGTGGGATGGAAATGCTGATCGCGCCGTTAGCCCTGACCACACCTATCGCCGCTTTCAATGGCGGCATGTTTGTGAAGTCAGATTTATCCGTCATCGAACAACGTGTGCTCCAGGCCGACGTGATCGAGCCCGCGATGGAGACGATGCGGAAGCATGGCCTCGACTGCTGGATCTATCGTGGCACGGACTGGTTCGTGCGCGACCGTCACGGACCGCATGTCGATCGCGAAGAATGGACGGTGAAATTTCCTCCCGCGGTGGTGCCTGACTTTAAGGGCCTGACCAACGACGTGGCCAAGCTAGTCGGGGTGAGTGACGATCTTGACGCGGTCCAGCGTTGCGAGACTGCGGTGCGTGAGCAATTCGGTTCTGGTGTTTGCACAAAGCAATCGTGTCCGACCCGCGACACCGGTGTTACGGCCGCTCGTTCACAGCCTTACTATCTCGACGTGACTCATCCGGATGCGAACAAGGGTTACGTCGTCCAGCGTCTTTCTGAGTGGCTCAAGATTCCCGTCGCTGAAATAGCCACCATTGGCGATATGCCTAACGATATTTCCATGTTCGAAAAGAGCGGGATCAGCATCGCCATGGGCCAGGCCAGCGAAGAAGTGAAATCCGCCGCCACCTACACCACCAGCTCGTCCGAAGAAGAAGGTTTCGCCAAAGCCGTCGAAGACTTCGTTCTAACCGGAGTGACAATGAAAAAGCGCGACTGGTGCCAGCCCAACGACGATAGCGCCTAGTTGCGACTGGCCACCGCCAGCCACAAAATAGAGTTCGGAGTAAACAACTGACTTATGGTCTAGTTCTCGTTAGGCGCCGCTCACCGCACTGCCATTTCGATCTTCTCAGTTAGGTTTAGGTTCACAGGGGATGGTGAAGCTCACCCGGACTAGCGGCGGAATTCTCAGGGAAACTAACTGATCAGAATTTGACTGACATTCAGCAGTTTGGCTGAGAGGATCAAATCCCAGTGAAGCCGATTCGACTGGAACTGATTGATGGCGCGATTCTCGTCGTCTATTTCGCGTTTGTTCTGGGAATTGGATTCGTCCTCAAGCGCCAAATGCGCTCGAGCACCGATTTCTTTCTCTCGGGCCGCCTGATCCCCACCTGGGTGGCGGGGCTCGCCTTTCTCTCAGCCAATCTCGGCGCGCAGGAAGTGATCGGCATGGCTGCTTCCGGCGCGAAATACGGAATCATGACCAGCCACTTCTACTGGGTGGGCGCGATCCCGGCGATGGTCTTTGTCGCGGTGTTCATGATGCCGTTCTACTACGGATCGAAAGCGCGCTCGGTCCCTGAATATCTCAAACTGCGGTTCGACGAAAAAACGCGCGCTCTCAACGCCATGACCTTCGCCGTGATGACGGTTTTTTCATCGGGCATTTCGATGTATGCGATGGCGCTGCTGCTCAATCTCATTCTTGGCTGGAATTTTAACGTCAGCATCTGGCTTTCCGCCATCATCGTGTTGCTCTACATCTCGTTAGGCGGTCTGACCTCGGCAATCTACAACGAGGTCATGCAGTTCTTTCTCATTGTCGCCGGTTTCCTTCCGCTGGTCTTCCTCGGGTTGCGCGATGTGGGCGGTTGGAGAGGATTGCAAATGCGGCTGGGCGAAGTGGCGACGGCGCAACATTTCGCCCCGGGCGCGTTTTCCCACTCCTGGACATTCCTGGGTAAGGCGGCCGACAACCCGATGGGAGTGGAGTGGTTTGGCATGCTCATGGGGCTGGGATTCGTGCTTTCATTTGGCTATTGGTGCACTGATTTCCTGGTGATCCAGCGCGCCATGGCGGCGAAATCGATGGCGGCGGCGCGACGCACGCCTTTGGTCGCGGCCGTGCCGAAAATGTTGTTCCCTTTTCTGGTAATTCTGCCCGGGATGATCGCGATAGCCCTGACCCAGCATCAAGGCGCGAGCGGGTTTGCTTTGCCTAACAAACCGGATGGCTCGCTCAACTACGATCTGGTCATTCCCCTGATGCTGCGCCATTATTTTCCGTCGGGACTTCTGGGGCTGGGCCTGACGGCGTTGATGGCGTCGTTCATGTCGGGAATGGCCGGCAACGTGACCGCGTTCAACACCGTCTGGACTTACGATATTTACCAGGCCTATCTGCGGCCAAAGGCGCACGATTCCACGCTTTTATGGATGGGGCGCGCGGCCACCGTGGTCGGAATCGTCGTTAGTGTGGGCGCGGCTTATTTCGCGGCGCACTTCAACAACATCCTGGATCTGCTCCAGCTCGTGTTCGCTTTCGTGAACGCTCCCCTTTTCGCCACTTTCCTTCTGGGCATGTTCTGGCGGCGCACGACCGGACATGCCGCATTCGCCGGCCTGCTTAGCGGAATTCTAGCGGCGGCAGTTCATCATGGTCTGACCCAGCCGATGGGCGCGCAAACCCTGGTCAAAGGCGGCTGGCTCGGTCATGTCCTGCAAATTTATCCCAGTGAAATGGCGCAGAATTTTTGGACTGCCATCTTTGCCTGGACCACTTGTTTTCTGGTGACGATCCTCATTTCACTGGTCACGCGGCAGAAGAAATCCGACGCCGAGCTGGGAGGCCTGGTCTGGTCGCTTACTCCGCGCATCTCGGAAGACGAAACGATTTGGTATAAGCGACCGGCCATGCTCGGCATTTTCGTTCTCGTCCTGGCGTTAATCCTGAACATCATTTTCTGGTGAAAGACTCATGAGCTTCTTCGATCTGCGACTTCCTATCGGCTGGCTCTTTGTCGTTGTTGGCGCGCTCATCGTTTGTGCCGGTTTTGGGGCGCAGGTGACATCGGACGGGATTTCGTTAGGCTGGAATGTCGACTTTGTCTGGGGCGCGATTATGATCGGCTTTGGTCTGGTTTGTTTGTGGCTTACGCGCCGGGGCGCGAAGAAACGTGGCTCATCCGATCCGGCGAAAGCAGGCAGCGACCCGTCCTAGATCGGTATTAGCATGATTCTAAGTGCTATGTCGCGGGCTCTGATTTCGTTGGCGATTCGTTCGTTAGGCTCGGAAACGCCGACGCTGATCGAGCGACCGGGCGCAAAATCGGGTCGCGAGTAGAAAGCAAAAGGTCGCGCCTTGGTCCTCAACCCTTCACAGCCGAGGGTCCTGTTTTTCAGGAAGCGGCGGGCGAAATGCAACCGTCCCGCGACCCAGTAACCATCCCGGAGTCAGTAGTACCCCCCGGCGAAATTCCGTAGTCGCCGGTCCCATCTCATGCATCTGCGCTGCTGCATCCGGGCGTCGGATCTTCGAAACCGAACGCATCACCAATGTATGAAAAAAATCCTCGTCGTTGAAGCCGACCAGAATATCGCGGAGACGCTGTCCGGTCGGCCGAAGAGTATCGGCTCCGAAGTCAGTGTCGCGCCCGATGCGTCGACCGGCGTAGAGGCGGCAATTGACAGAATGCCCAATCTGATTCCGCTGGATATCTCGTTACCCGCCGGCAACGGGTTCACGGTCGCAGAGCGCATTCAGTCGCTCATTCTCACCGCGAAGCCGCCGAGGGTTGTGACCGCAAGCAAAAAACCTGGTCAACACGACAAGCCAAAGGAAATCGGAACCGCGACGTTCTTTCAAAACCCCTGCCAGTGGGAAATCACGCCGCCAAAGATCCTTCGGATCGCTCCACGCCAATCACAATTTATTCCGCCCAAAGAAACGCCCAAGTCTCAATGACAACGTCGATTCGAACAGACTTGGAAGAAGCCTTATTGGAAATAAGCAATTAGGTAACCAGGTTTGCCCTTCCGTTGTCATGGGCTGCGAGTCGAGGAACTCGAAACAGCCATCGTCGCGGTAGGAGATATTGAAAGTTTGCGAAGAATGCCGCGCTAACTACGTCGGGGTTCGCCCTATGGCTTGGCAATTGCTCCAATTTTACGGTTTCGGTCCATCGAAGGCGACGGCTCGGGAACACTCTCGTCATGTTCACCAAGCTTGTCCCGCGCACTCTCGAAAGAGAATTGGCGGAGGACAAATCGCACGAAATCATCGGCGAACCGAAACACGGCTCGACTGAGCCGGAGCCATCACCGGTTAAGGATTTAGACCAAGCCTTGGCCCGGGATGAAGGCGAGATGGAGAAGAAGAATCCGCACGCCCACCAATCGGGCCAGGACACCCGGATTGAGCAGGCGGAAACGCGGACGGACGAAGCCAATACGCGGACGGACGAAGCCAATACGCGCACGGATCAAGCGAATACGCGGACCGACGAAGCGAATACGCGGACGGAGGAGGCCAACACACGAACAGATCAAGCCAACACACGGACAGACGAAGCTGAGGCTCGTAACGCCCAGGCGATTCTTGCTTCTGAACGTCGTTATCGGCGGCTTTTTGAAACGGCGCAGGACGGCATCCTCATCCTCGACGCCGACACCGGACAAGTGGCGGATGCAAATCCGTTCATGAAAGATTTGCTCGGCTATTCGCAGGAAGAATTTCTGGGACGAAAGCTCTGGGAAATCGGCCCATTCAAAGGTAGCGCTGCCTCTAAAATCGCCTTCGCTGAGTTGCAGCTAAAGGACCGCATTCGCTATGAGGCCCTGCCATTGGAAACGAAGGATGGGCGGCGGGTCGAAGTCGAGTTCATCAGCAACGCCTTCCTGGCGGATAAGAAGCAGCTCATCCAATGTAACATTCGCGACATCACCGAGCGCAAGCGAGCTGAAGAAGAAATTCGCAGTCTCAACGCCGGCCTCGAGCAGCGCGTCGCTGAGCGTACGATCGAACTTCAGTCAGCCAAGGAACAGGCCGAATCAGCCGATCGAATGAAGTCGGCCTTCCTGGCCAACATGAGTCACGAGCTGCGCACACCGCTCAACGGAATCATAGGTTTTTCCGAATTCCTTATCGACGGGAAGACAGGCCCGCTCACGGTCAAGCAGACGGAATACGTCACGGATATTTTCAATAGCGGCCGGCATTTGCTTCAACTCATTAACGATGTGCTCGACCTCGCCAAAGTTGAGGCCGGCAAAATCGATCTGCATCCCGAGACATTCTCGGTGGGTCAAGCGATCAAGGAAGTTCGCTCCGCCGTCGAACCGATGGCGCAACGGAAAAAACTCGCCATTAGCATGGAGGTCGAGTCTTCGGTCGATGAAGTCACGCTCGATAAGCAAAAGCTGAAGCAGGTTCTGTTTAATTTGCTATCGAACGCCGTAAAATTTACGGAGGACGGCGGCAGCGTGAACATCATCGTTAGTCTTTACGAGGAGTCACGCCTGCGCCTGCAAGTTCAGGACAGCGGCATCGGCATCAAAGCTGAGGATTTGGACAAGCTCTTCATCGAGTTTAGACAGCTCGATTCCGGCCCGGCCCGACGCCATCAAGGAACCGGCCTTGGCCTGGCGCTCACGAAAAGAATCGTCGAGTTCCAGAACGGCACAATTGAAGTGGAGAGCAAACCGGGCAAGGGGAGCACCTTTACTGTGATCCTGCCACGCGTGAGCGCAAAAAAAATCCCATGAACACACGGGCGACTATTCTCATCGTGGACGACAACCCCACGAATCTAAAACTCGCAGCCGACGTTCTGGAATACGAAGGCCATACGATTGCTCGCGCACGTGATGCCGATGAAGCGCAGGAAGTTCTGAAACACACACAGCCCGAGCTCATTCTTATGGACATTCAAATGCCCGGAATGGATGGGCTCACACTAACCCGCCTGCTCAAAGCCAATCCTTCCTATCAGCACATTCCCGTTGTCGCGCTTACTGCGTTCGCCATGAAAGGCGATGAAGACAAGGCGCGCGAAGCTGGCTGTCACAGCTACATCATTAAACCAATAGAAACCCGCAGGTTGCCAGGCCAGGTCGCTGAAGTTCTGGCAGCCGCGCAGCAAGACAAGGCGAGCATCTCGTGAACATTCTCATCGTCGATGACCATCCCGTTAACCGGAAGCTTCTGCACGCAACGCTGCAAGTGGAAGGGCATACCGTGACGCAGGCGGCCGATGGCGTGGAGGCGCTCCTGGCGCTCGAATGCTTTGGCGCGGACGTCATTATTTCAGATATTCTTATGCCGCGGATGGACGGTTACCGGCTCTGCTCCGAAGTGAGAAGCCGCAAAGAATTCGAGAATCTCCCATTCGTCCACTACACCGGCACCTACACTTCTCCGGCCGACGAGAAGCTTTCTTTGGATGTCGGCGCAGACATTTTTCTGCGCAAGCCCGCACCCGCGAAAGAGATTATCGAAATGCTGCGCGGTGTCACGCGCAAGCCACACCAGCCGTCCGCCGCGCTGCCCAAATCCGACGTCCTAAAGGAATATAGCGAACGACTCGTGGCCAAGCTGGAGGATAAACTGGAAGAACTGGAGGAAGTGAATGCCAAACTGGTCGCGGAGATCACGGAGCATATACGGGTGGACGGTGAATTGCGTTGTGCTCGACAGGAAGCCCTCTTCGCCAAGGAACAGGCAGAACGCGCGAACTGTGCGAAAGATAATTTTCTCGCGACCCTCTCGCACGAGCTGCGAACGCCACTCACGCCAGTTCTCCTGTGTGCCGCCGCTCTTGAGAACGAACCTGCAATCGAGCCGCAGTTTCGTGAGCAACTTGGGATGATGAGGCAAAGCATCGAGCTCGAAGCCCGGCTCATAGATGACTTACTCGATGTCACCAGCGTCTCGCACGGTACACTTCGCGTTTCCTTGTCCGGACCACTCGACGTCCATGCCTTGCTCACCGACACCGAGCAGGTCCTGCGCAAAGATGCCCTGGCAAAATCTGTGCAGCTCGAGCTCATTCTGGCAGCAGGCGAACACCATGTTGCCGGTGACGCCGTTCGACTTCGCCAGGTATTTTGGAATCTCCTCAAGAACGCTATTAAGTACACCCCCGCGGGTGGAAGTATTACCGTGCGCACCGCCAATCCGAGCTCTGGGAAAATTGCTTTTACCGTGGCTGACACCGGCATCGGGATCGATCAACAGGCCTTACCTTCTATTTTTCGCGCATTTAAGTCTGACACAATCAAAGGATCGAAGGGATTCGGTGGTCTCGGCGTCGGTTTGGCCATTTCAAAAGCAATTGTTGAACTGCATGGCGGCGTTATCAGGGCAGAAAGTGCCGGGGCTGGTCGCGGCGCGGTTTTTATCATCGATTTGCCCACCGTCGCACCGCCTCCGCTTACTGAAGCAGTAGCGGCGCGATCATCGCTGTCGCCTCGGCAGTTACATCGATTGCTCGTCGTGGAGGACGATGAGCCAACCGCGGTCGTACTAGAGCGTCTTCTTCGCCGCCAGGGCCACGATGTAAGCACCGCCAACAGCATCAAGTCCGCTCTTCTCCTCGCTTCCTCTCGTCGATTTGATTTCGTCATCAGCGACCTAGGATTGCCCGATGGCGACGGCGTTGATTTGATGCGGCAGTTAACCCGCGATCACGGCCTCCGAGGCATCGCCCTAAGCGGCTACGGAATGGATCAGGATTTCGTTAGGACGAAGCAGGCAGGCTTTTTCGCTCATCTGGTCAAGCCGATCAATTTCGAAGAGCTCGACCGCACGGTTCAACAATTTGCTGGCGCCGCTGCCCGAGATAACGGCCCATGGGGTGGCGATCACGATCACTCCTGCCGACTAACGGACACGCTAGAGCACGCGCCGGCGACTTGAGAATCGCCGAGTCGAAAGAGGAGGGCTTCTGCCACTGAGCGTGCAGATAGGCGATTAGCTTCCGTACTTGAAAGATAATGCTACGCGCGCGCGATAAGTCGCTACTTTGCCCTTCTCGACGGTCATGTCCAATTTCACGACCTCGGCAACGCGCAAATCGCGCAACGAACTAGCAGCCGTTTCGACGGCGTTCCTTCCAGCATCGGCCCACGACTTCGTGCTCGTGCCGATGACTTCTACGACTTTGTATACTGAGTCCGCGGATTGATTTCGTTTAGCCATAATTTTTGTTCCTTTATCAAATGAGATACGGAGAAGCGCCACTCCTGTCAAAGCGACGTGTTAGGAAGTGCAGGTCTGGCGGTTGTTGGCCACGTGTTTCACAAGCGATCTGGCACAAGCCGTGATCATCAGTACCTTCGTCGACGCACCAGGATGGCGAAATCGTCGACTTCAAAGCGGTGCTTCTCATTTCAAATAGCAGGTACTTTGGGATGGAAAACGGGCCTCTGCGCGAACCCGCTAAGAGAATCCGATTTCGAAAACCCAACCGAATTCGGGGTTACGCGCGTATTGGAGGTGTATGGGCAAAAACGAGGTGTGGTTTTCGAAAGCGCGGCATCAAAGACGATCCACGCCGGGATTGAAAACCTCTCAATCGCTAGCTTCCCGCTTGGGGCGGGACCGTGGTTGCGGAGGCCGTTAGTGCCTTTGGCCCGGGAGAAACCGCGATTTTGTGAAGACTGATATTACGACAAACGCCGCCTACCGGAGCGTGGTTGCTGCGCTCGACGATTGCGAACAACGTTACGGTGCCTTGGTTAAATCGATGGGTGATACCGACCATTCGCGGCTGTCGGCCGCCGTGGAAGCGCTCAAAAAGGAGGTGCAATCCCGGAAGCGGTTGGAGAACGAGTTGCTTTCCGCGATTGAATCTGAACGTCAAAGAATCGGGCAGGATTTGCACGACGATCTTTGCCAACGCCTCGGGGCGGCTGCTCTTTTGGTCGGTTCGTTAGCCAAGGAAATAGTAAAGCTGGACCCTGTTTTGGGAGGCAAGGTGGGAGAGATCCCGGAGGTTATAACCGAGGCTATTGCTACCTGCCGCAATCTCGCGCGAGGATTGCATCCCGTGACGCTCGCCTCGGCAGGGCTCCCCTCTGCTTTGCAGGAATTAGCTGATCGCGTTCCCGCTGACGTTCAATTTAATTGGCCGCGGAAAGAACGAATCGACTTCCATCCTGAAACTGCTTTACACATTTATCGGATCGCCGAAGAAGCGGTCGGCAATGCGGTAAAGCACGCCAAAGCAAAGAATATCTCCATCGGGTTGGCGGTGTTGGACGGCCAAGCAATTCTTGAAATCGGCGACGACGGGAAAGGCATGGGCACAAAAGTCAAAACCCAGGGAATGGGATTACGGAATATGAATTATAGAGCCGACGTCATCGGCGGGAAATTGACTATTGCGCCGCGAGAGGGCGGTGGAACTTGTGTTCGCTGTACTCTCCCCTTCCGCCGGTCTGTCCTTTGAGCGTCTCGAAACATTGAACAGACTTCAGGGGGATCCTCAGAGGAGGAAGATGGTGAAGCATAACGAGCACGAAACAGCCCGTGGAGTTGCGAAAAGCTGCACTCCCTTTGATGGCGCGCCCCAGAAAGAAGGCGTAACACAAGAGGGAGCGTGCCGAAGGCGGTTCCTGAGCAATCCGCAGCTAACAGCTGGTTCCGGTCGGGAAATTTCCGCTTTTCCCCTACGGTTGCACCCCTTCGTTCTCATCGGAAAAACCCTGATTCTGCGTCACGCCGCGTCTGCTCTGATCGTTAGGCTCGATTAAAGGGTATGGAACAAAGTAACAAGGTTAAGAACGAACAAGGTGGCGGCGGTCAGCAAGGTGGCGGCGGTCAGCAGGGTGGCGGCGGTCAACAGGGTGGCGGCCAGCAAGGCGGCGGCGGTCAGCAAGGCGGCGGCGGTCAGCAGGGTGGCGGTGGTCAGCAGGGTGGCGGCGGCAAACAAGGCGGGCAAGGTGGTGGCGGCCAGCAGGGCGGACGCTAGACCTCGTCAAAACAAAAGCAAAAGCGACGGAGCTAAACTCCGTCGCTTTTTTTGCGTCTTCTACACAGGCTTCCGGTGGTTGTTGGTCGATGGAGCGCTAGGTCGTTTCCTGCTCCGTCAACTGCCTCAGCGCTTGGCGCAGTTCGTGAAAGTCGATCGGCTTGGTGAGGTAGAAGTCGAACCCGGCTTTCAGGCCGGCATCGCGTTGTTCTTCGCTGTCGCGGCCAGTCAGCGCGATTGCTTTCAAATCGGCCTGCTTCCGTTTCGCTTCTCGCACCAGATTCAATCCATCGCCATCAGGCAGATTGAGATCACTGATGAGAATATCGATTTGTATTTCCTGCAGGCGAGCCTGCGCTTCGTGCGCATCCTTCGCTGTCACGGTCTGGTAACCGCAGCGATTTAGCAGCAGACCGAGAACGTCGCGTGTGTCGGTGTGGTCCTCTACGATGAGCGCAAGCATCACACAATTATTCGCATTACGTTTACAGGCAGGTCGCCTAAAGCCTGCCTAACAGAAAAGCAGGTCGAACCGTCCTTGATCTCGAACACCACTCGGGCATGGAGGCCACGGGAACTCAGGAAAATGCATGGATGACTCCCCGGGACGACGATTTTCCCATCCCTCCATGCAATCATCGGCGATAGATCTTCCAGGAAACCATGAACTGGTATGATTACGTGGGATGCTTCTTTGCCGGGGCGTTTCTGGTCAATTGTCTGCCGCATTTGGTTCATGGCGTTTCCGGTGATCGGTTCCCGACGCCGTTTGCCAGCCCGCCGGGGCGAGGCCTGTCGTCCCCGCCGATCAATGTTGTTTGGGGCCTCATTAACTTGGTGATTGGAGGCATCTTGTTTCATCTCGAAAGCATTTCTGTCAGCGATCGCTTGGCCTGGGCGGTTTTCTTCGCCGGCATTCTCGCGGTCGGAATTTGGTTAAGTCTCCTCTTCAGCAAGAAAGAGAAAGCAGACGGCTAATCTTCTTAACGACCTGCCGGCACGAATGCCGCCCAATCGTCGTCTTCACGCTGCGGAGGTGCGACCGGCTAACCCGCGATTTGATTAACCATTCGTCTGACGGAAGCCATCACGCCTGTGCCATTTCGAGAATTCTTTTTATCCTTTTCGATCTGCTTTGGTTTTCGTTTCGCCCGCAGATTGATGACTGAATTCGCCAGTTTCGTTAATTTTTTATCGGTCTCGCCTTCCTCGCGCAGAGTCGCCGCGAGCAAACTGGCGCCTTTGCGATCGCGCAACAATCTCGCGTAAGTCTGTGCGCATCCGTATCCCGCAATTTCATAATGCTCTACCCGCTGCGCCGCCGAAATCAGACCGGCGTCACGTACTTCGTCCTCAGCATCCTCTTTAGCCATCTTATCGCCTTCCGCGATCAAGCCTTCCATTCCCTCGCATTTTGGGCCGCGGGTCGACTCGCCATGACTCTTGAGGATTTGTTCCAATCGTTTTGCATGACGTTTGGTTTGTTCCAGATGCTGCCGGAATCCCGCTGCCAATTGGCGATTCGCGGCCGCCTTGGCCATTTTCGGCAGGGCCTTGATCAGTTGGGTCTCTGCACTGAAGAGATCCTTCAACTCGTGCACATAGAGGTCTTGAAGAGATTCTAGTTCCATATGTTCTGAATTCGCACGTCACTCTTTGACTGGTTTCGTTTTCCGGTTAAGCCGCTGGAGTTTCCTGACAAAGCATTGCTGCCCCGGATATTGTTGCGGGTCATTCAATGAGGAACGCATCTTTGCTGCCTGATTTTGTCACTACGAAACCATGAATCAGCCGACCGTGGACCCCATGACGCGCGAAACTCTTTTGCATGAAGAAATGCCTGCTTTTGTTTAGCGCCTTGTCGGCTTCGCTCTTTTCCGCCAGCTACTCGGCCCAGTTACAGGAAGTAGCCAGCTTTCCGAATCAGCAAGTGACGGGCGTAGGCGTTTCGACTAAGTCCGGACGCATCTTCGTAAGTTTTCCGAATTGGTCGGACGATCATTTTCTTTCCGTCGCTGAACTCATCAATGGACAGGCCAAGGCATATCCCGATGAGGAATGGAACAAACCTGGCGCGCCCGATTCCCATTTTGTCTGTGTGCAGAGCGTCGTGGTGGACGACCAGGACAATCTCTGGATCCTCGACCCGGCCGCGCCCAAAATGCAAGAAATTGTAAAGGGCGGTCCTAAATTGGTGAAAGTAGATTTGAGCACGAACAAGGTCGTGCAAACCATCCCCTTCGGCGAAGACATCGCTCCGGCCAAAAGCTATTTCAATGATGTCCGCATCGATACTGGCGCCGGCAGGGCCTTCATAACCGACTCAGGAAAGGGCGCAATCATTGTCGTCGATCTGAAAACCGGAAAAGCGCGGCGCCTTCTGGACGGTCATACATCAACCGCGCCTGAGCCGGACGTTAAACTCATAATCGATGGCAAACAGTTGATCGATCAGCAAAAGAAAAAACCACCGCAAATAGCTTCCGACGGGATCGCTCTCGATATTCCCAACGGTTATCTCTATTACCATGCGCTCACCGGTCGAACTCTTTATCGGATTAAAACCAGTGACTTGAACGATGACAAACTTTCTGCCCGCGCGCTGGAAGCCAGAGTGGAAGCCATCGGCCGCACCCCGGCACCCGACGGCATGTTGGAAGCACCAGATGGGAATATTTATCTAACCGACATCGAGGGAGGCGCGATCGTGCGCTGGAACAGTGCAGCGAAGAAAATCGAGCCGGTCATCGCGGACAAGCGTTTGCTTTGGCCTGATACCCTGAGTTGGGGGACAGGAGGCGATCTTTACGTGACGGCTTCTCAGATTCAAAATATGCCGCGATTCAATGGTGGCCATACCACGCGCACCGAGCCGTATAAGCTTTGGAAAGTTACGGGCATTAAATAAGCATGGCAGCGAAATCAGGTCGGGGTTTTTTCAAACCTGCCTCCGCCTGAGCTTCGGGGTCGTTAAGAAAATGTATATCCGCCCGGACCGTTGGGCGGATCGGGCGTTTCACGATCTCACCGGGGCAGCGGAATAAATCGAAGTGTTAGGGCTGGCAGTTGTTCGCCAGGTATTTGGTAGGTGACCCAGCACAAGCGCTAGCACACGCCGTGATTACGAGTACGTTCTTCGCAGCCACCAGGGTGGCGAAATTGGCAGACGCGCCAGACTTAGGATCTGGTTCCGCAAGGAATAGGGGTTCGAGTCCCCTCCCTGGTACTGCCGCTGTTGCGGAATGCCGAAATCCGAGAGGGTTTAGGCTTTGGCGAGTTTCGGCGGGAAGAGCCAGAGGAGTTTGCCCTTCATCGACGAGGGATCGAGATCGACCAGCGCGACTCCGCCTTTGGAAAGCTTCAAGTCAGCCCCGGTGATTGACGAGATCACATTCGTAAAATCAGGTTCGTGACCGGCGATCATGAGCGCCAGGTCGTAACGGTCTTTGACGATTTTTTCCAGATCGCCGGAATTGAATCCCGGCTTGAGACGATCGTCTTCGTGCATCGTTAGGCTGTATCGTTTAGCAATGACTTCGGCAGTCTGGGCAGCCCGTGGCAGCGGACTGGTCATAATTTCGTCGAGATCGACGTCCAGACGGACGAATAACTTGGCGAGCTTCTTGATCTCCTTCTTTCCCTTCTTGGTCAGGGGCCGCTCATCGTCCGGACCGTCCCAGTCGGGCCAGTCAGCTTCGCCATGTCTCAGGAAGTAAAGATACATGGGAAAAGCCCTAACGAATTAAACAAATCACCATTCGATTTTCCAACGACTTTTGCGCGTTTTCCGATCGGTCTCCCAGAGCCGAACTCCGCCGAGGAAAGCGTTCCGGTTATGACCCAGCTCGACGCCGTCGGGCAGAGTCTTGAAGCGTTTCACGTTTCCGCCGCCGAGCACGACGTAGTCGGCGATAAACGATTTCTTCAATTGCAAAACCGCATGGCGGACCTCGCGTTTCCAGGCGGCTTCGCCCAGTTTGGCAAGGCCGGGCTTGCCGAGATATTTTTCGATGATTGTTCCGTCGCGGTAGGGCAAGTCGCCCAGCTCGAGTGGGAGAAGTGTTTTGTTGTAGACCATGGCCGAGCCCAGACCGGTGCCGAGTCCGAGGAACAACATTCGCCCGCCGCGATAACTCCCGAGTGCCTGCATGGCGGCATCATTGATAACGCGGGTCGGCTTGCGCAGCGCTCTGGTAAAATTGAATCCGGCCCAGCCTTTCCCCAGGTGCTTGGGGTTGCGGACGATTATTCCTTGCTTAACCGGAGCGGGAAAGCCGATCGAGACGGCATCGAACTTCCAGCCTTTGACGGTTTTTTTAAACGAAGAAACGAACTGACGCGGCGTCATGTTCGGGCCGGAGTCAAACTTCCGCTTCTCGCGTCGCGAGATCATCAGTTTTATGTGGGTGCCGCCGATATCGACGACCAGAATCTTCTTCTTTTTCACGACTGTGCCGGCGGTGCCTTGATCGGGATTAGCCTGGCCGATCGCGCTTTCTTGGTTTCGACCGGGTTCTTGGCCTGATTTCGCGATAACTGCCGGAAATAGAGTTGAGCTTGTGACGGCTTTTCGCCCTCGCGCGGATGTAAGCGAAGGTAGGTTCCGTCGGGTTGAAGTTCCCGCGCCTTAACGTTGTCTTTCAGGAACGCCGGCAAGATCAAGTCGACGATCTCTTTGCGCAATTCCGGCGCTTCAATCGGGAAAGCGACTTCGACGCGGCGTAGAAGATTGCGTGGCATCCAGTCAGCACTGGACAGGTAGAGAATGGGATCGTTGGCATTCTCGAAGTAGTAAACGCGGCTGTGTTCGAGGAAACGACCGACGATGCTGACCACCCGGATATTCTCGCTCAGGTCCTTCACCCCGGGGCGGAGACAGCAGATGCCGCGCACGATCAGATCGATTTTAACGCCGGCGCAGGAAGCCTCGTAGAGTTTCTCGATAATATCGGAGTCGACCAGCGCATTCAGTTTGGCAACGATCCGGGCCGGCTTCCCGGCAATGGCGTGGGCTCGCTCTTGATCGATCATGGCCAGGATGCGCGTGCTCATGTCGAAGGGCGAAACAATCAGTTTGTCCAATCCGGGGTAGCCGGCCAGGCCAGTCAGGGTGTTGAAAACGATCGCGAGTTCTTCTGTGATCTTTGGATTTGTCGTAAACAGGCTGAAGTCGGTGTAAATGCGCGCGGTTCGCGGATGGTAATTGCCGGTGCCGAGATGGACATAATGCCGGAGCCGATCGGTGTCGCGCCTAACGATCAGCAAGGCCTTGCAATGTGTCTTCAGGCCGACGACGCCGTAAACCACGTGGGCTCCGGCTTCTTCGAGCCGGCGAGCCCATTGGATATTGGCGGCTTCATCGAAACGGGCGCGCAGTTCAACCAGCGCAGTCACCTGTTTTCCGGCAGCGGCGGCTTTGATCAGCGCCTCGACGATGGGCGAATCGCCGCTGGTGCGATAAAGCGTGATCTTAAGCGCGAGAACCTGAGGATCTTCCGCGGCCCGCTCGACCAGTTCCACCACAGGATCGAAACTTTCGTAAGGATGGTGCAAAAGGATGTCCTGCTTGCGCATGACCTCGAAAATATTGGCGTGTATGGGAAGCGCCGGATCGCGCACCGGTTGGAAGAGGCGATCACGGAGACGAGCGAAGGCATCGTTAGTCACCAATGGCATGAGGTGAGTCATGGAGAGTGGGCTCGTCTGGCGGTAGACATCGGCCTCCCCGAGATCGAAGAATTCCACCAGAAGCTCACGAAAATCCTTCGGACAATCCATCTCGACTTCCAGGCGCACGGCGTCGCCGCGGCTGGACCGGCGAAGTTCGTGCTCGATGCTTCGAAGGAGGTTTTCGGCTTCTTCATCGTCTACATAGAGGTCGCTATTCCGGGTCACGCGGAAGGCGTGAACACCATCGAGGATCAGGCCGGGGAAAAGATCGCCAATATGATGTTTGATGAGGGACGCCAGGTAGATGTAATCCCATGGTTCGTCTTCTCCCTTGGTCCGCGGCATCAGGATCAGGCGCGGTAGAACTCGCGGCACCTGAACAATGGCGTGCAGAAGCTCGCCTCCCCGCTGGGTTTTTGCCCTAACGAGTAAGTTATGGCTCTTGTTGAGAAGCTGCGGAAAAGGATGGCTCGCGTCGACTGCCAACGGCGTGAGCATCGGGAAAACTTCTTCCTGAAAATAGCGCCGGGCCCAGGCGGCTCGCTTGGTATTCAGCTGGGCGACGTCGTGGATGCGAATTCCGTTCTTGGCCAGCGCCGGAGCGATTTCATCATTCCAAAGAGCGTATTCGGTCGCGACGAGCTCGTGAGCAACGCGCTGAATGGCGTTGAAGGTTTCCGTGGGACTGAGGCCGTCCGGTCCAACATCGCTGGTCTCGCTTTCGATCTGCTGCTTGATGCCGGCGACGCGAATCTCGAAAAATTCGTCCAGGTTCGAGCTGAAGATGCTGAGAAATTTGACGCGCTCGATGAGCGGCTGCGTCGCGTCCTGGGCCTCCTCGAGAACGCGGCGGTTGAACTCCAGCCAACTCAGCTCGCGATTGATGAAATTTTCCGGAGCCGCGAATCGCTTTTGCGGCGATGGCGGCGCGACTTCAGGCAGCGGGATGATATTTTTCGCGACTTCTGAAGACGATTGTTCGCCTTTGCTCTGCATGAAGTCGTCCCCGCGAGATGTTTCGCTACTCTCCCATGCCTATCGAACGGGAAAGCCTTTGGAAAACGCCTTTCTTTTCGGGTTTGCCGGCGGCCGTCGGCGGCCAGCATTCGACAATCTCGAGTGCCAGAAACCGGAAGAGGGTCAACCGGGCGAACTTGAGATCGAGCCGCAAATTCTTGGCGATCTGTTGAATGGAACGAACGCCATTGAACTGCGAGGCGAACTGCGCTTCCGCCACGGTCAGACGCAGGTTCTGGATCCGCTCAAAGCCATCACGCGTGTAAGCGGGGATCCAGCTCGGTTCATAGGTCGTTCTCTTCGCGACTTCCGGAAACTGAACAAGGCGCAGCGTCGCCAACGCCCAGTGATCGATGTCGCCTTCTGTCGCGAGACCAGACGTCCAGGACGGCAGGTCGTCCGTCTGCGAAAAGATGAAACGCACTCGCGGCGCGGTCCACAGGGTGGCGAACAGTTTCTGTCCGTAATGCTGGACCAGCTGCAAGGAGGGTTCCTGCAAAATGTCGCCGCTCTGGGCGAGCGTAAGGAAAAGTGGGCAGCTTGTTTCGCGCTGAGTCGCGCGTGCTTCCTCAAGCCGCGCCGGGTTGACGTTAACTAAAGTGATCGGCGCTTCTGAGCAATAAACCTGAGGATCGCGGCATGTCGCGAGGATGATTTCTCCCTTGCTAACCAGCAGCTCGACCGGTTCCTGCGCCCAGAAACATCGGAGCGTTCCGGTGAGTTTGTTTTTGGCAATCGTTTGAAGTGCCCAGTTCAGGGAGAAGAAACTGGTGTCGCCGCAAAAGTAGGTCCCGCCGGTGACGGATTGATCGGGACCAGGTGCCTCCGTTGTAGCGGGAGCGGGCAAGGTCGCTGGTTCGATTGCAAGAAGATCTCGGTGAGCCGGCTCCGGCGCCGGCGATGGAAATGACGTCGAAGCAGGCGGCGCGAATGTTTCCTGGCTCGGAGGAGCGCTCCACCATTCCTCTGCTCCCGGGGCCGATGCGGCTTCCGGCGTGGGGGCAGCAGGTGCAGGTTCTGGCGCGGGGGCGGCAGGTGAGGTTTCTGGCGCCGGCGGATTGGGTTCGGGCTGATTCGCCTGTGGTGTGTCGAAATCCCCCGAACTCTGGGAAAACGCCTGGGTTTCAGGTGCAGGGGATTCTGGTTGATCCGACGATTCAGGCATATGGGTTTCCACAGTTTTAATAAGCAAATCTGAAGTGAAGGGTTTATTCAAGGACCCAATCACATTGGAGTTGCCAGCCGTGTCTGAGGGCAGATCTGCGCCCAGTCCGGACATGTAAACTACGGGAATTTTCGCCGTGACCGGGTTCTCGCGCAACCGGCGCGTGACTTCATCGCCTTTCATGTCAGGCAGGATGTAATCGAGAAGAATCAGCGCGGGCGGATTGGCTTCGGCTTCTTTCAAGCTGTCGGCCGCATTGGTGGCGGTGCGGACATCGTAATGGTGTTCGGTGAGAATCTCCTCGACGAAACTGAGCAGCATAACGCTGTCATCGATGACAAGGATTTTTCCCGGCGCGACCGATCGAGCGCGCGGCTTCGGGAAAGCCTCGATGGCCTCGTCCATCTTGCGCATTCCTTCCATGAGAAGAAGCTGCCAGTCCTGGCTGATCGTGTTGGTCGGCGCACTGGCGGAGACTTCGGAAATGCGGCCGCCTTTCCATTGAACAATGTCGTTAAAGGCCTCGATGCCCTCCTTGCCAGGCGAGGTGGCGTGGCGGACCTGGCCGTTCTCGAAGTAGATGCGCCCTTTCTCGCCGGTCGGTGAAGTGAATTCAATCGCCGCGGTCGTGCCGCTCATGCATTTGAGCTGAATGATGTCAGCCATGTGCAGATCGCTAAGCGTGCCCTGGAATTTCTCGCTCTCCTGCGAGCTAGCGGATGGGCGCAATAAGGCCTGAACGAGATCCACGAAATCGTTATGCGGGAAAGGCTTCTCCAGAAAATGGATCGCTCCGATTCCGGCGGCGCGCTCGCGAGCGGTCGAGAGATGCGTGGCCGTCAGAATGATGGCACGGCTGTTGGGATGACTCGTTCGGAGATCGATCAGGAAGTCCTGACCGAGATCGTAAGTCGCGTCGACGTCGAGGACGAACAGGTCCGGTTTGCCTTTCATGGCCAGGCGCTGCGCTTCCTCCAGCGACCGGGCTAAATCGACGGCAGCGGCCGGCGCGGCCTCGTGCAAGGCTTGCGCAATCGTCGTTGCCAGATGCTCGTCGGGCTCGAGTACGAGCACTCGACCATCATTCTTTTTAGATACTTCCATTACATTGCGGCCGGGGATCTGATGGTTCGAGGTTGAGGTCTCCCCAGCCGGTAGTCTTACGAAGGCTGCTTCTTCGGCAAATGCAACGGTTTTTGTGGACATGGCTGGGCAAAAATGGGGGAGCCACACTCGTGCCAGCCGGGGGTGGCGATGTGTCGAACGGACATCCGGCCGCCGTCTCCTTCGCAGTTGGACGAGACAAGCTCGTCCCTCCCAGCGTGATTCTGGCGCCGGTGGAAAACGGGAGGGACGAGCTCGCCTCGTCCGCGTTCTCAAGAAGAGAACAGCTCGGCCAACTGTCGCCGGCTGGTCTTGCCGCGTTCGTTGACCGGGATTTCCGGCACGAGGAAGATGCGCCGGGGAATTTTCCAGCCGTTGAGATGTGTCCGGCAGGATCGAAGCAACTCGGCTTCATTGACAGCCTGGTCTGCCACTACGCAGGCCGCGATCTCTTCATTTCGCACCGTGGAGGGGCGCGAAAAGACAACCGCCTGGCGCACACCGGCAATACTGAGAAGGTGGGTTTCCACTTCTGCCGGATTCACTTTTTTTCCGGCGACATTGATCAGGTCGGAGACGCGGCCGGCGATCCTGAATCCCGACCCCGCGGGTTCCAGTAAATCGTCTGGCCGAAACACGCCATTGCCTAACTTGTCCGGATTCGGCTCCGGAAAATAACCGTCCGCGACGGCGCTGCTTCGCACCTCGACCTGGGTGGCGGCCGCCGTCGGTTCAGTCAATTCGACGGAGACCCCGATCATCGGCGAACCGACGAAGCCGTCGATAAAGTCTTCGGCTTCGCGGTCGTAACAGATTCCGCCGCATTCGGACGATCCGTAGAACGAGTGAATCGATTGTCCGAACTTCTGCCGATATTCTTGGGCAAGCGCGCCTGGCAAGGGAGCGCCCGCGGAAATGCAAAGGCGAAGCGCGGACAGGTCGGGAAGATCATCGAATGCGCAGAAAGCCTGGTAGAAAACGGGCATTCCTGGAAAAACGGTCGCGCGTGTTTTTCCGAGGCCGTTGAGGACAGCGCGCGGCAGACGGTCGCCGGTCACGACCATGGCAACGCCGCGCGCCAGCAGCGGCGTGAGCAAATTGCTGAATCCATATGAGTGCGAAATCGGAATGACGCCGTAATTCAGGTCGTTCGCGCCGATCCCCATGGTTTCGCAAATCTGGTCGCAGTCAGCCAGCAATTGCACGGAGCGAAATCGAATCGCTCGCGGAGCCGCAGTTGTTCCCGAAGTCAGTTTGAAGAGCGAGCAATCGGCCGGCGGCCGGATGGCGTTTCCGATATCGATGGCGTTGAACGCGACCGTGCCGTTCTCGTCGGCACCAAAAAAGCCCTGAGCGCCGGTGAGTTTCAGCGCGGTGGTTCGTTCCATTTTTGTGATCGTGGTTTCGAGCGGCAATACGGGCAGTCCGCGACGGAGGCACGCGAGGAAAAGCGCCGGCCATGACGGGTGATTGCCGATCTGAAGGCCGAGCACAGTTCCCGGGGCGACATTTCCCAGTTTGAGGGCCCATTCCTCCGCTTCCCGGTCGATTTCGAGGAACGTTCGGGAGCTTCCGCCCTGGTTGTCGAACAAGGCGGGCCGGGGACCGTTTTCGCGCACTGTTTCCTGCCAGCGCGCCAGTATGGGATCCATGCGATTTCACCGCTTGCGAACCGGTCGAACCCCGGATATTGTCCCGGCTCGTTTGTTACCATGAAGGCGGATATTCATCCTGATTATCAAGAAACCGATATCGTCTGTGCGTGCGGTGCGACCTATCACACCCGCTCCACCCGCCCGGATATTAGAATCGGCATCTGCGCTGCTTGCCATCCGTTTTTCACAGGGGAACAAAAGTTCGTCGACACCGCTGGTCGTGTTGAGAAGTTCGCGCGCCGCTACGGCAGCACCAAGGCTGTCCGGACCGCGAAAAAGGCTTAGCTCAACCTTCCGAGCATTCGCGCCCGACGCTTCTGTCGTCCGGCCGCGTCCGCTCTCGCCTTTAGGCTGATTCACCATGGACTTTAACCCTCTGATTGCTCGGAAACGCGAGCGTTTTGCCGAATTGGAACGCGAAATCGCGGATCCTAATCTTTTTTCCAATCGAAAGCGCGCCAGCGATATCATGCGGGAGCACGCCAAGACCAAGGCTGTGCTCGGCCGGTGGGACGAGCTGGCTAACGCCCGCAAACACTTGGAAGATGCGCGCGAATTGCTCGCCTCGAGCGATGCCGATCTGGCCGAGATGGCCAGGGAAGAAGTTCCAAACCTGGAAAAGCATGTCGGCGACCTCGAACGAGATGTGCAGCTGGCGTTGCTCCCGGCCGATGAGAACGATGAGCGCGATGCCATCGTAGAAATCCGCGCCGGAACCGGCGGTAACGAAGCTGCCATTTTCGCCGCTGATCTATATAGAATGTACAACCGCTACGCCGAATCAGCCGGTCTAAAGATCGAAGACCTGGAGTCGAGCCCCTCGGAGCTGGGTGGCCTGAAGGAAGCCATCTTCAAGATATCGGGTGAGGCGGTCTTTCAGAAGCTGCGCTACGAAAGCGGCGTTCACCGAGTCCAGCGTGTCCCGGCGACGGAAGCGCAAGGCCGGATTCACACCTCGACCGCGACGGTGGCGGTGTTGCCGGAGGCTGAAGAAATCGATTTTGAACTGAAACCTGAAGATCTCCGAATCGAAGTGTGCCGCTCGGGGGGACCCGGTGGCCAAGGCGTGAACACGACAGACTCGGCCGTGCAAATTCTTCACATCCCGACCGGCCGAATCGTCAGGTGCCAGGATGGCCGGAGTCAGCAAAAGAATAAGGAAAAGGCTCTGACGATTATGCGGACGCGTTTGAAAGAAGAAAAGCAGCGCGAGGAAGAGGAGAAATACTCAGCCCATCGCAAGAACCAGATCGGCTCCGGCGGCCGGGAAGAAAAAATTCGGACATACAATTTCCCGCAGAACCGCATCACGGATCATCGCATTGGATTGACGCTCTATAATCTCGACCGCGTGATGGAAGGCGATCTGAACGAATTGCTCCAGGCGCTTCAGGCGGCAGATCTGGCGGAGCGGTTGAAGGAATCTTCGCTTCCGGCGTAACGGCGGGGCATCACTGGAATTTGAAAGTGGGACGAGACGGAGCTCGTCCCTCCACGCAACCCGCGGTTGTTTATCGCATTCGACGTAGCTTGGAGGGACGATCTCCGTATCGTCCCATTCTTTACTAACCTGGATGACTCTTCTGGAAGTGCTTCGCTCCACCACGGAGTATTTTTCGAAGCGGAATGTCGAGAGTCCGCGGCTGAATGCCGAGCTACTTCTCGCGCACTCGTTAGGTCGAAAACGGATCGAGCTGTATTTGGATTTTGAGCGAGTCGTCAGCGAAGCCGAACTAGCGCCGATTCGAGAGCTCGTTCGCCGGCGTGGACAAGGCGAACCGCTGCAGCATCTGGTTGGGACGGTGGATTTTCTTGGACGCGAATTCCTCTGTGATAAGCGGGCGCTGGTGCCGCGACCGGAAACCGAAGAACTGGTCGAGGCCCTCAAATCCGCAATCCGCAATCCGAAATCCGCAATTTTGGACGTTGGAACAGGGAGCGGTGTCATCGCCATTAGCATGGCCCTCACATTTCCCGAATTGGGAGTCGTTGCCATCGATGTTTCGGACGACGCGATCGCTCTGGCGAAAGAGAATTCCGCAAGATTTGGCCTTGGGGAGCGTATTCAGTTTGTGAAAGCCGATTTGCTCACGGTGATGGTTTCCAAATTCGATGTTATCGTGGCCAATCTTCCCTATGTCGGCCTGCAGGATCGAAGCACTCTTTCCCGCGAAGTTTTGCGGGATCCGGAGGTCGCCTTGTTCGGAGGCGAAAAAGGTGACGAATTGGTTAGGGCTCTGATCGACCAGGCGCCTGAACGCCTCTTGCCCAACGGTTTGCTCGCCTTGGAGATCGGTCTTGGACAGGCTGAGAGCCTTCGTGCGGCCCTGGAGGCAAAAAATTATCACGACATCGAAGCAAAAAACGATTATTCAGGTATCACCCGCTTTCTGTTTGCCAGATATGGATAAAATTCTCATCCACGGCGGTCGTTCGCTCTCCGGATCGATCAAGATCAGCGGATCGAAGAATTCGGCCCTGCCGATCCTGGCCGCGACTCTTTTGACACGAGAGCCCTGCATTCTGCACCGCGTCCCCGATTTGAGCGACACGCACTACATGCTGCAGATCCTGATGCACCTCGGGGCGCAGGTGGAGCGAGCCAGCGGCACGGTGAGTGTTACCGCCGAAAAGATCGAATCGGTCGCGCCTTACGATGTCGTTAGGAAGATGCGCGCCTCTGTTTGTGTCCTTGGGCCGTTGTTAGGTCGCTGCAAAGAGGCCACCGTCTCGATGCCGGGCGGTTGTGTCATTGGCGATCGCCCAATTGATCTGCACCTGAAAGGCTTCGAAGCGCTCGGCGCTGCTATCAGAGTTGAAGGCGGTAACGTTAAGGTTTTTGCACCAACGCTGAAGGGCGCGGTGATCAATTTGCGCGGAAAATTCGGGCCCACCGTCTTGGGAACCGATAATGTCATGATGGCGGCGGTGCTGGCCGAAGGCACGACCGTGATCGAGGGCGCAGCCCAAGAGCCGGAAGTGGTCGATCTGGCGAACTTCCTCAACAAGATGGGCGCAAAAATTGAGGGCGCAGGAACACGGCGCCTCATCATTGAAGGCGTCTCAGAACTCCATGGCGCCGAGCACGATATTATCCCCGATCGCATCGAGGCGGGAACATTTCTCGTCGCCGGCGCGGTCGCTGGAAAAGGCATTACCCTGAAACGGGTCAACGCCGAGCACATTCGATCGGTCACCACGGCTCTGTCGAGTTGCGGATTCCGCATTCAGGAAGAGAAAGACACTGTTTCAATCTCGCCTAACGGATCGATGAAAGCGGTCGAGCTGGTAACGGAACCTTATCCCGGCTTTCCAACGGATATGCAGGCGCAGATGTGCGCGCTGCTTGCCACGACCGAGGGGATTAGCGTGATCACGGAAAATGTTTTTCCGCAACGCTACATGCACGTCGCCGAGCTGAAACGAATGGGCGCGCATGTGGACCTTGAGGGTCCGACCGCGGTGATCAAAGGCGTGGACCGCCTATTTGGAGCGCCCGTAATGGCCAGCGATTTGCGAGCCTCAGCCGCCCTGGTGCTTGCCGGACTAAAAGCCGACGGAATTACGGAAGTCAGCCGCGTCTATCACATCGATCGTGGCTACGAACATCTGGACGAAAAGTTGAGCGAGTTGGGTGCGCACATCGAGCGCGTCAAAGAATAGGCCCCCTGCAGCGACAGAGCTGCGCAGCGAGCTTCAGGGCACAATGTCCGCCCGATAAAAGCGGAGTAACTGGTTAGCCGGAGGATGATCCGTGATTTGGATCGTACCGCCAGTGCCGGGAATATTATCGGAGAGTGTTTGCCAGCCACTGGTTAGACTGGCCGAGTATTCGATTCGGTAGACCTTGCCGAAGACCGACGGAAAGCGGATCGTAACCGCGCCGGCGCCGTTAACGAACGAACTGATTCGGAATACGCTGTTGGGATTTCGCGGATTGGTGCCGGCGCGAAATTCCTGAAGATTTGTCAGGCCGTCGCCGTCGGTATCTATCGATGCGTCCGCGTCGTTGTTGGGATTTAATCCGTAAGCAATCTCCCAGTTGTCGGGCATGCCGTCACCGTCCGCATCGCTCGTGGTGATTTGCTGAACCGTGAAGGTGGAGGTGTCTTCAACGAAGGTGAATCGATAGATGCCGGTGAGCGTCCCGTTGAGCGCGATATTCGCGCCCGATAGATCGGCAAAATCGGAAAGGGGAACCGCAAAGGTGGTTTGACTATTGTCGCCCCAGCTTACCGACCAGCTGGCGTTGGCCACAAATTTGAACTGCAAATTTGATTGGCTGCTCAAAGTGAGATCGGCGCACCACGTTCCCGGCCGAATCAGCTGCATGTTGTTGCTGGCCACGTTCCATCCGTTGAACGTGCCCGCCACCGTCATTTGCGAGAAACTGGAAACGGGAGAATCCCAAGCCTGCGGATCGGTTCCGTTCTGATATTCCTCCAGGTTGGTGTAGCCGTCGTTGTCGGGATCCAGAGCAGCATCGAAAGGATTGTTAGGGTTCAGACCGTGCGCCGTTTCCCACGAGTCCGGCAGGTTATCGCCATCAATGTCGGGATTTGGCGGCGGCGCCTGAGAAAAAATCAGGGCGCTGTAAGGAGCGATATCGATTTTAGCGGCGACCGGATTGCCTGAGGCCGTGACCGATCCTCTTGTCCCGGCGCTGTTGTAGTCGGCGCTGTACTTGATCCAGTCGCTGTTGAATTGCACATACCAGGTGCCGGCCTTTGGAAAATTGACGGTGTAGCTGGTCCGCGCGCTCGCGGAAAAATTCGCCACCACCATCACGTCGTCACCGGTGGCGCCACTATTCCACCGGCGATACGCCACCATCTTGTTGGTGTTATCAACGGTGACGACGTTGACGTTCGTGCCCTTTCAGGCCAGACGAGACGCCTTCGAGATTGCGCCGCAGATGAAGCAGATCGTGATAGAGCTGCACAATTCCGCTGCGGCTACCGGTCTTGCTCCAATCGAGAACGTTGAACGTTCCAAATGGACGCTCTTCGAGCATTTCCTGTCCTTCCAAAAGCATCGGAACTCCGGGAGATGTCATCGTCACGACTGCGCCGAGCGTCGAGCGTTTGCGCGCCCAATAACTGGTGGGATTGGACGAATCGATCTCGGTCGGCAATCGGGTTTTGCCATTGAGATCGCCGGTTGAATCATGCGACTCGGTGAAGAGGACCCGGGCGAGACCGGCGCCGCCTCCGCTCACCTGCGCGGAAATGGCGTTCATGTCCCGCTGGTTGTCATCAGTCGTGATGAGTTGGCCGTTGATGCCGTCGTGAAAATCCTGCCGCCACTCGCTGCTAAAGCCCGGAACCCAGCCGGAGTCTTCGCAAATGTTAATCTTCCCGGAATACTGCGCGGTGATCATGTTGTTGATGTCCTCGATCAGCGATTCGGCCTCGGGAATGTAAACGTCGCCGTTGTAATGCATCATGATGTAGGGAGTGTCCCAACGAAAGCCGTCGACGTGGCATTCATCCAGCCACATGCGGAAATTGTCTTTCACGTAACTGCGCACTTGGGTGCGACTGAAGTTGGGCCGGCGACCGTAATCGGTGCAGCAAAGGCCATCCTGCTGGTAAAAATAGATTCCGCCGCCGTTTCCTCCGCCGCTCCAGAGATCGAACTCCCAAAGATCGAGATCGGTCGGGCCGTAATGGTTGTGCACCGTGTCGAGAATCACGGCCATGCCATGCTGGTGGGCCGCCTTGACGAAACTCTTGAACCCGTCCGGGCCTCCGTAGCCCACGTTCTCCACCGCATACGGGTCCGAGGGGTTGTAGCCCCAGCTGCTTTCACCGGGAAATTCCGCAATCGGCATGACCTCGATCACGCTCACGCCGAGATTTTTCAAGTAATCGAGCTTGCTGATGGCGTCGTAGAAATTTCCCGGCAAGGAATCGAACGGATTCGAATCGTAGAAGGTGCCAACGTGAAGCTCGTAAACCACGGCATCAGACAGTGCAGGCGTGACAAAGGTGTCGCCGGTCCAACTAAAGGCCGCCGGATCGTAAATGATCGAATTACCGCCGGACGAAACGGCTTGGCGGTTTCTGGGATCGCGTTTCAAAGACGATCCGTTGATGACGTATTTGTATTGCTGGCCGGCTTTCGCTGCCGGAACGTCGATCGACCAGACACCGGTGGTTCCTTCCTGGACCAAGGGGTTCGCCGTGTTAGACCAGTTATTAAAGGATCCCGCGACGCGAACGCTGGTCGCGTTCGGAGCCCAGACGCGGAAGGTGACGCCGCCGCTGTAGGGAGTCGAACCCCAGCCGAGCCGCGCGGATTGGGCATTTGAGATCGTCGGAGCGCAGGCGAAAACAAGAAAGGCCAGTGATAGGCCCATCTTGCTCAAGAATTTGCCTGTCCCCGTCATCTTCACAGCCATGGTTGCTTCAGTTGCCCTAACGACCCCAATTTAGCGCCTGACTCAGTCTGCCGATTGAATTTCGGGGCAGCGTGACGTTCTCGGGGGGTAAACGAGACGCAGATGGTAGCCCGATCCGTCGTGTAATCAATCTCAAAGCAACAAAGGAGCCGAATCGTTCACCAGAGAGGTCGAGCCTTGTCAGTCTGCCAGCAAAGCGCGCAAGGTTTTCATGTTGGCGACATCCTCGCGCAGCGTCTTGTCGTCCTTCGGTGTTTCCAGGACCTTGGGCACTTTTCGAAAGCGTCGGTCGCGCATGATAAATCGAAAGGCTTCCAGTCCGATCTTTCCCTGGCCGATGTGAGCGTGGCGGTCGACTCGCGATCCGCGCTCGGTTTTGGAATCGTTGAGATGAAGTGCTGCCAGGTTGGTTAGGCCAATCACCGAATCGAATTCACGGAATGTTCTGCGCGACCCCTGGCAGGGAAGTGAAATCGTAGCCGGCGGCGAAAACGTGGGCGGTATCGAGACAAACACAGAGGCGCTCGGGTTCGGCGACGCTCTTAATGATGTAGGCGATCTCTTCGAACCGGCGGCCAAGACACGATCCCTGGCCGGCGGTGGTTTCGAGAGCGATGCGGGTTTTCACTTTCGGAATCTGTCGAAAGACCTGGTTGATCGACGCGACCACGGCGTTCAATCCGGCTTCTTCGCCGGCTCCGAGATGAGCACCCGGATGGAGCACGAGAAAGGGCAGCCGCAACTGGTTGGCCCTTGTGAGTTCCTCGGAGAGCGCGCGAATCGAATTAGCGTGAAATTGAGCGTTCGTGGTTGCGAGGTTGATCAGGTAGCTCGCATGCGCGAATACCGAGGCGATCTCGCCTCGTCGTTCGTGACCGATGAAGCCGTGGATCTGCTCCGGTGTCAGAGGCGGCGCGAACCACTGCATGTTGTTCTTCACGAAGATCTGCGTCGCGGTGCATCCGATGGAAAGCGCGCGGTCAATCGCCTTATCCGGTCCGCCGGCGATCGACATGTGAGCGCCGAGGAGAATTGCGGATGGCGGCTTGCGAATGGAATGCCCGGCCGCTCCTGCACCCGCGTTACGGGCGGATTTGACGGCAGTGGCAGCGGCTTTCTTTCGCTTTTTCATTCCGCAATCCGAAATCCGCGATCGGCAATTTCTTAGAATCTCTTCGGGTGCCAGTCGGGATGCTTCAGGCTGCCTTCGCCGGTGTATTCAAACAGCTTGTACATCGGCGTGAGCAGGGCCGCCGGGCCGTTCGCACTCATTCGCACGGCGAAATTCAATTTGTCGTCGAGAAAGTAGAGGTCGCCGTGTCCGAGCATGCTGAAGAGTTTCCCCGCGACGTCGAAATTATCCGTGTGGATTACGCTCTCCTTGATGCTGAAGGAAGCGGAAGCCTTCCGGGCGATACTGTAGCCCATACTTCCAGGAAGAACGGAGTTCATCAAGTCGGAGAGAGGGCCAAAAATCGGAATGGCGAAGACGTCGCCATTCGTCACCTCGAGTTTTCCGGTGCCGCGCATTTTCCGCGGATCGCTGCCCACGCCCGTGAAATCGTAAGTTCCGGTTAACTGCCCGCGAGAAGTCTTGTAGTCGTAATAGAGGTCGGTCAAGCGGGGGAAATCAAGATGCTCGGCGGTGATGCCGGCGCGGTAACGTCCATCGTTTCGCGCCAGCGAAATATCGGCGTGGCCGCGCACCTGGCCGGAGAAGAGGGTCCCTACGAGATCGTTAATCTGCAGGCGATCTTCGGTGAAGATCAGATTGGCGGACACATGCTCGAACGGAAGAGTTTTGCCGATGAAGACGTAGTTCAGCCCGCCTTTTGAGTCGACCGCGATACTCGAGCCTGGTGTTTTTACCGCCACCGAACTGATAAACCCCGTGCGTGGCCAGGGCGGGCGGTTGTCGGAATTTGTAGGGCGTCGACAACCTTGAGAAGGGTCGGATCGATCCAGTAAACAATTTCGTTAGGCCAAAGTGTCGTCTTTAGGTTTTCGATCCGGACTTCGTGCCGCGCGAAATCATAGGTGAAATCTCCGCTGCCGGATCCTTCGCTTCGGGCCACGCGCAGATCCTTGTACGAGACTGCGCCATCGCCGAAATGGATTTTTGCGCTGGCGCTGTTCATCCAAACGCCCCGGAAACGCGCCCGGTCGAGCGTGAGCGTCCGTCGCCACGCCAGGTTTGCGGCTTTTCGTCCTCTCCGCGGATCGCCAGATGAACCAAAGGCGGCTTGGGAAATTCCCATTCCCCCAGAAATTGCTGGATCTCGCGCGAGACAAAGGGCCGCAGCGCGATCGGATTGATCGTGCTGTCGATATTCAGGCGAAAATCTCCGGGCGCGTTGAGGAATTCGGCCGTGAGTTGTCCGCCCTGGCTCTGCAGACGGATATCCCGCACAAGAAGCCGGTCGCCATCCCAGGAAAAATTGGCGTTGAGCTGCGAAGCCGGGATCGAGCGGTAGGTCAGATTCGGTGCCGAAATATTTCCCATGATCTTCACCTTTGGCGCGCCTGGGCCGAAAGTGCTGTTGCCGGAAATAGTGACCACCGGCGGTGGATCGAAAACGAAGTCGGAGAGCGGGCCTGAGGAATTGAATGCGCCCAAAAAGCCTTTCAGGTCGATGTGACTGCGCGCTTCAAATCGGGCCTCTTTGGTTTGGCGGCTCCAGCTTCCACTGGCCGCAAACGCGCCCGCCTGATCGTTCCATCGCGCCTCTGTAATCGTCAGGACCTGATCTCGAAATTCCACCGATGCTTTCACATTTTGAAATTCGTATTGGCCGCGCGTGACCTTGTTGGCGCGAAGATTTGCTTCGACCACGGCATTCTCGAGATCCGCGAGATCGCCCCTGAATTCGACCTGCAAAGAAGGGGTCGACGAGAATTTGAATTTCTGGAGTTCGACCATGGTTCTTTCGAGTAACTGAATCCGTTTTTGCCAGTCCTCCTCGGAGATCGGCTTGGATGGCGGGGCGTCGTCTCGCTTAATCAGCTGGCCGGAGAGGGAGACGTTCACGCCGCAGAAGATCCCGTCGGCCTGAGCCACGTAGATTTGCTGCGGCGGAAAATAAATATGGGCGCGAAATTTCGTCAGCTGCGCCGGCCCGGTGCCGCGTTTCGCGCCCGCCAGAGGCAGGCGCAACTGTGCGTTTCTCACATCGACCGCGTTGAGGAACGGCTGATGTTGCAGAAGCGCGGCGTAATTGATGTCCAGAGCCACCTCGCTGATCTGCGCAATGGTGTTTTCGCGGTGTTTGTAATCGAAGATTCGAACGTCCTGGGCCACGAGCCCGCGAAATGGATCCAGGGTCAGGTGCGCCACCGAGGCCTCAACGCCATGCTTGTGCAGCTCTTCAACCACACGCTGTCGCCACTCGCGGCCGAATCCCTTGTGCGCCAGATACCACGCGCTGCCCAGGATTGCGGCCAGGGTCAAAACCACCGTCAGTCGGACGCCGCTGACGAAAAGGCGCCAGGCAAAGGAGGGACTCTGTCTTGGGAGTTGGGCGCGCGCCGGCGGGGGTTCGAGAGTGGCGGGCATGATGGCGATTTTCTGAAAACTTGAAGCTGGTGCCGGTTACACCGATAGGACAGCGCGGACCCGCTTGCAAAGACCCTGGGTCCGCCCCTTGTGATCACCATCTCAGACCTGCCGGCGGTCGATGCGACTTTAAACGGGATCAGCACCGTCTTCATTTCGGCGGGCTGGTATTGGATCCGGCGGAATTTCTGGCAGCGACACGTGGTTTGCATGGTCACGGCGCTCATTTCGTCCACTCTGTTTCTCACAGGGTATTTGGTTTATCATGCGCACGTCGGAGAAAAATCGACTCACTTCTCGGCTGGGGGCGTGGTGGCGGTGGTCTATTTCACCATGCTGATTTCGCACGTTCTGCTGGCGTTTATCACTCTGCCCCTTGTGATTGTCACGCTGATCCCGGTCTTTCAACGGCGATGGGACCGGCACCGACGGATTGCGCGCTGGGCCATGCCAATCTGGCTTTATGTCTCTGTTACGGGGGTGCTTGTTTATCTCATGCTCTATAAATGGTATCCGCCGCCTAATCTTGCACTTCGACGGTAGTTGATGTTTGATTTTACCCGGAAGCGCGTTGACCCAGTGACCTATGGTGACCATTGCGACATTTAACGAGCCGGCGAAAGCGAAAGCGCTCAAGGAACGCCTCGGAAAAGCAGGGATCCGCGCGGACGTGCATAACGAGGGGCATCTTCAGCAGGTGGCTTTCATGTCGCGCCCGCAGGCGAGTAACAAGGTCATGGTGGAAGACAATGATTTCGAAGGCGCACAACAGCTCATGGTTGAGTGGGAATCGACCGATCCCGACGTGGCCAACGCACTGATTCGATGCCCCCAATGCCGTTCATCGCGGATTGAGTTCCCGCAACTGACGCGCAAATTCATCACCCCGGCGCTGGCCAGCGTGCTCTTTGCGCTGCGCATTTTTCCCAAGGAATTTTACTGCCAGGATTGCCATTACACGTGGAGCAATGAAGCCCAGCCAGCCTTCGCGCGATTGTGGCACCGTTTCTTCCCCGGTGCGGAGCCCAAAAAGGAAGGCTCCTGACATTCATCCGGGCAGGGGGCGCGCGTTTGATGTTCGCGCGCGACCATGAAATCGTGCCGTACGATTCAAAGCCGATACGCGCGTAACCAATGAAGTGGCTTTTCGTTCTCTTTCTCGCGGTGGTGATCTTCCTGGGCGCGGGCTGGTTTGGCTACAACCTGTTTTTCAAGCAGGAGATCGCGATTCAAAAGGAGCAGCGCGGTGAAATCAAAAGCCGAGCCCACGCCCGATATCAGTCTGCCTGAATTTCAGGCGGCCGCGCGCCTGCGACAGGACGGAAAACTTCCCGAAGCGCGCGCCGCCCTGAGCACATTTATTCAAAAATATCCCAATGGCGGCCACGCCGAGGAAGCCAAGGATCTTTTGGGCGAACTCAACGTGGGAATTCTCCTTTCACGGACGCCTTCCCCGGAGAAAACCGAATATATCGTGAAGCCGGGAGACGTTCTTCAAAAGGTGGCTAACCGGGTGAAATCGACCCCCGAGCTGATCATGCGAATGAACAACATGAGCGGGACGATGCTTCACATTGGCGAGCGCCTGCTCATTTCGCATCCCGATTTCAGCATTGTGGTCGAGCGCAAACCGAAGCGGATCATTGTCCTCGATCACGGCTCTTTCTTTAAACAATACCGGGTTCAGGAAGTGAAGTTGTCCGCCAAACAGGCGCCAAAGATCACGGCCAAAGTCGCTGAAATAATGGCGTTTCACGATGGCAAGCGAGTCGGTTTTGGCACACGGGAATTTGCCGGGAGCACGCGCTGGATTCGGCTGAGCGCGCCGGGCTACACCATCTATTCGCTTCCGGACACGGCCCATCCGCAAGTGGGACAACCGCCTCCGCCGACGGGGCTTGGCCTCGCAGCCACCGATGTCGAGGAACTGAGTGGCCTTGTAAACAACCGGACCGCTGTCACCATTATTGATTAGCCCGCATGGATAAACACATCCTCGATTTTGAAAAGCCGATCTATGAGTTGGAACGCCGGCTACAGGAGATCCGGGAACATTCGGACGAGCACGAAATGGATCTCGAGTCCGAGGTTCAGGCCATGCAGGCAAAAATTGCGGCCACTCGGCGTGAAATTTACGACAACCTGACCGCGTGGCAACGAGTCCAAATCGCCCGGCACGTGCAGCGGCCTTACGCGCTCGATTACATTGAGCGCTGTTTTACGGAGTGGACGGAGATGCACGGCGATCGGCTTTTTGCGGACGACCGCGCAATGCCCTGCGGGTTGGCGCGGCTGGGACCGTACCGCTGCGTTGTCATCACGAACCAGAAAGGCCGCAACACCAAGGAAAACGTCATGCGCAATTTTGGCTGCGCGCATCCGGAAGGTTATCGCAAGGCGTTGAGGCTCATGCGCATGGCTGAAAAGTTCGGCATGGCCATCATTTCTCTCATCGACACTCCGGGCGCGTTTCCGGGGATCGGCTCCGAAGAGCGCCACATTTCGGAAGCAATCGCAGTGAATCTGCGAGAGATGATGACTCTGCGCGTGCCGAGCATTGCAGTCGTCATCGGCGAGGGCGGTTCTGGCGGCGCCCTTGGAATCGGTGTTTCCGATCGCGTGATGATTTTGGAGAACGCCTACTATTCGGTCATCAGTCCGGAAGCATGCTCCGCGATTTTGTGGCGCGATCGACGGCACGCCCCTGAAGCGGCGGAAGCTTTGAAACTGACGGCGCAGGATCTTCTCAAACTTGGCGTGGTTGATGAAATTGTGCCCGAACCTGAAGGCGGGGCGCATCGTGATTTTGAAAAGGCCGCGGCAAACCTGAGCACCGCGCTGCGATCCAACCTGGAAAAATTGATGGAACAACCGATGGAGCAGCTTTTGAAAAAGCGTTACAACAAGTTCCGAGAGATGGGCAATTTCCTGGAGCCCAAACCCCCCATGGTTCGCCCATCGGGAGGACCCTCGCGCAGCTCAAATTCCTCGCGCTCATCGTGACAGAAGCAAGGGTTGGGAGCAGGCGGCTGGTCATCGCCTTGCTACTCGGGTTCATCGCAATTGCACCTTGTGCGCAGGCACGCGCGTTTCGCTTCGACCGGGACACGCTTTCGTTCACCAACATGACCGTGTTCGAGTACAGCGGCGGCCATGTTCAATCGACCCGGCAAAAGGACCTGCCGGGAAAGCAGAAGCGCTACACCCGCCGGTGTTTCATCATGAGCCGGACCGCCTTGCAGTTTTACAAGTTTGCGCGCTTTGTCCCAAACCAGCGCCGCCGCCTAACGACGCGGAACTCGCCCGGCGAGTGCGCGAAGTCTCGTCATATGAACCCGTGGAAAGCGGAGTTGCCCGAGGCTGAGCGAGTTGTTTTCCCGGGTTATCGCGATCTGCGGGCCTTGAGCAAGGCGCGCGGGCGCATTCTGCAGGATAATTTGGGCCTTGGCTGGCCGACCTATGTGCGAGTCGGCAATTATCGAATGTTCTTTCGGTGTTACGATCGCTTTACCAACAAAGAGCATCGGATCCTCGACCAGACGATGGATCAGCGACGGTTTTTTTGTAGCGTATCTGTCGGATTTTCCGCATCTGAAGATCAATCATTCGGTGCTGGTTTACGGACAGAAAAAATCACGCCGCGGAGCGGATCTGGAACATTATATCACCTACGACCCGAACCATCCGGACGGTCCGCGCGAACTGACCTGGTCGAACTCGAAGCGCGAATTCAATTTTCAGAAGGATGAAGAATTTCCCGGCGGATTCACCAACGTCTTCCAGGTTTACGGGAAGTGGTTGCAGTGAGATTAAGACAAGAGGTGGCCTTGGCGCCACGCGCGAATCTCCGGAGTTGCCTAAGAGGCTGGGTCGCACTTTCGGAGGCGGTGGCGGAAATAGAAACCGCAGCGCCGGGTCGACGCGCTCTGCCCAGGCCCCTTCGCTGTGATCGGCGCCTTCGATTTCCATGTATTGGAGATCGTCGTAGAGGCGCCACCCTTTCTCGACCAGGGCATCGCGGAAAGCGCGGGCGCGTTCCCAGCCCGGTTCGTTAGTCCCGGTATCGAGCCAGATCCGCAGCGGCAATTTCTCCGGCAATTCCTCAACCATTCGAACAATCACCTGATTGTCCCACCAAACCGAGGGCGACATCACGATGAGCCGCGGAAAACATCGGAATGCCAAAGGCCGACCGCGAGAGTGATCAGACCGCCGAGCGAGGATCCGCCCAGGCCGGTATATTCCGGTTCGGGTCGGGTGCGATATGTCCGATCGATGAATGGCTTCACTTCATCGATGAGAAATCTTGCGTATTGGCGGCCCATGCCCCGGCTGCGCTTCTTTCGTTTGGCCTGATCGTCGATCACGCCCCGGCTCGGCGCGTATTCGTGAATTCGTTCGTCGCCCGCATTGGCGATCGCGACGATGATCAGCGGCTCGATCAGATTTTTCCGGATCAGTTCCTGCGCGGTTTCATCCACGCCCCATTCGACGTGGGCGAAAGCGGTGGCGGCATCGAAAACATTCTGGCCATCCTGAAGATAAAGAACGGGATAACGCTGACGAAGGGACCGCCGGTAGCCCCGCGGCAGATAAACCAGAATGTCGCGCCGATTTGCGAAAACCTTCGATCGGAACGCCGGGATGTTCCTGAATGTTCCCGGTGAGGGTGTGAGATTCGGGCATGAGCGGAAATGCATCGTTGAAGTGCACGGTCTTGTCCAATCGCGCTCGGCGAACCGGGTCCGGTCGCTTCTTTTGGCCGTGGCTTGCGGTTTTTTAAAGTCCCGTGCAAGATGAAGCGTTAGGGCACTTATGAACGAACGTCATCTCCGCTGGTTTACACCTTATCTGAGTCGCGATTTCGAAATGCTCGCCTTCGGAAATGGCGGCGGCCTGCCGCTGATTCTCTATCCAACCTCCTTCGGTCGTTTTTATCAAAATAAGGATTTCCATCTGATCGATGCGATCGCCGGTTACATCGATTCGGGCCGGGTGACGGTTTATTGCCCGGACGCGATCGATCTCGAGAGCTTTTACAACAAGTGGATCCATCCGGCGGACCGGATGCGAACGCACAACGCCTACGAAAATGTCATCGTTGCGTGACGTCTTCGATCTCGCGCGGCGCGAATGCAATTGTCACCGCGTGGCGGTGGGCGGAGCCAGTCTAGGCGCCTATCACGCGGCCAACGTTGCCTTTCGGCATCCCGATGTGGTGAGCCATTTCATCAGTTTGAGCGGCTCGTTCGATATCAGTTATTTCTTCGACGGCTATCACGACGACAACATTTACTTCAACAGTCCCTACGAATATCTCCCGAACACGACCGATCCCTGGAAGTTCAATCACATGGGAATCATTCTCGGGACCGGTGAATGGGATAATACCAGGCAGGAGTCATACCGTTTATCAGGGATCCTCAACGGCAAAGGTATTCAGCACTGGCTCGACGATCGGAAATGGTGCGGTCACGATTGGAATTACTGGCGCGACATGCTGCCGTATTACCTTTCGACGATTGTTTGATTTGGAGATGAAATCTTGGGACGAATAACGCGTCGAAAGTGGATTGCGTTTTCATTCATGGGACGACACGGAGGTCATCCCTCCAATAGGACGCGCTCTCCTTCGCACTGCACGCCGTCTATTTCCTCGTTGGATCCGCAAAGGCGACCATGCATGGAGGGACGAGCTCCGGTCCCGTCCCACGTTTCGAGGCGAACGTCTCGCTCAGGCGAGGATGTAGCGTCCGCTCTTTCTGGTGCCGATTCGCCTAACGAGGCCGGCTTTCATCAGCGGCTTGAGCAAATCGAGCGCGCCTTGTTTGGAAACGCCGATGCCATCCCAGATCTCGCGCGGCTTGAGCGCCTTGTGCTCGCGCAGCAGATGGAGCAATTGCTCCTGCTTTGGACGCAGGACCAGCTTGGCTTTCCCGCCGCGCGCGCTCAATTTCTGAATTCGGCTCCAGACGCGCTCGAGCGTGAGCGCAATCCTTCGGCGCTGTATTCCAGCCAAGTGGTCAGGATGCCCTCGGCTTTCTCGCACTTTTTCCAGCGCTTCGTAGTAACGCGGCCGATCCTCCCAATAAAATTCGTCGATCGAAAAAATGTGATGGTTGTCGAACCCGCGCCGATACAATTCCCACAGACTTAGCATCCGCCCGGTGCGGCCGTTGCCATCGGCGAACGGATGAATCACTCAAATTGGTGATGAATGATCGCCGAGCTGACGACCGGCGAAACCGCCGGCGCCTGCTTGTTCCACCAGTCCAGCAGGTCCGACATCATCGGCTCGACGCGTTCGACCGGCGGCGCGATGTGGCTGCCCACGCGCACCCGGATGGTCTCGATATTGGCCGGCTGTTCCCTGGTCCATCACTTCGCCCGCCATGATCCGATGCAGCTTGAGAATTTCCGCATGCGCGATCTGAGTGCGCTGCGCGTTCTTTTCCACGAAACGCAATCCGGCAAAATAATTCGCCACCTCGCGGCGGGAACGTTGGGCCGTCGCGGGGATTTCGCGCCCTTCTTCGATGGCGCGGACCTGTTCGAGGGTGAGGGGATTACCCTCGATGGCGGTGGAGGAATGGGCGTTGCGAATCCGGGTGTCTTTTTGCAAAGCCGGGATCCACGCCACCTGAACCGAGGCCGCCTGGATGCGTTCACGCAAAGCGGCGATCTGCTCGACCAGGCGCGAGCAGAGCAGGGGTGATGGCATAGGACGGCCGGTAGCTCACACCGATAAGTCAAGCATAAGTCAAGTTATTGAGTCAAGCTCGCTCCAGGTGCGACCCATCTGGCGAATAAGTCCAGTATCAGTCCAGTTTTAGGAAAAGTTGCGTTCTTCGCGGTTTCCATCCGCAAAAATTTGCGTAACCTGCGGTTCTCCGATTCGGATAACGGACCGCGGTCGCGGCGCCCGTTTCGATCGCAGGAGGACACCTTATGAAAAAAATCGGCATTCTTTTTGGCCAGGAAGGACAGTTTTCCCCCGGCTTTCGTTGAGCGGGTGAATCAAAAGACCGGCGGCCGCGATATCATGGCGGAGTTCGTCAAAATCGACCAGGTCGTGCAGGGCGAGCCCTGCGGCTACGACGTCGTCATCGATCGCATTTCACAGGACGTTCCATTTTATCGCGCCTGGCTGAAGAACGCCGCGCTTACCGGCACGGCCGTGGTGAACAATCCGTTCTGGTGGAGCGCTGACGAAAAATTCTTCAACAACGCTTTGGCGACCAAGATCGGCGTGGCCGTGCCGAAGACTGTTCTTCTGCCCTCGAATCAGCCGCCTCCGGACACGAACGACAACTCTTTCCGCAATCTGGCTTACCCTATGAATTGGGAGGCGATTTTTTCATACGTGGGCTGGCCGGCTTTTTTCAAACCGTTCGCGGGCGGCGGTTGGAAAAACGTCTACAAACTGCACAACCCGGACGAATTCTTTTCGGCTTATAACGAAACCGGGCAGCTGGTCATGATGCTGCAGGAGGAAGTGAAATTTGATATGTACTTCCGCTGTTATTCGATCGACCAGCGCAACGTCCGGATCATGCCGTACGAACCGCGCCATCCCTATCACCTGCGCTATCAAACCGAGTGGCAGGCGCCGCGCCGAGGTTCTGCAAAAGGTGCATGACGGCGTGCTCGCGCTGAATCAATACCTTGGCTACGACCTGAACACGGTTGAGTTTGCCATTCGCGATGGGGTGCCGATGGCGATCGATTTTTGTAATCCCGCTCCGGATGCGGAAGCCGCGTCGGTAGGCCAGGCGAATTTCGAATGGGTCGTGGAAGCGGTCTCGGACATGGCCATTCGCAAGGCGAAGGAACATGTGCCCGGCCGCGATAATCTCAGCTGGGGGAAATTCCTGCAGGCGGCGGTGATGAAGCGCAGTTTGGCAGAGATCGCTCATTCGCGGCCGGAATGAGGGGTTAAATGACCAATGACGAATGACCAATGACGAAAGAGGAGTGACCGCGGGCCCGGTTTTTTCGTCATTCGTGCTTGGTCATTCGTCATTTGCCGCCGGATGACAGAGAACCGATTTTGAGAGAAGATTACTTTCCGGCGGCATCATGTACAGGAATCTGAACGACCACACTTTCACCCTCGGGATCGAGGAGGAATTCGCCATCATCGATCCGGTGACGCGCGAACTGCGGTCGCATATTCAGGAGATTCTCGAAGGCGGCAAAGTCACTCTAAAAGAGCAGGTCAAACCCGAGATGCACCAGTCGGTCGTGGAGCTCGGCACCGAGATCTGTCAGTCGGTCACGCATGCGCGAAGCCATGTGGTCGAATTGCGCAGCAAGCTGGCTGGTCTGGCCGCGCAGAGCGGATTGAAAATCGCCTCGGTCGGCACGCATCCCTTCTCGCACTGGCACGATCAGCTGATTACCGAGGGCGAGCGCTACAAGGAGATCGTTCAGGACATGCAGTTGCTGGCGCGCGCAAACCTGATCTTCGGCCTTCACGTGCATGTCGGGATTCCATCGCGCGACACCGCCATTCACGTGATGAATCAGGCGCGCTATTTTCTGCCGCACATCTATGCGCTCTCAGTGAACTCTCCGTTTTGGGTGGGGAGAAACACGGGCTTGAAGGGCTACCGTTTGAAAGTTTTCGAACGTTTCCCGCGCACCGGCATTCCGGACGCGTTCGAAAGCCTTTCGGAGTACGAAGACTATTGCAAATTGCTGGTCAAAACGGGCTGCGTGGATAACGCCAAGAAAATCTGGTGGGACATACGGCTCCATCCATTTTTCGACACGCTCGAGTTCCGCATCTTCGACGCGCAATCGCGCGTGGACGACACGCTCGCGCTGGCCGCTTTGGTCCAGGCGATCATTGCGCGGCTCTACAACTTGTTTCGGCAAAACACCACCTTCCGGGTTTATCGCCGCCGCTTGCTCGACGAGAACCGCTGGCGGGCATCGCGCTACGGGATCGATGGAAAGATGATCGATTTTGGCCGCGAAGCGGAAGTCGAGACGCGCAGCCTGATTCAGGAGCTTTTGGAATTTGTCGGCAAGGAAATGGAGGAACTGGGTTCGCAACGGGAGTTGACGCACCTTCAGCGAATTGCGCGTGAAGGAACGGGCGCGGATCGCCAGCTGGCTACCTGGGAGCGGACGCAGGACATGAAAGCGGTGGTCGACCAGATCGTGGAAGAGACATACGAAGGCCTGAGTGTTTCCGAATTCGATAAGGTGGCGGTTGCTCAGTGAGCCAGTTGTACGATTCTGGTGACCTTTTATTTCAGATGTTTGCCCAACGTTCAGCTTTGCTCGCCGACTCAGGGTTTAGGCGGATGAAGATGGGGCAGAGTTTTAAGTATGATAATTAACACGGTGGACGAGGAACTGATTCCCGGGGCGCGAAACGCCATTAAAATTTGCCTGAAGCTGCAGCCGCAGGAGCGCATCACCATCATCACCGATGAGTTCACGCGTGATATTGCCGAGGCCCTGCAAAGCGAAGTGGAGGAGATCGGTTCTCCGCATTCCCTTTTTGTCCTGGAAGATTACGGGTCGCGTCCAATGACCGCGATGCCTTCCGTGATCCTGGAAGATCTCGCGCAGTCGCAGGTGTCAGTCTTTTGCGCGCAAAGCCAGCGGGGCGAATTGGCTGCGCGGATGCAGATGAGCGCGGTGGTGAACAAGAACAGGATTCGCCACGGGCACATGGTGAACATCAGCCGGCAAATCATGCTCGAGGGAATGCGCGCGGATTTCACGGCCATTGACGAATTCAGCGAGCGTCTGGTCACGCGCGCACGCAAGGCGAAAAAGATTTCCTGTCGCACGGCTGCGGGAACCGATTACGAGGCGGAATTTTCTTCCGACCTGAAGTGGCTGAAAACGAGCGGAATTATCCATCGCGATAAATGGGGAAATCTTCCCGGAGGCGAAATTTTTACTTCGCCGAAAAACAGCCGCGGCACTTTTGTGGTCGACGGCGTTGTCGGCGACTACCTCTGCCAGAAGTATGGAGATTTGCGGGCCAATCCCCTAACGATTCGAATCGAAGACAATCGGATCGTCGATCTCGCATGCGCGCGCACCGATTTGCTTGAAGAATTCCGTGCCTACACTTCCACCGACGAAAACAGTAATCGAGTCGGCGAATTTGCCATCGGCACCAACATGGCCTGCACCCATGTGATAGGAAACATCCTGCAAGATGAGAAAATGCCCGGGATTCACATCGCCTTTGGCCACCCTTACGCCGAGCACACCGGTGCCAAATGGTTCTCGAAAACACATATTGATTGTGTCGGCCGTGATTTCGATATTTTATTCGACGGCGAACCGATCATGCGCGCCGGCAAGTTCGTGATCTGAAGCCCTGGCGCCGGAACGCCCGAAGTCATGGATTCTGAACTTCGCGCGCGATTCAATGCCGACTTCTCGGACGAGAAATATCAGCAGCTCGTTGACTGTGTAAACGGTAGCGAACGGTGGCCGGCTGATTTCCGCGTATCAGAAACGCCTATTTTTCTGACGAAGGAATTTACCGGTGAAGTCGTGGCCGCGGCTAACGGAATCGCAGCTCAAACGCGGACTCCCGAATTTGTAAGACATTCGGCCTCGGCCATTCCCGCCGGTCTGGAGGTCCCTAACGAGTCCAGGCATCCCAATTTTCTGGTCATTGATTTCGGCATCTGTGAGGAGAACGGCCGGCTTGTCCCGCGCCTGATTGAGTTGCAGGCTTTTCCAAGCCTGTTTGGATTCCAATGGCTTCTGCTTCGCTGCCTGCGCCGGGCCTATCCGAGCATCCCCCGGTCATGGACTTCTTCCTTTGGCGGGATCAAGGACGACGCTTATTTGGAATTATTGCGCAAAACAATCATCGGCTCGTCGGCGCCGGAAAATGTCGTTTTGCTCGAGATCGAGCCGGAGAAGCAAAAGACCCGGATCGATTTCGCCGCTACGGAATCCATGCTCGGCATCCGTCCGTTGTGTTTGAGCGCGACCATCAAGCGCGGCCGCTCGCTTTTCTATCTGCGCGATGGGCGGGAAACCCGAATCGAGCGAATCTACAACCGGGTCATCTTCGACGAGCTTCTGCGACGCCCCGATCTGACGCGGCCGTTCAACTTTCAGGATGATCTTGACGTCACCTGGGTCGGGCATCCGAACTGGTATTTTCGGATCAGTAAGCATTCGCTCCCGTTTTTGAGAACCCCTCACACGTCGCCGGCCTATTTTGCGGACGAGTTTCCCGACGGCGAGACCATCGGCGATTATGTGCTCAAGCCGCTCTACTCCTTTGCCGGCCTTGGCGTCGATATGGACCCCACGCGCGAGACCCTGCGATCGTTGCCGGATCCTCATCAATGGATCCTGCAAAAGAAGGTCTGGTACGCGGAGTTTGTGCCGACCCCTGGCGGTGTCAGATCGAAGGCCGAGATCCGGATGATGTACGTCTGGCCGGAGGGCGGTCAGCCGGTCCTGGTAAATAACCTCGTGCGCATGAGTCAGGGAAAAATGATGGGGGTAAACTTTAACCGGGACAAAACCTGGGTCGGTTCCAGCATTGCGCTGCACAACGCGGGGTAGGTGACGCGAACGCGGCGGCAGCCCTCGGTTCACAACGCAGAACCACTCCGCCGTGGAACCGGCGCGACGTTACGGGAGCGTCATCTGGCTGATGCGTTAATTCCTGTAGGACAACATCTTACCGACTAAGGGTACCGCGTGGTACCCGTGGTGCTTTAAGCAATGGCAACTACTTGCACTATGAACAAATCCAATAGAAGCGGCGCCGCCGCCTTTACACTTGTCGAAATCATGATCGTGGTCGCGATCATTGCCCTGCTGGCGGCCATCGCTGTGCCTGGCTTTCTCCGCGCACGCAAACGGTCACAAGCCAGCCGCATCCTGAATGACCTCCGTATGATCGACTCAGCGGTTGATCAGTATGCGATCGAAACGAACAAGGCGAGCAGCTCAGCGGTTAACACGTCCGACTGGACCAACTACATGAAGAAGGGCTCAATCCTGTTCAACACGGGAGCAGATCTCTTCGGCAACAGCTACGGCGCTCAGACCGTGGACTCGCTGCCGAGCGTTCCGTCAGCGTCGAAGACCTCGTTGTCCGACGTCGCCGACACGAGCTTCTGGTCGCCGTATCAATAAATTGAAAACCGCCTTTAGGGCGTATTCTCCCCGGAAGTTTTTATGCTTCCAAGCGATCAGGAGCCTTCGAGCTCCTGATTCGTTTTAGCGAAGGCGTTCGCGGCAAACTCAAGGTCCTCGAGTGAGTGCGCCGCCGAAACCTGGGTTCGAACGCGGGCGGTGCCATGCGGCACCACCGGATAAAAGAAGCCAATGACGTAAACGCCCTTCTCCAACATGCGGGCGGCGAATTTCTGGGACTTGGCAGCATCCCCGATCATAATCGGAACAATCGGGTGGGTGCCGGCTTTGATCGTTAGGCCGCGTTCCATCAAGGTTTCGCGAAAGTACATCGTGTTGGCCTCAAGCTTGTCCCGCAGCTCGGTCGATTGACTCAAAAGCTCGAGCGCTTTGATCGTCGCCGCCACGATCGGCGGGGCCACGCTGTTGGAGAAGAGATAAGGGCGCGATCTTTGACGCAGGAGGTCGACGATCGGCTTGCGCGCGCTGGTGAATCCGCCGCTCGCTCCGCCAAGAGCCTTACCGAGCGTTCCGGTAATGATGTCGATGCGCCCCATAACCTCGCGAAATTCATGCGTCCCGCGTCCGGTCGAGCCGAGAAAGCCGGTCGCATGGGCGTCGTCGATCATGACCAGCGCCTTGTGTTTGTCCGCCAGGTCGCAGATTGAGCGGAGGTCGGCGATGGTTCCGTCCATCGAGAAGCAGCCGTCCGTCGCGATCAGGCGGACCTTCGCGCCGGCAGCTTCCTTCAACTTCGCCTCGAGGTCGTTCATGTCGTTATGTTTGTAACGAAACCGCTGGGCCTTACAGAGCCGGATGCCGTCGATGATGCTGGCGTGATTGAGCTCGTCGCTAATGACCGCATCCTTGTCTCCGAGCAGGGTTTCGAAGAGGCCGCCGTTCGCGTCGAACGCGCTTGGGTAAAGAATTGTCTCCTCGGTGCCGAGGAATTTGGTGAGCGATTCCTCCAGCTCCTTGTGCAGGTCCTGGGTCCCGCAGATGAAACGAACGCTCGCCATCCCAAAGCCATGGGTGTCGAGGGCCTCCTTGGCCGCGGCGATAAGGGCCGGGTGATCCGCGAGCCCGAGATAATTATTGGCGCACATATTCAGCACGCCTTTGCCGGCGGCCACATTGATGTGCGCATCCTGCGGCGTGGTGATGATGCGCTCGGTCTTGTAGAGGCCCTGCGCTTTGATTTCGTCCAGAGTTTCGGTCAACTGCTTCTCGAATTCTTTGAGCATGATTGAACCGAAACTAACCACGAATTCACATGAATCGACATAATGGTTCGGAGAACCCGTGTGTTCGTGTTAATTCGCGTTCATGCGTGGTTAGGCTATGTCGGCTTCTTAACACGTGTAATCCGTAGAATCAGCAGTCAAAAAAAGGTGCGAAAACAGGTCTTGCAGGGGGTTGTGAATAAGTGTTAATAACTTCGCTGATCTCCTTTGACGCACGCCGAACTCCGTAGCCTTGCCCTAGCTGTTCTCGCGGTTTTTATCGCGATTCTCCTCTCTGCCTGCGAATCCGGCGGAGGATCGCGAACCGCTCTGCGTCCGCTCCCCGCTTACGAGCCGCCCATCGGCGCATTCCGAATTTCAATCGGTCAGGACCACCGCCTACACCCATACTGAAGCCGACCACACCATCTACACGAATCACAACGCGCTCGGCGGACAACTTCAGGCGGCCAGCCCACCCGATTCGCCGCGCGGAAAACGTCCGCCGCGCTATTCCAGTGGCCCTGACCGACACCGACGATCGAATCTTGCTTACACCAGCAGCAACGCGGCAGCCGTTTTCGATGGAAGAAACCAAAACGGTGACGACGAAGAAAGTCGTCAAAATGAAAAATGGGAAGAAGAAAACCGTCGTGGAAAAGAAGGTGGTCAAAGTGAGAGCCGACCATTGGGAGCGCGGCGGCCGACTGGTCGCGCTGGCCGGCCGGGACAACCTTTCGCGTTCTGTCCACCGGGCAAATGTATCGCGTGGATGATTATGGCTGGGCCTTGAGCGGGCGAAACACCATCGACCTTTATATGGCGACTCCCCGCGACATGAATTCATGGGGCGCGCGGACTGAGCCGATCCAGGTTTTGCAGTGGGGCGATGCGCAGGAAAGCCATCGCTTGCTTCGACCGCACCAGGCTTCACGTCATATCCGTCGGATGCTTTTGGAAATCGAAGGCAAGCAGGAAGAAGCCGCCGCGTTGCACTAGGCGGAATTTTGGGGACAAGCTCGTCTTGCCCCAAATATCAGGGACGACACGGAGGTCGTCCCTCCAGTTAACGCGTTCGCTCAGGAACACTGTCGGATTCGCCTGACCTTAGCTTAAAATAGGGCTCCCGCTGTTGTAGAGGTCGTTGTGCCAACGACCTGACCTGTTTAAACAGGACGCTTGGCACGCGCCTCTACAACAGCAATTGCCAGCGTCGCAGAAAGACCCATCCCTGCGACGTAGAGTCGTCGTTTGGCTCTTTCGGAACCTCTAAATTCGCCCCAATTCAGAACGATCTTGCCGGAGTTGCCGGATTTCATCAGCTCGATTCCCTTTTCGAATTCGGTGTAAGGAAATCGGTGGGTGATCACCGGTGAAATATCGAGACCGCTTTGGATCAGCGAGGTCATTTTGTACCAGGTTTCGTACATCTCCCGGCCATAAATGCCTTTCAAGGTCAGCTGGTTGAAGACGACAAGGTTCCAATCGATCGCCGCGCTTCCTGGCATGATTCCGAGCAGGGCGATTTTGCCGCCGTGAAACATGTTCGGCAGCATGTCGTTGAAGGCTTTCGGATTGCCCGACATTTCGAGTGCGACATCGAAGCCTTCTTTCATGCCGAGCTTGTGCATGGCATCGGGTAGTTTTTCGGTTCGCACATCGACGCTGGTGACGTGCGGCGCCATTTTTTGGGCAAGCTCGAGACGATAGGGATTCACATCGGTGATGACGACGTGACGCGCGCCGGCCTGCCGGCAGATAGCCACGGCCATGCAGCCGATCGGGCCCGCGCCGGTAATGAGAACATCTTCGCCGACAAGATCGAAAGATAGCGCCGTGTGGACTGCGTTGCCTAACGGATCGAAACAGGAGAGCACCTCCAGCGGGATTGCAGGATCGGCATGCCAAAGATTGGACTGCGGAATCGCGACGTATTCGGCCCATGCGCCGGGGCGATTGACGCCCACGCCCTGGGTGTTCGGGCAAAGATGCCGCCGGCCGGCGAGACAGTTCCGGCAATGGCCACAGGTGATATGACCTTCGACGGCCACGAGATCACCGGGCGCGAACCCTTTCACGTGGTCGCCTACGCGGTCGATCACGCCGACAAACTCATGACCGATCGTCATGGGCACCGGGATCGTCTTCTGCGCCCAGGCGTCCCAATTATAGATATGAACGTCGGTCCCGCAGATCGACGCCTTCAAAACGCGAATCAGAACATCGTCTCCCTGAACTTCGGGTATCGGAACTTCCTGCAACCAAAGCCCGGGCTCCGCCTTCGCCTTTACGACTGCCTTCATTGTCTTTGCCACGAAATAGCAAACTATCGGCGCGGCAGTCGTTGCGGATTGCACGCGGACTTCGTCCTGTGTAATACGGTGGGACAAAGTCCGCTTGCGGCGTCCTGGGAAGATGACAGGCTAATGTCTGCCACGATCGAGCAAGCCGCCACCAAAGCCGGTCACGGCGAAGACGACGTTCATCTTCCGGTTTCTCAGCACGATCGCGCTTTGGTCGGTGGCATTATTCATTGCCTTCTCCGGACATGAGGGCGCGTTCTGGGGATTGATCAGTCTCTTTGGAATGATTGGGCTTTGGGAGTTTTACGGCATGCTCGATCACCGGCGGCTGCCGAACTTCAAGATCACCGGGATGATCTGCGGCGCGGCCATGCTCTGCGGCAGTTTTTATTACTTCAGTCGCCTGGGCCCGGCGCGTTCCTACGATTTCGAGCTGTCGGTTCTTCTTGCATTTCTGCTGACGGTTTTTACGCGCCAGATTTTTGCGCAGACTGCGCGACGACGAGCCGCTGCAGACCATGGCCTACACCTTGTTCGGCCTTCTTTACGTCATCTGGCTTTTCAATTTCATGACCAAACTGGTCTATGTCACCCCGCGCACGGCCGACGGGCATGTCACCGGGCAATTCTACTGCCTTTACCTGATCGCGGTGACCAAGTTCAGCGACATGGGCGCCTACCTGGTCGGCAGCCTGATTGGGCGCCACCAGATGATTCCGCATATCAGTCCGAAGAAAACCTGGGAGGGCTTCTGCGGAGCGCTGCTGCTTTCGACGCTCGCCAGTGTCGGCCTGATCAAACTCATGCCCACGGAGCTTTCCGCGCTCAATTTGACTGATGGTGTCGTGCTTGGTCTGTCGTTAGGTTTCGCCGCCGTTGTGGGCGACCTGGCCGAGTCGATCATCAAACGAAGCACTGGTGTAAAGGATTCCGGCAGCTTTCTTCCGGGGATCGGTGGCGCGCTTGACCTGATCGACAGCATCCTGTTTACCGCGCCTTTGCTCTATTTCTATCTGCGCTTGGTGGCGCGCGTTCCGTAGCGAATCCTTCTTTGAATGAATGGAATCAAAGAACGGACGCGACAAGCGCGTCCCTCCCGGCGGTGCGCACCCCCGAAAGGCTACGGGAGGGACGAGCTTGTCTCGTCCGCATTGGCTTTTGATTCTGTTCATTCTGTCGGAAAATGAAACGTAAGCGCGTCGTTGTTCTCGGGGCCACAGGGTCGATTGGAGAAAGCTCGCTTAAGGTCGCGCGCGACATTCCCGACCGGATGGAAATTGTTGGTCTCGCGGCCAACAGTAACGCGGAGAAATTGGCCGCCGCGGCCAACGCGGTTCGGCCTTTGGCGGTTTGCCTAACCGATTCATCCAAAATCGATGACTTGCGCAAGGCGCTTCAATACGAACCGAAAATTCTTTCTGGCGAAGAAGGTCTCTGCGAAATCGCCACTTTGGCCGAGGCCGACATGGTTCTCATCGCCATTGTCGGGACGGGCGGACTGCGGCCCGCGCTAGCGGCGATCGAAGCGGGCAAAGATCTCGCGGTCGCGAGTAAGGAGATTCTTGTCATGGCCGGTGAAGCCGTCATGGGAGCCGCCGGTCGCAAAGGCGTGCACGTTCTGCCGGTCGACAGTGAGCACAACGCCATCTTCCAATGCTTGGACGGGCGATCCTCTCCGGTTCGCCGGCTGATCCTGACCGCGTCAGGCGGACCGTTCCGAAAAACTCCGGCGGACCAATTTCAGTCGATCACAGTCGAGCAGGCCTTGAAGCATCCGACCTGGAACATGGGGCCCAAGATCACCATCGATTCGGCCACTCTATTTAATAAGGGGCTGGAAATGATCGAGGCCCACTGGCTGTTCGGGGTGGAAATGGATCGCGTCGAAGTCGTGGTTCATCCACAGAGCATTGTTCATTCGATGGTCGAATTCGCCGACGGCTCGACGCTGGCGCAGTTGAGTTACTCCGACATGTGTTTCCCCATCCAGTTTGCCGTCACCTGGCCTGATCGGGTGCCCAATTCCCTGCCGCCGCTCGATTTTGCCAAGGTCTCCACTCTGGAGTTCTTTGCTCCTCGCTATGAGGACTTTCCGGCGCTGAACCTCGCGCGAAAAGCCGGTTCCACGGGTGGAACGCTTCCTGCCGTCATGAACGCCGCCAATGAAGTTGCCGTGGAGGGTTTTTTGAAAGGGAAAAGCAGCTTCCCCTCAATCTGGGAAACCGTCGGGCAGGTGATGGAGCGACACGACAGCGTTGCGCATCCCGATCTGGATGCAATATTGCGGGCCGATCAATGGGCTCGTGCGGAAGCGCGCGGACTTATCGGGTAATTTTTTCTCATCATGATCCTTGCTGTACTGCGGGTTTTGTTCGTCCTCCTCGAGGTCCTGATTCTTTTTAACCTGCTCATCGTCGTGCATGAGCTGGGGCACTTTCTTGGCGGCCAGATGGCGCGGCCTTTACATCGAGAAGTTCGGCATCTGGTTCGGTAAACCGCTCTGGAAAAAAACCATTAACGGCGTCCAGTACTCGCTTGGCTCAATGCCGTTCGGCGGTTTCGTCGCTCTCCCGCAACTTGCGCCGATGGACATCATCGAAGGGCAAGGCTGACGTGGATCGCGCACAGCTTCCGCCAGTTTCCGCGCTCGATAAAATTATCGTCGCCATCGCCGGTCCGTTCTTCAGCCTTTTACTGGCGGTTGTGATCGCAACCCTGATCTGGGTTGTCGGTTATCCGGTCACCGAATCGGATACGACAACGACGGTCGGTTACATCCTCCCGGACTCACCGGCCCTAAATATTCTGCAGCCGGGCGATAAGATTCTCTCGGTCGACGGAAAACCGGTGAAGCGTTTTCTGGGAATGAACGACAGCGTCAGCTGGAACATTGTTCGAAGCGAAGGCGCGAAGATTCCGATCAAGTTTGAGCGCAACGGCGCCATCCAAAATGTAGCGATCGAGCCTTATCGCCCACCGACGCGGGGCTGGCGTCGCAAAAGTGTTCGCCAATTGCTCATCCTGCCCAAGGAATCGACGGCCATTGAGAAAGTGGAACCGAACTCTCCTGCTGCCGGAGCAGGGTTGAAACCGGGCGACGTCATCGAGGCGGTCAATCAAACCCAGATGTTTAATCCGGCTCCGTTGATGGACCAGATCGAGAAAAACCCCGATGCGCCGATGACGCTTCGGGTGGGTCGCGGCACCGATCATTTCGACGTCAAAATCACGCCGGCTCTGCTGGACACGAAGGGTGAGAAGAAGCCGCGCATTGGTATTCAATGGGAGGAGAAAATGACCCTGATTCATCCCGGTCCCCTGGAGCAAATCGAAAACAGTATCAGCAGTACACTGAATACGATCGGCGCGGTGGCTTCACCGAAATCGGATGTTAAACTTCAGCATCTGAGCGGACCGGTGGGGATTGTTCGAATTTACTATCTCCTCTTTCAAAGTCCCTTTGGCTGGCGGCTCGCCCTTTGGTTTAGCGTCATCCTGAACGTAAACCTCGCGATATTGAACATGCTTCCAATTCCTGTGCTCGATGGTGGGCACATCGTCCTCGGGATCATCGAGTCGGTGCGGCGAAAACCGGTGAACACCCGCCTGCTGGAATACGTTCAGGGGTTTTGCACCATCCTGATCATCGGGGTGATTGGTTATATCACGATTTTCGATATCGAAGATCTGCCTTGGTTCCGGAAGAAGCTCGATCAGTTCGAAAGCCAAAAGGCGAAGGACTCGGCCGGGGCTCCGTAGGCTGCGCCATTGCGCACAAGCCTGCTCGTTCTAGGTTTGCGCCGTGAGTTACTGCCACTCGCCATTCACTTATAAGCGCCGCCTCTCTCGCGAGGTGCGCGTGGGCAATGTCGGTGTGGGCGGGTCCAACCCCGTCCGTGTTCAATCGATGATCACCTGCGACACGATGGATACGGAAGCATCGATTGCTCAGACGATGGAGCTGGCCGCGGTCGGTTGCGAGATTGTCCGAATCACCGCGCCTACGGTCAAGGATTCGCGCAACCTCGAATTTATCGTCAAAGGTTTGCGCGAGCGCGGATGCGATGTTCCGATCGTGGCCGACATCCATTTCAAGCCCGAAGCGGCCATGGAGGCGGCCAGGTGGGTCGACAAGGTCCGGATTAATCCCGGCAATTACGCGGACTCGAAAAAGTTCGCCACCCGCGAGTACACGGATGAACAGTACGCGGCCGAGATCGAAAGAATACGCGAACGTTTTTCGCCACTGGTGCGGCTTTGCAAGGAGCGCGGGATCGCCATGCGCATCGGGACGAATCACGGTTCGCTGAGCGATCGGATTCTTAATCGTTATGGCGACACTCCGTTAGGCATGGTTGAGAGCGCCCTTGAGTTTGCCCGCATCGCGCGCGAGCTCGACTACCACTCATTCATCTTTTCGATGAAATCGAGCAACCCCAAGGTGATGATCGCGGCCTATCGACTGTTGGTAGCGCGACTGAACCAGGAAGGGCCGGATTGGAATTATCCACTGCATCTTGGTGTGACCGAAGCAGGCGAAGGCGAAGACGCGCGCATCAAAAGCGCCATAGGCATCGGTTCGCTTCTGGCCGACGGCATCGGCGATACCGTGCGCGTCTCGTTAACCGAAGACAGTGTCCATGAGATTCCGGTGGCGAAAGCTCTGGTTGAAAAGACATCACGGCCATTTTCGAGCAACCAAGAATGCCGGGAGCAATCCGCTGCCGTTTCCTACGATCCCTTTTCGTATCAGAGGCGCGCCTCCCATCGGATTACTCGGCCGGCCGTGGCCGACCCGGCGGCGCCCCGGTTAGGCATCGGCGGAGAAGAATTGATCCGCGTTTTCGTCAGGCAGACGAACTTCGACAAAATCGCGCACAAGATTGCGAACATGGGCGATTACAAACCGGAGTTTGTTTATGAAGCTGCCGGCGTCGAAGAAATCGATCCGCGTGACGATGCCGCCGTGGCCAAACTCAATGGAAGTCCGGAAGCGCGGCTGGTGACGATCAAAGAAGGAGTCGATTTCCCGACAATTGCGGCCTTCCGCCTGCTGGCTGCCCGGCTCGATCCAAAACATCCAATTCTCCTGAAGGATACATTCAGCACCAGTCGAGCGGCTGCTGGGGCCGATTTCCTTTCTACCCTTCTCAAGGCATCGATTCATATCGGCTCCCTTCTTTGCGATGGAATCGGGGATGCGATTCTCGTCCAGGGCGAGGAGGCTCCGGGTCAGGCTCTCCGGCTTTCATACAATATTTTGCAGGCGGCCGGCGCCCGAATTTTCAAAACCGACTACGTAGCCTGCCCGTCTTGCGGGCGAACTCTGTTTAATCTTCAGACCACGACCGCCCGCATCAAAGCGGCCACCATGCACCTAAAAGGGGTCAAGATCGCCATCATGGGCTGTATCGTTAACGGGCCCGGCGAAATGGCCGATGCGGATTTTGGTTACGTAGGCGGAGCGCCTGGGAAGGTGAATCTCTACGTAGGCAAAACCCCTGTGAAGTTCAATATTCCCGAAGCGGAAGCTGTTGGACGCCTGCAGGATCTGATCCGCGAACATGGGAAATGGGTCGATCCGGTGGTCGCCGATTCGGTGGCGGTCTAACAAAACGGTCGCGGACGGCGAAATCCGTTGACTGGCGCGTTTGTGCCCCACTACTCTGGCCCCCTTAGGCAGGGTGTGCGGGGGGCTGAAGAAAGTTCGACCGGTAAAAAAATATGAAAAAGGCCTTGTTTGTTTTCGCCTTCGTCCTCGCTGGAACAGTCTTCGACCAGGCGCTTTCGGCTTCCGATACGGATCCGAACAGCGGAACCTCAACCAGCGGCGTCACCAAGGTAATCCGCGACCCATCCACCACGGGAGAAACTTCCGACACGAATGCGAGCAGCGGAACCTCAACCGGCAGCGGCGTCAGCAAGGTGATCCGCGACCCATCCACCGGCGGACAAACCGACCAAACCAAAGCCGGCAAGGGGAAGACGCGTCATCGAGGCCGATGGATGAAAAATACCGGCAAGACGCAAACTCAAAACCAGACTAAGGATCAGACTCACCAGCGAAGCACCTTACAGGCGCATCGGGTGCAGCATCTGGAACAACGACATCAGCATGTTCTGAACGGTGGAGGCGCAAAGCAAAAACCAACGCCGAAGTCGAACGCGCAGTCGAACGCGGTGTTGAGCGACCTGCGAATGAAGAAGAATGTCACCCTGGTTGGATGGTCGCCGATGGGAATCCCGATCTATCAGTTTTCCTACATCAATCAGCCTAACAAGCGCTATCAGGGAACAATCGCGCAAGCCATCGCTCGGAGCCGACCGGATGCGATTATTTGGCGGCATGGACTCATGTGGGTTGATTACAGCCGGCTTGACGTTCGGATGGAGGAATTGCCACCAGCTCCAGTGGAGGCGCGCGGCCACCTCATTCCCCGGTAATATCGCACTCATAACCACTGAAGACGGGGGGCCTCCCTGCAAGGCTCCCGTTTTCGTTTTCCTGAGTCGTTTGGTCCGCCCAGCCGGTTTTTCGTTGGCGCCCAGAATGTTACCGCAACTCTGGGCCGGCATTTCGATTAAATAAAAAGCGCTTTCGCGCCGTCAGAATCGAAGTAATCAGGAGGAACCATATGAAAAGAACGTTAGTTATTGCAGCATTGGCCTTGGTGAGCGGATTTGCCGCGCCCTTGGCTCAAGCGATCCATCTCGATGTGGAAGTCGGTGACCGCGACTACTACGTGCACGGCCCAGGTTACTGGGCGGGCAGAGTCCATTATTGCTGGGTACCCGGGCACTGGGGTTTCCATCGTCACCATTGGATTCACGGCCACTATCGCGTTTGCGACTAGGCCGGGACTCCACAGCTGTTTAAGAAAGGCCGCCTTCGGGCGGCCTTTTTTTATGAAACGATGTGCCCCAAAGGCTGCCGGGGAGGGCTGCGGGGGACGAACTTTAAACTTTTTCCGTGTGAATAACTTTTTTAAACAATCCGCAAAAAAAGGCTTGACCATTTTATGGTGGCTCAGGCAATGTCGGCAACTTCACAACCGCCTCTAAATTATGGATTATATGAAAATTACGTTCCCCAACTCGTTAGGCCGTTCCTTTACCCGCTTGGTTTTCGGCGCTCTTTTTAGCGTCGCCATTACCCTGGGATGTTCGGCTATCGCTCAGGATACTGTCTCGAACCCCAACACTGATTCCCCGCTGCCGCCGAGCATGCAGAAGGAAGTTCAGGTCATGGTTGAAATGAATGATGCGCCTGCCGCCGCGACCTACGCGGCTGCGTTGAAAGTCGCGCAAGCCCAGGCGGATTCCGCGCGCGCTTACGCTCTGGCTCATCCGAATTTGAAAACTTCAGTTGCGCTCCTGAAGCAAAAACAGCAGCCGGTTCAAATCAGTTCGGCCGCCGCCCAGCAGGTTAAGAGCGTGGTTCAACGCCTCGATCAGGCCCAGATGTCCGTTGTCTCTGCTCTGCAGGCTCCGAATATTGGCGGCAAAATTATCTTCCGTGCCCAGCGCGCCTACAACGGCATCGCCATGGTGGTTAATCCTAAAAACATTTCCGCGATCCTGCGGTTGCCCGGGGTGAAGGCGGTTCATCCCATGCATCCCAAGTTCCTAACGACTGCATTTTCGGATATCGACTTTCTGAATACGCGTCCCGCATGGACCACCGGGCCCTTCGGAACCCACGGTGAGAACGTTAAGGTGGCTGATATCGACACCGGCCTGGACTACATTCATACCGATTTCGGCGGTTCCGGTTCGCCCTCTGATTACGCTTCGACCAACGACACCAGCCCGGTGCCAAACGCAAATTTCCCGACTCCAAAGATCCCCGGTGGCATCGATTTGGCCGGTGATAGTTATCAGGCTGCTCCGAACCTACCGAATTTCCAGCCGATTCCTCATCCGGATAACAACCCGCTCGATTGCGCCGGTCACGGCACTGGCACGGCCAGTCTCATTGCCGGCTACGGCGTGACCAATGCCGGGTTTACATATTCCGGCAGCTACGACGCTTCCAACCCGAACATGGCAAACTTGAAGCTCGCCCCGGGTTTTGCTCCGGCGGCCAAGCTCTATCCCGTGCGCGTTTTCGGTTGCGCCGGTTCTACCAATCTTGTGACCCAGGCCATTGAATGGGCCATGGACCCCAACGGCGACGGCAATTTCTCCGATCGCATGGACATCATCAACATGTCGTTAGGCTCGAATGAAGGCTACGCCGACGATGCTGACGACGTGGCGGCCTCGAACGCGGCTTCCATTGGAATCATCGTCTGTTCCGCGGCCGGTAATGCGGGCGACTCGTATTACGTCCACAGCAGCCCGGCAGCCGCTTCTGGGACTCTCAGTATGGCAGCGACTTTCAACGATCAGGCTGGCTTCATTTATGATTCCAGTGTCACCGGTCATGCGCCGGCGGCGATCAACGGCAGCAAGTTCTTCTCGCTCTACGGCGCGGCCAGCCCGCACACTTCGGTCACGGGTAATGTTGTTTACGGCGTTCCGAATAACGCAATCACACCCTTCACGAATGCCGCACAGATCTCCGGTAACATCGTGCTGATCGATCGCGGTGGCACTTCCTTCACCGACATGGTCAACAAAGCAGGCGCAGCCGGCGCCATTGGCGTAATCGTCAATAACTTTAACAACCCGGGTGCTGACCCGATTGTTATGGCGACTTCACCGCAACCGAATATCCCGGACGTCATGATTTCACGCACCGACCGCGATACCATCGTAGCCGCGTCTGGTGGTTTTGATCCGACGACAGGCGTTCCGACCAACACGGTCAACGTGACCATTGGACCAGACAGCGGTGTGGTGTCGCACGGCGGAGCCGCTCCTGACACGCTCCCAACCTATAGCTCACGCGGTCCTCGCATGGGTGACAGTGCGATCAAACCCGATGTCTCGGCGCCTGCTGAGGTTACGGGGGTTGCCACAACCGGTACCGGCAATGGCATCATGAACTTCAACGGAACTTCATCCGCCACGCCGCACGTCGCCGGCATCATGGCCCTTCTCACCCAGTTGCACCCGGCCTGGACGGTTCAGGAACGCAACGCGACCGTGTGCGAAACCGCGGTGCATGATCTCTTCACCACCACCGGCCATACCACGCAGTACGGCGTCGGCCGAATCGGCGCGGGCCGCGTTGACGTCGGTAATGCGGCGGCCGCAGACGTGGTCGCTTACAACGGCAGCGACGCGAACCTGATTGGTCTGTCCTTTGGTGTGGTTGAGACGCCTGTCGAAGGCACCAAGACCCTGACCAAGAACCTCACCGTCACGAACAAAGGCGCGATCAATCGCACCTATAATTTGACGATCGCGAACAATCCCGCGCTTGCCGGGGCGACCTATTCGTTCCCGGGCGGTTCATCGATCACGGTGAACGGCGGGACAACCGTCACAGTGCCAGTGCAGTTCACTGCCACCGGCAGTGCTCTGAAGCACTCCCGCGATCCCAGTGTTGCCGCTACCCAGACCAACTCGCGTCAGTGGCTGACGGAAGCCGCCGGTTATGCGGTCCTCACTCCGACCGACTCTTCACCGGTTCTTCGCGTGGCCCTCTACGCCGCGCCGAAGCCGATCTCCTCGTCGCACGCGACCACCACGGGAGTTGTGCCGACCGCGCCTAACACGGGTTCGTTTACGATTAACCTGTCGGGCACCGGCGTTAATACCGGCCCGAGCTTGGGCAACGGTTTCGATATCGTGAGCTTGGTCAAAGCCTTCGAGCTTCAGTATGAAAGCTCATTCGTAGGCCAGCCAAATCCTCCGACGGATCGGAATGTGATCAAGTACGCAGGTATCACGAGCGATTATAAGAGTCGCCCTGTGGGTTCCTCCACCTCCACGCAGACGGCCGGCACCAACATCATGTTTGGTGTTGAGAAATTCGGCGACGCGTCCACTCCGGACTCCGCCAGCTCGGATACGGAAATCTTCATCGATACCAATCCGGCTGACGTTGGGGTGACCTTCAATCCGGATCACGCCGCCTTCCTGACCTTCAACGGAACAGGCCAGGAGAACGTTTATCTGCCCGAGTTCGTTAACTTGAACACGAACGCGGGCGGACTCCGCTTCTTCACGAACGGTTTCTCGGCCGCGACCGCGGACTCGAACATCTACAACAACAGCGGGATCGTCTTCCCGTTCCGTGCGACGGATTTGGGCCTGTTGAACGCTTCCGGAACCGGCAACACCCAGTTCCAGTATCAGATCGTGACATTCGATCGAAACGGAAATGCGGTTGATGCCTCGAACATCCTCTTCTACGACCTGGCGAATCCGGGCATGGAAGTCGATAACAGCGGCGCCGTTGCCGGCGTGAGCAAGGTTCCATCGGCGGGCGCGTTCCTCGAACCGTTCATGTATCAGGATCTGCCGACCAATTCGATTCCGGTGAATTACAACGGGACGAACTTCGGCAACAACGGCTCGTTAGGCGTGTGGCTGCTGCACATGCATAACGGCGACGGAAATCGCTCGGATGTGATTTCCTTCCTGGCGCCGACCATCACCGGCTTTACGCCTTCCAGCGCCAAAGTGGGTGCGTTCGTGACCATCACCGGGAGCAACTTCGGCCCTGGCACGGCGGTGACCTTCTTCAACAACAAGCCGGCTACGCCTGTGAACGTGATCAGTCCAAACACGATCTCGGTTCAGGTGCCAGCAGGAGCGGTCAGCGGGCCGATCCGCGTATCCAACGCGGCTGGATCAAGCATCTTGGGTGGATTCACCGTTCTGCCTTGACAAAATACAGGAAATCTTAGAAAACCTAGGAATTGAATAAATATATGAGAGCAACCTACTTTCCACGACTGCTCGGTTCCGCGTTAGGCGTGATGACCCTCGTAGCCCTGGCCCAGTCGGGTCAGGCCGCTGGCAAGGTCACCGGCTTCGAAACCGGCGACGAGGCCATCACATCAACCGGCGATGCCGGGGTCCGCACCGCGGCCTATCAAGGCCAAGCAGCGCCTGAAGGCTCAAACCAATACCTGATTACCACGATAGGTACAAATAGTATCAATGAGGATGGTGCCACTCCCCAGTCAGGGACAGCGGCATCCTCATTTTCGACCTTGAATTCGTTTTTCTTTGGTCAAACCGTGAGCAATCAGGAGGGATCGGGAGTCCTGATCCCATTCACTGTTGGGGCAGGCGATACGACGCTTAGCTTCCAGTATGACTTCCTGTCTAACGAACCTGGTCAAACCACGCCTCGTGGAGACTTCGCGTTTGACGCGGTTTTCAGCCTTGGTGGCGTACTGCAGAGCGGGCTCGGCATTACCCACTTCCAGACGGCATCGGCTTCTAATCCGGCTAACTTATTGGTTGGCACGCCCTTCGTTTTCCATACGGGTTATCAAACGCTGAGTCTTAACGTGGCTGGCTTGGCAGCGGGCACATACGATCTGGCCATCGGCGTCTCTGACGTCACGAACACCAGTCATGCGTCAGGATTGCTGATTGATAACGTCCGGGTCAACGCGGTTCCGGAACCTTCAACGCTCGGCCTGATTGTTGCGGGCGCTGCTGGTTTCGCTGCGGTTCGCCGTCGGATTCGCAAATAGGCTTGCTCTCATCTCTGTCGCTGCGCGGGCCGGCTTTGCCGGCCCGCTTGCTTTTCGGACCCAAGCGGCGGGACAGGACTCTCAAAACGTCGTCGATTCGAGCCGCTATCGGTTGACGAATCGAGGGAAGAAGGCATATTCCAGCCGCGTCGCTTCATCTGATCGACGCCCTCCCACCGCCCGTTTAAAACCCCAGCCGGGCTAATCGTTAGTTCATGGATAAGCTTCGTAATATCGCCATCATTGCGCACGTCGACCACGGCAAGACCACGCTGGTTGATCAACTGTTGCGTCAATCGGGCACCTTTCGCTCCAATCAAAAAGTGGAGGAGCGCGTCATGGATTCGATGGATCTGGAGCGCGAAAAGGGCATCACCATTCGCGCCAAGAATGCATCGTTTCAGTGGAACGGTTACCGCATTAACATTGTCGATACTCCCGGCCACGCCGACTTCGGCGGCGAAGTCGAACGGATCATGAAGATGGTCGACGGCGTTTTGCTCGTGGTCGATGCTCACGACGGCCCGCAGGCGCAGACCCGTTTCGTCCTTCGAAAAGCTCTGGAGAACAAGGTCAAGCCGATCGTGGTGATCAACAAGATCGACCGCGAAAACGCCCGCCCGCACAAGGTTCTCGACATGGTGTTCGACCTTTTCGTCGAGCTGAAAGCTACCGACGAGCAACTCGACTTCCCGATCATTTACGCCAGCGCCAAGAACGGCTTCGCCATGCGCGAATTACACGACAGCAGCGACAACATGACCCCGTTGTTCGAAGCGATCGTGAAACATGTGCCGCCGCCAACCGTTTTGAGCGAGCCCTATTTCCAGATGCTGGTTTCGAATTTGCATTACAGCGATTACCTTGGACGCATCGCCATTGGCCGCGTGGTTAGTGGGCGCGTTGCCGTGGGTGATTCGATTGTTTGTATCCATCGCGATGGAAACCGCGAGCGTGCCAACGTTACTGCTCTCTACACCTACGAAGGGCTCGAACAGGTGGAAACAAAACATGCCAGCGCCGGCGACATCATCGGCCTGACCGGTTTTGAAGATGTTTACATCGGCGAAACCCTGACCGATCGAGAGGAGCGCGCGCCCTTGCAGTTCGTGGACATCGATCCGCCAACGATTCGGATGCGCATCCTGGTTAACGATTCGCCGTTCGCCGGACGCGAGGGAAAGTTTGTCACTGCGCGTCACGTGCGCGAACGGCTCGTTCGTGAGACTCGGGGAAATGTTTCCCTGCAGATGAGCGATACCGAAGCCGCGGGCGCCTTTGAGATTAATGCCCGCGGCGAAATGCAGATCGCCATCCTGGTCGAGCAAATGCGCCGCGAAGGCTACGAAGTCATGGTCTCACGGCCGGAAGTTATTTTTCAGCGTGATCCTTCGGGAGGCGTGTTGGAGCCGATTGAGAATCTTTACATCGATCTGCCGGCCGACAAGCTCGGCGATGTCATGCAGTCGATCGCGGGGCGCAAAGGCGAAGTCGTTAACATGCAGCACCACGGCACTCGCGTCGCCGTCGAAGGTGTCATTCCAACCCGAGGGCTGATTGGGCTTGAGACCGATCTGGTCAACCTGACGCGCGGCGAAGGCGTTATGAGTCATCTCTTTCGCGAGTACGCGCCCTTCAAAGGCGAGCTCGAAGGACGGAGCCGCGGCGTGATGATTTCAATGGAACCGGGCACGAGCACGGCCTACGCGCTGAACAATATTCAGGCGCGCGGCAAACTATTCATCGGGCCGCAGGAAGAGGTCTACGCGGGCATGATCGTTGGTGAAAACGCCCGCGTGGAGGATTTGCCGGTCAACCCCTGCAAAGCAAAACACCTGACGAACATGCGCAGTCAGGGCGATGGCAAAGGCATTCAACTGGAAGCGCCTTTGCGGATGAGCCTCGAGCGCGCCATCGAATACATCGGGTCGGACGAATTCGTGGAGGCGACGCCGAAATCTTTGCGTTTACGAAAACGCATTCTCGACCCCACCGCACGCAAACGCGCGGGTAACAATCTGGTCGCGGCGAACTAATTGGCCTGGAGGGACGAGCTTGTCTCGTCCGTCTGAGGAGGTGAGTGCGGACGAGACAAGCTCGTCCCTCCAAAGGATTGCACGTCGTTATTGTCTAGTTACATTCGCTGCGGCAATGGAGTTTGCCTTTCCCGTCCGGGGAAAAACCGCCTGAGCTAATAACTCCTACAACTTCACTTCGGATGTAGTTGGATTCTTATGCTCAATTATCTTTGGATCATGATGGGCGGCGCACTCGGGACCGGCGCCCGTTACTGGCTCTCAGGGTTCACGGCCCAGCGCGTCGGCGAAGTTTTTCCTGTCGGCACGTTGCTGGTAAACATCACCGGATCCTTTGTCATCGGTTTCTTCTCGGCGCTGACCGACCCGTTAGGCCCGTTTATTGTTTCGCCTCGCTTCCGTCAATTTTTTACCATCGGGATCTGCGGTGGGTACACCACCTTTTCTTCATTCAGCCTTCAAACTTTCGATCTGATGCAGGAAGGAGACTGGCTGAAAGCGAGCCTGAATATAGGGTTGTCCGTCGTCGGCTGCGTCATGGCAGTCTGGGTGGGACGGATCGCTGGCCTGGCATTCAGCGCGAGGTAAATTGCATGTATGAGTCTATCCGGTGACGCCGTTTTGCTCCGAATTTTCATCGGCGAAAGCGATCGATTCGAACATGGACCGCTCCACGAGGCCATCGTCCTGAAGGCCCGCGAAATTGGCTTGGCAGGGGCGACAGTTTTGCGCGGACCAATGGGATTCGGGCGATCGAGTCATCTGCATACGGCAAAGATTCTCCGGCTTTCAATGGACCTGCCGATGGTCATCGAAATCGTTGATACCGAGCAAAAGATAGACGTTTTCCTCCCCATGCTGAACGCAATGATGGGCGGAGGACTTGTGACACTCGAGAAGGTGAAAGTTATCCGGTATGAAGGAGCCCGCGGTGATTGACAGAATGGCTAGGGTGCGATTGATTTCATTCGTTAGTTTGCCTCCTCGAAGGGACCGCCGGATTGGCGAACCGTGGGTTAGGGGTCTTTGAGACTTTCCGTTTCGCCAGTTCACGAGCGAGGTCTGTCCGGCAATCCGCTAACATTAAAGGAATTCCCAAAGGTCATGGCGGGGCACAGCAAGTGGTCGAAAGTTAAAAGATTCAAAGGCGCGATCGACGCCAAGCGAGCGCGGATCTTCAGCAAGTTTTCCAAAGAGATCGCGATCGCGGCCCGAATGGGCGGCGGCGATCCGGGGGGTAATCCGCGTCTGCGCAGCGCCATCGCCATGGCCCGCAGTCAAAGCATGCCGAATGACAATATCGAGCGCGCGATCAAAAAGGGGACGGGCGAAGGGAATGAATCGGCCTCATACGAGGAAATCGTCTATGAGGGCTACGGGCCTGGGGGCGTGGCGATTATCATTGACGCCGCTACGGACAACAAGAACCGAACCGCCGCCCAAATTCGGGCGATCTTCTCGAAGAACGAGGGCAACCTGGCCTCTTCCGGGAGCGTGTCCTACATGTTCCATAAAAAGGGCCAAATTACCGTCCCGACCTCCGCTATCGAGGAGGAGCGCCTCCTTGAATTGGCCCTGGAGGCCGGCGCAGAAGAGTTGACAATCGAGGGGGAGGAGTATGTTATTATCACTTCCCACGATCAGCTATACGCCGTAGCTGAAGCGCTCAAACAAGCGGGCGTGACCACCGATGGGCAAAAGTTTACGTTCATTCCCGATACGACTGTTCCGGTTGCCGACGAGACCGTTGCGAGGCAGGCCCTTCGCCTCTGCGACGCCCTCGAAGACGACGACGACGTTCAAAACGTCTATTCAAACCTAGATATACCCGACGAAGTGCTGGCCCGACTGCCGGCTTGAAATTTTTGTGTTAGTGCCGCTGCAATATTGCTGCGCCCGTGATGCGGCCAGCTGAGCGCATCGATTTTTATGGAGCAAGACAACCAGAACCAGCCACCGCCTCCGGTAGAGACGGCCAATCAACCCCGGCCTGCCGACACCGAAGGCGGCTCTGCCGACCAGCGTCGTCGCCGGTCGCGCCGCCGCTATCCGCGTCGCCGTTTTTACGATCGGGACCGCCCGCCAGGCAGCGATAATTCCGGCGGCTACGACCAGAATGGCCCCGGCGGCGAAGGTTCCGGTTTTGCCGAGGGAAGCGCACCGGCCGAAGGCGATAACGGCATGCAGGGTGAACCAGAGCTCGGAGAAGGCATCATCGAGATCTCGGGCAAAGGTTTTGGTTTCCTGCGGGATCCGAAGCGGAATTTCGTGCAAACGCCGCAGGACATTTTTGTAACGCCTGAAATCGTTCGTCGCTTTGGTTTGCGCGATGGGATGTGGATTAACGGTGAAACTCGCCGCGGAAACCGCGGACCGCAGTTGACCAAGCTGACAACCGTTAATGCGGAAGAGCCGACCAAATATACAAACCTGCGCCCATTCGAAGAGCTGACGACGATCAATCCGAACAAGCGGATCAAGCTTGAGACCGTGCCGGATCGATACACCACCCGCATCATGGATTTGATGACGCCGCTCGGCATGGGCCAGCGCGGTCTGATTGTGGCTCCGCCGCGCACCGGCAAAACGACTCTCCTGCACCATATCGCGGAAGCCGTGGCCAAAAATCATCCGGAGATGAAATTGATCATCCTTCTGGTCGACGAGCGGCCGGAGGAAGTGACCGATTTCAAGCGATCGCATCCGAACGCGGAAATCATCGCCAGCTCCAACGACAGCGATATCAAGAGTCACACGCGCATTGCGCAGCTCGCGATTGAACGGGCCAAGCGCCTGGTCGAAGCGGGCAAGCATGTTTTCATTCTGCTCGACTCGATCACGCGAACCGCGCGCGCATTTAACAACGCCATGGGCGGTGGCGGGCGGACCATGAGCGGTGGTATCGATGCGCGCGCCATGGAGATTCCGCGCAAGATTTTTGCGGCGGCCCGAAATACCGAGGAGGCGGGCTCGCTCACGATCGTCGCGACGGCGCTGATCGAGACCGGCAGCCGGATGGACGAATTGATCTTCCAGGAGTTCAAAGGCACCGGAAACATGGAAATGGTGCTGGATCGCAAGATCAGCGATCAGCGCATTTATCCGGCGATCGACATCTTTCTTGTCGGGAACGCGGCGTGAAGAGCTTCTCCTTCAGCCGTGGGAACTGGAAAAGATCAACCTGATCCGGCGCGGACTCGCCGGCCACAAGCCGGAGGAAGCGATTCAGCGTCTGCTGATGTTCGTGAAGAAATTCCCGACGAACACACAGATGCTGAAGGAAATTCCGGGCTAAGCCGGTTTTTCTTGCTCATACCCGCGCTCGCGGCCTAACCGTTGATTTCTGTTAGTCCATGCGAGCGCGACAGATCATCCGCAAACTTTCCGGTAAACGGAATCGCAAGGATTCTGAGTTCAGCACTTCCGGAATTCATGACGCCGTCCTGAGGGCGATTGCCGCACGTCCACCAGACTTGGGCGGGAACTATCTCGATCTCGGAAGCGGCACCGGAGTGCTTTTGCGAAACGTCCGCGAACGCTTCGGCGTGACGTCGTTTGCCTGCGATTACACCGATCGATGGATGAAGGTCGAGGGGCAGAATGTTCAGATTGCCGATCTCGACCGGGACCGCCTTCCCTATGAGGACGGCCAGTTTGCGGTCGTCACCTGCATAGAGGTTATCGAGCACGTGGAAAATTTTCGAGCCGTTCTCCGTGAAGCCTTTCGGATTTTGCAACCTGGCGGCCTGGCCGTTTTTTCAACGCCCAATGTCCTGAACCTGCGGTCGCGCCTGCGCTATCTTTTGTCCGGATTCTATAATCTTTTCGGACCGGTATTGCTGGATCGCCCGGATCTCCGTCCGGGTGCGCGGGGACACATTAGTCCGATAAATTTCTTCTATCTCGCTCACGCCTTTGCTTCCGCAGGATTTCGCGATCTAAAGGTCTCGGTCGATAAATATCAGCGGCGCTCGCTCTTGGTTTTTGCGCTCCTCTGGCTACCAATTCGGCTCGCGAACGCCATGGTCTATCGCCGGGAAAAACGGCACTATAAGACCATCGATCAGGGTAACGAGTGGATGGTGCGGGCGATGAATTCACGTGACCTTCTGCTTGGGCGCACGGTCGTTCTTTCAGCCGTGAAACCGCGATGACCCCGCAACCGACCGACTGGGAAGTGCTTCCTCCGGAGCGACCGCCGAAGCGGTTGCAATTCGTGGGGAAACTTTACGAATTCATCGCCCGGGTAATGGATGAGCTGGTCCGGGTGCCCGGGACTCGCTTCCGCTTCGGCTTAAATCCAGTCATTGGATTGATCCCGGGCGTTGGGGACGCAGCGTCGGCTTTGATTTCGGCGCTTTGCCTGATCTACGCCGCTTGCTGCGGAATCCCACGGATCACGCTCGCCCGTATGTCGCTCAATATCCTGATCAACGAAGTCGTCGGAATCGTTCCCGTTGTCGGTGACGCCTTTGCTTTCTGGTTCAAATCGAATGTGCGCAACCGCCGTCTTCTCGAGGAACACCTGAACGATCCTCGTAAGCCGCGGCGAGGTGATTGGATCTTTGTGTGCGTGATTCTCGGCGTCGTTGTCGCGGTCGTCGGTCTTGGCTTGCTCGTTAGCCTTTTGATTTTTCGCGAGCTCATCCGAATCCTGCAGGGGTAATTAGCTCTTCGCCATTCTTGACGCGTAGATGCGGTGGATCGTCCTCCGCGATTCTTCGTACTTCGTGCCGAAGGCGGCGATAGACGAAAGCCCGAGCCGGCGAGACAATTTGAGTTGTTCGTCAGGTTCGCGTGGGAGACTGGACTTCGCCGTGTCATCCTGCCGTCGCAACACCGTCTCGCATCGTCGCAGAAAGAGGTATGCCTCTTTCAGTTGTTCGACCTCCGTTTGTTTGAACTCTTGAGCCTGCGCGAGAGCTTCCACGGCCTTCGTCCAGTTAGGCTCCCAGATTCCCGCTCTCATTTGCAGGGCTTGCACCAGAAATTCTGCTTCGATCACGCCGCCGAAGCCTGTTTTGAAATCCAATGAGTCCGAGCCCGTGCCGCGCTCGCGGCGGATTTTTTCGAGCATGGAGTCGATATTCCGGGCGACGTCGGACTGAGCGCGTTTCCACGCGTCTTTGGCCACTTCCAGAAACTCGTTTGTCCAGCGACCGGTCAAGGGACGCGCCCGAGTCAGGGCCTGTAGCTCCCAAAATTGAGCTCTGCTTGCGTAGTAGCTGGCGTAACCGTCGATCGCGACCGTGAGCGGACCTCTCTCGCCCTCCGGTCGGAGACGAGCATCGACGCGCGGCAAGCTTCCCTCTGCGGTGGGCGTGCTGAAGCTTGCCGCAATTCGCTGGGCCGCAGCTGCCTCGCCGCCAACGAAAAGAACATCGAGATCAGCCCCGTAACTGATTTCCGATCCTCCGAATTTCCCCATCGCCACCACGGTAAGTTCGTCTCCGCCGAGTGCTCGTGTCGCAAAAATGAGGCAGGCGTCCGCCAACGCGGAGAGTTCGTTGAAAAGAGATTCGTCTTTCGTCCATTCGAGAACGTCGCGCAGCAGAATTCGAAGCCATTGCCGCTGCCGATAAGCGCGGAGGGCTTCCAGATTGTCGCTCTTCTGGGATAGTGTCTTTAGTCGCTCGAGATGTTCGGCTGTATCGAGAGCCCGCCCCAGTCTTTCGTCGCGCGTTATCTCTTCGAGAAATTGTGGGCGACGAATGAGTAGATTTGCACCGAAGCGGCTGACATCGAGAAGACGAATCAGGAGTTCGAGAAGTTTTGGATTTGTCACCAGAAGCTCAAAGAGCGTCCCTCTCATGCCGTATGCCTCGACGAAACGAACAAAATGATTCAGGGCTCCATCGGGATCGGCCACTTGTCGAAGTTGTTCGAAAAGCAATGGACGCAGTTTCGCGTAGACCTGTCGTGTCCTTGCGGACACGTGCCGCATATCCGGACCCTGTAGTGCGGACAAGGCATTTTTTTCCGCCTGCGCCGGGTTGCTGAAGAATTCAAAACTTCCGCCATCTCGTGCGCCTGCCTCCGGTGCTGCCGCGATCACGCGGTCGAAGATCGATCGCACCGCCTCCATCTCCACTCGAAGAGCGTGCGTGAATCTGTCCGAGTCGGGGAAACCAAGGCTGCGTGCAAGGCGTTCGAGATCTTTCGCATCCGTCGGAACGGTGTGCGTCTGCTGTTCCGCGCGAATTTGAAGCCGATGCTCTGTGTTTCGGAGAAATCGGTATGCGCGATCGAGTTCGAGGATTTCCTTCCGCGGGATTAGCTCCAATTCCGCCAGGCCCTTCAGCGCCTTGAGCGTCGCTGGCTCCTGCAGGAATGCGTGGCGCGCGCCATGAATGAACTGGAGCGTTTGAACGACGAATTCAATCTCGCGGATTCCGCCACGGCCGAGTTTTACGTTGCGATGCAGGTCCTCTGCGCCGACGACGTCGCGCTCGATGCGCTTCTTGATGTTCGCGATCTCTGCCAGAAGATCGGGTGTTGGGCTTTTGGGGTAGATGAACGGTTGATGTTGCCGCAGGAATTCGTAGGCCGTCTCGCGGCTTCCGGCGACGCCTCGCGCTTTGATGAGTGCAACGCGCTCCCACGTCTCACCGAATCCGCCGTAGTAATGCTCCATGCTCTCGAGGGATCGAGCGAGTGGTCCAGCAGACCCTTCAGGACGAAGGCGAAGATCGACGCGCAAAAAAAGGCCCTCAGGGGACGGAGTCGAGAACGTCTGCAGAATTTTTTTTCCCAGGCGGTTGAAAAATTCGTGGTACGAGAGGCGCGGCGAAAGCTCGCCTTCTTCGTCATAGAGAAAAATCAGGTCGACATCGGAACTGTAATTGAGTTCTCCCCCGCCGAGTTTGCCGAGCGCGAGGATGGCAAATTCACTCGTGGGCGAGCCATACCGGGTTCTGAATTCTGTATTCCAGTGGTCGTAAACAGACCGGATGCAGATTTCCGCGATCTGCGACAGCTCGGCCGTGGTCTGCTCGAGCCTCGCGGCACCCGCGATTTCGCGCACAGCGATCCGGACCATTTCGCGCGCCTTCCAGATTCGCAAGGCGCGAAAATTGTTGGCCGCGAGGGTTTCTCCGGCGACTCGCTGCAGGTCGCGCAGCATGTCAGCGAAACCGCGCGGCGCCATCACCACCTCTTTGCGGCTGAGCCAGGCAAGAAGGTCGGATTCAGTTTGAAGCCGTTGAACACTGACATCCGAGACCGCCAGCAAATGGATCAGGTTTTCTTCGCCCAGCGGAAACGATTTAACAATTTCCCGTAGCGTTGGGGCCTTCCCGGTCCAGACCCGAGAAAGATCAAGCAGAGCGATCTCGACCCTTGCCGGGTCGATGGAGCGACTCGCGGCTTGCCTTATCCAGGCTTCGTCGTCATGCATCGCGCCGAACATGGCGCGAATTCGGGTCGACCACCAGCGCGCCGTCGCTGGAGCCTAGGCGTCGCCGTCCTTCTGCAGGATTTTCATCCGGGCGCGCGCAAGTGCGCGTCGCTCCGATCTCGTTAGGCTAAATAGGCCGTCGCGTGAGATTTTCTCCAGCAACGGGTCGATTTCGAAAGCCATCAGTTCCGCCGTGGTCATGTGATCGAGGCGCTCCGCTTCGAGCTGATGGTGCCGCATGAGGCGTTGCAGGAATGAGGGCCGCCCAAAGCCGAGGAGATGAGCATACAACCAGCCCGCAGCGCCGCCGCCCAGATAGGCGCTGTGAACGACGACGCCGTTCCGATCGATGAATACCAGAATTGCCGCCAGCGCCAATGCTCCATAGGCGATATGCTTCGCTTTGAGTCGAATCGGCACGATGAAAAACATCATCGCGGTTAGCTCGAGCTCGGGAAGAATGGTGGCGTAAGCAGTAACGACCGCGGCGACGCCACCAGATGCGGCAAAAAGAACGGTCGTGGAAGGCAGCAGAAAAAGGTGTCCCAGTTCGCCGGCAATCGCGCCGCTCAAATAAAGATAAACGAAATGGCGCTGGCCGATGATGACCTCGAGATCCCGGCCGAGGAGATAAAAAATCAGAACATTGCCGAGGAGATGCCACGGCCCGTCATGCAGGAAGATGGCCGTGAAAAACTGCCATGAATAAGCCTGGTCGATCCCGCGCTGGCTCAAGCCAAGATACTCACGGACGTATCCTGGTTGGTAGACCTCCAGGAAAAGCTGAAGGACGAAAACCGCGATGTTGACCGAGATGAGAGTAAGAAGGGCGAGCCTCCTGCGCTCCGTCAAAGGCTGCGCATATGAGGACCGTCTTCGCCCCGACAAACGCATCCACCGAGAGTATCGCAACCCCTCATATATGTCTTCTCAAATCGGTATTTTGGACCGTGCCCGAGGGACCGAAACTGCCTAGGCCGGGTGGCTGCCCGGGACAAGCACGCGCAAGGTGCTCTCGTGAATCTGGAATTCGACCGGGCATTGGCCGGCCAGTTCGCCATCCAATTCTACCGGGACCCTTTCCTCGCTGCTTACCTTCAAACGGCGTGTTTGGAAATATTCCACCTCGGGAAGACGAATGGCGGATCTGAAGAAGACTTCGTTCAAATATCGGATGAGTTCGAGATAGCCCAGTTGCTTGAAGACCACTACGTCCAGAAGTCCATCGTTTAAGATCGCCTGTTTAAAGAAGGGAAAGGGACCGCCGTAACGGCGCCCATTGCCGACCAGGACGAACGATCCTTCGAGAACGGCGCTGTCCTCCGATTCGATGAAGAGCCGCGGTGGCTTTCGCCCGGCAATTTGCGCCGCCGAGATGAGATAGCTCAGAGGACCAAAGTTTCGCTTCAGGGTCGCGCTTGTTTCCTGGACGGCCTGCGCATCGAGACCGACTCCGGCAAGCTGGACAAAATATTTGTCGTTCGCCCTCGGGAGATCGACCACGCGCGTGTGGTCATTTTGAATGATGTCCCAGCACAAACTGAGATCGTTCAGGGGCAGCCCGAGTTCGGCGGCGAAAACGTTCATCGTGCCGAGAGGGAGGAGGCCAAGAGCGACGTCGCTGCCGGCGATGCCGTTAACGACTTCATTGATGGTTCCGTCGCCGCCGGCCGCAACGATTTTGGTGAAACCTTCGGCGACGGCGTGCCGGGCCAGCTTCTCGGCCTCATGCGGGGCCGAGGTCGTGCAAAGGATAGAATCCTGGGCCAGGTCGGCCACCCTGGATCGAATGCGGGTCGCGCGTTCGCTTCGCGCGGCCGGGTTCAAGATGACCAGTGTGCTAGGCATGCGTCCCTCCACAGGGCCTTTGGCCTTTTCTTAAAATCGAGCCTGCGTAACGTCGCATAGTGCAAAGGATACTTCGTACGGTCGCGATCGTTATCGGATCTCTGGTCGCGCTTTGTGTCCTGGTGATAATCGGTCTGAACCTCTATGTGCAGTCCGTCGGTGCACAAGCGCGAATTCAGCAGGAACTCAGCCATCGGTTCGGCGTGCCGGTGAAGATTCGATCGATTAGCATCACGCCATGGGGCGGGCTCACCCTCGGTGGGATATCTGTAACAGATCCTGCCCGTAATACGGATTTCCTCGCGGCCAAAGCGGTCGAAATGCACGCGGCCATGTCTTCCATTCTCTCCGGTACCATTGTGATTAAGAAAGTGTCACTGGTTAGGCCGGACGTGGTTTGGGCTCAGGATCAGGACGGGAGGTGGCGTCTTCCGGGCGAACAAGGTGCGCGTCAGCCGCCGGCGGCCCCGGAGAATCCCATTGCTCCAGCTGTGTCACCGCCCACAGCGACGCCGCAGTCCGAGGCGGCTGCTTCTGTCTCGCCGCCTCCGATGGTGGCATCACAGCCACCACCAGTCGAGGAGCCAGCTTCAACCGAGGCACACTCGCAACCCGTTAGGCAAATTATTCCGGACGTTCGGCGGGCGGCCATCAGAAACGGCAGTTTCCGTTTTCTCGATAAGCGCGATGCTCTGGTCGCGGCTTTTGAAGGAGTGGAACTTCAAACCACCGTCGAACGCACCGATCTTCTTCAGGGCGTGGTTCGTATCGAGCGCTTCTCGGCCCACGATCGTTTTTTTCTGCAGAAGCTCCGGTCCCCTTTCAAGTATTCCACCGACGGCGTTGAGCTTTCGCGAATCTCCGCCAAAGCCGCTGGTGGCGAAATCGCCGGCGTGTTCGATGTGCGCCCCGCGGAGGACAATTCGCCTTTTCATCTCAAGGTGCAGTTCAAGAATTTGAAAGCGGACGACGTCGTCACTGATGCCGGGGGTAACCGGGGCATGATCACCGGCGAACTCGACGGAAATCTCGACGCCTCCGGTAAGGCCGGAAATGAAAATGGGATGACCGGGAGCGGCGAAATCGTTCTAAGAAATGGAAAATTACAGCAGTACAGCCTTCTGGTGGCGCTTGGACAGATCCTGCAGATTGAAGAATTAACCCAGCTTCAGCTCGATCAAGCCGAGGCTAAATACCATCTCGAAGGTGGCCAGGTAAGAGTGGACGATCTCGTTTTGCGTTCCCCAAATCTGCGTCTGAGCGCCACGGGAAACATTTCCCTGAGTGGCAAACTTCACCTGGACGCACAATTGGCGATCAACGAGAAAGTTCGCAATCAGCTGTTCAAACCGATTCGGCAGAATTTCCAGCCGACATCTGATCCACAATATTCTGCGGTCGATTTTCAAGTCACCGGAACGCTGGAGCGCCCGCGGACTAATTTGGTAGATCGGATCGTCGGACGGGACTTGAAGGACATCGTAAGCGGTTTTCTGGGCGGCAAGAAATCTGGGAAGAACAAGAAGGCGCCGCTACCGGACGCGTCTCCCCAAGAGTCCGCCAGTCCGGCCGCCGGCGCCACGCCTTCTCCTTCGACATGAGGGTGATCGCGGGCTCTGCTGGTGGAATCAATCTCGACGTCCCGAAGAAGGGTGTTCGCCCGACGATGGACCGTGTTAAGGCCGCCATTTTCTCGAGCCTTGGCGAACTGGTGATCGGCGCCCGCATTCTCGACCTTTTCGGCGGGAGCGGCGGATTGGGAATCGAGGCCTTGAGTCGCGGTGCGGCCTCGGCTGTGTTTGTGGATTCCGACCGGCGATCAGTCGAAACGATCGAGCGGAACCTCACCCGCGCGGGAGTGAAAGGCACCGTTTATTGCCGAGACGTTTTCGATTTCTTACGACCGAATCGATCGGAAGATTCATTCGAAATCATCTTCGCAGACCCCCCTTATGACCGGACATCGGCGGGCGCACGGTATAGCGATCTGTTACTCGAGAACGAACCTCTTCCGAAATTGTTGGCCTCGAACGGAATCTTTGTCCTCGAAAAGCGTCCGGAAGAAGAGCTTTCGATTCCGTCCTCGTGGCAACTGATTCGCGCAAAGAAGTATGGCGCCACCGAAGTTCTCTTTCTCTCCGCCGTCACAGACAAGCAGCGCGAAGCCTAACAAGTGGTCCGCTTAATCTACAATCTGCTCTGGCCGATAGGCCTGCTTTTTTTCCTCCCGCGTTATCTGATCAAGATGTTCCGTCGCGGCGGGTATCGGGAGAATTTCGGACAGCGCCTTGGCTTTTATGACCCGGAGGTGGCTCAACGACGGCTTGCTCATCCGGGACCAACATGGATCCATGCGGTTAGCGTTGGCGAAATTGCAATCGCGCTGAAGTTTGCTCATCAACTGCGCCAGCTGGAGACGGAACTTCAGTGTGTTCTGACCACGACCACCACCACAGGCTTCGCTTTTGCGCGTGGGCAAGTGCCTGATTGGATCGAGGTCATGTACATGCCGGTTGATTTTTGGCCAATCATGCGTCGCGCATTCAGGACGATTCAGCCGAAAAGGATTGTTCTCGTGGAAGGTGAAGTCTGGCCGAATCTGATGGCCCGGGCCGCGAAATCCGGAATCCCGGTTGCGCTGGTAAACGCACGGCTTTCGCCGCGTTCGGAGCGACGGTTTGTGCGGTTTCGCGACTTTGTTGCGCCAATTTTTCAGAAACTGAATCTCGTTTGCGTGCCGACACTTGAGGATGTTCGAAAATGGAGAGCCCTCGGCGTCCTGCGCGAAACCATTCACCATACTGGCAGTATTAAGTATGACCCTGCGGAGATGCAAAAGCCGCCGGAAGACAAAGAGATCCGACTGTTTCATTTGCGACCGGCCAATCCGGAAAATCCCGTTTTGTTAGGCGGGAGCACTCATTCGGGTGAAGAAGAAATTCTCGCCCGGGTTTTTCGTCGTCTGCGCGAGAAATCCCCGGCACTGACGCTCGTCATTGCTCCGCGTCATGTCGAACGCATTGATCAGATACAGCGCAAAGTCGAGGCGATGTCATTTGTTGTGCGCCGTAGATCGCAATCGGAAAGTCATGCGCAAGACCGTCCCGACTGCATCTTGCTTGATACAACCGGCGAACTGTCTCTTTGGTACCGCATCGCCTCGATTGCGTTTGTCGGTAAAAGTCTGACCGCGCACGGCGGCCAAAATCCCGTCGAACCAATCGTTGCGCGCGTGCCCGTGATGTTTGGGCCAAACATGGAAAATTTCGAGCCGCTCGCGAGTCAGCTGGTAGCACACCACGGCGCGGTTTCGGTCAGAAACGAGAGCGACCTGGAGCAAGCTGCCGAGAATCTCCTGGGCAATCCCGATATCCGAGAGCGCTTAGCAGCGAGCGCGGAGGAAGTCCTGGCCCAGCATCGCGGCGCCACACGACGAACCGCCGAGCTGGTAGCGAATCTTTCCACCGGCTAAAACGCGCACGATTGGTGGCATTTTACCTTGCGCCACCCATCTCTCGTTCGGATATTGGCGCCCTTCCTGACCCTATCGTCCAGTGGCCTAGGACACCGCCCTTTCACGGCGGTAACACGGGTTCGAATCCCGTTAGGGTCGCGCTTTCATGAAAGCGCGAGTTCGCGATAGCGAACATTCGAACCGGAGGTTCGGCTGCCAAGCGCGGTAGCGCCATAAAACTACCGCCGAAAGCGGACAAGTTGCAGAGCCTTTCCAAGGGAAAGGATAATCCCGTTAGGGTCGCGCTTTCATGAAAGCGCGAGTTCGCGATAGCGAACATTCGAACCGGAGGTTCGGCTGCCAAGCGCGGTAGCGCCATAAAACTACCGCCGAAGGCGGACAAATTGCAGAGCCTTTCCAGAGGAAAGGATAATCCCGTTAGGGGCCCATCAGCGTCGCGTCTTCGACCTTCGTTGGTGACGCGCCTGGTCTGAGTGATGCATCCGTTGGCCGGACCTTCTCCATAATATCAGTCACCTCGGCGAAAACATCATCGACTGTAATGGCCTGCATGCAGAGATTGTTACGGCAGGGTGACTGCCGGTTGTTGTAAGCGTTCACACAAGGGCTGCAGGCGATTCCGGCCCACAAGACACGGGCATTTTTTGAGCGAGCGCCAAAGAGGTTCGGCGTTTCCGGACCGAACAACGTGATCACGTGAATCGGTGTCATCGAAGCGAAATGCGCCGGGCCACTGTCATTTGTTACCAGGATCGAGGCGCGATGATAGAGAACGAGCACTTGGCGCAAGGTTGTTTTGCCCGCGAGCGAAAGCACGCGTTTTGACTGAATCTGGTTCGCGAGCGCCTTGATCGCCTCAGCTTCGGAAGGTGCTCCGGTTAAAATCACGAACACCTCGGGAAACCGTTCGAGCACTCTTTTGGCGAGCTCGGCAAAACGATCCGTGGGCCAGCGCCGCAACGGGAGAAGATCGCTGGCATTCGGGTTTAGCAGGATGATTGGCGCCGAGGCGATCTCCGGATTTTCGCGAACCAGTATGTTGTTGATTTCCTCCAATTCGTTAGGCAAAGGATCGAATCGCGCCGTTGGTTGATTCCGCGGAGGGACATAATCGAATGTGGGCAAAATAGCCGGGTCACGATTCAAAGCTTCGATCATGACTTCGAACATCTGGCTGGTGTGAAGATGCGGATTGTAAAGCAGGCGATGAGTCATGAGGTCGCCGCGATAGGGGCCGTCGCCAAAAAAAGCATGCAACCCGACGCGCGCCCGGGCGCCAGTGAGGAAGGAAACGATCGCGGAGAAGCGGGTCAGGAATTCAAGATCAACAACAGCGTCGATTCCAAGGCGTCGGAGTTTCAGAATTGCCCGAAACGTGCCGATAGCCAGAACCAGAGGATTGCGCGTGGAGATGGTAATGACATTTTCACGCGGCATGACTTCGAGGGCGTCGACGATGAAGCGATTGTCCTCAAACACGACCATGTAGAGATTGTCCCGTCCAACCATGGTGCTTGCCCGGCGGATGGCGGGATAGGCCAAGACGGTGGAACCTTGCTCGGCAAATTTGAGGAGAGCGATCCGGGTCGGCCGGTGAAGGCCCGTGACGCGCCGCCGGAAAACTCTCCTAACGAGGGTAAGAACAAAGCAAATAGGACTCCCGATCCAACGATCGGTGTGCTGCAACGTTGAAATCCCGGCCGGCAGGTCCATCCCGGGTCAATGGTAACCGGAGGCCGGCAATTAGGCGAGAACCGGTTGCCAGCTACGGAGCGGTCGTCTGGGTGTCGGTCGCGTCAGTTGCCTGGTAAATGATGCCTTCCGGCAGATTGGCCACTGCTTTGTAGTTCTGAAGCCAGCGGGCCAGGACCGGATATTGCCGGATCGGGTACTGTGTGTTCTTCGGACCATCGAGCATTTCGACGATAAACTTCGGCGGGTGTTCCTTGAAATCCTGGTCGAGTTTCTCCCAGGTTCCCGGGACGATTCGATCATGGGTATCAATGCCCGAGATTCCGCCGAAGATGTAGCCGGTGAGCGGAAAGGTGACGACATAACGGCAAGCGGGTCGCAAACGGGCATCGACATAAACCCCCGCCGCCTGGCCCCAAACGAAGAGCCGGTCGGACGGCGCCGAATGAGTGCGCAAGTACAGCCCTGCTTGTCTCGCGGGCCGGCGGATTACCTCGCCGATCCATTGATTGATGGAAAACCCGGCAACAGTCAGGCCTAGCCAGATGGCGAGAGTTCTGGGTTTCAACAGCCACGGACGCCTATCGGGCGGCGAGGAGAAGATATCGGCGAAAACCGGCGCGGCCAGGAGGGCGAGGGGCGGCACCAGCTGTATATAATAATGAAGGTAAAACCGCCCGCCGGCAGCTGCGCCGATCAGGGAGACGATCACCAGGCCGCAAAGAGCGATTCGTTCGGCCGGATATGCAGCCCAGGAGGTCGTGCGGCCCCGGCAGGCAATGGCCGCCCCGATCACCATGGGCAGACAGGCCCCGACAAAGGCGAGCGTGTGAAATAGGCCCCTGGCCCAAAAAACGACCGGGACCGAATGGTCCGTCAGCGTCCAGTAAATTGTTTCGCTCAGAATTCCCTGCTTCCACAAGATGATACCCGTTAGGCTAAGCGTGCCAAAGAATCCGAAACTAAACACGGCCGCCTGGACGACACCATCACGAAAGGTGAGGCCGCGGCTTTTTTGATAGGCCGGGTGCAGAAGATAAATTCCAAGCGGGACAGCGGCGATGGCCGCTGGTTGCTTGAGGAGAAAAGCGGCGCACAAAAGCATGCCCGAGAAAAAAAGTTCCGGCCGAACTCGTGAACGACTGCCGGAAAATGCGATCACCCAAGCCCAGACGATGGGAAGATTCATGATCATTTCGCCGTTGAAAGAGAGGTCGTCGAAAATGAGCCATGGTTGATAAAGGCTGTAAAAAAATGCCGCGAACAAACCCGTCAAGGGATTGAAGAGGCGCCGGCCGAGCAAATAAAGACCGGCCATGGTTGCCATGACCCAGAGCAGGGCGACGACATGAATGAATGGCCAGTTAAACTTTCCCCCGAGCTTGACGATGGCCGCGTATGTCCAGAAGAGCAGTGGAGGTTTTCGCTCGACGGCATCGATATAAGGTTTTCCACCGTCCGCGATCTCATTTCCGACTAACGAATAGACGCTCTCGTCGTCGATCGCGCGCGGGTGAACGAGTGAGGGAACGCGGATAAAAACCGTCAGCAGGAGCATGCCGAGAGCAAACCACCGCAAGGAAACACTTCTGCCGTTAGTCATGAGTGGTTGGTTAATCCAGGACACTCGAGACTATTTCTTTTCCGCCGGAAGGCGATTTAGTTCTCGCTCATAAAGGGGGTTGTGCGGAAAGCGCTCGTGCAGACCGGCAAGAATCTGGCGCGCACCGGCGGTGTCGTTGTCTCTCAAAGCGGCGACTGCGAGAAGGAGTTTGGCAAAAGGCTCAAAGTAGTGGCCGCGCTGCGATGTGAGGCGAAGCTCTTCGAGCCCTTTCTCCCGATCTATGCGAGATCCGGCAAATCGCAAGAGAACGCGCACGGCCGCCGGTTTTAGGCTGAGGAGATAATTCTCAACTCCGAGTCCAAGGTAGGCGTCGAAAAAATCCGGTTTGATCGCGAGCAGTTTCTCCGCAAATGGGCGTCCCTGTTTGGTGTAGCTGAGCGCCGCTAGATTTCGCTTTTCAACAAGAGCGGAATAGTCGGCCCGCAGGCCGCACACGAGCGATTTTGCGAACAAGGCGTTGGTATCGGACGGAGATTTCTGCAGAAGCGCGTCCGCGAGTTGGTCTGCTTTCGTGAGGGATTCAATCAGATGGCCTTTGAGGTTTACGTCAGGCGTCAGCCTTTCGCGGTTAACGAATCGGGTATCGTCAACGAACAGCTCCGACTCGAGTGCTCCGAGCCGAGCGAGTTCTGAGAACAAATAAGCGGCTGCCTCAGATGCAGGGCCCAGCGGGTCGTCGGGGTTCGTTGCCCGCCAGGCCGCAAACGTGCGATGTGCGTCCTCGAATTTCAGGTCGTACATGCTCAGCCACCCGCCATAAATTTCGTCGGCCTTTTCAGACGGGCTGCTCGCGAATGCGCCCGCCGCGGAAGCCAAAACCAGTAGGAAGCCAAACGTTTGCCTCATTGAAGTGCGGACACTATCCCCGGGGACCGGTCTGAACAACCCGCGGAGGCGCCGGTTTTCTGTCGGTTCCGACTTAGGGAAAAAAACGGGCGGATTTAACCAAGATCTTGCCTGCTCAGCGCTGGCTCGACGGCCTGAACTAAACTCTTGTGGCGCTGGGAGAACAGCGCTAAAATAGCTGCCCCGATATAGAACTTCCCCGTTGGATAACCTTCCGGGAATTCTTTAAGGATAAAAACCACAGCCAGAACCGTTTCGGTGAATAATATTTTATTTTCTCCCACTGTTTCCCCATCAACAGGGCTCAATTTTCCTTTCACTGAATCCGAAACGGCTGTTTCGAGTTCCCTTTTGCCGCGATGAATAGCGACAAAGAAGCGGCAAAACTCAGTCTTAGTAATTTCCTGCGGGGCGAGAGTCGCGACCCGCTGAAGGCCCCATCGGCCTTTACTCAGTGGATGCGCGTAGGCGCCTGGGCTGTTGAATTGTACGAGCCTCAGCTTCTGGCGTCGGCCGATGCCCGCACGACCATCAGTTATCACGGGAAGCCGCGCTCGGTCGTTAATCTCTGCTCCTATAATTATCTCGGTCTGGCCAACCATCCCGAAGTCATCGAAGCCGCCCAGGAGGCTCTTCGAACCCACGGGATGGGAGCATGCGGTTCTCCGATGCTGTCGGGCATGACCGATCTTCATCGCGAACTCGAGCGCCGTCTGGCTGAGTTCCTCGGCCGGGAAGATGCCATGCTTTTCAACAGCGGGTTCGGCGGCGCGCTCGGCACGATCTCGGGCCTTTTGCGCAAAACGGACGTCGCTATTCTCGACAATCGATCGCATCTCAGCTTGCGCGACGGTGCGGTTTTGTCCGGCTGCAAGACGGAAAAGTTCGAGCACAACGATCCGGAGTCTTTGGAAGCCGCGCTCAAGCGGCAATCGGGCAAGCGCCAGCTCGTCATCGTCGAAGGCATTTATTCGATGGATGGCGATTTCGGAAATCTCGAGGAACTCATCAACGTGACTGAGGCGCACGGTGCCAGCATTTTCGTCGACGAAGCTCATTCGATTCTTGCCTGTGGCGAAGGCGGTCGCGGAGCGGCGGAGAAGTTTGGTGTCGCGAACCGAGTGCCGCTGGTTTACGGGACATTTTCGAAAGCCTTCGGCGCGCTTGGCGGATTCGTTGCCGGATCGAAAGAGACTCTCCAATACCTCAGATTCTATGCGCATCCGTATGTCTATTCATGCGCTTTGCCTCCGGTGGTGGTGGCCGCGATTCTGAAAGCGCTGGAGATTGGCATTCGGGAGCCGCACCGCCGGACGAAGCTTTGGGAGAATGCGGACTATTTCCATGCGCAGCTGCGAAAGCTCGGCTTGGACACGGGAGCGTCCACGACCTACGTCATGCCGATTGTTATCGGCGATCGCGAGCGCATGTATCGCACAGGGCATGAGCTTCGCGCTCGAGGATTGTGGGTCGCGCCGGTGGATTATCCTGCGGTTCCGCAGAACAAGATTTGTTTCCGCGCCTGCGTTACGGCCATGCATTCGCGTGCCGATCTGGATGAGGCTCTGAATATTCTGGAAGAGACGCTTGTTCCGGCAGCGCTACAAAGCGTCTGAGGATCTGCCGGGTTCAGCGATGCCAGGGCAGACAGGGCCGTTAACGGCCGGTATCGAATCGACTTACAAGGCGCGTGAAGTCGAGGGGGTCCTCGATCTTTACTTTTACCGGAAACTTGGGTTTCAACTTGCCCGGCTGGCGGCGGCGCTTCGCCTGACACCTTCGGCGGTCACGTGGATCGGCGGTTTGTTCGGCATCAGCGCCGGGCACCTTTATTACTACGCAGACCTTCGTCTGAATCTCATCGGGATGGCATTGCACATCGCGGCGAACCTTTTCGATAACGCGGATGGGCAGCTGGCCCGGTTGACGCAACGCCAGAGCCGCGCGGGACGGATTCTCGATGGCTATGTTGATCATCTGGTTTGGTTGAGTGTTTATGCGCATTTGATCCTGCGCGCTCATTCCACGGGTTCGCTGGCCTCCAGTTGCGCGCTTGGAGTCTTCGCCGCTCTGAGTCACGGATGTCAAAGCGCCGCAGCGGACTATTATCGAACGACTTACCTTCACTTCCTGAAGGGATCGACCGATGGTCAATTGGATGAGTTTGCGGCGCTTCAGAACGAATATCGAAACGCCTCGTGGAATAACCCGTGGTCCAAGTTTCTTCTTTTATTGCACCGCAACTACACGCGACAACAGGAGATACTGGCTCCGCGGCTGCACAGATTACGGATGCTGATGGCGGAAAAAATCGCCCTTGTGCCGCGCTTCCTGGCCGAAGCGAAGCCGGCCTTCAAGTGGTGGGGTTTTCTTATGACGAATACCCGGATGCTGATTTTGTTCGCGGCGCTCCTCCTCGGTCGCCCTCGCGGTTTTTTTTGGATCGAAGCAACAATCTTTAACCTTATTCTGGTTGTCTTGGTTATTCGGCAGGAACGAATGTCATTGGAATTGCTGCGAGTCCCCGCCGACAGAACAACGCCATGAGTGACGCCGTGGAAATCTCGGAGGTTCGGTCACGGGCTGATAAGAGCGCGTTCATCAAATTCCCGTGGACGATTTACGCGAACGATCCTGCGTGGGTTCCGCCTCTTATTCTTGAGCGAAGGCAGTTCCTCGATAAAAAGAAGCATCCCTTTTACTTGCATGGCGACGCATGCCTGTTTCTCGCAAAGCGAAATGGAAAAATCGTCGGCCGTATCGCCGCGAGCGACGACCCGAATTACAACGCTGAGCATGGTTCAAACGTCGGCTGTTTCGGAATGTTTGAGTCGGTCAATGACCCTGAAGTGTCGACCGCGCTCTTTGACGCCGCCGCGAACTGGCTTCGGGAAAAGGGCCGCGATGAGATCATCGGACCGATCGATTACTCGACTAACTATGTCTGCGCCCTGCTGATTGACGGGTTTGAATATCCGCCAACTGTCCTGATGGCTCACAACCCGCGGTATTACGCGGAGTTGATCGAGCATTGGGGATTCGAAAAGGCGAAGGATTGGTACGCCTGGTGGATGGAGGACCCGAACTTTGCTTATCGGCGCCTGAAGCGCATCGCATCTCGATTTGAAAAGAAAAGCCCAGCGACACTGCGCCCTGGAATTTTGAAAGACATCGCAGCGGAGAGCGAACGCATGCGGGAGGTTTACAACAAGGCCTGGGAGAAGAATTGGGGTTTTGTCCCATTCACCAAGCCGGAGTTTGATCACCTGCGCAAGGAGCTCATGCCCATTCTGATCCCCGAGTTCGTCTGGCTTGCCGAGGTGGAAGGCAGGCCTGTGGGATTTGGGCTGACGGTGCCAAATATCAATGAGGTGATGAAGAGAATTAACGGGCGGCTAACGACCTTTGGAATTCCAATTGGGTTGGTCAAATTGCTATATTATAAGAGCCGTATCAAAACGGGGCGCCTTGTGGCGCTTGGGGTGATCCCGGAATTCCGGCGTTTCGGTATTGCGGAAATGTTAGTCTTGAAAGCAGTGGAGTACGTCATGGTGAAGAGAGGGATCAAAGGAGAGTTGAGCATGACCCTCGAGGACAACGTCCTGATTAATCGATTGATCGAGGCCGTGGGAGCCCGTCGATACAAGACCTACCGCATTTATCGGCGCGGACTTAACGGAACCGGTCGCACTGATTTATGACCGAGTGCGAGCAACCCGGAGAATTTACCATCCTGGCCGACGAGTCGGCCAGCTGGCATATTGCGGGATTGCGCCAGCTGGATCGCCTGCTTCTCGCGATTAACGAATTCGCGTCGACCCAAAACCGGCCGCGAGTCCGGATTTTTTGGAAGGACGGAGTCAGTCTCGCGTACACTCGAACGTCTGAGGCGCGTTTTGTCGACATCGAACCATGGAGCCCGGGCGATTCGATTTCGCGAGAGTCGTGTGTTCTGAGCACGCATGTTTGCCTATTTCGGAACGGCTTGATCGAGTTTTGCGAGAAATACGGGCGCATTGGCTCGGAGTTGGCGTCACTGTCACCGTCGTGGCCCGAGTTATTCGAGAAGCACGAATCCCGTTGCCGGCAGGCTGCGGCAGATCGTTCGTCACTTTTTCGATTTGTCGCGACACCGGAGGCGATTGATACGGCTGAGGCAGATCTGCTGAAGAGCGCGGACAAGGCGCAGGACGGATACGTTTCGACCTGGATCAACCGGCCAATCTCGCGTTTGCTGGCGCGGCAGCTTCTGCGCTTTCCGATCCGGCCTGATCAATTCACTTTCGCGCTCCTGATCCTGCCACTTGTCACCGCCGTTTTCCTCGCGCGCGGCGACTACGTCAGTGTGGTCATCGGGGCGGCGCTCTTTCAGCTCTTTAGCATCCTCGATGGATGCGATGGTGAAATCGCTCGTGCCAAGTATCTGGATTCTTCGAAAGGCGCGACCATCGACCACGTTTGCGATCACATCGGCAATATTCTCTTTCTGACTGGTCTAAGTGTCGGTTTGTACCGTCAGCACGATGATGCCTCGGGCCAGCGTTATCTCCTTGAAGGGATTGTTTGCGTCATCGTTATCACTCTTCACAAATTGATTTTGTCGCGCTGGCAGGATCGACATCCGGGTGCGCGTTTCGATGTGCCATCGGCCTATCAGCGGCAGCGCGGCATGCTGGAGCATTCGGGCGTCGGCGTCATCGGAGCGGAACGGGTGGGCTGGATGGTTAAGGTGACCAAGCGCGACACGGCTATCGTTGTTTTTCTGATGCTCGCTATCGCGGGCCTGCCGCAGTGGATCGTGCACCTATGGCTCGCGGTGAGCCTGGGCAGCGTCCTTCTCACGGGAGTTGCCATGGCCCGGGCCACCAAGATTTCGGCTTCCTAACGAATCGGCGTTCCTTCGATTTTCGGCCCCTTGCCCAGTTGGCAAAACACCTGGGTCGCCCGGGGCAAATGCAAAATCGCCGTGGCTAGCACTAACCAAGGCAGGATCATGAAAGTTTGCGGTGCCGCTCCGCAGAGAAATCCAACCGTTTGCAACCAAACCATCACATTACGTCGACCGCCGACGAGATGGACCAGTCGTTCGAAAGTCCCCAGTTCCTCGATCGATTTGCCGGTCGCGAAACGAACGCCGGATTTGAGGATGCCATCGAGCCCTTGGGCAAAAAGGAGCAAAGCGAGATAGCGAAAAGCGCCGGGTAGTTTCCCGGAGCTGTGAAAGTAATAGGCCAGGGCAATCCACCACGACACTTCAAAGAAGGCATCGAACCAATGCTCTAGTTTGCCGTGCTTGGTTGTCTCGACCTTGACGCGCGCTTGTTTTCCATCGAGACCGTCGAGAACGCCGACAATTACGGCCAGAGCGAGGCCCCAACCAAGCCGTCCAGTCGCCAAAAGAAACGTCGCGCTCCAGGCAACGACGTTTGTAAGAATCGTCAACTCGTTAGGGGTGACCGAAGTTTCGCAAAGTTTGGAGACAAGAAATGTCTCAATCGGGGCGTGAATCGTCGCGGGAAAATCGAGAGTGCCCTTTTGAGCTGAATCGAGGAGGACCCGTTTGGCCAGCCTCGTGAGATCAGGCGATGGGGCGGGAAACCAATACGCTCTGAGCTTTCGGTTGAGGGGCGCATAATAAAGAGGTTCGGCGGCCACATCTACCGCTGCCAGTGTTTGGTCTTCCAAACCAGTGCGCAAAACTTCTTCCAAGGGGCCCGGTCGAGAGCAAACCCAATCACGCCGCAACAGGGCCGGTCCACAAAGTCGACCCCGTTTTGTTGCAGGTGCGGAAGCAACCAGTGAGTGCAATCGAGCCGGCACAGCGGAATCAACCAACGCGGCCGGTTCTTTGTACGACACAAGCGTCCGCAAGAGTCGTTGATCTAACACCGAATTCGCCGGAAGAATCAGAAGGGGTTCACCACCGTCCGGCCAGAGATCGACAAGGTGCTCCATCATCACCGGGCCGGCCGGTCGCGCGCGGCTTGTCAGTTCGAGCTCGGCACGCGCCCACGATGGTCTGGCCAACTCTTGCGTGATCTCTTCGGGAGTGCCTGACAGGACAATCGCCCGTTTGAATCCGCATCGCTGGAGTGTTCGCAATAAGCGCTCAAGGGTCGAGATTCCGCACAACTTGGTTAACGCGCCCGGACTGTCCGCCAGAACGACGCATCGCTCAGCCATTGTTGTTGGTCGCAATCAATTTCCGGGCGTGTTCCAGCGTCTCGGCCGAATCGACATCCTGCCACCAGGCGTTGCCGATATCGATCGTCCGAACTTTGCCAGCAATGGCCATCAATCGGACTCCATCGGCCAAACTGCAATCTTCATCGCGTTTCGCTTTTTCGAGGTAGGCGAAAATCTCCGGCGAGCAAACAAACAGGCCGGTATCGATCGCGTCGTAGTCTTCGAGGTTTTTGCCGATGGCAACGAGTCGGTCGTCGCGCGTCTGGACTTTCATGGCGTCATCCAAATCGAAAATGGAATCTAGTTTTCGGTCGACCGCCAGGTTTAGCTCGTCGGTGTGGCATCGTTCCAGGAGAACGTCGACAATCGAGTCTGCAAAAATGTGGTCGCCCATTGTCAGGATAAATGGTCCCTTCACGGTTGCAGCCGCTGCCAGAACCGAGATGCCATTTTGTTTCTGCCATTCTCGGTTTTCTATCCAAAAGAGATCCATGCCGGCAGGAATGAGTGGCGTTAATCCCGCCCGCAGCGAGTCGCTCTCAAATCCAATCACCGCGTGAATCGTTTTGATGCCTGCCTTTGCGAAGGCCTCCAAACTGTATGAAATGAGGGGTCGCCCGCTTATCGAAATGAGCGGTTTAGGCGAATTCTCCCCACGGCGCCGCAAGCGCGAGCCTGATCCGGCCATAATAATGACGGCGGCGGAGATCGGCTTGGTCATGTTCTCTCAAGCTCCCGCGAAGGCATTGTGACAACAATCAAAAAATGTCGGCGTGATTTTCGCAGGCGGCCGTCGCCGACAAGGACCCGCGGCGGCGGAGTTGTTTGTATCGAAGGGCTGAAGAACTGTGTGGCGGCGCCCAATTCGGCTTCCTGGGGCGTTTTTCACGCTGCGATCTACCCGAAAGGAATTCTGTTGGCAAGTTCGCGCGGAATGAATCTCTTCATGTCGTGAAGTCGCGGATCGTTCGGGAGGTCGAAAACATTCGGGCCGATCGAACCAGCATCGACCGTTGGCAATTCGTGCGAAGCCGGATCAAGACGATGTTGGTCGGAACTTTGACCGCCTTCGGTCAGTTTGCCTACTCGTCGCTCTGGGGGCGGCAACAGGCGCAATTCCTCCGGCAAGTCCTGGCCAACTCAGTTCCGACGCGAAATCAACGGGTGATTGTTTCGCTTTCAACTTTGCCGGAGCGAATTGCCAATCTTGAACCGACGCTGCGCTCCCTCCTGGAGCAAACAAGGCCACCGGACGAAATCGTCCTTGCTCTCCCTGACTTTTCCGTTCGTCAGCAAACCCGCTATGTCGTGCCGCCCTACCTCGATAAAATTCCGCGTCTCCGCATTTTGCGAACGGGCAAGGATTGGGGACCGGCCACGAAATTCATTCCGGTCGTTCAAGAGGAACTGGCGGCTGGTCGCGGGCAGACCCTGATCATGGTGGTGGATGACGATCGCGTGTATCCGCCGGATGCGCTGCAGACCTACCTGCATTATCATGAAGAGTTGCCGGACGCTGCGCTTTGCTTTCGCGGAGCAATCATCTCGAATGATTTCGTCTGGTTTGTGCCCAAGCTGTTTCGGGGGAATCACCTTCGAGAACCGAAACGCGTGGCCGTGATCACGGGCACGGCAAGTTATCTGATCCAGCCTGGTTTCTTTGATAACGCTCTTTGGGATTATTCCGGCGCGCCCGCCAGCGCCTTTTACATGGACGATATCTGGATTAGCGGTTGTCTCGATCGGCGCGGAGTCCACAAGTATGTCATCCCCGCGTCAACCATGATGCGAAGCGTGCGAGAACAAGCAGGCACGATGAATTTGTATAATGTGCCCAGGGGCTCGGGACGGAGTAATACGGAGACGATTAAATTCTTCCGGGAAACCTGGAACGTTTTGTCGTGGCCGTTAGCTCTTGATTATCGCCTGGGCGCTCTTGTTCCTCGCTGGCTGCGAAAGCGGCTTGGTCGACAAACCAAATTATTATAATCGATAATACCGCTTGAGGCCCCAAAGTCGCACGCGCTGTGGAAGAAAGCGGAAAATGAAGGGAGCGACTTTGGATTGGAATGTGTCGCCCACGGTCAGGCGTGGCGGGGGATTGGCCTGATCGATCAAGGCGGCGACGCGTTGGGCCACCAGTTCGGGTCCCGGCGCTGCCTTCATATTGCGGTCGACCGTGGCCCACGTTTTATCGATTCTCGCGCCGTAGTGGGGAGGCGGGGCGCCTTTCTGCACGGCGTCATTGAAAGCGGTGTTAATATCTGCCGGCTGAAGATCGATCACGCGCACGCCGGAATCGAACAACTCCAGTTGCATTGACATGGTGAAAGATGCCATGGCGGCTTTGGCCGAGTTGTAGGCGGCCATGAACGGCACGGGCAAACGCGCCGCCAGCGAAGTGACATTAATGATCAGGCCCTGTCCTTGCGCGCGCAGAGTTGGGAGGGCCAGGCGCATGAGCTGCAATTGTCCGAAGACGAGCACTTGAAATTGATTCGCGATGTCTTCCTGGGAAAGACTTTCCGCAGGCCCGAAGTGTCCGCTCCCGGCGTTATTAATAATCACATCAAAATGGCCGGCGTCAGACAGCGCGCTCTGAAAAGCGCTTTCGATTGAAGCCGGATCAGATAAGTCGAGTCGCACGGGATGGAGTCGTTCCATCGACGGAATGCGATGCAGATCACGCGCTGTTCCCCAGACTTCATCTCCCCGCGCGGTCAAAGTCTCGGCCACCGCTCGACCAATCCCCGAACTCGCTCCAGTAAGAAAGATGCGTTTCATGAAGCGTCGTTCCGTTCGATAAGAAACAGCGTCAAGGTGCGATACTTCGGATAAACAATCAGGGAGCGTCGGTAGACATTCAAGGGCACACGTTTCCATCCCGGGGGCAGCGCCACTTTTTCATCGTCGGTGTAAATCGCGGTGGCATTTGTCAGCAGGTGCGGCAATTCCGAGGCGGGCGGGATTTCGGTGAAGGTCATGAATCCGGGAAGCGTACCATTCTGCGTGACGCCGCGCGTTTTGGAAAAGCAAAGCGACCTTGGAGCGCTCGGGTACGGGATAACGATCGGCCAGGTAACGCACCAGCTGGACCGGTGGCGCATCGTCGCGATGATTTTCAATGGCCGACGGGATCAGAACGACCAGGAGGAAACAGGGCACGGCCAGAACCAGGTGACGAAAAGGCCCGGAAATCCGCATGTAGCCGCGCAGGAGGACAACAAGAAGAAGCGGAAAAATGATGAGATAGTAACGCGGCGAGGAGGGAAGACAGACGAAAATGATGGCGATGTGGAGCAAGGCCCATGGGAGGTGAAAACGCCAAAACTGGCCATCTTGTCTTTCCCGGTGTTGAAAAAAGAAAGCGACCATCCCAAAGCCGAAAATCAAAATTCCAACGACGAGGGCAACGGGAGAGCGCAGCAAACCAAAGCCAACTCCGAACCATCCGCCAAAATGCTCGCCTAAACGGATGCCGAGATATTTGGCGCTCCAATCTCCGGCGCCGATGAACGCATGGGGTTTATCCAGGCGCCAGATCCACTGCGAATAAACCAGTTTTGGATAAACCGCCCAAAACGAAATGTTCGGTCGCAAACGCCATTGGCAATACCACATGGGCACCAACCAGAGCAGACAGGCAGCGAAGAAGCCGCCCATGCCGAGGATCGCCTTCCTGGCCGGCGCGCGATTTTGTTTGAGTGCGATAATCAGAATCGTGGCGGCGACCAGAAAAAGCTGCGGCCTCGTGCCCGTGGCGGCGGCGGCGAAGATAGCCGCGGTGAGCAAACTGGCGGTGCTGCCTCGCCGGGAAAAATAGAGGGCTGCCAAAATCTCGGCGCTAAGAAATCCGGTAGCCAAAGAATCGGTTAGGACTTTGGTTGCCGTCATCCAGGCAGCTGGAGTCAGGGCGAGGCAGACCGTCAGCCATCCGGCCAGCCGCTCATTGAATTGGAGCCGAATGATCAGGAACCAACAGGCCACAAAGAGTGCGCCTCCGAGCGCCGAGATGAAATGAAGTGAAAGCTCCGGGCTCAATCGCAAGAGGCTGACGCCCACTTTCCCAAGCGCGATATAGAGTGGGTAGCCGGGCGGATGCGGCTGGTGATGCCAGATATCAAACGTGCCCACCCCCATAGCGAATTGGACCGAGTCATAATCATCCAGTCCCGGTGAACGACCCAGGAAGTAAAGCAAGGATACAATCAGGAAAATCAGCCCCGACTTGGCCAGAGCCAGCGAATCGAGCCGGTCCGTAGCAGAGATTTCAGCGGTCCCGTTCAAAATTTGCGAAGGTTGCCATCGATTCCGGAGCTGCGCCAATTCCATAGGCCGGAAGGACGGAGGAGCGGAGCTGTGGGAATGCGCTATAATCCGCCTGTTTGACTTCGACCTTACAACGCTGGGCGAATCTCATTTTTGGCCGGGGCGCGCCCCAAGATCATCGCGAACGCCGGGGTCGCGGTGTCTTTCAGGGAACGGCCTCCGCGGTGGTGTGGCGGATCGTGGCCATTGGCGTCAGTCTTATCTCGGTCCCGCTGACCATCCGATATCTCGGGAGCGAGCGTTACGGGGCCTGGGTCACGATCACGACGGTGCTCACATTTTTGAACATCACGGATCTTGGCCTGGGCGCGAGTCTGACCAATGCGTTAGGCAAAACTCAAGCTGCAGGAGCTCTCGAAACCGGACGGCGTTACGTCTCTTCGACGGTGCTGACGCTTTGTCTGATTGCTGTTTTGATTATCGCGAATGCCAGCCTCTTCGCGCCCAAGATCGCGGCTTTCTTATTTCCCCATTTACACTCGCCGGAGGCGCGCGCTGAGATTGCGCCGGCCGTTTGGTTGGCCCTCTCGATTTTCGCGCTGAACCTTCCGCTTCTGGTGGTCGGGCGTGTGCTCGCGGCGCATCAGAAAAACGCCGTGGCCAATCTCTGGAACATGGTCGGGAGCGTGGGAAACCTTGGTGTGCTCCTGGTGGTGATCTGGTTTCGGGGCGGACTCTACTGGCTGGTGGCCGGTTCTTTCGGGTTCGGATTGCTGGTTAACATCACGAGCGCGATCTGGCTCTTCGGTTTTCACAAACCATGGTTGCGCCCCAAACTCAGCGCCATCGATCCCGCCTTTATGAAGGTTCTCTTCGCCGACGGCTGGAAGTTTTTCATTATCAATGTCGGCTGGATGATCAACTGGCAGACCGATAATCTGGTCATCTCACATTTTCTGGGAGCGTCGCAGGTGACTCCCTACGCGGTCGCCTTCGCCTTGTTCAGCCTGACTTCCGGCCTGCAAAACCTGGCTTATCCGGCGCTTTGGCCAGCTTACACCGAAGCGTATGCGCAACGCGATTACGATTGGATCAGGAAAACCATCCGCTCGAATTTCAGGTTCAGTCTTGTCACGTCGCTGACCATAACCGCAGTTCTGCTGATTTTTGCCCAGGCTATCATTCGACTCTGGGCCGGCGCGGTGGCGGTCCCGCCCTGGCCGGTCATTCTTTGGATGGCGGTCTGGCGATTGATGTTTTCGACTCTTTTGGTTTGGAGCTGCCTACTGAACGCGACCGGCCATCTCAAAGGCATGACCATTTACGGGACAATCACGGCCGTGCTTAACCTCGTTCTCTCGGTCGTGCTCGTTAGGGTTTATGGCCTCGCAGGGGTTATCGCCGCGACCGCGATCGCCTATGCGGTGGCGAGCTATATCCCAACCCTGCTCGAAGCCCGGAGCGTCCTGCGAAAGTTTCCGTCCGCGTCCGATCCGTCTCCGGCATGACCATTCACATCGACGTCACCAATTCGTGCCGGTCCGCGCAAAACACTGGCATCCAAAGGATGACGCGCAAAATATTCGCCGAACTGAGTCGCGTCTCTGAAGTGCGACCTGTTTGCTGGAATAAGGTTGGAAATTTTTATACGGAACTCGGGCCAGCGGAGGATCGGTTTTTGACCAGGCCGTTCGAGGGAAGGGCGGGCGCCAGTTCCCGTCCGGAATGGCGCGGGCAGGATCCGTTCACGGAGTTTTGGCGCTTTCTCTCGCGCCGGCGGGTCGACCTCGAGCAAGTCGTTGGACCGGGAGATGTTTTTTTCGTGCCCGAGGTCTTTCGCGATCGTCGTTGCCAGACGCTCCCTGATTTTTTCCGGCGTTCGCGCGCGCGCAAGGTCGCGATTTTTCATGATGCCGCGGACTTTCGGCTCACTTCTATTCACGGGGATCGAAGCCGGCAGTCGCGGCCTTATCTGGAAGCCCTGGCCCTTTTTGATCTGGTCATTTGCGTCTCTAAGGAGACGCGCGATGACTTGCATTACTTTTGGGAAAAGTATGGCTGTCCGGCCACGGCCACGTGTGTGGAATCATGGCCCGGGCCGTTTGAAGGCGCGCGTCCAGTCCGCGAAAAACAGAACACCAGCGATGTCGTTCTCTACGTAAGCTCTTTGCAGGCGCGGAAAAATCATCTGACGCTCTTGCGGGCGGCGGAACAGTTATGGGCACGGGGTTGCAAGTTCGAACTCCACTTGATTGGGCGTAGCGCGGAAGCGCCGCTGAATAAAATCGTTAGGCAAATATGGCGACTCCAGATGCGCGGCCGTCCGCTGCGGTGGTTACGACACGTCGATGAACAAAACCTGGACAAGGCCTATCGAGACTGCCGATTTACCGTTTATCCTTCTCTTATGGAGGGGTTCGGGCTGCCAATCCTGGAAAGCCTTTGGCATGGCAAGCCGTGTCTGTGCGGCGGAAATGGCGCCTTGGGAGAAACAGCGGCTGGAGGCGGTTGTTTGACTGTCGATCAGACGAACGAGAACGCACTCGCCTCCGGCATGGAACAGCTCCTCAAGGACGAGCCCACCTACGCGCGCCTGTCCGAAGAAGCGCGAGCGCGAAAATTTGAGTCGTGGTCCGAGTATATCGACCGCCTGCGGATACACCTGCGCCAGCCTGAAACAGTTGCGCCGAAGGCGTCGTTCTCTGCTGGCTAGATTGTGGTCCGTCTTCGGCTGTGACTCTCAATAATCAGCCCATCTCGCATTTCGTGGATGTAGTCACAAGCTTCTGCGATCGCGGGATTATGGGTAACGAGTAGGAGCGCCTTTGCTTGCGCATAGACCATTCCCTGGAGCAAATCGAAGGCGCGCTCGGAGTTCGCGGTGTCCAGGTTGCCGGTGGGCTCGTCGGCCAGAATGACCCGCGGGTCATTGGCCAGGGCGCGCGCGATGGCGACGCGTTGTTGTTCGCCACCGGAAAGATGACGGCTGGGACGTTGCAATTTGGCCCCGAGTCCGACCGCTTCGAGCAAATCGGCGGCACGGTCGCTCATTTCCGAGGGCGACAACCGTCCCAGTTTACGCATCGGGATCATGACATTTTCCTGCGCGGTAAAATCCTCCATGAGAAAATGGAATTGGAAAATGAAGCCGATAAATTCATTACGGCGCTGGGAAAGTGCCTGGTCGGACAGGTGCGAAACGGGTTCCGAATTGATCGCGACAACACCAGCATCGGGTTGATCGAGCAGGCCCAAGAATATAAAGGAGCGTACTTTTGCCGCAGCCGGAGGGCCCAACGACTGCGTGAACCGTTCCGGGCTCGAGCTGAAGGCTCACACCGCGCAAGGCATGAACGCGCGACTCGTCTTCACCGAGATAGCGCTCAAGATCCTTGCAAACGAGACAAGGTTCTCCGTTCATACGCTTGAACCGCGCAAGGTCGCGACCGGCGGGAGACTGGCGGCGCGCTGCGCCGGGACGTAACTGGCAATAAATACGGCGATGATCGCGAGGATCGTGGCCGAGAGATAATGCGTCCAATTCCAGGTGACAAGGAAGTGGTTGGCGTAGAGAAGGCCGCGCACGCGAATCGGAATGTGCGAAACGCCCCATGTCAGAATGACGCCGAGCAGACAGCCCAGCGCCGAACCGAGACCGGCTATCATCGCGCCTTGCCAGAGAAAGATCGATGCGATGTCCTGCCGGCGATATCCCATCGATCGAAGAATCGCGATCTCCTTCACCTTCGCCAGAACCGACATGGTCAGGACATTAAAAATTCCGAAGCCGGCAAGAAGAATGATCAGTGAAACGGTGATCGCGGCCGAGACGCGCAGGGTGAGAAAAAGTTGCAGGTTTGCCTCTTCACGATCCTGCCAGCTTAAGGCGTCGTGCTGAAAGAGGGTTTCGAAATGCTTCGCCAAGGCAGGAGCCCGGTCCGGGTCGCGCAATTTGTAAACGATCATTGACGCCGAATAAGGCTTTTTGCAAAAGCGCCTGGGCGACTCGAGCGTGGCAATAGATGCGTGTGGAATCGACCGCGCCCACGCCGCTGCGGGCTAATGCCGGCGACCGCGAACCGGCGATAACTTCCGCCCGGAGATAGGAGCTGCACCGAATCGCCCACGCCGACATTAAGGATTTCGGCCAGCCGCGAGCCGACGATGACCGAGGTGGGCTTGTTCCGGAAATCGTCGATGCTCCCGTCAACCATCTGGCCCGCGAGATTGGTTGTTTGCAGATGGAGCGCCGGTTCGATGCCCATGAGGTCAACGGTGGCGTTTTCGAATCCGGAACGGGCGTTGAGCTTTCCTTGGAGGACGGGCGAACAGGCGACGACATTGCTGAACTGACGGCTGACCCGCATGATTTCGTTCGGGTTTTGGATTCCCTCGAAATATTGGCGATGCGCCGCATTTGAACGCGAAGCCTTCGACGGGACGATCGAGCGGCTCTTGTTTTGAAAGCGCGATCGAATGACAAGAGCGCCGTTGCTTCCGAGGGTGGAGTCGATGAAAAAGCGGGCGAAGCCCTCGGTCTGCGCCTGGGTGCAGATAAAAAAGCCGACCCCGAAAACCACCCCGCTCAAGCTCAAAAGGAGAGGCCGCTTTCGATGGCTGAGGAATCGAAAGGCGATGTAGAGCGGAGGCGTCACGGGTGTTTGACCGCCGGCGAAAAGCGAACGGTGCGCGAACGAACCATGTGCCCGGGGTGGATGCGATCCTGGTCGGCCACGACGACACGATCCCCTAACGACAATCCATTCATGATCTCGGAAACATCAAGGGTGTGATAGCCAACCTTGACCGTGCGCTTCTGCACGATCCCGTGATTCACCACCAGGGCCTGGTCGACCAGAATGGCGCGGCTCGGGACGAGCAGGACGTTCTCGTGCGTTCCGGTAATGATGTTCATTTCCCCGGTCATGCCGGCCATCAGGTTCTCGGGCGGCTTTTCAATCTGCAGGATCACAGTGTAACGCTGAGTCTCCGGGTCGGCTGCCGGCTGAATGGAACTGACCTCGGCGGTGAACTGCTGCGTTTGATAGGCGTAAAGCTGGATGTTTGCCTTCATGCCCGATCTTCACTTCACCGACATCTTCCTCGTTCACTTCGCCACGCACGTAATTTTTGCGTGACGAGACGGTGAAGAGTTCGTTCGATTCGCCGACGAGCTCGCCGTCGATGGTGAGAATGTTTGTCAGCAAACCGTCCATGGGCGCGCGGATTTCGGAGTTCTTCATCTGCGCTTCCAGCTTTTTCGCCGTGTCCTCCGAGGTTTGCCAGGTTCCGCTCGCGCTCGATTCCGCTCGGTTTTAACGACACTCTGAAGGCGGGCGGCTTCGCTCTTGGCCTTTTGATAATCCGCCGCGGGTACATTGCCGGGCGGCAGCTTTTCGAGTCGCTGCAGGGTGTCCTCGGCGGTCTTCAGCAACTCGGAGGATGGCAGCGGAAGGGCTGCGCGTTCCCGGGCCGACTGCACCTCGGCTCGCGCCTGCTTCAACTGTCGCGCCGTGGCTTCATCGGCAATCGTGGCGAGAAGATCGCCCTTGCTAACACTTTTTCCGATGGCGCCCCGACCCGCTGAAAACGCCTCGGCCAGGTGAATGAATCCTGCATTCTGCGCGCGTACATGGACGACGAAGGCCGATTCAATCCGAACGGTCCCGTAAACTGCCGAGACGGCGGTGCCGCGACGAACGTTAACGACCTCGGCAACGGGCAACATCCAATACCAGATCGCGGTCGCGAGCACGACGATCGGAATGGCAGCCCAGATGAGATTTTTTGTGGCCGGCAGCTTCAAGGCGGCCTTCTGGCATGTTCTGCGGAGGGATCGTCGGAGTATTGGAAATAGCGCCCGGTCACGCGATCCAATTCCGCCAGGGCTAAGTTTTGTTGGTAGGCTAGATTCAGGAGAGTCGTTCTCGGTTTCAAGCGAGGCGTTTTCTGCGAGACGCGATTCCAGTTGTGAAGCCACGCCTCCGGAAACATTTTGGTTCACCGTGACCACGCTTTGTTGCGCTGAGTCGATGGCCTGAGAAATCGAACTGTAATTCTTACCGATGGCATCGAGGCTGGTTTGCAGCCGGGCAAGATCGCGCGGGACATCGGCCTCCATTTTTTTCAGGAGAATTTCGTTGATCTCGCGTGCGGAACGCTTTTGCCGCACCTGTCCGGTGACTTTGCCATTATCCACCACTCGCCATGTATAAGCGGCTCCCTCGCGTAATTCCGAGGAGATAATGTCGTCCGAGCGGTGCACGGAACCTTCGCTCTGCCGGCGGACCCCGGAGACGGGAATGTATTCGCCCTGGAGAAGACCGTTAACGACCGGGTAGTAGGCGGCTTCCATGATTCGTTCGTCTTCTGCGGCGGCTTTTACCATCAAGCGGGCGAGTTTAATGTCTGCCCGCCGGTTCAGCGCAAGGGTTGTCGCGGAAGAAACGTCGACCGGCACGGAGCTGTATTTCAACTCCGATTCCATCTGCGGAAGCGGGAATCGTCCGGTCAGATCATCTCCCATGGTGTCAGCCAGGCTTAAGGCTGCGCCTTGATAGGCACGGTCAGCGGCTTCGATTCTGCGGATCGAGCTCGCGCGTTTGCATCTCGGCTCCGAGGTAAGCGCCGCGCTGAGCCAGACCCGCCTGAAGCGCGTCTGCTGGGCGGATGCGTTGCCCGCCAGATGGGCACGCTGGTCCTGGGTAAGTTGCTTTAGCTGCCGATTGTAGGCGCCATTATAATAGGAAACACGCGCGCGATAGAGCTCGTCGACCATGGCCATGTTCAGCTGCTGCAGGGCGATCAGCACCTCGATGTTGCCTCGGCGGAAAGAGGCCGGGATGGCGGCGTTGAACAGCGGCTGTGTCAGCCCGCCGATAACCAAAGCCGAATGGCTGGTTCGCTTTTTGGCCGGCGCGATGTCCACCCTGGTCTCCGCCGGCGGCGCCAAGGACAACATCGGGATAAGCGATTGATCGAAAGATGAGACGCCGTCCACAAGCCCTTTCGAGATCGTGTTTGGCGTTCTGGATGGCCGAGTTCTTGTCAGCGGTTCGTTGGAGAGCTTCTTCGAGAGTGAGTGCGTCGAGCGTTGGCGTTCTTCCGAGAACGACAATCGCAGCGAGGAAGGTGAGCCAGCAACGCGTCTTCATCGCTGTGAAAGTTTTGCCGGTGGCTGCGCCACACTCAGCGGCACGCGAAGTCGATTCTTCCTTGGCGCGCGCCTCTGCCCGAGTGGGTTTGCGCGAAAAATCGAGGCCGTCCGGCGTGACGGCGCACGCTCTGGCCAATCGCGCGACCGCGACATTGTGAAGATAGATTGCGCTTAGCCTGGTCGTTCGGGTTCGCGTGACATCGCTGCTCGCCTGCAGCACATCCAGTTGCGTGGCGAGACCGGCATTCGCATTTGCTTTTGCGATCTCGAGCGATTCATCCGCGGTCTGCACGTTCTTGGTTTCGCTCTCGAGAACGTGATCCGCCTGTTGAAGATCGAGAAAAGCGCTTCGGACATCCGATGCAACCGAGCGTCGCACGGCTTCGAGGGTTTGTACGGCAGCGTCGCGCCGCGCGCGCGTGGCGATGATCCGCCCGCGCGTGGCAAAGCCATCGAAGATGTGCCAGCGCGCGTTCAGCCCGACGACGTAACCGTGATTGAATTCGTGGCCGACAGTCGGATCGCGCTCGTTATAAACTTCGTAACCGGAGAACGCTTCCAGGGTCGGCTTCGTCTCGCTCAGGTCCAGTTTCTCCTGGAATTCTTCGATTGCGACGTCGATCTGGCGCGCACGAATTTCCGGCCGATCCGTGTCAGCGCGGGCGAGGCATTCATTTAGATCTGGATGCCGCGGGTGATACTGAAGCTGGCCGACGATTAGCGGCCGGTTCTTTGGATCGAATCCGCAAAGTTCGGCAAGGTGCAGGTAGGAGTTGTTGGCTTGCGTCTGCGCATCGACCAGCTGGGGCTGTTCGCTGGCCAGAGCGACTTCGGCCCGGCTGACATTCAGCTGGCCGACGGTCCCGGCGGTGAAACGGTCGCGTTGCGTTTTCAGTTCTTCCTGCAAAACGCCGACCGATTGTTCGCGCACGCGAATCTTTGGCCTGATTCAGGAGCAAGTCGTTAAAGGCGACCCGCACATCCATGGCGACGCGGTTTGCCACGGCTTGGAGTTCGAGCTCCTGTTTTTCAAGATTGAGCTTCCCGATGGCGACCTGGCTGGGAACCGCGCCGCCGGAGTAAAGGTTCTGAACCAGGCGGACCGAGGCGTTGTAATCCTCGTCGCGCAGGATGCGATTCCGATTGGTGCTGAAATTCCCGGAAAAGTCCCGTCGAGACGACCGAGGGGAGATAGCCGGAGCGGGCCTCCATGCAGGCCGCCCTTGGCGGCCTCCAGCTTTCTTACGGGCGATCTGGATGTCGGGGTTCTGGTTATCGGCCAGGGCGACGGCCTGCTCAATATTATAAGAGGGGGTGCCCGCCCTGCGGCCGGGGGGAGCCAAAGACAGGCAGCTAGCAGGGCTAAACCGGGGGCCAGGCGCATTGGCTGTAGTTATCTTTTCGGCGCAGCCTCTATTTCAATTAAATTCCCTAGCGGCTAAGTGCTTGCACCCCGCGCCAGAATACGCTAAAAGTTGGCCCTTCGCCACCCCAAGGGCATCTTGCCCGGGGCAGGCTACCTAACCCTACATCAACTTGCACCTTGCCTGCGGCTGGAGCGCACGGCTAATCTTACTGGTTTTCAATGAATAAAATCCGAATCGCCGTCGTTGGTGTCGGCAACTGCGCCAGTTCCCTGATTCAGGGAATCAACTTTTACCGTGGGTCCGGCACCGGGACTAATGTTGGGCTGATGCACCGAAGATCGGTGCCTACGAGCCGCACGACATCGAGGTCGTAGCCGCCTTTGATATCGACCGCCGGAAGGTAGGCCTCGACGTCAGTGAGGCGATTTTTTCTCCGCCGAATTGCACCAAGATTTTCTGCGAGAAGATTCGCAAGACCGGCGCGATCGTGAAGATGGGCTGCGTTTTCGACAGTTTCGCGGACCACATGCGCGATTACGATCCGCTGCGCACATTTCTTCCGCTCGAGAAGGAGTCGACCAGGGAACAGATCATCGGCGAGCTTCGGGATTCCGCGGCGGAAATTCTGGTGAACTATCTCCCGGTCGGCTCGGAAGAGGCGACAAGGTTTTACGCCGCCTGCGCCCTGGAAGCGGGCCTGGGCTTTCGTGAATAACATCCCGGTCTTCATTGCCAGCGACCCGGTCTGGGCGAAGCGTTTTTCGGACAAAAATCTCCCGCTCATCGGCGACGACATCAAAGCGCAGCTAGGCGCGACCATTCTGCATCGCACAGTGGTCGATCTTTTCCGCAAACGCGGGGTCAAGGTCGAGCGGACCTACCAGCTGAACACTGGCGGTAACACCGATTTCCTGAACATGCTCAACCGCAGCCGCCTCGCGTCGAAGAAGACTTCGAAGACGGAGGCCGTTCAATCGGTCATCGGCGAGCGTCTCGACGACGAGAATATTCACATCGGCCCGAGCGATTACGTGCCCTGGCAGCGCGACAACAAGATCTGTTTCATCCGCGTGGAGGGACGAATGTTTGGCGACGTCCCGATGGAACTCGACATCAAGCTCTCGGTGGAAGATTCACCGAACTCGGCCGGTGTCGCGATTGATTCCATTCGTTGCTGCAAACTCGCGCTCGATCGCGGGATCGGCGGCGTGCTTCATTCGCCATCCGCTTTTTTCTCCAAACATCCGCCCGTGCAGATGACGGACGACGAAGCCTTTCGCAGCGTCGAGCAGTTCATCCGCGGCGAGCGCGATACCTGATCGCTAAGCCGGACCTGATTCTCTTTTCGCGTAGACCCTCGACGTGAAAACAATCGGAATCGTCCTGATGCTCTGTTGGCCGGCGCTTGTCCTTTTGGGCGCGCTCAGCCCATTATTTGTTCCGAAAACTGTACACCGCATCCTCGTTTGTCGAACGCGGGAGCGAGAGCATGGAGGAGTTCAAGCAGGCGTTTGAGCAGGTTGCACCGAAGAGTCAGGACGTCACGCTCGAGCCAGTCGAAAATACCGACCTGGTGCAGATTAGCGCGCGGGACCTGAAATCTCAGTCGGCGGTCGATAAAGCCAATACGGTCACAGCAAAGGTTGTCGAGAAACTGGAAAAGCTGAAAAAAACCCCGTCTCAGTTTCCCAGAGTGAAGGTTGCCTCGGCCGAAGCCTCGCCCCCTCCTCGACCGGTCACATGGTTAAACATACTTGTCGGCGCTGTTTTGGGTCTTTTCCCGGCAGTCATTGGCTTGATCCTGTTTATCCTCGGCCGCCATCCTGAGCGCGCAGTCGCGCCGGCGCCGCAAGTCGCCTAACGGGTCAAGCGACTGAAGTCGCGACGACAAGTTCTTCCGCTGACAGGCGTTCGAGTCGGTCCCATTCGCGGGTGAGTTCTGTCTCGTCGTAAGGGAGAAACTGGCCCGTGGCCGTCGCAAAGATTCCGGCCTCGACCTTCTGTCCGGTCATTTGCGTGAGGGCCTTCCAATAAGCCGCCAACTGCGGACGATAGCGCGCGCGCAACTCATCGTGCTCGGTCGGCGTGATCCGATTCGTTTTCCAATCGAGGATCAGCCAGGTTCCGGTGGCCGGGTCAATCAACGCCAGGTCGATGATCCCCTCGAGGGACATGCGTTCGCTCGCCCGCCAAAAGAATGGCAGCTCAGAGTGTGCGGTTCCTGCCTTTTGCGCGAGGCGTTTCGCGAAATCGGAGCCGCTGGTGAGATGGTGTTCAAGGAGCTTCCACTCCGCGGCCGATCGGGCGGGCACGGGAGATCGCGCCTGATGCTCTTCAAAGGTTCGCTTCCACACACTCCGCTTCGCCCATTTGATTTGTTGCATGAAGTCGTGCCACCAACGCCCGTATAGGGTTGCCGGCGTGTCGGCTGTGGACCGTGGCATTGGCGACTCGGTCGAACTTTCGCCGGACACGTCGGGCATCGATCGATCTTCCTCGTCATAACGACTCGGATTGAATTTACGAATGAAACCATCGGCCCGATCGTGCGCGAGTTTCAATTCCTTCCGCGCAAACGGCGCGGGCGGGTTCCCAAATTTCTCGGAATCTGAAGCGGCGGCGCGTTTCGCCTGTGACGTCTCCTCGCAGGTCGTGGGTTTGACGCTGAGCTCCTGAAAGCGTGCCCGATTTGCCTGTTTGTCGCCGAAAAGGATTTTCAGTTGCGCACCATTTTGCATTTCGCCGTTCGAACGAGCGAAAATTTCTTCATCGAGGGCAAGCACCAGGGTGTGGCGCGCGCGCGTCGTTGCGACATACAGCAGCCGGGCCATTTCCTGTTGCGCCGCTTTTTTTGTGGCCTCACGGGTCTCGTCCGGGAAATCGTCTTTGGTCAACGCGACCAGCGAATCGCTTGTCCCGGGAATTTTTATCACGCAGGGGTAACGTGGTGACGGCGCAATAACGCCGCGTCCGAGGAAGGGCAAAATGACTGCCTGCCATTCCGAGCCCTTGGCTTTTTGCGCAGTGATCAGCTGCAGGCCATCGATGGTCGAGCGTCGGACGTCACGCTGCAGGAGAAAATCCAAACGTAATTTTTCGACGAAATCAGCCAGGGTTGCGCCACGCGCCTCTTCCTCCGCGGCCAGGGTGAGCAGGCTATCGAGGTCAGTTGCAAGATCGGGAAAATCCTCCGGTGGAAGCGACGCGAGCTTTTGACGCAATTGAGTCTTCTCGACCACGAGATTGATTGCGGCGAATAGCGACATCCCTTGGATTCGCTGCCGCGTTTCCGCGAGAAGGCGCAGTGGTGACGAGACGATCCCAACTGCGGAGACGGCTGCATCGAGGTGAAAAGGCTCGCCGCGGCCTTCCGAAAAAATGGCGAGATCATGATCGGCCAGACCGAATACTTCACGCAGGACCCCGACAACCTCATAGGCGTTCCGCGGATCGAGCATGATCGTGCAAAGTCCCGTCAACCATGCGTAAGCCGGGTTATCACCTTTCAAGTCGCTTTCGGATTGAATGGTGACTGGTATTCCGACGCGCCTTAGCGCCGTAGCCATGGTCCGGAGCCAGAGCTTTCGAGGACAAAGAATGGCAACGTCGTTCCATGAGTCGGCGCGCAATTTCTCGTAACCGGTTGCCTTAATCCAGTTCGCAAGCTCGTTAGCCTCGATCCGTGCCTTTTGGTAATCCTTCGATTTTTCGCCCGTTGGAAGGAGGCCCGCGCCGAGCGGAATGCGAATGACCTGTCCAGGCAGAACATCGGGCCGCGGTTGCAGCTCGACGAATCCCACCTGCCCCTCTTTTTCGTTCAGGATCCCGCGAAAAACATCGTTAACGAAATTCAGTTGCTCCTGGTCGAGTCGAAATGTGACTGAGAATTCAAGCTCATCGGCTGAACCATCGCGCAGCAGGGCGCGGTGAATTGCCCGGTAATTATTGAGGTCGGCGCGATCGCGGTAAATGGATTGCTGGAAATCTCCCACCATGCAGAAATGACCGGGTTGCGGGGGCGCGCTCTCGACTTCGAGCCAACGGCCTGTTGCCTCGGGTGGACGGGTAATCTCGGTAAGAACGGAAAATTGAGAAGGATCCGTGTCCTGTGCTTCATCGAGGATGACCCGAAAATTTTCTTCGCGTAGCCGACGGGCCGCCACCGGATGTTGCAGGAGTTCGTCCGCCAGCGCGACCTGGTCCGGATAAGTGATCAGACCTCGTTCTACCCGAAAGTCGCGGAAATCGCGTTGCACTTCGGCCGCCACACAGACGGCCGCCTGTGCCACCCACGACCGCAAAGGCTGAAACGCCTCGGTCCAACGTTGCAAAAAATCTCGCGCACTGCTTGAGCGGACCGGCCAGCGAACGAACTCCCAGCCTGCGTCGCACCGTTTCTCCCAGTCAGCCAATTCAGCTTTCGAGCTAGCAATGGTTTCCCCCGACCGGGGCGGCGGGACGACGGCGTGAATCGCGGCAGAATCGATCGTCGGACATGGCCCGATCGGAAGCGATGATGGAAGAAGCGAACGCGCGGAGCGCCCCAGTTCCATTATCTGCCGCGCGGATGCCAGCCGAAAGAGAGCGGCCCGCGTTTCCGGGGGCAGACTTCGGCCAATGTGCTGGTGTTGTTGGACGAACGCCTCCCACAGTTCCTCGTCATCCTCCGCGACCAGGTCGAGCGGCGAGGGGAGACCGAGATAGTGCCCGTAATTGGTCAGCACTTTCATGCAAAAACTGTGAATGGTGCCGAAGAACGCGCGGTTGAAGGCGGCTTGCACGGCCGGCGATGGATGTTCGGACAGAATTCTTTGGCGGGTCCGCTGCTGCATCTCGTCGGCGGCGCGATGCGTAAAAGTGACGACCACTAGTTTTGGCAACAGTTCGACGGCGTCTTTCCTGAAGGCCAACTGGGCGATTCGCTCGGTAATGGCGTGGGTTTTGCCGGAGCCCGCTGAGGCCACGACGGAGAAATTTCGCTCGAGTTCTTCCGCGAAGCGGCGCCGGGCGGAGTAATCGCGAGGTTCCTCTTTCATCAGAACATGTCCTCCTCGTCGCGGACGAGCGCGGGATGGGTCAGCTCCCATCGTTGCTCGAGGATGTCTGGATCGACGGCCAGTGTGGCGAGCGGATAGTCGTCCGTGAACCGATAGGCCGAGCGCAATGGACCGTGCATGCCGAAGATGCCGGTTTGCTGCATCTCGGCGAGGGCCGCGAAGATTTCATTTTCACTGCCAAAATCGCGAGCCGGAAATCTGTGGCTTAGGTGGCCTAACGAGTGGTGAAAGTATGCTGACCGTGACCTGGCCTGCGCCAAGCGCATCGGCAGCGAGAGCGTAGAGACCAAGCTGCAAAGCCGAACCGTCGAGCAGCTTCTTTTTGAGCGCCGGGTTCCGGCCTTCTGCGTTCCGTGAACCGACCGTGAGCGCCTTCTTTGCTCCGGTCTTGTAATCGACGATCCAGATTTCATCCGGCGGCGAGAGAACCTCGCGGTGGCGCAGCGCGCGCGAGTAGTAAGTCGATGCGGCCACGGAGAGAGAGACTCAGGTTCCCGTCCGGAGTCACGGGGAAGTTTCCATCGATTTCCCACTCGGTGGCCATCCACGGCCAATCCGTTACCTCCGCGAGTTTGTCGGCCAGGGCGCGCGCCAGAAAGAGGGCGTTGCGCCAGCCACCGATCCACCAATCAGGCAGTGATTTGCTCGGTGCCTGACACAGTTTCGTCTACTTCAACGCGTTTCGCATTTGCGGCAGCGCAAACCCGTTCTTCAATCTGCGTCGCATTCGGGAATGCACTAAAGTCCTTTTCTGAGCCGGCCGCTACGGCCGCCAGCCAACCGTGCACCCATTTTCCGCTGGAAGTGTTCCACACGTTGGCGTTCTCCTCCGCGGCTTTAACACCGAGGTATTTTTTCAGCCAGACGAGGGCTGGCGCAGCGATGAGTTGCTCGATTTGGCTCACGCTTAAGACCGGTTTGGTCGGAGGCGCGGTGCGAAACGCAAAATCATATTCGCCGGCACGCGCGTTCGGATCGCGCCTTGCGTCGTAGGCCACGCGAGTTGGTTCGACTTTGGAAGGCGCCGGGGCTTTTTGTTTTTCTAAGTTGCCAGTCTCTTCGAGCCATGCCCGCGTCTGCGCGTGCAGACTGATTCATCGCCTCTTTGGTTAGGGGCTGCTTATGCGCTTCCTGGTAATGGCGCGTGAACAGTTCGTTAGGATTCCAGAGGCGTTCGGGAGCGTCGTCTTTTACTAAACTGGCCGTGAAGGCGACCTTCTGGCTGACAGATTCGTAGAGAGCTTCAAACTGACGAAGCTGAATCTGACTCTGCTCAACCGGTCCCAGATAGAATGTGTGGTTTTTCAGGAGAGCGGTGTGACCTTCTCCCTGCCGACCCTCGCGGGTTACGCGACGATTCATGTTTCGGATACGGCGATTGAAGGCGTCGATTTCGTCCTGCCGCGCAAAATCGCCCTTTTCCGGTTGCGGCCAGGAACCTTCGTTCCATCCCGCGAAGATAAGATGAGACCACTCACGCGCATGCGCTTGCGGGACGGTCATCAATTGGACGCGAGCGTATGGGTGGGCGCCGTCCGGCTCGCGTGCGACCGAAAACGTGTCGGCTATCTCGCCTAACCAGCGCAGGTAGAGCCCGCGGGAAATGTCGCCTTCCAGTTGATCGGTCCATTGTCCGGCCCGCTGGGCGATGACGGTCCAGCGTGATTTCCAGTCGAGACGGCCGCAAGCGGCCTCGGTCTCGCGGAGAAATTGTGCGAAGGACGCGCGCGCGGGAACAAGGCGGATGGAATCAAGACTATTCACGGCGCTCTTGTTCGCTTCGCTCTCCGGTGTTTGAGCGCAAAATCGCCGCAGGACATCGAGATCGTCGATCAAGACTTCGGCGTAGGCTGACGCAATGTCCGCTCCAGAACGGCGAGGAGGCAGCTCCGGGAATACTTTCTCGCGATTCGAGAAGTCGGTCAATGAAAGTGGAGCAGTGCATTCAGACGCGGGCTTTGCTGCAGCTCCATCCACGCGTGCCAATCGGGATCCTCGAATAGGCCCGGAAGAAGATGGGCCAGGCTATCGTGATGCGGAGATGCCTGATCGGATCAGAGCCCGGCCAACCAGGCGAGGCAACGCGCCATTCCCGGAAAAAACTATTCCGACAGAATCGCAGTCAGGTTCGGCCAGAAATTGCAGGCATTGCTGCGCGATTGCTTGCGCCTGTTCGGTAGTGTCTGCGCCGATCAAAAATGAGCGATGAGCGGAATCGGACGGGAGGGATTCGCCTCGCATTTCCTGTTCACTGAAAAGACTGTCGCCCACAGGACTTGGAGGGGAAGCCATCGGCCTGGCTTCGCCGAACGATTCTTCCCAGGTGCCGATCCATGCCTCATCAAGGTCGCGCGCCTGATCGAGTGGATCGTCCAGCAGAATGGTTGCCTCTTTCGACGACATAACGGCAGCATGCAGAAGCGGCCATAGCGGCCAATGCGCGCCGTCAAAGCCGATGACGAGAATGTTGGCAAAAAGCGGCGGACTGTTTTCGGCATCTTCGAGGGCGCGCCGATCGGCGATGTGAATCAATTCGAAACCGCAACGCTCGAGCTGCCGATGAAATTGAGCGACCACGTTTGCAGCGCGGGAATTCCGATCGCGGTAAAATCCCACCCGGCGGCGCCGAGTTGATCAATCGCGCGAAGTAAATGATCGGGCGCCGCGCTTGACTGATTTCGCGGCGAGAAAATCAGCCTCGAGCATTCTTTTCTCGCGCAAAGCCGGGTCTTTCGGCAGGTCCATGCATTTCTCAGCCGCGCTCGCGAGCAGAAGGCGCAGGTGTTCCCGTAAGGGCAAGGCGCATTCGCGTGCGAGTGCCGAGCAATTCCCGGAGTTGCGCGGAGTGACGAAGCGGATGCCGAGAAAGGAGAGGCCGCTCTCGAGCAGCCATCCTTTAATCGCATATTCGTGAGTGCGGAAAGGGATGACTACGATTGTGGGCTGGATTGGCGCAAGAAACGCTGCCGGCATATTGAAACCATGGAAGAAGCATGGTTTCGCGGGCGGAAAGCAACGAGCTGCCGAAGAAGCAGAGAGACGCGCGGCGCCGGTCGTTGTTTTGGCTGGCGACTACGAGGCATCGCCTAATTTAGCGTGACCCGGTCTTGCGCAACGATATCAATTCGAGGCCCACACCCGCCGATCGCCCTTCGTCGGGTGAATCCATCGCGATCCAGTTTCTCGAGGAGCGGCACGACGACGCGACGAGAACTCTCCAGTCGTTGCCGGAGTTCGCTGACGGTCGCCGGTCCGTTCTGCGAGATCGCCTGACAAATGATGGACTTCATTTTCTCGAAACTCGTCTCCAGAAGAACAACCTCGGGAGCGATTTCTACGACGCGTCTCTGCTGGATGAGAAAATTCAGCGTTTCCCGTGTTTCTGATCAATGGCGCATTTGTTTTACGGCCGGCGGATCGAATGGTTTGGCGGCCAGCGCTTTGAGAATTTTGTTCGCCAGTTCCTCAGTTTCACCCGATAACGAGGCTTTATGAGAGCGACGGGCGATCAAGTTTCCCTTTCGGACGAAATCGCCACGGGTCAGGTCCGAGACCAGCGCTTCAAAGATGGCGTCGGTTGGTTCAGGGAAGTCGCGCAAATGTTCCAGTTCGATACCGCTCTTCTCGGGATGCGACCGATGCGCCTCGTCGATTACTCCAGTGGCGCGACTCGTTAGGTCCGACCCACTGATTCGTTCGGCGACGATCTCGTCCACGCTGAACGACTTGCTTGCTTGCCGCCAACTCTTCCAGTGCATAGACAATCTCCCCATTACTGAAGTGAGATCTCGGCGGAGTAAATCCGCTGGCGCGCACGGACCATATCGCGCCGAGCTCGGTTTTGATCAGGATAGCGACGTCGGCAAAAGCCGGGGCGCGAGTTCGCAAAAGTGCCGCCTGTTCCTGGCTGCGAAAACTCTTTCGATTCCCTCTCGGATCGAGGACCACGCCACCTGCCAGAGTGTCGCGTTCGGCAGCGTCGCGAATGACGAATCGATCACCGCGAAAGGCGAGAATTGGAGTGACGAGCCGCAACTGGGCGATCGCGTTTCTGCCCGGCACGGAGTTCCGTGTTCTCGAGCAGATAGATCTTCGCAGCGATCCGCGCCCGGTGCCGTGATGCAGGGAAACGATCAGACCGTTACGGAGAGGACGCGCGGCCGGAGTTCCCTCCTGCACGCGGGCCGATCTTTGGAGGAGAACATCAAGAACGCGGGAAACGGGGAACGCCTCGACTCGTTAGAATAGCGCCCCGGGCAATATTCTCGGCAGAAGATCCGATAGAGAATTCGGGCACATTGATCGCCGTGCGCATTCCTGGTCTTGCCTCATCGATTGCGCTTCCATGGTTATGCAAGGATCGAATTCGCCCGCGCAAGATCATCGCGGTCGCCGGCAACGAATTCATCGTCTTTTTGCAGAATACCTCCGGTGAGCGTGCCGGTGACGACAGTCCCGATTCCTGGCAGAGAAAAAGCCCGATCAACGAAGAGCCGCGCCTTGCCGATATCGCGTGGAGGCGGCAGTGGGAAAGTTCCGCTGGCCAAGGTCTCGCGCAGTTCCTTCAGTCCGTCGCCGGTACGCACGGAAACGGGAATGATCGGAGAATGATCGAAAGGCGTGCCATGCAGCTGGCGTCGCACCTCGGACAAGATTTCATCGTGATCTCCAAATCAGCCTTTGTGATTGCCATGACGGCTCGCTGCACACCGAGATAATTCAGGATTTGGAAATGCTCTTCGGTTTGCGGCATCCATCCGTCGTCGGCCGCGACAACAAGAAGCGCGAGATCAATCGAGCCGACGCCGGCAATCATGTTGGCACGAAATCCTCGTGGCCGGGCACATCAACGATCCCCGCGTGAAGTGTAGTGCCATCCGTTGCGGTCAGCGAAAGCTCGGCGAAACCGAGGTCGATGGTAATCCCGCGGCTTTTCTCTTCCGGCAAGCGATCCGGGTCGGTCCCGGTCAGCGCTTTAACCAGAGCGCTTTTGCCATGGTCGATATGGCCGGCGGTCGCGAGAACGTAATGCCTAACGATCACATCTTCGGCATCAGTCCGCGCCCGCGGTGCATGCTGAGCGAATCGCATCGACCAGGATATCGTCCTGGAAAGGAAAAACCGTGCGCAGATCCAGCTTGTATGAGCCACCGCCGATGTAGCCAATCGATCGGGCGGCGCGTGCGCGCGCAGGGCTTGGGAGAATTGTTCCAGGGTTCCGAAATCGGGAACGATATCGACGGTGATCGAAGGAATGAGTGCGCGGGGCAGCGTGCCACCTCCGGTTTTGCCGCTGCCGCGTCCAACGCTCATTCGCAGTGGCAATCCGCGCAGGCGATCGAACAAGACTGCCGCGCGCGCCCGGAGTTCATCCTTCGATATCTGCAAGAGTTGCAGCGCCGGGACCTGCGAGGATTGCTCTCTCAAGTGCAAATCCACCGTTCCTTGCAACGCCACCAGGCGAAGCTTATCGCATCGAAGCGCGCGGAAGATCGGCTCGCGCTTGAGCGCCTTCACCAGGCGCGAACGCCCGGCGATGATTCCCGCCTGAGGACCGCCGAATAATTTGTCGCCGCTGAAGCAAACCAGGTCGGCGCCGGACTTGAGCGCTTCTCGCGGCGTCGGCTCCGCGATTCGGTGAAATTTCTGCGAACGTCTCCGATGGCGCCGCTGCCAAGATCTGCCACCAGCGGCATTTTTTTTCGACGAGCGAGTTGCGCCAAAGGCGCGAGACCGGGCGACTCGACGAACCCTTCCATGAAGAAATTGCTGCGATGAACCGTTAGGATCAGGCGTGTCTCCGGATTAATCGCGGCCTCGTAGTCTGCGAGATAAGTCTGGTTGGTCGAACCAACCTCGCGGAGGCGGGCGCCTGCGGCGGTGATGATCTCACCGATGCGGAAAGCCGCCACCGATCTGAACCAGTTCGCCTCTGGAAATCAAGACTTCCTGGCCGGGTGACAACGAAATGCTTCACGATGAGAACGAGCGCGGCGGCGCAATTGTTTACCACGGTTGCGGCCTCAGCTTCGCAAAGAGCGCCAGATGGTGCTCCAAATAGCTCGCGCGACCGCCCGCGAATCCCGCGAGCAAGATCAAGCTCGACGTTCCCATAAGTTGAAGCTGCAAAAGCCATCTCCTGCGCGATCTCCGGGTGCAGCGGGGCTCGTCCCAAATTGGTGTGTAGCACGATGCCGGTGGCATTGACCACGATCTGAAGGCGGCTGCCGCCGATGCTGCTCCAGTTCCGCTCCCAGCGAACGCACCAGCTCTTCGAACGGCATTTGGTTCCGCTTTTGCGCAGACGCGATCAGGCGACGCCGAACTGCGTCGACAATTGCCGGGCGAGGGAGATCAATCGCCGCAAGTGCGTCGAGCACCTTGGAAACCGCCGGGAATGATCGCCGTTCGTTCAGGCCTTCATGCATATCAAATGATCTCGTGGCTTGGTGATTCGCCCGATGACCTGCGCGCAAATCGTTCGATTGCTTTTTAGCGTCTTGAGCGACGCGCGTGAAATTTTTCTCGGCCACCGAAAGCAACAGGCCTCCGCTCGTCTGCGCGTCGCACAACAAGATCGCGGAGTTCTTGTTTTGTCCTGCCCCAGTCAACCGTAGCGCCGGTAAGCTTGAGATTATCTTTTGTTCCACCCGGGACGCAGCCGCGTTCGATCAGACGGAAAATCTCCTGGCCGATCGCGGGAACGGAAGTGGAGTCAATCAAAGCCGAAACCGCGCTGGCCCGGCACATGGAGGCCAGATGCCCCATGAGCCCGAAGCCGGTAATGTCGGTGGCCGCATTTACCAGGCCGGCTTCAGCCAGAGTCTGCGCCGGCAGAATTTAACCTCGTCATAAGCGCGATCGCCTTGCGGGCCAGTGAAGGAGGGCAGGCGCCTCTTTTGATTGCAGTTGTGACAATTCCCGTTGCCGAGCGGTTTCGTTAGGACGAGGATATCGTTAGGCCTGGCGCGCGCGTTTGTTATCAGGTGGCGCAGTTTGACCATCCCTGTGACCGCAAGTCCGTAGATCGGCTCCGGGTTGCGGATGGTATGCCCGCCGACGACCGCGCATCCGATTTCGCCTGCTTTCTTGGCCCCGCCGCGCAGGATCGCTGCTGACCACTGCCGGCGGCACAAGGTCGGCCGGAAATCCGACAATATTTAATGCGGTCAACGGACGTCCACCCATGGCAAAGACATCGGAGAGCGCATTGGTGGCCGCGATCTGGCCGTAGGCGTAAGGGTCGTCCACGATGGGCATGAAGAAATCGACCGTCTGCACGAGCGCATTTTCGCGATCGATTTGGAAAACTCCGGCGTCGTCGCCCGTTCCGGAATCGACCAGCACGCGCTTGTCTCTTCGGGTGGAAAACTTCGGCAGAATTTCTCGCAAGGCCTGCCTGGGTGAGTTTCGACGCGCATCCGGCGCACGAGGCGAGGGAAGTGAGTTTGACGGGATTCTTAGCCACAATTTAAAATCTGAAATCGGCAATTTGAAATGAATGTGGCGGAGAGGACAGGAATCGAACCTGCCTCTGGCCCGGACGAATCCGGACCAACAACGGTTTTGAAGACCGCGAGGGCCACCAGGCACCCTTCACTCTCCTGATACCAAGGAGACGGAAAGATTACTTCGCCTTTTTGACCGCGCCGACGACGGCGTCAAAATCCGGCCATTCGCCGGATTCCAGCTTGGAGTGAAGGAGATTACCATTCGCGCGGACTTCGAAGGCGCCGCCCTTGGATGGGATGAGCGTCAACGAACCGATCCGTTCCCCGAGTTCGAGAATTTTGGCCGCCAAACTGACGGCCTTCGGCGTGTAGTTTCAGACGACGCAGTATTCGATGGAAACTTCGGTTTTCAGGGGTTCTCCTTCCTCGACTCCAGCGTACGAAAGCTGGGGAAGGGGGTCAAGGGTAGTGGGCGGCTGTGGGGCGCTATCGGCGTCCGTTCATTGGATGGAAGGTTAGCAGGTTCCGCTACAGTGGCTCGGATTGGAAAAAAGACGTTCGCAAACCCGAGTGCGACTGTAGGGCGTCGATCTTCGGCGCCATCTTCCAGACCGGCGGCCAGGAATGGCCGCCCTACAGTTGCGCGGCGCGTACGCTTCCTTGTAGCGGCGGTCTATGACCGTCGCACTATTTGGGTCGAATTTTTACGACGGTCGCAGACCGCCGCTACAGAAGAGTCGCTCAGAAAGCGATGTTCAAGCCTGTCCGGATCATTCCGAAATTGTTTCGCGGACCGCTGATCACGCCCCAGCTCAAGTCGTTAGTCCAGCCAATGTGGCGCGTGATGCGCACTTCAAGGCCTCCCCCGAATTGTCCCACCAGCTTGGTGTCGCTTCCGGTATGCTCGGTGCGGGCATCGACCAGGAAAGCGTCCGGCGGTCCGACGGTGATCAATTGATCGCTCTCCCCGCCGCCGAAAATAGCGCCGCCGCCAGCCCACATGTAGGGCGCGACACGAGAGCACGGAATAGGATAACGAAAGGTGAATGTTCCGAGGACGGCGCCGACCGCGCGCTCATGCCTGGTCTTGATCCGAGTGAAGACAGCCGTGCGCTGATCTTCAAAAATATCGAAGCCGGTTTTATGGGCGTCGACGACGAAAGCCTTCGACGCCGATACCGAAGTAGCGATGAAAGAAATATTTGATGTCGCCACCGCCGCCCCAGGCATGGTCGCCGCCAACATATCTGTCGAAAGTGCCAAGAACCGAATGTCCCTCACTAGTGCTCTGGGTCACGTCGACGAGCCAGAGGTTCGGATCGTAAGCCGTGTTGGTGAAAAGGTAAGTGCCCCAGAGGTTCACATTCCATTCGGTGTCCCCGTACCATTCCGGGCACGGAGGCGCGGCAGCCATTTGTTTCGAGTCCTTCGAGATAATCGCCGGCCGCGATCACCCGGCGAAGGCGCAGAATTGCGAGATGAACAACGTCAGCGATGCGAGAGGCGAGCTGGAGAGATGGGCAGAGTTTTTTTCATTTTAGCCTTATCGGTTCCGAGTGGACGTGGGAGCTTCGGCTTCTTGTCCTTCGCTGCCTCCAAGAAGCCAGGAAAAGACGGCAAAGACCTGCACGTGCGGCGAATCATCGGTGCAGCCAAAAAGTGGTGAAACATCGAAGCGGGTGTTCGCGCTCGGCTTCCATGCGATCGTCGGGCCAATGATGAAGCGGTGAAGTGGATCGCCGCGCGTATCTTTGACGGTGAAATTCTGATACTGCATCTCTACTCCAACCTTTAGTCGCTCGTTAGGAAGAATGACCGGCTTGGTCGCGCTCTGGGCGACTCCCCACTCGCGGCCGCGATCCCCAGTGTTCTCCTTTTCGAAGAAGAAATTCATGGCCCACTCGATCTGGTCGCCGAAATCCTGCGCCAGGAGAAGCCTCATTTCGTAGGCATTGGGAATCTGTGCTGTTCCTGCGTCTGGGTCGACCTGGCCCGGAGGCGGTGGCGGACCTTCATCATGACGAATCGGTCCAACGCCGAATTTGTATTCGACGAAGAGTGTCGGATTCAGCGGGATCTTGTTCCAATCAGCCAGCGCATAACGAGCTTCGATGCTGGCGGTGGAAAATCCGCGGCCGCCGTTGAACGACTCAAAGGTCGTTTCCGCTGCGATGCCAAATCGATAAGGGAGGCCGACCTCGACTTCCTGGGTGAAGAGATGATCGGGCTTGCCTTCGCGGAAAGGCGTCGCCTTCATAAATCTCGCCAACATAAAACGCACCCGGCGGAAGCACGTAGGCGTTGGTGAGATTGGAAAAGCGGCTGCGCGAAAAGGCGGGCGGCGCGCCATATGAGCTAGGGACTTCTTGGCCTTGAACAACAACCGGCTCGGATGCGTTTGTCTGAGCTGAGGCGCGAAAGCTTGCAAGGCAAAGGCCGAGAGGCGAGGAAGCGGGGTCAGGCGGGAGTTAAGCATGGCAGTTACAGCGGGTTGCCTGCACGTATTACAAAATTGTAATTACATAAGCAAGGACCTTTTGCTGCAGGGCCGTTAGGCTCAAAATTCCCGCTAAACCCCCGGGAACGACAGAGTAACGACCGTTCCCTGCCCAATTTTGCTCTTGAGCGTGGCCGAGCCGCCGTGCAACTCCATGATCGTCCGAACCAGGGACAACCCCAGTCCGGTGCTGCCACTTGAGTTGCGCGATGGATCCGCGCGGAAGAACCGGTCGAACACACGCGACTGAGCTTCTTCGGGAATGCCGGAGCCGGTATCGCTTACCGCCACCTGCGTCTCCCCGTTACTTTGCGAAAGGCCGATTCGGATTTCGCCGCCCTGGGGTGTGAATCGCAGAGCGTTATCGACAACGTTCCCGAGCGCCCGATCAAAGAGAACCGGGTCGGCAAGGATTTGCCCTTCGCCTTCGCAACCGATTGTCACTCCGCTGTCTTCCGCGAGAGTTTCGTAGTAAGCGGCAATCTTTTCCGCGGCGGTCCGGCCGTTGATCAACGTCCGATCGATCTGCCGATCCTTCGCTTCTGCGCGTGCGAGAAAGAGAAGGTTATCGACGATGAGAGATAATCGTTCGCACTCGGCCACGGTCGACTCGAGCGCAGCGCGGTATTCGTCGGATGAGCGCGCCCGCGTCAGAGTCACCTGGGCTTCGCCAAGAATGTTCCCGACCGGCGTCCGCAATTCATGGGCGAGATCGGCGGAAAACTGCGACAAGCGGGCGAATGAATCCTCAAGCCGGGCAAGCATTCCGTCGTAGGCTGCGGCCACAGGCTGGAGTTCGGGCGGCCAATTCGCCGGGTCGATGCGCTCGTGCAATTGCTTCGGGCCGATTCGTTCGAGCGATCGCGTCAATTTCCCCAGAGGTTTCAACCCGCGACGGGTGACGCTGAAGCCGATGACGGCGGCGGCGAGCACGCCGGCTCCGAGCACTACGAGGAAAAGAAGGCCGAACTCCTCCCCGAATCTTTCGTCTTCGGATCGGTCCTGCGCGACTTGAATCGTGAATGTCCTGCCTTGCACCGCCGTCGTCGTCGAAAGGAGATAAAAAATCTGCGCGCCGTGCCGGTAGCTTTTTGCCTTTGATTCTTCCACACCGAGTTTGCGCGCGGGAGGAAATTGCTCGGCCGGCGCCAGGCTGTCCATGTCCGGAGATTCCGCGATGATGTGGTTAGATGCGTCGAGGATGCGCACGTAAAGGATGCGGGGTTCGCCGCTGCGAGGAGTCTGGATTTGATCGACCAGCGCGCTACTTGATCCGATCCGTTTAACCTCCGCTGCAATTGCCGAGACCTTGTCGGCTAGAACCGCGTTGTCTTCCGTAAATGAGTGGCGAACGACGATCCAGTAGAGAACGCCCAGTCCGCATGAGAGCAGCAGGGCTGAAGCGAGAGTGAAAAGCAGAACCAGCTGCGTCGCGATGGAGCGCGACTCAGCTCGGCTTGAGGGCATAACCGACACCGCGAATCGTCTGGACCAATTTCTTCGGGAAAGGATCGTCCAATTTTGCGCGCAAGCGGCGGACGACGACGTCAACGACGTTGGTGTCGGTGTTGAGCGCTACATCCCAAACCTGTTCGCTAATTTCGCGGCGCGAAACGACTTCGCCGGCGGAGCGGGCGAGATGAGCGAGAAGAAGAAATTCTTTCGGAGTCAGGTTCAATGGTTGCCCGGCGCGCATGGCGCGTTGACGCGTGACATCGATCTCGAGGTCTTCGATCCGAAGTGACGCGTCGCTTCGTGGCGAACGCCGCAGAAGTGAACGGATCCGGGCGAGCAATTCGGCGAACGCGAACGGCTTGATGATGTAATCGTCTGCGCCGAGCTCGAGCCCTTTGACGCGGTCGCCGACGGAATCGCGCGCCGTCAAAAAAATGACCGGGGTCTGGACCCGCTCGGCCCGGAGTTCACCGACAACCGTCCAGCCATCCTTCTTCGGCAGCATCACATCAACGATCAACAGGTCGAACGACTGGTCGCGGGCCAGGTAGCTGGCCGTCTCGCCGTCTTCAGCGATAGCAACTTCATAACCCGCTTCTCTCAGGCCTTTGGCGAGAAAAGAGGCGGTCTTCTTCTCGTCTTCGACGATCAGAATCTTCACGAGGACCTACTGTAACTCTTTCGGAGGGTTCGAAAAAGCGGAAACCGGAGGCCGGTAAAAGTCTTTGTCGCAAACTTGGAGAAAAAACGCGTGATTTCGCATCGCCCTGTTCGCCGAGATTCCATCCCTCCACCCTTCAACGAAGGGCGAGGGAGGAAAGAATGCGATAAGACCTCTTCTTCCTCGCCCCGCTATTCGGGGAGAGGACTGAGGTGAGGGGAGCACCCCTATTTTTGCGACAACGGATACTGACTAGTCGTTATGAAACGGAGACGGACGCTTCACCACGAAGATCATGATGTTATTCGCCTTGCGATTCAGTCCCGAAGCGACCACGCGGAACGGCGCCTGTTTCAGACGGAGCACGTCCCACGCGATCGTATTTTGATCCTGCAGCGGCGCTTTTTTTGTTTCGCCGATTTTTTCGAAAGGCATCTCTTTCCCTTTCCGAAGGAACCCGCTGATGTAGGTGATCTTCTCCTTGTCGTCCGCTTTCACGAAGACAAACCCGTAGGGGCTCCTGGCCAGTTCCCATAGAACCTTGTGCTCGCCCTCGCTTTCCTCTTCTTCTTTCTCTTCTTTCGGCCGATGCGCCTTGTCGCAGAGTTTATCGAGAGTTTCGTGCGCGTGTTCCAGACTTGATCCCAGAGTAATTCCCACTATGGACGTCATCACCTTGACCGACTTCGCATTGGCCAACCGCTGCTCATAAGGCGCGAGAGAATTCGACGGCAGCGGCGGCGGCGATTGCATCACCGGCGGCATTGAAGCGATGGGTGAAGCGGCCGGCGCCGGTGCGTTCCCTTGGGCCTGAGCCCAAAGAGGGAGCCCAATGGACACCGCCGCGACGATCGAGAGTCGCCACGTCATATGTTCTCAGGGCGTGCTGGTGATTGTGAACTCGGTTCCACCTCGGGTGATGTCTTGCGGCGTTGCTCCTTCGCCCGAAGGATCAGTCACGGAGGCCCGTCCGCGCAAGCCGCAGAATGTGCTCCCGATTCCGACCGGAGCATGGCCGACCGAGCCGAGATAAGAATTCAACTTCGACGTGGCAAGGCGCACGCTGATTTGTTTCACCAGCTTATTGACGGCTCCGGAATCGGCCGTTCCACGCGTGGTGTCGGTGCTCGAGCCATCGCTGTTACGCACGGTTGTTCCCCAATGGAACGTGACCGCACCAGTCGCGCTCGTCTCGGCATCGACCCAGAACTGATCTCCGCGATCGGACAAGCCTCCGGAATATTGATTGCCGGCCGGTCCGATGATTCCCAGTTCGGGCGCGTTGGCTGCGAAATACATTTTCCAGACGCCGTTAGGTGGCATCGCTGTCAGGTCAGAAACCGTCATCGTTGCGGTGATAAACGGACCGCCGGGCGAATTCTGCGACTGATACTTGATCGAAATGATATCGACCGGACTGTTCGCCGGAGTGACTGCCAGCAGGCCCACGTCCTGGTCCTGCGCGAAGTCAGTCACTTGCTCCCCGTTAGGCCCCGGCTGCATCGGCTGAGGTGCGGGCGCGCCGGCTGCGCCGACGGTTCCGGGAAGAGCGAAGGGTTGCGCGGGCAATGTGCCTTCTTGCGGTGCCGGCAAAGCGGCTCCGCTATTGATGGAAGGTCCGCTGATCTGCCGCGTGACATAAGTGTGACCGCGGAAATCGGTGTGGTCATCGGTATATCCAATCACCGCCGCGCCGGCTGGATCGAAGTTCACCTGGAAGTAATCGATCAGGTTTCGATTTGGTCCGCTGCCGGTAAGAACGAGGCCGCTCAGTGAGATGTTGGATGAGTGGATCGAGTGATCGCTCGCTTGAACGATGCGGAACGAAGGCGCGCTCGAGTCGGCGTTGAAGCTCTGGGCATAGAAGACGCGCCAGTTCGCGCCATCGTTGTTTGTCGCGCTGTCGCTCCCGTACCAGACAACGCCAACTGATCCGGCCACGGGCCCGGTGGCGAGCCAGGGCAGCAGATTTGTTTTCTCGCGCGGGTCGGAGTTGTCGTTAACCCGCACCGGCGCCGTCCACGTTTGGCCTTTGTTGGACGAGCTCACCAGATAAATATCGGTCCCGTCGGAGTAAACGCCGTAAACCGTGTGGTTGACCGAGGCAACTCGGATCGGGAAAAAGATATTCGCTGTATTTACGCCAGCGGGAACGGCCTGAACAACGTCATAAGTTGTGGGCGCATTTCCCGGCGCCGTTGTTCCGGGCACTGCGTTGTTCGCCGGATCCCCGACGGCCACGTGGCCGTCGTTGCTGCTGACATACACAACACCGGTCGATTGATCGACGTCGAGCGCGCCGGTCTGCGGGAAACTGATTCCGCCGGGCGGCAGCGCCGGTCCGTAAGTCAGGCCACCGTCAGTGGACTGCTGAATGAAAGCGATGCCTTCGGCAAAATTCCGATAGACCAGAAAAACATTATTATTGCCAACGAAGCCCATCCATTCGCGATCGTTGATGGGAACTCCCGCGAGAACGTTGCCGGCGCCGTTGAAGGTGAATGTCTGGCCGCGATCGAGAGAGTGGCCGACAGTCACGTTGGCAGCCGTTAGGCTGGCGTAGGCCATGACAGGAACAGCTTCAGCGTGTTCTGTCGGGCTGGCGACGCCGGTGTAATTGCTGGAGCCGACGGCGAGATCGATATCGCCGCCGCCGAGTGCGCCGGCTGAGAGCGAGCTGACTCCGTTGGAACTGAAAGGGGAATCCGGTTGCCCGCGATAGATTGGGAGGCGCATTAGCGGATCGTAACCGGTGCTGGCGGAGCGCAAATCAAAGTAGAATAGGTTCACACCCGCGGGGACGCCCTGGATCGGCATGATGTAAAAGTTGCCCTGGTTATCGATTCGACTGCTGGGCTCACCGTCTTGGTGTGCCGTCGGTGCTTTCAACGGGCTGTTGGCTGAAAACGTCATGCCGCCGTGCGTGTAGGTAGCTGTGCGATTTCCATTGCTGCCACTGCTCCCGCAGAATGTGTTTCCAACCAATGTGTAACTGGGATTCGTCGGAGTGCCGTTGCTCGTGTCATCGACTGTCGCCAAGAGACCGCCCGTGAGGGACGTCCCGATCAACAGATCGGATTCTCCCCAGAAATTCGTTAGGGTATCGCCCATGGCCACACTGCCCATTTTGCTGTTGGAATTCGTGATCGTAATTGTGCCGTCGGCCGAGAATGCGCCGGAATCGGCGGCGCCCTGTGAGGTGTAGTTTCCCTGGCCCTGCGTGACTGCGTAAGTGCCGTAGCTGTAGGTCGCTACTGAGTTTTGGTCGGTGTCCATGCCGACGAAATAAATCGTGCCGTTAGGGGCGCTGAATCTGATTCTCCAGCTTCCATTGGCTGGCACCGTGCTCAGGCTCTGCACTTTCATGGTGAAAGTCAGTTTGCCCGGATTCTGCGCCAACTCTGCGATGGACACGCTCTGGATGTCCTGCGCCCTCGAATCGTATCCCGGCGGGTCAGGCGCGGGGGAATAGGGATCCTGCTGATCGCCCGTGGGGTCGGTCAGCACCTGGACTCCGGGAAGTGTGCAAGGATCGCCGGCGGCAAATCCAGTCTGGATTGAAAGCGTGATCGCGCACGCGATCAGCAATTGGCGAAACGAGATCAGGAATTTCATATTCTGTTTTGGATGGGCGCGACTAGGGCGCGTTTGTGAACGTGAACTCGGTTCCACCGCGGGTGTAATCTTCCAGCGCAATGCCGAGCGTGTCGGTTTGGAACGCGTTCCCTCGCAGGCCGCACAGGGTCGTCCCAACTCCAATTGTGGGATGTCCGATGGAGGTGAGATAGGCGTTGAGTTTCGAAACGGCGATGCGGACAGAAATCTGCCGCACGAGTTTATTAACCGCGCCGCTATCAGCCGAGCCAACCTGCGTGGTGCTGATGCCACCGCTGAAGGTTCGGGTGGCTGTGCCCCAGTTGAACGTCAGTTTGCTTTGGGCATCGGTGGCGGCCTCGATGTAAAACTGGTCGCCGCGATCGGACAATCCCTTCGAGAACTGATTGCCCGGAGGACCCGAGATGCCCATTTCCGGCGCGTTGGCCGCGAAATACATCCGCCAGGTGCAATCTGGTGGCATAGTCGTTAGGTCGGAGACCGTCATCGTCGCCGTCAGATAGAGTCCCTGGATCGAGTTCTGCGATTGATACTTCACCGAGACGATGTCGATTGGGCTGTTCGTCGGTGTGGTCGCCAGCAATCCCGTGTCCTGATCCTGGACGAAGTCTGTTACCTGTTCGCCGTTAGGCCCGGGCTGCATTGGCTGAGGCGCGGGTGCTCCCAGGATTGCCGGCGGTGTTCCCGGCAGGGCAAAGGGTTGTGCTGGAAGACTGCCGCCCTCCTGTGGGGCCGGAACGTTGCCGCGATTTTTGTCGATCGACGGACCGCTGATTTGCCGTGTCACGTAGGTCGAGCCGGCGAAATCGTTGTGGTCGTCGGTATACGCGATCACGGCCGCACCCGTCGGATCGAAATTGACCTGGAAGTAATCCGAGAGATTTCGGTTTGGCCCGCCGGTCAGAACGAGGCCGCTCAAGGAGACGTTGGCCGCGTGGTGCGAGTGGTCGCTGGCCTGAACGTACTGGAACGTCGGGGAATCGTCCGTCGCATTCAGCGTTTGCGCGTAATAAACGCGCCACTTGGCGTTATCGTCGTTCAAAGGCGCTCCAGTGCCGCTGACGTTATCGGTTCCGTACCAGGCGATGCCGACTGAACCGGGGGTCGGACCGGTGGCGAGCCAGGGGAAGATGTTCATTTTCAGCTTCGGATCCGCCGGGTTGTTAACCCGCACCGGGCTGCTCCAGTGAGCGCCGCGATCAAGCGAAGAGATCAGGTAAACATTCGCGCCATCTGAATAGACGCCGTAAACCGTTCCGGGCCCGGTGAGCGTGTATGTTCCATCGGAATTGATCTGCCGGTGATCGGCCGCGACACGTAGCGCGAAGAAGAGGTTCCCGACGCTGACACCGTTTGGTGTTGCCTGCACGATGTTGTAGGTCGCCGGCGCCTGCCCCGCGACCGTGGGGATGCCGACGGCCACGTGCCCATCGTTGCCACTGATATATACAGTACTGTCGAAACGATCGACGTCGCACGCACCTGTCTGTGGGAGGGTTCCGACGAGCGTTGCCGGTCCATACGTCAGGCCGCCGTTATCGGAGCGTTGCGCAAACGCGATTCCTTGCGCGAAGTTTCGATACTCGAGATAAACCGTATGATCGTCGAGGAAGCCCATCCACTGGCGGTCGTTAACCGGCGCGCCGCCGGCGAAATTTCCAACCCCATTGAATTGGAACGTCTGACCGCGATCGGTTGAACGGCCGACCGTGACATTCGCAGCCGTTAGGCTGGCGTAAGCCAAAACCGGATCGGGAGCGGCATTGAGGCCGAGGCCGTTGTCGCCGGAGTAATTCCCGAAGCCGACCGCGAGATCGATGTCGCCACCGCCGAGTGCGCCGGCCTGCAGCTGTGCCTGTCCAGCAGCGCTCGAAGGAGAGTCGGGTTTGCCGCGATAAAGCGGAACGCGCGCGTTGGGATCGTAGTTGGGATTGGCGATTGTCCCGCCCGGATGCAATGGATCGGGAAGAGTCGGGCGTAGATCGACGTACCAAAGATCAACGCCGGCTGGAACTCCTTGGATGCCACAGATGTAGGTATTGCCTTTTTCATCAATGCGACTGCTGGGCTCGGTATCGGCCAGGGCCGTGGGAGTTTTGCAGGGCGAGTTTGGAGAAAAGGTCATTCCGCCCGGGACGTAGATAGCGCTTCGCACAACCGGGCCATTGATCACGGAAATGGTGCCGTTAGGCTGATCGGCTGCGGGCGTGGAGGCAAAGTAAACAATCTCGACGTTGTAATCGCCCGGTCCGGTAATATTGGGATCGAAGGTGGCCGCTTCCCCGGTTTGTGGCGCGCCCCCGGCCGAATAGGTCACCTGTGCGCCGTTCGAACCGTCGGCGTTGCGATGAAACACATAAAGATCGCGGTCGTTAGCCGGAACGGTCCAGGTAATGGCAACCGAAACGAGCTTTGAGCTGTAACTGCCCGGAGCAACCGTAAGGACGTAGGTATCTTTATTTACACCTTCGATTCCGTCAGCCTCGCTATCCGCGCCCGTTCCGGGTGCTGTGCCGACAAAAGTGAGCGTCGTCGTCGCCGGAGTCAGAACACCGCTGGCCGGGGTTGTTGCCCTGACGGTGCTTGCCGCCAGGCAGACCGCCAGCAAAAAGGGAACGATAAGTCGGTTCATGATCTTGCAGTTTTCGCCTGGGAACAAGAACTAGACGTTGCGGCGGAACCGGCGGACCTGCGGAGCCAGGGCCATGAGGAGGCCGGTGCCGATAAGCGCACATGTGCCGGGCTCAGGAACGCTGGCCAAAGTCAGCGTGGTCGTGGCGTTGTTCAGATCGTTAGTCAGCGCCACTTCGTTAGGGGCAAGGGCGGTATCGTTCGCGTTGTCGGTTACGACGTAACCCGCGATGACGCCGTTGCCCGACTGCAGGGCCGAGAGAATGGAAGCGCCGGTGGTCGCTGGATTAATCGCCAGCGTGAAGGTCTGCGAGTTAACGAACGCGCCTCCGTTAAATCCATTAAGCAGAATTCCAGTGTCGATGCCGCCGGTATAGAGACCAGTCTGCGCATTGAGAGTCCCACCGAGATAGAAATGCAGGTGGTTGAAGTCGAAGTTGGCCGGGTCGCTCGTGTTGGTGCCGGAGTTACCATCAAACATGCTCAGGGTGAGCGTGATTTGATTGATGCTGCTCAGCGATTGCCAGCTGGTGCCGAAGTTGTAACCCGTACCTGCTGTGACAATCGCCGGATGATTCGCCGGTAGTGAAGCACTGAAGTCGTAGAGGTTTTGGTTTTGATCGGTGCCGTTGGTCGTGGCGCGATTGTCCTCGTTAACGGTCGAGCTGACGGAGGCGGCGTTCGCGATTCCGAAAGTGAACGTCAGGCCGAGCGCGACAATGGCGACTGCCAGGGAGCGACTTGTTAAGGATGTTTTCATATTTGATTCCGGTGAATTTTCAATTGTTACAGTCCCTCTTCGGAAAAGAATGAGTGGCTGATTGCCATTCGCCTGAAAATTTTCTGGATATTTTTTGCCTGCTGATGCGTCCAAATTCCGAAGTGATTCCGAAACGTGTAAGACTCGGCCTAACGATCGCAATTACGCTTCTGTAATGTTTCCCGGGACGAGGCCGACCTTTCGCGGCGTTCGCATTAATTCTCGGAAGAATTTACTTCCGGCCCGTTGGGCGATCCTTCGTGGCACAGGTCCGGACGAGACAAGCTCGTCCCTCCCCTCAACGCGCGGATGCTCGTTCGGCTGGATCCCGGTTCCTGCTTCAGGAAGTTGTGAAACCGCTCAGCCTAGGTAGCGTCCCGCTCCGGCCATGAGTCAGAATTACAAGGACACGCTCAACCTTCCTCGAACTGAGTTCCCGATGAAGGCGAACCTGCCCGCGCGCGAGCCGGAAATGCTGAAAAAGTGGCAGGAAACCGGCCTTTACGAACGCATCCAAAAAGCGCGCGAAGGCCGGGAGGTATTCGTTCTGCACGACGGCCCGCCGTTTGCCAACGGCGACGTTCATATGGGCACGGCCCTGAACAAGATCCTCAAAGACCTGGTGGTGAAATCGCAAAGCATGCTCGGGAAACAGGCGCCTTATATCCCCGGCTGGGACTGCCACGGTTTGCCGATCGAATACAAAGTCGTGCGCGAATCGCGCGGGCTTTCGCCGCTCGAAGTCCGCAAGAAGTCCGAAGCCTTTGCGCGCAAATATGTCGATATCCAGCGTGAGCAATTCAAAAGGCTCGGCGTTCTGGGCGATTGGGATCATCCCTACCTCACTCTCGACCCGAAGTACGAAGCCGAAATTCTGCGCTCCTTTGCCATTTTTGTTGAGAAGGGCCTGGTTTATCAATCGCTCAAGCCAGTCTTTTGGAGCACCGGCGCACAAACCGCGCTGGCCGAGGCCGAGGTCGAATACACCGAGCGCGACGATACTTCCGTCTACGTAAGGTTTCCTTTACCTAACGAGACGCTGGAGAAGCTGAGTCTGCCAGCCGACAAGCCGGTCAGCATTGCCATTTGGACGACGACTCCGTGGACGCTGCCGGCCAACCTGGCCATCGCGGTCGATCCGGATTCCCAATACGAAGTTCTGAGCAACGAGCAGGAGCGCGTCATCATCGCCCATAAGCGGCATGACGCGTTTATCGCGGAGACCGGTTTTCACGCCTTGGAGAAGGGTGATTTTCGTCAGGGTAAACAACTAGCCGGCCTGAAGGCCCGACATCCGTTCTTTGATCGCACCTCCGAAATTCTCGCGGCCGACTTCGTCACCATGGATAGCGGCACCGGCGCGGTGCACATGGCGCCCGGCCACGGCGAGGACGATTACCGGTTAGGCGTTCGCAGCGGGCTTGAAATTCTTTCGCCGGTCGACAGCCTCGGGCGTTTTACCGACCAGGCTGGTCTGCCAGATTTGACCGGCAAATATGTTTTCGACGCAAACGCCGACATTGTGAAATTGCTGCGCGAACGCGGCGCTCTGCTCGCGGCGCATGAGTATCATCACTCCTATCCGTATTGCTGGCGCTCGAAGACGCCGATCATCTTTCGCGCGGTCGAACAATTCTTCATCAAGATCGATCAGATTCGGGGACGAGCGCTCGAAGCGATCCATAACGAAGTGAAATGGATTCCTGCCTGGGGGGAGAATCGGATTGCCGGCACGGTGGAAGCGCGGCCCGACTGGGTCATCTCACGCCAGCGCAGCTGGGGCGTGCCGCTCCCGGTCTTTTATTCCGCCAAAGGCGAAACCATTCTCGATGCGGCCACCATTCGGAAATTAGCCGACCTTGTCGCGGAGCGCGGCTCAAACATCTGGTTTGAACTGAACGACGCTGACCTGGCCAAGCAACTTGGATTGCCCGAAGGGACAACGCATCGACCCGACACGATCGATGTCTGGATCGATAGCGGCGTCTCGCATCGCGCGGTCTGCGCCATGCGGCCCGAGCTGCACGATCCGGCCGATATGTACCTTGAAGCGACCGACCAACATCGGGGCTGGTTTCAATCGTCGCTCATGACCAGCATCGCGATGAACGATCGGGCGCCGTACAAGACCTGCGTCACGCACGGTTTCGTCGTCGATGTCGATGGTAAGAAGATTTCGAAGTCGAGCAGTTACGACAAGCCGATGGACGCCGGTCATTTTGTGGGGCGCCATGGCGCCGATCTCGTCCGGCTCTGGGCGAGCAGTATCAACTACACCGATGACGTCCCGTTCTCGGAGGAAATGTTCACCCGCCTCGGGGACACTTACCGCCGGATCCGGAATACGCTGCGAATTTTGTTAGGCAATCTTTACGATTATTCGGAGAACGAAGGCGCAGGCGAAGCGACCCTGGTCGACAAATGGATCCTCGCGCGACTCGGCCAGGTCATCGCGGAATGTCGCGCGGCTTACGCGGCCATCGAGTTTCACAAGGTTTATCATTCGCTCAATCAGTTTTGCGCGGTCGACCTGAGCAGTCTCTACGTCGATATCACCAAGGACAGGATGTACTGCGACGCGTCCGGATCGCCGCGGCGCCGCGCCACCCAGGGGACCATGAAGACGATCTTCGATGCGCTCTGCCGTTTGCTTGCGCCGATTCTTGTTTTCACGGCTGACGAAGCCTGGGCCTACACGCATCCCGACGAATCAGTGCACTGCCAGGAGCTTCCCGCGGGGATGGAGATCGATAAAGAAGCGATCGCCGATCTGGACGAGCTGCTCCGGCTCCGCAGCGTCATCGGGCAATCGATCGAGAAGGCGCGTCAGGAAAAATTGATCGGGAACGCGCTTGAGGCTTCGGTAGTCCTGCATTCCAACTCCGGCGTGACCAAACGAGTCAGTCAGTCTGAGCTGGAAGAATTCTTCATTTTGAGCGATGTCACCATTCAGCCGGCTGAGGAAGCCAGTGCCACCGTGACAAAAACACCTCATCTCAAATGCGCCCGTTGCTGGCGGCATCGTCCCGCGGTCGGTCAAGAGCCAAAAGCATCCCGACCTGTGCGACCGCTGCGAAGCCGTCGTGGAATCGCGAAGATGAAATTCATTTTCCTGCTCTCGCTTCCGCTTTACTTCGTCGACCAGGTGACGAAGACGAGCATTCTGCGCTACGTCGATCCCGCGGAGCCCTACGTGGTCATCCCGCAGTTCCTCGACCTGGTAAACGTAACCAACAACGGCGCCGCCTTCGGTTCGTTCAAGGGCAACAACACCTTCTTTACGGTGCTCTCGTGTTTCGCCCTCCTGGTGGTGGTCTCACTATTAGTACGTCGCCACGCGTATGATTTCTGGCGCGACCTCTCCCTCTCGCTTCTGCTTGCCGGCATTTTAGGGAACTTGACCGATCGGTTACTGCATCAGCACGTAATCGATTTTCTTTTGTTCGACCTTCACATCCCGCTGGCTCACCCCTGGCCGGCGTTCAACGTGGCCGACTCGTGCATTTGCCTCGCCGTAATCTTTTTCATCATTCATTCCTTTTTTCCAAAACCGGAAACCGTCGAATCACTCGCCCAGCCATAAAGGATGCTTTTACGCGTCATCATTCTGCTTGTCGTGGTTGGGTTGGCGGGTTGCGCTGAGTGGTCCTCGACCGAGAGGCATATCGTGGGAACCTGGAAAAACGATGCTAGCGACCCAAGCATCCGCTTTCATTTCAAGTCAGATCACAGCTTCACGGCCGGCAACGACACGGGCACGTTTATCACCGGTGCATGGAAGGTCAAAAAGGACCACTTTGTTCTTAGTCACGTGAAGGCGGCCGGCAAGCCGGTCACAGGAAGCGACGGCTGGAAGAAGCTCATGAGCGTCACGGACGATAAGTTCGTGCTTCAAAGCAACGACTCGCCGAGCGGCATGGAAACTTACTGTACGCGTTCGATGAGGTTTACCTCGCCACATCGCGCATGGTTGCTTGTTAGAGAGCGCTAAGGCGTTGCAACCATTTGTCGTTGCGCACGAATCGGTTCTGTTGGAAGAAGACGAGAAATGTCATCGAATACTGTCCAGCTTCACCGTGTGCTGCGCGCACCGCCTGAAAGAGTTTATAAGGCCTTCCTGGATCCGGGAGCCATGGCGAAGTGGCTGCCGCCAAATGGGTTCACCGGAAAAGTGCATGAGATGGACGCCAAAGTTGGCGGCAAGTACCGGATGTCGTTTACGAATTTCAGTAGCGGCAAAGGCCATTCTTTTGGCGGCACTTATCAAGAACTGGTACCGAACGAACGCATTCGTTATTCCGACAAGTTCGATGACCCGAATCTGGCTGGCGAAATGATGACAACCATTACGTTAACGGAAGTTGTCTGCGGCACGGAGCTGAAAGTTGTGCAGGAAGGAATTCCAAGCGTGATTCCCGCAGAAGTTTGTTATCTCGGCTGGCAGGAGTCACTGGTCCTCCTGGCGAAGTTGGTTGAGGCCGAAATCCCGGATTAGAGGTGACCAGAAGCCGCAATCGCGACGCCAAAGTCGTTCCGACGTTAGGCCCATTCCGCTGCGCGGCAGTTTTTGGGATGTTGTTAGTCGTCGCGCAGGCTTTGGCGACGGAGCCGCCGTCAGTAACGGTTACGTGTGTGCTTCCGGATGATCACTTGATCTGGCCGATCCCGACTGGAGCTGCGCCGATTATTGTAGCGGCGAAGTTTGGGTCGATGCAGGAACTACTGCGAATTCGCCGGGGGAATCATTTCGAGATCACCACGCGAATTGTTTACAAGGTTTCCGGAGCGAAGAGGGAATTCCCGCACGACGAGATTAGTTTCATTGTGCGGGAATACCGCGCGACGCCCGAATCGGGGATCATGGAGAAGCGCCTCGGGAATCCGTTTGGATCAGGCACCGCGCGGTTTTGGCTGGAAAAATCCGAGCACGGCGAGGTTAGGGAGATTCAAAGTTACGAGGTAAGTCGGAAGGTTGAGTAGGACGACGGCGTGAATTTACCCCGAGGTCGTTCGGCGGACGCTGGCGCTCTAGGAATCGTCAGTAGACGATCGGCATCGCCGTAGCTCGGCCGTTCCTGGTCCCTTTGTTATTGGTGGCGCAGGGCGGCCGTCTGCGGTTTGTTTGCGGTTCAAGCTAAGAATGAAACCGGCCAGTCCCATGGAACAAACAGCGCGCAGTGTCGCGTCACGCCTGCGCGAGGCCGGATTCATTGCCTACTTTGCCGGCGGCTGCGTGCGCGACCTTATTCGCGGCAAGGAAGCCGAAGGATTTCGACATCGCCACTGATGCCAAGCCGGATGTCGTGCAGAAGACTTTTTCCCCGCACCTACGCCGTCGGCGCGCATTTTGGCGTCATTGTCGTTCTGGAAAACGGCTTCCAGTTCGAAGTAGCGACGTTTCGGACGGACGACTCTTACATCGACGGCCGCCGGCCTGTGTCGGTGCAATTCGCGTCGCCGGAAGAAGACGCGCGGCGGCGTGATTTCACGATCAACGGGATGTTTTTCGATCCGGTCGAAGATCGTGTGATCGACTTTGTCGGCGGGCAAGCCGATCTCGAAGCGAAATTGCTTCGCGCGATCGGAGTGCCGACGGAACGTTTCGCGGAAGATCGGCTGCGCATGCTGCGCGCGGTGCGTTTCGCCACTGTGCTCGATTTTGAAATCGAAGAAGCGACGTGGGACGCGCTGGTGGAAGGTGCGCCGACAGATCACGCAGATCAGCGCCGAACGAATCCGTGACGAGCTCGTGAAGATTTTTCTGTCACCGCATCGGGTGCGCGGCTGGGATCTGCTCGATCAAAGCGGCCTGATGCAGGCGGTTCTGCCGGAACTCGAGGCGATGAAAGGCGTGCGAACAGCCGCCGCAGTTTCATCCGGAAGGCGACGTCTTTAAACACACCCGGCTGATGTTGAGCCTGCTGCCGGAATCGGTTTCGGTTCCGCTGGTGTTTTCGGTGCTTCTGCACGACGTCGCCAAACCGCTCACGTCCACGGTCGATGAAACCGGCCGGATTCGTTTCAACGGGCATGACAAGCTGGGCGCGGAAATGACCGAGCAGATCATGGAGCGACTGCGGTTTTCACGGGCGGAAATCGACGCCACCGCGGAGATGGTGCGCCAGCATATGGTCTTCAAGGATGTGCCGAAGATGCGGGTGGCGAAATTGAAGCGCTTCATGGCGCGGCCGACTTTTCAGGAAGAGCTCGAGCTGCACCGGGTCGATTGCGCAGGGCAGCCATCAGATGCTGGATAACTACGAGTTCCTGCTCGGCAAACAGACGGAGTTCGCCAACGAGCCGATCATTCCGCCGCCGCTGGTGCGCGGGCGAAGACCTGATTGCGCTCGGGTTGCGGCCGGGTCCGAAGTTTGGCGAAATTCTCGAAGCCGTCGAAACCCGGCAACTGGAAGGCGCCCTGCGCGATCGCGACCGAAGCCCTGGCCTGGGTGCGGAAGGAATATTCGTTAGGTTGATTTTTCGCCGACATGGTTCGCCCATCCGGCGTGCCGCATTCTTTGACATCAAAGTTCAAACGTCGAACGTCACGGTTGTATGCGAATTTTGATGGTCAGCGCGGAAGGCCCGCCGTTGCGTCGCGCGAGCGCGTTGATCGAGGCGATGGAGGCGCTGCCGGCCGAGCTTCGGGACGCCGGTCACGAAGTCAGCCTGGCTCTGCCTTATTATAGGGAGATTCGCGAGGACGCCTCGTTTCCGGCCGAGGACACCGGAATCACGGTGGATGTCCGAGTGGGAGAAAAAACCTACGTGGCAGAATATCTCGAAGGCCGCAGTTCGAGTGGGCTTGCAGCTGTTTTTTGTCCGCTGCGACGAATTCTTCGATCGCGCCGGGCATCTACGGCGAAAACGGCAAGGACTACGAGGATAACGCCGCGCGGTTTATCTTTCTTCAGCAAAGCCGTGATCGAGCTGGCCAGGCGCCTGACCCCGGCAATTCAAATCCTGCATGTTCACGATTGGGCGTCGGCGCTCGTGCCGGTGTTGGTGCACGCCTATCACCTTCCGTTCTCGACCGTCCTGACGATTCATCACATCGAAGAACAAGGCAGTTTCTGGGGACTCGATTTTAAGCTAACGAATCTGCACGAACGATTTTTTACCCTGCGCGGGCTCGAGTTTTTCGGGCGAATGAATTTATTGAAGGGCGGGATCCTCTTTGCGGACAGAATAACGACGATAAGCGAGTGGTATCGGCGTCAGATATTCTACCCCGGAGGGCGGCGCCGGACTGGACATCGTCCTGCGAGAGAACGCTTACAAACTCCGAGCGGTTCCATAACGGAGCCGACATCACTGAGTGGAATCCCGCGCGCGACAAGAACATCGTGACCGCTTTTGGTCCGAAAAAGCTGGCCGGCAAGAAGGCGAATCGAGATGCGCTGCTCAATAATCTTGGGTTGTCGACTGGCACCGCGCGGTCCGGTTTTCGGGATGCAGGCGAAGACAAAGAGTGGCCTGGCCCTCCTTGTTCCGGTGCTCGACCGGCTTCTCTCCGATGATGTGCGTCTGATTATCCTCGGAGACGTCGAGCGGGAATTCCAAACGGCAATGGCGGATCATGTCGCGAAAATTCCGCGGCAAGTTCGCTTACCGAGAGCAATTCGATACCGGCAGCGTCCATCTTTTGAAAGCGGGAACGGACATGACCTTGTTCCCGTTCGCGCTTGAACCCTCCGGAGCTGATGCGATCCAGAGTCTTGAATACGGAAGTGTTGCCGGTTGCGCTGGCGAGCGCCGGGATTCAGGAAATCATTCAGGATTTGTCCCCGACAACCGACCGCGGTTATGGATTTCTTTGTTACGTCGCCTCGGCCGAGGCTTTCTGGGATGCGATCAAGCGAGCGTCGTCAGCATTTCCGCGATCAGGCGCTCTGGGACAAATTGGTGAAACGCGCCATGGGCTGCGATTTTTCGTGGAAGAAAAGTGTGGCCGGCTACGAAGCGGTTTACCAGGAATTGGCTGGGACCGAGGCCGACCGCGGCCGCGTAGGGCGCGAATTGCGAGGCGCCAGCGTCGAACACGCTTTTTCGCCGAGGCTTCGGCGCGCCAGGGAGTTCCGCGCTCCATCTCCGGCGAATAAATCGAGAAATTTGCCGTCAAATTCTGCCACTGAAAACCAGCGTCCAGAGAGTCGAAGCGATGCGATTAAGAGCTGCCAATCGCCGAAACCGCGACCGATGAAACTCCTTGACGACGCCTGACAAATCCTTGCCAACCCCGAGAGGTTTGGTATCTCCTCGGCGCTTTCCGTGTCTGAGGCGAAACCTTCAGCTTCAGCAGTCACCAGGGCGATGTTTGGCGCGCCTTTGCGTGACTCTTGCTGCAGATTATCGTTGCGGTCGGGCTGCTCGCTCCCAAGGTCCGCTCGACTACCGCTATCAGACCCTGGTTCAGCACGACAGCTATCTGGTTCATGAACATCATGGATCGCGGTTACCAGACGACGGTTCCGCCGATCAATCACAAGGTGATGGAAGTTTCCAACGTGGCCTTCTTTCCGGCCTACCCGCTTATGGCCGGCGCTTTGCAGACCGTCTTGGATCTCGATCCGGCCAACGCGCTCCTGTTCGTGGCGCAGGCGGCCGCTTTCGGGTTTTGGTGTTATTTTTTTCTCTTTTGCGAACGCTGGAAACTTCCGACGTCGGTTCGCTGGCTGCGGCGCCCTCACCATCGTGGCGCATCCGGCGGCGTTTTTTCTCGTGGCCGGTTATTCCGAATCCCTCTTCCTGATGGCGCTTGATGGGATTTCTCTACTGGAGCAGCGCGGAAGGCAATCGCGCCAGATTCCTGGCGGCGATTCATGGGATCGTCATGTCAGCCACGCGCATTGTCGGAATTCCCTGCGCGGCTGCGCCAGCGTTGCAAGAGTTTGCCGCGAACAGCTGGCGCGCGCGTCCAGCACCCCTTCGCGTGGCTCCGCGAGAATCGTGGAACCGTCGCCGTCGCGGTGGTCTCAATCACGGGCGCGGCCGCGTTCTTTGTCTATTGCCAGCTGCGCTGGGGTCATTGGGACATTTACATGATCACGCAGTCGGCGGGCTGGGGAATTGAGCCCGACTACCTGGCGGTTTTTCGACCGTCGAGTTATCGCTGGCTCGTCCCGGCGTTTAACAATCCGACGCAAGCCAGCCAGATGGCCATGACCTTCGGCGCAGTGTTTCTATTGCTGGCGGCCGCCTTGCGAGCTGGCGCCAGCGATTTTCGTCGGAACCCCTGGCACCGGATTGGGCTGCTTTTCTGCGCGGCGACTATTTACTTTGTTTCCGTCAGCGGGGTCGCCTGCGTCGACATGGAGAGCATGCTTCGCTACGAATTCTCCCTGCATCCGCTGATCGTGCTGGCCTTTTTGCATTTTCTGCGTCAATTTCGCACCCCGCCGGCCCTGGTAAGATTCACCGGAGCAGTGGTGGTGGCGCTTAGGCTGCGCCGCCGGCTTATGCCTGCAAGGTTGGTATGTGTGGAATTTTACGAGGGGCAATTGGGTTGCTTAGGAAAAAATGAGAACGGATGTAGCGATAATTGGGGCGGGTCCCGCGGGATTGACGGCGGCCTATCTTCTGTCCAAGAACGAGGTCGAGGTGACCGTGCTGGAGGCCGATCCGGTTTATGTCGGCGGAATTTCGCGGACCGCCACCTACAAGGGTTTTGGTTTCGACATCGGCGGCCATCGGTTCTTTTCCAAATGCAAGGCGGTGGAGGATCTTTGGACGGAGATTCTGCCTAACGACATGCTGGTGCGGCCGCGTTCGTCGCGCATTTTTTATGACGGCAAATTCTTTCGCCTATCCGCTGAAGCCCTTCGAAGCGCTCTTCAAGCTCGGGAATTATCCGATCGATTCTCTGCGTTCTTTCCTGGTTCAAGGCCCGACTGTTTCCGGTGCGCGATCCGCGAAATTTCGAGGACTGGGTGAGCAATCAGTTTGGCAAACGGCTCTTCAACACCTTCTTCAAAAGCTACACCGAGAAAGTTTGGGGGATGAGTTGCCGGGAAATCTCGGCTGATTGGGCGGCGCAGCGGATCAAAGGCTTGTCGCTTGGGAGCGCCATCCGGAATGCGCTCCTGCCGAAGCGTCAGCCGAAAGATCGCACCAGGGTCATCAAGACGCTGATCAATTCATTTCGTTACCCGCGCAAAGGCCCCGGGATGATGTGGGAAGCCTGCGCCCGAAAAACCCAGGAGACTGGGCGGCGAAATCCAAATGGGCGCGCGCGTGACCGGCTGTTCCTACGACGACAGTCACCTCCACCTGGACGATCCAATATCACGGATGCGCGCGGGCGGGACGCAGACGCATCGAGGCCGAGCATGTCATTTCTTCCGCGCCCATGCGCGAGCTGGTGCGAGGATTGACTCCGAAGGTCTCGGAACGAAGCCCTGGAAGCGGCCGGAAGCCTGAAGTATCGCGATTTCCTGACCGTGATGTTGATCCTGAAGGAGCGCCAGAGATTCGACGATAACTGGATTTATATTCACGACCCGAGCGTCAAAGTCGGGCGAGTGCAGAATTTCCGTTCCTGGTCGCCGGAGATGGTGCCGGATCCGGACAAGGCGTGTTACGGCCTCGAGTATTTTTGTTTCGAACATGATGGTCTTTGGGATTCATCCGACGCGGAGCTGATCGAACTTGCCAAGCGCGAGCTGATCAAGATCGGTTTGGCCGAGGAAGGCGATGTGTTGGATGGATGTGTTGTTAGGCAAAAGAAGGCCTACCCGGTTTACGACGACGATTATGCGCGCCATGTCGACACCATCCGCAGGGAGCTGGAGGATCGTTTCCCCAATCTGCATCTCGTCGGCCGGAATGGGATGCACAAGTATAACAACCAGGATCACGCCATGATGACGGCGATGCTTTGCGCGGAAAACATCCTGGCTGACACGCAGCTTTACGATCTCTGGCAGGTGAACGGCGACGCCGAATATCACGAAGCCGGTTCGACTTCGGAGGAAGAGACTGGCGGTCCGGGGTTGCGGCTTGTTCCGACGCGGGTCGATTCCACTCCCGAGCTTGCGCCGGAAAGTTGATCGCGGCTCTTTGGTCTGTCATCCCGAGCCGGCGAAGCGCGCCGAGGGATCTCTCAAACGAAGCGGCGATTACGCCGAGCGCCCGGCGTCTGAGGGGGATGGTTGTTTCCTAAGAAGTTGGAACCCGGGTTCACGATCTCACGTTACGCCCTGTGTGACGCGGTGCGCTCGAAAGGTCCCTCAGCGTCATCGCGCTCGGGATGACAGATTGGCAGTGGCAGCGGATTCGCCCGTAGAAGTCTTCCACCGGCGGACAGGAGCAAAAAAGATTTCGGTCACCGTAGACGTTATCGATCCGAGCGCACGACGGCCCAGAATTTCGCTTCGCGGGTCCAGGGCGCGGGGAAAGCTGCTTGTTCCCGCGAGTAAGGATGCTTCCAATCGCTCACCGCGATCTGTCGAGCGGTGTGTGGCGCGTTCTTCAGCAGATTGTCTTTTCGATCGGCCTTTCCGTCAGCGATTTCCTTGATTTCGCGGTGGATTGAAATCATGGCGTCGCAAAAACGATCGAGCTCGCCTTTGGCTTCACTCTCGGTCGGCTCGATCATCATGGTGCCGGCGACCGGCCACGAAACCGTCGGCGCGTGAAAACCGTAGTCCATCAAACGTTTGGCGACGTCTTCGACTTCGACGCCGGCGGTTTTCCATTGGCGCAGATCGATGATGCATTCGTGGGCCACCAACCCTTTGGCGCCCTTGAAAAGAACCGGGAAGTACGGGTCAAGGCGCTTTGCGATGTAGTTGGCGTTCAGGATCGCAATCTCTGTCGCCTTCGTTAGGCCGAGCCGGCCCATCATTCGAATGTACATCCACGAAATGGTCAGGATGCTGGCGCTGCCGTAAGGAGCCGCCGCGATCGGGCCGGACGAGTTTGTCGCCTGGCCGCTGAGCGTTAAGAGTTGGAAGGCCGGGAAGGAATGGCTGCAAGGTGCTGCGGCCACACCGATCGGGCCAACTCCCGGGCCGCCGCCGCCGTGCGGAATGCAAAACGTCTTATGCAGATTGAGATGGCAAACGTCGGCGCCATAATCGCCTGGCCGGCATAGCCCGACCTGCGCGTTCATGTTCGCGCCGTCGAGATATACCTGGCCGCCGTGCGCGTGCACGATCTCACAGATCTCGCGGATGGTCGGTTCGAAAACCCCGTGCGTGCTCGGGTAGGTGACCATGAGCGCGCCAAGGTCGGCTGCATGCTGATCGGCTTTGGCCCGCAAATCGGCGAGGTCGATATCGCCGTCTTTCAAACACGCCACCGACACCACTTTGAATCCCGCCATGACCGCGCTGGCCGGATTGGTTCCGTGAGCAGAAGTCGGAATAAGACAAATATTTCGGTGTCCCTGTCCCCGGGACTGATGATACCCGCGAATCGCGAGCAGCCCGGCGTATTCACCCTGCGACCCGGCATTCGGTTGAAGTGAAACGGCTGCGAACCCGGTGATCTCCGCCAGCCACTCTTCCAGTTGCTCGCACATCTCGGTGTAGCCTTGCGTCTGATCGGCGGGAGCGAAGGGATGCATGGCCGGCGAACTCGGGCCACGAGACCGGGAACATCTCGGCGGTAGCGTTCAGCTTCATGGTGCAGGAGCCGAGCGGAATCATCGAGTGGCAAAGCGAAAGGTCCCGCGACTCGAGCCTCCTCATGTAACGCAGCATCTCGGTCTCAGTGTCGTGCGTGTTGAAGATGGGATGCTGGAGAAATTTTGATTTTCGATTTTCAATTTTCGATTGCGCAGGAGTGTCGGTAGCCAGCTTCGTCCAAATCGGCTTTTTTGCCGGGCGCGTAGGCAGCAGCGGCGGCCTCGAAAATTTTCCGTAGATCATCGCGCGTGGTGGTCTCATCAAGGCTGAGCGTCACCAGATTATCACTCGTCGGCGCGGAGATTGATGCCCCGGTCAGCCGCTGACTTCACTAGTTTTGCGGCCGCGTCCGGAGTCTTGAAGGTGACGGTGTCGAAAAAATTCTCAGATCGTTGTCGTTAGGCCGATCTCTTTCAAGCCAGCCGCCAGGATGCGCGCCGACCGGTTGATCCGACGCGCGATTGCGACCAGCCCCTTCGGGCCGTGGTAAACCGCATACATCGATGCCATGACCGCCAGTAGAACCTGCGCCGTGCAAATGTTGCTCGTCGCCTTGTCGCGCCGGATATGCTGCTCGCGAGTTTGCAACGCCAGCCGGTAGGAATTGCGTCCTTCAGCGTCGTGCGAAACGCCAACAAGGCGCCCAGGCATGTGGCGTTTGAATTCATCGCGTGTGGCGAAATAGGCCGCGTGCGGCCCACCAAACCCGATGGGAACGCCAAAACGCTGGGTGCTTCCGACGGCCACGTCGGCTCCCATTTCTCCCGGCGATTTCAACAGGGTTAAGGCGAGAATATCGGCCGCCACCACCACGAGCGCTCCGGCGTCGTGTGCTGCCTTGATGCAATCGCTGTAGTCATAGATGGCTCCGTCGGTTGCCGGGTATTGCAACAGGACGCCGAAAACATCGTCGCTAAAATTGAAGCGCGAAAAATTCTCGACTCGCACCGTGAAACCAAGCGGCTTCGCGCGCGTCTCGATCACTTCGATTGTTTGTGGATGACAATTGTCAGCCACGAGGAATGTTTTTCGCGAGGACGAAGCCGCGTGGCAAAGCGTCATCGCTTCGGCGGCGGAGGTAGCTTCATCAAGCATGGAAGCATTGGCGATTTCCAGGCCGGTGAGATCGGTCACCATGGTTTGGAAATTCACCAGAGCTTCAAGTCGTCCCTGCGCCAGCTCGGCCTGGTAAGGTGTGTAGGCCGTGTACCATCCCGGATTCTCCAGGATGTTTCGCTGAATTACTGGCGGAGTGAATGAACCGTAATAGCCCGCTCCAAGAAAAGAGCGGTAAACCTTGTTCTTGAGCGAGATGGCGCGCAATTCCGCCAACGCCTCCGCTTCGGACGCGCCCGCCGGCAAATCGAGCTCGCCTTTCAGACGGATATTTTTTGGAACAGCCGCATCGATCAGACCCTCGAGATCGTTGAAACCGATGGTCTTGAGGAGCTGAGCGATCTCATCCTCGCTTTGGCCGATGTGTCGCGATGAAAACGATCCAATCTCATCGGAACCAGCGCCTGACTCCGGGTCTTTCTCCCTGTGCATGGGTGAGATTACGGAACGGCCGCTTGGGTTCAACTGGGCGGAGGAGAGAATAATGGGACGGGGGAGCTCGTTCCTCCAGATGGCGTCCGGGAGCTTGTCGGAGAATGTCGATTCGAAAATCGATCGGGTCTGCTCGTAGCCTCCCGGATCTGGCATGGAGGGGCGAGCTTCCGCTCGTCCCATGATTTTCTGGACTTGTTAGACCAGCGAGCCTTGCTGCCCGGTATCGTAGGTTGTGACCCCGTGGCTTTGCAGTTGGGCGCGCACTTCCGCGAGGTGCTCGCGATTGCGTGTTTCAATCGTGCAAACCACGTGAACCGCCGAGACGTCGATGCCGGCAAACGCCCGATCGTGCACGACCTGCTTGATGCTCGCGCCGGTCGAGGCAATTTGCGCCGCCAGGTCGGCCAAACCGCCGGGCCGGTCGCTGATCACAGCGGTGAATCGTCCCAATCGCCCATCGGCGACCAGGCCGCGTTCGATGACGCGGCTGAGCACGTTCGGATCGATGTTCCCACCGCAGAGAAGTAGAACGCATTTTTTTCCGGTTAGGCCGGGAAGTTTTCCAGAAAGACACGCAGCCAGTGGCGTTGCTGCAGCCCCTTCGACGACGCCTTTTTCCAATTCGACAATGCGAAGAATGGCGATGGCAATCTCTTCCTCCGTGACGGTGACAATTTTGTCGACACGCGTCTTCGCGATTTCAAAGGCGTTCGCACCAACTTGCGGAATGGCCAGGCCGTCGGCCAGAGTTGGATGAAGAGCAATGCGCGTCGGGCGGCCGGCTTCCATGGCGGCCGAGAAACTGGCAACGTTTTCTGCTTCCACCGCGATGATTTGAACTTCGGGCCGCCGCGTTTTTACGGCTAACGAAACGCCTGCGAGCAGGCCGCCGCCGCCAACGGGAATGATGATGACTTCCACGTCCGGCACTTGCTCCAGGATTTCCAGGCCGGCTGTTCCCTGTCCGGCGATGATCGCCGGGTCGTCGTAGCCATCGATATAAGCGAGGCTTTTTTCTTTCGCGATGTCGTGAGCCCGCGCCTTGGCTTCGCCAAAATCCTCGCCAAAAAGGACGACATTCGCGCCGAGCTTCTGGCAATTGTTAACTTTGATCAGGGGCGCGAACCTCGGCATGACCACGGTGGCCGGAACGCCGAGCAGCCGGCCTTGATAGGCAAGAGCCTGGGCATGATTGCCGGCGGATGCGGCGATTACGCCGCGTCGCTGTTGGTCGGGCGATAATTGCGCGAGGGCATTACGCGCGCCTCGTTCTTTGAAGCTGCCGGTGCGCTGGAGATTGTCGAGCTTGCAAAAGATCTCCATACCGGTCACCTCGCTCAGGGGAATGGAATGCGGGCAAGGGGAGTGATAGACGGCGCCTTTAATCCGCTCGGCGGCGCGCTCGATATCCGGGAACGTTACCACGCACGTCCCATAAACCGTTCTCGCGTGCGCGGCAACGGCGAGGTTTTAGAAAAGAAGAGACGCCACAGATGTCCCGCAATGTGCCTGCTTGTTAGGCCAGGCGCCGCCTAGGAATCGAGGACCTGCCGAACCGTCGTTGCCAGTTGTTCGGGATCGAAGGGTTTCGGAAGGAAGAACATCCCGTTCTCCAGCCGGTCACCCGGATGAAGCGAGTCTTCCAGATAACCGGAAACGAAGACGACTTTGGTGTCCGGGACTGACATTTCGCAGCCAGTCGGCGAAAAATCGGCCGCTCATTTGCGGCATGACAATGTCTGTCAGCAGGAGATCGATCCCTTTGGCGCCGTCTTGAAAATGACGCTGGGCGTCATCGCCGCTGGCCGCCTCCATAACTTCGTAGCCGAGGTTTCGGAGGATCTTGACCGACATGTGGCGAACGCGAAATGTCGTCCTCGAGAACAAGGATGGCTTCGGTTCCGGTCGGGAGGCTCCGGTTCGAAGGCTTCCGGTATGCGGGTGGTGGTGGCGCCGGTACTTTGGGAAGATAAATGTCGACCCGCGTGCCTTTGCCGAGCGCACTTTCTATTCGAATCGAGCCGCCGCTTTGGCGAACGATGCCGTAGGAGGTGGCCAGCCCGAGTCCGGTACTGTTGTTCTCTTTTTTTGTGGTGAAGAATGGTTCGAAGAGATGGTGGCGGACCTCCTCATCCATGCCGGTGCCGTTGTCGATCACGCTGATGACCGCATAATCTCCGGGGGCGAGCCTATCGATCTCGTCGCTGTTCGCATCTTCAGCGATAGCGGATGTCGAAGTCTGCAGTTTCAATTGACCGCCGGCGCGCATGGCATCGCGCGCGTTCACCGCCAGATTCAGGATAATTTGGCTGAGCTGACCGGTGTCGACGCGGATATGGAGGCCACCTTTTTTCTTCTGCAGATCGGAAACGATGGTGATGTTATCACCGAGCAATCTTAATAGAGTCCGTTCGAGATTCTGCAGGAAGTCGTTAACCTCGATGACGTGCGGCGCGAGCATCTGCTTGCGGCTGAAGGCGAGCAGGTGTCCGGCGAGCGCAGAGGCTCGACCGGCGGCGCCCCGAATTTCCTGGATATGGCTTTCGACTGTTCGGCTCATTCCCGGCTCCGATAAAACCATGTCGCTGTAACCGAGAATGGTGGTCAGGAAATTATTGAAGTCGTGCGCGACACCGGCGGCCAATTGGCCGAACGCATCCATCTTTTGCGAACGGCAAAGCTGGTCCTGAAGTTTTTGGCGCGCCGAAATGTCCATCAGCGAGCCGATCCATCTTTGCGCCTGTCCGGACGGATCGCGGGAGATAGCGGCTCGCTCGAGAATATTTAGATAATCGCCGTCATGTTTCCTGAAGCGATATTCACCGCTCCATGTTTCGCTGTCGGAAGCGAGCGCTTCCTGAATGGCGGTGCAAAGGCGGGAGCGATCCGAGGGATGTATCCTTTGATGCCAGAAGCTCAGATCGCTCTGGTGGACAGGATCTTCGTAGCCGAAAAGACTCTGCAGGCCTTGCGGCCAGAAGAGTGATCCGGCAGCTACATTCCAATCCCGAATTGCATCGTTCGTAGCCCGGGCAACGTGTGCAAGATAGCCGCCGCCCTGCGCAGCGCGATCTTCCACCACGCTCCCGTTTGATGACTGATTGGGTGCGTTATGTTCATTTGGTTTGGGTGTGGCTTTCGTCCCGAGTGCCGGCATGACGGACTGGTAGTTATGCTGTTCCGTTGCCAATCCCATGCGTAACCCGAAGCGAGTTGTTAGAGATTCGAGCTAGTTTTGTGCCCCTGTTTTCGAGGGAGAAAACTGGCCACTCGTAATGGCGAAGTTTTACTGAGACTGCTTGAAAGTTTGAAATTTATGATGGGCGTCTCAATCGACTCTCACGGTCTTCTCAAAAATCAGAAAGCTGTCGTCACCAGTGAGAGCTCGAGAACCGGCCGGACGGCCGAATGATTCTCTATCCCGGCTTCGCCACCAGCGGATGGTTGATCTGCCTAACGAGAGAAGGGCGAGATCGGGCCGACTGAGTCCGCCGCGGCTGTGAGAATGACGCGATCGCGTGTTTGCCGCACAGCCAAGGGTGAATCGAGAGCCTGATGCAGCGCAGGAGATTCGAAGGCGTTGCCGATGGGCGGCACATCTGCGGCCGCGGTGGTGGCTGGCGGAGGATTGGCGAAGGCGGCTACGCGTCCCGCTTTTTCCACGCGAAAAGATAGCCTAACGAACTTCGCTTCAATGCCGATGAGCGAAACGCCAAAAAGGCGCTTATGCGAAAATGGGACGACGCCTTCCACTTCGAGCCAGCCGGCGCTGTCAGGCTTGAGGCGGTTATTTGAGACGGCGATTTTCAGTTCGCCGCGGGCCATGGCGTTTTCGTTTAGGAATGTCAGGCGATCGAGCAAGCGCGCCTTGGGAAGTTCGACCACAAAATTGGTTTCGCCTTCCTGCAAAACGCAGCTGACGGTGTCATCCTCCATGATGAGAGCCGCGGCCGAAGGGTCGACCATTGGAAGTTTGGAGACACGGTTATTTTGGCCGTCTGGCGTGATGCACTCGATTTTGGCGCCGCAGTTCATCTGGGTCACGCTGATGTTCGGAGCCGTCGAGGCAGTCCGGTCGTCTGCCACAGCTCGCTGAGCCAGACTGGACCCAAGGCTAAGGGCTGCGAGGCATGCGAATCGGACCAGGATCATGCCCGTCCAAGAGCTTAGATCGAGCCAAGTCTGAGTGGCTATTTAGAGAGCGCTTACCTTATGCTAAAAGCGGCCGGTCCGGGGGTTCTTTCCCTCGTGAGCTGGGTCCGGGCGGGATGGCGATTTCGCTTGCTTCGAGGGGCCTTTTCTTGGTAAAAGCTGAGAAACACAAACCATTAAACCGACTGAGCAGAAGCGTATCCTTGACACGGATTAGGAACCGTTGTCTACGGCGACGTGTCTGCGAGCAAAAACCTTGGTACCACAACTGCTAACCTTAACCACGCCAACCCAGCCTATGACCTGCACAGCTGTTTCACGTTCTTCCGGCCGCATTTTAAAGCAGCTCGCGCTGTTGATAGTGCCGTTGCTGGTCGCTGCACCCTTCGCTCGATCGCAGGATGCGGTTCGTCCTTCGTTAGCCGGCGAAGCCGCTGCTGAAGCTCGCCAGCAGGATGTGGAACGCATTCCTTATAATCTTCTGGTTGGGCCTGTCCGCTTCCGCTTTAGCGCGACTGTCGGCGTTGAGTACAACGACAACATCAACCTGTCCCAGCACGACGAGAGGGAGGACGACATTATCTTCCGTCCGCAGGTGAATTTTGATGCCATCTGGCCGATCACACAGCTCAACACCCTGCGACTCGATCTTGGCATCGGTTACTCGGTTTATGTGAGCCATTCGGAGGACAACACCAATACCATCCTGCTTTCACCCGGTTCGCAGATCGCTTTCGATATTTTCGTGGGCGATTTCCGCATCAACATCCATGACCGGATGTCGTTGCAACAGGACCCAATCTCTGAGCCCGCGATCAGCAATACCGCTGATTACGGTCGCTTTGAGAATACCGCCGGAATTTCCGTGTTGTGGGATTTGAACAAGGTTCAGGCGACTCTGGGCTACGATCATTACAACTTCATCGCCACGAACGACCAATTTGATTATCTCAATCACAACTCCGAGATTCTTTCGGGCAGTCTTTCGTTTGCCGTCGCCAGCAACACAAATATCGGTGTCGAAGGAACCGGGGTGTATACGTATTATGACAAGAACGTCCTGAACGATTCGAAGGACGCTTCTGGTGGTGGTTTTATCGAGACTCAGCTCAGCAGTTATTTGCGACTTCGCGCTGGCTGGCGGTTATCAATGGATCGGCTTTGATAATGGCGGCTTGGTCAACGACCAAAGTGACGTTAACGATTATTACGCCAACATCCTGCTGACCCATCGCCTGAATGCGACGCTCAGCCAGTCAGTCAGTGCCGGCCACGAGAATCAGCTCGGGGTGAATTCCAATTCCGTCAGGCTCAACTACGTGAGGCACACCATCACCTGGAACCTTGTTCGCAACACCCTGCTCACGACCGAATTCTTCTTTGAAGATGGCAACGAATCCGGCGGCTTTATTGACGAACATTTCCATCGTGTCGGCGCGGCCGGCACGGTCGGTTACCAGCTGACCCCGCACGTGACCCTCGGGTTGCGCTATCAGTACACGCAGAAATATTCTGACTCGCCGGGTCGCAACTACATCCAGAACCGCGTCTCCTTGGACGGAACGTATAGCTTCTAAAGGCATGAAGAGGGAATGAGATACAGGGCTTATGCACTTTTACTCGCAGTAATCGTTAGTGGCTCGGTTCCGAGCTACGCGCAGAGATATAATCCGGGCTACAAGCAGGACGCTCCTCCGACTCCGATGCCAATGGCGCCGAGGGCGGCCACGCCGGACGCTCCACCTCCGGTGAACGATACCGTCCTGCGGACAAATTCGATGTCCGCGCTGGATGACAAGAAGAAGCTCGGGCCTAACGATTACGTCAGTTTTCGCGTCGTCGAAGATCGCGATAATGATTCGCAGCGCCTTCGCGTGAGTGATAACGGCGAACTGGAAGTTCCCTATATCGGGATGGTCCCGGCAGAAGGGAAAACCTGCAAGGAACTGGCCAACAACATCAAGGCCGCCCTTGAGCGGGAATATTATTATCACGCCACGGTGATTCTCGCGCTCGATCGCGTGAGCGAGAAATCGCGCGGCAAAGTTTACGTTTACGGTTCCGTGCGCGCGCAGGGACCGCAGGAAATTCCGGCCGACGAAAGTTACACCGTCAGCAAGGCGGTCATCCGCGCCGGCGGTTTCGGCGATTTCGCAAACAAGCGCAAGGTGAAGGTAACGCGCAAGAACGGACAGGATTTTACGGTCGATCTCAAAGAGGTCATTGAAAATGGCAAACCGGATGCTGGATAAAGTTCTTCAGCCGGACGACCAGATCTACGTTCCGCAGCGTCTGATCAACATGTAAACATGCAGGACGTCCTCGAAAGAAAAGTCCAGCCCAAGCTCCTGGTCGACCTTGTTCATCACGAAGTTGCACCGCTACAAGTCGTTGCTCGTCCGTCGCTGGTGGATTCCGGTGCTGACCATCTGCCTCGGGCTGTTCGTTGAGGCTTTTCTGATCTATCAGACGCCGCCGTCGTTTCTGTCCCAGAGCAAAATGATGCTCGCGGGAAAACTGAATATTCCGCAGGCCGCGATTTACAGCGAAGAAGCGCAGAATTTCTACGGCACCCAGATCCAGCTGATGCAGAGCAGCGAGGTCAAGCGCGGAGCGGAAGCTCTGGTGCGCTCGACCCATCCCGAGATGCAACCAGTGCCGGTGGAGGTCTCCGCCGTGCAAAAACCGCGTGCCTCCATCTTTGAACTCAGCGCCGTCGGAGCCACCCCGGATTACACCCAGGCATACCTCAATGCCGTGATGCAGAAGTATGTCGACTTCAAGAAAGGCCTTCGCGAAGAGTCAGGCAAAACCGTCATCACCGGAATCACCGAACAACTCATCCAGACCGAGAAGGATTTGCGGGCGGCCGAAGACGAAATGCTCGAGTTCCAGAAAGAAAACAACATCGGCTTTATTCAGGAAGAAGGAAACAGCGCCGCGGCTTACCTGGTGAAGTTGAATCACGATTATTCTTCGCTGAAAACCGAATATGACCTGCTGAATCTCCTCGATCTCGACCAGAATCTTGATCGGGCCCAGGCAAAAACGGACCCGAACGCGGCCTCCTCGGAAGCGAACGAAGACAAGGGGATGCCTTTCTCCGACGTTGGGCCGGAAGCAGATTATCTAAAGGCGAAACAGCAGGTCCAGTTGCTCAAAGCGGAGCGCGATACTCTGGGAAAAGATCTGCGGCCGAAACATCCGAAGATTCTCAAGCTGAACGACGAGATCACGAAGCAGGAACGCCTGATCGAGCTCTTCCGGAGCGACACCGTCGAAAAACTCGACACTCGCCGGAAATCCATCGGCAAGCAGATGGAAAACCTCCAGTCGAACATCAAAGAATGGGAAGCGAAGGCGCTCGATCTCAGCCAGCGTCTGGCCCAATTCAATCGGGTGAAAGGCAAGGTCGATCGCCTGAAAACCCTTTACGATCGCCTAACGAACAACCTGAAGGAAGTCGACGTTTCGCAGGTGGTCGATAGCGCCGACCAGGTTTCCATCATGGAAATGGCAACCAATCCAATTTCGGTTCGCCCGGGCCTTATCAAGAGCCTGCTCATCGGGCTCGGTTGCGGCGCTGCCGCCGGCATCGGCATCCTGGTCCTGCTCGATCGCATCGACGACCGGATGGCGTCCTTTGGCGAGTTTCAGCATCATTTTTCCGAGAACGTTCTCGGTCAGATTCCAAAAGAGAAGGTCAAAGGCAAGGTCACGCTGCTTCAACCAGACGATGCCCGCCATATGTTCGCGGAATCTTATCGAAATGTCCGCTCTTCGCTTTTCTTCATGCCTTACGACGGGCCGCGCCCGAAAACCTTTCTCATTACCAGCGCTGTGCCTAACGAAGGAAAGTCGACTATTTCGGCGAACCTGGCCATCACCATGGCTTTATCCGGCGCCCGCACCCTCCTGATCGACGGAGATCTGCGCCGTGGCGCTATCCGCGAAGCCTTCGGCATTTCTTCCAAGATCGGATTCTCCGAAGTTTTGAAGCAGGAAGTGAATTGGCGCGAAGTGATCGTGCCGACGGCCTACCCAAGCCTGGTCATTCTCCCGCGCGGCCGAACGCTTTCACAGCCGAGCGAGCATCTGCTGCGTGAATCGACCGAGACTCTTCTGAAAGAGATGTACGCCGCTTTCGATTACATTCTTATCGACAGTTCCCCGGTTTTGGCTGCGGACGACACCACCAGTCTGGCGCCGAAGATTGACGCGACCATCTTCGTGGTCCGCCTTGGCTACACATCGGCCCGCCTGACCCGAAAGGGTTTGGAGCTTCTCTACGATCGCCAGGTCAATGTGCCGGGCGTGATCCTGAACTTCGTCGATACTTCGTTGCCGGAATATTATTACTATCAGTATTCCGAATATTATTCGACGCCGAATCCCGAGACCGATCCCATGCCCGCGATTTCTCATCACGAGCCGGATCCACCTGAGCAACCTCTCATAGAGGTCGCTCCGGTTTTGTTCGCCACGGCAGCCAAGCCGGCTGCGTTAGGCCCGCGCAGGCACCGTCCTGACTCTTCAAATTGCGCTCTGGCATTTGGCCAGCTTTCCTCGAAGGATTAACCACCTGCATGGGCTTCTTCGGACCAATCTCATCCCCATTGCTTGATGAAAGCTCGACGCCGTTCGTCCGGCGCGCGCTTCATCGGGCCCGTGTCGTGGGAAACTTTGCCGTCGTCCAGGGTGTCGTTCAGATGGTCGGTTTCTTCAGCGGCATTCTGCTTGTCCGCGCGCTCCCCAGTACTGAATACGCCTACTACACGATCGCCAACACCATGCAGGGCACGATCAATCTGCTGGCCGATATCGGGATCAGCGTTGGCCTAATCTCCATTGGCGGACGCGTGTGGCACGATCGGAATCGTTTCGGTCAGCTGATTAACACGGCTCTCGGAGTCCGTCGCAAACTGGGCACGCTCGCCATCGTGGTCATTACTCCGATCATGTACTTCATGCTCGTGCGCAACGGCGCTTCGCCGGGTTACACGGCGATCCTGATCGTTATCATTTTGTTGGGTTTAATTGTCCAACTCTCTCTGGGAGTGCTCAGTGTTGTGCCACGCTTGCGTTCGGATCTCGGTCGTATTCAGTCGATCGATCTTACTGGAGCGTTCAGCCGACTCCTTCTCATCGGAGGATTGCTTTATTTATTTATGAACGCGGGCGTGGCCGTTCTCATCGGCACCGGCGTTTTGTTTCTGCAATACCTGATGTTTCGCCACTACGTAGCTGGAGTGGTCGATTTGGCCGCGCCGGAAAACAGCGACGATCGCCGTGAGATCATGCGCCTAACCAAACACCTGGCAGCCAATGCTGTCTTCTATTGCGTGCAAGGACAGATCACCATTTTTCTGATTGGTTTCTTTGCCCATAAGGTCAGTTCGGTCGCGGAAGTGGGAGCCCTCGGGCGTCTCGGGATGATTTTCACTGTCGTGAGTAATCTTCTCACCAATGTTTTTGTCCCGGCATTCGCGCGATGCGATAGTCGCCAGCGTCTCGGCCGACTCTTTTTCGCGATTGTAGGGGCCGTGACTGCGTTCAGTGGCGTCATCATGGCCGGGGCCGCTTTGTTTCCGAATCAGTTTCTATTTATCCTCGGGAACAGATACACGCATTTGCACCACGAATTGCTTCTGATGGTCGGAGGAGCGGTTCTGAATGCCATCGCCGGTGCCCTCTGGGCCCTCAATGCGTCGAAGGCGTGGGTCGTCGGATCGTGGCTTTATATTCCGCTGACTCTGGTCACGCAGGCGGCGCTCATACCGTTCACCGATTTCTCGAGCGTCGCCGGCGTACTTGCCTTTAATCTGCTCTCACTCATTCCGAGCCTGCTTCTGAACATCTTCCTGAGCGTGCGCGGCTTTCGTGGTTTTCCGAGCGTCACGACATGAGGCTGCCAAATTTCGGCTATCATCTTGCGCGGTTTCATGGCGGTGTCGTCAGGCGAATTTACCGTTCACTGCTTCCTTTGATTGCGCGGCGGTCCGTGACCACACCTCGAACACTCGACTTTGAAGTCTTCGCGTATTCGAACCAGGAGAATCTGCCAGAACAGGTTGCGTCCATTCGCTCATTCCTTAGACACGCCGGGCGTCCCCGGAAATTTACGGTGGTTTCTGACGGCTCACACACCGCCGAAAGCATCGCCTTAATTCAGCGCATCGACCCTTGCGTCCGGGTTGAACAAGCCAGCCCTTTGCGAGCCGACGCCACCGATAAATTTTCACGCTACCTCGCGAACCATCCGACAGGCAAACAACTCGCCCTGATCATGAAGCTGCCCGGTGATGTTCCCGCATTGTATATCGACTCGGACGTTTTGTTTTTCGAAAGAGCCGCCGATCTCGTGCAGAGGGCTCAGGCGCGTGACGCTGTTGCCTATTATCTCGCGGACTGCCAGTTTGCTGGCGACGAGCGGCTGTTAAACGACCCTGCGGAGAAGGCGCACCCGGTGAACACCGGCGTTCTGCTCTTGTTCCAAAAGCTCGATTGGTCGCTCGGGGTGGGGCGTTTCGGCGAGCTTGCCGGCGACCCGATCTTTTTCACCAACCAAACGATAACGCATCTTGTTATGCACGCTAACAAGGCGAAACCCTTCGATCCAGCCAGCTACGTGCTGCAACTGGACGATCAGTTTATTTATTCCGACCGCTATGCCGGTCCCAAACTGGCCTTGCGCCACTATGTTAATCCTGTTCGACACAAATTTTGGACAAGTCTGAATCAGTAGAGACAAATCGCGTTGCTCGCGGGGAAGGAAAGCTTGCGGATTCTCCTGGTGGTTTATCTGCCGTGGGAAGCTCGCCTTGGCGCGGTTAAAGTATTTATGGAATTGGAGCAGGCCTGGAGAGCGGCGGGCCATAGCGTCGACGTCTTCAGCATGGACCAGGCTTTTCCAGTGCGGACGCATTCATCGCCTCTGGCCGCGCTGCGTCAGCTTCTTTTTAATCGCAAAGCCGCCCAATTCATCAGGGAAAATGGTGACCGATATGACGTGGTGGATGCCCTGGTGGGTTCGCTGCGCGCCTCGAAAACACAGCTGAGATTTCGCGGTCTGTTGGTTGCGCGCTCCGTCGGACTTTATCGACTCTACGATCGCTTCGAGCGCGAAGCATCGCATCGATGGCCAGTTTCTGGCGGGAAGGCTATCGGGAAGATTTATTATACTCTCATCGGGTCATGGCTTCGGCGCGCTTCGGACGCGGCCATCACTAACGCGGATTTGATTAATGTGCCCAACCAGGACGAGGCGGACTGCTTGCGAAAGGAAGTTGATGCCCGCCTCGCGATCACGGTGCACGGATATGGTCTTCCCGAAGAACGACGTCAGGCCTTCCTGCAATCGGCCGCGGCAGTAGATGTCCGGCGAAACTCTCCCAAGATATGTTTTATCGGCGCGTGGAGTCCGCGCAAAGGGTCGAAGGACTGGGCCAGAATCGTTCGATCCGTCTGGGCGCAGATTCCTGAAACGCGTTTTCTTTTTCTTGGAACGCTGACCGACGATGCAAACGTTTTAGCCGATCTTGGCCTTTCAAGATCCAACCTGGTAGAAATTGTCGGCGAGTATCAGCCAGACGAGCTACCTCAGCGGTTGTCGAACTCAACGGCCGGCGCCTTTCCGACCTATGCGGAGGGTTTCGGATTTGCCCTCCTCGAGCAATTGGCCGCTGGAATCCCGACGGTGGCCTACAATTCCCCCGGCCCAGGATCGATCTTGAATCCGACTCTTCCACAACTCCTGGTCCCGGCCGGTGACGTCGAGCAATTATCCACTGCGCTTGTGCGGATTTTGAGAATGGAAGCGCCAGATTATGAGCAGCTGACCGGGCGATGCCGGGATGCGGCTCATCGATTTGATTGGACCGCAATCGCCCGGGAGACGGCGCAATCTTATCGGGACAGGATCGGCGAACTGCAATGATTTCGCAGATGAACGATCGAACAGTTCTTCACATCGTGCCCAAGCTTCCTGGCATTGGGGACGGTGTCGGCACGTATGCTTCCAATTTGGCTAACGAGTTACTTGTGAAGCACGAAGCTGTGAGCCGGTTTATCACCGGTAACGATCTTGCGCGCTTGCCCGACGCTGCCTGCGACAATGTCATCCTGCATTACGTGAATTATGGCTATCAGGCTCGCGGCGTTCCGTTTCAACTCTCGAAAGAGCTGCGCGGACTGCGGGCTCGCGCAACCCGGCGTGTGGTTACAATATTTCATGAGCTCTATGCATCCGCGCCGCCATGGCGAAGTGCTTTCTGGTTGAAACCGTTTCAACGCAGCCTTGCACGATCCATCGCCCGATTGTCAGACGCGTGTGTCCTTACCAACCCGGCCGCGCTCGCTCAACTTCATCGGCTCGCTCCCAGCATTTCTGCCCGTCTTCAGCCGGTGCCGTCGAATTTCGGCGAACCGGTTCTTACCCGCGCCCAGATTGAAGCGAAGGACCCGCACCGATGGGTTATCTGCGGTGGAAATGCGCTGCTCGAGAAATCCACTCGCTCCTTTCAACGAATTGTCTCCCGGATTCCGGAACATATTTTCCCGCGGGAACTATTCGTCCTGGGAGGGAGCGAAAGTCCCGTGATTCCAGCGATATTGAAAGACCTTCCGGATGTGAAATGGAGCTACCACCCGCAGGTTGAGGCGTCGGTCGCATCGGAAATTCTTTCTCGATGTTCGTTAGGCTGGCTCGACTACTTTCATCACCCGGCTTCACCGGTCGATGCTCTTTTTAAATCCAGCGTCTTTGCGGCACTGTGCGCGCACGGCCTTGGCGCGGTGCTGCCCCATAAGACTGCGCCACTTGTTTTCGAACAGGAAACTCTGCCGGGTCCTTTTTTTATCGATCAGTCTCGGGCGGAGCTTCCTTCTCCAGATGAGCGCGCCGAAATCAGCTGGAGGCTTTACGATTGGTATCAGCGGCGCGCCTCCCTGGAACGATTGGGGGATGTCATCGGACAAGCGCTGGGTTTCGAGGATCGAGTTTTACCTACACCATGAGCGTTGCAATTGAAACTGAGCCTGTCGCGTTGTGTCCTGCGTGCTCTGTGCCTGGCCGAATGGCCCTGCCAGGTGCCCGCGACTATGTCTGTGGTCTTCCGGGAGAGTGGACCTTCTGGACTTGTCCGGCGTGCCGTTCCCTGTGGCCAAATCCTCGACCGGTAGAAAGCGCGCTGCCGCTGTTGTATCCCGAAAACTACACTTTTACGCGCAGCGATGAAGGTTCGAGTGCAACCTTGCCATCCGGTTTCATTGCGTCGGCGAAACTTTCCGCTCTTCAGAGAAGATTCGGCTACGATTCGTTAGAAGAACAGGCCGATCGTCCCGCGGGCGTGTGGCTCGGTCGCCTCTTGAGCCCCTTTTTGTGGAAAAAGGCGGGTTTTTCCGTGCGATTTCTGCCGAAGAAAACCGGGGCAACGCTACTGGATGTCGGCTGCGGTAACGGTGCCCTTATGGAATGGATGCAACGCCTCGGTTGGGATGTGCAGGGAATAGAAGTCGATCCTGTAGCGGCGCAGCGGGCCATGGATCGCGGGTTACGGGTACACCAGGGTAAAGTCGAAGAGGTTGAGCTTGTTCCGGCTTCTTTCGATGCCATTACCATGACCCACGTCGCCGAGCATTTTTTTGATCCCAAAAAAGTGTTTGAAATCCTGGGACGCGCCTTAAAACCAGGCGGAGTAATCGTTAGTGTTTCCCCGAACCCTTCAGGGATGTCGCGGCGATTATTTGGCAACAAATGGTACGCGCTTGACCCGCCGCGCCATCTCTTTTTGCCCACTGCATCTGCCTATCGATCCATGCTGGAGCCGCTCGGTTTTGAGGTGCAAACGCGAACATTGATGCGGCGGTTTTACTGGGACTTCAAGGAGAGTCTGAGTATCGCCACCCGCGGCAGGGTTGGTGCCATTCCTGATTCGCCGATTGTTCAAAATCGCTGCCGGCGTGTTGGCTGCCTTATTCTCCTTTATCCCAGGCGCGGGAGAAGAAGTTCTCTGCTATGCGACAAAGCGCTGAGCCTCTCAGCTTGTTTGTCGTGCATTGGAATCGGCCCGAGGAATGCGCCGCAACCGTGCGCGCATTTCTCAGTCAAGGTGTTCCTCTAAAAGTAACCGTGATCGATAACAACTCGGACTCTAAGGCCTACGAGACGCTGAGCGCCGAAACGGGGTCGTTAGCCGAAATGCTCAGGCTGCCGGAGAATAAAGGCTGGGGACCGGCCATCAATGTGGCTTTGCGAAACTGGCTGGAGTCTGCCTCAAATTCCTATTGCTTGATCAGTGCCCACGACGCTTTGGCCTCACCTGATTGTATATCCATGCTCGTCGACGCGATGGACGCGGATCCGCGAATCGGCATTGCTTGCCCCCAATATCCGGATGAGAGCGTCCCGCATTTCTCATTTATCCGCGGGGTGCAACTTAAGCATGGACGAATGCTCGCGCGCGGCGCTGCCCAAAGCATTGATGTTCCTCACGGCACGCTCGTGATCGTGCGCCGGGAATGCCTTAACGAAATTGGAATCTTCGATGAACGCTACTTCGCGTATGGCGACGAACACGAATTGGGTGCGCGAGCCGTGCGCCGGGGCTGGAAAGTCGTCATGGTCTGGGGCGCGCTCGTGACCAACCCCGGAACCACGACTCCGAGCGCGTGGCGCAGTTACCTTTTTGGCCGGAATTCCCTGTTGTTGGTGCACGATTATTTCGGATCGATGGCGGCGACATTGCGCGCCTTTCTGCTTTTGGTAAACACGGTGCGCCTTTCTTTTGCTCGCAATCCAGAGATCGCTTTCTCAGCGAAGGCTCGTTTTCGAGCGGTTAGCGATTACTTCTTGGGGCGCTTTGGCCCGCCCCGGTTTCGATGAGAATTTTAATCTCATCGCACGCCTTCGCGCCCAGCCTTGGCGGGATTGAAACGGTTAGCAAGCTTCTGGCCCAGCAGTTTGTCGCGCTGGGACACCAGGTGACAGTGGCGACGCAAACGCCGGACCAGGAGAAGGAAGAGTTTGTCGTCGTTAGGCAGCCATCGGTCGGGAAACTTTTGGAGCTTGTTAAGCAACATGACATTTTCTGGCAGAACAACCTGAGTCTTCGAACGCTGTGGCCGGTTCTGGTCCGGCCCCGTCCGGTGGTGGTCACGCACCAGGGCTCCTACTGTCAACGCCCTTCGGGCTTTGATGGGGCACTGCGGTTGAAGCGAGCCGTTGCCGAGCAGGTGACCGGTGTGGCCATCAGTAAATTCGTTGCCGGTTGTTTCGACAAGAGGCCCGCCGTTATTCCAAATCCTTATGATGCCGGGGTCTTCGGGCTCGAGACGCCGCTGAGCGCGCGGCCTGGCGAGCTGCTTTTCGTCGGCCGTTTGGTTTCAGAAAAGGGCGTGGACATTCTGTTTGAGGCGTTGAAGAAACTACGCGACCGCTCGCTGCGTCCATCTCTCACGATCGTTGGCTCGGGCCCGATGCTTGAAGGGCTGCAGAAGTTCGTGGCCGATTCTGGCTTACAGGGCCAGGTGACTTTCTTGGGCCCGCAAACGGGCCACGAGCTCGCGAGAACTTTCAACGCGCACAGGATTTTAGTGGTACCCTCGCGTTACCAAGAACCCTTCGGCGTCGTGGCCCTCGAAGGGATAGCGTGCGGTTGTGTTGTCGTCGGATCGGCTGGGGGAGGTTTACCGGAAGCAATTGGCCCCTGCGGGCTCACCTTTCCCAATGCGAATGCGACGGCACTGGCAGATACCCTGGAGAAATTGCTGCGCATACCCAGTGGGCACGAGCGGTTTCTGGGCGAGGCCGCCGGACATCTGGCTCACTTTCAACCGCGCGTGATTGCGGACCACTATCTCGATCTCTTCCAATCCAAACTGACGTGATTGTTCTCTCTCATCCGACGGCCAATCAGAACGTTAGACAAACCGCGCTGGCTCTCGCCGAGGACAAGCTGCTGGGGGAGTTTTGGACTTGTTTGAATTGGAAGAAGCAGGGGCTTCTCGATCGTTCTTTCTCTTTTTCTGAACGGATTCAAAACGAACTCCGGAGACGTTCTTTTCCGCCCGGCGTTGCGCCCTTTGTCCGCACCTCCTCGTCTTTTCGCGAATGGGGTCGGCTCATTTCGGGGCAACTCGGGGTCGGTCTATTTACAAAACACGAAACGGGTCTGTTTTCGATCGACGCGATTTATCACTCGTTAGACCGAAGAGTGGCATCGCGTCTTTCGCAAATTGGAGGTGTGCGGGCGATTTGGGCTTATGACGATGGGGCTCTGGAATCTTTCCGTGCGGCCAGGAAGCTGGGACTTCGTTGCATTTACGACCATCCGACAGCCTACTTTGGGAAAGTCCGTCAGTTGCAGGCTGAAGAGGCTCTCCTTTCGCCGGAATGGGCCGGCACGCTTTCTTCGTTAGGCGATAGCTCGGAGAAATTGGAACGCAAGGACCAAGAGCTGGCCATGGCGGATCTGATCGTCGTTGCGAGCACGTTCTCGAAACAGACATTGGTCGATACAGCCAACTTGAAGCAAAAGGTGGAGGTGGTTCCGTATGGAGCGCCACCAGTTCGCGAACGGACGAATCATCGTGAGGCAGGTTCTAAACTGCGGGTCCTGTTTGTAGGTGCACTTGGCCAGGCAAAGGGCATCTCCTATTTGCTGGACGCGGTGTTGCGCCTCGAGGGGCAGGTTGAATTGACCCTGATTGGGCGGCGAGTCAGCCCGATGATGCCCTCGCCAGAGGTCCTGAATCGCTACCGCTGGCTGCCGTCACTCCCGCACGAGGAGCTTTTGGAGGAAATGTCGCGTCACGATGTTCTGGTGTTTCCTTCTTTGCACGAAGGTTTTGGGCTCGTGATTACGGAGGCCATGGCGCAGGGCCTGGTGGTGGTGACAACGCCAAACACGGCCGGACCGGATCTCATTTCAGACGGGCTCGACGGATTCATCGTGCCGATCCGGTCGTCCACGGCCATCGAGGAGAAGTTGGATTTCCTCCGGAGTGACGCGAAGGTGCTTGCCGGCATGAAAGAAGCAGCCCGGCAGAAGGCGAAAGCGAGGCAATGGGAAGTCTATCGTCGACAAATTGCTTCCGTGGCACGGGCCGTGATGGGATGAACCCGTCCCGTATGCGCTCTCCAACCACTTCAGGCAATGCCCGGCTCTCGGAGCCCACGTCGACGGCTGTCCAGTGGCATGAAAGGATCATGCGGGGCTTGCGGTGGCTGATTTATCTCTACCTGTTTCTCTTGCTGACGGAAGGGGCTCTTCGGAAATGGGTCCTCCCCCAGCTTTCCAATCCTCTCCTTATCATTCGCGATCCCGTCGTCGTTCTCATTTATGTAATGGCGATTGCCGGGCGGGTTTATCCCCGGAATTGGTACCTGCTCTGGCTTGGGCTGATCGCCATACCATCGGTCATTGCGGGGTTCCTTGTGCTCGAGCCCTATTTTTCGCCGACGGTTGTCGCTCTCGTTACGGTCTACGGTTTTCGGTCAGATTTTCTGCACCTGCCTTTAATCTTCGTTTTGCCGGCGGTATTTAACGTTGACGATGTCAAACGCATCGGCTGGTGGACATTGTTAGGCATGATCCCCATGGGTGTTCTGATGGCCCTGCAGTTCCGTTCATCCCCGGAGTCCTTCATCAATCGGGCCGCAGGAATTGGCGAAGGCCAGCAGATCCAGACCAGCGGCGGCAAAATTCGACCGCCGGGTCTCTTCTCGTTCATCTCCGGCGCCATTTCCTACGTGACGGCGTCAGCCGCGTTTCTTCTTGATGCCATCCTTGGCGGCGAGAAGTACCCGCTCTGGTTCCTGGTCGCTTCCGGCCTTTCGTTGCTAACCGGCATTGTTGTATCGGGCAGTCGCGCGGCCGTGCTGGCGGTCGGCCTTGTTGTCGCAACGCTCTCCATCATCTTAGTCCTTCAACCCGCGGCCTTGAACAAATTTGCCCGGAGTTTGCTTCTGGTTTTGGTGATTGGCTGGGGCATTAGTCATCTTCCTATTTTTCGTGAAGGCGTGGAGGTTCTTACGCAACGATTCACTGAGGAGGGCGACGTAGCGGATAGCGCAATTGCCGGCGGCTTGATCAGCCGAACCTTCAGTGGGTTTACCGAACCGTTTTATTCGCTTGATCGAATTCCTATCGTCGGATACGGCCTCGGAGTCGGAACGAACGGTGCGGCGCGCTTTCTTGTGGGGCGGGCCACCTTTCTTCTCGCTGAGAATGAATGGTCGCGGGTCTTGCTGGAAAGCGGCCCGGTGCTGGGTCTCGCCTTTCTGCTCTGGCGCACGGTCCTGGCCTGTCGAATCGGTTACCTCTCCATGAGGGCCGTGAGTCACGGACAAATCCTGCCGATTTTTCTTTTCGGCACCGGCTTCTTTCCTCTTCTCAATGGTTCGTTTGGTCAACCCACCATTCTGGGGTTTGCCGTTGTCCTTAATGGTCTCTGCCTCGCGGCCATGAATCCAAGCGAGACGCAGTCCGTTGATGAAGAACCTGAAGGCGAGACTCCGGCGCGGCTTCCGAAAATGTCCCCCTACGCAGAACGAATGCATGGCTCCAACCGGGAGACTGGTCTAACGAATGGCTCGTCGGATCGTTAATCAGCGGACCGGCCCGTCATGGTGGCGTTCAGATGAGGATACTTCGATCGATTCACACCCTTAATCCGGCGGTCGGCGGCCCGATCGAATCGGTCAGGCAATCCTCCGCGGCACTTCGGGCCCGCGGACATGAGGTCGAGGTGGTGACACTGGACGCGGCCGGGGCGAGCTGGCTCCGGGAAATTCCGTTCCCGGTTCACGCGTTAGGGCCGTCGGAGGGGTATGGTTATTCTTCGCGGCTGGCTCCCTGGATCCGGCAGCGCCGCGATTCCTTTGATGCCGTGCTCGTTCATGGGGTGTGGCAATATCTCGGCGTTGCCGCACGGCGAGCGCTGCGCGATTCGGCAACGCCTTACTTCGTTTTCCCCCACGGGATGCTTGATCCCTGGTTTGCCCGGCGATATCCGCTCAAGCATCTGAAGAAAATGCTGTATTGGCCGGTGGAATCTCGCGTCCTGCGTTCCGCGCGTGCCGTCCTCTTTACCTCCGAAGAGGAGCGAGCCCAGGCGCATCTCTCGTTTTTTCATTGTGATTGGAAAGAGGAAGTCGTGGCCTATGGCACCGCACCACCGAAAGTCGACCTGGCGTTGGCGCGTGAGCACTTTCTACAAGCGTTTCCCGTCCTTCGCGGCAAGCGCGTCCTGCTTTTTCTCGGTCGCTTGCATACCAAAAAGGGTTGCGACCTCTTGCTAAAGGCGTTCGCATCGGTTCGTCACGCTCGAGGCGGCTCAGAGAATCTTCAGCTTGTCCTGGCCGGCCCTGCTGACCCGGACTATCTCGCACAACTCAGGCGCATCTTGCGGTCTGCTTTCGCAGAAGAAAATGAGGAAGAGATTCCCGTCACCTTCACTGGAATGCTGGAGGGCGAATTGAAGTGGGGTGCCTTTGCCAGTGCGGAGGCGTTTATTCTGCCCTCTCATCAGGAGAATTTCGGAATTGCCGTGGCCGAGGCACTCGCCTGTGGAACGCCCGTTCTGATCTCCAACAAAGTCAACATCTGGCGCGAGATCGTGGACGATAAAGCCGGCTTCGCCGAGGACGACACGCTCGCCGGAACCCGGCGATTGCTCGAGCGTTGGTTAGGCACAGCGGCAAATGAGCGCAAAGAAATGGCCGAGAATGCGCGGAAATGTTTTGCCGAACGATTTCACATTGATAAAGCGGTCGAGTCGCTCGTGGCCGTGGTGTCAAAATTCGGGCGTTCCTCATGAGGATCACGGTTGTGCTTGGCGCATTTCTGCCGGTTCCAACAACCATGGGTGGAGCGATCGAGAAGGTGTGGCTCAGTCTGGCGGCGGAGTTTGTCAGGCGAGGTCATGAAGTGGTGATGATCTCACGTGCGGTCGGCAACGCTCCGCGCCAGGAGACAATCGGCGGTGTGCGCCACTTGCGGGTCCGCGGATTCGATACGCCGCGGTCTTTGATCTGGTTGAAGGTTCTCGACCTGATCTATTCGCTCCGAACGTTAAGGGTCTTGCCGGAGGCGGACATCATTGTTACCAACACCTTCTGGCTGCCAATCCTGCTGCGAGACGCGAGCAGGGGTAAAATCTATGTTCATGTGGCCCGGTTTCCGAAGGGCCAAATGCGCTTCTACAAAAGAGCGACCCGCTTGCAGGCGCCTTCGACAGCGGTTGCCCGCGCCATCGCCGCTCAGGCTCCGGCGCTCGCTTCGAAAACCGCGGTGGTGCCGAATCCGGCGCCTTCCTCGATCACGACAATTCCTCCGGAGGCGCTGGCCAGCCGGGAAAAGATTTTCCTTTTCGTTGGACGCCTTCATCCCGAGAAAGGCGTGCACCTTCTCATCGAAGCGTTCGTCGCCGGCGCTCGTACCGTTTTTGCTGACTGGAGGCTTATGATCGTAGGACCGGCGGAAGCCAGGTTGGGGGGCGGCGGTCGAACGTACCTTGCGTCCTTGGAGAAAGCGGCTCAAAAAGCTCCTCTGCAAGTCAGCTTCACTGGCCCGATTTTTGAAGTCGCGAAACTGGAGTCCACCTTTCGCGGTGCGCGCCTTTTCGTTTATCCTTCGCTGGCCGAACGCGGAGAATCTTTTGGACTGGCTCCCTTGGAAGCGATGACGCATGGATGCGCGGTCCTCGTCTCGGATCTCGAATGTTTCACAGATTTTGTGCGCCAGGGTGAGACCGGATTTGTCTTTGATCACCGGGTGAGCAACCCGACCGCGGCCCTGGGTCAGAAGATGGAACAACTTGTGGGGGATGAATCGTTGCTCGAACGAGTGGCCGGCAATGGCTATGGTAGGTCGTCCGACTTCTCTGTGAGTCGAGTGGCTGATTCCTTTTTGAGCGACTTTGAAAGTGTAATACGGAGCCCCAACGTTCAGCATTTGTCCGGCCGCATTTCAGAGCGGCGGGAGGGTGAGTGATGGCACAGAATCTTTAACAATGCCCGAAGTACAAATCGTTAACCCGAACCAGAAATCGCCTGACGAATCGCCTTGGTCGATGAGCCAACGGGTTCTGCGGACGATGTGGGAGTTTTGCTGGTGCGTTTTTTGCGCGTGGACGCCGAAGCCGCTCAACGAATGGCGACTCTTTTGGCTGCGCGTTTTCGACGCCAAGATTCACGGCCACCCTTTTGTGCACCAGCGCGCACGGATTGCCATACCCTGGAATCTGACACTGCACGACGGTGCCTGTCTGGGCGACCGGGCGAACGCGTATTCACTCGGCGAAATCGAGATTCACGAACGCGCCATTGTCGCGCAAGAAGCATATCTTTGTACCGGCACGCACCAGTTCGACGATCCGGCTCTCCCTTTGCTCACCGCTAAAATCACGATTGGCGCCCGCGCCTTTGTCGGGGCGCGCGCTTTTGTTATGCCGGGGATCACAATTGGAGAGGGCGCGCGTGTCGGAGCGTGCAGCGTGGTGACAAAGGATGTGCCGGCCGGCGCCGTCGTGGTTGGAAATCCCGCCCGATCCGCGCAAAAGACATGAAGGCGCAGCTGCTTCCCTACCAAAAACTTTCCAAAGAAGCGCACCGGGACCTTCGAGAACAACTTGATCAGTTCTACAGCGCGGCCCCGGCGTATACGGCCTTTCAGGCTCCGAGCGACCAGCGCAACTGCTGGGAGCATGTGATCAACTGCATGCGGGAACGACTGCCAGAGAAAACGCGGCTTCGTGTCCTCGAGGTGGGCGCCGGTCGAACGGGATTCTCTCAGTACCTCTCCGAAAAAGGTCTTCGGTCGAAAGTTGAATTTCATGCTCACGACGTGACCCGGTACAACGAGGATTGGTTGCGCGGCCAGGCGGACGCCTCCTTCTTCGGTGATATCTTGAGCACGGGTTTGCCGGGTGGATACGACATCATTTTTTCCACTTACGTCCTGGAACACGTGACCGATCCCGCGACGCACCTCGAGCAAATCTGGCGTCTGCTATCTGAAGACGCCGATCTTTTCATTTTCTCGCCGCGCTATGATTTGCCAGGGTACCTCTGTCCCTCGGCCCGTCATTTGCCGCGCCTGGCGAAATTGAAATTTGCAGTCCGAGCCGGCTGGGCGCGGTTGGTGGCCTTTTTCTTGAGACGCCCGCAATTTCTAATTCAAACGGACCTGGCGGCATTTCACGAGCCGTTCTATGTGGATTCAGATGCGGTTCACTGGGTTTCTTTGCGTGACCTGAAAATTTGGGCGGCAAACCACCAGGCCATTTTCACGAGTCATCCCATAGGCGTCCCCGATTTTCCGAGCAAGGATTGGCTGATCAAGCGCCTGTGCACGGTGGCGGTGCAAATCACCAAACGAGGACACCGCAATTGAAAGTCCCGGTCTCAGTGCTCGTTCCGATCAGGAACGAAGCCGGAAATCTTCCGCGTTGCTTGAATTCGGTTTCTTGGGCCGACGAGATTTTTGTGGTTGATTCGCAAAGCACGGATAACTCGATTCGCATCGCGGAGGAACACGGCGCCAAGGTGGTGCAGTTCGAATTCAACGGTAGCTGGCCGAAGAAGAAGAACTGGGCTCTGGAGAATCTTCCGTTCCGTCACCAATGGGTCCTGATTCTTGACGCCGACGAGGTGCTGCCTTCGGAGGCGGGGGCGGAAATTGCCGGTGCCATTGAGAAGGCCGGTGAAATCGCGGGTTACTGGATCAATCGGCGCTTTTTTTTCCTCGGGCGATGGCTGAAGCATTCCTATTACCCGAATTGGAATCTGCGCCTGTTCCGCCATTCGTTAGGCCGATATGAAAAATTAACCGAAGCGGAGACGAACAGCGGCGACAATGAAGTTCACGAGCATGTGGTGGTGAAGGGACCGACGGCGCGACTGCGCTCCGAGATGGATCACTATGCTTTTCCGTCCGTGGACGTTTTTCTGGAGAAACACAATCGTTACTCCAATTGGGAAGCGCGGGTGGCGGTTGACGGTTATCTGAAGGACAGCGCCGGATCAATAAGCCACGGCCGGGTCGGCGCCAAGAGGCGCCTGAAACTGCTCTCGCAGCATCTGCCTTTTCGTCCGTTGCTGCGTTTTCTTTACATCTTCATCTGGCAACGGGGTTTTCTGGACGGGCGCGCGGGTTATTATTTTGCTCGTCTGCACGCGACCTACGAATTTCTCTGCGTCGTCAAAACGTACGAGCTGCGTCACGGCGCGGAGTCGGGCGGCAAGTGATGGCCATGCGGTTGATCGTTTGGGGAATCAACTACGCTCCCGAAGTGGTTGGGATTGCTCCGCACAACGTTGCCTTGTGCGAGTTCGCCAAGGTTGCCGGCCATGATATCGAGATGGTGACGACGTTTGCCTATTATCCGGAGTGGAAAAAGCGCCCCGAAGACAGAGGCAAATTCTTCAGGACAGACATTCTTAACGGCGTTCCCGTGCATCGCTGCTGGCATTACGTGCCTGAGCGAGCGACGGCGCTCAAGCGCATCGTCCACGAAGCCACCTTCGCACTCACTTCAACGCTGCGTATTCTCCGGCTGCGCAGACCGGATGTTTACGTCGTGGTGTCGCCGCCGCTCATTCTTGGCACTGACGGCCTGGTTTGTTTCCAGGTTAAAAGGTGCGCCTTTTGTTTTTCACGTGAAGGACCTGCAGCCGGATGCCGCCGTGGGGCTGGGCATGTTGCGCCAGGGCTGGTTCACACGCGCGCTCTATTGGCTGGAGGCTTTTGCCTACAAGAAGGCGGCGCGCGTTTGCAGCCTGAGCGATGAAGTCATCGATGCGTTCCGCAGCAAAGGCGTGCCGGAAGAAAAGCTCATTCTTTATCAGGATAGCGTCGTTATCCCGGAGGAGTCCGAAGTCCCGGAGCGGGGCGAATTTCGAAAAGTGCACGGGATCGCGCCGGACGATTTTCTCGCGGTTTATTCAGGTAATCTCGGAGTGAAGCAGGGTCTCGACATTTTGGTGGAGGCGGCTGAGTTGCTTCGATCTCAGCGGAACATCCGTTTTCTTATTTGTGGCGACGGCGCGGCCCGGCCTGCTCTGGAGGCAGGGATAAATCAGCGCCAGCTCGAGAACGTTTCACTGATGCCGTTGCAATCCGACGCCGCCTACGCGCAATTGCTCGTCGATGCCGACGTCTGCTTTATCACTCAGCAGGCGCGCGCCGGGAACGCTTTTTTCCCGAGCAAGCTCCTGATGATCGCGGCGCACTTCTGTCCCGTCGTCACGGTGGCCGATGAGGAGAGTGCGCTGGCTCGCGCTGTTCGCGTTGGAGGCTGCGGAGTTAATGTGCCTCCTGGCCGTCCACGTGAACTGGCCGATGTCTTGTCGGGCCTGGCGCGAGATCGCGCAAAATTGCGCGATTGGGGAAAGTCCGGCCGGCGTTATGTGGAGAAATTCGAGCGCCGCCGTGTGCAGGAAAAGTTTCTCGCCCAGATGCGGGAGCTTGTTTTTCCGGAGCAGCCTGCCGGAGCCGCTGGTTAGTAGGCCGATCGCGGCGGCGCGACCAACTGCGCAAAGGTGCGCAGGATAATGCCGAACTCGAGGGAGATATTCCAGTTCTCCAGATATTCGATATCGCAGGTCACGCGGTTTTCGATATCTGAATTGTCCCGGGCCTCCCCGCGAAATCCCCGAACTTGTGCCAGGCCCGTAATTCCCGGTTTGATGAAGGCGCGAACATGGTAATTCTCCATCAGCCTGGCGAACTGTTTGTTGTGCTCGATCAAATGCGGACGGGGACCGACGACGCTCATGTCGCCTAACAACACGTTCCAAAACTGGGGGATTTCGTCGAGGCTTAGCTTCCGAAACAATTTTCCCGCCGGATAGACGCGGGCGTCCACCGAAGAGGCCTGGCGGGTCAATTCGTTATGATCGGTCCGCATGGTCCTGAATTTGTAGATCTTGAAATGACGGTTTTGCATGCCGGCGCGGTCTTGCACATGGAAGAGTGGACCGGGCGATTGCAGTCGCTGCGCCATGAAAACGATCGAGTGCCACCACGGGGAAGATGAAAATCATCACCGGTATCGAAATCGCCAGATCGATGGCGCGTTTGAGAAAACGGTTCATGGGATTTTCCAACGGCTCCTCCCGCAGCCCCATGAAGCGGAAGCCGCCGTCCTCGAAAAAGGTGACGGCGTGCCGGAGCCGCTCCTCGAGATCGCTCAAAATGAACAGGCGCACTCCCAGCTGATCGCAGGTGCCGATGACGGCCTGGTTAGCCGGGGTGAGCAGGGGAAATTCGAGCAGGATGACCTGAGTGATTCCCTGTTCCTGGATGACTCTCTCCAACTGGCCGTGCGCTCCAAGAATTGGAATCCCACTATCGTTGTTAGCGACGCTTTCGTCCGATATGAGCCCGACGGTGCGAAGACCGATCTCTGACTTGCGCCGCAGCCAGTCACCGAGTTGCAGCGCCTTCTGGGTTGAGCCGACGAGGAGGGTTTTCTCTTCGCGCCGGTAAATGGTGCGAGCGAGGAGAGCCGGCAGATAGGCATGCGAAAACAGAAAGGCGACATAAAGCCACGGAACGAAGTTGAAGAAAAAGATACGCGAAATGAAGGCATCCTTGGTCGCGACGAGGTAAATGACGAGCAAGCCGATACTGGCCACAGTTTGCCGGAGGCTAAGCCGGTGCGGGCGCAGCAATTCGTTCTGCATGAAATAGTTCTTCGAACGAGTCAGCGCCTCCAGGGTCATCCCAAGAACGAGGACGCCGCAGTAAATGCTGTAACGTCGCCAGGTCAGTTCAGCGCCCGGTGAGTAGAAAGTCACCATGACCCAGACGCCGAGCCAGAATAGCACCGCCACCATGACGATCTGGCAGAGCAGGAAAAGACGGGAAAGACCTTCCGTGCGTTGCGTAACCATTATTTATCGCAGGTGTGGCCAGTGGAGATTACGCGATGGCTGCCGTCCTTCAACTCGTGCTAAAATACGCCTTCCATGTGCCACCGCCGACCAGCGTAACTCTCTTTGCTCTGAAATAGCGATTCCCATACCATGGTAGGCCTTCCCGGTTGATGACAAATCCCGATCCAACTCAGCCCACCTCTCGACGAACCCGGTCCGACGGTCACGGGCGCGGCGGTATCCTTGTCGCGCTTGTGCCGGTCCTGGCCTGTTTCCTTGGCGGCGCCACACAGAAGTGGGCCGAAGGGATTATCGTCGGACTGCTTGGATTACTGCTCTTGATTCGGCCGCCGCGCGTCTCACTCGGGTGGGCCACGAACCTCGCTATGGTTCTTTTCGTCGGACTCGGGGCGATCGCCTTTTTGCCGGCGGGCTGGTTCTTTTTGCCACTCTGGCGATCCGCTCTGGTCCGTGATTTCGGAGCAACCCTGCCGCAAACGCTCTCAGCACAGCCCTGGGTGAGCCTAACGTGTTTGATCAGCATGATTGCCGGAGTCAGCTGGCTTTACCTAACGAGCACGCAGGAACTCGATCTGCGAGCGGTGCGCGTTCAGTTGCGGATATTTGTGACCGGCATCGTCTTTATCGCGGCACTCTCAATCGTTTTCTATCTGGCCCATCTCAGCCCCTCCTTCTGGATCAACGCCCGCGGATTTGGTCCGTTTCCGAATCGCAATCAGACAGGCGATCTTTTTGGCATAACCGCGATTGTTCTTCTGGCCTGTGGGCAGGATGACATGCGGCATGGGCGAAACCGGTGGATCGTCTGGCTCCTCGGTCTCGGCATACTGATCTCCGCGATCATCCTCAATTATTCGCGGGCCGGCGTAATCATTCTTGTCGGTGGGAGCGCCTTGTGGATCGCAGTGGTTGCCCTGCGCGTTCGCTCGCACTCACGCGTCGCCTTGGCGATGGCGGCATCGTTTGTCCTTCTGCTCCTGACCGCGCTTCTCATCTTCGGCGGATCGACCATGGAGCGCTTTCATGTTCTGCAATCCGGCCAGGCCAGGGCATTCGCCGATTTCCGGTGGAAGATTTTTCACGACGCCTTCGATATGATCCGGGCATCGCCCTGGTGCGGAGTCGGTCTGGGCAACTTCGAGCCGGTCTTTGCGACTTTCCGGCAGGCCTCGATTGCGCAGACTCGCGCGTTGCATCCGGAGAGCGACTGGATCTGGATGTGGTCGGAACTTGGCTGGCCGGCAATTCTGATCACCGTGGCCGGTGCCGCTCTTTTGATTCGGCGCGTTCTGCCACTCGCGGAAGCGACCAATCAGCGTTTTCGTTTGGCTGCTCTGATTGGCGCCTTGTGTTTCGCTGCTCATGGCTTGATTGATGTCTCGGGACACCGTGTCGGGACGGCTTACGCCGCGCTTCTCCTCCTCGGTGCGTCCTTGCACCGGCCGCTTCCATTTAAGCGAAGTGTTGTGACCATGGTCTTTTTCCGTCTGATCGGACTGGGATTATTGGTCTGCGGAGTTGCATGGACGGTAGCGGTGGAGAAGCAGGCGCTGTTGCCTGGCTCGGTCTGTGCCACGGTCGTGAAGCAGCTCTCACCAGCCCTGATGAATGGCCGGGAGTTTGAGGATGCTATCGCGCTCAATACCCGCGGGTTGGATTCCGCCCCTCTCGACTGGCAGTTGTATTTTGCGCGCGCGCTTGCGGAAGTGGGGGCGCGACGGCAGCAACCGGCGGTCGATGATTTTCGTCGAGCGCGCTTTCTTGAACCGACTTCCTACGAAGTCCCGCTGGCAGAGGGATACGCCTGGTTGCCTTTCCAGCCGGTTTACGCAGGGACGGCCTGGCGTGAAGCTCTTCGCCGTACGCAAACGGAGTTACATCGCTTCAATCTTTATGCGGGCATGCTCGACAAAGCAGCTATCGATAACCCCGAGGTAGGTCGAATTCTGCAGGAGGTCGGGCTAACTCAGCACGACCTGGTTTTGGCGTATCTCAGTCGTGTCAAGGGCCCGCGGTTCGATCAGGAGCTGAAACGTTTTCTGCAAAACGATCCGGATCTCAAGACGCTTACTGAAGCAGAGAAATTCGCGCTCTTCTCCCTATGGGCTGAAAAGGGCGATTTGGAAGAATTGTCGCGCCAGGTTCAGGTTTATCCGAAGTGGATGCCTTATGCCTGGTTGGGCGTGGCCAAGCTGGAAGCTTCCAAGAATGATTTCAAGGGGGCGTGCGAGTTGATCGAGCAATATGGCGATGCCGTGGCAATGCCGCGACTGAATGGCGAGGGTTCGCTCGAAGAAATGCAAAAGCGCTATTACTCGAACCCAGATAACTACGCGGCTGGATATTCCCTCTATCGGGAACAGATGAAGAAGGGGCGAGTGGACGATGCTTTGGTGACGGCGCGGCATTTCACGGAACGGCCGAACGCACCGGCGTATTTTCATGTTCTCGAGGCTCGCGCCTGGCGCGAAAAACAGAATTGGGAGCGCGCGTGGAAGGCCTGGCTGGCCTATCGAGATGCTACCAAGCAGTAACGACAGGATTTCTCCTTTTTTCTGGTCGGCCCTTTGGGTGATTGCGTTGGCAGTTCGCCTGTGGGGCGTGTGGTATTTCCCCACGGCGGAGCAGGACGGATTTTCCGATGCCGAAACGATCGCACGCTTCAGCGCCGAGATTGCCGCAGGCACTTTCAGTTTCTCGCATCTTTACGGATTCTGGCTGCCGCTCTTTCAGCTGGCGGCGGCGGTTCCGAACATCTGGCTGCACAATCCGTTGCTTGCCGGCGAACTCGTTTCCGGACTTTCTGGAGCGGCTGCGTGCGTTCTCGTGTTCGCGATTTCGCTCCGTCTGGCAAATTGGATTTCACTGGCCGTTGTTGCTTTCGCCATCGTTCTGTTGGGTCCGATTCATCTTCTTTATTCGTCAGCCTGCATGACGGATGTGCCTTTCGGCTGCCTGTTATTACTGAGTTTGCTGTTCGTTCTGCGCAACCAATGGACAGCTGCCATGGTTGTCGCTGCCATTGCCGGCGGTGTTCGGGTTGAAGCTTGGACGCTGATACCCTTGTTGCCATTGCTTCAGTTCATTAAGCAGAGGCGGATCAGCGTCATTGGAGTGATCGTGCTTGTGGCTCCGCCGTTGCTTTGGCTTGTCGTTAGCCATTCGGCTCGCGGCGATTGGTTCGCCTTCTTCAAAGATCGCGTCGTCTATCACGAGCACTACATGGATTTTTATCCGTCCCGCCGAGGCTTCGCCCTGGCCGATGTGCGGGGTGATTTGGATCTGCTGATGTTCGGAGCTAACCGCGTGCTCTTTGTCGTTTGTTTGATTGCCGGATTGGTCGCGTTGTTCAAGGCCGGTTGGCGGCGACAAGATTTCTGGGGGGCGTTCGTGACGGTTTCCTATTTTGTCGTCGTGCTCGCCTTTTTAATTCTCGGTTACGTCACCAAGCGACAACCGGTGTGGCTGCCACGATACGGGCTGTTTGCCTTTGTCCTGGGGGCGCCTTTGCTCGCGTGGTTGTCACGACTCTTACTCGAGTCGCCGTGGCCGCACTGGTTAGGCCTCGCTAGCGTTGCGATGGCCGTCCTTTTGTGCGTATCGGAGGCGCACAGTCAGTTTTCTGTCATTCCAAAAGTGCTGGCCGATTTTCAGGGGCACGAGAGGATCGCGCAGACATTGAAGGAATCGATGCAACAGACTAACGAATCTGGAGTTCGCTGTTTTTCGGATGACGTGTCTGTGCGGATTCTCTCCGGGCTTCCTCCGGAGAAGGTGGTCCAATCTCACGACGCTCCGGCGCAGGCGTGGGACGACGCTGCCGCCTTCGATACGTTTCTGGAGCGAAACCGGGTCCGCTACATGGTTTATATGGCCGTGGAGGATTCTCTGCCCGCGAAATGGCTCCCCAAGAGCGGACATTCCAACGGCATCAGGGCCGATCGATTTGAGCAAATTTCCCTGCAGAAATCCGAATTCGGTCCTGATGTCGCGCTGTTTCGCGTGAAACCTTAGACAGCCAAGGCTGCCTGGGCCGCTGCGAGCCGCGCGATCGGCACGCGGAAAGGACTGCAACTCACATAATCGAGGCCGAGCCTGTGGCAGAATTTCACGCTGCTGGGTTCGCCGCCGTGTTCGCCGCAGATCCCGAGTTTGATTTTGGGGCGAGTGCGCTGGCCTTTTTCGACCGCGATCTTCATCAGTTGTCCTACGCCGTCCTGGTCGATGGCTGCGAAAGGGTTGCCCTTCACGATCTCCAGTTCCGCGTAGTGCGGCAGGAACGAGCCACTGTCGTCGCGGCTCATACCGAGCGCAGTTTGCGTCAGGTCGTTGGTCCCGAAACTGAAAAATTCCGCCGTCTCTGCGATTTCATCGGCGGTGAGCGCACCGCGCGGCACCTCGATCATGGTGCCCACGAGATAATTGATTTTGGTCTTCGTTCTCTTCATGACTTCGTCAGCCACGCGACGAACGATCTCCACCTGGAGCTCGAGTTCCTTTCGGAAACCGACCAGCGGAATCATGACCTCGGGCAATACCTTCATGCCTTTCTTCTGCACTTCCGCGGCGGCTTCGAAGATTGCGCGCGCCTGCATCTCGGTGATTTCGGGATACGAAATTCCGAGGCGGCATCCGCGATGGCCGAGCATGGGATTTTGCTCATGCAACTCGTGGACGCGGCGAGCGATCTCGTCTGCACTAACGCCGATCTTGTCGGCCAGCGCGCTTTGAGCGGCGTTATCCTGCGGGAGAAATTCGTGAAGAGGCGGATCAAGCAACCGGATGGTCGCCGGCCGTCCCGCGAGCGCTTTGAAAATTCCCACGAAATCGCTCTTTTGATAGGGCAGCAGTTTGTCCAAAGCTTTCTGACGATCGTCTTGTTTGCGCGAGAGAATCATTTCCCGCATGGCGTCGATCCGGTCGCCCTCGAAAAACATGTGCTCTGTCCGACACAGGCCGATGCCAGCGGCGCCGAAAGAAATAGCGTTTTGCACCTGTTCAGGACTATCGGCATTCGTGCGGACAGTCATGCGCGTCACCTTCGCGCACCACTGCATGAGCTGGTTGAAATTGCGGTAGGTCTCGCCCTTCTGCGCGATTTTGTCGCCGTGCAGGAGTCCTTGAACAATTTCGGACGGCGCCGTCGGCAGCTGGCCGGCGTAAACCGTGCCGCTGGTCCCGTCGATTGAAAGGTAGTCTTCGCCTTCTTTATAGACTGTTCCTCCAACCTCCATCGTGCGGGCCTTGTAATCGATGTTGAGGGCAGCGGCGCCGCACACGCAGACCTTGCCCATTTGCCGGGCCACCAAGGCAGCGTGTGAGGAGACGCCTCCGCGCGCGGTCAGAATGCCCTCCGCGGCGATCATTCCGCGCAAGTCTTCTGGTGAAGTTTCCACGCGGACGAGCAGGACCTTTTCGCCTTTGCCGGCCGCCTGGGCCGCGCGATCGGCGTTGAAGTAAACACGACCGGTGGCCGCGCCGGGCCCGGCTGGGAGCCCGCTTGCGATCGCCTTGGCGCGTTGCACCGCTTCGCGGTCGAAGATCGGCGCGAGAACCTGGTCCAGCTGATCCGCCGGCACTCGGTTCACCGCCGTTTTCCAGTCGATCAATTTCTCGCGCACCATGTCGCAGGCAAATTTAACGGCGGCGACACCAGTTCGTTTCCCGTTGCGGGTTTGCAGCATGAAAACCTTTCCATCCTGAATGGTGAACTCGAAGTCCTGCACATCTTTGAAATGCGATTCGAGGACTTTGCGAATGCGTTCGAGTTCCACGAGCGCTTTTGGCAGATGCTTCTTCAAATCCGCGACAGGTTCGGGAGTGCGCACTCCGGCGACAACGTCTTCGCCTTGCGCGTTGATCAGGAATTCGCCATAAAAAACTTTTCTACCGGTGGCCGGGTCGCGCGTGAATGCGACGCCCGATCCGGAATTCGTTCCGGTATTACCGAACACCATTGCCTGAACGTTCACGGCCGTGCCCCATTCCTGGGGAATGTTGTATTTCCGGCGATAAACGATCGCGCGATCGTTCATCCAGGAACCGAAAACGGCGCCAAGCGAACCTTCCAGCTGCTTCCATGGATCGGAGGGGAACTGCTTTCCGGTGCGCTCTTTCACCAGCTTCTTGAACCGGACGACCATCTCTTTGAGGTCGTCGATGTTTAGTTTGGTGTCGTCGATATCCTTATGATAACGCTCGTGTTTGAGCTCGTGGATCACGGTTTCGAATGGCTCATGATCTTCGCTGGGCAATTTTTGAACTCCCATGACGACGTCGCCATACATCTGGATGAAGCGACGATAACAATCCCAAGCGAAACGGTCGTTCTTGGTGGCTCGCGCGACGGCCATGACGGTCTCGTCGTTCAGACCAAGATTTAGAATGGTGTCCATCATTCCGGGCATCGAATCGCGCGCGCCGGAACGAACTGCGAGCAGGAGAGGCATGGCCTTGGTGTCGCCAAATTTGGTCCCCATGATTCTTTCCATGCGCTCGACTCCTTCACGAACCTGGGCCTGCATAGCGGACGGGTAAGTCCGGCTGTGACCATAAAAATAAGTGCAGACTTCAGTCGTCACCGTGAAGCCGGGAGGAACTGGCAGACCGATGCGGGTCATTTCGGCGAGGTTCGCGCCTTTGCCGCCGAGTAGAGCCTTCATGTTGCCCGCGCCGTCGGCTTTCCCGTCGCCAAAATAGTAAACGTACTTCGATTTCTTCCCCGTCGGGTGGGCCGAGTTACGGGATTTAACCGCGCGCTTGGAGGAGGGGGTAGAACGAAGTCGGTTAGTGGTCTTTGGCATAAAAATCAGGATCGATTTGGCTGGGGGAAGCGCACAGTAATTCCCGAGAGGTAGGTGTCAACGAGGTGACCAATGCGCGCTCGCCGGGGCGAGCTTGATTGGGAGGCGACCTGCCGAGGGGACTCAGGCGTGAGCGCTTTCGGCGCCTGCCAGGACTTCGCTAATTGCTGCCGTAAACTCTTCGACCCCTGTGCTGGGGACGATGATCGTGTTCCGGCGGCCATGAGCCTCTTCGGTAATTCGCAAGAACTTGCCGCGATCGTTTTCGCGGAACTCCACATGGAAGTGCTTCCGCTCGATCTGGAGTTCTTTTGCCTCGATGATGTTATCCATTCCTAAACCGGCGAGTTTGATCGGGTCGCCGTGAGAAGGGAAGGATAATTTACGGGCTCGTTAAGCCGATTTTGGAGGCCTTTTACGTTAAAAGTCAGCGACGTTTTTGGCCTTTTGCGGGACGGCGTCCGACGTTGTCCGCAATTGCAAAATCAATCTGTCGTTTGAATCGATCGACCCGGGCGACAAAGACCTGGAGTTGATCGCCGACTGAGTAACGTTTTCGAGAACGGCGCGCGGTCAGGCGGCGCTGCGCGGCATCGAATTGATAGAAATCGTCCTGCAAGGAAGAGACATGAATCAATCCGGTCAGTAAGGCGTCGGGAAGCTCGATCACGAGGCCGAAGTTTTTAACGTCCATGATGATGGCCCGGAAAACTTGCGGGTTGCGCTCCGTTAGCTGGCGCTCAAAGAACTCGAGCTTCTTCATCTTAACAGCCTCCATCTCCGCTTCGGCCGCGTTGCGTTCGGTGTCGGAGATGTGCTGGGCCAGGGTAGCAAGCGAGGCCATGTCCATCCCGGACAAGCGAGTTTGTTTCACTCCGGCGAGGGATCGGTGCGCAATCAAATCTGCGTACCGGCGGATCGGGCTGGTAAAATGCAGATAATTCGTCTTCGCCAGTCCGTAGTGGCCCAGGGGTTTCGGCAAATAGCGCGCGCGCTTCAGGCTTTTGAGGAGGCCGACTTTCAGAGCTGGTTCTTCCGGTTTTCCTTTTATGGCTGCGAGAAGTTTTTGGATTTCGCGCCGCTGCGTCAGATCTCCGACTTTGTAGTCATAGCTCAGGATGAGTTCGCGATACTCGGACAGCTTTTCAGGATCGGGATCCTCATGAACGCGATAAATCGTCGGGATCGAGCGATTCTTTAATTCACGTGCGACCGCTTCGTTGGCGGCGAGCATGAATTCCTCGATCAGTTGGTGCGACTCGTCATTCTCGATTCGCTCCAAGGCGACGGGTCGTCCCTGATTGTCGAGGCGCACCTTCACTTCCGGGAAATCGAGATCCAGAGAACCTTGCGCGAAGCGTTTTCGTCGCAACAGAGAGGCGAGTGCCCATGATGTATGCAGGGCCTCGCTGAGGCGATCACGAGGCGGCGCCTGAAGAATTGCGTAGGCCTCTTTATAAGTCAGACGTTTCGCACTGCGGATAATGGTTCGCGCAAATCGAGTCGAGGTGACGTTACCGTCAGAATCGAAGTCAATGAAAGCAGAGTGGGTCAGGCGGTCGACGTCAGGTTTCAGGCTACAGACGCCGTTGCTCAGACGTTCCGGCAGCATCGGGATGACCCGGTCGGGGAGATAGACGCTGTTGCCGCGCCGGCGCGCTTCGCGATCGAGCGCGCTGCCGGGCGTCACATAAGCGGCAACGTCGGCAATGTGAACGCCAAGGCGCCAGCCTTTGCCACCGAGCCGTTCGACATCGATGGCGTCGTCGAAATCTTTGGCGTCATCGGGATCAATCGTGACGATGAATTTGTTCCGCAGATCGACCCGGCCTTCCATCGAACGCGGTTCAACCGTTGGGCTGATGTTCTCGGCCTCATCCATGACCTCTTTGGGGAACTCGGTCGGGAGATTGTAGTTTCGGATGATCGATATGACATCGATGCCTGGCGCCCCGCTTCGCCCGAGCACTTCGATGATCTCGCCTTCTGGATTGGTGTGGCGTGATTCCCATTCCACAAGGCGCACGACAACCTTGTCTCCAGCGCGCGCATTTCGCGCGGAGGGCGCTTCCGGAGGGACCTGGACGTAGACGTTGTGGATCAGGCGCGGGTCGTCAGGGACCACGCAAAAAAAACGCGGCGATTGCTTTAATGTTCCGACGATGGTGGTTTTCGCGCGCTCCAGGATCCGGATCACCCGGCCTTCGGCGCGGGCATAGTTCTTCCGGCTCGGATGATCGGCCCCGCGAGTGATCCTAACGACAACGCGATCGCCGTTCATGGCCGTGCCGGTGTTCTCGGCCGCGATGAAGATATCTTTTCCGTCGGCGTTGCCCGTGTTCAGAAAGGCGAAGCCGGATGGATGAATTGAGAGCGAGCCGGTAACGAGATCGGCTTCATCCGGGAGGACGTAACGATTCTTGCGAATCCGGGCGATCTCGCCGGCGTGTTCCATCTCGCGCAGAATCTTGCGAAGATGAACGCGCTGGTTCTGGTTGAGGCCTAACTTTCGCGACATCTCGACGTGATCGAGTGGCTGATAGCTTTTATCCGCCATGAGGCGGGCGATTGATTCGCGAAGGTTCTTCAGATCTGTCTTCACCGTCGCAACAAGTCTTCGCACGAAAAGCCGTTGGCCCAAGTGAGATCTTTGATTCTTTTGGGAACCACTTTTCAACGTTCGGCCCGTAACGCGGGTGAAGGAACTGCCGGGCTTCCAATCTTTTCGCCGGCTTAGGGGCGAATTGGCAGAAGCTGGGGCAGAGCTATTGCGCCAGTTGGAGGGTGAGTTGGCGGCCGCAGAGTTATTCGAAAATCGAATAAGGCAGGTTCAATGCTAGTCTGAAAGAATGATGGGTCAGCGAATTTGGCGAATCAGAGACCAGGCTCTGGATATCGCCAACGACGGACTCGATCATGGGTGTTCTCAATGTGACGCCGGATTCTTTTTCTGATGGCGGCCGATTCCTGGATGAATCCGCGGCGGTCGCTCACGGAGTGGAGATGGCCCGTTTGGGCGCGGCCATTATCGATGTCGGCGGCGAATCGAGCCGGCCGGGCGCGGACTCGATTTCGGCGGACGAAGAGATAAAGCGCGTTCTTCCGGTGATTCGGAAGCTGCGGCCGGCCATATCCGCTTTCATTTCGATCGACACGCGCAAAGCCGAAGTCGCCAAAGCCGCGCTCGATGAGGGTGCGGACATGGTTAACGACATTACCGCCGGCGCCGATCCGGAGATGCTGCCACTAATTGCCAAACGGAAGGCCGCAATTGTGCTCATGCACATGAAAGGCGAACCGAAGACCATGCAAGACTCTCCGCAATATTCCGACATCGTCGGTGAAGTCGTGAATTTTTTTCGACAACGATACGCCTGCGCCTTAGGTTGCGGTGTTGACCCCATGGCCATCGCGTTCGATCCGGGAATCGGATTTGGCAAAACGCTTGAGCACAATCTCGCGTTGTTGAGAAATCTTGGACAGTTACGGGTAGAAAACCGGCCGATGGTCGTGGGCGTGTCGCGTAAGTCCTTTGTGCGAAAGATTGTCGAAAGCCCCGCGCCTGATTCTGCCCTCGTTGGGACCGTCGCTTTGACAGCTCTATTACGATCCAGAGGCGCGGATGTTCTGCGCGTTCATGACGTGGCCGAGAACATGCAGGCGCTTCGCCTAACAAACGCGCTGGGAACGCCATGATACAGGACATCCTTCATCTTTGGCTGCGCGGCTGGCGAAGCCTTTTTGAAGTCATCCTGCTCAGCGTCGTCATCTACTACGGTTATCTTTATTTTCGCGGCACGCGCGGGGCCAAAGTGCTGACGGGTCTGGCGATCGTTTTCCTGACCCTGACTCTGATCTCGACTCTGCTGCACCTTGAGGTCATCGGCTGGATCGTGCGCAGTTTCTCGGTCTTCCTGGCGGTCGCGCTGGTTATTATTTTTCAACCGGAGCTGCGAAGAGGTCTTGCCGAGCTCGGTGGGCACCCGATTTTTTCCCTAACGAGCGAGAAGCGGGAGACGGTGCACGACCTGGCCGAAGCGGTTACGCAGTTGGCTAACAAGCAGTTCGGCGCCCTCATCGCGATCGAGAGGGATACGTCCATCCGGGTGTATGAGGAAACCGGGGTCACCATCGATGGCGATTTTTCGGTGGAGCTGATGCTGACACTTTTTCATCCGAAATCGGCCCTGCACGATGGCGGCGTCATTATCCGAAACGGCCGGGTGGCCGCGGCTGCCTGCATTTTCCCCGTGAGCCAGAGGGAGACGCTCGACCGCAGTCTGGGCCTGCGGCATCGCGCCGGCCTCGGGATTACCGAAGAATCGGACGCGGTCGCCATTGTCGTCTCGGAAGAGACCGGCGGAATTTCAATCTGTCATCGGCGACGAATCGAGCGCAGCTTTAGCCCGGAGACATTCCGGCAGCGCATTTCCGAAATCCTTTTGCATGGCACTTATGAAGAGACTGATCCTGAACAACTGGCGCGCGAAGTTGATCTCCCTGCTGCTCGCCACGACCCTCTGGTACCTGATCAAAAAGAACGTAGCGACGACCGACTTGCCGTCTGAGCAACGGAGTTCGCCGCAGACTCAGCAGCGCTAAGGCTGATCCGTAGTCTCACCTATTTCACCTCATCGATTGAGGTGAGGACAGTTAGCGCAGGAACTTCGCCAGGTTGTCTTCTTCCCAGCGCCGAGCGCGACCGTAATTTCGAAACTGCTTTTCGCGCCGATTGAATTCATCGGTATGCACGCGCCGGCGGCCTCCCGGCATTTCTTCGTCGGGAACGACCGAGTGCAGCATCTCGTGATAAAGGATGTATTGCAGGAACCAAAGCGGCACGAACGACTGATCCAGGGCCGGATTGATACGAATCACGCGGTCTTCTTCCTGAATGGTGCCAAAGATGAAGTACTCCCGCGGGCGTCGCTTTCTCCGCCGGCCCCATTTCACTTCGTAATCGCGAACGCGCCCGCGAAAGTATCGCTGGTTCAGCCTGTCGAAGATCTTCTGGAGATCGAAGTGCCGTCCTTCCTGCTGAAAATTGAGCTGGCGCTGCATCGGCAGCGTTGGGTGCGCCAGTTTTCGCTTAGTCTTCTTTGCCATATCAACCCCTGAACTAAGTATTAGATACTGAATTTTAAGTGGTGTTCAGAGAGGTGACAAGGGACGGACCAATTAAAAACTTTCTATTCTTGTAAATGATTGATGAATAACGTCTTACGTAAAATGCCCGGTGAATTGGTCCCGATTTTTGGCAGCCTTTGTAAAAACGCTGAAATTGCGTATTTTTCGACGCGTAAATGACTCCGTTTCTTCGCAAACTGCTCGGCCTTAACTGGCTTCTTTTGGCCAACATGCTGGCGCTGGCGGTCTTCGGCGTCATCGCCATTTATAGCGCGACCTATATGCGGGAAGACACGGTGGCGTCGGAGTTTTGGCGCAAGCAAGCCAACTGGGTCATGGTCGGCCTGATCGCGTTTATGGTCACGAGCCTGATCGATTACCACTGGATCCGTCTCGGCGCGCTCCCCTTGTACGCGGCGGGCATTTTCTTTCTGGTGCTCACGAAGTTCATGGGCACAAAAGTTTACGGGGCCAAAAGCTGGCTCCATTTGGGGCCAATCAATTTCCAGCCGGCGCAGCTTGCGGTGATCGCGGGGATTATGGTGCTCGCACTTTTCCTGAGTCAGTTTCGGCAGATTCATCCGATGTTTCGCCTGCTCTTGTGTGGAATCATCGTGGGTGCGCCCTGCCTTCTCATCTTGATGCAGCCTGATCTCGGTGAAGCGATTATTTGGGCGCCGGTTTTGATGGCGCTGCTTTTCGTCGGCGGCCTGCCCCTCCGGTATTTGATCTGCATTATTTTGATCGGCCTGACGTTTATTCCGATCGCGATCAATCTTGGCCTGAAGCCGTATCAACAGGAACGCATCACGGCTTTTATTAACCCTGACATCGACAAGCAGGGTTCCGCGTGGGCCATCAACCAGTCCCTCATCGCGATTGGATCAGGGGGGTGGGCCGGCAAAGGATTCAAAGCGCCGAACACACAGATCGAGCTGGGCTTCTTGCCCGCCACGGCCGTGCATAACGACTACATCTTTTCGGCCATCGGCGAGCAGTGGGGCTTCGTTGGCGGAATGTTTCTCATCGGCGCATTTGCGTTGCTGTTGCTGACCTGTCTTTTCGTCGCCTTTTTCGCGGGGGATCAGTTCGGCTTGCTTCTGGTCATAGGAATAACCGCACTTATTTTTACGCACATCTTTCAAAACGTTGGCATGACGATTTCGATGCTCCCGATCACGGGTGTTCCTTTGCCGCTGATCAGTTATAGCGGCTCCTTCGTCCTCATGATCATGTTCGGTCTCGGCATCGTGAACAGCGTCTGGGTCCATCGCAAGATGGTCACGGAATAGGGCCGGTCCTTCGGACCGGAAACTCCAAACTTCAAGCGGCAAACTCCAAACACGCTCGAAGAAAAGCCAAACCGAGCGTCTTTCTGTCATCCCGAAGCAGCGAAGACGCTGAGAGATCCCTCATGCGCTCCTTGATCACACAAGCGACGATTGGCTTGATCGTGAACCGGTGCGCTCAATAGCAACCATCCCGCTCATACGTCATCTCATTCGTGTGCTTATCGCTTTGGATGGGAGATCCCTCGCCGTCTTCGCTGGCTCGGGATGAATACACAAACTGTAACTCCGTCCCTATTTCCCGAGCTTTAACTCGTCCACCGCTGACATATACTCCGGGCGCGCGTATGGAAATCGATTACAAGGTCAAGCTGGAGGTCTTCGAAGGGCCTCTCGATTTGCTGCTGTTTCTGGTCAAGCGCGACGAGATCGACATTTACGACATCTCCCTGGAGCGAATCACGCGCCAGTACCTCGAGTATCTCCAGGCGTTTAAGGAATTGAACATCGAGCTGGCCGGAGAGTTCATCGTCATGGCGGCGAATCTTCTCTATTTGAAAAGTCGCAGCCTGCTTCCGGTCGATCAGCAGATGCCGGACGAAGATGCGGACGAAGAGGATCCCCGATGGGAACTCATCCGGCAGTTGATCGAGTACAAGAAATTCAAGGAGGCTGCGGTCGAACTGCACGCTCGCGAGTTGATCCAGGAGCGGATCTTCACGCGCGAAGGGAAAACCAGCGGCCAGATGACCGATGGGCCTTTGCGTCTAGCCGAGGTCGGGATTTTTCAGCTGATTAACGCCTTTCAGAATGTCATCAAACGAGTCGACGCGCGTGAAGATCTGCGAGAGATTTTCGGGGAACATTTCACCGTAGCCGACAAGATAGATATCATCCTGCGACGTGTGGCCGACGGAGGACATGTGCGTTTCTCGGAATTGTTCGGTGAGATAGCTTCACGCGTGGAAGTAGTCGTGACCTTCCTTGCGTTGCTCGAGCTCATCCGTCTCAAGCAGATTCAGGCGGTTCAACCCGATCCGTTTGGAGAAATCGAAATCGGCGCTGCCCCCGCCTAGTTGGTGTGAGTCGCGTTCTCATCGCCGGGTGCGGGTATCTCGGAACAGCGGCCGCGAAACTCTTTCTGAGCCAGGGGTGGAGCGTTGAAGGCTGGACCAGGAGTGGATCGACGGAATCGGAGTCCGGCCTTCAATTCGAAATCCGCGCAGTCGACTTGAGCCTCACTGAATCGGTGAAGGCCGCTCCGGGCGAGTTTGATGTTGTGATTCATTCCGCGAGCACGCGCGGTGGTGAGCCGGCAGACTACGCGCGCGTCTATCGAGGCGGCGTTGAAAATCTCCTGCAAAGATTTCCACGGTCACAGTTGCTTTTCGTGAGCAGCACCAGCGTGTATGCGCAGCAATCGGGCGAATGGGTGGACGAAAGCAGCCCGGCCGAGCCGCTTCATGAAAGGGGCAGGATTCTGCGGGAGACTGAAAATCTTGTGCTTTCTCACGGCGGCGGAGTGGCAAGGCTCGCCGGCATTTACGGACCGGGCCGATCGGCCTTGTTGCGGAGGGTCCGGGCGAATGAGGCCGCCGTGGACGAGAAGGCGGATCGTTTTGTTAACCAGATTCATCGTGACGACGCGGCTGCCGCTCTGTTCAAAATCGCGGGGCTAGCCGACGGAGGTGGTCGAGTGTGGAATGTCGCCGACAACGAGCCGCTCTTGCTCAGCGAGTGCTACCGATGGCTTTCGCAACGGCTGAATCAGCCCCTGACCGGCTCGACGGCTTACAAGGCGTCAGGGAAACGCGGTGCGTCCAATAAACGAATTAGCAATTCGCGACTCCGAGGCTTGGGATGGGCCCCGGTTTACCCCTCATTTAAGGAGGGAATGGATCGGAACGTCTTGCCTTAGCTGTGCTCGCAGCACCCGGCGTGTGTTGCCGATTTGCCGGTATAAAAGGTGCTAATTTTCATGGCACTGTGCGTTTAGTAAAACTGACCGGCCGCGAAATGACGATCGTCCGTGCCATTGGGTTCTCCGACTCGGCTCTGGGGGCGGATATCCAGGATTTGACCAAAATGGAATTGGAGGACGTCACCGACGCATTGAACGGCCTGATTGCCGCCGGTTTTGTCGAGAGCATCCCTTACAGCGAAGAAGTTCAAATGGCTGACGTCGTGGCCACGGCTTTTGAAGTCAACCCGGCTTACGCGCACGAGTTGAGACGCGCGATCGTTAAGCGCTGATTAAATTGTTCGCCGGCGCGGCCTGATCTTGCGCTCGCTTTTCACCGAAGAGCTGGCGAATCACGTCTTCGACGGGCAGTTCCTGCACGTTGATATCGCTCACGTCGCAGGCTTCCAGCACTTCGCGACAGGTCTCAGTGACTTTCGCGCGCGGGACTTTCAGCTGAATCGAGGCGGGCGTCTGTTCGATCACTTCGCCGAATCGCGAGAAATCGCGCGTCACAGCTTTTTCAAAGGTGAGGCTCAGGATTTTGAATCCGGAAAAGCGATCAATGATGTCATCCAGGGCTCCGTCGAAAAAGATGCGGCCGTGATCGATGATGATCACGCGATGGCAAAGCTCCTCGATGTCCTGCATGTAGTGACTGGTCAGCATGGTGACGATGCGATTTTCCTGGTTATAAACCCGGAGGAATTCGCGGACGCGTTTCTGGCTAACGACATCGAGGCCGATGGTCGGTTCATCAAGAAAAAGGACGCGCGGCTCGTGCAGGAGAGCAGAGATCAGCTCCATCTTCATCCGTTCGCCGAGGGAAAGTTCGCGGACCATGACGTTCATCTTGTCCTTAACGTCGAGAAGCTCCGTGAGGCCGCCGACGACTTTGTTGAAACGATCGCGATCGATGCCGTAGATCGCGCGGTTGAGCTCGAGAGATTCCTGGGCTGGCAGGTCCCACCAGAGGGCATTCTTCTGTCCCATGAGGAGGCTGAACTGCCGCTTCATCTCATTCCGGCGCTCCCAGGGCACGAAACCAAGAACCTGGGCTTCCCCTGATGTCGGGTTCAGCAGTCCCGATAACATTTTTAGAACGGTCGTCTTGCCGGCGCCGTTTGGACCGAGAAACCCGACGAACTCGCCCTCCTCGATTTTGAAGGAAACGCTGTCGGCCGCGCGCGTCTCCTGATACTGGCGCTTGATCAGTCCCTTAACCGCTCCCCACAGGCCTCGCTCCTTGCGATAGGTGCGGTAGGTTTTGGTTAGGTCACGCGCTTCGATTACGGCCATAGGTCCCGGGTGGAGGGCGGAGCTCCTGCGACGCCGGTCCGAGACGGCCTGATAGCAAGCGGTCTCGCAGGAGCTCGACCCTCCATTATATCAAGCGACAGTCGACTTTGACGCCGCCTGCTTCTTTAATAGCGGCAACACTTTTTCAACAAGGGCGTCGGCCGTGATGCCGTGCTTCTTGCGCAGGATCGGAATGGTACCGTGCTCGATGAATTCGTCGGGCCATCCGATGCGAACGACAGGGGTATGGATGCCTTGTGAATGCAGATGCTCGATCACACCGCAGCCGAAGCCGTTGTGGAGCACGTGGTCTTCGAGCGTGCAGACAACCTCCACGCTGCGCGCGAAAAATTCGAGCGTGCCGGTGTCGATTGGTTTGATCCATCGCGGATTGATCAACGCGACGGAGACGCCGCGTTCCTCAAGCTTTTTGGCGGCTTCCTGCGCCACTTCGAACATGTTCCCCAGTCCGAAGATGGCGACGTCGCGTCCGTGTTGCACAACTTCGGCTTTGCCGATGTCGAGCAACCGCGGCTCCGCCTTCGGAACGGCGCCGGTGCCGGGACCGCGAGGATAACGAATCGCAATCGGGCCGGCATTGTAGTTCGCCATCGTCCAGAGCATGTCGACGAACTCGTCCTCATCCTTAGGCTGCATGTGCACGATGTTCGGGATGTGCCGGAGGTAACCGATATCGAATAATCCGTGATGGGTCGGACCGTCGTCACCGCTGAGGCCGGCGCGATCCATGCAAAGGGCGACGTTTAGTTTCTGCAGCGCGATGTCGTGAATAATCATGTCGTAGGCGCGCTGCATGAAGGTGGAATAGATCGTCAGGAAGGGTTTCAACCCCTGGGTGGCCAGGCCGCAGGCAAAAAGGGAAGCGTGTTCCTCGGCAATGCCGACGTCGAAATAACGCTCGGGGTGCGCCTTCTGAAAATGGCCAAGCCCGGTTCCGCTCGGCATGGCGGCGGTGATGGCGACAATCTTCTGATTCGTGTCGGCAAATTTGGCCAGAGTCTTACCAATGATTTCCGAATAGGTCGGCGTCGGCGTTGGGGCTGTTTCTCCGGTCTCGAGTTTGTATTTGCCGAGCCCATGAAATTTGTCCGGCTGCTTGATCGCCGGCTCGTAGCCTTTGCCTTTCTTCGTCAGGATATGCAGGAGGACTGGCTCTTCCTGCTCCTTGAGGAATTCGAACGTGCGAATGAGCAGCGGAATATCGTGTCCGTCGATCGGGCCGTAGTAGCGCAAGCCAAGCTCTTCGAAGATTACGCTCGGAACGATAAGGCCCTTCACGCCTTCTTCGACTTTGTGGGCGAAATGCGCCAGCGACTTTCCGGCGATGGCCTCGACAAACTTGCCCGCCTTGTCGTGGAGATGGGCAAAAGTCGGGCTGGTGGCGATGCTGTTCAGGTAGCTGGCAATCGCGCCGACGTTGCGGGCGATTGACCATTCGTTGTCGTTCAGAACGACGATGAATTTTTTCGTCTGCGCCTTGGCATTGTTCAAGGCTTCGTAACTGATGCCGCAGGTCAGAGCGGCGTCACCAGCCACGGCGACGACGTTTTCGCTACCGCCGCGAAGGTCGCGTCCCACGGCCATGCCGAGCGCGGCCGAAAGCGCGGTGCCCGCGTGGCCGGCGCCATAACAATCGTGCTCGCTCTCGGTGCGAAGAAGGAACCCGTTGAGGCCCTGGTACTGGCGCATGGTTGCGATCCGATCGAGCCGGCCGGTAAACATCTTGTGCACGTAACCCTGGTGGCTGACGTCGAAAACAAAGCGGTCGGTTGGCGTGTTGAACACGCGGTGCAACGCAATCGTTAGCTCGACCACGCCAAGATTCGGGCCGAGGTGGCCGCCGGTTTGTGAAAGCACCCCGACAAGGCGATCACGGACTTCCTGCGCGAGCTGAGGCAGATCCTGCTCGTTAAGCGCCTTGATGTCCGCCGGCGAGTGAATGCCGTCGAGCAGGTTGCGGCTCTTCGCTGGGTCAGAAGAGACTGACGTCGTCGTCGTTGCTGTTGTCATTTTTGTGGCGTTCCGGTTCTGGTGTTGAAGCGTTGGTGGCGGAGTCGGGCTCGAACGGTTTCACCACCGCCTGCCCGGCACTGTCTCTTGCGATTATCTCGATCTTTTGTTCGGCCGCCGTGAGCCGCTCCTGGCACACCTTAACCATGTTCATCCCTTCTTCGTAGCGAACAATCAATTCTTCCAGCGGCAATTTCCCCGACTCCATCTGTTCTACAATCGCTTCGAGCCGGTCCATGGCCGTCTCGAAAGTCGGCTCAGTAGCCGTGGACTTGGGCTTTGCGCTCATTGGTGGGGTCCAAAGCTAAGCATACCGATGGGGAAGAAAAAAGGGCGACTTACATTTTAAAGGCGTTCAGCACTTGTCCCACGCCGGCCGAGAGGCGCGGGAGGATGAGTGTAGGCGCAGATTTCTGCCAGTGTTCCCCGGCGGGGCGAGGATGGCATATGCGATGCTTTTGCGGAGTCATCAGCCCAAACAAATATATGGCTCTTCCAAAGAAAATTCTCCTCGTTGACCGCGAACCCGGTGTCACCCGAATCATCCGCCGCGCTCTTGAACGAACCGGCAAGTACTGGATCAAAGAAGAACATGACAGCCAGTTCGCCTTGCACTCCGCGCGCTGGTTTCAGCCCGACCTGATCCTGCTGGATACGAAGACCAACAGCTCGGATCGCGAAACGCTCACCCGCGAAATTCAAACCGATGCAGCTCTTCGCGAGACTCCGATGGTTTGCCTGAGCAGCCTCAAGCCCGAAAGCCAGATCATGTCTGGCGGAATCCTGAGCGGTTACAGCTTCTTCGCCGCCCCGGTGAAGATCGATGAAGTCCTCCGCGGGGTGGAAGAGCTTCTGTTCGGTAAAGACTGACGGCGGCTTCGCCGCGATTGCGGATTTCGGATTGCGAAATTTTCGGACGACACAAGGTCGGTCCTCCAAGTCAGCACGGTTAGAAACACGTATCGCCTGCGATCGCGGCATTCTTCGTTACAATAGGAGATGAGATCGTCCCTCGGAATGCTATTTGTCCTGGCAGCTCTGGCTGTCGCGTCGTTTGGTGCAGACATTCCAAAAGGCGCCACGATGCACGTGAAACCAAATTCGGTTTGGTTCCAGGACGCCGCCTCGTTAACCCAATGGCAACAGCTCAAGAAGGGCGGCAAGTCGAAAGCATTGGCAGCTTATGAAGAGAAAAAGTTGTCCGACCGGGACGCGTGGCAATTCACGAACCAGCTGAGCGTCAAAGTCCTCAGCTACGACTCAGCGAAGAGCCAGGCCAATGTAGAAATGAGGACTCCGGGTCGGATGCTGGGTACCAAGTGGTGGCTGGATGCGGAGACGTTGGTTCGCTAGAAGCGCTCCGGACGGTCACCTGCGGGGCCGCAGGTGAGCTGAGCGAGAGCGACCGAATCAGAGGATTGCCTGCCGCGCCGTAGCCTTGGCGAAGGCGGGAGGTGAGGAGCTTGTTACCCGATCTGCGCTTTGTAGGCGGCGGCGTCTTTAAGTGACTTCAGGTCGGCTTCGTTGTCGAACTGCAGCACGTAGAGCCATCCTTCGCCGAAAGGATCCGTATTGATCAGCGCCGGGTTGGCTTCGAGCGCCTTGTTGGCGTCGACCACCTTGCCTTTAACGGGCGCGTAAATGTCGCTCGCCGCTTTGACGGACTCGACCACGGCGATGGGCTCCTTGGCGTTGGCCTGCCGATCAATTTTGGGCAGTTCAACGAAGACCACATCAGTCAGCTCAGCCTGCGCATGATCGGTAATGCCGACGCGAATTTTGTCGCCTTCGCGTTTAATCCATTCGTGTGACTCAGTGTAGAGTAAGTCGTCGGGAACGTTCATGTTTTTTTGTAGAGCGGTTTCTTCTCGATTTGGGCGGAAAATTTTTGGCCGCGAATTTCTATCTCAATCTTCGATCCGATCTTCGCGTTCTCCGGTGAGAGGTATGCCATGCCGATACCGTAATTCAAGCTTGGCGATAACGTGCCGCTCGTGACTTCGCCAATTCTCTGGCCGTCTTTGAAAACGGCGTAGTGCGGCCGCGGCGGCGGTCCTTTTCCTTCCATCCGGAACGGCGCGAGCTTTTGCCCGGGTCCCTCAGCTTTAGCCTTTGCGACCACGTCTTTGCCGACGAAATCGGGTTTCGTGAGGTCGACGAAAAAGCCAAGGCCGGCCTCGATCGGATTATGCTCCGGTGAAAGATCGGACCCGTTGAGCGGATAACACATCTCAAGGCGCAGCGTGTCGCGCGCGCCTAGGCCGCAGGGGACCAATCCGAGCGGTTTGCCGACATCGAGAACGTGATTCCAGAAGATGGCCGCCTGTTTGGCGGGGAAGAAAACCTCGACGCCGTCTTCGCCGGTGTAGCCCGTGCGTGCGATCGACACCGGAACGCCATTGACGTCGGCGTCGAGAATTTGGTTCCGCTCGGGCAATTTTCCGGAACCGCCGAGCAGTTTCGCGAACAGTTCCTCCGTCCGGGGCCCCTGAATGGCGACACCGCCATATTGATCGCTGCGGTTGTGCAAAGTGACTTCGGGTGGCCGATGCCGATCCAGCCAGGCAAAATCTTCTTCGGTGCGAGATGCGTTAACGACCAGGAAGAATCGGTCGGTCGCAAGGCGGTAAATAATGAGGTCATCGATGATACCGCCTTGGTCGTTAAGCAGCAGCGTGTACTGACCCCTGCCGGGTTCGAGCTTGTCGACGTTGTTTGTCAGCATGCGGTTGAGCCACGCAGCCGTGCCCGATCCTTCGGCGGTGAATTGGCCCATGTGAGAAATATCGAACATGCCGACAGCGTTCCGCACGGCGTGATGTTCCTGGACGATGCCCGAGTATTGCACCGGCATTTTCCAGCCGCCGAACGGGATCACGCGCGCGCCCAAGCGCACATGCTCGTCGTAAAGCGCGGTGCTTTTTTCAGCCGTGTCGCTCATGGTTGGCCAAACTAGGCCGCCCATTTATGCCGTCAAAGTACTATCGTGCTCCTGCAATCCGTCTTGAAGGGCGCACGTGTTCCTCTACCGTGCCTGCCAATGTCGTGGTCTGACAAACTCGAACGCCGCTTTGGTTTTCTCGCCGTTCCTGGCCTGCTCCGTTACGTCGCGGCCATTACAGCGCTGGTATTTATTCTGTACAAGATTAATCCGGGGTATCTGGCGCTGATCGATCTCGATCCACGCGCCATCGCGGAAGGACAATGGTGGAGACTCATCACTTACATCTTCATCCCGGGGCTCGGCAGCCTCATTCCGGCGCCTGATTGGTTTAACGCCGCGTTCTCGGTCTTGTTCCTGATCTGGGCGGGCGACAGGCTCGAGGAGGCCTGGGGAGCGCTGCGGCTGACGCTCTTCTTTCTCGTGGGCATGATCGGCACGACCATCGCCGCGTTCGTCTTCGGCGCGGGATTTTCCAACTCAATGCTGATCATGTCGATCTTCTTCGCCTTTGCGCGTTTCTATCCGGACGTTGTGATCCTCTTTGCCTACATCGTCCCGATGAAGGTGAAATGGATCGCGTGGGGATTTGCCGCCTACATCGGCTGGAAGTTCCTGATGGGGACAATGCCGTACCGCAGCGCCGTCATCGCCGCTCTGGTGAATTATTTTATTTTCTTCGGTCGCGACCTGTTCCGCGAGGCCAAGCAGCACCGCGAAGTCTCCGTGCGAAAGCAGCGGTTTGAAACGGAGGCGCGTTCGGTGGCTACGGAGCCTTTGCATAAGTGCAAAGTCTGCGGGGCGACCGAACTGACCGACTCGAATCTTGAATTTCGCGTTGCGCGCGACGGCGAGGAGTATTGCATGCAACACCTGCCGAGCGCCCAGGAGGCCCCGGCTTCGTAGTTACCGGTCGTTGTTGACCCCTCGACGTGCTCGCCGAAACTAGCGCGTGCCCGAAAACCAAACAGCGCTGATCCCAGAGCAGGGGTGGCATTGCCTCCATCTGTTCTACCGCATTGAGCTGGGCCTTTGGAAACTCCTGACTCGGGAAGAACAGAACGCAGCCAAGACGAACCTGAGCGCACTGGTGCAGGAAGTCCGCGCGCTGGAATCAACTCAGCTCCTGACGCTGAGCGTGGTCTCGCCCAAGGCCGACATTGGGTTTGTTCTCATCACGCCCGATCTTCATGAGGCTAACCGCATTGAAAAAAGCATCAGCGCATCGCTGGGTCCCGACATTCTGACACCGGTTTACAGTTACCTTTCGCTGACCGAAGAAAGCGAGTACGCCACTTCCGAAGAGGAATACGCCGACACGCTGGCGAAGGAACAGAAATTGGATCCCGGATCGGCGGAGTTCGCGGCCGGGATGGAGGCTTTCCGTGAAAGGATAAAGCATTATCGGCAGGACCGGGTTTATCCGACTCTGCCGGACTGGCCGGTCGTTTGTTTCTATAATATGAACAAGCGGCGAGGGGAGCAGCGAAATTGGTATGCCCTGCCGTATGCCGAGCGCCGCCAGCTGATGAAGGGTCATGCGAATGTCGGTCGCCAGTATGCCGGCAAAGTGAAGCAACTGATCACCGGTTCGACTGGTTTGGACGATGCCGAGTGGGGCGTGACTCTGTTTGCCCGCGATACTTTCCAGATCAAGGCGATCGTTTACGAGATGCGCTTCGACCCTGTTAGTGCAGAGTATGGCGACTTCGGCGAATTCTTTATCGGAATTCAACTTCCGCTCGACGAACTATTTCGGCGAATCCAACTTGGCTGAAATAGCGGAAGCCCGCGAATCGGATGGGTGACAGAGTGGTCGATTGTGCTCGCCTGGAAAGCGAGTGTGCTTTAAACGGCACCGGGGGTTCGAATCCCTCCCCATCCGCCATGTCACTGATGCTGGTTGGATTGCTCGCTTTCATAACGTCCAACGCTTCCGCATTACGGAGATTCGAACGCAGTTCGACTGGCGGGGGCGCGAAGCGCAGGGTTGAGGAGCGAAGCTCAAGTTCCAGAGCCAAAGCGGAGCTTTGGATAATCCCTCCCCATCCGCGGGGAGCGCGAAAGCGCAGGGCTGTAGCGGCGGTCTGTGACCGTCGGAAATAAGGGCGACTCGTTATGACGCGCGCAAAAAACCAGGAGGGACGACGTCACCTTTAACGGTCTCTGCAGACTAAGAGTGCGACGGTCATAGACCGCCGCTACAGAAGAAGCGTCACTCCGAGTGTGCGAAAAGGCGGATTCGAACTGCCGGTTTAAAACTCCGAACAATTGTAGATCACGCGCCCACGGCATTTTTCCGAGCGGCATATCACTTTGCATTTCTCGTGTGAGGCCTCCTCGCCACAGACCGGACAGATAATCTTATCGGCTTCGGGTGCGGGAGAAGGGGTTTCGACTCGCGGGTTCGGAAGGGGCCGCGTGTCGCTCATTTGCCGGGCTGATCGTGGCGCGACAAAATTTGGGTCTGCTGGCGGACTTTAAAAATGCTGTTCGCCGCCAGGACGCCGCGAAAATTTGCGGTCGGGTAGATGATGCAATCGCGGCCGATCACGCTGCCGGGGTTAACAACGGTGTTGCATCCGATCTCGGTGCGGTCGCCCACGATGGCGCCGAATTTTGTCAGGCCGGTCGCAATGTTGTTCTCGCCATCCGAAACGAGAATCTCGCTGTGATCGAGTTTGACGTTGGAGAGAATGACACCCGCGCCGAGGTGGGCTTTGTAGCCCAAAATCGAATCGCCGACGTAATTGAAGTGCGGGACCTGCGCCTCGTCGAAAATGATGCAGTTCTTGAACTCACACGAATTCCCGAGGACCGCGCCATCTCCCACGATGACATTCTCGCGCACGTAGCAGCCCGAACGGACATAGCAGTTGTCGCCGATCCACGCCGGACCTTTCAGGAAAGCGCCTTGTTCAACGATGGTCCCGGCACCGACAAAAACATTCCGGCTAATGTAAGGTTTGCCTGCAAGCTCGCCGGCGACGCCCGGCTTCAGCCGAAACTGTAGGTAACTCGCGATCTGCTTGAGCGCGTCCCAGGCATACTTTTGGTTCTCGAATAATTTCGAATGCGAGGTGTGCTCTAGTTCGAGCAGGTCGGATGGCGAGAACATGGATCGTGCGGTCTTATCAGGCGGTCGTCCGACGCGTCAGTTTCCGTCCGTCCTTAGTGTCGCGGATATCCCAGCCGAGCGTTTTCAATTCGTCCCGCAATTGATCACTTTTCTTCCAATCTTTGGCAAGTCTCGCCTGCTCGCGCTCCTCTGCCAGGCGCAGAACTTCCTCCGGGATGGGAGATTCTGTTCCGCTCAACTGCAATACCTGATTGATGCGATTCCACCATGCCAGCCAGGCGGCTGCCGCTGTTTTCGACAATGAGCCGGCGTCCATCTCGCGATTCGTTTCGCGAATGGTTTCAAAGAGAAATCCCAGGGCGGCGGAAATGTTCAAATCGTCGTCGAGTGCCTCCTCGAATTTTGAGGGGATAACGGTTGAAGTATCGGGCGGCGCGCCTGAAGCCAGAGCGTTGAGCCGCTCAAGCCAATCATCGATACGTTGCAACGACTCGCGCGCCTCTTCCATTCCCGTCCAGGTGAAGTTGAGCGGCATCCGGTAGTTCACGCGCATCAGAGCGTACCGGATTTCGCGCCCGGTGTATCCGCGTTGGAGGACATCCGCGATGACGTAAAAGTTGCCGAGCGACTTCGACATCTTTTGGCCATCGACGAGCAGGTGCGCGCAGTGCATCCAGTAACGGACGAAGGTCTTGCCGGTGCAGCCTTCCGTTTGGGCGATCTCAGCCTCGTGATGCGGGAAGATGTTATCGACTCCGCCGCAATGGATGTCGATCTGGTCTCCTAACAAAGCGGTCGACATGGCGCTGCACTCGATGTGCCAGCCGGGGCGTCCGCGGCCCCACGGGCTGTCCCAGGCGACGTCGCCATCGGCTTCATCCCAGGCTTTCCAAAGCGCGAAATCGCCGACGTGTTCCTTGTCATACTCGTCGTTCTTAACGCGCCCGGTTGATTGCAGTTGCGTCAGGTCGAAGTGCGCCAGTTTTCCGTAATTGGGAAATTTGTTGATCCGAAAGTAGACCGATTTGTCGTCCGCCAGGTAGGCCAGGCCGCGCTCCATGAGCAGTCCGATCATCCCGATCATCCGCTCGATGTACTTTTCCTCCGTGGCAGCGGGATAACTGGCCGCTCCTTTGATGCGCAAGGTGGCAAGGTCCTCGAAGAAGGAGGCTTTGAACGGCTGCGTGAAATCGCGCAACGGCATGCCGCTCTCGCGCGCGCCACGGATGGTTTTGTCATCCACGTCGGTGATATTCATCACACGGTTCACCGAGTAGCCGCGCAGCTCGAGATGGCGCTGCAACAGATCTTCGAAAATGTAGGCGCGGAAATTTCCAATGTGCGCGCGGCTATAGACTGTTGGTCCGCAGGTATACATGCTCACCGACTTCGAGCCCAGCTCGCGAGGCCGGAACTCTTCGATCTCTCGCGAATAAGTGTTGTAGAATCGCAGTGCCATCGCGTTTGCCGGTCAGCTTGTCTTGTTCGCTACTCTCGCTCCACCGAAGCGACTGCCATTGCGGCGATACCCTCGCCGCGGCCGATCGAGCCAAGGAGCTCATTCGTGGTGGCTTTGATGCTGATATCGCGTTCCGGCATCGAAAGAGCCTGCGCGATCTTTTTGCGCATCGCGGGAATGTGAGGCGCGATTTTCGGCGCTTCGGCGATAACGGTGGCGTCAACGTTCACCGGAGCTGCCTCTTCCTTTTTCAACAGGGAGGCCACCCCTTCGAGGATTGCGAGGCTTGAAATGCCACGGATGGATTCATCCGTATTGGGGAAGTGGTGACCGATGTCGCCGAGGCCGACCGCTCCGAGGAGCGCGTCAGCGATGGCGTGCGAAAGGACGTCGGCGTCCGAGTGGCCGTCGAGGCCGACGGTATGCGGAATCTCGACACCGCCCAGGATCAGTTTTCGCCCGGGAGCGAGGCGATGAATGTCGTAGCCGATACCGCTTCGTGTCATTTGAGCTGAAGATTGACCACTCCGTTGGAGGCGACAACGCTGTAGCGGTCTTTCATGTCGCTGCGAGGCTTCATATCGACGAGGCCGCCGGCCGTCTCCACCAAAATCCAGCCGGCGGCGATATCCCAAAGGCTGATGCCCTGCTCGATATAGGCATCGAGGCGCCCACAGGCCACGTAAGCCATGTCGAGGGCTGCGCTTCCTAACAAGCGGCACTTGCGGGCGCGTTGGGCCATATCGTGAAGAAGCGGGAGGCCGGCGGCGATGGTGTCTCCGGTTTTGGAAAGGCCTACCGATATCACCGCCTCGGCGAGATCCGCGCGCTCGCTGACGCGAAAAGTGTTTCCGTTGAGTGTGGGCGATTCGCCTTTTTGTGCGGCCCAGAGTTCATCCCTCACGGGATCGTAAATGACTCCGACGATGATCTCGCTCTTCCATCGGAGGGCAATGGAAACGCAGAAATGCGGGATGCCATAAAAGAAGTTTACTGTTCCGTCGAGTGGATCGACGACCCACTGATGCTCGCTCGACTGGTCGCCGACGAGGCCTTCTTCGCCGTAAAGCGAATGGTGCGGGAATTCCCCGAGCAGCATCTTGCTGATCAGGTCCTGGGCTTCGACGTCGATGGCCAGTTTGATGTCGTGCGCTTCGGCGGAGTTGACCCGGCGCGGCAGATGAAAGGCGGTGCGGAGGAGATCTCCGGCGGCGCGTGCAGCGTTTTCAGCTGCAGCGCGGTAGTGTTTCATGACGCGAGACTAATAGAGGCGCGTGCGTTTTCTGCCAAACGATTTTGCTCGCTGTGCTTGCACCCATAGTCCGCGGCGGACGCGGCAAGCGCGTCCCTCCCAGCAGCGCCGTCCTCGCGCGCTCACACCGGGAGGGACGCGCTCGTCTCGTCCGTTCTCCTAACCGGAGCAGAGTAGAAAAAAAACCGGGAGGAAAATAAATTCTCCTCCCGGGTTGAAGTTTTGAGTTGTGACTTCGAGAAAAATCGAAGTCGTTCAAGGCGCTAAGCGTTAGTGCCTTTTTTTCTTCGCACTCTTTTTCTTAGCGGCTTTCTTTGCTTTTTTCTTTGCTGCCATCGGTCAATTCCCCCCTTTCGGTCCGCACAATTTTGCGGAGGGTTTGGTGAAGAAACACTGCTTCACTACCCACGTCAGTAGTCAGCACGATTTTTTTGTCAAACATTTTTCGCGTGTGTTGAAATTATTTTTATGAGCTCTCGCGCGATATTTTTTTTGGATGTGCGCGGAATTTTCGTCGATTGGCCGTTCCGAAAAAAGATTGTGACTTCGTTTTCGTCGCTCTCCATTCCGCTGTCGCTCCGGCTGACATCGTTAGCCACAATCATGTCGCAATTCTTCTCGCGCAGCTTTTTGGTGGCGTTTTCTTCCAGCTCGTTAGTCTCGGCCGCGAAGCCGACGACCAGGAAATTCCGCTCCTTTTCGGCCAGCGACGACAGGATGTCGCGCGTGGGAACGAGCTCGAGGATGAGCGCGGCGGCGCCTTTTTTGATCTTAAACGGAGAGGCTTTAACCGGTTTGTAATCGGCTACCGCCGCGCACATGACAAGAACGTCGCACCGGGCAAGGTGCTCGTGCACAGCATCATACATCTGGTCGCTCGTGACGACTTTGGTCACCCGCGCGCCTTCCGGTGCGGGCAGGCTTACCGGTCCGGAAATGATGACGACCTCGTGCTTCGCGGCCATGGCGGCTTCGGCGATCGCGTAGCCCATCTTGCCGGACGAACGATTGCTGAGATAACGAACAGGGTCGATCGGCTCTCGCGTCGGCCCTGCAGTGATCAGGAACGACAGAGCCATAGTTCGCCAATCCGGCGGTCCCTCATGCGATCAGTTTGTCTTTCCGTGCCAGGAAAAATTCCGCGCGAAAGGCGATGTCATCCACTTTCCAGAGCCGCCCGGTTCCTTCGTAGCCGCATGCGAGCATCCCTGCTTCCGGGCCAACGAACTCGACGCCGCGCTCCTTGAGGAGCTGAACGTTAGCCTGAGTTGCCGGGTGATCCCACATTTTGCCGTTCATCGCCGGAGCCATCAGAATGGGCGCGCGCGTGGCCAGCGCGATCGCAGCCAGGGGATGACTCGCCAGGCCATGCGCCAGTTCGGCAATCACGTGCGCGGTCGCGGGCGCGATCAGAAGCAGGTCCGCCTTGTCGGCCAACTCGATGTGTCCGGGCCGCCAGTTTTCCTTTTCGTCGAAGAAACTGGTCGTTACCGGATTCTTCGAGAGTGTTTGCAGCGTAAGCGGCGTGATGAATTCCGTCGCGTCATGTGTCATAACGACGAAGACATCGTGTCCCTGCTTGACCAGGAGACTGGCGAGCTCGGCGGATTTATAGGCCGCAATCGAGGCGGTCACGCCAAGGACGACGGACTTCTTCGCGCCCGCGCGGGAAACATCCCGGCCGGCTGGTTTTCCTTGAGCGCGCGAGTTTTGGGCCATGAAAGATGTAGCGGGTCAGTTCTGGATCAGGCGGCTGCTCAAATATCGCTCAGCGCCGATGATGTGCCGGAATTTCTGCAGATCCTCCTCCATCGACTGGCTGATGATGGTGTAGCGATAGTCGCGCCAGAGCGCCATTTCGCGCGCGGCGTTTTTTAGCCGTAATTCAATCTGCTCCGGCGTTTCGGTGCCACGCTTGGTCAACCGCCGCCGCAGTTCGTCCAGGTTAGGGGGCATGATGAAAATATCGCTCAGCGCCCGGCGGATAAATTCATCGCCGCAATCGCGGATCGCGGTCGCGCCCTGGGTGTCGATATCGATGAGAACATCGATGCCTTTCTGCAGGTTCGCCATCAGCGGCTGCCGCAATGTGCCGTAATAATGCTCGTGCACGCGCGCGTGCTCGAGGAACTCGTTCTTCCGCACACGTTCCTGGAATTCTGCCTCGCTCAGGAAATGATAATCCTCGCCATTGATTTCTCCCGCGCGCGGCTCGCGGGTTGTGCACGAAACCGAATAGACAAAATCCGGCGTTTGCCGGAGGGCGTCACAGATGGTGGTCTTGCCCGCGCCCGACGGTGCGGAGATGACGAAGAGAATCCCGTAACGCGAGAAATGGTTATTCAAGATTCTGGATTTGTTCCCGGATCTTCTCGAGTTCCGATTTGAGGGTAACGACAAGCTGCGAAATGCCGGCGTCGTTTGCCTTTGACCCAAGCGTATTGACCTCGCGGAAGATTTCCTGGGTGATGAATTCAAGGGTGCGCCCGACGGGCTCGCTGCTTCGAAGATGGTGCGCGAACTGGGCCAGATGACTCTCCAGGCGCGTCAGTTCCTCGGTGACGTCCGAGCGATCGGCGAAGAAGGACACCTCCTTGACCAGCCGCTCATCATCACTGGGGATCGGCAGGCCGGCTTTCTCGATTCGGTCCAACAAGGCCGCTCGATATTTTTTGACCACGTCGGGATGCAGCGCGCGGACTTCTTTTAAGACCTTTCGCATCGCTTTCAGCCGATGAATAAGATCTTTCGCCAGATGCTTGCCCTCGCGTTCGCGCATCTTGATCAAATCGGTCAGAGCACTCCGGAGCGCTTCTTCGATCGGCGGCCAGGCCTCATCGGCCTTGAGCGCTTCCTCGGGCATCCTCATCACCCCCGGTGCCTGCAGGATTGTTCCGATGGTGATTTCGCCGGGCGCGCTTAATTCCTTTTGCAGTTCGCGCATGGCCTCGTGATAGGAGCGGGCCAGTTCGGTATCCAGTGCCAACTTCCGGTTTCCGTTGGAACCGTTGTGAAGGCAGACGAGAACATTGGTCCGGCCGCGCGAAATCGATTCGTTGATCGTCTGACGGATGCGCGGTTCCAATTCGGTAAGATCGCGCGGCAGATTGACTACGATGTCGCTCTGCTTCCGGTTCACCGTGTTGAGCTCAACACTGAACTTGGCGCCGTCGTGGTCGACTTCGCCACGACCATATCCAGTCATCGATCTCACAAGCAGAACAGTGAATTCGAAAGCCTCGATTGTCGAAGCGTTTTGAGACACGACGCGAAGGTCCACGCTAGCCCTACATTTATTCGCGGCGCGGCCACGCGCCGTTCTGCTCGCTCTCCTTAGAAATGATCCGAATCTTTATCGCCCCGGCCTGAGCAACTCACGACGATGATTTTTCCGCGCGGCATCGTGCCCGCTGTCTTGATCACGTGCGCTATCGCATGCGCGGTTTCCAGCGCGGGAATGATTCCTTCGGTCTGGGCGAGGGTGCGGAATGCCGCCAGTGCTTCTTCGTCGGTGGCAAAAGTGTAATCGATGCGCCCTTCATCGCGCAGATAGCTGTGTTCGGGTCCGACAGCCGCGTAGTCCAGGCCGGCGGAGACAGAGTGGGTCAGCTCGATTTGTCCATCTTCGTTAGCCAGCACAAATGTCTTTGTGCCCTGGAGGACGCCGAGTCGTCCCGATTGAAATCGCGCGGCGTGTTTACCGGTCCGAATCCCTTCTCCTCCCGCCTCCACTCCGACCATTTTGACTCCCGTATCGTCGAGGAAAGGGTGGAAGAGCCCGATGGCGTTGCTCCCGCCGCCGACGCAGGCGACCAGCAGATCGGGAAGCCGGCCTTCGCGTTTCTGAATTTGCTCCCGCGCCTCTTCGCCGATGACCCGCTGAAAATCCCGCACCATCATCGGGTAAGGGTGAGAGCCGAGGGCCGAGCCTAATATATAATGAGTCGTGCGAACGTTGGTGACCCAGTCGCGCATGGCCTCGTTGATGGCTTCCTTAAGAGTGGCCTGGCCGGCCGTCACGGGCACGACTTTCGCCCCGAGAAACCTCATGCGGGCGACGTTCAGCCCCTGACGGTCCATGTCCGTTTGCCCCATGTAGACCACGCATTCGAAACCGAACCGCGCAGCCACCGTGGCGGTGGCTACTCCGTGTTGACCGGCTCCAGTCTCGGCGATGATACGTTTTTTCCCCATGCGACGCGCGAGAAGAACCTGGCCGAGCGCGTTGTTGATTTTGTGGGCGCCGGTGTGAAGAAGGTCTTCGCGTTTCAGGTAGATCTTGGCTCCGCCCAATTTCTCGGTCAGCCGTTCGGCGAAGTAGAGCGGCGTTGGACGGCCAGCGAAGTCGCGCAGGAGCGATTCCAATTCCTCTTTGAAACTCGGATCCATCTGGGCGCGTTCATATTCAGCGGCCAAGTCAGCCAGAGCCGACATGAGCGTTTCCGGAACGAACATCCCGCCGTAGGGGCCGAAGTGACCAGAAGCGTCCGGGACAGTTTGCATCAGGAAAGATGATTCAGTTGGCCCTAATGGCCAGCCAGAAGAGCGCACAAGGCGCGCCGATGAGGATTAGGCATCGGCAGGCGATCGAGCTTATCCAAGTCAAACCAGGTTTGTTGTCGCGACGGGCGAATCCGCGAATCTCGAAAGGCCTCCAGCCGAATGCGATGGTGGGTGAAGGAAAATGTTGAAGAATACGCGGCGCGACTTTGCGGGCGATTTTCCAAGGCCGGCAGCATCCACATTCCGCGCCAACGGCGATCGCAGGATTGAAGCAGCACTTTCCCGCGCCTGAGAGCGAAGGAGTGGCGTTCGGTCAGGTTTTTCACGGCCGGTCGCGGCTTCTTGCGCGGAAGAGTCGCTGGGTCCTTTGCCTGGCAAAAACTTTGCACCGGACAAGCAGTGCAACGCGGCTGTTGCGGAAGACAAACGAGCGCGCCCAGATCCATCAGGGCCGAATTGAACTCGCCGGCGTTCTGCTTCGGCACGATCCGATCGGCCTGCTTCCAGAGTTGCTCGCGACCGACCGTGGTATCGACCGGTGTGATCACGTTAAAAAGTCGCGAAAGCAATCGCGTGGTGTTGGCTTCAACGATTCCAACCGGCTCATCGAAGGCGAAGGTCACGATGGCGGCGGCAGTATAACGACCGACGCCGGGCAGACTGAAAAGCTCCCGCGCGTCGCGGGGGAATTTTCCGCCGAAACGCTCTCCGATTTCTTTGGCGGCGGCGCGAAGGTTTCGTGCCCGGCTGTAGTAGCCTAGCCCCTCCCACGCGCGCAGCACTTCTTCTTCGCTCGCTTCTGCAAGAATCTCGGCCGTGGGGAAGCGCCTGATCCACTCGCGGTAATAGGGAATCACCGCCGCAACCGTGGTCTGTTGAAGCATGAACTCGGAGACCATGATTGCGTAAGGGTCGCGCGTTTGCCGCCACGGAAGATCTCGACCGTTACGCGCGTACCAACCCAGAACGCTTTTCTGCAGGCCGATAAGTTTGTTTTTCGGGATCACCATCTGCGATTTTAAATGTAGGGGAAGCTGTTAGCTTCCCTGCTAATAAATTGGGACGCTAACAGCGTCCCTTACCGCTGTCTTCCGCATTGCTTAGTGAATTCATACACGCATCCGCTCACTGATGAACAAGCCCAGAAGTTGCGGGCGTTGCTCGAGGAGCTCGGTTTCAAATTTTCCGCCAAAGAATACACCCTTTTCTTCGGCCAAAAGGACAAGCTCAGCGTCGCGGTTTACACCAAGGGCCCGAAGGTTCTGATCCAGGGTCGGGACGTGGAGCCGTTCGTGCAGTTTGAGCTCGAGCCGAAGATTCTCGGCGAAGCCAAGCTTGGGTATGAGGAAGTGCATTCACCGGAAATGTTCGAGCCGCACTTCGGCGTCGACGAAAGCGGCAAAGGCGATTTTTTCGGGCCGCTCGTCATCGCCGGCGTTTTTGTGGACCGTGTCATCGCGCGAAAGCTGCTCGACGCGGGTGTGCAGGACAGCAAGCGAATCGCCTCCGACGCGCGCATTCATTCGTTAGCCGAAACGATTCGCAAGGAAACCCAGGGCTTGTTCGAGGTCGTTGTCATCGGCCCGGCGCGATACAATGAGATGTACAAAAGTTTTGGAAATTTGAACGCCTTGCTCGGGTGGGGCCATGCGCGCGTGATCGAAAAGCTCCTGGAGAAAAAACCTTCCTGCCCGCGTTCCCTGTCGGACCAATTTGCTGATGCGCGCATCATCGAGAATTCCTTGCGCGGTCCCGCGCGAGAAATTGTCATCGAACAACGGCCGCGCGCGGAATCCGATATTGCCGTGGCCGCGGCCTCCATTCTCGCAAGAGAAGGCTTCATCGACTGGTTGTCGCGCACATCAAAGAAGGTTGGGGTGCAGCTGGGCCGGGGTGTTTCGGGGCCGATCAAGGACGCAGCCCGCAAGCTGGTGGAACAAGGAGGGGCCCACGCGCTCCGCGAAGTAGCAAAAGTCCATTTCCGGACAGCTTGGGAAGTCGCCCCCGGAGACTTCCCGGCGCCGCCGCCCAAGAGGGCCTGGCGCAAGTAAACCTCGACCTGGCGGAGCCCGCTTAGGGCAAGGTTCCTGCTCTCCAAATCGCGGTCTTTTTGTAACTGTGGAGACACGCCTTCTAATTCTTAACTCCGATCCAGTATTCCAGGATCGAGCGCTCGCGCTTTTAGATATGATGGAAACCATCGAGGTGCGGGTCGTTCGAAGCCTTTCCGACTCGATTTCCGTCCTATTGGGAGAGAATTTCGACGCCTTTTTTGTCGAGGGCGAGGGCCCTCTGGCGATCGAGCAGGCGGCCAACGTTCGTCAGCATTTCCCTTCGTTGGAGATCGCATGCCTGATCTCCGGCCCCTGCGATGGCGACTCAATTCAGCTGGCGACCCAGCAAAATATCAACGTCATCCTCGCAAACGGGAACGATCGGCGCCTCGATCGCGACCTCAGGAGTTTTGTGCAGACCTTGGATCTTCCCTCCGGCGCGGCCGCTGAAGGAATTGATCCCTGCCACTCTCTCATTGGAAATCTTAATCAATTTTCGGCGGCAGAGATTCTGCAAATGAGTTGTCTTGGCCAACGCAGTGGGCGTTTCACGTTTAAATCGGGCCGGGGTAACAGCGAAATTTATCTCCAACAGGGCTCCGTTCGCCACGCTGTCTTCGACAGTCTCGAGGGCGAGGCCGCGGTGGCAGAAGTATTCCGCTGGCGGCAGGGGCGATTTTATTTTGAAGAGGGAATTATCAGCCAGGTCCAGACGGTCAACCGGCCCTGGGCCCATCTGCTGATCGACAACCTGCAAAAGCTCGATGAAACCCTCGAGCTGGCGAACGTGAACGCGTCATATGAAGGATAAAGCTCTCGAAACCAAACTCCGCGTCTTGACGCTGCAAATCGACAGCTGGAAAAAGCTGCACGATTTCATCACTTACGGTCTGGATAAGGCGAAACCGATCATTTCTGCAGAGCAGGAGAGGCAATTCACTGAAGTCCGATCGTATCTGCTGCAGGAGACGGAATTTGTTTTTAAGGAACTCGATCTTTTGGGGGAGCTTTCTGGCAAGGCGATGAACGTGCTTCAGCGGGCGTCATCGATCCGCGGAGTCCGGGACCTGACCAATGAAGAGATTCGCCGCCTTGAAATGGAATGGAACGGTGTCTTCACAAAGATGGGCGTATTGCAGGGCCAACTGAAGGCCCAGCGCAAGGAATTGGCCCGGATGAACCCCCTTAAGTATTACCTCAATCGAGCGCTCCGTCGGCCCGTTCTAGCCACTTCGTAAAATCTCCCGAAAATGCCGAGGCTCTGCTTGAGCCTCAGGTTCAACGGCTTAGTCCTTAAGTTTTTCGGTTTTTTTGGTTGTTTGAGCCACCCAAACAGGTGGTCGCAAGCGATTCTTAATAGAGTATGGCCAAATTGACGAAGCGCGACATTGTCGTCTCGATCAGCAATCAGACCGGGATGGTACAGCACGAGGTTTTCGATGTGGTCCAGCGGACGCTGGATCAAATCACGGACAGTCTCGCAAAAAACGTGGCTGTTGAGCTGCGTAATTTCGGCGTGTTCCAGCCGCGTCTGACCAAACCGCGTGTGGGCCGCAATCCTAACCAACCCGGAAGCAGTTTTGTTATTCCTCCCCGCGCCACGGTAAAATTCAAGGCTGGCAAAGTGATGCGGCAGCGTGTCGAAAAGTTATCGCGCGAGCTGAAAGAAGCTTCCGATCGGAACGGCGGAGAGTCGGCGAAGTAGATCTTCGGGTTGTGCGCAGGTCTGCGCCGCGGGCGTGGTGCATTCTCGTTCGGAGCAGAACACGGCCGCCGCAGTCGACCAAATCGTTATGACTTCGCGGTCTCGAGTTCGAGCAGGCTGCGGATCGCTTCTTCCAGTCGTTCGAAGTTAATCGGTTTCGTAAGGTGTTGCGCAAAACCCGCGGCCTTCGCTTTGGTGACGTCGTGTTCCATTCCGAAGCCGCTGATGGCGATTCCGGGAAGGTGTCGCGCGGCGCCCAACTCTCGCATGAGATCGTAGCCGCTCCGATCGGGAAGACCGATATCGCTGATTAACAGATCGAACTCCTGGGCGCGGGCTTTCTCGACCGCTTGATCAGCCGTGTGCGCCACGGTGATGTCGTAGCCGCGCCGCTCGAGGATCATTTTCATTCCGGTGCAGGTGTCCTTGTGATCGTCGACCACAAGAATGTGCCAATTCTGATCCTTCGATTTTCTCGGCGGCGCTTTAGCGGGCCGGCGCGGAGCTTTGGCGCCGTTGGTCGTCGCGACCGGGGCGGCGACGGTTTTCAGGCTGACGATAAAGGTTGATCCCTTGTCTTTTCCCGGACTCGTTACGCGGATCTTTCCGCCGTGGGCGTCGACCATGGCCCGCGAGATGGCGAGACCAAGTCCGAGACCCCCGAAACGCCGCGTAATGGAGGTTTGTCCCTGCTCAAAGGCGTTGAAAATCTTGCCGATTTTATCGGATTCAATGCCGATGCCGGTGTCGATGATGCGCGCTTCGATTTCGTCCGGCGTCGGGTTCGAGGTTTCCAGGACGATCGTTCCGCCATCCGGGGTAAATTTGACGCTGTTCTTTATCAGGTTCCAAAAGACCTGCTGCAGCCGCGCTGGATCGCCTTCGATATATGGCTGTTGCGCGTCGAGCCGGAATTCAACGCGAATTTGTTTTTCGTCGATGTCCTCACGACAAATTTCGTAAGCGCGCTGCACGGTTTCGTGTACCGAGACGGTTTCGAACGTGAGTTGCAGTTTGCCTTTGGCGATTCGCGTCACGTCGAGAAGGTCATCAATCAGGCGCGCTTCGAGTTCGACGTTGCGCCGGATGACTTCAAGGGCCTGGCGTGTTCGCGGAGAATCGGGCGTGCTCGCTTCCAGTTCACCGACCATGGCAATCACCGGCGAAAGTGGATTGCGCAACTCGTGAGAGAGCAGCGCGAGAAACTGGTCCTTGGCAGCATTGGCGCCGATGAGCTCCTGGCGAAGAGTGACGTCTCGCGTCTTGTCTTCCACCAGGTAAAGCACGCCCTGGATGGTTTGATCCGAGCTCTGCAAGCGCAGTAGATTCACGTTAACGAATCGTGTCATCCCCGTTTCGTCCTTGAACGGATGTTCGATCAGTTGAAATGGCGTGCCGAAAGAGAGAACGCGCTCGATCGCACCGGGCGGCGCAATTTTTACATCGTCGAAGCTGGCCTCGCTGATCAAGCCACTGCCGGGAAAGCCGCCAAATCGCCGCGCCATTTGTGCGAAGGTGTCGTTAGCCTGGAGGAATTTGCGGCTGCCCGGGTCGACCAAGGCGATTCCCGTGGGCATGTTGGCCAGGATTTTTTCGTTGAAGATCACTTCGCGCTCCAGACGCAGGGCCGACTCCGTTTGGCGGCGATGAAAGCGGCTGCCGATCACGGCAAAGACAAGCGTTAGCGCCATGAGCCACAAGGTCAGCACGGCCATCTTGTTAAGGAGATCATGGACTGGGCGGTAGGCGATCGCCTTCGGCTGTTCCATGACCGCCATCCAGCCTGCGGTTTCAACCGGACTGAAGCAGTAAAGATTTCCACCCCGCTCCAGATGATCGCTTTTACTGGCTCGGATCTGTTTAATGAGGTCCTGCCCTTGAGGTGAGACCGGTCCCGGATTCGGTAGGAAATCCCTGGTGAAAAGTGTGCGGCCATCCTGATCGAGAATCTGGCATTGCGACTGATCCGCGAACTCGATGGTCGAGAGGCGGCGACCGATGCGTTCCACCAGGACAGAGATTCCCAGGTAGCCGGTAATCACGCCGTTTGGTCCCCTTATCGCACCGACAATGTCTGTGGCCATGCGCTTGTCGGCGAAGCGCGCGTGAATTGGAGAAATGAAAGATCCGGGCGACCGCGATGCTCCGTCGCGCCAAAATGCTGTCCCGTAATCTTTGCCCAGCATGGATTGATCCGGTGGAACCGAAGCAATCAAGCGCCCGTCAGCATTCGTCAGGAACATGCCGTCGATGCGCGGCTGCGAATAAAAGGCGGAAGAAATCCATTGTTGGGCCGCGGCCGGTGAAACCGTGCCCGAAAGTACCCGGGCCGTCTCGGGAGCACCCTGGTAATAATCGATGATCCCGCTCGTTCGGCTCAAGTCGTCACCGACGGTGTGGCCGATCAACTGAACAAAGGTCTGGCGATCTCTCAAGATCCTCGTCTCAAGCGTACTGCTGATGACGTTGTAAGAGACCCAAAGGGCCAGTAGCGATGGAATCCAGCCGGCCAGCAAGATCGGAAACGCGATGTAAAACCGCTCAAGACGCCTGGGCTCAGGCTGGGGAGGAGGTGGCGAGAATGGTTGCATCGTTCCGCGCTGCCTTATTATACCATAATTCCGAAGCTCTTGGACGCGGGGGGCGAGCTTCGTTTACTCGTGGTTCTGCAGCAAGAGCAGGTCCATTTCGCGCGCCTGCGCGTGGAGTTTCTCCACTTGGGCAGGTCGCAAAACTTCACCCTCTGAACCGATGGCGCCCCCAATCGTTTTCACGCCTTTGCGCAAGTTTTCGAAGATTGGCGAGTGTTCCACCTGCGGTGGCAAGGTTGCCAGTTCCTCAGCAAAATATTCCACCAACTCCGGTTGCTGAAGTGTCTTCGAGCGCTCTGGCGAATAGTTGGCCTGCACGGCCGCGGAGGTAATCTCGAGGCCCCGGATCCAGCCGCCCAGGCTGATCAGACGCCGCCAGTTTTTCATCGCGTAAGGCGATCATTGCCTTCTCGACGTCATCCTGGGTGGCGCTCAATTCCTTGCGGACCGCCTGCCATTTCCCGGCCCGCCCAAGCTCGCTCAGGCTGGCGCTGTGGCGTGTGACCGAGTCGCCAACGCCAAGACCCCGAGCTTCTCTAATAAGAACGCGGCCGAGTTCGTCGACCAGATTCTGTTTTCTGCCTGCGACAATGAGGAATCCATCCGCCACCAGTCCGCCGAAAACGAGGCCCTTGACCTCGCGCTGTGACGGGCCGGCGGCAGGAAGGGGCCTCCAGAGTTGATCGAACGGGAGCGGCTGAAGTTTGTCCAGTTGCTCGAAAAGACGATCGATTCGCGGAGTGGTGTAGCGATTTACGCCGAGTTCTTCGCGCTCATGTTCGCCTTCGGGAGCCGGTTCCGACTGTCCATTTGCCAGTGCTAAAACGGTTGCAAAAAACAGTGCGATTGCGCTGTAGAACAAGCATGAATTGCGAGCGTGAAAATCGACGATTTCCCGAGGCAAACGGGGTATTTTTGATTTGACGCACGCCACGGAAGCGGCATCATGTCGCCCTTGCTGGCTTGGCCAGCGCTGTTCTATACGCCTTATGCAAGGAAGCCTCGAGCTATCTCATTTGGACAATCTGTTATCTGAGCTGTCCTGTTTGGGCTCTCTGCGTACGGCATCCATCGCTACGTCATCATCTACCTGTTCCTGAAAAACCGGAAGAACGAACCGCAGCCGGTCTCGCATTTCGTGACCCTTGCCGAAGGTCACGATGCAGCTGCCGATCTTCAACGAAATCTACGTTGTCGAGCGTCTTCTGCGGTCGGTCAGCGAGATCGATTATCCCGCAGGAGCTGCTGCAGATCCAGGTGCTGGATGATTCCACCGACGACACGCGGGAAATCACCTCCTCGGTGCGCTGAGGAACTACGCGGGCGCGGATTTAACGTCGAACTGATCCATCGCTCTGATCGCGACGGGTTTCAAAGCCGGCGCTCTGGATACCGGACTCGAATCTGCCGAGGGCGATTTTGTCTGCATCCTGGACGCTGACTTCGTTCCGCCGCCGGATCTGTTGCGCAAGACGATCGATTTCTTTACCGACCCGAAGGTCGGCATGATCCAAACCCGATGGGGTCATCTTAACCGGGGCTACTCACTTCTGACGCGGGTGCAGGCGATGTTCCTCGACGGCCATCTGCTCCTCGAACAGACAGCGCGGAGCCGCAGCGGCCGCTTCTTTAATTTCAACGGCACGGCCGGCCTTTGGCGGAAATCGTGCATCGAAGAAGCGGGCGGCTGGCAGCACGACACTCTGACCGAGGATCTGGATCTGAGCTATCGCGCCCAGCTCGCAGGGTGGAAATTTGTTTTCCTAACGAACGTGGTTACGCCGGCCGAGCTTCCGGTGGACATGAACGGCTTCAAGTCCCAGCAACATCGCTGGACGAAGGGATCGATCCAGACCTGCAAGAAACTTCTGCCCACGATCTGGCGGAGCGATCTGCCGCTGGTGATCAAACTCGAGGCCACCGGCCATCTGACGTCGAATTTCGCCTACCTGCTTCTGGCCTGCCTTTGCGTGCTGCTGCACCCGGCCACGGGCGGCCCCCAGGGCTGGCTCCGGACCTTCCTGATCGATGTGCCGATTTTTCTAACAGCTTCGATGTCCGTTGCGGTATTCTATATCTGTGCGCAGCGCGAATTGCATCCGCGGACGTGGATGAAGGAAATACTTCTTGCTCCCATGCCTGCTTGGCCTCGGGGTTGGTTTGTCGCTCAACAACGCCCGCGCCGTTCTGGAAGCGGTCTTCAATCACAAAGCGATTTCGCGCGCACGCCGAAATACGGAATCGAGCGGAAATCGCAGCCCTGGCGGAACTGCAAATACATGCCGCTGAAATCGCTCCTTCCGATCGCCGAAATCGGCTTTCGCGATCTATTTCACTTACTTCGTCTGGTTTGCGATCGCTCACGGCCAGTACTTGTCGGTACCTTTTTTGCTGATGTTCCAAGGCGGGTTCCTCTATGTCTCACTCTGCTCACTCGTTCAGTGGTGGCCGAGATTCAGCCTTGGCAGCCCACGGGAGGCGGCTGCTATTCCTGCGTGACAAATCGCAATTTGTGAGTAAGAAAACGCGCATGCTTCGCCCCCCAATGGCTGTTGTCGCGGCCTTGTTGTCTATCTCATCGACTTTCGCCGCCGGTCCCATAGTCCAGATCAACGGTGTCGCCACTCCCAAACCTCCCGTCAACGGTGCCGCCGCTCCCAAAGTAGCGGCCGGCGTTGCTACCGCTCCTAAAGCGCCGGCCAACGTTGCCACCGTGCCGGTCCAGAATTTTCCCGATCGCGTTGTCATCAGTGTGCACGATCAGAAATTGATGCTCGTGCAAAACAATCAGCGCGTTGCCATCTATCCAGTTTCGACGTCCAAATACGGTCTCGGTGACTACTGGGGACGGATGACGACGCCGCTCGGGTATTTGCAGGTGGCGCAGAAAATTGGTGATCACGCTCCAGAGGGAGCCGTTTTTCACAACCGCCGATTCACCGGCGAAGTTCTTCGTCCGAATGCTGCCGGCCGGGACCCGGTGATCACGCGGATCATTTGGCTCCGCGGCCTTGAGCCGCAAAACGCGCACGCCTTTAGCCGCTGCATTTATATTCACGGCACGCCCGAAGAGCGATACATCGGCAAGCCGGCAAGCTACGGCTGCATTCGCATGAAATCTCGCGATGTCGCGACGCTCTATAATGAAGTGCCGATCGGCGCGCTTGTTCAAATCATTCCGGACAAGCTTCCAAAATTGCCGAAGGCGCACGTGAGTGCGGCAACCGTGAGCGCATGGGCGCCGGCGATTCCGCAAGCGCCGACGGTAGCGCAGACCGGATTGGTTTCGCCCACGGCTCGCAACTGACGGATCGGGATTGTCGCTGGTTCGAGTCTTCAGGCGGGCTGCTCTCGCTTGACAAGGCCGCCTTGCTCCGCGAGCCTCCACGCCCCGAAAGTTTCAGAAAATCATGGCCAACTCCAAATCCGCCGCGAAACGTGCGCGTCAAACCGCAAAACGCTCCCTTCGCAACCGCAGCATCCTCACGCAATTGCGCAACTTGAAGAAACGAACGCGTTCTTCGAAGGAGATCGATCGCACGCAGGCGCGGGCGCTGATTTCGGCCATCGACAAGGCGGCGAAACGCGGGACGATCCACCGCAATGCGGCCAATCGCAGCAAGGCCCGGTTGGCGCGGGCGATGGCAGCCGCTGGTAAGTAAACTGTTCGGAATTTAGCCGAATGGCGCGCAGGCAAATGCCCTTGGCATATGCCGTGGGCCAGCTAGATTCTCTGCCGATATGATTCCGGCCATTTTTCTCGTTCTCGCAGCCGTGCTCTATCGCGTGGCGACAGGGCTTTACATTCATGAGGGCGCAACCTGGCTTTCCAACTTCGCACCCCTGGCGGCTCTGGCCCTTTGTTCGGCCGCTTACCTGCCCTCGCGCCTCAAGTTTTCTCTTCCGTTAGGCGCCTTGTTGATCTCGGACCTGATCCTGAATTCTGTCTACGGCGCGTCCCTACTCGATGCTCACATCATCTGCCGGTATCTGGCCTTGATTATCATTGGCCTTGGCGGTTTGATGCTGCAACGGCGGCATTCAATGAAGTCAATGCTCCCGGCGTCGATTGCCGCGTCGGTGATCTTCTATGTGATCACGAATGCCTTTTCCTGGCTGAGCGATCCGGGTTATGCGAAAACGGCCGCCGGTCTGTGGCAGGCCCTAACGATCGGTCTTCCGCAATTCAGCGCCACGCCGGCCTGGATGTTTTTCCGTAATTCGCTCCTGAGCGATTTGTTCTTCACCTTCGTTTTTGTCCTCTGCTTTGCCTTCAGTCGGGATCCTGAAGGTGCATCGCGGAAAGCTGCACTGGCCAGGGCCGCGTAACTACATGCAGCCCGCGGAGCAGCGCGACGAAGTCGAGATGCTCTCGCTGATGCTGTTGATCCGGCGCTTTGAAGAACGCGCCAGCCAACAGTATCAAGCGCAGAAGATCGGCGGCTTTTGTCATCTCTACATCGGACAGGAAGCAGTTGTGGTCGGCGCCGTCGCGGCAACCCGCCCGGACGACTACCTCATCACCGCCTATCGCGATCACGCGCACGCACTCGCGCGCGGCACCAGCCCGAACGCCTGCATGGCCGAGCTCTATGGAAAAGTCACCGGCTGTTCGCGCGGCCTCGGTGGATCGATGCATTATTTCGACCGCTCAAACCACATGTACGGCGGCCACGCCATCGTCGGCGCGCACGTGCCCCTGGCCGCAGGGATGGCTTTCGCTTCGAAGTATCGCAAGGAAGATCGGGTGACGCTTTGCTTTTTCGGTGACGGCGCGATCAATCAGGGCGCCTTTCACGAAGCGCTGAATCTGGCCGGCCTTCTGAGGCTGCCGGTAATCTTTATTTGCGAAAATAATCTCTTCGCCATGGGGACCTCGGTGAAACGCTCAACCTCCCTGAAGCAAATTGTCGATCGCGCGGAAGGTTATGACATTCCGGGCGAGGTGGTTGACGGCATGAACTTCCGCGAGGTGCGAGATCGGTTAGGCGAGATCATTACCTCGATTCGGCGCGATCCTCATCCGGCCTTCGTAGAAGCCCGGACGTATCGTTATCGCGGCCATTCGATGTCCGATCCGGCGAGCTATCGCACGAAGGCGGAACTTGAGAAATATCGCCTCGACGATCCGATCACGCGCTTGCGCGCACAGCTGACGCGCGAAGGCAAGCTCGACCACGACCAATTCGATAAGATGGACAAGAAGGCGAAGGAGATGGCGCTGGCCAGCGTGAAGTTTGCCGAGGAAAGTCCGGAGCCGCCGTTGGAGGAACTTTACGATTACACCTTCGTCGAGCCAGGTCGGTCGCGGCCTGGACAGGATGCAAATGCGCCAGAGCCCAAGGAGAAGCCGGCCCCATCGAAGTCTGGAACACGATCATGAGGGAGATCACCTATCGTCAGGCGCTCAATGAAGCTTTGGCCGAGGAGCTGGAGCGCGATCCGGATGTATTCCTGATGGGCGAGGAAGTGGCCGAGTACAACGGCGCCTACAAAGTCAGCCAGGGATTGCTCGAGCGTTTTGGCGCCGACCGGATCATCGACACGCCGATCAGTGAAAACGGATTTGCCGGGATGGGCGTCGGTGCAGCCATGGTGGGACTTCGTCCGATCATTGAATTCATGACGTTCAGCTTTTCGCTGGTGGCATTCGATCAAGTGGTGAACAACGCCCCTAACATGCTCACCATGTCGGGTGGGCAGTTTAATATCCCCATCACTTTCCGCGGACCTAACGGACCGGCGCACCAACTCGGCGCAACTCATTCGCACGCCACCGAGTGCCTCTACGCGAATGTCCCGGGCCTGAAAATTTGCACGCCGGCAACTCCACGCGATGCCAAGGGTCTTCTGAAAACCGCGATTCGCGACGATAACCCGGTCCTCGTGCTCGAGTGTGAGCTTCTTTACAGCTCCAAGGGGATGGTCGAGCCACTCGACCAGGAGCTCCTGATTCCGCTCGGCGAAGCCGAAATCAAACGCGAAGGCACCGACGTTACGATCGTTTGTTATGCCCAGACCGTCCCGCTGGCGCTGGCCGCCGCTCAGCAGCTCGAAGAGGAAGATATCAGCGCGGAAGTGCTCGATCTTCGTTCAATCAAGCCGCTGGATGAAGAAGCCATCTACGATTCGGTCAGGAAAACGCACCGGGTCGTGATCATTGAGCAGGACCGGCCTTTTTGCGGTGTCGGCGCCGAAGTTTCCTACCGGATACAGCGAAATCTTTTTGACCAGCTCGATGCGCCCATCTTGCGTGTAGCGCAGGAAGAGGTTCCCATGCCTTATAACGAGCGGCTGGAGCAAGCCGTTCTGCCAAGCGTCGAAAAATTGATCACGGCCGTCCGCAAGGTTTGTTACGCATAATGGTAGAGCAGCCGTAATTTCACTTTCCCGTTATGCCTGAAATCACCATGCCGAAGCTGAGCGATACGATGACCGAGGGAACTCTCGTCTCGTGGAAAAAGAAAAAAGGGGACAAGGTTTCGACTGGCGAAGTTCTGGCGGAGATCGAAACCGACAAGGCGACCATGGAATGGGAATCGCCGGAAGACGGAACGCTCACGGAAATTTTTATTCAGGAAGGCGACAAGGTGAACGTCGGAGACAAGATCGCCTTTATCGGGGCCGAAGGAGAGGAAGCGCCGGCAGCGGAGAAGACCGAAAAAAAGGAGGAGAAGGCGCCGGCGAAGAAAGAAACGAAAGAGGAGACGAAAAAACCAGACGCTGAGAAAAAAGAGGAGAAAGCCGCACCTTCCGAGGAAAAAAAGAAACCAGCACCGGCGCCTGCCAAACAAACGGCTCGATCCACTTCGCAAGACGATGACGCCCGCGTGAAGGCGTCGCCGGTCGCGCGCCGGGTCGCGAGCGAACTTGGAGTAGATCTGGCGAACGTTACCGGAACTGGACCCGAAGGTCGCATCGTTGAAAGCGACGTGCGCGCCGCGGCGAAGTCGGGCGGAACGCCCGCTCCTCAAAAGAAAGCGGCTGCTGCGCCTGCTTCATCACCCAAAGTCACCGGGGGCACGCGCATTCAACTCAGCGGGATGCGCACGGTCATTGCGCAGCGCCTTGTTGAAAGCAAAGGCCCGGTTCCGCATTTCTATCTCAACATCAATCTCGACGCGGGTCCGCTGATGACTGCACGGGCCGAATTGAAATCGGCCGGGCAGGGGGCGGACACCGCCAAGATCACGGTTAACGACTTTGTCCTGAAAGCGTCGGTACAAGCTGCGGTGAAAGTGCCGAAGGTAAACGCGTCCTTCGACGGCGACGCCATCGTGCAATTTGCCGACGTGGACCTTGCCGTGGCGGTGGCCATTGAGGATGGACTTGTCACTCCCGTTTTGCGCGCCGCGCAGAATAAATCGCTTCGCGAGATCAGCGAAGCGATCAAGGACCTCGCTAGTCGCGCTCGCAACAAGCGGATGAAGCCGGAAGAATTCCAGGGGGGCTCGTTTACGGTTTCAAATCTGGGCGGCTACGGCATCGACAGCTTTTCGGCGATCATTAATCCGCCGCAGGGTTTCATTCTGGCCGTCGGAGCGATTTCAAAAACGCCCGTGGTAGACAACGGCGATCAGGTCGTAGTCGGCCAGAGGATGACTATTTGCATGAGCTGCGATCACCGCGTGATCGATGGCGCGCTCGGCGCCGAGTATCTAAAAGAGCTGCGGCATTTACTGGAGAATCCAGCTCTGCTTCTCGTTTAGCGCCTGATCGAGGAACAGCGCTCGCTGCTGGTCGACGATTGTCTAAACGTGTCATCCTGAGGCTGGCGAAGCGCGCCGAAGGATCTCTCATCCGCAGCTATTATCACGCAAGATAATCAAGGAGCGACCGGGATGGTTGGGAACGACTGGCCTGCGGCGATCACATCCGGGTTCCGCTCAAACGCCGCGCTTCGTTAGACACTCACTCCGGCAGGAGATCCTTCAGCCTCTGCGCGCTTCAGGATGACAAGATGCCCCACGGGCCATTAAAAGCGCTCGTGTTATTTTTTGATTAGCCGCTTTAGCTCCCAGGCCATGAAGTCGTCGAGTGTCGAACGTGTTTTCTGCGCGGCAAACTCGATGATGGTGGCGTCATCGAGAAAACCGAGAAATGGAACTTCATCGGGAATGAAATCGTTCGGGTCGACCAGGTAGGCGACGGCCGCCACAATTGAAAGTAACGCGTTCGATGGAACGGCCCGGTAGTCGCCGAGTTGAAAGGCGCGGAGGAGGCGAAGCATGGCATGGAGATAAGCCCAGCTGTTCTGAAATGGCTGTCTGGGCAGACGACCCACAGTCCGGCTTGCCTCCCGGAGCAGCTTGTCCAGTCGCTCCGGACTGAGCGTGTACGGTCGAGCCTGGAGTATGGCCTTGGCGAACGCCCGGCTTCGTACCGTATCCTCATGGAAGCGGCCAGACTTGTTAGGCTTGGTGCCTTTGATGGCCCTTTTGGCAGGAACCTTTCCTTTTCGCGGTGTGGGCATGGCCCGTCCATATATCGGCTTGTCCGGCCGCTGAGAAGTTCTAATCGGCGCCCAAGGGGTTCTCCTTGCGCGGTGTTCCCCGGTCGGCGACGATGTTTAGTGGCTAACAAAGGCCCCGAAGAAAAGGACCTGCAGTATGGATCGTTTGTCGTTCACGCCACGCGCGGGGTGATTCGAGAGCAATCGGTCCGGCGCAAGGTTATGTTCGCCTTGCTGATTCTTGCCATGCTTCTTCTTTTTAGCGGGAGCACTTTTCTCGCGCCAATGTTGAACCCGAAAGAGCATTTGGTGGCCGCTCTAGTATTCTGGAGCGCCTGCGTGTGGCTCACACTAACCGCTCTCTTGCTCGCCTTGTTCGATCTCGTTGCCGTGAGACGAACTGCTCGCCGCGAGGAGCTGAAACTTCGTCAGCAATATTCGGAAGCAGAGTCGTCGCGCCAGGACGCCGACAACCGGGATTAATCATGACGCCTGAAACGCGCTTCTGGCGCACCCGCGAGGAAATGGAAAGGGTCGAACAGCAGACTCTGGCTCCTTTTGCGCAAAAATCTGGCGATTCGCGCGGCCGGAAATATCAAGAAAACAGCCACGCGTACCGAACTGAGTTTCAACGGGACCGCGCTCGTATCATTCACTCGCGAGCATTTCGGCGCCTCGAATATAAGACGCAGGTATTCCTCAACGGCACCGGCGATCATCTTCGCACACGGTTGACGCATTCAATCGAAGTGGCCTCGATCAGTCGGACGATCGCCCGTGCTCTCGGCCTGAACGAAGACCTCGCCGAGGCCATCGCACTCGCGCACGACCTTGGCCACTCGCCCTTCGGACATTCCGGTGAGGAAATGCTCGCGGAATGCATGCGCGACCACGGCGGTTTCGATCACAACAAACAGAGCCAGCGCGTTGTCGAACTGCTGGAGAATGCCTACCCAAATTTCCCGGGACTTAATCTGACTTTCGAAGTTCGCGAGGGGTTGAAGAAGCATCAGGCGTTTTACGATCCGCCGGTCGCCGGTGAGGAGAAATACCGTTGTCCATCGCTCGAAGCGCAGATCGCGAACCTTGCCGATGAAATCACTTACTACAGTCACGACCTGGATGACGCGGTGGATTTTGAAATTTTGAGCGCGGGTCAGCTGGAGGAGAATCGCGTTTGGAAACAAAGTCACGCCACCGTGGAAAAACGCTATCCGGACGCGCGCGAACCGGAACTTCACAAGCTGATTATTCGGGACATCATCGACGTCCAGGTCCGCGACGTGGTTTCGAGCAGCGGAAAGGCGATCGCCGATTCAGGGGTGCAATCGGCTGATGAAGTCAGGCGGCAAATCACTCCGCTGATTCGCTATAGCGACGAATTACTGGAGGCGAACCGCGCCTTGCGAAAGTTTCTCTACAAGAACGTTTACTATCATCCGCGTGTTGCAGAGGTGAATCAAAATGCTTGTGAAATGCTCCGTCGCGTTTTCGGCGCCTACCTTGAGGATCCCTCGCAGTTAGGCGGGGGAGCGGCGCGCCGAGTGGAATCGGAAGGAATGTATCGCACGGTCTGTGATTACATCGCCGGAATGACTGACCGGTATTTGATGGAGGAATACGCGCGCCTGGCGCCGCAATCCTGATGGGGAAGACGAGGAAGGGACGGCGGGGGACGGCAGCCGTCAGCGCAGAACTGGAAGCGAACCGCGGACGTTCCGACTTGTGGTTGGCCGTAATCCTCTTTGTGGCAGTCATCGTGGCCTATCAACCCGCGTGGCACGGCGGGTTTCTTTATGAAGATGAAATATACGCGCGCGATAATTGGCTGCTGACTGCGAGCGACGGCTTATGGCGCATGTGGTTCACGCTCGAGTCGCCTTCGCAATATTTTCCGCTGACCCATTCGCTCTTTCGGGTTCAGCATGCGCTCTGGGGCACGGCGACCACCGGATACCATCTGGTAAATATCATCCTGCACGCCTTCAGCGCCCTGATCCTATGGCGCCTGTTGCGGCGGTTGGAAATCCCGGGCGCATGGTTTGGGGCCGCACTTTTCGCGCTCCATCCGGTCGCAGTGGAGTCGGTCGCGCAAATCAGCGAGCTGAAAAATGTGCTCAGCGGGCTTTTCTTTATCGGCTCCCTCTATTTCTGGGCGTCATATCTCGAAGAGGACGAAACGCGCTGGTGGATTCTTGCGTTCGTCTTCGCTCTCCTGGCGCTGGCGGCGAAGACAACCGCCTGCGTCTTGCCCGTCCCGCTTTTGCTGGTCCTCTGGTGGCGGCGTGAACCGCTGACAAGCAAGCGCTGGTTATCGGTCGCGCCTTTTATCGTTGCGAGCGGTTTGGCCGCACTTGTCGCGTATTATTGGGAACGCGTTCATAACACAAGCGATCTGATAAACCTGTCGGTAGGACCAATCGAACGCGTCCTGATCGCGAGCCGCGCGATCTTTTTTTATCTCGGCAAACTCGCATGTCCGGCGGACCTGATGTTTAGCTATCCGCGCTGGGATATTTCGCGATTTCATCCGCAGGACTTTATCTGGCCGGCTGCAGTCATTTTGCTGGTCGCATCAATAATTGCGCTGCGCCGCCGGCTGGGGCGCGGTCCGGAAGTGGCGCTGCTCTTCTTTGTCAGCGTGCTCTCGCCGTTGCTGGGGCTGGTGACGATCTACACCTTTCGCTACACCTTCGTGGCCGATCACTACCAGTATCTGGCCTGTATTGGGCCGCTGGTATTGTTCGCTGCGGCGGTGCATTGGCTCCTTCAAAATCGCGGGGCGCTGGCCGTGGTTGTTCCGGGGATTATCGTAGCAGCCGTTGCCGGACTGACGTGGAACCAGGCGCATGCCTATGCGAACGCGGAAGCGTTGTGGACGGACACGCTTCGAAAGAATCCGCAATCGTCGATGGCGGAGAATAATTACGGCACGGTCCTTCTTACGAAGGGGGAAAGGCGCGAGGCGCTCGCCCATTTCGAACGCGCTTACCAACTCACTCCGGAAAACGGGCAAACCGCTCGGAACATCGGTTCGTGCCTCCTGGAATTGCAGCAACCGGGAGCGGCACGGCCGTATCTCGAGCAAGCGGTCGCTGCCGACCCTCATGATGGACAGGCCCGACGTGATCTGGCTCGCACTCTTTTGCAACTTGGTCAGCCGGATGAAGCGTTGGCCAAAGCGACAGAGGCGATCAACCTCAACCCGCGCGATGCCAAGGCGCATGTTGTTCTCGGATCAGTCCTGATCCAGCAGGGGCACACGGAAGAAGCGCTTACGCATCTCAAAACGGCCATTTCTCTCCAGTCGGATGACGTCGAAGCACAGACTCAAATGGCGAATTTGCTGCTCCAGCTTGGGCGTCAACGCGAGGCGTCGGAAATCCTCGAGAAAATCCTTCGCCAAAAACCTGACGATCCTGATGCCTTGAAAAATTACGCCTGGATTCTGGCTACCTCGCCTGACGATTCGCTTCGGGACGGCAGTCGCGCGATCTCCCTGGCTCAGCGCGCCTATGACAAGGCCCCCCAAAATCCGTTTATCCAGGCTACGCTTGCTGCTGCCTGCGCTGAGGGGGGACGCTTCCCGGAAGCTGTGAAATTAGCTGAACAGGCGCTGGCCGCCGCCGACGCCAACAATCTCACCAGTCTCTCTGATCTCCTTCGTACTGAAATCGCCTTGTTCGAGAAAGCGCAGCCTCTGCACGAAACAAAATGAAGGGGCGCGCTTCGGCCTAACGATTATCCCGAAACGGTTGTCCGGATTGATAAAGCGCGATGTATCCGCGGATTCCTTCCGCCAACGGATTATTCCCTGTGGCCTCGGCAAGCTGACGGGCTTCTTCGGCGGTGCTGATCGCGTCCGGAAACCGCCCCGCTTCGGCGTAAGCCGCGGCCAGGGTAACTAAAACAATCGGGTCCCGTCCGTTGGTTTGCCTGCGCGCATTTTCCGCCAGTTCGACCGCCCGCCGGCCGTCGCGAATCGTATCGTCGGGCGAAGTCGCAAGGACCCAGGCCAGGTTCTTTTGCGCTTCCGCGTTCTCCGGGTGTTTTGAAAGCGCCTGTTTCAACTGCTCGAGCGCTTCCGTGCGGCGCCCAATTTGCAGCAGGGTGTTGGCCAGATTAAAACGAGCCGACAGGAATTCCGGATCCTCAGCCACGGCTTTTTCCAAATGAGTCAAAGCTTCCGCGGTTTCCCCTTGAGCAAGCCGGATTGCCCCTAACTCATTCAAGGCAGGGACGTACCGCGGGTTAAAGGCGAGGGAGCGCTGGAGTTCGTCGGCTGCGTCGAACAGCTCCCCTTTTTTGTAGTAAACAGTCGCGAGGTTAAAATGAACCTTGGGATCGATCGCTCCTGCACTCGCAGCCTTGCGCAGCCTGGGGAAGGCATCGTTCAGCCGACCGGATTCGAGGTAGATCCAGCCGAGTGTGCTTTCGATTTCGAAACTGTCCGGCTTCAGAGCTTCAGCTGTCTCCAAGTGTTTGAGACTTTCTTCGGTGCGACCATCGGAAAGAAGGGTCATGGCAAGATTGCTGTGGGCCATCCATGACTCCGGATTCTTGGCGATAGTATCGCGCCAAAGTGTTTCGAGATTGCGGTAAATCGCCGTTTGCCGCCATGTCAGGAGAGCCAAAAACAGGAGAAGTACGGTGAGGGCTGGGCGTGGCAGATTGCGCAATCCCACGGCCGCAAGCACGAGCAGGCCCGCACAGGCCATGTATTGGAAATGATCCGCGACGTAAGAGTATCGAAAGGGAAAGACATCAACAAAACCAAGCGCCGGCGCCAGCGTGACCACGAAAAAAAGCGCGGCCGCCAGTGGGCCCCGCCCGATTCGACGTCGCGCGCCCCAGAGAATGAGCACAACAATTCCGGCGGCCGCTGGAAAAATCCACTGTCCAATAATCCCCGTGTTTATCTGCCATTTCGGGTAGATAAAAGTGAGCTTGGCCGGCCACAAAAGTTTGTAGGCGTAAAACCAAAGAGCCCGACCAGCGATCAGGATGCGATCCCCAAATGCGAGAGTCCAAACTTCTCCTCCGCCTTGGTTTCCGGCCCCAACGTGATGCCGTTCCATCCATGCGGTCACCATGGCCAAGGCGCCGCCAAAAATGAAAAATGGCCCCAGCCGGACGAAATCCTTCACGCGCAGCCGTCCCTGATTCTTCCACCATTGAATGATCAGAAGCACAACCGGCAAGGTGCAGGCGACCGTCTTGCTAAGAAGGGCCAGAACAAATGCGCCTAACGAACAAGCGTAGAGGATGTTTCTCTGGCCATCCTTATTTGGATTTTTCTCGACGTCCGCAGTTCCTAACCAACGCAGATAAAGGAGAGCGGAGAGAAAATAAAATAGCCCCGAGAGAACGTTCTTTCGCTCGGTGACCCACGCCACTGATTCGGCCTGCACTGGGTGAATCGCGAAAAGTGCCGCCCCTAACCAAGCGCCGGGGATCTCGAGTCGCACAAGGATCCTCCAAAGGAGAAGGACGCCACCCGCGTGCACCAGAGCATTGACGATGTGATAGCCGGCGGGGCTTAAGCCCCAAAGATGGTACTCCACCCAGAAGGTCGTGTGGACTAACGGATAGTACTGCGGAGTGGCTCCCAGTTCCGTCCAGATCCGCCAAAGCCCGTTGAGTGTTCGCAGGGTGGAATTAAAGGTGACGTAGAAATCATCGTCCCAAATGAATCCGAGAAACGGCGCGCGCGAGTAGGACAGGACGACAATCGCCACCAGGCCGAGCGCGGCCAGCAGATCCTGGTTCCTGGCTGCCGGTTGAGAGTTCGCCGTGCTCGAGACGACGGGTCGAGCTTTCTTACGTCCCATATTCGCTCAGAAGTTGAGGCCCGGGATTGGCAAACGGTAAATGTAAATGCTACCGCCGATGACACCCAGGGGAGTGGAGGCGCGCAATTTCGTGTAGAGATTCTTCACATCGGGATTGGAAATATAAATCTCTTGAAGAACGGTCGCGCTGATCGCGAAGTAGCATGGCTGTTCCGGCGCCTGAGGATGTTGATCCATCGGCCATCCACCCATGGCAGAAGGCACGTTAGTCGCGTCGACGCCGTAAAATGCCGGGCTGGCTGTGCCGAAGTAAGCGAGATACAATGGCAAATCCCGGTGATTTTTCCGCCACCGGGCCAATCCTTTCAGGTCCTGGCCCCAATCAAGATTTGAGTCGCCCAATTTCGCCAGGCCGCCCCGGGCGCCCCCGCTCGGAAAATTGAAAAATGAAAGATAATCGGGGAACGCCGACACGGACTCGAATGCCAGGCCCGAGAAAATGACGATCGCCAAAATGAGGCCTGTTCGATGGTGCCGCGCTAGAATCGTGCTGAGGCCAACACCGAGGGCGATGAAGATGAAGGGATAAACCGGTAAGATGTGCCGAAGACCAATATTCAGGTTGGTGAGCATGGCACTGCCGCCGTAGACCGCCATCGGCACGCCCGCGCAAACGGCAAACCAGACAACGGTGGGCGGTCGATCAACAGACGAGGAGCGCGGGGTGCTTTTGCGATTTTTTCGCGACAAAAAGAGGGCGACCAGAACGAGAGGAATCGCCGCGAGTGTCGCCGTCGGGGTTTTGAACAAAATGCAGTACGGAAAGCAGTACCACCAACCTGTGAGCCGCGTTTCCCCCAGAAGGAAAGATCGGTGAACTTGCGTCGTGCCATAGGTGTAGAGAAATCCCAGGAGCCACGGTTGGGGCAAAACTCGATGGTCCATGGCCCAGACGAGCGCGCGAATCACCGGTGGATCGGCGCGGGTCGCGGCTTTCGCGAGTGCTTCCTGGCCGGTTGCCTTCTCACCGAGCTCGGCCCAGGTTTTTGTGGCGCGCGCGCCTTCGAGAATGCTGGCGGCATTGAGCGAGAGGCCAGGATCGGAGGTTGGCAGGTAGCGGAACTGATAACAGGCCCACGTGCCCAACTCGCAAATTGTTGCTGACAACACGACGACGGCGAGAGCCGCCAGGATTTTCTGGCGGCCTCCTTCCAGAACCCAATTCAGGATTCGCCAGGGTTGTGGGGCTAATGCGCGTGCGGCCAGAACGACAAGGACGATGGGCCCGCAAAGAATGCCGGAGAACTTCACGTTCATGGCCGCGGCAGTCATTCCGACGATTGCGGCGAAGTTCCAGACGGTGCCGCGCCGGCCGAAACGCCAAAGGGCGCATCCCAAAGCGGTCATGACCAGAGCCAGCATGACGTCGTTTTTAAAAATGCTGCTGTGCGCGGTGAAGTTCGGATCGAAGCAGAAGAAGGCGCACGCGAAAACCGCTGCTGTCGGTCCGGCTAACTCCCAGGCCCACCATGCAATCAGGCTGCCAAGCGCAACGCCGATCAGGGTGAACATTGCGCGGCTGCGCTGGATGAATGCATCGCCATCGTTTCCCGGCGTTTGGTAGAGCGTCTGAATGCAGAAAGGCCATTGATTCGACGAGAAATCGTCCAGCATTCCGCTCCACGAGGGTGTTTCTTTGACGATCTTTAGATCGCTTTCCGTTTGAGGCAGGGCTCCCCAATAGCCAAATAAAACCGGATCCTCGGGATTAACTCGGAAATCCCCCATGGTCAGATGCACAAAACCGCCCACACTGTGCGTCGCTTCATCGTAGGTGGCGCTCTTGGTGTGCATGGCTCCGTAGCTCAGGACGGCAAAGAGCAACAAAGCCGCGCCACAAAGGACCAGAGCCAGGCGCTTATTGGAGAAAGCGAGAGGAGGAATTTCCATCAGCGGCTAGCCAGGGGACAGAGAGATTCCGGGCAACTCGTTAGGCCGCGGCGGTTCCGCTCTCGTCGCGCAGATATTGAATCAATAGGCGAAGACGCTGATTGACCGAAAGCTCTTCCAGAATTCGTTGCCGGCGAGAGGTGTCGCTGACAAAGGTCGAAGCCACCAGGTCGGCGAGCATTTCCGGATCGCCCAGGTCGGAAAGGTACTGATCGACTTTTGCCGGAAGTTGCCGGCCGTCGCCTTTGAATTTGGTGTAGAGCTCCAGAACTTTCGCGGAGAGCGCCTCCGTTTCGACCGAGGAGTGGAAGTCCGATTCAAGGGCCTGCACGGTCGCGAGAGGATACGGCTCTTCGCTTTCAAATCCGGTGAATCGGACGCGCTCAAGTCCCTGCAGAATCAAATTCGAGGTTCCGTCATTGCGGCCGACACAAGCGCGGATCAATCCGACGCCTGCGATCTCAAAGAAATCAGAGGATGAATTCCACTGGGTTCGCGGCGGCTTCAGCGTGGCTACAGCGAACATGCGGTGATGGTTCAATGCGTATTCGAGCATGGCGCGATAACGCGGCTCGAAAATGTAAAGCGGGAGCAAGGCATGCGGAAAAAGAACCGCTCCCGGAAGCGGCATCACTGGCACATGATCAGGAAGAATGAGCGATGCGTCCATGCCACCGAAATAACCTACAAGAGCGGCAGGGCGGCAAGGCCCGGGCGAAAATCACTGTTCCAACCCGAAAAGGCGAAAAGCCGAGCGCGTTTCCGGGACCGGCAATTGCCCTTCAACGTTCGAACCGGCAAGTGACGCGTAAGCCAGACACGATCCGCATCCCGCAAGGAGGATACGGGAGAGGGCTCCCAGATTTCCAATTCCCATGGCTGCGACCGGCAGATCGACCTCATCTTCCGAGATAAATTCCAGAAGGCGGGCCAGCTGCGCTGGCGTATCAGTACGCGTGGCCACCTTGAATATCGCCGCCCCCAACGATTTGGCCTTGCGGGCCTTGGCATGCAAACTGCGCGGCGTAGGCGTCGAGTCGAAGTCGTGCAGCGAAAGAATTCGCGCAACGTCGCTCTGCGGAAGAAGCGAATGAAGAGAATCGGCCGAACGCAATTCAACATCCACATACTTGGCATAGGGCAAAAATCGCAAAAGAAGATCCCGCCGGCGCGCGCTCGACAGGTTGTTCGCGCCGCCCTCGCTGGGATGTCGCGCGGTTATGATCACGGGCGCCTTCAACTGAGAAATCTTATTCTCCACTTCGTCGCCAATCGGAAACAGGTGATCCAGGCGCAGCTCAAAATAGTCCGGGAGCTCCTCGAGCCCTCGGGCCATCTCGAGATCGGCCTCGCTGGCGATCACCCCCACGATATCGCACTTTTCTCGCAGGCGTGTTTTGACCGGCCCTTGCGTCGTCATATCGTATTAGACCCCCGCCGGCTGTACAGTTGATTCCCGGTTTTTCGCATGCTCGCTCGCAAACAGGAACTCAATACGCAGGTTCAGCAGCTGATCGATTCGTTTCTGCTGGCCTTCGCCCTTCTTCTGGCCCACACCCTCCGACTCTACAGCACCCAATGGTTCAATCTAACGAAGACTATCGATCGGTTCGGTAACTATTCCTGGTTGCTCATCGTGGTGATGTTGTTCGGCCCGATTCTGCTCGACCTTCAGGGCTTCTATAACTCGCCGATCGACAAGACGAAGCGGCGCTCCCTTGCCCAAATTTTTCGGGCCATGATTTACCTCGGGGTCATCGTGAGCGCCTGCGTGATTTTCTTGCGTTTGCCCCTCACGAATCGTTCGGTCCCGATTCTCTTCGGAGTTATCGCGACGGTCGCTCTTTTGATCAAGGAGCGGTTCATTGTTCATCATGTCCGCACGCGTGCCTTACGGGGAGAATTACGGGAGCCGGTGCTCCTGGCGGGTTCGCCCGAGGATATCGCCGCCCTCGAGCAATCGCTTACCGCCGAGCAAAAACTTTTGATGGAGATCTCAGGGCGCATCGACATTGAGAAACAGCCGCTGGCCGATCTGATCGAAGCGATGCATCGGCACTCGGTTGCCCGCGTCATTTTCGCTGCCGGCCACACCCAGTTGCATCGGGTCGAGGAGGCCATCGGTGCCTGCGAAGTGGAAGGCGTTCCTGCCTGGTTGGCGGCTGATTTCATCCGCACCTCGATCGCGAAACCGGATTTTGATGCTTTTGCCGGGCGACCGATGCTCGTTTTTCGCTCGACTCCGGATGTCTCCTGGACGCTTTTCACGAAGGACGTGATCGATCGGGTGGGGGCGTTTTGCGCCCTGGCCCTTTTTGCCATTCCGATGGCAGCCGTGGCCATCATGATCCGGATTACTTCCCACGGGCCGGTCATTTTCAAGCAACGCCGGGCTGGAAAACATGGAAAGCCATTCGTGATGTACAAGTTCCGGTCGATGTTGAACGACGCTGAAATGCGTCGGGCCGAGCTGGAGCCGTTCAATCAGATGAGCGGACCTGTCTTCAAAGTAGAGGACGATCCGCGAATCACACCCTTTGGGCGATGGTTGCGCCGGACGAGCATCGATGAGCTCCCCCAGCTGGTGAATGTCCTTTTGGGAGACATGAGCCTGGTCGGGCCCCGGCCCCTGCCACTTTATGAAGTGGAGAAATTTGAGAATACGGCTCAGCGACGCCGGCTGAGTGTAAAGCCGGGGCTCACCTGCCTGTGGCAGATCAGTGGGCGCAACCAGGTGAAGGATTTCAGTGATTGGGTCAAACTCGACCTGGACTACATCGATCGTTGGTCCCTGGGGCTGGACTTCAAGATCCTCCTGCGAACGGTGCCGGCGGTTCTTCTCGGGTTTGGCGCCAAATAGCCCGTAACGCGGTGAAGGAGCGGCCGGGGTTTCCAATCTGTTGGCCGGCTTAGAGACGAGCTGGGGGGAAGATGCGGCAGGGCCCGGTCCTATGTATCAGTACCCCTTGTTAGGCCGACGCACCGGGTAACGAGTCCTTGTCCGGAGCAGCAGAAGAAGCGTGGTCGCGGGCTCTCAGGGATTGTTAGGCCGAATCATGCGTTGCACATATTTGGCCAGGATATCGAACTCGAGATTAACGAGTGCCCCCTTCTGGAGTTCGTGAAGATTTGTCGCCCGGCGCGTGTGCGGAATAATCCAAACGGTCAGAGTCTCCGAGTCGACTTCTGCGACCGTGAGACTGATCCCGTTAACGGCAATGGAGCCCTTGTAAGCCACGAGGCCGGCAAATTCTCCGGGTAATTTCACCGTTAGGCGATAGTCTTTCTCCACCGGCTCGAAGGCGACAACCTCGGAGACGCAATCGATATGTCCCTGGACAAAGTGGCCCCCGAGCCGTGAGTCCGCGCGCAGCGGGCGTTCCAAATTGATCAGGCTGTCGCGGCGAAGACTCTTCAGATTTGTTTTCTCCAAAGTTTCGCCGAGAAGGTCGAATGTAATCTGGCCCGGTCGATGCGCGGTCACCGTTAGGCAGCATCCGTTAACGGCCACGCTGTCGCCGGTTCGAATGTTTTTCGGAACTTCCGTGGCCGCAATTTCCAGTTCCACGCCGTGCTCTCCGGCTCGAATCCAAAGGACTCGGCCAACTTCCTCGATCAAGCCGGTGAACATGCTGAACCTTTAAGCGGTGGAGCGCTTCGTGCCAACTCGGCGGCATGGCCTAACGAATTTTTCGAGCCATTCGCCGGTTCATTCTTGGCCCGGGAGCCCGTTTGCGGCCTCTCGTGGGATCGGGGGTCCCCCAAAGGGGGCCCGCCCCCCGGGAGAGGGGGGCCTTAGCCGGGTTAAATTTTCGTGAATTTTTTTCTAGGCAGGCCCGGGCCAACCCGCTACAACGGGGAGAAACGCCTCCGTCCGCCCGACACAAAGGGTGGCCTGACCGTTCAAAGAATTTTTAAAAAAAGCCTTGTCACCCAATGGAATCTTCAATAAAGCCTATCCCGAACCTAACCAAACCCATGGAGAAACAAATGATCAGAAACGTCCTTAAAACGTTAATTTCCTTCCAGGCGATATTTCTCGCCGCCGTTGGAATTCCCTTAGCGCTGGCCCCGAGCGCACACGCTCAAGCCCCGGCCCCCGACGCCGGCACAGCTACCGCTGGTGCCGTTATCGTGACGGGTTCCAACATTCCGACAGCGGAAGAGGTGACTCCTTCCAACGTCGACACCCTCACGGATCAGGACATCAAGCGTTCTGGTCAATCGGGTGACATCCTCCAGGTTCTGACGAAAACCGACCCGGACTTTACGGGTGCCGGTAACCTCGGCAGCACGAACGCGAACATCTCCAGCGGTATCACCTACGGTGGTTCCACGGTGGCGATTCGCGGTTTGCCCGCCCTGGTCCTGTTGGACGGACGGCGCCTCTCCGACTCCGCAGCGATCGCGGCCGGTGGCGCGCAGTTCACCGACGTTCAGATCTTCCCGACCTCGCTCATTAGCCGCATTGAAGTACTCAAGGACGGTGCTTCGGCGCTTTACGGTTCTGAGGCTGTTGGTGGCGTCGTGAACGTTTTCCTGAAGAGCGACTTCACTGGTCTTGAGATGGGCTTTCGTTACGGGTTCACGGTTGATTCCGGGGTAGCCGAGCGCAAAGGCTGGGCCATCGCTGGAGTTGGTAACGAAACCACGCACGTAACCGCGGCGTTTCAATACTACGAAATCGATCCTCTCTACGCGCGTGAGCGTGGGTATTCGTCCGGCCTCGGCAAGGGTGGTGCGACCACGACCTTCGCAGGTTCGACCAACGGGCCTGCGATTGGTGGGTTTCCTTCCGGTCAGCGATATCTTTTTGCCCCTGGTGACCCGAACGCCCCCGGCTTCGTCTCGCCTTTCCTGAACGGCGTGGCTCCTGGATCGGTCGCCAGCGGCTCATTTCGGCGATCCTCTCTTTAACGGCACCTATGTGCCGGTTTCAACCGCCACGGTTACTTCATTCGACTTGTCGAAGATTCCGACGAGCACCCAGAAGCAGCGTAACACCGACGAGTATGCGTCCTTCACGCATGACATCTTCGGCAAGCAACTCGAAGTGTTCGGCGACATGATGTATGCGAACAATAACAACTTCTCGCAGTTGAACGCTCAGCCGCTGAGCAACCGCACACGGCGTTGTCATTCTTGCAGGCACAGCTCGGCGGTATTGTCTTTGATCCGTTCACCGCGGCGGCGATCCTAGCCCACAACGTGAACCCAAGCGGAACTGACACAAACATCGACGGTTTCGCTGGCCAAACGGTGGCAAACCGTTTCCAGAGTCACCCTCGAACCTTCGAGGATACTTCAGACTTCTACCGCTTGCTCGGTGGTCTGCGTTCACAGATCAATAAGGATTGGTTCGCCGAAGGCGCTGCCTATTACAGCCACTACACGATTAACTATGTCAATGGCGGATTGGTCGAATGCGCCCGAGCTCAACTGCCTCATCGCGGGAACGAACGCCAACTTTCCGGGCAGTCGCTTCGACTTCTTCTCCACGAATCCTGTTGGCGAATCGGTCAACGGCATCAGCGCCTCTCAGTCAGGCAGCGTTTGACTCCATCTTCGGCGAAAACTTCCGCAAGCTGGATTCCTATCAGAAAGCCTTCGATGCTCGCATCACCGGGCTTCCCATTCGAATTGCCTGGCGGCGGCGTCGGTGTCTCTGTGGGCGCGGAATACCGCGACGAAGGATTCAAAGTCTCGGACTCACCTGAAATCTTCGTCGGCTCTGTTCCGATCGGCATCATCGACGTCGGTCGTGGCATCAGTTCCTACTACGGGGAAATTCGCATTCCGATCGTTGGATCGGAAATGCAGGTCCCTTGGGTTTACAGTTTGGAAGTTTCAGCTGCCGGCCGTCATGACCACTACGAAGGTGTGAGCAAGGATGCCGACGTGCCCAAGCTCACCATCCGCTATCAGCCGATCAAGGATCTCACGATCCGCGGCACCTACTCGAATTCGTTCGTGGCCCCGACGCTCTATCAGTTGTTTGGACCGCAGAGCACCGGGTTCTCGCCCAGCATTTCGATCAATGGCGTGGTCCAGGATCAGCCGCAGGTTCTCACCGGGTCCAACCCGAACCTGACGCCCTCTACGGCGGAGTCTTACACTGCTGGTATCGTTTATAGCCCGAGCTTCGTGCCTGGCTTGACGGTGACAGCAGACTTCTTCAAGACCCTTCAGCAGGGTATTGTCGGTGCGATTCCTTCGCAGACGATTCTGTCCAGCGTTAACTCGCTCGGAACGGCTTCGCCTTATGCCAGCCAGGTTTCATTCTTTAACTTCCCCGGCCAGCTCGGTGCGCAGGCGGTTACCGGCACGCAGCAGTTGTTCAACAACATGCAGAATGTGTTCTTCACCGACCTGAACCAGAACCTCGGTGCTGAGAGAATCACCGGGTTCGACTTCAGCATCCGTTACCTCTGGGATCTGCATGCTTGGGGTCAGTTGGAGTTGGGCGCGAATGCGGTCTACTTCTTGAGCCAGGACTTCAAGAACTTCCCGTTCAGCGACTTCTACACGATCAACAACGCGATCGGCGACGAAGCCTTCGGCGCGTTCCCGAACTACAAGGTTACCATGCTTGCTGAATATCGCGTGATGGGCTTCACCTTGTCCCTAGACGGCACCTATATCCCGTCGATGTTTAACGAACTCAACGGCGACGTCAGCACCGGCAAAATCGAGCGGTTCACGCCGGTGGACGACTACTTCATCGCGGACGGCCGCCTCTCCTACGAGTTCAAGCGCACGCCGCAGCCAATCGCCGCACCCATGGGCAAGGATGCGAAGGACAGCAAGGGTATGGCAGCTGCCGCGCCTGGCGTCGCCGCTCTCAGCTGGGGTGACAGACTGCTTGACGGCCTTCGTCTGACAGTTGGTTGCAACAACCTGTTCGACCGGACCCCGCCCTTCATCAGCGGCGGCAACAGTGCCACCAACCTGGCGACCTACGACGGGTATGGCCGGTTCGTTTACTTCGAAGTTGCTCATAAGTTCTAAGAAGCGACCCAGTTAGTTTTGCAACGGCCGGACCCAAAAGGTCCGGCCGTTTTGCTTTAAATCACTTTGAGCGTGCCAAGAGCAGCCGCGCTCAGACCTCCGCACAATGGGGTGACGGAAGCCGCCCTTCGCAATCGCGCAAGACGCCTAACGACCGCTTTCTGTCATTGTGCCGGAGAATCGTTCTGATTCGGCGGTAAATGGATTTGACCTCGTGCTCAGTCGTCCGCATTGTCACGCCACCTTTCGAAACCTATGAAGAGCTCTATCCTGTTCCTTGCGGTCTCGCTGGCTTCACTTCACCTGCTCTGGGCTGAAACCGATTTCCCTGGCCTCGAGAAGACCATGGACAGCGACACTTATGAACGCGCTGGTCTGCGGAAACTTTCGAGCGAGGAACGCGCCGTCCTGGATGAATACATCCGCAGCTATGTCTCCGGAAAGCAGAAGTCCGCGGCAACGGCGGCTGCCACCGAAGCGGTCGACAAGGCGATTCAAGAACACAAGGTGGAACCGCCGCAGATTACCGAGAGCCGGCTGGTGGGGACGTTCAAGGGCGTCGGTCCGCGGACGATCTTCAAACTCGAGAACGGCCAGGTCTGGAAGCCGACGAACGGGGAGACATCTCCTTCACCGGCTATCGAGAATCCCCGCGTGATTATCTACAAGGATTTCGCCGGGTACAAGATGTTCATAGAGGGCGCCTCGACCATCAGGGTCAAGCGAGTCCTGTAGAGCGATCGCAAAAATTTGGCGCTATCGGCCGTTTTCTTCCGGCGAGCTGTTTGCCATAACCGGTTCGATTTTTGCGATTTAATTCCCGCAAAGAGTTCTTGCTCTGCAATCATTTCATAATTATCATTTGACAATATGAAACTGACATCATGGATACGGCGATCCCTCGTTGGCGTTGGTCTGATGAGCTTCGTGCTCGCCAGCACCGCGGGAGCGACGGACACCGGAACGGTATACGCAGGAAAGTACCGCATCGTAAAAGATGGCAAGTACATCATCTATACCGAGACGACTGCCAGCCGCATTCCCGAGCGCGTCGTGTTGATGGGGCAACATCCAAATAGTGCCTCCAACATGTACGTCGTTCAGTCGAATGAGCTGCTTCGGACCGGAGCTACGAATCTCATAGGGATTCTGGCGCTGGATCCGAGCATCGGCACGGGTCACAGTCACTGAATATAGTTAAGAGCTGGTCGCTAGGCGATCGGTTAGAATAAGGGTCTTCCGCCTTTGGAGCGGAGGATCCTCTCAGGGTTGCTTTCTGTTCTGAGCGCCGGCCTTCTTCTGGTCGGCTTTGTCCTTTAAACCTTCTTCGTCTCTGCAGGCAGGGCACAATCGGCTTCCCCGTTGCTACGCGGGACGGCTTCCGGTTGAACCGGGCCTAGCTTCCTTCCCAGCGCCTGCGTGCTGGTAGCCCCAGGGGCTTGCCTCAGTGGAGGCCCCTAGTGACAGGAGGCAGAAATCCTTTCGGGAACCCGCCGAGGGTTGGCATGCCCGCTGCTTATGGAATCTATAACTATTATGATTCTTATAAGCCTCCAACCGTTTAATGTTAAGAAGATCGCTGGCCTCGTCGCGGCCATCGTCTGCCTCTCCACCGTCTCGGGTTTCGCCCAGTCCCTCCTTCTGAGCGTTCCCTCCACCCCTTACGACCATCAGATGGCCCGTATCCAGCCGGTCCTCCTCGAAAAGGCCGCGGCGCACAATTCCAACGTCTCCCTCGCCGTGGTCAACCAGTGGATCCAGGATCTCCGAGGAATCCCCTACGGATTCAGCAATGAATGGAAGCTCCCCTCAGAAGTCGAAAACTCTTCAGCGGCGGACTGCAAAGGCAAGGCCGTGGCCCTCTACAAGCGCATGCACGAAAACGGCGCGACCAACGTTCGCCTTGTTATCGGGAAACGTTCCTGGACCAGCCGCAAGACCCACGCCTGGCTGGAGTGGACCACCGAAAACGGCACTTATGTGCTCGATCCGACGATCAACTGGGCGGCTTGCCGGACTGAGAAAGTGGGCAACCGAGCCTACATCCCCTTCTACGCTTACGCGGGAACAAAGAAATACCGCGCCTCCTCATCCACGTCCCTCTTTGCCAAGAACTAGCTAAATTTGGGTTGGGTGCAGCCTTCGGGCTGCGGGCAGACCGTGCGGAGCGACGACTCCGCACGGTTTTTCCTTTCTAGGGATAGAAATTTGGGGTAAACAAGGGCTACTTTTTTATTGCCAAGACGGCACGACTTATCTATTATCGTTTTTGTGGCTATGGAAATTATGAGCATCTCTTCTCGTGTTCTCGCGTTAACCAGCATCGCATTTGTCGCCAGTTCTCCGCTTTTCGCGGGTGAAATGGTGCTTCACAAAGTTCCGCCCCTCACGGTGGAACAGGCTCCGGCCTATCCGGACAACCTGGCTCGCTATCATTTCGGCGCGCAGGTTGAAGCTGCTCCCGATGCCGTTCCGGTCTCCTCGCTGAAACTGAGTTCCATCGGAGGCGATCACAACACGTCGGAAGCCGCCTTGCTATGCGACGATCCCACAACCGGCTACGCCTTGGCCGCCGGCGAGAAGACTTTGTTAGTCACGCTTTCGAAAATCGAAAACATCGACAAGATCTCGTTTCTAAATCGCGGTGTGAAAGGTGATCTGACCGTCGCGATTTCGAACTCGAAACTTTCCCTAACGAGTTCCGAATGGAATGTCGTTTCGGAACAGCCCCTGAGCGACACCGGTGCTGTTAAGGCCAGCGTCGGCCCGAGCGAGGCCAAGTACGTCCGGCTGACCTTTAAGGTTACTGAGCCCGGCCGCATCGCCGCCCTCGGCGTCTATGGCAGCCCGAGCGTAGCCACCTTTACCATGCCCCGCGCGCGCCAGATTAATGTGGATGAGTCGAGCAGCTTCGGTTTGATCAGTTATAACCTGAGCGACGTCCATGCGAAATCGCGTGCTCTTTATGTCAGCTCTGGCGACGAGATTCGCGAGGCCAATAACATGATCGACGACCAGTCGGCCACGACCTACACCTTCGCGCCTAACGATCCACAGCCGACAGCGATTATTGATTTGGGCAGGATGACCTCGCTCCGCCGGATTACGGCTGTTTATACCCCGCGCCCCGGCACGGTTAACTTTTACGTCCTGCAATCATTGCCCGGAAGCGCTGGTGCTTCCAAAACGATGAAGCTCGACGATGCGGCTCTCGGAAAGATGAAGGCCGTGGGTTCGGTCACCGATGGAACGGGACGCGCCGCGATTGATTTTCCTGAAACGGCTGGCCGCTACATCCTGGTGAAATGGGCCGGCGCGGCTGAATCGGACACGCCTTTCTCGGTGGCTGAGATTGCGGCCTTCGGCAGTGGCCGCGGCGGGAACCTGATTGCGGCAAATGCGGCCGCCGTGAATGCGGATGAGGAATCTGATGGAAAGACGATGGCCGAGGGCAAGGATCTCGGCAGCGGCAAGGATTTCGGCAAAGATATGCCCGAAGAAGGGCCTGAGAGTCCGGCAGAAGGCCCCCCGCCTCCGCTCCCTCCTCCCCCACCATTCACCTTCGTTCCGGAGGTGCTGCCTAACAGCCCGTAAGGAATTAGGACGAATTCGAAGCCCGCTTCATCGAGAAATCGGTGAAGCGGGTTTTTCGTTTCCGGGTTACAACTGATCGCGGACGATCTTGAAGATCGCCGTATTCTCCATGACGCCTTGCAATTTTTCCGTGCCGGGTCCGAAGCCAAGTGCCAGGACATCGGACACGGTATTGAGCGCTGCTTTGTCAAAAACCGCAGCGGGCTCGAGATACTGAGTCGAGGTTTCGGGCGGCGCGGGGTTTTGAGCGTTCGGCCCGCCGGGTGGACTTCCGTAAGTTCGGATGCCGTTAGGGCCCGTGGCCCACGTGAGCCAGGGTTGCCCGGCGGAATTTAAACCTAGCATGGCGATGCTGCTGTCTTTTCGAAACGGGGAGCCGTTCAGGTTCAATCCCCCGATACCGGTGTCACCACAGACGAGAATCATCGCCTTGGGCCCGGCATAGCGGCGGGCCGTGGCGACTGCTCGATCGAGCTCTATGGTTTCGAGCAGTGTCCTTTCGGCCGCGTTGCTTTCAGCCGCTCTTCGCATCAACGACGCGTCAACCACCAGCAGGTAGCCTCCGGGGTTGTACTGCAGAAGCTCGATGCTGCGGCGGACCATGTCTGAAAGAGTGGGCTGATCCTTCTTTGCTTCGAGCTCATTGGCGAAAGCCAGCTCGGCGTTTGCGAACGCGCCGAAAAGCTTCGGGCGTCGCCAGGCCGGGATCGCTTCCAGCTCGGCCTTGCTGTGAACGAGATCGAAGCCGTTTCTCTGAAGTTCGAGAAGCAAATCATGGTCGTCCTGGCGTTCGCCCCCTTTTGCCTGCGGAAGAAAACTGGCCACGCCGCCTCCCATGGCAAGATCGAAGTCGCTGCAGGCGGCGAATTGCGTGGCGATGGAGTCCTGGTCGTTTGCATTGTCTGCCCCATGCGCATAAAACGCCGCCACCGTGGCATCGGTCAGGCGCCCATTTGTAATCAGGCCGTTGGCGCGCCCGTTTTGATGCGCCAGGGCGGTCAGGCTCGTTAGGGTGTTGTGCTCCGGGTCCACGCTGAGCGCGCGATTGTTAACCTTGTGTCCCGTGGCCAGCGCGGTGGCGGCGGCGGCTCGATCGGGCGCGGCAAAGTCATTTGAGTAATTCGTCAGGAGCGCCAGCCGGGGCATGGAATCGAGAGTCAGTCTGGCGTCTGCGCCTCCCAGATAGACTCGAGCGGCTGCCAACCGGTCGGCGCTCAGGCCTTCGCCAATGAAAAGGACAATGCCGAAAGGTTTCTGGACGACCCAGTGCTGGAAGTAAAGGATCCCGAACCCCGCAAACCCCAGAAGGCAACAGAGCGCGAGCAGTTGATTGCGCCACTTCACCGTGGCGATGTAGAAGCGCGAGCTCGGGCTTGTCAATCCCGCGCCGCTGGAAACTGCTTGTTCGTCGAGCAAACATCGTGACAGTTCGGCCGTATGGGTGGGCCAGTGATGTTGTTGATTCGGGACGGTTGGGGCATCAATCCCGGGGGCCGCGCGGAGGCGGAGCAGAACGGCGACGCCACTCTGCTTGCGCGGACACCGGTGCACGATGATCTCTATCGCAAGTATCCGTTAGGCCGTTTGCGCGCGAGTGGCCTGGATGTCGGCCTGCCCGAAGGGCAGATGGGAAACTCCGAGGTGGGCCATCTCAACCTGGGAGCGGGGCGGGTCGTTTACCAGGACCTGACTCGGATCAATAAGGCAGTTAAAGACGGGGAACTCTCCCGCAGCGCCGTCTTGAAAACAGCTTTCGAAACGGCTCGGGATGGACGTCTTCATTTGCTCGGGCTGGTTTCCGAAGGCGGTGTGCATAGCCATTACCGGCACATGCTTGCCTTGGCGCAGGCCGCCTCGGCCGCAGGCATCAAAGAAATCATGGTGCACGCGTTCACGGACGGCCGGGACGCTTCTCCCACGGGCGGCGCAGCGATCCTTGATGAATGTGCCGGCGCGCTCGCGAAAATTGGCGGCCGCGTCGTTACGGTCGTCGGCCGCTATTTTGCCATGGATCGCGATCGGCGCTGGGATCGCACAAAAATTGCCTGGGACGCCATTGTCCTCGGTAAAGGCGAGATTTGCCAGGACACGCCGGGACAGGCTCTCCGGCGGCACTACGCGTCAGGCAAGACGGATGAATTCATGCCCGCCCTGATCTTTGACTTGCCTAACGAGCAACGTGTTCGCGACGGCGACACGGTTCTGTTTTTCAATTTCAGGGCGGACCGCGCTCGCCAGCTTTCCCGGGCTTTTTTGTTCGAGGATTTCAAGGAATTCGATCGCGGTGTCTGGCCGAAGGTGCGTTATCTCACGCTCACGCAGTACGACGCCACCTATCCATCCCCATTTATCTTTGCCCCCGAGAATCTGGCCCAAATCCTCGGCGAGGTCGTTAGCCAGGCCGGCCTTTCACAATTGCGCATTGCCGAAACGGAAAAATATCCGCACGTGACCTATTTTTTTAACGGCGGCGTGGAAAAGCCTTTTCCGAAGGAGGACCGTAAGATCGTCCCTTCACCGAAAGTGGCGACCTACGATTTGCAACCGACGATGAGCGCGTCGCAAGTCACCGAAGAAGTGCTCTCGAGGCTGGATCGGTACGATCTGATCATTCTGAATTTTGCGAACCCCGACATGGTCGGACACACCGGGGTGGTGAAGGCAGGCATCGAGGCCGTCGAGACAATCGATGAATGCGTCGGCCGGATCATTCGAAGAGTTTTAGAGCTTAAAGGGAAATGTCTGGTTACCGCCGATCACGGGAACTGTGAAGTGATGCGCAATCCTGACGGCTCGCCGAACACGGCCCACACGACCAATCTGGTGCATTGCATCTACGTGGCCGAAGACGCGGGCGAATTTCGCTGCCAGGATGGGATTCTCGCCGACGTCGCTCCGACCCTTCTCCAGCTTCTTGGATTGCCCAAGCCGGCCGAAATGACCGGGCGAAGCCTTCTCGTTCGCCAATCGAAAAAGGATTAGCCGAGGTCGGTCGCTGCCGAATACGACCGGGAACGTTCTGCGGCGACGTCGTCGAAGGTGATTTGGAGTTGACGATTCAGAGCGCGAGTCCCGGCGCGGGCGATGCGGACGAGCAAATCGATCCCACAACTCGGGGAGGTTTCGTGCCAGAGCGGTTTTTGCACGAGCGTTAGCCCGTCTTCTTTTTCCACCAGCGCGCCCCATCCCATGGGAACGTCGGCTTGGTGATAAAGATCGTTAGGCAATACCAGGAAGAAGAGATTGGCGCACCGGTATCGGACCAAAGTCTCGAACTTCGCGCAGCCAATTACGCGGCGTTGAAGGGATTTGAGTTCGCGAACCACGCGATGATATCCGCGATGGCCGATGGCTTCGAAATCGTGCGAATGAAATTCGGCGAAGAGCGAGTCAGCGATGGTCAACGCCGGGTAATGAACGCGAAGATTTCTTTCCAGGACACGGCGCCGTCGCGATAGGTCCTCCAGTCGTTGCCGCGTCTCGGCGGTGCAGCAGTTGTCGCGACGCAAATCAGCCCGGGCCTGTTTGCACTCGAAGATCGCCGTGACTGGAGTTGGTCCCGGGCGATAAGCAGCCAGATCAGCGCGATAGCTTGAGCGAGGCAAACTGACTTCAAAGGCGCACGCGTTATAACCCTGCGCCTGGGCCCACAGGAGAGAAAGCCGTTTGAGGCGCGCGTGTGCCTCGGTTTCGGCGCGGCGCTTTGTCAGCTCTTCGTCCATTCCGCAAGCTGATGGGCCCAGTAGGTGATGATGATATCAGCTCCGGCTCGTCTGAGTGCGATCATGGTTTCGAGCACCGCCGCGCGCTCATCGAACAACCCTTTTTCCACTCCGGCTTTGAGCATGGCGTATTCGCCGCTCACATGGTAAACCGCTGTCGGAAGTCCAAAGCGTTCACGGATTCGCCAGAGAATATCGAGATAAAGTGATGCCGGTTTAACGAGCAGGATATCGGCCCCTTCCTCGACATCCAAAGCAGCTTCGCGCAAGGCTTCCGCGGCATTGGCGTAGTCCATCTGGTAACTCCGACGGTCACCGAACTTCGGCGGACTCTCGGCCGCTTCGCGAAACGGGCCATACAGAGCTGAGGCGAATTTGGCCGCATAGCTCATGATTCCTGTTTGTTGAAAACCGGCCTGATCAAGCGCTGCCCGGATCGCGCCAACGCGGCCGTCCATCATGTCGCTGGGCGCAACGATGTCGGCGCCGGCGGCCGCGTGAGAAACTGCAGTCCTGGCCAGCAGTTCGACCGTCTCATCATTCAAAACCTCAAAGCTTTTGTCCGCGCCTTTGATGACCCCGCAGTGGCCGTGGCTGGTGTATTCGCAGAGACAAACGTCCGTGATCACCAGCAGGTCCGGAAATTCCTTTTTGATCAGTCGGCACGCTTGTTGGACCACCCCATCATCCGCGTAGGCCCCGCTTGCCTGCTCATCTTTGCTTTCTGGAATCCCAAACAGGAGAACAGCCTGCAACCCGGCGGCGTGCGCGCGTTCAGCTTCATGCGCAATTTCGCCGAGGGCGAATTGCGAGACGCCCGGCATGCTTTCAATCGCGCGGGCTTGTTTAATTTTTTCGCTAATGAAAAGCGGAAGGACGAAATCCTCCGGAGCCAGGCGGGTTTCTCGGACCAGGTTTCGCACGGAAACTGAACGGCGCAGGCGGCGAGGGCGACGAGTCAGTTTCTTCACCGGCCGAGAGTACGCGTCCCGGTGGACGGCCGCAAGCATCCGGACGGAGGGACTGTTCTTGAGCCGAGAACCTGTTAAGAGTTTCACGGCACGGTGGAGCGCATTTAGATTTATCCGCAGAGAATGGCACGGCAGGCTGATTATCTTTTGATCGACGTCAGCAATTCCTTCACGAAAATTGCCTTCGCGTCGCGCAAGAAAGTCGAACGGGCGGATCGGATCGAAACCAGGCGCCTAACGAGTGTAGCTCTTGCCAGATACCTTCGCCGGCGAGAAGTCGGGACCGTGGTGGTGAGCTCGGTCGTTCCGATGAAAAACCGGATGATTCGCAACGCGGTCCGCGGCCGCAAAATTGTCTGGGTCAGCGCGCGAATTCCATTAGGCATTACGGTCGATTACCCAAAGCCCCTAACGATTGGGGCCGACCGTCTGGCGAACGCCGCCGCGGTGGCGTCGCTCTATCACGTGCCCGCGATCGTGGTCGATTTCGGCACGGCCGTCACCTTCGACATCGTTTCGGGAAAGAAGAGTTACATCGGCGGAGTCATCTGCCCTGGCCTCGAGGCGATGACGAATTTTTTGTATCAACGGACAGCTCTGTTGCCGCGACTTTCGTTGAAGGAGCCTAGACGCGCGCTCGGAAAATCAACCATGGAAGCAATGCGCTCGGGCGCGATCTACGGTTATCGTGGGCTGGTGCGGGAAATCATCGCGCGGATTTGCGAACAGGAGTTTGCCGGCAAGCGGGTCGAGGTTGTGGGGACGGGCGGGTACGCCCAATTGATTGCCCGGAAGCTTCCGGTGATCAATCGGGTGGATCCGCAACTGACGCTGGAAGGATTGCGGATTTTGGGCAATCTGAACGGGTAAGAGCGGGCCTTGATTAGGGCTCGGGCGGGATCCTGCTGCTAGTCAACGTTTTATACGTAAGAAATAAGCGTGTCCTGGCCCGCCTTAAGCTGAATTTATCTCTCTGGGGATGATCCGTTTGCGGAGCGTCCGCGCGCCGGCTCAAAAGAGCGGGAATTAATCGCGTGAAATCGTAAATTTAGTCTTGTCTTTCGAAGGCCATGGCGGTTTGATGGAAATTCGCATGAAGATGAGGAAGTTCGTTGCAATTACGGTTTTAGTACTCAGCTCTTTTGCGGCCAGCAATGTTGCTCCCTCAAAAGCGGAACTCGAAACGATGTATGACAAAGCGTTTCGAGAATTCGATAACAACAATTATCCGGAAGCGCTCAAGCAACTGGACGCAATTGACGCGCGCCAGCCTGACCTGGCGGAGTCGCAAAATCTGCGCGGCGTCATCCTCATGCGCGAAGGAATTTTCGATAAAGCCGAGGCCGCGCTGCATGAAGCTCTGCGGATCGATCCGAAATTCTGGAACGCTCGCTTTAATCTCGCGGAGATTCCCTTCCTGCAAAAAAACTGGGGCGAAGCTCGCACGCGTTTTCAGGACCTCCTAACGAGTGATGTTGCCGAGCTTCAAGGTGATGCCGCCCAACTGATCCAGTACAAGATTCTCCTGACCTATCTGCTTGAAGGAAAAGAGAACATGGTCGATTCGATCCTGGCGAAATTCGAACTCTCGCCCGACACGCCTGCGGTTCACTACTCGAACGCTGCCATTGCTCTGCAGCGGAAGGATTCGAAGCAGGCCAAGGACTGGATGGCCACGGCGGAGAAAAATTTCTCGCCCCAGCTGAACAAACTGTTCGCCGAATCGCTTTACGAAGTCGGCTGGCTGGAAAAGCAGGCCGGGCAGAATCGAGCCGCCCTGGAGATCGCGAGTCCGGCGGAGAAGGCGGCCAAATCGAAGGCCTTCGCGCGTTCGCGTATCGAGCAGGCTCAGCAGGCCGAACAGCAGCGCGACTTTGCGACCGCGCGCAAGTTTGTTGACGAAGCCGATGCGGCCGATCCGAATCAACCGGCAATTCTCAATCTGCGCGGCGAGATCCTGATGGAGCAGAAGGATTTCGACGGCGCCGAAGCGGCCTTCAAGAAAGCGGCCAAGATCGATCCGAAATTCCGCGAAGTGCAATACAACCTGGCGCAGATTCCGTTTAAGAAAAAGGAATACGCCAAGGCGCGTGATCGTTTTGAAGCGCTCTTCAGCCAGACACCCGGCGGCGACAAGAATCAGGCAGCGCAGATCATCAAGTTCAAGATTTTCATGACTCTTTTGCTGGAAGGCAAAGAGAGCCGCGCGCAGAAGCTGATGGAACAATTCCAGTTTACCGGCGACACCCCGGCGCTCTACTACGCGCAGGCTGCCTGGGAGTTTAAGCATAACAACCCTAACAAGGCGACGGACTGGATCGCGTCGGCCAAGAAGATCTACTCGCCTTCGCTGAATGGATTGTTCTCTGATTCCTTCTACGATCTGGGTTGGATCCAGAGCCCGGCTTTGGCTGGTTCTCCGGCACCGGCGACCGAAGCGGCCGCGGCCATGGCCGCGCAAAGCGAAGCGAGCCCGGCGATCGAACCGAGCCCGATACCTGGCACCACGGTGGCTGCGAAGACAAAGGGATCTCTCGCCTCTGCCGCCCCTGCACCCACGATTGCGGGAATGGAAGCGACCACCTCTCATGCGTCGGATTTGCCAGCCACCGCGCTGGAGTCTGGATTGTCGCTTGGCGATAACTCAGTGGCTTCCGGTTCGCCGGCGAAGCCGGAAGAAATTCCGACCAACTCTGCTCCTTCGCTCTCTCCAACGGTGGAGACGCCGGTGGCGGCCTCTGCCACTGCGGCCTCTGCTGCTCCCGCGCAAGAACAGCCTGCGGCGATTGTTGCTGAGAATTCCAATGCTAGCTCTGAACCGGCTCAACAGCAGCCGGAGACGGCCACGTCTTCAAACGCGGACGCGGCAGCCAGCCCGGCCGCCACCATCCTGGCTCCCTCCCATCTTCCGAAGGAGACGTCTCCTTCTTTCGTGGAGAGAATTGGGAAGGTGCTTCCTGAGGGACGAAGCACTCTTGTCGGCGCACTCGTCCTGGTGGCTTTGGGACTGATCGGTTGGGTGGTGACTCCGCTGGTCAAAAACCGCCTTGTCGACATGACGGCATATCATCGCCCAATTCCTGCTACTGGTCCTTCCATGGACAAGGTGATGGACAAAGTTAAAGCGCCGATCTCGGCGGCAAAAACGTCTTCTGCCGCTCCCGGAAGGTTCTTTGGAGGTCCGCGCCAGGTTTCCCTGCAATTGAAAGCTTCCGAGCCGAATTTGCGTCGCAGTGTTCGTCCGGCAACCAAGCCGTCGGTGGGACGGCCGCTCAGCGTGACGGCAGCTGCCGCCGGTGCCGCGCCGCTCGTCGAGAAAGCCCTTTCATTTGTGGAACCGAAAGCTGTGGGAGTCGGTGCAGCTGCCCCCGAGACGGGGTTTGAATCTGTTGGCCCCGTTGTCGAGCAGGGTGGTGTGCCTTCGTTCGCTCCCGCTGCCGAGGCCGCTCCGAGTGTTGTTCCCGCTGCGCCAGCCCCGGTTGAATGGTGGAGAATACCGCCGGCCGCGGTTGAGCAGGAAAATCCCGCGATGGTTTCTACGCCGGAACCCGTTCAGGAAGTTCTGCCGGTTGCCGAAGCGGTTGCCGCCGAACCCGAAGTGGTTGGCGCCCCCGAGCCTGTTGTTGCTGAGGCCGAGCCCGCGGTTGTTCATGATCTTCTGGCATCCGTGCCGGAAACAGTTTCCGAGCCGGTTCAGGAGTTTGAGCCGATCGGCCAGGGTCAGCCCGTTCCTTACGATCTTCCCGTTTTCGAAGCTGAAACCCCAGTCGCCGAAGCGCCCGTGGCCGAGCCGGCCCCGCTAACGGCGTTCGCGAATGATTTTGCTGCCGTCGATTCCGGCCTTTCCGGAATTGGGGGCTTGCGCGAGCACGAAGATGCGCCGTTGTTCATACCTCCAGTTGTTTCAACCGAGCCCTCAGCCCTTCAATCAACAATAGTACCCGAAACCATGCCTGAACCGACCCAAATGACCAACGCTCCCGTTATCAGAACGCCGACTACTGGGGGCACGACTCAACCTGTTAGCCAGATGCACACGGCAGTGCAGTTGACGTTCTCTTTCGAGATCGCATCCATGCAGCTGACGCCGACCTTCAAGATGGGGGCGCTGCAACTGCGGCCGACCTCGAAGATTGTCACCATGCGCCTGGCGCCTTCACAGCAGCCGCAGCCAGCCATGAATCTGCAGGTAAACTTCGAGATTTCGAAGATTCAGCCGACGGGTGGCGGTTTGGGCACAGTTCGCCTTTCGCCCTCTCAGCAGCAGCGGCCCGCCCCGAGCGGTTCGCCCTCGTTCACGGTTGCCGGATTGCAGCTCGTTTCCAACTTTGAATCCGCTCCGGTTCAACTGACACCATCGCAGCAGGCTTCGGTGTTGGTGACCGGCGCTTTCCAGATCGCGACGGTTGAATTTTCACCGTCCTTCGAAATTGCTTCAATCGTGCTCAACTCGAGCGCGAAGCAGGTTGCCGTGCAGCTTCCCGGCGCCGCCAGTATTGAAGGGGCAGCTCGCTTCGACATTGCGAATCTCCAGCTCGGTCCGAGCGGTGAGATCGGGATGATGCAGCTGAATCTTGCCGGAGCCGGCCGCTAAGCCCTAACGGACAGCAATTAGACTTTGAATGGGCCTCGCTCCGCGAGGCCCATTTACTTTTTACCGTTAGCGAAGGCCTGGCGGTTCAGCGACCGCAGAGGCTTGGGCAGGAATTCCCCGTCGCGCCGGATTAATTTGCCGTCGAAATAGATTTCCCCGCCGCCGTAGTCTTTGCGCTGGATGTTGACCAGATCCCAGTGAACCTGGCTTCGATTGCCGTTGTCCGCTTCTTCGTAAGCCTGTCCTGGGGTGAAATGGAATGAGCCGGCGATCTTTTCATCAAAGAGAATGTCTCTCATCGGGTGAAGAACCCGCGGATTAAAACCGAGCGAGAATTCGCCGATGTATCGCGCGCCCGCGTCCGAGTTCAAAATCTTGTTCAGCTTTGCCGTTTGATTGCTGGTGGCCTCCACGATTTTTCCATCGCGGAAATCGAGCCGGATGCCATCAAAGCTTGTGCCCTGGTAAATTGTCGGGGCGTTGAAAGTGACATGGCCCTGGACGCTATCTTTCACCGGGCATGAGAAGACCTCGCCATCAGGGATGTTGCGATCGCCACCGCAGATGATTGCCGGAATGCCCTTGATGCTGAATCGAAGATCGGTGCCCGGTCCTTTGATCTCCACGCGATCCGTCCGCTCCATCAACGCTTTCAGAGCCTTCATGCCGGGTTGGAGTTTTTTGTAATCAAGGGTGCACACGTCGAAGTAAAAATCCTCGAAGGCCTCCGTGCTCATTCCGGCAAGTTGCGCCATCGAGGGAGTCGGCCACCGGAGCACAACCCATTTTGTCTTCTGCACGCGCTGATCGAGCACTGGACGCATCTTTTTGCCAAGCATCTTGAGCCGATCGACCGGAACGTCCGACAGTTCGGTGATGTTATGGCTTCCGCGCAGCGCGATGTACGCGTGCATCTTCTTCATTCGTATCAGCTCGTGGGTCGCCATGAGATTGAGTTGCCGTTCGGTCGCATCCAGGGCAAGAGCGCGACTGACGCGTGCTCTCTGAATCTGAACAAAAGGAGTTCCACCGACTTTCCTGACAGCCCGAATCAATGAAATGACCATCTCATCTGGCCCATCAAACGCCTCAATCAGGACGTTCTCGTTCCGTTTCAGTCGAACCGAATATTCGACCAGGAGGCGTGCGAGCTTATCGAAGCGCGGATCGTGCATAAGAACTTAAACGATTCCACTCATAACTCCGGATGCAACCGACCTCTGGGGAGTCGTCAGGCCGGGGCCGATTGTGTGAGTTTAGCCGCAAAAGCGCCGTCGTAATGGTCCATAATCGGTTGAGAAGATCCTTGCTCAATCAGGCGCCAATTGGGGGATTGAGACAAGAAGTGTTGCACCAACTGCTCGTTCTCCTCGGGTTCCAGGCTGCAGGTGCTGTAAACCAGGACACCGCCCGGTTTGAGAAGTCCGGAGATGCGCTGGAGGATCTGCATCTGAAGTGGGCAGAGTTCGGCAATGCTGTCCGGCTGAAGCCGCCATCGCACATCCACACGTCGTTGCATGACGCCGGTGTTGGTGCAGGGAACATCGATCAAGATCCGGTCGAACAGTCCCACCTTTTCGATCTCTTTCGGAAGATGCGGCTTTGTCCAATTATGCTGAATGGTTTTCACAATTGAAAGGCCGAGGCGTCCGATGTTTTCGTTCAAGCGCTTGATCCTTTGTGCATCGCGATCGCAGGCGATGAGAGTGCCCTTGTTTTGCATCAACTGCGCCAAATGCCCGGTCTTGCCGCCCGGTGCGGCGCAACCGTCCAGGACGGTTTCGCCAGGTTCCGGCGCGAGCAACTGGCTGGCCATGATCGTACTTGGGTCCTGCACGTAACAGTGGCCGCGCGCGAGCGCGTCTGTCGGAACATCCGCGCAATGTCTGAAATCCGACAGGCCAGGGATCTCTTCAGTCTCGGGGTAGCGCTGGGCAAACTGTTCCGGATCAATCTTCAAGCGATTGATCCGCGCATAGATCTTCGCCCGCTGATTGTTCCATTCGCAGAGCGCGGCGGTTTGTTCGAGGCCGTAGGTCCTTTGCCACCGGCTGACCAGAAAAGTTGGATGAGACTGGCGAACGGCCAGCGGTTGCCGCTTGGCTTTCAATCGCAACTCATCGCGATCGCGCGCGGCCGTTCGAAGCATCCCATTGATAACGCCGCGTTGCTTTGGAAACACCATCTCGACGGACTCGTTCACGGCGGCATGATCGGGCGTTCCCAGAAAGAAGAGCTGATACAACCCAAGCCGCACGACGTCGCGGAGATCTGGGTCGAGCGATCCTGCGCGGAGGCATCCGATCCAGAAATCAATCAGGACAAGATTTCGTAGAACGCCATAGAAAAGCTCGAGGGCGAAAGCGCGGTCGGATTTTTTTAAATCGGACCGGTCGAGAATCGCGGAGATAATCGTATCGGCGCGATCGTGATAATCCTGCCAAGCTCGTAGCGCGACAAACGCAGCCCGGCGCGCAGTGGTTGGTCCCACGAAGTGTCAGCGCGGTTTGGCGCTCGCTCGGCCGATGGAATGATAGTGGAAACCGAGCCGCGCCATCGTTTTGGGATCAAAAAGATTGCGACCGTCGAAAACGATTGGCGTCGTCATCTTTTCCTTGAGAAGCGCCAGGTCGAAGTTGGCAAACTCACTCCACTCGGTCGCAATGACGAGAGCCTCAGCTCCTTCGATGGCCGCCAGGGCCGTGGGAGCAAGTTGTGCCTTGGCAATGGCTTCAATTGAGCGCGCCTTGTCCATCCCTTTTGGATCGTAGGCGACGACATTTGCCCCCTCGCGCAGCATCTCCGCCACGAGGTCGATGGCGACGGACGATCGGACGTCGTCTGTGTCTGGTTTGAATGTCAGTCCCCAAACCGCGATCTTTTTTTCACGAAGAACCCACAAGGTTTCGCGAATCGCTTTCAGAAAACGTTCTCGTTGTGCGGCGTTGATGCGCTGGACTTCCTTGAGCAGATCGAACGGAACGCCGAGCTGCTCGCTGATTTTGATAAAGGCCGCGATGTCCTTCGGAAAACAGGAACCGCCGTAGCCGATGCCGGCCTGCAGGAAGCTACGGCCAATTCTTCGGTCCATGCCGATGCCGTCGGCGACTTTTTCAACATCTGCTCCGCTGGCGTCGCAAATCGACGACACGGCATTAATGTAGGAAATCTTTAAGGCCAGAAACGAGTTGGCCGCGTGCTTGATGAGTTCGGCGCTGTTGATATCAGTAACAAGCATCGGAGCCATGAATGGCTCATAAACTTTCTTCATCAGGTCGATGGCTTTCTCGCTCTGGGCGCCGATAACGATCCGGTCCGGGTGCATCAGATCCGCCACGGCACATCCTTCGCGCAGAAATTCGGGATTGCTGACCACATCGAACTCCGCTCCGTGCCGGTTGTAACGTTTAATGGATTCCGCGACCTTCTCGCCGGTCTTCACCGGCACTGTGCTCTTATCGACGATGACGCGATAATCTGTGAGCACGTTGGCGATCTCGCGGGCCACTTTCTCGATATAGCTAAGGTCGACTTCGCCGCTGGCCTGCTGGGGCGTGGGCACGGCGATGAAAATGACCTGGGAGTTATCGACTCCATCCTTGATGCTCCCTGTAAAACGCAGACGACCGGCGGAGACGTTACGGTGGATGACTTCTTCCAGGCCCGGCTCGTAGATCGGCACCTTGCCGGCCTGAAGGGCTTCTACTTTTTTTGGGTCGTTATCAACGCAGATGACTGAATGCCCGACATCGGCAAAGCAGGCTCCGGTTACCAATCCTACGTAGCCAGAGCCAATGATCGAGAGTTCCATAATTGCTTAAGGTGTTTGTGCCGGGAAAGCCGGATAACAAACCCGGGCAAGGGAAGGCCGCAAGGGGAGATCGGGCCTTTTACTGTGGGGCGCCCGGGTCGAAATTGAAATCTATCCCAAGTTTCGGAAAAGCTTTCAAAGTAAACGTCAGGAGAACGCCGTATTCCTTGACCCCGCCGTTGTCGCGGATCACCGCCCCAAACGACGCGACCCAGCTGGTTAAATCCCGGTAAACGGAATAACGCTGCTCTTCGAGGATTTTTTTGGTGGCTTCGTATTGTTCCTGAACGCCGATTCCCCAGTTGTCGTCGAACCGGTAATAACCGCCGACGACAAACAAACTGCTGTTCTGGAAAAACGGATCGGAATTGAGATATCGGTGGCCCAGGCTGAACTGCAGGTTAGCAACCGGCTGAACGACGACGTTCGTATTGATCTCTGTGAAACCTTTATCGAATGCCGGCACCTGCGAGTTCACTACCAGTGACATCCACGGGAGAGGCGTAAAGCGCAGCTTGTTGATCAGGTTGGAGTAAGGCGTGCGGTCGTAGGGATTATCGAAATTCACATCGACATAGGTTTCCAAATCAACCCAGCTGACAGTCAGATCGTCGCGGCGCGTTTGCAGCCGGTTTCGGACGCCAACCCTCCAAACCGTCCAGTGATCGATCGAATCGATCGAAGTAAACTCCGGAAAATCGATCGGCCGTAATTGCGTCGACGGTTCAAAGCGATCGAACTGCAGGACTTCCGCCGGATTCGGCCCATTTTCCTTCACCCACGAAAAATCGGTGAAAGGTTGAATGATGTGTCGGAGGCCATCCAGGCCTAACGATCGGCTTTGGATGTCTTCCCATTCCCGCGACATTTTGAAAGATGCTTCGACCCCGGCATTGAACACGGTCCGAAAGGTGTCGCCGCCGTTTACTATCGGATTTAGCTCAGTCGGGTCGGGTAGCAGGAAAGTCGGGACAAGCGGGTTGGCATCAGGTGGGAAGATGGTTTTGCCGAGGTCGCGTGTTTTGTCGTAGTAGGTTTCGCGGATTCCCGCGCGCGGTACAATCGAGAGCCATCCGAAGTAAGTGTTCGGAAATGTCAGTTGATGAAAAGTGTCGAAGCGGAAGCTGCTGTAGTTTTGAAAGCCTGAGTTCTCCGCGAATTGTCGGTGCAAGTCGGCCACAGAAGTGTTGCTCTCATAGTAGAGAGGGCCGTTCAGAACCGGTGTGCGATTGACGTCAAAGGCGAGCTCGGGCAACCGCTCTGTCTGTTCGAAAAACTCGTTCGCCTGGAACCGTACAGTTCCGGTCAGGCTGTAATTCGGTGCGGTTTTCGTTAGGGCGACGACGTCGTCCGGGACTGGATCGATTCGAAATTCATTCTGGTAAAAATCCTGCATCACGAATGGATCGCTCAGCTTGGTCACATCGACGATCCCGTAGATGTCATCCGTAAAATTCGTCATGTCTTCGAGGGTGACGCGGTAGCGTCCGGTCGATACAAGGCCGCGCGGGACGGAGGTCCGGTTAATCAGCGGATTTTGATCCTGAAGGTAATACGTTTTGAGCTTGGCCCAGCTGTTGTCGTCCTTGCCGTAAGTCAGGTTGGCATCAAAGCCGATAGCAACGCCACGCCGCGAGCGATAATCCAGGTGGAACGCGCCGTTCAGGTTTTTGGTGATGGGAAAATTGACCTTCGTGAGAAGGGATGTTCCCCATGAACTCAGAAAGGCCGGTGATACCGAGAAACTGAAAGCGTCGTTGAGCGATTGATAGACATAGGGCCACCAGAGAATGGGAACGCTGCCGATGTAAAAGGTGACGTTTTGAAAAACGACGTAATCCTTTTCGTAAACGCGAATCGTGCGCGCGTGAAGATGAAAACTGGGATCCGGAGTGTCGTGCGTTGTGAAGTTCCCGTTCTCGACTCGATAGGCGTTCGCAGAAATCGAGGTGACGCTCGTTCCCGACACGAAGTACGGCTCCGTGTCGGTCCGCATTTCGTCGGCTTTGATTTCCTTGGTTTCGGTGTTGTAGATCGCGTGGTCCGTCAGATACATCGTGACATCGCGATAAATGCGGACGTTGCCCTGCACCGCGATGTCGTGGGTGCGCGAATTATATTGCGCCTTGTCGGCGTAGATATCGGTGTCGCCGACGTGAATAGCGACGTTATCGCGGGCGGTGGCGAAACCATTTTCGTAAGTGGTTTCACCGCTGGACGTGATTTCCACCGGCTCGTTGTGAGGCGTTTCTATGGCTCCGTCAGCGAAACCGGCGCTGAAAAGCAGGCCTAAGACCAACAAAACCGGCTTTCGCATTTTAGAATGTCGAGGGTACCGCAGGGTCATACCCTTGGAAAGCTGAAACCTGCCTCTGTTTTTCCTCCCAGGACCGCCAGCGTTTTCCCGACGCGATGTCAGACGGACAGCCGGACCGCCGAAACTCCCTGATTCAAGCCGCACGAGATAATGGCGGCGTTGGTGGCGGTAAACCCGCCGGATCCCAGGCTCGTGGCGGGATCACCGTCCGGCGGAAATTTTTGCATCTGCAGAGCTTTTACCCCCGCGATGGTCTGCCATAGCCCGCTTGCACCCACGCTGTCGCCCAATGCCCACTTTGGTGCGTAGAAGGGAGCTTCGGGCGACGTCTCGTTTAGGACTGCTGTCTCAGCGCGATCAATGAATGTCCCGTTCGAACTTCCGACAATCACATCCTTTGGATGACAACCCAGGCGTTCCAAAACAATTTTCAGCCGGCCCTTCAAATCGCGCCGATGCTCGTAGTGAATGGCCGCGTGACTTTGATCGATGCGGACACTCCCGGTCCGCAACAAAAGGATCGCGCCCGCGCCTTCACTTGGAGTCATTCCGCCGGCTGGCTTCTTCCCGGGAGAGGCTTTTCGCAACAGCCGCCAGCGCGCATAAGCATCACAGAGCAACCAGTCGATCTCTTCCGCGCCCACAACCAGGCAGCCTTCGAGCGTTTCGTCATTCAGAAGTGCTTCAGCCATGTTCACGGCGGACAAGCCGACGGAGCCGTCTCCGACCAGAGTGTAACTTTGCCCGGAAATGCCGAGGAGCGCTGCCAGATGGCTCGCCGGCGCATTAAAAACTGTTTCGGGAAAGAGGATCGGGCTGGCGCTGCCCGCGCCCGAATCCACGATGTCGTGATAGAAACGCCTGGTGTAAATGACCCCGCCGTTGGAGATGGCGAATACGATTGCCAGGCGAGTTGGATCAATCGTTAGGCCGTGATTTTGCGCGTCCTTGATAGCAGCCAGGCCGGCGCCCGCTGCGAAGCGCGAGATGGCACTGGCGCGCCGAAGCCGTGGATGAGGCGGAAGATCTTTCAGTGCCGAGGCCGGCACCTTGTATCCCTGATAAGAAACGGAACCTTCCGTATTGGCAATGGGTTCAGCCTGCGCCTGCTCTCCGTTGTTCAGTCGCTCCCATACCTCGTCTATTCCGGAGCCGAGTGGCGTGACCCATCCCATCCCTGCGATGTGAGCGCTCATATTGCGGGCGTCTTGCGCATAACGATGGAGGCGTTGGTTCCGCCGAATCCAAACGAGTTGGAAATCACCAGTTCGAGCGGCGCCGGTTTGGGCTCACGGGCAATGTTCAAATCAATCCCTTCGTCGGTCTGAGTGAAATGCAGATTTGGCGGCACAATCCCTTCGCCCAGGGCCAGCAGAGAAATGACTCCCTCGATCGCGCCAGCCGCGCCTAACGAGTGTCCCATCATCGACTTTGTGGAACTGACCGGAACACGACTCCCGAACAATTCCGAAATGGCGCGTCCCTCGGCCGCATCGTTGAACGGCGTGGCTGTGCCGTGAGCGTTGATATAGTCGACCTCGTCTGCTCGCGCGCCGGCATCTTCGAGCGCGGCCTGCATCGCCTGGCGGGGGCCGATTCCGGACGGATTGGGTTGAGTGAGGTGATGATTGTCAGTCGACAATCCGTATCCGATAATTTCGCCAACAATTTGCGCACCCCGGCGTCTGGCGGACTCCATTTCCTCGAGAGCAAGCACGGCCGCGCCTTCGCCGAGTACCATGCCGGTTCGGTCCACGGTCGAAGGGGCGGCACTTGTCCGGTGTCGAGGCCTGCAGTGAATCAAAGCCGACGAAGACCAACTCGGAGATGGCGTCGTAACCTCCGGTGAGAACGCGGTCATAACGGCCGGATCGAACGCAGTGAAAAGCGTGGCCGATGGCGTTTGTGCCGGAAGCGCAGGCGTTGGCGATGATTTGATGCGGTCCTTCCAATCCGCAATTCGTTAGGCCATCGATCAGCGGTTTTTGCGGCGGATAATTCGCGATCAGCTCGGGGGATGCGCGAAGCGATTGGTGTGATTGCAGGGCGCGATAATACTGTTCGCCGAAGGACATGCCTCCGCTGGTGGTGCCGAAAATGGTGGTTTGCGGTCGAAACTGGGGGTCGGAGGCGAGCATCTCTCGGAGGCTTGCGGTGATCATATGGGCGGCGCGATGCAGCCGGGCGCCAGTTCTGCCGCGGAGTTCGCTGGCGACAAAGAGACGCTCGATCATCGATTTGGCCAGCCGTTTTGCAGCGGCATTGTTCGACGGAAAACCTTGTCACGGGCGTTACACAGTCACTCGCAACTGTCACGGAGTGAGAGGTTTCCGCTTAACCCGAGGCCCAGGGGGCTGACGATTCCCATAGCCACGACGGCTACGCGCCTTTTTTTTACGGATTGATCACTAAATGTCACTGGAAGACGAAGTTAAGGGGGCCTGCGATTCCTGTTGATTTCCATTTTGAAGCACCTTACAAATGGCTCAACGGAATCGGCAGCTTGGTAGTTGGTGGATTGTCAGTTGAGTTTATTCAGCGGCGATTTGAAATCCGATAAGCGGGAACATTAACCGGGCGCGTATTCCAGAATAAACTCAATGGGTACTAAATTATACGTAGGCAATCTCTCGTTCAATACGACCGAAAACGAATTGCAGGAGCTTTTCTCTCAAGCTGGACCAGTCCAGGAAGTCACGCTCATGCAGGACAAATTCACCGGCAAGTCGCGCGGCTTCGCCTTCGTGACCATGGGCTCGGAAGCCGATGCCCAGACGGCGATCACGAAGTTCAACGGGCAAACCGTTGAAGGCCGGCCTCTGACGGTCAACGAAGCTCGGCCGCGCGAGGCGCGTCCTCCAGGCGGTGGCGGCGGCGGTGGTCGCGGCTACGGCGGCGGTGGTGGTGGCGGCGGCGGCTACGGTGGCGGCGGTGGTGGTTATGGTGGCGGCGGCGGTGGTGGCGGAGGCCGGCGCGACGGTGGCGGCCGACGGGGTCACTGAGGTTCCGAAAATCTTTCCAATGTTCCGCTGCGCCTTAGAGCAGCGGGAGGGTGAGTGACGGGAACAGAGTTCCATCAATCTTTCTAGAGAGCGGTCGCTTTGGCGGCCGCTTTTTTTTTGGCTGGGGTGCCTCGGAATGAAGCGGAGAAAAATGGGCAGGGCTGGATTCGAACCAGCGAAGGCGTAAGCCAGCGGATTTACAGTCCGCCCCGTTTGGCCACTTCGGTACCTACCCTTTGGACAGGCGTTGATATAGGCTGGCGGTGAAGACGTCGCAAGTGCTTTGACCCCGCTCGAAATCGCGCACTCAGCCGCGAAACCAGAGGTCTCAACGGAAGAACTGCGCAATTGCGTCGACGACATACGACTGCGCTTCGCGCGAGATCTCTGGAAAGATGGGTAACGCCAGGGTCTCGTCCGCGGCGCTTTCCGTTTCCGGAAAATCCCCGCGTTTGTATCCGAGATAATCGAAGGCCTTTTGCAGGTGCAGACCCAGCGGATAGTAAATGGCCGTCCCGACCTCCTGCTTCTCGAGATGTTTTGCCAGGGCGTCGCGTCGTTGGGTGCGGATGACGTACTGGTGGTAAATGTGATGGCTTTTCACCTTGTCACGATAGGGTTCGACGGGTGGGGCAATATTTTCGGTCAGTCCCGCTTTTCGGAATTCGCTCGTGTAAAAATCCGCCGCCGCTGCGACGCGCTGCCGACCAGCCGGATAAAAACGGCAGCTTTACATCGAGAACGGCAGCCTGGACTTCATCCAATCGAAAATTCCCCCCGACGAGATGGTGGTAATACCGAGGTTCCATTCCATGCTGTCGGAGACTTTTCACCCGTTGCGCGCGTGCGTCGTCGTTCGTTGTCACAAGGCCTGCGTCGCCCGCCGCGCCGAGGTTTTTTGAGGGATAAAAACTAAAACACGCGTAGTCGCTCATCGTTCCGGCCTGCTTCACTTCCGAGCCGAATGGGTATTCTGCTCCGATCGCCTGGGCCGCATCTTCGATCAGGGGCAGACCGTATTGAGTTGCGAGAGAGCTGATCTGTTCCATCTCGCAACACAGGCCGAACAAGTGCACCGGCACCACGCCGCGAATAGTTTTCCCTGTGCGCCGGTGAACGGTCGTCTTATCGCGCTTTTCGCATTCCTTTTCGAGGAACTCGGCTAAACGCTCCGGCGAAAGATTGTAAGTCGCGCGATCGATATCGACGAAGAGCGGAAGAGCACCGGTGCGCGCGACGCATCCGGCGGTCGCGAAAAAACTGTAGGGAGTGGTGATAATTGCGTCGTCCGGTCCAATCCCAAGGGCCATGTAAATGACGAGGAGCGCGTCCGTTCCCGATGAGACGCCGATGGCGTGCGGGGTGCCGATAAATTGCGCGATCGCCTTTTCGAATCGCTCGAGGTTTGGCCCGAGGACAAAACGCTGCGTGGCAAAGATTTCATCCAGCCGTTCACGAATGGGGCCGGCAAGGGAGCGGTATTGCTCAGAGAGATCGAGCAATGGAACGCGCATTGGCCCAAAGCATGGCAGGTTCGCCGATCCCTTCAAACCGGAACCTGTGAGATGCAATGCCAGCCGTTGACCATCCCCGGACGGTCAGATACGCTGGCGGCATGGCCCTGCTACGCAGCCTCTTTTGGGTGGCTCTCTTTCTATTTTTTACCTTCTGCTTCATCGTCTTTTTCGAGTACGGCAGCCGCGATTTCACCACCGGATTCAAAAAGGAATACCAGCGGATTAAGTCCTTCGTGGTCGCTCAAACGAGCAAGGCGCCGCCGCCGGCCGAGAAGAAAGCCACCAAATAGCGGCCGGGATTTCGTTACGAGACGAATTCCAACTCCACCGGATTCGGGATGAATCCTGAGGAGTGAGCTTCCTCGAGGAATTGCGTGATGGCGGCTCTGCCATCCGGGCCGTAGTCGAGCGTAAAGTCGTTCACGTACATCCCAATGAATTTGCCGGCCAAAATCTCGTCCATATCGCGCGCGTACGGCATCGAATGTTGAACGGCTGCTTCGCGATGGGCCAATCCGTATCGAACGCTTTCCTTCAGGATCTCGGATAAATCGCGGCGAACCGGTGGCGGGATATCCTTTCGAATCACATTGGCCCCGAGCGGAAGCGGAAGCCCGGTTCTTCCCTTCCACCAGATGCCAAGGTCCAGGACTGACTCAAACCCGGCTTTTTCGTAAGTCAGTTGCCCTTCGTGAATGATGAGCCCGCCCTTTGCCTTTTCGTCTCGGACGGCGTCGAAGATTTGGTCGAACGGAACAACGACGTGCTCAAACTTTCCCAGGTACAGTTCGAGCGCCAGGAAGGCGCTCGTCATCCTGCCAGGCACGGCGATCAAGTGGTTTCGCAACCAGTCGCGAATCGAGGAATCATTCGACAAGGTTTTTGCACCTTTGTTCCTAACGACGATCGGGCCGTAGCCGTCTCCCATGCTGGCCCCGCATGGCAAGAGGGCATATTTGTCGGTCACAAATGCGTAGGCGTGAATCGAGATCGCGGAGATGTGCAACTCGCCCCGGGTGGCCCGTTCGTTGAGGGTCTGAATGTCTTCCAGCCGGTGTTCGAACTTGTAACCGCGCAGGTCGATCTTGTTCTCGGCGATCGCGTAGAACATGAAAGCGTCATCCGGATCAGGTGAATGCCCCAAGGTGATCACGCCGGTCTTGTCCGCCATGCCGGATGCTATGTCGGGTCTTGGCCGGCGCAAGCCGATGTGTCCTTGTTGTTTGCCTTGCTCGGTTCGCTCCGGTAGCCTTTGGCATGGCTAAGTCGGGACTCGGCAAAGGACTGGGCGCACTGATCAGCTCGCGTCCGCCGATGTCAGCTGAGGCGGCCGCAGGCGAGAAAATCCATCGTCTTAAGCGCGACCTGATTGTTCCCAGCCCGATGCAGCCGCGCCGGGAATTCGCCGAGGAAGCTCTGGGTGAGCTGGTCAATTCGATCCGTCAACACGGCATTATCCAGCCGCTGATTGTTCGGTCGATTGACGGGCGCTACGAATTGATCGCCGGCGAACGCCGCTGGCGCGCCGCCCAGGAGCTTGGTCTGGCTGAGTTGCCGGTCATCATCCGGGCGGCCAGCGACCTCGAGGTGCTGGAACTTTCGCTGATTGAGAATCTTCAGCGCGCCGATCTTAACCCAATTGAAGAAGCGCAAGGATACGCGCGCCTGGCCGGCGAATTCAGCATGCGTCAGGAAGACATTTCCGTGAAGGTTGGGCGCAGCCGGGCCTCGGTGGCGAACGCTTTACGATTGCTGGAATTGCATCCCCAGATTCAAACATGGGTCGCGCAAAATCTGATCTCTGTCGGACACGCCAAGGTTTTGCTTGGTCTAAAAGCTCAGGAGGAGCAGATGCTGGTTGCCGAAACCGTTTTGCGGCGCAACGCCACTGTGCGCCAGACCGAACGCCTTGTTAAGCATCAGTTAGGCACTCGTCGTCCACGGCGTGGCAAGAACGGCAGCAATGGCTCATTCGGTTCCGCCGCGGTCACGCATTTGGAGGAAAGGCTTCAGAAGCACCTGGGCACGCGCGTGAATCTCAAGCCGGGAAAAAAACAGGGGAAGATCGAGATCGAATACTATGGGGAGGCCGATCTCCAGCGCATCCTTGGTCTTCTTGGCTTGGGCAACGAAGATTAACCGTCGACCGGACTGGTTTGGGGAATGCTTGCAGGCCGCAACTCGTTAGGCTAATCGTGATGCGATTTCTTTTGTTGCTTCTGGGCGGGTTACTGGTCTCGAAGGCCGTAGCGGTCGACTCGAGCCCACTTTGGGAAAGATTTTCCGGCAGGAAGGCTCTCGAGCAGGTGCGAGCCCTGGTCGATCTGGGGCCGCGGCCTGCAGGCAGTGAAGCGCTCGAAAAATCCCGAACCTACATCGAGAAGCAACTGCAGAGCGCAGGATGGAAAACGTCGCGGCAATCGTTTTCCGCGCAGACTCCGCGCGGCCTGATAACGTTTATCAATCTCATTGCGACGTTCGGAGATCGAGCAGCGCCCGATTTTCTACTGTGTTCGCATTACGACACCAAGACCTTTGACACGGTCACGTTTGTCGGGGCGAATGACGGCGGCTCAAGCACGGGATTGTTGCTCGAGCTCGGCCGCATCCTCTCCCAGGATCCGGCAAAGGCACGTCGCGTCGAACTCGTCTTTTTCGACGGCGAGGAGGCATTTGAAAATTTCACTGACACGGATGGTCTTTACGGCAGCCGGTTTTTCGCCCGGGAGCTGACCGGCAAAAAATTCAAAGGCGGAATCCTCTTCGACATGATCGGGGATTCATCTCTCGATGTGACCCTGCCGCCCGACTCGCCTCGGCAGCTGGCTCGCGGAATTTTCGATGCCGCGGAAAAGCTGAAGGTTCGCGATCACTTCACATATTTTAGCGGCCAGATTCTGGACGATCATACGCCGCTAAACGCCGCCGGCATTCCGACCATCGATGTAATCGACTTCGATTTTGCCTGGTGGCACACAGCGGGCGACACCATGGATAAGATCAGCGCCGAGAGTCTTCAGATTGTAGGGCAGGTGGCATTGCGTTACCTTGCCGAGGAAGCATTGAAGTAACTCGCCGATGAAACGAGCGCTTCTCTTCGTCGCGATGTTCGTCTTGGGAAGCGCGACCGGTTATCTCGTTAGTTCTTCGCCTTCGATCATTCGCTGGGAGCGGCATTTAGCAGCGCTTCGCTTGATTCAAAAACCAGCCTGGCGCGATGCAAAGCTATCTCAATTGGCGGCGGAACAACCAGTCGATGAGAATCTGTTGCAAGGACAGTTGGAGATCCTGCAATCGCAATTTTCCGAAGGCGAATGGGACAATGCCCTCGCCGCCGCCGGCATTTCACCGGGCGATTTTCTTTCGCGGCTGCGCGAACACCAGCGTGTGCTCACGTGGATTGACCAAAAGATTCGTGATCAGCTTAAAGTCGAACCGGCTGAAGCCACGGTTTTCTATGAAGCGAACCGCTCTTCATTCATTAGTCCCATCCGGCGCCGCGCCCGGCATATTTTCTTTGCCGCCCCTAACGACTCTTCTGCCAAGCTCGTCGAGCAAAAGGAGAGAATGGCCGAGGTGGTGCTGGACCGGTTAGGCCAGGGCGAAGCATTCGAGGCGATCGCCACGGAGTCGGAAGATGAGGCCACCAGAGACCGCGCCGGCGACCTGAATTTCTTTTCGGAGAACAGGATGTGGCCGGAGATCTGGAACGCCCTCGCGGCCCAGAAGGTCGGAGGACCGGCGATTTTGGTGAAGAGTCACCTGGGATTTCATGTCATTCAGCTGACGGACGAGCGCCCGTCACGCGAAATACCGTTTACCGAAGCGGCTCCAGAGATTTTGGGCGCGGTGGAGAACGGAAAACGGCTGACGGCGGTGCAACGATTGCGCGACGGCGCCGTCCGGGGCGTTCGACCGTAGGCTTTCGGCGCGGAAGCGGTAGTTATACTCCGCCCATTCGTGACCCGGGCCGCCTCTAAGCCGGCGTTGATGCGAACTGAACGTTGAAAAGGATTGCGCTTTTGGTCGTTTGACCTCAGCATCATCATGGGTCGGATCGCCTTTCGGCCCACTCTAAATTCGGGAAAATGTCACGTCGCGCACGGAAGAATGTAGGAATTATCGGGCTGGGGATCATCGGCAGCCGGATTCGGGAGGTCTTGCGCCGAAAAGGCTTCCACGTGTTCGTCTGGAATCGGACCCCAAGAACCGTCCCAAACTTCGTCGGAGCTCCCGCAGAACTCGCCGAAATGTGCGACAACCTGGCGATCTATGTCTCTGATGACGACGCGCTCGAGTACGTGGTCAAGCAACTGAGCCCTGCGCTCACGGCGCGCCATCTCGTTATTGCGCATTCAACCGTGGCTCCACATTCAATGACGGCTGCGGCCGAAGTTGTAGAGCGTCGAGGTGCTCGTTTTGTGGAGGCGCCTTTCACCGGTAGCAAGGAAGCCGCCGAAAAGGGGGAGCTGGTTTACTATCTCGGCGGCAAGGCGGAGGCCCTGAAAGCGGCGCGTCCAATTCTTGAGGCAACCGGCAAGCACCTTCTCGAGATTGGCGATGTCGGTTCGGCCACGGCTATCAAGCTGGCCACCAACATGATCACAGCGGCAACCGTCCAGGCGGCCGCGGAGGCGATGGCCCTTGTGCATGCCACCGGAATTCCGATCGAGAAATTTGTTTCCGCATTGCACGGGAACGCGAGCAATTCGACAACCCTGGAAATGAAAGTGCCGAAGATGATCGCCAGGAAATTCGATCCGCATTTTTCGGTAAAGCACATGCTGAAAGATGTTCAGATCGCCAGCCGGCTCGGATTAACCCATCATCTCGAACTTGGCGTGACCACGGCCGCGCGCGATCGGTTGCTCGAACAAGTGCAGAACGGGCGCGGGGACGAAGATTACTCTGCGGTGATCCGGAAATATTTTCCTGATCAGCCTCTGCCAAAGGAAAATCAGGAAGACCTGGAGTTATTTAACGCGTCGCAGCCGTTGCCGTCGCAGTCTCCCTCGCCGTTCACGATCATGCCCGATGCGATTTCGACGGAGGCGGTGCAGAACGCACCGGCCATGTCGCCGGCGCCGAGCGCAGCGGCAGTGCCTGAAAGCTTGCCCCAGCACATTACGCCGGAGAGTTTCCCGGCAATGCCATCGCCAGTGGAAAATCCGGTGGAGCAACAGAACGGAAACGTGTTCGTGGAAGAGCAGGAAAGCGCCTCCGAGGAAGATCTTTTATCTTCTTCCGCCGAAGAGGAGTCTGCTCCTCGGAGTTTTTTCAGCCGGCTGCTTCGTCGTTAGTCCAGGCGTGGTTGAGTGACCCGGCATGTCGGAATCCACGCATTCCCGCGAGAAACTGTTCTTTGATTTCTGGGGCCGGGTGAAGTTAAGGATAAGCGGCGACGACCGGGTTCGCTTTCTCAACGGCCAGGTCACCAACGACGTCTCGAAGACAATGCATGGGGCCGCGGTCGAGGCGTCTGTCCTGACAGCCAAGGGAAAGCTGCAGGGGCAACTTGTTCTCTCCGCGACAGAGGATGCTTTCATGATCGACGCCGACCCGGAATTGCGCACCGGATTGCAGGAACGGCTCGAGCGTTATGCCATCGCCGACGACGTTCGCTTTGAGGATATCTCCGGCGGTTACTCGATCTTCCACGTGCTCGGGAGCGAGCGTCCGGCCTTGCCAGCTTTCTGCCGCGTCCTGGAATCGAATCGGTTTCGCGAACAAGGATGGGATGTCTGGGTCGAGATGCCCAAAAGGGATCAGGTCTTCGCTGAGCTTGCCGAGAACTACACTTTCTGTGACGACGCCTGCATGGAGATCTTTCGGATCGAACGCGGCATCGCCCGCTGGAACCGGGAACTGAGTGAAGACATCATTCCGGTCGAAGCGGATCTCGAGCAGAGTTCAATCGATTACCAGAAAGGCTGCTACATCGGCCAGGAAGTGATTTCTCGAATGAAAATGTCAGGACAGCGAAACAAGAAGCTCTGTGGCTTTGTCTCGCTCTATAACGTGCCTCTTGAACCCGGCATGAAAATTTTCCCTGTGGGTGAGTCGAAGGAAGCCGGCTGGATCACGAGCGCCGCTCACAGCAAGAGGTTGGGTAAAGAGATCGCGCTAGGCTTTATGAAGCGTCCGTTTTTTCACGCCGGGTTTCGGCTGGACGCAAAAGATCCGGAACAACCAGGCGCTCAAGCGGTGCGGATCGAGGTCGCGGACCTTCCTTTCGTGTCCGCGCAGGCGAAGAACGAGCCCCGTCAGAGCAAGGAATAGCTTCCCGATCACATGGCCAAAGTCAGCGTTCGCGACGTTTACAAGATCTACCCCGGTGATAAAGGGCGCGACGTTACCGCCGTCTCCGGCGTCAATCTCGAGATCGAAGACCGCGAGTTTGTCGTGCTTGTCGGTCCATCGGGCTGCGGCAAATCAACCACGCTACGGATGATCGCCGGGCTCGAAGAGATTTCGAAAGGCGAGATCCTCATCGGCGACAAAGTGGTCAATGGCGTAGCGCCGAAGAACCGCGACATCGCCATGGTCTTCCAGAATTACGCGCTTTATCCGCACATGTCGGTTTACGACAACATGGCCTTTGGACTGAAGCTTCGGAAGTTTCCGAAAGCCGAGATTAAAAAGAGAGTCGGCGACGCCGCGTCGATTTTAGGGATTGAGGAATTGTTGGAACGCAAGCCCAAGGCGTTGTCGGGCGGACAGCGCCAGCGAGTCGCCCTTGGGCGCGCGATTGTGCGCCAGCCGAAGGTTTTCCTGTTCGACGAACCGTTGTCGAATCTGGATGCCAAGATGCGTGTGCAAATGCGGACGGAGATCACCAAGCTCCATCAAAGGTTGCAGGCCACCATGATTTACGTGACGCACGATCAGATCGAGGCGATGACCATGGGCGATCGCATCGTGGTCATGGACAAGGGCCTGGTCCAACAGACCGACACGCCGATCAAACTTTACCAGGAGCCGGCGAATATCTTCGTAGCCGGATTTTTGGGAAGTCCGCCGATGAATTTCATCAATGGCAGTGTGAAACGGGAACGCGACGGCGCATATTTCACGGAACTGCAAGGCGGCTCGATTCGAGTCAGGCTGGGGGGCGATGGAGCCGCCTTGGAGACGCTGTCTGACCGTCCAGTATTGTTGGGGATCCGGCCGGAGCACATTGAGCTGGCTCAATTTGCCGCCACGGACAAGCCCCGGGGGAGCTTCCCCGCCATTGTGGATATGGTCGAGCCGATGGGTCCTGAGACCAACCTTTATCTCCAGACGGGGGCTCATACGGTGGTATGCCGGAGTCAGCGTGCGCTCGACCACCGGGAGGTGGGGCATCGCTTTCAGTTTGAGATGGATACGACGAAGGCGCATATCTTCGACCCAGCCTCTGGGGACCGAGTTTCCTTGGCCTCGCTTTAGGCCATTTCGGCCCCGCATCTTGCGTAAATTTGTGTTGTTATCCTACGGGTACTGTCCATAGAATGGACCCCTTTTAGAACACGTCCGCCCCTATGAACCAAAAAATACTGGCCGAGATTGGTCGCACCCAACGGCTGGAGATCCTTAACTCTCTGAAACGCTCCAAGGGAATGTCCGTTAATGAGCTCGTTCGCAAAATGAAGATGAGCTACATGGGCATCAAACAACACTGCCTGACGCTGCAGCGCGACGGTTACCTCGATACGTGGCGCCGGCCCCAGAAAATGGGGCGTCCGGAGATGGTTTACCGGCTGACACGCCGAACCCACGATCTTTTCCAGTCGGACAGCAATGCGTTCACGCTCGAACTACTGAAGTCCGTCCAGGAAACCTACGGGCCGAACGCTCCCGAGAAGCTCCTTTATAATCTTTTCGAGCGAAAGAACGCCCTGTTGAAGGCCAAAGTGAAGGGTGACACGGTGGCGGACCGCGCTCGATGGCTTGCACGTGTGCGAGACGCCGAGGGCTACATGTCGCAGTTTAGCCTCGAGGACGAGGGCGGCCCGCAAATCCTGGAATGCCACTCGCCTATTCTGAATTTGCTCGACGCTTATCCCATCGTCGGTCGTCTCGAACAGGACATGTTTGAGGCTGTTCTGGGGACAAGTGTTCGCCGCGAAGAGACTCGCAACTCTGGCTTGTACGAGTGCGCGTTTTATTTCGCGGTCTGATCTTCCGCCCGATCTAATCGAAGTTCGGCGTTGCCCCATCCACATCCGCGCGGCGCCGTTCATTCGGCGCCGAAGTTTGCTGAACCTTGTTAACGGAGAGCGCTTTTCCGCTTTCGCTGGCCTCGAATCTCGATTGATTCAAAGCCCATGCTTCGGGCATTTCCCGCTGTTGTTATCGAAAATTTGCAGCCGTTGATCAACGGCGGGCGCTTTCCGATTAAGCGGATCGTCGGTGACGATTTGGTTGTCGAAGCGGATATCTACAAAGATGGCCACGATATGGTGGCGGCGGCGTTGAAATGGCGCGTTCTCGGCCAGACTCACTGGAACGAAACCCCCATGACCCTGCTTGAAAACGATCGGTGGCAGGGGGTGATTACGCTGCACGATGAAGCGCCCCATGAATATACGGTGGAGGCCTGGATCGACACATTTCGCGGCTGGCAGCACGAGTTTGCGGCCAAATTCGCCGCAGGTGTAACCAATCTTACAACCGAGGCTCTCGAAGGCGCAGCTCTGGTCAAAGCGGCCGCTCGCCGCGCTAATGACGGTGCCGATGCGGCGCGTTTGACCGAGTTGAGCGAACTGATCCGCACGGGCGAAAACGCGCAAATAGATGCCCTGGCGCATTCGCCCGAACTTGAAGCGCTCATGACAGTTTACCCGGATCGCTCGACTGCGACTCAGTATGCGCCGGCCCCGAAAGTGATTGTCGACCGCGTGGCGACGAGAACCGCTGCCTGGTATGAATTTTTCCCGCGCTCCGCGGGTGGATCGGCAACCCATGGCTCGACCCTTCGAGAAGTGTTGCCCCGGGTGGACGACGCAAAAGCGATGGGGTTCAACGTAATTTATTTTCCGCCGATTCACCCGATCGGGCACACCAACCGCAAAGGGCCGAACAATTCCCTGAAGTCCGAACCGGGCGATCCCGGTGTGCCCTACGCTATTGGAAGCAAGGCGGGAGGACACAAGGCGATTGAGCCCAGCCTTGGAACGTTAGCCGACTTCGATTGGCTCGTGGGAGAATTGCGCGACCGCGGAATGGAGATCGCGCTCGATTTCGCCATCAACTGTTCGCCCGACCATCCGTATGTCCGCGAGCACCCTGAATGGTTTTTCCATCGTCCGGATGGAACGATCAAGTTCGCGGAAAATCCGCCGAAAAAATACGAGGATATTTATCCGCTGAATTTTCGGTGCCAAAACTGGCGCGCGCTTTGGGAAGAGATGAAGAGCATCATCCTTTTTTGGGCCGGCCACGGTGTTCGTATTTTTCGCGTGGACAATCCACACACGAAACCGGTCCCGTTCTGGGAATTTCTCATTAGCGGCGTGCGGGCTAAGTACCCTGATGTTATTTTTTTGTCGGAGGCATTCACACGGCCGAAAATGATGAAGGCTCTGGCCAAGGCCGGCTTTCAGCAGAGCTACACCTATTTCACCTGGCGTGAGGGAAAAAAAGAGCTGACAGAATATTTCACCGAGCTGACGCAGACGGAGATGCGCGAGTATTTCACCGGCAATCTCTTTCCGAGCACGCCTGACATCCTGCCGTTTCATCTGCAGGCCGGTGGGCGTCCGGCATTCATGATTCGTGCGGTCCTGGCGGCAACATTGTCGAGCGTCTACGGGATCTACAGTGGCTTCGAACTTTGCGAGAATGACGCCTTGCCGCGCCGAGAGGAGTATCTCAATTCCGAGAAGTATCAGTTAAAGGAGCGCGACTGGGACAAACCCGGCAATATCAAAGACTGGATCACGAGGTTGAATACCAGCCGCCGGGAAAACAGGGCCCTGCAGCTTTACGACAACCTTCGGTTTCATCAGGCGGATAACGACGGGATTCTCTTCTATTCAAAAATGACCGAAGCGCGTGACAACGTCATTCTGGTGATCGTGAATTTGGATCCGCATCGGAAGAATAGCTGCTTCGTAGATGTGCCGATCGATCAGATCGGTGGCCTCGAGGATGGGAACTACGAGGTGCATGACCTTCTGAGTGATGCCCGCTATCATTGGTCGGGGCGCAGAAACTATGTTGAACTCGACCCGGAAGTGCAGCCGGCGCACATATTAAGAGTTACCCGAGCGAGATAAAATTGAACCCTTCCCTGGCGGCGGTCTCTAACTGTCGCAGTCTTGCGAAGGTTTTAGCGCCTAACCCGTCTAAATGAACGAAAACATGGAACTCCTGGGATTCGGTGACGTTTACAATATAAGGGCCGGTTTGCATCGAAGGCCGGCCGAAACTATCGTATTGACCTTTCAGGCATGAAAATCTTGCTCCTGCCGCTTGCTCTGCTGGCAAGCGCCTCCTCTTTACTCGCTCAGGCTGTAAACACGACCCCCGACATTCCCCGGCCGCCTGCTTCCATGAGCATTCTCGACGCGCTCCGGACCGCCGGACCAGTGATGTATGTGCTGGTCGCTCTGTCTATTTTCTCCGTCATGCTGGTGGTGGTTTACCTGATGACAATTCGGCGGGGTGCGGTCGTTTCAACTGGTTTCATGGCCACGGCCGACGCGTTGCTGCGGAAGCGCGATCATCTGGGCCTTCTGGCGGTCTCGAACCGTCACGGTGAGGCGATTGCCCGCGTCGTCCAAAAGGTGTTGGATTTTACGACCAAGAATCCGAATGCGGATTTTCAACAGGTTCGCGAGATCGCAGAAACGGAGGGAACGCGCGTGGCCTCTAGTTTGAACAACCGTGTTACCTACCTGGCCGATATCGGAATGATCGCGCCGATGCTTGGTTTGTTAGGCACGGTTATTGGCATCATTCGATCGTTCGGGGCGCTTGGCGCTGACACCGGACTCGCTCGCAATATGGCCCTTTCGAGGGGCGTCAGCGAAGCGCTTGTGAATACGTGCGCCGGTCTGGCGATCGGAATTCCGGCGATGGTGTTTTATGCAATCTTTCGTGGCCGGGTTCAGCGCCTTATTTCCGATCTCGAGTCTGCCTGCACTCATATTCTCGCGCTTCTTTCGGTCCAGTATGACAAGAAGGCCGAGCGAACGCCGGTTCTTCTGGAGGATGAATTTTAGGCTCAGCAGTTTGCTCCCGCCTCAGGCAGTGACCCTGGCTTTTTTGTTCCGATGAATCTGCGCGCCCGTGCTCCACTGCATCACCCGGGTATTCAACTCGCGCCGCTGGTCGACGTTCTTCTTCTCCTGCTGATTTTCTTTCTCATGACCTGGAACGCTGCTCGTAGCGAAAACGAGCTGGATGTGAAGGTTCCTAAAGCTTCCTCGGCAAAAGAGAGAAGCGCGCCGCCGGGTGACGTTGTCATTAATGTGAAGTCGGACGGGAGTGTGGTCGTTAATCGGCGGAGTCTTAACGGACCCGAGCTGACTGATTTGCTGAAGGGACTGGTGCAACTCAGCCCTGAACAAGCGGTTGTCATCCGTGGCGACGAGGCCGGAGCCTACAAGCACATTGTCGAGGTCCTGAATATCTGCAGCCAGGCTGGCGTGAGTAACGTCGCTTTTGCCACCGCAAAATGAAAACAGCGCAGCGCGCTGGCATAGTCGTCTGGTCCTGCCTTTTACTGGCAGGAAACGCCTTTGGTCAAAATGAGCCACCGGTCAGGCGCGCCTTGCCGGCTAACGAGCCGCCGCCTTCGCGGGCGCAGCCGGCTCCGGTAGCGTCGCCCGCAGGCAGCGATCAGCCGTCTTCGGAGTCCTCTCCGGTCGATACAGTTTCATCCGCCCAAAGGCAGCTCGATTATGCCGATGGCTTGTTTGCCCAAAAGCAATACGACCTCGCTATTCCTGAGTTTGAGAAATATCTCGATCAGCATCCCACCGGCGCCGGTCGGGCCAACGCATTCTTCTTCCTCGGCGAATCTTATCGCGCGCTCAACAAACCGGGCGCCGCGCGACGAAATTTTCAGTCGGTCCTGGACGATTTTCCGGAGAGCGATTTTGCCGGACCGGCGGCTTACGTCCTTGCCGAGAGCGCTTTCACCGAAAAAAATTATGGCGCAGCGCTTCCTCTATTTCATCGCGCAGGCGCGAAATCGAAGGAAGCGTCCGTGGTGCTTTCAGCCCGCTATTTCGAGGCGCGTTGCCTGGAAAGCCTGGACAAGAAAGACGATGCCGTTGGGCTCTATCAGCAGGTCATCGACGCAAAGAATCCAAATCCTTACCGCGAGGACTCGCGTTCGGCCGCTGCATCGATTCTTTTGTCGCGCGGCAAGAAGGCCGACGCGCTTCGACAGTACGAAGCGCTTTCCAACGAAGCGCAAAAGCCGTCAACAAAGGGTGAGGCTGCGGTTCGAGCAGGTCTCATCGCACTGGATCTGATCCAACCTGAAAAGGGGAAGATCGACAAGGGAATGGTCGACCGGGCGACCGCACTCCTGCAAAAGGGCCGGTCGACACCCGAGGCAGGGAAGTTCCGGGCCATCGCTGAAGTCGCGCTTCTGCGGCTGGATTATCTCTCAGGTCAATTCGCGCAATTATTAAGCGAATACCACAAGCAGCCGCCGAGATTTCCGGAGGAGGCGCGACCGGAAGTGATGTTGCTCGCAGCCAATGCCGAACGTCAGCTCGGGCATGCGAAAGAGGCCGACGAGATTTACAGCGACATCATTGCGAAATTTCCGAAGCGCGATGAAGCCAAGGACGCGCAGTATCAGCGCCTGATAAATATCTACAATTCCTCGCCGGCCGAAGTGGTTGCAGCGGTCGATCAATTTCTCCAGAGCAATCCCGCGAGCGAACGAGCGGACCAGGCGAAGCTGCTAAAGGCAGAAGCGCTTTACAAACAGGGCAATTACGCGGACGCGGCGCCGATTTACGCGGAGGTTCGCGAGGCTCAACTTTCGCCAAAGCTCCGCGCGGACGCGGCTTACAAACTCATCTGGTGTTACGTCCAGGCCAAGGATATTCCGCGGCTCGTTGAGGCCTGCACGTTCTACATCCAGACATTTCCCGACGGGTCACAGATTTCGGCGGCACTGGCACAACGCGCCATGGCCTATCAACAGGATAAGAATTACGACGTCGCGCTTTCCGATTTGAGCACGATCCTGAGTCGCTATCCGGCAGCCCACGAGCGCGAGGCGGCCTTGCAACAGAAAGCGCTCATTCTCGGGCAGCAGAATAATTCCAGGGGAATGAGCGACACCTTCAAGCAGCTGCTGAAGGAGTTTCCAAAAAGCAGCGTGGCGGCGCAGGCCCAGTTTTACATCGGAAAAGCGGCGTTCGACGCTAAGGATTACAAGAACTCAATTCCGGCGCTGAATGCGGCGCGGCAGTTGAACAAGGAACAGTATTTCGATGCCGCCAGCGTGCGAATCGTGTCCGCCTATTTTTATCTTAAGGATCGCAAAGCCCTAACGAACGAGGTGGATTCATACCTGGCGGCAAATCCAACTGCCGCCATCCCGGCCAACATCCTCGAGTGGCTCGGGGTGGAGAATTATAACGAGAAAAACTATCCGGCCGCTGAGAAGTATCTTAGCGCGCTCGGAAAGATGAATAATCCCGGGGTGAAACCGGATTTCTGGTTTTACCTCGGAGACGCCGAATCGCGTTTGAAAAATTTTGCCGAGGCCGAAAACGCCTATGGGCAATATTTGCAAACAGCGACCGATCCAGCAGGGAAAGCAAAGGTATTGCTGGCGCTTGGGGCAGCCAAGATAGGAGTTCATAAAGCGGATGACGCCGAGAAGATCGCCCAAGAGATCATGACGCTGCAGCCCGAGGGGCAGGTGAATGCAGAGGCGCGTCTGCTGGCCGGGGATGTCCAAGTGGAGCGCGGCCATTTCGACGACGCCGGCAAAGCTTTTATGGGGGTGGCGCTGCTCTACGACGATCCCGCGATTACCCCGCGAGCCTTGTCAAAAGCGGCCGCAGCTTACCAGAAAGCGGGAAAAGCCGAGGAAGCCGGAAAGGCGGCCCGCGAGCTTCACGAGAAATATCCGAATTACGCCGGTGGTTAGGTGGATCGAGGATCCGTCAGATTCGTGAGAAGAACTTCCAAAGGAAGAGGCGCGAGGAATTCATTGCTGTTATCGACAGCCAGGATCGGTTCGGCGCGATGCGCGGCCAAATAACTCACATCGGGGTCGGGTCCGACCCCGGCGCAAGCAATGATTTGGCAGGAGCACAGTTCTGTCAGGGCGCGTGAGATTTCGCTGTTTCGATCGCGATGATCGAAAAATTGAACAGTGCAAAGGCCGGGCGCGGTTTCTTCGACGTAAGGACTGAGAGAAAAAGCCCGCTCCAGAAGTATTTCCTGAACGGAAAGCTCCTGTTGGAGAGAGCGTGGCAGGATCAGCAAATCGAGGCAGCGGGCTAATGCCTGGCTGGGCGTCATCCCGGCAGCGACGCCGGCGGATTGAGCAGCCTGATTCCACTCCAGGATGACCGGTTTCTTTTCGCGCTCGTCGATCAGGGCGGCAGGTTGTTGAAAAACCGATTCGTTAGGTTTGAGCTGTTCGGTGCTCAGAGCATGTCCGCGAAGCGCAGCCTGCAGATAGAAATTCGGAATGAAAAGCGACGCGAAACGCATTCGAATTTATCCAACCTTGGCCTGAAGCGAAGAATGCGATCTGGTGATTTCGAGCTCGAGAAAAGAGAGGGCATCCTTCCGCTCGAAGGTTTGCAGGTTCCAGTTGTTCAAAAGCGTGAGCTTTAAATGAGCGCTCGCGACCAGACTTCTCCGTGACAGGACCAGAAAGGCCGTTGAACTGGTTTCCGTGAGGCGTTGCAGCCTGTACCAGGAGGTTGAGGGGATGCGACGAAATTCGTTAGGGGTATTTAAGACCAAATCGAGCATGACAACGGGAAAATTTCCGTCGCGCAACAGCAGATCGGCCGCTTTAAACGCTTCAACCGCTTCCGCGCAGCGAACCCAAAGTAAATGCCGTAAGGCCGAGCGTCGCACCGGGGCCGGATCGAATGAATCGCGACCGTCGATCAAAGCGATGAAATATCCGGAATCGGCCGCCGCTTCCACGAAATCCGTGATCAGCGAGGCGCTGCCGGCGCTTTGGGACGGGCTGCTGATTTCGGTGATGGCGCCTTTGGGGAGACCTCCGCCGAGAGTGGAGTCGATTAATTGCTGGCCTGTGCGGAAGGTGTCGCTCGCCGTCTGGGCCGGTTGCGGAAAGCGTTCTGCCAGAAGCTTCCGCAGATCGATCAGCTTCGGATTCTCCGCCATGGGATCAGTTTGTCCCAACGGGAGAATATGTTCAAGCGAACACTATCGTCTTGAAGCAGATTGGCCGGCCTGTTTCCGGATCAGCGACGTCATAACCCCCTGTACCTTGAGCTCGCGAGCCGGCTGCAAATCGGGGTAAGCTGGATTCTCCGCCTTCAAATAAGGGCGTCCGCGCTCGACCACGTACCGCTTTAAGGTGGTTTCGCCATCAATCAGCGCCGCCACAATGTCGCCGTTTTGCGCGGTTTTCCGATCTTCCAAAATCACAATATCGCCATCGAGGATGTGTGCATCGATCATGGAATCTCCGCGCACCCGCAGCGCAAAAGTCCGCCCGTTCCGCGACGCGTTTGCCGTCTCCCGATCGACTGAGACGTGTCCTTCAATATTCTCCTCTGAAACTTCGGCCATGCCGGCGGGGATCTGACCGTAAATGGGGATTTCGGTGATGCCCACTTTCTGGTGCGGAGTGATTAACGCCCGCGCCTTGCGCGCCTGCCGGCTGAGAAATCCTTTTCGCTCAAGGGTCGAGATGTATTGCATCACCGACGTTTGGCTGGCGAAACCGAAATGGCCCTGGATCTCGCGAGTGCTGGGAGTAATCCCTTTCTCGCGCTGTTCGCTCTGAATGAAATCGAGGACGTTTTTCTGCCGCGCAGTCAGCATGAAACGATCATCGTGCGAACCCACGATTTATGCAAGTTCAAATGAACATCTTTCGGAAGTCGCTTCATCGTTAGATGCGACGCGTATACGGGTTGACGACGCTGCGCTCGACCGTTCGCATGAGGTTATCGTCGCGTGAGAGATCCTTCGCCGTTTTTCGCGGCTCGGGATAACGCGGAAGCCGGCAGTTAGGAGTTATCCAGCCGAAATTTCCATTCTTCCAGTTGGGTGATCCAAGGCGTCAGAAATCCAAACAGGCTGTAAACCCCGGCTAGTTCTTCAGGCTTTGATTGCCAGGAGTCGTTGAGCGAGCGCGATGCTTCTTCGGTTTGGCGAAGCAGTGTTTTCGCATCGTGCAAGAAGTGCTTCAACTTCCTGCTGCAAAGCGACGATCTCCACGTGGAGCACTGATTTCGAAAGGGCATTGGGGCTTTCTCCGCGGCGTTGCCAAAGCTTGGTAGACCGGGCGATGAAATCGCCAATGCGGGAGAATAAGGGCAACAGCGTCTGCGGGACGCGTGCCGTCCTTTCCCAGTTCGAGCCCTTCGAGCTGAAGTAAATGTTGGATCCGCTGCTTCGGATCTTTCAGGACGCGATACGCCTCGCTGACGGCCGCGAAGGATTCATCACCCGGTGCGTCACCGGACAGGCGATCCGGGTGAGTCGTTAGGCTTAATTCCCGGTATCGCTGATCCAGTTTCTCGAGATCCAGCCAAGGTTGTCGTGGTTCGCCAAGAACAGCGAAGTAATCCCTCATGCCGCGAAGCTTTCGCCGCATGAGCAGTGGGCGACCGCATTCGGGTTGGTGACCTTGAAGCCGCCCTTTTGAAGACTATCGCTGTAGTCGAGAAGGGAGCCGCTGACGAAGAGAGCACTCTTCGGATCGACGACCACACGCACACCGGACGTCTGAACGAGAATGTCTCGATTCGCCGGCCCGTCCACGAGATCCATTTTGTATTGCAGGCCGGAGCATCCGCCGCCGATGACCGCCACTCGAAGCGCGCCATGCGCTGCCCGGCCCTGCTTTTCCAGGAGGGAAGTCAGCTTCTTAGAAGCGTTCTCGGTTACCTTGATCAGCTTCTCATTGCCGATCTTGTAGGCGGGCGGACTGGGCGCTGCGGTTTCCACGATTTAGATCAGGACCTGGGTTTCAACTACGGCGCCTGAAGCATCGGATGCCAGGTGCTCTGCGGCGATGACGTCAATTTCCTGAAGCGTTGCGACATGCTGGAAGCGCTCACGCAGCGCTTTGCCGGACGGCATTCCCTTGGCGTAGGCCATCAGCCGTGCGCGCATGGCCCGCATGGCTTTGTCTTCATCGCCCCAGTTCTCTACATGCAATGCGCAATGCTTTCGGATCAGCCCCCATTTTTCCTCGAGGGCCGGCGGCGGCAAAAGTTCGCCGGTGGCGAGATAATGTTTTGTTTGCCGGAAAATCCACGGCGCAGTCATGGCGGCGCGCCCGATCATGATTCCGGAGATGGCGGTCTCGGATTGCCGGCGGGCGACGTCTGCGGGCGAGGTGATATCGCCGTTTCCGACCACTGGCATTTGTACTGCAGCTGCCACTTCGGCAATCACATTCCAATCGGCGTTTCCGGAGTACCCCTGAGCGCGGGTGCGGCCGTGCACCGCCAGCGAAGCGATTCCATGGTCTTCCAGAATCCTGGCAACGTTGACTGCGTTGACGGTAGCCGCGTCCCATCCGATGCGGATTTTTGCCGTCACGGGAATTGGGGCCACCGCTTTGACCACGGCATCGCTCACGGCCGAAAGCGTCGGGCAATCCCTGAGCAACGCGGAGCCGCCATTTTTCGCCACAACCTTGTTTACCGGGCAGCCGAAATTGAGATCGATGAAATCCGGTTGAACCCAGTCGACCACCTGGCGGGCGGCTTCAGCCATGTGAGATGGGTCCGCGCCAAATAATTGCACGCCGACCGGGCGTTCCATTTCCCCAAAATCGAGATATTCCCGTGTGCGCGCATTGCGGCGGAAAATTCCTTCCGAGGAAACAAACTCGGTGGTGAGAACATCAGCCCCTTCGGCTTTGCAGAGCTGGCGAAAGACCTTGTCGGTTACGCCGGCCATCGGTGCCAGGAAAAGAGGAAAGCGCCCGGAAAACCAGGGGAGAGAAGAAGATCGCGCGTTCACGGAAGAAATCTCGAATTCGTTAGGCAGCGGTGGCGCTTCGCAAGAGCGCTCCGACTTCGTCCTGGACCGATTGAACTTCGTCCAGCCGCAGTTGCGGATCGGTGACGATAAAAACGTCGCCGCTTTCCGGATGCTCGTAGATGAGCAGACGTCCGTTTTCGGATTGCTCGGTTCGCACCTGTTTCAGAACTTTCTTTCTTTCGAGCATGACTGCGAGCACGTACGAGGCGTTGGCCGGCGGATTTTCCGAAGACATCAGTTTTCGGAAAAGCTCTTCCGCACTCTGTTTGCCGAGCGCCTCCGGCGGTGCCGCCGGCGCGGGCTCATAACGCGTGCGCCAAAAAGAGAATGGCTGGATGTTTTCGTTCCGATTCGACCAGGCTTCCTCGGTGAGATCTTCGCGTCGAAAGCCATCGCCTTCGCGAAAGAGGAGAGTGTAGAAGTATTCACCCGCGGCGAAGGGGCGCTGGGTCACGCTACAGGCGTCCGAGCGATGCTTGATCGCCCATTCGTTGGCCAGCGGATTCATGCCTCTACTTTACGCTGAAGGCGAAACGTTGGAAAGCCGAGGCCATCCCGATTGGTTGAGCGCAGGTAAAGCAGGTGTAGGCCGATGACGGCAAAGATCAGGTTCGGCAGCCAGGCGGCCGTCCACGCAGGCACGCGTGATCCTTCGCCGAGCGCGAGAAAGAGATGGGTCAGGAAATTCATCGCGAACACCAGAATGATGGAAGCGGCTACGCTGGAAAGAACGCCCCGACGCGAAAAGCCGATCCCGAGGGGAGCGGCAATAAAGACGACCACCAGACAGGTCCAGGGCAGGGCCAGCCGATACTGCAGATGGGTTCTGAACGGAGCCAGCAAGGTCGTCGGAAAGTCGGAGTTGAATCGGAGGTAATCGCGCAATTCCGGTATGCTCAAGGCTTCGGCGTGCACGTTCGCGCTGCTCAATCGAAACGGCGTTTCCGTCCAATGGTCGAGCACAAGCGAGGGAGAGGTTTCCTCGTGCGTGATATTGCCGAGGCGATCATAACTAACGACTTTCGCGTCCAGCAATTCCCACGATTTTTTATCCGGGTGGAAGATTGCTTTCGCGGCCAGATAATTTTTCACAATGTTATCGCGCGAGTCCTGTTGCAGGATCTCGACATTGTTGAAGACATTCTGACCGCGCCGAAAACTTTGGATAAACCAGGTGCGTGAGTCTGTCCGGTTGCGAAAGATCTGCCCTTCAATCTGGGATTCCCGGCGAACCTTTTGTTCCGTGCTGAGGATGGCCCGCCGGGCAACATCGGCGTGTGGGGCCAGCGCGTAATTAAGTGCTGTGCTGGCGGCCACCGTCAGAAGACCGACAATCAGCAGCGGTCGGAGCACGCGAGGGACACTCACGCCGGCGGTCAACATTGAAACGATCTCGTTGGCGCGCGACATCCGGCCGAGGACGAAGAGCAGTGCCAGCAAAAGCGAAACCGGCAGGAGAATGACAAGAATCTGGGGAAGCTGGCTGAGATAATAATGAACCACTCGGCCAAATCCAAGGTGGGCTTCGATGAAGACGGAGATATTATCGCTCACATCGAAGATCAACCAGATGGAGATAAAGCCGGCTATGCAGTAGACATAAGCCTGCAGAAAATTTCGAATGACGTAACGATCGAGCAGCCTCATCGGTTGAAAAAGGCGCGGAGCCTTGCCAGCTTGGACGTTGCGCTCCGTCGCGCGCCCATCATAAGCCAACCCTTCAAAAATCGCATGCACAACTTCACATGATTGCACTGCGTGAAACCATGGGGAGCGACTTCGTCGAGCGCATCCGGACGATTTTTTCGCCCGACGGCCTGCTCTCGAAGTCGCGAAATTTCGAATTCAGGGCGGAGCAGCAGGAAATGGCGGTGGCGGTGGCGCGTGCTCTCGAAGAGGAGCAACACCTGGTGGTCGAAGCCGGTACCGGCGTCGGTAAATCGCTGGCTTACCTTGTCCCTTCCATCCTGTTCGCTTTGGAGCAGCAGAAGAAGGCAATCATCTCGACCCAGACCATTAACCTGCAGGAGCAGTTGCTTTACAAAGACATCCCGATCCTGAAGAAGATTTTGCCGGTAGAATTCGAAGCCGCCCTGATGAAAGGCCGCCAGAATTATCTTTGCCCGCGCAGGCTGGAGCGGGCGGTGGCCCAGGCGAATGATCTGTTCAGCACCAGTGAGGCCGGGGAGCTGCAGGCGATCGTGGAGTGGTCGCGCAAGACGACCGATGGCTCGATCAGCGACATGAGTTTTGAGCCGGATCCGAAAGTTTGGTCGCAGGTTTGCAGCGAGGCCCACATCTGCACGACGAAAACCTGCGGACAAAACATCCGCTGTTTTTACCAGGCGGCCCGCAAGCGCCTTCTTTCGGCGGACGTGCTCGTGATCAATCACACGCTTTTGTTCATGCTTCTCGGTGGCGTGGAAGAGCAGGAGGATCGCGAGAGCGGTTATCTTTTCCCTAACGACTTCATTGTTTTTGACGAAGCGCACATGGTCGAGCAGATCGCTTCACGCCAGATCGGCATTGGAGTTTCGCAGTACGGTTTGAAATCGGCCATTCAGCGTCTTTACAATGCGCGCACGCGCAAAGGCCTCTTTACCCTGAGCCGCGATGCCGCCGGCGTGACCCTCGCGGCCGAGATGATTGACGACGTTGACGCGTTTTTCAAACAGGTGGAGGAGCGTTGCGATTTCCGGAAAGGCCGCGAATTCCGTGTGCGCAAAGCCGAATTTTGCCAAGACTCGCTGACTGCCCGCCTGCTCGGGTTGCAGGCGCGCATTGCGGAAGATGTTCTCAAGACCGAGGACGAGTTTCTCAAGGCCGAAATGCAGGAGATGGGTCGCCGGATTCGCGATACCCGCGTGGCCATCGGGATTTTTTTAGAACAAAGCGAGAGTGGTCATGTGTATTGGGTCGAGCGGGTAGGCAAAACCTCGCATTCGCTTTCGCTCAATGCCGCGCCCATCGATGTCGCTCCAGTGCTGCGCCGAATGCTCTTTCGTGATTCGTCGTCCTGCATCCTAACGAGTGCGACCCTGGCGGTGGGTCGCGCCGATCTGGCCTATTTTCGGCAGCGCATCGGCGCGGAGGAAGTCGAGCCACTGCAGCTCGGTAGTCCGTTCGAATTTTCCAAGCAGATGAAGGTTTTCATCGTGAAGAAAATGCCGGACCCGCGAAGTGACGAGTACGAGGAAGCCTTGGCTGAATGGATTTCACATTTTGTCAGCGAGACCGATGGGCGCGCCTTCGTGCTCTTTACGAGCTACCGCGGGATGCAGCAGATCGCTACGCGGCTCGAGGGATTTTTTGCGAAGAAAAAGATGAACCTGTTCGTGCAGGGTTCGGGCGCCCCGCGAAGTCGCCTGCTCGAGCAGTTCAAGACCACACCGCGAAGTGTGTTATTCGGCACGGACAGTTTCTGGATGGGGGTCGATGTTCCGGGCGAGGCGCTTTCCAACGTGATTATTACGCGCCTGCCCTTTGCGGTTCCCGACCACCCGCTGATCGAGGCGCGGCTCGAAGTGATCGAAGCGCGTGGTGGTGACGCATTTACAGAGTATTCGCTTCCGGAAGCGATCCTGAAAATGCGGCAGGGCGTTGGGCGTCTTATTCGGACGAAAAGCGACCATGGGATCATCGTGATCCTGGATAATCGGATTGTAACCAAGCCGTATGGCCGTTCGTTTTTGCAGGCCTTGCCGAAGTGCCCGGTGAAAATCATTTAAAGTCGCTGCCGGTAAATTAGAGTAGGGAAATATGAGCCAAGCCCGCCTGACGTCGATTCTTGTCGGCGTCGGCATTTTTGTCGCCGGCTTGGTCCTGGGGCGCTTTTCGAGTTCGGCGTCGAAGGCGGACCATCCTTCGACGGCACCGGTAAGCACACCGTTGACGGTTTTGTCCGCCGAGCAGACGACGAATCCCGGAACCCAATCAACCTCCACGGCCGAGACGGGCGCGCCGCCTACTTCGCATCAATCCGCCAGCGATGTGATTGCTGCGCTCCAGCGAATCCTGGCCGGCGGACGTGACCGGCACATGTATAACAATCTTTCGGCTTTGGTCGATTCGGTTGACCTAACGAATATGCACGAGGTTCTGGATTCCGCGCAGAAGCTCCCCAGGCAGCGGGATCGTTCGATGGTGGTCCAGTTGCTGGTTTCGCGTTGGGGCGAGCTTAGTCCAAAGGACGCCATGGCCTTTGCGGATACGATTCCCATCCTCCAGGAAAAAAACAACGCTATGAGCGGCGCTGTCAGTGGCTGGGCCGAAGCGGATCCGAAAGCTGCGATCTCTTACGTACAACAAATGCCTCCCGGTCCGACTCGGGATCAAGCGATGCAAAGCGCGCTCGGGACCATGGCCGAAAAGGATCCGCAAGGCGCATTAGCCATACTACGAAGCACGCCGGCGTTGCAGCAAACACGTTACAGCAGTCCCTACTGGACGATTTTTCAACGCTGGGCCGGTTCCGATCCGGCCGCGGCCGCCAATGAGGCGTTGCGATTGCCCCCAACTGCTGGTCGGGACAGTGCCATTCAGGGAGTTGTCAGCACATGGGTCTGGCAGGATCCGGATGCAGCATTCGGATGGGCCAGTGCTCTCCCTCCGGGTTCGGCGCGCAACCGTGCTTTGGAGAGCGCCCTAATGAATTTGGCTAACCGGGAGCCGGCCAAGGCTGCGGAAAAAGCCCTGGCGTTACCGGCAAGTTCATCCCGCGACCAATCGATCTCCAATATTGTTCGCCAATGGGCACAGTCGGATGTGCGCGGCGCCTTCGACTGGACGGAACAATTGCCCGCCGGCGAAGGAAAAGATCGAGCCGGGGCGAGCGTTTTACAGGCGTGGGCCCAAGTCGATCCGGTTGCGGCCGGCGACTACGTGGCGGCCATGCCCGCGGGCAAGGCGCAGGAGACTGCGGTGAATTCGATCTCCTGGCAGCTTGCCAGCACGGATGTTCAGACAGCGGTCGAGTGGGCCGAAAAGCTGCCGAAAGGTCTTCGGGCATCTGCGCTTAATTCGGTCATGTCACAGTGGTGTGAATCCGATCCGCGCGGCGCGGCCGATTACGCTTTGCGCTCAACCGAAGGCAGCGAACGTCAAAATTTGCTTCGCACGGTCGTTAGTCGATGGGGACGGAATGATGCGGAAAGCGTTTTGACCTGGGCATCGGCACTGTCGGATTCGACCCTGAAGAACAGTATTCTACCGGGAATTATCGAAGGGATGGCGGAAAGCGATCCTGCCGGTGCGGCGCGCAAAGTCAGTGGATTGCCTTTGGAATCGCAGGAAGGGGCCGCGATCAGGGTGGTTTCGCAGTGGGTTCGAAGCGACCCTCAAAGTGCCAGCCAGTGGGCCAGCACCTTGGCAGAAGGAAAGGCTCGCCAGTCTGCCTTTAGCAATCTGGTGGGCGCATGGGCCCCGGCGGATTCTACGGGAGCAGCGAATTGGATAGGAACTCTTCCCGCAGGTGAATCGCGAGACAGCGCGGTAGTTTCCTACGTGCGCTATCTGACATCGGCACAACCGCAGTCGGCCATTCGTTGGGCAGAGACCATTGGAAATGACAGGTATCGGCAAATGCAGTTGGAATCGGCTGCGGGGAGTTGGATGCGGAGCGATTCGGCTGCGGCCAGTGCCTGGATCAACGGGTCGGAACTGCCGGATGACGTGAAAAAAAGACTACTTGGGCAAAAATAGCATTAATGTTCACTTGAACATATATTCCGCGCAGGCTTTATTGAGCCTGTGCGCAGCCAAAGTTCTTCCAGGAAAGCCCAAGAGCGTCTCGGGCAGATTCGGCAGATCATCAAAATTCTCCACAAGTGGGGGATTCATACGCTCGGGGAGCTGGGGAACCTGGATGGGGAAGAACTGGCCGCCCGGCTGGGACCGGAAGCGCGGGAACTCTGGCAACGGGCCACCGGCAGGTCAGCCCGTCTGTTGAATCTTGTTCATCCGCGGGAGTCGTTAGGGGAGAGTTTTGAATTCGAACATGAAGTCGAAACGATCGAGCCGCTCCTCTTCATTCTCCGGCGTCTTTTGCAGCAGCTTTCTGTTCGATTGCAGGCAATCTATCTCGTCGCCAAAGAGCTGACCCTCAGGCTCGGTTTCGCGAACAGGGAGGAATATCAGCGCTGCTTTAAAATTCCGCAGCCCACTCACGATGTTGAACTGCTCTTCCGGATGTTGCATACCCATTTGGAATCGTTTCAATCGGATCAGCCGATTGTCGCGGTGGCTCTGCTGGTTCAACCGGCGCGGGCGGCCCGGCAGCAATTCGGCCTTTTTGAAACCGCCCTGCGCGATCCGAACCAGCTTTATGAAACACTGGCGCGATTAACCGGGTTGTTAGGCTCGGAGCGCGTCGGCACGCCCGTGATGGAGGAAACACATCGGCCGGACGTTTTTACGGTCCAACCTTTTGTCTGGCAGATCGAAGAACGGGCTGATTCGGGGAAGATCTGCTGCTCTTCGCGAGCGGCTCTGCGTCGTTTTCGATCACGAAGGAAAATTATCGTCTCGTTGAGACAGGAGAAGCCGCGTCATCTTGAGAGCGAAACAAGCCGCGGTGAAGTCGTCGATCGGAAAGGGCCATATGTTCTTTCGGGGCAATGGTGGGATAAGCACGCCTGGCGACGAGCCGAATGGGATCTTCAACTCGATGATGGCGCCGTTTTGCGTTGTCATGAAAATCCATCCGGATGGGAGATCGATGGGATCTACGATTAGGGATGTCGCCCGTCGAAAGGGCTCGCCGCCGCCACTCCTCATCCCGTTCCCCTAAACCTGAGCGGGACAAATGCTGAACGTTGAAAAGCTATGTCTTACGTCGAACTACATGCCTGCAGCGCCTTTAGCTTTTTGCGCGGAGGATCTTTCCCGGAACAGATCGCGACCACGGCTGCGTCTCTCGCAATGCCGGCGGTGGCATTGCTCGATCGCGATGGAGTTTATGGGGCGCAAAGATTTTCCGTAGCGGCGCGTGAACACGGCGTTCGACCAATTGTTGGCTGCGAACTGACCATGGAGGACGGCGGCATTTTACCCCTGCTGGTTCAAAGCCGCACCGGCTATAAAAATCTTTGCGAACTTCTCACTCAAGCGCATCTGCGGAATGAAAAAGGAAAGTGCTCAGTGCGGTGGGGTGAGTTCGAACAGTTTAGCGAAGGCATGGTCGCGCTTCTGGGGAGCACAGGCTGCCAGCCTGCAGTTTGCGGCAGCTTGCCGCAAACATCTCCAAAGATATTGCCAAGGACTGCGAAAGCCGTTCGGCAGGCTGCCGAACGCAACAGGCTGGCAGCCTGTGCTCCCCAGAGTCTTGCGGATCGCGCGCAGTTTCTCCTCAACGCCTTCGGCCGTGAAAATGTTTACGTCGAGATCCAGCGTCATCTCGTTAGGGGGGAAGAGGAGACCAATCAGCAATTGATCGATCTCGCGCGCGCACTGCATTTGCCCTTGTTGGCGACCAATGGTGTGCAATATGCCACCGCAGCCGGGCGTGAAGTCCTCGATGTTTTTACATGCATCCGCGAGCACACTCATCTCGATGCCGCCGGAAAAATGCTCACACAAAATGCGGAGCGGTTTTTGAAGAACGATGCCGAAATGCGTTCTCTCTTCCAGGACCTTCCCGAGGCCATCGAAAATACTGCGCTCCTGGCGGATCGACTCACGTTTTCCTTGGAAAACATCGGTTATCAGTTTCCGGATTTTCCGGTGCCTGACGGGTACGACATGGATTCGTTTCTGCGGACGATTGTGCTTTTCGGCGCGCAGCAGCGCTATTCTGCCATCACTTCGCAAGTCAAAGCCCAGCTCCAGGAAGAGCTTGCACTGATCGCGCGCTTAAAATTTCCCGGCTACTTCCTGATTGTTTGGGACATCGTGAATTTTTGCCGCGAGCACAACATCATGGTGCAGGGTCGCGGGAGCGCCGCCAACAGCGCGGTTTGTTACTGCCTTGGGATCACGCCGGTCGATCCGGTGAGTAATCATCTCGTTTTCGAGCGGTTCTTGAGCGAAAGTCGCAAAGGCTGGCCGGATATCGATCTCGACCTTCCGAGCGGTGATCGCCGGGAAAAAGTGATCCAGGAAATTTACCGTCGCTACGGAAGGCATGGGGCCGCCATGACCGCGAATGTCATCACTTATCGCGGGAGAAGCGCTGCGCGTGAGATTGGCAAGGCCTTGAGCTTTTCGCCCAGCACGATCGATCGCTTTTCGCACCTCTTCGCGAATGGCGATTTTCCGCACACCCTCGATCTGGAATCACAAATCGAGCAGGCCGGTTTGCCCAACAAGCATTCGCGAATGGCGGCATTCGTTAGGCTTTATCGGGCCATTTATGGTTTGCCCCGCCATCTCGGGCAACACTCAGGAGGCATGATCATCTGCCAAAACAGCCTGAGTTCTTTTGTTCCACTCGAGAATGCCTCCATGCCTGGTCGCGTGGTTGCCCAGTGGGACAAGGATGATTGCGAAGATCTTGGAATCGTGAAAGTCGACCTGCTCGGCCTCGGAATGATGTCGGTCATGCAGGATGCGCTTGAGCTTTGCCGCGAACGAGGCCGGCCGCTCGACCTGGCGCACATTTCAACTGATGACGCGCAAACTTTTGAGATCATGCAGAAAGCTGACACGATCGGAGTTTTTCAAATCGAGAGCCGCGCGCAAATGGCCACGCTTCCGCGACTGAAGCCGAAATGTTTTTACGATGTCGTCATCGAGGTCGCGATCATTCGGCCCGGGCCCATTCAAGGCGACATGGTCCATCCCTATCTGGCCCGAAGAGCTGGCCGGGAAGAGGTGAAGTATTTCGATCCGCGCCTGGAGCCGATTCTCGAGCGAACACTTGGTGTTCCTTTATTCCAGGAACAGATGCTGAAGATTGCCATGGTCATGGCCGATTTCAGCGGAGACGAAGCGGAAGAACTCCGCCGGGCACTGAGTTTTCATCGTTCGCAGGAACGAATGCAAAAAGTCAGCCTGAAGCTGCGCGCGGCCATGCTCCGGAAAAATGTCGCGCCCGATATCATCGAGAAAATTATTCAATCCATCGCTTCTTTTGCACTCTACGGATTTCCCGAATCGCACGCGATCAGTTTTGCCATTCTGGCTTACGCGAGCGCGTATTTGAAAGTGCACCGGGGCCCGGAATTTTATGCCAGTCTGCTCAACAACCAACCGATGGGTTTTTATTCGCCGGCCACGATTGTCAAAGACGCGAGCCGCCATGGCGTGAAAACGAAACCGGTCTCGGTGACGCATTCGGAATGGAATTGCACCGTGGTTTCAAACGACACCATTCGCCTCGGCTTTCGCGTCGTTAACGGCATGCGCGAAGAGGCAGTCAGCCAGCTTTTGGCCGAGAGGGCGCAAGAATCTTTTCAATCTGTCGACGATCTTAAACGTCGCGTGGCACTTTCGAAACAGGATCTTAGAAATCTGGCTGAACTCGGGGCGCTCAATTCGTTAGGTGAACATCGACGCTCGGCCATGTGGACGGTCGAGGAAGTGTTCCACGATGATTTGCTAGGTAGCGCAGGCAGCTTGCCTGCAGGTTCCGGCAGCCTGCCGGAAATATCTTGCACTCCGAGTGCCCGGCAAGCTGCCGGCCACAACAGGCTGGCAGCCTGTGCTCCCCGGAATTCGATCTCGCCGCTCATTCCCATGAGCCTACCCGAACGTGTCCAGGCCGATTACGAGACCATGAATCTCACCACCGGTCCGCATCCGATGAAGTTATTGCGCGAGAAGCTTCCGACTGTCTGGCGGGCAATTGATTTACCGCAAGCTCAGCCCGGCGCGACCATTCACATCGCCGGTAACGTGATTTGCCGGCAACGCCCCGGGACAGCAAAAGGTTTTGTGTTCGTCAGTCTCGAAGACGAAACCGGGGTCTCCAATGCCATCGTCGAGCCGGATCTTTTCGAAAAAATGCGGCTTTTAATTACTGAAGAACCCTTCTTGTTGATCGAGGGAGAAGTTCAGAATTCGGAAGGCGTCGTTCTTATCAAAGCACGCCGGCTTGAGCCGCTCATTCACGACAACATGGTTGGCTCCGCTTCGCATGACTTTCATTAAACTTCCACTCCGACGGACGGTAGTTATTCCGCGGCGTGACGTTGGGCCGTTTTCTTTGGCTCGGCTTTTTCCTGGGCGGGTGTCTCGTCCGACTGGAGCCATTCGGTGTGGAAAACGCCCGGCTTGTCGACGCGTTCGTAAGTGTGCGCGCCAAAGAAATCGCGCTGCGCTTGTAGCAAGTTCGCCGGAAGCCGCGCCGAACGGTAGCTGTCGAAATAAGCCAGGGAAGCCCCGAAGGCTGGCGCGGCCACGCCGAATTCCGCTGCCACCGACACCGCAACACGCCAGTTTCCCTGTGTCTTCGCGATGATATCTGTGAAATAGGAATCGAGCAGAAGATTGTGCAGTCCTGAATCGCGTCCGTAGGCTTCGACAATCCGGTTCAAAAACTTCGCGCGAATAATGCACCCGCCACGCCAGATGGTCGCGATATCACCGAAGTTTAGATTCCAGTTGTATTGATGGCTGGCGGCGCCAAGAAGCTCCATCCCCTGCGCGTAGGAAACAATCTTTGAGGCGTAAAGCGCCTGTCGCACCGCTTCGACCAATTCTTTCTTCTCGCCCTGAAATTTCTTGGGTTTCGGGTGCGGCAGAATTTTCGATGACGCCACCCGTTCGTCTTTGCGTGAAGAAATCACCCTTGCCTCCACGGCCGCATTGATTGTCGAAATTACGACCGATTGAGCGATGGCCGATTGCAGTGTCCACAATCCGGTCCCTTTCTGGCCGGCTTTATCGAGGATCACTTCGACAAGCGGTTTTCCCGTTTCCGGATCGATCTTGCGAAAAATCTTCGAAGTGATTTCGATCAGGTAACTATCGAGCTCCCCTTTGTTCCATTCGGTAAAGACATCGGCGAGTTCCGGCGCCTCCATGCCGGCGACGTCCTTGAGGATGGCGTAGGCTTCGCAGATCAGCTGCATGTCGCCGTATTCGATGCCGTTGTGCACCATCTTGACGTAGTGTCCGGCGCCGTCCGGCCCCATATATCGGCAACAGGGCTCGCCATCGACTTGCGCGGCGATCTTTCTGAATATCGGCGCGATCATTTCCCACGATTCGCGCGACCCGCCCGGCATGAGCGAAGGTCCTTTGAGCGCGCCTTCTTCTCCGCCGGAAACGCCGCATCCGACGAAGTGAATTCCTTTTCCTTCCAAGTCTTTGCAACGCCGCTGAGTATCGGTGAAAAGAGAGTTTCCACCGTCGATAATGACGTCGCCCTTCTCAAGGAACGGTGTTAGCTGACCGATGACGGCGTCCACCGGCGCTCCGGCTTTTACCATGATCATCACTTTTCGAGGCCGCTTAAGAAAGCTGATCAGTTCCTCGACCGTGGTTGCGGGCCGGATGTTTTTGTCTTTCCCGCGTCCGGCGGCGAATTTCTCGGTCACCTCGGTGGTCCGATTGAAAACCGCCACCGAAAATCCCTTCGATTCCATGTTCAGGACGAGGTTCTCGCCCATGACGGCCAGACCAACGAGACCAATATCACATTGATTCGTGCTCATTTTAGTATCTCCTTTGGAAGCGCTGGCGGTGCAGCACGCCTCAAACTCGCGAGCAGCAAGAAAGCATGGCTAAAGTCGTTTGCGAACTTTTATCCGCGCAAGCGGAGATGGAGCCCGATCTTCCGGGCCTGGACTCCTCCGTGGGCGCGATCCTTGATTTTCGCGGTGTAGTCCGAGGATTTGAAAACGGCCGGGCCATCCAGGGAATTGATTATGAGGCGCATGAATCCATGGCGCGAAGCCAGCTCGAACAGATTGCAAACGAGACCGCCGAGAAATTTCCTCTGCGAAGCGTCTTGATTCGCCATCGCGTTGGTTTTGTCGCGGCGGGCGATCCCTCTCTGGTAGTGCGGTTAACCTCGGCTCATCGCGGGGAATCGTTGGAGGCAATGGTCTGGCTGATCGACGAATTGAAAAAGAAGGTGCCAATCTGGAAGCATCCGAGATTTGCCGGCACCGAAAATCTGGCGGCATCATCCCCAACCGAGGTTCTGCGATGAACTGGGCCAATCGATTAACCCTCAGCCGTCTGGCTCTGACTGTCCTGTTCGTCGCCGCGCTAAACTCGTCGTGGCATTACGCACGAACGGCCGCGCTGATCATTTTTCTAATCGCCGGCATCACTGATTTTGTGGATGGCGAGGTCGCGCGTCGCTACGGGATCGTGACAAACTTCGGCAAGCTGATGGATCCGCTGGTCGACAAGATCATGATGGCGGCGGCCTTCATCTCGCTCGTGCCCCTCAAGGCCGTGCCGGCCTGGGCCGCTACGACGGTGGTCGCTCGTGATTTTCTTATTACCGGCTTGCGCCTGATGGCCACCTCGAAAGGGCGCGTTTTGCCGGCGGAAAAACTGGGCAAGCAGAAGACTTCGTGGCAGATCATTACGGTGATTTTTTTCCTGCTGCTTCTGTCAATCGCGGAGCTTCGGGTCGATCTAAGCAACACCATCTGGTGGTCGCGCGCCTGGGAAACGGCCGGGCCCGTTCTTGTGTGGTTGACCGTTGGCCTAACGATTTATTCCGGGCTGGGATATGCCTGGCGGCACCGGGAATTGATTGCGCCAGACCAGTGATTGGAGCATTGCGCCCTCGCCGCTGGCTGATTGCGGACCGCTAGAAAAAGGTTTGCGGAACCTCGATGCGATCGCCTGGCTGAAGCCTTACGTCTAACGACGGATCCCGTCGAGTTTGACGAACGTCGTATACCTTGACTTCGTTTCCGCGAAGTAAACGAACCTTTTTCTGGTCGGCAAAATCGTTGAAACCGCCGGCGGCGTTGATCGCCGCGAGCAATGTAATGTCCTCGGTAAATGGAATACGCGCGGGGAGCCTGACCGCGCCGCCGACGTTAACGAAACGGGCCATCGGCTGCATCAGGATGGTGATCGTCGGGTTCGTGTAAATTTTGCTGGAACGATACGTCTGCTCGATGTTGCGCGCGAGCTGCGCCGGCGTCAGACCCTGGGCGCGAACTTTGTTGATGTAGGGGAGATTAACCGAGCCGTTTGTATCGACGGTGTAGGTGTTGTTAACCTGGAGCTGCTCCTCCTGAGGAACGCCGCCGATCTTGATCTCGACCGGATCGCCCACTCGCAAGACGGCCTGTGCGAAAATGCAGCGCGTTGTCAAAAGCAACAACGCGATCGTGAAAAAGCGCGTCATTAGTAATCGTCCGGGTGTGATTGGCCGTTTGTTTTAGTGGAAGATGCGAAACTCGGCGATCGGCTGCCGCGGCGCCCGGGCATCTGGTCCGGCTTATAATAGCCGTAGTAGTTTGTGTAGTAGTAGTAGTTCTGGTCGTGCTTCAAATCGACATTGTTCAGAACCACGCCCAGAACCGTTCCCCCGACACCCAGGATCGCCTGTTTCACCCGGGTGAGCATGGCTCTCGGGAAGCGGCGATGTTGCACAACAATAATCGTCTGATCGACTTCACTCGCGATGACTGACGCGTCACTCACGCCGAGCATGGGCGGGGAATCGAAGAAGACGATATCGTAGCGCAATTTCAACTCAGCGATCATGTCCGACATTCTCTGCGAATTGAGAATGCCGACCGCGTCTGAGGGTAGAACGCCGCTTGGAAGCACGGAAAGGTTCTCGACCTTGGTCGGGACGATCACCTCTTCCAAGTGCATATCGGTGGTGAGATAATTGGTTAGGCCGCGCTTGTTCGCGATGTCGAACAATTCATGCTGAACGGGCCGACGCAGATCGGCGTCTACGATCAAGGTTGAGTAGCCGCCCTGGGCGCAGATGTAGGCCAGGTTGGCCATGGTGGTCGATTTGCCTTCGCCCGGGCCGCCGCTCACCAGCGAAATAGTATTGGCCTGCGGATTCTTGCGATTGAACTCAATGTTGGTCCGGAGAATTCGGTAGGCCTCCGCATCGGGCGAATCGCCCGGCTCCCGGTGCAGCACTCCGACACCCTGTGGGATGATCGCCAGAACCGGCACTCCCAGGAGGTTTTCCACGTCCTCCATCGTCTTCACACTGGTGTCGAGATATTCAATGAAGAAGGCCAGTCCAACACCCAGGACCAATCCGACCAGCGCGCCAAGCGCCAGATTGAGAGGAATGCGCGGACGCGCGGGATATGAGGGCGGTTCCGCGATCTGTTTGACGCTGACAGCCGTTCGCGGCATAGCCAACTCCATCGTCTGACTCTGGGCGCGTTGCCGAACGCTGTCGAAAAGGAGCTTCTCCTTGATGTAGGAATTTTTCGCGCGGCTATAACTCGCGCTCAGGTTTTTCGTCGTAAGTTGTTGGGCGTTGATTTCTCCCAAACGCTTTCTTAGCTCATCGCGCGTGGCCTTGGCGCCCTGCAGATTCTTTTCCAGGGCCGCACGAATGCTATCGACCTGATCTTCCATCTGCTTTGCATAGACCGCGATGGTGGCGCGAAGCGCCTTAACCTTGGGGTGGTTTTCGGCCAGTCCCGAATTCAACTGTAAGGCGACCTGGGCCACGGCCTCCTGGTAGTTAGGCATTGTCTTCTGAATGGCCGGGTCCTGGATGTCGAGAGTGGATAACATCCTGAGAAGGTCCTCCCCTTTGACCTTTTCAATCTGATCCAGCTTCGACTGGAGCATGGCTACTTTGGTTTCGGCATCGTTTACTTCCGTCTCCTGCTTAACGACAACGGCATTAACGGGAGCCTGCGCGTCCTCTGTGCCCTCGGGATTCAAATCGACAATATGTTCCTGATCACGAATGCGGGCCACTTCGGTGGCAGCGTCGTCGACGATCTTTTTCTGCTTTACGACCTCATCGTTCATGGTCGAGACAGCCCTGTTGAGAATGTCTTTTTCTTCCTCGACGCGCTTGTCCTGGTAGACGGAAACGATTTTGTTGGCAATGTCCGCCGCCTCCTGAGGGTTTGTATCGTAAACGCTGACCGTAAGAAGGTCCGTGTTCCGAATTTCATCCACCTGCAGTTTGCTTCGCAAAATGTTATAAGCTTGCTCGCGGGTCAGGCGGCCACCGCGCGACCACTTGTCCTGCAGTCCAAGGTCTTCAATGACGGGATAAAGAATGCCGGTCCGCTGAATGACCTGATAGACGGTTGGAGCGAGCTGGGGATCGTGGATGGGAATGTTCGCATCTCCGCCGGTGGTGAAAATGCGAGGGTTCTCAGCCGTAGAACGGACCTCGATAAAGTTCGAGGCCATGTACTCGCGAGGCTGAAAGAAGGTGACGATGGCCGCGGTCAGGAGCGTAAGCAGAAAAGCCAGGCCAATCAGGACCCAATGGACGCGGATTACACGCCAATAGTCGAGAAAGTGAAGCTTAACTTCGTCGGTTTGAGCCATCCGGAATATCCCTCTAGCAAGAGCCGCACAACCTAGCGAAAATTCGCTCCGAGTAAACCGGAGTTCGCCTGCTAGAAGGTCACGCTGAAGCCACCCCAGTAGCGATTTCGCGTGTATTCGCGTATGGGAATGTCCGACCAGACGTTGGTATAGTTGTAACCGGCTTCCAAGGCAAAGTAGCGGGTCAAGGAATAGCGGACGCTAAACGCAAGGTCAGCGTCTTGCTCGGTAAATCCGGGAATGGTGAAGCCCGATTGGGTAAATGACTGATAATCGTCATGTTGGTAATAGAGACCAAGAGTTGCACTTATCTTGGGGGTGAAATCGTGTTTCGCCGATAATCCGGTGCGAAATGTATTCCGCCCCTGACTCAGAAGCGCATCAGGCTCCTCGATGCCGTAGCGGTTTGTCCAGGAAACGGTGGTCTGTTTTGCGACCGAATAATTAACCGTCCCTTCGAAGTAAGGCCCGGTCGTATCTCCGGCGGACTGATAGTCACGAAATTCGGCGCCGCCTCTCAATGAGACGCTCAGGCGAGGATCAAAATTGTGATCAAAGCCGGCGAGGGCAAAATGCGTTTGGGAGTTCAGGGCCGCGGTTTGGTATGTGACCAGTTCAAACCGATACTCTGCGACGAGGGTTGTCGTCGGCGCCAAGAGGAAACGAAACTCATTGCCGAAAGTGTTCTCCCACCGATTCGAGAAAGAGCCGATAGTGTCGTCGTCGTAACTAAGCGCTCCCAACGTGTAACTGGTCGCGGTCGCAAATCTCGGGCTCCAAAGATAATTCGCGGTGAACTTATCCTGAGTAAAGAGGTAGTTGCCGGTGCGGTTATTGAGTCCCTTGAGCGATGGTGAAATCCGGCTCGGTCTCGTAGGCGATGTAGGCGTCCAAGTTCAAGGTTAGGCGGGCCGAGGCTTTATGGCTGAGCGCCAATTTTAGCGAGGTATCGATGTCGTATTGGCGTGACGAAATACCGCCAACTCCGTGGATGTCCTCAAAGAAGTAGGTAAAACCGACGCCGGCTTGCAGGTTGATGCGGGTGCGGGCATCTCCGAAATCGTAAGTGGCTGCTAACCCGGTGTTAGTAAACCACGAGCCCTGTTTGAACTGGTTCGAAGTCGTGACATTATCATCGTAACCGCCGCGCACGTTCGCCGTGAGCTTGAAGGGTAAGGTCCCGAAAATACCGGCTCCAAGGTCGCTTGAGTTACCAACATCAGTCCCGGCAGGAGCATTGGCGGAAAAGCTGGTGGAAGGACCAGTTTGAGTCTGTGCTCGGACGCTGTAGGAAGCGAACGAAACCGCCAGAATAAGCAAAGCCCCCCTCAGAGCCGAAAAATTTCTCATGTATATAGCTCGCCCAGCGAAATGCTGAGCCGACGAGAGTAAAATACCCCCCTTAATTGGGCAACGCTTTTTTTGTCTTTTGTCGTAATAACCACGTTTTCTATTGATCAGGCCGGAGGGTCCGGGGCAACGGGCTCGTCCCTTCCGGATGGTTTACTTCCCCGCCAATTTTCCAGATGCGCCTCGTAGTAGCGTTGCAAAGCCTGCGACTTTGGATCGAGCTTTCGCGCTTCGCCAAACAACCACTCGGCTTCGCCGTAACGGCTTAACGAGTCGAGCGTGAAGGCAAGTTCGAGGAGATAGGTCTCGTCCATTGGCGCTAACCGGCCCGCTGCCTCGTATGCGGGTAAGGCCGCTGCATAAAAGGAATCGCGGGCCGGCCCTGCGGGTTGTTCATCGCCGCTAAGGTAGCGCGCTCGGCCCAGGTAATAGAAAAGTTGCGGGTTCCCTTGCTCCACTTTCAATCCATTCAAGGCCGATGCTGTTGCCCAAAGCAGTCGACGGTCACGTAAAGCGATCCGAGCCTGTTCGGCATACCATTCTCCGGGAAAGAGCCGGAAGACCTGGACCGCAAGAAGCAACGCCGAGCAGGTCAGCGCAAATCGACTGGCGACCGACCACTTCGCAAGTCTCGGCCGCGCTTCCTCCTGGACTCCACTGTTTGCCAGAATCCCAAGAACGAACGCCATCAAAAGGAGGTTCGCCGGAATATGAAGGTTGAAATCGAAGAAGGAATGCACGGTGTAGGCGGCAAGCGCTGCCAGCGCGCCAAGATTTACCGCCATGGCGTTGCTGCGAATTCGTTGCGAAATCTGGATCCGCCTCGGGCCCAATCGACGGGCGCTGATCAGACCAGCTCGCCAATGAGCGATAAAAAAAAACGCGAAGGCGGCGAATCCGGCAACCCCATATTCGGCCAGCAGTTGGAGGTAATCGTTGTGCGCGTAGACCGGATCCATTTGCACGGTTTCGCTGCGAAATTGCCGGCCAAAATACATGTAGGTCCGGCTACCGGTCCCAAGAACCGGACTCGTCGTCCACTGCTCCAGAGCCGCGCGCCAGAATTTTACCCGGATATCCGTATTGTCGACCACCTTTTTTGTTCGATTCGTTAGGTAATCGCTGTTGTTGATAACGATGAAGGTTCCGACAGCGGCGACGATGATCAGGACAAGACCGGCGGCTCCGATGCGGAGGTAAAGCGTTGATCCGGCGGCGCGGGCGATTCGGACGCTTAGGATCGCGAAGACAAGCAGACTAAAGAGAGTGCTCAGATAGCCCCCTCGACTGCCCGTAAGGATCACACCGATATAGCAAATTAACGTGCCGTAACCGATGAGTAGTTTGCTCCAAACGGCCCAGCGGCTCCAAAAACTGATGCTCAGTCCAAAAGCGCCGAGGATTTCGAGCAATCCGGCGAGGTGGTTAGGGCAAATGTAAAAACCGCTCGCGCGGTGGCCGTAATCAAAACGTTGCAGGAATTCAATGGGCATCCAGTTGTCCCCGTTCCGAAACTGGATTGCGCCCACCGCGACCTGAATAACGCCAGCCGCGAGTAAGGCCACCAGGATGGCCATTCGTCGCCTCGCATCCGTGACAACAGTGGCCGCCAGCAAATAGACGATCAACCCCGCAACCATGGAGTAGATGTCGAAACGCGCCAGGTAATGGTCTGGCGAGAACCATGCGCGAACGAGCGCGTAGACGAAGAATAAGGCGATCGATGCCAGACAGATTCGATCGGCGGAAAAACGGCCGGAACGAATCGCAAAGGCACCGATGAGCCCGGCCACGGCCAGAAGTCCGTAAGCGGGGAAAGCGAAGAGAAGGCGCGTTCCGCCGATTAAGCCTGGCAGGTGACGAAAGCGACGACCACGCCGTTCGCTATGATCGTTAGGGCAAAGACCTTGCCTGATCGAACTAGCTCCGATCCTCGCAGTCGTGTCTCTCCTCATCCTGGGTCAGTCGATTTCGGATAAAGCGTGCATCTGGCAAACGAAAATGCCGCTGCGCGATTTCAGCAGCGGCAGCGATTCAAGCGGAGATGGACGCCTTATTTATTGGAGTTCGGCGTTGCCTCACACGCGCCCGCGGTGTCTCCAGGATGGGTCTGCCAGGTAATTACCCAGATTGGCGCAGTTCACCTGGATCGACTGATTGTTGTGGCAAACAGAGCAGGTATCTCTGGACCTGGCCGCCGCCACCGAAACCGTCCCGGGAGCGCCGTTGATATTGCTCAGATTGGTCGGACCTTCCTCCGGGCTATCCGCGCATGTCGGGGCACAGACTGACGAACATTTCCGTTAGCGAGGCCGCCTGACCGCCATTGACCGTGATCGCCTGTTGCAGGACCGATCGGGCAATGTCACAATCCGGATCTCGCTGGCTGTTGGCTTTCAAGCAGTTGACCGCAGCTTTCATGATTTCGCCGGTGAACTCCCGGCGAGCACCGGCGACGGTGCGCACGATTTCCGGCGCATCCTTCGGATTTCCTTGGACCGCTTTACAGGTCGCCGCAAGGACCTCTGACTGCGAAGCGCTCTTCAGGCTCATCGATTGCGGCAAATATGACTGAATCTCTTCGGCGGGAGTCCTATTGGTGATGGCTTGCGCAAGTGGGAAGGATGCCGTCCAAAAAATCGCCCACCAGCGCCAGCGTCAAGGCCGTCAGCGGCTTCGTTCGGCCGATGGAATGCAAAAAGTGTTCGAACTTAGCAGCTTGTCTCGCGTTTTGATTCCTCATGACTCCCTCGTTTCCGGCCTATCTATTTGTAATATTTCTTCCGGGAAAAGGGTCAACGGATTTCTCCCCGGAGGAGGCGAGCGGGCAACGGGAATCGAACCCGCATGGCCAGCTTGGAAGGCTGGAACTTTACCATTAAGCTATGCCCGCACTGGGTGCGATACTCTGCCACAGAGCCCGCAGGTGCCAAGGCGTTTGTCGACGTTTCGAATCTGATACGCCGATCGGCCCGAAGAACTTGCTTTCGACCGTAGGCGCCTGTCTGACTGGAGGAATGAAGGCCCGCTCTTGCTTCCTTTTTGTTCTTCTAGTGGCAGTCGCAAACTCACGCGCTGATCTCACCGTTGTTCAGACGCTGGATGCTCCCGGGGCGTCGGCAAACCAGATCACCATTTTTACCAAAGGCGATAAGATGCGGATCGATACGGGCCACAAATGAGCACCATCGTCGATGGCAAAAGCGGAGAGATTGTTACGCCTGATGAAAGATCAAAAATCCGCTGTCCGATATCTCGGGCCGAGAAAATGAAGGCCGCCGCCGACATGATCAAAAAATTCAGCGATAAGACCGGTAGCACCGAGCCGGCCAAGCCGAAACCAACCGGGCGCAAGGAAACGATCAGGGGCTACGAGGCCGAGGAATATGTCGTTGATCGCGGCGCGCTCAAGGCCAGTTATTGGCTGGCACCCAAGTTTCCTGATGGCGCAGCCATCCTGCGGCAGCTTCAGGCGGTCGAATCCGGAAGCGTGGAACTTCCTCCAACCCTAACGAAACGAATTATAAGATTTTCCGGCTCTGCCGATTCGAACGGTTGTCGACATGGGAGGAATCAAGATGACCACCGAACTGGTTTCGGTGAAGCAGGATCCTTTGCCGGACGCGACCTTCGCCATTCCGGCCGATTACCGGGAGGTGAAAGGACCCGAGATGATGCTGCCGGGGCAATCGGCGCCGTAGCCGCCCCTCGCCTCGATAGGTGCGACGAAAGAAGCAGAGTCGCTCTCCTGCTGGCGTCCGGCTCGCCGCGCCGTGCGAGCTTGCTTCGCGAGGCCGGATATAATTTAAGGTCGTTAGGCCGGATATCGACGAGCGGTCTGATCGGCATCTCACTCTCGGCGAGATCACTCTCTGGAATGCCGTGCGCAAAGGAATTTCGGTCGCGCGCCTCCATCCCACGACGCTCGTTATCCTGCGGCCGACACCTTGGTTTCGTTAGACGGTGAGATCATCGGCAAACCGGCGGACATGGCAGAGACGCCTGGTCATTCTTCGAAAATTGAATGGACGGACACATCAGGTATGCACGGGGTCTTTGTTGGCCGCCGCGCGATTCCCGGTCTTCAACGTTTTCCACGAAGTGAGCCACGTGACCTTCCGGAACTGATGATCAGGGCCTGCGCGATTATCTTTCTCGCGGTCGACCCGCTGGATAAAGCCGGAGCGCTACGCCGCTCAGGAGAAAGGGTGCGCAAATCATTGCGCAACATCGATGGATTCGCGCAGCAATGTCATCGGCCTGCCGATGAAACGGACCGACAGCGGTCTTGCAGGATTTTGGCATCAGCCGCGTTTCGCCCTAACGAGTCTCGATCAATTCTCATTTTGCTCGGCCGGCACCGTCGGTTCGGGGTCGCGCTTCAACACCCGGTAAAGGAACCAGACGATGAAAACGTTGACCGCCAGAATGACAAAAGCCGCCAGCGTCGGCCGGTGCCAGATATGACGAATTTCGAGGGGAATCAGGGCGGCGGTGGCGAAGATCATCAGGAATTCTGCCCATCGCTTTTGCAGATAAACCCCGATCCCTTCGGTGAAAAGGACCCCACAATAAAAAAGGGCCAGAAACGCAGTCGCACGAGTTGACCGCTGGCCAGCGCGTCCTGCATTTTATTCAAAACGAAAGATGATCGGCCTGCTATGTCCGAGCAAGATTTCCGCGTCCACCCAATCGGAAATTCCGTCAATCCAGCGGTCGCGCGCATTGAGGAAAAGCAGGGAACATCCGAGGAAAAGTAGCAGCAGTCCCTTGGCGATCTTGAAAATGGCGATCATCTTTAGGTAACGGACCTTCTGCTTCGGCTGCAGGATGACAGGAACTGTGCCCGTCGTTCTTCATTTGTCGCGTTCGCTCCGGCGGGGATTGGTCCTTTGCGGCAACAAAGCTCCAGTTTGTTCCCGTCCGGGTCCTCGAAAAAGAGCGCGTAATATCCCGGCGTGTATTCCGGGCATTCGGCTGGGCCTTCCAGATTGAACCGCCGGCCCCTTTGACAATCCTGCGATATCGATCGATTCCTCATGAGTTTCCGCCCAAAAGGCAATCCGAGTTCCGTTAGGCCGATGCGCCGGATCCTCAATGAAGCCGAAGAAATCTGCCGGGCCGGACGCGCTCTCGGCGTAAAACGGTCCGCCTTCGGCGTCGGATCGCTCCACCTGAAACCGAGGACAGGCAGAATCTGGCCGTAAAATTTCGCGGCCGTGGCGAGGTCTTTCACGCGAAGATCGATGTGGTCGAAGCGTCGCGGTTTCATTTCGTTCCCGCCATCTTCGTGCGCGGTTCTCGCGCCGCACCATCAATTTCAATCCCGACCATGTTTCGTCCACTGCACATACCTTCGTATCCACCAGACCGAGTGGCAAGGCGACGTCCCGGATCGTATCTTCGGTGACATCGGTTTCGACGCCGGACGATTTTTTCGGCCACGAAATCCAGATCATCCCCGTGTCGGCGATCCTTTTGCGCAAGATGGGCATCCGTTTTTGCAGCTGGCGGCGTTCGCTCACGAAGAGATGGACGAAATCGAAGTCTGCTTTTGCGACTGATCGCTGAATTTTGCCGGGCGGAAGGCCGACAAGGAGTCGGCGGTAGTTTGCAGGCGGGTTGATGGCGACCACGGTTTCGCCGGGTTTGATCCCGAGTTTCCTGGAAGTGGACTGCCCGAATAACCATCCATGCTCTGTTGTCGAATTATCAGACGATTGCTTCTCCCCTCCGGGAATGAAGAGAGAAGTTAACGAAACATTCATTGTCTTGCGTTTGGAAACTGAATAGACTATATGAGTTTCCGCGGTGAATTCGGAAAACATGTGAAAGAACTGGCGAAATCGCGGATTCGAAGCCGGGCAAATCAGTCCATGCGCCAACGCATCGTGGGGGCAGCACGCGCACACTTCTTCAATCATGGATTCCGCCGCGTCACCATGGACGACTTGGCGATGGAATTGGGGATCAGCAAGAAAACCGTTTATGCTCATTTTTCCGGCAAGCTCGATCTGCTCGAGGCCGTGCTGGCGGACAAATTCGCCGCCGTCGAAGCAACTTTGAAACAGGTTGCACGCGCCCATCCCCATGATTTCCCGGCGACTTTGCAGGAATTGCTCGCCGGAACCCAACGTGAATTGGATGAAATCAAACCGCCATTCGTGCGCGACATGCGTCAGAAAGCTCCTCAGATCTTTAAAGTTGTTGAGAACCGCCGGGCCAAATTGATTGGCCGCTATTTTGGAAACCTTTTTGTTGAGGGGCAACGCGCGGGCATGGTGCGTAAAGATGTTCCCGCCAGACTGATCATCGAGATCCTTCTGGCCATGGTTCAATCGATCATGAACCCGCCGAAAATGGAGGAGCTCGGTTTGCTGCCGAAAGAGGGCTTCGCCGGCATTCTTAAGATTGTTCTGGAAGGCGCGCTGACAGCGAAAGGCAGAAAGACATGAACGCGCCCCGCCTTCGCATCGAGCAACTCGATGGCTGTGCCCTGGAGCGGTGACGTTGCTCCTCTTCTTGCGGCCTGCGAGCATCGGAAAGACGCCGTCTCCGGGACGATCGAAGTCGATGAGGTCCATGTTGGGCCGCGCAGCGGCGGCCGGGTGGAAAAGATTTTCGCGTGGGAAGGGGACAAATTGCACGCCGGCCAGCCGATCGTGAAACTGGAAGCGACCGAGCTCCTGGCCCGGCGCGACTTGGCCGCGGCACAGATCGATACCTCTATTCGCGATGCCGACGCGCAAACCGCGCAACTCGAGTTTTTGCGCGACGACGCCAAGCGCCAGGAGGACCTGCTGAAGCGCAAAGTTGTTTCGCCGAGTGACGCCGAACGCGCGAGCAGCGCGGCCAAGACGCAGGAAAAAAATGTCGAAGCGGCCAAAATGCGCGTGACCATGGCGCGCGCACAACTGGCCGATATCGATGCCCAATTGGCCGAGATGGAAGTGACCGCGCCGACCGATTCCGTTCTCGAAGTTCTGAGCGTGAAAGTGGGCGACGTTCTGCCGGCAAATCGCGAAGTGGCGACGTTGCTTCTGCCGGAACATCTTTGGGTGCGCGTTTTTGTGCCCGAACCATGGCTCGGCCTGATCAAGCTGGGCGACAAAGTTCGGGTGCGGGTCGATTCGTTTCCCGGACAAGGATTTCGAAGGAGTCGTGGAGCAAGTGAGTCGCCAGGCGGAATTCACTCCGCGAAATGTGCAAACGGTTGCGGACCGGATCCGCCAGGTCTTTGGGGTCAAAGTTCGATTGCCTAACGGCGACGAGCACCTGCGCGCCGGCATGTCGGCCGACGTCTATTTCCCGAACGTGAAATGAGCGAGGCCATGATCGAATGCGAAGGGCTGACCAAGCGCTTCGGCACTTTCACCGCGGTTGATCACGTTTCGTTTTCCGTCGGCAAAGGCTCCATCTTCGGATTTCTCGGGCCGAACGGCTCCGGAAAATCGACTGTCATCCGCATGCTCTGCGGAATCCTGGAACCGACCGAAGGCACCGCTCGCATCGGCGGGCATGACATCGTCACGGAGGCGACGAGATCAAAGAAATGATTGGTTACATGTCGCAAAAATTCTCGCTCTACGACGAACTGACCACGAACGAAAATCTTACTGTTCGCCGGAAAGCTTTACGGACTGAGGGGCCAAGCCCTGACGAAGCGTCGCGATGAGCTCATCGCGCTCACCCATCTCGAGCCCTATATCAATCGGCGCGCCGCTCTGCTTTCCGGCGGCTGGCGACAACGGCTGGCCATGGCCTGCTCGCTCATGCACAAACCAACGGTTCTGTTCCTGGATGAGCCCACGGCTGGCATCGATCCGGTGGCGCGACGCGAACTATGGGATCTTCTCTTCGAATTCGCCGGGCAGGGCATGACGCTTTTCGTCACCACTCATTACATGGATGAGGCCGAGCGCTGCGACCATGTCGGGTATATTTATATGTCGAAGCTGATCGTTTGCGGCGAGCCAGACGAACTCAAACAGATGACCGGAGGTCAGTCCGCCGGGGACGCGCCGGCTCGATGTCACCTGCGACCATGTCACGACCGCCCTGCAGGCCGTGCGACAGCTCCCCGGTGTTCGCACGGCCACTGTCTTCGGGCAATCGATGCATTTGTTGGTCGATCAGAGTCTGGCCGAAGCGGAGATCGAAGCGAAGCTCCACGAGGTCGGCATTCAGCCACTCGGAAATTCATGAGATTGGTCCATCGCTCGAAGATGTCTTTGTGACCCTGAGCGAGAAGCACGCACGCGAGCAGAAAAAAGCGGCCTAACAATGAAACACGTTCCCTTCCGCGGTTTGAGCGCCATTCTGTTCAAGGAGTTCATCATCGTCTGGCGCGATCCGATGACGCTGTTCTTCATGTTTTTCCCGCCACTGGTCGAGATGGTTGCGTTCGGCTATGCGCTCGATACCGATGTGAAACACATGTCGATGGTGATTTTGAACGAAGACCGAACGGTCGAGAGCCGGCAATTCATTGATCGCTTCGTGAACACGGAAACATTTCGGGTCATCGGGGAAGTGGGGAGTATCGACGAGTTGGCCAGCCAGATTCGCCGCGGCCGCGCCTACGTTGGGCTGCAGATTCCGCCGACGTTTACGCGCGACGTGCGCGCGGGCAACCCAGCGCAGGTGCAGTTGCTGGTCGACGGCTCGAATTCCACCACCGCGCTGCAGGCCCTCAATACCGCGCTGGCCGTCGGTCTGACGCAGTCAACCGAAGTCTTGTTGCGCGAAACCGGCCGGCGCGAGGTCCCGATCGATATCCGTCCGCAAATGCTCTACAACCCGGCGATGAAGAGCCCGAATTTCTACATCCCGGGCGTCATCGGCATCGTCCTGCAGATCGGCACGACCTTTCGCCACCGCCATGGCGGTGGTGCGCGAGACGGGAGAAAGGGACGCTCGAAACTCTGCTCGTTAGTCCATTGAGCCGCTGGGGACTGATGCTCGGCAAACTTGTGCCTTATCTCTGCATTGGCATGGCCATGGCCTTTCTGCTTTTTCTCATCATGCGCTTTCTTTTCGGCGTTCCCATCGCCGGCAGCGTGTTCGCCATGCTTTTCGCCACCCTGGTTTACGTTTTTGCCTTGCTGAGTCTTGGTCTGCTTGTGGCCACCAAAGCCGAGAACCAGATGCAGGCCCTGCAGATGTCGATGGTCTTCATGCTCCCGAGCGTTTTCTTTTCCGGATTCGTTTTCCCGCGCGAAACCATGCCGCCGATTTTCTACGGCTTGAGCACGATTCTCCCGGCGACCTATTTCATTTCCCTGATGCGCGCCATCATTCTGCGCGGAGCGCACTTGTCCGAGTACTGGCAGCACCTTTCTATTCTCATGGGCATCTCGGTTCTTCTGTTTTGCGTGTGCGCTCTGAGGTTTCGCAGCAAGATTGGTTAGTGTGGCGGGTCCGGTGTTTAAACGCGTTCTATTTTTGCTGCTCCGTATTGTTGCTGCTCTCATCCTGATTGCGGCGATATGCTGGTGGTCGATGATGAGGATGCCGGGAAAAAATCCGTCCGGCGCGGCCAACTTGATCGGCGGACGGAGTCAACCTGCGCGCGGAACTGAAAGCGGATGTGCAGAAACTGGCCGGCGAAATCGGCGAGCGAAATGTTCCTCGTTATCCTGCATTGATCGCCGCGGCGGATCTCATTGAGCAATCATTCACTCAGTCGCCGGTCTTCAGCCGCGCCGGCAAACTTATCCGGTCCAGGGAAAACACTGTCACAATATCGAAGCGGAAATTAAGGGCGCCTCGCCGAAGATCATACTCGTCGGCGCGCACTATGATTCGGTGCTTGGCGCGCCGGGCGCGAATGACAACGGCAGTGGCGTGGCCGCTCTTCTCGCTCTGGCACGACGCTTTGCGGCGAAGAAGTGCGAATACACACTGCGCCTCGTAGCGTTCGTTAACGAAGAGCCGCCCTATTTCCAAACGGAACAGATGGGCAGCCTGGTCTATGCAAAAGCTGCCGGCAACGGAACGACCCGATCGAGGCCATGATCAGTCTTGAGACGATCGGTTATTTTTCAGATGAACCGAACACGCAAACATATCCGATCAGGGGACTTGGAACGGTTTATCCAACGGTGGGAAACTTCATCGGCGTGGTCGGAAATTTTCAATCCCGCGCGCTCGTCCGCAAAACCATACACCTTTTCCGGAAGGACGGCGGTATTCCAGCGGAAGGCGCGGCCCTTCCATCGATCGTGCCGGGCGTGGGGTGGTCCGATCAATGGGCCTTCTGGCAATGTGGTTATCGGGGAATCATGATCACCGACACGGCGCCGTTTCGTTATCCTCATTATCATGCAGCTACCGATACTCCGGATAAGCTCGATTACGATCGCTTCGCGCTCGTGGTGAGAGGAGTGGAAAAAGTTGTCTCGGAGTTTGCGACAAACGGTCCCTGACTTCTATTCGGCGGTCGCGTCTGGCTTTCTCATCTTCTCGTTTTTTTGAAGCGCGAGTTGCCTGACCCACTCGATCTCATCTGGATGTGTCGCGGCGTAGGCTTCCCGGTCGGCGCGCAAGTGTTGCAATTGCTCTTCGACATTCCCAGGCGCCAGGGGAACGCCAAAATCGCTGGTGTCGCTACTTGACGAACCTTGAGGGAAAATGCGATCGAGCACCAGTTGGCCGAGAGCTGGCGTGAAATGGCTCGAGTCGATGTACCATTTCATCCTGGTTGAATTATCACCGGGCACCGGCACGTTTTCGCTCACGCGGTCTTTGAAGCCGGTAAAATCCCAGAGAGGCGTCGGCTGATCCTTCGTTTCTTCGGCGACGACGTTAACGACATCACGCTTCCATTGTTCAAAGGTCGGCCAAAGGCCTGCCACCCGTATCGTCTCCAGCTGGAGGGTGTGCACCGGCGGAATAAAGATCTTGAGATCGATGTGATGGCCGCGGCAGAGATGGACCATTTCGCGGAACTCCTTCAGCCGAGTCGGACTGTAATGGTAAGCACCATAAGTCTCGGGGTTAACGAGAAAGTCCTGGATGCGTCGCTCAAAAACCGTTCTTTGGCTCATTCCCTGGGGAACTTTTTTCGGGACGAATCCCAGGTAGGCTGCCTGAGGCGGCCTATGATGTTTCAGTCTCTCGACTAACGACCACGATCGGGCTGTGGCGTCCCAATCAAAAAGATTGCGAAGGTGATATTCAAAGAGATTCAGGTGAGGACTAAAGCGTGAATTCTCGAAATCTGGACGGGATGCTCGCACGTCGGAGAAAAGAAAAAAATCGACACCGAAAATGACCTGTTTAGGGCAGTGCTGGCGAATGGCAAAGTCGAGCACGGCCAGCAGTTCGGGGAGACTGGTCCCTTCGAGCCCAAGATTATAAACGCGATCAAGACCATAGGCAGAATGGTCGACCGGAAGGCCAAATTCGACCCGCGATGTTCCGATAAGAAGAATATCGTAGCGGCCGTGTGCGACTGTTTCCGATTTGCCGGCCCGGGACGTGAAACGTCCTCGATAGGATTGAAAAATTTTGAGAGCGGCGAGGGGATATGCTCCGAATGGATCCACCATCAGGTTGAAGAGCGCGAGAAGGACGAGGGCGAGGGCTGTCGTCCCGAGGCACACGCGCAGGTAAGAACGATGCGACGGCGGCTCGTTAGAATTGCCAGTAGATGAATTCATTGACCCGTGAGATCTGGCTGAGCGCGTAGATCGTTATTGCCGCGATAACGAGCGCCCAGCCCACCGTCGGCCGCCATAAAATCCATTTCTCCGACCAGCTCAACGCGAGTGGCGGCGCTCCCGGCGCGGCTGCCTTGGATTTCAAGGCCGGTTCGAAGCGGCCGAGAAATTCCTGAGTGTTCGGCAGGAGCCAGACAATGATCGCGAGGCCGGCGAGCGGGAAGATGGCCTCGCTGAACTGAAGGGTCGAATTGCCCTCAATCCCATTGAGGCCGGCCATGGATTGCAACATGCGCAAAGCGGTCGAAAGATTCGCAGCGCGAAAGAAAACCCACGCGATCAAAACCGCAAAGAAGGTCACGAAGCGCGAAACAAACAATCCCCACGATGACGCCGCCTCGCTGGGAAAACCGAGACGGGCGCGGATAGGTTGCCAGCCGCGATGAATCAAAAGGTAAAGCCCGTGCAAACCGCCCCAGCAGACAAAAGTCCAGCCTGCTCCGTGCCAGAGACCACCTAACAACATCGTGATCATGAGATTGAGGCACTCGCCGCGCCGGTCCTTTTCGATTTCCGCCTAACGGAATATAGAGATAGTCGCGCAGAAAACGGGAAAGGGTCATGTGCCAGCGGCGCCAGAAATCGGCAATGCTCGCCGCCTTGTAGGGGGAATTGAAGTTCTGGGGCAGCTTGATTCCAAACAAACGCGCAAGGCCCAGGGCCATGTCGGAATAGCCCGAAAAATCGAAGTAGAGTTGAAAGGTGTAGGCGAGCGCGCCGATCCAGCTGTCAAAGAAAGATGGGAAGGCGCCCGATCTGGCGGCGTCGAACACGGGGTTGGCAAATTGCGCAACCCCGTCCGCCAGCACGACTTTCTTGAACAGGCCCAACGAAAATTGCGTCAGGCCGACACTGAAATCGGCCGCCCTCGGACGCCATTCACGTTGTCCAGAAAACTGCGGCACCACTTCGCTGTGATGCACGATCGGACCGGCGATCAGTTGCGGAAAGAAAGTAACGAAGAGGCTGTAATCCGTCAGGCTATAGCCGCGAACCTTATGGCGATACGCGTCCACCAGATAGGCGATCTTCTGGAAGATAAAGAAGGAGATGCCGAGCGGCAACACGACCGCTGCGAATTTGAAATGAGTCCCGGCCAGGTCGTTAACGGCGCCGGCAAAAAAATTGGCGTACTTATAATAGCAAAGCATCCCAAGGTTAACGGCCAGCCCGGCGATGAGAACGAGCCGCGCAGCCCTTCCCTGGGTGAGCCGCCCCAGGCAAACGCCCAGCCCATAATTAAAAAAGAGCAGGAAAAGCAGAATCCAAAGATTTTGCGGCTGCCACCATCCGTAGAAAAAGAGGGAGCAGAGAATCAGCCAGCGGATCGCATACGCCCGCGGCGCGAGATGCACGCAGACGAGATAGCCGAGCAGAGCAACCGGCAGGAACGCGAAGATGAAGGTATAGGAATTGAACAGCATCGCGCGCGATCAAGGCTGGCGTGACCGCGAGAAGGATCAAAGCCAAAAAACCGTGCGCCACTCGCGCGACAAATGGAGGGCGGAGCTCGTGCGACGCCGAGCGAAAGGTCTCGCAGGAGCTCGACCCTCCAGCGATCCGCGCGATCAGCCCTTCTGCAGGGTCGCTAAATCCTTCAAGACTTCTTCGCTGTGCTCGGCCGGCTTTACCCCGGTGTAAACCCTCACGATTTCGCCTTTTGGATTAATCAGGAAGGTGTTGCGAGCCGCCATGGTTTTTCCCTGATACTCCATGGTCGAACCGTATTGCGCTGACGTTTTGCCATCGGGATCGGCCAAAAGTTTGAAGTTCAATCCCTCCTTCGTGCAGAAATCCTTGTGGGACTGAGCTGAATCAACGCTGACGCCGAGAATTACCGCCCCGGCGTTCTGGTACTTGGTCAGATCGCGCTCAAAGTTTTTCGCCTCCAGCGTGCAACCGCTGGTGAAATCCTTCGGATAAAAATAAAGCACAACCCATTTGCCGTGGTACTTGGAAAGGCTGACGGATGAACCATCACCACTTGTTAGGTTAAAATCGGGCGCCGGCTGCCCGGCTTGCGGCTGAGCTGCACCGGCGCTGAGCAGAATGGCCAGGCCCACACCGAGGGATAAAAGAGTCTTTTTCATAAGCGTGTCTTTCCGCGATAAGCTACGCCTTGGCAAAGGCCGGTCAAAATCGAAGATTACCGCTAGCCGGATGGTGCTTGCGTGGCGTGCTAGTCTCAGTGCCATGAAGAGAAAAGCGCATGGCTAACCCGGAATATTCTCCGGCCACGTCGGTCAAGCCTGTGCGCCTTATTCTGGGGTTGGCGGCCTGCGTCGGCATCGTCATCGTAGCCATGACGCTGCTTTTCGGATTCCAATCGATCCCGGCGAATTCCGTGGGAGTTAAAACGCGCTTCGGCGCTTACGAAGAGGAGATCCCACCGGGTCTGACTTACGCGATTCCGTATGTGGACGAGATCATGATCGTCCCGACGCAGCGCTTGTTAAAATTGGAGTTCGGTTTCGCGACCACCAACGCCACCAACGCCTTTCAGGTCGACCGCGATGGGGAGGACACCGAAACGATGGTGACGGGAGACCTGAACACCGCGCTGGTCCCGTGGGTGGTGCAATATCGCATCACCGATCCCAAGACCTATCTTTTCGGCGCTCGCGAGCCGGAACAGACTCTCCGGGATCTTTCTGAGAGCGTCATGCGCGAGGTCATTGGCGACAGGACAGTCGACGAGGTGCTGACCATTGGGCGGCACGATATCGAAACATCCACCCTAACGAGACTGGCTGATCTCTGTTCGCAGTACGATCTCGGCATCCAAATTCAGCAGGTGCAACTAACGAACGTGCGCCCGCCGCCAGTGGTGCAGGCTGCTTTTAACGACGTCAACCAGGCGCAACAAGAGAAGCAAACGGCCATCAACCAGGCCTGGTCGGTATACAACGACGCGGTCCCAAATGCGCGTGGCCAGGCAAAGGAGCGCGAAAAGCAGGCAGAGGCCTACGCTTTTCGACGGGTGAACGAAGCCAAGGGCGAAGCGCAGAAGTTTTCGCTTTTGCAGGCGGAATATCGCAAGGCGCCAGAGATCACGCGCCGCCGGCTTTACCTCGAAGCCATGCAAGCCATCATGCCGGGACTGCAGAAAAAGATTATCGTCGACGACAGCCTCAAAGGGATTCTGCAAACTCTGCCTCTCGATCAGGGGAGGACATCGCCATGAAGGTTATCGACGTGACACAAGGCGGCAGTTACTCCGGAATCCTGCGCTTTCTGCAAAGCGGCCCAATGTCGATCATTGGACTCGTGTTCATTCTCACGGCCATGAAGTGGGGCACGATGCTCTTCACGGTGCACCAGTATGAAACCGTCATCGTGACGCGATTCGGAAAGATCACCCGCACAGTTTCGACTCCGGGCTTGAAGGTGAAATTACCCGTGATCGACAAGGTGCAGCGTTTCGACAAACGCATTCTCGCCTGGGACGGGCCGCCGATCGAATGCCCGACCAAGGATAAACTTTACCTGATCGTCGATTGCTTTGCACGCTGGCGAATCAGTAATCCGACATTGTATTACAACCGCCTGAACGATGAGCGGAGCGCCTTGTCGCGGCTGGACGATATTCTCGGGAGCGAAACGCGCACTGCGGTAGCAACGCATGATTTGGTTGAAATCGTTCGCGTGACCAAGGGGCGCCAGCCCCTGCACGATGAAGAGCTTGAGAAGAGCGGAACTCTCCTGCCGAGTTCGATCCCGGATATCGAGCTTGGGCGAGGGGCGATCGAGAAACAAATCACCGAGAGGACGCGGCAAAAAATTGCCGACTTCGGAATTGAACTGCTCGACGAACGTTTCAAGCGCAGCAAATACAATCCCGCAGTCGCGGAAAAGATCATCGAACGCATGTCGAGCGAACGGCACCAGATCGCGGCGCGGTTTCGTTCCGAAGGGCGAGGGGAAGCGGCAAATATCAGCGGACAAAAAGAGAGCGATGTCGCAGCGATCAGTTCGGGCGCGACCAAAGCCTCCCTGGAAATCGAAGGCAAAGCGGACGCGGAAGCGGCCTCGATCTATGCCGCGGCGTTTAGTTCGCCCGATGCCCAGGAGCTGTATTCGTTTCTGCGCACCCTCGACGTCATGCGCGCTGCTTTTGAGAAAGACACAACCGCGGTGATTTCAACGAATAGCGACCTTGGCCGAATGCTGAAATCAATGGCCGAAGCGACCTCGACGAAATCGAATCGTTAGGTCCGCGCCTTTCAATCGGATCAAGGTCCTTGTCACTTTTATAGTGGAGTGACACTGGCGTGGCGGTAGGATCGTCCCATGCAGACGATCCGCGTTCGAATCAGTCAGGTTGAATTATGCATCGCGCTTGTCATTGGCGCTTTCGCGCCGATAGCTCCCGCCCAGTCACCTGGTCCGCACGATCCTTTCCAGGAAAAATTCGACGCTGTCCTGAGCGAGATCGATCAGGAGGTGAAGGCCGGAACGATTCAGGATGATGGCAACACCAAGGCATTCCGCGGACAGATGCAGTCGATCCAAAATTTCCGCAACTTCAAGATTGAACCTAACCAGATGGAGTTTCATCTGCGCGGACTGCAACAGCATGCCGCCCAGATCAGCCCGGGCGTGGCCAAGGCTTGTAACGATTTGCTGGAGTCGGTGCAAAAGGCAAATCGCGAAGCCACCGCGCAACGCGCTCAGGCGACTACCGCGCTCTTACAGGAGACGGCAGAAGCGATTCGATCGGCAAAAAAGCCGGCCGATTTAAGCGTCATTTTGGGCAAGCTGGAGAAAACAACCAACTCCCCGGGCAATCGACCTATCGAAGATCTCGACGGTCTGACAAAGCTGCGGGAGGCAAAGGATGTCGTAGAAACATGGCAACGCGCACTCAAAGATTTCGAGAAAGGCGATTTGAGTTCGGCCTCCAACAAGACGCCGGGAGCCTCTAATCACGCTCAATCAGCGTTTGGTTCGGCTCTTCCCGCTTCCTTCTTTGACGATGCCACGGCCGCTTGGACTGAATACTGGCGCTCCCAGGTGGAGAACACGCTCGCGAAAGCTAAACACGATCTGGTCGCCGCAAAGACTTCCGCCGAAGCCGTGCGCGTGAACGATGACGTCACCGCTCTGCAGAAATTTCAATTGGGCGAGCGCCAGATGGGTCCAGAAGTGCCAAGGCGCATCGGAAGTGCGGCTTCGATTTCACGCACCTGGGCTGATATTCTGCGTTTTGAAGCCGATGGCAATTATCGTAACGCCCTGAGCGAACTTGAGAGAATCAAAGCCGGCCTCCGCGATGAGGGGTCCCTTCTGACCTCGGCGGACATCGACGCGAAACGGAATGCCATCTACGCGGTGGTGGTGCAAAAGCTGCGATCCATGCTCGACGGCGTCGGCAAGGAACTCGCAGCCGCACGCACGCCGGAAGAAATTCAGATGATTGAGAATCGTTTCAACGAATATCACGAAATCCTCGATCGCCGAAGCAACGATTACACTGATTTGATCCTAAAGATGAATCAACTGCGCCGGGTCGCGCAGGCCTGGCGCGGAGTCGTTACCGCGCAGAACAATCAAGACAGCGAAGGAATGTTACGCAGCCTCAACGAACTCGGGCGCGCCAGCCCGGGAGCCGATGCTTTTATTCCTGCAGCGGTCGTGCAGGAAAAGCAAAAAGCGGCAGCGTCACTCGCGCCCGACACAGGCTCGGGCCCGGAGGCAGTATGGTTCGCCAGTCTGCCTAACCGACTCAGCGCGATCAACAAGTCCGACGACATCGCGGCGCTCAACGCAGAAATTCGCACGCACGCGGCCACGCTAGCAGGCAGCGGTCCGGTTCGAGAGGAACTCTATCGCTTGCAAACCGACCTGGGAAACCTGACCGCTTTCGCCGCCGCCTGTGAGCAGGGGCGATTTAGCTTTTCGCTTGTACAAGCTGCCTCCTACGACGCCGGGCGTCATCGCTGGCAAAAGCAAACCAGCGACGTCCGTGCCCGGTTTGCGCGGCAAGCCTTGAGCAAACAACTTGGCGCACCCGAGTTGATGCAGGCGCCGCTCGACCTGTCGGCTTTGGAGAACAGCGTTCGGCAGTTGGCGGAGGCCGCGGCGAAAAGGAAGGAATGGCGGAAAGTTTACGATCTGCTCCTGGTGTGCGCGGGATCCGATCCGATGCGAATGCCCGGCGGAAGTCACATGAACGACGAGCTTCTGGGGATCGCGGACTTCTTCGCCGGGCAGCGTTTCGAAGCAGCGCAGCAATGGCCGGAAGCGGTGCGTTCCTATCAGAATGTTCTACGACGCATGGGCGATCGCCTTCCCGTTGAGGAAGCGACCGAACGTCTGAAGGCGTTGAAACGCGAGCATCCCGAGGCCGAAGCCCAAGCCGCGCAAGGAACTAATCCCGGGCGTCGCTAGAACGCGTCAATCGGTAGTAGTTAGGCCGTTGCCACAAACGGGCTCGATCACGTTCACGGTCGGCGGTTCAGCGGGGATCGGCGATTTGCCCGAGAAAGAGGCAGGTTCCGCTAGGCACATGCTGAATGGCGTAGAGAAAAGGCCGATCCACCCGGACGACGATTGGTTCTGGTTCTCTGGCGACACGCGCACCGGCAACCATGGCGACCGCGGTGGCCGCGGCTGCTTCGGTGCCTTTTTCGTCAACCGCGATGAACGTCTTGTGAAAGACCTCTGATATGGTGAGATAGTCGTTAGGCTTCCTTGGAGCCATGCGGTCGAAGTTCGCGGAACCCGGCGGCTGATCGAAGGTGGTCCTCAATCCGAGTTCTTTGAGGTAAGCGGCCAGCGGCAGGCTTGGCGACGAGAACTTGAACTTCGGAAGATAAAGATCGACCGGAGTCTCTTTAATGTTCGCGCCTTCCAACAATAGCTGCGGAGCTACCTTCTCGATGGCCTCCTTCCCGCCCGTTTTCTCGTCGGGAAGCAGAATCAGAAATTGCATTTCGGAACCGACGTAGGGGATCGCGACAAGCGTCCAGTCGTCCTTTTTCAAAAATCCGAGATGCCCTACGCGCCGCATGGTCGGAACATCTGCCTGCTCACTGCCTCGGATATGGAAAGGTGTGGACTTGGTCAGGGCGTCGTTAAATTCCTTTTCCCATGGCGCCTTGAGGTAAAGCGCGTTCGCGAGCATCAGTCGCGTCGTTTTATCGACACCGTTAGGCGGAACAAGATCCTGGATTCGGTCGCGCGTTTGCTGCGCTACCCAGGTGTTGATGTGCTGGCGGGCGCCATTTGCGTTTCCGCGGAAATCGAGCGGTTCGAGATTCCCTCCGTAGAAGCGTTGTATTTTGCCGGCGAATTCGTCGCGAATGGGGTATCCGCTTTGCGGGAACAAACGGTTCGCCGTCGCAAGAGTGATTGGTTCGCTCGGTCCGCCAAACTTCCTGGATTGCGTCGCTACGTCGTTGCTCTTGCGAACAGAGCCGTCGAGGGCTTTTTGCAGCGCGGCAAAGGAAGGATGAATCGTCTCGTCATTTCCCAGATGCAGAACGCGCGACATTTCTGCGCGCGTCTCGCCGTCGGCTCCGGCGAAGGTCATGGCCAGCGCGGTTTCAATCGAATACGGCGAGAGACAAAGATTCTCCCCTGGCTTGGCCATTTGCCGGAAAAGATCGAGGCCAAGCGTGTTTATCGCGGTTGTGGCCGCGTCAAAGTCAGCCGCGCGAAGGCAGGAGGTCGCGAAAATTGCCCCGAAGGCAATCGCGCAAAGCCCAACTGTTCGATCGCTCAAAGGTGACGGACTCATTGTCGAAGTTTCCGTTTGAGGGAAGCGGAAAACAACTTCAATCCGACATCACGGTGGGATGTCGAGACGCTGCCTGATTTCGTTTCGCCGTCGGCGCGCCTTGCGGCTGCCTTCAAGGTGGGGTAAAAAGGCACTTCCGTCGCGGGTCGGTAGCTCAATGGTAGAGCAGCGCCCTTTTAAGGCGTTGGTTGCGAGTTCGAGTCTCGCCCGACCCAGCTTTTCTTCTTCAAGTTGCCGATTCGCTTCCTCGGAAAGCGTCGCCGAAACTTCTTTCGCAATTTACTTGATTAACGACCGCGCCTGGGCATTCTTCCGCCCAATATGCCTAACAGATTTTTCTTCTCCCTCTTCGGACTGATCTTCGGCGTTTCTTGCGTGGCGCAGGCAAGATCGCCGATCAATCTCGATGTGCTCAAACGCGATGGTTACGGCGTCGTCCAGCTGTTCCAAGCCCACGAAAATGCCGTGACCGTTAACGCCGTGATCAACGGCCAGAAGGTCAGGCTGGTATTGGATACCGGTTTCGGTGGCGGCATCGGCTTGGATAGCCGCTTCTCGGGCGTGGATATTGGCAATCTCAGCGCGGTGCATAAAGGCGCGGGCGTTACCGGAAAAACTGTCGAAACCCGTCGCGGCGTGGCGAAAACCGTTGTCATGGGAAATGTACAACTCACGGATGTCCCCGTGGATATGGGCGCCTTCAGACTTGGTGACGAAGAGCGCACCCAAAAATTTACGTCACACCTTGCTTTCGACATGGACATTGGCAGTCAGGGATCGACCGCCGGGTATGTTGGCCGCGATTTCCTTCGCACCAACAGTGCCGTGATCGATTTGCCTAACCACCTGCTCTATTTGAAACCGCCCGGGAAAGGAAAAAGAGCTCAGTTGGGTGGCGCCCTCGCCGCCATCGGAATGGGAGAGGCACCAATTGTTGATGGCGATCAGGTCAACACGGAAGTGAACGGCGTTCCTGCGCGGATGTATGTGGACACCGGAGCGGTTGCGACCCTGCTTGATCCAAGGTTTGCCGGGAAAGCCAAGACGCGTGGCTATGGAAGCACGGACATGGAATTCCGCGATATCGCCGGCGAAAAAACCAAGGTGGACCTGACGGGGCTGACGAACTTCAAGATTGCGGGCGTTCCCACGCGATCGTCCTCGGCCACCTTGGCTCCTTGCAGTTTTTATCCGGCCAGCGGTGGAAAAATCGTCGGCTTGCTTGGCCTTGACTTTCTCGGCCAGAATTGGGGCATCATCGATTTCGGGCAGCAGAGACTTTATTTCGCGAAGAAGTAGCGATTTCTAAAATGCCTAACAAAGTTGCGGCCGCCGGCTTCTGTCTGCTCGCCTTCGGATTGGTCCGCGCCGAGGCGAAGTCGCCGATCTCGCTGGACGTTTTGCAGCGTGATGGCTACGGCTCAGTTCAGCTGATCAAGGGGACTAACAGCCTGTTCGTTCCGACCGAGATCAATGGAGTCAAAACAAAGCTGCTGCTCGACACCGGTTTTGCCGCCCCCGGGATCACGATCGGATTTAGTCCGGCGCAATTGCATATCGTTCCCGAAAAGGGAGTCGGCGGAATGATGGGTGCGAGCGGGACTGGCACCGCCGTTGGGCATGGCATGGCTCAGTCAGTCATCATGGGAAACGTCCATATTAATGGCGCGCCCATTTATTTCGGCCGCTTCTTTTCAACCGGCTTTGTCGGACGAGGCTTTCTCCGTACGAACAGTGCGATCATCGATCTGACAAATCTTCGAATGTATCTTCGCCCGCCCGGAGCGGGACGGCGTGCCGATCTTAGCGCCGCGCTCAAGTCCGTCGGGATGGCACAAGCCGCGTTCAAGGAGAACGAGCGCGGAAATTTTGTCGTAGAGGTTGAGCTAAACGGAACGCCAGCCCAAATGGCATTGGATACGGGCGCACAGGTTACAGAGATTGATGCCCGTTTCGCCAAACAGGCAAAGACGAGAGGCTGGGGGCGCCGAAACGTTCGCCGGATCGACGCTGTCGGGAAGGTAAGTGACGCTGACCTGGCCGATCCGAAAGCCCTGGCGATCGCAGGCGTCCCGGTGCGCGCCCCCACCGTGCTCGTGTCGCATTTTGCCGGGTACGACGTCAGCGGAGGTAAGATGGTCGGAGTCCTTGGTTTGGACGTTCTGGGTCAGGATTGGGGCATCATCGATTTCGGCCAGCAGAAGCTGTATTTCGCGAGCGCGAAATGATTCTACTCCGGCAGTGACCGGAAAAGATCGCGGAGCGACATCCCGGGACGCCGCAGTTCGAATATCGTTAGGCCGGCGGACCGGGCCGCTTTCCAATCACGCTCGGGATCGTCGCCTACATGAAGAACTTCGGCCGCTTCGCGTCCGCCCAGACGCAAGGCGCGCCGGAAGATTTCGGGATCCGGTTTGTCCACGCCGAGCTCGCTGGAAACAAAAACGTAGCGGAAATATTTGAGTAGCCCGAGCTGCTTCAAAATCATGCGCAAGCGTGCGTCGAAGCTCGATACAACCGCGAGCTCGTAGCGCGGCTGCAATTGTTGGAGCACTTCCTCGGACTCCGGATAGGCCGTCCAAACGCCCGCTTCCGCGAAATGTTCGTAGGCGATCTCGAAGAAGTTGTCGCGATCAAGGGCAGACATCGACGGCGCAACCTGATCGAGCACCTGAAAGACAAGGTCGCGCCACCAGCCTTTGTCATCGTCTTCCCGCGGACCGTCCACCGCCTGGCGAGCGGGCATTGATTTCCAAACCGAATTGAAAGCGCGGTCGAGCTCTTCACGGTCGAGCTCGAGACCAATTTCGCGGCCGACAAGAGCGTAATGGTACCCGACGCTTTCGGTGAGATGAAGGAGCGTGCCGACAGCATCGAAGAAGATCGCTTTCATGGCCTCAAGGAGCGCTCACGCGGGAGGTCTCGCCACATCTCCGGCATGCATTGGATAATCTCGATCCATGACGTTAATTGAGGCCCCTATGGCTCCGGTGGAACATGACGACCCGATCAACGCGCGAATTCTCGCCGTGTCGGAGGATAAAATCGAGGGCTTCGTGCGCGAACCTTTCAAGGAAATCGCGGGCCGGACGGATTTGCCGGAAGAAACTGTCATCGAACGCATCGCGGCCATGCTTTCTGCGGGGACGGTTCGGCGCGTCCGTCAAACCCTGCTGGCAACGAACCTGGCGAGCGGCGCGCTGGTCGCCTGGAAAGTTCCGGAGAAGAAGATCGATCAGGCCTTCGATTGGATGTTTCAATGCGATCCTTTTTCCGGTCACGTTGTCTTGCGGTCCACGGAAACTGCGACCGCTGGATCGGATTACAAGCTTTGGACCACGGTGAAGGTGCCTCAAGGCGAATCGCTGGAAGAGCACTGCCGCATTCTCCAGGAGAAGGTTGGTGCGGAACGATTCCGGGTCATGCCGGCCAAGGGTATTTTCACGCTCGGCGTCGGCCACGTGCGCCGGAAGACAATCGAGCCGGGCAGCAAGGCCGAACAACCCGCAACGATAGCCGTGGTGAAATCTGTGCAGTTGAGCGAACGCGAATGGAAAATCCTCACGGCTTTGAAGCGTGAATTCGAGGCCAGCGAACTCCGGTCCAATCCGTGGGAATCGCGCGCACAGGAGGCCGGTGTGTCTCTGGATGAATTTTACGCGACGGCGGAAGACTTGGACGCACGGAAAGTCATCGGCCGGTTTTCAACGTTCCTCGAACACGTCAAACCTTCGGCGACCGGAGTGAAGGTCACGCGTTTTAACGCGCTCTTTCATTGGGCGGTTCCTCCGGGACGCGAGATCGAAGCAGGCGGCGAAGTTGGGCGTCATCATATTTTGACGCACTGCTACTGGCGCGAAGCGGGTCCAGAGTTTCGAAATGTGAACATCATGGCGGTGGCCCACGGCCTTGATAAGCCGCTGCTTCTCCGGCACAAGGAAGCAATCGATCGTCATCTCGAGGAAGCGGGTATTCCGGTTTCGTACACGAACGTCTTCTGGGGTGGCCGAAGCGAGATCAAGCCATCGGAGATTTCGCCGCAGATTTATCGCGACTGGCGGGCAAGCATCGGCGTTTCCACGGGCTGCAGCGCACACGCATGAAGGCGCTGATCGACAAATTGCACGCTGGATCGGATCTCAACTCCGGCGATATCGCGATTGCGGTAACGCTTCTTCTTTCGGACCAGGTGGCGGATGAGACAAAATCCGAATTCCTCGCGGCCCTGCACCAGAAAGGCGAAAGCGCCGAGGAGATTGCCGGTTTTGTCGAGCTGCTGATGGAGCGCGCCCTCAGTCCCATGCTTCGGCCTAACGAATTTGACGGCCCCATGCTCGACGTTTGCGGCACCGGCGGCGACGGCCTCGATTTTTTCAATGTCTCGACGACGATCATGTTTGTTTTGGCGGCCGGCGGCGCCACTGTTGTAAAACATGGCAACCGGAGCGTGACTTCGCGGGCGGGCAGCGCTGACGTGATTGAGGAACTCGGTATTCCGCTGGAAATGTCGCCGGAAACGCTGCAGGAATGTCTCGAACGCCACCGGCTGGGATTCATTTACGCGCGCCAGTATCATCCGGCTTTCCGCGCGGTCGCGAAGATGAGAGAGCGGCTGGCACGCCAGAAGTCGCGCACCATTTTTAATCTTCTCGGACCGTTGTTGAATCCAGCGAAGCCGCCGCGTCAATTGATCGGCGTCTTCGCACCGCATCTGACTCCGATTTTTGCCGAAGTTTTGCGCCGGCTTGGGCGTGAACGCGCCTGGGTGGTTCACGGCACGGCCGAAGGGACTAACGGCATGGATGACATTTCCATCTGTGGACCGACTGCCATGTCGGAGCTCAACGAAGGCAAGGTGACCTCGGCGCTTCTGGACACGCAGTGGCTCGGTGTAAAACGCTGCCCGACGGAGGAACTTCGCGGCGGAACGGTAAGAGAAAACGCCGCCATTCTCGAAGGCATTCTCTCGGGAGAAATCAAAGACGCGAAGCGTGACCTAACGATTGCGAACGCAGCGGGCGGATTTGTCGTGGCCGGACTCGCCTCGGAGTTGAATGCGGGGATGGCGCTGGCGCGCGAACAACTCGATAGTGGCCGGGCGCTTGAGAAGCTGCGCGCGCTTCAGGCCTACAGCGCGAAGGCGAGGGCGTAAGCGCGCTCCAATTCGCGCAACAGCGCCAGGGCCACGTGAGTCCGGTCAATATTCTTCCCGGTCGCAAGAGCAAGTGACGTAGCCGTATTTCGAATCGTATTTGAAAAATCGGCGGCTTCCTGGTTCACATTGAGCCCGATCCCGACGACCGCGATGTGCGGCCCCTTTTCCTGGGCGCGCATCTCCGCGAGCACACCGGACACTTTTCGGTCCTGAAGGAAAATATCGTTAGGTGGTTTGATTCGCGCATCGATTGAAAACAGTTGCTGAATCGTCGTGGCCACCGCCAGGGCGGCCCATTGGGTCAACCGCGCCGACTCGGTTAGCGCGAGACGGGGTTTGAGCAGGATCGAGAAGAGCAGTGCCTTTCCCGCGGGTGATTCCCATTTGTTCCCATGCTGGCCCCGTCCGGCGGTTTGTTCATCCGCGAATATGACCAAGCCTTCGCGGGCTCCCTCCCGGGCTCGTTGCAAAATCTCGTCGTTAGTGGATGCTGCCCGCGGCAGAACCTCGATGCGGGATCCGATTAACTGACCCTCGAGCGCAGCCTGTAAAAGGGACGGATCAAGATCGGCGATCTTATGCGCCATGGGTCATCTCGAGGGAGAAATCGATGGCATGAGCGGAGTGCGTTAAGGCCCCTACCGAAATGTAGTCGACCCCGGTCGCGGCGACGCGTCGCACCGTCTTTAGATTGATCCCGCCGCTCGCTTCAAACTTGATGTGGTCTTTTCGCAGGGCCACGGCTTCGCGGAGCTGTGCCGGGCTCATATTGTCGAGAAGGATAATATCGACGCCCGGCAGGTCGACGAAGGCACGCACCTGCTCAAGATTATCGGCTTCCAGCTCGATCTTCATTTTCGGATGCGCTTTGCGAATCTCGCGGATTTTTTGCGCGAGACCCGAAAGTCCGGAGGTCATGGCGAGATGATTGTCTTTCACCAGCACCATGTCATAGAGGCCGAACCGATGATTTTTTCCGCCACCGGCCAGCACCGCCGCTTTTTCGAACTGGCGCAGGCCCGGTGTGGTCTTGCGAGTATCAATGATTTGGACGCGGGAGTGCGCGGCCGCCTGGACGAATTGATGAGTCAGCGTCGCGATTCCTGAGAGTCGCTGCAAAAAATTCAGTGCGACGCGTTCGGCCGTGAGAAGGCTTCGAGCTTTGCCCTCGAGCTCCATGACAACGTCGCCCGGTGCGACCTCTTCACCATCCCTATGCAGTACCGCGACATGCAAGTCCTTGTCCACGCGGCGAAAGACTTCCGTGGCGACGGATGTGCCGGCAATAATCGCTTTCTCCCGGGCGACGACTCGGGCGTTTGCCCGAAGATGTTCCGGCACGAACGCACTTGATGTGATGTCGCCGTCGCCGATGTCTTCAGCGAGGGCAATGGCAATCGGGTCGTGCCCGCGCGACTTCATTGGGGGCCCGGTGGATTGCTTGCCTGGTAAACGCAATTGCCGCGGACGTAAGTCGCAAGAGTTGCGTGAGGTCCGCCGCGATAAATACAGAGCGCGACCACATCTTCCGTCGAGAGCTGGTCCAGGGCGGCGTTTTGTTTGCCGTAGGGAATCAAAGCGGAAAGATCGATAATCGTTAGGTCGGCTTCCTTCCCGGCGTCGAGGGTGCCGATCAGCTTCGCTTTTCCGAGAGCACGGGCGCCGCCGTGGGTTCCGAGATAGAAAGCTTCGCCAGGCCGGAGCGCGCGCAAATTCGGTTCATAATTTCCGCGCGCCTTCTGCACATCAATGGCCGCCCGCATGACCTGCCACATGTTCAATTCGGGGCCGGCGGCCACATCCGAGCCAAGGCCGATAGCAATTCCCGCTTTCATGAGCTGGTCGAGTTTCATCAGGCCACTGCCCAGGAACAGATTCGAAGTCGGACAATGCGCGATGTTCGATTGCGTGGCGGCGATGGCGGCGATCTCGCGCGGATTCAGATGAATGCAGTGGCCGAGCATTGTTTTGGGCGTGAGGAGACCGCATTTCTCGTAAACGTGGGTATAATCACGCGCACCCATAAAGAGGTGATGAACCTTTTCGATTTCTTCGCGGTTTTCGGCCAGGTGCGTTTGGAGATAGGCGTCGAACCTGGTGGCCATGTCGGCCGCGCTGCGCATCAATTTTTCCGAACAAGTAACTGCGAAACGAGGACTGAATGCGTATTCGAGCCGGCCATCTTCGGCGCGATGCCACTTTCGGCAAAGGCGTTCGCTTTCGAGCAGCGAGACCGAAAGGATTTTCTTTGGTTGGAGGGTGCCGTAGGAGCCAATGTCCATCATCATCTTGCCGAGAATGACGCGGAGACCGCTGTCGCGAGCGGCTTCGAAACCGACTTCGCAGCTGTCTTCGTAAATCGCGGCGAAAACCATCGCGGTTGTCGTCCCATTCCGCGCCAGGTCGGAAAAGAAGCGCGGGGCTTCCGCTCGCGCCTTTGGGCCGGTAAAGTCTCGTTCCACCGGAAAAATGTGCTGACGCAGCCAGGGAAGGAGTTCGGTTTCGCCCCGGGCCACGGCCGCGTATTGAGGCAGGTGGGTGTGGCAATCGATTAACCCTGGAAAAATCGCCACTGGTCCGCGGTCGATCCAACGCAGCGACTTACTCCGTGGCTTCCGGCGCAGGGCATCGTATTCGCCGACCTCGGCAATCTTCCCATTCTCGATAATAATGCCGCCGCGCTGGCAACCGCGAAGGGTGCCAAACTCCGGAGCATCGATGAGGAAGCCTCGAATTCCGACGGCGCTATCGACATTTTCCATGCAGGGCGCCTATAGAAACACCAGCCGGTGAAGACAGGCAATCACGTATCTCTCCAACGTTTAGCATTTGTCCCGGCGCGACTAAGAGCGCCGGGACGGTGAGGGTTGGCGCAGGTTCATTTCCCCGCCGCCCAAAAAAAAGATTCGGGCAGCGCACGCAAGGAGAAACAACAAATACGAAAAAACGTGCTACTACCCGAATCGCCTTAACCTGTAGACTTAGACCGGCCAACAAGGCGGGCGTTCGAAGTTTTTTACTAAAAAATACCTCTTTCGAGAGGCTTTTAGCCCCTTGGGGGACGGATAGGCTCCCTCCCCGGGCAACGTCCAAAGCTTCAGGAGAGCGTCTCCAGATCGCCGACCAAAGTAGACGGCGGACGGCAGACCGCCGCTCCTTGAGCTCAGCGTGAAAAGTAGGCCGAATGGCCCTTAGGCGTCAAAGGGCCAGCTCGGCTTGGGAGACGGTGCCCACTTTCGCCGCCTCATCGCGGACCTCTTGAAGCAGTGATTTGAACTCGCACTTTTCCAAGGCTGAGATGAGCTCGGGGTAATTTGGCCTGATTCCGAGGTCGTCGATCGGGACCGGTAGTTCGGTATCACAGTCGAGCGCGACCATTTTCCGATTTTGCAGGATCTGCTCGCGCCCGGCCTGGAGTTTCTCGCGGGTCTTGTCGCTCTTCACCTGATCGAGATTGGCCAGAAGTTTGTCGAGCGAACCATGCTCGCGGATCAGTTTCGCCGAGGCTTTACGTCCGAGTCCGATTCCCGGGATGTTGTCTACGCTATCGCCGGCGATGGCGAGGACGTCACCAATCTGGCCGGGTGGCACCTCCCATTTGGTGATCACTTCCGTCTCGCCGAGAAGGGCAAAGGCGTCTTTTGGACCCACCAGATCGGCCTTGGCCGTCGTGTAAACCTTCACCTTTGGTCCAACGAGTTGGTAAAGATCCTTGTCGTTAGTCGCGAGGACCACATCGATGTCGCGTTTGGTCGCGGCGACTGCATAGCAACCCATCAAGTCGTCGGCTTCGGTGTTAGGCAGGGCGACGTTTTTAAAACCGAGCAGGGGCGTGAGCTTGCGAATGTAATCAAGCTGCGGAACCATCGGCAACGGCATTTCCTTGCGCGTTTCCTTGTAACCGGGTTGGAGTTCGACGCGTCTTTGCGGGAGCCCTTCGTCCCAAAAAACCGCCCCCAGATCCGGCTGCAGATGTTTGACCATCAGGCGAAGCGTCTTGGTGAAACCAAAAATCGCGTTCGTAGGTTCACCGCGTGGAGTTCGAGAGGTTCTGGATCGCGAAAAAGGAGCGGTAAACATAATAGTGACCGTCGACGAGCAGGAGCTTCACAGCATTTACTGTAGGGGGAATATTTTTGCGCGCCAGTTGTGGGCGGGCGCGCCGGAGTGAGGATTTCTTCTTCCTCGCCCCGCCTGCGCGGGGAGAGGATTGAGGTGAGGGAATTTTTCTGTAGCGGCGGTCTATGACCGTCGCATTCTTTCGCCCTTATGTTTGCGACGGTCATAGACCGCCGCTGCAACGCGCCCGAAAGCGTAGGATTTGGAATTCTGCGCGCCCGCAACCGGCACGCTAGTGTTTTAGAGGAAACCCGTCTTAAGTATGCGGATGCCGGAGCAATGGTTTTTACGTGTCGAAGACAGGGAGTATGGCCCTGCTGATCTCACCACGCTCCAGGAATGGAAAGAAGACGGACGCGTGCTCCGTGAAAATGAAGCGCGCCTGGATGGAACCGAGGCCTGGGTCCGGGCCTCCGAGATACCGGGTCTTTTCGCGCCGGATTTGCCGGTTCCTCCGAAGGTTGCCACCGCCTTGCGATCACCGGTGTCACCGTCGCCCGGATTTCTGCGAATCTGCTTCGATACACTGGCTCTCTATATAAGGGGATTCTTCCCCTACCTCGGCTTAACGCTCCTGGTCGTAGTTCCTTCAGTCCTTTCTCAACTGACAGCTGCGATGCTTGAGGGATCGTCCGGGGTCGATGTCAGTGTGCGAACGCTCCTGGGCGGCGCATTCAGCTTTTGCATGTTGCTACTGACCATGGTGGCTTGGCCGCTTTACATCACTGGCATCCAAATTCTGACGGCCGACCTGGCGCGAAACGAGCGAATTTCATTTTTTGAAGTGTTGAATCGATCTTTGCGGTTCTGGCCACGGGTCGCCATTCTTTGCCTGATCGTTTATTTCTCGCTCGGCTTCTGGACACTGCTTCCCATGGGCGTGATTCTTGTGATTGGGTCCGGCGGTCCATCGGTCCTGGCTTTTTTTGCAATTCTCGCCGTCGCTGTCGTGCAGGTCTGGGTCTTCAGCAGATTGTTTATCAATTTTCTTTTCTGGCAGCAAAGCGCGGTGCTCGAGGAGAACAACGTGAGCGGCGCCCTGCGGCGGAGCAAAGACTTTGCCCGGAGCCGTCACGACCTCCCATGGTACCAGCGCCCGCTTTGGCAGGGAGTTCTGGTGTCGTCGCTCTGGGTTCTGTTCCTTATCGTGCTTTCGCTCCCAACGTTGCTGCCTGCATTCCATGAGTACTGGAGGCTCATTTCGACAACGCAGAATCCTCAGACACTGATCGAAGCGATGACCAAAGCTTCGCAGGGACGGGGACTGGAACGCCTCAGTTTCGCCCTTTGGCTGCTGGAGAAGGTGCTGCAGCCCCTGCTCGGGATTGCTTTTGTCCTGATTTTTTTGGCGGCCCGTTCGGCCGAAAGCGATAAAGAAGCCTAACGAATCAACGTGTCAGCGACACGTTGCGCAAACTTTAGGCGGCGATCTTCGCCGCCAACCCAGTGGTCGTCGGCCAGAAGGGCTGCCCTACCCGTTCAGGGCTTGGTAGGTTGCTCCTAATTCAAATTCACGTACGGCAGCAGCCCGTGGCGTCCGCCTTCGCGGCCGAAGCCGCTTTCCTTGTAACCGCCGAATGGGCTGGTTGGGTCGAACTTGTTGTAAGTGTTTGCCCATACCACGCCGGCGCGAAGCTTGTTCACCATTTTGAAAATCTTGCTGCCTTTGTCGGTCCAGACTCCGGCGCTCAACCCGTAAGGCGTGTTGTTGGCCCGCTCGATGGCTTCTTCGGGCGTTCGGAACGTCATCACGCTCAACACCGGTCCAAAGATTTCTTCCTGCGCAATGCGGTGCGAGGCGGTTACCCCGGTGAAGAAGCTCGGCGGATACCAATAGCCCTTTTCCGGGAGGCGCAGGCGTGGCTGCACCAGTTCGGCGCCTTGTTGCAAACCGCTGTCGACCAGTTCGCAAATCTTGTCGAGTTGCATGCGTGAATTGATGGCGCCGATATCGGTGTTCTTATCGAGCGGGTTTCCGACGCGCAGAGTCGCGATGCGGTCCTTCAACTTTCGAATCACTTCCGGGAAAACTCCTTCCTGCACGAACAGGCGAGAGCCCGCGCAGCAAACGTGGCCCTGATTGAAGAAAATGCCGGAAATAATTCCCTCGACCGCCTGATCGATAGGCGCGTCTTCAAAAATGATGTTCGCGGCCTTGCCCCCAAGCTCAAGTGTCAATCGCTTCTTTGTCCCGGCGACGGCCTGAGTCAGCAGTTTGCCGACAGAGGTCGATCCGGTGAATGCGATCTTGTCGACATCTGGATGTTCCACCAGGGCGCGCCCCGTTTCTCCTGCGCCCGTAACAATGTTAACCACGCCGTCAGGCAACTCGGCCTCCTGGAAAATCTCAGCCAGATGCATGGCCGTGATGCTGGTCGTCTCGGCCGGTTTGAGCACGCAGGTGTTCCCGGTTGCCAGCGCCGGCGCCAGTTTCCACGCCGCCATGAGAAGAGGAAAATTCCAGGGAATAATCTGTCCGGCGACTCCCAGTGGCCGTGGGGTGCGGCCGGGGAAGGCGTATTCGAGTTTGTCGGCCCAGCCGGCATTATAAAAGAAGTGCGCCGCCACCAGTGGGAGATCGATGTCGCGCGATTCCTTGATGGTTTTGCCGCCGTCCATCGATTCGAGAACGGCGAGCTCGCGCGATTTCTCCTGAATCAGCCGCGCGATGCGATAGAGATATTTCCCGCGCTCGCGCCCGGGCATTTTTCCCCAGACTTTTTCGTAGGCGCGACGGGCTGCCTTGACCGCGCGATCGACGTCTGCGCGGCTGGCATCGGAGATTTCGGCGAGCTTTTCTTCCGTGGCCGGGTTGATGGAGGCGAAATGCTTTCCACCTTTGGAGGTGACAAACTTTCCATCGATAAAAAGGTCGTAACGCTTCTTGAGCTGGATGTGGCCGTGGGCTTCCGGGGCGGGAGCGTAAGACCACTTTTCACCGAAACTGAGATGACGCTGATTGCGCGGAAGTGCCAGTCGCTCAGCGGTTTTCCCATTCTCCCGCACAACGATTGAGGTAATTGTCCGAGAGTTTTTGCGCGCCATAAGCCTACAGGAATGATGGACGCACTACGGGTTGGCCGCACGCAAAAAAAGAAGCTCGGAATTTTTCTTCTGCCGGCTTAAAAAATTACGAAAACGATCTGGCTTTTCCGCATTCAACAGATATTCTGTGCGGCTTCAAACCCCAACCTCTAAAACTATGTGCTCAACTCAAATGTTTCCCCTTAGAAAAATTCATTTACTGCTCCTTGGTTTCGTCACCGCGATCAGCGTAACTCTTGTCGGCGCCGCCGGCGTGCCCGAGAACGTCGATGGCGGTCTACGCTCGCTCATTTCCAGTGGCGTGACCGCGCAAACGCTCTCACCTAACGCGGTGCAGCCCGCTCTTGGCCTGGCGAACAAGGCGATCTTCGATTCGCAGGGGCGTGTTGGCGTGACCATCCATTTGAACGGGCAGAAGCCATTGGCCGCGGTCAGTGGCGCAGTCACCTCACTGGGCGGCAAGGTCTCGGCCTCGTCCGCTTCCTACCAATCCGGAGTCATTTCGGCTTCCATGCCGGTGAATCAAATCGCGCAGTTGGCCGGAAATGCGGGAGTTCTTTCCGTGCGCATGGCATTGCCGCCAATCACTCATAGTTCCGTGACCGGTGTCGGTTTGGCCATTTCCGGTGGAGCTCTTGCCATTCACAGTCAGACGGTCAATTCCTCGGGATTCAAGGGTGCAGGCATCAAGGTCGGCGTGATGTCGAACAGTTTCGACACTGCTTACCAGGTGAATGATCCGGGATTCATCCGCGCTTCGGACGACGTCGCCTCGGGAGATCTTCCCGGCGTTGGTAATCCCGACGGCTATCTGACACCGGTCACTGTTTTGGCTGACGACAGCAATACTGCTGATGGCCTCACCGATGAAGGCCGCGCCATGTGCCAGATCGTTCACGACGTCGCGCCCGGCGCTGCAATAGCGTTCGCCACTGCGAACCCGGACGAAACAACCTTTGCGCAGCATATTCTCGATCTGCAGACGGCGGGCTGCAATGTCATCGTTGACGACGTTCTCTATTTTGACGAACCGATGTTCTCGGACGGCATCGTCGCGCAGGCGGTGGACACAGTGGCGACCACTGGAAACAAGGCGATGTATTTCTCATCGGCAGGTAATGAGCAGGGCGCCGGGTATACCTCGACCTTTGCCCCGATCTCAAACACAACCGCTCGTGCCGGCATCCCCGGTCAAAACCTTAAATTGAACCAGGTGCCTAACAACCTGACCAAGGGCGGGTTCCATAATTTCAGCACCACTCCGGGGGCGGTTGATATTTCCCAAAGCTTTACGACCGATCCAGGTGGATTCCTTTTGGTCGTCTTTCAGTGGAACGATCCCTACGACTCAATCGCTCACCCGGTGACCACGGACTACAACATTCTCGTCTTCGACGAGGACGGGACTTACGAGCCGACGCTTTCCGGTATTGATAACAACAACAGCACAGGCGAGCCGCTTGAATTTGCCACGCTTGTAGGAGGCGCCAATCAGACCCATTACCAAATCGCGCTCGCCCGAAAAGACACGAGCCCGGCTACTCCGAAAGCGCAAGCGCTGCGTTACTGGGCGTTTGATTTGGCTTACGGCCAGGCCTACGGCGCAGATGAATATTATCAGCCAGCCGCCCCGGCTTCTTACGGGCATTCGTCGTCTGCTAATGCCATGGCGGTGGCAGCGTACGTTTACGACAGCTTCCCTTCGAATCCAGCCGCTCCTCCGTTTACGCCGCAGTTTGAAAATTACACCTCGCAGGGACCGAGCGCGATCTACTTCGATTCCACCGGCGCGAAGCTCGCTTCGCCGCAGCTTCGCAACAAGCCGGACATCGCTGCTCCGGATGGAGGTAACACCACCTTCTTCGGCGGAGGCGATTGGGAAGGGGACGGCTTACCGAACTTCTTTGGCACGAGCGCGGCAGCTCCACATGCGGCCGCCGTGGCGGCGCTGATGTTGAACAAGGCCAGCACGCATTCGCTGACGCTGACCCAGTCGCAGGTGCGCAGCTTCCTGCAGCATAGCCCGACGGCCCCGCACGACCTTGATCCGTTCTCGTGCACCGCAACGGCCAATACGACCAGCGGTGGCAAAGTCATCGTCAACGGATTCGGTAACGACCTGAACGCGTCGTCGCACGATCCGAACTTCTTCACGGTGACCTTTGTGCCGGGCAAGTCGGGCGAGACCTTGAAGTCGGTCACGATCGATCTGACCAACGCAGGCCTGAGCTTCGATTCGACTACCGCTTCGGGCTTCCCATTCGCTTTGGGCAAGCTAAAGAACATCACGGCCGGTCAGATTACGAACAATGTGCCGGTTAGTAACCCTGAGTTCTTTTCGCTCACGCTCACCTTTGCCAATGGCGCCTTCACCGGAAGCAGTTCGGTCTCCTTTGGCATCGACCGCGACTTCGCCGGAAGCGGCGACGGCAATCATGCCGATTATCTGTCCGGCGCGCGGATTTCGGCGGTGACCAGCAAGGGCACGGCCCAAGGCACATTCCTTAATCAACTCGGAACCGGGTTCTCGATCCTCGATGGCTGGGGCTTCATCGATGCGATCAAGGCCGTGCAGCAGGTTCCGTAAGGCAGCTTAATAGCGGAGGAGACGGAGATAAACCGAAGTCTCCTCCGCTTCTGTTTGGTAACGGCCGGGATCCTGGTGGTCCCGGTCGTTTCTTTTGGGACCACCAAGGGTCTCAGCCAGATCGTCACGCCGGATCTGCAACCCGAGGGAGATCTGTCGCTGAGCCTGCAGATTCAGGATGCGAGGATCGCCAATCCTTACGAGCTACAAGCGGAGTTGGGTGTGACGAAGTGGGCCGAGGTCGCCATCTTTCAAGGATTCAAGCCTAACGAAGAGATTTTTGCCACCGAGATAGGAATCTTGACCAAGGAGCCTTATCTCCTCTCGGTGGGTTTCACAAACTGGTCGCCCCGCGTTGGGGTGGCTCCGCAACCCTATATTGAAGGTGGCTACTACACCGAGCATAACAAGTTCATCATCGGCGGTATTCACGCCGGCTATAAAAATGAGGCCATTCTCGGTTACGCCTACGACTTTAATAAGCAGTGGCGCGCGCAGGTAGACTTTCAAAGCGGGGCTGAGAACTCAGCCACCGTTGGATTTACCTGGAATATTACCCCGGACTTTCAGGTTAATCCGGCCATTTATTTTGCCAACTACCATCCGGATCGGGTGATGGGCTACATCGTTTTCACCTATACGTTTCACCTGTGGGCGAAAGATAAGAAAGAAAAAGATCAAAGCGTCCCGGGCGGATAGCGACGTGTCGTCCTAACCAACTGATCGGCTAACGACCTCCTTTTCCGCGTTCAAAAGCGGAAAAGGGGTTGTTTGTAATTCTTCCTAAGGGAGCGATGTGCGCGTCTGCTGCTGGGTGATGGAGACGTCGTTACCGTCAATCACGCCGGTGGTGTCTAAGTCGAAGCGCGCGTTCGTCGTGCTGGTGGTCTGGCGGGTGTCAGCCTGAACTCCGGAAACATCATTCCCGTCCACGACTGAATTTCCGTCGACATCGCCCCAAAGCACGCTCATGGGAATGGCAACGTTTCCGCTATTGGAACCGGCGGTGACTCCGAGCAGGTTAATCGTCAGAGTCTGCGCGTTGCTCACGTTCGTTAGGTTAACCGTGACCTGGGTGTTGTTGAACGAAAAGCCGTTGACCGCGGCGACAGTGGCCGTTCCGCCGTTGCCAGGTGTTACTGTTACATTACTCAGTTGGGTCACCGGAACGGAGAAGGTGATCACGATCTTCTGGTTCTGAGGATTTGTTCCCTTGCGGCATTCGATTCCTGGCTGGCCGACCAGCGGGAGGTCGATGTCGAAGTCTCCCGCGCTGCCGTGAGTTTTTCGCGAAACGGCGTCGACCGGCTCGAGAGTGCCGGATGAACAGATGGTGTTGCCCTGCACGGTATAAGTCGCCGTCGGGAAGCTGTTATCCGTATTTCCCTTCACAAAGGTGTGGTCTACCAAAAGGTTGGATCGCTCGAGGGTGTTGCCCGTTCCGGGAGAATCGCCGGTATCGAAGGTGCGACCGTTGACAGCCCCGAGGAGATCTCCGGGATGCGGATTTCCGACATTGGATTTATCAATCAGGATACTGATTGTTCCATCCGCGTTATAGGTGCTTCCGGCGGCGGCCTGACCTAACGGATTTTCCGTCGGTACGCCTAGAACCACCAGTGACGCTGTTGGGAGTGTTCCGTATTCGAAGCTGGGGACGCTGTTCTGGTCCGTGGTCATGCCGACATAAAACTGCTCATCGGGTGTGGCCACCGAATTCCACACGATCCGCCAGCGGCTGTTAGGCGGAAGCGTCACCAGATTGCCCACCTTCATGGTAAACAGGAATTGATTAGTAGCCGGCGGCTCTGCTACCGAAATGTAGTCGATCAAATATTGCGGGGTCGGTGGCTGCATCAGCGCTCCTCCGGTGCTTTCCGGATGGGTCGGCATATTTCGATGGATGATAAGGCCCGAGCAGGAATCGCCCACGTAAGGTGCCGCAACCTCATTGTTGCCGCAGGACGATCCGACCGCGTTCGTCGCAATGACCTTGTAGTAATAGGTCTTGGTCGCGTCAGTGGAGGTGGTGTCAGTAAAGGTCGTCTGATTGCCGGGAATGGTGGTCAAAGCGACTTCCCCGCCGCTGGTAACGCCGCGAAGGATTTGGTAACCGGTGATCGGTGAGTTGCCGGTGTCAGACTGGTTCCATGCGAGCTTCACAATGTTGCCGATGCGCGTCTCGGTCACGAATGGCATCCCAGGCGCGGCCGTGGAACTCGTCGGATCTTTCGCGGCCAACATGCGACGTCCGCTCGATTGGCGAGCGATGCTTGCGGTTGCGGTATAAGCGTTGCCGATTCCGTTAACCGAGCCATCGGCGTTGTTGGAAGCCTGCGAGCAGGCGCCCGCCGGAACAACCATTGACATAACCGACGAGCACACGTCCATCGCGGTCGACCGTCATATCAAAGAAGTCGAGAAGATTGCGATCCATCGGGCCGCCGCCACCGCGCAACAAACCCATGCGCTGCATCGGAAGCTGCGGTGTCACATCTGATGTTGTCCAGTGGTCGCCGCCATCGAAGGTGTGCGCGACGTACAGATGCCAGACACCCGTGAAGCCGTCGGCACTGGAGTCACCGGTCGCCACTTTCGATCCGTAGAAGGCCACAGCCGCGCGGCCCGCGTCGCCCGCGGCCGCTGCTGGGAAAGCGATCTGTTTCAGGCCGAAACCGGCTGCGACGTCGTAAATATTTTTCCATGTAACGCCTTTGTCAGAGGACATTCCTACGGCCGCGGTTTTGCCGTTCATGGCGAACAAGCAGTAAACCTTGCCGGCCGCATCGATCGCAACGGCCGGGTCGTCGCTCGCGCCGGTGACCGGAACGGACGCGTTTTGAACCGGTCGAACGGTCCAGGTCAAACCGTTATCGGTCGAGACGACGACGGCGGTGTTCGAACCGCAGGCACGATTTGGAACGTAGGCCGTCCCGTCAGGTGCGATTTTTATGTGTCCATGAAGCCCGCCGCATTGCGTGAGATTATAGAGCGGACTCTGATTACCGAAGGTAAGTCCGCCATTATCGCTTCGGGAGCAAAAGGCCGTGGCGATATCCTGAGAGCAATAGTAAACCGCGTTCGGATAGAGCGGCGACGGAATTGGCGGTGGCACGGCATTCAGGTTGTAGGGACCGCCGCCCATCGTCTGGTGGTCAACCGCACTGGCCAACCCCTGCGCCTGTTGATCGGGAGTCCAGCCCGTGGGAGCGGTGGTTGTGGGCAAGCCGTCACTGTCAGTGAAGGAAATTTTCGACGCATCCGAACTAAGCAAGCGTCAGCTCGGAGGCAAACACGCGCCCTGTCAGCCGATCGGTGAATCCAATGGGATCGGAGTCGACCACGATCGAGGTGGGCGCCCGGCGATTCACCCAGGTCGCTTTCGGAGTTCGTTAGGGAACAGGAATCGTCGAACGTAACAAAGAGCGTTTCCAGGTCGGATTGAAAATTGATTATCCCGGTGTTCCAGTTTGCGCCAATCGACGGTTCACCGGCGCCGCGGCCCATATATTCTACCGTGAGCCCGCCTGAGCTGGTGCCGGTCCCGTTTGTCAGAAGGCCGGGCGCTTCGAAGTTTTCATACCCAATCGCCGGGCCGTTGTCGGCCGGGGCTGCGACCGGCAGTCCGCTGGTCTGGCCGACCGAGCTCGCGTTAACCACACTGACGCTTCCGGTGTAGACGTCGGTGATGTTAGGCGTGGTATCGTAAACCACATGGACAGTGAAAACGCCTGTGCCATTCGCCGCCGGATCAATGAAAGCGACCTGGCTCGTTAGACCGGGACCCTGTGCTGCCGAAGTAACCAGGGCGCCGCTGTTACTCCCCTGATGAATGTAGACGTCGTATTCGTTCGCAATGCTTTGCCACGACAACAGCACCTGAACTTTCTTCCCTGCCCAGTCGGAAGGGCTGCCCGAAACGGTCAGGGTGAATGTTTCGCAGGTCACATTTTCCACGCAGTTCGCTTCCGAATTGACGTTCCCGCCCGGACTCATGGTTGTGCCAGACCAGTTGACCGGTGAGGCGTCGCCCGGATGAATCGTTCCGCTGGCAGGATTTGGTCCGGTGCTGGGAATCGCCGCGGGAGTCGTCTTCGAGTGTTTCGCCGGAGCCTGCACTTTTGCTTTTGTCGCCGCGCGCGAACTTGTTAAGGGAATTGCCGCGAACAGAGCGGCCCCGCTTAGAAGCAAGAGAAGGCTCAAAATTGTGCGGGCGGAGACGGCAAACGAAGAGTGTTTTTTCATGGCGGGTTGAGAGCTCCTGAGATGTCTTTCTGTTTGAATCGGGAAATGGCTCCCCGACAGATGCCCCCCGGCGCATTTTCTCTGGTTACAATTTTGTAACCCTCCGAAAGCGAGAACGCGGAGGGCGACGAGGTGCTTAACCTCGCGTTTTTAGAGGCGTGCGAGGGCCTTGACTGCGAGGACTTTGGACCGATTCAGCTTTGTTTTCTGCGTGTCGGGTCCGCCGAGATTCACTCGTATGAAGATATCCCGAGATTTCTTCAAGACATAGAGCGAACCGCCCATTCGGTTGGCGCTCCAAAACGCTTCATCGCCAATTCCTTCGATTCGTGTCGGCGCTTCCGCTTCCTCATCTTCTTTTCCCGCCTTTTCCCGCTCCCGGCGGCTTTCATGTTCTTCGTCAGCGTCTCGCGGAGCCTTGTGATCACCTACCGTGTCCTTCTCGAACCTGGAGAAAATCTTTTCCCAGGCGGCCGTGGCGCTTTTGCCGTTTGGCGCCCCCTCCGCTGAGGCGGTGATCGTCAGGCTCACCGACTTGCTCGAGTCTGCCGCGACGAAAACACAATTTGTCACATGAAGGCCATCGTCGGTCGTGATGCTTTGTGTGATGCTAACGATATGCGATCCCTGGATTGCTTCGACCTCGCTTTCGTTAAGAAGATCGCAGCCGGCTGCTCCATGGCCTGGCCCGGTGTGTTTGCCGCAGCCGGCAAGAATCAGGAGCGCCGCGCAAGAAAAGGCTGTCAGCCTGTGGCTCTTCATGATTCGTTAGGCTGGTTCGGAATGATCAGGTTGATTCCATTGAGAAAAAAGATCAGGGCGGCCGAGAACAGGCAATAGCGGCAAAAGGTGTGTAAGAGGAAGGCCTGGACGTAAAGCAGCCACAGCGTCGCGACCAGCATGGCCAGCGCCGTCATCATCAGGGCCTTGCGTGCGCCCCGATACTCGAACGCGGCAAAAATCGCGCAACTGAATGCGACGAAATAAGCGAGTGCCCCGAGCGCAGCGACCGGGATTGGGCCGACAGCGGCATACTTGCTTGCCAAAACCTGGGAACAATCGGCGGACCCGCCGCAAAGGACGGTTTCTCCGGTTAAATGCAAGACCGTCAAATAAGTCGCCTCGGCGAGGCCACAGATCGAAACAACCGCCGCCACCATCAACAGGATCAATTCCGTCCGCTTCGAGCGAGGATCTATTCCGCTACTGCTTTGCATCTTGTTGCAATGCTCCTTCGATCAATCTTTTCAAACTGGCCGGATTAAGGTCCTTCGGCTCGATGACTGTGTCATTTAGAAAAAGGGTGGGCGTGTTCGTTACCTTAAATGATTTTCCTCGCCGTTCGTCCGCTTCCACAAGGTCGTTGGCTTTCTCACTCGCCCGATCCAGGGCAAAACGACGGGCGTCGAGACCGATCATATTTGCGTAGGTATTAAAAAGAAATTGGACGTTGGCTTCTTTGCTCCAGATCCGCTGCTCGTGATAAAGCAGATCGTGCATCTCCCAAAATTTTCCCTGGAGCCCGGCCGCCTCCGCCGCGATGGCAGCTTCGCGCGCGTGCAAATGCACGGGGAGGGGAAAATTTCGATAGATCAGCCGGAGGTTCGGTTGGAATTCGCGGATGAAGCCGTTGAGCGGCTCAGAAAGGATGGCGCACGGAGGACATTGAAAATCTCCGAATTCTTCCAGCGTCACCTTTGCCGAACGGCTGCCGAGTTCGTGCGAACCGCTTGCGGCTTCGGCGCTATTGGCGACAGGCTGCGCGGTCGCCGCCGGCCTCTTGGCGCGATAGAGGAAAACCCCCGACGAAACGGTGAGAATCGCGACCCCCGCAACAATGATGAAGGGAGCGAAGCGCTTCATTCTTTCAAAAGGATTCGAATCGATGAAATCTTCCGCATCGAAATGGAGTCGCAACGTCTTATCCGCTTTTTGGACGATCGAGGACAAAAAAAACGGGCTGGCCGATCAGGCCAGCCCGTCAAAAACTCCCCGATGCAGGCTTTAGGCGCGACGACGCGACCGAAGTGACTGCAAGGCGAATACGCCCGCCCCACCGAATGCCATGAGCGCCCATGTCGAGGGTTCAGGAACAACGGTGATGGTAAACACTGGCTCAGAGGTCGGGTTGAAAGCAGTTCCGGCGGAATTGCGAATCCAGCTGCCCTGCGCGGTATCCGCCACTCCTCCACTGGTGATGAAGAAATTATAGGTCCCGGGCAGAATCGATGGAGACGCCGTGAAGCGCAGCACATCGACCCCCATGTTGGTCGTGCCTGAGCTCGCAACTGTTACCGGTGCGCTTGCATTGGCGCCGAGATCGAGGCTGGTCGTGCTGATGCTATTGCCCGAGTTATTCGCGTCGCCCGCGGTCGCGAAGCTCGACTGGTTGCCCGAGGCCGAGCCGCTGTTCTTGTTGTCAAAAGGCGAGATGAGCGAATTCACAAAAACGGTGAACAAGCCGGCTCCCGAATGAATCCCGCTGGACGGTGTGCCTAACAACATGTTGAGCGATTCGACATTGTTGATCGAATTCGCTCCGGAGATCGAAAGCGTGATCGTGCTATCGAACGTGCCTCCGGCGACAATGTTTCCACTCGTGCCCGTGACGGAGATGGTTTGGGCCGAGGCGATGGTTAAGGTGGCCAGGCTGGCCAGGGCGATCAGGAATGATTTCTTCATGGTCTAGTGTGGTGGAGTTTTGTGTTTCTGTTTATTACGGTAAGGACTGCCGGTTATGACTTTGGGCTAACGCTACATCGTTACCGTCTAGCACTCCGGTCGTATCCAAGTCGAGTATAAAGTTTGTGGAATTTACGGACTGTCGGGTTTTTGCCTGCACGGAGGCGACGTCATTGCCGTCAACCACTCCGTCCCCGTTGACGTCCCCAATCAGGACATCCATCCGGGCAGTCACCGAATTAAGAACGTTCCCTGAGGTGTCCTTCACATTGCTGAGCGTGACCATCAAATGTTGCTGATTCGCAACTCCTTGCAGATCGACAACAATCTGGTTTGGGTTCCCCGAGACGGATGGATTCGACTGCCCGCCGGACGCGGGAGCGACCGTGGCGGTGCCCTGAATGGCTACGGAACCTGCATTTGCCACTGGTCTATCAAAGGTAAACACGAGCTCATAACTTCCGTTTGAACCGGGCGCCCGGGGCTCGATTCCGGCATTTCCATTGAAAGGAAGCGGCAGATCAAACGTGCCAGCGCTACCGTGGACCTTTCGCGAGACCACCCCAGGTGTTGGCACAACGCCGGTCGTGGCAGCCTGCGCGTTAACGAATCCGTAACCGTCGAGTGGCGAATAGCCGTGGCCAACTTTGTTCGCGATGCGCCCGGTGAATGGATAGTCCACCCCACCGTCGGTGATGATGCCGCTGAAAACGAGGCCCTGGAGGACCTGGGGATTATCGGCGTATTCCGGAATGAGAACGCCGCTGCCGAGGATGTCGGCGGAGTATTGCGCACTTTGACCGTACAGCCCCACCTCCTCAGATAATCCCACCGGTGTGTTTGCGTCCTTCTCCTGCGCGCGCCCAATGTTGAACCGGTAGGCTTTGCCCGCGATCAAACCGTTAGGCGGCAGCGTCAGTGTTACCGTCCGGTTGAATGCGCTCAGGCCGGGAGGCGACGATGCTTGGTTGCTGAAGGTCGGTGTGCCGGTCACGTCGCTTCGACTGCCATTCACGTACTGATTGCTGTTGAACAGCATTCCCGGCGTAAAGTTGTAGTTCGCCGGGTTGAGGAAGTCGGAATATTCCGTCGACGTTCCGGGCGCGGCGCCGCCGATGTAGTTTCCTCCCGTGGGGTTGCCGCCTTCGGCCGGCAGATTATTCGGATTCAGGACGAGCTGCTTAACATAGCCGGAACCCGAGTAGGTCACCGACCAGGAATTTGAATCGTTCGAACCTGTGCCGGTGTTCGAATCGTTGTCGCTGACGACGTTCACCGTAACCACGCCATCGTGCGCCGTTGCGGTCCCGGTTGAGGAATAGGGATCGAGGTCATGAGGGAATGCGGTCAGTTGCATGAGTGTCTTCACGTTCTGCGGCGAAATGTGCCCGGGCCCGCCGTGCGCCTGGATGATCAATCCGGCGATGGCGGCAGAGTGCGGTGAGGCGGCGCTAGTGCCGTAGAAATTCGCATATTGCGTATCCATGTCCCAAGGCACGTCCTGCGCCGGTCCGAGCGGGAAGAAGGTGTTGTTAGCGCCATCGGCCGCGGCGATGTCAGGCTTCTGGCGAATCTGTGGTGTCGCCAGGCGATTGTTATTCGTGTCGAAGTAGATCGTCACCGGTCCTGGCGAGGTGAAATCTTCCGGCAGGTTTGGCCGGAACATCGGGTAGGCAGCGACACCATTGGCGCCCGCGGCCGTGCTATGTCCAAACGTCACCGGCGTGAGATAATTGTTATATTCGGCTGGTCCCATGCCACCCAGGCCATTGCCAAAGAAGACATACTTGAAATGATTGGCGGCATTCGGGGGTGCGGTGACGTTCGATCGCGCGATGACCAACTGCACCTGCTTGTTTGCGTCGGCATGAGTGCTCAAGTCTGGCACCCAGACTTCATAAGGACGATTGTTGGCGAAATTATTGGTGGCGACAGCTTCGATAAATTTGCCTGTCGTGCCGTCGAAGAAGAGGAGATTGAAGTCTTGCGTAATGCGCGGAACTCCATTGGCCGTATTGATCTGAAACTGGAAGGGCCCGCGAGTGGGAATTGCCGGACCGCCAACAGGCGAAGCCGTGGCAAAGGCGTGAAAAATGATTGTGTAAGTGCCGGTGGTGGGCGCGAAAAGGAGGACGGTTTCGTCCACCCCCGTGTCCTGAAGGACGATGGTATTTCCCGCCGGATCCTTCACTTCCACGATGGCGTCATAATTGTCCGCCGGCGTGGCCGGCGTGGCATGCTCGGTAATGACGTACTCCTGCCCGGCGGTGAAGCTGACCGTGTATGAGGGATCCGCGCTCGTCGGTTCGCTGTCGGCGTTCACCGGGCCAAAAACGATCGGTCCGAGAGTCGGTGTGGAAGTGTCGTACGGGTCGTTCCATTGAAACACTGCCGCCTGGGGATCTGACGAAGCGTTGAACTGCTGGGCCACGTCCAGTTGTCCGGCGTTTGGATTAAAGTTGTGGAAACCGCCGGCATAAAGCGACGGGTCGACACCCGTTAGGTCGATATTCGTACCGACGAGGGCGCTGTTGGTCGCGGAGGTTAGGCCGCTGCCATTTGGAACAGGTCGAAAATCCGAATCGTAACCATCGGTGCCCCAGTTGTTAGCCGCCGAAGAGCAATAACTCACTCCGGCATTGACGACGTCGATGACGCCCTGGGCGACGATGCCGTCCTGGAACATCGGTTCATCGAGGTAGGAAACATCATCGCAAACCACGTCGCCTTTGAAGCCCTGCTGGGTCGCGTCCGGATAGGTGTAGCCCGGTAATCCGCCCAACGCGCGAATGTTGTTTGCGAAGCCAACTTCGCCAGTGTCCGCGGTGGCGAAGCCGATGCGCGCCATCGGCGCCATGTCGGCCACGATCTGGCACATCCCGCGGCCCTCGTTAGTCGCGCCTGGAGTGGGATTGTAATCCTCGAGCACGACGACCGGTTGAGTGTTTGGATTCAGGTTCGCGCCAGGCGCAGCCGCGCCCGTTCCGCCCGGGAGGTCACCACTAGCGACGTCCGCTTGCGCAGTGGTGAAACCGCCTTCCTCGCTCGGTTGCGAGTTGAAACTGTCCGACATGACGCCGATGGAGATGCCGGTGCCATCGTAATTGGCCACCGAGCTGGGGTTGTACAGATTGTTAATCCGGTTTACCCGGTGCTGGTTGATGCCTTGCGATGTCACCAAGCCGACATTGTGTATCGGACGCAGTTGCAAAATGACGGAGCGAACCCCGTTAAACTTGGCAATGGCGGGTGCATCGGTCACGCTGATATAGCCTTCGATGACTCCGTGGCCGGCGTATTTTTTATCCACGTGCTTCACTTCCAAGGCCGGAAAGCGGGCTTGTAATGCGGCTTGCAGCGCGTCGACCGTCACGTGGCCATCGGGCATGATGTCGACCAGGTATTTGCTGGTGCCGACCTGCATGATCGCGCGATCCATATACACGCCGGCTTCCTTGGCGACTGCTGCCTTGTAGGAGTTGGCGTAGGTGGCGTTGACTTGGAAAATGGATTTCGTCTGCTTTTTGGAGGTAGATTTTGTAGAGACAGCGCTCAGTTGGTTGGGCGCAGGAACGCCGATCAAGCCTTGTTGAAGAAATTGGTTCTCAACGATTTTGTTCAGACCGTTGCCGAGGTTTTGAGGAACCGGAGTTCCGTTGACTGACGTCAGCGCGGCGACAGACGTCATAACGACGGCACCGAGCAAGTATCTATGTAGGGTTTTGGATCGCATCGGTAGGGATGTTCTTGTTTGGTTGAAGATTCGGAAGCCGCCGTAGGGATGGGTGTATAGGGGAGTGGAAAACCGGCCGTGGAACGCGGAATAATTTTTCAAAGAAAAGGCCCCTCCCTGAAAAGGAGGGGCCCTTCCATTTCTAATCTTGGCGCCGTGCTAGTTGAGCGACGTGCGTGTGTGATTCTGCACCGTTGAGACGTCGTTGCCGTCGATGACACCGGTGGTGTCCACGTCCGTCCTGAAGTTGCTCGAGTCCGGGTTCTGCCTGGTCTTGGCTTGAACCGCGGCGACATCATTTCCGTCAACGACCCCGTCGCCGTTGACGTCGCCAATGAGGACTCCCATGGTTGCGGCAAGGCTTCCATGGTGTTTCCGGCGGTGTCGCTGAGACTTGTCAGCGTGACGGTCACGTGTTGAGCGTTGGCCACACCGGTCAGGCTAACGACATATTCATGCGGATTGCTTGTGTTGATTCCGGTGTGGGCATTGTCGATCGTCGCCGTTCCACTGACGCTCGCGCCGCCGACACTGGCGATTGGGTTTACGAAACTGAACACAACGGTTTGCGTGTTGTTATTGGTTCGGCATTCGATTCCGGGTGTGGCCGCACTGCCAGTGTAGGGCAGTGGAATGTCGAACTCGCCGGCGCTGCCATGTGTTTTCGCCGATACGACGCTGATGATCGGCAGGTTGGCCGGCGCGCAGATGGCGTTGCCGGAAAGTGCGTAACTCCCATTCGGTGAGATATCGGAAGCGTTGTTCTGCGAACGTTGTCCGGGATCCGGCCGGTTGAAGTATGTCCGGACGTTCAGAGCGCTCAGGTTGCTGCCGGCTCCGTACTTAGTTGGTCCGCCGTCGATTGCGCGCAGTTTGTCGTTCGACACGGTGATGCGAATCAGGCCGGTGGTTACGTCATAACTACCGCTGTCGGCTGCGCCGATCATCTTCGGCGTATTCGCATTCGGGTCCGGTGGGGGCGGCGGAACCTCGTTCAGAGGTATGCCGAACTTCCCATATTCGAAGGTTGGATTGCCTGAGGCATCCGTTCGCATCATCACGTAGAGGCGATCGTAGCTCGAATCGCTTGGATCGGACGGGTCTGTTCCTTGTCGGTTCCAAATGATAAGCCATTGGCTGTTAGGCGGTGCCGAGGAAAGCGTCGATGGCGCCGCTTGAAGGGTGAAGACGAGTTTGTCGTTTGAAGGTCCCGAGCCAAAGAAAGGCTCAGCGACAAATAGCTGCTGAATATTCACGCTGCCATCCACCGGGATGTTAGGCGGAGCATCCCCGTCGTTGTCATTGATCGCCAGCACTCCGGGCAGAGCGCACGGATTTGGAGGCGTAACTATCGCCGGGCTGATATCCGGGCAGTAGGGACTTTCCCCGATCGAATTCAACGCGGTCACGTGATAAGCATCGCCGGCCGCGAAATTTGGATCGGTATAACCAGGCACCGTCACAGTAGCCAGAAGGCTGAAGCCACCCGAGCCCACTTTTCGATAAACATTGTAACCCGTGATCGGCGATCCGCCGTTATCAGGCACCGGCCACGACAGCGTGGCCGTCGTGCTGCTTGGATTCAAGGCGCCGGTAGCCAGCGGAGCTCCCGGGACCGCCGGTTCCGTGGGATCGAACACATGGAACATTCGCTTACCACCCGTCTGCCGGGCGATGGCGGCCTTGGAGGTGTAATCGTTGGTTCCCCCGCCGATACAGTTGGCGCTGACGCAACCGTCATCATAGCCGACGAGAACGCGACCTTCCTTGTCGATGGTGGCGTCAAAGAAGTCGAGCAGGTTGCGACAAGTGCTTCCTCCGCAAATTGGTCCCCGCTGAATTGGATCGTTAGGGGTGATGTTCTGGGTCGCCCAGTTCTGTCCACCGTCGATGGTGGTGGCGATGTACAAGTACCACACGCCGGTGAAGAGACTTGGGTCATCGTTAGACCCGCCGGTGTGATCTTCCACCGGGGTGCAATTCAAGCAGTCGGCTGTGGTCGTTCCGAAAAAGGCGAAACTGGCGCGGTCCGGATCGCCCGCCACCACCGCGGGGAAGGTGATGTTGTTGACTCCAACCTGTGCGCCCACGTCGACCGAGGGCGACCAGGTGATTGATCCCATCCCCGGAACGCCGCCACCGTCTGTATGGTGCCCCTTCGCGATCTTGGCGTGACCGTTGATATCCTGATAACCGAGATAAATGGTCCCGTCACTGGCGATGCCGACCGACGGATCCCACTCGCCCTCGGCAGCGCCATCGGGAACTTCACTCACAGTCCAGGTGATTCCGTTATCCTCCGAGAAGGCCACGGCAGCGTTGCCGCCGTTGAGCAGCGGCACTGTTCCGCATCCCTTGTCTGGAACGTAAGCCGTCCCGGCGTCAGGCGCGGTGGCCGGAGAGATTTTCACATGCCCGTGCAGACCGTCGCATGTTGCCGCGGTGAACATCGGCAAACTACCCTGGCTGAAAACCAGGCCGCCCGTATCGCTGCGGAGACAACGCGCCTCGGCCACGCTTTGCGAAGCGTAATACACCGCGTTCGGATAAAGCGGGCTTATTCCGTTAGGCAAAGGCGTATGGTAGGGGCCGCCTCCGAGTGTCTCGTGATCCACATCGGAGGGAACGACGCCATCACTTGGAATGAAGGTGTCGCCATCGTTGTCCGTGATATCGATGGTGGCTCCCGCGGGTGTGAGCCCTTCCAGTTGGGCAACGAAGGTGCGGCCCGTGAGGTGATCGGTGAAGAGGATCGGGTCGCCCGCAGCCCGTGGAGTACTCGCGCTGATTAAAGGTTTCTGATCCCAGGTCACGCCGGCCGGTGACGAACAATCGCTGAATGTGACCTTCAACATTGAGGCAAGGAATCCTCCGTAATAAAGAGTCGAGCCCCCGTTAGGTATCGAGTTGGTCGACCCGTTGACATTGTGATTTGTAAAAGTGGTTTCCTTGGTCCAATTGCTCCCGATGGAAGGTTCGCCGGCGCTGTCCGCCACGCCTTGCGGCGACATGTAGGTGAAGAAGCGGGGAGTGCCCGGGGGAATGCTTGGGCCCGGTGTCGGCGTCGGAGTCGGAGTGGGCGAGCCGCTGGCGTTGGCAACCGAGGTTGCGTTGCCAGAGTACTGAAAGAGGTTGCTGCCCGTGAAATAGACCACGTGCACAGTGAAAGTACCGGTTCCGATTGCCGGGTCCGTCGGATCGAGATCGACTACTTCAGGGGTTGGGCCGGTGTTGGCAGACGAACCGACCAGCGGTCCCGACGTGGTCGAGCCTTTGTGAACGAAAAGATCGTAGTCGATGCTTCCGCTCGGATCTTCCGGCCAGGTGATCCGGATATGCGCGTGTTGTCCCGACCAATCAGAGGGTGCGCCTGCAAGAGTCAGAGTGAACGTGTCACAGTTCACGCCGTCAACGCACGTGCTCTCGCTAACGGAAGCGCCTCCAGTCGCGCTGCCGTTCCAGGGTACAGCAGCCCCACCGGGAGAAAGTGTGCCCGATGTCGGCGCTGCCGCAGGCGTTACGTTGATGGGCCTGCTTTTTGCGCGAGACACAGGCGCGCTTTTCGAGGGGCGGTTGTTCGCACCAAAGCTGGAGAATATTAGTAGACTAAAGCCGGCGAAGAAGAGCACCGCAGTAGCGAATCGGGTTCTGGTTATCCTTTTTGATTTCATGGGCGGATGGTTGGTTGGGGTTTTCGCGCGAAAATGCGCGGATGACGCTGTTCAATTCGAATCGAATAAGGAAAGCGGTCGCCTGACCGCGGGAGGAAAATCAAGCCCGACGCTCTCGTCGGAGATAAAACGCTAACTGCCGGAAATTGCCTTACGGCAGTGAAAAGTAGTCCAACGACTGATAATTGCCGTCAACGTTTTTGACGATCTGCATCAGGACGTCATTCACCAAGGTGCTTGCGCCGAAACGGAAAAGATTGGGCGTGAGCCAGTCGTCGCCCAGCGTCTCCTTGACCATGACAAGGTAAGCGAGCGCCTGCTTGGCCGTGCGAATACCGCCGGCAGGCTTCATCCCAATGCGGATACCGGTCTCATAGAAATAATCCCGGATCGCTTCGAGCATAACGAGTGTGACCGGCATCGTCGCCGCCGGCGAAACTTTTCCGGTCGATGTCTTGATGAAATCGGCGCCCGCGCGCATGGCAATTTCACTGGCGATTCGGACGTTGTCGTAGGTCAGCAGTTCACCTGTTTCGAGGATGACCTTCAGGTGCGCCGCGCCGCACGCCTCTCTGGTGGCAGCGATCTCATCGAAAATGCGGCCATGATCGCCGGCCAGAAAAACTCCACGATCGATCACCATGTCAATTTCATCGGCGCCGTCGCGGGCCGCCGAACGCACTTCTTCAAGCTTGAGTTTGAGGGGCATCAGGCCGGTAGGGAAAGCCGTCGCCACGGAAGCGACTTTCACCCCGGATTCGCCGAGGAACTTCTTGGCCGGACGAACCAGATTCGGATAGACGCAAACCGCCGCGCAGGAAGGAACCTTGTAACGGGGGTCGAGCGGTTGCATCGCCTTGCGGCAAAGGAACGCTACTTTTCCCGGGGTATCTTTCCCTTCGAGGGTGGTGAGATCCATCATCGAGACAGCCATCTTCAACCCTTCCAGTTTCGCCGAAGTCTTGATGCTTCGTTTGGCGAAGGCGGACGCGCGTTCCTCCACCATCACCTGATCGACAGTCGGAACCTTCCACTCGCGCCGCGTGCGCTCCTGGGACTTTGCCGGTCGAACGAGAGTCGTTGCGGAGGCCATCGCTTTATTTCTACAGGATCAGGCGCGTCGAAGCAATCGTCCTGCTATTCACCATGCCATTCCTCCCTCGCGGCCGAGAGCACGGGTATCAGTTGCTTGAAATACCGCAGCACATACCAGAGGTAGACGGCGAACCCGAAAAGATCGCCGCACGCCAGCCAAACGTGTTGCCCTCCCTCAATGAAAATGTCCGGTCGGGCGCGAATGCACAGGAAACAGGCAAGGTTGTAAATGAAGACCCCCGGCAAGAGCAAAAAGATGTTGAGATATTGATCTCGCCTAACGAGAGCGATGAGACGCTCGCTCATCGCCCCGGTCTTCTCCTCCGCGCGGGTGCGAATCAAACGCAAATCGTACACAAAGAGCAGCCAGCCGATCGCGCCAAAAACCGCCCCAAGGCCGAACCATCCCTGGGGATGATGCAGCCGCGTGAAAAGCAGCGCCTCAACAAAGGCGCAGGCGATATAAAAAAAGTTATGGCCGAACTCGAGCGGCCATCGAATGACCGTGATGATGTGAAGGACCGATCGCGACCAGAAGACAAAAATGACGAGCAAGCCGGCCGCGATATAGGGCCAGTAGATTTTCTCGTTAGGCGAAATGATCTCACGCGCGCTCTCAATGAGGAAGGTGAGGGCAACACCCTGGATGATGCTGATAAGGGTCAGCTCAACTCCGACGACCACGGAATCGAGTTCTCGTCGTGATTCAGAATTTTTCATGAGCCGGGCACGTTTAGACGCGTGCCTGGAGGGATTCGAACCCCCAACCTTCTGATCCGAAGTCAGAAGCTCTATCCAGTTGAGCTACAGGCACAATCCGAACGTCGATTGTCGAGTTTCGATTGCCGAATGCAAGATCGACAATCATGCCGTGTAGCGCCGGCCGCCTGCCGAGCCATAGCCTCTTGCGTAGGCTGGTGTCGGCCGGATCTGGATTAGGAAGCGGACGACACGAGGTCGTCTCCAATGTCTAAGCCGCCAGAAGCAGCTCAACCTGATCGAGCGCAGCGATCAATTCGCAGCCGGCGACCAACTTTTCGAGCGCCGAGCAATCTTGCAACTGCTCGTCACTAATAAAACGTTCCCAGAAGTTTGGGGTGATGGCGCGGAGTGAAGATTGACCGAAGAGATCGAGGGGTGAGTTCATGCGCGAAGGATTTAGCAACGCCCATGCCACCGCGGCCGTGGGCCGCGGAATTCCGAAGAGGAAGGACTTGTGATCACCATACCCCGAAGGGGCAAACCCTTTGGGATTTGGGTTTTGGAGTTTGGGATTTCCGGCGCTAGCGCGCCGGCGGGTGGCCAACGGGACTCGAACCCGCAACAGCCAGAACCACAATCTGGAGCTCTACCATTGAGCTATGGCCACCGTATGCGCCGGGAACTGTAGTTTTCGAACCCCGGATTGCAAAGGCAAAGCAGGGACCGCCGGATTGGCACACCATTGGAGGAAAAAGACTGGCACGCTCCCCGCTATTCCTGCAAAAGTGGTGGAAGCCAGCGTTGCAACTGGGCACGGCTGGACTATTCTTTCCCGTCGTGCTCGCATGAAGAAAATCGGTTCGTTTTTTCTCGCCGGTTTACTCATTTTCGCAGGCCCGCGAGCGCTCTTTTCGCAGGGTGACGATCCGAGCGAATTGTTCCTGAAAGCCTACATGACGGCTCAACAAGGCGAGAAGCTGGAGCACGAGAGCCAATTCAAGGCCGCCCTGGCGAAATACCGTTTCGCCGGAAGCCTTCTCGAGGAACTGCGCAAGAAGCATGGCGATTGGCAACCGACGATCGTTGACTATCGCACTCGCAAGGTGTCCGAAGCCATTCTGCGCGTGGAAGATCGCGCAACCACACAGTCGGATCTTGCCGCCGGGCAGACTCCCCTTCCGGGACAGGCTCCCGTTTTGCCTGAGCAATCGGCAACCGTTGAGCCACAGGTGGAAATCATCGCGCCTCCTCCGGCGGCCAAACAACCCGCTGTCGCCGTGCAGCCCTCGATCGCTCCGGTTGTGCCGCCAGTCCAGCAGCCTGTTGCGCCCGAGGCCGCGCCTGCCCCGACCGCCAGCGACGTTGCCATCAAGTCGGTCACGAAAAAGCTGCAAAGCAAGGTCGATCAACTCGAAACCGAACTCGATAAGTCGCGGAAGAAAATTTCCGCGGCCGAAAAGGATAAGGATTCGCTGAATAGCAAACTGCAGGAAACCAGTTCCAAACTTCAGACGGCCGAAGGCGATCTGGCCAAATCGAAGGACGCCGAGAAAAAAGTCCGCGACCAGCTGGCCGATGCGCAGGCCTCGTTGAAGAAAGCGCAATCATCACCCGCCGGCGGTGACACCAAAGCGCAGCAAGCGCTGCAAAGTGAAATTTCGCAGCTGAAGAAGGCGTTGGCGACAGTCGAACAGGGTCGCAGCAGCGCGGAGAAAGAACGAGACGAAGCCAACACGCGCGCGGCTGATGCCGAGAAGAAAATTGTGACTGCGCAGAAGGAACGCGACGAGGCCAAGGCGAAAGCTGCCGGTGCCGATCAACAAATTGCGGCGGTCACGAAAGAGCGCGACGCGGCTGTGGCGCAGTTAAAAGGGATGAAGGATGTCGAGCAGCGCGTGCAGGTTTTGGTGGCGGAAAATTCCAGCCTCAAGCAAAAACTGGCTGACGCCGAAAAAACTGTTCGCGATTTGAACGCGGAGAAACCGGACAAGGAGAAAGCGCTCGCCGACGTGCGGGGGCAGATCGATCAGCTTCAGCAGCAGCTCTCTGCGAGCCAGAAACAAAACAAAGATTACGAGGCGAAAATCGCTCAGATGAGCGCGGAGCTTGAGGAAGCCGGGTCGCAACTGCAAAAGGCGAAACTCGCCGGCGCCAACGCGGAAGAGACCGCGCGTCTGGTTAAAGAAAATGAGATTCTTCGTCACATTGTCGTCCGCGAGCGTGAAGAGGAAGCGCGCCGCGATCAGGCGAAGAAGCTCATGCTGGCCGAGTTCGACAAGCTAAAGATCAAGTCCGACACCTTAAACGAGCAGATCGAGTTGCTGGCGCAACCGGTCACGAAACTGAGCGACGAAGAACTGGCGCTTCTGAAAGAGCCGGATATCTCGATTTCCGATTCGAATCCCGCGGCCCTGAAAGCGAGTTTCACTTTTGCCAAGAAGGGAACCAACTCAGTTCGAGTGACCGGGCCGGCCAACGAGGCCGATAGCGGCGCGCAGAGCTCGGCGCCGCCGGCTGCTTCCGCCTCGTTAAACAAAGATGCTAACTGGAAGCCGGGCGTGCCGGACGATCTTGTGCCACTTGCGCGCGAGGCCAAGGAGGATTTCGAGAAAGGAAAATACCGGACGGCCGAAAAAGTTTATCAGCAGATCCTGACCAAGAGCCCTAACAACCTCTATTCGCTTTCGAATCTCGGAGTGGTCTATTTCCGAACCGGCAAACTGAAAGCGGCCGAGCTGACCTTGAAGAAGGCGGTCGTGCTTGCGCCCAAAGACGAGTTCTCGCGAACCACGCTCGGCATCGTTTACTACCGGCAGTCGAAATTTGACGACGCTCTCAACGAACTGACCAAGGCGCTCGCGATTAATCCGAAGAGCGCCACGGCGCATAATTATCTCGGCATCACCGCGAGCCAGAAGGGCTGGCAGGAGGCGGCCGAGAAGGAACTGCTCGAGGCCATCGGGAGCAATCCGGATTACGCCGACGCGCATTTCAACCTGGCGGTTATCTATGCGACCGCGCAACCGCCCTCGAAAGATCTCGCGCGCCGTTACTACAGCCGCGCCACTTCGTTAGGGGCCGATCCGGATCCGTCGCTGGAGAAATTGTTGAAATAGCGTCGCTCCTTCGGAGCGGAAGCAGCAAACTCCAAACTCGTCATCGTCACCCTCATTGGCTCCCTCAGTCGTCACTGCGAAACCTTTTCTCGACGCCGAATGGCGTTATCTCGCGCTGCTCAACTTTGCCATCGATCCATCGATCCTCGCTCCTTTGGTCCCCGAGGGGACGGAGCTCGATTTTTTTGAAGGCAAAACGTTCGTCAGCGTGGTCGGTTTTCTTTTCCTGAACACCCGCGTCCTCGGGGTGGCCGTGCCGCTTCATCGCGATTTCGAGGAGGTGAATCTGCGCTTCTATGTTCGTCGCAAATCCGCCGACACATGGAGAAGGGGAGTTGTCTTTGTGCGCGAACTGGTTCCACGGGTCGCCATTGCCACGGTCGCTCGCGTTTTCTACGGCGAACCCTACATGGCGGTTCCGATGCGGCATTCGATTACTGACAACGATACCGGCGTGGCGGTCGAATACGGATGGCGACGCGGAAACAAGTGGGAAGAGATTAAGATGACCGCCGCTGCCGGCGCGCCTGTTGGATTCGCCGCCGGCTCGCACGAGGAATTCATCCTCGAACATTACTGGGGTTACACCGCCGGCAAGCGCACGAGCGAATACCGGGTCGAACATCCACGCTGGCGAATCTGGCCGGCGACCTCCGCAAGTTTCAAAGGAGACGTCGCCACTCTTTACGGTCAGCAATTTGTCGAAACACTCGCCTTTCCACCGGTTTCACAGTTCATCGCCGAAGGATCGCACGTGCAGGTCTTTCGAAAGGCCGATGACCCGGTGCCGGTGGAAGCAGTGACAAGCCGCGTGCTGTAGGTGCCAAGGAGCGGCGGCTTCCAGCCGCCGATTACACAAACGGCGGTCCGAGCCGCCGCTCCTTGTGGCCTTCGCTCGCCTTTTACTTGCCGGCGCCTAACAATTGCCGCAGCACAAACGGAAGAATCCCTCCATGCCGGTAGTAATCGACTTCAATCGGAGTATCGATTCGCAGTTTCACCGGGACTTTCCGCGAGGTGCGGTCGCGTCCCTTGATTTCGAGACTCAGTTCCTGTCCGGGTTGAACCGTGTCGGAAAGGCCGGTGATCGAAAACGTCTCGGACCCATCCAGACCAAGAGTCTGCGCGTTTGTTCCTTCGACGAATTGAAGCGGCAATACGCCCATTCCAACCAGGTTCGACCGATGAATTCGCTCGAAGCTCGCAGCCACCACCGCTTTCACCCCGAGCAAGAGCGTGCCCTTGGCGGCCCAATCTCTTGATGACCCAGTGCCATATTCGTGGCCGGCGAGAATCACCAGCGGCACGCCGGCCGCCTGATACTTCGTGGCCGCGTCGAAGATCGACATCTCTTCGCCGGCTCCGTTGTCCCCGAAAAACTTCGTTACGCCACCTTCGACCCCTGGAACCATCAGGTTTTTGATGCGCACATTGGCGAACGTCCCGCGCGTCATGACAAGATCGTTCCCGCGGCGGGATCCGTAGCTGTTGAAGTCTTCGGCTTTGATCCCGCGCGAGACCAGATATTTGCCCGCCGGTGAAGTCGCTTTAATCGCACCTGCAGGAGAAATGTGGTCGGTCGTGACGGAATCGCCAAAGACTCCCAACGCGCGCGCGTTCCGAATATCAACGATCCTGCCAGCGTCCATGGAGAAATCGCGGAAGAACGGCGGTTCGTGGATGTAATCGCTGTTTTCGTCCCAGCGATAAACCTCGCCTTTGCTCGAAGAGATCTCATTCCATTTCGGGTTTTGATCCGCGAAGTCGCGATAGAGTTTCCTGAACACCTCCGGTGTCAGGGCGGATTGCAAGGCGTCGCGCACTTCGCCTAACGAAGGCCACAGTTCGCGCAGGAAAACGTCCGCGCCTTTCGTGTCTTTGCCGAGCGGCTCTTTTGTCAAATCCAGATCGACGCGCCCGGCGAGCGCAAAGGCGACCACCAGTGGCGGTGACATGAGGAAGTTTGCCTTAATGTTCTGGTGCACGCGCGCTTCAAAATTGCGGTTGCCCGACAAGACCGATGCCGTCACCAGATCGAACTGATTGATGGCCTGCTCAATTCGAGGATGTAATGGTCCGGAATTGCCGATGCAGGTTGTGCAGCCGTACCCGACGATGTTGAACCCCAACTGATCGAGATATTTTTGCAGCCCCGTCTTCGAAAGATAATCCGTGACCACTCGGGAACCGGGAGCGAGCGACGTTTTGACCGCTGGATCGACTTTCAATCCGCGCTCAACCGCTTTTTTGGCCAGCAATCCGGCGGCGAGCATCACGCTTGGATTACTCGTGTTTGTGCAACTTGTGATCGCGGCAATGAGGACGGTGCCGTGCCCGATCTGGGTATCGCCATGATGAAAGGGATCGGTCTTTATGTCGTGCGCCGGATCTGGTGTGGGGCGGTTCGCAACCATCTCAAGTTTGTTACGCTCTTCCGGAACTCCGCCATCGTCGTCGGTTGAAGGCATTTTCCCGTCTTTTGGTTTGCTGCCGTTTAGCCTAACCGGATGCTTTACGGACGTTTCGCCGCCCACTTTGCCGTATCCGCCTTCTTGCACCGGCTTCTCGAGCAAGGAACGGAACGTCTGGCCCAAGTCCGGCAAATCGATTCGATCCTGCGGCCGTTTTGGTCCCGCGACGCTGGGTTGAACGTCAGCCAGGTTGATCTCGAGGCCGACTGAGTAATCGATCTGGCCTTTCTTCGGCATGCCAAACATTTCCTGCGCGCGGAAATAATTCTCGAACGCGTCGCATTGTTCTTCGGTTCTTCCGGTGGCGCGCAGATACGCGATCGATTCGCCGTCGATCGGAAAGAAGCCCATGGTGGCGCCATATTCCGGCGACATGTTCCCGATGGTGGCTCGGTCCGGAACCGGAAGAGAGGCCGCGCCTTCTCCATAAAATTCGACAAATTTGCCGACCACTTTTTGGGCTCGGAGAATCTGGGTGATATGCAGCACGAGATCGGTCGCGGTAACGCCTTCGCGTAGGCGCCCGGTCAGATTCACGCCGACAACTTCCGGAGTCAGAAAGTAAACCGGCTGACCAAGCATGCCCGCCTCCGCCTCGATCCCGCCCACACCCCATCCGACAACGCCGAGGCCGTTGATCATCGTGGTGTGGGAATCGGTTCCGACCAGGGTATCGGGAAAAAATACGTCCGCCTTCTGACCCTCGAGCTCGGACTTCTGGCTGAGAACGCCCTTGGCGAGATATTCCAGGTTCACCTGGTGCACGATGCCGATGCCCGGAGGAATCAAACCGAAGGTCTTGAACGCCTGCTGGCCCCACTTGAGGAATTCGTAGCGCTCCCGGTTACGCGTGAATTCCATTTCGAGATTCATGCGCAAGGCTTGGGCCGAGCCGAAAAAATCGACCTGCACGGAGTGATCGACCACGAGATCCACCGGAACGAGCGGTTCGATGATTTTCGGATCCGCTCCGACGCGTTGGACCGCGCTGCGCATGGCCGCGAGGTCGACCACCAGAGGAACGCCGGTGAAATCCTGCAGAACAATGCGCGCGACCACGAAGGGAATTTCTTCGTTAGCCGGTTTGGCTGCGTTCCAGTTCGCCAGCGTTTCGACGTCACGCCGCCGCACCTTTTTGCCGTCGCAGTTGCGCAGGACGGATTCAAGAACGATGCGAATGCTGACGGGCAACCGCGGGATTTTCGAAAAGCCCTGTTCCGCCAGGGCGGGGAGAGAATGGAAGTACGCCTCTTTTCCAGCGACCCGAAATTTCCTGAGGGTTTTGAATTCGTCCTGTTGGTTCATCGTTTGGTCGCCTTATTTCATCGTCGCCAGCTTCGCTTTTACCTTTTCAAAATTTGGAAGGGCGCGCGCGTCGTCGTCGCATTCCGAATATTGGATGACTCCTTCCGAATCGATCGCGAAAACGGCGCGTTTCGGCACCCCGCCCATGCCGAGATTCATTTGCGGCAGGAAAGAGTCGTAGGCCACGTCATAAGCACGCGCGACTTTGTGCTCGTAATCACTCAGCAGCGGAACGGTGATCTTTTCCTTCTGGGCCCACACTTCCTGGGCGAAAGGATTGTCGCCGCTGATGCCGTAGATGACGGTGTTGAGGCTGGCGTAAGCTGACAAATCCATGCTGACACCGCACATTTCGGTCGTGCAAGTGCTGGTGAATGCCATCGGAAAAAAGAGCAGCAGAGTCGTTCCCCGACCCCATCGTTCAGTCAAAGTGATTTGCTTGAGGCCATCCGGTCCCTTTGAAGACAGGGTGAAGTCCGGTGCTTTGGTTCCGATGCTTAAAGCCATGTGCGCATGAAAGTTGTTACAAGATTCACTATAGAAACGCGAGCGAGGCAAGCAAGCGAGCCGCGGCCGGAGCTATTGACGTGCGGCGAATCGAGTCCGAGCATGGTTTATGGGCAATCAACACAACAACGGAGGCGATAAGAAACCGCAGTTGAAGGTTCAGGATCTCGACACCAAGAAGGATCCACAGGGCGGCGTGCGAAAGGCTGGCAAAGGGCAGCAGACAGTTCTCAAAGGCGGGATCGGCATTAAGTAATCACGTCTGGTCATTGGTTAAGGGACCAGACTTAGAACAAGCAGCTGATACATGACGTAGAGCTGCTCCCGCATGATTTTGCGGGGAGCGGCGACCCCGCCGGATTGCAAAATTTCACGGAGCGTTCGGCGGCCGTCGCTTTGACGCAGAATTTCGGCCTCCCAAAACGGCAGCTTCCAGTCCAAGCGCGTATTCAGAGCTGGGCTTTTCAAGATTGCCTTTGTCTGCCCCCGTCCCGGTGATGAGCGTGGCGAGATGGATAGGGAATAAAGCTGCGAACGTATCGGTCGGCTGTTTAGCAAAGCCTGGTGGTTTTTCCACGGCGGATTCAAGGGTCTTTGCTTAACGAATAAGAGCCGGTGAAACATTTCTGGAACGAGCATATCCAGGAGCAGACTGACTTCGGCGCGCGTGGACGATGTCAGCTGACGAGCATCGTCACCATCCATAAGAGAGCGCCGCTTCCGCCAGGAGGAATAGCTGTCGCAAAAATGCAGGCCGGCTTTTCGCGCCGTCCGGACCCATCGTGCAAGAGGCCAATTGTGAAACAGAGGTCCAAAAAGATCTCCTGCCAGGTAGCCAGTTGCCCTGTTAGGCAAACGGTAGGTTCCTTCCGATTCCAAAACCCGATCCCAAGCTCCGAGAAGTTTGCGCAGGCGCGCTTCCTGCCCGAGCTCTGCCAGATCGAATCCGAGTGAAGAAAGAAAAGGGCGACCGCGAACGCTGAAATGTTCCGAACCGTTTACGCCGAGGAAAAGCGCGCCGTCGGATTTCAGTTGGCGCGAGAGATTCACCAACACTCGGTCCGGCCCGGGAATATACGAGAGAACGCCGTGGCAGGAAATGAAGTCGAAATTGCCTCCTGTTATCCGTGATAAGCTCCGGCTGGCAAGATCCGCCTGGAAAAAACGAATGTTGTGCATCCGGGGCGATCCTCGCTGTAGCTTTTTTGCGATGGCGATGGAACGCGGGCTGAAATCGACCGCCACAATCGCGGCTGCGGGAAACTTGCGCGCGAGCATGAAAGCTTCGCTGCCACTGCCACAACCGGCGACAAGAATCCGCTTTGGAGGATCGTCTTCCTTTCCCGGGCGCCAGAGTGCCATGATCCACTCCATCGGCGCGAGATGCCAGCGTTTGGTCGTAAGCGAAGAACGATTCGCCGCCGGGTAAGGATATTTCTCGTAGGTCGCCCGCGTCTTTGCCTTTTGTTGGCGGGCCTTGGCGTGAGTGGGGGACTTCATGACCGTGCTCACGATGGCACAGTTTTCGAGGGCGTTGAAGGTTTGGTTGAGCGAGGCGGCTGCGTAAAAAACGGTTGCAACCAATTAAGCTTTGTAATACAAAGTTGATCTCATGGAACCATCGTCGTCTGCCGAAGAGGATTTACGCGTCATTCGCAGCCTGATGGAGCGCGCCACCAGCTATCGCGCTGTTTCCGCGCCCAGCGCACTCGTGGCCGGCCTGCTTTCGCTCCTCACCGCCGGGGCCATTTATATCAACAACGAGGTTCATCCCGTGATCGGACGCGCCGTCCGTCCGCGCGAATTCGTTCTCGCCTGGATCGGCGTTTTCATTCTGTCGGCTGCCGCCAATGCCTATTTTCTCCGACGAGAAGCCCTCGCCAGCGGTCGCGTTTTTGTGTCGCCCGGAATGAGACTGGCGCTCAGGGCGATCGTGCCCAACCTCCTCATCCCGGCCTTGTTCACAATCTGGTTCTTTCAGACCGGTTACCTCGGCGCGCAGGAGCTGCAGCTGGTGGCAGTTTGGGTGGCGTTTTACGGACTGGCTCTTTTATCGACATCGCTTTTTGCTCCCCGCTCGCTCGGTCTGCTTGGCTGGGCTTTCCTGATGGCCAGCCTGAGCATTCCCGTCCTCGCGGGGATGATTGACGACCTAACCGACGACGCCCCGGATTCGATCATGGGCATGGCGTTTGGCGTTTTTCACCTGATCTACGCGATCTTTACCTGGCCGCGTGGCCGGGCGGCCATCGCTAACGGCGAATGAGCGATGCTCGATTTCAACAAGCTCGACAAAGCCATTCACGAGAAGGGGCGACTCGCGATCATGACGTTACTGGCGACGCGGGTTCGCTGGCTTTACCAGGATCTCAAGGTGGAGTTGCGGATGAGCGACGGAAATCTGATCACGCACCTGCGGACGTTGCACAAGCTGGGCTTGGTGGCGATGACCAAGGAAGTGCGGGGGCGTCCGCAAACGAGTTATTCGCTGACCTCGAAGGGGCGGCGGGCATTTCAGGAATATTTGGGGATGCTGGAGCGGATCATTAAAGCCGGGAAAAAATAAAAAATTTTTGAAAGATTACTTTGTGTCACAAAGTATAAGGGATTGATCAATATGAAAATCGTGCTCGCGGAACATTTCGGCATCTGCTTCGGCGTAAGGGATGCCATCGCCCAGGCCGAGGCTCTCAAACGTGAAGCCCCGTTAACCATCCTCGGCGAATTGGTCCATAACCCCGTCGTCCGCCAGCGCCTGCGCGCCCAAGGCGTTTATGAGGGTTCTCTCCATCAGCTCAGGGCGGACTCCCACCGTGTCATGATCACCGCGCATGGAGCGTCCGATACGAGACGGAATGCCTGGCGCAGCGCCGGATTCGATGTCGCCGACGGGACCTGCCCGCTGGTCCGTCACGCGCATACCCAGCTGCGCCTGCTGGTGGCGGCCGGATTTCATCCGGTTGTCATCGGCTTGAAGACACATGCGGAAGTTCGCGGGCTCACCGAAGACTTTCCCGAGAGCTCGGTGGTTAACGATTTTGCAGATATTCAGACCCTTCCGAGGCACGCGCGTTACGGCGTCATTTCACAAACGACCCAGCCGATCGATCACGTGCGCCGATTGGTCGAAGAAATCAGACGATATCACTCCAGCGCAGAAATCCGATTCGTTGACACAGTTTGCAAGCCGACCAAAGACCGGCAATCGGCGCTCCAGAGGCTGATTGAAATTGCCCCGGTCATTGTGGTTGTCGGCGGGCGGGAGAGCAACAACACTCGTCAGCTTGTTCACACCTGTCGGGCCGCCGGGCGCCGGGCGATTCACATCGAGCGGCCCGAAGAGCTCGAGACGGACCAATTTAAAAAGGTCGAGGTCGTCGGCCTAACCGGTGGGACGTCGACTCTCCCGGAAACAGTCGAAGCGGTCTTTCGCCGGCTGCAGGAAATTTCATCCGAGCAAGAACAATCAACAATGGAGGAGCAATCGTAGAATGAACTCACAACAATGGCTGAAATATTATCAACGCAACTGCCTGGATCGTCCCGAACCAAAGTGGAATTCACCGAGTCCGCTTGATCGGAAGGCCCAACGAACTCTTGGGCACTCGCTTTCGCATTTTCAGCTTGGCGAAACTGGCGAAGGCAAGGTTCTGATCTCTGGCGCGAAACGGCAGGTGGGCGACGATGCCTGTTATATCGAAGCATTGAGACTCTTCGTGGCCGAGGAAGGCGAGCACGCGCGTTTACTCGACCGGCTGGTGCGGCGCTTCGGCGGCGAGATCATTCAACGGCATTGGACGCACGCGCTCTTTCGGCTGGTTCGCCAGGCACTTGGTTTCAAGTTCGAGATCCAATTGCTCGTGATCGCCGAGCTGGTTGGAACGGCCTATTACCGGCTGCTGCGGGCGCGAACGCGTGATTCCGTTCTGGACGAAACCTGCGCTCTGCTTCTGCAAGATGAGGCAAAGCATATCGAGTTTCACGCGGACTGGCTCGGCAATTTCATGGCCCGGCTGCTTCCGCTCGAATACGCCGTCTGGGCGATACAGTTCCAGGTTCTGTTCACAGCTGCAGCCTACGTCGCGTGGATCGATCATCGCCGCGCATTGTGCGCCTCTGGCTCGTCCCGGGGTGAATTCTTCAAGGAAGCGCGCGGTGAATGCATCCGTTTTTTGCGCTCGCTCGAGCAGAACGCGAAGCAGCAAGTGAAACAACTCGTCCCGCTTCCAGTTGCAACGTGACCAGAGAAGCGCGGCCGATGTGCCCCGACTAACCAAAGGTTCTTTTATGGCACAACGCCTGCAGCCTGGAGGAGATATATGCCTCGCGGAATCAAGATTGGCATCGCCCTATTCGGAATCGTGATCACGCTCACGACAGTCGCCATCGTCGCTGTCGGCGCGCTGTTCATGGCCGCGCGGCCTTCCGAGCTTCAGACTTTCAATCGTGAAATCCCTCTGGCGAATCAGGGCTCGTTAGTCATCGGCGCAGACGTTCGAGGCCGGAGCGAACACGGTTTTTCGCAGGGCGCCGGATATCGGCCCCCCGGCTCGACTGAGGTCGAATGGTTTGGAGATGTGTCCGATGGAGTCGAGCCGCGCGTCTATTTTACGGGACCGCTGGTCGTTGTGATTGATCCTCCGTCGGCGTGTCTGTTTGTTCGTAATCCGCAGCGACTGGAGAAGTGGAGGACCCTGGCTTTGATTTTTCCGAATGATCTTGGGCCGTTCCCGATTCCTTATTATGCGGAGCGGAACGGTCTTTCGCAGGAAGAGGTCTTGCGGATCAATGAACTCGGCGGCAAGCGAGAGCGGAAATACCCAACGACCTACATCCAAAGCTTCGATCCGGCGATGCGCGATTTGATGTGCGATTATCACGTCGATAATAAGAGCTCATGGCCATTGCATTTCCGATTGTCGGAGGACGGAGCCCATCTTGCCTTGATTGATATCGGGACCCCATCGCTATCGCCCTGAGCATTCCCGCGAATGCGGCGACGCTGGAATGTGGTATTCTTGCGCCGATGGCAGGCGATCGCTGATGAGCCGCAAGGTTCGTCAGAGGAAAGTCCGAACACCATACGGCAGCATGCCGCGTAGAATACGCGGGCAGTTCAATCGCAAGATCGGACTGACGGAAAGTGTCGCAGAAAAGACACCGCCGGTTCTTTGGCAACAAGGCGCAGGTAAGGGTGAAAAGGCGAGGTAAGAGCTCACCGCTCGCGGAGTAATTCGCGAGGCAGGAAAAACCCCATGCGGTGCAAGACAAAACAGGGGAAGGGCAGCCGGTTCGATGTATCCCCGGGTATCGTCGCATCACGTGGGCTGTAGCGGCGGTCTTTGACCGTCGGTCACGGTTCACGGGCGGTCTCGCGTAAGCGAGGCTGAGATGAATGATCGTCCACGACAGAATTCGGCTTATCGCCATCAACATGAAGGGCGCTTTCGGAAACGAGGGCGCCCTTCGCATTTTCAACTTCCAACGTTTAGCAAGTGTCTGCGCCGGCACAGAGGCGCGGGGAGGGCGAGTGCTGGCGCGGAGTTAATTCAATTCACGACCTGTCTCTTCCTGTTCTGGCAAATCAGCGGCGAAATGTCATTCTTCGCTCCGCGCCGCCATGCCTGCTTCCTCGCCGCTTGAAGTCCCGCAGCCGGGTAGTTCCGGACCCTTCCGCAACATTGGACTTTTGATCGTCACCGGCGCGGTGGCATTGGTTGTGGCATTCCTGCTCTGGTCGGGTAGCTGGATTCCAAACGCGCCGCCTTACGCGGCCTACCCGATTCGCGGGATCGACGTTTCGCATCACCAAAAGGAAATCGAATGGAGTCTGATCGACTCCGCTCGAATTCAATTCGCCTACATCAAGGCGACCGAAGGAGCAGATTTCAAGGACGCGAAATTTTCCGAAAATTGGGCAGGCGCCGCCAGCGCCGGACTGCGCCGCGGGGCCTACCACTTTTTTACCTTCGGGACGAGTGGGGCGCAACAGGCGAGGAATTTCATCGCGACCGTGCCCAAAGACGACCAGGCACTCCCTCCGGCGATAGACTTGGAAATCTCTGGCTACAACCGCGGTCGCGCCCAGGATGTTCCAGGCTTTCAGCGTGAGTTGTCGATGTTTATGAAAGCAGTCGCCCAGCACTACGATAAGGCGCCCGTGGTCTACACGACAAAGGATTTCAAACGTCAGTTCCTAACCGGCTATCGGGTCGATCGTCTCTGGATTCGGGAAGTCATTTTCTGGCCGCGGAGCGAGTGGACGCTGTGGCAATTTACTCCCCGCGCGCGGCTGCGCGGGTTTTCGACCGCCGTCGATCTGAACGCTTTCAATGGAGATGCGTCCGCTTTCGACGCTTTCATCGCGCGCAAGGCTGACATCGAGGAAAAGCAGCCATCGCCGGCGCAGCGGCGTCGGAGAAACTAACGGGCGCGCTGACCGTTCAGCGCAGGCAATGGTCAACCGCTGCCAGCAGCTGCGCGACGGTTTCTTCTGTTTCGTCGCCCATATTTGAGAGGCGGAAGGTTTTGCCTTTCAATTTTCCGTAGCCGCCGTCGATCACGATTTGATGCTTCTCACGCAGGTCGCGCACGAGTTTCGCGACGTCGATGTCCTTATTGTTTTTGACGCAGGTAAGTGTTTTGGAGCGAAAACCTTCTTCGGCGAAAAAGTCGAATCCGCGGTTCCGCACCCATTGGCCCACGATATCGTTTGTGCGCGAATGCCTTTCGAAACGTTTCGTCAGCCCTTCGGCGAAAATCTCCTCAAGTTTCGATTGCAGGGCAAAGATATGGCCGATGCTCGGAGTTGTCGGAGTCATCCATTCCGCCTGCTGTTTTTTGAACTCGAGAAGGTCCAGGTAGTAACCGCGTCCATTCTGTGTCTCGGCGCGCGCGAATGCTTTCGCCGAAGCAGCAAAGAGCGAAAAACCGGGCGGCAACGCCAGTGCTTTTTGCGAGCCGGTAAGCATCAAATCGATTCCGAGCGAGTCCATCTCGATCGCGACTCCGGAAAACGAGGAGACCGTATCGACTATGAACGCGACGTCCGGATACTTCGCGAGAGTGCCACAAATCTCGGGTAACGGATTCATCACGCCGGTCGAGGTTTCGTTATGAATCAAGGTGACCGCGTCGAAGCGTCCTGAGGCCAGCGCGCGGTCGATGTCGCGATGATCAAGGTGGCGTCCCCATTCTACCTGCAACGGTTCGGCTTCCTTTCCGCAGCGCCGCGCGACATCGAGCCATTTGTCAGAGAAAGCGCCGCACATGCAGCAGAGAACACGACGTTCAACCAGGTTTCGGATGGCTCCTTCCATCACTCCCCAGGCTGACGTGGTCGAAAGAAAAACCGGCTGCTTCGTTCCGAAAAGAGTTTGCAGTCGCGGATGAATGTCGCGGTAAAGATTTCTGAAATCTTCGCCGCGATGACCAATCATGGGGCGCGAGAAAGCGGCCAGGGTTTTCGCAGAAACCTCGACCGGGCCGGGAGTGAAAAGCTTATTGTGACGCTCCATCGGCCTAGAAGGTCGAACAGCCCCGATTCGGCGTCCAATACAGAAGAAGCGGGCGAGTTAGTCCTCGTTCTTAATAAAGCTGATCTCTCCGCTGCGTTCCAGGGTCGCGAGGCGAATTTTTCTGAGATCGTCGGTTGCGGCCGACGAGCGTAAGTCTTCTTCAAGATCGTGGGTCGAGATGCTGTTCCGACGCATCGCTTCCGGGACAATTTCCCCGTTCCTTATCAAGACAGCCGGTCGGCCCTTAATGATCATGCCAAAGGCATGCGAACGCGCGGCGATCCACCCCATTAAACGATGCAACAAGACCATTACGAGACTTCCGCCAAGGGTGGCGAAAAACGGCCCGCCGCCATTAATAGCCCGAGCGAGCACCGAGGCCAGAATAACGATGAGGACGGCGTCGAAAGCCGTCTTCTCGGCGAGCGAGCGCTTATTACCGGTGCGAATGATCGCCAGGGAAACGAGCAGAACAATGACTCCGCGCAGAGAAACCTGTCCAAAGGTCAGGTCTTTGGATTGCACTCCAATACCCAGCAGCGGCGCAGCATAACTGTTAAAGACGATGAGGGCGTGCCTGAATGTCTCCATACATAGGCGTTCGCCGCTCGCATGAATCCCGGGCGTATTTGAAAAACGGTAAAACCAAATGGGTTCGTTCGCGCGTAGTGTTGAGACAAGAGGAATTGATTATGGCGAGAGGAAGCAAATCCAAATACACCAGCAAACAGAAACGAAAAGCCGGACACATCGAAGAAGGTTACGAAAAGCGCGGCGTCTCGAAGAAGGAAGCCGAAAAGCGCGCCTGGGCGACGGTTAACAAGTCGGACAAAGGCGGCAAAAAGAGCGGCAGCGGGCGCGGTAAGAAGAGCAGTAAGGCTTCGTCCCGAAAAGGCGGCCGCAAGGGCGGCAAAAAGACCGCCGGCCGTAAGAAACGGCGCTGACCCGACCAGGGCCTAACGAACGTTGATGCCCCCGGCCCGAGCAAAGCGAGCACGGTCCAACCGGGATCTGCATGGAAGTGCCCCGGACAAATGCGCCACCGCACTTTTGATCGTTGATGTGATCAATGACTTGAGTTTTCCGGAAGCCGGCCAGCTGATTCGCTATCTTCCCCGAATGGCTCGCAATCTTTCCGCGCTGAAGAAACGCGCGAGGCGAGCAGGAATACCGGTCGTTTACGTGAACGACAATTTCGGGCGGTGGCGCTCGGATCTTCCCTCCCTGGTGGAGCATTGTCGCAAGGGGAGGGGACGCGTGTTGGTCGACGCCCTCCGGCCGGCTGATGACGACTATTTTGTCCTCAAGCCGAAGCACTCGGGCTTCTTTTCTTCGACGCTCGAGACCCTCTTGCGCTACCTGGAATCGCGGGAACTGATCCTCACCGGGATTGCCGGAAATTATTGCGTCCTTTTTACCGCTAACGATGCCTACATGCGCGACTACAAACTCGCCGTTCCCTCCGATTGCACAGTCTCGAATACGGCAAAGGAGAACCGCGACGCCCTCCGGCTGATGTCGAAATACCTTGGGGCGGATATTCGGCCGTCTGGCAAACTCCGACTCCGCTCCTGTCGAAATAGACGGGATTAGCGCGGCGCCCCGGGACCATCTCACCTGTGACTTGCCAGACTTGCGCGTCTAACCTTCGCATGGCATAAGAGCACGCTCTCGCCTTGGCGGGAATTTTGATTTACTCCGATGCCGACTCCCACGCCGCCAGCCACAACGGATTCATCCGTGGAGATGAGCGCGTTTTGGTATCACCATCGCCGCGAGATTGCGATCGGTTTCGTAATTCTACTGCTGGCAGCGGCTGGCTGGGGAGCGTTTCGGTTTTACTCTTCCAAGCGGGATACCGATGCCGCGGCCCAATTGGCGGCGGCCAATTCGGCTGACGATTTTAAGCGGATCATCTCGCAGTTCGGCGGCACGCCGGCGGGAGGTTCTGCCTATGTCATGCTAGGGGGGAAGCAGCGTAGCGAGGGTCAGTTCGCGGAAGCCAACAAAACCCTGCAGGAGTTTATCGACAAGAATCCGAAGCACGAGCTGGTGCCATCGGCGAAGATAACGATGGCGGCCGATCTCGAATCGCTCAAAAAAACCGATGAGGCCTTGTCGCTTTATCAACAGATCGCGGCCGCTTATCCGCGAAGCTTCACCGCGCCGCTCGCGCTTATTTCACAGGTGCCGTTGTTGAAAGAAAAAAATCAGCCGGAGGCAGCGCGCCGCGCCTGTGAGACGATTGTCTCCCAATATCCCGATAGCTTTTGGGCGGGGGAGGCGACGCGCGAGCTACGAACGCTCAAGCCTGCGGTGACGGCTGTGCAAGCCCCAGCCGCGCTGAATGTGGCGCCGCCGATGGCGCCCGCAGCTTCCATCAAGCCGGCTCCGAAGAAGTAGAAAGAGCCGCAGGGTATCGGTTTCGTGGCGCCCTGCAATTCTGAGTGGCGCAGCCGGCACGGCTGTCTCCACAGGTAATAACCGTTCGCCTAACGAAACGATTATCGCTTCGAGAATTGGAACCGCTTGCGCGCTCCGGGCTGGCCGGATTTCTTGCGCTCCTTCATCCGCGGATCGCGGCGAAGCAGGCCCTCGGCCTTGAGCGTTCCCCGCAAACTGGCGTCAGTGAGCAATAAGGCGCGCGAAATGGCCAAGCGCGCTGCGCCGGCCTGGCCGGACATGCCGCCACCAGTAGTGTTGATGGCCATGTCGAAGGTGTTGACTGCCTTGGCTGCCTGCAGCGGCTGGAGCAAAGTGTTTTGCAGCGGCGTGGTCGGGAAATAATCCTCGAAGCTTCGCCCGTTGATTTCGATTTTGCCGGAACCGCGAGTCATGCGGATACGGGCGACTGAAGTTTTGCGACGCCCGGTGGCGATAAATTCTTCCGATTGAGCCATAAAACTTAGCGACTGGAGAGTGAAACAGGCTGCGGTTTTTGCGCAGTGTGAGGATGCTGATCTCCCTTGTAAACCTTCAGCTTTCGATAAACCGCGCGGCCGAGGCAATTGTGAGGAATCATTCCGCGAACGGCGTGTTCGACGAGCAGTTCAGGATGGCGACCGCGGCGCGAACGCACGCTTTCGGTTTTATGACCGCCGACGAAGCCGGAGAAGCTCATGAAGCTTTTCTGCTCTTCCTTCTGGCCGGTGACGCGGACCTTTTCCGCATTGATGACCACGACGAAATCGCCGGTGTCGACATGAGGAGTGAAAATGACCTTGTGTTTGCCACGAAGGAGGTTGGCGGCGCGTTCGGCGACGTGGCCGAGAACCTGGTCTTTAGCGTCGATGATCCACCATTGGCGGGAAACGTCGGTGGCTTTGGCTGAGAAAGTCTTCATGCGGAGATCCCGGGAAAGGGCACGGAAACTACGGGAGAGGGTGGGGGCTGTCAACCGGCGGGGCGCGAAATTGGCGGGGATAATTCGGGGGTTTAGGGGTCGGTGGTGCTACGGGGGTGGCATCGGGCCTGCTTATAATTTCCATAATTATGCGCAAGCGCCTCTCGCCCCTCTTCTTCCTGTCCCTCTGCCTGCTCCTGACCCATTCCCTGAACGCGGAACCCGTTACCGGTGCCGCGGTCATTAAGGAAATGAATTTTGCGCGTCAAAATCCAGCCGCTTACGCCGAAATCATCGAGTCCATTCGCTCACATTCCGATGGCCACGCGCTTGTGCTACCTGGACAGACACGATACCCGACTCACGAAGGCTTCCGAGCGGTCGATGAAGCGATCCACTTTCTAAAATCGGCCTCTCCGGTGCAGCCTTTGACGCTGTCGCCCGGGCTGTGCCGCGGCGCGGCCGACCATTGCGCCGAGCAGTCGAATGGCGCCATTGGCCACGGAAATCCTGCCAAGAGGATCAGCCGATACGGTAACTGGGCCGCTTCGTGGGGCGAAAATATCGCCTACGGAAAAAAGAGCGCTCGTGACATCGTGATTGCCTTGATCATCGACGACAGCATTCCGGGACGGAAACACCGCGAGAACATCTTCGCGTCAAAATTTAACTATGCCGGCGCGGCCTACGGGACGCATGCCCGATACGGGAGCGTCTGCAGCATGGATTTCGCCGGCGCTTACTTTGAGCGTGGCGGCGCGGATTCCCGGCTTATCGCCGGGAACCCATAACGGTTTGCTTCAGACGCGACTAGGAGTCGCGCTGGTGACCCTGCGGAATCTTGTTCAGGATCGGCTGAATGTTGGGGTCCGCCTTGAGAAGGGCCGCACGCATCGCTTCGCGGGCTTCCCGCATCCTTGTCTTCGCGGCTTGGTAAGCCGGATCCTGCTTCGCCTTGGCATGAGCGGCGCGCAGCTCTTTGCGTTCAGCCGGCGTCAGGTTTGCCAGGTTGGCGTGATGGCTATGGCCCCCGTGCCCTTTAACGGCGGCTGCCGGGGCGGTGGCGTCATCTGCATCTTGAGCCACGGCTAAAGAAGGAAGAGCAATGAAGGCGCTTAGCGCCATAACTCGGACTAACGATAATATTTTCATCTCGGGAATGAAACCAAACCGATCGGGCAAAGTTGCGCATCGAAATCGGACGAGACAAGCTCGTCCTTCAAATCCCGCTTTCGGCGCCGGATGTCACCGGGAGGAAGAGCTCGTCTCGTCCGTAAACAACCATCGGCCCCCACCCGGTTCTCGCGCTGGCATTTTGGTCGGTTGCGTTTAATGGTTGGCCCTCATTCTTATGGCTTCTGATGCTTCTCAACCTGCCAAGACGGCCATCACCCCTCGTCGTGACGAGGATTTTCCGGAGTGGTATCAGCAGGTCATTAAAGCCGCTGAACTGGCCGAGTCTTCGGATGTTCGCGGGTGCATGGTCATACGTCCATGGGGGTTTGGAATCTGGGAGAACATGCAGCGCCAGCTCGACGCAATGTTTCACGCCACCGGTCATCGCAACGCCTATTTCCCGCTCTTTATTCCTCTGAGCTTCTTCGCCAAAGAAGCGGAACACGTCGAAGGTTTTGCCAAAGAATGCGCCGTGGTTACGCATACCCGGCTGGCGGTGGACGAGAACGGGCAGATGAAGCCGGCCAGCCCGCTCAATGAGCCGCTGGTCGTTAGGCCGACCTCCGAGACGATCATCGGAGCGAGCTACGCCAAATGGGTGCAGTCGTATCGCGACCTTCCCATCCTGATCAATCAATGGGCCAACGTTGTCCGTTGGGAGATGCGCCCGCGCTTGTTTTTGCGGACCTCTGAATTTTTATGGCAGGAAGGCCACACGGTGCACGAGAACGAAGCCGAAGCGCGCGCCGAGACCGAACAGATGCTGCAGGTTTACGCGACCTTTGCCCGTGATCACCTGGCGGTGCCCGTGTTTAGCGGCGAGAAATCCGCCAGCGAACGATTCCCCGGCGCGGTCGAAACCCTCGCCATTGAAGCGATGGTACAGGACCGGAAGGCGATTCAGGCGGGGACTTCGCATTTCCTGGGTCAGAATTTTGCAAAAGCCAGCGGCATCCAATTTCAGACCCGCGAGGGCAAACAGGAGTTTGGATGGACGACCAGCTGGGGCGTGAGCACACGTTTGATCGGGACGGTGATCATGGCGCATTCCGACGACGATGGACTTGTGCTGCCTCCGCGAATCGCGCCGACGCACATTGTCATTCTGCCGGTGGCTCCAAAGGAAGAAACGCGCGCCGCAGTTTTCGAAGCCTGCGACCGCCTTGCGACTGAGTTGCGAGCGCTTCGCTTTGTTGACGCCGCTGTCGAAGTAGAAGTGGACCGCCGTGAGATCGGCGGCGGGACCAAGAACTGGGAATGGATCAAGAAAGGTGTGCCGATTCGTTTAGAAATCGGCCCGCGCGACTTGGAGAAAGGCATGGTAGCGGTCAGTCGGCGTGATCAGCCGGTAAAATCTAAAGAATTCGTGCCCGTGTCCGAGTTCGTCGGCAAAGCCGTTGAGATACTCGCATCCATCCAAAAGACGCTGTTCGATCGCGCGCAACAATTCCGGGATCAACACACCCGGGTGATCGATTCAAAAGAGGAGTTTTACGAATTCTTCACGGCCAAGAATTCCGGGAAACCCGAGATCCATGGCGGCTTTGCCCTCAGTCATTGGAACGGTTCAACGGAAGTGGAGCAGAAGATAAAGAACGACTTGAAGGTCACGATTCGCTGCATTCCGCGCGAGACGGCGAAAGAAGCGGGCAAATGTCCGTTTAGCGGCCAGCCCAGTGCGCAGCGGGTGGTCTGGGCAAAATCGTACTAGCCGCGTCCGTCTCAGCGGACTAACGCTGACGTGTTGACGCCGGACGGACACGCTCGTTTATTCCCCGGGTGTCCATGGAGCTGAAGTTGTATAGTAGGGAATGGTGCTCCTGGTGCATCGATGCCAAGGATTACCTCAGCGAAAAGGGTTACAAGTTTACTGAGATCGATGTCGGCCGTGATCGCGATGCCTACGAAGAAATGAAAGACCTGTCCGATCAAACCTATGTGCCTACGTTTGTTGCGGGTGAGAAAGTGCTGGCCAATTTCGACACTGACCAGCTCGAGCGGTTCCTGAGCGAGAACAAGATCGAGCCATAATGTTGTTTGGTTTTTTTCTCACGCTGGGCGTGGCTGTGCTGAGCGTCGCGCTGCGCAGCTTTCAAAGTTCCTTTGCGCAGAAGTCCGGCGCACTCGGGATTCTGGTGGCGTCGTTCCTCCTGGTTTTTTTCGCAACCGGCAGCTGGATTTTGGGATTGGCCGGCGCGCTCAGCTGGTTGTTCCTGCCCTGGATTGAAATCCTTACGCGCATCCGCGCGTTGCGATTACCAAAGGAAAAACAGCTGCGGCCCAAAAGCGCTCCATCATCCGACGTCTTTCCGAGCCTGAACGATATCACGCAAGAAATTGAAGGCGCCGGCTTCGTTCACGTGAATGATGCCGGCTGGGACTGGGAGGATTACCGGCAATTCTTCCGCATGTTCTACCGGGATGAAGACCGGTCGCAGGCGACCATCTGCCTTAACGAGCAGCACGATCTTTCGTTTTATTACTTGAGAATCTCTTCGCGCGCCAAGAGCGGCATCATTTGGACGACCTGGAATTACCCGCTTTCCTACGGCCTAAAATTAACACCGCAATTTCGGATCAATCGGCAACGGCCGGATCAATCGTTCTTTCAGCTTTACCAGAGCCATCGTGAATTTCTGCGCCACAACGCCGTCGAGGTCGATTCGATCAGTCCGATGGATGAGGAGACCATGCAGGCCGAAATCGAGCACGATCTGCGCGATCAGATCGCGCACAATATCGACAAGGGAGTCCTGAAATCGACCGACGCCGGCGAGGCGAAATACTCGGTGCGCGGGATGTTTTACCTTTGGGTGCAGTTTCTCCTCGATCTGGTGCGGCTGTAGGTTCTAGACCTTTAGAATCTCGGCTTCCTTGCGTTCGAGATGGTCGTCGACCGACTTCACAAAGCGGTCGGTCAGTTTCTGGACGTCGGATTCCAGATCGCGCAGGCCGTCTTCGGTAAGAGTGTGGTCCGCTTTCAATTTTTTTGCGTCATCGAGCGCAGTGCGCCGATTGGCGCGAACACGGACGCGCGCCTCTTCGGCCATTTTGCTCAACGATTTTACCAGTTCCTTGCGTCGCTCCTCCGAGAGTTCGGGAATGGGCAGCCGGATCAGTTTGCCGTCGACCAAAGGCATGATTCCGATTTTCGATTCTTTCAGGGCACGCTCGATATCCTGGACCGTGCTGGCATCGAATGGCTGGACCACTAAGAGGCGCGGCTCGGGCGTGGTAATCAGGGCGAGCTGCTTCAGCTTCATGGTCGATCCGTAGGCTTGCACGTCGACGTTTTCGACGAGTGCGGGAGAAGCCTTGCCCGTGCGGACCGAGGAAAATTCGTGCACCATGTAATCGACGCTTTTTTCCATGGCCATTTCTGCTTCGAGAAGAATGTCTTCGCTGCTCATAGGTTCGGTTCTATTTCGCTTCCGGTTCGCCGCAAACCAGCGTTCCCACGGGGCGGCCGAGAATGGCGTCGCGGATATTGCTGGGTTTATTCATATCGAGAACGATCATCGGAATCTTGTTATCCATGCAAAGGCTGAAGGCGGTCGAGTCCATGACCTTCAGCCGTTTCGTTAGGGCTTCCGTGTAGCTGACGCGGTCGTAGCGCTTCGCCTGAGGATCCGTGTTTGGGTCGCGATCGTAGACACCGTCGACCTTGGTGGCCTTCACAATCACATCCGCTCGAATCTCGCTCGCGCGCAGGGCGGCCGTTGTGTCGGTGGAAAAATAAGGGTTGCCGGTGCCGGCGACAAAAATCACCACGCGCCCCAATTCCAGATGTCGAATGGCTCGGCCGAGGATGAATGGCTCGGCCACATTTTTCATTTCAATGGCTGTCTGCACTCGCGTTGGGACGTTCAGCTCTTCGAGTGCGCTCTGGAGCGCCATGCCGTTGATCACCGTGGCGAGCATGCCCATGTAATCCGCGGTCGTCCGATCCATTCCACGACCGGCCGCGGTCAGGCCGCGCCAGATGTTTCCACCGCCGATGACAACGGCAACCTGGACACCGAGCGCGTGGATTTCCCGAATACGCTCGGCGATGGCTTTGACGACCGGCGGAGAAATGTTATCGCGTCCGCCGGCTTCGCGGAGCGCTTCGCCGCTCAACTTCAGCACGATGCGTTTATAAGCCGGTGCTTCGGTCTTCATGGCGAGGGAGATGAAACAAGAGGGTCAGGGTGTTTGCAAAGCAAAACGGAGAGTTGGCTTTGCAAACGCCTCTCGGAAACGCATTCAGGCGAGGCGAAACTCGCGGATGCCGCGCAGGAAGTCGGTCACGCTCATCCGTTGCCGGCCTTCGAGCTGAACTTCCTCCAGCGAGAGCGCGGAACGGCCGGTCCCGATAAGAATCTGTCCATTCCCGGCGGAAAGGAGTTGCCCGGGCGCGCCATCAACATTCACCACCGAACTCGAAAAGACCTTCAGCTTTTGTTCTTTCCCCGAGTTGGTCGCAACGACGGTGTAGGCGCCGGGCCACGGATTGTATGCGCGGATTCTTCGCTCGATGACCTCGGCTCGTTCGGTCCAATCAATTTTTCCGGCATCGCGCTCCAGTTTCGGCGCGTAGGTGGCGCTGTCGCTGTCCTGTTTGCGGCGAGGAGCGCTTCCGGCTTCGAAGAGTTGAAAACTTTCGAGCAGCGCCTCGGGAGCGATCACTCCGAGGCGATCGTGCAATGAGCCGCCGGTCTCGTTCGGGGCGATCTGAATTTTTTTCTGCAACAGGATGTCTCCGGTATCCAACCCTTCGTCCATGTACATGACGGTGATCCCGGTTTCAGTCTCGCCGGCGGCGATGGCTGCCTGAATCGGCGCTGCGCCCCGCCACCTCGGCAAAAGCGAAGCGTGCAGATTGAGGCAGGCAATTCGCGGAATCTCGAGAACCGCGCGCGGCAAAATCTGCCCGTAGGCCATGACGACGATCATATCTGGCGCGAGCGATCGAATTTCGTCGATAGCCTCAGCCGCTTTAATGCGCGCAGGCTGAAGAATCGGAATGGCCACACCCTCCTTGGCGAGGAAAGCCTTGGTGGCAGGCGGCCGCATTTCCTGCGTTCGGCCAACCGGTTTGTCCGGTTGGGTGACAAGGCCGATCAGCGAATGCTCGGTCGCGTTTTTCAGCGCCCGCAGGGTCGGAACGCCGATGTCGCCCGCGCCGATGAAAAGAACGCGCATCGCGCGTTAGCGTGTTCTCGGCTTGAGTGGGATTCGCCGTGTCCGCCGGGGAGCCGTGGCCTGCGTCATCATCTTTTCGCCGGCGGTGACTTCGCGTTGGCCAACCGAGGAGGCACAGCCGGTGCAGAGATAATCGAAGATCTCCTTGTCGGGCAGAACTAGGAGGAGCCGCTCGCGGACAGGCATGGTTGCCTGGCACTTTTGGCAGTAGAGGCTCGAGGCGGTGAAATTCTCAAACTGTTGCTGACTCATGCTCCCCATCCATGCCGTTCATCTGGGCCAGGATATCGAACAAAACTTTGGCCGGCGGTTGTGTCGCATCAACCATGCAAACGCGGTCCTTCGAATAATGTTCCAGAACCGGCTTTGATTCCTCTTCGTAAATGGCAAGACGGCGCTGAATGACCTCTTCATTGGCATCGTCGAGGCGATTGTCTTTCAAAGCCCGCTTCTTCAGGCGCGCAAAAAGGGTTTCGCGATTCGGGCAGGAGAGGTGAAAAACTTTCTTAACATCGATCAGGGCTTCCATGATCTTGGCCTGATTCGCGTTTCTCGGGATCCCGTCGAGCACGAGCGTGTCGATGTCGGGCTTGAACTTATGCCCGTCAACGGCCGCCTCGATAGCTTCTTTCCAAAGCTCTACCGTGATTTCGTCGGGCACGAGCTGGCCTTTGCTGGAGTATTCGAGAAAAGCTTTGCCGACGTTGCTGCGCGTGTCGATCGAGCGAAAAACGTCACCGCAGGGGCAATGATAGAAGCGCGGAATGCTGCCCAGTGTTTTCCCTTGTGTCCCCTTGCCGCTGCCCGGGGCGCCGAAAAGAAGGTAAGTCTTATATTTCATGGGCAGATCCCGTTATACCGCAGGAACGCTCGACCTCACAACCGCTGAAATCGACTTCAGCGACTACCGGCCCCTAAGATTTCTTCGCGCTAACAACGCGATCGACGTTGACCCGTCGCCCCGAGCGATCGAAACGCACGCTCCCATCGACCAAAGCGAAGATGGTGTAGTCGCGGCCCAGTCCGACGTTTTTGCCGGGAGTGAATTTGGTGCCGCGCTGGCGGATGATGATATTCCCGGCCACGACGGCTTCGCTGCCGAATTTCTTTACGCCAAGTCGCTTGCTGACGCTATCGCGACCATTTTTGACGCTGCCCTGTCCTTTTTTATGCGCCATAAAATTATTCCGTCTCCTTCTTTGCGGCCGCCTTTTTGGCTCCGCCGCCGGTGATGGTCTTGATCTTCAGGCGCGTGAGTTTGCGGCGATGACCGACCGTGCGGTGATAGCCTTTGCGGCGGCGATATTTGAAAGCAATGACCTTCTTGTCTTTCCTTTGCTCGACCACCTCAGCGGTGACTTTGGCTCCGGAAACAAGCGGCGATCCGTGGGAAATCTTGTCGCCGTCGGCATGCATAAGGACTTCAAAGGTCACCTGTTTACCTGCATCGAGGTCGAGAAGGTCGACATCAATCGTGTCGCCTTCAGCGACGCGGTGCTGACGACCACCAGTTTTGATAATAGCGTAGGCCATAAGAAGGGAGTGCTTCCGGGGGAAAAGCCGCGCACACTCCCACAGGAACAACGCGTTGACAAGGGGAAACCGGCCGCGCGGTTCTAAAAGCCGGTGATAAGCAGGACAATCTCTCCCTTGGGCGGTTTCGCGGTGTAATGGGCCAGCAGTTCTTCAGGGCGCCCGCGCCGGTATTCCTCGAATTTTTTGGTGAGTTCCCGCGCAACGCAGAGCATTCGCTCGGGCATGATCTCGTGCGCGGCGGTCAAAGTCTTGATGAGGCGATGCGGGCTTTCGAAGAAGATGGAAGTCTCGGGCCTGGCTGCGGCGGCCTTCAATTCCCGCTCGCGCCCACCGCTTTTCGGCGGCAGGAAGCCGCCGAAGAAGAATTTGTCCGCGGGAAGTCCCGAACCGACCAGGGCGGTCAGGACAGACGAGGCTCCCGGCAGAATTTCGAATGGCAAGTCACGGCGAACACACTCACGGATGATTCGAAATCCCGGATCGGAAATTCCGGGAAGCCCGGCATCGGTAATGAGCGCTACGGTTTCGCCTGCGCTCAGACGCTCGACCAGTTGAGCGGTGCGCATGGCTTCGTTGTGCTCGTGATAACTGACAAGCGGCTTTTGGATACCGTAATGCTTCAGCAGGATTCCCGAGTGACGCGTGTCCTCGGCTGCGATCAGGTCGGCGGCTTTTAAAATTTCGAGCGCCCTGATGGTGATATCGCCGAGGTTTCCGATGGGTGTGGCAACGATATACAGCATGGCGAGCGCGCGTGTATGTTAACAGAGTCGACCGCTAGATCATGCAGAATCCTGGAGCCTTTAGATGGATGAATCCGCCTGGTTAACGACCGTGGGCAAACGAATCGGCACTTGGATCATGCGGCTTCTGATCGTCGCGCTGGTGTTGATGACGCCTGTTGTCCTCTTTCTTTACCTCGGGCAGCACTCGATGATTTATCATCCGCGCCCGTACACTTTGAATTATGCGCGGATTGCAGGTTTCGAGGGCCTCGAGATTTCCTACCAGATTCCCGCTGGAGCGCAGACGGCGTTTTTTATTCCGGCGAAAAATGGTTCGCCGCACCGACTGTGGGTGGCTTTTTGCGGGAATGGTTCGCTGGCGCTGGACTGGGCCGGGCTGCTCCGGAGATACCCGCGAGACGATGAGGCTTTTCTCCTGGTGGATTATCCCGGTTACGGAAAGAACGCCGGTTACGCCACGATTTCCGGGACTCGGGAATCGGCCGAGGCGGCGCTTGAGGCTGTGTTCATCCGTCTCGGAATCGACCAGCAGGCCATTCCACTCGGTGTGCTTGGTCACTCGTTAGGCGCGGCTGCAGCCCTCGATTTTGCAGCCCACCATCAGGTCAGCCGAATCGTGGTTATCGCTCCATTCACCACCCTCCGGGAAGAAGCGGCGCGCGTCGTCGGCCATCTGCTGTCGCATCTTTTGTCCGACAATTATGACAATCGCGCTTCCCTGAAAAACCATCTTTGCCGAAAACCCGGATGCGCAGGTGGCGGTGTTTCACGGAATGGAGGATGACGTCATCCCGGAACAGATGGGCGCGGAACTGGCGCGGGAGTTTCCGGGCATAAAATTTTTTCCGGTCGCCCGCGGCGATCATGTCAGCGTGATTGAACTCGCTCGCAGCCAGATTATTACGTGGATGGCGCGGGAGGATAAGCCTCGTGACGTTTCGCCATTGAAAGTGACAGTTTAAAAACGCCGGGATCGTGGCAGCTTGGAATGGTTCAAGCTGGGGCAAACTCTCGTGAAAACGCAGATCCCATTCCGCTCTGAGCGTCTCTTCGACGGACAAAAGCGCGGCGATCGTGCCACCATCTCGGCCGGAAACGGATTATTTTTTTCAGTCGGGGTCCGGCTTTCCGGTCGGCTATTCACCATCCGACGACGGCGATCGCCCTTTCCACAATCTCAGTCGCGAATTTTTGACGGAATCCGCGCGCGAACAGAAGCGAGAGCTTTTCGTGCTCTCACTGATTGTGCTGGCGTCGGCCTGGCCGGTGATCTCGATGGTAGTGACGGTGGTGCAACTCATCTGCACCCGGCATCCCCAGTTTCGCTAGATCAGCGGCGCGGGAGAAACTCTTTGCGATAGGCCGCGGTCTCTTCCGGGGCGAATCCGTGGCGCATGATATTTTCTGTGACCACGCGAGGCACCATGAACTGCAGAAGGTAATCTTCGCCTCCGGCTTTTGTGCCGCCACCGGACATTTTGAATCCGCCAAACGGATGCCGGCCGACAACAGCTCCCGTGCAGGAGCGGTTGATGTAAACATTTCCCGCGACAAGTTCGGCTTTGGCGCGCTCGATGTTCGCCGGACTGCGGGAGAAAAATCCGGCGGTCAGCGCAAATTCGGTGCTGTTAGCGATTCGGATGGCGTCATCGAGATCGTGAGCCTTCATTACGCTAAGGACCGGGCCGAAAATCTCTTCGCGGGCAATGCGCATATCCGGAGTGACGTTGGCGAAAATTGTTGGAGGAATGAAGAAGCCTTTGTCAGGCACATCGCCCTTTTGATAGGCCAGCATCGCTTCGCCTTTGCCGATTTCGATGTATTCCTGGATGCGGCGATACGCGATCTCATCAATCACTGGGCCTACGGTGATTCCCGGCTGCTCCGGGTTGCCGATGCGCAAACTCGCGGCCGCCGACAGCAGCCGGTCCATGACGCGGCCGTAGTTTTCCTCCAGCACGATCAGGCGTGAAAGGGCCGAGCATTTCTGTCCCTGATAGCCAAAGGCGGAATAGACCGAGTCGACGATTGCTTCGTCGAGGTCGGCATCGGAGTCGACGATAACGGCGTTCTTGCCGCCCATTTCGCAAACCACGCGCTTGAGCTCGCGCTGACCGGGCCGGGTTTTGCCGGCGCTCTCCCAAATCCGCAGCCCGACTTCACGCGAGCCGGTAAAGGCGATCATGTCGATATCCGGATGGTCGACAAGGTGCGCGCCGATAACCGAGCCTTTTCCCGGCAGGAAGTTCAAAACGCCATCAGGAATTCCGGCCTGCTCGAAGATTTCCATCAGCATCGCGCCGCAGACGGCGGACTGCTCTGCTGGCTTCATGATGACGGTGTTCCCGCTGACGAGCGCGGCTGAAACCATTCCGCCGAGGATCGCGATTGGGAAGTTCCAAGGCGCGATCACGAGAGTCACTCCCCGCGGCCAGTAATGCTGGTAGCTTTCTTCGCCGAGAACATGTTGCGTCAGGCGCGGCAGGCCGAGGCGGCGCATTTGGTGGGCATAGAAAAGAAGAAAATCGATGGCTTCGCGGATATCCCCGTCGGCTTCGGCCCACGCTTTGCCTACCTCAAAGACTTCGAGCGCGCAGAGTTCATAACGCCGTGCGTCCATGATGGCGGCGGCCCGCTCGAGAAGTTGCGCGCGTTGTTCCACCGGAGTGAAACTCCAGGAATTAAACGCCTCCCGCGCGGCTTTGACCGCGCGCTCCGCCTCGGGGATTCCGGCCATGGCAACATGGCCGACGACTTCATCCGGGAGTCGTCGGGTTGAGCGATGGGATGGTTGTCTCGGTCCAGATGCGATTGCCGTCGATCGTGATCGGATATTTTTTTCCAAGCTGCGTGCGCATCTGGGCGAGGGCGCCCCGCATTTTCTCCTGCGCTTGCGGGTAGACGAAATTAACCAACGAAGCGTTTTCGTATGCATCTCCGTGGGAAATTTCGCGCGAGGCGTTGGCTCCGTTTGTTCCGCGCTCGAGGGACGTGGATCCAGCAGGAGGCCTTGCGCCGTTTCGGCCGACCAGGTCTTCGGGGTTGCGCAGAAGCGATGCTTCGGATGCGTTGTCGGAGAACTTGGCCCGCAGAAAGCCTTCGTTGGAGGTGTTTTCCAGAAGCCGCCTAACGAGGTAGGACATTCCAGGCAGAAGTTCACCCACAGGACAGTATTCGCGGACGCGATACCCCATATCGACGAGAGCGCGTTTGATCGGCCCGGCCATGCCGTAAAGGAGCTGGAATTCGAAGCGGCTTTTCGGAATGCCTAGCTCTTCCGCCAGCGCTTGCGCGTGGGCGATGCTGCGCACGTTATGGGAGCCGAAGGCTGACGTCACCGTGCTCTCGTTTTCCAGGAGCACTCTCGTTAGGTCTTCGAAATTGGCGTCGCTGGCCGCCTTTTGCTCGTAGACCGGCACGACCCATCCATTTTGGTGCGCCTTGATTCGTTCGTAATCCCAGTAGGCGCCCTTAACCAGGCGAACCGTGAAACGCGTGCCCCGATTCCGTCCCCAGGAAATAAGATCTGCCAAATCTTTGCCCGAATCGCGCAGGTAAGCCTGAACAACGATGCCGGCGTGCGGCCAGTCGCGAAACTCTGGTTCGGCGAACAGGGTTTTGAAGAGTGCCAGCGTGGTGTTCTTATGCGCGTAGCTCTCCATGTCGAAATTGATAAATGCTCCCAGTTCGCGAGCGCGCCGGAGCAAAGGCCTCAACTTTGGGGCCAGATGACTGATGGCATCGGCCGGATCAGCCGGGTTCATTTGCGAATAGAGCGCGGAAATTTTCACGGACACGTTGACCACCGGAAAGAGCTCGGAATTTTCGCCGAGAGGATCTTTCCAGCCCGCGTGTTTCGGCGGCCAGTCCTTCCAGGAGATCGAAACACCGGGCGGTGTATTCGGTTGCCTCTTTTTCGCTAACGACTGCTTCGCCTAACAAATCGACCGTGAAACCGATGCGCTGGCGCCGGCGCCGCCGGAGCGTTTTCATGACGTCCTGTGGATTTTTTCCGGCGATAAATTGCCGGGCCATGCCGGAAACGTTCCAGCGCAGGAACTGACCGCTGATCCACGGGGCGAGCTTGGCCACGGTCACGCCTGTCTGCACGAGAGGTGCGAAGCCGTTCCTCATGTCGGCGAAATATTCATCGAGGTGCCGGACGATTTCGCCGCCGCGATTGAGCGACGCGAGCACGTCGACAAAACGGAACATCTGCACCTTGAAATGCTCGTCCCGCATCGAGAGAGCCATCATGCGCTGATAGAACCCGGCTTTGCTGAAGATTGATTCCGGGTTCCGATCGACCAGCTCAAAAATACGCCGGCCGCGCCTTTCCACATTTGATTTGAAGATCACTCATGGCATCAGGCGTTTTCGTTAACCGACAGGGAGAGGAAAGTGCATCCGAGAAGGATCTTTCGCAAGCTGCGGACGCAACATAGCGGCGCGTCTCCCGGCCGCGGGCGATTTTGCAATTTTCCCGGTTGCGCGGAAAAAATTTACATCTCCACACGCTCATCGGCGCGCTCATATCCGAAAGGAAGGGAAAGAAAGCTCAACCTCGCTATGAAATTAATCCATCGACGTAATGAAAAGGGAGCCATGGGATACATTCTTCTATGGCTAATTGGTATTCCGGTGCCGGTGTTGCTGCTGATTTTCCTTTTGCGCGGCTGCACTTAAAAATTTGGGGAGCAAGTAGAGGTGATTTGTCTGGCGGATGCTGAGGCCCAGGGCTCGGGTCCGTCAGACAAATTCTTCCCGATAGAAGTTCTGCGCCGCACTCATCCGCCCCAATAGTTGGCCAACGCGGCGGTCCGACGCGCCTCTAAGTCGGCAAAGCGCGCGCTTTCGCTCGAAGCATGGATCGCGTATTAGGACGCCCATGGAGAAGGGCCGAGCGCGCTTTGATTTTGCCAGCGATAACACGGCCGGCTTTTGTCAGGAAGCACTGAAGGCCCTCGAAGCGGCCAATCGTGAATCGGTCGCTTCCTATGGAGAAGACGATTTCACCCGCCGCTTGTGCGATCGCGTTCGCGAGGTTTTCGAAACGGACTGCGAAGTTTTCCTCGTTTTCAACGGCACCGCGGCCAACTCATTAGCCCTGGCGCAACTTTGCCAGCCGTATCACGGAATCGTCTGTCACCGGCATGCTCATATTCAGACCGACGAGTGTGGCGCTCCCGAGTTCTTTTCCGGTGGTGCAAAATTGATTCTTGCGAAAGGCGAGAACGGCCGGATCGATCCGGATGAATTTCAAGGGACCATAGCGCGGTTTCGCGACCTTCATTCGCACAAGCCCCGCGTTCTGAGCCTCACCCAGGCGACGGAATACGGCACGGTTTATCGCCCCGACCAGATCTCTGCGCTCGCGGAGGCGGCGCATCGCGCTGGCATGCTGGTGTATCTAGACGGCGCCCGCTTTGCCAACGCCGCGGCCACGCTTGCGAAGTCGCCCGAGCGACCTCAGCTGGCGTCTCGGAATCGATGCCATGAGCTTTGGTGGAATCAAGAACGGCGGCGGTAACGCCGAGTTGATCATCTTTTTCCGAAAGGAACTGGCACGCGAGTTTGAATATCGATTAAAACAGGCCGGGCAGCTTTCTTCGAAGATGCGATTTCTCGCGGCGACGTGGCTCGCGTTGCTCGATGGCGACCTCTGGCTGGCAAACGCGCGGCATGCCAACGCGTGCGCTGGGATGTTGGCCGCGGAATTGCAGCGGATCGCAAATGCACCGCCTATATTTCCGGTGGAGGCGAACGAGGTTTTCGTCTCGCTCTCGGCCGGCGTGTATGATCGGATCACGCGAGCAGGATGGCGCTTCTACAATTTCTTCGAACCGGGCCTTTACCGCCTGATGTGTTCGTGGGCCACCAGCCAGGAGCTTATTAAGGATTTTGCGCGGGACCTGGAGGAATCCATTCGCTCATAGCATGCGCCAGCTGCCTCATGACAATTTCTCAGTGCGACTGGATCGTACGCGTCCGGTACTCGTTGAGGCTTCTTGTGCTCGTGTCGTTAGGGCTGACGGCATGCAGTGTTATCCATGACACCGCGGAAGGATCCTACGAGGTCGCTACCGCACCGTTCCGCCTCTTTCATCATTCCACGCCGACCCCGACGCCGACACCCGTTCCGCCACCGCCGCCCACCCCAGCACCGAAACACCAGACGGCCTCCCACGCGTCGGCGCAGCGGAGGTCGACGGCAAGCCCGTCGCCAACAAAGAAATCCTCGCCTTCCGCGAAGAAGGGAAGCACCGCCGCTGCGTCCTCTCCACAAAGACCCGCGCTATCACCTGTCTTTCCGACGGCAAAGCCGGTTCCGGACAAACCGGGTTACGTCTTTAGCCCGTCCCAGCCGACGAAGTACGTCGATGTCAGTGGCTATTCGCCCGGGAGCAAGGTGAAGGATCCTTACTCGGGCCAGATCTTCATTGTCCCGTAATGCGTGGCGATTTTACGTGGGAACGATTGACAAGTTTTTGCAATATGGGACAACTTTGCGCGGCCCCAGCCTGACTCGCAGTGACGTTCCGCCATTTTTCTCAAAATTTTCGCGCGGATGCGTGCACGCCACCTGCTTATAGAAATTATAATGAGACTACTTCGCGCCCCCCGTCGTTCCCCGCTCCTCAGAGCGGCGCTGAGCTTCGTCCTCGTATTGGCTCTGGTCCTGGTGATCCCGGCCAAGGCTTACGTTTTGACCGGATCCAGCTGGGCGGCGAACTCCACCCCAACTTTTCAGCTCGCGCTTGGTAATCGCTGGGCGCACCCTTATCGACGGAAACACCTCCTGGGATGTGGCAGCCAACCCTGCTGGAGACGCTTGGAATGTGAACCTTCAGCGTGTGCGCCTGGTCATGGCAACGAACCCAAGCGCTCCGATTAGCCAGGGCGATCGAATTAACACCGTCGCTTTCGCGAGCACATTTTTCGGCAGTTCTTTCGGCTCCAATACCCTTGCCATTACCGGCTGGTCCTCAAGCGGCGGTCACACGACTGGAAGCCGATATTCTGTTTAATAATCATCAGAACTGGGACTCATACCGCGGCGGATTGCGCTTCGGATCCAACGGTTTTGCCATCGGCGAGATTCGGCGTGTTTTGACCCACGAGCTTGGTCACGCCATTGGATTGAATCACCCTGACAGTGCAGGCCAGCATGTGACGGCGATGATGAACTCCGTCATGAGCGCGGTTGAGCTGCCGGCTACGGACGATATCAACGGCGCGCAGACCCTCTATGGCGCTCCGAGTTCGAGCCCGACACCAACTCCGACGCCTACGCCAACTCCCACACCGACGCCGACTCCGACAGCCACACCGACGCCGACCCCAACTCCGACGCCGACGCCGACTCCGACTGCCGACTCCGACTCCAACGCCAGCCGGCTACGCTGTTACCCTCTCGGTTTCTCCCTCAAGCATTCATACCGGCGGCACTGCGACGCTCACCTGCAATGTTTCGCCGCTTCGGGCCACGGCGCCTTGACGGTCAATTATGCGATGAGCGGGACGGCGATTCGTGGTACGAATTACACGCTGAGCCTTAACCGCTTCTCGATTCCGGCGAATGCTGCGTCCGGGACAATTGTTTTGCGCGAAGTGACCCCGCCAAATACGGCCAAAACGGCCACGATGACACTGACCACGGGGACTGGATACACCTTGTCATCACCCAAGACGGCGACCGTTACCATCAGTAGATAATTTTTCGTTAGGCCAACCACTATGAAAATCTCACGTTTACTTCTTTGCGCAGCCTCGGTGATCGCTTTAAACGCGACGACCAGGGGCACGACGGTGATCCCGCCGTCATTCGACCAGCTTGTCAGCCAGGCCCAGGTGATTTTCCAGGGAAGTGTGGCGAATGTTCGTTCACAATGGACAGGTGAGGGGGCCAATCGCCACATCGAGAGTTACATCACCTTTCAAATTGAAGAGACGCTCAAGGGCGAAGCTTCCGGGAAGTCATACGTGATGCGAGTTTACGGCGGAACTGTGGGTGAAGACTCCATGGGCATTGCCGACGCACCGGAATTCAAGGTCTGGCGACCATGACATTCTCTTTGTCGAGAACAACGGCACCCAGGCGATTCCGCTGGTGGGGATCATGCACGGCCGCTTTCAAGCTGACGCGCGATACTTCCGGCACTGAAGATTGTGACCAAGAATGAAGGCCAGCCGGTGAAACGAGTCGAACGCCTCGGGACCTAGCCGAAGAAAGCGAAGCGGCGAACACCTTCGAGCCGCCCATGACCTCAGACGCCTTTAAGGCGGCCGTCAGACAAGACTTCAGCAGCTGAATCAGTTGCGCTTGCTGCGCAGCTACTGACGTGGCGACAGAATTCTCGAACGTGTCCGCTTTGCTCGTTGAAGAAAGGAAGGCCGAAACGGTCCCGTCCGCGCTCTACGGATCCTGATTCGCCTTGAGCCGTTCGCGAGATTGCTGCGCAACATCCGATGCGCGATCAAGGGAGCGTTTCATCCAGTTATGCTCCGATGGCTGGCCGGTGCCGCGGCTTGGCACCTCACTGACCTGCGCGCCGATGCGACCGGTTTCTCCGGCTGATCCGAAGTCGCCGACTGATGGGCGTGATGTAAAAAAGGCCGCCGAGTCCGACGGCTACCAGGACAGCAGCTGTTTTTCTCATAATACTGTGAACGGAGCACTCGCCGAGCCAGTCAAAGTCGGTTCGTTGCCGTCAGCCGTCCGTAATGGTTACTTCTCTAATGCTTTCTCGCCTTTCGTAGGCTGTCCGGATTCTCGCCCTGGCCCTGACTCGTATTTGTTGCCGCGTCAGGCGCGCGCCCAGGTCTTATGAAGGGCCGCGAACTCGTAAAGGCCGAACTGATCGGCGATGTGGGGGCGATCGTTCCTGGGAAACCTTTTCAGGCCGGGCTTCTTCTTCACCTCGCACCGCGCTGGCACACCTACTGGAAATATTCCGGTGACGCGGGAATTCCCGATCGAATTGAAGTGGCACCTTCCGCCGGGTTGGAAGGCCGGCGAACTTCGCTGGCCGATCGCCGCTGAAATTCGATGATCCGGGAGATATCAAAACCTACGGGTATCATGACGAAGTCCTGTTAACGCAGGAACTCACCCCGCCGGCCTCTCTGACGGATCAAACGATCAAACTTTCGGCAGATGCGAACTGGCTTGTTTGCGAAAAAATCTGCATTCCCGGTAGCGCGCCCGTGGAGCTGAACCTTCCCGTTGCAAAGGACGCTCCGTCCGGCGAATGCGGATATTTTTTCGCGCTACAAAAAGCTGTGCAGCCGCGGGCCGACGACAGCCTTTCCGTGAATTGGGAGCGGCTGTTCACGCGCTTTTGCTGCGGGCAAAAAGCGCGCGTTCAGTCAGGCACGTTTGCTGGATTTTTATCCCTCGCCGGAAGGCAGCGTCGTTGTTGGGCATCCGGCGCTGCAGTCGCGAGCTGGGGAAGAAGCCGTTTTTCGCATCCCTCTCGAATCCGGAAGCGAAGGGGTTGACCTCGCTTCCCGGGCTGATTGTTTACGGACAGCAGGATGATGGCAGCGATCGTGCTGGCCTAACGATTCGCGAAACCGCGGGGATAGCGGCTGCCAGTGGCAGATCGCAACTCTTCCTGCTGGACGTGGACTGGCAGCATATCTTTTCTTTGGTTTTCTCGGCGGGTTGATCCTGAACCTGATGCCTTGTGTGCTTCCGGTGATTTCTCTGAAAATTTTCGGTTTTGTGCAGCATGCCGGTCAAAGTCAGAGCAGCGAATTTTTCAGAGCGGCCTTTTCTTTGCCGCGGGAATCTTTGCCTGGTTCCTCGGTCTGGCGCTCGTTCTGATCTTCCTGCGGCACGCGGGACATCAGATCACATGGGCGCTGCAATTCACTAATCCCGTATTTCGTTCTCGGGATGAGCTGCGTTGTGCTCGTCTTTGCTTTGAATCTTCTGGGAGTTTTCGAGATCTCGCTCCCGCAAACGATTAATCGCGGCTTGTTAGGCGCGACCGCCTCAGAAGGATTGGGCGCATCGTTCTTCCAGGGAGTCTTTGCCACCATTCTGGCAACCCCTTGCACGGCTCCGTTCCTTGGAACAGCTCTCGGGTTCGCCTTTACCCAACCGGCTCCTGTGATTCTGGCGATGTTCCTGGCCATCGCTGCCGGAATGAGCGCGCCGTACCTGATTCTGTGCGCGCAACCGGCGTGGCTTGCGGCTCCTGCCGAAGCCTGGCACGTGGATGCTCTACGTGAAACAACTCATGGGGTTTCTCCTTTTGGCCACGCTGATCTTTTTGCTTTATGTGCTCGGCGCGCAGCGCGGTTTGGAAGCTCTCATCTGGGCGTCCGCGTTTCTGCTGGTGGTCTCTTTGGTCTGCTGGATGCAGGGAGTGTTCGTCATTCCAACGGCGTCGCGCGCGTCACGGATATGGGCAGTCGGCCTCATGATCGTTTTCCTTGTTACCGGCGGTTATTACTTTATCGGGAACAAATTCGCGTCTTCGAAACTCTCCACGTCGGTCGGCGCGCTCGCCGGCGACTGGCAGGCTTTTACGCCGGAGAGACTTCAGGCGGAACTCGAGCAAGGCCACGCTGTCTTTGTCGATTTCACGGCCGCCTGGTGCATTACCTGCAAATTCAATGAAGCCAGTGTGCTCGAGACCGCGGCGGTGCGTGAGGCCTTCCGAGCCCATTCGGTCACAAAACTTCGGGCAGACTGGACCAATGGCGATCCGGTGATCACGAAATTGTTGCAACATTTCGGCCGGCCGGGTGTCCCATTGTATGTGCTTTATTCGGGGAAAGATATCGAACCGATTGTTTTCCCGGAACTTCTCACCAAGGGCATGGTCCTCGACAAACTCGAAAACCTGACACACAGAATCGCTACTCAATGATCATGAAAAAATCCGTCCTCACTGCAATTTTTAGTTCTCTTGCTGTCTCCGCGCTGATGGCGCTCGACTCGCCTCCGGTCGGCAGCGCCGCTCCCGACTTTTCGGCAGCCGATTCAAAAGGAAAAACTCAGAGTCTGGCCGAGTACAAGGGAAAGTTCGTTGTGCTCGAATGGTTCAACCCGGAATGCCCGTTCGTGAAGAAGCATTACGGCAGCGGCAATATGCAAAAGTTACAGGAAGAATACACCGGCAAGGGAGTCGTCTGGCTGAGCGTCGATTCGTCAGCGCCGGGAGCTGAGGGCAACGTGAGTGCTGAACAGGGGGAGAAGATCATTACTGGGTGGAAGGGGCATCAGACAGCCCTTGTTCTGGATCCGGATGGAAAAATTGGCCGGGCTTATGGAGCCAAGAACACGCCGCATATGTTTGTCATCAATCCCGAGGGCAAAGTGGTTTATGAAGGCGCGATCGATAGCAAGCGCACGCCGAACCCGGCGGATATTCCAAGTTCGACCAACTACGTGAAGCAGGCGCTCGATGAAGCGCTCGCCGGCAAGGCGGTAACCACCGCGGACACCAAGCCGTACGGCTGCTCCGTCAAATATAAGTGATTAGTCTAACGCGGCACCCCTGCGACGGGCGGTAGCTCTTGCCAGCAGCCGGTTGACCCACAAAGGCATGAGCCTGGTGATGAACATGGCCACTTTCATCACCCCACCCGGTATCACCAGCGGGCGATCGTTCTCGATCCCGTCCAATCCTGCCGCGGCCACGTCCCGCGCGGAAACGTAAACGAACTCGGGAGCACCCGCTTGTGGTGGTCCACCCGGTCGCTGCGCCACTTCGCTGAATTCCGTGTGCACCGGACCCGGGCAGAGCGAGCAAACGCTGATCCCGCTTCCGGCAACTTCCGCGAGCAACGCTTCGGAGAAGCTGTTGACGTACGCCTTTGTGGCCGCGTAAACCGCGAAACCTGCGATCGGAACAAATCCGGCCGACGAACTGACGTTAAGAATTCCGCCGCGTTTTCTCGTCATCATTTCCGGCACCAATAATCGCGTCAGTTGCGTGAGGGCACTGATATTGACGTTCAACATCTGTTGAATCCGTTCCGGATCGCTGGCGGCGAACGCGCCCATATCGCCGAGCCCCGCGTTATTGATCAGGAGATCGACAAAAATATCGTTCTCTTTCAACCACAGCGGCAAAGCCGCGATTTGCTCTCTCTGATTCAGGTCGAGAGTTCGCAGGTGGACCCGGAGGTTAGGATTGATTCGCTTCAGCTCATCACTGAGCTCTTGCAGCTTGTCCTCCCGCCGGGCAATCAGGGCAACGGCTTTTGCTCGTGGAGCCAGCAGGCGCGCGAATTCACGCCCGATGCCGGCGGAGGCGCCTGTGATCAAGGCAACGCAGTTATCGATTTGCATTCGGTTTGGTCGTTAGGGAATCGAGTTCCCGACGGGTCAACGGCCGCCAGTGACCGCGTGGCAGATCGCCCAGCCGAAGCAGGCCGATGCGTGTCCGTGCAAGCTGTTTCACTTCATAACCAACGGCCGCGAACATTCGACGGATCTGCCGGTTCAACCCCTGTTTCAGCACCACCTGCAAATGTGCTTTCGTCTTTCGACGGATCCGGGCGAATTGAGCGCGTTGTCCGTCGAGGAAAATACCGCGCAGAAGCTTTTCCTCCAACTCCGGGTCCCATGGTCGATCAAGAATGACGTCATATTCCTTTTCAACCTTGTAGCGTGGATGAGTCAGGCGCTGTGCAAGCTCGCCGTCGTTCGTTAGGATAATCAGCCCTTCGGTCTGGGCATCGAGGCGGCCGACGTTAAAAAGCTTCGAGAGTTTCGGGGGCAAGAGATCGTAGATGGTATCGCGGACATGAGGATCCTTTCGCGTGCAGACAAATCCGGATGGTTTGTAGAGAACGATTGTTTGCGCGGCCGTGAGTTGGACACGGCGACCGTTGACCTTGACATGGTCCTGCTCACCGGGCTGGATGCTGAAGTCGGTGCAAACGCGGCCGTTGATTGCAACCTGGCCGCTTTGAATCAGCTCGTCGCAATGTCGCCGCGAACCCAGGCCGGCCGCGGCCAGGTAACGATTTAATCGCATGGCGCGCGAAGATATCACCAAAGGCGAACGAAATCGTCGCCGTTCGCCAAAAACCGGCTAAACGTCCGGCTTGGTCTTGGGCAGGCCGATGACTTTGCCGCCCTCTTTGAATTGCCCGCGCTTTTTCAAAAGCTCAACGCGCTCGAAACGCTTCAGAACGTTGCGCTTGGCCGCGATGGTGCTGGTCCCTTTGAGGCTACGATGCTGTGACATATTTGGTCCCTTTCCGGAAAATGAGTGTGCAGAGTAGCCTGTGCGGCGGATTTTTCAAATTCCCCCTCCATGGGAGTGGGTTAAAGCTCGTTGCTTAAGACGACGAAGCTTCCTGAGGCTGTTACCTGATGGAAAATATGAAAGCGATCATTGATCATTTTTTGCCAGTGCGGCAGGCGACTTTGATCGGTAATCAGGTAGATGACATCGGGGTCAGCCCACTTCGCGAGCACGGCGTTTTCATCCAGCTCGATGTTTCCTGAATCCACTCCGACGAAGGAGTCGTCATCGGCGGGCCGATTAACCAGGTAGAATTTCTGCCGGAGATAAAAAACCAGACTGCTTCCCTGATGGAGGGAACCTTCGTAAATAACTTCGCCCTTCACCGGCCGTTGGTTAATGAATCGCGCGACCGGGGCGAGCGAAAAATAGGGGGCCACTCGCGCGACGCCTTCGATCATGGCCAGCCCGGTGGGAATCATGGCGGCGGCGACCATGGCGGCGGCCAACCGTTCGCGTCCTCGAAAGGCGAACCAGGCGGCGAGAATTCCGAAAATCAAGATGGCGGTGAAGGCCGCCGTGGCCAGCGGCCAAAAGGTATGCCAGACGCCTCGCGGGATCTGCTCGAGTGCCTGCCAGGCGCTGAAGCGATCCTCCGCGGCGCCCCATCGGCCACTGTTTGATCGAGTCTGCACGCTCAACAAAGTAAGAGTGCCTAACGACACGCCGACTGTGGCCAGTAAGATTGCCCCGGCCGTTTGCAGACTGCGTGAAAGGCGGGCCCAGAGCGTCGCTCCCCAGAGAGCGAATCCGCTCCACATGCCCATGGAATAATAATCCTGCCGCTGCCCAATGAGGAGCGCCGGGATCATGATCACCGCCATCCATACAAGCGGCACCGCCTCAGAAAATTCGATTTCCTGCCACCGGAAGATGCGCCGCCAGCCGAGGGCAAGGCCGGGCAAAAGAAGCAGCGACCACGGAAACCACCAGACCAGATGAAGAGTCAGGAATCGCCAGCGCGGAACGTCATCGTCATCCCCGAAAATCCGGCTGTGCCAGTCGTCAACCAGGAGACGATGAAAGAGCTGGGGATAATAGTGATGCGTCCAAAGATACCATGGAGCCACCAGAGCGAAGAAGAGGAGCCAATAGTACCATCGAAACAGAGAAGCGAATCGTTGTCGCGCCTGCCGGTAACACGCGCAGAGAAGGCCGACCAGCGCGAGCAGGTACAAAGGACCGGCTACGCTCTTCGTTAGGCTGGCGAGCGCCGCGCAGATCCAGAAGCCGGCATACCAAAAGCCCCGGTCATTTCTGCGTTGGTATCCGCAAATGGCACAGAAGACGCCTCCGGCGATAAAAACGCTGAGGACGGGTTCCGGCATGATGATACGGCCGAGCAGAAACGTTCCCGCGGAGGTGATATAAATCAGGCCGGCGAGAAATCCGTGCCAATAGTTTCGTAACCGCTCGCCGATGAGAAAAGTGAGCGCGGTCGTGGCAACGATGGCACCGGCGATCGGAAGTCGCGCAGCGGCGACGCTGACGCCAAAAATCTTGTAGGAAATGATGACGAGCCAGTAGACCAGCGGCGGTTTTTGCAATCGCGCGATGCCATTGTTAGTCGGTAGCGCCCATTGGTGGGTCTCGATCATTTCCTTGGCCGCGCCGGCATATTGACCGTCCGTTTCGTTGAAAAGATCGCCGTTGCCGGCGGTGGCGACATGCAGGATGACTGCAAGGGCAAGCAGCAGAACGAAGAGTGCATGCCGGATGGGTGGCGGCGGAAGCGCCGTCGGCTCGATCAAAGTCTCTTCAAACCTGAGGACCTGGGTTCCTGCGACCATGTTAGGTTTTGGCGGTGTTGGCGAGTTCGCCGCCGCGATACTTTTCCCATTCGTTAGGAAGGCGAATAACCGCGCCTTCGGGCATTTGCACCAGCGCCAGCAATTGCCGGCAGGTCGCGATCAAGGTGTCGTCTGCCGGGCGGACGATCTGAAAAGCGCACCAGAAACGCGCGCGCTCGACGCGGTCGAGCCACCCTTCGACGGTCAGCCGGTCTCCCAGTCGCGCGCCTCTCCGATAATCGATTTCGGTACGGACCACGACGGGGTACCGCTGGGTCTGCGTCATCTGCGTTAGCGACATCCCGAGCTCCTCGGCCAGGAGAGTGCGCGCGATTTCAATGAAGCGCAGGTAGGCAATGTTATGCACGACACCTCCGCAATCGGTGTCGAAGAACATGACCTGAAGATCGGTCTGGACTCGCGGCCTGTCAGTTGGCGCCATTGGGCGACATCATTGTGCATGCGCTATTGAAAGCAAGCGCGCTAGGGCTCAGGCGGCGCCTATTCCTTCAAGACGGACAGGACAGCTCGCGTCACTTCTTCGACGGTGACGGCCTGCATGCACCGAAAATCGATCGGGCATTCCCGAAGGAAACAGGGACTGCACTCGACATGATGTCGAACAATCACATGGCCGTCGCCAAGCGGCGCGGTCTTCAAAGGCTCGGTCGAGCCAAAGATGGCCACGGTTGGGATCCCGAGAAACGCGGCCAGATGCATCGTGCCGGTATCGTTTGTGAGGAGGAGACGGCAGGACTGAAGTTCTGTCATCAAATCTTCGAGCGACGTTTTGCCGATCCGATTAACCGCACTTTCTCCCAGTGCCGTGGCTACAATCTCGCCGGCAGCGGCGTCGGCGGCCGTTCCGAGAAGCACCCATTTGGCTGATTTAGCGGCCGAAACCGAGGCGGCCACGGCCCCGAACCGTTCGGCCAACCAGCGTTTCGCGGGACCGTATTCAGCACCGGGGCAAACAGCGAGACGAAGTCCATCCTGGGCCACCTGCCGTGACGATCTCGGTGCGAGTCGGCCAGCGGTGATATCAGCGCCGAGCTCGTGGGCGATGCGGAGATAAGTCGTCGCCTGATGTTCGATGCGTCCGGTATCGCGGCGTCTTCGGATGATTTGGTTGAGTAACCAGGACCGCGAATGGCCGCGATAGCCCACCCGCAGTGGTATGCCGGCGAGCCGAATCTCCAGGGCCGAGCGCAACGAGTTGGGAAACAACACTGCGGCATCAAACGGTCCCGCCGAGCGAATCGCTCGCGCCGTGGAAAAGACAGATTGATCTTCGATGCTAACGACTTGGTCGACTTCGGTGACTCTTTTCCAAAGCGGAACAAGCTTTGATTGGCAGACAATCGTGAGCCGGCAATCGGGCCGACCCTTTTTCATGGCCCGGGCGGCGGGAATGCTCATGACGGCATCACCGAGCCAGTTGCTCGATCGCACCAGCAATTGAAACGGCTTCAAAGAAGCTGCGCCGTTGGCGGAGTGGATGCCGCGCTTGTAGCGCGTGAGGAGGAAGTTTGGCCGCGGTGTTTTCCAACGATCATGGACCCAGAACCAATCGGCTGGCGCCGGTTTTATCTGTTCCTCCACAATCTCGTTAACCCGAGTCGTTAGGTCGCCGATGCTTTGATTCTTCTGTGGCTCGACGACCGGGCCAATGGACACGCGCCACCGCGCGGTGCCGACGGTGTAGAAAGCCACACTGACGAGGCGAGCGCCGGTGCGCTTCGCGAGCAGGGCCGGCAGAGGCGTAGTCGAAGCGAGTTTATTGAAAAACGGGACCCAGATGCCTTTGTCCCCGGCATGTTGGTCGCATAGGATGCCGATAGCTCCGCCGCCGCGCAGCAGTTTAATTGGCCGATTGAATCCTTCATCCCGGTCGTACAATTCAACTCCGGCGCGCGCGCGGAGAGTTCTTAGATGTTGATCGATGCGGCGGTTGCGCAGTTTCTGGTAGACGGTCGCATTACGGGCGTAGCCGATGAATTTCGGCATCAGCTGGGCGCACAATTCCCAGTTACCGAGATGCGCCAGAAGCAGGATGACCGGCTGCCCTGCGCGTAAATGTTTGTGAATAGAATCGAGGTCCTCGACTTGAACGTGTTTCTCGATTTCCTCGACCGGCATCGTGCCGAGTTTGAGACTGCTCAGAATGTTTGCCCCGAGTTGCTCAAAGTGTTTGCGGGCGATCCGGCGGAGTTCCGGTCGCGCCTTTGAATTTCCAAAAGCGATCTCGAGGTTGCGAAGGGCCAGGCCTCGATAGCGCCCGAGCAGTAGCCAGGCACACCAGCCGCCGAACTGGCCGAGTCGAAAAACGAACGAAAGCGGAACAACGGCTAGAAGCGCGATGGCCGCGCGATAGAGAACGTAGAGCCAGTAATCGCGCATCAAGGGGACGCGTTCATCTTTCACCGTTCAGCCCGTATCGCGGGTGAAGGAGCGGCCGGGCTTTCCAACCTGCGCGCCGGCTTAGGGGCGCGCCGGGTGAAGATGGGGCAGAGCAAAGACGGTTCATCGCGGGACGATGAAGGTTAATTTGCCTGCGTTTACCTTCAATGAATATAATGTGCCAGCCTGAAAGCTGCTGGGTGAGCGCTTGGGAGAGCAGGAATCGTTAGGCTCACTTTACTTCAAGATATGAACAAGTCGGACAAGAAACTCTGGGAGGGTATCACCCCCGAAGCACGAGCGCTCCTGCGAACGCGGGAATACTCGTCAACCACAATGGCCGAGCGCTTGCGCGATCCCGGAGTGGAAGTAAGCGAGCTTCTTGCCGCCGATCGGAACGATTCCTCGTTGAAAGCTGCCTGGATTCCCGGAGTCGAAATCTTCGCGCGAACAGTCCACCCACAGCCGTATCGAGGAGTCTTCGGCGAATTCGTCCGCCGCGACGAAGGTGTTTTGAAAGAGATCGGGCTTTGGCCGGTTCAATGGGCCGCCGCGAGGATGTTCGCCGGAACCGCCAAGGGTTTCCATATCCATCCGCCAAGCATTCCGGACGGCGCCGACGCCGCGGGATGGTTTGAAAAGTTGTTTTCCAAGGCGGGAGCGAGTGTTGCCTCGCGTCCCTACGACAAGGAGCAGTGGGATGTGATTTTTTTCGTTCAAGGCCGCGTGGAAGTTTTTCTGCGGGATGCGCGTGCCGGTCTCGATAAACGCGTGATGCGGTTCTTTATTGATGGCGACAACCGGCGCGGCCAAAATAATGCCGGCGTGGTTGTGCCCGCGGGAGTGGCGCATGCCATGCGAGTAGAGGGAAACGAGGATGTGATCATGGTCTACGGAACCTCGACTTCTTTTCATCCCGAGTTCGAAGGCCGGATCGCGAGCGAGATCGAGACGGCTTCCTTGCCGGAGTCCTGGGTTTCATTCCTTCGTTCGTAATCGCGGGCCTTTCCCGCGCACGGAAGGTTTTGCGGATGAAACGGCGATTCGACCCAGCGGTGCAGGAGATCATGGACCGGCCGCAGCCTTTGTCAGCGGCGCTGGATGAGGATCTTCACAATCTCAGACAGTTGAATCGTTTTTTCGGCAGCTACGATTTGATCCGGCATTTCCTGCGACAATGGCTTGAGCCCGGAAAGTCTTTTCGCATTCTCGACCTTGCAACCGGCTCCGGAGACATCCCCAGATTGGTGGCGCAGTACAGCCGCGAGATAGGAGCCTCTGTTTCAATTGATGCAATCGACGGCCAGGAGCCGACGCTGGAAATTGCAAGGCGTCTGAGCGTTGATTATCCGGAAATCACCTTTCATCACGGCGATATTCGAGACTGGGGGGAGATTGCGACCTACGACATCGTCCTGTGCTCGCTCGTGCTGCACCATTTCAGCGAGACAGACGCCGTTCGCGTGCTCGCCCATGCGGCTGCTTTGAGTCGGCGGCACGTTTTGGTGGCGGACCTTAGGCGAGGATTCCTTGGGACCGTCGGTGTTTTTCTCTTAACCAGCTTTATGTTTCGCCATCCCATGACCAGGTATGATGCCCGGCTCTCAGCGGCGCGGGCTTTCTCAGCCGAGGAATTAAGGGAGTTCGCTCGGCAGGCAGGCTGGCGCAATTTTCAACAGGCCAACTTCCGGTTTGCGCGCCAGGCGGTATGGCTGGATTTGGGATAGCGGCTCCATCCCCGTGAAGATATTTACGACTGTCAGGCAGGTGCGCGAAGCTCCATTGCGCGGCCCACGCATCCTCGTCCCCACGATGGGGGCGCTTCACCGGGGGCACATGGAATTGATTCGGGTGGCCCGCGACAAGGCGGTCAACAGCGGCGAAGTGGCGGTTAGTATTTTCGTTAACCCGCTTCAGTTTGAGCCCGGGTCGGATTTTGAACGCTACCCGCGGCTGGAAGAACGCGACGAAAAATTATGCCGGGAAGCCGGCGTCGATCTGCTTTTCCGTCCGTCTGTCCCGGAGATGTACGCAGATGATCGATCGATCGCGGTGATGGAAACGTCTTTGTCGGAAGAATTGTGCGGCCGCTCGCGTCCGGGACATTTTCGTGGAGTCTGCACGGTGGTGGCGAAGTTGTTCAACATTCTGCAACCCGATATTGCTGTATTCGGCGAGAAGGACTTCCAGCAGCTCGCCATTATTCGACGCATGGTGCGCGACCTGAATTTCCCTGTCGAAATCGTCGGCGTTCCCACAGTGCGCGAGCCCAATGGACTCGCGCTGAGTTCGCGCAATCAATACCTGAACGCAGAAGAGCGAACGCAGGCGGCCGTGATTCGACAGGCCCTCTTGCAGGCCGCGAGGAGTGCAAAGGAAGAAGACTCCGGCGCGAAGGTCGTCGAGCATGTTCGGCAGTTGATCGAGAAAGCACCGCTGGCCCGCGTCGATTATGTCGAGCTGGTGGATAGCCTAACGATGCAACCCGTCAGCGAGGTTCGCCCCGGTTCACTCGTTGCCGCGGCGGTTTTCTTTGGCAAGACCAGGCTGATCGACAACATCCTGATTTCATGAGGGATTACGATTTCGTCGTTATTGGCAGCGGGATCGCCGGGCTCAGCTTTGCCTGGAAAGCGGCCCAGCATGGCTCGGTGGCCGTGGTCACAAAACGCAAAGGCGCGGACAGCAATACCGCCTGGGCCCAGGGAGGAATCGCCTGCGTGACCAGCGGCGAAGATTCCTTCGAGCTGCATGTGAAGGACACAATCGTCGCCGGCGCCGGTCTTTGTAACGAAGCGGTCGTGCGGACAATCGTTACCGAAGGCCCCGAGCGAATTCGCGAATTGATCGAGCTGGGCCTTCAATTTGATGAGCGAGAAGTCTCAGGGCATCGCGAGCTCGACCTCGGTCGCGAGGGCGGCCATTCGAAGAGGCGAGTCCTCCATGTCCAGGACGTGACCGGCAAGGAGATCGAGCACGTCTTGCTGCGCGAGCTGGGCCGGCATCCTCAGGTCGAGCTCTTGGAAAACCACATGGCGGTCGATCTGATTACAGCGGGGAAACTCGGATTTTCAACCGAGGATCGCTGCCTGGGCGTTTACGTTCTGGATGAAAAGACCGGGCAGGTTGAAACCGTTCGATCCGACAGAATTATTCTGGCCACCGGCGGTTGCGGAAAAGTCTATCTCTACACAACCAACCCGGACGTCGCCACCGGTGACGGCGTGGCCATCGCGTGGCGCGCGGGCGCCGTGATCGCGAACATGGAATTCATTCAATTCCACCCCACCTGTCTTTTTCATCCGAAAGCGAAGTCGTTTTTGATTTCCGAAGCCGTTCGTGGCGAAGGCGGGATTCTTCGGAATCAGCGCGGCGAAGATTTCATGAAACGTTACGATTCGCGTGGAGCGTTGGCGCCCCGGGACATTGTTGCGCGGGCCATTGATGCGGAGATCAAACGCTCAGGTGCGGCCTGCGTTTTCCTCGATATCACCGACAAGAGCCCGGAGTTTTTGAAAGAACGATTCCCCCACATCTACGAGACATGCCTTCGTTACGGGATCGATATTTCCAAGCAACCGATTCCGGTTGTACCGGCAGCGCACTATCAATGCGGCGGCATCAAGACCGATGTTAACGGCGCTTCCAGCCTCCCCGGTTTGTTTGCCATTGGTGAGGTTGGTTGCACCGGTCTTCACGGAGCGAATCGACTGGCGAGCAATTCCCTTCTGGAAGGACTGGTGGTGGCGCATCGAGCTGTGCAGACGCTCTTGCGCGACCAGCCGGTTTCGCATCGGAGCCGGCACATTGAGGTCCCGGAATGGGTCTCGGGCGATGTCCAGGATGTCGATGAGCTAGTCGTGATTTATCACAACTGGGACGAGATCCGGCGGCTCATGTGGGATTACGTTGGAATCGTCCGCACAAGCAAACGCCTGCAGCGCGCGAGCGCGCGATTGCGCAATCTTCAGCGCGAGATTCATGACTTTTATTGGAACTTCAAGGTGTCGGTCGACCTGTTGGAACTTCGCAATTTGGCAACCGTGGCTGCGCTGATCGTGGATTCGGCCTTGAGCCGCAAGGAGAGCAGGGGGTTGCATTTCACCCTCGATCATCCTGAAGCGCAGAGTCCACAGGGAGAACGAGATACAGAGCTTTCCCGTCTGTAGGGCCGCGGAATAATTGCTGCTGATGCTCTATAAGCCTCGTTGGCTCTGGTTTTTCCAGAGGGAAACGCCTTGCTTCCGAGGGAAAATTCGGATAAAACAGACCCGAATTCCGCCCGATGCGTAGAATAGTTGTCATCTCCTTAGTCGCCGTCGCCGGACTTTCTTCGGCGTTGGCGCAGTCAGGCTCGCCTTATGAGAGCGCGGCCGACTTTGCCAAATACGCCCGCAAGTTGCGTGAGCAGGCCCTTTTGAAAGTGGAACCCACCGTCATCGTTCCAACGGCGTCGCGCCCGGCGGCCACGCGTTTTCCGTGGAAGACGAATATCGTGACGACCGTTTTCTGGATTGGAGAAGCTGCCGGCGGCAACAATCCCGTGCCGAATTTCAAGAGTTCCTGGGATGCGAACTGGCAGACAAGTTACGGCGGGTTCGACACGCCCGATTCGTCTTCGCGTCGCAACTACATTCCCGTGGGCTTCACCCCGAGACAAAATCCCTTCTACTGCGCGCTGCCGTACAACGATGTCACGCACGGTCAGACCAAACCGGAAGCACCCCTCGTAATTCCCTGGTTCAAACAGTCGTATACCGAGCCGGGCCGATCGGTCTGCCAGCATCGTTGGATTGCCATTCGCAAAGGGAACCGCACCGCTTACGCGCAATGGGAAGACTGCGGGCCATTCCGCACGGACCATTTTCAATATGTTTTTCAGGGGGAACGTCCGAAACCGAATCTGAACCACGGCGCCGGCCTTGATGTGTCACCGGCCGTGCGCGACTACCTCGGTCTTCAGCCGACTGATGTGACCGATTGGCAATTTGTTGAGGTGCGCGATGTCGCGCCGGGACCGTGGCGGACCTACGGCGACAACAATCATTTCGTGCTCGCGCGGCGCGCGCAGGAATCGAAGCTGGCGCAGGGATCAGTGTCCGCGAAGAAATAAGCGCGTTCGTAGCTTGTCATCCTGAGGCTGGCGGAGCGCGCCGAAGGATCTCTCATCCGGAGCTTTGAACACGCAAGGGAGGTCCTTCAGCGTCTGCGCGCCTCAGGATGACAATCAATGTGCGGCCTAACTAATTCGAGTCCCCAGCGACTCGAATTCTTTTTTTAGCTCTTCGGCCTGTTTTTGCGGCGCCTCGAATTGTTTGCGCTTAGCCGCGCAAAAAGCCTGCACCGGATGAAAGGCTGAGGCGATTTCGGCGTAAAACAGTTCAACCGCACCGGCGAGCTGGCGCTCAATTCCTTTGACGAGCTCACGGCACTTTTCGCTCATTTGTGCATCATAGGCCGCGAGAATCTTTTTCCGCTGGCTGATTGCGACGAAGGTTCCGGCGATCAAGGCCGACGCCGCCAGAACCCCGGTCACGTCGGCCACGGCGGCGCTGCTCATCGCCGTGATGACAGCGACGAGTCCACCGGCCGCGGCGACGCCGGCCGGGACCCGGAGCCGGGTCGATGTTTCTTCGAAAAGTTGCGTCAGTTTCTCTTCGATCATTTTGCCCGACGCGCGCTCCATCAGTGTCAGTTGAACCGATTGAAGCAGCTCGCGACGCTGTCGCGCGAAATCGGGGATGTTACGGGGCAGTTGCTCGCGCAAGTCTCGCTCGAAGAGTGTTTGCAGCATGTCGTTTAACTGTGGCCAGAGGCCGCGCAGATCGGTCTCGAGCATTTGAATCGCCTGCTCGACCTGGGGCTCGACGGTTTGCCGCAGTTTCATTTCCATTTGCATCTGGAAATCGCGCTGCCACGCGGAGCGCCGCCAGATAACCCGCCAGGTTCGCCAGAAGGACAGACGCTCCTGGAGCGATTTTTCTCCCTCGCGGGCGCATTGCTGGCAGGCGTTTTCGACACCGTGAACCAGGCGTTGAATGTGCTTGGCTGACTGCTCCTTTCGCGCCGCGAGAATATGATCGATTCGCCCAAGGCGAGCCTCGTCTCGCGCGACCACGTCAACCGCGGTTTGCATCTCGCGAACCGTTTCCTCGAGAATCACGCGCGCCGTTTTCGCGGCCGATCGCAGTTTCAGAAGGCGCGTTTCGGATTCACGCACGACCTGGTTTATCTGATTTTGCAGAGACTCAAAACCGCTCTCTGACCAGAGCTTCTGCTTGTCGGCTCCGGTTTGCGCGAGGAGAGCCTTGCGAGCGGAGACCGCAAAAATTGGAGGAGCGAATCCGAGCCGCTGGACGGCGTTATCCTGCAGATGGCGCTGGATGACCTCAATCTCGGTCGGTTCTCGAAGGTCGGCCTGTTGCAAAACAAAGACGACATTCTTGAGCCATTTTTGCTGGATAAACTTCAGGAACTCCCAGGCTGATTGAGTCCATGGGTTCACCACCGAAAAGACAAACAGGATCAGGTCCGCGCGCGGGACGAAGTTCTCGGTGATCGTCTGGTGCTCCGCGACAATCGTGTTCGTGCCCGGCGTGTCGACCACATTGAAATCGTGGAGAAAGCGAATGGGCAGATAACGCTCAATCATGCTGCGCGAAACCTCGACCGTCTTGTCCTCTGGCCCGTACCGGAAGATGCAGATTTTGTCCGTCGCCGGGAGCACATCCACCTTTGCGAATTCCTGGCCGAAAAGTGCATTGAGCAGAGATGATTTCCCGGATTTCACCTCTCCCACGACTACGAAAAGCAGCGGCTCGCGGATATCTGTCAGCAATCCGTGGACGATCTCGAGAGTATCGGGTGGACGGCGAAGCTCTGTGATGAGCTTTAGAAGCCGCCCGAGCGCGCCTTCCACGTCGCTGCGAAGCTGCAAATACTGTTCGGCAACCACGTTAGTGGTTAGGCGTCGCGGTCGCTGCTGGTCCTGCGGGTGCCGCAGTTTGCGACGAGGCCGCGGCCGACGTTCCGGTTGTGGCCGATGGACTGGCGGCCGTCGCAGGTCCGGAAGGGGCCATCTTGCGCGAAGGTTTCGGTGGTTCCGCAGTGGCCAGACCGATCAATTCGGAAACGGTCACGAACTTGTAATGTTTCGCGAGCAACTGATCGATCGTCGCCGGCATGGCTTCGATTGTTCCGCGATGAATGTCATGGGAGAGAACGATTGAACCCGGTCGCGAATTTTTCAGGATGCGATTGGTCACCGTCGCCGGCCCCGGTTCCTTCCAATCGAGCGGATCGACATCCCAAAGGATGATTTTGTAACCGAATTCCTCGGGAATCCATTTCTTCTGGCGTGAAGTCAGCGCGCCGTACGGTGGCCGGAAAAGAGTCGGGCGAATGCCGATCGACGATTTGATCAGGTCGTCAGTCCGTTTGAGTTGCGAACGAACGCCTTCGTCGGACAGGCGATTCAATTGCGGATGGGACCACGAGTGATTCCCGATTTCGTGACCTTCGCGGGCGGCTCTTTGCAGGATCTGCGGATTTTGCTCGACGCACTCGCCCAAGACAAAAAACGTGGCCTTGATGTGGCGGGAAGCGAGCAGATCGAGCAGCTTCGGCGTCAGAGTCGCGTGCGGACCATCGTCAAAAGTGAGAGCGATATAAGGCTCATCCACGTGCACATCGCTGTAGACAGAGTGTGGCGCCGGGGTTCCGGCAGACTTTGCCTGTTCCGGCGCAGGCCCTGGTGAAGAATTCTCGCCAACAAGAATGGTTGGCCCTGCCGCCAAGAGAAAAGAAATGAGTGCAACACGGCGCAGGGCAAGCATGGCGGAAGGCAGGATGCGTGTATTTAGCAGAGGGCAGTTTTTCCGCAAGCCGCCCACAAGAGGGAGGCATTCCCGAAAGCGCGAGCAAGCCGGGGCATGTTGGCAAACTCCCTGCTGCTTCGGGACCCGGGGTCGCTGCCCGATCCCTGAGTCTGTCATGCCCGTCCACCCGACCAACCAGCCACATTTGGAGCCCAAATATGAAGATATTGCTGGTTGAAGATCACCCGGAGAGTCGCCACAACCTGCAGAGGCTCATGGAACGGCGGGGCCACGAGGTTCTCGGGGTGGGAAGCGCCGAAGAAGCAAAAGAAGCGCTCCAAACGCAGAGTTATCCCTTTCTGATCCTTGACTGGATGCTTCCAGGCCAGAGCGGAATTGATCTTTGCCGTGAGTTGCGCACAGCCGCGAATGGCGATGAGATGTTCATCCTCCTGGTCACGGGGCGCGACCACACGGAAGATCTCGAGCAGGCGCTGGCCGCGGGGGCGAACGATTACCTCACCAAACCTCTCGACATCGCGCTGCTGAATATCCGGCTTTCCGTCGCGGAACGCCAGATTCGCGACCTGGCCGAGCGGAACCACGCCCGCGCAGCCCTGATCGAGTCGGCCCGCACGTTGACGAATATTTTGGAGAACACAACCGACGCCTTCTTTTCACTCAATCAAAACTGGGTTTTCACCTATTTGAATCCGGAGGCCGAACGGCTTCTGGCGCGAAAACGCGACGACCTGATCGGCCGCGAAATCTGGAAGGAATTTCCAGAGTTGGTTGGCACCGTCTTCGACGAAAATTACCGCCGCGTTCTCGCGGAGGAAGTAGCGATTGAATTTGAAGCGAGCGATGCCGCCGGGCAGGTGTGGTTTGAACTGCACGCTTATCCCAGCGGTACTGGACTATCGGTTTTCTTCCGCGATGTCACCGAACGCAAACGAACCGAAGAAGAACGGCTGACCACGAGCAAGTTAGAGTCGTTAGGCACATTGGCCGGCGGCATTGCGCATGATCTGAACAACATTCTCACTGTCATTTCCGGGAACATCGGTCTTGCTCAAATCGAGACGCCCAGCGATGCCGGAAGTCTGCATTCGTTTCTCTCCAAGGCGGGCCAGGCGGCGCAGCACGCGGCCCATCTGTCGAGCCAGCTGCTCACATTTTCCAAGGGAGGCGCTCCTCTCAAGCGCATCGCGTCGGTCTCCAATCTCCTCTCACAAGCGGCGGAATTTTCTCTTTACGGGTCGAATCTTCGTTCGGACATCGATTTGCCGTCGGATCTCTGGAAGGCCGAGGTCGATCCGGCCCAAATTGAGCAGGTGATAAACGCGTTGATGATCAATGCGCGCGAAGCCATGCCCCATGGCGGCACGGTCAGGATTTCGGCGCGCAACGCCTTGCTCGAAGATCGCGCCGGGGGTGGGCTTCCAGATGGACGCTATGTCAAAGTGACGGTGGCAGATCGCGGTTCAGGAATTTCGGAAGAGAACGCCTCCAAAATTTTCGATCCGTATTTCACGACCAAGCCTCTCGGAAGCGGCCTTGGTCTCGCCATTAGCTATTCGATCGTAAAGCGCCATGGCGGAATGCTCTATCTGGAGAGTTCCTCCGACGAAGGCACCACTTTTTCATTTTATCTTCCTGCCGTAGAAGGTGAAATCGCCCATCAGGACATCCCAATTCCCGAGCGTACCGTGCGCTCCAATCATCAGCGCATTTTGGTCATGGATGATGAAGCGGCCATCCGCGATCTGACCTCTCAACTGCTGAGCACCCTTGGTTTCGAGGTCACGGCGGTTCCCGACGGGCTCGAGGCGATTCGCACATACGAGAAGGCGCAGCGACGCGGCGAGAAATTCCAGGCGGTCATTCTCGACGCCACCATTCGCGGCGGCATGGGCGGCCTCGCCACCATCGAGCGGCTTCGCAGTGTCGATCCGAATGTGGCCGCGATTATCTGCAGCGGTTACTGCGATGAATCGGCCTTGTCGCGCTTTCTGGCTTACGGTTTCCGAAGCGCGCTTCCGAAACCGTTCAGCCGGCGCGAACTGTCCGATGCTTTACATCGGGCCTTGGAACCGGCGAAGAATTAATCGTTAGGCCGACTGACGCTCAGCTTTTCCGCAACTTCTCCAGTTCGGCGATGAAGGCGGTCGGACCACCTTCCATGTAATACAACTGGCCGACTTTTTTTCCCTGGCCATTCAGGACGACAATCGTCGGAAATCCCTGGATGCCGTATTGGGATGCCAGCTCTTCATTTTGCATCTTCACTGAGGCGGCTTGCGCCTTTGCGCGCGGAAAATCGACCTCGACCAGAACGAGGTTCTTGGTCGCGTAATCTTTGAATTCAGGCTGCGAGAAAACTTCCTGCTTCAACTTGATGCACCAGCCGCACCAGTCGGATCCGGTGAAATCGAGAAGGACAAGCTTGTTGTCAGCCTTGGCCTGTTGCTGGGCTTTCTTGTAATTGGTTTCCCATGATGGCTCCGCCCACGCCGATCCAAGGACGCAGACTGTCAGCAGGAGAACCAACGAGGGGAGGAAGCGCTTTGTTTTCACGAGATAGTTTCCATCGGGAACAGAAACGGCGCAAGCCATCGCAAACTCGCGGGGAGGGCGTGTCACCGAGCCGCCCGCAAGCTTGTCCCGCCTCCGCTACTTCTTCATCAGGTCCAAGACCGCTGCGTCCATCGCCGTAATAGCGAGGCGGATCGTCGGTTCGGGAACGGGAGCGAACTTGCTCGAGTGCAGGCTCGGCAGAGGCACACCGGTCTTCTGGCTTTCGGCCACCTTGGCCGGATCAACCGCCCCAACATGAAAGTCGACCGCCGGAATCGAATGATCCGAAAGGCTGTACTCGGAAAAATCCTCGCCGCCCATGGTCGGATCGACCATCTCGACGTTTTGCTCGCCAAGTTCCTTCTTCCAGACACCGACCAGCCGCTTGGTCAGGTCCGGATTGTTGTAAGTGGCGGGAGTGAATTCGTTTTTTAAATGGTTCACGATGGGCATGCGATCCTCCGGAAGGCCGGCGGCAATGGCGCACCCTTTGGCAATGCGATTGATGTCGGCAATCACGCGTTCGCGCACATCGGATTTATAGGTGCGAACCGTTAGCTGCATCTTCACCTCGTCGGGAATGATATTGTGCTTGGTGCCGCCATGAATGGATCCGACCGTCACGACTATCGGGTCGAGCGGATTGTTTTGGCGGCTGGCGATTGTTTGCAGCGCGTTAACGATTTCCGCTGAAAGGACGATCGGATCCTTGGTCTTGTGCGGATAGGCACCGTGCCCGCCGACGCCTCTGACGGTGATATCCACCGAATCCACGTTGGCATACGTGTAGCCTTCCGTAACGCCGATGTGACCGGTCTGGATCTGCGCATTGTCGTGAAACCCGAGCGCAAAATCAGGTTTGCCGAATCGATTATATAAACCGGCTTTCAGAAGAGAGAGTGCGCCGGTGCCCATTTCCTCGGCCGGCTGCGCGACGAACATGATTGTTCCGTGCCATTGATCTTTCATTTTTTGCAACGTCCGGGCAACACCGATGAACGAGGCCATGTGCACATCGTGCCCGCAGGCGTGCATCACGTGGACTTCGCGTCCCTCGTCATTCTGCGTGGTGACTTTGCTTGCGTAAGGCAGCCCCGTTTCCTCCTCGACTGGTAACGCGTCCATGTCTGTCCGGACAAGCACCGTCGGGCCTTGGCCATTTTTCATGATGCCGATAACGCCGTAATCTTTCGCGTTTGGATCATCGTACTTACCGAAGTGGTCGGTCACTTCGCAGCCAACGGCGCGCAATTCCTTGGCAACGAAGGCGGAAGTGTGGTCCTCCTTTTTCGATAATTCGGGATGCGCGTGGAGGTCCTTATAGATCGAAAGCAGCGAAGGCAGCTCACCCTCGGTGGCTTTCTCAATGGCATTCTGGGCGCAGACCGAGGTGGCGATCAGTGCGCTCAACGCGGGCAGGAAAATTTTCATGTCCCATCTATACCTGCCAGGCTCTTCCGGGCCAAGGAACAGATGGCGGGGCTGCTCTCGGCGAAGTGGAGGGCGGGGCTCCTGCGACGCCGGGTGTGCGCTCTCGCAGGAGCTCGACCCTCCATTGGCCTTGATGCGGATCAACGCTACGCGATACAAGATTGACCCGCACCGGCGTGGGTTGCCCTCTCAGTCGGTGCCAGTTGTCAGTCTCCAAAACTGGCGCAACCTCTTGAGGTGGAGTTCGAGAAAAATACTCTTCTCTTTGGATCTGATCCGACAGAAGGAATCGTCGCCATAGAATTGGGCGACACCGGCACGGTGCGTGTTCATCGCCGCGGAAAAGATGGTGGAACAACGGTGGACGTGGAGCCATTTCATCCGTTCGTCTGGGCGGACGGGGATGTGGCCGATCTTGGGATCGAGAATGCGGAGAAGCTGCAGGGGGATCTCAAATACAACTGGCTGATTACCGTCGATAGCTGGAAGGAGCTGATCGATCTGCGCAACGGATTGAAGAGGGCAGGGCGCGCCTTCTTTGCGCTGAGCGATCCGGTGCAACATTACCTGACCGCGACCGGGCGGACGCTTTTCAAGGGGCTGGCTCTGGAAAACCTGAAGCGTCTTCAACTGGAAGTGATATCGCCGAGCGGCGAAAACGACCTTGCGGAGGCTGCGGAAAACCACATCGCCAGCATCGCGCTATCCGATAACACCGGTTGGGAAGAGCTGATCCTGATCGATCCGGCCAAGGCCGCGGAATCGGAGCGGGACGCAATCAGACGCCTAACGAGCCTGGTCCGGGAGCGCGATCCCGACGTCATCGAAGGCCATGATCTGTTCCGGTTCGACCTGCCTTTCCTGGTCGCGCGTGCCCGCAAGGCCAAGGTCAAGCTCGACTGGGGACGAAGCGGCGGATTTCTTCGTTCGCGCCCATCGCGCCTGCAAATTGCCGAGAAAACAATCGATTATCCGAAATTCGCCGTCGATGGGCGGCACTTCGTCGACACCTTCCTGCTGGCGCAGTTCTATGACGTGGGCATGCGAACGCTCGCCGGGTTCGAGCGCATCGATGTTGCCAGTCATTTTGGGTTTTGTGAAAGCGCCGAGGCTTCGTCGTTAGGCGGGAAAGCCCTGCAACGGGAATACCTGAAGGGCAGCGAGCGTTTTCGAGAACGCGCTCTTTGCGCGGTCCGGGAGACTCGCGCTGTCGCCGAACTGCTGAGTCCGAGCTATTTCATCCAGGCGCAGATTTTTCCGTACAATTACCAGGACGTGATCGTGCGCGGTAACGCCACGCGCATCGACGCGCTTTTCCTTCGCGAATATCTTCGCCAGCGGCACAGCATTCCCGAGTTGCCCATGCCGCGGAGCTTTGAAGGTGGCTACACCGACATCTTCTTTACCGGGGTGGCTCGCAACGTCTGGCATTGCGACATTGCCTCGCTTTATCCGTCAGTCATGTTGCAGTTCGACTGTTTTCCGCAGAGCGATCAGCTGCAGATTTTCCGTCACCTGCTCACAGACCTGCGCAACTTCCGACTGGAAACAAAGGCGCAAATGCGCGCGGAAAAAGACAAGGCCCGGCAGCGTCATCTGCATGCGCTGCAAAACACGTTCAAGATTCTGATCAACAGCTTCTACGGCTATCTCGGTTTCGCCCAGGGACATTTTGCCGATTTCGATGCAGCCGCGCGCGTCACCCAGATCGGCCGGGATCTTCTGAAGAAGATGATCGATTGGCTGAAGGAGCAGGGGGCGCAGGTAATCGAAGTCGATACCGACGGAATTTACTTTGTGCCGCCCTCTTCTGCTGCTGTAGAGGCAGCCGTGCCGGTTCGACGGGAAAGAAGAAAAAAGCAACCGACCGGGATGCCTCCAAAGAAGGAGCGGAGATCGAGAAATTGCGAGAAGGCCTGGCAAAGGAGCTGCCCCCCGGCATCGAAGTCGAGTTCGACGAGCAGTTTGACGCCATGTTCAGCTACAAGGCGAAGAACTATGCGCTACTGACCCGCGCTGGCGACGTGGTCATCAAAGGCGGCGCGCTTAAATCGCGCGGGCTGGAGAAATTTCAGCGCGTTTTCCTGGAGGAAATGATCAAGCTCCTGATGGAAGGAAAAGGCGAAGCGATTCCGGGCTTGCGCGATAAATATGAAAAAGAAATTAGGGGCGGCAAAATGCCCATCGAAATGCTGATGAAAACCGACACGCTGCAGGATTCGTTAGACAAATATCGCGCGAAGATCGGTGCGGGGGGACGGAATCGCGGCGCAGCCTACGAACTGGCCGTGGCCAGCGGGAGAGCCTACAAGCCGGGCGATCAAATCAGTTATTACATAAAGGCGACTCCCAAGAAGGTCGCGGCCTACGAGGCGGCCAGGCTGGCGTCGGATTTCGATCCGCAGAATCGCGACGAAAACGTCGACTATTACGTCGGCAAGCTGGATGAGTTGGTGAAGAAGTTCGCCGGCATTACAGCGGCCGTGAATGCGCCGCAGCAGGAGAGCTTGGCCTTGTAACAGACCCGAGGAGATGACCGAGCCGGATGAGACAAGCTCGTCCTTCCCCGCGTGTTTTCCGGGGTTTGAGTCCGATCGCGAGGGACGCGCTTGTCGCGTCCGCTATCAAGACAAAGCCATCGGTTACGCCACTCAGCACGAGCGTTTGCGGCTCCCAACGGGGCGAAGACAACTCCCCTTCGAGCTTTATCGGGTGGCCACAGCATTCATTTGCAGAGCAGCCCGCAAATGCGGCACAAGGCGCTTACTGAATTCAACTGAGTCGCCGGCCGACAAATGCGACCATTCCGGACAATCGAAGCTGGCAAGATCCGGGTAATCTTCGAAGTAGATTCCGGGAGAGCTCGTTTGTTTCAAAAGCGGATCCCAGGTTCGAGCGCGGGGCGTTTGCTGATCCTCCAGTTGCTTCAACTCGCCAGTCACCGGAAAGCGCACGAAGACAATGCGTCCGCCGCGTGCGCGAAGTTTGTCGATTGAAGCCTTGGTATCGGTATAACGAGCCCCGATTGCCTTGCCGATCTTGGCCATGAAGGCTTCCGGTGATTCGTAAGTCGGCGGCGGTGGCGGAGTGAAAAGCGCGATCCAGCCAGTCTTCACTCGCGTTTGCAGCCGGCCCGGTCGCGCACACTGCTCGATCATGCGGGCCCGGCGGTCGTTATCGACGGAGCAAAAATAGGGCGGAAACGGCGGCGGCACCTGCGCGTAGGGCCGGTTAGGGATCGGCAGTCTCTTCAATAAGGCGTCGAGCGTGAGGTCTTCCTCCTTCAGGAAAGCGAAACTCCGTTCAATCGGTTTCGACAATTCGTGGCTGGCGCGTTGCGCCCAGGTTTGGCCGTGAAAACGCTGAACGGCTTTCTGCGCGTGCTCCATGGGCGGCGTGCCCGGTGGAGCGAAGTAAAGCCGCGGGACGACGCTGCAAATGAGGGTGCCGTGAAAATGGGGATCGTCCGCCAGGTCCTGGAGCACGGGAAAGGGGCAACTGCCGGCCTGAGCCAGCTGCACCGGGCGTTTCCCAAGTCCGCGCTCCAATTCATCGAGATCAAGATCGAACCATGCGCGCGAATCTCCCACGATGACGATGGATTCCGGCTGCACATGCCGCCGTGCTTCCGCCCAGAGGTCGCTGGTGTCGTTCAAAGTCGGCTCGTAGCCTAACGAGCGGCAATAGACCTCCCAAGCGGTCGACCGCGATTAACACGGCCACGATAGCGGTGACGGCGATGCCCCGCCACGGCCGGTTCGGGATTACCCGTCTCAAAATTGGAAGTAGATGAAGGCATTGCTGTTTCCTTGTGTGAGAATGATTGCGCCGGCCATCAGGAACCAGACTCCCGTGACCGTCCAGCGCGGCCACCGCGCGACCACGGCTTCCAGCGACGTGTCGCGCATGCTCCAGTGCGCGATCAGCAGTCCGGCGGTAACGAGCGCGACCTGCAGAATCTCTCGCGTGCTGAGTATGGCATCCGGTCGCAGGTGTCGTCCGAACATTCCATTGATGAGACGCGCAGCGGATGGGAAAGTTGAGGCGCGGAAATAAACCCACGCGACAAGGACGGCGAAATATGTGATCGCGCCGAGCAATAATTTCGCCGGCCACGTCTGAGTCCAGCGGGGTTCTTTGAAGACTGCCTTGAACAAGCGCTCGATCGCAAGGTAACTGCCATGAAGCAGACCCCAGACGACGAATGTCCAGGCTGCTCCATGCCAGAGACCGCCGAGAAACATGACGATGACCAGATTGATCATTGCGCGCGCCGCGCCATGACGATTGCCGCCGAGCGGAATGTAAAGGTAGTCGCGTAGAAAAGTGGAAAGCGAGATGTGCCAGCGGCGCCAGAAATCGGAGAACCCAATGGCTGCGTAGGGGAAACGGAAGTTGTCCTTGAGATGAAATCCCAGACAGAGCGCGGCGCCGATCGCACAGGTAGAGTAGCCCGCGAAGTCGCAGAAGATCTGTCCGGCAAAAGCAATTACGCCAATCCACGAATCCAGCGCCATCAAAGGGCCGGCATAACCAAAGACATTGATCGGCCGAACTCGCGAGAAGGGTGTCGGCCAGCACGACTTTCTCGAACAATCCCAGCGTCATCAGGAACAATCCCCAGAGGAAGCGGCCTTTCAGCGGAGTTGGCGGCGCCTGCAATTGTGGAAGAAAATCGCCCGCGCGGACGATCGGACCCGCGACCAACTGTGGGAAGAATGAAACTGCCAGGGTGAAATCGCGTAGCGACCGGGTGGGTTTCATAACGCCGCGATAAATATCGAGCGTGTAGGATAACGAGTGGAAGGTGTAGAAAGAAATGCCGATCGGAAGGAAAACATCGAGGTGCGGCGGCTTGTACTGGATACCGCCGCGGGCCAGCACCCAGGTAAAATTCTCGAGCAGAAAATTCCCGTACTTGAAAAAGCCGAGCATGCTGAGGTTGACCGCCACACTGAGCCAAAGCCAGAGGCGACGCTGCCGCGGCTCGCTCAAGTTGCCCCATTTTGCGGCCCAGATAAAAATCGAGCGCGGTCGTTGAGAAAAGCAGGGCGGCGAAGGGCGGATTCCACGCGCCATAAAAGATGTAACTCGCGACCAGGAGCAGATTTTTGCGCCCATTCCACGAGCGCATGCTCCAGTAAAACGCCAACACGATCGCAAAGAAGGCGACGAAGGTGAGCGAATTGAAGAGCATCGAATGGGTCGTTTAGCAGGCGTGGCCGCGAAGCGGAAGGCAAAACGCTCTGTTCAGGTCGCTCTGATCTTGACCGGAAGCGATCCGGGTAGAAGAAGGAATCATGAAACTTCCTTTGTTCATTCCCGCTTTCCTCATTGCGTTGCCTCTGGCGGTTTGCTCTGCGGCATCCGGCGACATTGACCAGATCAAAGGCGAGATCGCCAAGGAGCATGACGCAAATGTGAAACGGCTGCAGGATTGGATCGCGCTTCCCTCCATCGCGGCCGAGGATCTCAACTATCCCGCCGGCGCAGAGTACATGGCGAAACTGGCCAAAGATGCCGGGTTTCAGCAGGCAACAGTCCTGACGACAGACGGAAAGCCGGGGGTTTTTGCGATGCTCGACGCGGGCGCGCCCAAAACGGTCGGACTCTATTTCATGTATGACGTGAAACAGTTCGATCCAAAGGAATGGACCTCGCCGCCATTGGAGGCGCGCCTGGTTGATAAACCGGGGCTCGGGAAAGTTGTTATTGGGCGGGGCGCGGTCAATCAAAAGGGGCCGGAGTCCGCTTTCCTGGCGGCGCTGCATGCCATTCAAGGCGCGGGCAAGAAGATGCCGGTCAACCTGGTGATGGTGGCGGAGGGCGAGGAGGAGATCGGCTCGCCCCATATTCCGCAACTCGTTAGGCGTCCGGAAGTCCTGGCGGCCCTGGCAAAGTGCAGTGGTGTTTTCATGCCCTCTGCCATGCAGGACCTCGACGGCGTTGTCACCTTGAGTCTCGGCGCCAAAGGCGTGGTCGAGCTTGAGTTGGTTTCGAGTGGCGAAAAATGGGGCCGCGGTCCGGCGAAGGATATTCACTCATCGTTGAAGGCAATGGTCGACAGCCCGGCGTGGCACTTGGTGAAAGCTCTCAACACTCTTGTCTCTGAAGACGGCAATGAGATTGCGATCGACAATTATCCGAAACCGGGACCGATCAGCGCGGCCGAGAAAGCCATGATAGAGAACGCGGCCAAACGGAAAAATGAAGCGCAGCAGATGAAATCGTTCGGCGTTCAGCATTGGATCAACGATCTGCCATGGGAGCAGGCTAACGAACGCCTGGAGACCGCACCGACGGCGAACATCGAGGGCCTTGTTGGTGGCTACACCGGTCCTGGCGGCAAAACGGTTTTGCCGCACAAGGCGGTTGCGAAAATGGACTTTCGCCTGGTGCCGGGAATGAAGGCCGCTGATGTGGTTCCGGCGATCAAGGCGCATTTGGCGAAGCGCGGCTTTGGCGACATCGAAGTGAATATGAGCGGAGGTTACGATCCCACGAGCACTTCTGCGGATGCGCCGCTGATCCAGGCGCAGGTGGCCGTTTTGAAGCGCGCCGGAATCGATCCGGTGATGTGGCCGCGCAACGCCGGTTCATATCCCGGTTTTGTTTTCACCGGTGAACCGGTGAACAAGGCGTCCGGACATTTCGGCCTCGGCCACGGCAGCGGGGCACATGCGCCGGACGAGTATTACGTCATCGAATCGGCCAACCCGAAGGTGCAGGGCTATGACGGCGCGGTCATGTCGTTCGTCGACTATCTCTACGAATTGGCGAAGTGAGCGGCGGGGCAGCTACGGTGCCGACGCCTCCGTGCTCGCCGGATCGAGCGCGACGTCGGTGGTCTTGGCATGTTTTCCATCGGTGAGCTCGCGTTGCTTGCGACCGAGTGTGCGCCCTACCAGGACCCATGCGCCGGCAATTGGAACGGTGAGGACGGCGATCGCCGTTAAACTTGCACCGATGGCCTGGATGCCCATGAACGCCCATGCCCCGAGGCAATCGCCGAGGCGATAAATAAACGTGTCGACAAAGCTTTTTGACTTGTACTTAACCTCGCGCTCGACGACGGTGTAGAGAGCTTCACGCGCGGGTTGTGCGGTCGCGAAATTGCTGATGCGAAGCAAAATCTGCACACCGGCGAGCACGGCCAGTTGTGGCACGAGGTGGCCTACGGTGAATCCATGCCCCCCGAGCCAAGGCCCAAAGATCATCGCAAGCGATAATGCGATCCATCCAAGGACAGCGATGGCCGGCTGCGAGATGAGCGCGAACGTGATGCCGAACCAACGAATCAGGCGAGCCGTGAGCAAAAGTTGGATGAGCACCGTGCCGAGCTGCACACAGAACTCGATGGTGGCGAAGTACTGGGTGCGCACGTCCCGATCATGAATGGTGAGATCGACAAGCTTGCCCTGTTGGTAATAAAGAAACGTTCCGATTAGCCCGTAGAAAAACGTGTAGCTGGCGATCCAGCGTAAGTAACTTTGGCTGATGATGAGCTTCAATCCGCGCCACATGTCGGATGTTCTCATCGCTGCGGGCGGCGCAGCGTTCTGTCCCGGCGGCGTCGCATCAATGCGATGAATTGCAACAAGACGGCGGACGCTAAAAACCGCAACCTCGAGAAGAATAATCGAGAGAAACACCAGGTTCACACTTCCGATCGGCTTCGCGAGGAGACTTGCGAGCCATGAACCGGCGAGGGCGCCGAGCGTGCCTCCAACGCCGATAAAGCCGAAGAGCCGTTTGGCCTGGTCGAGTCGCCAAATGTCGGCCATGAATCCGCGGAACACGGACACGACAAACAGGTTGAAGACGCTGAACCAAACGAAAAACGTGTAGGCCGCCGCGAGTTTTAAGCTTCCTGGCGAGAGTTCAAGCCAAAGCCAGAACGCGAACAGACATCCCATCGAGACGCGGTAGACGATCGGGATGAAGCGTCTGCGTGGGAGCTTGGTAACGAGCAGCGCGAAGGGCGGACTGACCACCACCATCGCGATCAACGTCCCGGTAAAAAGCATGGGATACTTGTCCGCGCCGCCGTTCAAACCCATCGAGTCTCGCAGGGGCCGCAACACAAATGCGCTCGCGAGCAGGCTAAAGAAATAGAGCCACGACCACGCGATCGAACGCATTTCGCCAGGCTCGATGGCAACAACGCGTTGCAGTGTGCGCATGAATGCGCCGGGCGGCGCTTTTTCCGCGTCGCTGTTGTTCGCGTTCATTCCGCGAACGTTGCAATGCTAATGACGAATGCCAGCGACACGGTTCGCACGACGTTAGGCTTAAGGTTCATAGGACGGCCGACGATCTTGCGCATAAAGGAAACCCCTCACCTCAATCCTCTCCCCGCACAGCGGGGCGAGGAAGAAGAAAAATCCTGACGCTGCGACGCGCGTCTTTTCCCTCGCCGTTCTTTAGAAGGGAGAGGGCTAGGGTGAGGGATTCTCGCATGTTGTAGCGGCGGTCTCCGACCGTCGCATTTTTTCCGCCGAGGTTTGCGACGGTCAGAGACCGCCGCTACAGAAGAGGCCGATCCCGCTTCAGGCCTTTTTATGCCAGGCTGCGAGCACTTCTGCTTCTCGCTCTGGCGTTAGGCCGGATTTAAGCTTCGCCTGGCGTTCCGGCGTCTGCTGTTTGAACCATGCGAGCGTATCCCGGGCTGTTTCGGCCAGTGGCCGAAAGGTAAGCCCCTTTTCGAGCGCGCGTTTGTTGCTCGTCCGCGCCATACCGCTTTCGGAGCCGGTCCAAACCGGCATGTCCGACCAGGCTTCGACTTTTTGTTTCTCCAGGAAATCTGCGCTGGCCCACGTGAAAGTCGCTTTCGATTGAAGGGCATCCTTAATCCCGCTAAGCATCGCGCCCATGCTCAACGGCTTGTCCGGCCCGACGGCGTTGTAGATGCCGGTCTCGCCCTTTTCGGCCATGCGAATGATCCATTCAGCCACGTCGCGCCCATCAATGATTTGCACGGGATCGCCCGGTTGGCCGGGCGCGAGAACTTCGCCGCCGCGATCGATTCGCACCGGCCAATAGGTGAATCGATCGGTTTCATCACGTGGTCCGACAATTAACCCCGGACGGATAATCAGCGCTTTATCCGGAAAAGCTTTTTGCGCTTCCTGTTCCGAAAGCGCTTTCAGCGGCCCGTACGTCTTGAACCCGGACGCTTTCATCGCTTCGATCGTTTCCTTGTAAGGATCCGGGCCTTGGTATTTCGCAGTCGGCCCGGTTTCGTCATAGCCATGATTCGTGTCCGCGTAGACTGAAACCGTTGAGATGAAAATGTAGCGATCGACGTTGCCTTTGAGAATTGCGGCGGCGTCACGAACCCAAACCGGCAGGCTGGTTGGAACATCGATCACGACATCCCATTGCCGTCCCTTCAAGGCGTCGAGCTTCCCGTTTCGATCGCCAAGCAATTGCTCGACTCCTTCGGGCAGCTCGCCGGGATGCGTTTTGCCGCGATTGAAAACGGTGACCGTGTGGCCGCGACTTAACGCGTAGCGCACTTGAAACGGCCCGGTGAAACCCGTTCCCCCGAGAATGAGAATTCGCAGCGGTTTAACCGCCTCGATGGCCCCGACCAGTCGGCGTGGATTTACGCCCAAAGCAACCGCTGCGGAAGTTGTGGCGGAAAGTTTGATAAATGTTCTACGATTAGGGTTCATGGAGTTGAGGGTGCGGTGCGAAGCGGGAAGAAGTTGTCCCCGGCTGTGCGGATATGCCAGCCGATTCTCCTCGGGACCGTTTGAAGCCGGACAAAATGATAATGAACGCACAGGGAAGGGAGCTGTCTGATGGTGGCAGGTGGGAGTGCCGCATCTGGCCTTCGGGTTCGTGCGCGTGATTCCTATCCAGGTTGGGCCCGATTCTTTCTCTCTTTGATTGCTTCCCAACCTCTCCGTCACCCGCTTAATCCCAGTCGCGAACGTATTTTAGCCCTCTAAAGTCACGAATTGACCGTAAAAACCACCGCGAATTATTGAAAAAAAAAGTTGCAGACCCGGCCGATATCACCGATATGCGGCGCTCTTCATGCCAAAAATGACCCCCCTCCCCCTACGCCTAGTTGTTACCGCTAGCCTGGCTTTTGCCACTGCCACCGCCGTGCACGGCGAGCTGATGACCGCCAAAGGTGACTCCAAATTTGTCTTTAGGGATAGCCACGGCAACGCCCAGACGGTTCCGGTGGTCTCCAATTACTATCCGAAAAAACTTCAAATCCCCACAGTGGCAACCGGTAAGGTCCAGCGGGGGATTAACCCGACTTTGATGCGGGCGGCGACAATTGCCCAGGAACGTGCGCACGCCCATTCGGGTTCCCGCTGCTGGCAGTATGTCAAAGAAGCGCTGCTAGCGGCTGGCGCGGTGAATTCCTACCCCAAGACGGCTTACGCCAAAGAGGCCGGCGCGGAACTGGTGAACTCCTACGGATTTAAGAAACTCAGTGTCCGGGACCCCTATCAGGCTCCGGTCGGTTCGGTGATTGTTTACGGCGCCAGCCGGGCGGCCGGCCACGTTGAGATCCGCACCAAAGAAGGTTTTGTCAGTGATTTTCGGTCCAAGATTCCCTCACATCGTCCTTTGCTAGGCGTTTACGCCAAAGGGTAGCGACTAGTTGGAATTTCCGGCGCGCGATTCGCGCTGGAGCCAGGGTGGGCAGACTTCTGACGCGCCCTGCGTAGATACCACGGCGGGCGGCTTTTACACGCCGCGGAAGGGAACCGTCTGCCCCGCCATTTTCGAATCGAAACTTGAACGCTTAGAACCAATACCTACATGAAATCATTCAAACTGATCCTCTGCCTCTTGCTGAGCCTCAGTCCGGCCGCCTTCGGTAAAAACGTGGTCGCCAAAACCACCGATGCCATCCTCGCGCGCATCACTGTTTACTGGGCGGGCGGAGGAGGCGGTTCCGATAGCGATACTCGGAACCACCGTTGCGCCACGGGCGCGCGCCTTCGTAACGGACATTGTGCAGTCGATCCCCGCCGGATCCCGTTTGGCAGCCGCATCGTTTTGCCCACGGGTGAAACTTTGGCAGCGGTCGACACCGGTACTGCCGTCAAAAACCGGAAGGCCGCCAGGCTTTCGGGACGTAACGCTACTGAGCGCAGCGCTCTAGTGATCGATCGCTTCTTCGAGACGAAAGGTCAGGCGTTAGCCTGGGCGGCCAAAAATCCGCCATTCATGGCGGTCAAAGTTTCGGCACCGGGCACGCGCCCCTCGGCTGACAAAGCCGTTCCGGTGACGCCTTTCCGGCGAAACCGCGCGGCCATGGACCGGCCGACCTAAGACGACAGCTTGGCGTAGGCCGCGATCAGGTGGTAATAGCAGGCGTTTCTCGAGTGATAATCACTCGCGAAGCCGTCCCGCGTCCTGATTTCGACATGCCCAGCCCGGCCGCCGCTATAAACCAAAACGGAACCGACTGGAGCCGAATAAGGATCGCGCACTGAGAGCCGGGTGAAACCGTAGGAGTGAACGAGTTCACTGCCTGCCTCGGCCGCGTAAGCGGTCTTCGGATAGGAATTGACGGCGCCGGCGTTGAGCAACGCTTCCTTCACGTACTGCCAGCAGCGGCCCTTGGAGTGGGCGTTGGCCCGTTCCTCCGCAATGGTCGCGGCGCGCATGAGTTTTGGATTAATGCGCGGGTCAACGTGGGCCAGCGGGTGAGCGATCCGGTGATGCCAATAATGATGCATCACGCCGACCGATCTCATTCGGCCTTGGAAATCGCGGTAGTAAAAACGGGGGCCTAAAGGTTCCATTCCCTGGGCGGATACGCTGCCAGCGAAGGCGACGGCCACGAGGGAGATGATGAGCAGGAGTTTGGGGGACTTTTGCATGGCCACGACAGTGCAAAGCGCATGCCAGCTGTTTTGGAAATTATGCCGAAAACAGCTTTTACAGCTGGACCGCCACGGAGTAGGCCTGTTCACAAGGAGCTGTCATCCCGAGCCAGCGAAGACGGGGATGGATCTCTCAAAGGGATGGACGCTGTCGCACGGCGGTATCGCGTGCTTTACGAAATCCGCTCGACAGACCGACGCGAATGAGTCCAGTGAAAATCCACCGGCCGCGCAGGCCGAAATAGAATTCCATTTATGATTACACGCAAAAGCTCGGCAGTTTGGCAGGGAACACTCAAAGAAGGAAACGGCAACCTTGAGCTCGGCAGCGGAGCCTTTAAGGGGCAGGTACTCTTTTAAATCACGGTTCGAAAACGGCACCGGAACCAATCCGGAAGAACTCATCGGCGCAGCCGAGGCCGGATGCTATTCCATGGCGCTCTCCGCGAATCTGGAAAAGGCCGGCTTCCCGCCTCAACGCATCAGCACAACCGCCAAAGTGAATCTCGATAAGGGCGATGCCGGATTCAGCGTCGTGAGCATCGAACTCGAGACCGAAGCGGAAGTCGCAGGAATCGATGAGGCGAAATTTCAAGAGCAAGCAGCGTTGACGAAACAGACGTGTCCAATTTCCAAAGCTCTGGCCGGAACGGAAATAAAGTTGAAGGCCGTCCTTAAAAAGTAGGTCGAAGCCTTACAGGAAAGTCACGTTTTTCTCGCGTCCGCTCCTATCCCTTTTGGGTAACGTCCGCGGAGTTCTGCGAAACCGAATCCTTTGTATGGTTACAAAAGGAAAAAAAATAGCGGTTCTGCTTTCCGCGATTGTGGCGGCCTCGGTGGTCGTGAGTCCGTGTGCAAAAGCTATCGGTGTAGATATAGAAGTCGGTGATCGTCCGTATTACACGGAAGGTCCGACGTACTGGGATAGCGGCTATGAGTATGTTTGGGCGCCAGGACACTGGGGTCCGCATCATCATTGGATTCACGGATCCTACACGCGGCATGGCGAGTTCGTCAGAGAGCACGCACGTGAGCATCACAAGGTGCGTGTGGTGCACGACCACGACCGCGATCACGACGGCGACGATCGTCGATAGTAGTCCAAATTGTTGTTGCTTCATCAGCGGTGCCGGCTAGGTCGGCACCGCTGATTTGTTTTTAGCCTGTAACCACTGACCGGCACCGCGGCAGGGGCGAATTCGATTCTGGCAATTCTGCCAGGCAAATTTCATCTTAACCCGATGGCGGAAACGCTCACTCCGATGATGCAGCAGTACCAGCGACTGCGAAAAAGCATCCCGCCCGACACTTTTCTGCTTTTTCGGCTGGGCGATTTCTATGAACTCTTTTTCGAGGATGCCAAGGAAGCGTCTTCCTTGCTCAATGTCGCTCTGACGCGGCGCAACGGCGTGCCCATGTGTGGTGTCCCATACCATGCCGCCCAGGGGTATATCGCGAAACTCATCAAGGCCGGCCGCCGCGTGGCCGTGTGCGATCAAACCAGCGAGGCGCAGCCGGGAAAGATTGTTTCCCGCGACATTACCCAGGTGATCACCGCGGGCACGGTGAGCGAATTGAATCTGCTGGAAGCCAAGAAGGCCAACTATCTCGGCGCGGTCTATGCCAGCGACGGTTTGTTCGGATTTGCCTACGCCGACCTAACGACTGGCGAGTTTCGTCTCATGCAGGTGACCGACCATCAATCGCTCCTGAACGCCATGGCCAGAGTGGGGCCAGCCGAGCTGCTGGTCAGCGAGGAACAACGCGAGCAATTCGGAGCCCTGGAGAACGCGACCAGTTACGACAGCTACGCCTTTCTTCCCGACCAAAGCAGTTTTGTTTTGTGCGAACACTTCAAAACGAAATCGCTCGACGGTTTTGGGTGTGCGGATATGCCGGCTGCGATTGGCGCCGCCGGCAGCATCGTTCATTACCTGAAGCATCAGCTTCGTCGCAAAGTCGATCATTTGATTTCGCTGCGATGCGAGGCTGCGACCGATCACGTGATTCTCGACGCGCCCACGCAGCAGAACCTCGAGCTCGTTTCCAGCCGGGGTGAGCACAGTCTTTTGTCGGTGCTTGATCGAACGACCACGCCGATGGGCGCGCGCCGTTTGCGAGCATGGATTTTGCAGCCGCTGCGCGATCTCCACGAGCTGACCTGCCGCCAGCAATTGATCGCCGATCTTTTGCAGGAGCCCGATCTGCTCAACTCCATCAGGAGCGAGTTGAAGGTCATCCGCGATTTCGAGCGGGCGGCCGGACGCCTGAGCCAGGCCTCGGGAAACGCGCGCGACCTCGCGTCACTGCGGATTTCTCTGGAACAACTACCCACGCTCCGTGCCGAGATTGGCAAACTGAAAGAGCGCATCGAATACGGAACCGGCCTAACGGACGCGAACGATCAAACAGCAGCGACCAATGGCGAGCGCCGCCTCGCGAAGATGATCGACCGCATTCATGACGGGATTCACGAAATGCCGGAGGTGGCGGCGAAGCTGGCCGGGGCTTTGGCCGATGAACCGCCGCTGGCGCTCAAGGAAGGCGGGATTTTTCGCGATGGCTACAATGCCGATCTCGACGAGCTGCGCGGCGCTTCGCGCGAAGGCAAAAACTGGATCGGCGAATTACAGGAGCGCGAGATCGCGACCACTGGAATCAAGTCGCTCAAGGTTCGTTTCAATTCGGTTTTTGGTTATTTCATCGAAGTCACCAAATCGAACCTTGGCGACGTCCCGCCTCATTACACTCGCAAACAGACGACCGTCGGAGGCGAGCGATTCATCACGCCGGAGCTGAAGGAGATGGAAGGCAAGATCCTCGGCGCGGAAGAGCGCGGTCGCACCCTTGAGTACCAGTTGTTTCAGCAACTGCGCGATGAAACTCTGCGCGAAGTTCAATTCATCCAGGAAACGGCCAGCGCCATCGGAAATCTTGATGCCATAGCCTCGCTCGCGGAGACAGCCCGGCTTTTCAGTTATTGCCGTCCACAGCTCGATGAAAGCCTCCGGCTTTCGATTCGCGACGGTCGCCATCCAGTGCTCGATCAAACATTGATCGAGGAGAAATTTGTCCCTAACGACACCGAACTCGATGGCGAGAAGGAGCGGCTGGCAATTATCACCGGGCCGAACATGGCGGGAAAATCGACTTACATCCGGCAGGTCGCCCTGATCGTTTTGATGGCGCAGATCGGCAGCTTCGTTCCGGCAACCAGCGCGCAGATCGGTTTGGTCGACCGGATTTTCACGCGCGTGGGGGCAAACGACGATCTTTCACGCGGGCAATCGACCTTCATGATCGAAATGAACGAGACGGCGAACATCGTAAATAACGCGACCAGCCGCAGCCTTGTCATCCTGGATGAGATCGGACGAGGCACGTCGACCTTCGATGGATTGTCGATCGCCTGGAGCGTGGCCGAGTTTTTACACGACAAAATCAAGGCGCGCACACTTTTCGCCACTCACTATCACGAACTGACCAAGCTGGCCGAGCAGCGGAAAGGCATCTGCAATCTCAACGTCGCTGTGCGGGAGTGGAACGATCAGATTATTTTTCTTCGGAAGATTGTTTCCGGAGGCGCCGATAGAAGCTACGGAATCCAGGTCGCGCGGCTGGCAGGATTGCCAAAAGAGCTGCTCGATCGTGCGAGGGAGATCCTGGCTCACCTGGAGCAGCCGGAAACGGCATCGGCCGAAACCGGGAAGCCTCGGAAGAAGGCAAAAGGCGGAATGCCAACCGCGGAAAGACCGCAGCTCGACCTGTTATAAGTGAGCGGCCCGTCGCCCGCAACGCGCGCAGGACCGAAATCCTGTCGTTTAAGCTGGCGCTTCTTTGGGTTAAATTAGCATAAAGACAGGCGAACGATGGCGGTCACGACGGAAAAAGAACTCAGCGAGGCGCAACGTGCGCATTGGCTCAAGGCGGTCGCCGCTATCGAGCTGCGCAATTACGGTTACGCTATCTCTCTTATCCAGGGAATTCTGCGGCATGCCCCGGAATTCCTGACCGGCCGGCAACTTCTGCGGCGGACGGAAGTCACGCGGAACAAGGCGACCAAAAAAGCCTTCTTTAATATCTCAACCGCCCCGATCGCAGTGATGAAGGCGCAGCGCGAGATCAAGAAGGATCCCAAGAGTGCCGTCCAAATGATCGAAAAGATTCTGGAAGAGGAACCTTACAATCGCCAGGCCAATCTTGTCCTGAAAGAAGCCGCCATTGCCGCGGGTTGGCCGGAGATCGGGGTGTTCGCGCTGCAGACGTTGCTCGAGGGACATCCGAAGGATGTGAAAATCCTGCACGAGCTCGGGCGGGTTTTCCACCAGATGGGGTTGAGCAACGAAGAGGTCGAGGTTTACAACACGCTTACTGCGATCGATCCGCTCGACGCTGAAGCTCTGCGGCTGGGCAAGGACGCTTCCGCCCGTGCATCGATGACTACCGGCGGCTGGACGCAGGCCGAGAGCTACCGCGACTTAATCAAGGACAAGAACCTGGCGGTGTCGCTCGAGCAGCAGGGCCGGATGAAATTGACCGGAGAATCGCTCGATCAGCAAATTGCCGAAGCCTACACAAGCCATCAGGCCGATCCGCAGAATGTGGATCTGGCGCGCCGTCTCGGCGCACTCAACGAAGAGAAGGATGACATCGAGTCCGCCATCGCCTGGTATCAATACGCCGCTGACCTAACGAGTGGAACGGATGCCGGTCTGGTCCGTCGGGTTTCGGATTTGAAGATGAAAAGCTCGGAAAAATCGATCGCGGATCTCGAGACGTTTGTTGCCGGTCATTCGAAGGATGCGCCCGATTACGCCGAGCGAGCCAGGGAACTGGAAGAGGCGCGGCAGAAGCGCTCCGAGTTGCTTATCGAGCAGGCCAGGAAAAGGGTCGAGCGCAATCCGACCGATTTGCAGTTCCGCTTCGAACTCGGCGAGGTTTTGATTAATGCCGGGCAATACCGCGAAGCGTTGCCGGAACTGCAACGCGCCCGCCAGAATCCGAATGCGCGTTTAAAGGCGATGAATCTCCTTGGGCGCTGTTACCGAAAGCTGGAAATGCTCGACCTGGCAATGAAGCAACTCGAGGAGGCCTCGAAGGAACTCGCCTCCATGGATGCGATGAAAAAGGACATCGTTTACAATCTTGGCCTGGTCTACGAAGAGATGGGCGACCCCGAAAAATCGCTCGCGGCCATGAAACAGATTTACGAGGCGGATTACGGCTACCGCGATGTTGCCGAGCGCGTGGAAAGCTCCTATCGTCAGAAGTCGGTTCCTTCATAAGGAACGGCCGGAGTTGGCCTTGTCCGGCCTTATCGACAAGGCTTTCACGTCCAAACGGACGGGAAGATGCGAATCTCAAATGCCGGGGTAATCCGGTTCAACCTAATCCACTAATACTTATGAAAAACAGAACGACCATATTGATACGGGGAACGATCGGCGCAGTCGCCATCGCTTTGGTTTCCGGAGCCTACGCCCAACAGACTGACTCAGAGGGGACCAGGATCATGAAGCGCGAGACCCCAACTCCTGCCGCCACTGCGGCCGGGAACACAAAAGGCGCGGCACCTAAGGGCGGACTAAGCGCGCAAGATAACCAGTTCGCCAGCGCAGCTGCCAAAGGCGGAATGATGGAGGTCGCCGGCGGGAAGGCCGCGGCCAAGAACGCGACGAGCGCGGACGTGAAACAGTTCGGCAATCGAATGGTGACGGATCATTCCAAAGCTAACAACGAGCTAAAGGGGATCATTGCCAAAAAGGGCCTTAAAGCTCCGGCCGCGCCGGCAGCGCCGAAGTGGAGCGGGGACAAGGCCTACATGGACATGATGGTTCAGGATCACACCAACGATCTGGCTGAGTTCAAGGCCGAAGCCAGCAAAGGGAGTGATCCCGATCTGAAAGCGTTTGCCAGCAAAGGTGCCAAGATGGTCGCTGAGCATCTAAAGATGGCGAAGGAGATCGACCACAAGCTGAAATAGATTCGGGTTTTGTTTTGAAAGACGGCGCGTCCTCGGACGCGCCGTTTTTTTTTGGATGGACTTGGCAAAGGCCGCCTTTCATAGAGAAGTCGCTCCAGGAAAACCGAAAAGCGCCTTGATTTTGCCCGGCCAGCCTGAATTCTCCGGAACCGATGCGTAAGACGAAAATCATCTGCACGCTCGGGCCGGCGACGGACAAGCCTGAAACCCTCGCAGCCATGATCGCTGCCGGCACTGATATTTTTCGCCTGAACATGAGCCACGCGAGCCACGATTGGGTTCGCGAGGTCGTTGGCCGAATTCGTTCGGCCGCTAAAAATTCGCCGAGGCCCATTGGCATTTTGCTTGATACCCAGGGACCGGCGATTCGCACGGGCGATCTCAAAACGGATTTGAAATTGCAGCCGAACGACATCGTCGAATTCACCGTCCGGGGAGCGAAAAGCGAGGAGAAATATTCCGTAGACGTAAACTATGCCGGACTGGTGGAAGACATCAGTGTTGGCGACACCGTGCTGGTCGATAACGGCATGATCCGCTTCGAAGTGCTCGGGAAAGACCGAAATCGGGTGCGTTGCCGTGTCATGACCCCCGGCACTCTTGGGTCGCGGCGTCACATCAATCTTCCTGGCGTGCGGGTCAATCTTCCGCCTCTCACCAAAAAGGACATCGCCGATGTGACGTTAGGCGCTGACCTCGGGGTCGATTTTGTCGCGCTCAGTTTTGTCCGGGAAGCCGGCGATATCGAGGAGCTGCGGCGCCTTCTGGCCGAAAAAAGAAGCCGAGCCTGCATCATCGCCAAGATTGAGGATCAATCCGCTGTGCGAGCGCTGGACGAGATTATCAAGGCCGCTGACGCGGTCATGGTTGCGCGCGGCGATCTCGGGATCGAATGCCCGATGGAAGAGCTGCCGATTATCCAGCGACGCATTGTGAAGATGAGCATTCGCCTTGGCAAACCGGTGGTAGTGGCGACGCACATGCTCGAGTCGATGATTTCAAATCCGTTGCCGACGCGTGCCGAGATCACCGATGTGGCCAATGCGGTTTTCGAGCAGGCCGACGCGATCATGTTGAGCGGCGAAACCAGTGTGGGCCGTTACCCGGTCGATTGCGTTCAGATCCTGAATCGGGTCGCTCTGCGAATCGAGCGCAGTGGCGGCGCCGGCTACGGAAAGAGCGCGATCCTGGAAGACGAACGGCAGAAAACGGTCGCCTCCGCGGTCGTTCTGGCAAATTCACTGCGAGAAAGCGAAGCTGATTGTCTTTACGCGGCACGGCGCCATGGGTCGAAATGTTTCCAATCTGCGGCCGGAACACGCGCCGATCTTTGCCTTTACTCCTACCGACAGAAGTGCAGCGGCAATTGGCCATCTGCTGGGGTGTGCTTCGCGATCAGAATCGATTTTGCCGACGATCCCAATGCCACCATCGATACCGCGGAAAAATATCTGCGCGAGAACGGATCTCGCCAAGACGGGCGATCAATTGGTCATCATCAGCGACATCCTGGCCGACGGCACTCGCTTTCGATTGCGTGCAATTGCGCACCGCGAAGTGAAGGCGAGCAGGATCTGAATCGCCGAAGGGCTTCGCTGGGAGCGGCGGTCTCCAGTCCGCCGTCCAAATGTTTCTCCCGGGAGCGAATATTGCGACGCCGTAGCGGTCGAGTGGTTTGGTCGGCGCGCTGGTGTGCGCCGCTCCCAGTGGGCGTGCGCTCTGTGTGAGTATCGTCAGCTCGAGGTCAGGAAGCCCCTTGCTGAAGCGGAATTGCAATTTCCGCGGAATTGATAATAACATTGGGTGCGATGTCGCACTTCAGGTCCCGTCCCGGATGGTATCATTTGGCGAGGCTACGACGGAACAATTGAAGTTCTCCGGGAACGGCTAAGGCCGGTTCTGCTGTTCGTGTGGGACGAGGATTGCCCAACCTGGCCATTCCTGCGCGAGATCTTCAGCGCGCTGCCCAGGAATCAAAAGTTGCGCGCGCGGCTGGCCAGTGATTGTGCGCCCATGCTTTTGAAGGCGGGCGAAATCCCGGAGCTTTTGTCGATGTTAGGCGCCGGAGCGAACTTTCATATCGCGATCTTATCGCCTTCCGGCTTCACGCCTCTGGCCACATTTAACCCGGTCACCGCTCAGCCGGATAGCCTAGTTGATGAGATCGCCACTGCCGTCAACGCCGTCGTTCCCCATTGGTCGATCTGATTTTTCGAAAGAAACGGAAAGCGACGGCCGAATTCAGACTTGTGAAGAATAAACGAAGCGGGGGTTATTTGTGGGATCAAGCGTTGTTCTGCGCCTGCATTTCGATCGTCCTCGCCTGGACGTCGCATGTCGCGACCGCATTGGCTCAAGGCTCCGGCGCGGCCGGTTCTCGGGCGGCGGCTTCATCTCCTCCGCCGATCGCTGATTTTAAGAAGAATGCCGCCGCCTACGTAACACCGGCTCCCAGTCCAAGCGTCGCGATCAAATTGGATTCAAACGATGCGGACGAATATATAAGGCGCGGCGATGCCGAATATGTCGAGGGCAAATTCAATTCGGCTCTCGCGAACTTTAATCATGCGATTGAACTCAACCCGAAAAAGGCGGAGGCCTACGATTCGCGCGCGCAGGCGTTATACGAGTTCGGTCAGCTTGACTCCGCGATGGCGGATTTGAAACGCGCGATTGAACTCGATCCGAGTTTTGGGCGCGTCTACGCTGACTTGGGAGTGATTGAAGCGGCAAGAGGCGACTTGGAGAAGGGCCTGGCTGACTGCAACCGGGGAGTGGAGCTTTCACCGGACGACGCCGCCGTTTATGGCGCCCGGGGGATGGTCAGGAGGATGGCCAAGGATTTTGCGGCGGTGCTGCCGGACTTTACGAAGGCTATCGAACTGTATCCCGACGCCCTGCGTTACGCTAACCGGGCGCTGGCTTTCATGGATCTGGATCGGCTGGATGACGCCCTGGCCGATGCGAAGCACGCCGTTGAGCTCGGGAAAAATTCACACGCTTACGCGATTCTCGGGGATGTCTACAGACGCCGGAAAGAGTTTTCGCGCGCGCTGGAGGCCTACGAGACTTCAAACCGATTGAGCCCGAATAAGAACGTCCAACAAAAGATGACCCAGTGTCGCGCGCTGATTAGGGGAGTTGAAGCAATAAACAGCGGGGACGATGACACGGTTAAACTCGATTCGAAAGACCCGAAGGTATACATCGATCGAGGCGAGGCTGATAATGCGGAGTGGAAATTTGACGCGTCGATCGCGAATTTCACCCGCGCGCTAGAGCTCGATCCAAAAAATTCGGTTGCCTATGCCAGGCGGGCGATGGCCCGCAGCGGCAAGCGCGACTACGATCAAGCGATCGCAGATGCCAATCGTGCGATTGAATTGGATCCGAAATCCTCTCTGGCTTACACGCAACGCGCCATGACCAAAGCCGACAAGGGAGATGCCGGTGGTGCGCTGGCCGACGCAAATCGCGCGGTCGACCTCGACAACAAAAACTCAAGCGCATACGTAGCTCGCTGTTATGTCGAAACCGACAGTAACCAGTTCGAAGCGGCCATTTCCGATGCCAATCGGGCGGTCGAATTGGAACCAAAAGAGGCCGAAGGGTATTTCGCAAGGGCTCTGGCGAAGCATCGCAACCAGAATCTCGACGGGGCCTTGGAAGACATTCGTCGGGCCGTTTCTCTCCGGCCTCGGTCCGCTTCATTTTATAATAAGCTGGCCGAGTTCGAACGAGAGAAAGGGGATATCGACGGGTCTCTCCGCGACAGCAACCGGGCCATAGAGCTGAATCCGGCGATGTCTTTCGCCTATGCGACACGCGGCTTGGCAAGGTCTAACAAGGGCGATGACAACGGCGCGATTGCGGACTATACCAGGGCGATCGAGTTAGGGCAGAGGAGCGCGAGCATTTATCAAAAGCGAGCGGAGCTTGAACTCGCGAAGAACGACTACGACAAGGCGTTGGGCGATTACAGTCAGGCCATTGCGATTAAGCCCGATGATGCGGGCTTGATCGCCTATCGGGCAGGGACACGATATAAAAAACACGATTTGGACGGGGCGATGGCCGACGCTGGCCGGGCGATCGCGCTCGATGCCAAGAACGGGTTGGCTTATTTCTGGCGGGGCGCTGCAAAAGCAGACCGAGGGGACTTCCGCGGCGCCATCGCAGATTTCGACCAGGCGATTGTCCTGGATGACAATAAGGATCCTTACGATTTCATCTGGCGCGGTGACATCCGAAACGAAAACCACGAATATGACGCGGCGATCGCGGATTACCAGAAAGCCATCGATCTCGACCCAAAATCAGGCCCCGCTTATTCCGGTTTGGGCCTGGCAAAAGCGCGAAAGGGCGATGTCCAAACTGGCTTGGCCGATTGCAATCGCGGAGTCGAATTGACTCCCAACAATAGCAACGTTTGGACCGATCGCGGACTAGTCGAAGAAGCGGCGAAAGACTTCGCGGCCGCCTTCGCTGACTTCTCGAAAGTCATTGAGCTGAAACCGGTCGACGCGATAGGCTACGCGAACCGCGCGCAAGTCTGCATCAGTTTAAAGAGATTTCTCGACGCGCTGACCGATGCGAGGCGCGCGGTTGAGATACAAGCGACGGCGCGCAACTGGGAAGTCCTCGGGGATGTGTATGGTGAGATTGATCGATTCAACGAGGCGGTCGACGCCTACGAACACGCGCATAGTCTCAATTCCACGCCGCGGATCCTGCGGAAGCTTGGTCATGCTCGCGACCGGATGATCAATGGAACCGCGGCCGCAGCCACACCTCCGCCAGCACCGAGCAGCTCGGCGCCAAGCTACACTCCGACGTCGAGTTACTATGGTGAAGAATACCCCGAAACGTGTACCCGGATCTTGCTCGAGCAGGAAGTGAGGCACTGGCCGGAGTCGAAATTGCGGTATGCCATCAATGAAATCTTCGCGCGGCATAGCGCGACTTTCACCGATCCGAAGCTCATGCAGCAGTTTTCGAAGTTCTCCTGGTACCATCCGAATCGAAGCCTGACCATGGAACAGGTCGAGAACTCGTTGTCCTATATCGAGAAGGCAAACGTCGCGGTTTTGGGCGGCGCACGGGCAGACGCAGCGTCCGAGCGCGGACGAAAACCTCGTTGAGCCCAAAAAACGCGCTGACTGTCGTCAGCGCGTTTCGCGCAGTCAAAGAATTGAATTCTGCTGCCGCCAATCACCTTCCGACCTCTCGGGCCGGCGGGGGACGGATGATGAGCGCCGAAAAACTTCTTAGGCCTCGACCGGCAACTCAACGTCGACCGGACGCTCCTTCTTGCTCAAAGCCCGGCGTAATTTCGAGAGGGCAATATTTTGCAGCTGGCGAATCCGTTCGCGGGTCACGCCGAACTTCTTGCCCACTTCCTCGAGGGTCTTCGGCTTGCCACCATCGAGCCCGAAGCGCTGGAAGATGATCTTCTTCTCGCGGTCATCGAGCACATCGAGCAAACCTCCAACTTCATTGCGCAGATTTTTGTCGCGCAACAATTCGAAAGGCGTCTGCGCATCTTCGTCGCCGACGATTTCGCCGAACTCGGTTGAATCGTCGTCGCTGATCGGAGCGTCGAGCGAAGCCGGCCGAATCGAGACGGTCTTCAGCTGCGAAACTTTACCGCTGGCAATACCAATTTCGTCGCCGAGCTCTTCGTCAGTCGGTTCGCGGCCGAGTTCCTCACTCATCTGCAGGGAGACACGGCGCATCTTGGAAATCTTATCCACCAGGTGCACCGGCAGCCGGATCGTTTTGCTCTGGTTAGCCAAAGCGCGCTTGATCGACTGCTTGATCCACCATGCGGCGTAGGTGCTGAGCTTGCCGCCCTTGGCCGGGTCGAAGCGCTCAACCGCCTTCATCAGGCCGATGTTGCCTTCGGAAATAAGGTCAAGCAGCGGCAAACCCAGGTTGGCGTAATCGTGGGCGATTTTTACCACCAGGCGCAGGTTGGAGCGGATCATGAGGGCGCGCGCTTCGCGATCGCCTTTCTTGATCTTGGCAGCCAGTTCGATCTCCTGTTCGGGAGTGAGCAGAGGGATCTGCCCAATCTCGCGCAGGTAAATCTTTATTCCTGTATCGCTATCTTCAGCGGCCATATAACTCTTTTTCATTAAACGGGTTGGGGGGGAAACCCGACAAGGAAAATGCCAGGGGGGCAGGGGAAGCCTTGTCGGAGTGATTTAGTAGCATTTTGAACTTATTTAACAAGGTTAAATATTCGGATTTTCGACAGTATACGGACGGGTGATGTTCAATCTTTCTCCGCCTATCCCTCCAACGAGGGATGCCCTTCGCCGATTCTCCCTTCCAATCAATCGCATCGCGGCCTGTTCGCGCGCGGGGTCCTATTTGAAACAGGTCCGCTGCTCTCGAACAAGGTCTTAATATAAGTAAGTAGGCGTCGATTTTTGCTCGTTCCATCGGCGGAACGCACTTGTTTGATCTGCGCCGTATCATTTTGCCGCTTTGCGGTGAGGACGTTTTTTGTAACCCTGCCCAGTTCCATGCTGGCCAAGATTTATTCTGCCGCTGCTTACGGCGTTGAGGCGTACGAAGTGGAAATCGAGGTCAACGCCGGCCGCGGCGAAGTGGATATCGTTATCGTTGGCTTGCCCGATGCGGCGGTGAAAGAGAGCAGGGATCGGGTTCGAACCGCCATCGCCAACAGCGGGTATAAATGGCTGGAGCAGCGGACAACGATCAATCTCGCGCCGGCTGACATCAAAAAAGAAGGGCCCAGCTTTGATCTGCCGATCGCGCTTGGAATGATCGCCGTGACCGAGGAAGTGCCGACAGCGTCATTCGAAGGATTCGCTTTTGTCGGCGAGCTCGCGCTTTCGGGTGCCGTTAGGCCAGTCAAAGGCGTTCTGCCGATTGCGCTCGAAGCGCGCAAACGCGGGAAACGCGGCCTGTTTGTTCCGGAAGCGAACGCGCGCGAGGCCGCCATGGTCAAAGGGCTCGATGTTTATGGGGTCAGCAATCTGCGCCAGACATTTACCTTCTTGTTGGGCGAACAGCCGATTGCGCCAACCCGCGGTGATTGGACCGAGTTTTTTTCGGCGCATCAGGATTACGACGTCGATTTCAGCGACGTGAAAGGGCAGGGACACGTGAAGCGCGCCATCGAGGTCGCGGTCGCCGGCGGGCACAACGTTCTCATGATTGGGCCGCCGGGCTCGGGCAAGTCGATGCTTTCGAAGCGCGTACCCACGATCATTCCGCCGATGACTCTGGAAGAAGCAATCGACACGACAAAGATCCATAGCATCGCCGGCTTGCTCGCCGAACAGAAGTCCTTCGTTTCAACGCGCCCGTTTCGCTCGCCGCATCACACGATCAGCGATATTGGGTTGCTCGGCGGCGGGACATTTCCGAACCCCGGTGAAGTGAGCCTGGCGCATAACGGCGTTCTCTTTCTCGATGAGCTGCCGGAGTTCAAAAGGTCCGCGCTCGAAGTGATGCGCCAGCCACTGGAAGACGGCCGCGTGACCGTTTCGCGCGCAGCCGGGAGCGTGACATTTCCGTCGGAATTCATGCTCGTGGCCGCGATGAATCCCTGTCCGTGCGGATATTTTGGCGATATGAAACGCGAATGCCGTTGCAGCCCGGTGCAGGTGCAAAGGTATCGGCAACGAGTTTCCGGGCCGTTGCTGGATCGGATTGATCTGCACGTGGAAGTGCCGGCGGTGGAATATCGCGACGTCGCGAGCGAACGGGCGGAGGAACCGTCCACGGCAATCCGTGAACGAATAGCGGCCGCGCGTTCACGGCAGCAGCAGCGGTATCAAGGCGATGGAAAGACGAATTGCAACGCGCGTATGAACACCAAGCAGATCAAGGCGCATTGCAAACTCGATGAGAATTGCCAGGAGCTGATCAAGGTGGCGATGACGGAGCTCAACTTGAGTGCCCGGGCTTACGACCGGATCTTGAAAGTGTCACGGACCATCGCCGATTTGGCTAACGAAGAGCAGGTCAACACGGAGCATGTGAGCGAGGCGATTCAGTATCGGTCGTTTGATCGCACCTTGTGGGTTTAGGAATTTCGCGTGATGAACAAGGAGCGGCGCCCTCTGGCCGCCGTTTACGAAACGGCGACTGGGAAGTCGCCGATCCTTGTTAGGCCAGAGCTGCGCGAAGAGCGGCCGGGTCGATGTCGCCAACGTTCGCGAGAAGATTGAAGGCTTCCTCCCGGTTTGAGCACGTAAAGATGCGAACGCTGCTTCCGTAATGAAAGCGCGACATGATCCCCAGCCCGATGTCGCGTGTGGGATCGGGAATGATTCGAATGATTTCGGCGATGCCATGTTCCTGGCAGAGATCCATGACGCGCTCGATCGAAGGTGCGCAGGCGATATCCATCGAGCTGAGTGTGCTCAGATCGGCCAGCAGACGAAACTCCCGCGCCATGGCGGTTAGGCATCTGGCTGCGTCGTCCACGCCTTTCTCCGCCTCTTCTTTCGTGACACGCCCACCAAAGCGGACGAGCAAGAGCTTTAAATCGGGCTTCGCGTGATATTGAACCACAAGGATTGATGTGCCTATTTCGGGGATCCCGCAAATCAACCGTCATGGTCGATTCTGTGCCCTTAAGATTGACACCGCGACGGAAACGCGGTTGAGAGAGCCAGTGACCAGGATCCTTATCGCGGACGATCAACGAGACGTGCTCGAAGCTTTGCGCATCCTGCTCAAAGGTGAAGGCTACCAGACCGATGCGGTGACCTCGCTCGCGGGAGTAATTAACGCGCTCGAGAAAAAGGAGTATGCGCTCCTGATGATGGATCTGAATTACACGCGCGATACCACTTCAGGCCAGGAGGGTCTCGAGGTCATCCCAAAGATCCAGGAGATGGATAACACTCTGCCGATTGTGGTCATGACGGCCTGGGCTACGATCGATCTGGCGGTCGAAGCCATGAAGCGCGGTGCGCGCGATTTCGTTCCCGAAACCCTGGGATAACGAGCGCTTGATGACCATCGTGCGCACGCAGATCGAGCTGGCCAGCGCGCTGCGCCGGGGTCGCAAGCTCGAAGCGGAGAATCAGCTTCTGCGCGGGCAATGCGCCTAACATCATTGCGACTTCCATGGCCATGCGGCCCGTCATGGAGATGATTTCGCGAGTCGCGCCGTCGGACGCAAACATCCTGATCACGGGCGAGAACGGCACCGGCAAGGGGCTGGTCGCGCAGGCGCTGCATGCGCTCTCGCCGCGCTCGGGCAAGTCGATGATTACGGTAAACATGGGCGGACTTTCAGAGACACTTTTCGAGAGCGAACTGTTTGGCCATGTAAAGGGCGCCTTCACCGATGCGAAGACCGATCGCGCCGGTCGATTTGAACTGGCCGACGAGAGCACTCTTTTCATGGATGAGATCGCCAACATTCCCATGAATCAGCAGGCGAAACTCCTGCGCATGATCGAAACCGGCGAGTTCGAACGGGTCGGGTCTTCGCGAACAATGCATTCCAACGTCCGGATTATTTCGGCCACGAATGCCAATCTGACGGATGAAGTGGCCGGCGGCCGTTTTCGCCAGGATCTCCTGTTCCGGCTTAACACCATCGAAATTTCCCTGCCGCCATTGCGCGACCGCCGCGAAGATATCATGCCTCTGGCGCTGCAGTTTTCTGCGGGCGCACGCCCAGCGTTATCGCAAAGATATCGCCGGCTTCGATGAAACGGCGCGCGAACGCCTTCTGGCCCACAGTTTTCCCGGGAATGTGCGCGAACTCGATCACGTGGTGGAGCGCGCCGTTCTGATGTCTCAAGGGCGGCAGCTCAAGGTCGGCGATCTCGGCCTAACGGGTGGACGCGATGACTCCGGACGGCTCGAAGAGATGAGCCTGGAGGAAGTGGAAGCTTTTCTGATCAAGAAAGCGCTGGCGCGCGCTGACGGGAACGCGCGCAAAGCGGCCGAGGCTCTCGGCCTGAGTCGAAGCGCGTTTTACCGACGCCTGCAGCATTATGGGCTGTGAGCGGCTTGATGGAACGGCCCGGCTGATGCTGCGCGCGATCTCATGAACCCCACGCCGAAAGTTCGGCATCGATTGGCGCACGAAAATCGGCTGACCTGGCTGACCCTGGGCGCGGTCATGCCCGCGGCCATCATCGCCTTTTGCATTCTTTGGTTCGGCAATTTCACACCGAAAGTTCAATGGACCCTGACGATCATTATCGTCTTCACCTTCCTCAGTTTCATGGCCAGCCGCGCGCGAGCATGTGGTCCATCCCTTGCGCACCATGACCAATCTTCTGGCGGCATTGCGCGAAGGGGATTACTCGATCCGTGCGCGCGGGCGCCCGGCCGGATGACGCCCTCGGTGAAGTTCTTCTCGAAATTAATTCTCTCGGCGAAACCTTGCGGGTGCAACGGCTCGGCGCCTTTGAAGCGACCGCGCTTCTCCGCACGATCATGGCGGAAATCGATGTGGCCGTTTTCACTTTCGATCCGGATCATCGTCTGCGTCTGGTGAATCGCGGCCGGCGAGCGATTGCTTGGGCAGCCGATGGATAAACTGCTTGGGCGCCGGGCGCGCGAGCTCGGTTTGGCTTCGGCGCTGGAAGCGAGCGAAGACGCCCCCCTCAGTCTCAGTTTCCCCGGGGGCGCTGGCCGCTGGGGTGTGCGCCGCAGCACTTTCCGCGAGCGCGGCCTTCCGCATGAACTTCTTGTCCTGACCGACCTCAGCCGCACGCTACGCGAGGAAGAGCGTCGCGCGTGGCAGCGTCTCGTGCGGGTCCTCGGCCACGAAATGAATAATTCCCTCGCGCCGATCAAGTCGATTGCAGGAAGTCTTGAGAGTCTTCTGCGTCGCGAACCTCCACCGGGAGACTGGAAGGATGATGCGCAGAGCGGACTGAAGTCGATTGCGTCGCGTGCCGAGTCGTTAGGCCGATTCATGCAGGCCTACGCGCGGCTGGCCAAGCTGCCGCCGCCGCAAAAGGATTATGTCGACTTGGGAGATCTGGTTCGCCGGGTTGTCAGCCTGGAGCCGAGGCTGAACGTGCAAATTGCAGGCGGGTCCGGAGTTCAAGATCGCGGCCGACGCCGCGCAAATCGAGCAATTGCTGATCAACCTGGTGCACAACGCAGTCGACGCTTCTCTGGAATCCGGCGGAGGCGTCATGATGACGTGGCGCGAGGCGAGCGACTGTGTGGAAGTGATCGTCGAAGACGAGGGCCCGGGCATCATGAATCCGACGAATCTTTTCGTCCCGTTTTTCACCACCAAACCGGAAGGATCCGGCATTGGTCTGGCGCTCAGCCGGCAGATTGCCGAAGCGCATGGCGGGTCGCTCAGCCTAACGAATCGGCAGAACGTTCGCGGGGCGCGCGCGACCCTGCGGTTGCCCCGGGGATAGGAAAAGGCGCGAAAAAAGCGTCCCACTAGCGGGACGGCCATGTCCCAATAGTGTCGATTTCTTGGGATCAATGTTTCGCCATCTCTAATCATAAGCGACTGATAATTATGAGTTTACGAGTTAGTAAAATTCGTTGGCACGGCCTTTGCAATAGAGGGCGGTGCAACCAAAAAACTTTTGAATCCGGTGACGAGGCTGACCGCATCTCACTGGAGAGAGATAAAATATGAAACCAACCACGAAGATGATCGAAAACGAAGGCAGCCACCGGGAAAGCCGGACGCTTCCAAAGATCGATCTGAACTATCACTCGATTTCGACCGGCAGTTCGGGCGGATGCTGCGCTCGCCTGACGAGCCCTTCGTTTCGCAATATCAGCCGCGCTTACTTTGCCACCGAAGCGAACAATCACTTCCTCGTCGAAGCGACCGTTTTTGCCGCGATCATGCTGACGGCCGCCGTGCCATTGATTAATGGCGCGCACGCAGTCCTGAACCTGATCGGTTCCGTAATCGAAAAGAATTTCATGGGAGCAAGCGAAGCCAAGGCAGATAATACCATCGTGCGTCCGACCGGGTTCACGACCAGCATGCCTTCCATGGATGTTCCACGGACCGGCGCCAAGGAAAAGAAGCGCAAGCGCCGTATCATGTATGGATCCGGGATCGCCCTGGCGGTGATTCTGGCGACTATTGGGCTGTCGCGACTGAAGCCCGCTGTTCCGACGGTCGATCGTTCGACTGTCTGGGTGGATACGGTCAAGCGCGGCCCGATGGTGCGGCAAGTTCGCGGGCTTGGCACTCTCGTTCCGGTAGAGTTTCGTTGGATCCCGGCGACCACAGACGCAAGTGTTGAAAAAATTCTGATTTGGCCGGGAACAAAAGTCGCGTCCGGTGACGTCATTCTGGAGTTAACCAGCCCGGAATTGGAACAGAGCGCGCAAGAAGCAGTTTCGAAAGCAAAGGCCGCGGAAGCAGACCTCCTGTCTGAGCGCGCGACTCTGCAGCGCGAATTACTGGATCAAGAATCCAAAGCGACCACGGCCCATTCAGCCTATCTGCAGGCGACGATGGAACGCCAAACCAACGACCAGCTCTCCAAAAACGGATTGGTCGCCGACCTGGTTTACAAAACGTCAAAGATCAAAGAAGAAGAGTGCAAAAAGACAGATGAAATCGAGGCCAAGCGCCTGGCGTTTTCGCGCGACTCGATTGAGCCGCAACTCGCGTCCAAGCAGGGAGCCGTCGACCAGGCGAACCAACTGGCAAAGCTAAAACTCGATCAGGTCGAAGCCCTTCACGTGAAAGCCGGCATGTCGGGTGTATTGCAAGCATTACCGGTGCAGGTGGGTCAGCGCGTCAAACCGGGCGACAATCTCGCTCGCGTCGCCGACCCGACCAAATTGAAGGCGCAGGTCAAAATTGCCGAGACGCAGGCGAAAGACATTCAAATCGACGAGAAAGCCTCCATCGACACGCGTAACGGCGTGGTTGATGGCCACGTCATCCGGGTGGATCCGGCCGTCGACCAGGGAACCGTTACAGTGGACGTCGCGATCGACGGCGAACTCCCGAAAGGCGCGCGTCCCGACTTGAGCGTGGACGGCACGATCGAGCTTGAGCGCCTTGATGATGTGATTTACGTCGGACGCCCCGCCTTCGGCCAGGAGAACAGCACCGTGGGAATTTTCAAATTGGTCGGCGACCAGCTCCGAAGCGGTGCGCACGCCGGTCAAGCTCGGCAAGAGCTCGGTCAATACCATTGAAATCCAAAACGGATTGCAGCCCGGCGACCAGGTCATCCTTTCCGATACGAGCGCGTATGATGCGCACGAGCGAATTCGTCTTAACTAAACACCCCAAACTATGACAACAACCGAAGTAACCGCCGCTCCACACACGACCCGTTCATCGTCGCCTAACGGATCGACAGCTTTGATTCATCTCGAAGGTGTCACGAAGGTGTTCCTGACGGATGAGGTCGAGACCCACGCTCTTTCCGGAATTCATCTCGATATCCGGATGGGCGAATACATTTCCATCGCCGGTCCATCCGGATGCGGGAAATCGACTCTTCTTTCGATTCTTGGCCTCCTTGATACTCCGTCGGGCGGAAGTTATTCGCTCAAAGGAACCGAGGTCGCGAACCTGTCCTTCCCCGAGCGCGCGCGGATTCGTAATCGCGAGATTGGATTTATTTTCCAGAGCTTTAACCTGATCGGTGACCTGACGGTTTACGAAAACGTCGAGCTTCCGCTGACTTATCGCGGGATGGCGTCGGCCGAGCGCAAACAGTATGTCACCGAGGCGCTCGAGCGAGTCGGCATGGGCCACCGGGCCAAGCATCTTCCGAGTCAGCTTTCGGGTGGACAGCAACAGCGCGTAGCGGTTGCGCGTGCTCTCGCGGGCAAGCCAGCCATTCTTCTGGCGGACGAGCCGACCGGTAACCTTGATTCCCGAAACGGCGAAGCGGTGATGGATCTGCTCAAGGAGCTGCACGCCGGCGGCGCGACCATCTGCATGGTGACGCACGATTCTCGGTTTGCCCAGCACGCGGACCGGACAGTGCATCTCTTTGACGGTCGCGTGGTGGAAGATAATCGCATCGCCGCCTAACCAGTCGGAACAGCACGCTTCCCACGAGCATGCTGAACGAAATTAAAATCGCTTTGCGGGGTCTGGTGAAAACACCGGGCTTCACCGCCATCGCGATCCTGACGGTGGCTCTCGCCATTGGGGCGAACAGCGCTGTGCTCACGCTGGTGAATGCGGTTCTGGTGCGGCCATTGCCTTATCACCAGCCGTCGCGCCTTGTTCTCTTGTGGGAACAATTTGCCGGGCAGGGCCTGGACCGGATTCCGGTTTCGGCTCCGGAGTTCCAGGATCTGCAGAAAGATATCAAGGGAGTGGAGTCGATCGCGGCTTTCAACTATACGGCCTTCAATTTATCGACCGCCAACAGTCCGGAACGGATCTCGGGAGCAGTGGTATCGCCGCAATTATTTCCACTCCTCGGCATCGATGCGGTTCAGGGCCGGACGTTCGCCCAAAGCGAGCAAGGCGAAGGGCACGACGACGTTGTGGTCATCAGCGAGCGGCTCCTGCGGCGTCGCTTCAATTCGGATCCCTCCATGGTGGGCAAGAGCATTCTGTTGAATGGCCGCAATTACACGGTGGTCGGGATCATGCCGCGGAGCTTCGAGTTTCCGATCCCATTGTTCAATGTCCAGGGCGGGCAGTTCGCCGAACGAGTCGATATCTGGAAACCGATCGCGTTTACCCCCGAGGAACTGAAACAGCGAGGATCGCGCTCCTACGGAGTGATCGCGCGCCTTCGCCCTGGCCTATCGATTGCGACAGTGCAAGCCGAACTGCAATCGATCGTTAACAACTGGTATCACCTTTTCCCGGATAACTATTCGGCGGCGGATCGGTTCGCCGCGAAGATCTATCCATTTCAGGATCAGGTTGTGGGAAGCATGCGCAAAGGCCTGGTGGTTTTGTTAGGAGCCGTCGGATTCGTCCTTTTGATCGCGTGTGCCAATCTCGCCACCATGCTTCTGGCCCGGGCGAGTGGACGTGAACGGGAACTGGCAATCCGCGTAGCGCTGGGTGCCGGGCCGTGGCGCATTCTTCGACAGCTTCTCACCGAAAGTATTCTCCTTTCTCTCGCCGGCGGCGCGCTTGGTATTCTTTTCTCGGTTTGGGGGGTCGACCTTCTGAAGGCAATTGGGGCGCGCACTTTGCCTCGGCTCGGCGAGGTCAGCCTGGATCTGACCGTTCTCGGGACAATGGCCGTTCTTTCGATCGGGACAGGGATTCTCTTCGGGCTTGTTCCGGCGCTCGTTAGCGCAAAACCGGAATTAACCGAGGCTTTGAAGGATGGTGGGAGAGGCGCAACCGCTGGCCGGAGCCGCAATCGCCTTCGAGATATCCTGGTTGTGTGTGAAATCGCGCTCGCCCTCGTGCTTTTGGCGGGAGCCGGTCTGCTGATGAAGAGTTTTGTGCAACTGCAGGGATCCAATCCCGGCTTCAACTCTCACAACGTCCTGACGATGGAAGTTGCTTTGCCGCCGATGAAATATCCCGCGCCCGATGCGGACAAGAAATCAGCCGACAGTCGTGTGGCCTTTTTTGACGAGACGCAGCGGCGGGTTTCGCATTTGCCCGGAGTGGAAGCGGTTGCCTGGACAAACGTCCTTCCCTTGAGCGGAACGAATGGTGATTCTTCTTTTGCGATCGAAGGCCGCGCGATGAATTCGCGAACACCTTTTCCGGACGAGGAGATTCGGACGGTGACGGCCGATTATTTCCGGGTGCTGCAAACCACCCTGGTGCGCGGTCGCTTTTTTACGGAAGCGGACAATGCCGACGCGCCACGGGTGACGATCATCAATACCGCCCTGGCCAAGAAATACTGGCCTAACGAGGATGCGCTTGGTAAAAGAATCACCTTCAGCGATCCTCGAAAACCGGGCGCGAAATGGATCACCATCGTCGGCATCATCGATAGTTTTCACCATCGCGCGCTCGATCAGGATCCGCTGCCGGAGTACTACCTGCCGGTTTCGCAAAGCCCCGATAACCAAATGTTGCTGACGGTTCGAAGCAAACAGGACCCGATCAATCTTGCCGCTGCAATTCGCCGCGAGATCCAGGCGCTCGATCCCGAGCAGCCGCTGGCCAACGTCAGGACATTCGACGCCGTGGTGGCTGAATCGGTTGCGCCGCGTCGCTTATCCGCGATTTTGCTCGGTCTGTTTTCCGGCATCGCTCTCCTCCTGGCGGGAGTGGGCACGTATGGTGTGATTTCTTACTTGGTCGTGCAGCGCACCCATGAAATCGGAGTGCGCATGGCCTTGGGGGCGCAGCGTCGCGATGTCTTTGCGCTTGTTGTTGGGCATGCTTTCCGACTGGCCATGGCCGGCATCGCGGCCGGGCTGATTTTGACTTTCTTCGCCGGACGAACTTTGGCGGCCATGCTTTATCGAGTCGCGCCGTTTGATCCCGCGACTGTCATCGTTGTCACGAGCGTGCTCGCCGGGATCGCGTTTCTGGCCAGCTACGTCCCCGCGTTGCGAGCGACCAAGGCCGATCCGATGATTGCGCTCGGCCACAACGCCTGACTCAAAACTTTCTCAGTCACAAACCTCATCACCATCAACCAAGGTAAATTGTCATGATTCTCGAATCGTTTGGTCAGGATATCCGCGTTGGACTCCGTGTTCTGCTTAAGGACAAGGTTTTCTGTCTGCTTGCCATTCTCGTCCTCGCACTGGGAATCGGAGGGGCCATGACCCAGTTCGCGGTGGTTAACGCAATCGTTTTGCGCGGCTTTTCATTTCCGCATCCGGAGCGACTGGTCAGCGTCGGTCTGATCGATCCGAAGGCGAGCGATCAAGTCAACAACTTCGGAGTGGGTAATCTTCCGGCGGCGCAGGATTACGAAGACATCAAGGTCGCGCAGCATTCCTTCGCGATGATGGCCGGTTATCTCAACGGCTCGACCATCAACATGACCTACAAAAATAATCCGCAGCGCTACACCGGCGCCTACGTGACCGACGATTTGTTCAAGATAATCGGCGTGTCTCCGGTGCTCGGGCGCGACTTTACCCCCGAGGATAACAAGCCCGGCTCGCCGAAGACGGCCATTCTCGGTGAGGAAATCTGGCGGCGCGATTTCAACGCCGATCCAAACATCGTCGGCCAGGCGGTCACGATTAACGGCAAAGCGGCGACCATCATCGGGGTAATGCCCAAGGGTTTTAAATTCCCGATTTCGGAGGAACTCTGGACACCGCTCTACAACGAATGGCCGCCGACGCCGCGCGGCGAGCTTTTCCTGGGCGCGAACAGTCGAGCTCCCGCGGTCATGGGCCGACTCAAAGAGGGTGTTACTCTCGATCAGGCGAATGCGGAGATGGTCGCGATCGCGCGTAACATTGCGAAAGATAATCCGAAGACGAACCAGAATCTGACGTCGGCGAGCGTGATGCCCTTGCTCAACGCGTTCACCGGAGTGCAGCTGCGCCAGATTGTCTGGGCAATGCTGGGGGCCGTCTTTCTGGTTTTGCTGATCTCCTGTGTGAACGTGATGAACATGCAGTTTGGCCGCGCGGCTCTGCGGGCCAAGGAGCTTGCCATCCGCGGAGCGCTTGGTGCAACGCGCTGGCGTCTCGTTAGGCAGATGCTCACCGAGAGTCTGGTCATCGCGATGTTCGGCGCCATCGCCGGAACGATGCTGGCCTATTGGGGCACGGACATGTTTGCCAAAGTGGTCCAGGCGGCCCCGTTTCCGCCGCCTTACTGGTGGCAATTCACCATCGATGGTCGCGTGCTCGTCTTCACTCTCGTGATCACCTTGGTGGCCACCGTCGTCTCGGGGCTGCTTCCGGCATTCCTTAGTTCGCGCGCAAACGCTGCCGAGGTGATGAAGGAAGGCGGCCGCGGCAATAGCAGCCGATTGGTCAACGTCCTGACCCGCGTGCTTGTCGTAGGCCAAATCGCCTTGACCGCTGCCCTGCTCATCGCTGCGACTTTGCAGATCAAGTCGATCCGCAACCAAACGAAGCTCGACTACGGCTACGACGAAAACAGCCTTTATGCGGCGCGCCTCGCGTTGATGGAAGGCACCTATCCGAGCGAAGATTCGCGTCGAGAATTTTTCAAGAGCGCCGTGCGCACGCTCCGGACCAATCCACAGTTCGCCGCGGCGGCCATGACTGATCGATTTCGCATGACTTTTGCCCCTGGCGGGCAGTACGAAATCGACGGCCAGAAATACCTGACCGACCGCGACCGCCCTCGCGGGAATTTCGAATCGGTTTCAGATGGTTACTTCGCCACCCTCGGATTGAAGATGCTCGAGGGCCGCGACTTCACACTCGACGACACCGACACGAAACAGCCGGTCGCGATCGTGAACGCAAGCTTTGCCCACAAATATTGGGGCAACCAGAGCGCGCTTGGGCACCAGGTCCGCATTTTCAATCCGGCCAAGGAACAGCCCTGGCGAACCATCGTCGGCGTAGTTCCCGACACCCTCATGCAGGGACCATTCGATCAGCAGACGGATGCGGCCGGTTTTTATATGCCGTTGCTGGGCGCTTCGCCGGCGACACAGTTCGCTACCGTGGTCGTTAGGCCACGACCTGGTCAGCGGGCCGACACGCTCGGTCCGGTCTTGAGCCGGGCAGTGGCGACGATTGATTCCAACCTTCCGACCTACTTTCCGGGAACACCCGCCCAGTTCCACAACGACATCCTTTCGGGGAACCGCGTGATTGCGACGCTCTTCACCATCTTCGGTGTGGTCGCGTTCATTCTTTCCGGTGTCGGCCTTTATGGCGTCATGAGTTTTTCGGTCAATCAGCGCACCCAGGAGTTTGGCATTCGCATGGCCCTGGGTGCCGATACCGCGCGCATTCTTCGGATGGTCATGAGCCAGGGGGCATGGCAACTGGCCATCGGGCTGGTTCTGGGCGCGGGAGGGGTCGCGCTGCTCCTGGGAGTGGTAGCCGCAGCCGCGCTCAAACAAATTCTCTTCAAGGTTAATCCCCTCGATCCGACGATATACCTGGCCGTCACAGGATTGCTTACGCTCGTGGCCGCCGCCTCCTGTTTTCTGCCGGCGCGTCGTGCGACTCGCGTCGACCCAATTGTCGCGCTTCGCTATGAATGATCTGCGCCATGCGCTACGCTAATCATGCCCGAGAACATGATTCAGCTTCAACACGTCGAACGAACCTATCCGCTGGCGCGCGGCAAGTTCACCGTCGTCCTGCGCGATATTAACCTCGAAGTGTCTCCGGGAGATTTCGTTTCCATCATGGGACCGTCTGGGGCCGGCAAGTCGTCTCTGCTGCACATTCTCGGGATGCACGATCACGGCTGGACCGGGGAATTCTTTCTCGATGGGGTGGCGGTTCATCAACTGAAACCGAAAGAACGCTCGAAACTGAGGAACGAAACCGTGGGCTTCGTTTTTCAGGCGTATCATCTGCTCGACGACCTGACGGTTTACGAGAATCTCGAGATTCCGCTCTCTTACCGGCAGGTGAGCCGAAGCGATCGCGCGGCCATGGTCGCGGACACGCTTGATCGTTTTCATATCGTCGGAAAGAAAGATCTCTATCCACGGCAGCTCTCTGGCGGCCAGCAGCAGCTCGTCGGCGTCGCGCGGGCGGTGATTGCCAATCCGAAATTGATTCTGGCCGACGAGCCGACCGGCAATCTGCATTCCGGCCAGGGCGAAGAGATCATGGAGTTGTTCAAACGCCTGAATAACGAAGGCGCGACCATCGTGCAGGTGACGCATTCTGAGAAAAATGCGAGCTACGGGAACAAAGTGATCCAGCTAAGGGACGGCTGGGTCGTCTGATTGCGCTCCCCGAGACCGCAAAGTCTTGCGATTGCGGGAGCCGGCGGATTAAATCCTCCGGCCTGACATGATGCGCTGTTGTTTTCCTCTTTTTTGCGTGGGCGCCCTTGCGGTGGTCTGTGGTCTGGCCGGCTGCCGCGATCCGGAGGCGCGTCTGGTTGAGCAAACCATTGAGAAAAACTTCACGGTCAATCCAACGGCTCGATTGACCATTCGAAACGTGGACGGAGCGATTCGCCTTTACGGCTCCAAAACGACCGAGGTGAGAATTCAGGCGATCAAGCGCGCATACGGAGCCGATCGCCTGGACAAGATCATTGTAAACGCCACCGGGGGAGCCGACTCGGTTGACATCGACACGACTTATCCGCCCCGTCCCAAGCTCAGCTGGTCCGATCGATCCGGCACGGTCGACTACACGATCGTTGTGCCTGAAACCTGCACCGTTTCCCGGCTCGAACTAACGAATGGAGAGGTTCTGATCGAAGGAATGCGGGACGCGGCCGTCTCGGCCAAGCTGGTGAACGGTCGAATGCTGGACCACAACGGATTCGGGAAGCACGACCTTTTTGTGGCCAACGGCGCACTCGATCTCACTTTCGACTGGTGGGAGCGCCGGAAATTCTCCGCCAATGCAAAGATCGTGAACGGAAATCTGCGCGCATTTATTCCCGGAGAATCCTCATTTCATCTCTTGGCGTCCGCGACGTCGGGGAATATCGCGAACGATTTCGGAGATCAGGAGAAGAACTCCGAGACGAAGGTCCGGAAAATCGACATGTTTGTCGGGGACGCCGCGCTGCCCACCATCGATTTGCAGGCCACCGAAGGAAATATTGGTGTGACTGAGGCGAATCCCTGAGGTCCCCGATTCGATCAGGGCATCCCGCGGCTGGTTAATTCAAGGAGGGCGCGGTGATCTTCGTCGGCGCGCGCGATCAGGCCCAGGCGCCGATAGCATTCTTCCCGCTTGATCAGGGCCGGGCTCGATTTGCCGAGGGCAAGAGCGCGCGAGAACGAGTCGACCGCAGCCAGGTTGTCGCCACGAGCCATCTCGAGTTCGCCGCGGTATTGCCAAGCGGGCGCGAGGTCGGCGTTCAATTGGGTGGCCGCCTTGATTTCGGCAAAGGCTTCCTCGGTCCGGCCCAATTTCGTAAGGGCGTAACTTTCTTCCACATGGCCGCTGGCGGAATCGGCCTCGAGTTGCACGGCCATTTGCGCATCCGCCAGGGCGAGTACGGGTTGTCCGATTTCGTTGAGCTGCCAGGCGCGCGCCGCGTAATGTTCGGAATTATCGCGCTCGACGGCGATCGCGGAATCGATGCGACTGATCGTTTCCAGAAACTCCGGGGTGAGTGAGTCGAGACGCAAAGGCAGCCGAATGGAAAGTGTTTCCACTTCGCGGCTGCGACTCAGGGCGATCAATGCGAGCGCTTTGAAAAGGCGAGGCCTGATTGCCCAATTGGCGAGTTTGCCGGCCTGTTCGGCGTCGTCCAGGGCAAGCTCGGGGTCGCCGGCCCTCAAGAGCAGCAAGGAGCGGTCTGCCAACAGGCCCGGATCGTCCGGCAAAGCCGCTACCCGGGCATCGAATTCCTGAATTTCCTCCAAATACTTGCTGACCGTTTCAAAGACATGCCTCCACCGTTGAACCGCGGGTTCGTCTGCGCCCAGTTTCTGGGCATGCCGGAAATCTTCGAAGGCTTCATTCCATTGACGCAGACGCCGGTAGCAAACGGCGCGATTGATGCGCGCGCTGGCATTGTCTTTGACCTGCAAAGCGCGGGTCCAGAAGGTGACCGCGTCAGTCCATCGTTGTTCGTGCTCGTGCAAGGCGGCGATCTTTGAAAGGAGACGCTGGTTCTTCGGCTGGAGCACAAGGGAGCGCTGCCACGCCTGGAGCGCCGCGCCGGTCTTTCCCTCCTCACGCAGAATGTCCCCTTCGAACTCATCCGCGCGCCCGGAGACCGGATGGACCGCAGCACGCCAGTCGCCTAACGAAACACGCGCTCCGTCGAAATCGTGCAGGCCGATCTGTGCCTGAACGAGACTCTGCCAAAGCTTCTGATCCTGGGGAGCGATTCGGATCAGGCGCCGGGCCAGCGGGATGGCGCTCTCATAGGATTGATGATGCATCTCGTGCGCCAACTCCCGTCGCATGGCCTTCTCCTCGCGCACATTTTGCGGCTGACATGATGCGAAAAGGAGAAGCATCACCGGTGCAAACACCCATTTTCGCATCACTCCGCAGATCTCCACATCCAGGCCCGGCACCATCAAGGCAGGCATTTCGCGGTTTTCAATTCGAAATCTAACATGCAGAGTTTAGACATGCCGTCGTTCGACATCGTTTCAGAAGTGGACAAACAGGAACTGGATAACGCCGTCAATCAGGCGCGCAAGGAGCTGGCGACCAGGTTCGATTTCAAGGGTTCGAAGAGTGAGATCCTCCTGGAGAAGGAAAAGATCGTCCTCACCGCCGAAGATCCTTCGCATCTGCGCGGGCTGCGCGAAATTGTCATCGGAAAACTCTCCAAGCGTGGGGTCGATCTTCGCAATGTGGAGCAGGTTGAGCCCGAGATTTCACCGCTCGGCCACGCTCGCCAGGATTTGAAAATCCAGCAAGGTTTGGAAGGGCCGAAGGCAAAAGAGATCATCCAGGCAATCAAAGCGCAGAACTTCAAGGTTCAAAGCCAACTGCAGGAGCGGCAGATCCGCGTCACCGGGAAAAAAAGGGACGACCTGCAAAGTGTCATTGCCTTCGTGCGCGGGAAGGACTTCGGCGTAGCCACGAACTTTACTAATTTTCGCGAATAAAGGTTTGCGGCGGCGGGTGAATGATGGCTGCAGAGCAAGAGTTTGCGCAGTTTACCCGCCTTGAACTGGCGGCATGATCGAGATTTCGTCGCCTTCTTGAATCACGTGATTCCGGTCGACGAATTCTAAACCGGCGGCCACGAGAATTGTTTTGTCAGCCGTTTTAAGGGGCGGCGTGCGCGCGTAGAGGATTTTCAGCAAATCTTTCACAGTCGATCCCCCCTCAATCTCCAGGTTCGTTTCACCGGTTGAGGCGAGATCGCGAAGGTGCGAAAAAAAGCGGACGCGAACTTCCACAAAGCTTCACCCGCTCGCGACCGCGAAATCTTTCTTTAAAACGCCGATGTAAGGGAGATTTCGATAACGCTCCATGAAATCCAGGCCGTATCCAACGACAAATTCATCCTCGATTTCAAATCCGACGTAATCGGCATCGACCGGACGTGCCCGGACTTTCTTTTTACTTAAGAGGACGCAAACGCGAACGCTGCGCGGCTTGGCCGTCTCGAGTTTGTCACGGATGGCAGCGAGCGTGTGACCACTGTCCAAAATGTCATCCAGGATAAGAATGTGGCGGCCGGCCACGTCAGGCAGGGCGATCTGCTTGAAGATGACCTCGCCACTCGTTTCGGTCTTGCCGTGATAGCTCGCTACGCTCAGGCAATCGAGCTTCAGCGGCAGCGGAATCCGGCGGAGAAGATCTGCCATGAACATGAGGCTGCCGTTCAGGACGGCGATGACCGTCAGTTCGCGCTCCTTGTATTCCGCCGATATTTCGGCGGCCAGCTGATCGAGTCGACTCAGGATGGTTGTCTCGTGAAAGAGGATCCGGTCGAGGTCGCCTTGCATTGAGCCTTATTAGGCCATCGCATTCATCAAAGAGCAAACCGTCCGCGTGGCGGTCGCTACCTTTGCCTGAAGCAATTGTGCGCCTACCATCAGGCGATGAAAGTTCATCACGACCATGTGGAACTGCGGACTCAGGGCAAAGGAACTTATGAAATAACGGATGACGTCCAGAAGATCGTCGAGAAATCAGGGCTCCGTGAAGGAGTGGCGACCGTTTTTGTGCAGCACACAAGCTGCAGCCTTTTGATGATGGAAAATGCGGCGCCAGCGGCGCGCCGTGACCTGGAGAAGTTTTTCGACGAACTCGTGCCGGAAGGCGCCGCTTACGAACATGACGACGAGGGGCCGGACGACATGCCGGCGCATATTCGAATGGCGCTCACCCGGAGCAGCGAAAATCTTCCGGTTTCAAAAGGCCGGATCCAGCTCGGAACGTGGCAGGGAATTTTTCTCTTTGAACACCGTCGCGATCCGCATCGTCGGCGGATCGCGGTGACGATCGTGGGAGACTAACGAGTCAGTGGAAGTTCTGTTGCCATCGCTCACCCCTCCGCCTCGAAGAAGGCGTAGGACAAGGGCTGAACGTTGGACGGTTGTCCTGGCCGGCTCTATTCGACTTCGAGAATGACGTTTGCGCGCGTCGGCGCTCCAAGGCGGTAGGTATGTACACTCAGGGTATCGTGAACGAGATTCATCAGGGCGTTTTCCTGCACGAAACGCGCATCTACCAAGCGCGGGTGCAGCGTGACGGTCACGGAGGTCTGGCCCGCCGGTATGATGATTGCCCCGGAACGGCTGAAATTTCCGCTCAGGGTGTAATCGAAGCCGAATCGGGCGGTGCCTCCCATATAAAAGACGACTCCGATGTCGCGCGGCGCCGGCGCCGACAGGCTGATAATGAATTGCGCAGGTTGCAGCTCCTCGCGGTTTACTACCGAAGGAGAGACATTCACACTAACGAGCGGCGGAAGCGCCGCCATCAGCGGACTGGCCAGGAGCAGCATCAGCGCACAGCTGATCCCTATGGTTCTGGCCGGGAATGAAGTCTGAACGCGAGGACGATGGGTTGGGGGGATTTTTGTTTTCACTCCCGAATTCGTAGCAAAAAAAGCGTTCGACTAAAAGGATTTTTCGGGATTCGCGTAAAGCGCTTCGACCAGGCGAAGCGACTTCGTCGCGGGCAGAACCGTTTGCTCCATCTGGTTCATGACGTAAGCGAAACCAATCCTGTTCTTTAAGTCGGCGAAAGCATGGCTCCCGCCCGCGCCGGGGTGGCCGAATCCGCTGCCGGACGGACCAAAGATCGCATTGAAAGTCTCGGGCGAGCCAGCCATGAAGCCGGCGGAGAATGCCGTTGGAATTTCGAAAATCCGGTCCTGGCCGTAACTGACGATTTCGCTCATCCAGTGAATCGTAGCGGGTTCGAAATAACGATGGCCTTCCATGGCGCCGTCATTCGCGAGCATTCCGTAGAATTTTGCCAGAGGCTTCGGCGGAGCCGATTCCGCCGAACGATACCAGCGGCTGTGCGCGAATCTCCGGCTTGTTCATCGCGCTAACGGATTGAAGTCCTTTCGGAGAAGTGAAGGTTCGCTGTTGCAGAGTTCCGGGAGTTGCGAGGTCGCGATAGAAATTTGCCGGCTCGGGAGAACCGCCGGCTTTAGCGGCATAGATGGTGGCGACGCGTGGGTTCAATTCGTTAGGTAATCCTATCCAAAAATCGAGCCCAAGCGGCTCGGCGAAACTCCGGCGCCAATAGTCGGACGTGGAAAGGCCGGAAATTCTTCGGGTCAGCTCGTCGACGAGAAAGCCGAAAGTCCGTGCATGATATCCATGCGCAGTTCCAGGTTCCCAAACCGGCGCCTGTACTTCCAAGGCACGAATGACACTATCGTAGTCGAGAATATCGACCGCGTGGTCGAGGGCGCAGAGCCCGGCGGAATGTGACAGAAGAACGCGAATGGTGACGCCGCCCTTCCCGTTCTGAGCAAAGGCGGGCCAGAATTCCGATACTTTGCGGTCGAGATCGATGCGGTTTTCCTGCAGCGCATGCAGCAAACAGGCGCTGCCGATTCCTTTGGTGGCCGACCAGACGAGCACCAGTGTATTGTTGTTCCAAGGGCGCTCGCGCGCAGCGTCGCAGAATCCCCCGTGCAGACTAACGAGCGGCTTTCCCTCATGCCAGACGGAGACGGCGGCGCCCAGCTCTCCGCGGCGCGAGAAGTTCTCGTCAAAGAGCGGCTTCAGGCGGCTGGCTAAACTTTTGGTATCCGGCATTCGCACCGGAACTTAGCAGACCAACCGAGCTTCGACGATTAAAGGAGAGCTTTGACGGACTCGAGATCGGGGTCTCGTTTCGCGAGCTCGCGAAAAGTCTCATCCATTTGAAAACTGGTCTCGAGGTGATTGCGCGCATCCTTCACATTACCAAGCAGGGCCTCGTAGCAGCCCATGTTGTAATAATAAATGGGCTCTTTAAGGAGCGCTTCCGGACCACGGAGCAGGACGGCTTTGGCCTGAGCGGTTTTTCCCAACTCATGCAAACAGAATCCGGCATGCAGGAATCCGGCGCTGCAATCGGGCGCAGCGCGGCAAAGTTTTTGACTGACACGCAAGGCCTGAGCCCAGCGCTTTTCATGCATCAAGTGATGCAGGCGCAACTGCAAGACTTCAGGGCGGTTTTGCATCTCGTGATCAATCGCGTTGAGCTCGCCGACTGATTCGCGGTTCATGCCCAGCTCTGCGTAGCCGCAGGCGGCGCGGAATTGCCATTCAAAGTTCACAGCAATCCTCTTAAGCAAGTCCCTTGCCCCATTATGGAAATTACAAGAAACTTGTCGAGCAAGCTTCTGTAAGAGGGGCCAAGTCCTGGTTATTTAACTAGCTGGAAACCAGGAGCTTATCGAGCTCGTCAAGTCGGCATTCGAACAGGTTCAAACAGCTTTTCACGGGCTCGGGACTGAGCATGTCGACCCCGGCGTTCTTCAAGGTATCGAGCGGAAACCTGGAGCCACCCGACTTTAGAAAACCGAGGTATTTCTCGACGGCTTTCGCGTCTCCCTGGATGACCTTTTGTGACAACTGCACTGCGGCGGAAATGCCGGTGGCATATTTGTAGACATAGAACGCGCTGTAAAAGTGCGGGATACGGAGGCATTCCAGCGCCAGCTGAGGATCGATTGTGACGACGTCTCCGAAGTAGGCCTGCAAGAGCTTCATGTATTCGCCTTTGAGCGTGTCGAGCGTCAGCGCGTCGCCGGCTTCTTCAATCGCGTGGACGACTTTTTCGAATTCCGCAAACATCGTCTGACGAAACAGAGTGCCACGAAGATCGTCGATCTGGCGGTTGATGATGTAGGCCCGCATTTTCGGGTCGGTTGTCTGCTCGAGAAGAAAGTGCGTCAGAAGTTCTTCGTTCAACGTGCTCGCGACCTCTGCCAGGAAGATCGGGTAATCATAATCCTGAAAAAGCTGCGATCTTTGCGCGAACCAGGTGTGCATGGAATGCCCGGCCTCGTGCGCCAGGGTATAGATGTCGGCGAAGACATCCTCCTTGTAGTTCATCAGGATGTAAGGTGGCGCGCCATAGCTGCCGCTCGAGAATGCGCCGCTTCGTTTCCCCTTCGTCTCGTAACGATCGCACCATCGTCCCTTAAGGCCTTGGCCGAGGGCCTCGACATATTCCGGTCCGAGCGGCGAGAGTGAGGCGAGCACCTTTTCGATGGCTTCATCGAAGCTGGTGCGCGTTTCAATTTCGTGCACCAGCGGGACGTAGGTGTCGTAGGAATGCAGCTCGTCTAATTTCAGAACGCGCCGGCGAAGATCGTAGTAGCGCAGTAAAACCGGAATACCGCCGCGCACCGAGGAAATCAATTGATCGTAAACTGCGACCGGGACGTCGTCGTGAAAAAGGGAAGCTTCCAGGGCGCTCGGATAGTTTCGCGCGCGCGCGCGGAAGACGTCCGTCTTTACAGAATAAGAGAGAGATGTCGCCAGGGTGTACTGGTGATCCTGGAATTCGTTGTAAAATTTCTCGAAGGCCTGCTGCCTGACGGATCGATCCCGTTGAATAAGAAGCGCGCTATAGGTGCTTTGTGTCAGGGGACGCTCACGGCCTTCGGCGTCGCGAATCGTGCCGAATTTCATGTCGACGTTTGTCAGCTGGGAAAAAGCGTCGTCATACCCGTCGAGCGCGGCCGCGCCGAGCGCGAGGAGCCGCTCCTCTTTCTCGCTGAGAACGTGAGGGCGCATTCGCCGGATTTTCTTCAGGCGGATACGCCATTCGGAAAGAACCGGGTCATCCAGGAATTCGGACCAGCGCTTGTCATCGATGCTCTGGATTTCCGGGGAAAGGAACGAGGCCAGTTCGCCGATGGTGGTAAGCAGGTTTTGCAGCTGCCCGATACGCGCCAAATATTCGGTGTTGGATCCATCTTCCGAGAGCTGGAGCGAGGCGAAGTGGTAAAGACGCTCGATTTTCACGTCGAGTTCCTTTTCGAACTCGAGGCAGGCAGCAAGATCCGCGGCCGAGCGCCCCAGTTTGCCTTTCCATTCTCCGAGACGTGAATAATTCGCCTGAACCCACGCGAAATCTTCCTGCCACTTGCCAACGTCCTGGAAGAGATGGCGAAGATCCCACTTATCAGATTCCGGTATTTCCGTGCGCGTCGGTGTTGTTGTTTCTTCCATGATGATGTCTTAAGCCTAACGAAATCCGGATTCGCCTTCGCGATGCAGGCGCGGTCCCTTCACGATCAGAGGCTCGGCCGCCTTATTCGCTGGGATTTGCGGACAACTGTCCACCCACGGATATCCGTCGGAGGCGGCCCATTTCACGGCATTCCGCAAGACCAGTCGAACCATGGGATGATAGTAAATCGGATATGTTTCATGGCCCGGGCGAAAGTAGAAGATCCGGCCGTTGCCCCGTTTCCATGTGCAGCCGGAGCGAAAAACCTCACCTCCTTCAAACCAGGAAATGAAAACGATTTCGTCGGGCGTCGGAATCGCAAACGGTTCGCCATACATCTCGACATTTTCGATTTCGAAATAGCGATTGATTCCGCGTGCGATGGGATGGGCGGGATTGCAGACCCAGAGACGTTCCTTCTCGCCGGCTTCACGCCAGGTTAACGAGCAGCTCGTTCCCATGAGGCGCAGGAAAGGTTTCGAGTAATGCGATGAATGCAAGGCGATGAAACCCATTCCCTGCCAGACACGCGAGACCACGCGTTGAACCGCTTCATCGCTCACCTGGCCGTGTCCGGCGTGCCCCCACCAAAGAAGCACATCCGTGTTCGTGAGCCGCTCCTCGGTGAGGCCATGTTCCGGTTCCTGCAAAGTCGCCGTTAAAACGTCGAATTCCCCTTTTTCGGCTACGCCGTCGGCGATGACGTTGTGCATTCCTTCCGGATAAATTTCGCGAACAATGGGATTTTGCTGTTCGTGAATGTTCTCGCCCCAGACCAGGACACGAAGGGGCTGCGGCGACATCCGGTTCATATGATGCTGCGGGTCATTCAGGTCAATGACGCGGATTGCTTTGTCTGACTATCGCCGGAACAGGGAGAGAAGCAGGCTCACGACAAGACTGATTAAAATGCAGGTGACGATCGGGAAGTAGAACGCCGAATGGGTTCTGTCGATCCGGATATCACCCGGCAACCGGCCGAGCCAGCGCGGAAGCCAGCCGGCCCACAAAAGGATTCCTACAAGGCCAATGATAGCGGCAAAGATGACCAGGGCGCGCCCGAATTCCTGCATTCGGTAACGTGGGCCGACTTCCGCCCGACGCAATTCGCCCCTTAGTTTGGAATGAGACAACGAGCGTCGGAGTTGCGCGAAGCAACAGCGCGCACAAGGTTCTGGCGCGATGGCTGTCCAATTCAGGGATTATTACGAGACGCTCGGTGTTCCAAAGACCGCGACCGAAGATGAAATTCGCTCCGCGTTTCGAAAGCTCGCGCGCAAATATCATCCCGACGTGGCGAAAGATAAAAAGTCGGCCGAAGAAAAATTCAAGCAGATCAACGAGGCCTACGAAGTCCTGAGCGACCCAGAAAAACGTCAGAAGTACGATCAGCTCGGCGAGAACTGGAACCAGCCGGGGGGCGGATTCCAGCCGCCGCCGGATTGGGGACGCCGTGCCGGAGGCGGTTTTCAGCGCCAACCCGGCGGTGTGGAGTTTGAGTTCGGCGGCACCGGTTTCAGTGACTTCTTCGAACAGTTTTTTGGAGGCGGAGGCGGGCAGTCAGCATTTGGAGGATTTGGCCAGCGCCAGCCGAGGACCGAGCGAGGCAGTGATGTCGAGGCAGACATTATGGTCACACTCGAAGAAGCGTTGAAGGGTTCGACGCGCCCGATTTCTTTGAGGAGAAGCGGATCGAACAAGGTTGAGACTTATAACGTCAAGATTCCCAAAGGTGTGCATGACGGGCAGCGAATCCGTCTGGCCGGGCAGGGCGAAGCCGGGGAAGGCGGCGGCAGCAGTGGCGACCTCTTTTTGCGGGTTCGATTTGCGCGGCATCCTGATTTTCGCGTTGAAGGCAGCGATTTGATTCACGAGGAGAAGATCGCGCCGTGGCAGGCGGTTCTTGGGACCGAGATCAAGGTTCCCCTGATAGCGGGGAATGTGCGTATGAAGATTCCGGCGGGCACCCAAGGGGGGCAGCGCTTTCGTTTACGCGAAAAAGGTCTGCCCCAAAGTGGTGGCGCAATGGGAGATTTATACGTCGAGGTGCAGATCCAGATTCCGGTTAAGATATCGGAGGCGGAAAGGGCTCTCTGGCAGGATCTCGCGAGATTGCATGGCGGCGGCAAGTGAGCTTGAACGAATAAACGAATGAAAATCGCACTCGGCACCGACCACGCAGGCTTTCGTTACAAGGAAAAGGTAAAGGAGCTTTTGCAAACGCTGGGCCACGACGTGACCGATTGCGGCACGTTCAACGAGGATCCGGTCGATTATCCTCTTTTTATCCGGCCGGCTGCGGAAAAGGTTGCTCATGGGGAGTGCGAACGCGCCATCGTCTTCGGGGGTTCCGGGAATGGCGAAGCCATGACGGCGAACAAGGTGAAAGGGATTCGCTGCGCGCTTTGCTGGAATGAAGAAACGGCGCGGCTCTCCCGTCAGCACAATGACGCCAATGCGCTTTCGTTAGGCGAACGAGTCGTCGAGCTCAATATGGCCCTTCAAATTGTACGGATCTGGCTGGAAACTCCCTTCGAGGGCGGACGCCACGAAAGGCGGGTCCAGGAGTTGAACGCCATGGGCTAGACGAACTGGTCGAGACAGACGGCAACCAGAAAAATCACGCTGACGAAGGCGTTACTGTTGAAGAACGCGCGATTGATAGCCGGGATGTCCTTTTGCGCCGCGCTTCGATGTTCGTAAACAAGCGCGCCCGCGACCACCGGCATGGCCGCGAAGTAAAAGAAACCAAGGTGAGCTGCGATTCCGAAGAGAATGAGCGCGGCGAACATCCCCAGATGAAGCTTCTGGGCGAACCGTAAGCTCTCATCCAGTCCGAGTTGCGGCACGAGCGAGTGTAATCCTTCGGCGCGATCGAAATCGGCGTCCTGAGTGGCGTAAATGATGTCGAAGCCGGCGACCCAGCAAATGACGCCGAGCGCCAGAATCACGGGTGGAGGCGTCGATCTGCCCGGTCTGCGCGATCCATGCTCCGACTGGCGCGGCCGCAAGCGCTGCACCCAGGATGAAGTGCGTTGCCGAAGTGAAACGTTTGGCCAGTGAGTAGAAAAAAATCAGGGCCACAGCAAAAGGGGCAAGGAGAGCGGTCAGAAAGTTGATGCAGGCAGCTGTGAAAAGGAAAGCCAGGGTACTACCTGCGAGGCAGAACAGGACGTAACGCCGCTCGAGCAAAAGATGCCGTCCCGAAGTTCGGGGATTTCGCTTGTCGAGTGACCAATCGACCAGCCGGTTAAAAAGCATTGCGGAAGTTCGCGCGAAGACCATGCAGATCACCACGAGCAGAAGGGTGTCCAAATGGAAATGCCCGCGAGCCGCGACTACGAATGATCCCAGGGCGAATGGGAGCGCAAAAACCGTGTGCGAAAACCGGATCAGGCGCAGAAAACGGACAAAAGCGTTTTCCGTATGGATGACCGTGCCGGGTGGCCGGTAACTTGGAGTCACCGGCTCACTCATGACCCAGAAGGCTCTGCAGCCGCGACATGACCTGGTTTAGGATTGGGAGGCCGTGGGCGAAAAACACTCGGCGCGATTTCGGGACAAGCAGTTGGCGCAAGGATCGGCGCATTTCCTGTTGGTTGGTGCAATATTTTTTTGGCAAGAGCGCAAGCCCGTAGGGGTCGAAATGAATCAGTGAATCGCCCACGATGAGTGTTCCTCCGTCTTGCGGAAAGTGAAGCGCGATTTCGCCGGGGGCGCCTCCGTCGATGGGAATTACAGCGAGGCCGCTAAAAAGCTTTTCGAGGTCGCGGGCAGGTGGCCCTGAGATTCCCGGCTCCGAGTTGTCTTGGGCGAAGATTGGGGCGTTGAAATCGGCGGAAAACCGGGCCGCTGCGCGCCAGTGGTTCGCGTTGGTAACGGCGATGGCCTGAACGGTTCCGAGGGCAAGGAGTTCGCTCCGGGCAGCGTCCGCCAAGGGGATGGGATCGACAACCAGGATCCCACCCGCGTCGTCGGCGAGCGCGGTGGAAAAAAGCTCGGATTTAGAGGCTGGATCGAAGGCGTGCCAGAAGGCGAGGCGTGGGGTAATCGGCTGGAGATCAGGGGCGGGGAGCATAGGGGGAGGGAACTGGTGGCATTCTAGGTGCTATGATTTCTATAATTACAAGAATATGATCACCTTCGCCTACCAAGCCCGCGACGCCTCCGGTCGTATCGTCACCGGCATCCAAGATGCCATCAACGAAGATAACGCAGTAACCAGCCTCATGAACAGGGGCCTCATGGTTCTGTCGTTACAAAAAAAATCCGACGCCTCCAAAACCCGCAAGAAAAATGGAACGGTTAAGGAAACCGACACGGTTCTGTTCACCCGACAGCTGGCGACCATGATCGAGGCCGGCATTTCTTTGGTTCAGGCGCTGACCGCTTTATACGAACAATCGCGATCCCAAACGCCAACGCAATCTTCGGAACGTGATCAGCGATGTCACCAGCCGCGTGCAGGGCGGTGATACCTTCCACGAAGCGATCGCGAAACACCCGCGCGTCTTCAATCGGCTTTACGTCAGCATGGTTAAGGCCGGTGAACACGGCGGTCTCCTGGCCGAAATTCTTGATCGTCTGGCCGGATTCCTGGAAGCCACCGCGCGACTCCGCAAGAAGGTGAAGTCTGCCATGACCTATCCAGTGATCGTCATTTGTATCGCCTTCGCGATTACAACCTTCCTGATCGTCAAGGTCGTTCCGATCTTCGGCGAAATCTTCAAAGACTTCGGTGCGAAGTTGCCGGCGCCTACGCAATTCCTGATCGACGTCAGCGATTTCATCCGGGGCAATTGGTATCTCCTGGCGCTCGGAATCGGCGGCACCATCTTTGGAATCCGCTACTTCCTGCGATCGAAACGCGGCAAGCAACTTTCCGACAAATGGAAGCTGAAACTGCCGGTTTTCGGTCCGCTGGTGCACAAGATTTGTATGTCGCGTTTCTCGCGAACGTTCGCGCAGCTCATTCGAAGCGGTGTTCCCATCCTTGAGGTGTTGGACATTGTCGGTGGTTCCTCTGGCAACCACGTGATCGAGACGAGCATCAAGACGGTCAGTCAGGACATTGAGAAAGGCGACAACCTCTCGGTAGCCCTTTCGAAGAAGAAAATTTTCCCACCGATGCTTCTCCGAATGGTCGCCGCCGGTGAAGCCACCGGTAAAGTCGACACCATGCTCGAGAAAATGGCCGACTTCTGGGACGAAGAAATCGAAGCCATGCTCGACGCCATGACCTCATTGATCGAGCCGATGCTGATCGTGTTTCTCGGCGTCATCGTTGGCGGCATCGTGATCGCGATGTTCCTTCCGATCTTCAAACTCAACGAAATCGTCTCCCAGAACAAATCGTAATAGAATTCGTTGTCTAAAATCGAAGGGGCCGATCGCGAGATCGGCCCTTTTGTCTGTACTAGGAAGGCAGGCGGCCAACGCGAATCGCCAGAGGCCAGCTCACGAGAAGCGATTTTTCGGGTTCTGGCCAGGCACGGCGTAATTCTCGGTCGATGAGCGTCACCGGATCCTGGCCGAGTTCTTCTTGATATCTTTTCGAGGCCGACCACGTCGCGAGATAACCTAGAAGCGCCTCGACCGACCATTCAGCCGTCATCGCGAAATCCGGCGCCTTCAATTCCTCGAAAGGAAATGGGAGATCGCGATATCCCTTCTCCACGAGTTTGCGTTCTGGCGGCCAGAAAGGACCGACAGTGTCTGTATAGAAACGGCTAACGATTAGATCGATGGCTGGATCAATTCGGAGAAGATTGTAACTCCAGACCGCCAGCACGCCTTCCGCCTTTAGGACCCGTTTTGCTTCAGCGTAGAAAGCAGCCAGATCAAACCAGTGCAATGCCTGAGCGACGGTAATGAGGTCGCCCGACGCCTCCTCGAGACCGGTCTTCTCCGCCGGCGCGACGCGATACTCGATCCGTGGATTTGAGGTCGCGCTTTGTATTTGTTCCTGCGCTCGCATCGGTTGCGATCACACGATCAAAGAACTCAGCTTAAGGGAACCGCAGCCTGTCCGTTACCCGTCGCGCAGTCCCACGCCAGCCGATGAGTCGAAACCAGGCTGGCGAGATAGGCAAACAATTCGCGTCCATATCGTGGACGAAACCTGGCATAGTTAGGCGATCCGCTTGAAAAATGATCCTTGAATGTCATTGGGCGACGGCTGCGGAGGTGCGGGTGATATTCTCCAGGCGGCCGTACATTTCGTGGTAGATGCGCTCGATGGCCGAAGCCGGATCTTCCAGCATCATCGATTCCTTGATCACGCTTGCGAAGATGGGAAATGAAAATGGCGAGACTGCAGGAAGTTCGCGGAGCTTCCATCTAAAGTGGGAGACCATCTCGAGATAATCGTAGGCCGCCGCTGCATCGAGAAAGGTATGGGCCGCCTGGCGATAGGCTTCGATGAGAAGAGGGTGATCTGGTTCATGCTGCGCAAGCACCCGAAAGAGTACTTCGGAACTCCACGCGAGTTGCCGCTTCTCACGGCCGCGGCCCGGAAGATTACGCGGGACCATTAATCCGGTTTGGGCGACGCCGCGGAATTGCCACTTCACCAGCTCTGAGCCGTGCAGGGCGCGGTGCAAATCCTCCTCGGCACCTTCGGGTTCGAAACAGAGTCGCCAGTCTTCCAACGGCATTTCCTGGAAAGGCCGGACCGTGAGAAGGAAGCCGTAATCATCGATCGTCACGAGCGCGTTGCCGCCGAGACGATTTCGGAGACGCCAGGCCACAATCCGCGAGAGCGCATCGTTCGCGCTTCGGCCGATGAGGGAATGAAAGAAGTAATGCGAGCGCTCTTCGTCTCGATAGAGCTCGATGAGCATCTCCTCGCCGACGGGGATTTCGGAGACGCTGAGTTGAGCGCTGAACTGTCTCGACGATGGCTTCGGCGTTCGCTTTCGAGAGATGATAATTCTCCACCAGCCAGTCGGTCGATTGCGGCTCATCGCCCTTCATTTGCAGCGCCAGATCGGTTCGCAATTGGCGAACGGCGCGGGCCAGGCCGGAGGTCAGCGGCATCTTGGCAGCATTCCACCGGGGAATCGTCGGCAGGTGCCCGTCGGCTCGTTCCACGTGGGCTTCGTTTACGCCTGTGTCCATCAGCCTAACGACGCGGCCAGCCAGAACAAATAGATCGCCGATCTGTAGTTGCTTGACGAAATTCTCTTCGACCGAGCCGAGACGCCTTCGTTTCAGCAGAACATCGACGAAACCCTCGGAAACGATTGTCCCGATATTGACCAGGAATTCGCGGGCCACCCGCGGATGCGCGATCGAAACGAGGTCGTCTTCAATTCGGATTTTTCCGAACACGCCGGCGTATTGCGGTGCAAGCGATTCGCCTCCGCCTTCGAGGTAATGAAGAATATTCGTCAAATTCCTCTTCGGTGAGATCGCGGAACGGGTAGGCGCGCTTGATGGTCGCGAAATATTCTCGCGCGAAGACGTCGGACTGAGCGCGGCCATTCCGACGATGTGTTGGGCGACGACGTCGTAGGGTTTCTCCTGGACCTTAATCGGATCGAGCACGTGTGCCCGAACCAGTCGCGCGGTCACGGTCGCCTCGACTAAATCATTCACGTTCGTCGCGACCAGAATGCCGTGACTGGTGCGATTCATGGAATGTCCGGACCGCCCGATCCGTTGAATCGCGCGCGAGACGCCCTTGGGAGTTGCCACCATGACGACGAGGTCGACCGCGCCGATATCGATGCCGAGCTCGAGGCTGGTCGAGCAAACGACCGCGCGAAGCTCGCCGTTCTTCAGTCGATCTTCGACTTCGAGTCGAACGCTGCGGTCGAGCGAGGCGTGGTGTGTTTCGATTTGATCGGAAAGCTCCGGGAGGAGCTCTTTGAGGCGCAGCCCGATCTGTTCGGCGGCCGAACGAACATTCGTGAAAACCAAAACCGATTGCTGACGGCGAATGAGATCGGCCAGTTCAGCGTAGAGCCGCGCGCCGGTAAATCCCGCCGGAGGGTAGGGATTGCGGCGAATGGGCGAGAAGACTTCAACAATCGATTTTCTCTCCGTTTTTGCTTCGGCCGTAAGGCACGCGCGATTCTCGCCGACGAGAAACTGCGCAAGAACGTCGACGGGGCGCGCCGTGGCCGATAGACCGATGCGGCATAGCGGCTCTGCCTTGTCCGAACGAATTCGCTCGAGCCGCTCGAGTGAAACGGAGAGATCCGCGCCTCGCTTGTTTCCGGCAAAGGAATGCAGCTCATCGACGATGACAAATCGACAATGACTGAGATGGGCCACGTAACTTTCCTGGGCCAGCATGACGGCGAGGCTTTCAGGCGTGGTCACCAGGAAGGTCGCGCCATTGCGACGAAATCGAGCGCGATTGGCCTGAGTCGTGTCGCCAGTGCGAAGGTGGACCGGCAAATCCTTTTCCAATCCCATCCCGGAGATTGGTCCGCGGAGGTTTTTCTCGATGTCGTAAGCGAGCGCGCGAAGAGGCGAAACGTAAATGCACTGGACGCCGTCGAGCGGTCTCTCGCTTTCAATTTCGCCTAACGAGAAAATCGAAGACGCCAAGAAAACCGGCAAGCGTCTTGCCGCTGCCCGTCGGCGACGTCAGCAATATGGAATGGCGCTCCAGGACGGCGGGCACGCATAAGAGCTGGGCCTCCGTGAAACTCTCAAAGGTTTGTTGCGAACCAATTCCGCAGCCTCGGATGCAGGCGACGGGCCAAGGCCGCCGCTGTTGTGGTCGTTTGTTCCCGCACCGCCCAAGATCCCTTCCTTTATTTCTTAGGATTCACCGGGAAGTGTTTATTCTTCAACTTTTCCGGAACCCGTTTCGTGTGCTCGGATTCGACCTTTTCCGTCGCCGCGGCGAGCGCGTCGTACGCTTCTCGACTCTTGCTGGCTCGACACATGTAGGCGGTCGCATGTCCCAGGGGAATGCGTGCTTCCGGCAAGCCGACAAATTCCACCGCCTGTTGGGTTGCAATGGCCAACGGCAACGCCTGCGGATCGGCCAGCCCCACATCTTCGCTGGCAAAGATAACAAGGCGTCGGGCGATGAAACGAAAATCCTCCCCGGCATGCAGCATTTTCGCGAGCCAATAAATGGCGCCATCTTCGTCGGATGCGCGCATGCTTTTGATGAACGCGCTGATGGTGTCGTAATGCGCGTCACCGGCCCGATCATAAACGATCGCTTTTTGCTGGATGCTTTCCTCGGCCACTTCCAGTGTGAAGTGGATCACGCCCTTGCCATCCGGCGGTGTCGTTAGGACGCCGATTTCGAGGGCGTTGAGACACTTGCGCGCGTCGCCATCGCTGAGTTTGGCCAGGTGGTGGCGCGCTTCAGGATCAATCTGGACGTTATGTTGGCCCAGACCGCGATCAGCATCGCGCAACGCGCGGTCGACCAGGATTTCCAATTGCTCCACTTTGAGCGGTTCGAGCTGAAAGACCTGGGACCGCGAGACCAGCGCGCTGTTTACATAGAAGAACGGATTGTACGTGGTTGCTCCAATCAGACGGAGGTTTCCGTTTTCGACATCCGGCAGAAGGATGTCCTGCTGCGCCTTGTTGAAGTGGTGGATCTCATCGACGAAAACGATCGTGCCGCGGCCGGCCGTTTGGCGCCGATTAGTTGCAGCGGCAATTGTCCGGCGCATATCGGCGACGTTGCTTTCCACGCCGCTTAAACGAACGAACTCCGCATGGGTCAGGTCGGCGATAATTCTGGCCAGGGTAGTTTTCCCCGTACCGGGAGGCCCGGAAAGAATGACCGAAGGAAGGCGGTCGGCTTCGATGGCGCGGCGAAGCAGCTTTCCGGGCGCGAGGATATGTTCCTGCCCGACGAATTCATCCAGTGTGCGTGGACGCATCCGCGTGGCCAATGGAGCCGTTGCCGAAACAGCATTCTTGTCCGCGTTGTCGGTTTGACCGAAAAGATCCTGCACTAACAAAACTAATTCGGAACCTGCATTTTCACACCCGAATTTGGGAGCGGCTGCGGCTGAGCGATTGGCTTGAGGTTAGGATTGCTTCTCCATAGCCTTGGTCTCTTGTTCAAGGTTCTTCGCGCGCCCCGTCAGCCATTCGTCGGTCTGGTATCAGCAGCCGCGCTTGGAATTCTCCTGGCGGATTTCCGACCGTTTAGCGCCACCATCGTCCTGGTGATCATTGGTATTGCCGCTCTCGCGGCGCTGATTCGACCGCAATTGCTGATCACTTACACCATCGTCTTTTGCGCCTTTTTCTGGCTGCATTCTGCGAGAATCACAAATACCTCCGGGCAACAACTGGCCGCTCGTCTTGGGGCGCGCAACCGTGCCATCACCGTGAGCGGCGCTGTGGTGACGGAGCCAAAGACGATGGGATCCGGTTCGGCGACTTTTCTACTACAACTTCATTCGATCCAGCTTGAGGGAAACACTGAGCCGAGTGAAGCCACGGTCTTTGTTCGCTGGCGCGGACCGGTGGAGTTTGGTGATGAACTGCAGCTTTTTGGCATCGCGGAACCGATCGGTCCGCCGCGGAATCCCGGTGAGTTCGATATGCAGTCCTATCTCAAGCGCCAGGATGTGCTGGAAAGCCTGACGGTCCACTATCCGGAAGACGGTTCCGTCCTCAGGCGCGGCGGAGGAAATCCAATTCTGCGCTTGGCCCATCAGTCGCGGGAGCGCATCCAATCGATTCTTTGTCGCGGCCTCGAGGATTCTGCCGATGTGCAGAATTTTATCGGCGGACTCACCCTCGGATTGCGTCACCAGACGACCGACGACATTGAAGAGCCTTTCCAACAAACCGGGACCTTGCATCTCTTCGCGGTAGCGGGGTTGCATGTGGGCATCGTTGCGGAGCTGCTTTGGATGCTTGCTTCAGTGGCGCGTCTTCCACGGAAATGGGCCGCCGGCCTGATCATTCCGGCGCTGTTTTTTTACGCCTGCGTGACAGGTCTTCACATCTCAAGCGTGCGCGCATCGATCATGGCCGCGATTCTTTTCGCTGGAGTTTTCTTCGAACGGCCCGTTTTGACTTTCAACAGTCTGGCGGCGGCGGCCTTTGTGTTGCTTTCGTGGAACACACAGGAACTATTTTCGACCGGTTTTCAGCTTTCGTTTGCCGTCGTCGGGACCATTATTCTGTTGGCCGATCCAGTCTCGCGATGGTTAGGCCGGCGAACCGCGCCCGATCCTTTTCTTCCCCGCGTTTTGTGGAGTCCATCTCGTCGCCTCGCACAGGCGGGGGCGCTGCATGTTGGCCAGGCGTCTTCGGTATCGCTGGCAGCATGGATTGGCTCGCTCGTGCTGATCCTTTGGTATCTGAATCTGGTTACGCCGGTGTCACTGTTCGCGAATCTGGCGGTGGTGCCGATCGCCTTCTTGATCCTGGCTGCTGCTCTTCTTTCGCTCATGAGCGCTTCCATCGCGCCCTGGCTTTCGTTGGTGCTGAATAATGCGAACTGGGCCATGGCCAAAAGCGTTCTCGCGCTGGTGCACTTGTTTGCCTTGCTTCCGGGCGGGCATTATTACCTCGAGCGTCCGCATTGGCCTAACGGATCTATCGCCCGGATCGATGTTCTCGATCTTGGCGCCGGCGCCGCTGTTCATCTGCGCGCGGGCAGCCGGGACTGGTTGATTGATTGCGGAAGCGATCGCCAATACGACACGACCGTTCGCAATTACCTGCACCGCGAAGGAATCAATCGGCTGGATGGTTTGGTTCTGACGCACGGTGATTCGCTTCACATCGGCGCGGCCCCCCGCGTGATTGATGACGTCACGCCGCGAACGGTTTTCGATAATCCGCTGCCGAATCGGTCCATTGTTCATCGCCGAATCCGCAAAGCCCTCGAACCGGCCGAATCTTTCGCGCCGTGAATTGGTCGCGGGCGATTCGTTCGCCCTAACAAACGACGTGGATGGCCGCGCATTTTTTCCGCCCCGGCTTTCCCTCGCGTCGACGGTGGACGATCAAAGTTCGGTTTTGCAGGTTCGGATAGGCACCATTGCGCGTGTGCTCTTCGTTTCGGACAGCGGCAGCGCGACGGAAAATGCGCTTTTGCGGTCAGGTGTGGATCTTCGAAGCGATATTTTGGTCAAAGGTCAGCACCACTCGTCGCCATCGGGCGCTCCGGCGTTTCTCGACGCGGTCAAGCCGCGCCTGATCATTGCGACCTCGCGCGATTTTCCCGAGAACGAGCGTATCAAGGATGATTGGGTCGAAGAGCTGCAGCGCCGAGGAATCCGCCTGTTTCGCCAGGATGAAACCGGCGCCGTGCAGTTGCGGTTCCGGCACGATGGCTGGGAAGCGCAGGCCTATGTGACCGGTGACGTCTTCCGGAGTTCGAGTCTGTAGATCGGCTGACCGGAACTTCGAAATCGCTTCTCGAAAGTCGTTGCCGGCAAATCTCCGAGCTGGTCCGAGACAACATGGAGTTCGCCGCGCGCACGGACGAGCTCGGACATTTCGTCGAAGTAATCGCGCTGGTCGGTGGCGATGTGCAAGAGGCCGCCCGGTGCGAGAGCATGGATTAGAGCATCGAGAAATTCCGGTTTGAATACCCGGCGCTCATGGTGCCGCCGTTTCGGCCACGGATCCGGGAAGAGGAAGTGGAAAACACTGACCGAATCCGGTGGTAGAAGATAACGCACTGCGTAGGCCGTCTCGATGCGCAGAACGCGCACATTCGGTAAATCTCGCGCTTTATGACAGGCCGAGCGCACCCTGCCTGCGAGCCGTTCGATGCCGAGGAAGTTGCAGGCCGGATCCGCGGCTGCCAGGGAGGCGAGAAATGAGCCATCACCGCAGCCAAGATCGACTTGGAGCGGCGCGCGGCGTCCGAAAATCGCCAGGGGATCAAGCTTAGCGAAATAGGTCTCCGGGATCAGCTGAACCACGGAAAAAAATGACAGGTTTTGGGTAGCCATTCAATCTCGCAACGACCAAGGGACGCCATCGATTCGCCAAGGCAATTGTGCAGCCGGTTATTGCTTTACGAAGGATTCCTCTTTTAAGAGGCTAACCATATGGAAAACACAATCAATACCACGTCCGGTGCCCGGCAAGCATTTGTGATTCTCCGTTTGGCCTTCACTGTCGCCCCAATTTTGGCTGGGGTTGATAAGTTTTTCGGTTTCCTCACCGACTGGGAGAAATATCTTTCGCCGATGGCCATTAATGTTCTCGGTGGCCATGGCCATCAATTCATGATGGCCGCCGGTGTCATCGAAATCATCGCGGGAATTGGAGTCGCCTTTAAGCCGCGAATCTTCGCTTATGTCGTCGCCATCTGGCTGCTGGGGATTATCATTAATCTCGTGTGCATTCCGGGTTATTACGATATCGCGCTGCGAGATCTCGGTTTGTTGCTCGGCGCCCTCGCGCTTGGTCGGTTGAGTCAAACTGCTTGATCTTCCATCGCCAGCGCGCCCGTTCGCTGGCCGGCGGAAGGGCGCCGTATTTGTAAGTTCGTCCGAGAGGCGGTCTAATACTGGATGATGACTCGGCTTCCGCTGCTTACATTGGTTTTAACCGTCGCCTTCCACGTCTCCCTTCCGGCGCAGACGGCACCGGTTGCCACGAAAACCGCCGTTTTCGCCGGGGGTTGTTTCTGGTGCATTCAACCCGCATTCGACAAGGCGCGCGGCGTTATCAAGACGACGGTGGGTTATTGCGGAGGAACTGAACCAAACCCGACCTACGAACTGGTGGGTTCCGAAAAGACCAAGTATCGCGAATCGATCGAGATTCTTTACGATCCGGCGAAGATTTCTTATGCGCAGCTGCTCGATATTTACTGGAAACAAATCAATCCGACGCAAAACGACGGCCAATTTACCGATATCGGACCCAGTTACCGGGCGGCCGTTTTCGTGGCTAACGACCAGGAACGAAGAATTGCCGAAGAATCGAAGGAAAAACTGGCCAAGTCGGGAAAGTTCGACAAGCCGATCGTGACGGAAATTGTTCCGGCGATGAAATTTTATCCGGCGGAAGATTACCATCAGAAATACTACCGCAGTAATCCGGAACATTTCGAAGCTTTCGAAAACGGCTCCGGCCGGACATCGTTCCAGGAAAAGAAATGGGGCGAAAAACCCCAATGATGCGCTGGGAAGCAGAGAGGTCATTTTTTTCGGCGACCTTTTTCGCGGACCCGCGCAACCCATTGCTGGAGCTGGGGCAAGGGCATGAAGTTAATCACGTGATCAGCTGGAATCTTCGCCTTTAAGGCCATGGCCAGGCCGAGCCCGATGAAATCCAGCTGCCACGGATGATGCGAGTCTGTCCCTAACGAAACCCGAACTCCCTCGGCCTTTGCAATTCTGAGGAGTCGCGGATTCAAGTCCTGCCGATCGGGATAACAATCGATCTCGACAGCCTTATCCAACCTGGCGGCATGTGCGAAGACACGTGACCAGTCGGCTTTCAACCCGAGTCGATAATTATAAATCCGGCCCCGGGGATGGCCGAGGATCTGGATGTCCGGGTTGGCCAGCGCGAGAAGGTAGCGCGACGTTTGATCGCTCGTGGTGCGCAATGCGGAGTGAAACGACCCGAGGACAAGGTCCAACTGGCTCAATGCCTTGGAATCCATGTCTCCTTCGCCGCGCGGATTCAGGTTCATTTCAATGGATGTGAGAACGGTCATTCCACCTTTACTCGCGCGATTCGCCCGCGCGATCTCGCGTCCTTGTTGGCGCAACTGCTTCTCGTTAATGCCCCCGGCGATTTTTAATCCTTTCGAATGATCGGTCACGGCAATGTACTGGTAGCCTCGCTCAGCGGCCGCCTCCGCCATCTCGGCCACGCTGCCTGATCCATCACTCCAATGCGTATGCATTTGAAGGTCGCCGCGCAATTGATCGGCCCACTCCGGGTGTTTGCGCAGAAGTTTTCTCGCCTCGGCCATGGTAATAAAATCTTTGCGGAGCGCAGGTGCGGCCACCGCCCCTTTTGGGGGCGCCTTGAGCCAGGCAGTAATTTCCTTCGCTATGAATGGCCCGACTCCGTGGAGCTCGGTAAGCTGGCGTCCCTGCGAAAGTAGGTCGGCCGCGGTTTCAGGCCAAAGAAATGCGCTGCGGGCGGCGCGCCGGAACGCACGCACAAGAATGCCTTCGCGGTTTTCCGCTTCTCGGGCAAGGAGCTCGGCCAGCTGAGCGTTGGTTAGCGGAGAAAGTGTGCGAAAAGCCACACTTCTTCTTCGTGGCTGTGAGCGGGCGCGGCGTTACAAATGTGAGCCGGCGGCACCCTTCAGAGAATGAAGCGGCTACAGAGAGGAAACTGCGGGCGGATCGTAGCTGCTTCCCTATGACCAGGCGCGAGATGGCGTGGCCGAGGAGCGTCGGCGATTTCTCAGTATTTGTAGACTTCGCTTTTTCCCGACTCGACGAATTCGGCCCGATCGACGGCAAGATTTTCGTTCAGGACTTTGGAAAGCTCCTGCGCGAGGACGATTGAAATCGCGCGGGCGTCCCGCGTGTAAACCGGAATCGGAAAGGATCCCGCGTTGCGATCGTATCCGTAAATCGTGCCGTCGGTTTCCCAGACGCAATAGGCGTGACCGGCAGGGTGGCCGTTGTAGCGGACCAGGAGGATTCGCGCCCAGAAATTATCTTCCAAGCTGTGCTGGGTCTTCACCGCAGCCAGATAATTGCAGGCCGACACCACGCATCCGTTCAGAACGACGAGGTCGTTTTCTCCCGGGGTCAGCACGACTGGCTGCTGCGGGCGGGCGCCGAGGGTGAAGCAGGCCAGGAGGATGGCGGAGTGATAAGTAAATTTGCCGAGCAAGCCAGGTTTCATGCGAGAGAGGAGAACATTCGAATTATGGTATTTATAACGCAGTCGGCTGCGCTTGAGAAGCATTTTTTCGTTTCCCGAAACCGATTTTAGTCCTCATCCGGTCTCTTTGGGAAGGCGGAAACGGCGCTGCCGGGAATTGATCTCCACAGAAGAGGCGAAACCCCCAAGCCGCCTTGCAGGAGACTGCGGTCGGCCTATATTACGGATCTCCTAATCGGGGGCGTACTGGCTTCGACTCGTTGTTGGAAGCACAGGCGGCATGTCGAGGATGGTTCGTTGGCCTCGTAAAAAACCGGACCAAAACAAATAAACGCAGATCACCAAGATCTCGCTCTCGCGGCTTAATTGACCGTGACGTTTGGAGCTGGACGCCTGCTACGGCGCCAAACGAGGACAGCAGGCTGGTCGTTAGGCGGAGTAACCGCGCCTGGCGGTGACGGAATTTCGTGGATGCTCGGGGGCGGGTAGTGCGGCGGTGCAACGCTCTCTCCCTAAAAACAATCGCCGCCTAAACATGTAGATGTCTGCGTGGATAGCGATGAGGACAGGGGTTCAACTCCCCTCGCCTCCAGCCTCTGCTTCTCGCTGCGCTCAAAGGCTACGGCTGGCAGGCCAGCCCGAGGATCTTCAGATGTCTCACGATTACTAGGCCCAGGTTGTCTGGAAGACCTTCAAGTTTACGTAGGCCCATATCCTACACGGCCACCCTATCTCGCCTAGTAATACCAAAAGGGCTGAACATCTGGCTTCAGGCGGTGTCGAACTCCGAGTCAGTCAGGTCCGCTTTTCAGCGTTAAATCTTCAGCATGTCTCAATTTCTGAGTACTATTGCATCGATGCCGACCGCGCCGGGCGAGTTGGAAAAACGGATCCAGTTGCGATGGCCGCGCCTTTTTTCGCGCCTCGGCCTAACGATCATTTGCCTGCTCTGCGTCTTTATTCTGGCTTACTTCGATTACGTGACCGGCTATGAGCAGTCGCTGCTGCTCTTTTATCTGGTGCCGATTTCTCTTGCGACCTGGTTCGAAGGTCTTGGTTTTGGTCTGCTTTTTTCCGCGTTAAGTCTTTGCGCCTGGATCGGATCGGACATCGCCGCGGGAATCCCGACGGAGCGCGCCTGGAATATCCTCATGGCCACCTCGGCCTACATCGTCTTTACGTTTCTTCTGCATAATCTTCGCACGCTCTTGCGTGATCTTGACGAGCGTGTGCGCGAACGCACCAAGGCCCTGCACCGGGAAATAGCCGAGCGTCAACGTCTAGATCGGGAGATCGCGGAGATAGCCGATCGCGAGCGTCTCCTCATCGGGCAGGAGTTGCATGACGGTTTGTGCCAGCATCTCACCGGCACCGCCCTGACCGCGCAGACGTTGCGACAACGACTGGCGGCGCGGGGCGCAGCCGAAGTCGCCCAGGCCGATCAAATTGTGAATTACATCGAGGAGGGGATCGACATGAGCCGAAATTTGGCGCGGGGTCTTTTCTCGCCTGAACTCGAAGCGGATGGGCTGATGGTGGCGCTTCACGGACTGGCCGAGAACATGACCGAACGCTCGGGCATTCCTTGTACGTTCGACAGCAATGGAATCATCAGCGTGAGCGATACAAACGTGGCCATGCAGCTGCATCGCATTGCCCAGGAGGCGACCATGAATGCGATCAAACATTCACGCGCCCGGCAGATCGAGATTCGCCTGGAAGAAAGCGACACCGAGCTGCGCCTGGCGGTATCGGATGACGGCGTGGGCCTGCCCCGGGTTCGCAATGCTCAGGGCCTAGGGCTGCGGCTGATGCAACACGGCGCAACCTTAATCGGTGCTGAATTTCAGGTGGAAGGAAATGAAACCGGGGGCACAACCGTTTTGTGCAAAGTGAATCGAAATCAAAAAACTGAGTTATGAGCAAACGAGCAAACGAAGAGAGCGAAACGAAATCGCGGGTTTTTATTGTGGACGATCATCCGTTAGTCCGTGAGGGCTTGGCGAACCTGATCAACCAGGAAGCGGACCTGACGGTTTGCGGTGAAGCGGAAGATGCGGCGCAGGCGCTTGCCGGAATTGGCATGAAGAAACCAGATCTGGCGCTGATCGATATTTCTTTGAAGACCGCATCAGGCCTCGAGCTGGTCAAGGATCTCCGGATTCATTTTCCGAATCTGGCTTTGATTGTCCTCTCGATGCATGACGAACTTCTCTATGCCGAGCGCGCTCTGCGTGCCGGGGCCAAAGGCTACGTCATGAAGCGAGAGACGACCAAGGATGTGCTCACGGCGATCCGGCGCGTTTTACAGGGTGACGTTTATGTGAGCGAGCGTGTGATGAACGCGATGGCGCGCCGTCTGGGCACACCGAAAAGGGCGACCAGCGCTTCGCCCGTCGAACAATTAAGCGATCGTGAATTGGAGATCTTCCGTCTGCTCGGCCAGGGATTGACCACCTCGCAGATTGCGGCGGATCTGCATTTGAGTCTGAAGACGGTGCAGGCCTATTGCGCGCGGGCCAAAGAAAAATTCGGCGTGAGTTCGTTAGGGGAACTCTTGCGAGCGGCCATTCGCTGGGAAGACGCGACCCACGTGAAGTAACGCGAGCGAAAGCTAAGCAGCCCGGCGCGACCTGGAGGGATTACCTCCAGGTCTTCCCAAATATTTGGGACAAGCGGGAGCTTGTCCCTCCACGTCTAGCTCGGCAAGTCGTAGCCCAGCGGCTTGAGGAAATCCCGCATCGGCTCGACGGCTTCGATATCACCATGGGAGAGACTGGGAGTGGATGCGGAATGAATGCTGGCCGCGGCATGAGCGATCTGCTTTTCCGATGGGTGTAGAAGGGAAAATTCGGCGAGCTCTCGGAGCGTTTCGCGCGGCGAGGTCTGCAACGACTCAAACCGTAGCCGCAGGTAATTGGGCGTGAACTCGCGCACCGTTTCGCCAGCGTCCACGTAAGTCAGCGCAAGGCGAAGACAATATTCGAGGCGATCGAGATCCGGTGTCGGCGGATCGCCCGCTTTGTGAAACCGAAGTTCGCGCTGGCGAATGCTCAGAGCCACCGCCAGAGGATTGCGCACCACGTGAATGAATCGCGCATCGGGAAAGATCCTCAGCCATGCTCGCGCAAAAAGAGTCGTGCGCGGCTCTTTCCAGCCCCATGGCTGACCGCGCTTGAGCCTTCGACCTAACCACCAACCGCGAAAGTTCCGCCGATAACCGAAAAGCTTCGCGAACCGATTGGCTTTCGCCGTCTCCAAGTAGAAAGCACAGTCGCTCCGGCCCGTTTCATTCTTGAGCGCATCAAGAAATGGCTGTGGGTGGTGCCAGGCTGCGCCTTGTTTCCGCAGATAATCTTCGTGCAACTGTTGCAGGGCCTTTGATTCACGATGGCTGTCGAGCTTCTGGCCGAGCTGCAGTCCGAGTAGTTCGAGGGCGCGCGCGGTCGCGGTCGTGCCGGAACGGTGGGAGCCTATGATGATAACGGGCGGCCGCACGGTCAGTTTGTTAGGCTACGGGAGTTCGCCACCTCCCGAAATAACTCCGCGTATCGAGCGGCGTAGCGATCGAGAGAAAACTTTTGTTCAATCAATTCTCTTCCGCGCATCCCGAACGCGTAGCGTTGCGCGCTGTTTTCAAGGAGTGTGCCTATCGAACTGAACCAGTCATCTTCGGTCCGGGCAAGAAATCCGTTTTGACCGGATGAGATAATTTCTCCGTTAACCCCGACGTCAGACGCGACCACGGCCGTGCCCACGGCCATGTACTGAAGGATTTTGTAGCCGCATTTTCCGCGCGTCCAAACTGAGTCCCAAAGAGGCATGATGCCGACATCAAAGCTGCGGAGATGTTCCTGTTCGGTTTCCATCCGCCAGAGTTCATTCTGAATACGAACCCCGTCGAGCTCGAGCGGCTTGTCCGAGACAACTTTCAGGCGGACGCCCGGAAATTTTTCACTCAATCGCCGCAGGGCCGGTTGGATGTGACGAAGGTAGCGCAGGCCGTCGCTCAGGCCGACCCAGCCGATCGTTAGGCCATCGGTCGCCTTCTCCTCTTTGACACGGTATTTTCCGAGGTCGATCGACGTCGGCAGGATGGTGGCCTTGACGCCGCACGCTTCGGCCAGCGAGCCGAGGAAGCTGTTCCCGGCCGCAGCCGCCGAGCAGACGGTCATGGTTCTCCGGAATTTCTCGAAGTTCCGGCCGGTAAGTGGTTTTTCGTATTTCTGCTCCCGGAACATGACGGCGTCATCAAAATCGAAAATTACGCGCGGATTACTTCGACGGAGGATGGCGAGCTCAAGCGGAGAAAAGCCGATGGTCTTGAACAGCACCACGACGTCGTGCTGGCGGGCCGCGCGCAGGATTTTGATCTGCGCGGACATCCTGGAGCGTTGGGTGGCGAGAATCGTCGTCTCAATCCCGAGACGCTGATAGGTCGGCAGGCAGTCCTTCAGCCGAAGTCTGATACTTGGGGCGTCGCCGTGTTCGACTATGCAAAGGACACGCATCTCAAGAGCGAGGGTATTCGTTTTCGCGGGGCCGACGGAAGGCGATTTGCGCAGGCTTGCGGTTCTTTCCGGAGCGAACGAAACTTGGCAGACTTTCCACTTCAGTTAGCAAGATCGTTGTTCTTCCGATTCGTCGCTTTTCGTCCCGCTTTCTCTTGTCTCATCTGCGCCCTTCATAACGAAACCACACCTATGATCAAGACGGTCGCCTTTTGTTTCGCGATTTTCATCTTCGCCGCACCGATGCGCGCGGCGGATTCAAAGACGGTCGTTCGCTTTGGACATTTTCCCAACATCACTCATGCGCAGGGGGTGATTGCTCATGCGCTCTCGCGTCAGGGCAAGGGCTGGTTTGAAGAACGGCTGGGGCCTGATGTGGAGATCCAGTGGTTTACTTACAACGCCGGGCCTTCAGCCATGGAAGCCATCTTTGCGCGCTCTCTCGACCTGACCTACGTGGGGCAGGGACCTGCGCTGAACGCGCACCTAAAATCGAACGGCCAGGAGATCCGGATCATCAGCGGCGCGGCCAATGGCGGAGCCGCGCTGGTGGTTAAGCCGGACGGCCCGATCAAGACGGCGGCGGATTTTCGAGGAAAGAAAATCGCCACACCACAATTTGGAAATACCCAGGACATCTCATGCCGCGCCTGGCTCAAGGCCCAGGGATTTAAGGTCACACAGACGGGGGGCGACGTGACGGTGCTTCCGGCGGCGAATCCCGACCAGTTAGGCCTGTTTCTCGGCGGCGGCATCGATGCGGTCTGGACGGTCGAACCGTGGGTGACCCGCCTGGAGCGTGATGCCAAGGGAAAGGTGTTTTTGGAAGAGACCGATGTGATTACCACCTGGCTGGCCTCGAGCGCAAAATTCCTGAAAGAACATCGGGATCTCGCGAAAAAGGTCGTCACGGCCAACCGTGAACTGACTGATTGGATTCAGGCACACACCGATGAAGCGCAAAAACTACTGATTGGAGAGTTAAAAGCCGAAACGAGGACCGATTTTCCGCCTGAGGCGGTCACGCAGGCATGGAAGCGGATCAAGTTCACCACCGAAGTCCCGCAGGCGTTGATCGATAAGGCGGTTCGCGATGGCACGGACGCAGGATTCCTGAAGGGTTCGACCGACACCTCCAAGCTGGTTGAATCGCCCTGATGTTCCGGCATAAGACAGGTTCCGCGAGCGAGGAGCTTCAACTCATCGCGCCGAGCAAGCTGGCGATCGAGGAGGTCTCGAAAAGCTTTCGAACCGCCAGTGGTCCCGTTCTGGCGCTGGATCGGGTCAGTCTGCAAGTGAATGAAGGGGAGTTTGTCTGCCTGGTTGGCCCGAGCGGCTGCGGCAAGACGACGTTACTCAATATGATTGCCGGCCTGGAAATGCCGGACAGCGGACGCGTGCTGGCCGATGGGAAACCCGTCACCGGACCCGGGCGCGACCGTCTGGTCATGTTCCAGGAGTCAGCGCTTTTTCCGTGGCTCAATGTTTTCGGAAACGTGCTGTTTCCACTCAAGCTTAAGCCGCAACTCACAAACCGGGATCGCCGCGACGTGGCTAAATATTATCTCGAACTGGTCGGGCTGACCAAGTTTGAGCACGCGAATATCCACGAGCTTTCAGGTGGAATGAAACAGCGCGTGGCGCTCGCCCGGTCGCTGGCGCCGAATCCGCGGGTTTTGCTCATGGACGAGCCGTTTGCTGCGCTCGACGCCCTGACGCGAGAACAACTCTACGGCGATCTTCAGCGCATCTGGAAAGAACGAAAGAAGACCATTGTCTTTGTGACTCACAATGTGCGCGAAGCGGCCTGCCTGGGGGATCGCGTGCTTCTTTTTTCGCCTCATCCGGGAAGGATCCGTGATGAGTTCACGATCGATCTGCCCCGCCCGCGCGACATCAACAGTGTCGACCTTGCCGGGCACGCGAGTCGGATCACAAAATCGCTCAGGAGCTTCGCGACCGAACACGCGGAAACAACTTCATGAGAAGATTTTTTTCGGCGGCATTGTTCTTTGCCGCTCTGATTCTGTTGTGGTTGTGGTTGCACGAGGAGTTTGTCGTTAGGCGACAGCTCTGGTCGCCGGTGCTGGTGCCGACGCCGAGGCAAGTCTGGGATTATCTAGCGTCAGCGGTCGAGGACGGGACCCTCTGGCGTGCAACCCTGGTCACAATGAGGCGTCTGCTGATCGGCTATCTCGTCGGCCTGATCGGAGGAATTCCGGTGGGCTTGCTCTGTGCTCGCTGGACGCTTTTTCGCGATACTATCGGCACACTGGCGCTTGGATTGCAGACCTTGCCGAGCGTTTGCTGGGTGCCGCTGGCACTTATCGGATTCGGTCAGACTGAAAGCGCGATGCTGTTCGTGGTTGTCATGGGAACTCTGTGGTCGGTGGTTATTGCCACCGAGACGGGCGTGCGAAATGTTCCGCCGATTTTCCGGCGGGCTGCGCTGACCATGGGTTCCAAACGGCTGCACATCTGGTTCAAGGTTATTCTGCCCTCGGCTTTGCCATTCATTGTTAGCGGAATGAAACAAGGCTGGGCTTTTGCCTGGCGATCTTTGATGGCGGCTGAAATTTTTGTCACCATTTTGACGGGTTTCGGGCTTGGCCAATTACTGCAGTTCGGCCGCGATCAAAATGCCATGGAGCAGGTCATCGGGATCATGGTCGTAATTGTGGTCATCGGGTTGCTGGCCGACAAAATTATTTTTTCTCCGTTCGAAAGATTTTTACACCGTCGCTGGGGCACAAGTCGCTAGGATGCTGCGATCGAAACGAAAGGGTGAGAACGAGAAGAGGGCATCTCGCTCGATCACGATTACTAATTCGTTAGGCCTGCATGCCCGCCCGGCAGCGGAGTTTGCGCGTCATGCGCGCGCATTTCGCGCCGAAGTCTGGCTGGTGAAGGACGGGACGCGTTTTTCGGCCGCGAGTCTGATTGAGATTCTGCGCGCAAATCTTCTTCAGGGGGCTACCGCGACGATAGAGGCAAAAGGTCGGGATGCTGAACAAGCGGTTGAACGATTGGCGCAACTGGTGCGGGAATTTAAGGACTAAGTTTGGGACAAGCAGGAGCTTATCCCTCCAGATCGCGCACCGATCGGTTTCCCGGGACAGGTTTGGGCATAACCAAACGACCCAGTCACGCCCAAAGATGGCGTGGAGGGACGACCTCCCGGTCGTCCCAAATATTACTACCGCAACGGCCGCGCGACCAGGATGCCGCTGTCGGAGGGGTGCTTCGCGAGATACTGGGAAATCCGCCCATCAACAATGACCCTGCCGGCGTTGTTAGGCGAGGACGCGTGCATGAAGTGAAGCCCATCCTCGCGGCGAAGAGCCAGCCCGACATGCGCTGTTGAATAGAGTCCGCCGCGATCGCGCGAAATGATGCCGATGATATCGCCGCTTTGCAGATCCTTTTCGATCGAGGCGACGCGGCTCTTTGAAATTTGATAGAGAGGCTGAGAGGAAACCCGTGCCTCCATGCGCCCGAGTGGTTCAAGGAGCGCCCGATTTGAAGCCAGGTAGCGGTAGTGTCGCCAGCCGATGGACATTTCTCGAGCCTGATGTGGAACGCTGTGCCCGCCCAGTTCGACGGTGAGATCCTTGACCAGACCCCGCTGCTTATTGTCGGCCAGCCAATCTTCCAGATAATGAAGTCGCGAGAGATATTCGCCGGTGCACTGTCCGCCGCGGTAGCGGTCCAGCTCGATGTAATGAAGCATTCGCTCCGGGGTCCATTCGTCCGGGGGCGCGTCGAGCATGCGCGCGAAGGCCAGGGAGATTTCAAAGAAGGTCCAGCAATCCATGCCCTTGAAATTCACCGACGGCGCTTCGATGCGGTTATCGATCTCGAGCGTGAAGTGCTTGTAACGGGTGCCCAGAAGAGCCTGGCCGACGGCGGCCGTTCGTTCGCCGATCGGGAGCGCGGCCCAGTTATTCGCTTTGGCCTCGGAGACGAGGCGTTTGAATTGGCCCTCGCCGACGAAGACTCTTTTGAACGACAAGGAAGCGGATGCGGACCCTGCCGAACAGCAGAGGCAAAGCGCAAGTAACGAAGCAATTATCGGTTTTGGGGAGCGCATGATCTGGGAAGACTGAAACTGATTTCCGCGATGAGCAACTATACTCCACGCGTTTGCCGCGAGTTCTATTCGGAATCGGTTACCACAGCATCCATGACAACGTCATGGCCTTCCACTGGAACTTTTTCCAGAATTTGGAATGAGAAACAGATTCCGAGTTTAAAGGCGTTGGCAGCACGTCCGGACAGGAGCCGATCGAAAAACCCGCCGCCCCGCCCAAGTCGGTGCCGGTCCCCGGAGAATGCGAGTCCCGGAACCAGAATCAGGTCGATCGTTTCCGGGAGATGAAGGTCGGCCTCGTTTTTTGGGCTTTGCGGAATATTGGTGCAGGTGACTCGGCGCGCTTCGCAATCCAGCTTTAACGGATTGATCATGGGCTCGCTCGGCAAAGGCGAGAAGAGGACAACATTCCGAGCCTCGATCCATTCGGGCATCTCCAGGACGCGCTCGCAAATTTCTTCGGATAAAGACTCGCGTTCCTCGCCGGTCAACTGGCGGAGCCGAGTAATCATCTGCGCTCGCAGTGCTGCCTTATCGCCGCTGGGAGATGTATTCATCGACGCGAAAACCGTTGCTTCGAGGACGGTAATTTATATGGTTCGCCGCAAGTGCCGATACCTTTTTCCAGAAAGAGTCGACGTAACGTCGTTCGACAAACTGCGGAAAACAACGCGCAAAATAAAAGTTCCACGAGGGTGCGTTTGCGGCCGAAGGCAGACTGGCACAAGCGGAACTATCTGACCAGCGTTCTCATTCCCTCGCTTTTCACCAAGCGCTCGGGGGATTATGAGCCACCCGTCTTCCCGAAGCTGAGGCCGGGCGAGATTTGCATCACCTGGATCGGGCACGCCTCCTTTCTTCTCCAAACGCATGAGGTGAACGTTCTGATTGACCCGAATTGGGCAAAGTGGCTCAAGGTTATCAAGCGTCTCAAGCAGCCCGGCTTCGAGATTCATCATCTGCCGGAGATCGATTTCGTGCTCGTGACGCATGCGCATTTCGATCACCTTGATCGGCGGACGTTACGCAAAGTGGCGGCCGATCAGCCGATTGTGGTTCCAATCGGCGTGGGCAATCTGGTGCACGATTTGGGGTTTCAGATCGTGCACGAGCTCGGTTACTGGCAGAGCGTTAAGCTTGGACCGATCGAGGTTTCGCTCACGCCTTGTTACCATTGGGGCGCGCGTTTCCTGGCTGATCTGCACCGTGGCTTCGGCGGCTTCGCGGTCAAGATTGAGGGCCGCACGATCTTTCATTGCGGTGACAGCGCTTTTTTCCCGGGGTTTCGCGAGATCGGCGACCACCACGACATCGATATCGCCTTGTTGCCTATTGGAGCTTACGACGCACCGACCGGCCGAGAGGTTCATATGAATCCTGAGGAAGCGGTCCGCGCTTTCACGGAGCTGAAGGCACGCCGGCTCGTGCCGATGCACTACGGCACCTTCCGCCTTGGCTACGAGCCGATGGAGGAACCTTTGGAACGGCTCCTGGCATCGGCGCGCGGGCAGGGCATCGAAGACAAGGTTCTCGTCATGACCGAAGGCAAACCGGTCGTTGTTTAAGATTTTTTGTCGCCACAGATTTTCACAGATGAAATCCAGATAGGGGACTCCTTTTTCTGTATCTGTGAAAATCGGTGTTAATCGATGGCTGAATCTCTGCGGCGCACTTGCGGCCGGCGGATTGGTCGTCCTTTTTTGCTTCGTCCTTCTCTGGCACGATCCATTGATTTTTTGGAATGACGATTACGAGCTCTCAATTCTGCCCGTTTTCTCGGATGTCGCGCGCAGTTGGAATGAAGGGCATTTGCCGTTGCTCAGTCCGTACTCGTGGGTTTGCAGCAATCTGGCGGGCGAATTTCAGTACGGCACCTTCTCGGTTTTCATCAACGCCGCCGTTGTCCTTATCTGGAAATTTCCGCTGACGTTCCCCCAACAGGCGGCCGCTTTGTCGATGGCGCACCTGTTTGTTCTGGCAATGGGAGCCTTCCTTCTCGGACGCGAGCGAGGTTTGTCGCGTGCGCTGGCGATGCTGGTCGCGATCGTAACGACGCTGAGCGGGTGGATCATCTGTTGGGGTGCGACGGACTGGTTTGGAGCGCTCGGCGCCTTTGCGTGGTTGCCGTGGTGTTGGTGGGGTCTTGAGCGTTCGCTTGCCGCCGGTTTGAAAATGGACGGCGGACGTCCTGCGACGCCAGACTCGCGGGAGGTCGCCCCTCCACGGATGCAGCACTGGTTAGGCGCGATCGTCTGGCCCGCGCCATTCGTTTATCTCCTCGTGACCGGGGGATTCCCTTACACGGTGGTGATGTTAGGTCTGCTGGTCGCATGGATTTGTCTTCGCGAGATCTGTCGGACACGCAGTCTTAGATCGATTTTTCCAACACTCGCTGGGGTTGTGCTTGGTTTTGGCCTCTCGGCCCCGGCATGGCTCGCGTTGCTGGATTATGTGCACGGATCCAATCGATCGGCGCAATCGGCCATCGCGCACTGGCAATGGCTGGTGCCGCCGGCGGCACTTCCGGGATTCATTTTGCCATCGTGGACAGTTAACTGGGCCGATTTTTCGACGCGTTATGTGCCGCACCGAGCGGGCGAACTCGCCTGCGGGCTCGTGCCGCCGGCGGCGCTGCTATGGGGTCTGCTTGTTCGCGGGCGGGAGCTCGTTAGGAAAATTCGCTGGGAATTGGGGCTGCTGGTTACTGTCTGTGCGCTTTCCATGCTGCCGAGCGCGGGGGTGTTTCGGTGGAGCTTTCGCTGGTTGCCGTTCCTGCATCTTGATCATGGTGCTGTGCGCCGCCGAGGCCCTTCAGATCGTAACCAGTCGGGCCGGTCTGAAGCCGTTCCTCCGCGGAGCACCCGTTTTTGCCCTGGTGCTGGTTGCCCTAACGACTGGGGCGAGCTTCCTGTTTGGCGCCAATGGCCAGTACGCTCGTTCCGGTCGGAATCTGCACGATTCTCATGACTGCTGGCATGGATCGGCGCGGACTTTTCGGTGCGCTACTTTGCGGGAATGGGCGCCGGCAGCGGTCGCCTTCGGCGTGTTACTTTCGACTTATCTTGTTATCCCGCCGAATTGCGGCGTGCCGAAGTACAACTTGAGCCAGGATTTGTTAAAGGCGGCGCCGCTGGATCCGGCGCGGCTTTATTTGAGCGTTTATCCGGCGGCGGAAATCATCTATCGAACGGAAAGCAAACCGCGGCCGATCGGTCAGATTACCAGGCCGGGAAGTACCTCTATGCTGGCCGGCTTGCACTTCGTTAACGGCTACAGCCCAATCTTGGCCAGCGGAGTGGCCAAGGAATTTGGGTTCGCCATTCATGGCGAATTTGACTGGGCGACGCAGAAGAAATTGCTGGAGGAAGAAGCGGGTGGCGGAGGGCTGCTCGATCGGCTTGGTGTCGATGGAATTGTCGTCGCGAGCGAAAGCGGTCTGCGGCCACTTCCGGTTAACGAATGGGATGTGGCGGTGCGTTCGGAAGAAGGCATCGTCTATCATCGTCATTTGCCCTCGGATAAGGTGACCTTACTAATGTCGTATGATGCCGCGAGCACCGGCCTTAGAAGTGTTCGAGGCTACGTCAGCGCCTTCCATGAGTCACGCACCTCCGTATCCGCGGTAATCACGAGCTCGGCTCCGATCGGCAAAGAAGTAAGCTTTTCTCGTCCGTATTTCCGGGGATATCACGCTTCCCTGGATGGCCGAGAAGTGCCGATCACCGCCTGGAAAGGGTTGAGCCCCCAGGTGGACTTGCCGCCTGGCTTGGAAGACAAAGTCGTTCTGACTTATCGGCCGTGGTGGCTGGTATGGGGCGGAGCGGCGGCGATTTGCTGCCTCGTAGTCCTTTTGATTGGTGTGATCTTGCTTTTCGTTAGTCCGAAAGTGCGCGCTTTGGAATGATTTCGTCCGTTCTATCGTCAGTAAACGTCGCGCTTGTAGCGCTTTTCGTTCTTCAGTTTCTCGACGTATTCGTTAGCCGCGTCGACGCTCATTCCGCCTTGGTCCTGGACGATCTTCCGAAGCGCCGCATCCACGTCCTTGGCCATTCGCTTGGCATCGCCGCACACGAAGATTTGCCCGCCTTCGCTGTCGATCCATTTCCAGATCCCAGCGGCATTTTCCAAAAGACGATGCTGGACGTAAATCTTGTGCGCCTGATCGCGCGAAAAGGCGCAGGTGATCTGGCTTAGTAATCCGTCCTTTTGCATTTTTTCGAATTCTTCCTGGTAGGCGTAATCGCAGGCCTGCCGTTGCGCGCCGAAAAAGAGCCAGTTCTTTCCTTTGGCGCCCCGGGCCTGGCGTTCCTGCAGAAAGGCGCGGAACGGCGCGATGCCGGTGCCGGGTCCGATCATGATGATGGGCACGTTGCCATCTTCCGGCATATGAAAATGCTTCGCAGAGCTCGGATAAACCGGAACCGGTGCGTCAGCCGCGCGATCGGCCAGAAAGCTTGAGGCTACGCCTTTGCGCTCGCGTCCGTGACTTTCGTAACGGACAACGTCGACGATCAGGTGAACCTGTTCCGGAAAGACGCGTAAACTCGACGCAACCGAGTAAAGCCGCGGCTGCAATTTCGAGAGCAGGCCGACGAACTCCTGGGGAGTAAATCGGGCTGACGGATGGTCGATCAGGAAATCAATCGTCTCCATTCCCCAAAGGTAAGTATCGAGATCCTGTTTTCGGTCGGGCGCCAGGAGGAGGTCCATGAGCGGCGCAGCGGACGCGCGCTCGGCGACCGCCCGGAGAAATTTCGGGGTTGGCTGCGTGATCGAAAAATCGCGCAAGAGCGCTTCGCGAAATGGCTTCTCAACTTTGGCGGCCGGCACAATTTCGTCTCCGGTGGCTCCGAGCGCGCGAAGGATTTCGTCGACCAGGGCCGGGTCGTTAGCGGCGTAAACCGCGATAGAATCGCCGGGCTCAAAGGCCAGGCCCCATTCTTTGAGATCGATCTCGAAATGCCGCGTCTCCTTTTCCGAGTCAGGCCCGCTGAGAAGGCGATTGGTGACTAGTTTTCCCGGGAACGGATTGCTGCGGGTGTAAGGTGAAGGTGCGCTGACTTCAGGCATGGCGTTCTATTAAAGGGGGATTCAGGTGCGCTGCAAATTGTTGCTGCGGCCAAAGAAGGGCGATGACCTCAAAAGTTCGGGACGAGCGGGAGCTCGTCCCTTTATTCGGCGAGGACTCGTGGGCGCGCGTCAGAATTGAAAGTAGATAAAACCGGAAGTGACAACGCTGCGCGCGCAGACAATACCGAAGAGGAGCAATGCGGCCACGCCCGCCTGAGTGGCGAGTCCGAGATCGGCCCACGAAATCTCGGTGCCGCGCCTCGTCGTGCGGGTTGTTGCGATCAGATGGATGACGAGCGGCAGCGTGTAAAAGCCAAGAAGAACCAACAGATAACCCGCGACCCACCACTGCTCGGCCGAGATTGAAAAGATGGATTGCGAAAGATCTCCGCCAATTCGGGCGAGACTGCGCTCGCGAAAGAGCAGCCAGCCGAAGCAGGTGATGGCGAGTGTCAGAACGATCTTGACCGACCTTGGGAATGAATTTCGTTAGGCCGATCCAACCGAGGAAACGTTGCAAGAGGATGAGCAGTCCCCAATACAGTCCCCAGAGAACATAATTCCACGAAGCGCCATGCCAGAGACCGCTCAAGGCAAACGTCGCCATGAGATTAAATGATGCCCGCGCGGCGCTCGCGCGGGATCCGCCAAGCGGGATATAAATGAAATCTCGCAGCCAGGTTGATAGCGAGATATGCCATCTTCGCCAAAAATCGGCCGGCGAAGTCGCGATGTAGGGATGATTGAAATTACGCATCAATTCGATCCCGAGAAGGCGCGCCGTCCCCCGAGCGATGTCGGTGTAGCCGGAGAAATCCGCGTAGATCTGCACGGCAAAGGCGAGCACTCCTGCCCAAAGGACAGGAAAGGATGGCTGATTAAGCGCGAAGACTTTGTTGGCCAGGAAAGCCGCGTTGTCCGCCACGACGACCTTCTTAAAAAATCCCCACAGCATCAGGCCGAGCGCGCCGCGCCAGTCGATGGGATCGAAAGCGCGATCGCGATGGTACTGCGGCAGCATGTGCGCGGCGCGCTCGATTGGCCCGGCCACGAGTTGTGGAAAGAAGGAAACGTAAAGTGCGTAGTCGAGGAGGTTCCGTTCGGCTTTCACGCGGCCGACATATACGTCGACGACATACCCGATTGACTGAAAGGTGTAAAACGAGAGACCGGCCGGCAGAGCCGAGCTGCCAGATTAGTCTCAACGGTTCGCGGTCGAAACTCGCGAGGAGGTCGTTAACGTTGGAGAGAACGAACCCGGCATACTTGAAAGTGCCGAGGAGACAGACACTGACGAGAATGCTGATGACGAGAAAGGTTCGGCGATACCTGGGCGACGATTCCATGGCGCGAGCACAGCCGTAATCGACCAGGGTGGATCCCCACAGCGGGATGAGAAACCATGGGTGTTCCCATCCGTAGAAAACATAGCTCGCCGCGACCAGTAGAATATTCTGTCCACGGCGGGGAAGCGCCCAATAGAGCGCCAAAACAATCGGAAGAAAGCCGAGATAGCTGAGCGAGTGAAAGCTCACGGTGACAAGAGCGGCCGCAATTCGTCCGCATAAAGTTTGGTTGAGCGCTTCTTTGCCCAGGGTCCGGCATGATCATCACCGGGCGCGAGATACATATCCTGGGTGCGAGCGGAATTGTTAGTGTCATCCAGGAAGCGACAGCCGTGGGCTTCGATCCACCCGCGCAGTTGAGAGACGTAATCCTTTAGATCTGCACTTTCGGGAACCCGGCCATCTTTGTCGGGGTAACGTTTCACGCGCACAAAGCAGAGTGGAAGGCGGGCGGCGTTGGCCGTCTCAACCATGTGCGGCAGGAAACTCAACGTCGGGTTGGGATCGAATGGCAGCGATCGTTCCTTGGTGACGGCGGCGGCTTCGTCGGCCGCGCCGCCGGCAAGATTCGCCACCGCGAAGGTTCGGTTCACCGCTCTCCGGACTTTTGGTACCGTTAGGCCGGCGTCGGCCACGAAGCGCATGGACGTCTCCTCGAGATACTGGTGAAAAGCGTATCGCCGCGCGTCCAACGGATAGATGGCCTCGAGCCAGGCTGAGACGCTGGCGCTGGATTTCTTTGTCCCCAGAACCTGCCGGTATGCAGGTTCATCTTCGTGCATGGCCGCCTCGAGCTTGGCCCGATATGTTCCCTCGGTGCGAAAATGAGGGTCGGTCAGCATCCGGTCCCGAAAGAAAATGCAGACGAGCTGGGGTTTGATGCCCGATGCGACGACGTAGTTCTTGAACTGGAAATACCACGAGGCTGAACTGGCACCGCCGTACCAAAGAAGCTCGACCCGGCGGCCGTTTAGAAGTTGCCCTAACAAGTCCGGGTCGATTCCGTTATCGACGATGGAATCGCTCAGAATGACGATATTGGGAGTGCGCGCCTGAAGACGGGCGATCGGTTTCTTGTCGAAACGAACTCGAAGCGGGATGGCCCAGCTAACCAGTGCCGGGATGGCGAGAAAGCAGGCGACGAAAATGAGGAGCTTGGCGGTCTCGCGGCGCTGGCTAATCGAAGCGGACATGTCTGGGGGAGCGTGCCAGCGCAAAGCGCTGTTGCCAATAATGGAGGCGAAAAGGGCCGGATCCGAAGCGGATGAAATTTGGTTGTCAGAGCTGGCGCTCCAATTGGGCCCGTGTATTTAACATTGAGCGCGGGCATGGGCCGCGATTTGCAGACGCATGGCATCATCATCTCCGCCGATTCCTCCAAATGTTCCGCCGCCGCTCGGAGAACGTCCCGCGGTGGGGGTGCCGGTGGCGGAAAGATCGGGCCACGATCCTTATGCGGCCTTTCGCTCGCGTTCCTATAGTTTTTTCAGTGCCGGCAATCTTCTCTCCATTTTGGGCCGTCAGATGCTGGCGGTGGCGGTGGAGTGGGAGATCTACGCGCGAACACATTCGGCGACCGCTCTCGGCCTCGTGGGACTGGTCATCGCGATCCCAGTCGTTGGCTTTTCGCTGCCGGCCGGGCACCTGGCAGACCGATTTAGCCGGCGCGCGATCATTTTGGTCACACAAATCTCCAGCGCATTCGCGTCGCTCGCGCTGGCGTTTGTTTCGTGGAAGCACCTCGCGATTCCACCGGTCTGGCCGATCGCACAGACCAACCAACTCCTGACAAGTGTGGCCTCGGTGTTCGAACGGCATCATCGCGATTTTCACTTCGACGACCCGTCTGTTCCGTTGATCTATCTGCTTCTGTTTCTCGGAGGAATTTCCAGGTCGTTCGGTTGGGCGGCGCGGGCCTCGTTTTTCCCGACTCTGGTTTCTCGCAACGCGTTCTCAAACGCGGTCACCTGGAACAACAGCTTCTTTCAAATTGGCTCGGTCGTCGGTCCGGGCATCGGGGGTCTTCTGGTCGCGAGCGTTGGATTTCCATGGGTCTATTGCATCGACGCTTTCTGCGCGCTCGCTTTTTTCGCGCTGGTGCTTCCGATTCCACGGACGCGAACCAGCCCGGCTGAAAGGGCCGAGGCCAATCCATGGGCCAGTCTGGCGGCGGGAATGCGTTTTGTTTTCAGCAAGCACGTCATTCTGGCGACGATCAGCCTCGATCTTTTCGCGGTGCTCTTTGGCGGCGCGACCGCGTTGCTCCCGATATTTGCCGACCAGATTCTGCATTCGGGACCTGTGGGGCTTGGATGGCTGAGGGCCGCGCCGGCGGTGGGCGCGTTTACCATGGCGCTGACCGTGGCCTACTTGCCGCCGATGCGGCATGCGGGGCGGACGCTGCTCTGGTGCGTGAGCGGCTTTGGGATTGCCACGATTCTTTTTGGGATCTCGAAGATATTCTGGTTGTCGTTAGGCATGCTGTTTCTCGCAGGCGCGTTCGATAGCGTGAGCGTGATTATCCGTGGGTCGATCGTGCAACTGGTTACGCCGGACAACATGCGCGGGCGTGTCTCGGCGGTGAACAATATCTTTATCGGCACATCGAACGAATTCGGTGCGCTCGAGTCCGGCCTGACGGCAGCGCTGTTTGGTCCCGTGCTTTCGGTGGTCGGCGGAGGTATCTGCACCATCCTTACGGTTGTGGCCGTGGCGGCCTTCTGGCCGGAAACGAGAAAAATTGGCGCCCTCGACCGGACCCTGAAGTGATTTGGGGATTCGTCCGCGAGTGGTTCGTCAGAACGAGCCGTGAATCGAGATGGTGCCGTAAGGAGCGCTGCTCTCCTGGCTGAAACGCACATCAGCCCGATAAAAATCGAACGTCCGATAGGGCTGATATCCGGCTTCGGCGGTCAGGGTAATGACGGAGGACAATTTCCAATCGGCGCCTCCGCCTGCGCGAATTTCGCTGTAGGTAAGCACGGTTCCGCCGAGATCGCGATTTTTGAGCATGGGAGCGAAATCGTCATCAACCCGGAAATTCGTTTCTTTGAAGACGCCACCGGCATAAAGGGTCAAACCCTTGTTGGCCTCGTACTCGATTCGCGGTGTCGGAAGAACGGCATTGGCGACCCACTGCGGCGCGAACTTCCATCGAACGCCGGCCGTCGGAAGAACAGGATATTTTCTCTCCGCGTCGACACTGACACCGAGAATAAACTGGAGGTTGGGATTATAAATGTAGGTGCCACCGGCGATGAAGGGGATGCTGAGATTTGAGGTGCTAAAATTGTTCGTCCCGTAGAAGCCGGGTTGAGCTTCGACGCGGAAAAGGATCGAATCGGAAAACTGCGAGTCCAATCCAATAACCAGACTACCGGATTGAAGAGTGTCGGGCAGGGGAGTTTTTTGCGGAAAACCGAAGGTGAAACGTTCGTAATCAAAGCCAATTCGCAGGACGCCGAATGAGACGCGTGGCGTGAAAACGAAATGCAGGGTGCTGTCGCTCTCGTCGAAACCGTCCACGAGTTTGTGGCCGCGACGAACCGCAGACTCGCCGATGTACGTTTCCTCTGCGGTGTATTCGCCTGATAGCTTGAAGGAGGGACCGTTCGAAGTCGGGACGTCTACGATGGGCTCGTTTGTCTGCGGGATTTCTTCGGGTCCGCCCGAGGAAGTCTTTGCAAGAGCCAGCGCGGCACAGAGCAAGGCTACGCGTGTGTAACGTGCAAGATTCATGTTTCTAACGGGAGCGCTCGCTGTCGCGGCGGAAGAGCGCAACGCCTTTGGCAATGTCCTTCATCATGGCGGATTCGGAGGCTAACCGCTCGACGCCGTGAAGGGAAGCGATCTCTGGGGACGAAATCATGTCTCCTCGCCAAACGAGGGTAGAAGCTTTTCCGTCAACCGTGACCGGCCACATCTGATAAAGCGTTAGTCCAACGTAATAGCCACCACTGGCATAATAAAGGACGTCCGCTGCTTGATAAGGTCCGCCCGAGTGCGCGTAGGAAGCGCCCATAGTCAGGACACCTTTCCCGTCTACATCGAGGAGCTCCCAATAAAGATCCGGAGACGCGCCGCCGCCATGACCTACACCCGTTCGGCCGAGGAAGCCGGCAAACTGTTTGCGGATCTTCTCCTGCGCGCCTAACAAGGCGGAAAATTCGCGGCCCGGCTGAATCGAGTCGCCCGTGTGATCGTAGGAGGGCTGCGCCGCCGCGCCGCCGGATAGAAAGAGATGGAGACGGTTGTTCAGGATGTCCGCCCAAAATGAGGCCACGTTGGCGGGAATGGGTCCTCCTCCGCCGCCGGCTGCTGCTTGAGAGAATTTCTTGGCCTCTTCCTTACTGATTTGCACCTCGCTTCCCATCTTGGTGGTGGCCGCGACAAACGAGCGAACAGACGAATTATCGGGGGCTTTGTTCAGCCGGTTCAAGAACTCGGAAGTTCCGACGTTAGGCTTGATATCGCCGTGGACGTAGACTTTCAGCTCCTTGTGTTTCAACGGGTCCCATTGGTGCAACGCCGCGATCTGGCGCTCGGGGTTGCCTGGGGTGACGTAACAACTTTGAACCGATAGAAACCGGTTTTCGTTCATCGGCACGCCCTTGGCCGTCTTCACGTCGCTTTTCGCGAGTTCAGCCAGGTCAATCTTGTCGAAAGCCGAAAACGCAGTCATTTCGGCAACGCCGTCCGCCCGGCTGACCGAGGGAAGTGACAGCGCGCAGATCATGAGGCCAAGCGCACCCACAGGGAATATCGGGATCGCGCGGTGAATCATTTTCGTTCTCATTGCGTGATACTTAAGGTTCACACCTCAAGCTTGCAAATGAGCGCGCATCATCGCAATGAAACACCGGATGAGCGAACAGGCGATCAAGCTCAACGACCTGAGCAAGAGCTTTGGATCGGTTGAGGCGGTCAAGCATCTCTCCCTGTCAATCGATCGCGGGACCATCTTTGGGTTCCTGGGTGCTAACGGGGCCGGAAAGACCACCACCATCCGGATGCTTTGTGGATTGACCAAGCCAACCGGAGGCTCCGCCACCATCCAGGGAAAAGATGTCTGGAAAAATCGGCACCTGGTTCGAACGATGTTTGGATACGTGGCTCAGCGCTTCAGCCTCTACCCCGACCTGACGGTGTATGAAAATATGTCATTTTTCGGCGGGGCGTATCGGGTTCCGCAAAAGCAGATTGGTCCGCAGATTGAGCGGCTGCTGAAAATCACAGATCTCGACCGGAAGCGCGATACTCCGGCCGGAAGCTTGTCCGGTGGAATGCGGCAACTGCTGGCACTGGGCTGCGCGCTGGTGCACGACCCGCAGCTCCTCTTTCTTGACGAACCAACCTCAGGACTGGATCCGGTGCACCGGCAGCAAATCTGGAATTTGCTTTACGACCTGAGTCATCAAAACAAAACCATCTTTATCACGACGCATTACATGGATGAGGCCGAGCGTTGCACGCAGGTGGGTTTTCTCGACCATGGCCAGCTTCTGGCAGACGCATCGCCGCGCGATTTGAAGGACAGCTTTAATGCGCGTCTTCTGGAGGTCGACATTGATCCCCTGATGCCGGCGTTGGTCCGGCTGCGTGATCTTCCCGAACTCCTGGGTGTTTCTTTGCGTAGTGGAAGCTTGCGCATATACACTCCGGAGCCGGAAAAATTGCTCGCCACCTGGGAGCGACAATGGCCGTTCGCGGACATGAAATTGCTTGGGCATCGCTTTGTTGAGCCGGACATGGAAGATGTCTTCACGGCCTACTCGCAAGGGTACGACACCATTCTGAATCGGAACGGGAAATGAAAATCCCTTCGCTGAGCGCCATCAGGAGTGTGGCTTACAAGGAGTTCCTCCACATTTACCGGGATCGCCGCATCCTCATTCTGCTGCTGATTCTGCCACCGTTCTTCACCCTGATGTTCGGCCATGCTTTTGAAGCCGATGAAATGACTGGTGTGCCGGCGCTGCTTATCAACCGTGACGACACGCCGCAAACCGCCCGGTTTCTCGCGATTGTGCTGAAGAACAAAACCTTCGACTGGGAGAAATATTCCCCGACCAAGAATGACGAAGCCGACCTGCTGGGGCATCACGTCAAGGGCGCGTTGGTAATTCCGGCCGGCTGGAGCACGAGCCTGGTTAACGGCGACCCGAAGCCGCTGGTGTTTTATTTGGATGGTAGCGACACCAATACGGCTGACGCGCTTGAGGGGAGCGTGCATCAAAGCCTGGGGGATTTTCAGATGAAAGAACGTGACGCAACCGTGGAGGCTCTTCCGGGGGAAGTGTTCGAGCTCGGCGAGAAACTTCCGGTGGAAGTGCGCAAGTCGTTCGTCTCGCTGATGGAACCGTGGACGGTCGCGCGCAAAGTCCTCTACAACCCGAAGACGCGGTTTATCGATTACGTGGTCCCGGGAATCATCGGTCTGATTTTGCAGCTCCTGACGGTGACCTTGATGGCCTGCACGATTGCGCGCGAACGTGAATCGGGAACGCTTTACCAGCTCCTGGTGACTTCCCTGCAGCGCGGTGAAATCGTCATCGGCAAGATTCTGCCCTACCTGGCGGTATCGATTCTCCTGATCATCATGATCACGGTCGTCGCCGGCTGGCACTTTCAGGTGCGGTTCTATGGAATCCCCATGCTGGCGGTGATTTGCCTCTTGTTCCTCGTCTGCTCGTTAGGCCTGGGCCTGCTCATCTCCACTTTTTCCAAGTCGCAAACGCAGGCGATCCAGTTTTCCGTGTTTTTCCTCCTGCCCGTGTTTGTCTTGTCGGGAGCGTTTGCTCCGCTGGAGCAACTGCCTCGTTATGTGCGGTATGTTTCGGAGCTTTTTCCGCTGACACATTTCTGTCGCGCCTTCCGGCGAGTGAACATGTACCATGCCGGCATCCAGTTTTACGGGCTCGACCTTCTGGTCCTTTTGGCGGGAGCAATTATCACCTTCGTCGGCGCAGCCATCCTTCTACGTCGGATCGAGGAATAATTTAACGCAGCTCTCCAGCGTTGAGACATCTGCTCGCCGATTTAGGGACGAGCCGGGTGAAAATGGGTCAGATTTAAGAAGAGACCGAGGGGGCGAGTGCTGGCGCAGAGTTAAGTATTGCTAAGGCGACGCCTGACGGGCATCGTCAGCGCTTGTCAATCGGGCCAGAACGAGCCCGGGAAACTTCTCACTCTAACTACAAAAAAAATCTTGCGCCGTTTTAATTCTTTGCGATGATCCGCGGCTCCGTTTCCCCACCATGAAGCACCCTGTCTCGCGTCGCGCAGACGCTAACCTGCGCAAAGCACCCCTTTTTCCCGTCCTGGCCCGCGTTTCTGGCGGATTAATGATGGCGTTTCTAGTCACCTCCGCTTTTGCCCAGTATCCGCTTCTGCCTCCGGCGGAGGACTCGTTTCATGAGACCCCGCCGAAGCGAGTTTTCGACCTGAATCCGGCGGCCACAAAATTGCCGGCGGCGCCAGATCGCTCAGCCAGAGTCTCGGCCTTGGAGCAAAAAGTTGCGCCCCTGATTGTCCCAAGCTGGACATGGCTGGGACCGGCGGCTGTTCCTAATGGTCAAACCGAGGACCGGGTTGATCCGGTAAGTGGACGCGTCACCGCGATCGCGGTTCACCCGACAAATCCGCAAATCGCCTACGTCGGGGCCGCGCAAGGAGGTCTCTATCGCACGCTTGATGGTGGCGCGACCTGGACCCAGTTGATGGACAATGCGCCCGCAACCCTCCTCGGAACGCCGCTGGCTATCGGCGCGGTGACCCTTGATCCGACAAATCCCCATACGGTTCTGGTGGGGACGGGAGAAGGAAACAACTCGATCGACAGTTTTATCGGGAGCGGCCTTTACATCATTACCGCGGCCGACACGGCGAATCCCATTCTCCACGGTCCCTACAATCTTCGCGCAAGCGATAACGCAGATATTTTCACGGCTCGGGCGATCAATTCGATCGTGGTCGACCCGGCGAATCACAATAATATCTTCGTCGCCACTTCGGCCGGAGCCTCAGGCATTGTCTATTCGAGCTATCCGCTTTTGCCGCCGCGTGGTTTATACCGATCGACGAATGCGTTCGCGGGTGTCGATGCCACCGGCACGCCCAAGTTTTCGTTCCTGACCCTGGCCGCCGGCGAAACCAATGACGGAATCACTTCGGCGGTGATGGATCCGTCGAATGGCAACACGGTGCTCTGCGCCATTTCGAGCCAGATCGGAGCGTCGACTGGCGGAATTTATCGTTCGACCAACGCGCTCGCGCCGACTCCGACCTTCACCAAGGTTTTGGGGTTGCCTGACTTCGGCAACGCAAAGCTCGCGATCAATAAGGTGGGTGCGACGGTAACGGTTTACGCAGTGAGTGATGAGGGGAGCCCGGACAACGGCAGGCTGTATAAATCGACCGACGGTGGCGCCACCTTCGGCGCTGCTCTAACGGCCGCCAACGGATTCGCCGGTGGCAATGGTTGGTACAATCTCGTCGTGGCGGTTGATCCGACGGATGCGAACAATGTTTACATCGCCGGCTCGATCAACAGCACCGGCCCTGGCGGAATTTTCGAATACTCGAACGATGGAGGGGCGCATTTCACATCGAGCGTGACCGGCCTGCATGCTGACACGCATGCCCTGGCGGTGGCTCCGTCGAGCCCGGCCACGATCTACCACGGAAACGACGGTGGCGTCTGGCGGTCGACCGACGGCGGGCACAACTGGACTTCACTGAACACCGCGACTTTCAGCGCGACGCAGTTTCAAGGTCTATCGGTGCATCCGACGGATTCTGTTTTCACAATTGGCGGCACCCAGGATAACGGCACTCAGTTCCTGATGCCTAACCACACGTTTACTCGAGCCGACTTCGGCGACGGCGGCTACACTTTGATCGATCAAAACACGACTGACACCACCGCGGTGACGATGTATCACACCTACTTCAACGCCAGCGGTAGTATTATTGGCACGGCGCGCGTTTTGCAATCGACCTGCGCGTCTGATGGCGAGTGGTCCTTTCATGGTGCCGGGACCGGATTCGGCGGTCCGTTTTGCGATGGTAGCGTCAACACCAACAACGGCATCAACATAAATGACGACGTCAATTTTTACGCACCTCAGGCTCTCGGTCCCGGGAATCCGAACACCTGGTATTTCGGCACAAGCAGACTTTATCGCTCGACCAACCGCGCCGACAGCGCGACGGCCGTTAGCCAGGTTTTGGAAACGAACGGCGCGCCCATCAGCGCAATCGCCGTCGCTGCGCAGGACGATACCGTCCGAATGGTTGGCTTGAATGATGGACGTGTTTTTGCCACCACACAGGGCCAGACAACGCTGCAGCAAGTCGCCGGCTTTGGCGCAACGTTTGGTACTCCCGGCACTCCGGGTTTCGGAGTTGGTCGCATCGCTATCGATCCGAATAACCGCGCTGTTGCCTATGTTTGTTTCACCGGGTTCGGCACGCCCGCGAGCCCGATCGCGCACGTGTGGAAGACGACCAATCTCGATGCCTTAAACAACGTCTGCGGCGCCAGCACCGTCACATTCACTCCCGTTTCGAGTGGGTTACCGGACATTCCGGTCAACGCGATTGCGATCGATCCAGTTACCCTCTCAGGAACTCAGTCGACCGATGTCTACGTGGGCACCGACGCCGGCGTCTACTATTCGCACGATGGGGGAACATCATGGAGCGCTTATGGCAGCGGTCTACCGCACGCCGCCGTCTTTGGTTTGGAAATCCAAAACAAGGCCCGATTGGTGCGCGCCGCGACCCACGGCCGAGGTCTCTACGAAGTCGCAGCCGTCTCGAGTGTGTTACCAACGCCAACACCGACGCCGGCTCCCCCGGCCGGGACCGCGGTTTACGGTGAACTGATCACGCCCTCTCCGTGCTCACCCAATTTGACATCGTCCACCGTGACCTTCACCTGGAGCGCTGGGAACGCGACGGCATATATTCTCACGATTGGCGACAGTCGAGTCGCGGAGCCGGGCGGTTCGAATTTGTTTAATTCGAATCAGACGGGCGGGCTTTCAGCCACCGTTCGCAACCTGCCGACCGATGGCCGTCCCTTGTACGTCCGGCTTTGGTCGCGCGTTAACGGAGTTTGGTACAATCCTCCGAAGGACTACACATTCTTCGCGGTTGCGACGAACGTGCAGACTCCGTTGTTTGCCCCAGCCGCGGGTACTTATCACAAGCAGGTCACGGTAAACATTGCCAGCGGGACACCTGGAGCGACCATTCACTATACGATCGATGGAACGACGCCGACCGCGGCTTCCCCGGTCTTCACGCACACTTTCGTTTTAACTCAGACGAAAACTGTCCGCGCAATTGCGACAAAAACCGGCGTTCCCAACAGTCCCGTCGCGTCGGCCACGTACACCGTGTTAAAGAACTAGATCAGGCCGGGCGGTGATTGGACAGCCGCTACGAACTGAGTTTAGCGTTGAGCGGATCCCATGCGACCGGTCTCGTGTCTTCTCTTGTTCGTCCTGATGAGTCTGCTTTTTTCGGCAGGCTCGGTCCGTGCCGGTATCCCAACGGGCCCGCGCACGGGCGATAACACCATTCCGCAGCAGGTCTTCGATGGGATGCGGGACGATTTTCTTCCGGAGAAATCGAAAGGTTTGCATCTCCGATATCAGTTTAGCCTGACCGGTCCGCAGGGCGGCGAATGGTGGATTGAGGTGAACGACGGCAAGTTCAAAATGGGGCGCGGAAAGGTCGAGAACCCGGATGTTACTTTTATCGCGAGCGACAACGACTGGGTGGCGTTATCAAATGGGAAACTCAGCGGCACCTGGGCAACGCTCACGGGGCGCTTGAAGGTTCACGGAAGCCACGCGCTTGCGCGCAAGCTCGACGAAATGTGTCCTTAGAACGAGGCTTTCAGCGCGAGCTGAACGTAGGGAGAAGGGTCGGTGCGATAATTTTCTCCAGCGCGATGGAAGGCAAAGTCCCTTTCGATCGAGTAACCTGCGTCTCCGGTGAGCACGATGTTATTGGTCAGATCGAAGATGAAACCGCCCCCGACGCGGTAATCGGAAAAATCGACCTGTGTTCCGCTGAGCTTGGCCACGTGCGGTCCCACAAAATTGTCGTGGTGATCGGTTCGAAATGCGCCGCCGGCTATCTCACCTCCGATGAAAACATCGAGCTGCTTAGTGACCGTATAAATGATCCGCGGATCCGGCGGCACGAGCCGGAACTCGAGGTTATCGGTTGCGTGGTAGACCACCCCCACCAACGGCAAAACACCGTAGCCGCCTTTCAAGAAAGAGGTGTAGACGCCCGTTAGGACATAGAGTTTGTCGTTCTGAAACGCCCAGAACCGACCCAAGAGGATCGGACAGTCGAACGAAGAAAGTCCGATATGCTCTTCGGTGTAAAAGCCGGGGCGAATTTGCAGAAACGCGCCGGTATCCGCGCCCTTCATGTATTCGATCCCGATAACGGCCGCGCCACTTTGCAGATGAACCGGCACAGGTGCGCTGGTGTTGCCGAAATCAAAACGGTCGTAGGCCAGCCCGAGGTGAACGTACCAGGGGCCGTTCAGGAGAATGCGGTGAGCGTATTCAAACCTGTTCTCAGCTTCGTATTGCGAACCGAAGCTACCGCCATGATTGAGATCGCTCGAGAACACGTACGTTGAAGTCGCGTCGAACGTATCGAGTGGAACTTTTTCGTCGCTGGTCGTTGCACTGGACGTAAGCGAGGGTTCGTTCCCCGCGAAGGCGGCCGAAACGAAAGCCAAAAGACCGGGGAGGATAAGGCGGCGCAAGCGATGCATGGCGAGTCTGTAGCCCATTCGTGCGGCTTACACAACGTGGATGTGTGGCATGATTGTCGCCACTGGTGAAAATGCATTCGCGCGGGACCGCTTCGCGCGCTGTCATCCCGAAGCAGACGGAGCGCGCTGAGGGATCTCTCAATCGGAGCGGAAGTCACACGAGCCTAACCAATCGCGTGGCCAGGATGCTCGCGCCCGGGTTCACGACACTGCGCTGGATCGTTCGCGTAACCTCATCGGCGCGTGAGAGATCCTTCGCCGTCTTCGCTGGCTCAGGATGACCCACGTTTTAGCGGGACCCGCGCCGGACGCGGGAATTATGGCCTGGCGAAACCAATCAGAGCTCGATCGTCTGGCCAACCTCCATAACGCGTAGCTCGGCATTGCATCCTTCCTTCTTCAGGGCGGCGCCAAATGCTTCCGGCGTTCCGGTGAGCACCGGAAAAGTCCCGTAGTGATGTGGAATAACGATCTTCGGCTGCACCAGCTGAACCGCCAGGGCGGCGCGCTCCGGTCCCATGGTGAAGTGATCCCCGATGCACGCGAGCATGACGTCGATCTTGTCGAACCGGCCTATCAATGACATGTCCGAGAAGACATCCGTGTCGCCGGTGTGATAGAAACAAGGCCCGTTCTTGACCTCGATGACAACTCCGCTCGCCGGGCTGGCGATATATGGAGTCGATGCGTCATCTTTGGCGATCGCTCCCCCATGAACCGCGGGCACGAGCGTAGAGATCACATCACCGTCGAGAATCGGAACCCGGCCGCCGAAAAAGCCCGTCGTCTCAACGCTCGCCTGTTCGGCGGGGTATCCAAGAAGCTTTGTTAGAGCCACCGCGAGATCCATTGTCGCCACCAGTTTTGCGCCGGTTTTTTTCCCAATCGCTAATGTCTCTCCCAAATGATCGCCGTGACCATGTGTGAGAAAGATGGCGTCGACCCGAGTCAAGGCCGCCAGATCTTTTTCGGCATTCGGGTTTATGGGATTCGTTATCCAGGGATCAATCAGCAAAGTTTTGCCCCCCGGCGTCACAATCCTGTAAGCTGACTGCCCGTACCATGTCAGTTGTGTCTTGGCCATGAAGGATCAAAGCTAAAAGAATTCATGAAGCAAACGAGGACGCGAAAGGAAGCGCGCACACCAAAGCCGGCGCCTGTCCTAGAAAATGTTTTCAACGCAGCCCGCAGCGCCGTGGCACACCGTCATTTGCGCGAGAGCCATCCCCTCATGGCCGAGCTGATTGATCGCGCCCGGCGTTTCGAAGTCAGTGCGGACGGGAAAATTCGTCCATTCGAAGCCCTGGCCGAATCGATCGCGTATCAACAGCTCAGCGGCAAGGCCGCGGCCACGATCTGGGGCCGGGTGCGCGCAATTTACGGGCGCAGTTTCGATCCCCGGCATGTCATCGAGACTCCGGACGAGAAACTGCGTGGCGCCGGACTATCGCGCAGCAAGGTGGCCGCGCTTAAAGACCTGGCGGCCAAGACGATCGACGGGACCGTTCCGACAAGCCGCGCCTTGTCGCGCATGACCGATGAGGAGATTATCGAGCGCCTAACGACTGTTCGTGGCATCGGCCGCTGGACGGTGGAGATGCTTTTGTTGTTCGATCTGGGCCGCCTCGATGTCTGGCCGGTGAACGATTACGGAGTTCAGAAGGGGTTCGCCAAGACTTTCAGAAAGAGAAAACTGCCCACGCCGAAACAACTGCAAAAGCTTGGCGAAAAATTTCGGCCCTACCGCTCGGTCGCAGCTTGGTATTTTTGGCGCGCACTGGATCAACCAAGCGACACGAAAAAAAGTCGTTTTGATTGATTAGAGCGAACGAGCTCCAAGCTCCAACATCCAAAGAATCATCAAGTCCCAATTAAGGAGGGTGCTGGATATTGGCTCCCTTTGAATCTGGTGTTTGGGGTTTCTTTGGAGCTTGGATGTTGGTGCTTCGGATTTGCGCGTTTCCTGAAACTGAACCCGTGAAATTTCTTAAAATGGGTTAGGCGACGATTGACTTTATTCCCGGCCGTAACTAGAACGCGCTCTTATGGCAACGATTCATGTCAATCGCGGCGGAACTAATCTAGGCACATTCTCGGAAGACGAGGTTCGGAGCGGCCTTCGAGCGGCCCGGTTTCTCGCGACAGACCTGGGCTGGCGTGAGGGAATGGCTGCATGGCAGCCGTTGTCCCAATTCTCCGAATTTGTCGCCGATATCGCGGCTGCCTCTGCCGCTGGTGCGGCGCCGCCGCCGACATCGGCGACACCATCGCCAGCGGCACCACTGCCTTCTCCATCCATTCCGGCTGTCGCTGTGCCGGCCCCACCTCCCGGTGGGCGATCGGGGTTGCCTTGGGAAAACCGAAACGGTCGCGGGCTAGTAGCGGCTTTTGTGGAAACCCTGCAGATGGTTCTTACGCGGCCGGCCGAAGCGTACAGCGTCATGAAGCGTGAAGGTGGTCTGGGCGATCCTTTGCTCTACGCGCTTATTGGAGGATGCCTCGGTGCGCTGGTTTCGTTCTTCTTTTCATTTGCCCTGCAAACAATGGGATTTGCCTTCGGCAGCCGGAACGCATGGAGTAGTTACCTCGGGCTTGGCGGTGTTGGGATGGCGTTTCTGATTCTGGTCCCCATTTTCCTGGTCGTTGGATTGTTCATCGGCGCAGCCATTCTTCACGTCTGTCTGATGATCGTCGGGGGCGCTCGTTATTCCTTTGAAACCACATTTCGTGTCACCGCCTTTGCCCATGGTTCTACCGGAGTTTTGCAGATGATTCCGATCTGTGGCGGATTTATCGCGGGCATCTGGGCCATCGTGGTCACCTGCATCGGGCTGGCGCGGGCGCACGAGACCGAGACCTGGCGAGCGGTTGTGGCCGTCTTCTTGCCCGTGATTGTTTGCTGCGGGTTTATTATTTGCGCAGGAATATTTATCCCTGCGCTTGCGCATTCGGGTCATCGTTAGGTCGAAATGCAGCTGGTTTGGCGGCCGTTGGCCCCGCGGGAGTTCGATCATGAGCTTGTCTGGCTCTGTGTTTCGTTAGGTGGATTGGTTGCGGCGGCAACCTGGTTGACGCTCGGTCTGCCCTGGCCACTCTGTGCTTTCCATGCGATGACCGGCCACCCCTGCCTGACCTGCGGGGCGACCCGATCGGCCATGGCTTTCTTCCACGGGAATTTTTCAGCGGCCTTCACCTGGAATCCGCTGGTGTTCGCCGTCTATGTTGGCCTCACAATCTTCGATGTTTACGCGTTTGTGGTAGTGGTTTTGCGAAGACCGCGATTGCGCGTCGTGGGTATGACGTTATCGGAAAAAAACCTCGCCCGCGGGCTGGTAATCGCAGCCGCTGCAATCAATTGGGGTTATCTGCTGTTGAACTCGCGTCGGTTTGGCTAGGGGATAGAAATGGGACGAGCCGGCCTAACGAATAGTAGGCCGGCCGACGTCTTCGTCAGGAGCGCCGCGATGTTGCTCGATAAATTCCGTCGGGTTCAACCAACCGCTTGTCTCCTCGCGATAACCCGGACCGATAAAGGGCGTGATGAATTCCCTCATCTCGAAATGGAGGTGCGCAAAATAGCGTCCGTGCGCCGTCCCGACGGTCGCGATCTTGTCGCCGCGCCGGACGATCTGATGCGGATGCACCAGGATGGTATCGAGGTGTCCGTAAAATGATTGCACGTAACGCCTCTTGCCACCCTCCAGGCAGGCGTGAAGGATGATGACGACTTTTCCCCAACCGGGACCGGCCTCACGTGCAAAGAGAACCAGGCCGTCGGCGACCGCGTGGATCGGATCGCCAAGATCGCTGTTCTCACCGCCAATACCGTTTAAGTCGTCGCCGAGGTGTCGATTGGTCGTGAACGGCTGAGCGTTGTAAGTCATGGCGCCGTGCTCGCTGCCTAACGGAAAATCGAAACGATACGCCGTGGGAATCGCTGCCATCTCCAAAGGATCGGGCAGCTGGAAAGCGAGCGAGGAAGTTTCCGCTTCTGGCGGGTGCATGAAGAATTGCCAGAGAAGAGCGGCCATGGCGCCGAGCAGAAAAAGACCAACCGCGGCGAGCAGGAGGGGCAATCTCCTGTTGCCGGGATTTCCCTTCGTCTCTACGCTCGCAGGATGCGAGTTCTTGTCACTGGAGGGGCCGGTTTCATCGGGTCGCATCTTGTGGAAAGGCTACTTGGTCAGGGCGAACAGGTCGCGATCCTGGACGACTTCAATGACTATTACGATCCGCGGATCAAACGCGAGAACATCGCGGCGGTTTCTCGCGACGTGGCCATTCATCAGGTGGATCTGCGGGATGCTGCCGGTGTCCGAAATCTTTTTCACCATGAGAAGTTCGACACCATTATTCACCTGGCGGCGCGTGCAGGTGTTCGCCCTTCAATCGCCTCCCCGCAACTCTACTACGACACCAACGTCAACGGCACTTTGCATTTGCTCGAAGCCGCGCGCATGACCGACGTCCCGCGCTTTGTTTTTGCTTCGAGCTCTTCGGTTTACGGAGTTTGCAAAACGGTTCCGTTCTCCGAAAATTTTCAATTACAGCAAACGATCAGTCCTTACGCAGCCACTAAGATCGCGGGCGAATTTTTGTGTTCGACCTACGCGCACCTTTACAAGATCCGAACGGTTGCGCTGCGTTACTTCACCGTTTACGGGCCGCGTCAGCGTCCCGATCTCGCGATCCATCAGTTTACCCGGAAGATTCATGCGGCCCAGCCTATCGACCAATTTGGCGACGGAACCACACGGCGAGACTACACCTACGTAGACGACATCGTCGACGGAACGATGGCGGCGCTGAAATACGAAGGCGCGCCGTTCGACATTTTTAATCTGGGTGAAAACGAAACCGTCGAATTGCGCGAATTAATCGCCGCGATCGAAACGGAGCTGAACAAGAAAGCCATTATCCGGAAACTTCCTGAACAGCCGGGCGACGTTCCCCTGACCTGTGCTGATATTTCCAAGGCGCGCCGGCTTCTTGGTTACAACCCGCAGACGCCGTTTAGCCGGGGATTGCCGCGATTCGTGAACTGGTTTCTCGGGTCTGAGGCGAGCCGGGCTGCGTAAATGGCGGAACCGGAGCTGCCGTTCGCGCAACGTGCCGGATTTATCGCCGGACCGGCGAAGTCTGGAACGACGCTGCTGGTTTCGTTATTGGATGGCAATCCGGAGTTGCTCGTTTTTCCGGCGGAGACAGCCTATTTCCCGACCGCTCTGACAAAATGGGCGCCGCGCGGGCGCCGCGCGCAGTTCGATTACCTAACAAAGGAATCATTCGCGCGCGTTCTCTTTGGGGCGCCGCCGCGCCCGGGGAAACACACCTATGCCGATTTCCCCAAGGAGGAGTTTCTGGCACACTTTGAAAAGAGCGCGTTCGACCCGTCTAACACGGACCGGGATCTCCTGGTTCTGATGATTGAATCCTACGCGGCGGTTCGCGGTATTGATGTGTCCAGGGTCAAACGCTGGATCGAGAAGACGCCCGCGAACCGCGATCATCTCGAGGCGATCGTCGAGCGGTTTCCACAGGCTAAAATTTTGGTCACGTTGCGCGATCCCCGCGCCATCATGGCGGCACAAATCGCCTTGGAGAAAACGCGACGGACCGGACGGTTCTCGACTTATTACGTCGCAGCACACTGGAAAAAAGCCGCGCGGCTGGCCTTGCAAATTCGACGAGGATCCTTGCCTGGATTTGTTGTGCAGTACGAACGGCTCGTTGCCGAAACCGACCAGACGATGCGGGAAGTTTGCGCTTATCTCGGCGTGGCTTTTTCGCCGGAAATGTTAGAACCGACAAAGGCTGGTCAACCGTGGGCCGGCAACTCTGCGGCACAAACGGGTTTCACTTCGGTGAGTACGGAGCCGGCATTTCGCTGGAGGACCGAACTGAACAAGGATGAGATCGGCTGGATCGAATGGCACTGTCGCGATTTCATGCCGGCGTTCGGATATGAGCTGCAGCAATCGAAGAAGCGAATCGGACCATGGGTAAAACCGATCCGGGGCGAGCGTCCGAAGGAATATCTGAAATCGCGATTTTACTCTGTTCGCGATCGAATCTTGAAACGCTGAAAACAGCCAATGTCCCGAGCCGCTGAGGGTAGCGTGGCGCAGAGCTTAGGGTATTGCCCCTCTGTAAACGCCTCACCCACAGAAGCTTGGTGGCAGGCTTGCTAAACGTCTCTTTAAAGGCGATACTGCCCGCGTAGATGTCGGGAATTTCTTTTCGGTAATCCAGACGTCCGCTTCTAAGACGATTCAGAATTGAGACTACGATGCGAGTTCTAGCATCTCCGCTCTTTCAATGGCTCACGGCAGCGGCTGGCGATTCGAGACGAACCCATTCCCGACACTCGGAGGCGGAGTTTCCGGCGTCATCCCAGGCTGCTTGCAGGTCGATCGAAGGCTTTAGCAGGTCGTGGAACGCTGGCTGTGCATCATCTGATGCGCTCCGCTCATTAAGCAATTCGGTAAAACTAAAGAATCAAAATGACATCTCATCAATCCGGGAGACGCCCGCGGCGGTCGCGTGGCGGTTCTCGACGAAGGGGCGATCGCAATTCGCGCTATCAGGACAACGACAAGCGCCCAGCGAAGCCTCAAGCAAAGACGTTTTGGCAGCGGGTGGCTGCCTTTTTTACGGGCGGCGGGACATCGGCTGCAAAGCCTTCCAGTTCGCGTAACGGCTCTCAGTCTCATCAACCTCAGCATCCCCCGCAGCCACAACAGCGGGAGCGGGAGCGACCAGCGCGAAAGCCGGAGTCAGTCGAAGTGACTACGCCGCGACTGTATGTCGGTAATCTTTCGTTCGATGCGAGCGAGAGCGACCTGTTTGAGCTGTTCGCCGGGGTCGGCCACGTGCAGAACGCCGAAGTCGTGACCTATCGTCACAATCAGCGGTCCAAAGGATTTGCCTTCGTGCAAATGCAGACCGTCGACGAGGCCAAGCGCGCGGTGGCGGAACTGCACGACAAGGAATTCCTTGGCCGCAAGCTTGTCGTCAGCGGCGCCAAGAGCAGCGAGCACAGCGAGCGTCAGGCGCAGGACTAAATAAGAGCGGTTTCCATTTTGCCGGAAGATCGGGTTAGATCCTGGTCTTCCGGCTTTTTGTTTTTGCAGCGACGATCGGAGCGATTCTTGTGACTAACACATTCTTCATCGTCGGCCCGACGGCGGTTGGAAAATCCCAGCTCGCAGCCGATGTAGCCGCGGAAACCAACGCCGAAATCGTCAGCGCGGACGCGTTTCAGGTTTATAGGGAGTTCAACGTGCTCACGGCCCGACCGGATGCGCCGACGCTCGCGAAGGTGGCGCATCATTTGATCGGTGAGGTAGGCGTCGATGAAGAGATGAATGTCGAACGCTTTCGGGTCATGGCGACCAAACAAATTGGGGAGATTCACGCACGCGGAAAGCGAGTTTTGGTGGTGGGCGGCAGCGGCCTTTATGTGAAGGCGCTCACTCATGGCCTGTCTTCGCTCCCCAAGAGCGATCCGGAACTGCGCCGCCAATTGAGCGAGATGAGTCTCGGCGAATTGGTGTCGCGCTTAAAAAGCGCCGATCCCGCCGCGGCATCGGGAGTTGACCTGAAGAATCCGCGCCGCGTAGTCCGGGCGCTGGAGATCGCACTTTCGACCGGGCAGTCTGCCTCCGCTCAACGCAACACCTGGACGGCCAAGGATTCCGGGAGTTTAAATTCGGCGCGCGGTGTACTCGTGGAGAGAGAGCGAGACGAACTCAAGTCGCGAATCAATCACCGCGTAGAACAGATGTTTGCAGAAGGCGTCATCGACGAGGTTCGAGGTGTTCGCGACAAGGTCGGCGCCACCGCGGCCAAGACTTTGGGGTTCACCCCCATCGGAGAATTTCTGGCTGGCAAGATTACGCGCGAGGAATGCGTTGGCCTCATCCAGGCAGCCACCCGGCAATATGCGAAACGGCAGTTGACCTGGTTTCGGCATCAAAGTAATTTCGAATCACTGAATCTGTCGCCGCTGAATTACGCCGACGCTGTCGGTCGGGTTGCTGAAAGAGTGCTTTCACTTTCGTGACAATCTTTTCGACGTTCAGTATCTATCCGCGCCGATCCGGGGGCACGGCGGCGAGGGACCCGGGCTCTAAATGATCGAAACCCAGCGTGACCGGCCCCAGGAACGCGCGATTCTGATCGGCTTGGAAACGGAAGGCGTCTCGAAATGGGATCTGCGCGATTCCATGGATGAACTGCGCGAACTCGCGAGCTCAGCTGGTGCGCAGGTCGTCGATAGCGTGACGCAAAAACTGCAGCGGCCGACCGCGCCGTATTACATCGGTAAAGGCAAAGCCGAGTTGATCCGCGATTCGATCCAGAAACAGCGGGTCACGTCGGTGATTTTCGATGACGAGCTGTCGCCGGCGCAGGGACGAAATCTGGAGACGCTGCTTTCGCGAAAGGTTCTCGATCGCACACAACTGATTCTCGATATTTTTGCGCAGCGCGCGCGCAGCCGGGAAGGACGCCTTCAGATTGAGCTCGCGCAGCTGCAGTATCTGTTGCCGCGGTTGACCGGCATGTGGAATCACCTTTCGCGGCAGACCGGCGGCATTGGGACACGCGGGCCGGGTGAGACGCAGCTGGAAGTCGATCGACGTCGTGTGCAGGAACGAATCGCGCGCCTTGAACGAGAGCTCGAGGCGGTTCGAAAGACACGCGCCGTGCAGCGTCAGGGGCGCAAACGGCATCAATGGCCGGTAGCGGCGGTCGTCGGTTACACAAACGCGGGCAAATCGACGCTCCTGAATCTCCTGACCGGCGCCGATGTTGTTGCGATCGATCAACTCTTTGCCACCCTGGACCCGACCACCAGAAGTTTTACTTTGCCTAACAAACAGCGGGTTTTATTGACCGATACCGTCGGTTTCCTGCGCAAACTGCCGCATACCTTGATCGAATCGTTCAAGGCGACCCTCGAAGAAGTTCACGAGGCCGATCTGCTGATCCACGTGGCCGATCTCAGCCATCCGCGCATCGACGAGCAAATGGAAGCGGTGGATAGCGTGATCAAGGAGCTGGATGCCTACGGCAAACAAACGCTGATTGTGTTGAACAAGATCGACAACGTGACCGATCGCGACCTGGTAAAAGCCTATCTTCAGCGATGTCCCGGCAGCGTGGCTATTTCGGCGCGAACCGGTGAGGGGATGACCACGCTGGTGAAGGCGCTGGAAGATGTGCTTTGCGCCTGGCGTTTGCGCTCGCGTTTCCAAATTCCGGCTAACGAATCGGCTTTGCTCGCCGAGATTCATCGAGTGGGACATGTGCTCGAGCTGAGCTACGACGGGGATGTCGCCGTAGTGGTGGCGCATGTTCCCCCGCATCTCGAGCAACGTCTCGCGCGCTTCGCGCAATCGTAAGCCCAGCCGGTTGGCAATCCCGGTTCCTTGCGGTAAGACCAAGGATGGAGTGGCACCGCAAGTTGATGGTCAGGACCGGCCTCGATCGGTCGCCAAAACTTCGGAAACTGATCGTCGGTGTTATTGGCGGCACCGTCGTCCTCATCGGGATCGCTCTCATCGTCCTGCCCGGCCCCTCGTCGATTGTGATTCCAGTTGGCCTGATCATTCTGGCGAGCGAATTCGCCTGGGCGCGCTGGATTTTACGGCGCGGCAAGGAAGCCATCCACGAAGCGCGTCACGGCAAATGGCGCAAGGCGTGGTTGGCCCTCATTCGTCATGACCGCTAAGGAAAGAGTCGCGCAGCTGGTGCAGGCGTTTCCGGAAATATATCCGGGCGCCCGCTGTGAGCTGGATTTCAAAACGCCTCTGCAGCTTTTGGTGGCGACGATTCTGTCTGCCCAGTGCACCGACAAGCGGGTTAACATGGTCACGCCGGCGCTCTTCAAGAAATATCGGACTGCAGCTGAATATGCGAAGGCGCCCCCGGGAGAACTGGAGAAAGCGATCAAGTCGACCGGCTTCTTTAATAGCAAAGCCAAAAGTATTCGCGGGGCCGCTGCCCGCATCGTGGAAAAGTATCGCGGCCGGGTCCCGGACACGATGGAAGGGCTGCGCGATCTTCCGGGAGTTGGCCGGAAGACCGCCAACGTAGTCCTCGGCAATGCCTTCCATAAGAACGAAGGGGTCGTGGTGGACACGCATGTCATTCGGCTTTGCGGGCGGCTTCGCCTAACGAAGCACAAGGATCCGGAAAAAATCGAGCAGGACCTGATACGGCTTGTCCCGCGCGAACACTGGACCATGTGGAGCCACTGGCTCATTTGGCATGGGCGAAGGCGATGCTTTGCCCGGAAACCGGACTGCCGGCAGTGCGAGATCCTGCGGCTCTGCCCCAGCGGCAAAACTTTTATCCGCACCGGCGAGGCGCGAAGTGATCAAATCTCGGATGACACCGCAAAAAACTAGGGCTGGTGCCCGGGTCCTTGGGTGTGATTCGCCCTCATGGAGGGCTCGCCGAAAGATTTTTTTCTGTCTTCGGCCTTCTTGTGAACCCGGCCGAATTCCTCCTCGAGTTTGTTTAATTCTTCGTCGGACAGTTTTTCGAGATCGACCAGATGGTTTCGCGCGCCGTCAACTGCGCGGATGAGTTCGTCCAGTTTCAAATGGACCGCTTTGGCGTCGCGATTCTGCGTATTTTGAATGAGGAAGACCATCAGGAACGTCACGATGGTCGTGCCGGTGTTGATGATTAGTTGCCAGGTGTCCGAGAAGTGAAACATTGGGCCGGTTAACGCCCAGATAACGATGATCAGGATCGCAGCGATGAAGGCCCAGGCCGATCCGAGAACGCTCGACGATGCTCGCGCAAAAATCCGAAAGGCGTTTCGAATTCGACAGTAGAAATCCGGGTTGTCTGACTGATTTTGCTCTTGAGAATGAGGCATTGCACTATGACATCGCAAGCCTGGCATGAATCGCGTGTATAGCCGGCCGTCTCACCTCTCGTAATGGCGAGTTTTTGAACATGAATTCTCCCGAAATGAGCCACCTCGATCTCGATGGGGCCTGGCCCGACGGAATCCTGGGGCTGGCTACAGCTAAGGCGCGGGACTACGGGCCCGGCCTCCGTTTCTCCGCGCCCGAGAAGGTGGTGGAACGGTTTTACCGGTCGTACGAGGCCCGGCTCGGCCACTTTGTTCTGTATGGTTCGGGCGACTTTCACCATCTCAGCGCGCTCTGGTTGCGCCGCCTAACGGAGCCATTCGTCCTCATTTCATTCGATAACCATCCAGATTGGGATATTCGCCCGCCGAAATGGTGCTGCGGGAACTGGTTGAATCGCGCGCTTGATCTTCCGCGCTTAAAACGAATCAGCGTTTGGGGCTGCGGTAATTTTGAATGCTGGTGGCCCGGACAAATTTTTGGCAATCGCCGCGCCGAGCGGGAAGGGCGATTGGAGGTTCATCCATGGTCGGACGACCGCTCTGCCAAAGAACAGAACCGTCCAGGCGCGATTCGTCGTGAGAATTGGCGTGAGCGATTCGAGGATTTTGCCGGCAAACTCGGTGATTCGCCGGTTTATGTCACGATCGACATGGACTGCCTGCGATCGGAAGAGGCGGTAACGAATTGGGAGAACGGGCGGTTTGACGTGTCCGATCTTGTTTGGGCTCTGGAGAAATTACGTGCGACTACGCGAATAGTCGGGGGCGATATTTGTGGTGCCTACTCGGCGCCGGTTTACGCGCGCTGGAAACAGCGTTTCGCGGCGAACTTCGATCATCCGAAAATCCCCGAGCCGGATCCTGTAAGATCCCGGGCAACCAACCTGACCACGCTGCAGAATCTCTGGCCGGCGTTAACTGAATGAGACGAGCACGACACCGAGGCTGATCAGGAGCGCGCCCGCCAGCAGTTGCAGCGTGACCTTTTCCTTTAAGATCAAGGCGGCCGCCGCGCTCACGATGATGACGCTTAGCCCTTGGAACGGATAAACGAAGCTCAGGTCAAAATGTTGCAGGAGTCCGAGCGTCAGAAAGAAAGAGACGGTCATCGACAGGATCCCGGGGATAAAGAAGCGGTAGAATTCCGCGCTAAATCCGGACTGACGCGATTTGTCCATCGCGTGCTTGAAGAAGAACTGCCCGACCACGAAGGAGAGCATGGCAATGAAAAGAAGAGGAAAGGCGAATAACTTCATAGAAGCTTTTCTTCGATTCGAGCAAACGGTTTGGCCACGATCAAGAGGCCGACGATGAGCAGCGCGATCCCAAGCCAGCGTGTGGTCGAGATGATTTCATGCAGGAAAAACCAGCTGGCCAGTGGAATGAAGACGTGGACCACGTGAGAGAGTGGGAAGGCCACCGATAGCGGAACATTGCGAAGAATGTAAAGCCAGCTGACAAGGCTGAGGACCAGGAACACCATCCCGAGCCATGTCCAGATCGACGCAAGGCCGGTGATACCAGTCCAAGAGGGACCTGCGCTCATCTGGGCCGTCGCGCGCGCGCCCATTTTAAGAAATAACTCAGCCGCGGTAACGACCAACGCGTTCAGCACAATTTGGGGCAATGGGTTTTTTGCCACTCCCATCAAAATTGTGACCGGTGTGCGCCGAGCCTTTGCGTCAGGAGCGGAGTTCATACGCGTTAGGGAAATGCCGCAGGACCGGATCGTGCCGCGTCGGTTCCAGGAGTTTTACCATTCGGCCAAATACCGGATTGAGAATGCCGGAGGTGTGCCGGACGTAAAGGTCGAGGGGCGCCAGGCTGCATCCGAGATGCAGCTTTGGATCGTAGTTCAGCGGCGTGCTGCAATAGAATTTCAAACCCTGCTCGATGGCCCATGTAAGGATTTCGCGAATGGTGTAATAATAAAGGTGCAGCTCGAGCGCGACGCTGTAATCGAGTCCGAGGCACTCGTCGTAAATAGTCCCGTCGTGCACCAGGCAGAAACTGAACGCGATGAGTTTACCCTGCTGGCGCCAGAAAAAGAATTTCGTTCTCTCCGGCATTCTCGTGGCCAATGCCTGAAAATATTCCGTCGTAAGCGTCTCGAACTTCATCGGTGAACGGTCGTGAACCTGGAGATAGAGCGGATACATCTCCTGCAGGTACGGCGTCGGGTCCGTTGTGATTTCGCGTTCAATCGGTGGCACGGCTTCCAGCGTCTTGCGATGTTTCCGGCGCATATTCTTACGCGTAGCTGACCCGAGGGAGTTGAGATAATGATCGAAATCGGTGTAATCCAGGCGGAGCTTCGTCAGGGGCATGCTCGGAACACGCGTGTAGCCGACGGCCGATAACTTGTCCATCACTGGACGGTACTCGGATGGAAAATCCTTCAGGATGACAAGTGACGCCTTGTGATTGCGCGCGATGGTTTCAAGGCTGGCCCGCAGCCCGGCTACAATCCATTCGCCATCCCCTAACGAGTCGTCGAGCTGACCGTCGCCCGCGGCGCAACCGACCATCATGACGCGCATGGTCAGAAAGCGTGGAAATTGTTTTCGCACGGCATCAAGAGCGGCCCGAACCGGTCCGGTGACGCCTTCGGTCAGATTTTGCCGCAGAAAAAAGAGCGGCTGAATCGCGCGGGCTTCGCCGTTCTCATTCTCGAGTACCAGATAATGGTGCTCAAAAGGGTCGCGCAGCGTGTCCTGAAGAATTTCGTAGTAGCGATGATCCTTTGCCTGGCGGGCGAAAGAATTGGCCCATGCCGGGATCTTCTCCACCTCGTTGCGGGAGACCAGTCGGGCGCGCCCCTTCGGGATCGGCACAACGTCGCTGGCTTGCATCGTTAGTCCGGCCTTTCCGGTCCTCGTTAGGACTTCGACCCGGATCCCTCGCTCTGCTCGATCTTCAAGACGCCGCTGCGAATGTGCAGGTCGCGTTGAGGATTCGGGATCTCGATGCCAGCTTCGCGGAGATGCTTTTCAATCAGGAAATTTAGGTCGCTGCGGTAGCTTGCCGGGCGGCCTCCCATTTCGCTGCTCCAAACCACCAGCTCGAACTCCATTGAGCTGTTGCCAAATTTCTCCAGGAAAACTGTGGGTGCCGGATCCTTCAGAGAGGCCGGGTGAGCGGAACCGGCCGCGACCAGGGCTTGCCGAACCGTCTCGACATCGCTGCCGTAGGCCACGCCCACGGGAAGGCGGAAGCGAACCCGCGGGTCGCCGTAGGTCCAGTTCGTCACCGGTGAGTCGATAAATTTCGTATTCGGAATGATGATCGCGATGTTGTCACTGGTCATAACAACGGTGCTGCGTGCTCGAATCTGTTTTACCTGGCCTGCGATTCCAGCCACTTCGACGCGGTCGCCGATGGTAATCGGGCGTTCTGCCAGGATAACGAGTCCGCTAATGAAGTTGCTCGCGATATTCTGCAAACCGAAGCCCACGCCCACGCCGACGGCGCCGGCAAAAACAGTCAGCGCGCCGAGATGAATCCCGGTGTTCTCGAGAACGACAAAAATACCGATGATCAGGACGACGTTCGCGATGATTTGCGAGATGGCATACTGGAGCGATCGATCGAGCCCGCTGTGAGCGAAGAAATGTGTGTAGAGAAATCGCTTAGTGTTCGACGAAATCCAGAAGACCAGCATCAACAGCCCGATGAGCAGAAAGATTTGGACAAGACTGAGCGAAATGGCGGGAAGGGGAGCGCTCCAGGCGAGCGGAACTCCAGCGGCGTTGATGCCGGTGACTAAAAAGAAAACGATCAGCGCCAGGCTGAGGATTGTCGTGCCGATGGCGACAAGATTTGGGCCTATTTTAAGCCGTGTCAGGCTACGCCGGATCACCTGGCTTTGAACAAGGCGTGCCAGCCCGAGCCCGAGCGTAAACAGCACAACAAAAGCGATCAGACCGAGAATGGAGACGTAATGCTGCCCCACCGGGAACAGGGGCCTTTTCAACAACGTCAGATCCATCGCTTAGCTTGGTTGGTGTCGGCTGCGTTGCAACTCGGAAAGGGCGTCCATTCGAGGCCCGGGATTCTTCTGTAGCGGCGGTCTGTGACCGTCGCACTTTTTGTCCTCATTTTGCGACGGTCGTAGAGCGCCGCTACATCCGCAAAAGCAAAAAACACGGCCCGCGGGCCGTGTTTTCGCAAAAGCGACTCTTGAGGAAGCTTACTGCTGCTTGGCGCGTTCCTCGATGTATTTGGTGACGTCCCCGACGGTTTGGAGCTTTTCCGCGTCTTCGTCCGGCACCTCGACAGAAAATTCCTCTTCGAACGCCATAACAAGCTCGACGATATCCAGTGAATCGGCCCCGAGGTCTTCAATAAATGACGCCTGGGGTGTGACTTGCTCCGGGTTAACACCCAGTTGCTCGACGATGATGTCCTTGACCTTTTCTTCAGTTGTTTTGTCGGCCATAAATTCGATGGGTTTCTGAGAGCGGAAGGCTTACCCCACGCATCAACGCATCGCAAGTAAAAGAATTATCAAATCTTTCGGTCGTTTGGAGCTCTGCCCCCATCCTCACCCGGGCTCGCGGAATGAGCTCTGCGCCACACTCACCCTCCCGCACCTCTAAGCCAGTGCGGGACAAATGCTGAACGTTCAAAAGCGGCTCGTAGATGTGTTGAACATTGAAGAGATTGCGCCTCCGCCGGTTTACTTCATTGGCAGCCTGCGTAGAGAAGGATGATGTCTTCCGATCCGCTCGCGCCAGCCGATCTTCTCGATCTGAAATTGCTGCCGTCATGGCTCAAGGAGTCGGATCAGCCTGCCAGTTACGAGCATTACGAGGGTAACGAGGGCGCGGAGGAAACGCGGAGGCCACGGGGGCCCGGTCGCGACCGCCGGCCGCAGCGCAGAACCGGGGAGGATTCGTCGCGAGGACGTGACCAGCGCCGGCCAGGCGGTCAATCGAGGGATCGTCGCCCACAAGGAAATCGCCCGCCTGGTCGCAAAGGTCCAGCTCCGGAGCGGCCCCGCCGGCCGGAGGGTCCTCCCCCGGAGGATCTGAGCGGGCGCCTTGCGATTCGATTCCTGCCCTACGGACCCGCGCTGGAGAGCGTGGTTTCGCAAATCAAATCGAATCCCGTTTCTTATTCCGTTTTCGCGCTCGCGCGCTTGTTTCTGGAAAAACCGGAACGATACGAGGTCAATCTCACCGCCAAAGAGGGCGCTTCACCGTTTTATCGCCTCGGCGAGACGGGCGGCGTTTCCCTGAATCGCGAGCAATTGGAAGCGACTGCTTTCCGTTCCGCGCGAAAAGAGTTCTATCGCGTCGATGTGACCCAGGGCGAGCCAATCAAGGGCAACTTCCCTACGGTCGCGCGGTGTCGCCTCAGCGGAACGATTCTCGGCCCAACTAATCATCACGCCTATCAACCCAAGCTGCGGGCGCTCTACGACCAGCGATTCAGCCGGCGGATGAGTTTCCCCGAATATCAGCGCCAGATCGAAATCGTGAACGATCCGGCGATAGTCGAACAGTGGAAGGAAGAGGCCCGAAATCTCACCACCTTCACCACGGTCAAAGAAGAACCGCCGATGACCTTCGCGACCGCGGCGGAGGCAGAACGACATTTCCGGATCAACTATCTTCCCGGGCTGGTGCAATCCATGACCGATCAAACGATCGGCGGTGTTCAGAGTCGTCAGCTGCAGGACCGCCGGGTCGGGAGTTTTATTGAAATGTCGTGGTCGAAGGAGATCCGTTCTCCGTCACAGATGATGCAGGAGTTATCGGCTCGCCTGCGTGATCACGGCCTCCAGATTTATCGGCACCGGCGCGGAATGCTTTTCGTCACGGGCGTTCGTCCCAAGCCATTTGCTCACCAGGAAGGCCAGGCGATCTCGGCGCAGGTGCGACAAATTCTTGAAACCATCGAAGCCGCTCGCGGGATCAAAAAGAAGGAGCTGGCGGATAAGATCCTCGTCGAAGTGTCATCTGAAGAGAGCGAAGCGCGTAAGATGGCGTTGGCTTCGGATCTTCGATGGCTCATCAGCGAAGGGCACGTGATCGAATTCAATGATGGCTCGCTTGATTTGCCGCGAGTCAAAGTGCCGCCAGCGCAGGGAACGGAGAAGGTTGCGGATGAAGGCGAGCCGAAGACTGCGGAGCCGGCGTCGGGGAACGAGACTCCCTCGAGTGCTGTCGAGAATTCCTCCAAGGAAGTCGCCACCGCTCCCGAGTCCGACAAACCCGAAGAGCCACTGTAGGGCGGCCATCCTGGCCGCCGACCAATAAAACGGCGGCGAAGATCGCTGCCTTACAGTTGTCTGGCGCGAGAATTTCGCGCCCAGTTCTACTGGTTAAATAATCCCGGCCTTCTTTAGAGCCGAGTAAGCGCCGTTCTTGTTGATTGTCTTGAGACCGCGCGCGGTCACGCGTACGCGAACGAATTTCTTAAGCTCCGGCACCCAGATACGGTGCTCGTGCAAATTCGGGCCGAAAATGCGGGGCACATTCTTGGTCACGTGCCGGCCGACACCGCCCTTTTTCTTCGCCATACCGCGGCGATGAATGATGCTGCCACGTGTGGCCCTTGAACCTGTGATACTGCAAACCTTTGACATAACGAAATTCCTCGGGGAAAAAGAGGCGTAAGCTGCCGTGGAGCAGGGGTTCGGTCAAGTGAATCTTGAACAGACGACACCGAAGCTGGTCAAACCCACTTCACCCGGTATTCTGGGTCATTTACGGCCAACGTTCAGCACTTGTCCCGAGCCGAATTGGCGGCGAGGGAGGTGAGTGGCGGCGGCAGAGTTAAAATCCCCCGGTTTACGAGAAACGAGAAATAGCGTGCAAAAAGGCAATAACAAACTGCGGATCGGCATCGTCGGGGCGGGAAATATCGTTCGAACACGACACCTGCCGGCGCTGAAGAAGATGAATGATGTCGAGATCGTCGCGGTCTCGAATTCATCCTACGAGAGCGCGGAAAAATTCTGTGCTGAGCATGTTCCGCAGGCGACACCGATGCGTAATTGGGCCGACCTGGTGGCGCTCCCCGACCTGGACATCGTCTGGATTGGGACACCGCCGTATTTGCATTCGGCCGTGACCGTCTCCGCGCTGGAATCGGGCAAACATGTCTTTTGCCAGGCGCGCATGTCGATGGACCTGGCGGAAGCGGAGGAGATGCTGGCGGCATCGCAGCGCTATTCGGAATTGGTCACCATGCTTTGTCCGCCGCCGTATGGATTGCGCGGTGATCTTCTGGTCAAAAAAATTCTCGCGGAAGAAATGATCGGCCGGCCGCATCACATCAGGCTCCAGAGTTTCACGGCCAATTATCTCGATGGAGAAGCGCCGGCTCATTGGCGGCAGCGGATCGAGCTGAGCGGATTGAATGTCCAGACCCTCGGCATCTATGTCGAGGTTCTGCAGCGCTGGTTTGGTCCCATCACGGGGGTGTTCGCTCGCGGCAAAATTCTATATCCGGTGCGCCAGGGCTATGAAGTGATCGTTCCCGATCTGCTCACGGTCCTCTGCAGTTTCGCGGACGGCGCAGAAGGTGTTCTCGAATTCAGCGGGGTTAACGCTTTCGGAGGGCCGGATCGACTGCAGGTTTTTGCAGACCGCGGGACGATGAAGTACGACTTCAGCAAAGAGAAGCTTACCATTGGCAAACTGGGTGACAGCGAACTCAAGCCAATGGAGCCGTCAAAAGATCTCGAGGGTAGATGGCAGGTTGAAGAAGATTTCATCAACGCGGTCAAATCAAACGGGCGCGTCAAGCCGCGCCCGAGTTTCGAAGATGGTTTGCGTTATATGCGCGTCGTCCAGGCGGTAGCCGATTCCCGCGCGCGCAACGAATGGGTGCCGATCAAGACCTGATCGGAAATGGCGAATGTCGAATGACGAAGCTCGAATGAAGAGTGTTCGTCGATAGCATTAGCAGTCGTCATTGGTCGTTACATTTCCGCGATGCGCGCGCAGATGTAACCGAGCAGGGCGGTGACGGGTAGGGTGAAAATCCAGGCCCAGACGATGCGTTCGACGATGGTCCACTTAACACCGCTGAAACGTTTCACCGCGCCCACACCCATGATTGAGGTGGAAATGACGTGCGTAGTGGAAAGAGGGATTCCGTAAAGACTGGCCCCTTGAATGATGAGGGCCGCGCTGGTTTCGGCGGCGAAGCCGTGCACCGGCTGCAATTTGACCATTTGATGGCCCAGGGTGCGGATGATTCGCCAGCCGCCCGCGGCCGTTCCCGCCGCCATGGTGATGGCGCAAAGGATTTTTACCCACGCGGGAATGCCACCGAACGTCGGCGTTTTCAGAAAGACCAGCCATGAGGGCAGGCCATCAAACGCTCCGGCCTTCGTTCCCGTAAAGAGGGCGAGAGTAATAATACCCATCGTTTTCTGCGCGTCGTTAGTCCCATGGCTGTGCGCCATCCACGCGGCGCTCCCGATTTGTAGCTTCCCGAAGAGTGAATTAATGAAGTTCGGTGTCAGTTTTCGCAGGGAAACGAAAAGCAGAAACATGACAAGGCCGCCGAGAAGAAAGCCGGCTACCGGCGAGGCGAGCATCGGAAGAACGACTTTGGGCCAAAGGCCTGTGTGCCATTTGATGACCGACCACTGGCCATGTGCTGTGGCTAGCGCGGCGCCACAGAGTCCGCCGATAAGCGCGTGGCTTGAGCTGGACGGCAATCCCAGCCACCAGGTCGTAATATTCCACACGAACGCTGCGATGAGCGCGCACAAAACGGTTGCGAGGTTAACCACGTTCGTATCGACCAGACCTTTGCCGATGGTCGAGGCGACCGCGCCGCCCATGAGCGCACCGGTTAGATTGAAGACCGCCGCCATGGCAATGGCCTGTCGCGGCGTAAGCACTTTTGTCGAAACGACCGTAGCGATGGCGTTGGCCGCGTCGTGAAATCCGTTGCTGTATTCGAAAATGACTGCCGCCAACAGGACCGCGATGAAGATGAGCATGGCGGTGAAGGAATCGCCTACGGAGTACTTCAACGCGACCTGCAGAATGATATTTCCGGCGTCACGGCAGCGATCGATCACTTTCTCGAGCAGATCGTAAAGGTCGCGAAGGAAAATGATGTGCTTGGCGTCGTATTCCCCGTGATAGAGGTCGCGCAGGAGTTCGAGCTCGAGTTCATCGGCCTCGCCTTCGATGGTCTGGAGCCGCGCATTCATCTCCCTTGCGCGCCGGATATCGGTCCCGACACGAAGTTGCTTCACCATCGCGAGCACCGCTTCCGCCGCCTGGTCCAGGAGTTCCACTTGTTTGCGGAAACTGCGGCCCTCCAGATCTCCGGGGCAAATGAGAATTCGTTCGCCAATTTTTTCCACTGTCTTCGGAATCTTATAAAGCGCCGAGGCCAGCGCCTGGATGTCTTCGCGCTCCAATGGCGTGATGAACGTCTTCGACAGCTCTTCGGTCAGTTCCTGCGTGATTCGTTTGTCTTCGCGGCGGCTGGCGGCGAATCCGGCCAGGTCGTGAGTCACTCCGCGTTGCTCGAGTTTGCCTAACAAATCGACCAGCTGGTGAACACTGTTGTCCGCCTGCTTCGCGCTTGCTTCCAGCAGGTCGAAGAATTTTTCGTCGTGGCCGAGGAATTTCCCGATCGAAAACATGTGTCACCTTCCTAAAGAGATGTGCCCCGAAGAATCAATGCTGCCACCGTGAAGTAAATAAAAATGCCTGTGACATCGACCAGGGTGGCGACAAACGGAGCCGACGACGTCGCCGGGTCGAGCCCGACCCGTCTCAAAATGAATGGCAGCATCGAGCCGATGAGTGTCCCCCACGTGACAATCCCAAGAAGGGCGAAGAAAATTGTAAAGGCGAGAAGAAATGGGTGGTCGTAATGCTGGAAAAAACTATGCGGGAAAACCGTGCTCAATTTTTGCCACGCCATGATCCGGCAAAATCCGACCGTCCCGAGAATCGTCCCCAGGAGCGCGCCGGCAGTGAATTCCTTCCCCATTACACGCCACCAGTCGCGCAAGCGAATCTCTGCCGACCGCCATTGCTCGAATAACCAGGGTAGTCGCCTGGGAGCCGGAGTTGCCGCCGCTCGAAATCATCAGCGGAACGAATAAAGCCAGCACCACCGCTTTGGCGATCTCGTCCTGAAAATGCGCCATCGCATTCGAGGTAAACATTTCGGAAAGGAACAGCAGCACCAGCCAGCCGGCGCGCTTCTTGATCATGCGCCACATCGAAATGGTGTTATACGGCTCGTCCAGGGCTTCCATACCACCGAGCTTTTGGATGTCTTCGGTGGCTTCCTGCTCGGCCACGTCGAGCATGTCGTCGATGGTCACGATCCCAACGAGCACTCCATTTGAATCGATTACCGGCAGCGCCGTGCGATCGTATTTTCGGAATGTGTTCAGGGCGTCTTCCTGCGAATCAGCCACCTTCAGCGCGACAAAGGATTGGTCCCGGATATCGCTGACCTTTGCCTCCAGCGGCCGGAGCAAAAACTCCCGCATTCGCAGGTCGTCGATCAATTTGCCGTGATCGTCGACGACATAGATGACATTCAGGGTCTCGCTGTCCTGCCCATTCTCGCGCACGTAATCGAGCACCTCTTTCACTGTCCAGTCGTCGTGCACCGCGATGAAGTCGGGCGTCATCAAGCGGCCAACGCTTCCCTCGGGATAGCCGAGCAGCGACTGGGCGATGCGCCGTTCCTCCGGCGTCAGTAGCTTGATCAACTGCCGCGCGGCCGCGCTTGGCATCTCCTCGAGGAGCGCCGTGCGATCGTCCGGCGACATCTCGTTGAGAATTCCCACAACCTGTTCGTGAGCCATCGCGTGCAACAGTTCCTGTTGCGCATCCACATCGAGATACTCGAAAACGTCGGCCGCCACGGCGCTCGGGAGAACCCGGAAAAGGATCACGCGATCGTTCTCGTCCATGTCGACGATGACCTCGGCCAGATCGGCCGGCGGCCATTCCCTAAAGAGCTCCCGCAGAGCGCCGAAGTCCCGCGCGTCGATCAGGCTCTTGATTTCAGGAATGAGAATCTTGCCGACCATTGCCGGTTTCTAGCATTGCGCTTGATGCAAAGCAACGCGGGCGCTGTCTTACTTTCCCGCGGTGTCATCCCGAGCCGCGCAGACGGCGAGGGATCTCCCATGCGCTGGTGAAATTACGCGAGCTGTCGATGCCTTCATCGGGAGCCGGGACCAGGCACGAAGAGGATAAGGCAACCATCCTGATCACGCGTTAAGCATGTTCGTGTGAAGCCCACTTCGGGCGAGAGATGCCTCAGCGTCTTCGCTGCTTCGGGATGACAAAAAGGGAGCGTGTGGTTGTTTGATGTTTGGAGCTTCTATCGAGTTTGGTGGTTGGAATTTGGGAGTTTCCGCTCCGAAGGAGCGGTCTCCCCTTGGCAACGAAGCGAAACTTGCCACAATTGATTTCCCCATGAGCGCATCACCTAACGCTCCCGTCATTCGCCGGGAAACCGACGACCAGGGAATCTGCGTCCTGACCTTCGATCGCCCGGACTCAGGGGCCAATATTTTCGACGCCGCCACCTTTGACGACCTGGAATCGCACCTCGACGCGATCGAGAAGGACAAATCGCTTCGCGGATTGATCGTTATCTCGGCCAAGAAATCGATTTTCATTGCCGGTGCCGACCTAAAAACCCTGCTGCGACAAGCGCGCACCGGTGAGTTGCGCGATTTTATTGCGCGCGGTCAGCGTGCCTTCAATCGGATCGTCGCCTTGCCGATTCCGAGCTGCGCCGCGATTCACGGCGCCTGTGCCGGCGGCGGCTACGAGATTACTCTCGCGTGTGATTACCGGGTTGCGTCGGAGGATCCGGCCACTCGCATTGGGCTTCCGGAGACGACGCTGGGATTGGTGCCCGCGTGGGGCGGGGCGACTCGGCTCCCGCGTTTGATCGGTGTCGACGCCGCCGCGGATGTGATTCTGAAAGGGAAGCTCTACGCGGCGGGCGAGGCGAAAACGATTGGCTTGGTCGATGAAGTCGTTCCGCGCGAGCGCCTCCTCGAAGCTGCCAAGGCGAAGTTGTCGGGCGGAAAGCGGCCGCCGCAAAGTCGACCGCCTTCGGTAAAGGGAGTATCGGTTGAAGCCGGTCCCAACGCGGCGCCGGCTCGTGCGCTTGAAATCATCCGCCAACAAGGATCGATCGAAGATTCCTTGCGCATGGAGCTCGATGCGATTTCCGAGCTCGGCAAAACGGACGCGACCCAGAATTTGATCCGCAATTTCTTCCTGGCCGACAAGTACCGGAAGGGAACCTCGAAAGGGGCCGCGCAAAAGATTGTGCACGCAGCCGTGATTGGCGCCGGCGTCATGGGATCGGGAATTGCCCAATGGCTCAGCGCTCGTGGGGTCACGGTTATTCTGCGCGACGTGAACAAGGAGCAGATCGACCGCGGCCTTGCGAATATCGACAAGATTTACAGCGACGCCGTGAAACGCGGGATCCTCACGGAAGAGAAGTCGAGAGAAGGCCGCTCGCGCATTGTCTGCTCGACGGCGCACACTCAGCTGCGTGATGTCGGTATTATTATAGAGGCCGCTTCTGAGAAACTGGAGATAAAGAAAGCCGTTTTCCGCGAGCTAAGCGCGGAGGCGCCGGACGCGATCCTGGCGACCAACACCTCCGCTCTCTCGATCGCGGAGTTGAGCAAGGAGACGAGCAAGCCTGAGCGCGTCGTCGGATTGCATTTCTTCAATCCGGTGAGCCGAATGAAATTGATCGAAGTCGTGGTGGGCGATAACACCGCAGATGCGACGCGCGACGCCGCCCTGGCCTTGGCCCGCCAGGTCGGGAAGTTGCCTGTGGTCGTCCGGGATCGTCCCGGTTTTCTGGTCAATCGCGTTCTCTTCCCCTATTTGCTGGATGCGGCCGAGCTGTACGATGCCGGTATCGATGTTCTGGAGATCGATCGCGCGTTGACCGCTTGGGGAATGCCGATGGGCCCACTGCGGTTGATCGATGAGATTGGCGTCGACATTACGATCGATATCGCCGCGACGCTGGAGAAGGCGTATGGCCGAAGAGACAAGGCGAACGAGCTCCTTCACAAGATGCGCCAGGAAGGCCTGCTTGGGCGCAAAACCGGGGCGGGTTTTTATAAATATGAGGGCAAGGCGCAAACCCCTAACGAGTCGTTGGAGAAATGGCGCAGGAAAGGCGAAAAGTTCGACGGTGACATCGCCGAAAGGCTCTTGTTATTGATGATTAATGAAGCCGCGCGCTGTCTTGAAGAGGGCGTGGTTGCTTCTCCCGAGGATGCCGATTACGGCATGGTTCTCGGAACGGGATTCCCACCATTTCGGGGCGGCCCCTTGCGTGTTGCTGAAGCCATGGGATTAAAGAAGATCGTGCAGCGTCTGGAAGACCTTGCGCGAGGCGATCAGAAATTCGCGCCCTGCGATTCGCTGAAGGACCTCGCGCGGACGGGCGCGACGTTTTATAATGATCGTTAGGACTTTATGAGTTCACCGCTTGAGGCACCAGAAAAACAGATTCGCGCGGAAACCGGCGTGCAAACGGGGACGCCGGCTTCGGCAGCGTCCGTCATCGACACCTCCAAGATGTCGAAGGGGCAGCGCGAAGCCCTCGAGCTTGCCGAGGCGTCGCGCGATCCGCTCGATGAGCGTGGCAGTTTTGCGAGCAACCTTTTCATCGGCCGTTACGACTTTGACCGCATCTTCCCGTACCCGGCGCAAAGCCAGGAAGACCGCACCAAAGGCGAGCCGTTCCTGAAACAGCTTCGCGAATATCTCGAGGCCAATGTCGACGCCGACGAGATCGATCGGACCGGCGAGATTCCGCAAAAGAATATCGACGACCTCTTCGCCATGGGAGCATTCGGTGTGAAGATTCCCACGCAATACGGCGGCCTCGGCTTGTCGCAGGTGAACTACGGGCGCGCGGCCATGTTGCTGGGAAGCTGGGACGCCAACCTGACGGCGCTTGTTTCGGCCCACCAATCGATCGGTGTTCCACAGCCGCTGCTGATCTTTGGCACTGACCAGCAGAAGGAAAAATATCTGCCCCGCGTCGCGCGCAAAGAAATCTCGGCCTTCGCCCTGACCGAATGGAACGCCGGTTCCGATCCGGCGAACATGAGCCTGAAAGCCGAACCGACGGAAGATGGCTCGGCGTACATTCTGAACGGTGAAAAACTTTGGTGCACCAACCTGATCAAGGCCGGTGTGCTCGTGGTCATGGCGCGCACTCCTCCCAAAATCGTCAACGGCAAGGAACGGAAACAAATCAGCGCCTTTATCGTCGACGTCGCTTCGCCGGGCCTCGAGATTACTTATCGCTGCCGTTTCATGGGTCTGCGCGCCCTCTATAACGGCATCGTCAAGTTCACCAACGTGCGCGTTCCGACGGAGAACCTGATCGCGAAGGAAGGACAGGGACTGAAGGTCGCCCTAACGACTCTCAACACCGGCCGCCTGACCATTCCGGCGGCCTGTGTCGGCTTGTCGAAACGCCTGCTCGAGATCTGCCGAAAATGGTCCGCCGAACGGGTCCAATGGGGCGTGCCCATCGGGAAACATTACGCCATTGCCGGCAAGGTCGCGGAAATGGCGGGGAATGTTTTCGCCATGGAAGCGATTACTTTCCTAACGAGTGCTTTGGTCGATCGCAAGGCGGGCGATCTGCGAATCGAAACGGCCATGTGCAAGATGTGGTCGACTGAAGCGACCTGGCGAATTGCCGACGAAGCCATGCAAGTGCGCGGCGGCCGCGGTTATGAAACGGCCGAGAGCCTTAAAGGGCGAGGCGAGCCGGGACTTCCAGTCGAGCGTTTTCTGCGCGATTGCCGCATCAATATGATCTTTGAGGGCTCAAGCGAGATCATGCGGCTGTTTATTGCTCGTGAAGCGCTCGATCCGCATTTGAAAGTCGGCGGCGCCATTTTCAATACTCAGCTTCCGATGCGAACGCGTCTCAAAGCCATGTTTGGCTCGGGATCCTTCTACTCGCGATGGTATCCGCGCCAATACACCAAAGCCAACGCGGGCGACCTCTCGAAGTTGCATCGCGATTTGCGGCCGCACATTGAATACGGCGCCAAGACGAGCAAGAAATTGGCGCGTCGATTGTTCCACGCCATGATGCGCTTCGGCCCGAAACTCGAGCGCGAGCAGCTGCTCCTTTCGCGCTTTTGTGGAGTCGCCAGTGAGCTCTTTGCCATCAGCGCAACCTGCTCGTACGCGCAGCACAAGATCGACACCGGCGAGCCCGCGGCCGAAATTGTTTCCGTAGCCGATTATTTTTGCCGCGCGGCAAAACTCCGGATCGATCACCATTTTGCCGGCACGGCCGAAAACGTGGACAAGCGGGCCTACGAATTGACGCAGGAGTTGATGGAAGGGAAACATCAACAATTGCAGCAAGGGATTGTTTGAGGACGGTGGGGCGAGAGTCTCTCGAGCCTACTTTTGAGGAATCGTTAGTCGGCTCGAAGGAGATTTGAAACCCCGGCCCGCTCCCTCGCCCGCGTTACGGCGTCCCACCGGGTTAGTTTACAGCGGCCGTCGCCCGCCACGCACGAGGGCCTAACTTGCAGAAGCGCTTTCGTCATTCGTCATTCCGTCATTGGTCATTCCCGCAGGCTGCAGTCCTGCGGGTGGCATTTCGGCTGCTGACAGGATGGAGCCCATGCTGCCCTTGGTTCTCCTATCGTTAGCGCTCGCCAGCGCCCTGATCAGCCGGTTTCTGCTCATCAAGGCGGCTTTCAGCATTAGTCCATGGTGGGGCCTCGGTGTTCTGTTGCCCTTCGGCCCAATCGTCTTTCGCTTGAGTCACCCCGACGAGGCTCGAAGCGCCTGGCGTTTCGGCCTTGCCACGTTGGCGCTGCTTTTCTTTTACGTTCTATCCTCGCCGCAGTTGGGATCTAAAACGCGAACCGGATTTTTCCGGAACCTATCCTGGTTTCATAAGGCGCCCAAGATCGGGCAAAACATCTTTGATCCTTCCAAGCCGGTTGATCTGACCGCTCCCAAGCCCGCGCCGACGCCAACTCTGGAAGAGCGCCGCGAGAAAATTTCAAAGGAACTGGCCGATCTCCGCGCCTGGAATGAGAAGCTTCGCCTCAAAAAGCGCGATCTCTTGCACAGCGATAGCGAAGGCAACCGGATGTATGCGATCGAGATTGATTCTTACAACGCCGCGCTGGCCAAGGCTTCGGCTGACCGGGCAGCGCTGGGCGGTGCGAAATAGCGTGCCTGGCACTTTCGGCAGGGGCAACTCTAAGCCGGAGGCGAAATGTGCTGAACGTTGGAAAGGACGCCCTAACGTGCTCTGGCCGTTGACCCAACCGGCCCCGCGGATTACCATCAGACATGAGTATGCCGCCCGTGCTCACGGAGCGGGCCCGCCCAGTAACGCGGACCTCCTCTGCCCAGAGCACTCCAGATGAACATTTGATGCGCTCGGCTGCTGACGCGCTCAAATCACTTGAACAACACATCCTGATGGATGGGTTTAAGATCGTTTTCGATCTGCAACGCAGTCGAGGATCGTACATTTACGACGCCGCGACCGGTCACCGGTTGATCGACTTTTACGGATTTTTCGGATCCGTGCCGGTCGGATTCAATCATCCCTACTTTGATGACGTTGCCGTGCAGGAGGAGCTCCTTCGCGCGGCCAAGATCAAGATCGCCAATTCCGATGTTTACTCGGAGGAGTACGCCGAATTCGTCGACACTCTTTCGCGTGTGGCCGGCTTGCCGCCGCTCGATCGTTATTTGTTTATCGAAGGCGGCGCGCTTTCGATTGAAAACTGTTTGAAGGCCGCCATGGACTGGAAAGTCCGCAAAAATATGGCCGCTGGCCGCGGCGAGCGCGGCACGGAGATCCTGCATTTCCGTCACGCATTTCACGGGCGCAGCGGTTACACCATGAGCCTGACGAATACCGATCCGCGCAAGACGGAGTTATTCGCCAAGTTCAACTGGCCGCGCGTTTCTTGTCCCAACATTAACTTTGCGCTGCCCGAAGCGGAGCGAGAAGCCGACGTTCGCAAACGCGAAGAGCAAACAGAAAAGGAAATCCGCGCTTTCATTAAAGACCGCGGCATCGACATCGCCGCGATCATTCTTGAGCCGATCCAGGGAGAAGGCGGCGATAATCATTTCCGCGGCGAGTGGCTCAGGAAATTGCGCCAGATCTGTGACGAGAACGAAATGCTCCTGATTTTCGACGAGGTGCAGACCGGCTTAGCGACCACGGGTAAGATGTGGTGCTCACAACATTTCGACGTGAAACCCGACCTGATGGCTTTCGGCAAGAAGGTTCAGGTTTGTGGTGTCATGGGTGGTCCGCGTCTCGATGAAGTGAAGGACAATGCCTTTCGCCTGCCGAGCCGTCTTAATTCCACCTGGGGCGGCAATTTTACCGACATGGTGCGTTCGAAGCATTTTCTCCGGATCATCGAGAAAGAGAATCTTGTCGAGAACGCCCGTGTCATGGGCGACAAAATCGTGGCCGGCTTGCGCGAACTATCGGCCGAATGTCCCAAGGTCAGCGCTGTTCGCGGGCGTGGCCTGTTTGTTGCCTTCGATCTGCCGGACGCGCAGTTGCGCGACCAAATCTGGAAGAAATTGTTCGATTGCGGCCTGCTGGTGTTGAAATCAGGGGAACGCGCCATCCGCTTTCGGCCGGCGCTCGATATCCCGGGCGAGGTCGTGGACGAGGCCCTCAACATTTTACGCGACGAATGCGTGCGGCTTTGCCGGTGACGCGAGCATTCGCGTGGATCTGATGCGCTCCGTTCTCGAAAGACTCGGGATTGCCGACGAAAACCCCGGCGCCTTTGACGGCGAATGGCGGGGCGGCGGTGCCGTCATCGAAAAGCGTTCGCCGATCGATGGTAGCCTGCTCGCCCGCGTGCGCACGGCGTCCGAGAGCGATTTCGATCGCACGGTTTCGCGGGCCCAGGAAGCATTTGCGAAATGGCGGTTGACCCCCGGGCCGGTTCGGGGTGAAACCGTTCGCCAGTTAGGCCAGGCTTTGCGCGAAGCCAAGGCGGACCTCGGCAAGCTCGTCACCATCGAGATGGGCAAAATCATTGCCGAAGGCGAAGGCGAAGTGCAGGAGATGATCGATATCTGCGATTTCGCCGTTGGCCAGTCGCGCATGCTTTATGGCCTGACGATTCAATCGGAACGGCCGAGCCATCGTCTCATGGAGCAATGGCATCCGCTCGGTGTCGTCGCGCGTGATCTCGGCATTCAATTTTCCAGTCGCCGTCTGGTCGTGGAACGCCGCCCTGGCGGCGGTTTGCGGTGACGCCACCATTTGGAAGCCTTCGGAAAAAACACCGCTGACCGCGATCGCGGTAACCAAGATTGCAGAGCGCGTTTGCCGGCAAACCGGGCGCTGACCCGGCGATTTTTTCACTGCTGGTCGGTGATGGTCCGACCATTGGTCAAAAGCTCGCGGCGGATCGCCGGATTCCCGCTGGTTTCGGCGACTGGTTCGACGCGTATGGGTTTCGATGTTGCGAAAACCGTTCATGGCCGTCTCGGAAAAAGCATCCTCGAGTTGGGCGGTAATAACGCGCTTGATCGTCTCGCAGAGCGCCGATCTCGATATGGCGGTGCGCTCCATCTTCTTCGGGGCCGTCGGCACGGCCGGTCAGCGTTGCACTTCGACGCGGCGGGTGATCGCGCAGGAATCGATTGCTCGAAAAGCTTCGCGACCAGTTGTTAGGCGCGTATAAAACGATGCGCATCGGCAATCCTCTTGATCGCAACACCCTTGTCGGCCCGTTGATCGACCCGGCTTCGGTCGATGCCGTGCAGCAATCCATCGAGCGCGTGAAGGCGGAAGGCGGGAAAATCCTTTTCGGCGGCGAGAAGTTGGACGGGGCCGAGTTTCCCGGCGGATGCTACATGCGTCCATGCCTTGCGACCGCTCGGCACGATTTTGAAATTGTGAAGCATGAGACCTTTGGTCCGCTGCTTTATCTGATGAGTTACAAGGACTTCGATGAAGCCCTGGCGATGCACAACGATGTCCCGCAGGGGTTGAGCTCGGCCATCTTCACGAACGACATGCGCGAAGCCGAAAAATTTCTCAGTGTGGCCGGAAGCGATTGCGGTATTGCCAACGTTAATGCTGGCACCAGCGGGGCCGAGATCGGCGGTGCCTTCGGGGGCGAAAAGAATACCGGCGGCGGCCGCGAGAGCGGGAGCGATTCGTGGAAGAGCTACATGCGCCGACAGACGAACACGGTTAATTACTCGGCTGAGGTGCCCCTCGCGCAGGGCATCCAATTCGGCAGCGACGAAAGCAGCGCGACTGCCTAGCGCGCGCACCGCGGCCGTTGAAGAGCTTCGCCTTTTCGTTAACCTAAATGCAGTTCGGGGCGCTGCTTTCGCGCTGGCCGCGCCACTCTCGAAGTACCTATGAGCACCACCACTCTCAACGCGCCTGATCAGGCCGAAAATCAATTCAACTGGCCGCTTTGTTACGAGGCCGAAAATCTTCTTCTCGACCGGATCAATGCCTTCCTCGAGCAGAACAGCTTTGCTCGCATTCTCTCCGAGCGGATGGGGGACGAAACCGGCACGCTCTTCCTCGATTGGGTCGATCACATGGTCGTTTCGCCTTCGGATGAAGCCGCCCTGCGCGACGCTGGTTTTACCGATGATCCGTTAGGCGAAAACAAGAGCGACCTGAAGGCCCTCTGGCATCCGGAGGCGATGTTGCCGCGGGTTTTGCTCGCGAAAAATGAGGCGAAACACCCGCCCGCGCTTGGCATTCGTTCGGATTTCGTGGCCGAGTTCGCCGCCGTGCATGGCATCACGAACAAGATCGAAGGCGAACCGTTTTCGCGCTTCCGCAAGATGCTCGCGTTTGAGGAAAACGACGCGGCCTTTTATGCGATCGAGCGGCGCGGTTATCGCGGATACATCCCGCAACCGGTCGACTTGAAGAAATTCCTGGCCGCACGCGAGATTTGGCAGACCCGCCGCCGCCGCTGGGACCGCGATGTCAAGGGTTACGCCTACTCACTCGAGCGGCTGCAGGACGTGGTTGATCTCGTCGGCCCCGATCTCGCTTGTCATCTCGTCTTCGAAGAAGAGCGCGCCTTCTGGCAAAAGCGCAATCGCGCCGGGATCGAACAAAAGCGCCGTCAGGATTCGTTAGGCTTGGGTTGGGCGAATCACGATCACCATACTTTTCGTTCGTCGCGCAAACATTTCCTCGATCTCATGAAAGCCTGGGAAATGCTCGGCTTCCATCGTCGCGAACGCTACTACGCCGGGTCGCAGGCGGGCTGGGGCGCGCAAATCGTCGAGCAGCCGATCGAAGGAATCACGATCTTCAACGACGTCGATCTTGACCCCGCCGAAACGGAAATCGATTTCTCCAGAGAACCGCTGTCACCGGACGAGAAAAAACTGCGCACGATAGGGCTTTGGGTTGGACTGCATGGCGAAAGTTTTCTCGATGCGGGGATGCATCACCTGGAGTGCCGCTTTGATTACGAGCGCCTGCGTGAGCAGCTCGCCGCAGCCCATATCAAGACGATGGCGCCGTTTTCCGATTTCCCTTTCCTCAAGCAGGCGTTCACTCAGGGCGAGCGGTGGACCGTGCGGCCAGAGCGAATTACCAGGCTGCGGACGAGAAATCTCCTGACCGACGAGCAGGCGCAGAAATTTGCGCACGAAGGGGCGATCGGAAGTCACCTCGAAAACCTGCAACGCAAAGGCGGCTTCAAGGGCTTCAACCAAAAATCAGTCAGCGTCATCATCGAGTTGACTGACCCGCGCAAACAGGACGCGGCGCACAAGGCGGCCTAACGAGCGTCCCGATCTGGGTCATCGCGGGCGCAGACAACTTGTCGTCGTGAACCGGCGAAGCGCGGTGAACGACTTCACGATTTCACTCCGGGTTTACCGCCGTGCGCACCCATCCCGAGGATTCGGAATCATAGTTTGCAAAGTATGAAACCATCGAGGGCTATTGGCAGGCAAGGCGCGCTAACGCACGCGCGAATGGATGCTTCTGGCTCGTCACCACATATTTCTCGGCGTCGTTCCTTACGAAGCCTCTTTTTTCCAGTTTGGCGAGATGACGGGAGAGCGCTTGCGCCGAGATCTGGGTGGCCGCTTGGATTTTCGCAAAGGAGTCCGCGTTCTTCTTGAGGGCACGAAACACCTCTACCCGCCGCGGGTGGGTAAAGGCCGTGGCAAGTTTGAAGAGCGCTTCAGTCGGCTGCGCTCTGCCACGAAACGCGAACCGAAGGGCGGTGAGAATCTCGCCGCCAGCGCCTCCGGTAGCGGAGGCCGTTGGACGGTACTCGACCCGAAGCCCCACCCTCCGGCAAGTCAACAACCCGCGCGCTTCCAATGCGCGCAGGTATTGACTGGCAGCAGGCATCGACAGCTTCATCTCCCGCGCCAACGCCGAGACCGTTTGATTGGGTTGCCGGATCAACCGAGCCAGGATTTGGAGGCGTTTACGGTTCGCCAGGACACGACAGGTGCGCCAAAGCGTGGGCTGAACAGTCGCAGACACAGGCAAAGGCATAACCTCATACTTTGCAAAGTATGACGCATAGTCAACGCTTACTGGAGCGGTCCGCGCTTCGCGCCCGGAGGGTTGCATCGATTTTGGCACTGGCCGGCGTTGCTCGCTTGGCCGAGATCGCCGCGGATATCGGCGCTGTGCTCGCGCCTTGGCCAGCGCCAAAATCGACAGCAACGCGGGCCACTCCAGTATTTCAACAGTCTCCTAGACTTGGGCAGATAGTTCCCCTAGTAATCTCGATGCAAAGGCGAGCGGCGATCATCACGGCTCTCCGAACACCTGTCGGTCGGCACGGGGGCGCATTGGCGTCGGTTCGCCCCGACGATCTTGCCGCCCACATCATCAAGGCCGTCGTGGCGCGATCCGGCATCGACCCCGCATTGATCGAGGATGTCTACTTCGGCGCTACCAACCAGGCCGGCGAGGACAACCGCAACGTCGCGCGCATGGCCGCGCTGCTGGCGGGCCTCCCCGCGTCCGTGCCGGGTTCGACGGTGAATCGCCTCTGTGCGTCGGGGCTGGAAGCCGTCAACATCGCGGCGCGCATGATCGAGGCGAGTCACGGCGATGTGTTCATCGCGGGCGGCGTCGAGTCGATGAGCCGTGCACCTTATGTGCTCAGCAAGGCGGAATCCGCGTTCGACCGGTCGCAGCAGATCTTCGACACTTCGATCGGCTGGCGCCTGGTCAATCCTCGCCTGGCGGCGCTGCATCACCCCTTCTCCATGGGCGAGACCGCCGAGAATGTCGCCCGCAAGCACAAGATCAGCCGGGCGGATCAGGATCAGTTCGCGCTGCAGAGCCAGCAACGGTGGTCGGCGGCGCACCAACGCGGGCTGTTCGCCGAGGAGATCGTGCCCGTCGAGATTCCGCAGCGCAAGGGCGCTCCGACCCTCGTCAGCGTGGACGAGCACCCGAGGCCGGACACGACGCTGGAGAAACTCGCCAAGCTGAAACCCGCATTCTCCAAAGACGACCAAGGCACGGTGACCGCGGGCAATTCGTCGGGTATCAACGACGGCGCGGCGGCATTGCTGATCGTTGAAGCCGGGCTGGCCAAATCGCTGGGTCTTCAGCCGATCGCCTTCATCGGTCCGAGCGCCGCGGCCGGCGTCGATCCCGCGTTCATGGGGCTCGGACCCGTGCCCGCGATTCGCAAGGCGCTTCTGCGCGCGAACCTGACGCTCGACCGCATCGACCTGTTCGAGTTGAACGAGGCGTTCGCCGCGCAGGCCCTCGCCTGCCAGCGCGAGCTGGGCATCGACAACGCAAAATTGAACGTCAACGGCGGCGCGATTGCGATCGGTCACCCGCTTGGTTGCAGCGGCGCCCGCCTGGCCACGACGCTGATCCACCAGATGGCTCGCACCGGCGCCTCGCGCGGCATCGCGTCGCTCTGCGTCGGGGTAGGACAAGGCTTGGCGACGGTCTTCGAACGGGAGTGAGTTTGGAAGTGGGCCTGATAAGGAACCGGCGCGCCGGTTAAGCAGCCTATCTGGTGGGCAAGCGCCGACGGTAAATTGAAGTTGGGCTTTAGCCTGCGGCCCCGCGGTCCCTCCAATCTTGCGGACGAGACGGCGCTCGTCCCTCCAACCCTTAAAGGCCGAGCTTCACGATGTCGCGCACGAGCTTGAGGGTATCCACGACTCCGCCCACGGCTTTCATCTTCTTTTCGTGGTCGAGGGTGCGGCCCTGGGGACTGAAGATCTCGTTTTCCCGACGCTCCAATTCGTTGATCTTGGCAACCGCGTCCTTGGCCGGCTTGTAAGTGGGGTTCATTTTTAGCACCGCCTGGTAGTGCGTGCGGGCACGCGAGAGCTCGCCCCGCAGAAAGCAGGCGTAGCCGGCGGCGTTCTGGACGCGCCAGACCTCCGGATTTACCGCGGTGTGGTTCCGCTCCGCCCGCTCGTTTTCCAGCTTCTCGAGTTTTTCCAGGTAAGTCGTGGCGAGGCGCAGGTCTTCGTCTTTCCGATCTTCATTGGGATGCTTCTCGGAGGCAAGAAGGCGGCCCGCATGGAGAAACGACGTTGCGCCGCGAAAGTAGAGATCGATCGGCCGATCCCCCTCGGCGATGGCACCACGATCGAAAGCGGCCATCGACTCTTCACAAACTCGACCCGCGTGTTCATAGGTGTTGATCGCCTCCTCCTTTTTGCCTTTGCGCTCGAGCTTTGAAGCCCGCTCAATCTCTGCAATTGCAGCGTGATATAGATCCTCGGCTGATTGCGCTAGCGCCGGGGTCGCTGCGGTTTCGGGAGTGATCTTCGGGGCCGGCTGACTGAGTTCAGGAGCAGGCGCAGGCGCAGCCGGTGTCGTTTCTTCGGCGGATTGCACCGGCGCCGGCGCGGCGGTGGCTTCGGGAGTCATCTCCTTGGCCGGCTGGCTGAGTTCAGGAGGAGAGACGGGCTCGGCGGGTCTGACTTCCTCCTGCGCCGAGCCCACTGTGCAAAGCGACAAAGTGATGAAAAGGATTTCGGGAGCGGAAGGCAGAAAACGCACGTCGGAATTTGTGTCGCTAAGCCGTCTCCGCAACCGTGTTGTTCATGAGCTTATTCGAATGCTGTCGTTAGAGGGGCGGCACACTGAAGTGGCCGCTCGCCAGCTATTTGTCCGATTTCCTGCGATTTTTCCGCTCGTTTTCGGACAATTGGGTCGCGAACTCAGAATCTCCAGCGGAAGGCCTGTCCCCGGCGGGAATCGAACTCACATTTAAGGTTTAGGGAATCCTTCCGTTCGCTCAGCCCATAGAAGCCAGCTTGGCAAAGCCGGACTTGAAGGCCCCTACCAGCGTGTCGATTTCCGCTTCGGTCATCGGCGTGGAGAACGTGCACGTACCGGTGCTGATGATGCTGCACCCTTCGTTGTAGAGATGATCGAGCAACGCCTTGAGCCAGCGCGAGCTGAGCATCCCTAACGAAAAATTGAACGTCAACGGCGGCGCGATTGCGATCGGTCACCCGCTTGGTTGCAGCGGCGCCCGCTTAACGACGACGCTGATCCACCAGATGGCTCGCACCGGCGCCTCGCGCGGCATCGCGTCGCTCTGCGTCGGGGTAGGACAAGGCTTGGCGACGGTCTTCGAACGGGAGTGACTTTGGAAGTGGGCCTGACTGTCAGATCGTTCGAGGGCGACGTAGATGGGCTGGCCGAACGGCTGAATGAGCGGGAGCGAGTGGAACGGAGCCTGCGGGCGCAGAGCGACGTAGACAACGACTGGGCGTCGGGCATAGCCTGATAACGTGGTACGTTTCGATCAATGGAGCCAGCGGGCAGGTGGTGCGACATAGGCAACAACTCGACGAAAGGGATGCATTAGAACGTAAGCGGCGTCGCCGCCCTTTTCAGAAGGCTACGGTGCGCTTGCTGTCACCCAACTGGTTGAGGAGAACAAGGAGCTCTGCGAACAGCTGCATCGCTTTTCGCGAATAACTGCTGCTCGTCTGATAGCGACGCTCTGGCGCCCTGCCAGATTTTTCACGCAAATACAATCCGGATTGAGTTCTCCACTCACCTCGCAGTTATCGCGCGCGCGAAGACCGCGGAGCCTAACGCTACGATTCGGCAAAGTGGCTTCGGTTCTTCGACGACGAATCATGGATCTCACGCCAAGAAGATCCCGTTGAAGATGTCTTTGTCGGCCCCGTAAATTCTCGCTTTGGAACCTTTCGCCTGTTCACCGGGAACTTTACTGACGGATATTTCATCGCGGAGCGGCTAATCGCGTTTCTCGCAAACGGCGCGTCATTCCCGACATTCCAAGAAACCTTGGATACCGCATGAGCGCTTTTAAAGCTGAGCGATGCGTTGGCCGAGCGACGAGATTCTCAAGCGCAACACGGCAGGTAGCGGCCACTCGGCGCAGAACATCACCTTGCCAAAGTGGCGCAGTTTAGAACGAGCATTCACCGCACTGTTCTTTTCTGATGAGGATTTGGAAGCCGGCTATGAATTTCACCCAGACTCAATAGAGCACTTCGTTTTTACCGACGAACACCTGCAACGACATTGTCCTCCGAACGTATCTGGAACTCTAGTCTTGAGCGGCATCCGATTTTCCGCGTCGATGGCGGCGTAATCATCGCTGAACCGAGCACACTGGCTCGGACTGTCACGGATGGATGCTGGAGCGCATCAATCGGACGCGCATGGGTGGGTGGGCCGACAATTCTTTCATCAGGAGAACGCATCGCTATTCGTGAACGATGTCGCGAACGACCTCGGGATCGATCCGCTGCACATAGAACTGCCAGCTCCTCCCGAAAGCACGCCAGTCCTGATGCCGTTCGTCGGTTCGTTCGATGTCGGCAAACCTGTTGTGCTACTGACGTATTCCGCATCGCTAGCACCCGGCGCAGAGGATTTTGATGGGTTTGACAAGCTTACCCAACAGGAGCAAGACGCGCTCGACGCTTACCTTGACGAGTTTAGCTGATGCGCTCGAGAAGGTGCCGAATTTTTCCGGCGGTCTGATCCTCGTCGCCATAATGACCGTCGGAGAGGTGTCGTCTTTAGCATCGGTGAGCACCGCGAAGGGTGGCACGTCCACACGGCGGCACTGCACGATTGGTTGGTTCTGGCGGCGGACGCTGATTGTTCCGGCTCTGCGGCTGTGGAAGTTGGGGGAGCAGCTCGCGCGACTAAGAGACCGCTATCACACGGAATTGCTCGTACCTTCTGGGCTGATTGCCCTCTCTCGGAGCTTTTGGAAGAAGTCTGAGTTCTGGCTGTTGCCGAATACTTCGACATCCGCAACCCGCGCAATCTGCTGGTGATCGGGACGGACTTTGCGTTGCATCCGCGCTTAGAAGCCAAGCTGGCTCATGATGTCCACAGCGTGCTCTCCCATGACGGCACAACGAGCTATCATCGGACAGCGTGGTAAATCCCACGTCCGGTCTCCCGCGGGACCTGCACTGTCGCGCATCTATGCGGACCGAATGGCAGCACGACAGCAGAGGCTCGTCGGCGCACGTGGAGACTGAATCTCTAGCGTGGTGGGTGATTGCGCCTGAGATCGACGCACCATGATCTCCACCGAGACTTCTGTTTCAACTGTGGGAGTGCGTCCTCCAATGGGTCGACCAGGCGACAGACGCTATCCACAAAGAACTGTCTCCTACCGCCAGAAGCATAGAGATAAAAATCGATCTCCCGGACTTTGTACGATGGGCAGCGACAGCAACGTCGCGCGGAAACGAAGTCCCTGCAATTCCAACGGTCGAAGTGCACCGTGACAAAGGTTCGCTCACGATCGCTCTATACGAGTCGTTTCTGGGAGTTCACGAAGCCGAAGAACGTCGCGGAACAGGCGATCGTTCGGGCGATTGTCGAGGGTGTGGGACGCCTCGTGGGTGTGACACTGGCCGAAGATCGGCGCGACGCGCTCGTCCTCGATATCGTCGGTGATGAGCGGCACTTCCATTTTTTGGAAACCAAGATGATTGAGCATCTGGTTAGCCGATCGTTTCACGCGCGACCGCTGTTTATTCCCGAGGAAGATTTGGCTGGCGGCCCAGATTGGGTTAGCCGACGTTGACGGTAGTCAATTGGGGGTCAGCATCACCGGCAAGAAGATGGAAATGCAGAAATTCTTGGAGAAGATTGTGAGAAGCTGTGGAGCGCATCGAATCGCAGCTGAAACCATTCTCGCGAGTCGATCGCGATCGCGCGTTTGACGCGATCGACGAGATCACCAGAGATTCCGAGCACTGGAAGATTACAACGAGGTCCCTGCTCGCGCTGAACGAAGAAGAAGAAGAAGGCGCGAGGCAGGTGTTGATTGAGCGCCGAAGTCAACGAAGTATCGCATCGCTTGCAAACCGGGTGCTAATCGAGACGGCGCAGTATGCAGGCTGCGAATCGAAGCGAGACCGGCTTAGCCGAGCGGACCACTCGCGACTGCTGGCAGACGTCGAGTTGCTGATGACTGTCGCAAATCACAGAGACGCGATCGCATACGGGTTTTTGGAGCCGAGAGTGCAGGTTATTCGCCGGAAAGTATTGACGTCGATCAACGGTTTTATGAGCGTCATGCGGAGTACTCTGCATCGGTCAAACCGACTCACGGACGCAGCCGCCCGATCATACGACATCTATTTTCCGGGGGCAAATTCGAGACTCGGGCCCATCGAGACGCAGAAGTGAAAAGTTCGATACGGCTTTCGAGGCGGAATTTGGATTTTCGGTCAATCAACTTGTGCGTGTCGCGGAGCTGTGGGTGCGGTTGGCAGTCGAGTCGCAGCGCCTTTTCGGAGTTATCGAAGAGGCGGAGATGCTGCGCCTACTGACAGAGCATTCTGGAATGACTCGACACCAGGCCGAACGCTTTTTAGACGCGTTTAGTTTGCCAATTCGCCGCGGTTGGGATGCGGAGTTGCCGCCGCGTTGTGCAAAGCAAAATGTTTTCCCGTGGCGCTTTCGGCGCAACTTGTCGCTCCTCGTACGCCCGCTCGTGATGGTGAAGACTAATCCACGCGGTTGGCTGATCTCAGCGCCGCTCTTTAAAAGGGCGGCTGTATCACCGGAAACATTTACGAAGGTCGCCTGCCGGAACGCTCCTCGCGACGAAGGAGCTTCGCACTGTACATCGGAGGAATCGTAGATAAGCACGGGCATGCGTTCGCTGAACGGGTAGCGACGATCTTCGAGAATAGCGGTGATAAGCAACGCGATTGGAGGTTCGGCTCAGAGAGCTCGGGGCGCCACGAACTCCAGATTTGGGCGATGTCGATGTCCTAGCGTGGAACGGCTCAGGAACGCGCGTATTCGTTGTGGAGTGTAAGCGACTGAGACCGGAAGGACCGTTACGGTCAGAGAGGTGATTCAGCGGTCGAGGATTTTCGCGGCGACGAGCGGCGACGAGACAGTCTTGGCAGCATGTCGCCGCATCACTTCGCTCAACGAGAATCAGGACCTGCTGCAAAAAATAACCGGTATCCCCGCCGCTGATATATCACTCCGGCCATTGCTGGTTACTAGCGAACTGGTGCCGATGCAGTTTTTCGAAGAAATGAAAACTTTCCCACCCACCAGGTTGTTTCGGCGGACGAATTGTCAACCTATCTGCAGATCGGGCTCGCCACACCGATGAGGGACGCGCATCAAAGGCTGCTATCGACTGTCTACTGTAGAGTCGCCGCACACGTTTTCTGGCCGCATTCGCGAACGGCACTTCTTTGGGCTGATGTGGCCTACGTCTATGCGGCGCCAGTTCCCCAATGAGACGGAGAAGCTCGCTTTGATGGTGCTTCCTGCCCGGCGGAGAAGGATCGGGAGGCGATCGATCCGTCCCTCCGCTCGCTCAGCCCATCGAAGCCAGCTTTGCAAAGCCGGACTTGAACGCCCCCACCAGCGTGTCGATCTCCGCTTCGGTCATCGGCGTGGAGAACGTGCACGTACCCGTGCTGATGATGCTGCAACCTTCGTTGTAGAGGTGATCGAGCAACGCCTTGAGTCGGCGCGACTCGTCGGGCGTCGGGTAGGCCTCGCGGTAATTTCGTGGCGGCGTCTGCTTCATGTGCACCAGGAACATCGAGCCCGCCCCGGTGACGCTCGCGGGCGCGCCCGTCGCGCGGATCGCGCCTTCGATGCCGTTCCTGGCCCGATCGGTCAGCGCGTTTAGGCGCGCCACCGCGGGTTGGTCGAACTTCAGCATCGCCGCCATGCCCGCGGTCATGCTGATCGGGTTGGCCGTGAATGTTCCGGAGTGCGGGAACACGTAGCGGGGCGACTGCGGGTTGAGCACATCCATGACTTCGGCGCGGCCGGCGACGGCGCCAATGGGAAATCCACCGCCGATGATCTTGCCCAGCGCGGTCATGTCGGGCGTGACGCCGTAGCGCGCTTGCAAGCCGGCGTGCTCGGCCCTGAACGTGATGACTTCATCGAACACCAACAGCACCCCGTGGCGCGCGGACCACTCGCGCAGCGCGGTAACGAACTCGACATCCGCCGGACACAAGCCGACGCGGTGCGGCATCAGATCGATCAATACGCACGCGAGGTCCTTGGCGTGCTCGTCCAGGATCGCCAGCGTGCGCTCGGTGTCGTTGAACGGAAAGACAACGACGTCCTTGAGCGCGGACTCGGGTGTCCCGTGCACCAGCGGAACGCTGTGCGGATGGTCGATGCCGCCCCAGGTCGCCGGCGTGGAGCCCTGGCTCACCTCGGCGTAGTCGTATACGCCGTGGTAGGCGCCCTCGGCCTTGGCGATCTTCGGCCGCCCGGTAAATGCGCGGGCCGCCTTCAGCGCGACCATGATCGCCTCCGTGCCCGAGTTCATGAAGCGCATCTTCTCGAACGAGGCGTTGCGGCTGCACAAGTGCTCGGCATAGCGCACCTCGATCTCGGTTCCCATCATGAACGCGGTGCCGCGGGTCATCTGCTCCGTCACCGCATGGATGATCTCGGGGCAGGCGTGGCCGTGGATCAGGGACGCCATGTTGTTGGAGAAGTCGATGCGCGTGACGCCGTCGAGGTCGGTCACGCGGCAGCCCTTGCCGCACTCGACGTAGGTCGGGTGACTCCGCCCGCAGGATCGCGTTGCGGCTGACGCCGCCGGGAAGGACTTTGAGGGCCCGCTCGTAGAGGGCGGCGCTGCGCGAGAGGTCGGTTTGCATCACATTTAAGAATTAAGAGTTAAGATTTAAGAAGTGGTCGTATTGCGCCTCGAACTCTTGATGATCGAAACGAAGATCGCCGTCAGCTCGTCGCATTCCCGCTGCAGAGGAGCTAGCTTTTCCGGAATGACAAACTCTGCATCAACAAGCAGCTCGAGCCAGTACGCGGTTTCTTCGACTTCCTTCAAACAGTCGCCGCACTTCGAGATGAACTCCGGCTTACTGCGCGCTCGGAAAGCCTCCCGATAGTTTGCTCCCACCGACGTCCCGGAACGGAGCACCTGCTTGCCAAGAATCTGTGCTTCAGTCGTTTTCGGCAGAGCCGAAAACATCCGAACAATACGAAGGGCAAAGCTCTTCGTTCGTTCACGCAAATCTTTCCCCGGATCTCCTGTTGCCACCTTCTTAAATCTTAATTCTTCCTTCTTAATTAGTTCGAAGCAGAGGCGCACCGGTGCGCTCCTGCACGAAATCGAAATCGATGCCGGGGCTCAGTTCGACGAGCCGAAATCCGTCCGGCGTGACTTCGATCACGGCGAGATCGGTGTAGATGCGGTTCACGACGGCCAATCCCGTCAGCGGAAAGGTGCACTTTTGCACGAGTTTCGGCTCGCCTTCCCTGGTGCAATGCTGGGTGATGACGAAGATCGACTTCACGCCCGCGACCAGGTCCATGGCGCCGCCGACTGCGGGGATGGCGTCGGGCTCGCCCGTGGACCAGTTGGCCAGATCGCCGTTCTGCGCGACCTGGAGCGCGCCGAGCACGCAAAGATCCAGGTGGCCGCCGCGGATCATGGCGAAGCTGTCCGCGTGATGAAAGTAGGCGGCGCCCGGCAGCGCCGTCACGCGCTGTTTGCCCGCATTGACCAGCTCGGGATCGCCTTCGCCGGGCTTGGGCGCGGGGCCCATGCCGAGCAAGCCATTTTCTGTGTGGTAGATCAGCGAGCGGCCCGCCGGCACGAACCTGGCGACCAGCTCCGGAATGCCAATGCCCAGATTCACATACGAGCCGTCGGGAATGTCCTGCGCCAGGCGCTGCGCCATCTCCTCGCGCGTTCGCCCGATCACTGGCGGCTTCGTCATGGGTAGGACGCTCCTGCTTCGACGAGTTCCGATTCGTGGGCCGGGTTGGCGATGGCGACGACGCGATCCACGAAGATGCCGGGCGTGACGATCGACTCGGGGTCCAGCTGGCCCGGCTCGACGACCTCGGCGACCTGGACGATCGTGACCTTGGCCGCCATCGCCATCAGCGGGCTGAAGTTTCGCGCCGTCTTGTTGTAGAGGATGTTGCCGTGGGTGTCGGCGACCCGCCCCTTGATGAACGAGAAGTCCGCGCGGAGGCCGTGCTCAAGCAGATACTTTCTGCCGCCGAATTCCCGGCATTCCTTGCCTTCCGCCAGCGGCGTTCCCACCGCGGACGGCGTGTAGAACGCCGGGATTCCAGCTCCGCCGGCGCGGATGCGCTCCGCGAGCGTTCCCTGAGGAACCAATTCCAATTTCGTGCGCCCGCTTCGGTAGAGCTCGGGGAAGACGGTCGAGTTGGCGGTGCGCGGAAACGAACAGATGACTTTGGAAACGCGGCCCGCCTTGAGCAGCGCCGCGAGGCCGACCTGGCCGCTGCCGCAGTTGTTGCTGATCATCGTCAGATTCGTGGCGCCCTGGTCGATCAGCGCGTGGATGAGCTCGATCGGACTGCCCGCTTCGCCGAAACCGCCGAACATGATGGTGGCGCCGTCGAAAATGTCCGAGACAGCCTCGGCCGCGCTCGCGACCCGCTTGTCGATCATCCGTACAAGAGCGGCTTGAAGAGCGCCGAGACTCGGCGCCTGTGCGGCAGCCGTGGCGCGACCTGGCGCCTGTCCGGGTTTCGCCACCCGCGCGTAGTCATACAAGCCGGCCTCGTCGAACAGAACGCGGTCCTCGTAGTCGTCGAACCAGAGCGCCTCGGGGTTGCGGCCGACGATGCAGACCTTGCCGCGATCGGGGGCGCTGCCGGCGTTCCGAAGAATCTTGAAGATCAAGACGCCATTCTCGCTGCCCGCGAGTCCCGGTATCGCCCGTTAGTGACCGCCGCAACTTCGGTTTTGCCCTTGTAATGGGTGATGGAAAGGCGCGCGTGGGCCTCGACGCCCGACAGGCCCTTTTGCGATTCGTTGAGAATATTCCACGCGGTCCGATCGGAGCGTTGAACGCCTTGTAGGCGACGATGTCGCGCCCGCAGAAGAAGTAGTGGTTCTCGCCGCCGGCGCGCTTGAACTCGCGCTGCAGAATGCGGAGGGCGTCCGCGTCATCGTTGATGCCCTCATGATCGGCGCCTGGTTCTGCACGGTGAGCCAGCCGCGCGCGGCCAGGCCCGCATCCCTTTGCCGTCGCGGGGACCGATTGCTTAAAGCCCTGCGCGTCCTCGATGTAGTTTCCTTCCGGATCCTTGGCGAGGAACTCGTCGGGGTGCTCGAAGTGCAGCATCATGTGCAGGCCGACCTCCGGGTAGGTCTCGTGGAACCCATCCAGCATCGAGAGGAAGGCGTGGTCGAATCGCGGCAGATAGAACGCCATATCCTTGGTGCCGATGCGGATCGACTGATGCCGGCTTCGGCCAACGGGCCGAGCCAGGCCGCGATCTTTAAGTTGTTCAGCACCATCGCGTCGCCGCCCGACATTAGGATCTCGCGCAGGAGCAGACCAACCGAGCCAGTAGGCTACACAAACATGGCCATGGCCACGATTGGGCGTTCGGCTACACCGACGAGGGGCAGCTTGTCGGGCACCTGGTGATGGGCGTCGAGATGTTGGTGATGCTTCAGCAGACGGCCGACCGGACGGCGAGCCGTTCCCGGCCGAGTTGCTCTGCTGAAGCACATGTCGCTGAGCCACGGTACGACCGGTTCGCCGGAACCGATGACCCTGGAAGCTGTACGCGTTGCATGCCCTTGATAACTCTTACGGCGCTGGCAGGCCGACGCCCGCGAATTTGAGCAATACGGTCGAGCCAGACAGGCAACGTATTGCTACCTGTGCGGCAACCGAGCTTTGGGCCATATCTTGCAAAGTTCCGGCCAAAACGAGGAGGCGGAGAAGCTAGGTGGCGAGGCGGTTACACGGCTCTGACAAGCTGGCGACCGCATTCCCTTTAGTTCCCGCTTATGTCTAGAGTTGGCCGCTGGCACAGCGACCTCGCGTCTCTTTATCGGCATGCCGGCTGCTTGGCCGAGGCGGAACAACTTCAGTGCGCCGCCCTGGCTCTTCTTGAGCAGCTTGCAGCGGAGTATCCCGAATCGCCTTACTACCGACAGGAACTGGGCGTCGCGCAGCAACGAGTCGGGACCGACAAGGAGGTTGCCAAGCTTCTGATAGAATTCGTGTAGTCCCGTAAACAGCATCCCGAGGGTGGCCACTATGTTTCGGTTGTGCGCCCTCGCCGAGCCAAGCTGTACCTCCAGACTCCGCCGGCGGCCGCGCCCGGTTCCAGTACAAGCCCTGCCTGAGGCGCTGGAGGACCGTTTGGTCTTGTCGGCGCCCTGGAACGTCCGCGGTGGGCCCACATCGCCGCCCTTGGATCATGTGGCCGCCGTTGCCATCACTGCCATTGCCGGCGAGCCCTTCACCGGAGTGGTAGCGACCTTCAACACTCCGGATGTCACCGGCCTCGCATCGACGATAGATTGGGGAGACGGTCACGACGGAACGGCATTCATTACGGGCTCCGGGAATCAAAGTTTTCAGATTTCCGGAGCATGCCTTCGCCCAGGCCGGCTCTTATACCATGCTCATCACCATCACTGCCGGCCAAGGCACCGAGGCCGAGGTTCAGGCAACGGCAACGGTATTTGGCGCCGCCAACAAACGTGATGGCGCTGGCGATCCCGGCAGGCTCGGTCAGCGTGCAAATATCCTTCTTCACCAACGCAATAGCGGGAGATTTCGCAACTGCGACAGTTTATTTGATCACGACGCCGGCGGTGGCGAACGCGCTTGCAAGCAACGGCCAATTACTGGACGCCGTGTTGCACATGGCTGTCGGGGCAACCCCGCCCGGGAACACCACTCCACCAACGCATTTCATTCAGATTCAAGTCATCGGGCCCATGCCTGCCGGGCACGCCGATTACGTTCCGTGGAGGAGCATGCGCGAACAGGGCCTCGACCTGCCCCTGGCAGCAGCGCCGGCCAAACTAATTGCCGCCAGCCATTTGCCCCAAGGTGATCTTGTGGTGACAGGAGCGATATTCACGCGGGACCAAAGCGAGGTTTGCAGGTCACCGTCCCGAGTTGGCTGAACTCAGCGGCCATTACCTTGGTCATGGGTTTCGAAATCCTAGAGTCGCCGGATGCACGACATGTGCACGCCCCAGGAGCCGGATAGTGCCGGTCGCCGTATATGATGCGGCCGACGACACTGGTATCGACCCAACCGCGCACCGCCAAGAGACCGGACGAGACGGTTACCGTTTGCCGCTACACCTGGTCGCCGACCGCGCCGAACTGCGCGGCTTAGCCGGCGTCTCTCTATCGGGATGACTCCTGCCTCTCTGGCCGGTGGTAGTGCCAATCCCTGGGTAGGTACGGCACCTGACGGATCCATCAATCACCCTGGCCGCCTCGACACTCCGGAACCGCGGCACACGCGCAGAACTTGGTTCGCGACGAGGACAAGCGATATTCCGGCCGATGGTCCATTACCGTCGGCGCGATGGTGCAGGCGGCCATGGTTTGGGTGGCGATCCATTTCAGTTTTTCAGCGCGTGCAAAATCGTGTGCTGTCCCGTCTATTATTAAAGAGCCTTGGGGCCTGAAAAATTACTTTAGGTGGCCGGGTTAAGCACTTGAAGGCCCGGTGTGGTGCATACCGGGCCTTCGGAGTATTAACCCGCCACCCATTGAAATGCTTATTCTGTTTCAAACTCTTACTTAAATGGGGTTCTTGTCCACGCCGCCGTGACGTGCAGCCGTTCTATTGCGGTAGCCACGCCGTCGGCCACGCTGATGAGTACATCGAAGCTGCCCAAATAGCCGGGGGCACGGCTGATCGTGAGGGTGTTGCCCGTCATGGAGACGGAAAACGGCTTGCTCGTGGGGGCATAGAGACGCTGAGGCTGGGTGTAGTCGATCAAGTCGAGCGTAGCCAAGAGTTCGCCGCCGGCTTGATGCGGGTGCGCCGTTCCAGGCGTAGAGTTGGCCGTTGGGCTCGATGAAATACCATGCATTGCCGAAAGCATTGACGTTGCCCATGAGCCATTTTTCCTGCGCGCCGCCGTAGTTTAGGTAAAGGTTCCCGTTGGTCGTCAAATTCAGGGCCTGTTTCAAGACGGAAGGCATGTCCGGGATTGGGCGGCAAAAAGTAAATTGGGCTGCACGTAGAAAATCGGATCGAGACTCGCGAGTGATGTCCCGGTGGCGTTTTGCGTGCCGTCCAGGCAAAGAGTTGACCGTCGGACAGCACGAAATACCAGTTGTTGCCGTACGCATTGTTGGCCCCCTTGAGCCATTTCTCCCCGCGCCGTAGAAGTTTTCATAGTACGAGTCGTGCACCCGTCAAATGATACTGCTGCACCAGAACGGTGTTCAGGTTGCCCGCCGCGGCCGAATAAGTGAGTGGCACATTGTCCGGGTTGGTCACATTGATGGGAATTGTCAGTTGGTTCTGGCCGCTTGCAATCGTCTGGTCGGACATGTGGGTGATGACAGGCGGGCGACTCGGATATTGACCGCGAACGATTCGGAGGCCGTCGCCAAGCCGTTGGTAGCCTGGACGATGACCTCGAACGAGCCGACGAAGGTGCCTGGGTCGACGGTTAGCTGATTGTCGATAACTCTAACCTGCACCGACGGCGGCGCTTGTGGGTGAACCAAAAGGCTTGGATCGGTCGCGTAAACGGCGGACAGGGTGCCAGCCCGAGCGCCGCTGGCCTGGTTGGTTCCATCATAGGCGTAGAGCCCGCCGGCGGGCAAAATGTAGTACCACGTATTGCCAAATTGATTTCTGACCCCGCGCAGCCATTTTTCTCCTTGGCCATAATAATTGGCATAAAGGCCGCCCGCGGCGATGCTGAGTTGCAATTCTTGTTGGAGTCCCGTGGCTGCCTGCGCCCCACATATGCCAAAGGTCATGGCGGCGCCGTTCGGATCGGTCGCGGACAGGAGAATGGTAAATGGCCCTTGATTGCGGTAAGTATTTCGCGTGCCGATCTGGATAAGCGTGGCTGCAGCTGCACGTGGAGTTGCCGTCAAACATCGAAGTTAAATCGGGGTGAAAACCGGTGACGTTGGGCTCGGTATCAAGGCCGCTGATGAGCCAGCCGGTGGGAGTCGGGTTTCCTCCAATCAAGGCACCGATGGCCGCGGCCGTGGTGACGCCCCACCAGTTGTCCTGGAGATCGAAGATGTCTGGCGGAGGTTGGACGGGCGGCGGAGGTTCGCCGACGTATATGACTTGTGGAATATGAAATGGAATAATAAACGTCTCGGGTCTATTAATGACGGCCAAAACCGTGTTTCCCGTCAGGTCATTGAAATTGACATGCACCTCCGTGCCGCTCAGCAGGGAATCGGCGAACACTCCGTATCCGAAACCATTAAGAAAGTTGTTATGAATGTTGATGACAGCGGAGGCGGGCAGAGTGTTCGCAAGGTAAATGCCAGTGGTAAACATAATCCCGCTTGTGTAATTGAGATCGCCGTCCAACTGATTGTTTGCGACGTTGATCGTGGCGGTGGTCGCCCCTTCAATCTTCAGTGCATGCACAACGCTGACCGGATCCTGCATGGTGCCGGAAAAGGATTCTAGGTTGCCGTCCACGGTGTTAATTCCCTCGACGCCGTTGAGGTCGATCACCGCCACGTTGGCAAGCGAACCGGCAACGAGCAACGTGAGGTTTTGAGAAATCGTGTTGTCCGTGATTGAGATGTTGGAGTTGGCACCGAAACCGAGCCCAAGGTCGGCTACCTGAATTGCCAGCCCACCATGGCCCTGGTAGAGATCGCCGCTGAAGGAATTGCCGCTGACGGTGATCTTGTTGTCACCGCCCGCCAAGATAATTCCAGGGACCGTGGGAACGGGCGGTACCTCATTCGGGTCTCTTAAAATCGGGGAAACGCCCAATAACGATCCAACAAACTCATTATTCGTAACGGTGCTATTGGCAACATTCGCAAGTTGCACATTGGTGCCGTTGTTGAAGGTATTATTGGCAATTATGATGTTGGTTAGCGGGCCGGTCGCTCCGGCGATGCTGACGGTCGAAAGCGAGTTGTTTTCCAAGAGCACATTGGACAGCCGCTCGTTGATGTTCACTCCCATTTCGTTACCCGGGATTCCGACCCGGTTTTGTGCGACGATCGTCTGATTTGTGCCACTGGAACCTAGGGAGAGGCCCACATCATATGAGAGGAAGTAATTGTTGAGGATTTGGTAGCCCGAAAAGGAAGGGGACGTTAGGATGCCGACGGCGTGGATGGAATCGGAGGAGTTGCCAATGGTGAAACCATCCAAGACGATGTTGTCGGCTTCAAGGTTGAAAGAGCCGGTAACGCTGTTGACGATTGTTTGGGGCAATTGCGGACTCGTAAGGGCCCGCATCGACGCCCGCATTGTAGCCTTTTAAAGTCAGCGTCCGATCGACCGTGGTCAGGCCGGTGTATGTCCCCGCGGAGACATTCACCGTGGCCCCGGTCGCCGCGAAATCGACGCCGTTTTGAATCGTTCCGGGCGTGCATTCTCGGCATGGCGTTGACATTCACAATGGACGCATTACCGTTGATCGTGCCCGAAATGGCCGTGTTCACATCGACGATTTCAATGTTCGTGGTTGAGATGCTTTGGGAAAACGATGTGCTCCCGTAAAAAGTAACCTCCTGGCCAAGAGCGGCGGCCCCGGGACTGGTATCTTGCACGACGATGGCGGTCACGCCCAACTGATCGGCAAGGATATCGTTGTAGGGATAGGTCGTTTGTTGATTTGTTTCAGGAAGCTGATCCGTTCCAGTAGGCCGAATAATTGGATCATTGCCAAGGCCGACAATCGGTAAAATAACCACGACCCCCGGCGGCCCCGTTTCACCGGTGCCAACATCGATGCCGCCGTTTTCTTGGATAAAAGCATGGTCTCCTGCCGCGTTAAGAGACAGTCAAAATACCATTTTCGAAGGCGGTCGTGATCGCCGGGACCAGGCGGCTTTCGAGGGTCTCGACCGTGAGGCGTGCCCGGCGCGTGCGTGGCTTGGGTTTACGTGTATTGTTCAGCAAGCGAAATAATTGATTCAAAGAAAACATCGAATCTGCTCCGGATTAATGGACATGTCGGCTCTACTAGGTAATAGACGCGGAGGCCGGTGACAACTGCACGCGCGTGGGGCGAGGCGCACCGCGAAAAGTGAGCAGTTTTGGCGAGCCGTGAGCGTGAGCGACCGGTGAACTCTCCAGGAAGCGCGTCTCAAATAGTTGTTTTCCGGCACGCACACCGGTCGCTGACGCTCGCGGCTCGCCAAACTGGTTGCACTGCTTCCTCATCCCCCTGATAATGCTTGAAACCCGCGCTGGGTTGGCGTATCGTCCGCCTCCGCTGCGTGAAGCGTGGACCCGTCAGACCTATTCTCCCCGAAAGGCCTGCTCAATGCGCTGCTCGTATTCGTTACGCCGGTGGCTTGATCGCCTTATAAACCCTTGTGCTTACGTCTCCATCAAGCGGCAGTGCGGCCGCACCCGGTTATCCTTATCCAAAAAGCTTGCGCGGCCATGGTTTGAGCAGCTGGAGGCGCGTTTGGCCCCCACGGCGAATGTCGTCGATTGGGCCGACTGGAAATCAGCCGTCGTCGGTCAAGGGGGCTCGGCTCAATCCACGATCACCGTTCCGGGCGTCAATCCGATCACGGTTAATTATGCCGGCGAAGTGACGTTCGCCGACACCGACGCGACCGGCGGGGCGCAATACTGGGTACCCACTGCCCCGTACGTTAGCCAAAATGTCGGCGCTGCGCCATCACTGCCGGATATCGTCGCGCTTACCGGCGGCAACACGACCGTGGACACTGTTACCTTCTCGCAACCGGTTCTCAATCCAATCCTGGGCATCATTAGCCTTGGCAACAACGGCCTCACCGCGACTTATGACTTTAATGTCCCTTTCACCATTCTGAGTTCCGGTCCGGGCTTTTTCGGCGGCCCCGGAACGCTGACGCAGCTACCCGGCAATGTTCTGTCCGGCACGGAAGGCAACGGCGTCATCCAATTCCAAGGCACGTTGACTTCCATTCAATGGACCGATCCGATCGGTGAATATTGGAGCGGCTTCACCGTCGGCTTGCCGGAGGCAGCCAATAGCTACTACCCCCCGGTCGCTCGTGACGACCATTACGAGGTGACTCAAGATGTGCCGCTGACCGCCGGGAGCCAAGGAGTGCCCGGTGTTCTGAGCAACGATATCAGCGCCGACAATCGTCCCTTGACCGCCGCGCTGGTGACGGGGCCAAGCCATGGGACGTTGACGTTCAATTTGAACGGCTCGTTTATCTATACCCCCTCTCCAAAATTCGTGGGCAGCGACAGCTTCACCTATAAGGACAACGACGGCACTTCCGACAGCAATGTCGCCACAGTAAGCGTTAGCGTCGATCTATCAACTTCGATAAGTCTGACCGCTTCCCAGGGCGCGGTAACTTATGGCACGCCCGTCACGTTCTCGGCCACGGTGACAAGCGCCGACGGCACGCCGACGGGCAGTGTGGAGTTCTTTGACGACACCACGGGGGCCGATCTGGCGCCGGCACGCTGCAAAGCAGTGCGCCAGGCACCGCGACTTGGACCTACGCCACTCGGCCAAAACAATTGCAAGCAACAAGCGGCAAAGCGGACGCCATCCTGCGCGGCATTCACGGGCACAAACAGCTTCTTCGACGGCTCCGCCAACTTGGTCGGCGGCGAGACGGTCGATCCGCTAAACGTGAACGTTTCCGGCGTGACGGCCAACGACAAGGTCTACGATGGCGGCACGACAGCGTCGGTCAATTTCGGAGCGGCCACGATCGCGGGCATTATTCCCGATGACGTGGTCTCTGTAGGTGAAATCGACGGATCCTTCGCGAGCAAGGACGTGGGCAACGCGATCCCGGTGACGGTAACAAAGCTGCTCTTCGCCGGACCGCAGGCGGGTGATTATGCACCCGTCTTGAATGAAGCTCCGCTGACGGCGAGCATAACTCCCGCACCGGTCACGGTAGCGGGGATTGTCGCCGACAAAGTGTATGACGGCACGACGCGAGCCTCCGTGACTCTCGGCAGTGTGCGAATCAAAGGATTCGTGAAAGGCGACGTTGTCAGCTTCATTGAAAACGCTCCGGCGGCGACGTTCGCCAGCAAGGATGTCGGCCCGGCCGTTCCGGTGACTCTCACCGGCCTGAGCTTGCAAGTGCGGCAGGCTGGCGACTATATGCTGATAACGACGACGACCGCAGCCATCACGCCCGCGCCGCTGAGCGTTACCGGCATCACGGTCGGCGACAAAACCTACTACGGCACCAAAAACGCAACCTTGGATACCAGCAAAGCGGGTTTGATTGGCGTTTTTGGGACCGACAACGTTTCCTTGGACACGTCCGCCGCCATCGGCACGTTCGTGAAAGCGGACGCCGGCACGAATCTCATTGTGCATGTCACGGGATTAAGCCTCATGGGTCCGCAAGCCGGCGATTACCTGTTGCGCCAGGCTCAGGCGCCCAGCCGCCGGCCAGTGTTGTCGGCTATTGGCGATTCGAGGAGGGGACTGCGAACGCCGCCGCCAGCGGCGCTAATTCAATCTTGGATAGCTCGGGCAATGGCCTAAGCGGAACGCCGGTGAACGGTCCCATATATCAGGCCAACGTCGCGGACAATCCGATCCCCCAGACCGGCGCGGCGAACCATTTGGCCCTTGCTTTCAACGGCACGAGCCAGTCGATCACCATTCCCGACAACCCGCTTTTCCAGTTGACGCACAGCTTGACGCTCGAGGCCTATGTCAATCTGACTGCGATCCAGAGATTTGAAGAGCAAATCGTCTTCCGCGGCGACGACCGCAGTGGCCTGGACCCATACCTCCTGCAGGTCAGAGATGGCATGCTCGCCTTGCGCATTGAAGACGCCAACGATAACGAGGTCGCGGTTTCTTATCCTTTCGCCCCTTACGTCGGTAAATGGGTCCACGTGGCGGGCGCCCTTGACGGCACCACCGGCACTATGTCCCTCTATATCGACGGCAGCTTGGTGGCGACAAACGTCACGTCGATTCGACCCTACGCGGCCTTGACGGGGCCAAACCCCGGTTTGGGCATCGGCAACACGCAATCCGCCAACTACTCCGAATATTTCCCTGGGCTCATCGACGAAGTGCGCATCTCCAATCAAGCTCTCAGCCCCAGCCAATTCCTGGATGCTCCGCGCTACCAAGACGTTGTCCTCGCGAGCATCACACCGGCCCCGCTGACCATAACCGGCGTCACGGCCAACGACAAAATCTACGACCGCACCACGGCGGCGACATTCAATACGCCTGGAGCAACTTTCGTCGGCTTGGTCAAGGGAGACACCGTGTCGTTGGGCAGCGTGACGGGTTCGTTCGCAAGCAAGGATGCGGCACCCAACATTCCCGTCATGGGGTTAGACATTATCCTCGCAGGGCCGCAGGCCAACGACTATACGCCGACTCTGTCAAACGCGCCCTTGACGGCGACGATCGCGCCGGCACCTCTCGCGGTCATCCAAATCGTCGCCGACAAAATGTATGACGGCACAACGCAAGCAACCATTACTCCCGCCGGCGCGACGCTGTTGCACGTGCTCAGCGGCGACTCAGTGAGCTTGGTGCTCACCAAGCCGACCGGCACCTTTACCAGCAAGGATGCCGGCTTGAGCATCCCTGTGAACCTGACGGGCGTGTCGTTGCAAGGGCCCCAATCCGGCGACTACAGCATTGGTCCAACGCATGCCACCATCACTCCCTTGCCAGTGACGGTCAGCGCCATCACGGCCAACGACAAGGTCTACAACCGCTCCACCAGCGCGACATTCAACACGACGAAAGCAACCATTTCAAGCTTGGTGCCTGGGGATTTCGTGTCAGTCGATCAGGTGTTCGGCTCGTTCGCGAGCCGGGACGTGGGAACTGCCATCCCCGCGATGGTAAATGCCATCACCTTGGCTGGACCTCAAGCTGACGACTACACCGTGGTTCCGGATCAGGCGCCGCTGGCAGCCAACATTAAGCCGGCACCGCTCACGGTCGCAGGCATTGTGGCTGACAAGATTTATGACGGGAAGACAAATGCGGTCTTGACGCCCGCGAGCGCGGCGCCGGTGGGTTTGTTTCCCGGCGACACGGTCACTATCGGGTCGGCAAATCCAACGGGCACATTCACGAGCAAGGACGTAGGAACCAACATCCCGGTGAACTTGACGGGCCTGACTTTAGGGGGAGCCCAAGTCAACGATTATGCCCTCGTGCCGACATCCACCGGCAACATCACGCCGGCGCCGCTGATGGTGACTGGGATTATCGTCAAGGACAAGGTTTACGACGGGACGATGGCGGCGACGCTGGATCAGACCAAGGCGTTGTTGGTGGGAGCGCTCGGAAACGACAGTGTAACTTTAAACGCGGCCGGAGCGATCGGCGCGTTTCGAGCGTGGACGTGGGCACGAAAGTGCCGGTGCACGTTTCCGGGTTGAGCCTTGCCGGTCCGCAAGCCGCCGATTATTTTCTTCCCGAATTGGGCGGCCCGCAGCCCGCGGGGGTGGTCGCCTACTGGCGCTTTGAGGAAGGCACCGCCAACGCGGCAGCCGCCGGTGCCGATTCGATTGTCGACAGTTCCGGCCATGGACTGAGCGGCACGCCCATCGGCGGACCCACCTATAAAACCGATGTCGCGGCCAATCCGGTTCCCCAGACTGGCGCGGCGAACAACCTGGGCTTGATTTCAGCGGCAATGGCCAATACGTCACCATTCCCGACAATCCGCTCTTTCAGTTGACATCCGGCATGACGCTTGAGGCCTATATCAATGTGCGGGCCATGCCGGGCTATGTGCAACAAATCGTTTTTCGCGGAGACGATCAAGGCAATTACCCATACTTTTTGGGGATCGAGGGCGGCAACCTGGAGTTTCGCATCGTCAACGCCAACGGCAACATTTTCTACGTTTATGCGCCGTTCACGCCCTACGTTGGCCAATGGGTCCATGTGGCCGGCACGTTCGCCAACGCGACCGGCACTTTATCCCTCTACATCAATGGCAATCAGGTTGCGACCAATACCACGACCATTCGCCCGTTCGCGATTTTGACGGGGCCAATGCAGGTTTGGGTATCGGCAACGCTCAATCGGCTAACCGCTATCAGGAATATTTTGATGGTTTGATCGATGAGGTGCGTATCACCAGTCAGGCCCTTAGCCCGCGCAATTCTTGGACGGCCCAAATTTCACGGCTGTCGGCGCGGGGCAACATCACCCCCGCGCCGTCAGCGTCGCGGGCATCATCGCGGACAAAGTGTATGACGCGACGACGCCGGCGGTGCTGTCGCCCAGTCGCCCCTATTTTGTCGGTCTCCACCGCGGCGATGACGTTACCTTGGTGGCGACAAACGCGACGGCAACCTTCGCCGCCAAGGACGCGGGCAAAAATGTGCCGGTGACATTGACCGGCGTGAGTTTGGCGGGGCGCAGGCCTTTGACTATGTGTTGTCACCGACCACCACCGGCAATATCAATCCGTGCGCCGTTAACCGTGGCCGGCATCGCCGTAGCCGACAAAACCTATGACGGCTCCGCATCAGCCCCGGTGGACATTTCCAAGGCTGCGTTAGGCGGCATCATTGGAAACGATGTCGTCGCGCTCAATGCCGCCGGCGCCATCGCGACCTTCACGAACGCCGACGTGGGCAGCAATATTCCCCGCATATCGCGGGCCTAATCCTGATCGGCGCACAGGCGAGCGATTACTATTTGGTCAACCTTGGCGCAACCGGACACGGGCGTGGTCGCCTATTGGCGGTTTGAGGAAGGGACGGCGCGGAGCGGCCGCCGCCGGCGCCAATGCCATTCTCGACAGTTCGGGCAATGGTCTCAACGGCACGCCGATCGGCGGACCCACTTACCAGACCGATGTGGCCGCCAATCCCATTCCGCAGACCGTGGCGGCCAATAACCTGTCCTTGAAGTTCACCGGCAATAACCAATTTGTCGCCGTTCCCGACGATCAGCTTTTCCAATTGACGCACAGCCTGACGCTCGAGGCTTATGTCAAGCCGACCCTCTTTAACGGAGCGGAGCAAATCGTCTTCCGCGGCGACGATCGCGGCGGGTTGGATCCGTATTACCTGGAAATCGGCGGCGGCGGCTTGGCGTTTGTCATCGAGAGCGACAACAATGTGGTTTACGTCGCCGACCGGTCGATTTTCAACGTTCAGGGCAGCTGGGTCCACGTCGCCGGCACGCTGGACGACGCCACCGGCACCATGTCCCTTTATCTCAACGGCATTCTGGTCGCCTCCGCCGTCACCTCCGTCCGTCCTCTTGGCCCGCTCACCGGGCCTAATCCGGGCATCGGCATCGGCAGCACCCAATCGACGACCTACGGCGGCTACTTCACGGGCCTCATCGATGAAGTTCGCATTTCCAGCGTCGCCCTTCAGCCGAATCAGTTTTTGGATGCGCAGCAAGTTCGAGGCCATCGCCAACGGCAACATTCTTGCAAGAACGCTGACGGTGTCCGGGACCGTCGCCGCCAACGACAAGATTTATGACGGCACCACGAGCGCGACCTTGAACCTGGCGGGTGCGACCTTGGCGGGGCTGGTTCCGAGCGATGCCGCGGCCATCGGCTTGGCGGCCACGTTCGCCGGCAAGCATGTCGGCACCGGCATCGCCGTGACGAATCCCCGGCTATCCGGGCCGAAAGCAATCGACTATCTCTTGGCGTTCAACCTATCGCCGCTAAGTGCCAACATAACTCCCGCACCGCTCACCGTGACCGGCATCACCGCCGACAACAAGACATTTGATTTCACGACCATAGCGCACGATCCACACGAACGGGGCCACGCTCGTGGGTGTCGTGAATGGCGATGACGTGCATTTGGACACGAGTGCCGCCGCCGCCATGTTTGCCAGCGCCGGCGCGGCCCGCAAAAGACCGTGATTGTGACGGGCGTGACAATAAGTGGGAAACAAATAGGCGATTACGCGCTGGCGCCGGTGACGACAACAGCCAACATTTCGGATGCGACCGGGACTTTCGTAAGCGATCAACGGCACCAACGTGCTGACGATCACGTCTACTACATAACCAAACTCTGACGATAACCGCCGGTTCCACGGGTTACATATTTTCCTCGAATCGACTGTTGAACGCTCTCAGCCTCACCGACCCGGCCCACCAAGCGACCGCTTTCCGAGGCTTGGGAACCACGTCGTTGACGCTCACGACTGGGGGTTTGGCCCAGTACACGACGATCAACATCGTGGACGCCGACGCCGGCGCGGCGGTGACGTTCGGCAACAGCGGCGCTGTCGCCTATGCGACCAACTTTAACATCGCCCTTGGCGACCCGGGCGCCGGCCCTATCTCATTTACCGGCACCTCCAATTTCGGCGCCTACAATTTACAGGCGGCCACCAAACGAAATATCGCTATCAACAACGCCACGGTCGAAGCCGGTGCGGGGAACATCACGCTCCAGGCGAATCAAGGAGCTACGCCGACGCTCGGCGGCTTCGTGGGAATCTCCATTGGCAATGCCACCGTCCAAAGCACGGGCAGCGGCGCCATTACACTTCAGGGCCGAGGCGGGGTCGGGGGAGCAAGTTACGGCGTATCACTGGGAACTTTTGGAAAAGTCATCGGTGGCACCGGTGATTTGACCATATCGGGAACTGGTGGCGCGAGTCCAACGGGCAATGCCTATGGAGTCTATCTTGCGGGATCGTCTCCTACGATCACATCGAGCGGTGGCAACGTGCACGTAACCGGCCAAGGCGGCGGCACGTCAACGAGCAGCGGGGAACATAGGAGTCAATGTAGCTGCCAGCGGAACCATATCCGCAGCGAGTACGGGAATTGTTACCGTCCAGGGAACGGGTGGAGCAACCACGGGCGCTGGGGATTACGGAATACTCATCGGGGGCGCGATAACATCAAGCGGCGGCGACGTGCAAATTACCGGCGCCGCGGGAACCAAGGCACTGATCGGCAATGCCCATGGCGTTTATATTGCAGGCCAAGTTCGGCCGACCGGCACCGGCGGCCTTAACATTCTCGGAACGAGCGGTGCCCGTTCCGGCGATGCCGCCGTTTTGTTGGCCGGTAATGATCCACGGTTGCCGGGTGGTAGCGTCACATCGGTCCGAGGCAATATCAACATCACGGGCATCGCGACGAGTCCGACCGCCATGGCTTTGGCTTTGCTGGGGAGCGTTACGGCCCCGGCGGCCGGCGCGGCGATCACGCTCATCGGCGACAGCATGAATTTGGCCGGCCCTATCGCCGGTAACGGGAAAATCACGTTGCTTCCCTACACGAGTGGCTTGCCGATCAATTTGAACGGACCATTTCCGAATCTGCTGATGGGTTTGAATCTTAACAGCAACAGCCTCGCTGGGCTGGCTACCGGCACGCTCCAGGTCGGCGACGCAAAAAGCGGCCCGATTACGATCAGCGCGAACCATCGGCCTACACGTACCACACCAATCTCAATCTGACTTCGGGAAGCGATATTATCCTTCTTAACGGAACCGTCCATTCCCCCGGAGGCACACTCACCCTTACGCCCGGACCGACAGGGTCCGTTCAACCGCTTACACCTTTTATCGATGCGGATGTCAGCCCCGGTTCGCTCGTACTTGCTGCGGGGGCAAATCTAACCATAGCTCTCAACGGCAACTATTATGCGTCACTTAGCGTGATCGGCGACGTTAACATCACCGGCACCAACCTATTAGTTACCGGCACGCTGGTTCCCGTGGTGGGACAGACCTTCGCCATCGTCAACACCCTGGGAAGCCATCCCATAATCGGCACCTTCAACGGCCTGCCCGAAGGCGGCGTCATTCCCCGCTTTCTCGGCTCGCAACTCAGCGCCGTCATCACCTACACCCGCAACGATGTCGTCTTGACCGTCGAGAACTTGCCGCTGATTCCACACGCCAGCATCACGTACAAACCCGGCTACGCTTCCATCACCGAACCCGCCGTTGGTAAGACCGTACCCTATGTTTTCACAATCTCCCTTAACGACGTCCCGCTCAAACCGGTCACGGTTTACTACCAAACGCACGACGGCTCCGCCCAGGCGGGCGAGGATTATCGCGGCGTCAGCAATTACCGGGTGACGTTCCCCGCATTCGCGCACGGAGCGACCGCCAAGACACCGCCGTCGATGGATATTGCGATCACGGTCAACGGCGATTCGGCCAAAGGGAGCGGTGCGGAGACGTTTTCGGTGAATCTAACGTCTGCGTTCAATGGGGCGATCGATCCGGGTGGTAAGGCGGCAGTGGGAACCATACTACCCGCTAAGCCGCAAGCGGCGGGGACCAAGGTGTCCATCGCAGATATTAGCGAAGCGCGGCCAAGCGCGGGTTCCAATGTATTTGACGTGCCCGTGACCTTGGATGGCCCGGCGGCGCAGCCGATCACCGTTTATTACAGCACGAGTGACGCAACGGCGAAGTCGGGCCGCGATTACATTGGCCAATCCCAAGGACATGTGACCATCGCGGCAGGCGCGACGGCGCCGACATTCCCATCACGATTTTGGCCGACGCCGCGGCGCATGGAAACCTGACGTTTACCATCACGATTTACCACTGGGTGAGCGCCGCCATCGTCTCAGCGACAGCCACGGTGACGATCGCCGATCCGCCCGCTGCCGGGGCCAACGTTTTCTTTTCGCGTGCAAGCAAGCGCGAATCTCCTTATGATAATGCGGGACTCATCCGTGGCTTCGGGGAGACCACGTCATGCGACTTTTGCATTTCTTACCTTACCTTGCGCTTTTCCTAGTGACAATCGTTCATGGCGCTGAGCCCACAGGCTCCCTGAAGGACCACTACGGCGACCCGCTGCCGCCTGGGGCCGTGGCCCGCTTTGGCACCGGGCCGTATCGCGCCGCCAGCACCGGTGGATTCTTGGCGGACGGCAAAACGATTGCGTCCAGCAGCCCATGGGCGACCGGAGGCCACAGCGTAGCGCTCGTGGGATGCGCTGACGGGAAAGGTTATCCGTGAAATCGACACGAGTCCCATTTCGATCCGCAACTTCGCGGTTTCGCCCGACGGCCGCTTTTTCGCGGTGAGTGGCTTTCTACCTTACAAAGACGCGGAAGAGACCAAAGGGGCTGTCGCCGTTTGGGATGCCGGGACCGGCAAAATGTTGCGCCAGATGGTCGCGCACGGACCGCGAAACGGACCGGGCGTCGCCGGCGTTCAGTCCCAAGGGCGAGTTTTTGTTCTCGCTGAGCACAAGGGGGCTGTTCCGCATCGAGGAAGTTGCCACCGGACTGGAAATCCTGAACCATCAATTTCCTCGCGATAACGGCGGGGACGTGGCGGTCTCGCCCGACGGCTCGCTGGTGGTTGTGTCCACGGGCGCCAATTCGCGAAAGCTATTCGTGTGGAAATGGCAAGCAGCCGAGGGACCGCGCAAATCAAGGTGCAAGGCCCGGTGGGACAGAGCTTGGCCTTTTCGCCGGATGGCAAGATGCTGGCTGAAGGCGGGGACACCAATTCGGCGCATTCACGTGTGGGACGTTGCCGGCGGCCGCCTGCTGCGACAACTGATTCCGCCTGGCTCCGATGTTCATTGGCACACCGGGACGGTGTTCACGCCGGATGGTAAAACGCTGATTACCTCCACCTACGGCAACAAGCCTGGAAAAATACACTTTTGGGACGTGGCTACTTGGACGCACCAAAAACAATGGCCGGGCGGCTCCAATCGCCTGGCGCTGTCGCCGGACGGACGGTTGCTGACCGAAGTCGGCCGCGTTTGGGCACCTAGCCACCGACAAGGAATTGTCCGCCAACGACGAGGCGCACCGCGGCAGCGTGCATCAGCTTGCCGTCGGCGGCGCCCTGATCGCGACTTATTCCTACGACTCTTCCGTGCGCCTTTGGGACATCAGCGGCAAGCATCAGCGGAAGATCGGCCACGAGCCCCGAGAGATCAATAGTATCGCGCTATCGCGCGACGGCACCAGACTAGTCACCGCCGGCTTCGACAACAGCGTCTGCCTTTGGGACACCGCGACCGGGAAGCGGATTTATAAGCTGCCGGGACATGGCAACCTCGGTTTCTTCCCCATCGTCGGCTACGCGGCGGATGGCAAGCACTTTTACAGTTGGGGAAGCGATCTCTTCATGCGCAAGTGGAGCGTGGCCACCGGTAAAGCACTGCTGGAACACGCGATTCGCCCCAACGGCGTCGATTTGGGCGACGACAAAAACCGGCAAATGCGTGAAATGATGATGATGAGTTGGGGACCGGCGACCTTTTCCCCTGACGGAATCTGGTTCGTGCTAATGGCCGGCAATGCCTTTCATGTTTTTGACGTGGAAACCGGCATGGAGGTGACGTCGATCAAAAACGAAGGAAGCCCACGTAATCGGCCTGGCGATTTCGCCCGATAGTCGATTGTTGCTGGCCGGCGCCTGGGGCAAGTCGGTGCAAACCAAGCTGCCCGATGGCCGCACGCGGCATTCTTCGGATAAAAACCATCCCATATCGTTGTGGGAGTTGACCACGGGCAAGGTACGCCATCGGTGGAACCTGCCCGATGGCCGGGTAGGGCCGGTAGCGTTTTCCGCGGACAGCAAGCTGTGCCGCGGCAGCGGATGAACCCGAGCACCGTATCCGCATTTGGGACGTCGCCGTCGGCACAGAGCTTGCCTCCATCAAGCACTACCCAGGAACCGTTCGCTCCCTGTCATTTTCCGCGGATAACTCACGACTTTTGACGGGCATGGAGGACGGCACCGTGTTGGTCTGGGATTGGAGAGCCATCAAGCAGTGAAAGGACGCGTTCATGAAATCCATCGCCGATCAGTTGGCATCTGACGTTCGCTCTCGCGGCCGAAAGCTTCGGCTGATGACTTGGCGGAGTTGCGTAAACCGGTGCCGGTGCTCGCCGGCGGCAAGCCGCTCGATGTGGAGCGGTCCGGCCACGCCGCCCCTTTCGTGGGTGATTTCTTCGAGGACGGCACCCAAGCACTATTGGTCGGCCAGTTTCACGAGGGGCATTTGCGAATCTATCGAAATACCGGCACCACCGGCCAACCCAAATTCGATTCCTACACCTGGTTCGAGGCAGGGGGAAAGATAGCATCCGTCCCCTTTAGCTGATGCATCGGCTTCACTCCACAGTTAGTGGACCTGGATGGCGACGGGCGCACGGACATCATTTCCGGATCCTGGCCGGGACAAATCTATTTCTTCCGCCGCCAAACCGACGGCAAGTTCGCCGAAGGCGAGATTCTCAAGCAACGGGGCGGCAAGCCGATCCGCGTCGGTCTCGCCGCGGCCGCCTTCGCCGTGGATTGGCACGGCAACGGCAGCAAAGATCTGCTCGTCGGCAACATGCTCGGCGAAGTTTATTTGATCCCCAACGAAGGAAAGGGGAAGGAGTTGGTCTTCGGCACCGCAAGTTGGAGGTTGCCGGCAAAGCCATCAAGGTATCCGGGGAGGCCGCCCCTGTCGCCGCCGATTGGGATGGCGCCGGCAAGCTCGACTTGATCGTCGGTGGGGCTGAAGGCGAAGTTCTGTTGTTTCGCAATGTCGGCACCAGGACCGCGCCGAAATTGCAAGCCCCACGATTCTCGTGGGCAAAAGCCCTGTCGGGTGGCAAGGCGACGATAGCCGCGGCCCCGCCGATTGGGGCCTGCGCGTCAAGCCATGCGTGGTCGATCGGCGCAGGCGCCGGCCGGCTCGATCTTCTCCTGGGAGACATGTGCGGCGGTTTTAACGCCAAGCCAAGCCAAACGGAGCAAGAGAGGACCGACGAACGCACGGCAAACGACCAACTTCCGCAACTGCGCCGGCAATGGTCCGAGACATTCGGGCGATATCGGCAAGCCGGGGCCGAGCCCGCCGGTGAAACGGCTCGCGCAAAGAGTACGCGGCTGGGCGCTTTGGACGCTGCGCGGGAGGAGTTGGGCCGGCTACGGGAAGAGATAAGTCGGGTCGAGCAAATTAGGAGCAGTTCCGACCCGGCTATCAAAGTCACGGTTTCGTCTGGCATTTTCAACGGCAATCGGCCCAAAAGAAAGGTCCGTGATTCGTATGCGCTCCCCCACGTTGAGCCGGCTGCTTAGCACTGCCCTCGTTTTGATCGGTTTACAAGGCGTGGCCGCCGACGAGCCGCCACCCGTCGGGCCCGGAGTAAGGGCGATCGCATTTTCAGCCGACGGTTCCTTGATCGCCGCCGGCACCGGCGAACCAAAAGAGGCAGGGACGGTCACCCTCTGGGAAGTCGCAACGCGCAAGCCGCTGTGGACTCACCGGGGAAAGCAGGGCATTCCGGCCGTCGCCTTCGCGCCTGACGGCAAATCTCTGGCGATCGGCGGCTACGACAAAATGGCCAAGCTGCTGGACGCGGCCGGCGGCAAAGTGACCAAGCGATGGGAGCATCCCGCGGAAGTGCGCCACGGTGGCCTTTGCACCCGACGGCCAAGCATGGCTACCGCGTGCTGGGACGGCAGCGTGCGCGTTTTTATGACCCCACGACAGGCGGCTTGAAGTTCGTTTCTCAAGCTCCCAAGGACCGGCTCTTTCGGGTGAGTTTTTCGCCCGACGGCAAATGGCTGGTCTCCGTCGGCCACCGCGATGGACCCAAGCTTTGGGACGCCGCCGCCGGCAAGGAAAAAACCGGCTTCTCCTTCACGCACGGCGGCTTTTGGGTGTCCACCGCGGTTTTTATCGATGGGCATTGGCTCTTGACCGGCGGCTACGACGGTACGATCCGCCTCTGGAGTCTTGACACCGGAAAGCCGCGGGTCACGTTCGGAGGCATGGGTGGAGTCGGCACTCTCGATTACTCCGCCAAAGCGGGGCTGTTCGCCGCCAACGCCAATTTGTTCGAGTTGGTGTTGCAGAGCCGACAGCCAAGGAACACCAGCATATTCGCCGGCTGCTCGCCAATCTGGACGATGATTCCCATGACGTGCGCGAAGCGACCTGCAAGGAATTGCTCAAGGTGGGCCTGCTCGCCGAGCCGGAGTTGCGGCGTGCCAGCCAACAGGAAAAATCCGCCGAAGTGCGCATCCGCGCTCGTTTTGCACGCGAGCAAATGCTCAACACGCCGCGCAAGCTGCCCCTGCACGTAAACGAGGTGGAAGCCGTAATGTTTTCGCCCAGCGGCAAATTCCTGGCGACCGGCGGCAAAGACGGCGTGGTGCGTTTAATCGATGTTGCCACGGGAAAGGTGACGGCCGAGCTCCCTCCCCCCCTTACGAAGGGGGGGTTGGGGGGGTCAGATAGCCCCATCGCGCCTACGACCCCCCCCTTCGTAAGGGGGGGAGAACGAGGCATTCGCATCATGCGGCGACGAGTGCCTTCAGTGCGGTCTGGCCGGATGTGACATAATCCTTGATGGCCGCATCTCGGTCGGAACGTCTGTCACGCTCTTCTTGGATCATGATCCCTTGTTTCTCACGAAGGACCAGTCGGCAATCCCGCAACCGGTGTTGAGCAAACGCCTCAACCAAGAAGGGATTGGCGTCCGGGTATTCAATTGCGCATGCCGACCATGTCGCCGACGAGTTGAAGCCAGCGCCTCATGAAACACGCGCTGAATAATGGCGCAATGGCGGTGGAAAACACGGGCCGAATCTTCCAGCAGGTCTTCGAGCAGAGTGGCTGGCTCTGGGATGTAAGTCTGGTATCGCATGGGACGTTCTCCTAAAGCATGGTGCCGTTATTTCATTCTCCACTTATGTGCCATCCCGATTTCGGATGGAGCATGTTTCTTGATAAACGCAATCGTAGTGCCACCCTGAGTAACTCACGGGAAAGAACACCCATAACCAATTGATTTTACTTAAGTTGCGATGATTCTGGCTGTGACGAAGGTTGGTTGGGGCGGGGAGGAGATGTATTCAAAACAGATACTGATTAAATCACTGTGATACATAACCTTGGCTTGACTTCCGACGCTTTGGCATCCTGAGCAAACGTGGCGTAAACTGGAAGTGCGCGCTCAAGGCGTGTATTGCGTGTGCGTGCCGTGGACGCATAGCCGCCTCCGTTCACCGCGCGGACCGCCGAAGTAACGTCGCGATCAGACAGCCACCTGCCAAAGGGGAATTTTCATGGTGCTCAATGCCCAAGAGACGCTTCTGACCGTTGGCAATTGTGACCTTTTCGAGAAAATCAGCGACAAGCACATGGGAGCGGTGTACAGGGGGCGGAACCGGGCGACGGGAGATGTCGTGGCCGTCAAGGTCATGCCGCCGTTCCAGGTGGACAAGGAGTTGGCATTCCAGCGCTTTGCGCGGGAATGCCGCATTCTCACGCGCCTGAACGACCCGCGCATCGTCCGCGCCATCGACTTTGGCATGGATGGGCCCAACCCCTACCTCGTGATGGAATACGTGGGAGGCGAGAGCTTGGGACGGCGCATCGCGCGCCAGGGCAGGCTCCCGGAAGCCGAGGCCATCCAAGTGATCGGCGAGGTGGCCGGCGCCCTGGACCGCGCTCACAGTCAGGGGCTGGTCCACCGCAATGTGAAGCCCGACAAGATCCTGATCACCACCGACGGCAAAATCAAGCTGGCTGACCTCAGCCTCGTCAGACAGGTTGAAACCCAACAGGGCCTGACGCCGCGCGGGACCATCCTCGGCACGCCAAACTTCATGGCCCCCGAGCAACTTTGCAACGCAAGCAAGGCGACCCCGCAATGCGACATCTACTCCTTGGCCGCCACCCTATATATGGCGGTCACCGGCGCGGTGCCGTTTGGAGAGTGCAATCTCGCGGAGATGTGGACAAGGAAACTGGGGAACGACCTTCCCGCGCCGAAGAAACTTGTCCCGGAACTCAGCGATGGCATCGACCGAGCGATCCGCAGGGCCATGAGCACGCAACCGGACCAGCACCACGCCACCTGTGGCGAGTTCGTCGAAGATTTGACGAGCGGCGGCGCGTGTGAGGCGCACAGTGACTCCGTGGAGCCGGCGAACGATCAACCGCTTCCTGAACCGGCTCCAGTGCCCGCCCCTCGGTCGAACGCCGGTTCGTCCGAAGGGATAGACACCCCAATGGTCATTAAACAACCGGCCCCGCTCAACCCGTACGAGAGCGACGGCGCGGACTTCAGCCTGCTGAGTTCGCTAACCATCGCGTCGGTCGCGGTCGCAGGGTTCCTGTCCGGACTTTTCTTTTTGCGCGCTAGCGTCCTCGGCAGGTCCGTGTTGCCACATCCTGGAAACTTTTCGCACTTTTCCACCACACCAGTTATAATCGGGCCAACAGTCAACCCAGTCCCCCCGAGCCATGAACCATGAGCCTAGAGCTTATCGTCACCGACGGTCCGGACAAGGGCCGGAAGTTTACTTTGAACGTGGGCAGCGACCTGATGATGGGCCGCAGTGCCCAGGCCCAGTATCAGCTCACCGACCCGGCCGTGTCGCGCAACCATTGCCAGGTGCTTTTGGACGGGGACACGGTCTCCCTCATCTGCAACAACGGCTCGGGAGGGACGCTGGTCAACGGCCAGAAGGTCGCCACGCAGGCGCTCAAGATGGGCGATGTGATCCAGATCGGCGCCACCAAATTGCGCTTTCAGGTGGGCGAGCATCCGGTCGACGTGGCGCTTGCCCAATCGGTGGGCGCCAAAAAGGCCGCCGCTCCCGTCGCGGCTGAGAAGCTGAATCAGCTTTCGTCTCTGGTGGGCACGACCCTGGCTCACTTTGACATCAGCATGGTCATCGGCACCGGCCGCACCTGTGTCGTCTTTCACGCCACCGACACCAAGGACAACAGGCCGGTCGCTCTCAAGGTCTTGCAGCCGGACTTCGCCACCGACGAGGAGGAATTGCAGCGCTTCATCCGCGCCATCAAGACCATGCTCCCCTTGCAGCACCCTAACCTCGTGCGCCTTTATGGGGCGGGCAAAACAAGCGGCTATTGCTGGGTCGCGATGGAATATGTCGCCGGCGAGAACTTGCAGCAGATCATCGACCGCATCGGCGTGGCCGGCATGCTCGATTGGCGGCACGCCTTTCGCGCGGCCCTCGATGTCGCCCGTGCCCTCGACTACGCCGCCCAAACCAGCATCATCCACCGCAACGTGACGCCCACCAACATCCTCCGCGACGCCACCTCCAAGATCTGCAAGCTCGGCGACCTCATGCTGGCCAAGGCGCTCGAAGGCGTCATGAGCAAGCAGATCACGCGCCCCGGCGAAATAATCGGCGACATATCCTACATGTCGCCGGAAGGCACGCGCGGCATCGACGGCATTGACACTCGCACTGATTTGTATGGCTTGGGGGCGACGCTATACGCGCTGCTCACCGGCCGCCCGCCATGCACCGGGGCCACCCTGGTCGAGAAGATCACACGCATTCGCCAAACCGAACCGGAGAAGCCGACCAAATTTCAAATGTCCATCCCCGGCCAATTCGAAGGCGTGGTGCTGCGCCTCTTGAAGAAACGGCCCGAAGAACGCTACCAAAACGCCAGCGAGCTGCTCATGGAATTGACTCGCGTCGGCAAATTCAACGGGATGCAAGTTTAACAAGCGGAATGCCGGGCGAGAGCGCCGGGGCGGGATGCGCCATTAACAATAGGGGTTCATCCGGTTATTGCGTCTGTTATTCCCGGGGCGGTCTGGCTCCCCTCTCCCCCGTACTCGGGGGAGAGGGGTAGGGGGTGAGGGGGCACAGGTCGTGTGCAAAAACTTAAAGTTTTTGCTAGGGATTCTATCCCCCCTCACCCCATCCCCTCTCCCCCCGAGTACAGGGGGAGAGGGGGCTTATTTGCTTCTAGTAGAGAAGAAAACGCAATTGCCGGATGAACCACAATACGATTCACCGGACTGATGGGGCGGTCACCAATGCAACCAGCCGACGCCGACGATTCGCCGCCCACCGCCGATTTCGCGCCTGCCCTAAAAGCGCCCGCCGAGTTGGTCGCCGAGGCAACCGTGCCTCCCCAGAACCACGAAGGATCGCCCGGCCAGGTTACGGCGGACTTTCAGCTAAGCCAAACCGTTCCTCCGGCAAGCGCGGCAGCCAAGTCCTCGTCCCAGGCGTTGCCCATCTTTCCGGGCTATGAGATTCTGGCTGTCTTGGGCCGCGGCGGCATGGGGGTCGTTTACCAAGCACGGGATGCAAAACTCAAGCGTCTCGTAGCTCTCAAGGTTATCTTGGCGGGCGACCACGCCGGCGAAGACGAACACGGCCGTTTCCGAGCCGAGGCCGAAGCCATCGCCCGTTTGCAACACCCGAACATCGTGCAGATTCACGAAGTCGGCGAGCACGACGGCAAGCCATTTCTCTCCCTGGAGTATTGCGCGGGCGGCAGTCTCGACAAAAAACTCGCCGGCACGCCGCTGCCGCCCATGGAAGCGGCCCGCTTGGTGCAAACGTTGGCGGGAGCGGTGCAGGCGGCACATCAAGCCCGGGTCATTCATCGTGATCTCAAGCCGGCCAACGTCTTGCTGGCCGCCGACGGCACTCCCAAGATCACGGATTTTGGCCTGGCCAAGAAACTCGATGATGTCGGCCGGACGCAGTCGGGCGCCATCATGGGGACGCCATCCTACATGGCGCCGGAGCAGGCGGCTGGCGAGACCAAGTACCAGGGACCGGGCGCGGACATCTACGCCCTGGGCGCTATCCTTTACGAGCTGTTGACGGGCCGGCCCCCCTTCAAGGCGGCCACCCCACAACGCTTATATGAAAGGCTTTTGCGCGGTTACTTCTTCTTATATTTTTATTAAATGTTTTAAGTAGAAGTAAAGAAAGAATAGCGCAATCAAATTGTTTGTGCAGTTGAAGTGGAATGATTTGTTTGATGGCTGGAGGATACTTTGTAAAAGCACTGTACGATATTACCTCAAGTGCATTAACTGCATATAACTTTCTTGCTTTTTTATCCAGTTTAATTAATGATGGAACTGACAGCAATGCCAGTGCAAATGCATAATCAATAATGCCATGCATTAATGGTGTGATGGGCTTTTGTTTCATATAGTTGCATTAGAATGTTTTCTTTTTTTTGAAAACTGAAACCGTTATAACGGCTGCAATAACAGCTGTACCTGTAATAAACCATTTTGTATATGGATTGTATACCGGCGGTGGAACATAAAGCACGCCATTGGCATCTGCAACTGCAGCTTCATATACATAACGCCCATGCTGTGGTACAAATTCATCAAAAAAATGTTCCTGTAAATAATGCAACTGGCTGCGCATTTCTTCTCCCTGCATTGGCTTCCCGTGACCCGTTGCAACAACTTCGGGAGAAAGCGCAATAATTTTTTTTATGGAATCATTTGCAGCCAGCCAGTCAGGTGTAAAGTATGCCGGTGGATTTGATACCTTTTTTGTTTGAAGAAAAATTGCCTGTAATGCAGATTCATTTTTTGTGGTGATGAAAGCATCGCCTGCAATCAACGTTTTATCATCATCCCTGAACAAACTTATATGGCCAAACGCATGACCCGGAGTATGAATAAAACGCCATTCCTTAAAGCCGGGAACAGAACCGTCTTCCGGCAAAATTTTTACATGTGCACTTATATCAATCGGGTTTGTGGGATACAATTCGGCCATAAAGGCCATCATGCCGCCACCAACTGTTGGATCGCCGGGCGGATAAGAAGATTTGCCTGTTAAGTAAGGCAGCTCAAGGTAATGAGCATACACAGGCACATCCCACTCATCTATTAATGTCTTTAAAGAACCCACATGATCAAAATGCCCATGTGTTAAGATTATCGCCTGTGGCTTTTTATCGCCAAATAATTCAGCCGCCATCTTTTTTATTTTTGGCAGAGAAGTTTTAAGGCCTGCATCTACCAAAAACCATTGTTCACTTTCATTACTTTTAACCATGTACAGGTTTACAAAAACATCTTTCATTCCCCATACATTATCAGCTACATTAAAATAAAAAGACGAGTTAACGGATTGTTGCATAAAAAGTTTTTAGGATTATAATTTATATGCAAACAATGTGCTTAACATTTATAAAAACGGCAGCACAACAATTATACAATAAAAGATGCCTAAGTTTAGCTGTAAGTACAATAGAATAGACAATAATAAGAAATGCCAGAAGCATGTACTTTTATTGAGATCGTAGTAAGTTTGAATATTAAGAACGATTGAACTACCCGATGAATGATTTAATTTATTCCGTTCTCAAACTCTTTACAGGATTTGCAACTGCCGCTTTTATCGCCTGGAAACTGATTGTAACGATAGCGATTCCAACAGCAAATAAACCCGCAGCAACAAACATCCACCAACTGATATTTATTCTATAAGCAAAATCCTGCAGCCACTTGCTCATGGCAATCCACGCTACAGGAGATGCTATAATAATTGCTATCAGTACAAGCTTTAAAAAATCTTTTGTAAGCAATTGTGTAATTGAGGTAACGCTTGCGCCCAATACTTTGCGTATACCAATTTCTTTTGAACGTTTTTCTGCTGTGAACGTTGCTAATCCAAATAAACCAAGGCATGAAATAGCAACAGCAATAATAGCAAATGCAAATATTAATGTTGAAGATTGTTGATCATGCTTTGTATAACTCATTAAATGTGTCATCTAAAAAATTGTATTCAAGCGGGCTTCCGGCAATATTTTTTTCCATGTTTTATTTAATGCTGCTATAGATTGCGATGCATGTTCCCGGCGCAATGCGTATTGTAAAAGTGTTGTACCAGTTTGGATTTTGAAAAGCAACCAGCGGACCGGTTTTATCGTGCATGCTTTGATATTTAAAATCTTTTACAATGCCGATTATTTGTCCTGTAGTTTCCTTTCCATATAAAACGTTGCCCGATGTATGGCTTTGGCAGCTTCAATTCTTTTATTGCTTCTTCATTCAATACAACATTATTTTTATCTGCTTCATTTCCGTTTTCAAACCAACGCCCTTCTTTCATTTGCAACTGCATGGTATTGGCAAAATCCGCATCGGTAGAAAGCTGTGCAATTTTTGGATTGAATGTAGTATCGCGACCAATCCAATCTGCACTTCCTGTTGAATAACTTCCAATGTTTACAATTAACTGATTGGCTATAGGAAACATTTTGTATGCTGCTTTGTGTAAGCAAATCCTGTTTTATTGCATTTACAATTTCACCTTTTTTACGGTAATCAATATTTGGCGGAACATGCGTAACCAATACCTGCGATTTATTATAACCCGGATTTGTTTGCTGAATAAACTGCATCTGTTTATAAATAACAATTGTTCCTGCAATCAGCATAACAGAAATAGTAAACTGAAGTGTAACCAAACCTTTTCTTAAATAACTGTCTTTTAATTTTAAAAAAGTAAAACCTCTGAATACATTTAATGGCTTAAATGATGATAACACGAATGCCGGGTAAATACTATTTAATATAAATGCAGCCAACAATGTTAGACCAACAATTTTCCAAAGTGCCGGAGAGGTGAGTGGCAACTCAAAATTTTTATTTGTAACTGAATTGAAAGCCGGCAAACACAAATGAATAAGCACTAATGTTACAATTAAAGCAATACAACTTACCAGCAATGCTTCGGCAAGAAACTGGTAAAATATATGAAACCTGGTTGCACCAACAATTTTTCTTACACTTACTTCTTTTGCACGCAGGCTTGCTTTTGCAGTTGTTAAGGTTTACATAATTAATACACGCAATCAGTAACAATAAAATACCTAGCACTGAAAAAATATACACTGCATTTTTGTTTCCGCTTACAAAAGATGAAGATTGCAAATCAGTTTCAAAATGCATGTCTTTTAAAGGCATCAAGTAATGGTTGATTCGTTATCGCTGCTATTTTTTTGTAATAAAGCAGTAATCTTTTTTGAAAGAACATTTGCATTATGCCAGGCTTTGCTTTTATAAACGTTATATAGTTCGGCGTTATTCCATTGCTCATCGTTTGCTTTCCTGTCAGCATTTAATAAAAGGTTTGAAAGTGGTATAAATGATGTGTATTGAAAGCTTGAATTTGCAGGTGCATCTTTAATAATTCCTTTCACAACATAGTTCATGCTGTCAACATGAATTATTGTTCCAAGGGCATCGCGGTTGCCAAAATATTTTTTTGCTTCTGATGCAGTAAGTATAATGCTGTTTGCATCATGCGCAAATGCAGCGGCGTTGCCTTCAATAAAATCATAGTGAAAAATGTTGAACCAGTCATCATCTACATAAGCACAACTCTTTTCATAAGAAAGATTATTGTTTATGTTGAATACAGGTTGTCGCCTGCTGCATGTAATCTTGCCGTTTTTTCAATTTCCGGCACATCTTTTTTTACTGCGTCTGCAAGCAGCAACGGTGTTGTTTCCCATATCCAGCCTTCTGCTTTAAGATTGGTTGTAAGCCTGTAAATGTTATCCGCATCTTTATGATAATTATCAAAACTCATTTCATTTTGCACCCATAAAAAAATTAAAACGGCAGCCGTCATGCCAACAGATAAACCAACGATATTAATTACTGCAGTGGTTTTATTTTTCCATATACTGCGCCATGAAATTTTGAAATAATTTTTAAACACATTGTAAGTTTTAAGTTGTACGTTATAAGTTGTAAGTATAATACATCAGTGCTACTTCATTATCAAATTGTCAAATCATCAATTTTTAAATTGATTATTCTGTTCTTAAACTCTTCACCGGGTTTGCAATTGCTGCTTTTATTGCCTGGAAAGCTTACCGTTAGCAATGCAATTAAAATAGCTGCAATGCCCGCCACCGCAAATACCCACCACCAATATTTATCCTGTAAGCAAAATCCTGCAACCATTTATTCATTGCCCACCATGTTACAGGAACTGAAATAATAAATGCAATGCAAACGAGCAATAAAAATTCTTTTGAAACCAGCAACAATACATTGTTGAACAGAAGCACCTAATACTTTTCGGATGCCAATTTCTTTTGTGCGCTGTTCTATTACAAATGCAGAAAGGCCAAATAAACCAAGGCTTGCAATAATAATTGCGAGAATTGCAAATGCAGAAAATATTTGTTGCGTGCGTTGTTCACTTGCATATAATGCTGGCAAACTTTTCATCAGAAAATTATATCTTAACGGACCTGCGGATTAAATGCATTCCATTTTTTTTTAAGATCATGCAAGAAATCCTTTTACATCAGTTGTTTTAATTTTTATAATCAATCCGCCAAAATTATTTCCGAGCAACATCATTAACGGAGCAATTTTTTGTTTTACAGATGCATAATTAAAATCTGCAACCACGCCTATAACTTTAAATTCTTGCTGACCGGAACGAACAATTGTTCTTCCAATAGGATTTTTTTTGCTCCATCCTAATTCACGAACTGCAGCTTCATTGATAACAACTCCCGACACGAATCTGTTGGAAAATCTTTTGAAAAATTTCTTCCCTGTATAATATGAATGCCCAATGTTCGCAGATAATCATAATCTACATGATAAATATTTGCATGTATTTCTGTGCCGTTCATTTTCATTTTTTGGATATATTTCTGTTCCATCCATAAAAGATCTGCCGGGAACTGATCTTGAAATACTTGCTGAAACAACACGGTTATCCTGCAATAATTGTTGTTTAAATGCAGTCCTGATTTTTGCCCAACAATCTTGCATCGGGCAAAAATAATACCTGTTCTTTATCATAACCAAGTTTTTTATTTTGCATGTAATGCAATTGCTGGTAAACAATAATTGTGCAATAATTAATGCAATTGAAACAAAAAACTGGAATACAATTAAACTGCTTCGCAATGATTTTCTTTGCGAGCCTTGTGCAGATGACGAACCTTTTAAAACTTTTATAGTATTGAAAGATGATAAAAAAAATGCAGGGTAAATGCCTGCAAAATTCCGACAAAAAAACTTAATAAAAGCATTACTATATTGACTGATAACTCAGAAAAAAACTAAAGCTTATATTTTTATTTGCAAGCTGATTGAAATAAGGAAGCAATAAAAATATTAAAACCATATGCACACAGCATTGCAAAAAAAGTAAGCAAAACAGATTCGGTAAGAAACTGAAATATCAATTGCTTTTTTACTGAACCCATCACTTTTCTAATACCAACTTCTCTTGCTCGTTTTACAGCACGTGCTGTAGAAAGATTTGTAAAATTTACACAGGCAAGCAATAATATAAATATTGCCAGCGCTGAAAAAATATAAACATATTGTATGTCGCCATTTGGCTCCAGTTCATATTTTGTATTTGATATAAATGAATATCTGTAAGCGGCTGCAATGAAAAAATAAATGTGTTTACTGATTTCTGCGCTTCAGCAAGACTTACACCCATATCATGCTGAATTTCCGGCACAACATATTTTGCAACCAGTTGCGGAAATTTTGCCTCCAGTTTTTTTGGATCAGCATTTTTATTCAATAACAAATAAGTATAATAACCAAGATTACTCCATGTTGGATTTGTTATATGACAGTGTTGAGAGACTTAAAAATGCATCAAAATGAAAATGAGAATTATCAGGCACTTTATCAATAACGCCTGTTACTTTATACAACTGCATTATGCGTACCGATCATTAATGATTTACCAAGTGCATCTTCATTACCAAAATATTTTTTTGCAAATGCTTTTGAAATAACAATACTGTTTGGTTGCACCAAAGCATCTTGTATGTACTTCCTTCAATTAACGGAATAGAAAACATTTGCAGAAAATTTGAATCTGCAAAAGCAAGATGTTCTTCTTTAAATTGTTTGTCATTATATTTTACAAAATCACTTGCAGGTGATATTCTTGTTAAAGCTTTTATTTCCGGAAAAGCATTTTTCATTCCTTCGCCAACTGCAAAATCAACATTCGGGTAAACAGCCACATCACCATTGCCGGTAACAGATAAATTAACACGATAAATATTTTTTGCATCAGCAGGATATTTATCATAACTAAGTTCATTATAAACAAAAACGCAATTAGCATAAAACAGGTAAGACCAATTGCCAAACCAAAAATATTTATGAAAGAAAAAGCTTTATTCTTCTTAAGATTTCTCAATGCAATTTTAAATAATTTTTAAACATAAAAATGATTTAAGTTGTATTTATGATTGACGATTCACTATTCACGTTAATTTATTCCGTTCTTAAACTCTTTACAGGATTTGCAATTGCTGCTTTTATTGCCTGGAAACTTACTGTTATTAATGCAATCAATAATGCAGTAACGCCTGCAACAACAAACACCCACCAGGAATATTTATTCTGTATGCAAAACTTTGCAGCCATTTATTCATTGCCCACCATGCTACCGGAAATGCAATGAATGATGCAATAAACACTAACTTTAAAAAATCTTTTGAAAGCATTTGTGTTACCTGCGTTACACTTGCGCCCAATACTTTTCTTATGCCGATTTCTTTTGTGCGTTGTTCTGCTGTGTATGTTAGCTAAGCCAAATAATCCAAGGCATGCAACGAAATAATAAGCACATGAAAAAATGTTTAGTATTGGTTCCTGTTTTTTGTTCTGCTGAATATGTTTTGTTATACAGATCATCCATGAAATTATAAGTAAATGGTTCATCTGTATTGATAATGCATCCCATTGTTTTTTCATGTTGAAAGCAAGCCTGCGACATCTGTTGTTTTTATTTTAAATATCAAACCCCCTTCCGGTTCTAATGTCATCAATAAAGGAGTAATCGGTTCATGCAATGATTTAAAATTGAAATCTTTTACTACGCCAACAACATGATACGGAACATTCGTTCCTCTGTTGCTGTTTCGTCTTACAATTGTTTTACCAATTGCTGTATTTGTATTCCAGCCAAACGCTTTTGCCGCAGTTTCATTAATAATCATCCCCAAAGAATCAGTTGTAAAAGCTTGCGAAAAATTTCTGCCTGCCGCCATCTGCATACCAAATGTTGGAATATATTGTTCATCTACATGATATCCACTGCTTTCAAAATTTCGTTATCATGTCCTTCAGGATAAACCAATGCATTATTGCTGTTTGTTGGACCTGCAGGCTTATAATATGAAGCAGTTGCATTTACAATGCGCGGATCTTGTCAGCATTTGTTGTTTATAAACCTGCTCATTTTTTCCTAATGCATAAGAATTAGGAATCGTTAGTAATTGCTCTTTATCATAACCCAATTTTTTGTTTTGTATATACTTCATTTGCTGGTAAACAACGATGGTGCCTATTATCAATGCAACAGAAATAAAAAACTGGAACACCACAAGACCGCTGCGTAAACCAAAACTTTTATTGTTGCTTGTAAGCTTTCCTTTTAATACAGCAATAGGTTTGAATGAAGAAAGATAAAATGCAGGATAAATACCGGCAATAATACCAACCAATAATCCTAAAGCAATAAATGCAAGCATAAGTTTTACATCAAAGCTTAAATGTTTACCTGAAATATTATTGAAAGCAGGCAACGCAATTTGCACCAACACTAATGCAATAATCAATGCAAAAAATGTAATCAACATTGATTCTGATAAAAACTGGCTGATGAGTTGAAGTTTTCCTGAACCTGCTACTTTTCTTACGCCAACTTCTTTTGCACGTTTTGATGCGCTTGCCGTTGAAAGATTAATAAAATTGATACAGGCAACCATCAACATAAAAATAGCAATGCCACCAAAAATATACACATAACTTGCATTGCCGCCAGGTTCTAATTCAGTAGTTGTATCTGAATATAAATGAATTGATGTTAATGGCTGTAATACAAAACCCAATTCATTGCCTTTTGTTCTGAACTGCTTCAAGGCTTAAACCCATTTCTTGTTGTATTTGCGGACCCATATATTTTTCAACCATGCCGGAAATTTTGACTTGCAGTTTTGATAATCAGTTCCTGGTTTTAATAATAGATAAGTATAAAATTGACCATACATCCATGAATCAGATTTTGCATCTGAAGCCTGTCATCGAACCAAACAAATCAAAATGAAAATGCGAATTGGCAGGTATATTATTAATAACACCCGTTACTTTATATAAATGGTTATTATCGTATTTAATACAAGTGATTTTGCCAATTGGATTCTTCTTTACCAAAATATTTTTTGCAATATCTTTGTAAGCACAATTGTTGTGGTTGCTGCAATGCTGTTTTGGCATCGCCTTCTATCAATGGCAACGTGAATATGCTGAAGAAATTAGGATCAACTAATGCAAATTTATCATCTTTAAAACTCCTGTTTTTATAAGTAACTTTTGGATGCCCCAAATGGCACAAGTCTTGTTGCATCCTGCACTTCAGGAAAATCATTTTTCATAGCTTGTGCAACAGGTGGCATTACACTGCTTCATCAATTTTGCCGCCATCCATATTTGCGTGAAAAACAATACGTGCAATGTTATCTGCATTTTTATTAAACCGATCATAACTCAATTCATCCTGCACATACAACATAATAATAAAACAAGTTGCAATGCCGATTGATAAACCAAGAATATTAATGAAGGAAAAAAGTTTATTCTTTTCATATTTCTCCATGCTGTTTTAAATAATTTTTAAACATAGTATTTTTATTTGGCTAATAGCTGTCACCATTAGCTGTTAGCAAATTTAATTTATTCCGTTCTCAAACTTTTCACAGGATTTGCAATCGCTGCTTTTATTGCCTGGAAGCTTACCGTTATCAATGCAATCAAACGGCAGCAATGCCTGCAACATATAAATATCCACCACTGCAATGTTGATGCGATAAGCAAAATCCTGCAACCATTTATTCATTGCATACCATGCAACGGGAAAAGCAATAACTGCTGCAATTAATACAAGCTTTAAAAAATCTTTTGATAGTAAAGCAACGATTGTGTTACGTTTGCGCCCAATACTTTTCTTACACCAATTTCTTTTACACGTTGCGAAATTGCAAATGCAGATAAACCAAACAAACCTAAGACAGGCAATAAAAATGGCAATGCATGCAAATACGGTAAAAATGTTTCCTGTCTTTGTTCTGATTCATACAGTTTGGAAAATTTTCATCGAAGAAATGTATATTGATAAGGATAATCAGGAAGATATTTTTGCCATGTATTTTTTATTGTTGCCAATGCTGAAGAAATATTATTGCCTGAAATTTTTATAGAAATACTGTTATAAGAAGATTGATTGGCGTAGGTGGCGGCATAACAAAAATAAGCGGTGCTATTTTTTGATGAAGTGATTCAAAATGAAAATCTTTCATTACACCAATTATATGACCGTTGAATCGTCCATATTGAAAATTTTTACCAACTGCTCTTGTCCATGATTTCCATCCGATCGCTTTTACTGCTGCTTCATTAATAATAAAATTTGATGTATCTGTTCCATAATCACGCGAAAAATTTCTGCCTGCAGCCATATGAATTCCATAAGTTGGAATAAAATCATAATCTGTTGCAACATATCGTATGTCAGCTTTTACAGGCACCATAGAATCTGAACCCGGTGCAGATGCGCCCTGCCATCTAACAATCTTCCGGTAGGTATTCTTGAAGAACGTGCACATCTTTAATGTTTGAATTTTGCAATAAAGTATTTCTGAAAGATTCATACTGATTATTTAACGAAGTATTATAAGGCAGCGTTAACTATATGTTCTTTATTATAACCCAACGAAGTTTTTGCATGTATCTCAATTGCTGAAACACTACCATTGTTGTTATGATAAGAATTATTGAAATAGCAAACTGTGTTACTACAAGCACTTTGCGAAAACTTATACTGCTTGCCACTGACTTTAAATAAACCCTTTAATGTTTTTACGGGTTGAAAAGAAGACATAAATAATGCAGGATATAATCCTGAAATAATACCTATAATAAACGGCGATAAAAACAATGGCACCAAAACCTGCCATTTCATTAAAATACTTACAGAAAGATTTTGTTCAGAAACTTTATTCAACCATGGCAACGTAATGTACAATAAAACAAATGCAATAATTATAGCAGCCCATGTTATTAATACTGATTCGCTTAGAAACTGCACTATCAATTCTTTTTTTCTTGCACCAACTACTTTTCTTATACCAATTTCTTTTGCACGCAATGCAGAACGTGCCGTAGAAAGATTCATATAATTAATGCATGCAATCAATAAAATAAATAAAGCAATAGCTGAAAAAATATAAACACGGTTTATATCGCCGTTGGTTCTGCTTCATAATCTGTATGCGAATAAAGATGAATATCAGTAAGCTTTTGCAAATCAAGCTTTGGTGCCTTTTGAAGGTTGCAGTGGCACCATATTGACCAGCCATATGCTTATCAAGAAATGCAGGAAACCTGCCTTCATGCTTTCAATATTATAATTCTTTGGAAGCATGATGTAAGTAAAAAATGAATTATTGCCCCAATTGGTTCGCAGGTTTTCTTCACCATACACAGCAGAATCTTTTAGTGTATTAAATGATACCAATATATCCGGATGAATGTGAGCATTGGAAGGAAACGCTTTATAAATCCTGTTACTTTTACATCAAACTGGTTGTTTGCGCGTAGTACTTTATTGATCAGGATCTTCATTACCAAAATATTTTTTTGCAGTTTCTTCTGTAAGCATTACGGAAAAAGGTTCTTTTAATGCTGTCTTCGGATTTCCTTTTAAAACATCAACTGTAAAAACATCAAACAAATTTTCATCTGCAAAATATACATCTTGTTCATTAATAATTTGTCTTTATAGCGAAGTGGTGTTGTTCCATTATTTAACAACCGCGTCATTTTTTGTATTTCAGGAAAATCAGTTGGAAAATAATATCCAAATGGCGGCGAACTGTGCTTAAATTAAGCGTTGCCTCTCCATTACCATTATAAAAAGTTCTTGTTACACGATAAACCTGGTCTGCATTTTTATTATACTTATCATAACTTAATTCATTCAAAATATAAGTAAGAATAAGCAGGCAACAGGTTAAGCCAACTGTTAAACCAAATAAGATTGATGAAAGAAATAAATTTATATTTCATCAAATTGCGCCATGCAATTTTTAAATAATTTTTAATCATACGAATTTTTTATAATGAGGGAAGAATATGGTTGAGCAGTAATCATTTAATCTAATGTTATCCTCAAACCTTCAATGGTTATGCCAACGGCTAAATGCTTTGCAAACAAGGCATTTTATAGTATTAATTATAAAAAAACTGTTCGATTTCGAACAGTTTTTGTGCGCAGCCGCACATTAAGTGAATGATAATTTGCCTGATTTAAATAACTATTCCGTTCTTAAACTCTTTACCGGGTTTGCAATTGCTGCTTTTATTGCCTGGAAACTTACTGTTAATAATGCTATGGTAATTGCAATAATACCAGCAAGTGCAAACATCCACCAGCTAATATTTACACGATAGGAAAATTTTGCAGCCACTTGTTCATTGCCCACCATGCAATAGGTGTTGCAATTACAATTGATATACCAACCAGTTTTAAAAAATCTTTTGAAAGTAATTGCACAATGACCGGCAACGCTTGCACCTAAAACTTTGCGTACGCCTATTTCTTTTTTTCTTTGTTCTGCGCTAAATGCAGCAAGACCAAATAAGCCTAAACAGGAAATAAAAATTGCCATCAGCGTAAACGAATTAATGATGTTTGAAAAAGTAATTTCCGATTGATATTGCTTTTGCACTTCAGCATCAAGAAATGAATATTCAAATGGCTCAGCTGGTAAATCTTTTTGCCATATTGCTTTCTATTTTTCCTATTAAACGTTTATAATCATTGCTGCTTACATTTACAATCACATCATGAATATCATCTCTTTTCGGATCGTATATTATCATAAAAGGATTTATGTCATCATGTAAGGAACTGTAATTAAAATCTTTCATTACACCGGCTACTTCATAATTTCTTTCATCACCTGTAAGCAATTTTGAACCCGGCGCATTTTGAGGATTTAATCCCAACCGCTTCATCAGTGTTTCATTAATCAGCACTTTGGCAGAATCATGAAACCTGAAATCCCTGCCACTTATAATTTGTATGCCGGTTGCTTTTACAAAATTTTCATCTGAAGATAATATTTTGCTGGTCTATACCTGTAGCCAGATTGCCCCCCGGTAAATAAACAATCCAGTCGTGATAAGCAGCCTGGCCCAGGATAATTATTGGCTATGCTTACCGCTTTTACTTCAGGCATTTGCTTCAAGATCATTTGCAAATGCCTGCATTTTACTTTTTGCATTATCTGTATAAAAACTAAAAATGAGTTTTTGATTTTTATCAAATCCCAAGGTCTTTATTTTTTATATAATTCAACTGGCTATAAATAATAATAATACCCGCAATAAGTACGATAGATAACACAAACTGAAATACTACCAGTGAACGCCTGATACCTGCTGCCGAAATATGACTGGTGAAATTTCCTTTTATAACTTTTATTGCCTGGAAAGCAGAAAGATAAAAAGCAGGATAACTGCCGGCAACAAGACCTGTAACAATAATAATTCCGGCAAGCAATAACCAGATTCTGATAATCTGACAAATGACGACAGTAAATATCTGCATGTGTAATTTGATTGAGATAAGGCAAGAGCAATATTAATAATGGCAATGCAATTAAAACACTTAATAATGAAAGCAAAAATGATTCGGTTAGGAACTGAATTCTTCAAGCTGCTTTTCTCTGCGCCGATCACTTTTCTTACACCAACTTCTTTTGCTCTTTTTGATGCCCTTGCAGTAGAAAGATTCATGAAATTGATGCAGGCAATAATCTGTATCAGCGCTGCAATCAATATTAAGATATATAAGAAATGAACTGCTTACTGTTGGCGTCATTTCATGCTCATGGCCGGTCGTTGTATGGATGGAAGTTAAAGGTTGCAGGTGCAATTGCTTTTCCATGCCCATAGTTCTTTAATTGTTCTGCACCATATTTATTTAAAAATGCAGGAAGTTTTTTTTCAAGCGCAGCAGCGTTTGCACCAGGTTTTAATTTTATATAATGAATAAGTAAAATTATTGCCTGACCAGGTTGTATTTTTAAGAATATCACTCTCCATATCCATTCACGTTCATCCTGATAAACATGTTGGCATGTATATTTGATTTGCCAAGGCTTTCATCTATTACACCGGTTACTTTAAAATCATTTTTGCCATCTGCATCTTCAATCGTAATTACTTTTCCTATAGGATTTTCTTTATCAAACAATTTATCTGCAACCGGCTTTAGTAATACAATTGAATTAGGCTCAGTTAAAGCATTTGCTGCATTGCCATAATTAAAATGAAAGTTGAATACATCGAAAAAAGTAGAATCAACTAAAAAAGCATCTTCGTTATAAAACGATTTTTCTTTATAACGAAGCAAATGATTGTCCGCACTCAAGCGTTGGAACTATGCGGGTAAATTGCTCTACTTCAGGAAAATCATTTTTTATAGCGGGGGCAATCGGCGGCGAACAGGTTGCATGATTATGCTTATCGCCGATAAGTTTGTAAGTGTAGTAATGCGGTAAATATCTTTTGCATTTTTATGATGTTTATCATAACTGTACTGGTCTTTTACATACAATACAATATACAGGCAACACAATGTGCCAATTGCCAAGCCAATAATATTAATAAAGCTGAATGCCTTGTTTTTTAATAAAAACCGCCAGGCGGTTTTGAAATAGTTTTTAAACATAGTTGAAGCTTTAAGTTTTAAGTATTATGTTATAAATAAAAAGCGAATATTATTTCATTAATTATTAATGTCTTTCGGTTTCAAATCATGTAACAGCTTATCGAACCGCACCCAATAAATGTGGCAATCTTTTTCGCTTGTACCTTTTGAATAAAACAAATATTTTTTATCAGGCGTAACATATTCACCCCAACGATGTGCATTGCCATCATTAATCAAGAGACCTAAGTTTTGAGGCGCAGTCCAGGTATGATCTGGCTTGCGAAAACTAATACCTAGTTCACACTCATAATCCGGCTTTTCTTTATAGCTTATAATTATGAAAGACTCATCGGGGGCTATGTAAAAATCACCATCAAAACCTGGTGTATTTAACGGGGTACCGAGCGTTTGTGCGATTGTGTCTTTATCTGTTTGCGGAATTAGACAAATATCATAGACGGAAAAATCACTTGCGGTTCCTTGAATGTTGCTTGCGGCATACATGTTTCCGCTTTTTGTTGGCATAAAATCGTAGATACCATAATTACGTTTGAGATAAGTTTCAGGCATTGACCAGCCTGTGTCTGTTCTATGCGATTGCATGATGACACCTCTGCCACCACCAAGAAAATAAAGGGTGTTATCGTCTGTTGAAAATGTTGGTGCGTATAATGTTTCCACCAATAGCAACGGTTCATTCCATTTGTTGTTTTCAAATTTAAAATATCGTATCGCAGCACCTTTGCTACTAAACCAATGCTCTGCAGTGCAGTAATAAAATTCTTTTCCGTTTTTTGAAAAAGCTGACCTGTCTAAAGCAATTCCACTGTCTTTAACAAGCAAGCCCGGTGCAAAAATTTTGGGTGTATCATTTGGCGGTGTTTGACCGAGATATGCATCGTTGCTTTCCCAAAAATTTGATTGCGCATTTAGAGTAATAACCGTGATTAATAATACCGGTATTAACAAGAATCTTTTATTCATTTTGATTTTCTTTATTCTGTTCTCAAACTTTTCACCGGGTTTGCAATTGCTGCTTTTATTGCTTTAATGCTAACTGTAATCAATGCAATACCAAATGTTATCAGCGCAGCTAAAACAAAAATCCACCAGCTTAATGTTGTTTTATAAGCGAAATTTTGCAGCCATTTATTCATCGCCTAATAACCAACAGGCAATGCAATGCAGGTTGCAATTAATACAGGTTTTAATAAATCTTTTGATAAGCAACACAACAATGCTTTGTACTGATGAACCCAACACTTTTCTTACACCAATTTCTTTAAAACGTTTTGTTGCAGTAAATGATGCCAAACCAAACAAACCAAGACATGCAACAAAAATGGCAAGACCTGCAAACACAGATAAAATGGTTTGCTGGCGAATATCTTTTTGATACAACTCATTAAACTGCTGGTCTAAAAATTTATATTCAAAAGGATAAGCCGGCGCTGCTTTGCTGTATTCATTTTTTATCAGTGCAATACCAGCCTGTATGTTGCCCGGTTTTAATTTTACTAATATTTGCTCTTCTGTCCGTCTGCAGGAGAAATCACCAACGCATCCATATTTTGTTTTAATGATTGAAAATTGAAATCATCAACCACACCAATAATTCTTCGTTTTATTATGCTGTCACGAACAGTGTTGAATATCCATTTGCCAATCGCTTGTTGTGGTGTCCATCCTAATTTTGTTGCTGCCGTTTTATTTATCAATACTGCATTTGTTGTATCGGTTGGAAATTGCGCAGAAAAATCTCTGCCTGCAATAATTTTTAAACCCAATGTTTTTACAAATTCAAAATCTGCAAATTCAGTTCTTGCATTCCATTTTTCATGCATGACCTTCCACATCAAACATCTGTCCGTCAAAATAACCGCCGGGCTCACCACTCATTAATGAAACTGATTGCACAGCAGCTTTCATTTTGCAATTCAGTTTTAAAAGAATTCATGTTGTTATAAATATCATCGTTGTCAATAGGAATAATTAATGTTTGCGCTTTATCATAACCAAGTTGTTTGTTCTTTACATAACTCATTTGTTTTGTAATGATGATTGTGCCAACAATTAAAAACACGGATATGCTGAATTGAATAACTACCAATACCTGCCTGAATGATGCGCCGCCTTTGCCCAATTTTAATTTGCCTTTTAATGCCTGTATAGGCGAAAATGCGGATAAGAAAAATGCAGGATAACTGCCTGCTAAAAATCCAACAATAATAATTACGCCAGCAAGAAATAAATAGATAGGCAATGCATTCCATGATACATTTAATGTATAACCAAGCAATTGATTATACCACGGCATTACTAACAATAATAAACCAACAGAAAGTATGCAGGATATGGTTGTAAGTAAAACAGATTCGCCGATAAATTGCCAAACCAAGATTATTGCGTAATGCGCCCAACACTTTACGCAAGCCAACTTCTTTTGAACGTTCTGCAGCACGAATAGTTGAAAGATTCATGAAGTTGATGCATGCAATAAGCAATATTAAAATGGCAATGGAAAGAAAAATATATACAACTGTTTTATCGCCATGTTTTACACTATCAAACGTGGTGTTTTCAAAGTAAACATCTTTTAACGGCGTTAGTGATAAGGTAAAATTTAAAACCATATTTACGCATATCACTGCCCATATATTTTTCCATAAATGCAGGCAATTGTTTTTCAATTTGTGCCTGTGTTACATTGGGAGCAAGTTGCATATAAGTATATACACCATTGTTTATCCATGTCGTCATCCAGCCTGCTCTTTATGTCTTTCAAGAGAAGTAACAATGTCAAAATCAAGATGCGAATTTGAAGGAACATCTTTTGCAATGCCTGTAACTTTTAACGGTGTTTCTTTATTCAGCATTACAATTTTTCCCATGGCATTATCAACGCTTCCAAAATATTTTTTAGCAGTTGTTTCTGTTAGCACCACACTGTTTAAATCTTTCAATACAGTTGTTGGATTGCCTTTTATTAATGGAAATGAAAAGAAGCTGAAGAAGTCTGCTATCAACATCTAATTCTTTCTTTTCATGAAAAGATTTTGTACCAACTGTAAACAAGATTATCGTTTTGATTTACACGAACAGCGCTTATAATCTGCCCTTTAAAATCATTCAGCAATGCCGGCGCATACATGCCGGATAAATAAGAAACGCTGCTTGATTTTCCATCTATTGCTCAAAAGCCACGCATTACACGATAAATACGATCTCCGTTTTTATGAAAATTATCAACACTAAATTCATTCATGATGAATAAATAAATCATCATGCAAACTGTAATGCCAATGGTTAATCCAAGAATATTGATGAAAGAAAACATTTTGCTCTTCATCAAATTGCGCCATGCAGTTTTGAAATAATTTCTAACACATAATTCAATTTTAATTGTGTAATTGGTTATAAATTTCACTCATGATTTCCCAATCACACTTTTCCCAATTATTTTCATTCCGTTCTCAAACTCTTCACAGGATTTGCAATTGCTGCTTTTATTGCCTGAAAGCTCACTGTTATTAATGTTATCATTAATGCACCAATGCCTGCTGCAATAAAAATCCACCACGATAATTTTGTTCTGTATTGATAATTCTGCAACCAGTTATGCATAAAATAATATGCAACCGGAATAGCAATAAACAATGAAATAAAAACAAGCACTACAAAATCTTTGCTTAGTAATTTCCATAGATTAAATACTGATGCACCCAATACTTTTCTTACACCAATTTCTTTTGTTCGTTGTTCTGCAACAAATGATGCAAGCCAAATAATCCCAAGCATGAAATAAAAATTGCAAGCACTGCAAATACTGTTGCAAGATTGCCGATGCGTTCTTCGTCACCAAATTTCTTTGCATATTCTTCATCAACAAATCTGTATTGAAAAGCTTGGTTGGATCATAATTTTTTAATACGGCTGATACTTTATCTAACGCATCATGCGCACTCATTTTAGGATTTAGTTTCAGCATAAGCATGCCATCGTTATATCTTAATAAACGAAACATTGATGGACGCACCGGCGCATAAGGCGATTCCATTACAAAATCTTTTACCACACCAATCACCGTAAATGCAACACCATCATTAAACGAAACCTGTTCACCAACAGGATGTTTCAAACCCATAAATTTTACAGCAGTTTCATTTAAAATAAATGCCGCTGAATCTGATGGAAAATCTTTTGAAAAATCTCTTCCCTGTATAATTTGCCAGCCAACTAGTTTTACCATAATCTTGAGATACACTTATCATCGGAAAATCATGTGGAAGTGCCAGGCCTTTGCCATGCCAGCTCATGCCGCCATTTGAATTCCATACTTCTGTTAGCGGGTTGTCTGTTTGCTGCTACCTGATGTTACTGCACCTGATTTTTTTAAATCATTTTCAATCGCATTAAAATGACTATGCACATCATACTGGTGCATTGGTAAAGTAACTAATCCATTGCTGTTATAACCAAGCGGACGATTTTTTGCAAACTGAATTTGTTGATAAATGACAATGGTTCCGATAATTAAAATAACAGAAACAGTAAATTGAATTACCACAAGCACTTTGCGTGGAAAGCGATGAAAATCTTCCTGCTGTAAAAGTTCCTTTTAAAACTTTTACAGGATTGAAACATGATAAATAAAATGCAGGATAACTGCCTGCAATAATGCCGGTAAATAATGTAAAGGCAATTGCAATCAGCCAGAAATAAAAATTGCTCCATGGCAATTGCATTTGTTTATCTGCAACTGATTGAAGAAAGGAAGTGATAACTGAACAATAATAATTGAAATAACAAATGCAAAAATGCTGTGAGCATTGATTCACTTAAAAATTGATAGATTAATTGTTGCCGTAAAGAACCAACTGCTTTTCGAATGCCAACTTCTTTTGCACGCTTCTCACTTCGTGCTGTTGACAGATTCATGAAGTTGATGCAAGCCAGCAACAATACAAACACACCAATGATTCCAAACCACCACACATATTGAATTCTGCCGCCTGTGTTTACACCATTTTTAAATTCAGAATACAAATGCCATTTGCTCATTGGCTGAAGAAATAATTCGGCTTTGCAATTCTTTGGTCTGCACGAATTTTTTTAATTTAAGGTCTTTAATTTTTGCAGATACTTTTTTAAATCTGCATGATCAGCTAACTGCACATAAATTGAAACATTATTAGTCCCCATGGATCATCCATCGTTTATATCCACGGAGCAATCTTTAATTTAAATGCCCATGAAGTAATAAAATTTTGATTTGCAAAAGTTGAATTGGCAGGCATGTCTTTATAAACACCTGCAACTTTTGCCGGAATATTTTCAACTTTCATATTTTATTTATTGGATCAGCATTATTAAAAATTGCTTTGGCTGCAGACGCTGATAATAGGATTGCACTTGGGTCTTGTAAAGCAGAAAGATTTCCTTTCAACATTTTTAAATCAAGCATGATGTTGCCTTTGGTTCTACATACAATCCATCCTGCGAAATGGGTTTATCATTATATATTAAGATGGATGTTGCCCAGTTAAAAATGGAAACGCATTTAAAATCGTCTTTAAAATTTGTGCGTAATGCTTCAGCTAAAACATGAGGTACACCTTGCCATGTTTGAATTTCTCCATTCAAATTTTGATTTTGCATTACTTCTGCAATGCGATCATAATTTTTATTGTCTTTATCAAACGAAACCTCATCCCAAATCCACAAGCCAATTAATAATGCAACTGCAATTCCAACAGCAAGTCCGCTAATGTTGATGATGGAAGAAACTTTACTTTTCAATAAATTTCTCCACGCGATTTTGAAATAATTTTTAAACATCATGAGTAAGTTTTATGATGTTATGATGCTTACGTTTTACATTTTCAAATTGGCTAATTATCAAATTGATTTTATTCCGTTCTTAAACTCTTTACAGGATTTGCAATGGCTGCTTTTATGGATTGAAAACTTATTGTTACCAATGCAATCAATAATTGCAATCAATACCTGCAATTGCAAATACACTCCAGCCAATATTTATTTTATAGGCAAAATCCTTCAACCATGCATTCATTAAATACCATGCAATAGGTGTTGCAATTACAATGGCAATTACAACAAGCTTTACAAAGTCTTTTGCTAATAATTGAATAATGCCTGAAACACTTGAACCCAACACTTTTCTCACACCAATTTCTTTTGTGCGTACCTGTGCGGTGTATGCTGCCAAACCAAATAAACCAAGACAGGAAATAAAAATGGCAATGCCCGCAAATATGTTGAAGAGTAAACCGGTGCGTTGCTCATCTTCATACAAACTTTTGAATTTATCATCCAAAAAATTATAACTAAAAGAAAAATCTGCATTGTATTTATTCCATTCTGTTTTTGCTGCAGCAATTACGGTTGGTAAATTTTTACCTGTTGTTCTTACATAAATATGCCCGTATGTTTTTGCATGATTAAAAAAAATAGCTGGCTTTATTTTATTACGCACAGATTGAAAGTTGAAATCCTTTACAATGCCTGTAATGGTTCCTGTAGTTTCCCAAAGCCTGATGCGTTTACCAATTGGATTTTTTAAACGCATTGCAGCAACTGCTGTTTCATTCAAAATAAAATGTGTTGAGTCTGATATATCACCAACAAAATTTTTTCCTTCAATCAATTTCATTTTAAAAAATGGAATAAAATTTTCTTTCAACGTTTAATCGGGCTTAACATAACTGTTTCACCATTTTGTTTTCCATCCCAATCGTTATCACCTGTTTGCCCGCCAAGATCAATAATATCACCACTCGACCATGTTACATCAGTTAACGCCAGGTTGTTTTAATAAGTCTGCACGAATGGCATCAAGATGCGGCGCCATGTGTATAATCGGCATCGTTAATACATTCTCTTTATCATAACCTAATTGTTTTGACTGAATATATCTTAGTTGATTGCTGATAACAATCGTTCCTGTTATTAATACAATTGAAAATGTAAATTGAACAACCACCAATATTTTTCTAAACATTACACTGCTGATGCCTGCAGAAATTTTTCCTTTTAATGCTTTAATTGGTTCGAACGAAGACAATAAAATGGCAGGATAAATACTTGAAATAACAAGTGTTCCAATAATTGATGAAAGTATTACAATCCAGATGTGATAATCTGCAAATTGATAACTATTTCTTTACCTGAAACCTGGTTAAACAATGGCAACAAGGCATAAATAAGTATCAATGAAATAACAATTGCAAAAGCAAAAAGCAATACTGTTTCAATAATAAACTGCAGAAACAATTGCAATTTTGCAGCGCCAACAATCTTGCGTAAGCTTACTTCTTTTGAACGCAACATGGAACGTGCCGTTGAAAGATTTACATAATTGATGCAGGCAATAATTAAAATAAGAATCGCAATAATCATAAACATGCGCACGGTGCTTGCACCGCCTTCACTTCCATCGCTATGATATAAATGAACTTTTTAAAGTGGCAACCAAACATAACCTATATCAGTATCATCCGGCTTTACACTTAAATGTATATCGCGTAATTTTTTTGCAAAGCCATCAAATGAAAAACCGGGCTGTAATAAAATAAATGTATCAAAATCAAATTGCGCATAATCGTTATAAATATTTGTTCCCGCCTGTATTGCCTGCATATCTTTTTTGTGCAAGCAAACTCATCGGGAAAAACATATCCCCCTGCATGCTTGAGTTTTTTGGAAAATCTTTTATAACACCTGTAACTTTAAAATGAGCGCTGTCATCTGCGGTAATTACTTTTCCAATTACATCATCAGTTCCAAAAAATTTCTTTGCTGTTTTTTCTGTAATTACAACCGAATAATTGTCGGGAAAAGGATTAGATGCATTTCCTTTTATAACAGGAAAATCGAACACTTTAAAAAATGATGCATCCGTAAAAAAATTCTTTGTATCACTAAATGATTTTTCGTTGTATTTATACAAAGCATAAAAATAATTTCCTGTAACACGCACAACATCTTTAATACCCGGAATCTGTTGCTTTGCCATTACACCAATTGGCGCTGTTGTAGATGTCCATAACTGGCGGCTGGCATTAGTGCCAACCATATTTTCAAGCTTGATGATATGTGCTGCATTCTTATGAAAACTATCATAACTAAATTCATCCTGCACCCATAACAAGATTAAAATACCAACAGTTAAACCAAGCGTTAAACCTGCGATGTTGATGAAAGAATAAAACTTATTCTTTACCAAATTGCTCCATGCGGTTTTAAAATAATTTTTAAACATGAGGGAGTTTTAAGTTGTGAGTAAAAAAGGAAAAATAAAAAGTCAACCTATCGTAATTTATAATTCCATTCCATCAAATCGTTCCTTTCCTTAATTATGTGCCTTCAGCAAGACACACTTCTTCTTCACCCGAAATAGGTTTCAACGTATATGCCAATGCTGAAACCCTTTACTGGCAAAGGTTTCAGAGAATAATGTAAATAAAAGTGTTCGATAATGAACAGTATTCTGTGCGTGTATGAACAAATGCACTGTAAACGCGGTATTTTATTAAACCTTTGAATTAACAACCATTATATTCGTTTTTTACCATTCCATCAGATACATAATATATGGCTGTAATTATTGATTACGAAGATCAGTACCTCAAAGATTTTCAATTATTGAACCTTGAATGGCTTGAAAAATTTAATCTTGTAGAAACGCATGACCTTGAAGTGCTTAATAATCCACGGGAAAATGTAATTGACCGCGGAGGTTTCCTGTTTTTACTGAAAGAAGGCAATGCAATTATAGGCACTGCGGGCATCTTTAAAATAAATGATAAGGAATATGAGCTCATTAAAATGTCTGTAGCGCCTGAACAGCGTGGTAAAAAGTTTGGCGAACTGCTGCTTAATACTTGTATTGCGAAAGCAAAAGAAATGAATGCATCAAAACTCATTTTGTATTCTAACAGCAATCTTCAAACAGCCATCCGCCTGTATGAAAAATTTGGATTTAAGCATGTGGAAGTTGTAAACACGCCCTTTGAAACTGCAGATATTAAAATGGAGTTACCATTACAGGTTCATTTATAATGCTTCTTATGCACTCTTCATAAATCAATTAATTAAATAAAGCATCATTTTTGCAGTTTATGTTTTTCATTCTTAAATAAAAATTATGCAAATAGGATTTATAGGGCTCGGCAATCTTGGAACACCGATCGCAGAAAATTTATTGGAGCAACATAACGGAATGCTTGTATATAACAGAACTATTGAAAAGGCAAAACCACTTGGAAAGCAAAGGCGCAAAAGTTTGTAACAGTGTAAAAGAATTAGCTGCTTCATGTGATGTTGTATTTACTATTATTTCAAATGATGCTGCGGTAAAAGAAATTACAGAAGGTGAAGATGGTATTGCAAAAAATTTAAAGCAAGGTGGTATTCATGTTTCAATGAGTACAATTTTACCTGCAACAAGTGAAGCCTTGTTTAAACTACATCAGCAATACGGCAATTATTATATTGCTTCGCCTGTAGCAGGAAGGCCTGAAGCTGCACGTGATAAAAAATTAAACTTTATGGTTTCGGGAGATGATGCAATAATCACCAAAATAAAACCATTACTAAATGATGCGGGTGCTGTTAATATTTGGGAATATGGGAACGAACCCGGCAGTTCAAACGTTGCAAAACTTTGCACCAATTACATGATACAGGCAGCTTTGCAAAGCATGTCTGAGGCAATTCAACTTGCTGATAAAAGTGGCATTGATAAACAACAATTAATGAAAATGCTTACTTCAACATTGTTTAATTGCGGCATTTATATTAATTATGGAAAGCTTGTTTTAGAAGAAGCATTTAAACCGGCAGCATTTAGTTTGGAACTTGGTTTAAAAGATGCAACACTAATAAAAAAACAAGCTGAAATCACCGGTGCAAAAATGCCATTAGGCAATTTAATTCAACAGGAGTATCAACAATTGTTTGATGATGGATATAAAGATTATGATTGGAGCGCATTAGGTTTAAGTTTGAAATAAAAGAATAATATTATTCTTTTTCAGCTCTTAACAAACTGTCTTTTACAAGGTTATTTTTTTTGTAAGCTTTTCAATTCTTTGTTAAGCTGCTTTTTGTTTTGTTGGTTAGATTGATATAAGCTTTTAAGATTTGGTTTGCCTGCATCAACCCATGCTGTGTACCAAAAATCTGCAACCATGTTTGCTGAATTAATAAGCTGATCATTTATACTTGTGCCCAAAGCTACAGCATATTGTTTGGCAAATGCATCAGAATAAACCTTTGTTTTTTTGCCATACTTAATTACTTCAACATATTTTGAACTGTCCGGAAAATGTTGCGCAACCTCTGTTTCCTTTGCAAATAGTTGCGGCAATAAAGCATGTGCCTTTTTTATTGCATTCCAGATAACAGCAGGTTTATCTTTTACATAAGTTGCTTTATGCTTTGTATATAAATTATAACTGCTCAATTTTATTTCAGGTATCGTTGACTCCCACAAAGCATGAATGCCTTTTTGATTAGTTAACTGGCCATCATAATTATTAGTGGTATGTAAAGGCACATTTGCATCTTCAATATAATGCGCTAAATCATCAGCATAAAAAATATATACTGTCTGCAATTTTTTCTTTAAATGCATTTACAAGCAGTGAATCATATTCAATTAAAATTTCATAAGGCACATAACCATATTTTTTCAATGTATCTTAAGAATATTTTGCTATCGCGCTTTGCCAATCAACAGGCATCTTATTAATTGCATCTTCACCATAGTTTTCTATATCAATAAAATGTTTTGGCGCTTCTTCTTTATCTAAATAGCGGCGCTTATCAGGCCGAACAGCAGTTGGCAACAATGGTATCAATATTTGAAAAAAAGAATCGTTGCAAAGGTTTTGGTAATTCATACACAGCCAACTGTGTTGCAGTTTCATGTACAAAAAATCCCCAACTGCAAAACATAGTCAGGCTAATTAAACAACGCAAAAAATAAAACAGCACTGTTAAAGAATTTTTTTCATAATTCAACAAAATGCAAATGTAGTTTGTATAAGCAGAGTGGCAGAATTAAATAAATGTGAAGCCTGTTTTAAGTTCTGGCTAACAATAATCTTTAAAACGAAACGTATTTTTGCAGTTCATGAGCGCATGCTACAAAAATATGAAGCAGTAATTGGGTTTGAAGTGCATGCACGTCTTTCAACAAAAAGCAAATTGTTTAGCAGTGATGCAAATACGTATGGTGCAGAACCAAATGAAAATGTTGGCGTAATTACATTGGCGCATCCGGGCACTTTGCCTAAAACAAATAAAAAAGCAATTGAATATGCAGTAATGATGGGCATTGCATGCAATTGCACCATCAACCAAAAAAATTATTTTGCCCGCAAACATTATTTCTATCCTGATTTACCAAAAGGTTTTCAAACTTCTCAACATACTACACCAATTTGCGTAAGCGGATTTGTTACAATTAAATCTTCAACCGGCGAAAGAAATATAAAACTGCATCATATACATCTTGAAGAAGATGCAGGCAAAAGCATTCATGATTTGCATGAAGATTTTAGTTATATAGATTATAACCGTGCAGGTACTCCGCTGATTGAAATTGTAACAGAGCCTGACATGCATTCTGCTGAAGAAGCGGTTTATTTGTAACTGAATTAAGAAAGCTTGTGCGATGGATTAATATTTGTGATGGCAATATGGAAGAAGGAAGTTTGCGTTGCGATGCAAATATTTCTCTGCGATTAAAAGGCGAAACAAAGCTTGGAACAAAGGTGGAAGTAAAAAACCTTAACTCCATCCGTAATATAAGAAAGGCAATTGAATTTGAAATTGAACGAATGACTGAATTGCTTGATAATGGCGAAAAAATTTATCAGCAAACAAGAAGTTTTGATGCAACGAACGATACAACATTTGCTATTCGTGAAAAAGAAGAAGCAAATGATTATCGTTATTTTCCTGAACCCGATTTACCGCCATTAAATTTAAGTGATGAATTTCTTATCAATATAAAAAATAATTTACCTGCATTGCCGCAACAATTGTATAAAAAATATCAATCTGAATTTGGATTGAATGAATATGATGCTGCACAATTACAAGCGAAAAAGAAATTGCAGATTATTTTGAAAGAGCAATTCATCATACAAAAAATTATAAAGCACTTGCTAACTGGATTAACGGCCCAATAAAGCAATTAATGAATGAATAAAAAATTTGTATTGAAGTAATATTCCTGCTAAACAGCTTGCAGAAATTATTGAAATAGTTGAAAAAGGTGAAGTAAGCTTTTCAAATGCATCATTAAAATTATTGCCTGCAATATTAAATGACAGCAGCAAACCTGTTGCAGAGCTTGCATTACAGCTTAATATTATTCAAACAAAAAATACAGATGAATTAAAAGATTGGGTAACTGTTGTATTAAATAAAATGCCGGATAAAGTTGCTGAATATAAAAAAGGCAAGAAAGGTTTAATGGGTTTGTTTGTTGGTGAAGTAAAAAAATTAAGTAAAGGCAAAGCTGATCTTAAAATCGGTTACAGTTTTATTGGAGGAAGAATTAAATAATAAGCAATGAAACACATTTCATATATTTTTCATTGTAGCATGTTCTTATATTGCATGCAACAATAAGCGCGGAAGTTTTACTGTAAGTGGCAATATAAACAATGCACCTTCAGATACAATTTTTCTCGAAAAATTATCTTATCAATCTGCGATTTAAAGGTTATTGATTCAGCGCAAATTAGATAAAGATGGAAATTATAAATTAAACGGAGTTGACTCGCAACAAAATTTATATGTTATTGGCTTTAAAGAATAATCCTGTAGTTATTTTAGTTAACGATGGCAAAAAATATAAAATAGATTTTGATCCCAATGGCTTTCATTTTCCTGATATAAATGGCTCTGATGCTACAAAGCAATTGTATTCTTTTATAAAAGATTTCTGGCAAAAAGATTCTATTCTATCAACAAGCTATTACCAGCTTGATTCCATTAACAAGCAACGGTCAAAAGGATTCTGCTTCTATAATACAATTGCAACAGCAATACACAAAGCAACTAAACGATCTTGATGATGTGTAATAATCAATTTTATAAAAACATCAAATAATCCGGCAGCTATTTGTTTTGCCCTTGATAAAGCAAAAGGTGCTGTTGCGCCGGAGAATTATATGCACTTGTGGCAGATGCAGTAAAACGTTTTCCACAACATAGTGGAATTGCTATCTTTAAAAGTCACTTTGCACAGTCCATGCAAAGCTGAAACAAATGGCGAATCTACGCATTGCTTAATCAGCCGGCACCTGATTTAACTATGACTGATGCTAATGGAAAAAAAATCAGTATCAGCGATTTTAAAGGCAAATATTTATTGGTTGATTTTTGGGCAAGCTGGTGCGGACCATGCAGGCAGGAAAATCCAAATGTTGTTGCGGCATATAATAAATTTAAAAATAAAAATTTTACTATTCTTGGTGTTTCACTTGATGAAGATAAAACTCGCATGGCTTGAAGCTATAAAGCATGATAATCTTTCATGGACGCAAATGAGTGATCTGAAACAATGGCAAAGTGCTGCTATAACTGCTTATCATTTTGATGGAATTCCATTTAATGTTTTAATTGATCCGTCAGGGAAAAATTATTGCTGAAAGTTTACGTGGCGAAATGCTGGAGCAAAAACTAAGCGAAGTACTTCAATAAGCAATACACATTTTTCAATGTTTTACAGAAAAATTATTTTGAAAGAATAAATTAAACTACTTACTTTGTATTTCAAAGTACTTTTAATGAATGCGAGTCAGAAAAGCTTTCAAATGAACTGCATGATATAAAACAAATGATGGAGCGCAGCAGCCGCTTTATAAGCTTAAGTGGATTAAGCGGTATTTGCGCAGGTATTTGTGCATTAATTGGTGCATGGTTTGCGCAGTAATGTGATCGAAAGAAATAAGTAGTGCTACAGTAAGAAAATCAATAGCAGTACTGATTCAATATTGCATGGAGATTTTGTAAACAGCCGATTATTACAGATTGCATTTATAACTTTTGTTGCAGCATTTTTATCCGCATTTATTTTTACTTATCAGCCGCAGTAAAAAAACCAATGTGCCGATTTGGGGAATAACTGCAAGAAGACTTATGATTAATGTAGTGTGCCTATGATTGCCGGTGGTATTTTTTTATTTGCATTGATAGAAATGGTATTTATGATTTTATTGCGCCCGGCTGTTTAATATTTTATGGATTTGGTGTTTTAAATGCCAGCAAATACACGTTGCCTGAAACGAGATATCTTGGTTATGGTGAAATAATTATTGGGTTTAATTAGATCTTTATTTTATAGGCGAGGGTTTGTATTTCTGGGCTGCTGGTTTTGGTGTTATTGCATATATTTATATGGCGTATGTTTATGTGGTATGAAATATGAAAGAAACTGAAGGCCTAAGTGATGAAAAATCCTATTGAAAATTTAAATAAAACTTTTGACAGCCGCATTCGTCTTGGAATAATGAGTGCGCTTATGGTAAATGCATCTATAAATTTTAATGATTTGAAAGAACTAATACAATGTAACAGATGGCAACCTTGCCAGCCATATTAAAGCGTTGGAAGAAAGCGGGTATATCAAAGTTCAGAAAGGATTTATCGGCAGAAAAACAAATACAACTTATTCTGCAACGAAAGCCGGCGAAAAAGCATTTCAAGTCACATCTTAGATGCATTGGAAAAAATGATAAAAAACATATAAATAAAATTTTTTTTATATAATACTTTGAAATTCAAAGTACTTTTAATATAATCTTAAGTAGAAACAAAACAATATATGAAACAAACTCCATCACTTACTCGCACATTTTGCTGCATGCAATAATTATTACGGCAATTTTATTATTGTATATGCAAGTGTACAGCAAACATATCGTTCATCTGCAAACGATCCGCAATTACAAATTGCAAGAGATTTAAGCGATGCGCTATAAAAAAGGAAAATCAATAAATAATTTATTGTCTGCAAGATACAATTGATTTATCACAAAGCCTTGCTGTATTTACAGAAATCTTTGATAAGGAGTGGAAAACCACTACAATCAACAGGATTTTTAAATGGCCAATTACCAAAACCGCCTTCAGGTGTTATTTGATTATACAGATTCTAATAATGAAGATATATTACCTGGCAACCGCAAAGTAATGTTCGCATGGCAATGGTATTTGAAAAAGTAAGTGCCCTGGCTGAAGGTTTTGTTGCAGTAGGCAGATCACTAAAAGAAACAGAAGTTAGAGAAAGCAATCTTTTAAAAATGATTGCTATTGCGTGGATTATATGTATAGCGACACTGTTGGTGCATTTTTTAATTCAGATTTATTTAAATAAAAGAGGTTGAAATAAACAAGAGCTATAAAGATATCATTCCTCCACATAAATACGTTTTACACGCTGGCTAATGCCGGTAAGTATTTCATAAGCAATCGTGCCGCAGTTTGCTGCAACTTCTTCTACAGAAATATGAGCACCAAATATTTCTGCTTCATCGCCTTCTTTTATATCATCAATATTTGTTACATCAACCATCGTCATATCCATAGCAATATTTCCAATTATCGGTGCAAGATTTCCATTTATAAAAACTTTACCTTTGCCATTACTTAAACTCCGGCGCAAACCATCTGCATAACCAATGCGTAATGTTGCAATTACAGCATCTGCAACTATTTTGCCTTTGCGATTATAACCAACTGTATCGCCGGCTTGCAATTTTCGTAATTGTGCTATTGTTGTTTTTAATGATGCAACAGGTTTTAATGCAAGTTTGTTTGAGTGGCTGCATCAATTCCATATAAACCAATTCCAAGACGCACCATATCAAATTGCAGTTGCGGTTTTAAAATAGTTGCTGCAGAATTTGCAATATGTTGCATAAACGAATAACCTAATGCATCTTTTATTTGTACACAGGCTTTTGATAATTTTTCTGCCTGCAATAAAGTAAACGCATCATCATTTACATCTTCGCCTGAAGCAAGATGACTAAATACAGATTTTATTACTATGCGGTTACTGGCTTTTAATATAATTTATCATTTCATCAACTTCATTTATATCAAATCCAAGACGGTGCATGCCGGTATCTAATTTTATGTGAACCGGATATTGCTGCAAACCTTGTTTATCAAGAAATGCATCAAAGCTTTTTAAAATAGACAACGAATAAATTTCTGGTTCAAGATTATATTGAATAACTGATTCAAAAGCGCTTTCATCAATATTCATAATCATTATTGGCAAACGAATATTTGCTTTACGCAATTCAACACCTTCATCAGCATAAGCAACTGCCAGATAATCTACTTTATGAAACTGAAGCACGTTGGCAATTTCAGTGCTGCCGCTGCCATAACCTGATGCCTTAACCATTGCCATAATTTTTACACCAGGCTTTAATATTCTGCGATATTCATTTAGGTTATGAACCATAGCGGTAAGATTTATTTCCATTATGGTTTGATGAACTTTTTGCTGCAATACCGCAGCAATATTTTCAAAACTAAATCTGCGTGCGCCTTTTAATAAAATCAATTCATCGCGAAAATGATTTGCTGAAAATTGTAAAAGAAAAATCTCTGTTGTGGCAAATTGTTGTACCTCGCTCTACCGCATCCTGCAAAAAAGGATAATATTGCTCCATTGTTCACCAATAACAATTGCTCTTTTGATATTTTTTGCTTTAAGCATGTAAACAATTTCGGCATAAACACCCTTGCTGTCTGCACCCGGCAAATCAGAAAGTATAATTGTTTTTTCTGCTGAACTGATTTTGCTGCTGCATAAAATCAAGCGCTACAGAAAATGAAGCAATATCAAAACTATAACTATCATTTATTAAAGCGCAATTATTTATTGCAGGTTAAGCTGAAGCCGCATATCAATTGGCTGCAGTAATAAAATTCTTTCTTTTATTGTATTGATATCAATTTTAAAATATAATAAAACAGCAAATGCAGGTAATAGCATTTTGAATTGAAGCATCATCAGTAAAAGGAATAATTATTTTAAAATTTTTTGGTTATATGAAAGCGAAACGTAGTTGCTGCTATCTTTTTTTTCTATGATTTTATTGAAATATTGTTGCTCGTTATTCTTCCCCCAGCTAAATAATTGAGCTTGGTTTGCTTGTTTTAAAATATTGTAATTAAATTATTATTATCCGCATTTGCAATTACTTTTTACTGTGTTTAAATAAAATTGCTTTCTCTTTTATTTTTTCTTCTGTTGAAGAAAAATTTTCATCATGCGCATTACCAATGTTTGTAAATACACCAATTGTTGGTTGAATTATTTTTTCAAGATGTTGCATTTCATCCAGGCTGCGAAATACCTGCTTCAATAATAGCAAGATTATAATTTTCATTCATTTGCCAAACGCTAAGCGGCACACCAATTTGCGAGTTATAACTTCTTGGGCTGCGAACAATATTAAAATCCGGAGAAAGCAATTGATACAGCCATTCTTTTACAATTGTTTTTCCATTGCTTCCAGTAATAGCAATTACAGGATATGAAAATTGTGTGCGATGATATGCGGCGATTTGCTGTAAAGCAATTAATGTATCATCAACAAAAATAAAATTGGCATTAAGTAAAATGCAGATGCATCAAAATCTGTTTCTTACAATAAAATTTTTAATACCTCTTTCATATAATTCGTTAATAAAAATATGTGCATCTCTTTGTTTTGTTACTATTGCAAAGAACAAAGTTGTTTCAGGAAAAATAAGCGCCTGCTATCTGTAAGCAATTGCAAAATTTCAGCATTTTTATTTATAATTTTTGATGGCGCATTAAGAATTTATGCAATTTTTTCAATCGTGTACATGCAATAACAAACTATTTAAAGTGCAAGCTATAAGTTTAATATCTTAATAAATTATCCTGCAGTTCGCACAACAATTACATATTGTTTAAGCAAAACAGATTTCCTGTTCTCATCAATACTAAAATTCAATTTGTAAATAATTAAATGTACTTAAAGAAACCATATAATGCGGTTAAAGGCGAAACTGGTCATTAAAATTTATACTAAACAATATTCAGGTTTTATGTATCCTTAGTTTTGTTGCAAATACAAATAATGCAATCAAATTATCCGGTTATAATTTGCGGTGCAGGACCAACAGGTTTAATGCTTGCTGCACAACTGCTTCGTTTTAATATTAATTTTTTAATAGTTGATAAGAAGTCTGCCCCAACAACTGAATCCCGTGCAGTAGTGGTTCAGGCAAGAAGCATGGAGATTTATGAACAGATGCATTTAAGTGATGCTATTGTTGCTGATGCGCAGAAAACAGATGGGCTGTGCTTTTGGCGCCATGGGAAAAAAATAAGCGAAGCCGAATTTAAAAATTTTGGAAGTGATATAACACCTTTTGATTTTATACTCATGTATGAGCAAAGCAAAAATGAAACGTTGTTATATCATCACCTGCAAAAAAATAATCATGAGGTTGAGTGGAATACGGAGTTGATTTCATATACAGAGGCGCAAAATAAATATACTGTTATATTAAAGAAAAATGACAGCACTGTTGAGGTAACTGCAACTTATCTTATTGCATGTGATGGCGGTAAAAGTACATTGCGGGAACTTGCTCAAATGGAATTT